>NZ_OZ244657.1:1590000-3380254 GCF_965218685.1 Thalassovita sp. | reverse complement strand
GACGTCAGGATCATCAGTGATCATGATGCCGCCTTCGCCCGAGTTCAGCAGCTTGTAGCTTTGGAACGAGAAGCAACCGATCTTGCCGATGGTGCCGATTTTCTTGCCGTGCCAGGTAGTGCCCAGCGAATGAGCGGCGTCTTCGATCACAGGAATGTCCCGCTTTGCGCACAGGGCCATGATCGCGTCCATATCCGAGGTATGCCCGCGCATATGGCTGATGATCACCGCGTCGATATTGTCATCCAGGCGGGTCGCGAAATCCTCGATATCCAGGCGATAGTTTTCGCCCACCTCGGCCAGAACCGGCACGCAGTCGGCATGCACAATGGACGAGGGCACAGCGGCGAAGGTGAACGCCGGGATCAGCACGCGCGCACCGCGGGGCAAGCCCAAGGCCTTGAGCGACAGGAACAGCGCGGCCGAGCAGCTGGATACCGCCAGCGCATATTTGCTGCCCATGAACTCTGCGAATTCTTTTTCCAGCAGGGACACCGGCGCGTTTTCCGGCGCGGTATAGCGGAACAGGTCGCCCGATTGCAAAAGCCGCTCGATCTCGTCGCGGGCAGAGGCGGGGATAGGTTCGGCGTCATACACGTTCGGAGGCAGTGTCATTTCGGAAATCCTGAATTATCTTTTCAGATTTTCTAAACGACTTTCATCCGATCTCAAAATGAAATTCCTATGACGTCGGCGTCATTTCGCGCGCGCCGGGCCGTGCCGTCAGATCCCCAGCCGGTCACGCATGGCAAACCATGTCATCGCAAGTGTCATCAGCGGCGTGCGAAGCGCAGCCCCACCAGGAAAGGGAATTGTGGGGATTTTCGCCATGGTATCAAACCCTTCTGCGTCACCCTGAATGGCATGGGCCATCAGCATCCCCGCATGGGTCGCCGTGCCCACCCCGTGCCCTGAATAGCCCGAGGCCGACAGAACGGTTTTACCCACGCGCGCAACATACGGCAGGCGCTTCATGGTGATGCCCAGCGTCCCGCCCCAGGCATAGTCTATCCGCACGTCCTTGAGATGGGGATAGATCCGCGCCATCGGCTTGCGCACCTTAGCGGCGATGTCCTTGGGAAAACGATCGCCATAGCTTTCGCCCCCGCCAAACAGCAGTCGGCCATCATGAGAAAGGCGAAAATAGTTCACGACGAAGTTTTCGTCCGCTACCGCGATGTCCTGCGTCAGAACCTTAGCGGCATCAGCGCCCAGCGGTTCGGTCGCAGCGATGAAGTTGTTAATGGGCATCACCCGCGCGGCCACCTTGCGGTTCAACCCGCCTAAGTAGCCATTGCACGCCAGGATCACATGGGTTGCTTCGACATGGCCCTGATCCGTCCGCACGATATTGGGCGCTCCTTCGGCGATCGCGTGGACATGGGTGTTTTCATGGATGCGCGCACCGGCCTCGGCGGCCGCTCTGGACAAACCAAGCGACAGGTTCAAAGGATGCAAATGCGCAGCCCCTTCATCCAAAAGCCCACCCTTGTAGGCAGGTGAGGGGCAAATCTGCGAAAACTCTTCGGCCCCCAACGGGCGGATCTGATCATAGCCATAGTCGCGCTGCATCATCTCGGCATAGCCATGCAGATGCCGCGCATCTGCTGCGTTGGTGCTGGCCCAAGCAATACCTGGTTTCAGGTGGCAGTCGATCTGATGTCGCGCCACCAGGTCCTTGACCAGGTCTTTGGCCTCTTCCCCAAGGCGCCACAAATGCCGCGCGTCATCACGCCCGACCATCTTTTCCAGCGTCTCCTGATCCTGACGCTGCCCGCTGCCCAGCTGCCCGCCATTGCGCCCTGACGCGCCAAAACCCACGCGATGTGCCTCAAGCAGTACCACGTCCAACCCGGCCTCAGCCAGATGTAGCGCCGCAGACAGCCCGGTATATCCCGCGCCAATTACGCAAACATCGGCCTTGGTGCGACCCTTTAACAGATCGAACTTCGGCATCGGGTTAGCGGTCGCGGCATACCAGCTGTCCGGGTACTGCCCGCGCACGTCATTCGCATAGAGCAAGTTCATCTCAAAACCTTTCGTCCAGACGCCAGCCCGAGCGCCCACCAAGGGCGCGAGATTTCCTGTGCCGCCCGGAACGGGCGGCTCCATTGGATCAATTGCGGATCACACGTTCAGCAGCAGGTGCTCGCGTTCCCACGGGCTGATCACTTGCAAAAACTCGTCGTACTCGGCGCGTTTCACGATCGAGTAGACACGGGCGAAATCGGGGTGCAGCAATTCGTGCAGGTCCTTGGCCCCGTCGAACAGGTCCAGCGCATCACCCAGCACGCGCGGCACGTCTTCATGCCCATCATAGGCGTCACCCTTGAATTGCTTGTCGGGCCGTTTGCCCTCCATCAATCCCAGGTATCCGCACGCCAACGAGGCCGCGATGCCCAGATAGGGGTTGCAATCCATCCCCGCCACGCGGTTTTCCACCCGGCGCGATTGCGGCCCGGACAGCGGCACGCGGATTCCCGTTGTTCGATTGTCGCGCCCCCATTCCAGATTGATCGGGGCGGCGTGATCGCGGACGTAACGCCGGTACGAGTTCACATAGGGCGCCAGCATCGCCATGGCCGAGGGCAGGTGGTTCTGCAGCCCGGCGATAAAATGGAAAAACGCATCCGTTTCCCCGCCTTGCGGGCCAGAAAAGACGTTTGTACCGTCCTCGATGTTCAGGATCGAGTGGTGGATATGCATGGCGCTGCCGGGTTCATCCGCGATCGGTTTGGCCATGAAAGTGGCAAAGCAATCGTGGCGCAGCGCGGCTTCGCGGATCAATCGTTTGAAGTAAAACACCTGATCGGCCAGCGCGACCGGATCGCCGTGCAGAAGGTTAATCTCTAACTGGCCGGCACCGCCTTCCTGGGTGATGCCGTCGATTTCCAGCCCCATGGCTTCGGCGAAATCATAGATATCGTCGATCACGGGGCCGAATTCGTCCACCGCAGACATCGAATAGGCCTGACGTGCTGCCGCCGGACGGCCTGAACGTCCCATCATCGGTTCGATCTTCTTGGCCGGGTCCAGGTTCCGGGCGACCAGATAGAATTCCATTTCCGGGGCCACCACGGGTTCCCAGCCTTGCTTGCGATACAGCTCGACCACGCGTTTCAGCACATTGCGCGGTGCAAAGGAAACGGGGGCGTTGTTTCGATCAAAGGCGTCGTGGATCACCTGCAGTGTCCAGTCACCCGTCCAAGGTGCGGCGGTCGAGGTGGACATGTCCGGTTTCAGCGTCATGTCGCGCTCGATAAAGCCTTCTTCGCCTGCGGCCTCGCCCCAATCCCCGGTGATGGTCTGATAGAAGATCGAGTCCGGCAGGTGGAAATAATTCTGTCGCGCGAACTTCGAGGCCGGCACTGCCTTACCGCGGGCAATGCCGGGCAGGTCCGAAATGATGCACTCCACCTCGTCCAGCCGGTGTTCAGCCAGATAGTCCTGCGCTGCCTGAGGCAGAGATTTGATCCAGTCGCTCATATTTTCTCTCCCTTCAGAACCGAAGCCATTTTGAGGCTTACCGATGGATTGTCCACCGGATTTGGCAGCTGGGCGGTGGCGCCCTTGATCAGCGGTTCCGGTACCACGCCGGGCGCACGTTGCTCTAGCAACGATTGGATTTCCTGGGCCGTGAATTCAGGGTGCGGCTGGATGGTCAGGATGTGATCGCCATATGCCAGCATGGCGTTCTCGCAAAAGTCGTTGCTGGCCAGCACCCGCGCACCTTCGGGGCGGGTGACGACCTGATCCTGATGCCAGGCGTTCAGGTGCAACTGCGTGCCGTCCAGATCATAGCTGTGCCGACCAATGGCCCAGCCGCCCTGGAATTTCTCGACCTTACCGCCCAAAGCCTGGGCAACGATCTGGTGGCCAAAACATATGCCGACCAAGGGCAGGCCAGCGGCAACGATCTGGCGGATCAGCTTTTCCAACGGGGAGATCCAGGCGTGATCCTCATAGACCCCGTGTTTCGAGCCGGTGATCAGCCATGCGTCGGCCTCTTGCGGGCTGTCCGGCAGCTCGTTGTCGACGACGTTCCACGTATGGAACTGGAACCCGTGCCCGTCCAGCAGGCGGGTGAACAGGGCAGAGTAGTCACCGGTGGTTTCCAACATCTCGTCCGGCAGGTGGCCGGTTTGAAGAAGTCCGAGTTTCATAATTCACCATTTTTTCAGGATTCTGGCCCCATTGGGGACCAGATAAACGAGCGTGCGGCCCGCGGAAATCTAGACTGTGTCCAGATAGATTTCGACCCGTTCTTCGGGGGTCAGTTCGTCCATATAGTGCAGTTCTTGGCGCTTGGTCAGAACGATATTGCGGATCATTTCGGGGGCGAAGATGCGCTTGATATGTTCGCTGCTCTCGAAGGCGTCGATGGCCGCGCCCCATTTGTCGGGAATGCGCGGCAGGTCCAGCGCATAGGCGTTGCCGGTGATCGGATCGGGCGGAGGCAGCTGGTCCTCGATCCCGGTCAGCGCCGCGCCCAGAATGGCTGTCAGCAGCAGATAAGGGTTCACGTCGCCGCCAGCCACGCGGTGTTCCAGCCGTCGCGCCTTGTGACTGCCCGAGGGCACACGGATTGCCGCCGTGCGGTTCTCATAGGCCCAGCTGATGCCGGTGGGGGCATGCGCGCCGGGCACCATCCGGTCATAGCTGTTCCAATGCGGTGCAAAGATCAGCGTGCTGTCATGCATCGCCCGCAGACAGCCTGCTACCGCGTGATGCAGCATCGGCGTGCCCTTGTCGCCGCCATCGTCAAAGACGTTGTTGCCGTCCTGATCGATCAGCGAAAAATGGGTGTGCAGGCCAGAGCCGGCGTAATCCTCATAGGGTTTGGCCATGAAAGACGCTGCAAATCCGTGGCTGCGCGCCAGCCCCTTGACCAGCATCTTGAACAGCCAGGCGTCATCAGCGGCGCGCAGGGCGTCATCGCAATGCATCAGGTTGATTTCGAACTGACCCAAACCGGCCTCGGAAATCGCGGTGTCGGCGGGGATGTCCATTTCTTCGCAGGCGTCATAGAGGTCGGTGAAGAAGCTGTCGAAGGCATCCAGTGCGCGGATCGACAGGGTCTCGGCCCCTTTGCGCCGCTTGCCCGAACGCGGGCTGACCGGAATGCGCAGGTCCCGCCCGGAATCGTCGATCAGGAAAAACTCCATTTCCATCGCAACAACAGGGGTCAGGCCGATCGCCTTGTAGCGTTCCACGATGGCGCGCAACGCGTGGCGCGGATCGCCGTCATAGGGTCGACCGTCGTCATCATACATCCACAGCGGCAGCAACGCGGTGGGGGCCGCCAGCCAGGGCATGGGCATAAAGCCCCGTTCGGTCGGGCGCAGCACGCCGTCTGCATCCCCGCTGTCAAAGACCAGCGGGCTGTCCTCGATGTCCTCGCCCCAGATGTCCAGGTTCAGCACGGACATGGGAAAGCGCGTGCCGTCTTCGACCACTTTGTCGGCGAAACGCGTGGGGACGCGCTTGCCGCGCGCCTGTCCGTTCAGATCCGCCGCTGCCACGCGGATGGTGCGCACCTCGGGGTGTTTTCTCAGCCAGTTGTTCATCTTCATGTTTCGATGAGGCCGATCCCGCAAGCCGGACGCAAGCGATTCTTGCATCTCAAACGTTCCGAGGCCATGCCCTTGGTCCCTGATTGTTAAATTTTGATCAAATTATGCAGTTCGGACAGTGGCTGTAAACATGCCTGTATGCAGCAAGCCTACCTGCGTCCGAATAATTTGATCAAATAATGGATACTACCGGATCAAGCGTGGACGCAAGCGAATTTTCCGCCGTTGTTGCTGCGGAAGGTGTCGGTTCAGCCGGTGATTGATCAGACCAAAGATGCCAACGATGATCAGCGTCAGCAGGATGAAGTAACCCGCAAGGATCGGGTAGGGGACGAAGGGGTTAAAAGTCTTTTCGGCGAAATAGCTGGCATAGTACAGCGCGTCGCCCTTTTGCCGCCACGCCGGAAAGCCCGAGAAAAACACCAGCACGGTGGCGTGAAACAGAAAGATCGCCTCGTTCGTGTAGGCGGGCCATGCCAGCCGCAGGGTAGTCGGCCAGGTGATGTGCCGGAATTTCTTCCACCCGCTGAACCCATAGGCATCCGCGGCCTCCATGTCGCCCTTGGGGACCGAGCGCAGCGCGCCATAGAAAATCTCGGCCGAATAGGCCGCGGTGTTGAAAAACAGCACCACTAACGCGCCCAGCCAGGCATCGGTGAAGGGGGCAAAGACCGGGAACGCTTTTTTCAGCGAAAGAAACAGGAAGTACCCAAAGAAGAACTGAACGAACAGCGGCGAGCCGCGGAACACAAAGATGAACCATTCGGCCGGTTTACGCAGCCAGCGAGTGTTCGAATTCTTGGCCACGGCCAGCGCATTGGCCAGAAAGAACCCGGCCAGCAGGGCCAGGACCCCGAAATAGATGTTCCACAACATGCCCGACCCGATCAGCGTGACCTGGTGGCACAGGGTGAAATCGGTCTTGGGCAGCAGCCGTTCGCCGATCCCAATCGAGCGTAGGGCATAGTCCTGGATGATCTGCACGCAGCTCATGCCTGGGCCCTCCGTTGTGCTTCACCGGCGGCGGTGGCCTGTCCGTGCGACAGGCGTTTCATCAGCCGTTCCAAGGCGATCTCGGACACGCGGGTAAAGCCCAGATAGAACACCAGCAGCCCAAGGAAATACCACATCCGCCAGTCTGGATGCGGGTATTCGGTGAAACGCGGGGTTTTCGCCGCGCCCAGCTCGCGCGCCCAATAGACGATGTCCTCGACCCCCAGCAGGAACAACAAGGGCGTCGCTTTGATCAGCACCATCCACAGGTTCGACAGGCCGGGCAGGGCATAGACCCACATCTGCGGCACCAAAACCCGCCAGAATGCCTGCCGCTTGGACATGCCATAAGCATAGGCGGTCTCCATCTGGGCATGGGGCACGGCGCGCATGGCACCAAACAACACATTCGCCGCGAAGGCCCCGAAAACAATGGCAAATGTCAGCACGGCCAGGGCAAAGCCATAAACCTCGTGTACCCATTGCGGGGCGTCGCCAAGGGGCAGTTTCGCGACCGAGCAAACCACGAAATCATTGCCCTGTCGGATCGGCTCGGACCAGTCAGGACATTTCAGCTTGTGGCGTATCCACTCGAACCCTTGATCCAGGGCAATCACGAAGAACAGGAAAAACGCAATGTCCGGCACCCCGCGGACGACCGAGATATAGATCTTGCCCAGCCAACGCAGCGGAAAAAAGGGCGACTTGGCCGCGGTGGCCCCGAAAAAACCGAACATCAGGGCAGCGGGCGCGGTGATCGCCAGCAACAACAGCACAGTCCCGACCGAGTAGAACAGCATCATGTGCTTGTCCGTCGTCAGATAGCAGCTGAGCCAGCTCAGACCTTCAAGCGTCGATGGGTCGGTGCAATAGGGAAACATACGGTTGTCCGGGTGGGGCAGGGGCGGCGTACGCCCCCGCCGTTTCGGTCAGGATCAGAAGGTTTCGCCGATCTGCCACTTGGTGATCAGGGCGTTCAGCGTGCCGTCATCCTTCATCGACTTGATCGCCGCGTCGAATTTGCCGCGCAGCTCGGCGTCGGATTTGCGGATGCCCATGCCGACACCGCCGCCGATCATTTCCTCTTGCTCCAGGAACATCAGGGCGTCATCAGCGGCCACATAGTCGGTCAGGCTGGCCTTGTCCGCCAGGATGGCGTCGGCCTCGCCGTTCACGACGGCGGCCAGGGCCTCGTCGACGGTGGCGAATTCAACCAGCTGTGCACCTGCCTCGGCCACAAAAGCGGCCTGAATGGTATTGGCCTGCGCGGCGATCACGCCGGTTTTAATGTCCACATCCGTGCTGAGCACCGCATAGGCCGAGGGGTCAGGCTGGGTGTAAGCCTCGGTAAAGTCGATCTTTTCCATGCGCTCGGCGGTGATGGACATGCCCGCGATGATGGTGTCATAGTTGCCCGACACCAAGTTGGGGATGATCGAATCCCAGTCATTGGTGACCCACTCGCATTTCAGCTCGGCACGTTTGCACAGCTCATCGCCCAGCTCGCGCTCGAAACCGTCGACTTCGCCGCTGTCGTTGATGAAGTTGAACGGAGGATAGGCGCCCTCGGTGCCCATGCGGACGGTCATGGAATGGCTGCCAGCAAAGGCCATGCCCGCGCTCAGCGCCAGGGCGGTGGTGGTCAGGATCAGTTTTTTCATTGTTCACTCCCGTTAAGTTGCGCGTGTGAGGACCGTCCCTCAGAGATGAGAGGTGACGGACAAAAATTGTTGCAGTCGTTCGGATTTCGGCGCGCCGAACAAAGTCTCGGGCGGGCCTTCTTCTTCGATTTTCCCCTGGTGCAGAAACACGACGTGGCTGCTGACATCATGGGCCATTTTCATGTCGTGGGTCACGATCAGCATGGTGCGCCCTTCGGCGGCCAGATCCTTGATGACCTTGACGACTTCCTGCTCCAGCTCGGGGTCCAGGGCGCTGGTGGGCTCGTCGAACAGGATGGCCTGGGGCTCCATGCACAAGGCACGAGCGATGGCCGCGCGTTGCTGCTGGCCGCCCGACAGTTGCGCGGGGAAGACATCACATTTGTCGCCGATCCCCACCTTGTCCAGATAGCGGCGGGCAGAGGCTTCGACCTCGGCCTTGTCGCGACCCAGAACGGTGACGGGGGCCTCCATCACGTTCTGCAGGATGGTCATGTGGGCCCAAAGATTGAACTGCTGGAACACCATCGACAGGTTGGTGCGAATGCGCAGGACCTGTCCGGCGTCCGCGGGCTGGCGCGCATGCCCCTGGCCCTTCCATTTGACGGGCTCGCCCTGAAACAGGATATCGCCTTTCTGGCTGTCCTCTAACAGATTGGCGCAGCGCAGAATGGTGGATTTCCCCGACCCCGAAGAGCCGATGAGCGAAACAACGTCGCCCTTGTGCGCGGTGATGTCCACGCCCTTGATGACTTCCAAAGCGCCATAAGCTTTGTGAAGCCCTCGGATTTCGATGACTGGTTCCTTGTCGGACACGGACGACCCTGATCTTATTTGTTTTCACCAGTAGGGATTTTTTTACCGGCTGGTGCAACTTTCAAACCGACGGATTCGGGCCAAAACGGACAAATTGACCCGCAGTCATGCGAAAACTGCCAGCGATTTGGCTGGAAAACTAGCTGCGGGCCTCGACCCGTTGGCGCGCCAGAGCGCTGTCGCGGTCGTTGATTCCCAGGAAGTTTGAGACCATACGCAGCAGCGAATCCTCGGCGTCGTCCCGTACGCCGTCGGCCAGTACCACTTGCCAGAGGGATTCAAGGATGGCGGTGCGGTCCTCGAATGGCACCGCGTCCTTGATGGCCCGGGTAAAGCGGACGGTGTCAGGGGCCTCGGATTCAAGAATCTGGGCTTGGTGCAGCAAATCAGCGGCGGCGGCGGCGTCCAACCCAAAGCGCGCTTCGAGAATTTGCAGGATCAGCGTGCGCTCTGTTCCGTCAAAATGGCCATCCGCACGCGCGACGCGAACCAACAGCGCGCTTAGCGCCAGTCGGGCGTCTTCATCGGGCAGGGGGGCGGGGCCGGGCTGGGTCAGCCGTTTCAACAGATCTGCAAACATGAGCTCGATATAGGGGTTAAAACGCGTCGCGCCAATCGTGGATGGTCAAGTTTCGCCGATTGTTTGCGCCGCTTGTACGCGCGCTTGCAGGCTGTCCGCCTCGGACAGGCCCAGGGCATGCTTGGTGCGATCAACGACTTCCAGCTCTTCGGGGCGCTCGTGCCCGTCGGCCAGCGCGACCTGCCACATCGCCTCGAGCGTGGCCAGACGCTCGTCAAAATCGACCCCCTCGCGGATCATTTCCGAGAATACGTCGAGATGAGGGGCGTGTTGTTCCAGCTTTTCGCACAAGGCCCGCATCTTTGCGGCCTCGACGGCATTTAAGTCAAACCGTTGCGAGAATATTCGGTCAATGCGTTGAATTTCATGGATATTATAGTTCTTGTCAGACTTTGCCACCCGCACCAAAAGGGCGCCCAGGGCCAGCTTTTCATCCGGCTCGGGTAGCTCCTCTTCTTTCGAGGTGCGAATAGAACGGAACAGTTGCGAGAACATGTAACAAGGCTAGGCGCAGAAACGATTCTGGCAAATCGAAATTCGATCCCTCCGGGGCTTGTCCCGAAAATGTGTCCAAAGTGAAACACTTGGGACGCCCAAAACCGGTCACAATTCGGTCCAACTTATTCCCTCAACCTTCAATAGAAGTTTAATTGAAACGATATGCCAGAAGGAGTTCCGGCGATGAACCGGATGATTTCACAGGACTGGGACGACATGCCAACCGCGTACAAACCTCAGGGCATCGATGAAATCGCGCAAGCGGCGATTGACTTTGACTGGGATGCCGGCGACCTGCGACAGCTGGGCCGACACATGTCGAAGATCGGTTTGGATCTGGCGACAGCCGTAAGGGTTTTCCTGAACGGACGCCCACATGATTTCAACCATATGCATCCCGATGATGTGCCACTGAATGACAGTGCGCGCTGTTCGATGCTGGACAGCCTGCACAGTCGGATTTGCGCTGGTTTCTACCTGCCGGACCCCGAGGTTGGCCTGGGCCCTGTCCGCCACGAAGCACAGGCATGGATCAACGCGCAGCGCCTGGATCGCACTGAACGGCGCGAAGGGCGCTGGGTCTTTGACGAAGCGAAATTCGAGGCAATTTCGGACGACGGTCCGCGCACCTTGATCATGACGCCCGACAACGACAACCGGCCGACGCTGCTGCGTGTGTTGACCGAGCCCTTCTGGCGCTAAGCCAATGATCCAACGAAAAACGGGGCCAATCGGCCCCGTTTTTTATACCAGCCGCGAAGTTTCCACGGCCGCGCGGACAAAGTCCTTGAACAGCGGGTGCGGATCGAATGGTTTGGACTTCAGCTCGGGGTGATACTGCACACCGATGAACCACGGATGGTCGGCCCATTCCACGATTTCAGGCAGGCGACCATCGGGCGACATGCCCGAGAAGGTCAGTCCGCAAGCTTCGAGTTTCTCGCGATACTTGATGTCCACCTCGTAACGGTGACGATGGCGTTCCTCGATCGCGCTGCCGCCATAAACCTCGGCCACTTTCGAGCCCTTGGTCAGCACGGCGTCATAGGCGCCCAGACGCATGGTGCCGCCCTTGTCGTCATCGGCCTTGCGCTTCACCTTGGCGTTGCCCTGCACCCATTCTTTCAGGTGATAAACAACGGGCTCAAAGCGCTTGCCGCCGGCCTCGTGGTCAAATTCTTCGGAACCAGCGGTGTTGATGCCGGCCACGTTGCGCGCGGCTTCGATCACGGCCATCTGCATGCCCAGGCAGATGCCCAGATAGGGGATCTTGCGGGTGCGGGCGAATTCGGCCGCCTTGATTTTCCCTTCGGTGCCGCGCTCGCCAAAGCCGCCGGGGACCAGGATCGCGTGGAAGCCTTCCAGATGCGGCGCCGGGTCTTCGTTGTCGAAAATCTCGGCGTCCACCCACTCGACATTGACCTTCACCCGGTTGGCCATGCCGCCATGGGTCAGGGCCTCTTTGATCGACTTATAGGCGTCTTCCAGCTGCACGTATTTGCCCACGATGGCGACTTTGACCTCGCCGTCGGCGTTGTGGATGCGGTCCACCACGTCGTCCCATTTGGCCATGTCGGGTTTGGGCGCGGGCGAGATGCCGAACGCATCCAGAACCGCCTGGTCCAGACCCTCGTGGTGATAGGCCAGCGGGGCCTCGTAGATCGAGTTCAGGTCATAGGCCGCGATCACCGCGTCCTTGCGGACGTTACAGAACAGGGCGATTTTCTCGCGCTCTTTTTCAGGGATGGGCTGTTCGCTGCGGCAGACCAGAACGTCTGGCGCGATGCCGATGCTCTGCAGCTCCTTGACGCTGTGCTGGGTCGGTTTGGTCTTCAGCTCGCCACTGGCGGCCAGATAGGGCAGCAACGTCAGGTGCATGAAGATACACTGGCCGCGCGGGCGGTCATGGGTGAACTGACGGATTGCTTCGAAGAAGGGCAGGCCCTCGATATCGCCGACGGTGCCGCCGATTTCACACAGCATGAAATCGACCTCGTCATCGCCGATCGCCAGGAATTCTTTGATCTCGTTGGTGACATGGGGGACGACCTGAATGGTTTTGCCCAGGTAATCGCCGCGACGCTCTTTTTCCAGCACGTTCGAGTAGATTCGCCCCGAGCTGACCGAGTCGGTCATGCGCGCCGGCACGCCAGTGAAACGCTCGTAATGGCCCAGGTCCAGATCGGTTTCCGCGCCGTCGTCGGTGACGAAAACCTCGCCGTGTTCAAACGGGCTCATCGTGCCCGGATCTACGTTCAGATAGGGGTCCAGCTTACGTAGACGGACCGAAAAACCGCGCGCTTGCAGCAACGCTCCAAGGGCAGCTGAGGCCAACCCCTTGCCCAGCGAGGACACAACACCACCAGTGATGAAGATATAACGAGCCATGTCGGCTTCTCCCGTGATTTTCGCCTGGCATTTTGCCAAAACCTGCGCCCCTACGGTTCCAAAAAAACCGTAGCACCACGGGACTCAAGCCTTACTAGATTCGCAAATAGAACGCAAGGCGACCGCAAGATGCTGTTACGGTCGTCCGCAGAATTTCAAGGTATTGTGGTTAGTCCGCGCGGGGGACCAACGGGCCGGTGTCGCCTGCCGACGGCGGCAGAAGATCATTGCCGGGCTGGGTTTCCTCGGGGGAGGCCTCTTCGGTGGTGGTGCCGCCCAAGCGGTCCAGAACCGAGCTGCCTGCCGTTTTTTCGGTCGCGATGATGGTCAACGCAAGCGAGGTGCAGATGAAAGCAGCTGCCAGAACCCAGGTGACCTTGCTCAGCGCAGTTGCAGCCGAGCGGCTTGCAACGGCGCCGCCGCCACCACCCATGCCAAGACCGCCGCCCTCGGATCGTTGCAGAAGAACGATGCCGATCAGCGCCAGCGCCAGAAGAAGGTGGATAATAAGGACAACGTTTTCCATTGGGGCCTGCCTGAGATGTCTTTCCGCGTCTATTTAGGGAAAAGCCCGGCAACCCGCAACCCGCCTTCGTCATTCCGCAGGGCCTTGGGCGCGAAATGCTACTCTTCGACGTCGTCCATATCGACCTGGCCGGTCAAATGTCTGCGGATCAGGCTCCAACTCAGGCCGATTCCCAAAACCACAGACAAGGCAATGATCCCCAGCCAGGTGTTCATCCGCTGGTTCTGCAGGTCCAGAAGACCCCAATCGAACAGAACCCAAAGCAGTGCTCCGATGATGGCCATGACCAAAAACATGCCAAACGCCCCGATCGAGCGCAGCGTGGCCCGCAGATAGACGATGTAACCCACAAGCAGCAGCAGCCCCAACAGCACGACCATCGGCAATTGCGAAGAATAGCTTAAACTAGCCCATTTGGCATAGTTGAAGCCGCTGGGGTTGTAGGTCAGCGCCAGAAGAATGAAGGCGGCCAACCAGCGAAGAAAGAAGCCCATTGGACGCCTCGGTGCTGCAAGAAACTCGACTGTATGTCATTATGGATCGCGCAAAGCGCCGCCGCTGTCCAGCCCTGCGGCGAATTTGAGGTTTCACACCGGGGCCGGTGCATATATACGGGCGCGGGTTTGATCCACATATGAAAGAGGACCAGCAATGGCAAACGTCGTCGTCGTCGGCGCCCAATGGGGCGATGAGGGTAAAGGCAAGATCGTGGATTGGCTGTCGGAACGCGCCGACGTGATCGCGCGATTCCAAGGCGGCCATAACGCCGGCCACACTCTGGTGATCGATGGCAAGGTCTATAAATTGCACGCGCTGCCCTCGGGTGTGGTGCGCGGCGGCAAGCTGTCGGTGATCGGCAACGGCGTGGTGCTGGACCCCTGGCACCTGGTGAACGAGATTGCCACCGTCCGTGAACAGGGCGTCGAGATCAACGCCGACACGCTGATGATCGCGGAAAACACTCCGCTGATTCTGCCGATCCACGGAGAGCTGGACCGCGCCCGCGAAGAGGCCGCTTCGAAGGGGACCAAGATCGGCACCACCGGCCGCGGTATCGGACCCTGCTACGAAGACAAAGTTGGCCGCCGCGCCATCCGTGTGGCCGATCTGGCCGATGAGGCGACGCTTGAGGCCCGCGTGGACCGCGCCCTGCAGCACCATGATCCGCTGCGCAAAGGTCTGGGCATTGAACCCGTGGACCGCGACGCGCTGGTTGCTCAGCTGAAAGAGGTCGCAAAGGAAATTCTGCCCTTCGCCGCGCCCGTCTGGAAAGTGCTGAATGAAAAGCGCAAGGCCGGCAAACGTATCCTGTTCGAAGGCGCGCAAGGTGCTCTGCTGGACATCGATTTCGGCACCTATCCTTTCGTGACCTCTTCGAACGTGATTGCGGGGCAGGCGGCGACGGGTGTGGGCATCGGCCCGAACTCGATTGACTACGTGCTGGGCATCGTCAAAGCCTATACCACCCGCGTGGGCGAAGGCCCGTTCCCGACCGAGCTGGACGACGCTGACGGTCAACGTCTGGGCGAGCGTGGCCATGAGTTTGGCACCACCACCGGCCGTAAACGCCGCTGTGGCTGGTTTGACGCGGCCCTGGTCCGTCAGACCTGCGCGGTGAACGGGATCAACGGCATCTCGCTGACGAAACTGGACGTGCTGGATGGGTTCGAGACCCTGAAAATCTGTGTTGGCTATGATCTGGATGGCAAGCGTCTGGACTATCTGCCCACCGCCGCCGATCAGCAGGCGCGCTGCAAACCGATCTACGAGGAAATCCCCGGCTGGTCGGAATCCACCGAAGGCGCGCGCAGCTGGAACGATCTGCCGGCCAACGCGGTGAAATACGTCCGCCGCGTCGAAGAGCTGATCGAGTGCCCCGTCGCCCTGCTGTCCACCAGCCCCGAGCGCGACGACACCATCCTTGTCACCGATCCGTTCGCTGACTGATGGCGCTGAGCTATAAAACCCGCCGCCGCCTGGCGCTGCTGATCCTGGTGGTCGGTCTGCCGCTGTATATCGCGGCGGCGTGGTGGGTGACGTCCTTGTTTGAACGGCCCTCGTTGCTGGTTGAACTGGCCATCTATGTGGCGCTGGGGTTCATCTGGGCGTTGCCGTTCAAGTTCATCTTCAAAGGGGTCGGCCAGGCCGATCCCGATGCGCCGCGCGATCAGGACTGATCTGCGCGTAGCAACGTTTGAAGGATCGCCCGCCGCTGGCCCTCGATCGGGGTGGGGCGGTGGCTGGCGCGGTCCACGTAGACGTGGACAAAAAACCCCTCGGCCGAGGTTTCCTGTTCGTCATTACGGAACAGCCCTACCTCGTACCGGACCGAACTGCCCCCCAGTTTAGTAATGCGGATGCCAGCGGTTACCAGGTCTGGAAACCCCATTTCCGAGAAGTACTTACACCCTGTTTCCACCACCAGCCCATAGCTGTTGCTGCTGTGCGGATCCAGCGCACCCTTGGCGATCAGCCAGCCGTTTACCGCCGTGTCGAACAGCGAATAATGCACCACGTTGTTCATGTGCCCATACATGTCGTTGTCCATCCAGCGGGTCTGGATCTGATAGAAATCGGCATAGTCCTGGCGGGTATTGCGCGGCTGGTTCATCTTTGGTCCCAAGTGGCTGACGTAGGGACAAATCTGCGCCAAATTGCTGGTGGGCGCCAGAGAAGCGTTACGTCAAAAAAAACGCGCCGGCAGGTCCCGACCCACCGGCGCGCATTTCGGCTGACCTCGGGAGGATTCAGCCGCCGTGCTTTTTGATCAGGGCCTTGGCCTCGGCGATCAGGGCTTTGCCGTCGACCCCCTTGGCATCCATTTCGGCCACCCAGCGATCAATCACGGGCTGCGAGGCCGTCTTGAACCGGGCCACTTCCTCGGCAGACAGCTGCACGATGTTGTTGCCGGCCTTTTCAGCGATGGCGCGACCGGGCACGTCCTTGTCCCACATGATTTGCGAGGCAAACTCAGACAGTTTCAGGCCCGATTCGGCATCAATGGCCGCCCGGATGTCGGCGGGCAGGCTGTCATATTTGGCCTTGTTCATCACCATGATGATGGTCGCGGTGTACAGTGCCTCGTCACCGGTGAACTCGGTGTGATTATCCACCAGTTCCGACAGTTTGATGGCCGGGGTGACCTCCCACGGGATCACGGTGCCGCTGACCACGCCCTTGGACAGGGCCTCGGGGATGGCGGGCAGGGGCATGCCGACCGGGGTTGCGCCCAGTTCTTTCAGCATGTCGTTGATCACACGGGTCGGACCACGCAGTTTCAGGCCGGACATGTCTTCGACCTTGGTGACAGGGCGGTTGGCGTGGATCACACCGGGCCCGTGCACCCAGGCGCCCAGAACTTTCACGTCCTTGTATTCACCATCCTGTAGGTCAGTTTCGACCATTTCCTGAAACGCCTTCGAGGTCGCCACAGGGCTGGTCATCATGAAGGGCAGCTCGAACACTTCGGTCTTGGGGAAGCGGCCGGGTGTATAGCCCACGACGGTCATGACGATATCGGCCACGCCATCAATGGCCTGATCCATCAGCGCGGGCGGACGACCGCCAAGCGACATCGCGTCATAGTGTTCGATCTTCAGCTTGCCGCCGGTGGCCGCCTCCACACGCTGTGCCCAGGGTTTGAGGATATGCTTGGGCACGGTCGCCGGGGGCGGCAGGAACTGGTGCAGTCGCAGGGTGACTTCTTGTGCCGAGGCCAGGCTGGGGGCCAGCCCGGCGGCAAAAGCAGCGGCCGCTACTGTCTTGAGAATGTTACGTCGTTTCATTGGTTTCCTCCCTGATACCAATTTTCTTAATTCAGTGTGACCGGCAGGCTAAGCGGGCCACGGAACGCAAATCCCCAGAATTTGGCCTGTTCGGGATCAGGCAAACTCATGTTCGGGAATCTGTCGAACAGCATTGGCAACATGATCTGTGCCAACATCCGCCGGGCGATATGGGTGCCCTGGCAGAAATGCGGCCCGTTCCCAAAGGCTTGGTGCTGGGCTTTAGGCCGGAAAATATTGTATAACTCGGGGTTCTCGTACAGCTCTTCGTCATGACAAGCCGAGGCTTGGGCGGTCATCAGAACCTCGCCCTTGGCGATGTGAAGCCCGCGGAATTCGGTATCCTCGTTGGCGACGCGGTTGCTGACCTGGATCGGAGCGACCCAGCGCACGCCCTCTTCAAAGGCGGCGTCCCACATGTCGTCCGCCACGCAAGCCTGAAGCTGGTCGGGGTTGGACAACAGACCGTAAAGGATGGTCAGCAGGGCGTCGCGCGGTTCGTTGATGCCGCCGCCGATGGCGATTTTCACATTCGCATAGATCTGGCTGGTCGGGATCGGGTCTTCGGCGTTCACCATGGCCGACAAGGCCGAAGCATCGGGGGCCGCCTTCACCCGCTCGGCGCATTTGTCGAAAAGGGCGTTCATTTCTTCGTTGGCGGCATCCGACAGGGCGAACAGTTCGGGGTCATTCCCAAAATTGCCAGCGCCATCGATCAGCGTTTGCGACCAGCGGAT
Source organism: Thalassovita sp. (assembly GCF_965218685.1). GTDB lineage: Bacteria > Pseudomonadota > Alphaproteobacteria > Rhodobacterales > Rhodobacteraceae > Thalassobius. Next base: position 3,362,697 of record NZ_OZ244657.1, on the reverse strand, counting down.
CATATCCGCATCCGAGGCCTCGGGGATGCCCAGAAGATGCGTCAGGCAACGCGCCGCATAGGGCGCGGCCAAAGCGCCGAACAGATCCACAGTTTCGCCGCGGGGCAGGCGGGCGACATATTCCTCGGCCACCTTGGTGTATTTCTCTTGCCAGCAGCCTTTGATCAGACGCGGCGCAAAGGCCGGGGCCATGGCGTTACGCTCGGCCTTGTGCTCGGCCCCGTCCTTGCGCATCAGTGTGTGCGCCTGGAACGCGCGCTGCATGGGCGTTCGCGGATCGTTCGAGCTGAACAGCTCCCAGTCTTCCTTGGCGCGCTTGGTATCGGCGGCCTTGGTCAGCAGGATGCGGTTGATGCTGGGCACCCGCACGACCGGAGTTTCGGCCCGCAGTTTGCGATAGATCGAATAAGGATCGCGGGTCAGCTGATCAATCGTGATGTCGGTATTGACCGGAACGGCGGACTGGGTCGCAGTGGTCATTTCTCCTCCTCCCAAAGTCGAAATTGTCGGTCCAGCCTAGTGAGAGGTTTGACATTGGGCAATCCGATGGGTTTGATAGTGCCTATCGAAAAATTGAATGAGAATGACATGGCAGATCCCTTCAACGTGGACTTCGCAGCCCTCAGGACGCTGCGCCTGGTCCATGCGCATGGCAGTTTTTCACGGGCGGCCGAAAGCTTGGGGGTAACCCAGTCCACGATCAGCTATACCGTTTCCAGACTGCGCGAGACCTTTCGCGATCCGCTGTTCGTGCGGCAGGGGGCGGGCATTGTCCCGACCGAGCGGTGCAGCGAAATCGTGACCCAGTCCAGCGAGCTTCTGGACCGGTTCGAAGCCCTGGCCGCCCCGCGTGATTTCGACCCCGCTGTGGCGTCCCTGGAAATCGTGATCAGCTGCAACTTCTACGAACGCATTACCCTGATGCCGGAAGTGGCCCGAACGCTGCGGCGTGAGGCGCCGGGAATGAAGCTGCGGATCATCCCCTCGACCGTGCGCGGAAAAGAGCAGCTGGTACGCTCGGAGTCCGATATCCTGATCGGTCCCATCCAGATCGAGGACGCAGGGTATTACCGCCGCTCGTTGATGGTTGATGACTATGTCTGCGTGATGGATGTGGACAACCCGCTGGCTGGCAGGCCGATGAATGTCGAAACCTACGTCAATACGCCTCAGGTCGTGGTGAACTATGGCGGCAATTTCCGCTCGCGTTTCCTGGTGGTGATGGAGGCGCAGGGCCACTTTCCCAATGCAGTGATGGAGGTGCCAAGCCCCGCCAACCTGGCCGATCTGCTGCAAGGCACCGACCTGATCGCGACCATTCCATCGCGCATGGCGCACAGTTTCGGGCGGCAGATTGCCGTGACCCCATGCCCCTTTCCCGCCGAAATCAGCATTGACCTGTTCTGGACCGCGCGCACCCATGTGTCTGCCCCGCATGTCTGGCTGCGCTCGGTGATTGCGGATGCGGCGGCGCGGCTGGTCGCGCAGGAAAAGGCAAGCTAAGCTGGCTTGCGGGATTTGCATTCAGGATGGATTACTCTATGCACCTTGAAATTACGTCCTAAACCAACCCGATGGGGGCCCCATGTCCGTTTCGATGATGTCGACCTTTGTAAAGCCCATGCACCCCGAAGGGCGCAAGTTCGTGGCCATCGCTGCTGCGATCACGCTGGTCCTGTTCTGGATCTGGCATCCGCTGGGCTGGATAGGCACCGGCATCACCATCTGGGTTTACTATTTCTTCCGCGATCCGGAACGTGTGACGCCCCTGCGCCCCGGGCTGATGGTCTCGCCTGCTGACGGGGTTATCTCGCTGCTGGAGCCTGCAGTTCCCCCGGCCGAGCTGGGTCTGGGCGATCAGCCGATGACGCGGATTTCGGTCTTCATGTCGGTGTTTAACTGCCACGTGAACCGCATCCCGCACGAGGGCACCGTGACCACCGTTGCCTATCGCCCTGGCAAATTCCTGAATGCCTCGCTGGACAAAGCGTCCGAAGATAACGAGCGCAATGGTCTGACCGTGCAAATCGCAGATGGCCGTGAATATGGCGTGGTGCAGATCGCCGGTCTGGTCGCGCGCCGCATCCTGTGCTGGACCGACGAAGGCACCCGCAAGGGCCGGGGCGAACGCTTTGGGCTGATCCGTTTCGGCTCGCGTCTGGATATCTATCTGCCCGAAGGGGTCGAGCCGATGGTCGAGATCGGCCAAACCATGATTGCGGGTGAAACCGTGTTGGCCGATCTTGGCGCCGTGAAAGAGGCCTGACGCATGAAGTCATTCCCCCCTCGTAATGCCGATCGGGACCGCGTGCCCTTCCTTTTGCTGCTGCCGAACATGGTGACGCTGGCGGGGATGTGTCTGGGGCTGACCTCGATCCGGTTTGCGATGGACGAACGGTTTGGCTCGGCCGTGGCGCTGATTTTTCTGGCGGTACTGATGGACGGGCTGGACGGTCTGCTGGCGCGGCGGCTGCGCGCGACCTCGAACTTCGGTGCCGAGCTGGATTCGCTGTCCGATTTCCTGTGTTTTGGCGTGGCGCCGGGCATCCTGCTGTACAAGTTCATGCTGGAGCCGCTGGGCAGCCTGGGGTGGATCTTTGTGCTGATTTTCGCCGCCGCCGCCTGTTTGCGACTGGCCCGTTTCAACGTAATGCGAGGCGCCGGGGTCGAGGTTGACGCGCCCAAGGACGAGGCCAAGAACCATTTCGTCGGCGTGCCGGCCCCCGCGGGCGCGTTGCTGGCTTTGTTGCCGCTGTTTGCTGTTCAAGCCGGCGTTCTAAGCGCCCTGACACCTGCACTGGTGGCGGGATTTTGGCTGGGTCTGGTGGCGCTGCTGATGATCTCGCGGCTCAAGACCCTGTCACCCAAATCCCTGCGCATTCCGCGCGGGCTGATCGTGGTGCTGATGTTCACGCTGGTCGTGGGAATCGGTTTGATGTTCACCCGGCCGTGGCTGTTGCTGGTACTGCTCGATCTGACCTATGTGGCACTGCTGTCGCACGGGGTGATCAAGGCGCGCGGACGTATTTTCAGCTGATAATGGGGCGGGTATTCCCGCAGTTTAATGCGTGAAAATGCGGATATAACAACGCCTTGCGCGTCGAACATCGTTGCCAGAATGTACAGGAGAAATGGTACTCCGTAGGGGAATCGAACCCCTCTTTCCAGGTTGAAAACCTGGCGTCCTAACCGATAGACGAACGGAGCACTCTAGGTGTGAGCGCGCTTTTAGGAAAAGCGGCGCGCTTCCGCAAGAGGAAAATGCCCCCAAGATCAGATTCTTTTTACATTTTTGTTTCGTCGGCGCGGGCGGCGTCCTCGAGCCGCAGCTGCACCGTCTGGCGGCCATTCCAGTGGTTGATCTCCAGCCGTCCGGCCAGATGGAAACGCGCGCCGCCGTGACTCTCTAACAGGGGTCCGAGCGGGCCATCATAGGCGCCGAAGCAAATCGCCTCGATCCGCGCGCCCATGCCGTCGCCGAAGCTGAGTTTCAGGTGCGATTCGCCAATTCGGCGGGTAAAATTGATCGCCACGTCAGGAAAGACAAACCGTGGGGCAGGGGCGCCCGCCCCGAAAGGACCGGCCTGTTCGATGGTCTCGATCAGCTCGATCGTGGCCGCACCGGGCATCAGCATCCCATCGATCTTCAGGTCTGCCGGTCCGCCTTCACCCGCGCCCTGCTTGGCCAAAAGCTCCGACAGGCGGTCCATCGCGGCGTCCAGCTTATCGCGCGCGACCGTCAGGCCGGCTGCCATCTTGTGCCCGCCGCCCTTGATCAACAGGCCTTCGGCGGCCAGACGCTGGATCGAGGCTCCAAGGTCCACGCCCGCAACCGAGCGGCCCGAGCCTTTGCCCTCGTCCCCGTCCAGCCCGATGACGATGGCCGGGCGGTTGGTGGCTTCCTTGATCCGGCTGGCAACAATGCCGACGACACCGGGGTGCCAGCCTTCGCCTGCAGCCCAGACAAGCGGAGCGTCCAGCCCCCGCTCTTCGGCCTGCGCCAGCGCTGCGGCGCGCACCTGGTTTTCGATGTCGCGCCGGTCGGTGTTCAACTGGTCCAGTCGGGCGGCCATCGCATCGGCCTCGTGCGGGTTACGGCAGGCCAGCAGGCGCGCGCCCAGATCAGCCTGACCGATCCGCCCGCCAGCATTGACGCGCGGGCCCAGCAGGAACCCAAGGTGATAGGTCGAGGGCGCCTGATCCATACGCGCGACATCCGACAGGGCCACGATGCCCGGACGCGCGCGGCGGGCCATGACCTTCAGCCCTTGGCGCACCAGCGCACGGTTCACACCGATCAGCGGCGCCACATCGGCCACGGTGGCCAGCGCCACAAGGTCCAGCATGGCCATCAGGTCGGGCCCCTTGGCGTTTTCTTCGCGCATCTGGCGGTTGGCCTCGACCAGCATCAGGAACACCACGGCGGCGGCGCACAGATGCGCCAGATCGCCGGTTTCGTCTTGCCGGTTGGGGTTCACCACGGCCGCGCAGTCGGGCAAGGTCTCGCCGCCCAAATGGTGGTCCAGCACGACGACATCCGCGCCTTTCGCGGCGGCAATCGGGCCATGCGAAAGCGTGCCGCAATCCACGCAGATGATCAGGTCGTGATCGCGGGCCAGCTTGGCCATCGCCTCGTCATTGGGGCCATAGCCTTCGTCGATGCGGTCGGGCACGTACAGCGTCGCCTCGCGGCCCATCTGGTGCAGCCAGTCCAAGAGCAGCGCGGCCGAGCTGCCGCCGTCCACGTCGTAATCGGCGAAAACAGCAATCCGCTGTCTTTGTTTGACGGCGGTCAGGAACCGCGCGGCGGCGGTTTCCATGTCTTTCAGGCTGCGAGGGTCGGGCAGCAGGTCGCGCAGTTGCGGTTCCAAAAACCCCTTGGCCTCGTGGGCGGGAACGCCGCGCCGGGCCAAGATGTTGCAGACGGCGCCGGGCAGGCCGGTGTGCTGCTCCATCGCTTCGGCCAGGCGCATCAGCGTGGCGTCGGGCCCGATCCAGGCCCGTCCGGTTGCTGATGCGTTGACCCCCAGAAATGCCACGTCGCTTAGACGGTTTCGATCCGCAGCGCGACCGGCTTAGCGGTGACCACGTCGGTGTTTTCCATCGCGGTCAGGGCCACGTCCAGTTCGGTGCGGGTGGTGGCGTGCGTGACCAGCAGAACCGGCGCGATGTCGTCCTGGTGGTCGTACTGGCGCATCCGGTGGATAGACACGCCTGCCTCGCCCAGGATCGAGGTGATCTTGGCAAGGGCGCCCGGTTTGTCCTGCAGCGCCAGGCGCAGGTAATAGGGCGCCGGAGTGGCCGATTTCGCGCGCGGTGCCGCGGTCAAGCTGGCGGCGGGCTGGCCGAAAACCGGATAGCGATACCCGCGTGCGATGTCGCAGATGTCACCCAGAACGGCACTGGCGGTGGGGCCTTCGCCCGCGCCTGCACCGCGCAGAACCACTTGGCCCACGCTGTCGCCTTCGATCACGACCATGTTGGTGCCACCCTCAAGCTGGCCCAGCGGGCTGTCCGCCGGCACAAGGCAAGGGGACATGCGTTGTTCCAGCCCGCGATCGGTCATCTGGGCCACGCCCAGCAGTTTTACGCGATAGCCCATGTCGGCCGCGTCCTTGATGTCTTCGAGCGAGATGCGCTGAATGCCTTCCAGCTCGACCCCGTCGAAATCGACCTGGGTGCCGAACGCGATCGAGGAAAGCAGCGACAGCTTGTGACCCGCGTCGATGCCGCCCACGTCCAGGTTGGGATCAGCCTCGAGATAGCCCAGCTTGTTGGCCTCGTCGAACAGGGCGTTATAGCCTTGGCCGGTGGCCTCCATCCGGGTCAGGATATAGTTGCAGGTGCCGTTCATCACGCCCATGACGCGGGTGATGGCGTTGCCCGCCAGACCTTCGGTCAGGGCCTTGATCACGGGGATGCCGCCAGCCACCGCAGCCTCGTAGCGGATCACCTGACCGCCGGCCTCGGCCTGTTCGGCCAGGGCCTGCCCGTGCAGCGCCAGAAGGGCCTTGTTGGCAGTGACCACGTCCTTGCCTGCGGCCAGCGCGGCCTCGGTCGAGGCTTTGGCCGGCCCGTTCGAGCCGCCCATCAGTTCAACATACACGTCAACATCGTCACGCTTGGCCAGGGCGACGGGGTCGTCCTCCCAGGCGTAACCGGACAGGTCCACGCCGCGATCCTTGTTGCGGGTGCGGGCCGAGATGGCCGAGATGGTCACCGGACGCCCGGTGCGCATAGTCAGAAGGTCGGCTTGATGTTGGATAATTTTCACGACACCGATCCCGACGGTGCCCAGTCCAGCAATGCCCAGACGCAAGGGTTGGCTCATCGAAGCCTCCTGACAGAAGTTTAATATTTAGCCGGGATGTATCGTTTCCGGCGGGGCCATGCAACTTGGCAAATTACGAAATGCCGGGATTTGGCGGGGGCAGTGCTCTTATTGTCCGGCCGTTGCCCGCATCTGCGCCGCACGTGCCCGCAATGCCGCCACTCGCAACTCCTGCGACAGTCCCGCATGGCTGAAGCTTTGCGTATCCGCAGTTTCATCCAGCACGGTATCCAGGGGGATCAGCGCAGGATAGGGTGCGGCCTTGGCCTCGGGGGTTATCTGGCTGTCCAGATCGGGCAGCTGCGTACAGCCGCTGATCGCAGCAAGGGCCAGCAAGACAGTAAGCAAAGAACCAAAACGCATCGGGCCACCGTAAACAAAGACATTCATTTTGTGCCCCGAAACAGGACCGGTCCGCAAGTCTTTGGGTTTCGGTTTGCGCTGAACCGCCGTTCAGATAAAGTTCGCCCATGGCACGTACGGCAGGATCCCATTCCGATATCACAGGCCCCCGGCTGCAGATGGCTGCGCTGCGGCTGTTCGCGCAGCACGGGTTCGCCGCTGTTTCAATGCGTCAGATCGCTAAAGAGGTCGGCGTACAGGCGGGGGCGTTGTACAATTACATCCCCGACAAGCAGAGCTTGCTGTTTGACCTGCTGCGCCAGCACATGGAAGACCTGCTGGCCGCGTGGGAGGGACAGGATCACGGTGGCTCGGCTGCCGAGCGGTTAGAGGCGTTCACGCGGTTTCACATCAACTATCACCTAGAACGCCCCGACGAGGTGTTCATCTCGTATATGGAACTGCGAAACCTGACGCCCGAAAATTTCGCCGTGATCGAGGGGCTACGCCGCCGATACGAGGATCACCTGGAACAGATCCTGCGCGACGGGATGGAGCAGGGAAGCTTTCAGATCCCTGACGCCAAGGTCGCCACGATGGCCGTGATCGCCATGGTGACCGGGGTGACCACCTGGTACCGAACCGCAGGACGCCTAAGCCAGGATGAAGTGGCGCAGATTTACTGGACCATGGTGCAAAAGGCGGTTTCGGCGTAAGGCTGGCCCAAAGGATTCGCACCCAACTGACAGGAGCCCTCATGCAGGATCAATCCACCGAAATTCTGGCCACCGCACAGGCCTCGGTTCCGCGTCGCTGGATGGGAATTGGCATGTTGGCCCTGCTGGGCGGGCTGCTGGTCTATGTGGCGTTTGTCACGCCGCCCGCAACGACCGGCTGGCAGGTGTTCTTGCTGCTTCTGGGGGCGGCCTCGTTGTATCTGGCCGAAAAGATGCGCCGGGCGACCGAGCGCGTCGTACAGCTGACCTCGGGCGGACTGCAGGACGACACCGGCGTGATCATCGCTGGCATCGAGGAAATCGCAGCTGTCTCGCGCGGGACATTTGCGGTGAAACCCTCGAACGGGTTCACGATACGGCTGAACGGCGGGGGCGCCCGCGCCTGGCAGCCGGGTGTTTACTGGCGTTTTGGCAAGCGTGTGGGCATTGGGGGCGTCCTGCCGGGCGCCCAGACCAAGTTCATGGCTGAAATGCTGGAAGCAATGCTGGCGCAGCGCTCTTAGGTGTTCGACCAGGGAAGCAGCGGCGCAAAACGCGGGCTGGTGGTCACGAAGTTATGCATCTCGCGCTGGGCCAGACCCACCGAGAAGGGCGGGGTATAGCGGCTCCAGGTTTCCACCAGGATCACACGCTCGTTGTCGGACATGATTGGCAGTTTGCCAGCCAGGTTGGACAGGTCGGTCGAGGCCAGGGGCTGAATTTCGCCGCGGGTCTTGGACCAGTCGCGGGTATAGGTGGCGTCCTCTTCGTCCCATTGCACCACGGTGACGCGCAGCTTGGTCGGATTGTTGGCGTTGGTCAGGTAGTCGAACAGAGAAAGCATCCCGTCCATATAGTCGTCGTTGATCGAATTGGTTTCGCGCGACAGCACGTCCCCGATCATATACGCGGCTTTGATGTTGATGCTGTTCTGACGGTAAGCATCGAAAAAGACGAACGAGGCCAGGAAGGTCCAGAACAGCACGGGCAGGGCCAGGACGGCTTCGATTGCGACGGTGCCGCGGGTGTCTTCGACAAAGGCGCGCAGCCGCGCCATGAACAGTTTTCGTTTAAAACTCATTACATTGGCTCCTGCACAAAGGCCGAGGTCGCGACAAGGGCGGCCATGCCGGCACCATCCTTGTCCAATTGCTTGCCAAGACCGGCACCGGGGAAGATCGGTTCGAACTTCGCGCAGGCACGCAGCAACATCAGTTCATTATCCATCCCGTTGACGAAGCTTCGCACGGGCTGCACTTCTTCGGACTGGTCGGTGCAGTCGAAAGTAGCTTCAGGCGCGACCCAGTTCGTGGGGTCGATGCGGATCATCTCAAGACGCAGGTTCAGCTCGCAATCGGGGATCACGGGTGCGTTTTCGCAAACCAGTGACTTGATCTCGTCATGCTGGGGCGCCGAGCCTGTTTCCAGACGAATGTCGCGGACGACCAGATCCAGCGCGCGTTCCAGCATGGTCTCGCGCATGGTGATCATCGACAGTTCAAACGAGGACAGCAACACCCCCAGGAAGAAGGGGAAGACCACGACAAACTCGACCGTGGCGGTGCCCTTTTCGTCGCGCCACTTGCGCCGAAAATGTTTCAACAAACCTGTCATTGCACGAGCCTCAGTTTACGGATGGACGCGGCGATCGAAGAAAACGCGTCTTCGATCTCAAGCCCGTCGACGTCGAAGTAATGCCCGTCCGAGCTGGCGCAATCCTGCAGCAGGCGCTGCCCTTTGTTGGGGGCCTCGAAACCGATGGTGTAGACGATGATGCCCGCATCCTTGGCCGCATCACAGATATGTTTCGTGCGCTGGTCCTTGGCCGATGCTTCCAGCTTGCTGAAGGCTGCCTCGTACCAGGTCGCCCAAGCGTTGCTCATGTCGGCATAGTTATATTCGGCGTTCCACTTCATCGACAGCTGGTTCCACAGTTCCTGGAAGGTCAGGCGCACCGCGGTGCCCGGCTCGTCCACCGTTTCGCAGGTGGTCGTGGTTGTGGTGGTCGTGCTGCCACCGTCACCGCCACCCCGACCGCCGCCACGGCCTCCGCCGCGGGCGTGGTTGACAAGGGTTTTCTGTCCGCTCCAGCTCGTGGTGCCACCGGTCGTGGTGGTCGTGGTGGTGCAGACCTCGTGGGTGCCGCTGCCATAGGGGTGATCATTCCAGGTGTCCTCGTGCGGCCAGTAGTAGGCCAGGTCCGAGTTCGAGGAATGTTCGCTGCCGCTGGATTGATAGACCGAATACAGGTCTTCCTCGGCATTGTAATAGATGGGCGACTCGCCCTCGCGCATTGACGGGTTCAGAAAGTATTGCGTGGTGTTTTCGCCGTCGGTCATCAACACGATGATCTTCATCAGACCACCCGAGTTGAAGGCAACCGGGCGCCCGGCGAAATCACTGGGTACTGCGCCGTCCGCGATCAGCTGGGTCACGACGCCTTCCATTTCGTTGTCCAGAAGAAGCGTGCCCCACTTCATACCGACGTCGATCGAGGTGTTCCCGGTGGCTTCAAGCGCGTTGATATAGTTGTGCAATTGGGTTTCGCTGCTGGACAGCGGCAGAATTTCGCGGCTGGCCCAAACAGGGCAGACAAAGCCTTCTTCGGGCGGGGCGTCATAGGTGAACGGGTCGAAATGACCGGTGCGCTCCAGGACTTGGTCACCATCAAGGCCGGTTTCGCTGAATTCATCCGCGCCGAAGTTCACGCAGTGCGAATAGTTGTGCTCGTCCGTGACGTTCAACTGGTCCAAAATCTGCGAGCCGCCGCTGACCTGCATGGCGTAAGGAACGACCGAGATCGAAACACTGCCAGCTTCGGACGAGGCCAGGACCGTCGACACGAATTCCCGTGCGGCGGGTTTCAGGCGGGTCAGCCGCGAGTTGCTGTTCATCGAGCCCGACACGTCCAGCACCAAAGAGATCTCAAGCCCGTCGATGCTTTCCATCGCGGCGCCGTTGGCACGGGCGGTCAGGGTGTCGATGCCCATCAGTTTCAGAAAGAAGGTGCTGAACTCGAACGCCGCCGATGCCTCGACCCGCTTCGAGCCAAGGCTTTGCTGAACATTGATACCCGTCAGGTAATCGGCCATTCCAGCTTTGGTGAAATAGTCGGTCACCACGTCGTCGGCTGCCAGCTCCTGGTCCATGTCAGCGGCGGCCAGAACGGCGCGGTCCAGCGTGTTCTGCAGGCGCGCCCGGTCCATTTCATAGCGCATCATGTCGATGCCGATGCCGCCGACAACCAGCATGGTCAACAACATCAGCAATGAGAACGCCACCATCACCCCGTCTTCTTCTTTGCGGAAGCGGTTCAACTGGCTGATGATGCGGCGACCTGCCTGACCTGGGCGGGGCCGCTTTGTGTCATGGGCTGGTTTCATGTTCTGTTCCAAACTGGTTTAATCACTCGCGACAAGGTCCTGTGCGAAGACGCACGGACTCTCTCGGGGATTATTTCTCGTTCACAAAAAGGGCCTAATTATGGCGCAAACCGGGCGAAGCTGGCCGATTGTTTTTCCTTTTTGGGGCAATGCCTTGCGTGAAACAGGCTTTGTTGCGGATTGCTGAGTAATAGAGTGAAAAATGACGTTGAGAACCGCACAGATTTGGTAAAGGAATCGGGCTATTCAGCGTGTGGATGCGCGCCTTTGAGGTCATGCGCGTGTGCGTTGTCGGGCGATTCCGGTTACTGATTCTGGACCAGCGGATTACAGTTTGAAAGGGTTGAGTCTTTATGAAGTCTTCTTTGAATTTCCAGTGTGGATGCGGCCAGGTAAAGGCAAGTTTGTCGCCCGCAGGCGTTGCGGCGGGTTCGCGGATTCAGTGCTACTGCAAGGATTGTCAGACCTCGGCGCGGCATCTGGGCTATGATCTGCCTGCCCATGGCGGCACCGAGCTGATCCAGACCACCCCGGACGCGATCTCGATCATCAGCGGGGCCGAAAACCTGGTCATTCAACGGCTCAGCCCCAAGGGTCTTTGCCGCTGGTACGCCAAATGTTGTAACACACCGATGTTCAATACCCTGCCGCGCAAGACGCTGCCTTTTGCCGGCATCGTGGTCCATCCGGCCGAGTCCGAGGCCACGGGGCAGGCGATGGGACCGATTTGGGGACATGCCTTTACCGCGTCGGCCCCTGCAGGTGGGGGCGCGCCAAAAGAGGATAAGCAGATGATGCGGATCGGTGCCAAGGTTGTCGTGCGTATGATCAGCGCCTACCTGTCCGGCCGCGCCGCGCAGAACCCATTCCTGACGGATGATAAAGAGTGGATCGCCCCGGTGACTGTCCTGACGCTTGAGCAGCGCAACGCGGCAAGACCCTGACCCGCTTGCAGAAACGCTCTGAGGCTGGCATCAACAGGTCAGCCTCAATTGACTGAAAGAGCCCTCATGTTCCGTTCTGCCGCTGTCGCCCTTATCTGTCTGGCCGCTGTCCCTGCACTGGCTCAAAACAGCCCTGCGGCCAAAGAAACTCGGGAACAGCGCGCTGAACGCTGCGGTATCCAGACCGGAATCGTCGAGGCCGCGATCGAGCACCGTACCAAGAAGCGCAGTCAGAAACGCGCGACACGGAAGGTGCTGAAGTCCGACCCCATCAAGGGCACCAAGTACGAGGCAAACGTGGATGTGCTGGTCGCGTGGATCTATACGCTGCCGGATGGGCACCTGAATGCCGACACGATCAGCACGTTTGAGCAGGCTTGCCTGAAATTCGACGGCTAAGTCCGTTTGCACTGCGCACCGTCTGGCCTATATTCCCTGCATGTCGCTTCCGCCCGGATTTTTAGATGAACTGCGTACCCGCATCAGCCTGTCTCAGGTGGTGGGGCGCAAGGTCATGTGGGATGCGCGCAAGTCCAATCAGGGCAAGGGGGATATGTGGGCGCCGTGCCCGTTCCACCAGGAAAAAACCGCGTCATTTCATGTGGATGACCGCAAGGGGTATTACTACTGCTTTGGCTGTCAGGCCAAAGGGGATGCGCTGAACTTCGTGCAGGAAACCGAAAACGTCGGCTTTATGGAAGCGGTCGAGATTCTGGCCCGCGAGGCCGGGATGCCGATTCCCAAGGCTGACCCCAAAGCGCAGGCCAAGGCCGACCGGCGCAGCCAATTGGCCGAGGTGATGGAGCAAGCGGCGCAATTTTTCCGCCTGCAATTGAAGCGCGCCGTGGCCGAGGACGCTCGCGCTTATCTGGACCGCCGCGGGCTGGCGCAGGACGCGCAGGACCGGTTCGAAATCGGTTTTGCCCCCGATGGCTGGCAGAACCTGTGGGATCATCTGACCGGCAAGGGTGTGTCCGAGGACCTGATCCTGGGCGCAGGGCTGGCCAAGCCGTCGAGCAAGGGCAAACGCCCCTATGACGTGTTCCGAAATCGGATCATGTTCCCCATCCGCGACGCGCGCGGGCGCTGCATCGCCTTTGGCGGTCGCGCGATGGACCCGAATGACAACGCCAAGTATCTGAACTCGCCCGAGACGGAATTGTTCGACAAGGGGCACAACCTTTATAACCATGGGCCCGCGCGGCAGGCCTCTGGGAAAGGGCAGCCGTTGATTGTGGCCGAAGGTTACATGGACGTGATCGCCCTGTCAGAGGCCGGGTTCGGCGCCACGGTTGCGCCTTTGGGCACCGCCATTACCGAAAGCCAGCTGCATCTGTTGTGGCGCATTTCCCCCGAGCCGATCATCGCGTTGGATGGGGATACCGCCGGCGTGCGTGCGGCGATGCGGGTGATCGATCTGGCGCTGCCGCTGCTGGAGGCGGGCAAATCCTTGCGTTTCGCTCTGATGCCGCAGGGGATGGACCCGGACGATCTGATCCGCGCCAAGGGAGCCAGGGCGGTACAAACTGTGCTGGACGCTGCCGTGCCAATGGTGAACCTGCTGTGGCAACGCGAGACCGAGGGCAAGGTTTTCGACAGCCCCGAACGCAAGGCCACGCTGGACAAGGCTCTGCGTGAAAAGATCAAGCTGATCAAGGACCCCTCGATCCGGTCGCATTACGGGCAGGCCATCAAGGACCTGCGCTGGGATCTGTTCCGTCAAAGCCGCAAACCCTCGGGTGGGGGACGCAAATGGCAGGATTGGCGCAAGCCGCAGACTCCTGTGCCCACCAGCACCACGCGCAACTCGGCGCTGGCAGCGGCGGGGGACGATGTGCCGAACCGTCTGCGCGAGGCGGTGATCCTGGCGACGCTGATCCGCGCGCCCTCGATCATTCTGGAGTTCGAAGCGGGGCTTGAGGCGATGGTCTGTGGTGATCCAGATCACGCGATGATCCGCGATCTTCTGTTGCGCGCGGCCCATGACGGGCAGCAAAACGACCTGGAACACTGGATGGCCGACATCATGGGCCCCGAGGGGCTTGAAACCCTGTTTGCGCACCCCCATGTCGCCATAGCCCCGCCCGTGCGGCGTTCGGGTGATGCCGAGGCTGCGCGCATGACCGTTACGGAAGAGCTGGCAAAGCTGCGGGCTCAACTGGGGCTGTCGGCCGAGATCGCCGAGGCCGAGGAAGAGCTGACCGGCATCGCCGACGAAGCCGTCACCTGGCGCTTGCAGCAGGCTGCCGAGACCCGCAATCGCGCGGTCCGTAGCGAGAACGAGGACAAGGCCGAATACGATGTCGGCAAGAACGGCGCCCGAATCAAACGAGAGGAACGCGCGGCGCTGGACGATCTTTTGGACAAAATTTCCTTCTCGAAGCGTGGACATTAGACGTTTCTGAGGGGATTCCTTCAATAATTCAGGTAATACGGGTTTCCGAATCACATCGACACGCTAATGATTCGGTCCAGCGAATCACTTGACGACCTGAAGTCATTACACATCATCGCGCCCGCGACGACGCACCGTGCAGGAGTAATACATGGCCGCTAAAGACAACGACGACGCCAAGACCGAAGATCAGGACGCCGAAGTTTCCCTGGACATGAGCCAGGCCGCCGTAAAAAAGATGATCGCCGAGGCGCGCGAGCGTGGCTACATCACCTATGACCAGCTGAACCAGGTCCTGCCCCCCGACCAGGTGTCCTCGGAGCAGATCGAGGACGTGATGTCGATGCTGTCCGAAATGGGCATCAACATCATCGAGGATGACGAGGTCGAAGACGAAGAGGCCAAGACAACCGCTGTTGTCGACGTGTCCTCGAAACAGGGCGAAGTCACCCTCGCCGCCACGGGCCAGGAAAAACTGGACCGCACCGATGACCCGGTGCGCATGTACCTGCGCGAGATGGGCAGCGTCGAACTGCTGAGCCGCGAGGGCGAGATCGCTATCGCGAAACGCATCGAGGCCGGCCGGAACACCATGATCGCCGGGCTGTGCGAAAGCCCTCTGACGTTCCAGGCGATCACCATCTGGCGCGACGAACTTCTGACTGAAGACATTCTGCTGCGCGACGTGATTGATCTGGAAACCACCTTTGGCAACCAGATGGGCGACGACGAAGAAGAGCCCGTCGTCGATGCCGCTGCCGGATCGGAAACCAAGTCCGAGGAAAAATCCCAGCCCGAGCTGGACGCCGACGGCAACCCGATCACCAATAACGACGACGATGACGATGACGACGAACAGGCCAACATGAGCCTGGCAGCGATGGAAGCCGCGCTGAAGCCCAAGGTTCTGGAGACGCTGAACCGCATCGCTTATGATTTTGAAACGCTGGCGGAAATGCAGGACAGCCGGATCTCGGCCACGCTGAATGAGGACGGATCGTTCAGCGAGCGTGACGAGGCGATGTACCAGAAGCTGCGTTCGGAAATCGTGCTGCTGGTGAACGAGCTGCACCTGCACAACAACCGTATCGAAGCGCTGATTGACCAGCTGTACGGTATCAACCGCCGCGTGATGCAGATCGACAGCGCGATGGTGAAACTGGCCGACCAGGCCCGCATCAACCGCCGTGAATTCATCGAGGCCTATCGCGGCCGCGAACTGGATCCGACCTGGCTGGACGAGATGTCTCAGAAATCCGGGCGCGGCTGGCAGATGCTGATGGAACGCTCGACCGACAAGATCGAAGAGCTGCGCAACGACATGGCCCAGGTCGGTCAGTATGTTGGTCTGGACATCAGCGAATTCCGCCGCATCGTTTCGCAGGTCCAGAAGGGCGAAAAAGAAGCCCGTCAGGCCAAGAAAGAAATGGTCGAGGCGAACCTGCGCCTCGTGATCTCGATCGCCAAGAAATACACCAACCGTGGCCTGCAATTCCTGGACCTGATCCAGGAGGGTAACATCGGCCTGATGAAGGCCGTCGATAAATTCGAATACCGCCGTGGGTACAAATTCTCGACCTATGCGACCTGGTGGATTCGTCAGGCCATCACCCGCTCGATCGCGGATCAGGCCCGCACCATCCGTATCCCGGTCCACATGATCGAAACGATCAACAAGCTGGTCCGCACCGGCCGCCAGATGCTGCACGAGATTGGCCGCGAACCGACACCGGAAGAACTGGCTGCCAAGCTGCAGATGCCGCTGGAAAAGGTCCGCAAGGTGATGAAGATCGCCAAAGAGCCGATCAGCCTGGAAACCCCCATCGGGGACGAGGAAGACAGCCAACTGGGCGATTTCATCGAGGACAAGAACGCCGTGCTGCCGCTGGATTCGGCCATTCAGGAAAACCTGAAGGAAACCACGACCCGCGTTCTGGCGTCGTTGACCCCGCGCGAGGAACGCGTGCTGCGCATGCGTTTCGGCATAGGCATGAACACCGACCACACGCTGGAAGAAGTCGGCCAACAGTTCAGCGTGACCCGCGAACGTATCCGCCAGATCGAGGCCAAGGCCCTGCGGAAACTAAAACACCCCTCGCGGTCGCGGAAGCTGCGGAGCTTCTTGGATCAGTAATTACAAAGGCGCCCCATGGGGCGCCTTTTTATGCGTTCTAGAAAAACGCTTATCGACTGAATTGCCCAATAGTCCGCTAAAATCTTGTGCTTTTTTAAGGTGGACTTGTCAGTGGTGAGAAACAAGGCGCAGTGAAGTGCGCATGCGATATGATGCCCGTCCAAAACCTCCCGCTTGCTAGCGCTATTCCTCTCTCCTTGTAACCCTTTTGCGGGTTCGTCGATCAGATTGAGCGACAGCGAAGCAAGTCTAAGCTGATCAAAGTTTTCGGGCGGTTTGATTGGGAATACTTCTTCATATGCTGCCGCAGCTTTGGGAAGAATGCGCGCCAAATACGACTTTAGAGATTCATTCTCATTCAGTTTTGGGTGGTCGTACAAAGCCTTTCTCGCGGCATTCCTGGTACTCACTGTCGGGCCTACCCGACTGTCGACCAATTTCTCTATTAGGCTTTTGGGCAAGTTCGGAATGGTTTCCAGTATCCGTAAAATTGCCTGTTTGTCGCTTATGTCGGGGCCTCCACCAGCAACGCGATTTAGAATGCTCCCAAGGAACTTCTCATCGAACGGATCATATCTTTGCAACAGAATTGACGGGTCTGCGTCAATGTGAACTTCGAGCCTACCTCTGTTATTTGGTTCGAGAAAGACAGCCTTTCGTTGTTGCAAGAACTCAAACTCGCGCTGGTTTTTCGTTGCACTATACCTGTCTCCAATTGTTGCACCGGAAAACGCAAAGCCAAGGCCGAATTGTTCGACTAAGTCGCTCATAACATCATTCTTGGAGAAGAAAGAAAGTGCGCCAGTATCCAGGTAAACGTAGGGTAGTTGTTGCACGCCGTTGTTAGTTTCCTATTCTTGCTAGAAATCCCAGGATACACTGGAAAAGCTTCGCCAAAAACATGCAAACCACTTTCTCGATCCAGACCCGCGGCCAAGGCCTGTATGAGTTCACGCGGGATGTGACCCGCTGGGCCTCGAGGCATGGCGATGGGCTGCTGACGCTGTTCGTCCGGCATACCTCGTGCAGTCTGCTGATTCAGGAAAACGCCGACCCCGAGGTGCAGACCGATCTGCGCAACTATTTCGCGCGTCTGGTGCCTCCGACCACTGATCCCTCCATGTCCTATCTGACCCATACCTACGAAGGCCCCGACGACATGCCCGCCCATATCAAGGCGGCGATGATGCCGGTCAGCTTGTCCATTCCGGTCGCGGGTGGTCGCCCCGTTCTGGGCACCTGGCAGGGCATCTATCTGTTCGAGCATCGCACCGCGCCGCACAGCCGCCAAGTGGCCGCGCATCTGGCCTGAATCGGCGCTCAGCCCCTTAATCTAGCGGTTGCATTTCCCCCCTACCCAAACTCTAGCGGCTGACCTATAGTGGCTGTGGATAAGTTGGGCCTGAACCCAACACCAGAGGCGGTGAAGAAAGAAGGGGACCTGCAATGCGTTGCCCGTTTTGCGGAAATATTGACACTCAGGTGAAAGATTCACGTCCGGCCGAGGATCACGTCTCGATCCGGAGGCGGCGGTTTTGCCCGGCCTGCGGGGGGCGTTTCACGACCTACGAACGCGTGCAGCTGCGCGATTTGGTGGTGATTAAATCCAACGGTCGCCGCGAAGATTTCGACCGGCCCAAGCTGGAGCGCTCGATCCGGATTTCCATGCAAAAACGCCCCGTCGACCCCGAGCGTATCGACCAGATGATCAGCGGCATCGTGCGGCGGCTGGAGAGCATGGGCGAAACCGACATCCCCAGTAAAACCATCGGCGAGATCGTGATGGAGGCGCTGGCCCGCATCGACACCGTGGCCTACGTTCGTTTTGCCAGCGTTTACAAGAACTTCCAGGCGGCGGATGACTTTGACAAGTTCGTCTCGGAACTGCGCCCAGACGTTCCGCCGGAAGAGTGAGCACCGATCAGCGTTACATGCGGCTGGCCCTGTCTTTGGGCCGGCGCGGACTGGGGAACACCTGGCCGAACCCCGCTGTGGGCTGCGTTATTGTGCGCGAGGGGCGTATTGTCGGGCGCGGCTGGACAGCGCCGGGCGGGCGGCCTCATGCGGAAACGCAGGCGCTGGCTCAGGCAGGTGATTTGGCGCGCGGGGCCACGGCCTATGTGACGTTGGAACCCTGTAGCCATCACGGACAGACACCGCCCTGTTCGCAAGCCTTGATTGACGCGGGTGTGGTGCGCGTGGTGTCCCCTTTAACGGACAATGACCCACGGGTCAGCGGGCAGGGTTTCGACATGCTGCGCGCCGCCGGGATCGAAGTGAAAACGGGCCTTTTGGCCGATGAGGCAATGCGCGACAACGCAGGCTTCTTTCAGCGTAATGCGATTGGGCGTCCGTGGCTGACCCTGAAACTGGCCAACAGCTTTGACGGTCGTATCGCCACGGCCAGCGGCGAAAGCCAGTGGATCACCGGGGCGCAGGCGCGTCAGGTGGTACAGGCACAGCGGGCCATGCATGACGCAGTGATGGTGGGCGGCGGCACGGCGCGGGCGGATGATCCTTCACTGAACGTGCGCAGCTTTACGCCCGCGCGGCAGCCGGTGCGTGTGGTGATCTCGCGCCATCTGGACCTGCCGCTGATGGGCAACCTGGCGCGGACGGCCAAGGACGTGCCCGTCTGGATTTGCCATGGACCTGGCACCGATCCCAACCTGCTGGAGGCTTGGACAGGTCTTGGCGCGATCCTGCTGGAGTGTCGCCTGCAAGGGCGTCAGATTGATCCTGCCTCGGCGTTGGAAAATCTGGGCGCGCAGGGTCTGACCCGCGTCTTTTGCGAGGGTGGCGGGATGCTGGCGGCCTCGTTTCTGGCGGCAGATCTTGTGGACGAACTGGTGGGATTCACCGCCGGTGTCGCGCTGGGGGCCGAGGGGCGCCCGTCGCTTGGTGCGCTGGGTCTGGACCGGCTGTCCCAAGCGCCGCGCTTTGACCTTATTGAAACGCGCCGGGTTGGCTCGGATGTATTACACCGCTGGCAACGAGCGTAAGTTACCGCCACAATTGGGAAAACCCAGACAAACGACGCTGAGTCCAGGCTAGCAGATGCAGACCGGTGCCGGACCGAAGGCCCTCGCCCGTGGTCAGGCGGTCCACGATCACCTCGGCGGGGCAGGCTTGCCCTGTGACCGGGTCGTGATAGCGCGGATAGTCGATCAGGCAGGCGTGAACCAGCCCCTCAAGCGAAACCTGAACACGCCGCCGTTCAGGGATCGGCGCCAGGTCGCGGGTCAGCCCCCAGCCAGCGTAAAAAGGCACCCCCAGCGTCGTCACCTTGACCCCATGCAGCAGGGCCTCGAAACCTAAGGTCGAGGTCATGGTCCACAGCCCGTCGATCTGTTCCAGCAGCGGCGCAGGATCGCCCGTCACGACCATGTCAGCAGCGGTAGCATCCACCACACCCGGGCGTAGACCAGCCAACACATCGGGGTGCGGCTTGTACAGGATCACGGCGTCGGGATTGGCCTTGCGGGCGGTGTCCAGCAGTTGTTGATTGGTGCGCACGTCCACGCAGCCCAATCGGATCGAGGCATCATCTTCGACCTGGCCTGGCACCAGGATTTTGCGCCCCGCTGGCAGCTTGGATTGCGGGCCCGTCGGGTTGTATTTGCTTAACCCTCGAGTGGTGATGGCGTGGATCAGGTCGCGGGCGCGGTCCAGCTGGTCACCGCGCAGATCGGCGCGTTTGGTGATCCAATGCTCCAGCCGGCTGGGCGTGGTCGGATCGTAGTAAATGCCCAGATCATCGCAAGCAAGGCTAAGCGGCGGCACCAAGTCGGCCCCCAGCCCGCGCGAGCGCAAGAAACCGTCTTCGATCCGCACTGCGTCCGGGGCTTTGTTCGCCTGACCGGCCCAGACCATCTGTCGACGCGGCGGTTTTGCAGGGCCAAACCGCACCGGATGGACCGAGCCGAAGAATCCATTCAGCGCCTTGCGTTTCCACAGGCGCATCCCTGTAGCCGTCCAGCCCAGGTGATCCTCGCGCCAGGCGCGGGCGCGCGCTTCCAGCCCGTCGATCACGTCCTCAAGCTGGCACAACTGGTCGCGATAAGGATCATACCACACCGGATAAAGGATCATCGCCGCCGCAAACAGCTGCGCGCGGGTCAGCTTGCGCCCGCGCCGTGGTTGGGGGTGAAAATCCTGTGTCAGGTCCCAGCCTGCATAAAACGGGCGGCCGTAAACATGCGGGCGGTGTCCGGCCAGAATGGCCTCGAACCCCATTTGAGAGCAAACCGTGTAAACCTGCGTTGCCCCCTTCAGCAGACCCCATGACGAGGCTGCATCTGCGCACCGGCTGATTTGCGCAATGGGCGCTTGATCGGACAGATAGCCCCGCGTTCCCTCGGGCGGGGGCATCAGGACGATCCGGGCGCCGGGGTTATCCTCTTGCGCGTAATACAGCATCTCGCGGAACGAATTGATGTCCGCGCCGCCCCCGGTCACGCTGGCATCCCCACGGGGTTGGTCGATCACCAGAACATAGCCCGGATCGGGCAGGGGGGCGGATGGGTCAAAGCCGGAATATTGGCTTATCTCAGCCTCATGCAGGCGTTCGATACAAGCCCGCGCGCGGTTCAGAAGGTGGCTGTCGTCCAGCGGATGAGAGCGCAGCAACTCTTCCAATTCCGAAGGCTGGGCAGGGTCGTAATGTGCGCCTTTTGCGTCGATCAGCAGGCCCGCTGGGGGCTCGGCCTGACCGGGGAAAAGCGAACGCAGGAAAGCGTCCTCGACCAGCGGCGGATCCGAAGCGTTGTACCCGGCCAGATGCAGGATATGTGACACGCATTGGTCATAGGATTGCTGGCCGTCGAAAAAGTTAAGCCGCCGCGAGGCATCCCCCGCAGCGGCCGTGTCGTTCGTGTCCGTGGACAAGTGGCTTAGCTCCCGCCCAGAGATTGAACCGAGCTGACGGTGCTGAGCGAGCCGAAGGTCGCGGCGATCGTCTTGTCCCATTGAGTGAACGGAGCCTCGGTCACATACAGCGTGTCCTCGTCCCGGACGGCGAAGTCGCGGGCCATGAACATGCCGTTAGGCTTGGTCAGGTCCAGCACGTAGACCATGCGCTGCTCGCCCACCAGATCCGAGCGTCCCAGCACCTGGTTCGCAATTTCGGCCGGCTCGTTACGCAAGATGAACACGCCGGTGGGGTCTGCGGCCGTGGGCACAAGGCCACCCACCTGGGCAATTGCCTCGATGGCGGAAACCGACTTGCTTTCGAAATTTACGCGGCTTTGGCTGCCCGTGGCACCAAGCGCGGTGAACGAACGGGTGTCGCCTTCGACCAGGATCCGGTCACCGCCACGCAGGGCGATGTCCAGCTCGGGGTGTTCATACAGGTCCTGCAGCCAGATCTTGCCGCGTGAATTGCCGCGGATGACGGTGATCTGCGCGATCTCGGGTTCGATGGTCACGCCGCCCGCGCGGGCCAGCATGGTGGCCAGGGTACGGGTGGGGCGTTCAATCGCAAACACACCTTGCGAGCCGATCGAGCCGACCAGCGACACGGTCGAGCCGTCCCCGGCCATCCGGCGCACCTGCACCTGCGGGTCTGGGGTCTGGTCTTCCAATTTCTTGGTGATGATGCGGCGCAGCGCCTCGGGGGTGTTGCCGGCAGCACGGATGCGGCCCGCGTAGGGCACGAAGATAAAGCCCGATCCGTCGACTTGCACTTCCTCCAGCGAGGTCGAGTTCGCCGCGGCACCGGCCAGCAGCCCGTCTTCGACGTTTTCCCAGACGGTCAGGCCCAACGTATCACCGGGGCGGATAATGTCCGAGCCCAGCTTGCCTGCGCGGGTGAAATTGCTGCCAAAGCCAAGCGCCGGCACGACCGAGGTCGCGCGCGTAACGCGGTCATTTACGGAAACGATGAAGGCATCGCCTTCACGCTGCACCGAGCCCGCGTAAATCTCGCGTTTGGTCGGGCCCGTACGCGGCAATCCACAGGCCGCAACAACGGCCACGATCACCAGAAAAGCGACGGATTTCACCCGTCGAGTCGCTTGGGAAGTCACTGCTTGGTCTCCTCGACCTATTTTCTGCCTCAATATTATTGCGGACAACTTACCGGAATCCGTGGGAAAAATCCAGCGCTACAGGTTGTGCCCGTTAGCGCACCAATCGCAACTGTTGCCGTGGTGCCGCTGTTTTATGCACCAACGCGTCGTAGGGATCATCGCTTGTTAGCATCAGGTCCACGATCTGGCGCATCAACTGCCGGCGACCGCGGGCTGAATAGAATCCACCGGGAATCTGACTGGTTTCAAGCAGGTACAGCCGATAATCGCGATAGGCCGCCAGATCGGGGCGGCTGGCGCAGGCGAAAAACTCGGGCAGGGGCTGGGTCGAGACGAATTCGGGCCTGTCATAGACGGCCGTGCCAAACGCCTTGAGCGGAATGCCCCGCCAAAGCACCTGCTGTGCGGCAGTCGAGTTTACTGTCACCGCGCTGCGGGCGTCGTTCAGCAATTTCGCCAGCTTACCGCCCCGCACGAAATGCACGCGCCCTTCAAGCCCCAGAGTTTTGGCCATCTCGCGGATGTGGCGGGCCAAGGGCATCTGGCCGCTTTCCAGCGGGTGCGCCTTAAAGACGATATGATGGTGCCGCGGCGCACCTTCGGCAAAACCGTGCAGCACCGTGTCTACGAATTCGGTCATCTTATCAAAGGGTGAGTGCATGCGGAACGCGCTGTCATGCTCTAGCTGAAGCAACGCCAGGTGATAGGGAAAGCCACCATTGCGAATGCGCCGTTCGGACAGACGTCGCTTGGTCCAGTGAATGGGCATTAAAAGCAAGCGTTTGAAATAAAGCGAGAATTCCTTGCTGACAGACAGGTCCCGGTGGGTGCGGAACTGCGGGTAATCGCCGTTCCGGAACATCACGAACCAATGGTAGAGCGCGCCGTAAAAGATGTGCTGGCGCATGTCCCCCCAATTGGCAGGCGGTACCGGCGTGTCCATGTCCGAACTGGCCAGCGCCTCGCGCATTTGGGCCACGGTCATCTGCATCAGGCGGCTGTTTCCGTTCGAGCCTCCACGCTCGTAGGTCACCCAAAACGGACGCAGATAGCCTTCTTCGAAGACATGCACCGTCAGTCCGGCGTCTTTGGCCTGAGCGATGGCCGAGGCGTGAATTTCGCGCGTATCGCCGTAAAGAACGATATCCGTTACACCCTTTTCGGTGATCAGGCGTGCAAATTCCTGTGGCCAGTCCTCAAGACATCCATCAAAGGGGATATAGCCCGGAGCACGGAACCAGAAAGCCCGATCTCCGGCGTTGAACCCTACGCGCCATACCGTCGCCCCTGCCTGGCGCAGCATCTGGCCCAGCCGGTGAAAGAACGGCCCATGAGGCCCCTGAAGGAACAGGAATACCTGCTTTTTGTCTGTACTCTGGCGCATTTTGCCAATTTCGCTTCTGCTCTTTGCGAAAACCTTAACGCCTGAGGGCGGCGAAAATAAGGCCCAATCTCGGCGCGTCCTGCTTGTTCTTGGCGAGGGGGATGGATAGGAATTGAGCAAGCAAGCGAAAGGGTACGGACATGTTCACCGGCATCATCACCGATATTGGCGAAATCACCGAGCTGGAGCAGCGCGGTGATCTGCGTGCACGGATCAAGACGCGCTATGACATGGACGGTGTGGATCTGGGCGCCTCGATCGCCAGTGACGGGGTTTGTCTGACCGTGATCGAAAAGGGTGCCGATTGGTATGATGTCGAGATCTCGGCCGAAAGCGTGTCCAAAACCAACCTGGGCGATTGGACCGTGGGCCGCCGGGTGAACCTGGAACGTGCTCTGAAAGTGGGGGACGAACTGGGCGGGCATATCGTGTCAGGCCATGTGGATGGCGTTGCCGAGGTGGTCGCTATGGTGGACGAGGGTGACAGCACCCGCGTGACCCTGCGCGCGCCCGAAGCGCTGGCGAAATACATCGCGCCCAAGGGCTCGGTCGCGCTGAACGGCACCTCGCTGACCGTGAACGAGGTCGACGGCTGCGATTTCGGCATCAACTTCATCCCGCACACCAAGGAAATGACCACCTGGGGCGATGTAAAGGTCGGGGATCGCATCAACCTGGAGATCGACACGCTGGCACGCTATGTGGCGCGGCTGCGCGATTTTGGCTGAGTTTCCTCTGGTCTGATCCGGTGCACGCCCTAAACTGTTCGCGAACAGGAGGGCGAGATGCGTTCATTTGACGAGATTTTTCAGATTGCGGCTGACCGTAAAGGCGGGGCCGACGCGCTGGAGGGGATGCTGAAATCCCCCGTGCCGGTGGCTGAATTGGCCGCGCGTCCGGCCAGCGATTGGTTGCAGGAAATGGCCCGCGCGGTGTTTCAGGCGGGCTTTAGCTGGACGGTGATCGAAAACAAATGGCCAGGGTTTCGTGATGCTTTTCACGAATTCGACGTGGATCGCGTGGCCTTTTACCATGACGAGGATATGGACCGTCTGTTGGCCGACAAGGGGATCGTGCGCAACGGGCGCAAGATTCAGTCGGTGATCGATAACGCGCGGATGCTGCGGGATCTGCAGGACGAAACCGGGGATGTCAGCGGGTATCTGGCCAACTGGCCGGTGTCAGAGCAGGCCGATCTGGTGACAACGCTGGGCAAACGCGGCGCGCATTTGGGCGGGAACACTGCGATGCGAGTGCTGCGGGTGATGGGCTGGGATGCCTATGTGACCTCGGGTGATGTGACCAAGCGTTTGATCGCCGAGGGTGTTGTTGACAAGCCTCCGACCTCGAAAACCGCGATGAAGGCAGTTCAGGGGGCGTTCAACGATTGGCATGATCAGTCGGGCCGTCCGATGACGCAGATCAGCCAGGTGCTGGCGATGAGCGTGGATTAGCACCAAAGGCCGCCGCGCCAGTCGTGCGGTTCGGAATTGAGTATTTTGAGAGCAAAGAAGCAGGGCGCGGTGGGTTATGCACCGCGCCCTTTCGTTAGGTTTTAAAGACCCGGTAGATCGCCGGGATCACCAGCACCGTTAGCAGGGTCGAGGTCAGCAGTCCGAACAGCAGTGAAATCGCCAGGCCCTGGAAAATCGGGTCTGCCAGGATCACCACGGCGCCGATCATGGCCGCGATGGCGGTCAGCAGGATGGGTTTGAAGCGGATGGCGCCCGCGTCGATCAGCACCTGTACCTTGCCGCGGCTTTCGTCGGCGTGGCGGATGAAGTCCACCAGAAGGATCGAGTTGCGCACGATGATCCCAGCCAGAGCGATGAACCCGATCATCGAGGTCGCCGAGAACGGCGCGCCAAACAGCCAGTGGCCGAAGATGATACCCAGGAAGGTCAACGGGATGGGCGTCAGGATCACCAGTGGCAGGCGGAAGCTGCCGAATTGTGCGACCACCAGGATGTAGATGCCCAGCAAGGCCACGCCGAAGGCAGCGCCCATATCGCGGAAGGTAACATAGGTGACCTCCCATTCGCCGTCCCATAGCAGGGTGGTTTGGGACTCGTCCTCGGGTTGCCCATAAAGGCTGATGGCGGGCTTGGTGCCTTCGGCCCAGTCCATGTCATCCAGTGCGGCGGCGACGTCGATCATGCCGTATAGCGGCGCTTCGAAGTTTCCGGCCAGCTCGGCTGTGACCATTTCGGCATAGCGGCCATTGTGACGGAAGATCGGGAAGGAGGCGTATTCTTCGCTGACCTCGATCACGTCGCCCAGTTCCACGACGCCGCGCGCGCCGGGCAGGACGTTGGCGGGGATGGGCGTGGACAGAAAGGTTTCATCCAGCACGCGCAGGCCCTTGTCCCGTTTGATCATGATCGGGATGGGGTGGCGCCCCTCGCCGCGGTGCGAATAGCCCACGGTTTGGCCAGCATTCAGCAGGGCGATCGTGTCGAACACATCCTGTTCCTGGACCTGGAAAAATTCCAGATTGTCAGTGTTGACCGTGGCGCGCAGGCGGCGCGGCTGGGTGCCAAAGCTGTCGTCCACATCCACCACGTAGGGCACGGTTTCAAAGGCCGCACGGATCTTGGTGGCCGCTTCACGGCGCGCCTCGGGGGTGGGGCCATAGACCTCGGCCAGCAGCGTCGCCATCACCGGGGGGCCGGGTGGGGGTTCAACCGTTTTCAGGCTGGTTCCGGCGGGTACGTCGATCTGGTTGATCATCTGGCGGATCTCCAGCGCCAATTCGTGGCTGGAGCGTTCGCGGTCATGTTTCGGCGTTAGCAGGATCTGCACGTCACCCATATGAGGCCGTTCGCGCAGATAGTAGTGCCGCACCAAGCCGTTGAAATTAAAGGGCGCGGCGGAACCGGCATGGGTCTGGGCCGAGACGACCTCGGGCAGGTCCATCACCATGCGCGCGATGGATTGGGCCACGGCGTCGGTCTGTTCCACGCTGGTGCCCTCGGGCATGTCGATGACCACGGACAGTTCGGATTTATTGTCAAAGGGCAGCAGTTTGACGGTCACGTCCTTGGTGTAAAGCGCGCCCAAAGAGCCGAAGGACAGCACCGCCGTGATCAGAAGAAAGCTCAGGCTGATGCCCTTGGATTTCAGGATCGGGCGCGCGATGGCGGCATAGGCGCGGCCCATCACACCGCCGTCATGACCACCGTGATCACCGCCTTCGGCATGGGCCGGGGCCTTGCCCGCAACCTTGAGCATCAGCCAGGGCGTGATCATCACGGCCACGAAAAAGCTAAAGATCATCGCGGCACTGGCATTCGACGGAATGGGCGACATATAGGGCCCCATCAGCCCCGACACGAACAGCATCGGCAGCAGGGCGGCCACAACGGTCAGCGTGGCGACGATGGTGGGGTTGCCCACCTCGGCCACCGCGTCAATCGCAGCCTGCTTGCGCTCGCGTCCGTCCTTCATGCCCCAGTGGCGGGCGATGTTTTCGATCACCACGATGGCGTCATCGACCAGAATCCCGATCGAGAAGATCAGCGCGAACAGCGACACCCTGTTCAGCGTGTAGCCCATGATCCAGGCCGCAAACAGCGTCAGCAGAATGGTCACGGGGATGACAATCGCCACCACGATGGACTCGCGCCAGCCGATGGCCAGCAGCACCAAGCCGATGATCGACACGGTTGCCAGACCAAGGTGGAACAGCAGCTCGTTGGCCTTTTCATCGGCGGTTTCGCCATAGTCGCGGGTGATCTGAACCTCGATCGTGTCGGGGATCAGGTGGCCCTCGGCCATGTGAACCTTGTGCAGGATTTCCTCGGCGACGACGACGGCATTGGCGCCTGCACGCTTGGCCACGGCCAGGGTGACGGCGGGCGCGCGGTAAATCTGCCCATCATGTTTGGAGACATTGGCGGTGATCTGGTCCGAGGTATCCCCGATGAATTCCACATCCGCCACGTCACTGACATAGACAGGGCGCGCATCGCGGGTGGTGACCAGCAGGCTGGCGATCTCGGCCGGGGTGGTCAGGGTTTCGCCCGCCACAAGGTCGATCATCTGGCCGCCATCCCGCAGCTTGCCGGTGTTCAGGGACTTGTTCGCGCCCTGCACCTTGCCCGCCAGCTGTTGCAGCGTCACGCCATACAGCGCCAGCCGGTCCGGGTCGGGGGTGACGCGGATCGCCTCGGGGGCTTCTCCGACCAGATAGGTCAGGCCCACATCGCCGATTTTGGACACCTCGGCGCGCAGCTCGCGCGCGATGCGGGTCAGGTCATTGGCCGTGATGTCGTCATGTCCCGGTTTGGGCGACAAAGTCAGCGAGACAATCGCCACGTCATCAATCCCGCGCCCCACGATCAGCGGTTCGGGGATGCCCACGGGGATGCGATCCATATTGGCGCGGATCTTGTCATGCACCCGCAGGATGGCCGCATCCGCCGAGGTGCCCACCACGAAACGCGCGGTAACCATGGCGCCGTCATCCTCGGTTTGCGAGTAGACATGCTCAACGCCATTGATGCCCTTGACGATGGTCTCCATCGGTTCGGTGACCAGTTTGACGGCGTCAGGCGCCTTCAGGCCGGGGGCCTGCATGTGGATGTCTACCAGCGGAACCGAGATTTGCGGCTCTTCTTCGCGGGGCAAGGTGATCAGCGCCACGATCCCCACGGCCAAAGCGGCGATGATGAACAGCGGCGTCAGCGGAGAGGTGATGAAAGCGCGCGTCAGCCCGCCCGCAATGCCCAGTTTTTGCGGCTCACTCATGGCTGGCCTCTTTGGCATCGGTCAGCACGTCACCTGCGTTCAGGCCGGTCAGAATTTCCACCATGCCATCCTGGGCCACGCCAGGAACGACAGTTTTAAGGATCGGGGCTCCACCCTGAAGAACAGCTACGAAATCAAGGCCTTGGCGTGTGATCAGCTTGTCCTGTGGGATCACCAAGGCCATGCGTTCCCCGACCGGGATGCGCACGAGAACACGCGCATCGACAAAGGTATCGGGCAGACCAGCAACCTCGACATCGGCGATCACACGGCCGTTTTCGATCTGGGGATAGACGCGCACCAATGTGCCGGTCGCGCCCTCGATCTGGATGTCGGCGCCGACCTGAAGCGCGGTGGCGTGGCGCTCGGGGATGGCAAGGCGCAGGAAGAACCCGCCACCACCAACTGTGGCTACGGCCTCGCCCGGCATCAGAACAGCGCCCTTGGTGACGGGTACGTCCAGCACACGGCCCGCAGCAGGGGCCAGAACGGTGCCCTCGGCGGCTTGTTGTTCAATGACGCGGCGGTTGGCGGTTGTGGCCTCGATCTGGCCGGTCAGAACCTCGACCTGGGTGCGCAGGGCGTCCAGCCGCTGCACGGTGGTGACGCCGCGCGCCAACAGCTCTTCTCCGCGGGTCAGTTCAGCCTCGGCGTTCTCCAGCTGCGAGTTCAGCGACTGCAGCTGCGCATCAATCGCGCCCAGTTGAAAGTTCAGCTTTTCATCCACAATCCGGGCTAAGGCCTGTCCGGCAGTGACCTGATCGCCCTCGGTCACCTCAAGCGCAACCAGTGTGCCGCCGATCCGGGCACGGGCGGGAACGCGGTCGCGCGCTTCGATCCGGCCATAGACAGCTTTCCATTCAGTGACAGGAGTTGGGGCCAGCGGGGTGTCCGACTGGGCCATCGAGGCCAGCGGCAGCAGACCAAGCGCCAGGGCTTTCAGCAGAGGTTTCATCGTCGGGGTCCTTTCGGCTTGGGTTGCAAGCTTACACATTCTGAAAAAAGAATATGTTATGGCGACTGAAATATCAAGCCCCCACGCATACACCCGGAAAATACTGTTACGAGTCGTGCCACGCACGGTGACCCGGCGCTTTGCGATAGGTCAAGCGGTCAGTCGCTGAACGTAAACTCGGGCAGGACGGTAAAGGCTTCGCGCAGCGCATCGCCCCATCCGCTGGAAATTTCGTTGAAATAAGGGTCATCCGCATCAACCCGGAAGGTGCGGCCGATCTTCATGCTGTCCTTTTCATAGACATGCACGTCCAGCGGCGGCGCAACAGACAGGTTTGCCTTTATGGTCGAGTCAAAGCTGACCAGCAGTAACTTGATCGCTGCTTCGAAGGACATATCCGGGTCATAGGCACGCAGGATGATCGGACGGCCGTATTTCGTCTCGCCAATCTGGAAGAAGGGCGTATCTGCGCCGGCCTCGACAAAATTGCCCTCGGGATAGATCAGGAACAGGCGCATTTCGCCGTCACCGACCTGACCGCCCACCAACAGCGTGGCGTTGAAGGCGCTGTCGGCGCGCTGGCCGGCATCCGCGTTTGCGGCAATCACCTCTTTCAGCGTGCGCCCCACCAGTGTGGC
Organism: Thalassovita sp.; assembly: GCF_965218685.1. Lineage (GTDB taxonomy): Bacteria > Pseudomonadota > Alphaproteobacteria > Rhodobacterales > Rhodobacteraceae > Thalassobius. The sequence continues at coordinate 3,332,697 of NZ_OZ244657.1, read as the reverse complement.
CACCTGGAACATCGAACTGGCCGATAGAATATCTGGGTCACGCTCGGCCACCTCTTTCGAGCGTTCTGACAGGATGCTGATCACCGCCTGAGTGGTGGCCAGATTGCCCGCGCTCATGATGGTGATGGCGCGCTCGCCCGGGATTTCCCACGTTGTCATCTTTTTGAACGTCGAGATATTGTCCACACCCGCATTGGTGCGGGTATCGGACATGAAGACCATTCCTTTGTTCAGACACAGGCCAACGCAGTAAGTCATGTTCGTCGAATCCGATTCCTAAGTGCTGCCTCTATTGATCAGTCTGACTCTGAACTTTCAAGGCGACGTGAAGATCTTCGGACCCCGAGCCATGCCGGATACCATGAACAGGCGCGGCGTCGCGGTAATCGCGGCCCACGGCCACGCGGACGTAGCGGTCATCGGGGCAGATCGCGTTCGAGACATCAAAACCGACCCAGCCCAGGCCCTCGATCCAGACTTCGGCCCAGGCGTGGGTTGCGTCCTGCTCTTCCTGGCCATCGATCATCAGGTACCCCGAGACATAGCGCGCCGGTAGCCCGAACAAGCGGGCGGCGGTGATCATGATATGAGCGTGGTCCTGACAGACGCCGTGACCTGCTGACAGGGCGGCCTCGGCGGTGGTGGCTGAATCCGTGTGGCCGGTTTCATAGCGGACCTTGGCAGCAATGGCCGCGGTCAGGCGATGCATATGGGCCAGCGGGGCCTCGTCCGGTTTAGGCTTTGTGTCCGCGACCAGCTTGCGCAGAGCCTTGCCAGGCGTGGTCAGCGGCGTTGTTGCCTCGTACAGCCACAGCGGTGTGTGGGTCTTGTGAGTGCCCACCACGCCGGCACGATCTTCGACAGACACGGTGCCCGCGCAGGAGATGGTGACCGAGGTCGCCTCGGGGTCCACAAGGATCAGATCGACGTGATTGCCATACTCGTCATCAAAGCTCAGCTGCCGCGTGGCACCTTCGATCTGGGTGGCCCATTGTTGTACCAGTTGGCCGTGGCCATCGCGGGGTTTTAGCCGCAGTTGGAGCAGGGCGTAAGAATCGGGGCTGTCGTAAGTATATGTGGATACGTGGGAAATATTCAGAATCATGAGCCTAGCCGTAAAAGCGGAAGTCTTGTTCGATCTGGCTGGCCAGCATCGCGGTTTCGTGGATCGAGCTTTCCAGATACTCGTGCAGCCCCTCGTCGAATACATCCACAACGGCGCGGTCCCTGAACCGGGCGACGCAGGTTTCCGCCTGGTCCTGGCAGGGCAGGCGGGAGCCGTATTCGTTTTCCAGCAGGGCCAGGTTTTCCTGGATCTTGCCATGACAGAAGGCCAGGCTGCGCGGCATCCGGCGGTCAAGGATCAGAAAGTCGGCAATGGCGCTGGGCGTGGGATCGCCGCCATGCAGCCAGGTAAACGAGCGTTCTGCACCGACCGAGCGCAGGATATTCTCCCATTGGGTGTTGTCCACTGACGAGCCCACGAACGAGGCCGAGGGCAGCAGCACATAGTATTTCACATCCAGAATCCGCGCCGTGTTGTCAGCACGCTCCAGAAATGTGCCAAGGCGGCAGAAATTATAGATATCGTTGCGCAGCATCGTGCCGTGCAATGTCCCGCGCACGATGGCGGTGCGGTTGCGGATCTCGGCCAATACCTGCGCCAGGTTTTTCTCGGTTACCGGGCGGGCAAGCAGGGCCTTCATCGTCATCCAGTATTCGTTGACGGCCTCCCAGACCTCGGCAGACAAGGCCGTGCGGACCAGCCGCGCGTTTGACCGCGCCAGTCCAATCGCAGACAACACCGAGGACGGATTATCCCCATCCCGCAGCAGGAAATTGATGACATTGCGCGCCTCGAAATCCTGAAATTTCTCTTCGTACAGAAACCGAATACCGGCCGTGTTGATCACGCTTTCCCACTCGTCTTCGCCCGTGCGGGTCAAAGAGATGCGCCAGCCCGCGTCCAGCAGGCGCGCGGTGTTTTCGCAGCGTTCGATATAGCGGAACATCCAAAAGAGGCCGCCAGCGGTTTTTCCCAGCATCGTCTTAGTCCCCCAGCACCCATGTGTCCTTGGTTCCGCCACCCTGTGACGAGTTCACTACCAAAGAGCCTTCTTTCAACGCCACACGGGTCAGGCCGCCCGGCGTGATGTGCACCTTGCCGGGCGACACCAGAACAAAGGGCCGCAGATCCACATGCCGCGGCGCCAGGCCCTTTTTGGCCATGATCGGCACGGTGGACAGGGCCAGCGTCGGCTGCGCGATATAGTTCCAGGGCTTGGCGCGCAGTTTCTTTTCGAACGCGGCCAGTTCGCGCTTGCTGGCGGCGGGGCCGACCAACATGCCATAGCCGCCTGATCCGTGGACCTCTTTCACCACCAGTTCGGGCAGGTTATCCAACACGTATTTCAGGCTGTCCTCTTCAGAGCAACGCCAGGTTGGCACGTTTTGCAGGATCGCTTTTTCGCCCGTATAGAACTCAACGATATCAGGCATGTAGGAATACAGCGCCTTGTCATCCGCGATCCCGGTGCCCGGCGCATTGGCGATGGTGATGCCGCCCGCGCGATAGACATCCATGATGCCCGGAACGCCCAACATTGAATCCGGGTTGAAGTTCAGCGGATCCAAATAGTCATCATCCACGCGGCGATACAGCACGTCGATCGCCTTGAAACCGCGGGTGGTGCGCATGCAGACCCGTCCGTCCACGATCCGCAGGTCATGAGATTCGACCAGTTCAGCCCCCATCTGATCGGCCAGGAAGGCGTGCTCGAAATAGGCCGAATTATAAATCCCCGGCGTCAGCACCGCGACCTCAGGGCGATCCCCGTTAAAGGCAGGCGGCGCACAAGCGGCCAGAGACCGACGCAGGCTTTGCGGATACGAGGAAACCGGCCGCACCTTAAGCTTGGTGAACAACTCGGGGAACATCTGCAGCATGGTTTCCCGGTTTTCCAGCATATAGCTGACCCCCGAGGGCGTGCGGGCGTTATCCTCGAGCACGTAAAATTCGTTCTCGCCTGTGCGCACCAGATCGGTGCCGACGATATGCGTGTATACTCCGCCGGGTGGGTTCACACCGACCATCTGGGGCAGAAACGCCTCGTTCTTGGCGATCAGGTCTTTGGGGACGCGCCCGGCACGCAGGATTTCCTGACGGTGATAGATGTCATACAAAAAAGCGTTGATGGCGCGGACACGCTGTTCGATCCCTTGTTCCAATCGCGCCCATTCGCGGGCGGATATAATGCGTGGCACAATGTCAAAGGGGATCAGACGTTCGTCTGCCTCCTGTTGGCCATACACATTGAATGTAATACCGATCCGGCGAAAGAACGCTTCGGCTTCTTGCGATTTATTGCGCAGATGCTTGAGGTCTTCCTGGCCGAACCATTCGCTATAGAGGCTGTACGGATCGCGCGGCGCGCCGGAACCGTCGTACATCTCGTCAAAAAAGCTTGGTTTCGTGTCCATGATCCCGCGTGTGTCGAGAGTTGAAAGTGTTTCGATTTGATGACGCCAATTCAGGATGTACAAGAGAGAGGCGTCTAAATTGTTGGCAGGGTCCGGCGTGTCGCCTAATTTTTAATCATTCGGGTCTGGGCGCGCACGGTGACAGTTTCGTGAAACCTGCGTGGATGACGTTGCGCGCTGCTTGACCGGCGCGGTGCAGCGGCGCAGGTAGGAAAAGATCTGAGCCCACGGAGAGACAGATGGACGACATTTACGATCTGTTCGTGATCGGTGGCGGCGTGAATGGTTGCGGCATCGCCCGTGACGCAGCCGGGCGGGGTTTGCGCGTGGCCCTGGCCGAGAAGGGCGATCTTGCGGGCGCGACCTCGTCTGCCTCGACCAAACTGTTCCACGGCGGGCTGCGGTATCTTGAATATTTTGAATTCCGCCTTGTGCGCGAGGCCCTGATCGAGCGCGAGCACCTGCTGGCCGCCATGCCTCATATCGCCTGGCCGATGCGCTTTGTCCTACCGCTTTCGCGCGATATGCGGTTTGAGGGCGAGACACCCACCTCGCGTTTGCTTAGCCGCGTGATGCCCTGGCTGAAGGGGCGGCGCCCCGACTGGATCATCCGTATGGGTCTGTTCCTGTATGACCACATGGGCGGCCGGAAAATGCTGCCGCCGACCCGCAGCCTGAGCTTGGCCGAAGACCCCGCGGGGGATGCGCTGCAACCGCAGTTTGCCCGCGCTTTTGAATATTCGGATGTCTGGGTGCAGGATTCGCGCCTTGTTGTTCTGAATGCGCGCGACGCTCAGGCCAGGGGTGCTCAGATCATGGTGGGCACGCGGGTGCTGTCGGCGCGGCGTGCGGACGATCTGTGGGTGATTGAGACCGATCAGGGCACATATCGCGCCCGCGCCCTGGTGAATGCTGCTGGCCCCTGGGTGCGGCAGGTTCTGGGCCAGACCGGAGTTCGCTCGGCCGCGCGGGTGCGGTTGGTGCGGGGCAGCCATATCTTAGTGCCGCGTATCGCTGATCATGATCGGTGTTATTTCCTGCAGGGGCCCGATGGGCGGATCATATTTGCCATCCCCTTTGAGCAGGACTTTACCATGATCGGCACCACGGACATGGACCACGAAGATCCGGACACACCCCCGACCCTGACCGGAGCAGAGCGTGATTACCTGCTGGAATTCATCAACCGTTATCTGGCCAAGCCTCTGACAGAGAATGATATTATTCACAGTTTTGCGGGGGTCAGGCCGCTTTATGATGACGGGGCCAGTGCGGCGCAGGCGGCGACGCGGGATTACGTGTTGGAACTGGACAGCGATGGCGCGCCGCTTTTGTCGGTGTTCGGCGGCAAGATCACCACCTATCGAAAACTGGCCGAGCACGCGCTGGAGAAACTGGCACCCAGCTTTCCCCGGATGTCTGGGGCTTGGACCGCTCGCGCGCCCTTGCCCGGTGGCGATTTTCCCGTGGCTCAGGCCGCGTCCCGTACCGATGCCCTGAGGGCTGACTATCCCTTTCTCAGCGCGCGCGATGCGCAACGGATGTTCCGGGCCTATGGCACGGACGCGTCCGGGATACTGGGTGACGCCAAAACCCGCGCTGATCTGGGCCGTGATTTCGGCGCTGGCCTGTCCGAGGCCGAGCTGCGCTGGATGGTCACCCACGAATTCGCCCGCACCACCGAGGACGTTCTGTGGCGGCGCTCGAAACTGGGGCTGGTGATGACGCCCGAACAAATCGAAGGGGTTGCCAAGTTCCTTAGCGAAAGACTGGCCCCCGCCTGATTTCTGCGCCAGATTGGACGTATGAGGGAGGGCACAAGATGGCACCGCAAGCAGGCTATATTCTGGCGCTGGATCAGGGAACGACGTCCTCGCGGGCGATCGTATTTGACGCACAGATGCAGGTGGTTTCTGTCGGGCAAGAGGAATTTGCCCAGCATTTTCCCGCCTCGGGCTGGGTCGAGCACGCCCCCGAAGACCTGTGGCAAACCACGTGCCGCTCGGCCCGGGACGCGCTGGCGCAGGCTGGCCTAAGCGCTGCCGACATTGCTGGCATCGGCATCACCAACCAGCGCGAAACCACGCTGCTGTGGGATGCCGAAACCGGAGAATGCCTGCACAACGCCATTGTCTGGCAGGACCGGCGCACCGCCGATATTTGCGCCCAACTGCGCGACGCCGGACACGAGGACATGATCCGGAAAAGCACGGGCCTGCTGCTGGATCCGTATTTCTCGGCCACGAAACTGAAATGGCTGCTGGATAACGTCGAAGGTGCCCGCGCGCGGGCCGAGGAAGGAAAGCTGCGCTTTGGCACTGTTGACAGCTTTCTGATCTGGAAACTGACCGAGGGCCGTGTGCACGCCACCGATGCCACCAACGCGGCGCGCACCATGTTGTATGATCTGCACAGCGGCGATTGGAGCCCGCAGATATGCGAATTGCTGGATATTCCCATGTCCCTGTTGCCGCAGATTAAGGACTGCGCCGCCGACTATGGCGTGACCGCGTTGCTGGGCGGGCAGACGCCCATTCTGGGGGTCGCAGGGGACCAGCAGGCTGCGACCATCGGGCAGGCCTGTTTTCAGCCGGGGATGATGAAATCCACTTATGGAACGGGTTGTTTTGCGCTGCTCAATACCGGGGACACGCCGGTTCTGTCCGAAAACCGTCTGCTGACCACTGTGGCCTATCAACTGGACGGGCAGCGGACCTATGCCTTGGAGGGCGCGATTTTCATTGCCGGAGCGGTGGTGCAATGGCTGCGCGATGGGTTGGGGATCATTGAAAAGGCCAGCCAGACAGGCCATCTGGCTGAAACCGCGGATCCCGAACAAGACCTTGTGATCGTACCCGCCTTCACCGGCCTTGGGGCGCCCTATTGGTCACCGGAGACGCGCGGGGCGGTGTTTGGACTGACGCGCAACTCGGGGCCGGCCGAGTTTGCCCGCGCGGCCCTGCAAAGCGTTGGTCTGCAAACCCGTGACCTGCTGGAGGCGATGCAGGCCGATTGGCCCGGCGCGGCCAGTACGGTGCTGCGGGTTGACGGGGGTATGGCGGCCTCGGATTGGGCGATGCAGTACCTCTCGGGCATTCTGGGTGCGCCGGTTGACCGGCCGCAAGTGCTTGAAACCACGGCCAAAGGCGCCGCTTGGCTGGCGGGTATGCACGCGGGGATATACCCCGATCAGGCTGGCTTTGCCGCTCAGTGGCAGGCCGAGCGCCGGTTTGAGCCGGACATGAAAGCGGATGAACGTGACGCTGCCTATGCCCGCTGGAAACGCGCCGTAAGCGCCGCGATGCAGGTCTGAGAGGTTTCGCTCGACAGGCCCGGCGCAAGCAGCAATAAGGGCGGCATAACCTTTGGAGACCCTCATGACCTGCCAGCTTTGCGGCGCCAGCGACGCCACCGAAACCTCTGTTCTGCCGCGCGACGAGACGGTCCTGCTGTGCCAGACCTGCGCCGAAGGGGTCAGCGATAAACCCGTGGACGGCCCCCATTGGCAATGCCTGAACGACGCGATCTGGAGTACTGAGCCCGCCGTTCAGGTTCTGGCCTGGAGGTTGCTGCACAAACTGGACGCCGCCTGGGCAAATGACCTGCTGGACATCGCCTATCTGGAGCCCGAGGTGCTGGCCTGGGCCGAGGCCGGCCAAAGCGACGAGCCGGACGTTGTCCACCGCGATTCAAACGGGACGGTTCTGGCCTCGGGGGATACGGTTGTGTTGATCAAGGACCTGTCGGTCAAAGGGGCAGGCTTTACCGCCAAGCGGGGCACGGCAGTGCGCAATATTTCCTTGGTATCGGACAATGCCGATCATATCGAGGGCCGTGTCGAGGGCCAGCGCATCGTGATCCTGACGCAGTTTGTCAAAAAATCCTGAGCGAGGGGCGCTGCCCCTCTGCGCTGCGCGCATTCACCCCGGAGTAATTGCGAGCAAAGAAGCGGGTTTTAGATCAGAAGCTCGATCAGGCTTGGGCCGGGGGTGGCGTTGGCGCGGTTGATTTGCGCGATCAGGGTTTCGATCGTTTCTGCGCGGGTGGCGGGGATGCCGAAGCCTTTGGCGATGGAGAGCCAGTCGGGTACGGGGCGGTCGAGGTTGAAAAGTTCGTCTGCGGCGGCGCCCATCGTGGCCCCGACGGCGGCCATCTCGCCTTGCAGGATTGCGTAGCTGTTGTTTGACAGGATCACGGTGGTGACATTCAGCCCTTCGCGGGCCTGTGTCCAGAGGCCTTGGAGGGTGTAGAGGGCGGAGCCGTCGGCTTGCAGGGCGACCACCCGCCGGTCAGGGCAGGCCACAGCGGCGCCGGTGGCCATCGGGATGCCAAGGCCTATCGAGCCACCGTTCAGGTGAAGGTAGTCATGTGGGGCGGCTGTCCAGAACGAGGGTAAAAGCGCGCGGCCGTAGCTGACGCTTTCGTCTACGATAATCGCGTTTTCCGGCAGGGTTTGCTGGATGGCCGCGCCCAGAAGCTCGGGGGTTGGCGTGCCCGTCGGGGTTCCGTGGTCGGGGGTTTGCGGCTCGGGCGCAGCCGTTTTCGCGCCGACGGCCTGGGCGATGGCATCCAGCGCGGCCAGGTGATCCTGATCGGGGCGGGTGACCATATGGCAGGTGCAGCCCTCGGGCATCGGGGTGTTGGGTTTGCCGGGATAGGCAAAGAAGTTCACCGGTTCGCGCGCACCGATCTGGATGATCTGTTCGGTGCCGGCCAAGGTCTTGATCGAGAGGTCCACGTTATAGGGGATACGTTCAATCGGGACACGGCCGCGGCCCGCTTGAAGGCGGGGGATTTGCGACAGGGTCATCAGGCGCGCGCCGGTTTTGTGGGCGATGCGGCCAGCGATTTCCAGCGGGGCCTCGCGCAGGGCGCGGTTGGACAGCAGCAGCACGGTTTTCTTGCCGTTGCTCAGCATTTGCGCGGCGCGGTCCACGGCCAGGCCAGTGGGGCCTGTGGGGGCGGCGGGGGGCAGGTAGTCGGCGGTTTGGCCGCCTTCGGTCCAGGCCGCATCCGAGGGAAGGATCAGCGAGGCCACGCCGGGGGCTTCCATACTGGCGCGGATACCCTCCATCGCGTCGGCGGACACACGGGCCGGATCGTTGCTGCGGCGAGTCCAGATAGACAGGGTTTGCGCCAGCGCGGTGGTGTCCGCGGTCAGCGGCGGGTCCAGCGCGACGATGCTGTCGGCCTGATCGCCAATGAGGTTCAGCACGGGGGTATTTGCACGGCGCGCGTTGTGCAGGTTGGCCATCCCATTGGTCAGGCCGGGGCCGCAATGCAGCAAGGTCACGGCGGGTTTGTCCATCATCCGGCCATAGCCGTCGGCGGCGCCGGTCACAACGCCCTCGAACAGGCCCAGAACGCAGCGCATCCCCGGGTGACGATCCAGAGCGGCGACGAAATGCATCTCGGATGTGCCGGGATTGGCGAAACATGTGTCGATGCCTGCGTTCAGCAGGCTTTGGACAAGGGCCTCTGCGCCGTTCATGAAAAAACTCCCTCTCGTTTCCGAAAGGGAGTTTGCATGTTTCTGCGCTGGGGCCAAGCGTGCCGTCAGGTCGTTAGGTCCGCACTCCGGCGAACCGTTCCTGCCAGTCCTCGCGCTGCTCGTCCGTGATCTTGCCGAACAGCACGTCGGGCACGGTGAAGGCGTGGCCAGCTGGCAGGGCGCTCAGCGCGGCGGGGACGTCATCGGGCCAGCTGTCGTCGGTCGTCTGCATCGCGGCCAGCATCGCAGCCGAGGCATCGGGGATGAAGGGCGCGGACAGAACGGCGTAAAGACGGATCAGGTTCAGGCCCAGACGGACCTGTGCGGCCGCCTGTTCGGGGTCGGTTTTGAAGGTCGACCACGGGGCTGCGGCTTGCAGGTATTCGTTGCCCGCCACCCAGATAGAGCGCAATTCCTGCGCGGCTTTGCGGACCTCTTTGTCCTCCATGAACTGCTCATAGGCGCGGATCTTGGTGGTCAGATCGGCGATCAGCGCCTCTTCGGCGTCACCGAAACTGCCGCCTTCGGGCACGGCTTCGGTGAATTTCGAGCGACAGAACTTGGTGATCCGGCTGACAAAGTTGCCCAGCACGTCGGCCAGGTCCTTGTTGACGGAGCCTTGGAAGTTTTCCCAGGTGAATTCACTGTCCGAGCTTTCGGGGGCGTGGCTCAGCAGCCACCAGCGCCAGTAATCAGCGGGCAGGATTTCCAGCGCCTGATCCATGAACACACCGCGCCCGCGCGAGGTGCTGAACTGGCCGCCATCATAGTTCAGGTAGTTGAAGGATTTGATGTAGTCGACCAGCTTCCACGGCTCGCCGCAACCCAGCATCGTGGCGGGGAAGGACAGCGTGTGGAAGGGCACGTTATCCTTGCCCATGAACTGGGTATAGGTCACGTCATCGGCGCCTTTGTCGGTGCGCCACCAGCGGGCCCAGTCGTCGCCCTTGCCCGCATTCACCCATTCCTGAGCGCAGGCGATATATTCGATGGGAGCATCGAACCAGACATAGAAAACCTTGCCCTCCATGCCGGGCCAGTCCGCGTCGCCCTTCTTGACGGGAATGCCCCAGTCCAGATCACGGGTGATGCCGCGATCCTGCAGCCCGTCGCCGTCGTTCAGCCATTTCTTGGCGATCGAGGTGGTCAGAACCGGCCAGCCCTCGCGGGTGTCGATCCACTCTTCCAGCTGGTCCTTCATTTTGGACTGGCACAGATACAGGTGTTTGGTCTCGCGCATTTCCAGATCCGTCGAGCCCGAGATAGTGGAGTGCGGGTTGATCAGCTCGACCGGGTCCAGCTGCTTGGTGCAGTTATCACATTGATCGCCGCGGGCGCTTTCGAAACCGCAGTTGGGGCAGGTGCCCTCGATATAGCGGTCGGGCAGGAAGCGGCCATCGGCCTTGGAATACATCTGGTTTTCAGTGACTTCCCGGATCAGGCCCTGCTCGGCCAGTTTGCCGGCCAGATGTTGCGTCAGTGCGTGGTTTTCTGCACTGGAGGAGCGGCCGAAATGATCAAAGGACAGGCGGAAACCATCGGCGATCTTGGCTTGAACCTCGTGCATCTCGGCGCAGTATTCGGCGACGGGCTGGCCGGCCTTGGCGGCGGCCAGTTCGGCGGGGGTGCCGTGTTCGTCGGTCGAGCAAAGGAACAGAACCTCGTTGCCGCGCGCGCGCTGGTAGCGGGCGAAAAGGTCCGCCGGCAACTGCGAGCCCACAAGATTGCCCAGATGCTTGATCCCGTTGATGTAGGGGATTGCCGAGGTGATCAGATGACGTGCCATATGCGCTTGCCCTTCGATGCGTTTGATGCCTCCTTTAGCGCAAGGAACACGGGTGTTCCAGCACCCATGAGCCGTTCTGGCGAAAGCAAAGCGTTCCGCGCAGCATCAGCGCAGACACCAGCAAAAGAAAAAATATTCTTGCATTCATATATTCGCGTGTATGGTGAGGCTTGCGAATAGGGAGGATATCGCATGAAAAAACTAGTATTTGCTGCAATGCTGGCCTTAGCACCCGCCGCCGGTTGGGCCAAAGGTGTCATGCACAACATTGCTGTCCACGTGAACAGCGGAGACGCCAAAGTCATGAATATGGCGTTGAACAATGTTGAAAACGTTGCGGCCTATTACGCCGAACAAGGGGATGAAGTGACCATCGAGGTCGTTGCCTACGGGCCCGGCCTGAACATGCTGATCGCCGGAAAAAGCCCGGTCTCTGACCGGATCAAAACCATGTCTCTTGCCAACGAAAAACTGACCTTTGCCGCTTGTGGGAACACTCACCGCAAGATGAGCAAGAAAGCAGGTAAGAATATCGAACTGATGGAAGAGGCCACAATGGTCACTTCCGGCGTCGTGCGCCTGGTTCAACTGCAAGAGCAGGGCTTTGCCTACGTGCGCCCGTAAGCGCGCTTTAAAACTTTGAAACGACTTACTGCCCCGGCTGGCCTTTTGCGCTGACCGGGGTATGTTCCGTTCAGCAGCAAAGGATTTTTACATGCAGATGAATTCGTTGGGCCGTACGGGATTGCAGGTTTCCGAACTGTGCCTTGGTACCATGACCTTTGGCACCCAAACCTCCGAGGCCGAGGGCCACGCCCAGATCGACATGGCGCTGGAGCGCGGGATCAATTTTGTGGACACGGCCGAAATGTACCCGGTGAACCCTGTGTCCAAGGAAACCGTGGGCCGCACCGAGGAAATCATCGGCACTTGGCACGCGGCCAACCCTGCGCGGCGGGGGGATTACATTCTGGCGACCAAGCATTCCGGCGAGGGGCTGAAGGCCGTTCGCGATGGCGCCCCGATTACCGCGAAAACAATTGCCAGCACGATCGAGGGCTCGCTGCGGCGCTTGCAGACGGATTATATCGACCTCTACCAGTTTCATTGGCCGAACCGCGGCAGCTATATGTTCCGCAAGAACTGGAGCTATGATCCGTCCCGTCAGTCGCGCGCAAAAACCGTGGCCAACATGGAGGAATGTCTGGAGGCGCTGAAAGTCCAGGTCGAAAAGGGCAACATCCGCCACTTTGGCCTGTCCAACGAAAGCGCCTGGGGCTGCACCATGTGGTCGATGACGGCCGAGCGTATCGGCGGGCCGCGCCCTGCCTCGGTTCAGAACGAATATTCGCTGCTGTGCCGCCTGTTTGACACCGACATGGCCGAGATGACCGCGAATGAGGACGTGGGCCTGTTGTCTTTCTCGCCTCTGGCCGCAGGTCTGTTGACCGGCAAGTATCAGGGTGGAGCACTTCCTGACGGATCGCGCAAAACGCTTGTGCCTGAATTGGGCGGACGCAACACAGATCGAGTTTATCCCGCGGTACAGGCTTATCTGGATGTCGCCGCGCGCCACGGTCTGGATCCGGTGCACATGGCGCTGGCTTGGTGCTGTACGCGGCCTTTCATGACCTCGGTGATCTTCGGGGCGACCTCTTTGGCGCAGTTGGAACATATTCTGGACGGGGCGGATGTAACGCTAAGCGCCGACGTTCTGGCCGAGCTGGACAAAGTGCACAAGGCGCATCCCATGCCCTTCTAAGGGATGCCTTTTACGCGTATTACCGAACGGCCGGGGCATGTGTCCCGGCCTTTTTGATTGGATGAGCAAGCATGAGCTGGGTTCTGATTTCCATTGCGGCCGCGGCGTTTCAAACGCTCAGGTTCATGCTGCAAAAACTGCTGGCCATGGGCAGCTTGTCTGCGGGTGGGGCGACCTTGGCGCGCTTTTTGTTCTCGGCGCCCTTCGTGGTGATCATGGCGGGGGCTTACCTGTCATGGCAAGGGCAGGGTCTGCCTGCGGTTGGGGCCTGGTTCGTGCCCTACGCGCTGTCCGGTGCGATCGCGCAGATTTTGGCCACTTGGTGCGTGGTGGTGCTGTTTGCGCAGCGCAATTTCGCGGTCGGCATCACGTTCAAGAAAACCGAGACGGTTCAGACCGCGCTGGTGGGGTTCATCGTTCTGGGTGATCGGATCTCGGTCGGGGGATTGGTGGCCATCTTGTTGGGGCTGGTCGGGGTGCTGGTGCTGTCAGACCAGAAGGGCGGGCAAGCGGCGGGCCTGAAACGTTTCCTGAATAAGGGCGCCGGGCTGGGAGTATTGTCAGGGGCGTTTTTTGCCGTGTCCGCCGTGGCCTATCGTGGCGCCACGTTAGAGGTGGCCAGTGACGATCCGCTGATGCGGGCCTTGGTGGCGCTGGGCTGCGTGACGACCACGCAGGCGCTGGGCCTGGGTCTGTGGCTGCGCTGGCGCGAACCGGGCGAATTTACCCGAGTGCTGGGATCGTGGCGTACCTCTGTGTGGATGGGGCTTGCCTCGCTGGGGGGCTCGCTTGGGTGGTTCACCGCCTTCACGCTAATGAACGCGGCCTATGTCTTTGCGGTTGGGCAGGTTGAGGTGATATTCTCGATCGCGGCTTCGATGTTGTTTTTCAAGGAAAAAATATCCCGGCGCGAGGTCACCGGGATCGTTTTGATCAGTGCGAGCGTCCTGTCATTGGTCCTACTCCTTTAAGGCGCAGGAACAGGTTTGCCTCTTCATTATTCTTGAAATAGGGCACGCTTTCGGGCGGTGTCATGTCGTGAGCGCGGGCGGCGACCTCGGCCAGAACGACCTCGGTGATGAAAGGCAGATCGAACTCGCGTACCTTGGGCAGCGGGATCCATTGCAGATGAGAAAGCTCGTCACAGGCCGCGTCGAAATTGTCCAGGTCGCTGGCAATCTCGTCCGCGTCGATCAGGAAAAACCGAGCGTCAAAGCGGCGGGGCCGACCCGGTGGCGTGATCGCCCGGAACACGAATTGCAGCGGATGAGCGGCGGGCAGATGGCCGGTGGCGGCAAAGCTGGTCCAATCGGCAGGCGGGGTGATGTCCCATTCGCCTTTCTGGCCCAGGATCAGGCCGGTTTCTTCCCACAGCTCGCGGATCGCGGCGACGGACAGGGCGTGCGAAAGGTCCTCGGCCGCATCTTCGCGCAGACGTTCACGGCATACATCCGGCATATGCGAGGCCAGCGGGATGCCTGCATCTTCGGCATCCACGGCGCCGCCTGGAAACACGAACTTGTTGGGCATGAAGGCCGCCTTGGCCCCACGCTGTCCCATCAAAACATGTGGATCTGTCGTCCGTTCCCGCAACACGATCACCGTGGCCGCGTTGCGAAGCGCGGTTTTATCAATAGTCATAGTTCCTCCCTCGCAGGAGGCCTAACCCGTTCCACCGAACCCGTGCATTCCACGCGCCCATTGGAACCCGATCGTGGCCCCCTTCAACCGAGGTAGAAGGTAGAGCGACATCAGCACGGTGCCAATAGCGAAGATAGTAAACAGGATCAGCGGATCGGGTCGCCAGGTCTGAAAGACGACGAACATCAAAGGCACCATGATCTTGCCCACGATCAAAATCGTCAGGTAGGCCGGGCCGTCATCTGCACGGTGGTGGTGAAACTCTTCCTTGCAGACCGGGCAGGCCTTGCGCACGGACAGATAGCCCTTGAGCATTGGCCCGTTGCCGCAAGAAGGGCACTTGCGTTTCCAGCCGTTGACAAGTGCCGGCCAGGTCGCGCGCTCCTCGATGTAGGCGGTGTCAGTCATGGTTCCCTCGCGTATCCATAGACCGGATAAAGTGGGGAACACTGTCAACAATTTAAAGCCGACGCTTTGTCCTTGCGTCCCGATGTCGCAAATCTGTGAGGAATGGCGATTTTCAAATGGCGTTCACAGGGGCGTGAACTATTCGAATTTTTGCATTTTTGCCGACGGAAACCCCGGCGGCCCCCGTTTAGTGATCAGAAAACAGGCCAACGGGCCGGTTTCTCGAGCAAGGTTAAAACTGGAGAAGACAACATGAAACGTGCAATTCTGATCTCGACCGCTGCGGTGTTGACCCTGACCATTGGCGCAGGCAGCGCAATGGCCTTTGGCAAGGACCGCATGGGGGGGCACCACGGCCCGCGCGGCCCGATGTTCAACTTCGAAGAGGTCGACGCAAATTCGGACGGTAAGATCACGCCCGAGGAGATCGCTGCCCATGCCAAGGCACGCTTTGACGAGCAGGATGCCAACGGTGATGGTGCCCTGAGCGCCGAGGAAATCACCGCCTTCATGCAGGCCAAGCAGGCCGAGCGCATGACCAAACGCGCCAAGCACATGATCGTTGATCGCGACGCCAATGACGATGGCGTGCTGAGCTTCGAGGAAATGCAGCCGATGCAGAAAGGTCGGATGTTTGACCGTCTTGACGCTGACGAGGACGGGGCAATCTCGGCCGAGGAATTCGCCAAGCTGCAAAAACGTATGGAACGGCACGGTTATGGAGAAGGCAAGATGATGCGTCACGGTGAAGGTTTCGGCCCCGGTAAAGGTCAGGGCCAGGGTCAAAGCTATGGGGCTGGTCAGCGCCCGATGCCCGCCGAATAATCCATCCGGATTTCACAAAGATTGCGCCGGGCAGGGATTGCCCGGCGCACGCCGAAAGGATACGGCAAAAGGACGATGACCATGCCCTTTGACGCCTTCGCGGATGTTTCCGATGATGCGCTGTTGGTGCTTTTTGCCAACGGTGATCCGGATGCCGCGCGCGCGCTGAACGTGCGGCTGACACCTCGGGCCTTTGGGCAGGCGATGCGGATGCTGAACGATCGGGCCGAGGCCGAGGACGTTGCTCAGGAAGCCATGTTGCGCCTGTGGAAGATCGCACCCGACTGGCGCCAGGGCGAAGCAAAGGTAACTACATGGCTGTACCGCGTGGTTGCCAACCTGTGTACCGACCGCCTGCGCAAGGGGCGGGGGGTTGATCTGGACTCGGTTCCCGAACCCGAGGATGACCAGATCAGCGCCGAGGGTGCATTGCAGCAGCAGGCCAGGATGGCCGCGTTGCGGGATGCTTTGGCGCAATTGCCGGACCGGCAGCAGCAGGCGGTGACGCTGCGCCATATCGAAGGGCTGGCAAATCCACAGATCGCCGAGATCATGGGGATTAGCACCGAGGCGGTTGAAAGTCTGACCGCAAGAGGAAAACGTTCGCTTGGCGGTATTCTGGCCGACCGGCGCGCAGAACTGGGGTATACCGATGGCTGAGATGGACAAGAATTCTGATCTTTTCGTGCTGGATGACCTGTTCGCTCAGGCGCGTTCCCAGGACGCAACACCTGCGCCTGATTTCATGGAGCGCGTGCTGCAGGACGCCCTGCAAGCGCAGGCAGCCGCTGCCGCAGCGCCCCAGCGTCCGCGCGCGTCTTGGTTCCGTCAGTTTTCTGCGGCGGTCGGAGGCTGGCCCGCCATGGCCGGTTTGGCTACTGCTGGCGTGGCGGGGCTGTGGATCGGGGTCAACCCGCCCAGCGCCATTGAAACAACCACCGAAAACCTGCTGGGCACCAGCTCGGATCTCTATCTGGTCGATTTGATGCCCTCTTATGATTTCACCCTGACCGAGGGGTAGGATATGACTGAACCTTTTGATAATAATCCTAAAAAAACCGGAACCGGGATGCGTCCCTGGCTGAAGGTGGTGCTTTTCACCTCGTTGGCGCTGAACCTGGCTGTGGCTGGCGTGGTCATCGGCGCTGCGGTGAAATACGGACCCAGGGATGGGCCGCGACCGCCGCGTGTGGACATGATGATGGGTCCTTATACCCATGCGCTTAGCCATAAGGATCGGCGTGCGATTGGTGAACAGCTGCGCCGCGAATACCGGGCCGAGCGTCCCTCGCGCGCGCAGGTGCAGGCGCAGTTCGATCAGGTGCTTTCAGCCCTGCAAGCGCAGCCCTTTGACCCCGAGGCGCTTGGGGACCTGCTGCAAAATCAGTTGGCGGCCGGACAAGAGCGTCAGGCCATCGGGCAGCGGCTGCTGCTGCAAAGGCTGACCGCCATGAGCGATGCAGAACGCGCCGAATTTGCCGAACGCCTGGAGGATGGGCTGCGAAACCGCAGACATTTAGGTCCGAGCAAGTACTGATTTCAGTGAAATTCACCCTTCAGGGGCCGATTGCTACATCCGTGGCTGGTCCAATGTCGTGACTTGGTTGCGGCCAAGGTTCTTGGCCCCGTAAAGCGCCTGGTCGGCGCGGGTCAGCAACAATTCCGCCGGGTCCTCGGCGGGTTGCGTGGGTGTGGTTTGGCGTCCTGCCGCGGGCTGTCCCGAGGGCATGGCCATGGCCAAACCGATGCTTACCGTCACCGGAACCGGCTGGCGCAGGCCGGGAATGGTCACCGGAGTTTCAGAGACGATCCGGCACAGGTGCTGCGCGGCTTGCTGAGCCTCTTGCAGGCTCAGTCCGGGGATCGCGATCATGAATTCCTCGCCGCCAATGCGCGCCACCAGATCGTCTGATCCCACAGCACCCAGCAGACGGCGCGCGATCTCGGTCAGGACGGCATCGCCAGCTGCGTGGCCATATTGATCATTGATCCGTTTGAAATGATCCAGATCCGCAAGCATCAACGCAAGGCTGGACCGTCCCTCGATCGCGGTGCTTATCAGGCGCCCAAGTTCGGGCATGGCATAGCGACGGTTGTGCAATCCGGTCAGCGGGTCGATCAGCGCCGCGTGCAGGCCGTCCTGAAGGCGTTTGTGCATCTGGTCGGCGCGCGCCTTGCGGCGCAGCAGTTGGTCCAGACGCAGCGAAATTTCGACAGGGTCAAAGTCACCGCGCATCACGTCATGAGCCCCCAGATCCAGCATCTGCGCGGCGGGCTCGGCAGCTTCGTTCGGTACGTAGATCAGAAAGCGGGACCGCCGATACCCCGGCTGCGCGCCCAGCGTGGCCAGCAGCGACGCGCCGAAATCGCCTTGGTCCTGGCTGGACGAGGCGATCAGTATCACGTCGGGCACCATACCGCGCCCGAAATCACGCGGCAGACTGCGGGGGGAATACAGTGAATATCGATAGGGGCGCTCTTTTTGCAGGCGCTTGATCCACGTCAGCCCGCAGGCGACATCTTCGGACAGAACCGCGATATGCGACGCGCGGGCAAAGCGCCGGGTGGGCTCGGCAAATCCGGTCGAGGCTTCGGCCTGAGAATGCAGTAACCGGTCGTCGCGGCTGGTGCCGCTGCGCAACAGGCTGCGCAGACGCGCCAGCAACAGGCGGGGGTCGGCTTGCCGGGCCAACACGTCATCCGCCCCGGCGGCCAGAATTTCCAAACGGCGCGCGCGATCCTCGGTGCATTCCAAAACGACCAGGGCAACGTCGCCCAATTTGGGGTGCCTGCGCAGTGACTGGCAAAACTGGCTGGCGCTCATGTCTGGCAGGGTCGAGGCCAGCAGCACGATGTCGGGTTGCGTCTGTCCCAACAGCTCTAATCCCTCTGCCCCGGTTGCAGCCTGACAGACATCGTAGAATGCGGCGCAAAGTCTGACCCGAAGGCTTATTCGGTTGGTGGCAATCCCGTCGATTATGAGAATTCTACCGGGCATGAGGGTACAGGATACTCTGGCAAAGGCCCTGTGCAGGGCGATAACTTGATAACTCCTTTATTTTCTGGGATTGGTTAAGAAACAGTAACCAATTTAGTAACAAGGCGAGCGATCATGGCCCTGAGGCAGGAAACAGCCGAAACCCTGGCGCTTGGCGCGTTGGAATGGCTGGTCGGAAACGAGGAGCTTTTGCCGATCTTCCTGGGGTCCACCGGAGCGGGTCTGGATGACATCCGCGCGGGCGCCACGGATCCCGAATTCCTGGGTTCGGTTCTGGATTTTCTGTTGATGGACGACGCCTGGGTCACCGCCTTTTGCGATGCCAAATCACTGCCCTATGATCAGTTGATGCAGGTGCGCGCTGCGCTGCCCGGCGGGCAGGCGGTGCACTGGACCTGAGTTACAGGGTCTTCAGCGGAATATCGGCCGAATCCTCTATCTTGGACAGGATCCGCCACAGCTCGTCTGCTTCGTCCCCTGTCAGGATGTTAGCCAGGATTTCCGAATTCTTACGGGCAAACGGCGTGGCTTTGGCGATCGCGTCGCGGCCCTGATCGCTCAGGACTACCTGCCGCGTGCGCTTGTCCTCGGTGCCCGAGCTGCGCCCCAGCAGACCGTCCTCTTCCATTTTGCGCAGGGCGCGGCTGGTGGCGGTGCGATCGATCCCAACAAACTCGGCGATGTCAGATGGTTGTGACAAATCCTCGTTACCTACGGCCAGCAGGATACACCATGTTGTCCGGCTAAGCCCCAGTGTTTTTAACTGCTCGTCCAGCCGCCGTTCTTGCAGGCGGGCCGCTACGGACAGGTGGTAGCTAAGCGATTGGTGAAGCCGGTAAGGATCGTTCTTTTGCATGGCGATAAGGGGCCCGAACAGGCGCGGAAAGTCAAGCAATCGCGGCGTTGAGCGGGCTTGCCAATTGTCACGGGGCACGGCAGGTTCGGCGCAAATATATCATGAGGCAGAACATGCACATCAAAGGTCTGTTGTTCGACAAAGACGGAACCTTGTTCGATTTCCGCGCCACCTGGGATACCTGGGCGGCGCAGATGATCCACGAGCTGGCAGGCCATGACGATGCGCAGATCGCTCAGGTGGCGGCGGCGGTGCGGTTTGATCTGGAAACGGGCGGGTTTCACGCCGACAGCCCCTTTATTGCCGGCACTAACGCCGAGGTTTCCGAGGCTATTGCGCAGGCCGTGCCGCATCTGTCAGTCCTGCAGATCGAGCTGTTTCTTGAACAACGCGTGGGCGAGGCGACGCTGGCGCCTGCGGTTGATCTGGCTCCGTACCTTAACGGTCTGCGCGGGCAGGGGCTGCGGTTGGGCGTGATGACCAATGACAGCGAATTCGGCGCGCGCACCCAGTTGGATCAGGTGGGGGTGACGGCGCTGTTTCACTTCATTGCTGGCTATGACAGCGGGTTCGGGGCCAAACCCTCGCCCGATCCGCTGCTGGCCTTTGCCGATCAGATGAAGCTGCCGCCCGAAAGCGTGGTGATGGTGGGTGACAGCACCCATGATTTGCTGGCCGGGCGCCGTGCGGGAATGCGGACGGTGGGTGTGCTGACCGGCACCGCCCCAACCGAAGAGCTTGCGCCGCTGGCCGACATCGTCCTGCCGGACATCGGGCATATTCCCGGTTGGCTGAACAGCCTTTCGTGACCTGACGGCTTTGCTTGGGGTTTGGCGCGGTTGCGGGGCTGCGCTAAGGTGTTGTGTAAAGGCGCGCCAATATCCAAGGAGAGACGCATGAAACAGGCACAAGATTGGAGCCGCACCCGGCTGGCGATGGCGGGCGTTGGAGGTGTGGGCGGATTATCTCTGTGGGCGTTGGTCGAGCTTCTGCCCGATCTGATCGACAACGCGCGCTTGCTTTTAGTGCTGTTCATCGTGGTCATCGGGTTTTTCGTGGTGCTGATGTCCTTGGTCGGGCCCAACCCTGTGCGCCGTTCGGTTTTGCCGGCGCTGGGCCTTTCTTCGGTGGTGGCTATGCTGTCGCTTTTAGCCAGTTTTCGATTTGCCGCGCTTGAGCCTTTTGTGGACGCCGTCCACCCTGCCGCTGCGGTGTTCATCATCTATCTTGTGGCCACGCCCTTTATCTCGGTCCGGCTCGAGCACGGCAGGGCCCATCAGCTGGATTATGACAAGCTTTTCCAGACCGCCTGGGGCATGATCGTGCGCGCGCTGGCGGCCGTATTGTTTACCTGGCTGTTCTGGGGCGTCGTGTTCCTTAGCGATGCCCTGCTGGGGCTGGTCGGCCTTAATATCATCGAAGAAATCCTGGAAATCGAGGCGATGCCCTTCGTGATTAACGGCACTGTTCTGGGGCTGGCCATCGCGGTGGCGCATGAATGGCGCGCGTATGTTTCGCCCCACTTGGTGCTGCGCCTTTTCCGCCTGCTGGTGCCCGTTGTGGTGCCCATACTGGCGCTGTTCCTTGTGGCCTTGGTGCTAAGCGGGCTGGACGACGCGTGGAAGTTTTTCTCGGAAACCGCGCTGCTGACTGGCGTCGCAATCGGGGGAATTACGCTGGTGACGGTCTCGGTGGATCGGGATGCGGGGCATCAGGTGACCTTGCGGTGGATGGTCTGGATGGTGCGGGCATTGGCCGTGCTGCTGCTGCCCGTCGCGCTTCTGGCATTGTGGGGGATCAGCGTGCGGGTGCTGCAATATGGCTGGACGCCGCCTCGGGTGTTGGCCGCACTGTGCGTGGTAAATGTCTTGATCTATGGGTTGGTTTACGCCGTGCTGGCGCTTTCGCGCGGCGCCTGGATGGAGCGTTTGCGCCGTGCCAATGTGGCGCTGGCGTTGTGGTCGCTGGCGCTGGCGGCGCTTTGGCTGACCCCGGTGATGGATGCAGAAAAGCTTTCGGCCGATGCGCAGCTGGAACGCATCCTCGAGGGGCGCGCCACCCCCGATCAGGCCGCCGTATGGGAGCTGACGCACGAATGGGGGCGTGCTGGCCAACAGGCGCTTGATACGCTGCGCACCACAGCTGATTATCCGGCACGCACGCAAATCCTGGCTCTGATCGAGCGGGCCGAACAGTCGGACTCGCAGTGGGATTTTCAAGACGAGATCAAGCAGCAAAAAGTCCCTGAGCAGGCGCAAGAACTGCTTGCGATGGTCCCGGTTTATCCCGAGGGTCAATCACTGCCGCAGAGGGCCTTTGAAGGGCTCCATTCCTATCAGATGGGTCGCGTCAGAAAAGGATGCGAGACCCTGACCGACGACGGCGCACCCGGTTGCCTGTTCCTGATCGTGCCCTTCCACCCTGAATCGGGCCTGACCGAGGGGCTGCTGATCTACAAAACGGACCGCGATACGCTGGAGGTGCGCGGCTATTGGCTGGAAGACGGCGTCCTGGTGGGTGGTGTTCGTCCGGGCACCCTGATCCCAGGGACACGCGAAGATATCGCTGAGACCGCTTTGCGGGATATTCGGGAAGGTAACTATGAAATCAAGCCCGCTCAGGTAAATGTCTTGACCTTGGGTGATACCGCGATATTCCCTAACAATTAGAGCTATTGAGGGAATTTTAAGAGCTCTTCTGGCAGGTTCCCGAGTGAAGTTTAATAGTGGTGACGTTTATGCACGGGCTGATCAATCGCGCGATACAATGTTTTGTGCGCGATACTTACGGAAATGAACTCTGGTTCGATGTCGCGCGGCGCGCCTCTCTAAGCGATGCCACATTCGAAGCAATGCTGATCTATGACGACAAGCTGACCGATAAGGTCATGACCGAGCTGGCGCAGATCCTGAACAAGGCTCAACCCGAGGTGCTGGAGGATCTGGGCACCTACCTTGTCTCGCATCCCAATGTCGAGGCGCTGCGCAGGTTGCTGCGTTTCGGGGGGATCAGCTTCATGGAGTTTCTGCACTCGCTGGATGATCTGCCTGACCGGGCGCGGATGGCGGTCTCGGACCTTGAGCTGCCCGAGCTTGAACTGGTCGAGGAAGATCCGTCGCGCATGCATCTGCATGTCCGCTCGCGCTATGACGGGTTCGGCGCCGTGATGCTGGGCGTACTTCGGACGATGGCGGATGACTATGGCGCGCTGGTGCTGCTGGATATGCGCCACATCGGCCCCGGCGAGGATATTATTGATATCTCACTGGTCGAAACGGCCTTTGCTGAAGGGCGCAGTTTCACCCTTAGCGCAGGGCATGAGTAAAATGAGCGCCTGGTCCCAATCCGATCTGGCTGCCTGCATGGACACGCTGTGCCCGATGCATCTGATCCTGAACGAGCAGGGGGGCATCGTTCACGCGGGCCCGACCTTACATAAACTTCGGCACGGAATGACCCTGCCGGGAATGGATGTGCTGGACCTGTTTGATGTTATCCGGCCCAAGCTGGTGACCGCCCCTGCGCTTTTGGCCCGGCAAGGCGAAAAGCTGCACCTGCAATTCCGGGCAGAGCCGCAAACCGTGCTCAAAGGTGTGCTCAGCCAATGTGGCAAGTTGTATCTGCTGAACCTGTCCTTTGGCATCTCGGTGTTGGAAAGCATCCGCGATTATGAGCTGACGAACGCAGATTTCGCGCCCACCGACATGATGATCGAGATGCTCTATCTGATCGAAGCGAAATCCGCCGCGATGGAGGCCAGCCGGACCCTGAACCAGCGCTTGCAAGGCGCCAAGATCGCCGCCGAGGAACAGGCCTTTACAGATACGCTTACCGGGCTGAAGAACCGGCGCGCAATGGATCATGTTCTGTCTCGTCTGATCACCGCGGACAGGCCATTTGCCCTGATGCATCTGGACCTGGATTTCTTCAAGGCGGTCAATGACACAATGGGGCATGCAGCCGGGGACCACGTTCTTCAGCATATCGCACAGATCATGGTCGATGAGGTTCGTGAACAAGACACCGTCGCGCGCGTAGGTGGCGATGAGTTTGTGCTGATTTTTCAGAATGTTGAGGGGCGCGAAACGCTGGCTCGCATTGCTGCACGTTTGATCGAGAAAATGGAAAAACCGATCCCCTTTGGGGGGCAGGACTGTACTGTTTCCGCGAGCATCGGCATCGTTTTGTCTGCCGATTACGATACACCGACCGCCGCCACGCTTTTGAACGACGCGGATGAGGCGCTTTATGCCTCAAAGCGCAAAGGGCGTGCTTGCTATAGCTTCTATTGAAAAAGACCCGGCGTGCGGCCGGGCCTTTTTAGCGGTTTCATTGGGGGCGGGCGTTAGCCTGCGGCGCGCGCGTCGGGTTTGAAGCCGATCAGTTCGTCGGACACGGTGAAACGGCCGCCCTTCAGCTTCTCGATCTTGCCGTCGCGCAGCAACTGTCCAAACGAGCGCAGGCCATCCTCGCGGGTGAACTGATATTCTTCGACCTGGCGGGCCTTGTTCATAAGTTGCGGCCGCGAGAATTTCTGGCGCCCTTCAACGTAAGACATGTAGGCAGCGGCGGCTTCCATCACGTCGGACAGATCCTTGACACCGACCTGCGCTGCAAACTCGGCAAAGCTGGATGCCGAGGGCTGGCCGGACTGGGCCGCGGGTTGCGGGGCGTCGTCCTCAAGCGACACACGGCGCGGACGCACAACGCGGGCTTCCGGGGTGGGATCCGCAGCGTCAACGCGCTGCTCGGCCACCAGTTTCAGCGGTGCGGGTTTCTTGGCCGGACGCTGCGAGTGTTCGGGTTGTGCCTCGGCGGCGCGGGGGCGACGCGGGCGCACCACGCTTTTCAAATCGTCGCGATAGGCGTCCAGGCTGTCGTCGCCTTGCCCCAGGCCACCGCCTGCTTCGGTTTCAGCGCGGGTTGCTTCGACAGCGGCGCGCAGATGCGCGATGGCGCTGCGGCGATGGGCACCTTCGGGGCGATCCATTTCCTCGGCCGCCTTGTTCATCAGACGCGAGACATCGGTATCACCGCTTGCCGCGGCGGGCGCAGGTTCGGGTTCAGGGGCTTCGGCGGGTTCCTCGGTCTCGGCGAAGATCGAGCTTAGATCGTCGTCTTCGGCGTCTGGTGTATCGGTCAGTCGGGTCAGGTTCAGCTCGGCTTCAACCTCGGCCAGTTCGCGCAACAGATCCTCTTCGTCTGCGTCCGACAGTGACTTGTCCGAGGCTGCCGCAGCGGGTTCGGTCTGGATCTGGCCATCGGCGACGGCGGCTTCATAGTCGTCGCGCTTCATGCGGATCACACGCGCGGCAGGCGCTTCGGGCGCTTCCGGAGCGGACTCGGCGATGTCTTCGGCCAGTTGCGGATCTTCAACCGACAACTCGTCGATGGCCTCGGCCAATGCCGGTTCGGCCTCGGCAATTTCTTGCACCAGATCCTCGGCGTGCTCGTCCTCGCTATAATCAGCGGTGGGCTCGGATTCGGAGACATTGCGGCTGACGACGGCGCGGATACGCGACAGTTTGTCGGCGACGCTTTCTTCGTCAAATTTCGGAGCAGGCGCTGGGGCGGGGGCAGGCTCTTCGATGATCTCTTCGACGATTTCGGCCTGCACCGGTTCAGCCTGCTCAGGTTCAGCTTGCTCAGGTTCGGCCTGAACAGGAGCTTCGGCAACAGCTTCCTCGATTGGGGCGGAAATGGCAGGCTCTTCCGTCACCACGTCTTTTGCCACAGGTGCGTCCTGGGCTGCGGGCGCTTCAATCGGGGCCGCAACAGCCGTCGTCGCGGCGGCAGGAGCTTCGGCGGCAGGCGCGGTCGGGCGCAACACGATCGAGCCGCTTTCCTCGCGCGCTTCGACTTGGCGGGCCATTTTGTGTTCGGCGATACGGGCCAGCATATCGGCGTCCGGGGTCGGCGGTTCAGCGCCAAAGAAACGGTCGTCGGCTGCAAGGTCACGGAAGTATTCCGCGATGTCCTTCATCATATCGAACGAGTCGTCGAAGCCCTCAAGCGTACATGAAAATGTGCCATAGGAGACTGTCAGAATTTTGTTCGTGTTAACCATGACTACTCGCTTCCTCATTCGTTTGGTCTATTGTTTACCACGTGGAACCAGACCAAAGCGGAACGAATCTTGGGTTTTTACTGTATCATTTCGTGGCAACATTGTGATCATTGTCGTTAACGGGCACTAAACTGCATATGAAACAGCCGTTTTTTCACTCAGAACGCGCGGTGACGCTGATCGGGGCGGGTACCGTATGCGCCGATCGTCTGGCGTTGGCGCGGTCGCTGGCGCCGGTGATTGTTTCCGCGGATGGCGGGACCGATGCGGCCTTGGCGCATGGGCTGATGCCCGAAGCGGTGGTCGGAGACATGGACTCGATCAGCGCTCAGGCGCGGGCGAAACTGCCGGCCCAGCGGATTTGCCAAATCTCCGAGCAAGACAGCACTGATTTCGACAAGGCCTTGCGCAATATCGCGGCCCCTCTGGTGATCGGCGTGGGATTCGAGGGCGACCGAATTGACCACATGTTGGCCTGCTATTCGGTGCTGGTGCAGCGGCATGTACTGCCCTGCGTGCTGCTGAGCGGGGCGCAGATTGTGTTTCACGCTCCGCCCGATCTGGCGCTGGACCTGGCGCCCGGCACACTGGTTTCCCTGTTTCCCATGGCACGGGTGTCCGGGCGTTCCACAGGGTTGAAGTGGCCTGTTGATGGGCTGGAAATGGCGCCGAACGGGCGGGTTGGCACCTCGAACCGGGCCACCGGGCCAGTGCGGCTGCAGATGGACGGGCCGGGGATGCTGGTGATCTTGCCCGTGGAAACGCTGCCGCTGGTCGCCAAGGCTTTGGCCGAGCCTAACAGTTCGGCACGTTGACGGCCAACCCCCCCAGCGAGGTTTCCTTATAGTGTTCGTGCATGTCGCGGCCGGTTTGGCGCATGGTTTCAATCGCGGCGTCCAGCGGGACGAAATGCTGCCCATCCCCGCGCAGGGCCAGTGAGGCAGCAGAGACGGCCTTGATTGCGCCCAGCCCGTTGCGCTCGATACAAGGCACTTGCACCAGACCTTTGACCGGATCGCAGGTCATGCCCAGATGATGCTCCAGCGCGATCTCGGCGGCGTTTTCGACCTGCTCGGGCGAGCCGCCCATCACGGCGCACAGCCCCGCAGCAGCCATGGCGGCGGCTGATCCGACCTCGGCCTGACAGCCCGCTTCGGCGCCCGAGATCGAGGCATTATACTTGATCAGCCCGCCGATCGCCGCCGCTGTCAGCAGGAAGTCGTCAATCCCAGAGGCCGTAGCGCCGGGCACATGATCCAGCCAATAGCGGATGACGGCAGGAAGCACCCCGGCGGCGCCATTGGTGGGTGCGGTGACAACCTGCCCACCGGCGGCGTTTTCCTCGTTCACGGCGATGGCATAGGTGCTGATCCAGTCATTCACCGTGTGCGGCGCCGACATATTCAGGCCCCGTTCGGCCAGCAACGCTTGATGGATCAGCTTGGCCCTGCGCCGGACGTTGAGCCCGCCGGGCAGGGTGCCCTCGGCCTCCAGTCCACGGGTGATGCAAGCGTTCATGACCTCCCACAGGCGGGCCAAGCCCTGTTTCATCTGCGCATCGCCTGCCCGAGAGACCTCGTTCGCGGCCTTCATCTGGGCGATGGTTTTGCCCGAGGTCGCGGCCATTTCCAGCATCTCGGCCGCCGAGTGAAAGGGAAAAGGGACGGGCGGGCCGTGGTCGGTATCCTCGCCCCGGTCCAGCTCGGCCTGGGTCAGTACAAAGCCTCCGCCAACGGAATAATAGGTCTCTTGCAGGGTGACATCGCCCTGTGCATCGGTGGCCATCAGTTGCAGCGCGTTGGCGTGGCCGGGCAGCGGCGTGTCATAGTCAAAGATCAAATCCACACGCGGGTCGAACTGCAACGCGCCAAGGTCGTCATGTGTGATCGTGCACGTGGCGTTGATCTGCGCCAGCGCAGCCTCAGCCCGATCATGGTCATAGGTCTGAGGCGCAAATCCAGCCAGTCCCAGGATCGTGGCGCGGTCGGTGGCATGCCCGACCCCGGTGAAGGCCAGGGACCCGTGCAGACTGGCGCGCAGACCGGCAAACTCGAACGGCGAGGCGCGCATCTGCTCAAGGAACCGGGCAGCTGCCACCATCGGTCCCATCGTGTGGGACGAGGACGGGCCGACACCGACCTTGAACATATCGAAAACGGACAGGAACATCGCGCACCTTTGCTGTTTGGAGCAGCATAACACCGTCACCCCAAGGTGCCGCGCGGCGATTTGCGACGGTTTGGAGCAAAAATGCGCATTTGGGCCACGTGGCAGCGCAGCGGCGCGATTGCCCCTCGCGCCCGGCCTGTATCTTTCCTATAAGCGTTCCAAAATCAACGGAGTCGCTGCCATGACCGGAGAATTGTCGCCCATCGACAAGGCCAAATTTGTCGCCGCCAAACGTGCGGTGGATTTCATCGAAGACGGAATGAAAGTGGGGCTGGGCACAGGCTCGACCGCGGCGTGGATGGTGCGCTGTCTGGGCGAGCGTGTGCAGAACGAAGGCCTGCGTATCAAGGGTGTGCCGACCTCGACCCGTACGGCTGTTCTGGCCGCCGAAGTTGGGATCGAAGTGATTAGCCTGGACGAGGCCAAATGGCTGGACATCACCATTGACGGCGCCGACGAATTCGACGGCGATTTCAACCTGATCAAGGGGGGCGGTGGTGCCCATCTGCAGGAAAAGGTCGTGGCAACGGCCAGCGACCGCATGGTGGTGATCACCGATGCCAGCAAAGAGGTGGAAACACTGGGCGCATTCCCCCTGCCGGTCGAGGTCATCCCCTTCGGTTGGCAGACCTCCAAGGCCCTGATCGAAGAGTTGCTGATCTCGATGGACGTAATGGGGCGCGAGACGACCTTGCGCATGAATGGTGATGCGGCCTTTGTCACGGACGAGGGCAACTACATCGTCGATCTGCACCTGAACCGTATCGGGAACGCCCGCCAATTGGCGATGGCGCTGAATCAGATCCCCGGTGTGGTTGAAAACGGGCTGTTCATTGATATCTGTGACACGGTGGTCATCGGTTACGGTGACGGCCGTGTGGAAACGCGCGATATCAATGAAGGCACCATGCAGGCCGAACGACTGGAATTTGTCGAGTCGGAAAACCTGTTCCGGGACCTGTCGGACTAGGAAGTCAGTCCAGCGTCAAAAGGGAGCTAGACGCCAGATGTTTCAGAAAATCGCATCGGCCCTGATTGGTCGGGCGGAGCGCCGTTTGGGCGTTTCGCTGGACTATGCGCGCCAGATCGCGCGGACGGATTTCGGCCTGCTGCAACGCTATAACCGGATTTTCGGGTTCCTGGATCCCAACCGGCACGTGCCGCCCCAAGCCTATCACGCGGCCCGTCTGCGCGGGGCGCTGGCGGCTGATTGCGGCACCTGCGTTCAGGCCGAGATCAGCCTGGCCCGCAAGGCCGGATTGGGCGCCGAACTGATCGATCAGATCCTGGCGGGGCAGGGGGCGCTGATCGTGGACGATCTGGCGGCCGTCATGGCCCTGTCTGACGCCGTCGTGTATCGCCGCGAGGATGACGCCGATGCGCGCGATTCAGTGCTCCGCGCCTATGGCCAAAAAGGGCTGATTGAGCTGTCCTATGCCATGAACGGCGCGGCCCTTCTGCCAGGGATCAAACGGGCGATGGGTTATGCCACGACCTGTGATCTGGACATCCTTCGCAAAAGTGCGGCCCACGCCGGGTGAGCGGTAAGAATGAAATGAGAAGAACGGAAAACCAAAGATGAGCAGCTTTGACTATGACCTGTTTGTGATTGGCGGCGGCTCGGGTGGGGTGCGCGCTGCTCGTGTCGCGGCGGGCGATGCGGGGGCCAAGGTGGCGCTTGCCGAGGAAGACCGTTACGGCGGTACCTGCGTGATCCGGGGTTGTGTGCCCAAGAAGCTGATGGTTTTCGCCAGCGAATATTCAGGCATTGCGGATGATGCGGCGGCCTATGGCTGGGACGTTAGCTTGGGTGACTTCAACTGGGGCCGGTTCAAGACCAAACTGCACACGGAACTGGACCGACTGGAAGGCATCTATCGCAGCTTGCTGAAGGGCTCGGGCGTGGACAGCTTTGACGCCCGCGCGCGGGTGGTGGATGCCCACACGGTTGAACTGTCGACCGGCGAGCGCAAGACCGCCAAACATATCCTTCTGGCGATGGGTGGACGTCCCGTAAAACCTGATCTGCCGGGGGCCGAGCTGGCGATTACCTCGAACGATATCTTCCATCTGGAGCAGATGCCGCAGAATATCCTGATCCTTGGTGGCGGTTATATTGCCTGCGAATTTGCCGGCATTCTGAATGGTCTGGGCGTCGAGGTCACGCAATATTACCGCGGCGCGCAAGTGCTGCGTGGCTTTGACGAAGAGGCCCGCGGACTGGTCGCCGAGGAAATGATCCAGCGCGGCGTGAACCTGCATCTGGGCACGAACGTCCTGTCGATGGAAAAGACCGAAGATGGCAAGATCAAGGTCAAGGCCACCAATGGTGACGAGAACATCTTTGATCAGGTGATGTTCGCCACGGGCCGCGCACCCAACACTGATGACATGGGCCTGGAAGAGGTCGGCGTGAAGCTTGGCCGGGGCGGTCAGGTGCTGGTGGATGACTATGGCCAGACCGAGGTGCCCTCGATCTACGCCGTGGGCGACGTGACCGACCGGGTGAACCTGACCCCTGTGGCGATCCGCGAAGGCATGGCCTTTGTCGAAACTGTCTTCAAGGGCAACCCGACCAAACCCGATCACGAGCTGATCCCGACCGCCATTTTCACGCAGCCTGAATTTGGCACCGTGGGCCTGAGCGAAGAGGCGGCGCGAGATGCGGGCCCGATCGAGGTTTACTGTACTTCGTTCAAACCGATGCAGACGGCCTTTGCCGGACGCACAGAACGTGTGATGATGAAACTGGTGGTGTGCGCCGATACCCGCCGTGTGCTGGGCTGTCATATCGTGGCCCCCGGCGCGGGCGAGATGATCCAGCTGGCTGGGATCGCGGTGAAAATGGGCGCGACCAAAGAAGATTTCGACCGGACTGTGGCGGTTCACCCCACCATGTCCGAGGAAATTGTGACCATGAAGGCCCCCGTTCGGACGGCCTGAACTTGAAAAAGTCGCCGCGCTGCACACTTTAAAGGGCAGCACGGCACAACGAATAACAAGAGGAACACTGGTTTATGGCTGGGAATTCTGGCGGCCCTTGGGGCGGCGGTGGAAACAGGGGAGGAGGCGGTGACGACAATCGCCCCAACAATGGCGGAGGGCGCCGTCCGCAGGACGACAACCCCCAGATCCCCGAGATCGACGAGCTGATGAAAAAAGGCCAAGAGCAATTGCGCGTCCTGATGGGCGGCGGTGGCGGTGGCCAGGGGCGTGGCCGCTCGGGCGGTGGCTCGGGTGGACCCAAGTTTACCAAAGGCACGCTGACGCTGGGCGCGCTGGTGCTGGCCGGGCTGTGGGCCTTCAGCAGCTTCTACACTGTCAAACCCGAAGAACAGTCGGTTGAATTGTTGCTGGGCAAATATAACGCCACCGGCAACCCCGGTCTGAACTTCGCGCCGTGGCCCCTGGTGACGGCAGAGGTGGTGAACGTCACCTCGGAGCGGACGGAAAACGTGGGCGTGGCTCGCGGTGCCCAGGATACCGGGCTGATGCTGACCACCGATGCAAACATCGTGGACATCGATTTCCAGGTGGTTTGGAACATCAACGATCCGGCAAAACTGCTGTTCAACCTTCGCGACTCGCGCGCGACAGTGCAGGCCGTATCTGAATCGGTCATGCGCGAGATCATCGCGGCCAGCAATCTGGCGCCGATCCTGAACCGTGACCGTGGTCTGATCGCCGACACCGCGCGTGAAAGCATTCAGGCAACGCTGGACGAATACGAAAGCGGTATCAACATCGTTCGTGTGAACCTTGAAAAAGCCGACCCGCCGCGCGAAGTGATCGACAGCTTCCGTGAAGTGCAGGCCGCCGAACAGGAACGTGACCGGTTGGAGCGTCAGGCCGATGCCTATGCCAACCGCGTTTTGGCCGAAGCACGCGGTGAAGCCGCCCAGAAACTGGAAGAGGCCGAAGCCTATCGCGCGCAGGTCGTGAACGATGCCTTGGGTGAAGCCAGCCGCTTCACCTCGGTTCTGGAAGAATACCAGAAAGCGCCCGAAGTGACCCGCAAGCGTCTGTACCTGGAAACCATGGAAAAGGTTCTGGGTGACGTGGACAAGACCATTCTGGACCAGGGGATCATCGGCGAAGGCGGATCCGGCGTTGTGCCCTATCTGCCGCTGAATGAAACCCGTCGCTCGACCGGGGGGAACTAAGCCATGAACAAGACAACATTTATTCTGCCTGTTGTGGTTATCGTGATTGCCGGGATTTTGTCCTCGGTCTTCGTGGTGGACGAACGTGAAAGGGCGCTGGTGCTGCAGTTCGGTCAGATCAAGGCCGTGAAAAAAGACCCGGGCCTGAACTTCAAGATCCCGCTGATCCAAGAGGTCGTGACCTATGACGACCGGATCCTGTCGCTGGATACTGAAACCATCGAGGTGACCCCCTCGGATGATCGTCGTCTGGTCGTGGACGCCTTTGCGCGCTACCGCATCGCCGACGTGGTTCAGTTCCGTCAAGCGGTTGGCGTGGGCGGTTTGCGTCTGGCCGAGGACCGCCTGTCCTCGATCCTGAACGCGCAAATCCGCGAGGTTCTGGGTGCCGATCAGGTGACCTCGGATACGATCCTGTCGTCTGACCGTCGCGAGCTGATGGTGCGGATCCGGGATCAGGCCCGTGCCGCTGCGGTCAGCCTGGGCTTGGACGTGGTGGACGTGCGTCTGAAACAGACCAACCTGCCTGCTCAGAACCTGAACGCCACCTTCGCCCGGATGCGGGCCGAGCGCGAACGCGAAGCCGCAGACGAGATCGCCCGTGGTAACGAAGCGGCGCAGCGTGTGCGCGCGCTGGCCGATCGTACCGTGGTGGAAACCCTGTCCGAGGCCGAGCGTGAAGCGCAGGTGACCCGTGGTGAAGCCGACGCGAAACGCAACGGCATCTTTGCCGAAGCCTATGGCGCGGATACTGAATTCTTTGCCTTCTATCGCTCGCTTCAGGCCTATGAAAGCGCGCTGACGGGTGGGAATTCCTCGATGGTGATGACACCGGACAGCGAGTTTTTCGAGTATCTGAAAACCGACACCGTCGCGCAATGATCGCGGCGGCATGCCTGGCCCTAGGGCTTGTGCTGATTGTCGAGGGGCTGGCCTATGCGCTGGCCCCTTCGCTTATTGAGCAGATGCTGGCGGCCTTGCGCGCCCTGCGCGAAGATCAACGCCGTATGTTGGGTCTTGTGGCGTTGGGCTTGGGTCTGGTGCTTGTGTGGGTCGGTAAATCTTTGGGGGCCTGAGCAAGGATGAAAAGCTGGGGCGCTGCCCCAGACCCCGGAGTATTGGCCGAGCAAAGAAGCGCGATTGGCCGGCTGTGGATCACTGGCGGTTCACGGCCAGTTGAGGGCTTGCGAGAGGGTTTGAGTTGCCATCCAGCGCATAGAGGTGAATGGTAGGGCAAGTGTCGGGTCCGGAGCCCGGCCTGTTCCTAAGATCAAAGGAGAGATGGGAGTGAGCAGTCAGGCAATTTCTGTTCCGTATCGTGGACACGGACTGCAGGCCTTGTGGCTTGGGGTTGTGGCCCTGGTGATGGTTGTGGTGCAGGCGGCGAGTGCGCAGGCGCGTCCAGATAGTTTGGCCGATCTGGCCGAGAAGATCAGCCCCTCGGTGGTGAATATCACGACCTCGACCGTGGTGGCCGGGCAATCGGGCGGTGCGCCCATTGTACCCGAAGGCAGCCCCTTCGAAGATTTCTTTCGCGAGTTTCAAGACCAGAATCGCGGTGATGGCGACCGTCCGCGCCGCAGCTCGGCGCTGGGCTCGGGGTTCGTGATCTCCGAGGACGGATATATCGTCACCAATGATCACGTGATCAAACAGGCCGACGAAATCGTCATCGAATTTTTCAGCGGAGAAGAGCTGACCGCCAAGGTGATTGGTACCGACCCAAAAACCGACATCGCCCTTCTGAAAGTCGAGACAGACGAGCCGCTGAATTACGTGACCTTTGGCGACAGTGATGCCTCTCGGGTTGGGGATTGGGTGCTGGCCATGGGTAACCCGCTGGGGCAGGGGTTCTCGGTCTCTGCGGGTATCGTATCGGCGCGCAACCGGTCGCTGTCAGGCAGTTATGACGACTACATCCAGACTGACGCGGCGATCAACCGGGGCAACTCGGGCGGGCCGCTGTTCAACATGGACGGCGAGGTGATCGGCGTGAACACTGCGATCCTGTCGCCCAATGGCGGCTCGATCGGGATCGGTTTCTCGATGGCGTCTAACGTGGTGACGCGGGTCGTGGACCAGTTGAAAGAGTTCGGCGAGACACGCCGCGGCTGGCTGGGTGTGAGCATTCAGGATGTCACCGCAGATGTGGCTGAAGCACTGGGTCTTGAGGATACAGCCGGTGTGCTGGTCACCGATGTGCCCGATGGTCCGGCCAAGAAGGCCGGGATCGTTCAGGGCGACGTGATCCTTAGTTTTGATGGGGTCGAGGTCGTGGACACCCGCGCCCTGGTGCGCCAGGTCGGCAACACTGCGGTTGGCAAGGCCGTGCGTGTGACCATCTTCCGTGATGGCAAGACCCAGACCATCAAGGTTACCCTTGGCCGCCGTGAAGAGGCCGAGGCCGTGCGCACTGCCGCCCCCGCGCCCGAAGAAGCTGAAGAACCCAAAGAAATGCTGGGCCTGACGCTGAGCCCTCTGACCGAGGAGTTGCGCGGCGAGCTGCAGTTGCCGAAAACCGCGATGGGTCTGGTGGTGATGGATGTGGATCAAACCTCGGAGGCCTTTGAAAAAGGTCTGCGTGCGGGCGACCTGATCACCGAAGCCGGTCAGCAGAAACTGGAAAACACCGGCGATCTGAAGGCCCGCGTCGACGAGGCTTTGGAGGCTGGTCGCAAGTCGCTGTTGCTGCTGATCCGCCGTGGCGGCGAGCCTCGGTTCGTGGCGCTGTCCATTCGGGACTAACGGGTCTTTCCCAAAAAGATACCCCGGAAACACAATGGGCCGCCCCTTGGGGCGGTCCTTTCATTTGGGGTCATTCTTGCCGCTCGACCTCGATCAGGCCAAGCTTGCGGGCCGCGGCGGTGGACAGAATGCCCGAATCCAGCCCCTGAGGCGCCTGGTATTTGCGAATGGCCGCGCGGGTTGGGCCGTCCATCACGCCGGTGACGGGCCCCCTGTACAGGCTGCGGGCCGCCAAAGCGCGCTGAACCGACGCGATAAACTCGGGTGTTTGCTGGGGCGGGCAGGGGGCCTGAAACCAGGTGTCCTTGCGCTCGCGCAGGATGCGCTGCTGGGTCTCGGTCTTATAGATCGCCGGCTGGATCACATGGCCTTCGGTGGTGACCTGCGCGGGCTGAAGCATGATCTGCTGGGTCACGGTCTCGATCACCGCGGGCGTGGTGTGCTTACCCCAGCAGGTGCCGGGGGCCGCGCCGGGTGGGCCTTCGGCAAAAGTGCGGGTCACCTGCGGTTCACCGGACATGTCGGGCAACGCCGTGTTGCATGCGGTAAGAACACAGGCGGCCAGAACACAAAGGGCCGGGACTGGGAAAGGGATCATCTGCTCGGGTGCCTTCTGCGGCTTGTTTCCCTAAGTCTACCCGGTTTTGAATTCTGGGGAAAGTGTGGGCATTCGGGCCGTTCACGGGGTATTTCACGCAAAAGGGACTGGTTAATTCCGGGCAGCTTGGCTAGGAAGTTGGCTGACAGTGACAACTGAAGACCCGAGGAGGCCGCCAGATGGCGAAAATCACCTACATCGAGCATAACGGCACCGAACACGTTGTGGACGTGGCCAATGGTCTGAGCGTCATGGAAGGCGCGCGCGACAACAATATTCCAGGTATCGAGGCAGATTGCGGTGGCGCGTGTGCGTGTTCGACATGCCACGTCTATGTTGATCCGGCTTGGGTGGACAAGCTGCCCGCCAAGGACGACATGGAAGAGGACATGCTGGATTTTGCCTACGAGCCTGATCCCGCGCGGTCGCGCCTGACCTGCCAGGTGAAGGTCTCGGACGAATTGGACGGTCTGATCGTCCACATGCCCGAAAAGCAGATCTGATGCTGCGCAGCCTGCGTATGCTGGTCTGGGCGGGGCTGATGGCCTTGCCCGGCAGTTTTGCGCAGGCGCAGATCGTCTCGGCCCAGTTCATTCAGCCGGTCGATCGCTACCACCATGATATTCTGGGCGACACGCCGGAATGGGGCGGGATGCGGATGCACCTGGCCAATGGGCGTGCGATCACCGTGACCTTACCACAGTCCAAGATATTCGAGGATATCACGCCTCGGTTGGTGGACGTGGACGGGGATGGCGACCCCGAGGTGATCGCCGTGGAAACCACCGATACCCTTGGCGCACGCCTGACCATTTGGGACGAAACCGGCGTGATCGCCGCGACCCCCAATATCGGCCGCCGCAATCGCTGGCTGGCGCCTATTGGCGCGGCGGATCTGGATGGGGACGGCAAGGTCGAGATCGCCTATATCGACCGCCCACACCTGGCGCGCCTGCTGCGCGTTTGGCGTTTTGAGCAGGGTCAGCTGAAACTGGTGGCGGAAAAGGACGGGCTGACCAATCACCGCATCGGTGATGCCGAGATTTTCAGTGGCCTGAGGGACTGCGGCGATGGCCCGCAAATGATCACTGTGAACAGCAACTGGTCGCGTCTGATGGCCTCGGTCCTTACGGGTGGCAATATTCGGACGCAGGACATTGGCCCATACCATGGCCCTGCAAGCCTTACCGCGGCCCTGGCCTGCCGCTGATCCCGTCCTATTGGCCCGAGTTCACCACATGCGGCCCGGCCAGTGTGCCCAGCGATTGGAACAGGCTGGCGGTATTAGTCGCGCGGAATTTCTTGAGCAAACGGCCGCGGTGGACCTCGACCGTGCGATAGGACATGCCCAGGATCAGGGCGATTTCCTTGCTGGTCTTGCCTTCCCCCATCAGCGAAAAAACCTCGCGTTCGCGACGGGTTAGCGGTTGATAGGGGCGGGATTTGGATAGGTCGGCAAAGCTCCAGATGGCGCGTTGTAGAGGATCATCGGGGGTAAAGCTGTGGCCGCGCACCCGGACCCAGAACATCTGCCCATCCTTGCGCGCCATCACCCGTTCGTCCCAATAGCCGGTGTTTTCCTGCAGGTCCTTTACACCGCGATTGCGGATGTTGGCGAACTCTTCTTCGGACGGGTACAGGATGTTGAACAGGTGGTCCTGCAGCTCGCTCCGGTCATAACCGAACATCGCCGCAAAGGTGGGGTTGCAGTCCCGGATCACACGGTTTTCGGTCACCACCAGCCCGATCGGGGCATGGGCGAACATCAGCTCCATGAAATCGCCGGTGGCATAGGCCTGATCAACGAGTTCGGTCATGGTGTGCGCAAATCCTTTGGGGCGTTTCGCGCCATGATAGGCTTAGCGACAAGGATGCGCAAATGGCGTTTCAAAGGGCGTGGCCGGCCCGCAATACGGGCCAGCCGAGGGTTGTTTTACAGCGCGCGCCAGCCGATGTCGCGGCGGCAGAAGCCTTCGGGCCAGTCAATCTGATCGACCATGGCATAAGCGCGATCGGCAGCCTGGCGCAGGCTGTCCCCGCGCGCGGTGACGTTCAGAACGCGCCCGCCGGTGGCGACGATCTGGCCGTCCTTGGAACTGGTGCCCGCGTGGAAACACATTTCCGAGGACGTCTCGGGAAGGTTGCCCAGCCCGTTGATAACGCTGCCTTTTTCATAGGTTCCGGGATACCCGTTCGCGGCCATCACAACGGTCATCGCGTGATCATCGGCCCAGTTCACCGTGGCCTCTGACAGGCGGCCCTCGGCGCAGGCTTGCATCAGGTCCAGAGCCTGAGCGCCCAGACGCAGCATCAGCACCTGGCATTCGGGATCGCCGAACCGGACGTTGTACTCCACCAGGCGCGGCTGGCCGTCCTTGATCATCAGGCCGGCATACAGAACGCCCTGATAGGGCATGCCCTTGTCGGCCATCGCCTTCATGGTGGGGCGGATGATCTCGTTCATCGCTTTCTCGGCAATCTCATCGGACAGTACGGGGGCCGGGGAATAGGCACCCATACCGCCGGTGTTCAGGCCGGTGTCACCCTCGCCGACGCGCTTGTGGTCCTGCGCGGTGCCGATGGGCAGGCAATCCTCGCCATCGACCAGAATGAAATACGAGGCTTCCTCGCCTTCCATGAATTCCTCGATCACGACCTCGGCGCCAGCGGCCCCAAACTCGCCGCCGAACATGTCGTCGATGGCGTCAAGCGCGGTCTGCTCGTCCATCGCGACGATCACGCCCTTACCAGCGGCCAGCCCGTCGGCCTTGACCACGATGGGCGCGCCGTTTTCACGGATATGCGCCTTGGCGGCGTCCGCGTCGGTGAAATGGCCATAGCCTGCGGTGGGTGCATTGGCGATGTCGCAGATTTCCTTGGTGAAGCTCTTCGACGCCTCCAGCCGCGCGGCATCCTTGGACGGGCCAAACACACTGAAACCCGCATTGCGCAGATCATCGGCAACCCCTGCGGCCAGCGGCGCCTCGGGGCCGACGATCACGAAATCAATCGCGTTTTCCTCGGCGAAATTTACCACGGCGACACCGTTTTCGATGTCCAGGCTGGCGCAATCGGCGATGGCGGCGATCCCGGCGTTACCCGGCGCCACGATCAGCTTGTCACATTTGGGGTTCTGCATGACGGCCCATGCCAATGCGTGTTCGCGTCCGCCGCCGCCCAGGATGAGGATATTCATGCCATGTCTCCGCTTGGCCTCTCGTTTGGGGCGTTCTAAGGTGGCTGGCGCACGGATACAAGTCAGGCCCCACATGTCGGAACTTTTTGATCAGGCCCCCGAAGGCCAAAACGCCCCGGAATTCAGCGTGTCCGAGATCTCGGGCGTGGTGAAACGCATGATCGAGGGCGAGTTCTCCCATGTCCGCATCCGCGGTGAGGTGGGGCGCGTGTCTCTGCCCCGATCCGGCCACGTCTATATGGATCTGAAGGATGACCGCGCCGTTCTGGCCGGTGTGATCTGGAAGGGCGTCGCTGCAAAGCTGACCACCCGTCCCGAGGAGGGCATGGAGGTCGTCGCCACCGGCCGTCTGACCACCTTCCCGGGCCAATCCAAATATCAGATGGTGATCGAGGACATCAAACCCGCCGGCATGGGCGCGCTGATGGCCATGCTGGAGAAACGCAAGGCCGCGCTGGCCGCCGAAGGGTTGTTTGCCCCCGAACGCAAACGCCCGCTGCCCTATTTGCCCGAGGTGATCGGGGTTGTGACCTCGCCCTCTGGCGCAGTGATCCGCGATATTTTGCACCGTCTGCGCGACCGGTTCCCGCGCAAGGTGCTGATCTGGCCCGTTGCCGTGCAGGGCCAGAAATGTGCGCCCGAAGTGGCTAATGCGATCCGGGGTTTCAACGCGCTGACGCCGGGCGGGTCGCTGCCCCGGCCGGACCTGCTGATCGTCGCGCGCGGGGGCGGCTCGATCGAGGATCTGTGGGGCTTCAACGAAGAAGAGGTCGCCCGCGCCGCCGCGGCTTCGGACATCCCGCTGATTTCAGCGGTGGGGCATGAAACGGATACCACCCTGATCGACTATGTGTCGGACAAACGCGCGCCCACGCCCACCGCAGCGGCCGAGCTGGCCGTTCCCGTCCGGTTGGAGCTTATGGGCTGGCTGGATCAGCAAAACGCCCGCCTCAGCCGCGCCCTGACCCAAGGGATCTCCCAGCGCGGGCAACGTCTGCGCGATCTTGGCCGCGCGTTGCCCCGTGCCGAAACGCTGCTGGAGGGACCGCGCCAGAAAATGGACGTCTGGGGGGATCGGCTGCCGCAAGGGTTGATCCGTTCGGTGCAATTGCGCCGTGTGAAACTGTCCGAGGCCTCGGGCGGGTTGCGCGCCTCGGCGCTGAGGCGACAGATCGAAACCGAAAAACGCCGCCTTGCCGAATTGTCTCCGCGTCTGGATGCGGGTCTGTCCCGCACGGTTGCCGCCAAGTCCGAGGCTTTACGCCTGCGAGCAGAACGGTTGAAGACCGGCCCCATAGACGCTGATATCAAACGAAAATACCAGAATTTTGACAATGTCGCTCAGCGTTTTTCACAAGCCGCATCCCGCCAGACGGACACCTGGCGCAAGAACATCGACCGTCTGGATCACCTGCGCGAGACGTTGGGGTATAAGGCGACGTTGCAACGCGGATATGCGGTTGTCCGCGGGGATGGCGCAGTTGTGACAACCTCGAAAGCGGCGAAAAAAGCCAAGGCGCTTGAGATTGAGTTCGCGGATGGCACGCTTGCCCTGGACGACGGCGGGAAACCCGCATCCAAGCCCGCACGCAAGTCACCGTCCAAACCACCCGAACAAGGCAGCCTGTTCTAGTCTATCGGATCAGACCGTTTTGATCGCCTTGACCCGTGGATCCATCATGCGGCGCCACAGGGGTGGAATCAGGGCGATCACCGCCATGACGGGCAGTGAATAGGGCAAAACGGGCATCTCTGCGTCCAGTCGCAAAGCCGGGAAATGCCGCCCCGGATGCATATGATGGTCTGAATGTCTTGGGGCGTTCAGCATCATCGCGCTGGAGCCTAAATGCGGGCTGTTCCACGAATCCTGGGGGCCGACAGGTTGG
Organism: Thalassovita sp.; assembly: GCF_965218685.1. Classification (GTDB taxonomy): domain Bacteria; phylum Pseudomonadota; class Alphaproteobacteria; order Rhodobacterales; family Rhodobacteraceae; genus Thalassobius. Next base: position 3,292,626 of record NZ_OZ244657.1, on the reverse strand, counting down.
GGTTTGCCATCAGGCTTCAGCGCCCGGCGCAGCCCGTAATGTTGTACGTAATCGGCCAGGAAAATCTGGATTTGGGCATAGACCGCCACGGCCACCACGACGCCAATTCCAGCCGCACCGCCGACCGCCCACGATAAGCCAAGGGATGTAAGGGACCAAAATAGATAGATAAAATAGGGGTTATGGTTTTTCGCTGGGTGTTTCGCGCGGCGACGCAGGGCTTTTTCTGCCCGCAGACCAGCGACAAAAGACCCGCGCCACGCCTTGGCAAAGAAACGCCAAAACCCCGTGCCTTGCGGGGCCGAATTGGGGTCAGCCGCAGTGCCCACATGGACATGATGCACCAGCCGATGCGCCGAGGCATGGTGCCCGATCAGCAGCGTCGCGTAGGTCATGACGCCCAATGCGCGAAGTCCCCGGTTGGGGCGATGAATAAGCTCGTGGGCGTTGGGGTGGCCGATCTGGCCGAAAAACAGGCCAAAGCCGATCAGCAGCCCGATACGCTCGGGGAAAATCAGATAGGGCGCCGAGGAAATCGCCCAGACGGCCAATGTCAGCATCGGCAAGTGAAGCAAACCCAGCGCAGTCAGCAGGGCGTCTCCGGTGGGGAATTCTGAGCCTATCCGGCGGGCGGCTTGGCCATGGGCCAGACGATCCACGGCATAGCACCCGGCCGACATCACGATAAGCCCGGTCCAGACAAGGGGGCCTCCGACAAGGGCGGCCAGGCTTAGGCACGTGGTTGGCAACAGCGTGGCGAAGGCAAAAAGATACACGCGCAGCTCCGGTGCGGGGGAAACCTTGTTTCATGCATCCTAGGCAGGCAAATCGCACACGGAAAGCAAAAAGCCAAAATTGTTGGAAAAGGATAAGCTTGGGGGGCTTGGGCCCGCCTAATCTTCAAACCAAGTTGTAATATCAAACGCCAACGTCAGGGCCCATGCACATCATTGGCTGCTCGCTCTGACGGGTTTCGTACAGGATGGTGCCCCCTGTGACGCCTTCAAAACGTGCGATCAGCCCAGCAGGTTTGTCGAAGAAGCTCCAGCATTGAGGATCGGGCCGGTCTTCGTAAACAAAGCAGATTTGCCCGGCTTCCTCGTACCACTTCCCGTCCTTGCAGCGTCCATCCAGAAAGGACCATCTTACGCGGCGGTTGGGCAGGTATTCCTCGGCGCCATAGGGCTGACCGGATTCGGCGAAGTAAAAGGTTTTGTCCCGCGTATAGGCATCAAATTCGTCGCCGTTCATCGGGGTTTCGGCCAGCGCAGGCGTGGCAAGGGAAAAAAGAAAAAGATAATGTCTCATACGCTGAGAGTGACCTTGGATTTACGGTTTTGCCAAGTCACAAATCCGCGCGGGGCCGATTTCGGTGGATTTGCGCGGACCCATGGTTAGGCTGACCAATAAAGGAGGCCCCATGAACATCCTGATCCTGCTGGGCGCTGCGATGGCGCTGATTTATGGCGTGTGGTTTTGCTGGCGCACAGAAAGCTGGCCACGAAGCCTGATCAAGACTGCAGCCGTGGTGCTGCCAGCCATCGCGCTTGGCCATGCGGGGCTGCCGGGATTGGCGCTGGCGGGGCTGTGGGCCTGTGCGCTGGGGGATTTTCTGTTGTCGCGGCCGGGCGAGTCCATTCTGAAAGCCGGGATTGGGGCCTTTGCCCTGGGGCACGTGCTTTATGTGCTGGCTTTTGTCACCGTCCTGCCGGTGGGGGCGCCCGACCTGCTGTTCTGGGGCGTGGCCGCGGCGCTGATTGGGTTGGGCCTGTCGACCGAGCGATGGTTGGCCCCTCATACCGGCGAGCTGCGCGGGGTGGTGCGGGGCTACGTGGTGCTGATCCTGGCGATGGGCGTGGCCGCCGCACTGCCATGGGAGGGACGCGGATGGGTGCTGGCCGGGGCGCTTTGCTTTGTCGCCTCTGACCTGATTCTGTCCACGCAACTGTTCCTGGGGCGCAGCTCGCGGCTGGGCGCGCATGCCATCTGGGCGCTGTATTGGGGCGCACAGGCGCTGATCATGACCGGGTTCTACGTCTTTGCCGCGCCCTGAGGGCTTCCATTGCCCAGCCAGAATGGCTAGTTGGGATGAAACACTTTCGGAGGTTCCATGTCCTTTTTCGGCAAGCTGAAACAACGCCTGACCCGTTCGTCATCCAAGCTCGATCAGGGGCTGGACGCGATTGTCGAGGACGGCGGTGTCGAAGAAGAAGTGACCGAGGTTGAAAAGGCGGCGCCCGAACCCGCGCCCGAACCCGCGCCGGAAATTACCCCTGACCCCGTGGCTGAACCAATCCCGGAACCTGCGCCTGCGCCGGAAGTCGCGAAACCCGACCCCAAACCCGGCATCATCGGCCGTCTTCTTGGCCGCGACGAGAGCCGCACCGTCGTCCGTCGCACCTTGGACGATGACATGCTGGAACAGCTCGAAGAGCTGCTGATCGCCTCGGATATGGGGGTGGATACCGCGCTGCGGGTGACGGCCAATATCGCCGAGGGGCGGTTCGGCAAAAAAGTCTCGACCACCGAGATCAAGACTATTTTGGCCGAGGAAATCGCGCGCGTGATGGAGCCCGTTGCCAAACCGCTGCCATTGTACCCCAAGAAACCGCAGGTCGTGCTGGTTGTGGGCGTGAACGGCTCGGGCAAAACCACGACGATCGGCAAGCTGGCCAGCCAATTCAAAGCGGCCGGCAAGAACGTGGTGATCGCGGCGGGCGATACCTTCCGCGCGGCGGCGGTCGAGCAGCTGCAAGTCTGGGGCGACCGGGCTGGCGTGCCGGTTCTGACCGCCCCCGAGGGCAGCGATCCGGCCAGCCTGGCCTTTGATGCGATGACCAAGGCCGAGGCCGACGGGGCCGACCTGCTGATGATCGACACTGCGGGCCGTCTGCAAAACCGCGCTGACCTGATGGAGGAGCTGGCCAAGATCGTCCGGGTCATCCGCAAAAAGGACGAAACCGCGCCGCATAACACTCTGCTGGTGCTGGACGCGACGACGGGCCAGAACGCGCTGAGTCAGGTCAAGACGTTCCAGGAATTGGCCGATGTCTCGGGGTTGGTGATGACCAAGCTGGACGGCACGGCGAAGGGCGGCGTTCTGGTGGCGCTTGCCGACAAGTTCGGGCTGCCCATTCATGCCATCGGTGTGGGCGAGCAGATTGACGATCTGGCCCCCTTTGATCCGACCGATTTCGCCCGCGCGCTGACCGGTTTAGAGGACTGAATCGGGGCCAATTTCCGTTCAGGACAAAAGCCACAGGATTCCCCCAGTTTATCCCCCGGTTTATCCCCAGATAATCCACATGAGTCCGGTTGCGCCGGCCCCCCGCCCGAGTCAGAAATTCAGGACTTGGACAATAGGGGCGTGATTCCTGCTGGGGATTCGCTCTTGTAATCAGGGGTTTCCGGCGCTTTGCCGTGCCCCGATAGGCGCGGACGGCACGGATATGCTTGAGATTTTCGAGACCCTGAAATCCCAATCCGAATGGGGCGAAACCGGGCTGTTCGAGGCCATGGATGACCTGATGCAATGGGCCCGCGTCGACAGCGATTGGGACGATGGCGCCTGGCCCGACGGCCGCGTGGTTTGCGCCGAATGCGTGCTGACCTTGCATGACGATGTGGTCGGCATGGGCCGCGTGATCTGGGACAGCCACGTCGAAGATTGTCCGCCGCGCGTCACCCATCTGTGCGTGACGCCCTCGCATCGTTCAGACTTTGTGATCGACAGCATTCAGGACAGCCTGATCGAAGCCTACGCCCTGCAACCCGTTGGCGGTGACCTGATCTGCAGGCTTGACGGCTCGACCATGGATCTGGCGGATCCGGCGGCTGCGATGGCCAAGGGCGTATCCGGACTTGTTCAACTGCGCATGATATGAGCGCCTGGCTGATCAGCCTGGAGGGCACCGAGGCAGGCCACCAGGTCGCTTTGGTCCTGGCCTTGCTGGCAGCCCTGCTGCATGCGGTGTTCGGCGCCTTGCAAAAGGGGCGGCACGATCCGTGGCTGTCGCGCGGCGCGATCGATCTGTCCTATACGCTGCTGGCCGCACCCTTTGCCCTGTTCGTCGTTCCCTGGCCCGAGCCGCACATGTGGCCGATCTTTGCCATCGTTTGGGTTATCCACACGGTCTATAAGACGATGCAGGCCATGGCCTATAGCCGGGGAGCCTATACGGTGGTCTATCCAGTGGTACGCGGCACGGGGCCGTTTTTCACGGTGATTGGCGCCTATTTGCTGTTTGACGAGACTTTTACGCTGACACAATGGCTGGGTGTTGCAGTGCTGCTGAGCGGGATTTTCGGACTGGCGGTGTACAATTATCTCAAGCTGCAGGTGGATCGGGCCACGCTTGGCTCGGCGTTGATGCTGGCGGTGATGACCGGGAGCCTGGTTGCGGCCTATACGACCTATGACGCCTATGGTATTCGCGCCACTGCGGACCCATTTACCTTTCTGGCGTGGTTCTTTCTGATCGACGGGTTGTTCATGCCGGTTGTGGCTGGGGTACGCTGGCGCTCGATGGCGCAGACCCCCGCGTTGGGGCCCCTGGCCGTGCGGGGGGTAAGCGGGGCGATCGTGGCCTTCCTGAGCTTCGGCTCGATCATGTTGGCCACGCGATTGGACAAGGTAGGCGAGGCCGCGGTGTTGCGCGAAACCTCGACCGTATTTGCGGCCCTGATTGGTTGGGTCGTGCTGAAGGAAACCGTGGGCCCGCGGCGGCTGGCCCTGATGGCACTGATCGCGGCCGGCGCCGTGATCGTCGAAATGGGAGGCTGAGCATGGCCGAAAAGATCAATCCGATGCTGAAAACCGGGCTGGAGCTGGGCCCCGTGGTTCTGTTCTTTGCCGCCTATTTGTGGCTCAAGGACCGGATATTCACCATAGGCGGCACTGAATACGAGGGCTTTATCCTGGTTACCGCAGGGTTCATCCCGGTCATGCTGATCTCGACCTTGCTGCTGTGGAAACTGACGGGACATCTGTCGAAAATGCAGATCGTCACTTTGGTGCTGGTGGTGGTTTTCGGCGGGCTGTCGGTTTGGTTGAACGACGACCGGTTTTTCAAAATGAAACCGACGCTGATCTATGTGCTGTTCGGCGCAGCCCTGGGCATCGGGCTTCTGCGCGGTGAAAGCTATCTGCAAAGCGTGATGGACGCGGCCTTGCCCTTGAAGGACGAGGGCTGGATGGTGCTGACGCGCAGGCTGTGCGCGTTTTTCTTCGCTCTGGCCGTGCTGAACGAGATTATCTGGCGCACGCAAACCACTGAAATCTGGGTGTATTTCAAGACCTTCGGCCTGACAGCTGCGATATTCTTGTTCTTCATGACCCAAGGCGGGGTGTTCAAACGCTACTCGATCGCTGAGGACGGGGATGAGGGTGAAGCGTAAAATTGCCGGCCTCGCGCTAAGGTGAGAGGCCGGGATTTGAGTATTTGAAGAGCAAAGAACGGGGCTTGGGTTACCCTTTTTGGCCGAACAAGACCTTTTGCGCCTTTTTGCTGTCCTGTAGGTTCTTTCGCTTGTCTGCTGCCAAGGCGCGGCCTTTTTGAACCGCGGGGCGGGCGCCGACCTCGTCCAGCCAGCGTTTCAGGTGGGGTTTGTCGTCAAGCGTCTGTTCCTGCCCTTCCCAGAGCGAGGCCCAGGGCCAGATAGCCATGTCAGCGATCGAGTAGAAATCCCCCGCCACGTATTGGTTGTCCGCCAGTTGGGTGTCCAAAACGCGGTACAGGCGGCTGACCTCGTTGCGATAGCGGTCCTTGGCATAGGGCAAATCGTTCGGCGGCTCCATCGAGGGGGCGTATTTCAGGAAATGGTGCGCCTGGCCGGCCATCGGGCCGACGCCGCCCATCTGCCACATAAGCCACTGGTCCACGGCGATGCGGTCGCGTTGGGTCGGGCCGCAGAACTGGCCGGTCTTGCGGGCCAGATATTGCAGGATCGCGCCGCTTTCGAAGACTGAAATCGGCTCACCATCAGGGCCATCGGGATCGATGATCGCGGGCATCCTGTTATTGGGGGCGATTTTCAGGAATTCGGGGTCGAACTGATCGCCGGCACCGATATTCACCAGATGCAGGTTGTAGGGCAGGTTCATCTCTTCCAGGGCAATAGAGATTTTCCATCCATTGGGTGTGGGCCAGTAAAACAGGTCGATCGGATTGGTCATGTGGGCTCCCCTTCGTTAGGGGTCATGATGGGGCATTCGGAGGCAATGGCAAGGCGGGTTTTGCGGGCATGACGGGACGGAACCGGGACCAGCGGGGGTGCATTTCATCTGGCAGGGCGGCGCGGAGCATACCGAAGGGGTGCCGGTGTGGTTCGAAAAGCAAGGCGCGATACAGGTCAAAGACGCCGGGCCGCAGGTAGGCGGACCAGTGACAGACGCGGCGCTGGGCCGGGGCCAGGCGCAGCCCGCGCGAGGCCAGCGCGGACAGTGTGTCGGGATCATCCAGCTGGATCGACAGCAGGTTGGGCGCCTTTGGGGGGGCGCTGCCCATGATGCGATCCGGTTTGGGCGTGCGGATCAACCGCTCCAGCAAGAAATCATACAGGTCGTTTTCACGGCTTGTGATGTTGAACACCTCGGCGGTGCGACCGGCAGGGGATTGCAGGGCGGCCTGGGCTGCCTTGCGATACTCGGCCGGGGCCAGCAGCAGAATGCGGTTCAGGCTGTTATGGGCGGTGTGGGGCAGGGCGGACAGGATCACGCGCGCCCCCATCGAGTGACCGATCAGGTGGATGGGACGGTGCGGGGCCCGCATGTGCAGCTGATTGATCAGCGTGGACAGAAGATGGCCCGCCTGCTGGGCCTGATCAAAGGCATTCCACAGGGATCCCAGCGCGTTCCAGCCAAAGGCGATGCCCAGACCGGGGGCTGGATCATGCTGTCCGAACCCCAGGGCGCGCGGCCAGCTAAGCGCCTTCCAATCGAGCGGCGCGTCAGCGATGGACAGGATATGCCGGTGCGGGCAGTCAGAGCCTGCGCCGGGGGCAAAACGAAACCCGTGGATCATGATGACCACCGGCCCCTCGCCATCGGCGGCGCGGGTGATGCTGGGCCAGGGTGGGCGGTGCGACTGGTGCAGGCGCAGCCCGTCCGGCGTGGCATTGATCCGTAGAAGCGCCATTCCCCCGACCCCTCAACACGTTCCTGCGGTTTGATTAGGCAAAGAGTGCGAAATGCCTGTGAATATGCAGTTACAGCTGCGTGACGGTTGACGCGCGTGCAGGCTGGGCTTATCAGGCGGGCGTGGCGATTTGTTACCGGATTGCGGGCCACGTAAAATATGCTGCTAAAAGGTCAGGATGAGAGAGCCCCTTTCGCTTGACCGCGTACGGGGTTTTTTTATTGGCCGGCAGGGCCAGAAGGACAGACAGATGAACGACAGCTGGAAGAAACGCACCAAACTGGTACATGGCGGCACGCGCCGCAGCCAATACAACGAGGTCTCCGAGGCCGTATTCCTGACCCAGGGCTTTGTCTATGACACGGCCGAGCAGGCGGAAGCGCGCTTTGTCGAAAGCGGCCCGGACGAGTTCATCTATGCGCGTTATGGCAACCCGACCATGGCCATGTTCGAGGATCGTATCTCGGGTTATCTGGGGTACGAGGATGCCTTTGCCTGTGCGTCCGGCATGGCCGCCGTGAATGCGGCACTTACGGCGCTGCTGAAGGCGGGCGATCACGTGGTGGCCTCGCGCGCGCTGTTTGGTTCGTGTCTTTACGTGCTCGAGGAAATCCTGACCCGTTTCGGGGTGCATGTGACGCTGGTTGACGGCACCGATAACGAGGCCTGGGCTGGCGCCATCACGGAACAGACGACGCTGGTGTTCCTGGAATCGATCTCGAACCCGACGCTGGAAGTGATTGACCTGAAATACGTCTGCGATCTGGCCCATTCGGTGGGGGCGCTGGTGGTCGTGGACGATGCGATGGCCACGCCGGTGTTTTCCTATGCCAAATCCTGCGGCGTGGACATTGCCGTTGTTTCAACCACCAAGCACGTGGACGGGCAGGGGCGCATGCTGGGCGGTATCATCTGCGGATCGAAAGACCTGATCCGGGGCCCGATCGAGACCTATATCAAGCATACCGGCGGCGCGATGAACCCGTTCACCGCCTGGACCCACCTGAAAGCACTGGAAACCATGGAGCTGCGCGTGCGGTCCCAGGCGGAAGGCGCGTTGAAGATCGCCGAGGCACTGACCGGCCATCCAAAACTGGAAACCGTGCGCTATCCCACCCACAGGGGGCACCCGCAGCACGAACTGGCGCTATCGCAAGCGCCCGCCGGCGGTACCGTGCTGGCATTCGAGGTGAAGGGTGGCAAAACCGCCTGTTTCAACTTCCTTAACGCGCTGGAGATCATCACGATTTCCAACAACTTCGCTGATGCCAAGTCGATCGCCACGCACCCGGCCACGACCACGCATCAGCGTCTGCCGCAAGAGCAGAAGGATACGCTGGGTATCTCGGATGGCTTGGTACGTCTGTCGATCGGCCTTGAAGACCACGATGACCTGCTGGCCGATATCCTGAATGGGCTTGAGCAGGCGTAAGGGACAAAAACAACTGATCCAGAACGCGCTTTGCAGCGTATTCCCTTTCGATGATGGAAATTTTCCGCAAGAGTGACTAAGTTACTCTTCCGGAAGGAACCCGAAAGGCCTGACGATGAACATCCACACGCCGGACATGGACAAGGAAATGACCCGCGAAGAGGCCGCACAGGCCTTGGCGCGGCTGCGCGCATGGGCAAAAACCGCCAGTGCCGAGGAAATCGCCGATCTGGATCCGTCTGTTGCGGCGCTGTTGCCGGGGCAGGGGGCGGACTATCCGGCCCTGTCGCGCGAGTATCCTGCCGATTTCACCGTGGATGCGGCCTATAAGGCCGACCTGCCGGACCTGCAGAACGGCCCCGCCAGCCTGATCCGGGGCGCGCAGCGGCAGATTCAGCATGTGGGCATTTCCAATTTCCGCCTGCCGATCCGGTTCCACACCCGCGATAATGGCGATCTGACGCTGGAAACCAGCGTCACCGGCACCGTCAGCCTTGAGGCCGAGAAAAAGGGCATCAACATGTCCCGGATCATGCGGTCGTTTTACAAGCACGCCGAAAAAACATTCAGCTTCGAGGTGATCGAGGCTGCGTTGGATGACTATAAATCCGATCTGGACAGCTTTGACGCCCGTATCCAGATGCGGTTTTCCTATCCGATGAAGGTGGAAAGCCTGCGTTCAGGCCTGTCGGGCTACCAGTATTACGACATCGCGCTTGAGCTGGTCGAAATGGACGGCCTGCGCAAGAAGATCATGCATCTGGACTATGTTTATTCGTCGACCTGCCCCTGCTCGCTGGAACTGAGCGAGCATGCCCGCATGACCCGCGGGCAGTTGGCCACACCGCATTCGCAACGTTCGGTCGCACGCATTTCGATCGAGGTGTCCGAAGGCGATTGTCTGTGGTTCGAAGACCTGATCGAAATGGCCCGTACGGCTGTGCCTACCGAAACCCAGGTGATGGTTAAACGCGAGGACGAGCAGGCGTTTGCCGAGCTGAACGCAGCCAATCCCATCTTTGTCGAAGACGCTGCGCGCTTGTTCTGCGAGCAATTGCACAAGGACCAGCGCATCGGTGATTTCCGCATCGTCGCCAGCCACCAGGAAAGCCTGCACAGCCACGATGCGGTCTCGATCCTGATCGAGGGGGACACGTTTTCGGCCGAAAGCATCGATCCAAAGCTGTTCCAGACCTTGTTTCACGTGGGCTGATTTCGCCAATTGACCCTGCGGAAGTTGCTGAATGACTGCGCAGGTTGATCCGAACTTCTGAATAATTGCTCATTTTCGGTGCGTTTGGGGGCTGGGCCCCCTTGCCAAGCGCGGAATGCTTGGGCGGACGCCCAACCCTGAGGCAAAATCCCAGCGGGAGAAAACGGTTGGCCCGGCGCAACCTGTCGCAGAAGAGTTATCAAATCGTGGCAGAGTTGGCTTGGCCCGACAAACGAAAAGGACAAGTCCGATGATCCATGTGTTGAATCCCTACCAGCTCTCTACCTCCATGTTCCGCCTTGCTGCTTTCACGTTTGAGGCGCAGCTGTCCTTTATGCGCGCGTTCACTCATTTGTCCACGCATGCAAACCCGGCTTTTGTGACACGCGAGGCTATTTTGGCCAAGGCCGAGAAGGACGCCGTAAAAGGCCCCGTCACCAAGAAAATCGCCACGCCCAAGACACCCGCGAAACCAGCGCTGGTCGCGAAAGCCGAAACCCCGGTTAAGGCGGCCCCGAAAAAAACCGCTCGCAAAGCCGCGCCTACGGCGAAAACAGAAGCGACACAGACCAAGCCCCCAGTGGCCAAACAAACTGCGGCTAAGCAACCTGTGGCCAAGACGACCACCGCTGCTACGACCCGTGCCAAAACCGCAGCGCCCAAAGCCGCGCCAACGCCTGCTCCAAAGCTTGCGGCGAAGACGGCAACCAAAACTGCGGCCAAGCCTGTACCCGCTGCCAATGACGAGAGCAAAACCTATCGTGCCCCATCCAAGCCGCCCGCCATGCCCGGCATGGACGATGGCAAAGGTTGATGCCGCATTGCAGCAAATGCACGGCGGGCATGTCAATTCGGCATTGGTAAAGTCAACTGTTCTTACCTAGTTTGAGTGTCAGGGAAGGGACCAAACACTAAGAGGTTTCCAAAATGGCTGCTCACGCAACTGACATTTCGTTCGCCAACCACGGTCTGCGGGACCGCATCGCGTCGTTCTTTGCCGCAATCGGCAAGGGTTTGTCGACCTACACCTATGCTCTGTCGCGCGCCGAGCAGGTCAAGGCCTTGTCGGCAAAGACAGATGAAGAGCTGGCAGAGCTGGGTTTGACCCGTGATCAAATTCCGCAATACGTGTTCCGCGACCTGTTTTACGTCTGATCGACGAAAAAACATGCGGTGTCACCCACTGCTTAAAGCCCTGAGCTGAGAATTCAGCTCAGGGCTTTCTATTTGGTTCAAGTTATCAAACCTTGCTGGCCCGGTATTCCGAGGGCGGCATGCCAAACCGTGCTTTGAACAGCCGAGAAAACTGGGCCTGATCGGCAAAGCCGAAGCGATAAGCGACCTCGGCAAGGGTGATATCGCCGGAATTTCCCAGCCTATCGCGCGCGGCAATAAGCCGTTGATCGCGGATCTGCTGGCTGACCGTGCCATTCACGTCCTTGAACAGATCATGCAGATAGCGCTTCGAAATCCCGCAACCTTCCGCGATCAGATCGGGCGACAGATCCGGGTTTTTCAGGTTCGACCGGATGAACTGATCAACGCGTTGCAGATGCGCCGCCCGAACCGATGACGCACTTGAACTTCCGGCACCGCTCTCGTCTTCAAGAGTGAGGCCAAGCAATTCCAGCATTTGGCGTCCGACAATCTCGCTTGCGGCGCGGTTCACGCCGCTTAGCTGAGAATGACTTTGCTGCACCATGTTGACGAACAGACTGGCCGTGCCCGATGTTGCATCGAAAACCTGGGCACAGAAACGGTCGGGCTGGCGGACGCGCTCGGATAGCGCTGCCTTCGAGACCTTGGCGACGAACAAGTCGTTGGGGCGTTCATAGATAAAGCGATAGGGCTCGTCACCGCGTTCAATGATAAAGCCGCCGGGTTCACAGCGCACGTCCCGCCCCAACTGCCGAAACTCGACCGCTGTGCTTTTCGGGATGGTGATCAGGTATTCTTCTTCACGGGCCTCGCGGATGTGGCGTTTCCTGCGTTCATAGTTTGCAGGTGACGATGTCAGCCGCGACAGGCTGACATGGCCCATATCCTTGCGCATCAACCGACCATTGAATTCAAGCGGCGACCGGAAGTGGAGTTGCAGCGGGAAATAGGCTTCTGCGATGACAGATGTCCATCCTGCCGCACGGTCCTGCGGCGGCAGATGGTCTGTTGAGAATCGTAATGGCCTGTTCACGCCGCTTGTCCTCTCAAAGGAATACTTCCCTCAGGTTAGCCCATTTCACGCAACAAACAAATGGAAGGCGCATTCCTGCACGGATGATCAAAGGGTTCTGCACCCAGCGTCAAGACCATTGGCAGGACGGTGTGAATGATCGGTTCCAGACATTCAATGCAGAGAAATAGCGCCCGGTTCGATGACGGCTTTCAAGCCTGAAACCCGAATCAGGATTGCTTTTCACCAGGAAAAAGAGGACCGAAAATGGCCAAGACAGAGGTTGATCCGATTACCCTTTCAGTGGTGCGCGGGGTGCTGGAGACCACGCAGCGAGAGATGACACTGGCACTGGAGCAGACCGCACGCAGTTCGGTGTTCAATCTGGCGCATGACTATTCCACGGCTTTGTTCAATCACACGCCCGAGATGATTTTGCAGGGGCAGGATATTCCGATCCACCTTGGCTCTCTGATCCCGGCGATGAAGACCGTTGCCGGGTTCTTTGATGGCGACATCAACGAAGGCGATCTGATCCTGCATAACGATCCGGCCTATGGCGGCAGCCATATCATTGACACCTGCATGTACTACCCTGTGTTCTATGAAGGCGAGCTGGTGTTCTGGACGGTCTGCAAGGGCCACCTGACCGATATCGGCGGCCCGGTGCCCGCAGGATACAACCCAGACGCCAAAGAGATTTACGCCGAAGGCCTGCGCATCCCACCGATCAAACTGTGGGACAAGGGCGTTCCGCGCGACGACATCCTTAACATGCTGCTGACCAATATGCGCGCGCGCCGCGACCAGGAAGGCGATTTTAACGCTCTGATCGGGGCTTGTCAGGTTGGTGCCCGCAACCTGACGGCGCTTTTGGATAAATACGGCAAGGACACGGTGCAGGCGTGTATCGAAGAGCTGCTTGTCATGGCCAACAAGCACATGAACAGCCTCATTTCCGACGTGCCGGACGGGACATATTCCGGCACCGCTGTTCTCGAAGATGCAGGACACGGCTTTGGCGACTTCGACATCACCGCGACCGTCACGATCAAAGGCGACAGCTGCCATATCGAGATCGAAAGCCCGCCGCAGATTCCCTATTTCATCAACTCCTACGAGGGTAATTCGTATTCAGGCGTCTACCTGGGCCTGATGATGTTTGCGCAATTGCCGCCACCCTATAACGAAGGGCTTTACCGCAATGTGACCGTGGACATGGGCAAGAAGGGGTCGCTGTGCAACGCGCAAAGCCCCGCGCCCCACGCCAACTGCACCACGACGCCCATGGAAACCCTGACCGATGCGGTTCGCCTGGCGTTCGAACAGGCGGCACCCGACAAGGTTTCGGCCTCGTGGGGGCACGCCAATGGGTGCAACATCGCCGGTTGGGACAATCGCCACGACGAAGAATACGTCACCATGGTGCTGGCCTCGATCATTTCGGGGGCAGGGGCTACGAACAGCCAGGATGGCTGGCACGCCTGCGGACCCGAGTGTTGTTTTGGTGCGCTAACCTCGGGTGACATCGAAATGCTGGAACATTCCTACCCGATCATCATCCACGAATACGGGCTGATGCAAGACAGCGGCGGCGCAGGGAAATTCCGCGGCGGGTCCGGCACCCGTTGGGCGGTCGAGCCGCTGGAAACTGACATGACGATGATCACTTTTGGCGAAGGTCGCCGGATACCCGCGATGGGTGCCGCTGGCGCCAAATCCACGCTGATCGACAAAAAGGTTGGCCGGCTCGAGATCACCCGAAACGGCGATACCGAGGTCATCACGGACAACGTCATCGAAACCATCAAACCCGGCGAAATTGCCGCCAACATGAACCCCGGCGGAGGCGGTTTTGGCAACCCGTTCGAGCGTGACCCGTTGAAGGTTGTCGAAGACGTGCGCAACGGTCTGGTGAGCATTGAAGGCGCGCGGCTCGACTACGGCGTGGTCATCTCGGACGCTGAAACACTGGCTGTCGATGAGGCCGCCACCGCCAAGGCCCGCGCGGCCTGAGCCCCGATCGAAAGGACAATAACATGCGTACTCAATATCGTCTGGGCATTGATGCCGGCGGAACCTTCACCGATTTCATTCTGGCCGACAAATCCGGCGGATTGCAGATTTTCAAAGTGCTCTCAACCCCGACCGAGCCGACCAAGGCCATAAGAAACGGCCTGGCTCTGATCACCGAGGAAACCGGCCTGACCGCCGAAGAAATCGTTTCAAATTCAGACCTTTGCATTAACGGCACCACCGTCGGGCTGAACGCTTTGATCACCCATACCGGTGCGAAAACCGGCTTGATTGCCACGCGCGGCCACCAGGATTCGATTGAGATCCGTCTGGGCCACAAGGAAGATGGCTATCGCTATGATCCCGATTATCCGCCCGCAACCATGCTGGTGCCGCGCCACCTGCGGCGCCCGGTAACAGAGCGCGTCATCTCGACCGGCGAAGTCAAAACGCCCATGGTCGAAGAGGACGTACGCGAGGCCTGCCGCTATTTCATTGCGGAAGGCGTTGAAAGCGTCGCCATCAGCTTTGTCTGGTCGGTCCTGCACCAGGATCACGAATTGCGCGCCGCCCAGATCGTGCGCGAGATGATGCCCGATGTGCGTCTGACCGTTGGCTCTGTGCTCTACCCTCAAGTGCGCGAATACACGCGGACATCGACCGCGATCGTGAACGCCTATCTTGCGCCGATCCTGCAACGCTATGTCGAGGCTATCGACGCCTATTTCCGTGAATTGGGCAGCCAGCACCCGGTGCGGTACTTCCAGTCCAACGGTGGTCTGGCGCTTGGCAAAGTCGTCAGCGATCAATCCGTCTATGCAATCAACTCGGGCCCGGCTTCGGCACCGCAAGCGGCGCTGGATGTGGCTGCGCCCTGGGGCGACAAGAACATCATTACCTGCGACATGGGCGGTACGTCTTTTGACATCACGCTGACCCGTGACGGGCAGGCGAACGTGAACAAGAACATCGACTTTCTGCGGTATCGTATTGGTATTCCGATGATCCAGGTCGAAACCCTGGGCGCAGGAGGCGGTTCGATCGGTTGGATCGATTCAATGGGCCTGATGCAAATGGGGCCGCAATCGGCCGGATCCGAGCCCGGCCCCGCCTGCTACGGTCAGGGCGGCGAGAGCCCGACCACGACAGATGCCAACCTTGTCCTGGGCTATCTGAACGCTGATGGTCTTGTTGGCGGGCGGCTGCCGCTGGACGTTGAAAAGGCACGCACAGCGATAAAGACCAAGCTGGCCGACCCATTGGGTATTTCGGTCGAAAAAGCCGCCTATGGCATGTTCACCATCGTGAACAACAACATGGTCAACGCCATTCGCCGTGTCTCGGTCGAACGTGGTTATGACCCGCGCGATTTCGTGTTGATGGGGGCTGGCGGGGCGACAGGCGCCCATATCACGGCCCTGGCGCGTGAAATGGGGGTCAATAAGGTCTTGATTTCAAAGCTGGCTTCGGGGCTTTGCGCCTACGGTCAAATCATCTCGGATGTGAAATACAACTATATGGCGCCTGCGCCGATCCGCGTGGAAGGCGCCGAGTCCGCGGCGAAACTTGACAGCCTTTTCAAGGGGCTAGAGGCGAAAGGACAAGAGGATCTTGCCGGTGACGGGTTCGCCGAGGACAAGATCTCGATCCGGCGCAGCCTTGATATGCGCTATGTCGGTCAGGTCCATGAATGCACGGTCGAGATTGATCCGTTCGATGTCACCGAAGACCGGCTGGAGGACATCAAGGCAGCCTTCCACGCCCGCCACAAAGAGCTTTACACCTATGACGAGCCTCACAGCCCCGTCGAAGTGGTGAACGTCGAAAGCACGATCGCGGGTCATGTCGACAAGCCTGATCGCATGATCATCGGCGCCGGTAAGGGCGCGGGCGCGACGCTCAAGGGGACCCGGCCCATGGTGTTCTCGAACGATGGCGCCGCGCAGAGCACCCCGGTCTATGACGGCTCTGCTATGGGGGCCGGCGACGAACTGCAGGGGCCGGCAGTGATCGAAGAGGTCACGACCACCATCGTTATCGAACCTGGCTGGACCGTGAGCCTGCATGAAAGCGGCGTATACGTGCTGACCGCTGACATGGCGGGTGAAGAGACCGTCCAGAAAGCCAGGAAGCTGGTCGAGGCCTGATCGGTGAGCATCGCAGCAGTTCATAATGCACCCTCCCTGACGGCGTCGGGGGTGACGGTGGCGTTCGGCGGGTTCAAAGCCCTGACGGATGTGTCACTGAACGTCACTCCTGGCGCCGTGCATGGGCTGATCGGGCCCAACGGCGCGGGCAAAACCACCATGGTCAACGTGCTGACCGGGTATCAGGCCCCCACCACCGGGACCGTTTTGTTGAACGGGCAAAGTGTCGGAGACCAGACGCCCCACGCGCTGCGCCGCGATGGCGTTGCGCGCACGTTCCAGGCGGGGCGGCTTTTCACCGGGCTTGATGTGCTGGACAATCTGGCCGTGACGGGGGTGGGCCTGGGCCATTCCCGCCGCCGCGCCGAGGCCGAGGCGTTGCGCCTGCTGGACTGGATGGGCGCGCCACATCTTGCCGAGCTGCCCGCTGCGGGCCTGCCCTATACCGACGAACGCCGTGTCGGCATCGCCCGGGCGTTGATGTTCCAACCGGATTTCCTGCTGCTGGACGAACCCGCAGCCGGCATGTCCGAACTGGAAGCCGAAGACCTTGCCGCAATCATCCATCGCATCGCGAACGAGATCGGCTGTGGGGTTCTGTTGATCGAACACAATGTCGGGCTGGTTCTGTCGGTCTCGCACCATGTCTACGTGCTGGATGCTGGGCAGATCATCGAAGAGGGCGACAAAGACGTCATCCTTGGCAGTCAGGCTGTGCGCGAAGCCTATCTTGGCGCAGAACACACGGAGGATGCGTAATGTCCAAACTGGGTGTTTTCGACGTTTCCGTGCGCTATGGCAAAGTGCCTGCCCTCACGGATGTGACGCTTCAAGTCGAAGAAGGCGAGCGGGTATTCATTTCAGGGCCGAACGGCGCTGGGAAATCGTCGCTGCTTAACGCGATCTGCGGCGCGGTTGCCACATCTCATGGCCGGATCGAGGCGGATGGCGATCTATTGACCGGCCGCTCACCTGAGGCGATTGCCCGGCTGGGTCTGACGATGGTGCCCGAGGGCCGCGATATCTTTGGCACCCTGACCGTCGAGGAAAACCTGCGGGTCGGCACCGGTCTGCGCCGGGACAAGACCGCTGTCGAGAGCGATATCGAAGAGGTCTATCTGAACTTCCCAATTCTGGGCGAGCGCCGCCATGCCAATGCGGGGGCGCTGTCGGGCGGGCAACAGCAGATGCTGGCGATCGGGCGTGGTCTGATGACCAACCCCAAGCTGATGCTGGTGGATGAACCGTCGCTGGGCCTCGCCCCTAACATCGTCGATCAGGTCTACGAGACGCTCGTGAACCTGCAAAACGAACGCGGTCTTACCCTGATCATTGTCGAACAAAGCTCGGCGCGGGCTGCGCGCGTGGGCGGCCGTATGGTGCTGCTACGAGGCGGCGCGGTTGTCGGCGAAGGGGATGCCGCAGAATTCGCCGAAAGCGACCTGCTTAAGGACGCCTACTTTGGGCAAGACCGTGCAGAGGGGACGTCATGAACGCTATTCCACAACTCTTTTTCGATGCGATGAGCCTTGGCGGCATATATGCCATGGCCGCATTGGGAATCGCGCTGATTTTCGGCGTGATGAACCTGGTGAATTTCGCCCATGGTGAATACATCGCCTTTTGCGTGTTCGCCCTGATCGTGCCCTCGACAGACGCTGTGGCGGTCATGTTCCTGGGCAAGGCCCCCGCGTTCGTGCTGATCCCGTTGCTGCTGATGATAGGCGCCGCTGTGGCGGTGGCATCCGAGTTTTTCGTCTTCAGGCACATGCGCAATGCAACCCCTGTTGCGATGATGATTTCATCCTTTGCGCTGGGATTTGTCATCCAGAATGCCCTGCTGGCCATCTACTCCAGCCGCCCCAAGGCGATCAGTCTTTGGCCGGATCTGAACACGCCCGTCTCGGTGATCGGGGCCTCGGTCCCGTTGCTGCAGATCATCGTCATCCTTGCGACGCTGGTCGTCGTGGTGACGCTGGCGCTGTTGTTGAAGAAGACCCGGATCGGGCTGGAGATGAGAGCCGCAGCCGAGAATTTCACCATGGCGCGCCTTTTGGGCGTGCGGGCAAATGTGGTTATCACCGGAGCCTTTGCCCTGTCGGGCGCGTTGGCGGCAGCCGTGGCCATGATCATGGCCACTCAAACCGGGGTCGCGGACATTCGGATGGGCGGGCAGATCATGTTGGTTGCCTTCATCGCCACTGTCATCGGCGGTCTGGGTAGCTTGCCGGGGGCCGTCGCCGCCGGGTTCTTGATTGGCGCGGCATCGGTGATCCTGCAGGGCTTTCTGCCTCTCGAGGCACGGCCCTTCCGGGATGCGTTTCTCTACACGCTCGTGATCTTCAGCCTGTTGTTGCGGCCGCAAGGCCTGTTCGTGCCGCGTTCGGCAAAACCGAGGGTTTAACACATGGCACAAACACATAAACAAAAGCGCCTAAGCGCATGGTCCACGCCCGTTCTGCTGATCCTTGTCTTGCTGGTGTTCACGTTGCTGATCTCGGTTCTGGGTGACAAATCGCTTGCGCGTATGGCGGCGCAGACGTTGATCCGTGTCACCTTTGTGGTGGGGCTTTGGATATTTGTCGGAAATTCAGGTGTGGTGAGCTTCGGGCATGCCGGGTACATGGCGATCGGTGCCTATTGCTCGGCCTGGCTGACGCTGAAACCGCAGATGAAGGAGCTTTTCCTGCCTGATCTGTGGCCCTTTCTGGCGAATGCTGAATGGCCTGTCTTGCCAGCGGCGATTGCCTCGGGCCTGCTTGCGTCGCTTGTGGCGCTGGTATCCGGCGCGGCCATTTTGCGGCTGACCGGGATTGCGGCCTCGATCGCGACATTTGCCTTTCTGGCGATTGTCTACACGGTCTATTCCAGCTGGGAGGGCGTGACAGGGGCAACCTCGTCGGTTGTCGGTCTGGCGCGGTATTCGGATCAATGGGTGACATTCGGATGGGCTTCGGCAGCCGTTCTGGCCGCGGCCTGGTATGCGAACTCGGCCTCGGGGCTGGCGCTGCGAGCGACGCGCGAAGACGAGGTGGCCGCCTCTGCCAGCGGTATCAACATGTACCGCCACCGACTGCTTGCACTGGTTCTTTCGGCGTTCTTCACGGGGGTCGCGGGCGCGCTTTTCGGTCACTCTTTGGGCGTGCTGAATCCCAATAGTTTTTACCTTGGGGTCACCTTCATCACGCTGGCGATGCTGGTTGTTGGCGGCATCGGAAGCCTCACCGGGGCGGTAACCGGCGTTCTTGTTTTGTCGATCATGATCGAGGGTCTTGTTCGCATGGAACGTGGTGTGGAGATCGGTGAAACCACGCTGGCACTGCCGACCGGGGCCCAGGAAATCATCATCGGGATCGTCATGATCCTGGTTCTCATTCTACGTCCGGCCGGTCTGTCCGGCGGGCGGGAACTTCGTCTGCGAATTGGCGCGCGCTGACCGGACAACAAAACCAAACTGCCGACAGAGGAGACTACAAATGAAACAGCTACTAACTGCGACAACGCTTGTGCTGAGCCTTGGCGCCCCCGCGATGGCCGACGATATCACCATCGGTTTTGCCATTGCCAAATCCGGCTGGTTGCAAGCCTATGACGCACCGGCGGTAGAAGCGGCGCGCATACGCATCGATGAAATCAACGCGGCTGGTGGCCTGTTGGGCAAGCAGATCAAATGGATCGAGGCCGACACCAAAAGCGATCAGGCCCAATCGGCCAGCGCCGGTCTGCAACTGGTCGATGAAGGCGCAGACATGTTGATCGTGTCCTGTGACTATGATTTTGGTGCCCCTGCGGCGTTGGCGGCAGAGGGGGCGGGGCTGAACTCGTTCTTCCTGTGCGCTGAAGACATCAAGGCGGGCATTCAGGGCGTCGGCCCCAACAGTTTCTCGGCCTCGGTTCTGGCTGCGGTTCAGGGCGCGACGGTGGCCGAATGGTCACTCAATTCCCGCGATGCCAAGACCGGCTATGTCCTGCTTGATACGACCATCGAGTACAACAAGGGCATCTGCACCGGCTTTGACTGGATGTTCCCCAAAGCGGGCGGCCAGATCGTCGGCCGGGACACGTTCCTGAATGGAGATGCCTCCATCGCCAGTCAGATCACCCGCATCAAAGGCCTTGCAGCAGAGCCTGACGTGATCATGCTCTGTTCGTACATTCCCGGGGCGGCGTCTGCAGTGCGCCAAATCCGCGCCGCTGGGATCAACTCGACCATCCTGAACGGATCTGCAGTCGATGGGTCCTATTGGCTGGACGCAACGCCTGATTTGTCCAATTTTATCGTGCCGGTTCAAGGTTCGATCTACGGCGATGACACGCGTCCTGCCGTGAACGAATTTCGCGATGCCTTTGAGGCCGCAACAGGCGCTGGCCCGTCCAGCACTTATGTTTATCCCGGCTATCTTCTGATCGACCTCTGGGCCAAAGCGGTCGAACGGGCCGGCACCGTAGAGGCCTCGGCCGTGACTGCTGAACTTGAAAGGATGGACGCAGAGCCCACAGCCTTTGGCCCGCGGAGCTTTTCGGACCAGATTCACCACCAAAACACGGCAGAAATGCAGATCGTCGAAATCACAAACGGTGTGCCAGGTGTGATTGGCAGCTTTACGATCAGCGAACCCGTGCCGCTGGACGTTCTGCTGAAGTGATATACCCGGCGGCATCCCAAATGGGGTGTCGCCATCCACCGGATTCTCCACCTGGCTTGGTCCGCGGACAGCGATCAAGACGGACGGGAGCCTGCCAGTCGAAGCAGCTAGACCGACGTCAGAGAGAGAATATCCATTGCGCCGAGCGGTATTTGATCCGACCTTGGGAAAGCCGGTACGATCGAGTTGATCCGTCAAAATGGTCGATACGGTTAACGCGGATCACTCACTATTTGGGGCAAGATCGTCAGCCTGGTGTTTTGCTCGCGCAGAGAAACGCCCGTCGCCTGTCGAAGGGATGGGCTTGACCTGACCAGAAGCTGAATGATCCTCTGTATTCGAATTGGAGGCTGCGGCCAAATGGGTTTGAAGTGCGCTGAAAAGTTCCTTCTTTGACAGGGGTTTGGGCAGAAAGCCATCCATTCCAGCATCGATACAACGATCAATGTCATCCTTGAATGCACTTGCGCTATGCCCCAAAATGACGGTGTTGGACAACTGTGGCGAACCCGACCTGATCCGCCGCGCGGTTTCATATCCGTCGATACCAGGCATGTTGACGTCCAGCAAAACAAGGTCGAAGCTTTCTTTCCCTAACATAGCAATCGCCTCGTGGCCGCTGCGGGCGGTTTTTGCTGTGTGATTCAACGAAGCAAGGATAATTTTGGCGATTTTCAAGTTGGTTTTGTTATCGTCAACTACCAACACGTGATAAGAGTGCTGATGGCCCGGCGGGTTGGTCGCAAACTCATTGTTGACCAAAAGACCTTGATCCGAAGCTTCTTCCGGTGAAGCAACGTTAAGGCGGAGAGTGAAAAAGAATTTACTACCAGAGCCCGGTTTGCTTTGGACTCTCAGCTCCCCTCCCATGGCGGTGACCAGTTGCTTGCAAATGGCAAGCCCCAGACCACTGCCTTGATACTCGCGGTTGCTCCGATTGTCGACTTGCGAGAACCGCTCGAAAATCGATTGCGTATCCTCTTGTGAGATACCGATGCCGGTATCCTTCACCATAAACTCGACCTCAACGCCCCCTTTTGCGGCGACCTTATGGGCGACACCAAGAGTAATATTTCCTTCCGGAGTGAACTTGATCGCGTTCCCAACCAAATTTGCAAGAACTTGCCGAATTCGGGTTTCATCCCCCAACAACAGGTTTGGGCCTTCAAAGTCTGAAGTCGTTTCCAGTACGACGTTTTTTTTCTTTGCCGCCGTGTCAAACATTCCAAGGATCGAGTTAAGTAACGATCCTATTGAGAACGCTTCGTTTCGGAGTTCGAATTTTCCCTCTTCAAGTTTCGAAACGTCCAGGATGTCATTGATTATGGCTTTCAGTGATTTTCCGGAATCCTGGATCGTTGCGACCAGGTGGCGTTGCTCCTTGGGTAAATCACTTTCCAGCAAAAGTTCCGCAGTCGGTAAAATACCGTTCAAAGGTGTTCTGATTTCATGGCTCATCATGGCAAGGAAGCGCGATTTTGCTTGTGCGGCATGCTGGGCCTCGTCGCGCGAGGCAATGAGTTTTTCCTGGTTTTCCTTGATGGTGAGCCGCATGAAACGAAAGCTGTCAGTCAGCACGCCAATTTCGTCCTGAGAGGCGTGGGGGATGCTGGCATCATAGTTGCCCAGTGACATTTGCTTGGCGGCGGCGGCCAATAACGTCACGCGCCGAACCACCCAACGCTCGAACAGCAATCCAAGCACCAACAGAGAACTGAGGAAAAACAAGGACATCAAGATCGTCAGCGTCCGCACTTGCCGCCTGATCTTGTCCAGCTCGTTCGAGATGTCCGCCCCGACGGTCAATACAGCAAGGGTCTTGCCTTCGAATGCGATTGCCTTGCGCGTACTGATCGTATCATCGCCCTCGATTCCAAGTGTGTCGAAGAGGGGATAAAGCTGTACCCCACCTGCGCCAGTTAGGGTGACTTGACGCCAATTTTCGTTTCGTGCCTTCGTGCTGTCCAAGGTTTCAAATATTGCGCCATACTGGTTTTGTAGAAGATATGAGACCAGGGAATCCGAGAGGATTTCTATTTTACTATCAAGGTTTTGCACCTGCGCTGTAGACATGACGCGCACAATCCGAGGCTCCCAGATCAACGAGAGTCCCGCGACGCAAAGAACCATCGTTCCGGCCAGCAACGCGATGAAGCGCGTGCGGAGCTTGGTCTTTGCGCCGGTGCGTCTGAGCGCGGGAACATGTTGCATGCCGGTCAAACTGCCTCAGTTCTTGTGAAAGAATTTTTCCAGTCCCATGGATTTTAGCTCTTGATAGTCAGAAATGCTGGCTGGCGCTGCTTCGAGGATCGGCACTTGCTCCAGCATCTCGCGCCCATAGCCTGTTTGCCAAAGGGACAAGAACGCGTTCTGGACGGCTGTACGAGCCTCTTGTGGAACCCGAGGGTGCGCTGCAATGGGATGGGGGGCAACCCGCGAGGTCTTGTACAGAACCCGCAGCTGTTCAGATATTTCAATAGGTTGCGATCGGAACGTCCCCATTACGCCGCCCGCTGCTGCAACCTGTTTCAAGATAACGTTCAAATAGGCGGACCCATGGGTCGTCACATAGGCAGGAGTGAAATCGACGCCATGTGAGTTCGTCAGGTCTGCGCGGATCATGAGCGACGCCCCAAGGGCATTCGGAGCCGGAAAGGCAATTTTCTGGCCGTCGATATCCTGCACATCCGTATAAGGGCTGTCGTCGCGCACGACCAAAATACCATAGAGCTCGCGAGCACCGTCCCGGATGATTGGCTGATAATCCTGAGCTTCATTGGCGCGAATCGCGTGATATGGGTTCATGTAGGCAAAGTCGAATTTGCCCTCGATCAGCGCTGCCTCGAATTCCGGTATCGTTGATGTGCCAATGATTTCAATCTGGTGACCACTTCGTCGTTCCACCTCGTTCAGAATCGGGGCCCAGATGCGCGCCAGTTTGCGTGCCTCGAATTGAGGAACGATTCCAAAGGTATATGTCTCGGCCCTGGCGGTGAGGTTGGAGGCCAGAACAATCCCTGCAACCAATGCAAATCGCAAAAAAGCAGGTGCGATGCGTTTCATCCCATGTCCCTTCCTATGTCCGGTCATTTGGGTCCTGCGGGCTCGGATAGGGGCCGGGCCCAGGTGATAGGACAGAGCATCGTGCGAAGGGGTTAAAAGTTTGATACTCGCAAAATTTTTTCGAACGCTTGTTACCTTTGTGGATGAAACTTGGGTTCTGAGACGCAGCAACGGATTGTGTGCTCGGCGTGCGGATGTTTCATCCACGCGGCCCATAAGTCATTAAAATGCGAGATATTTTGTTAACCTTAATCAATCGTTAAGTCTTTTTTTGTTCCGTATGCGCATGCACACTCTTCGCGATAATTAATCGACGAAACTCGCCTTAAAAGGAGCATTTGAATGCCTTTCTTCATGATCGGGACACAAAGATCGGGGTCGAACTTGCTGCGCGTGATGATTAACCAGTCACCGCAGATTGTTGCTCCGCATCCGCCGCATTTCCTGGAACGCCTGGGGCCCCTGTTGCCGGGCTATGGCGATCTGTCGGTGGACCAGAATTTCCTGGCGTTGATTGATGACGTGATTTTGTTGATCAAAACCAACCCGGTCAACTGGGATTTGGGTGCGATCGACCGTCAGCATCTGCTGAAAACCTGCCCGGAACGATCATTGGTGGCGCTGAGTTTTCAGGTTCACGATCTGCTGGCGCAGGCGGTTGGCGCCCGTGACTGGGTGTGTAAATCGCTGGCCAATGTGCACTATGCCGACGAAATCTCGCGGTTTGGCGGCAGGAACGCTAAATTCATCCACCTGCACCGGGATGGCCGGGATGTGGCCGTGTCTTTCCGCAAGGCAATCGTGGGCGAAAAATCAGCCTATCACATCGCCAAACAATGGCAGGAAGAGCAGGACAAGGCTCTGGCATTGCAGAAAAAATTGCCGCAGGATCAGTTCATCTCGGTCCGGTATGCCGATCTGGTGCGAAACCCTCGGGACGAGCTGCAGAAACTGTGTGATTTTATGCAGATCGACTTTCTGGAACAGATGCTGGAGTTCCATAAATCCCGCGAGGCGATTACCACCTCGCAGGCCGGACAGATGTGGAGCAACGTTCAAAAGCCGATCATGTCCGAGAATGTCAGCAAGTTCCTTAGGGAGCTGAGCCTGCTGGATGTCTCGGTATTCGAGGCCGTCGCCGGAGAGGCGCTGACCGCGCTTGGTTATCCGCTGACCAGCAGCTTCCAAGAGGAGAATGAGCGCCTGAAAGCCAAGGCCATGGAGACCGCCGACCCGGTCGACCTGCAACGCCGCAGTGCGCAGGCTCGTGCGTTGGAAGACATCAGAAATCGCCTGAAGGGCGAGCGTCATGTCGCATGACACGGTGACAGCGCCTGACCATGCTCCGTCGTTGTGGCGGCTGTTTGCGATCTTCTTCAAGATCGGCTGCATCGCGTGGGGCGGATACATGGCGCTGGTCTCGGTTGTGCGGGCCGAGGTTGTTGAAAAACAACGGCTTATGTCGGATGACGAGATCATGGAGGGCGTTGCCCTGGCGATGGTCCTGCCGGGCCCTGTGGCGGTGAATGTCGTCGCATTCGTCGGTAACAGGCTGGCCGGAGCCCTGGGGGCGCTGGTCTGTGCGACGGCGGTGATACTGCCGTCGTTTGCCCTGATGATCGGCTTTGCCGTTGCGTTTTTCTCGGTCGAGGATCAATTGATCGCCCAAGCCCTGGTGGCCGGTATCGTGCCCGCGATCGCGGCCATTATTCTGAACGCCGCGCTCAAGATGGGTAAGAACGCCTTGGCCGGCCCCTTGGACTGGGCGATTGCCGCGCTGGCGGCCGCGTTGGTCATCTTTGTGGGGGGCATTCTGATGGTGTTTCTCCTCATTCTCGGGGCGGGGCTGATCGGGATTTTGCGCTATCGATCCTCGATCAACGCCGCCGTCCCCAATCGAGGCACCCCGCAACGGTTTGGCCTGAGTTTCTGGGTCACATCGACGTTTCTTCTGGCCTGTATCCTTTTGTTTTTGAACGCGTCTCAGCTGGCGCCCGCCGGGGCAGTGGCGCAGATGTTTTCCACCTTCTCGGGGATGAGCCTGATCCTGTTTGGTGGTGGATATATCTTCATTCCGATGCTGCAAGAGGCCGTCGTCGGCACCTATGGCTGGCTGGCCGATGACGAGTTCGCGGCAAGTATTGCCCTGGGTCAGGTCACACCTGGTCCGATCCTGATCAGCGCCACTTTTGTAGGCTATAAGGTTGCCGGATTGCTGGGGGCATTTGTCGCGACTGTTGCGATATTCATGCCGCCTGCCTGCCTGATCGTGCTTATGTCAAACCAGATGGACCGTGTCCGCAATTCGACCATGTACCAAGCCGCCCAAAAAAGTATTCGCGTGGCTGTGGTGGGGATGATCACGGCTTCGGGTCTGGCTTTGCTCGGAACGCTCGATTTCAGCGCGCTGACGCCGGGACTGCTGCTGTCTTTGGGGATTTTTGCCGCCTCACTTTTGGCCTTGATCGGCTTCAAGAAGGGTGAAGTCTGGGTGATCGTGATGGCGGGCGCGCTGGCTGCGGTGCCGCTGCTGGTTTGAATGCCCGCTGCGGGCGTAACCTGTGAAAAAGTAAGGCCCCACGGGTGTCCGTGGGGCCTTGCGTTTATTTGGCGCTCCGCTTCGCGGCTTTGGCGACAGCTGTGCGGGCACGGTTTTTCTTGCTATTGGACTTGCCCTTTGGCGGCGGCGGTCCCTTGGGCTTTTGCCCGCCCGGTTTATATCCACCGGCTTTCTGTCCGCCGGCTTTCTGACCGTCCGGCTTACGGCTGGGCTTTTTCGTGCCGCCGGGCACGCGTTTGGCTTCGCCATGGGCGCCGTCGTGATCGCGGCGCTCTTTGTCCCAGCGCGGTTTGGTCGACTGGGCCCGGTCTTCGGGCTTGGGCTTGCGTTTGCGCGGGGTGGGGTCGTCATTCCAGTCGACGGGCCCCGATGCCTTGGCTCTGGACGGGGCGTTACCGTCGCGTTTGCCTTTGAACGGAGGCTTGGGCCCGCGGCTTGGGGCGCGGTCCAGCACCGGAGCTTTGTCCAGTTGCGAGACAACCGCGCCGGGTTCCAGCGTCATGTCAGCGCCCAAACCGTTCAGGAAAGTGTGTACGCTGCTTTCTTTGATCTGAACAAAGGACTGGTCTTGCTGCACGCGGATAGCGCCGACATCGTCGCGCGTCAGGTTGGTACTCTTGCACAGCATCGGCAGCAGGCGGCGCGGCTCGGCGCCGGCATTGCGCCCGCCCGTGACTGCAAACCAGACGCTGGCGCCAAAGTCCTGGCGCGGTGCGGGTTTGGAGTCCAGTTCGGCCAGTTCCTCGGGGGCAGAGCGGACCGACCGATAAAGCCGCAAGTAAGCCGCAGCCAGTTGCTCGGGTGAATAGGCCTCGGCAAGCTTGTCCACGGTTTCGCGTTCGGATTCTTCGGTTGTGGTCTGCCAGGTGGCATCGCCCAACATCCGCTCTTCCTCGCGCTGGCTGACGGCCTCGGCTGACGGCGCAGCGGTCCATTCAGCCTTGACCTTGGCCCAGCTCAGGATGCGGTGGGCCTTTTTCTGGTTGCGCTTGGTCACGATCAAAGCGCTGACGCCCTTGCGTCCGGCGCGGCCTGTCCGGCCCGACCGGTGCAGCATGGTTTCGTGGTTCGAGGGCAGCTCGGCATGGATCACAAGATCCAGCTTGGGCAAGTCGATCCCGCGTGCTGCCACGTCGGTGGCCACACAGACCTGCGCCCGGCCGTCACGCATTGCCTGCAGCGCGTGGGTCCGTTCAGACTGGCTCAGCTCGCCCGACAGGGCCACCACCTGGAAGCCACGGTTAGACAGGCGCGTGGTCAGCCGGTTCACCATGGCGCGGGTGTTGGCGAAAACGATGGCATTGGGCGCGCGGTAATACAGCAGCGTGTTGATGACGGCCTTTTCGGTGTCATGCTCGGCCACGTTCTGCGCGATATATTCGATATCGGCGTGCTGAGTGGTTTCCGACTTGGTGATGACCCGGATCGCGTCTTGCTGATAGTTCTGCGCCAGTTGTGCGATGGAATTGGGCACCGTGGCCGAGAACAGCAGGGTCTGCCGGTCTGCGGGGGCCTCGCCCAGGATGAATTCCAGATCCTCGCGGAAGCCCAGGTCCAGCATCTCGTCCGCTTCGTCCAGCACCACCGCACGCAGCGCCGACAGATCGATCGAGCCGCGCATGATATGGTCGCGCAACCGGCCCGGCGTGGCGACAACGATGTGCGCACCGCGCGCCAGTGCCCGGCGTTCGTCGCGCATGTCCATCCCGCCAACGGTCGAGGCCATGACAGCGCCGGCCTTGGCAAACAGCCAGCTCAGCTCTCGTTTGACCTGCAAGGCCAGTTCACGTGTGGGGGCGATAACCAGGGCCAGAGGGGCCTCGGCCTGGGCAAAGTTTTCGGCATCGGCCAAAAGGGTCGGAGCGATGGCCAGGCCAAAACCCAGCGTCTTGCCGGATCCGGTCTGGGCCGAGACCAGCAGGTCTTTTCCTTGGTATTCGTCGGCCAGAACGGCCTGTTGCACCGGGGTCAGTTTGTCATAACCACGGTCATCGAGTGCGTCACGAAGTGCTTGTTTCACGGGGGAGTTCTTTTCATTGGGGGGTCGCTTGGAATCAAGGACCAGTGCCTGCCCCATGCAGGCCGCACCCTAATGTTTCGCGACGTGAAGAGGCGCGCTTACGGCATCCGCAGGCGTTTGTACAGGCGTTGCGACGGAATTCTTGGCTTTAGGCGCCGCGCGTTAGGGATTCGAGGCCAAATAGGCACGCCAGCTGCCAAAGCCCGAGATATCTGTTGCGGTTTCGGCGGCCGCGCCCTCGCAGATGAACCCGTTCACAATATCGCCCCCCGCCAGAGTGACCGAGCCGATGCCCAGCGGCGCAGGGATCAGCCGCATGAACGATCCGAATTCCGCCAGCGGCATCTGCCAGACTTCAACCGCGATTTCGTGACCTGTGCCGGCTGCAACGCGGATAAGGCCGGGGCGGGGGATGTCGCCGGGCAAGGCATAGAACTGATAGTCCGGCGCGGTGGTCGTGGCTTGCTTCAGAACCGCGCCCCGTTCGGTCAGCTGCGTATTCAGTGGCAGTCCCGCCATATGCGCGCCGCAAACTGCAATGCGGATCATGTCAGGCGTTTGGGCGGCGGGCAGGTCGGCGGGTGTCAGGCTCCAGTCGGTGGCGCCAAGACGGCGCTGGCCCATGGCCTCGATCCGGGTGGCCAATGCTGCCACTGTCGCGTCCTGTCCGGCTGGCGCCAGCAGCGTAACGCTGCCCGGGCGGCCATCGCTGCGGGCTGGCGTCGGCACGGCAATGCCGCACATATCCATCAGGTTCACAAAGTTGGTATAGGTTCCGAAATTGCTGTTGGGCGTCACCGGATCGGCCTCAAGATCTGCAACGGAATAGAAGGTCGGGATCGTCGGCACGCACAGCATATCCAGCCCCGACAAAGCGGGCTCGGCCTGACGGATCAGCTCTTTCAGCCGGTAAATCCCCTTGAAAGCATCCCCAGCAGACAAGCTTTCCCCGGCCGAGATGATCTGGCGCGTCACCGGGAACACGGCGTCCGGGTTGGTTTTCAACAGGTCCTCGATCACGACATAGCGTTCGGCCACCCAAGCGCCATAGTACAGCATTTCAGCCACTGCATAGAGAGGCGAGAAATCAACCTCTTCGATGGTGTACCCCATTGATTTCAAAGTCTGAACCGTATCGTCAAAAGCGGCTTGCTGCACTGTGTCCCCGAAAAACTGGATGGTCTGAGGCGAAGGGATGCCGATGGTCATTTTCGCCGCCGGGCTGGTCAGATCGGGCACGTCAAATTTGCGGGCATAGCTGTCGGCAGGATCGTATGCAGCGGCCGCCTGAAAGGCTGCATAGGCGTCCTCGACCGTCAGCGCGAAAACCGAGATCGTGTCCAGCGACCGGCAGGCGGGCACAAGGCCGGTGGCCGACAAGCTGCCCAAACTGGGTTTCAGCCCCACGATGTTGTTCAGCGCGGCGGGCACGCGGCCCGATCCGGCGGTGTCTGTCCCCAAAGAAAAACTGACAATCCCATGGCCAACGGCAACACCAGACCCACCCGAGGACCCGCCCGGCACGATCTGCGGATCAATCGAATTCAGCGGCGCGCCATAGGGTGTGCGTACGCCCACAAGACCCGTGGCGAACTGATCCAGGTTGGTCTTCCCGATCAACAGCGCGCCCGCTTGAAGCAGCTGATCAACCACAAATGCATCAGCCTCGGCAGTGTATTCATAAGCGGGGCAGGCGGCGGTTGTCGGCTTGCCTGCGGCGTCGATATTGTCCTTGATCGCGAAAGGAACGCCCCAAAGCGGCTTGGACGGGTCAAAATCCCCCAGCGCATTGGCTGCGGCCAGAACCTCGGACTTATCAAACAGAT
Source organism: Thalassovita sp. (assembly GCF_965218685.1). Lineage (GTDB taxonomy): Bacteria > Pseudomonadota > Alphaproteobacteria > Rhodobacterales > Rhodobacteraceae > Thalassobius. The sequence continues at coordinate 3,262,397 of NZ_OZ244657.1, read as the reverse complement.
ACAAGAAGATATTAGGATCGCCCACCGTCTCGATCTTGGCGAAAACCTGCTCGACGATCTGCGCGGGCGAGGTGCCGGACTGATAGGCCTGATGCAAGGACGAAATGGTCAGCGGAATGTCGGTCACGCGGGACTCTCCTGTCGCAATAATGGGCAAGGGGCCGCAATCGGGCCTGTCGGTCCAGCATCTGGCTTTCGGCGGGATGCCACAAATGCTAAGAATTCACAAAAGCGGTGCATTTTTTGCACCAGTTGGGGGCTCCATGCGACATTTACAGGATTATGCATTCATCGAGGCCGTGATCCGTGCCGGTTCTATCCGGCGGGCTGCCGAGGATATGAATATCACGGCCTCGGCCCTGAACCGCCGGATCAACCGGTTCGAGGACGAGTTCGGATACGAGATTTTTGAACGCTTGCCGCGCGGGGTGCGCCTGAACCCGGCAGGCGAGCTGGTCTTGCACCACATCCGCTCGCAACGCTCGGATTTCGCGCGGCTGCAATCGCAGGTGGCTGATCTGTCCGGGGTGCGGCGGGGGCATGTCTCGATTGCCTGTTCACAGGCGCTGTTGCCCTATTTCCTGCCCGAACAGATCGCAAGGTATCGGGGCGAGCATCCGGGCGTCACCTTTACCGTCAACGCCCGCGACCGGCTGGAGGCTGAACGCGAGCTGTCCACATTCCGCTCTGACATCGCGCTGGTGTTCGAACCGCGTCACCTGGTGGATTTCGAGGTTCTGCTAAGCATTACCCAGCCGATCTGCGTGCTAATGCGCCGCGATCATCCGCTGGCAGGCGAGGGAGAGCTGCGTCTGCGGGACTGCCTGGAACACCCCTATGTGGCGCCGTCTTCGCAATTTGCGGTGCGTGTTTTGCTGGATACTGCGGTGAAACGCACGAATTTCGAGCGTTTATCCCCCATCGCCGAGTCCGAAAGCTTTGATTTCATGCGTCACTATGTGCTGCGGGAAAACGCGCTTTCGTTTCAGTTTCCCGTGGGTCTCAATCTATCCGCGAGCGCTGACTATGTCGTCCGCCCCTTGTCTGATCGCGACGTGGAGCCGGGCAACCTGTTGATGGGACAACTGAAAGGCCGGGCGCTGCCTGTCGCCTCGGCCCGGTTTGTGCAGCAGTTGACCCAGGCCTTGCAGGGGCCATTTGTCTGATCGCCCCCCAATAGCGGTGCAATTTTTGCACCGCTATTGGAAAAAACTAGCATAAGACAGAACCGCTTTGGCCTTTTACGCTCCGAGTCGTCATTCAACCAAAGCGCTCCGGCACCTCTCGCCAGGATCGCTTGGGACCAACAGGAGCGCACATCGTGAAACACAAGACTGCACTAACTCGTCGTCATTTTCTGAATACCACCATGGCCTTTGGGGGCGCTGCGATGGCAGGCTCGATGCTGCCCGGTCAGGCGCAAGCAGCCAAGGACCTGACCGTCGGCTTCATCTATGTGGGGCCCAAGGATGACTTTGGCTATAACCAAGCCCATGCCGAAGGCGCCGCTGCCGTCAAAGCCATGGCAGGCGTCACCGTCGTAGAAGAGGAAAACGTCCCCGAAACCGTCGATGTCCAGAACACGATGGAATCGATGATCAACTTTGACGGGGCCAGCCTGCTGTTCCCGACCTCGTTCGGCTATTTCGACCCCCACGTGCTGGAGATCGCGCCCAAACATCCCGATGTCCGGTTCGAGCACGCCGCTGGCCTGTGGTCCGAGGGCATGCCCACCAATATCGGTAGCTATTTCGGCTATATCGGCATGGGTCAGTATCTGAACGGCATCACCGCCGGGCATGCCTCCAAGTCCAAGAAAATCGGTTTTGTCGCCGCCAAGCCCATTCCGCAGGTCTTGCAGAATATCAACTCGTTCCTGCTGGGCGCACGGTCGGTGGACCCTTCGATTACCTGTCAGGTGATCTTTACCGGCGAATGGTCGCTGGCCGTTAAGGAAGCCGAGGCCACCAACGCCCTGTGTGATCAGGGATGCGACGTCATCACCTGCCATGTGGACGGCCCCAAGGTGGTGATGGAAACCGCAGCCGGGCGCGGCGCCTATGTCTGCGGCTATCACGCGGATCAGTCCCCGCTGGCCCCTGAAAAATATCTGACTGGTGCTGAATGGAACTGGGCCGGGGTCTATACCGAAATGGTGCAAACCGTGTTGGATGGCGGCACCGTAGGTAACTTTGTTCGGGGCGGGCTGTCGGATGGGTTCATCAAGATGTCCCCGCTGGGCCCGGCCGTGTCCGATGCCGCCCGCAACCAGTTCGAGGCCACAAAGGCCGAGATCATGAAAGGTGGATTTTCGGTCTTCAAAGGCCCGCTGAAGGACAATGCTGGCAACGTGATCGCCGCCGTTGGCGAAAGCTTTGTTGAAACCGATATCGCGCTGGAAAGCATGGGCTATCTGGTCGAAGGCGTTATCGGATCGACGAGCTAAGCATGAGCGATATGACGACAGCCGACTCTTCTGGGATGCAGTCCACTTTGGCGAAATGGGTGCCAAGGGCCGAGCCTGTCGTCATCCCGCTGGCAGCCCTGCTTATGGGGCTGCTGGTGTTTTCGGTGTTTTTGCTGTTCGTCGGCAAGTCACCGTTTCAATTCTATGGGCTGATCTACAAGGCGGGGTTCAGCTCGGGGTTTTCGTGGCAAAACACCCTGTCGCGCGTTGCCCCCTTGTTATTCGCGGGTCTTTGCGTGGCTTTACCAGCCCGCCTGGGCCTTGTCGTGATCGGCGGCGAGGGCGCCATCGTTCTGGGCGGTCTGGCTGCGGCGATCCTGGGCGCATTGATGGCCCCGGCGCCTGCGATGTTGGGCTTTGCCGTGATGGTGCTGGGCGCCGCGCTGGCCGGAGGGCTGTGGATCGGCACCGTTGGGTGGCTGCGTTATGCGCGCGGGGTGAACGAGACCATCGCCTCGTTGTTGATGGCCTATATCGCGATTGCGCTGATGAACCACTTGGTCGAAGGCCCGTTCCGCGATCCGGCCAGTTTGAACAAACCTTCGACCCTGCCGCTGCCTGATGCGCTAAGGGTCGGGGACATGCCCATCGGCATCGACGTGCATTGGGGATTCGCCGTGGGTGTGATCGCCTGCATCACCGCGTGGGTGCTGATGGATCGCACCACAATTGGCTTCGCCGCCCGCATCGCCGGCGACAATGTCCGCGCCGCGCAGGTGCAGGGGCTGCCCGTGGGCAAGCTGATCGTTGGCTTCACCGCGCTGGGCGGCGCCATGGCGGGCCTTGCCGGGTTCTTCGAGGTGACGGCCATTCATGGCTCGGCCAATGGCTCGTTGATCTCGGGCTATGGTTATACCGGCATTCTGGTCGCCTTTCTGGCGCGGCATAACCCGTTGGCGATCATCCCGGTCGCTATCCTGCTTGCCGGATTCGAGGCCTCCTCGGGTCTTGTGCAGCGCCGTATGGATTTGCCCGACGCGACCATCCTGGTGATGCAGGGCATCGTGTTCGTTGTCCTGTTGTTCAGCGAAACACTGTACGGAAAATTGGCGATTTTTAATCCGAAAACACCGGAGGAACGCGCATGAGCACCGCCGCAGATATCGGCCTTTGGGGCGTTCCGCTGGCCATCATCGGGGGCGCAATCCGGGTGTCCACGCCGTTCTTGTTCGTGTCGCTTGGCGAATGCCTGACCGAACGCTCGGGGCGCATCAATCTGGGCCTGGAAGGCATCTTGGTGTTCGGCGCCATGTCCGGCTATGCCATTGCGTTTGAAACGGGCTCTGCCTGGATGGGCGTTCTGGCCGCGGCATTGGCCGGCGCCGTTTTCGGCCTGTTTCACGGCTGGATCTGCAAGTTCAAAGGCGTCAATGACATTGCCATCGGGATCGCGTTGATGCTGTTGGGGATGGGCTTGGCCTTTTTCTTTGGCAAACCCTATATCCAGCCCGTCGCGCCCGATTTGCCCGCGTTTTCCCTTGGTTGGTGGTCGGGTATCCCGCAAGTACAGGCCGCATTGCAGGTGAACGCGCTATTCATCATCGGAGCGGCCCTTGCAGTGGGGCTGGCCTGGATGTTCCGGTCCACCCGCGTGGGCCTGACGATCCGCGTTGTGGGCGACAGCACCGATGCGGCCCGCGCCATCGGTCTGAACCCCAATACCGTGCGCTTGCTGGCCACCGCTGCTGGCGGCGCGCTGGCCGGGATCGGCGGCGCCTATCTGTCGCTTTACTACCCCGGAAGCTGGAACGAGGGGGTCAGTTCGGGTCAGGGCCTGATGGCCGTGGCTCTTGTGATTTTCGCCCGCTGGAACCCCATTAATTGTTTCTGGGCGGCGCTGCTGTTTGGCGGGGCCGGGGCCTTGGGTCCGGCGCTGCAATCTGTTGGCGTGACCAGCGGCTACTACCTTTTCTTCGCGGCGCCCTACGTGCTGACGCTGGGTCTGCTTATCCTCACTTCCTCACCGGACAAGGCCATGGACGGCGCCCCCGGCGAGCTGAGCATAACCAAATAGGAGCCACCCTACATGAGCTATATCGACTCGGACCCCTATAACTGGCCCTATAACGGCGACTTGCGGCCTGACAACACGGCGCTGATCATCATCGACATGCAGACGGATTTCTGCGGCAAGGGCGGATATGTGGACGCGATGGGCTATGATCTGTCGCTGACACAGGCGCCGATCAAGCCGATTAAGGCGTTGCTGGCGGATATGCGTGCCAAGGGCTACCACATTATCCACACGCGCGAGGGGCACCGTCCCGACCTGACGGATTTGCCGCCCAATAAACGCTGGCGCAGTCAGCAAATCGGCGCGGGCATTGGCGATGCCGGCCCGTGTGGCAAGATCCTGATCCGGGGCGAGCCGGGCTGGGACATCATCCCCGAGCTGTACCCTATGGACGGCGAGCCGATCATCGACAAGCCGGGCAAGGGCAGCTTTTGCGCCACCGATCTGGAGCTGTTGCTGCGTACGCGGGGCATCGAAAACCTGCTGCTGACCGGGATCACTACAGATGTCTGCGTGCACACCACCATGCGCGAGGCGAACGACCGCGGGTTTGAATGTCTTCTGGTCGAAGATTGCTGCGGGGCCACCGACAAGGGTAACCATGACGCGGCGATCAAGATGGTGAAGATGCAAGGCGGGGTCTTTGGCTCGGTCTCGGACAGCGCGACGCTGATCGCGCAACTGCCATGAGCCACGAACCCGCTTTGCCCACGGGCGCCATCGGGGTCGAGGCCGTGGCGATGACCATGAAATTCGGCGATTTCACTGCATTGGATGACGTCACGCTGAACGTCCGTCCGGGAACGTTTCACGCTTTGCTGGGCGAAAACGGTGCGGGGAAATCCACGCTGGTAAAATGCATCATGGGGTTCTACCACGCCACCCAAGGCGGCCTGTTGGTGGACGGTCAGGAAAAGCGGGTTCGCGACCCGGTTGATGCACAGAAACTGGGCCTTGGGATGGTGTATCAGCACTTCACGCTGGTGCCGTCGTTGACTGGGGCGGAAAACCTGCTGATCAGCCGCGCCGACGCGCCTGCGGTCATCTCCTGGCAAAAAGAGCGCGCAGCCCTGACGGCCTTTCTGGACCAGATGCCATTCAAAGTGCCCCTGGACCGGCCTGTCAGAACGTTGGCGGCCGGGGAAAAGCAGAAGCTGGAGATCCTGAAACAGCTTTATCTGGGCAGCCGGTTTTTGATCCTGGACGAGCCGACCTCGGTTCTGACCCCGGCCGAGGCAGACGAGGTGCTGGGCCACGTTCGGTCGCTGTGCGAGGCCGGGCAAATCTCGGTTCTGATGATCACCCACAAATTCCGCGAGGTGACGCAATTTGCCGATGATGTTTCCGTGCTGCGGCGGGGGCGGTTGGCCGGATCGGGGCGGGTTGCGGACCTGAGCCGGGACGACATGGCCCGCATGATGATGGGTGGCCAACCCCAGGGTCACGACACGCAGCGCACCGAAACGGAAGGTGCTGTTGTACTGTCGCTTGATGGCGCAATGGCGCGCGATCGCAGCGGGTTGAAAGCCATCCAGATCGACGCGTTGCAAGTCAGGGCAGGCGAGATTCTGGGCATTGCAGGCGTCTCTGGTAACGGCCAGACCGAGCTGATGGAAATGCTGACAGGCCAGCGCAAACTGACGGGTGGGGCGATCCGGGTCAAAGACACGGAATTCAAGGCCACTCGGCGCCAGGCAGCAGCTTTGAAGGTGCGCTATCTGCCCGAAGAACCGCTGCAAAATGCCTGTGCACCCTCAATGAGCGTGGCCGAAAACCTGGCCTTTCGTCTGTTCGACAAGGGGCAGGGCGCGCGGCCCAAATTCTGGAAAAACACGCGTCAGATCATGGAAAATGCCCACGACCGGATCGCTGAATTCAAGGTCAAGACAACCTCGCCACACAGCCCGATCTCGGCTTTGTCTGGGGGGAACGTACAGCGCGCGGTGCTGGCGCGCGAACTGACCGGGGACGTGGACTTGCTGATCGTGGCGAACCCGTGTTTCGGGCTGGATTTCGCCGCTGTCGCAGCCATACGCGAGCGGATTGTGACCGCGCGGAACCAGGGGGTGGCCGTATTGCTGATCAGCGAGGATCTGGACGAGATACTGGAGCTGAGCGACAGGATTCTGGTAATGAGCGAGGGAAAGATCGCCTTTGAAACTACTGCCGCAAAGGCCGACACGGCCCAGATCGGCACCTATATGGCAGGGCATGCATGATGGCAGTGATTTCGGCGCAACCTTTTGATTTTACATATGATCCCAAGGCTATTGGGTTGGTGATGATCGACTTTCAGCGCGATTTCATGGAGCCCGGAGGATTTGGTGAAACCTTGGGCAATGACGTTAGCCTGCTGCGGGCAGCAATCCCACCGGCGCAGCGATTGCTACAGGCGTTTCGCGTGGCGGGACTGCCGGTGATCCACACCCGCGAATGTCACAAACCTGACCTGTCCGATCTGCCCGAGGCCAAGCGAAGCCGGGGCAATCCCAGCCTGCGGATCGGGGACGACGGCCCGATGGGGCGCATCCTGATCTCGGGCCAGCCGGGGGCGGACATCATCCCGGAACTCTACCCCGCAGACGGTGAATATGTGATCGACAAACCGGGCAAGGGGGCATTCTATGCGACCGAATTTAGCGAGATTTTGCAGGGCCTTGGCCTGAAGCAACTGATCTTTGCAGGCGTCACCACCGAGGTTTGCGTGCAAACCACCATGCGCGAGGCCAATGACCGCGGCTATGACTGTCTGCTTGCGACGGACGCGACCGAAAGCTATTTTCCAGCCTTCAAGGCTTCGGCGATCCAAATGATCACCGCGCAAGGCGGAATTGTTGGCTGGGCGGCAGATGTGGACACGATCGTCGGAGGTTTGGATGCCGGATAACTATGTCCTTTCGGGTATCCTGGCCCGAGGTTGGGCGGACCTGCCCTTCGAGCCGTTCAAGCCCGGGATAACCATCCATTGGCTAGAGCAGGGCGAACCTGCAATTGCCCTGTTGAAGTACGAACCCGGGGCGCGTGCTCCGCTGCATTTTCACCCCGCAACGGAATCTGTTCTGATCCTGGAGGGCGCGCAATCGGACGCGCATGGAACCTATCATGCAGGGGATTTCGTGTTGAATTTCAAAGGCACGCAGCACGAAGTCTGGAGCGAAAACGGCTGTGTCGCCCTGCTGCAATGGGCCAAGCCGGTACAGTTTCTTTGAAGGGGCATCCAATCCGCTGAATGCCCCTTGGCTGCTCTGCGCCGTGGGTTCAGGTGAAATCAGCGCGCGGCACGACGACTTCGTAGTGCTTGACTTCGGGCGGTTTGGCAAAGAAACCGCCGACCAATCCGCGCCAGTCTTGAAACAGCGGGCCTTCGCGGAAATCGATGGTGTGGTTTTCCAGCGTCTCCCAGCGGATGATGACCTCGTATTCGTCAGGGGCCTCGGTGCATTTTTGCAGATGCAGACCCCGACAGCCCTTGGCTTGGCGGAACACATTGATCGCCTCGGTGACGGCGGCTTCAAATTCGGCACCAGACCCGGGGGTCACGGTTATATGAGCGACTTCGATAATCATAACTAAGCTCCTTCGAAGAAAGGTTTCAGGCGGGCATAGCCGGGTACGTGGATCGAGGTTCCTCCGTCCGAGGCCATGGTCTGACCGGTGATATTGCGCGCCGCGTCCGAGGCCAGAAAGACCACCAGATGCGCGATATCTTCGGGAACTCCCAAGAAGCCAACAGGCGTTTCGCTCAGCACGGCCGAGTGCAACTCGTGCGGCAGGTTTTCAAGCGCGGCCTTGGTGCCGGTCAGGCCGGGCAGGACCGCATTGCAGCGAATGCCCTTGTGGCCGTGGCTGGTGGCAATGGCGCGGGTCATCTGGATCACCGCCGCCTTGGACGACGAATAAGCTGCCTGGATCACATGGCCTTGCAATGCCAGGTTCGAGGCCGTGTTGACGATCGAGCCTCCCCCTTGCGGTGACATGATCCGTAACGCTTCGCGGCAACACAGCATGGTGCCACGGGTATTTACAGCGAATGACCGATCCCAGACCTCGGTGTTCATATTCTCGATATTGCCGTCATTATGGGCCACTTCGGGTGTCAAAAGCGCCGCGTTGTTGTCCAGGAAATCCAGACGGCCATAGGTGTCCATTGTCTTTTCAAACATCGCTTTGATGTCGGATTCGCGTTCCAGATCCATCTGAAAATGAGTGGCTTCACCCCCCGCAGCACGGATGTCAGCCGCTTTCGCCTCGGCAGCATCGTCCGAAATGTCGGCGACCAGAACTTTGGCACCGCTGGCGGCCAGGATCGAGCTGACAGCCCCACCAATTCCACCTGCGCCGCCGGTGACAATGGCGGCTTTGTTCTCTAAATCGTAGTGCATGATGTCTCCGTTTTGCTTGTTTGTGCCGCGGGGGACAGGACCACGCAATTAGGCACATTTGTGTACCTGCAGGGCTGGCGCTTAGGTGGGAAAATTCTGAGCATCCACGATTTCCACAATCAGATCACAGGGGTCCTTGAAGAAGAAAGCGGCCGCAGGAGGGCGCGGATCATCTGGTCCAAGTGTCGGATTCTCTTCGGCAATCATTGGGTCGCCGGGTTTTCGGATGATGCCAATGATCTGAACATCGGGCCGAGCGTGCAGGATGTCCAACGCGCGCTGGCAGTTACCCACCGAAAAACAGGGATGCTTGGTGCCCTGTTCTGCCAGGTCTGTGTTGGGGGCCTGACGATGGGCTGGCACCGGGGTCGATCCTGCCTTTTGAAAGATCTCAAACCGAAAGTCATCGCGGCGCAAAAAAACCAGATGCGTGTCGATGGGGGGGATGTATTTGCGATCCTCGACCACCATCCCAAACACATCACCGTAGAATTCAATCGCGGCCTTGATGTCATTGACCGAGAAACCGACATGATGCCATTTCAGATCGGGAAAGAGCCCCTCAGTCATTGTGCGCCTCTTTCAAGCGGTCGTCATGTCGTTGCTGTTGGCGTGCCAGTTCCGGGTCGTAGCGGCCATCTGTCAGGACGAAAGCCATGCGGCAAATGCGATCGGTGCGGTTGGTCCAGGCGTGAATCGTGCCGCGTTGAACGACGAATTCACCCTCTTCCAGAACGACCTCGGAATCATCCAACAACAGCACGATCTGCCCCTCCAGAACGATGCCGTAATCCACGCTTTCGGTGCGATGCATCAGCGGATGACGTCCGGGGATCACGTGTTCGGCGTTTTCTGCCAGACCTACCGCATCGAACAGCTTGCGTGCGGTGTCCTTGTCAAAGTCCGGGCCGTCCTGGCCCTCGGGCGGGATGTCGACAAAGCGCACGACCACGCCATTTCTGGGCGGTTCGGTGTCGCGATGCAGGTCCGTGGGTTCTGGCTCTGCGGGGGTCACTTCAGCGGGCATCTGGCGGGTGTTCCACAGCTCGTAAAACGCCAGACCGGGCTGGACGTCTGACCGTGTCACATGGGGCGGTTCTCCGTCACTCAGGACAATCGCTTTGCCGGTCTGGTCATGGCCGGTCACCACACGTCTGACGGTTCGTTTTGCCATTGTTCTTCCTGCTTGTCAGAGCGCCCGCAGCGCGTTGTTTGATCAACTGTACAATTAACCGAGGCGAGCCAGCAGGCAATTCGTTTCCTTCAATGCGGCATATCGGTGACGCCGATAGATAAGGGCGAATTGCTCGGGCACATCAATGTGCCTTCTTTTGGGGTGGAAAATTCTGCGTATGACTAGCGGAACGAACAGATCCGACGGGAGGAAAACATGTCGAATTATGATGTTGTGATAATGGGCGCGGGGCATAACGGCCTGACAGCCGGTTGTTACCTTGCCCGCGCGGGCAAAAAGGTGCTGATCCTGGAACGTCAAAGCTTTCCCGGCGGCGGTGTGGTTACGCAAGAGCTGAACAATCCGGGCTACCGTCATGACCTGCACAGCTCGTGCCATATCATGATCCAGGGCAACCCGATGCTGACCGAGGACGAGTTGGAGCTGAAATCCAAGTACGGTCTGAACTATCGCTACTCGGATGTGCCCTATGCCTCGATTTTTCCAGATAACAAGACGCTGATCACCTACAAGGATCTGGATAAGACCTGTCAGGAGATCGCCAAGTTCAACGCCAAGGACGCCGAGACCTATCGTGCCTTTGCGACGCGCTCGATGGAGATGCTGCCGATCATCACCTCGGGTCTGTATTCGCCGCCCATTCCCTTTGGCGCCTTCATGGCCATGCTGGACAGCTCGGACGAGGGGCGCCTGTTGCTGGACGCCATGAGCCGCTCTTCGCTTGATCTGGTGAACCAGTATTTCGAAGGCGATCACATCAAGATCCACCTGTTGAAACTGGTGTCGGAGAACCTGCAGCTGCCTGACGATCTGGGCACTGGCATGGGTATTTTCCTGATGCCCGGTATCATCCACAAATGGGGCGTGTCCCAGCCGGTTGGCGGCTCGGGTGGTCTGACCGATGCCTTGGTGCGCTGTTTTGAAGATCAGGGCGGGGAAATCCGCTATAATGCCGAAGTCGACAAGGTGCTGATCGAAAGCGGCGAGGCCGTTGGCCTGCGCCTGAACGATGGCGAGGAAATTCGCGGCAAAGAAGGCGTGGTCGCCGCTTTGCACCCGCATGTCCTGTCGAAATTCGTCGAAGGCATCGACGAGGCCGTGGATCGCCGCGCCAAGGCGGTGAACCCGTCGCCGCAATCGCTGTTCGTGTCGCACTATGACCTGAAAGAGCGCACCAAATATGCCGCGGGCGAAGAGATCACCACCGCGACCATGCTGGAGTATTTCCCCTACGAGGACATGACCTCGTTCATGGATGATTTCGCCTTTTTGCGTCGGGGTCGGATCACGCCGCGCCGTCTGCTGGGCGGCGGCGATGAAACCCATGGCGATCCGACGCGTGCCCCCGAAGGGGCGGGGATCTTCCATTCGATCACCATGGCGCCCTACTGCATCGAGGGCAAAACCCCCGAATACTGGGACGACTACAAAGAGGAATATGCGGCCGAGACCCTGAAACAGTATCAGCCCTTCATTCCCAACCTGACGGATGACAACATCATCGGCGCCTCGCACTGGTCGCCGCTGGATATGGAGCGGTCCTCGCCCAACTCGTTCGTCAAAGGCGATATGCATGGCTGCGCGCCGTACATGTACCAAACCATGGGTCACCGCCCGACCCCCGATCTGGGCCAGTACACCGTGCCCGGCGTCGAGAGCCTGTATCTGGTGGGCCCGTTCATGCATCCGGGCGGGGGCGTCTATGGTGCGGGCCGCGCCACGGCGCTGCGTATGTTCGATGACATGGATATCGATTTCGAAAGGGTGATCGCGTAATGAAACTTCTGGATAACACCGGCAAAGAGCTGATGACCGTGTCCAAGCTGGAAGCGGATGATCGTAACTTTTTGGTCATCAAGGGAAAAATCTTCGGGGCGATGCCGATGACGGCGAAACTGTCCCCAGAAGAGGCCCGCGCTGCGCTAAAGATGCTGGACCTGAAAACCATCTGGTTCATCCTTACCATCCTGCTGCGCAAATCCAAGCCGGCCAAGGACAAGAAAAAACGTCAGCCCTAAGGCCTGCCCTGGGACCGCGCGCTACAGATGGCGCGCGGTCTTCTCGTACCTGCTGTGCTTTTCACGGCCATGCTGCCGGGATATGCTCTGCCCTGAGGGCGGAGAGAACATGGACTCAACAGACATCGCAGAATTGCTGAGCATTGGCGAAGGCCAGCCGACTGACGCGTCGGACCCGAGGGTTGGCGGTTTGCAAAGTTTGGTGCGGGGGATGGGGCCGGTGGCCCCGGAAAAGGATGCCCCCGTGCGCGAGGTTGTGGCGCGTCTGGGGGATAACTGGTCGGCCTTGATCCTGAAGGTCTTGGCCACCGGAGAGTTCCGCCATGCCACTTTGAAACGAGTGATCAGTGCGCTAGCGGCCGAGTCAGATATTTCGCAACGGATGCTAACCCTGCGGCTGCGGGCACTGGAACGGGACGGATTTGTCAGCCGCCGAACGGAAACCACAGTGCCCCCGCGCGTGCACTACGCGCTTACCCCTTTGGGCCGCGAGCTTGAGCAACAGCTGACTCGTCTGATCGAGTGGATCGAGGTTCACGACGCCGAAATCAGGCAGGCGCGCGACGACTTTACTGACGCAGAGTCGTCACCCCGGCCGTGGTGAATTTCAGCAAGGCCGAATAGGCCGCCGCCAAATCACCTGCTTGCACGTCATTGTCGGTCAGACTGTCCAGGCGGCGGTGTTTGGACACGGTCACCAGCATCAACTGCAACGACATGGTAAAGGCGCGCGCCAGTTCGCTGCGCCCGACCTTGGGAAGAATCTGGTAAAGACGATCCAGAAATTTTCTTGCAGTCGCATCGAAATGCTCGGCCAGCAAATACAGCCAACGATCGCCATCCGTCAGGCGCGATAGAACTTGCATATAGCTGACCCAACCGGCGTCCCCGCTTTGCACCTGTTGAAACAAAGGGGACATGAACGCATCCAGCACCGCGCCAACATTTGCGTCTGCGGGAAGGGCAGCCAGATTGGCTTCGCGTAGCTCGCACAGTACGCTGGCTCGCCGGGCGACGACCGATTCGAAAAGGTTCTGCTTGGTCCCGAAATGATAGCTCGCCAGAGCCAAAGTGACCCCGGCTTGCTCGGTAATGTCACGCAAAGATACCGCATCGAACCCGCGATCCCCAATCAGCTGTTCCGCAGCGTCAAGTATTAACTGCTTGGTTTTATTGCCATTTGCGCGGGTTTGGGCTGATTTGGACATGAATTCACCTTGGGTATGCGTCTGGATTTGATGTATCGGCTGGATCGATAGGTTGTGTGTGAATTGTCGATTTTTCCGTTACTTGGTTGAGTGTATAAATAAGGGATATGCGCGGAAAGGAAAAGCCGCTTGGCTTGGGGCAAGACCGCGCAGCGAAAAACACCGCCATGAACTGGCGAAGGGAGGACAAGATGACCAATTCGATGAAACAGAAGGTGTCGCGCCGATCCGTGTTGCGCTCGGGCGTACGCCTTGCCGCTGCCAGCTCGGTATTAAGCGCGCCTATGGTAAACACCGCATGGGCGGCCAATGACACGATCAAGGTCGGCTTCATGGCGCCGCTGTCCGGCATCCGCTCCAGCTTTACCGCCACAACCGAGCACACCATCGCCACCGTGCGCGAGTCGCTGAAGGACGGGCTGACCATTGGCGGCACCACCTATAACGTCGATATCGTGGTCAAGGACAACCAGTCCACGCCAACCCGTTCGGTTCAGGTCGGCAACGAGCTGATCCTGAAAGAAAACCCCGATCTTATCCTTGTGGCAGATGCCGAGGGCGCCACCGCGATCGGCCCGATCGCAGACGCGCGTGGCATTCCCACTTTGTCGACCATGGGCCCCTGGCAGGCCTGGGCGTTCTCGCGCAAATATGACCCGGCCAAAGGGTTCCCCTACACGTTCCACTTCTTCTTTGGAGCGGACGAGCTGGGCCGGATTTTCCCGTCCATGTGGAACCATTTGGGCAACAATCACAAGATCGGCGCGCTGTTTTCCGATAACGACGCGGGCCGTGTGATGTCGCACCCGAAAATCGGGTTCCCCCCAGCGTTCAAAAAAGCGGGCTATGAAATCGCGGCCGATACAGGGCTGTTCCGTCTGGATACCGATGATTTCTCGACCCAGATTTCAGAATTCAAGCGCGCGGGCGTGGAGATCGTGGCAGGCACCGCGTTCGAGAACCACATGGCGACCTTCTGGAACCAGGCGGCACAAATGGGTTTCCAGCCCAAGATCTGCACCATTGCCGCTGGGCTGCTGTTCCCGTCGTCGGTCAATAACCTTGGTGATCGTGGAGACGGCATGTCGACCGAGGTTTGGTGGACGCCGGACATGCCCTTTGCCTCGTCGCTGACGGGTCAGTCGGCCGCTGACGTGGCTGCGGCCTATACCGCTGCGTCTGGTGCGCAGTGGACACAGCCGCTGGGGTACGAGCACGCACTGTTCGAGATTGGCGTGAACGCGCTGAAATCATCGGGCAACCCCAAGGATCGTGACGCTGTGCGTGACGCGCTGGCCGTTTCGCGCACCGAAACCGTGATGGGCACCGTTGACTTTGGCGGATCGCCGCTGAAATCGGTGGGCCTGACCCACACCGTTGGCGGCCAGTGGCAGAAAGCCAGCGAAGGCCCGTTCAAGTTCAACCTGGAAATCGTGGACAACTCCACCAACCCGGCAGTGAACGCGACGGCTGACTTCAAGGCATTGGCCTACTAAACTCGGGCAAGACCCGGCAGCGCTACATGCTGCCGGGTCTTGCATATAGTCGGGGCAGAGCAGGGCCCCAGGGGGAATTCAATCATGAGCCAAGTGCTTCAGGTCTCGGGGCTGAACAAGGCCTTCGGTGCCATCGTGGTGGCCAAGGATGTCAGCTTTGCCATCGACAAGGGGGAATGCGTCGGCGTGATCGGGCCGAACGGCGCTGGAAAATCCTCGGTGTTTTCGCTGATTGCTGGCGTGCTGAAACCCGACAGCGGTCGGGTGGAATTGCTGGGCCGCGATATCACCAAACTGCCGGGGCACAAGCGTGTGCATGCCGGTATCGGTCGCGCCTTTCAAATCCCGCAACCCTTTGTTGGTCTGACCGTGTTCGAGAACGTCCTGTCCGCCGCGTTCTCGGGGGCGGGGCTGAAGGGGCGCGAGGCCGAGGATTGGGCTTGTGACGTGATCGCACGCACAGGCTTGGTGGAAAAGGCTGACACTCTGGCCGGATCGCTGTCACTGCTGGATCGCAAGAACCTGGAGGTTGCCAAGGCCGTGGCCACCAGGGCCGAACTGCTGATGCTGGACGAGATCGGCGCAGGCCTGACCGAGCGCGAGGTCGCCCGGCTGGTCGAACGCATCGCTGTGCTGAAAGAAGATCACGCGATCATCTGGATCGAACATATTGCCCATGCCCTGAAACAGGTTGCCGACCGCATCCTTGTGCTGAACTTCGGCGAAAAAGTCGCTGACGGCGAGTTTGAAACGGTCATGTCCTCGCCCATCGTGCGCGAGATCTACATGGGCCTGAAAGAGGATGCCTGAGGGCAGAGGAGCGGGCAGATGAAATTGATCGAGATTGAAAGCTTGGAAGCTTATTACGGGGACATGCAGGCTTTGTTCGGCGTGGACCTGGACCTGCGCCCGGGCGAAGCGTTTGGGTTGGTCGGCGCCAATGGGGCGGGGAAATCGACCTTGTTGCGCTCGATGGTGGGGTTGGTGAACGACCGGCGGGGTCATATTCGCCTGGCCGGCGATGACATCACCCATATGCAGGCCGAGGACATCGCCCAGCAGGGGATTGCGCTGGTGCCCGAGGGGCGGATGCTGTTCGCCTCGTTGAATGTCGAGGAAAACCTGATGATGGGGGCAATGAACCGTCGGCAGGGGCATTGGACGCTTGAGCGGATCTATGACCTGTTTCCCATTCTGGCCGAGCGTCGCAAGCAGATGGCGATGACCCTGTCGGGGGGGCAGCAGCAGATGGTCGCCATTGGCCGCGCGTTGATGTCCAACCCGCGTGTACTGCTATGTGACGAGTTGTCGTTGGGTCTGGCCCCGGTGATCGTCAACCAAATCTATGAAAGCTTTGCCAGAATCCGGCAGGACGGTCTGTCCATCATTCTGGTTGAACAAGATATCGAGCGCGCCATTTCGGTTTCTGACCGAATGGTTTGCCTGCTGCACGGGCAAGTCACGATGCGGGTGGATGACACCTCGCGCGTGAATCTTGACCAGCTAAGCGCAGCGTATTTCGGAGAATAAAACCATGATCTGGGTAGAAACCATATTGAACGGCGTGTTCCTGGGCGCGCTATACGGCATCCTGGGTTTGGGCTTGGCGCTGGTGTTCGGCGTCATGCGCGTGATTAACGTCGCCCATGGTGATTTCATCGTGCTTTCGGCTTTTCTGGGCGTGTTCACCGCCGCCACGGTGCCGGGCATTCCGCCCTTGCTGATCATCGTGCCGGTCGTCGTCGTGTCGGCCTTGATTGGCTGGCTGTTCCAGACCGTATTAATGAACCGGGTGATCGAGACACAGGACATGCTGGTGCCGATGCTGCTGACCTTCGGGTTCAGTTTTGTGATGCGCAACATCCTGTTGGAAACCGTGGGGGCGAACCCTGTGACGCTGGATGCGGGCGCGCTGAGCCGGGCCTCGATTTCCTTGGGTGAGTTGAACGTGGGCGTGCTGCCTGTGCTGACGCTGGCCGTGTCGGTGGTGCTGTTTGGCAGCCTGCATTGGGTGATCGGTCATACCGAGTTTGGCCGCGTGGTGCGCGCCACCTCGGACAACCCGCAGATCGCGCGGATCATGGGTGTGCGGCCCAAGCGGATCTATGCGCTGGTGATGGCGCTGGCGCTGGCGCTGGCCGCGATTGCGGGGATGTTTCTGGCGATGCGGACCTCGTTCACGCCGAACTCGGGGATTGATCGCATCCTGATCGCGTTCGAGGTGGTGGTTCTGGGTGGTTTGGGCTCTTTCTGGGGGGCTTTGCTGGCTGGGATCGCATTGGGCGTGACGCAGTTGATTGGCTTCCGCTTTGATGCGAACTCGGGGCTGCTCTATGCGCACCTGCTGTTCCTGTTCTTCCTTATCGTCCGTCCCAATGGCATCTTCGGGAGCAAGTAAATGACCATGATCCGACTTCTTCCTCTGGGCGTGGCCACGTTGCTGCTGGTGATTGCTCCGAGCTTTATGAATGATGGCCAGATGGCCCTGGGCATGGAGATGTTCACGGTGCTGATCATCTGCTCGATGTGGAATTTTCTGGCCGGCTATGGCGGGTTGGTTTCGCTGGGGCATCAGGCCTATTTCGGGATTGGCGGCTACGCGACGTTCCTTGTCTCCAACAGCCTGGACATCCACCCGTTTCTGACACTGCCGCTGGCGGCGCTGGCGCCCGGGATCATCGCCCTGATCCTGAGCCCCTTGATGTTCCGCCTGAAGGACGCGTATTTCGCCATTGGGTCCTGGGTGCTGGCCGAGGTGATTTTCATCGTCGTGCAGCGTTCGGACACGCTGGGGGGGATCACCGGGATGCCCCTGTTTACTGGTGGGATGCTGGGCGCTGATGTCTATCGCAATGTGTTCTGGCTGTCGGGAGGTGTGGCGCTGGCGCTGACGGTTGGCGCCTATCTGCTGCTGCGTTCGGGCTTTGGGCTGGGTCTGATGTCGGTGCGCGACAACGAGGTCGCCGCGGCCTCGGTCGGGGTGGATGTCACCCGCAACCGTCGCTATGCCTATGTGGTCTCGGCCGCTGGTGTGGGCTTGGCCGGAGCGATCTATCTGCTGCCGAACTATTTCATCCAGCCCGGCACCGCGTTTTCCGCCGAATGGACGGTGGTCATGACCTTTGTCGTGGTGATCGGAGGCATCGGCACGCTTGAGGGCCCCATTCTGGGCACCATCCTGTATTTCATCATCCGTCAGGGCGTGACCAACGGCCTGGGGCTGGACGGTAGCTGGTATTTGGTCGCTTTGGGGGCCGTTGCGATCCTGACCATGCTGGTCGCCCCCAAGGGGCTGTGGCCCGTCCTTCGCGACCGTCTGGGCGTGGAATGGCTGTCGGTGCGGCGCAGCTATCCGAATTAAAGCTTTCACTCACAGAACGATAAGGGCCGCAGCGCAAGCTGCGGCCCTTTTTATTTGGGATTTGGTCTCTCGGCAGCCGATTGGTGATTGGCGCCCTGACCCCTGTGCGATTATTCGTTCCAGTAGATAAGCGGCAGACCGGAAACCGGGCTTTGGAAATAGGGTATGTTGGTGCCCTGCAAGGAGCCCAGGTAGACGGTTTTCAGATCCGCTCCACCAAAGGTCAACGACGCCATCCAAGGGCAAGCGGTCCCGCCACAGGCGCCCATCAACTCTGGCGTCACTCGGCCTTCTTCCCAGGCTTTGTCCAGCTCGGCCAGGGCCTGGGTGTCGCCTCCGGCATCCAGGATCGTCAGCAGATCACCCTGCGGGGTGATCGCCACCAGCCGGTCTGCCATGATCAGGGTCGTCCACAGGTTGCCATAGGCATCAAAGGCAATGCCGTCGTTGAAACCACCCAGGTTGGATGGCCCATATATCTGGCGATCGACCAGTGTGTCGCCCTCGACCCTGAACCGGGTGATGTTGCGGGCGGTGGTTTCGGCGACATAGAGCCACTTCTCATTGGCATCAAAGCGCAGCTCGTTCGTGCCGCACAGATTGTCGGCCACGATCCGCGCGCCGCGTTCGTCAATCAGCGCGATATAGCCATCGCGCGAGTTGGTTTTCACGTGATCCGTCCACGGGTTCATCGTGGTGGTCACGGTCAGCCAGAGCCTGCCCTTGCTGTCGCGAGTAACGAAGTTGGCCTTGCCAAACGGCTGACCGTCCACGTTGTCAATGATCACGCTTGTGGCGCCGTCACGCGACATGCGCTCGACCTGATCGGTGCCGAAATTGGCGATCAGGAAATCACCGTTCTTGTCAAAGGTCAGCCCGTTGGGCAGCGAGCCCAACGTGTTGACCAGCCGATCCTCGAAGGATGAGGCGGTGTTGGCCGCAAGCCCCTGTTGCAGGATCAGTTCCTGCGTGCCGTCCGGGTCGATCCGCATAACCCCGCCGCGGCCATCAGCGGACCACAGTGTGCCATCCGGCTCGGCCAGAATGCATTCGGGGCGTTCCAGATCGTGCCCGACGAACTTCAGGTCTGCCGGGTCGATCTGAAATCCGATCAGTGGATTGGTCATGCTTTCATCTCGTCAAAGGTTTCGGCCATCCAATCGGCGATCATATCGCGCGAGAAGGTGCCGTTATCCGCGCCGCAATGCTCGACTTCGAAATGTTCGGGCATGGTGACGAAGTAATCGACCTTGGCGTTGACCGCCTGATCGCGGCTTTGCTCCGCATATTCCACCGGGATCTGCCGGTCGCCCGAGCCATGCATGATGAAGAACGGACATTCCATGTTGGCGATCACCGGGGTCAGGTCCATGTTGGGGGCCCATTCCATGAAATCGTCCACCGTGTCCTTGCCGAACACCCACATCACGTGATCCCAATAATGCGGCACCGGGTTGTCGCCCTCGCGTTTCATGCGGCGGACCTGCATTTCGCCCCAGTTGTGGTTCGCCCCCATGACGCAGCATAGTTTGTATCGCGTATCCATCGAGGCCACGCGCGGTGCGTAATACCCCCCCAGGCTAAGGCCGAACATGCCGATCCGGTCATGGTCCACATCCTCGCGGGTCAGCAGGTAGTCATAGGCGGCCGAGCCCCAGGCCTCGGCGTCATAGCGCCCTACATGGCCCAGGTTGCGCAGGGCCTCGCCAGTGCCGGGTTGGTCGATCACCAGCGTCGCCACGCCGCGCACGCGGTTGGCCTCGGGATTGCCGGCGCCGTAAATCTGTTCCTTCATTGAATCCAGACCATTGCAGGACACGACACAGGGGGCAGGGCCATCCACGCCCTGCGCGGGCACGAACAACGCGGTGAAATAGCTGTCTTCGTACGGAATTTGAACGAATTCCACAGGGGCGCCTTGCAGTTCGACCCCTTTGCGGAAGTATTTCAAGCCGTCGTTATAGGCCTGCCAGCGCGGAGCATAGTCGCGTGATTGCATCCGTTCGGCCGCCAGCAGATAGCCCGCAGCGCGCTGATACTTGATACCTGCCGATAGAGCGCGGCCTTTTTCTTCGTCCGCTTTGGCCGAGGCCAGCACCTTGTTGGCGACGATCAGCCAGCTGTCAAAAAACTGCGCGGTGCCTGCGTCCTCGCGCTTGGCGGCGGCTTCGCGGATGGGGCGGCAGGCTTCGTCGATCTCGCCGATATTTCCGCCACACATCAGGGCCAGGTTGGTCGACAGGTTCCAGATATAGTTTCCGGGAAAGGGTTCGAACATGGGATGTTCCTTTTGTTATTCGACGGTCCAGCCGCCATCCACGACCAGCGAGGTGCCAGTGACCAGCGCCGAGGCATCCGAGGCCAGGTATTGCACGGCACCCATCAGGTCCTGCACCTGGCCCAGACGGCCCAGCTTGATCTTGGCCAACACGCTGTCCAGAAATGCCTGATCCTGGAAAAACGGTTTGGTCATAGGGGTTTCGATAAATGTCGGCGCGATAGTATTGGACCGGATGCCATGTGCGGCCAAATCCAGCGCAAAGCTTTTGGACATGCCTTCGATCGCCCATTTCGAGGCACAATACAGCGACCGGTTCGGCCCGCCAACATGGCCCATCTGGCTGCTCATATGGATCAATGATCCGGGCTTGCCCGCCGCGATCAACCCTTGGGCCACGGCCTGAGCGACAAAGAATGCGGATTTCAGGTTCAGGTCCAGAACCGCGTCATAGTCATCCTCGGCCACGTCCTGCATGGGCATGGGGCGGTTGGTGCCCGCGTTGTTGATCAGCACATCAAAGGGGCCGGCCTGCGCGATTGCTGCCTTGGCCCCTGCCAGATCGCTGACATCCAGCACGATGGCGCGGGCTTTCTGGCCACGCGCGACGATCGCATTGGCGGCGTCGGTGATCTCGGTTTCGGTGCGGGCGGCCAGAACCACTTCGGCGCCCATCTCAGCAAGCGCTGCGGCGCAGGCGAGGCCAATGCCCCGGCCCGCGCCCGTCACCAGTGCCGTTTTCCCTGCGAGGGAGAACCCAGGAGAGGTTGGCAGTTCCATGCCTCAGCCCTCGACCAGGTCCAGGCCGGGCTGCGGCGCTGCACCTTCGGCATAGGGGACGTTCTGTTGACCATAGCGGCGCACGCGGACATTGGCCTGCTCGGCGTGGCCTTGGAACCCTTCCAACATACACAGTCGCGAGCAGTAGCGCCCCACCTTGGCCGAGGCCTCGTCCGTGGTAACCTTTTGATAGGTATGGGTTTTGATGAACTTTCCGACCCACAGACCACCGGTATAGCGCCCAGCCTTTTTGGTGGGCAGCGTGTGGTTGGTGCCGATCGCTTTGTCGCCATAAGCCACGTTGGTGCGCGGCCCCAGGAAGAGGGCACCATAGTTCACCATGTTCTCCAGATACCAATCATCACGGTCGGTCATGATCTGTACATGCTCCGAGGCGATGTCGTTGGCGATCTTCAGCATCTCGTCATGGTCGTCCGCCACGATCACCTGACCATAGGTTTCCCAGCTGGTGCGGGCATGGCCAGCGGTGGGCAGGATACCCAGCAGGCGCTCGATCTCGGCCATGGTTTCCCGCGCCAGTTTTTCCGAGGTCGTCAGCAGCACACAGGGGCTGTCGGGGCCGTGTTCGGCCTGGCCCAGAATATCAGTGGCGCAGATCTCGGCGTCCACGGTTTCATCTGCGATCACCATGGTTTCGGTTGGGCCTGCGAACAGGTCGATGCCAACGCGGCCATAAAGCTGACGCTTGGCTTCGGCCACAAAGGCGTTGCCGGGGCCGACCAGAATATCAACCGGATCAATGGTTTCCGTGCCAATGGCCATGGCGCCGATGGCCTGAATGCCACCCAGGGCATAGATCGTATCCGCACCCGCCATGTGCTGCGCAGCCACAATCGCGGCGGCCGGTTTGCCCTGATAGGGCGGGGCGCAAGTGATGATACGCGGCACGCCCGCCACCTTGGCCGTCAGTACCGACATATGGGCCGAGGCGAGCATGGGGTATTTACCACCGGGCACATAGCAGCCTGCGTTCTGAATCGGGATATTCTTGTGCCCCAGAATGACGCCGGGCATGGTTTCCACCTCGACTTCTTGCAGGGCGGCTTTTTGCACTTCGGCAAAGTTACGCACCTGAGCCTGCGCGAATTCAATGTCGGCGATGTCCTGTTTGGACAGCTGCGCAATGCAAGCATCGATTTCCTTTTGCGTTAGCCGATAATCGTCGCGATCCCATCCATCGAATTTGACCGACAGCTCGCGTATGGCGGCGTCGCCGCGCGTCTCGATATCGGCCAGCGTGGCCTCGACCGTTTCGCGCACGGATTTGTTGATTGCTGCAACGGCGGACGGCTCCGCCCCCTCTTTCAGCCACTTTGCCATCGGGCTCTCCCTTCGTTTCCTGGACCTGGCGGGTGGACATTACAGCCCGCCCTTTTCCTCGATAAAACCGATATCGCTCGTGTTGTCCTATTGTTTGTATCGATGGGTGCGTCCCCTAAAAACGATATCCCCCGTCAGGTCTGCGCCCCTGGAATGTCTTGTTTCATTGGGGTGGCTGTTATACTAATTGGTCGTACAACCAAATAAAAGATAGGATTTTCGATATGAAGATCGCAGTGATCGGAGCAGGGGGATTTGTTGGCACTCAAGTCTGCAAAATCCTTGGGGAAATGCCGGAAATTTCTTCGATCTCGATGTTGGATCGCGTTGCTCCGGTGGGTATCGACCTGGCCAAGGCGACGTTTTTCGAGGGCGATTTCTCCGAATCAGTGCTGCGCCAACAGGCCCTGGACGGGGCTGATGCCGTGATTTGTCTAGCGGCGATCCTGGGGGGTGGGGCCGAGCAGAACTATGCGCTGGCCCGCCGGGTGAACGTGGATGCGACGCTGGACCTGATTGAGGACCTGCGGGACCGTGCGCCAGACACCCGGTTCGTTTTTGCCTCGACCATCGCGGCCTATGCCAAGCCGCTGCCTGATCCGGTGACCGATACCACGCCGCTGGCCCCCACGATGGTTTATGGCGCGCAAAAGGTGATGATCGAGGTTGCCCTGTCCAATTTCGCAGCGCGCGGATGGCTGGATGCCGTTTCGTTGCGGCCCTCGGGGGTGATGGCGCGCGACGGGGCGGATGCGGCGCTGAAAACCGCCTTCATGTCGCGCCTGTTCTGGTGCGTGAAACGCGGCGAGGATATCACCTTGCCCGTGGCCGAAGACAGCAAGACCTGGCTGACCTCGGTCGACGTCGTGGCGCGCAACTTCATCCATGGCGCAATGCTGCCTGTTCTGGGCGCCAACCGCGCCTTTACCCTGCCGGCCCTGTCGCTGCGCTATGGTGATCTGGTCGCCGCGCTTCGTCGGGCCTATCCCGACAGCCCATCTCGGATCCGGTTCGACCCGGATCCCGAGATCGTGTCGCTGTTCGGCAGCTATCCTGAACTTGAAACTGAAACAGCCGACCAGCTGGGATTTCTGCGCGATGCGGATGCCGATGCGCTGGTGGCGAACGCGATGGTCTGAGGAGGACTTCATGAGGCTTGCAACACTTCCTAACGGCACCCCGGATGGGCGCCTGCATATCGTCAGCCGGGACAACGCCCGCTGCACCCCGGCCAAGGCGGTCGAAACGATGCAGTCAGCGATGGAAAGCTGGGACGAACTGCGCCCCGCGCTGGAGGCTGAATACGCCGAGCTGAACGCTGGTGGCGGCGACGCCTTCGATGCCGCTCAGGCGCTGGCCCCGTTGCCGCGCGCCTGGCAATGGCTGGATGGATCGGCCTTTGAAAGCCACAGCGATCTGATGGATGCCGTTTTCAAGATGCCGCCAAAGGAAAAGACCGGCCGTCCGCTGATGTATCAAGGCATGTCGGACCGGTTTATTGCCCCGATGGGTGACGTACCGTTCGCCAATGAAGAAGACGGGATCGATTTCGAGGGCGAGTTCGGCGTGATCACCAAGGCGACCCCGATGGGCACCGAAGCAACGGCCGAGGATCACATCGCGCTGGTCGTGCAGATCAACGACTGGTCGCTGCGCAAGTTGGCCCCGGTCGAGATGAAAACCGGATTTGGTTGGGTGCAGGCGAAACCTGCCTGTTCGATGGCGCCGGTCGCCCTGACCATTGACGAACTGGGGGATGCGTGGCGAGATGCCCGCGTGAACCTGCCGCTGAACGTGTTCTGGAATGGCGAACGCTTTGGCGCACCTTGCGGCTATGACATGGCGTTCAGTCTGGCCGATCTGGTGGCCCATGGCGCCTATTCCCGCGATCTGGTGCCGGGCACGGTAATTGGATCGGGCACCGTGTCGAACGAAAGTTACCGCGAAGTCGGTTCAGCCTGTATTGCGGAGCGTCGCGGTATCGAAACCATTGACGAGGGCGCGGCCAAAACACCTTTCATGTCGTTCGGCGACAAGGTCCGCATGGAATGCTTAGCCGCAGATGGCAGCCCATTGTTCGGAGCGATCGACCAAATGGTCGTCAAAGCCTGATTGCAAAGACCCGGACACTAAAAAACAAGGGGTGCCATGCGGCACCCCTTTCTTTTGGCCCCGATACGGGTTGAGCCTTAGTACGGCTCGGCAATGGCGTGCAAGCTGTCTTGCATCAGCTTGCCCTGTTGCTCGCTGGGGGCGCCAGCCATTTCCAGCTCGCCCAGTTTCAACGAGTTGCCAACAACCAGGCGGCCACGGGGCAGGCGGCGTTGCATGAAGGCGTGCAGGGCGTCTTCGAGCACCGGAGCCTTCTTCAGCTCGTCCACCAGAACGATCGCGTCTTCGACAGCCATGCCTGCGCCCGAGCCCAGATGCGGCGTGGTGGCATGTACGGTGTCGCCGATCAACGCGACGCGGCCTTTGTACCAGTCATCATCAATCAGGATGGATTCCAGCGGCCGATAGACGATTTCGGTATCCGCATTGATGGTTTCACGCAGTTTTCCGACAACGCCGCCGAAGCCTTCCAGCAGGCCTTTGATCAGGCCCGGCAGTTCTTCAGGTTCGCGCCAGGGGTTTCCGGGCACGGCCTCGAGCAAGTACATATACATCTGCGTGGGCGAGCAAGGGGTGAAGCCGACCTTGATGTCTTGCGACAGATACATCTGCCCCTGCACCCAGTCCTTGGGCGTGTCGAACAGAATGCGCCAGCAAGCCTGACCGGTAAAGCGCGGCGCGGGCGCGTTTTCCAGCGTCAAGTCCCGCATGGTCGAGAACAGCCCATCCGCCCCGATCACGAAATCATAGCGGCCGGTGCTGCCGTCGGTCAGCGTCACGTCCACGCCGTCGGCGTCCTGAGAGTAGCTTTCAACCGTGACACCCAGTTTGACATTGGTGTTCAGCTCTTTGACGCGTGCGGCCATGATCTGGTGCAGGACGGGGCGCAGAACACCGCCCTCGGCCGGGACATCCGGTGCGAACAGGCGTTCCGAGCGGACTTCGCGGATCAGGTTGCCGTCCTTGTCGTTCAGCGTCACGCCGTCATGGCCGTGCCCATGTTTCAGCAGCTCTTTGCTTAGACCCAAATCGCAAAGGGCGCGGAAGGTCAGAACCGACAGGGTCAGGCCCGTGCCATAGACCGACCAGTTCGGGTCCTTGTCCAGCAGGTCCACCTTAACGCCTTCTTCGCGCAGGCGGATGGCTGCGGACATGCCCGCGATGCCCCCGCCGACGACCAGTACCTTGTTCATATGTGTTTTCAAATGGCTCATCAGTCTGTCCCCTTAGTCCCAATCGCCTTCAGCTTGCGTATCGTTCTGCGGTACGTGATCCGGGTGCAGGCGGTATTCCCAACGCTGGTCCGTACCCAGGAATTCGGGGATCTTGTGCATCCAGCTGTAGGTGCCAAAGACTTGGTTCCATTCGCGCGGGATCCAGTTGTCGTCGATATAGTCGCTGTCCGCGCCATACTCGGCCTCGCCGCCCGCTGGGCATTCCAGATAGGAAAACAGCGCCGAGGCGATGCGGTGCCGACCCGAGCCCAGCGGTCCGGTGGTCCAGCCACGACGGGTCATATAGTTGGTGCCGATCATCAGCTCGTCGATATCCTCGACCCCGAAATTGGTGTGGTGATACAGCGGGTAGCCAGGCAGCGGACCAAAGGTCATGTCGATCAGGAACAGGTTGTGATGCTCGTTCGCGCCGTCACAGCGCAGGTAAAAGCCCATGCCGACCTGTTCCTCGGACATGCGGAAATCCAGCATGTCGCGATACCATTCGAATTCCTTGCGCGGGTTTTCACAGGCATAGACGGTGTGGGTGATCACCTTGGGCTGCGCACGGATTTTCCATTTTCGCTGTACGTTCAGTCGGTTAACGGCGCCCGGTGCATTCACCGGATCGGGGGCATAGACCACCTTTTTGCGGTTGAAGACGCGCAGGGCGATGGGGTGTCCGCAGGCGGTCAGCGTGTGCACGGTGCCGTCTTCATCGCGGGTGATATCTTGTTTAGCTTCCAGTCGGGCGGCCAGCTTGTCCAGGCTTTCCTGTGTGTCCACGCCCCAGATGGTTTCCTTGACGCCCTTGTCGCGCAGCACCGATTTGGGCAGCACCGGATCGTCGATATGGCGCAGGATGACGTTCGATCCTTCGTCCAGGCGGTAATGGGTAAAGTCTTCGCCGCTGTCAAAGCGGGGCAGGCCGAAATCGTCGAAGAATCGGGTGCATTCCTCGATGTCATCGACCCCGAACATCAGGGTTTCAATTCCAAGAATGGGCATGTCAGCTCTCTCTTATCGTGTTGGTGGTTTGGCGGCCCAGTCCCGAGACAGCCGCTTCGATAATGTCGCCATCTTCCAGACGGGTCTGGCCGGTGGGCGAGTGTTTGGGGCCTACGGCGACCAGATCACCGGGGAACAGCTGAACCTGCTGGCTCAGCTCGGACAGGGTGCGCGCGATCGGTGCGATCTGGGGGCCGGACCATTCCAGGCGGCTTTCCCCGTTGAAAGAGATCACGCATTGCAGGTTTTGCTGGTCGTCGGCAAAAGCCGCCGGCAGCAGATAGGGGCCCCCGGCCAGCAGAGTGGGCCCTTGCTTGGCGGCTATGGCGTTCCCGGCCTCCCAATCTGCGGCGACGGTGTAATCGGACAGTGTGACGTATCCGGCGATCGCGTCCGCGGCCTCTTGCAGGGTGGCGCGGTGCAAGGGGCGCGCGATCACGGCGCCCAGCTTGGCCTCGGCCCACAGCCCATCTGAGTGCGGCGGGATCAGCACTTTGGCGCTAGGTCCAACCAGGGTCGAGGCCAGGCGCGGGATGAAATCCCCGTCCGCCAATGTGTTCTGGCTAAGGATCTGGCGCGGGGCCGACAGCGGAGCATCTTGCGTAAAGAATTCCAGCGACGAGACAGCCGAGCGGAAGTATTTCCCAGCCTCGGCATCGTCCAGCGCCATGACTACCGCGCACAGGGCTTGAAAGTTGTGATCCCAGTTGCGCAACAGCCCATCCAGGCTGTCGGCCTCGGTCAGGGCCAGGCCCAGACGCGCCGCCAAAGGCAGCACCGCATCCACAGGGATCACCGCAGCATCGTCCAGCACGATAGCTGGAAACGCAGGGCTGGACGAGATGCGCAACTGCGCCAGCGCAAAGGGTATTTGTGGCTTGGTCATGCATCCTCCCAGGTGCGTACTGGGAGGGACGCTAACAGCCCTCAATCAATCCGTGAAATCGATTGTTCAAATCCAGAGCATCGGTTTCGTGGATGGTTTAGGGGGCTTCTTCTGCGAAAGCTTCCATCAGGCGAGCGCGGACCCACGCAAGGCATTCGTCGCGTTCGGCATAGCTGTGCCATTGAATGCATTGGTTCAATGCAGGCATCTCGATGGGCGAGGGGACAAGTTTCAGCGGCAGGATTTCCCGGAACCGTTCGGCCAGGCGCCGGTGCATCAGCCCGATCAGATCGGTGTTCAGCAGCAAGAACGGCAGGGACGAGAAGCTGCCCGCCTGAACCGCGATTTCGCGGTCCTCGGCCCGGTTACGCATGAACCAGTCCTCGTAGCTGGGGGTGAACGTGGCGAATTGAACCGCAGCGTGGCGCGCATTGTAGAACTGCTCTTCGGTGATGCTGTCCCCCAACCACGAATTCTGATCCCAAGCGGCAACAACATATTCGTCCTGATAGTAATGAACGAAGGGATGATCAGGTGACAGATACAGTTCTGGCATGGCAAGCATGTCAACTTCGCCCCGTTCAAGCTGGTCACGCGGGCTGTTTCCTGGTGTCTCGATGCTCAGTACCAGCCCCGGAGCAAGCTCTGATATCGCTTGCAAAGGACTTTGCAGCGCCGAAATCAGCACCGAATCCGAGGCAATCATCCGCACCTCGCGTTTGACAGTCAGGGGGTCAAACTCGGGCGCTTGGATTATCGTGCCGTCGATCTGCGCCAAAGCCGCCCGGACCTTGCCTGACAGTTCCTTGGCGCGTGGGGTCAGCACCATCTTTCGCCCAACCTGGACCAACAGGTCGTCGCCGAAATAATCCCGCAAACGGGCCAAAGCACCCGAGGTCGCCGATTGGCTGAGACATAGCTTGTCGGCGGCGCGACTGACATTTGCCTCGGTTAGCAGCACGTCCAGTGCCACCAGCAGATTCAGATCCAGACCCTTGAAACGCATGTACACTCCTTCTGAATGACATGTATCGGTATCACCGATTGCATGATGTTGAACAATCGCTTTTTCAAATGCAACGAAATTGTGCAGCTAATAGGTAAGCGGAATAGGAGACACAGATGTTGCAGGAATTGTTTGGATTGCAGGGCAAACGGGCCCTGATCACCGGGGGAAGCTCGGGGATTGGGCGCGCTGTGGCCGAGGCGTTCGCAGCGGCAGGGGCCGATGTGGTCATCGCCTCGGACCGGCAGGGCGATATTGATGAAACCGTTGCTGCCCTGGAGGCCGCTGGGGGCAACGCTGTGGGCATTCAGTGTCGCCTGAATGGCCGCGCCGAGGCGGAGGCCTTGGTTTCGCAAGCCGAGGACGCCTTGGGCGGACCCATTGATATTCTTGTCTCGAATGCAGGAATCGAAGGCCCGGTCGGGGACACAGGCGCGGGCGAAGAAGCGCAGTACTTAAAGGTCTTTGACGTCAATTTGCACAGCGCATATTGGCTAGCCGCAGCCTGCAAGGACGGCATGGCGACCCAAGGGGGCGGTGCGATCATCCTGATGGCCAGCCTCTCTGCGCTGCGCGGAAACCGCATGATCGGTCCCTATTCCATGTCAAAGGCGGCGCTGGCGGCGATGGCCCGAAACTTGGCGGTGGAATTCGGCCCGTTGAACATTCGTACTAACGCGATCGCGCCGGGCCTGATCGAAACGCCATTCTCTCGCCCGTTGCTGAGCAACCCCGATTTCGTGGCCAAACGGGTTCACGGTATGACGCCCTTGCGCCGCGTGGGCCAACCGGCAGAGATCGCCGCGGCTGCCCTGTTCCTGGCTGGGAAGGGGGGGCGTTTACCACTGGCCACACCCTGGTCGTGGACGGAGGCACCGTGATTACCGATGGCGGCTGACCTAGGCGCGGTGCGCTTAAACTAACCCGACTTATCATATTGCCAGATACCTTGGATCGAAGAAAACCGCTTTTATTTGGTTGAACGTACAAACTAACAAGACTCAACCTGACCCAGATGGGAGTCAGGAAAACTTGGGAGGAGTACCAATGAAATACCTGCTCATCAGTATGGTGGCAGCGGGCGTAATGCCAGTTGCCGCGCATGCAGAATTCAACACAAGTGGCTCGCTTTACCTTGGCTACGGAAACAACGCCGCCGGAGGGGGTGAGGGCGGCATCGGCGTATTGAACTTGCATTTCGACGGCAATCATCAGCTATCGAACGGCGTGGTCATGACGCTGAAAGGTGATCTTTACGCTCGATCAAACCAGGATGATTTGCCTTTGGTCGGGGACGAACCCTATGACATCGAACTTGGCATGGATTTCGGCGCCGGTGGCAAGTTGACCCTGTCCACATATGCGCGCTGTGACGCCAAGCTGCCAAGTTGGGTCGATGGCAATCTCGAGGATGGCGGCTCGATCGGTGTCCACCCGCGCATCGCGCCCAAATACCGCTGTGTTGGTGGTAGCGCCGCGTTGTTCAACGCTGGCCCGCTTGTCGTCGACAACAATGTCTACCTCTCCTATGAATACCATAACGGGCCATTTGGGCTGGAAATCTACTATGATCCGTTCCTCAGCTATGGTTCCTGGTCAGGAGATGACACGCACACTCTTGTCGACATGACCGTTCCTGGGACGGGTGATTTGCCTGCGCAGGCCGAGATCGTGATGTCCTATGCGACCAAGCCTGCCATCCTGTTCGCAGGAGCAAATGACCTTGGCGATTGGTTTGGTCGCGCTGTGATGCCTATCCCCTCTGCCGAGATGGCAATCATTTACGCGCACCAGTACCAAAACAGTTCGTCCAACCAGCACTCCAACGCGTTTGTGGTAGACTGGAAGCCAAAGGATATGGGCGTGTTCAAGGGTCTCTTTGGCCTCTATGTCCAGGATTCCACGGATGACAACCTGCTTATTTCAGCCAATTTTGGTGGCGAACGTTGGTCGTTTGGCGTGGGCGCCGATCTTGACGGGGATGTCGCTGTCGAGGGCGGTTACAAGCTGAACGACAGTATGGAACTGGTGTTTGGGGCGGACAGCGGCTTTGACACAGGGGATGGTTTTGACTTTGCAGGTTTCCCGCCCCCATTCGCTGCGGGGCGCGGCAATTCTTACGAAGTCGGACTTCGCATGACCTTCTGATCCCTCGGGTGGTCAATATGCGAACGGCCCGGAGCAATCCGGGCCGTTTTTTCTTTCAGAATAAAGCTTTACCAGGCGGTTGCACCGCCATCGATGCGGAAGTCTGAACCGGTCACAAAGCGGCTTTCGTCCGACCCCAGATAGATCGCAAGCCAACCGATGTCCTCGGGCTGACCCAGACCGTTCAACATGATCTTGGCCCGGACGTTTTCCATCAGGGGTGAATCCAGATGCTGCTCGGTCTCTTCGGTCACGGTAAAGCCCGGCGCGATGGTGTTGGCGCGGATGTTGTGAGGGCCTCCCTCCATCGCCAGTTGTCGGGTCATCGCCAGCACCGCACCCTTTCCCGCAGTGTGAGCCAGCGCCGGTAGCCCGTCCAGCGCCACATGGGCATTGGCGGACGAGAAGTTGATGATCGAACCCTTGCCCGATGCCTGCAACAGCGGCCACATCTTGCGCGTGACCAGAAATACCGTGTCGATCTCGCCGCGCAGGGTGATGTCCCAATCAGCTTTGCTCAGCTCGTCCACCGGGGCGAATTTCACGATGGCGGCCGCGTTCACCAGAATATCCACCGTCCCGTCAAAGGCGATGGCGGCAGTATCAGCCAGAGAACCTGCGCTGTCTTCGTCTGTCAGGTCGGCCTGATGCACCCGGATTTGCGGCGCTTCGGCGGTCAGGGCCTGCAAAGTGTCACCGTTTATGTCGCTGGCCAAAACACTGGCTCCCTGTTCAGCCATCATCAGCGCGATACGGCGCCCGATGCCTCTTCCAGCGCCCGTTACGACGGCCCTTTTCCCCTCAAGTCGCTCCACCCGCTATCTCCTGTGTATTGCGCGGCGAGGCTACACCTGTGGGCGCGCGAACAGAAATCGGTTTATTCGATATCCAATATCTGCGCTGCGGTCAGGCTTTCCTAAGATGTGCCGCAAAAGCCGAGGTCGCGGACCCCGCCCGTTCCTTGCGCCACAAGAACCCCAGCGGAGCCAGGGGTGCGCTGATGCCCGCGCGCAATTCGTGGATGTCCCCGGCCGCCAGCCAGGGCAGGGCGACGCTGCGCGGCAGGATGGCCAGGTATTGCCCGGTCAGCAGCATCTCTTTGGTCAGCTGCGGGATGTGCATCACAATCTGGCAGCGGGCGGATTGGGGCCAGCTGTGGCGGGCGGAAAGTTCCTCGAACCGGTCCCGAGCGACCGAGCCGACGCGGTTCAGCAACCACTTCGCGGCACCCAGATCCTCGGGCGTGACCTCGTCCTGCCCCACAAGCGGATGTGCCTGCCCGCAGACAACGACCAGACGGTCCTCCAGGCAGGTTTCGAAGGACCAGCCTTCGGGGATCACCGGGGGGCGGCGGCTGCAAACGATGTCGGCCCGGTCCTCGGCGATCTTGCTAAGAGGGTCGGTGTCATTCACCTGGTTGAAATGCACCTGGATGTGCGGATAGCGCTGCGCAAAAGCGTCCAGCCGACCGTGGATCATCCCGCCCAGGGCGGCCGGGCTGGCCGAGACCCGCACCACACCGCCCTGTTCCTGAAGGCGGCTGGCCACGGTTTCGGCCCCGTCTTCCAGCGCGCCAAGGATGCGGTGCGCGATGGGCAGCAGTTCCTTGGTTGCCTCTGTCGGTTCGACCCCGCGGGCGTGACGAAAGAAAAGCTCGGTCTCAAGCAGCTTTTCAAGCTCGGAAACCAGCTGTGAAATCGCGGGTTGTGTCATGTTCACCGCCTGCGCTGCCCGCCGCATCGAGCCCAGCTCGGACAGTTTTACAAGCACCTGCATGTGCCGAAATTTGGCCCGGACGGTGAACCGGTTAAGAAGGGTGCTGGCGCTGGGGGGCATCGTATTAGTATCCCTTATCTCTGTGTGCCCGTGATTATTATCTGCCTATAGCCGCCTTTGTTAAGCTTAAAACACACAAGGCGTGATCGCCTGACCCGCCTGATGACCGCGAAGGACCGTGACTTGAGCCTGCCTGACCAGACCCCAATCCCAGTGACCTTGCCCAGTGGGATCACACTGAACTATGTACGATCAGGGGCGGGGCCGGCGTTGATTTTCATTCACGGCGCGATGGGTGACTGGCGATCCTGGGGGCCACAATGGCAGGCGTTCTTGCCGCATTTCGACTGCGTGACCTACAGCCGCCGCTACAGTGATCCGAACCCAAATCCTATGAACACCCGCAGCCATAACGCTTTGGTCGACGCCGAAGATTTGCTGGGGTTGATGGATGCCTTGGGTATTGAAAAGGCTGTTCTTGTCGGCAGCTCGTATGGCGGGTTCACCGCGTTGGCGACGGGGCTGAAAGCTCCGGCACGGGTGCAGGCCATCGTTGCGGTCGAGGCGCCGATGATGCGCTATGCCCAGATGACCAGCGAAGGCGCCGCTACGGCCCAGGCCTTCCTCAAGACGTCGGCCCTGCCAGCGCGCGAGGCATTCGAGCGCGGAGACAACGAAAAGGCCGTGCAAATTCTGACGGGCGGCATTGTGGGCCGCGACCCGCAAGAGATCCCGCCCGAGGTCATGGCCCGCCGGATGCGGAACGTGCAGGCGGCGCGCAGCCTTGCCCTGTCGGATGATGAATTCCCGCTGCTGGATCCAAAGGCTCTGGCGCAGCTGCCGATGCCGATCCTGCTGATGTCCGGCGCCCAGACAGCACCCGTGCATGCTGCCATTTTTGCGAATGTCTCCAATGTTTTGGATCGGGCGCGGGTGCGGATCGTGGAAGGGGCCGGGCATTCCGTCTCGCAACAAAAGCCCCAGGTATTCAACAAAGAAGTCCTGTCCTTCCTTCGCGATCATTCGCTGACCAAAGCCCCCCTCAAGGCCTGATACCTGCCTGTCCGAAGGGGCGCCGAGCGGTTTGCTCGGCGCCCCTTTCTGGTTTGCCAGGCACAGCGCGCGCCGGGCCGTCAAAGCAGGCAGGTTAGCCCCCCAGCACCAGGTTCGGCAGCCATGTGGACAGCGCCGGAATAAAGGTCACCATGATCAGCAGGCACAGCATGATCAGGAAGAAGGGGATCGTACCGCGCAGAACCTGACTGACGGGGCGGCCGGTGACGTTGGACATTACGAACAGGTTCAACCCGATAGGGGGCGACAGCAGGGCAAGCTCGATGTTGATCACCATGACCACGGCAAAATGTGTCATGTCGATACCCAGCTCGCGGACTACGACGAACACCACCGGCAGGACGATCAGGATGATCGCGACGCCCTCCAGGAACATGCCCAGGATCAGCAGGCAAAGGTTCATGATCAGCAGGAATTGCCATGGCTTCAGATCGCTTTGCACGATCGAAGTGGCAAAGCTTTGCGGGACACCTGATTTGATGATCCACGACGACACCAGCGTGGCCCCCATGATGATCAGAATGATCACCGAGGTCCGGTCAATCGCGTCGGTCAGCATCTTCGGAATGTCGCGCAGCCGGGCCGAACGATAGAAAAACAGAACCGCGATCAGCGCGCAAAGTACGCCCAGTACGGCGGCCTCGGTCAGGGTGACGAACCCGCCATAGATGCCTCCCAGAACGACGATCGGGATCAGGAAGGCGGGGAAGGCGTGGACATTGGTGCGCACGAACTGGCGGCGCCCGACCATCGGTTCAGCCGCGCCACCGACCTTTTCAGCCACGAAAAAGATATACAGCGCGAACAGGCCCGCCTGCATCAGTCCGGGGATCACTCCGCCCAGAAACAACCGAGGAATGGATTCCTCGGCGATCAGGCCGAACAGGATCATCGGCAGGGACGGGGGGATCAGGATGCCCAAGGTGCCCGCCGCCGCGGTCAGACCCATGGCAAAGGAGGTTTTGTAGCCCTTCTCCTCCATCAGCGGAACCAGCAGGGTGCCCATCGCCATCGTCGTGGCCGCCGAGGACCCGGTGATTGCGGCAAACACTGCCGTGGCCGCAACGCCGGCAATAGCCAGCCCGCCGCGCACCCATCCGATCCAGGCAAGGGCCGCGTCAAACAGCACCCGCGCCAGCCCGCCCCCCTGCATCAGAACCGCCGACAGGATAAAGAACGGTACCGAGATCAGGATTGGCGATTGCAGATGATCCAGCACGTGCTGACCCAATCCGGCAACCGTGCGGCCCTCGGCCACCAGCAGGATCGAGGATACCCCCATCAGCACCAGGTAGATTGGAATGCCAAGGGCAAGCAAAATCAGTGCGGCCAGAACCGCGATCAAGATCAAAGAACCCATTGTCTATGTCCTAGTTGAAGGGGGTTTTCTTGGCGCTTTCACCCGAACGGATCAGGCGGCCCAGACGTTCCAGAATGAACAGCAAATGCACAGAGAAGGCCACGCTAAGCGCTAGGTACAGGATCCAGAACGGCGTGCGCAGGGTGGTTTCGCTGCGTTCATCCCACAAAATGGCGTCATCAACCACCAGCTTGCCTGAATAAATAAAGAACACGGCGACACCTGCGGCAAAGACCAGGGCGAACAGCTCGGAAATGGTCTGCCACTTCGGGCTAAACCGCGCATACAGGAAATCCACGCGGATATGCTGCGCGCGCCGCTCGATCCGGGCGACCCCTAAAAGGACCGCCCAGACCAAAA
This sequence comes from Thalassovita sp., assembly GCF_965218685.1. GTDB lineage: Bacteria > Pseudomonadota > Alphaproteobacteria > Rhodobacterales > Rhodobacteraceae > Thalassobius. The sequence goes on along the minus strand of NZ_OZ244657.1, from coordinate 3,226,913 downwards.
GGAACACGCAAATCTCGAACACCCAGTTCAATTGGACAGAAGGGGGAACTATGCCGAATTGGATCAGATAGCGGGTCGCGACGTTGTAGACCAACAGTACAAAGGTGATGGCCAGCGCCGCTGCCGTGATCCAGCCGATCAGGCGATCAAGAAAAGCGATCAGTTGTGTCACTTCGAGGCAGCCTGCGTTGCAAGTTGAACCAGGTCACCGTCAAGCTTGTACTTGGCGATCACGGCCTCTTGCTGTGGCATCATTTTTTCGCGCATGGCTTCGGCGGCAGAAGTGTCCGCGTCCGAGATGGTCACGCCCCACCCCTTTAGAACCTCGCGATACTCGCCATCCACCGCGATCGAGTCCACGCGTTGTTCGGCCACGACATCGTTCCAGACCTCTGTGAACAGCGCCTTTTCGGCGTCGGTCAGGCTGCTCCAGTATCCGTTGCTGACGATGGGGATCAGAAAGCCGACAATGCCCTTGTCCCAGAATCCGTACCGCACGCCGACATCGGTCAGTTTTTGCTGCACCACCGATTCAATCGAGCCCATGGTCGCGTCCACCGTGCCCTGTTGCAGAGCCAGCGGCATGTCCGAGCCAGGCATTACGACCGGAACACCGCCCATGCCTTCGACAACGGCCGCCGGGCCAGCGCCCCCGGGGATGCGGACCTGCATGCCGACGAATTCTTCGAAGTTTGTCAGGGGTTTGGTGGTCGACCAATAATAGACGCGGCCCAGGATTGGCCAGTGTCCGGGAACCACGACACCCATCTTGGCGGACAGTTTTTCGTTCAGGATGTCGCCGATCGGGCCGTCCAGCATGTCGGCACGTTCCTGCGCGGTCATGCCTTTCAGGACAGGCAGGTCCAGCACGTTGATATTGGCCTCGACCCGGCTCAGATAGGGTGAGGGGACGATGGCCATGCCGACATCACCACGCGCCACGGCCTTACCCACGTCACGTGCGTTATACAGCTGGCTGGAATCGAACACCTTGGCCTTCAGCGCCCCACCCGAGCGGCTCTCCAGCGCGGCGGCAAAGGTGGTCATTGTTGTCGTCTGGATATGTTGCGGCGGTGTGGCCGACGAGATCACAAGCTCGTCCGCGGCCTGAACGGCACTGCCGGCCGCCGCGCACAAGGCGGCGACGCTGGCGACGGACGCAATTTTTCTGGCAAAAGAAAGCATTCTGGTTATTCCTCCCATTGATGCGGCATGCGCCGCTTATCAAAACGCTACAACGGTCACACATAATCGAAAAATAAAGCACCCCCATGAGCGATAGGTATATCATATCGCTCGGATCGCTTCAGGTGTTCGAGCCTCGAATGGTGTCGATCATAGCGTCAGTGACTTCTTGAGTGGTCGCCGAGCCACCCACATCAGGGGTCATTACCCCCGCGCTGCATACGTCCTCGATGGCTTTCATCAGGCGCGCCGACAGAACAGGTTCTCCAAGATGTTCCAGCATCTGACACGCCGTCCAAAAGGTTGCCACGGGGTTTGCGATCCCTTTGCCCGTGATGTCAAAGGCCGAGCCATGAATGGGCTCGAACATCGAGGGGAACCGGCGCTGAGGGTCAATGTTGGCGGTTGGGGCCACCCCAAGGCTGCCGGCCAGGGCACCTGCAAGATCCGACAGAATGTCGGCGTGCAGATTGGTTGCAACGATCGTATCCAAGCTTTCGGGTTGCAGCGTCATGCGCACGGTCATGGCGTCCACAAGCATCTTGTCCCATGCCACGTCCGGAAATTCCCGGGCGACTTCGGCAGCGATTTCATCCCACATCACCATGCCATGACGCTGGGCATTGGACTTGGTGACAACCGTCAGAAACTTGCGTGGGCGCGATTGAGCAAGACCAAAGGCATAACGCATGATGCGCTCTACTCCGACCCGCGTGAAAATCGCGGTTTCAGTGGCCACTTCCTCGGGCATGCCGCGATGCGCGCGTCCACCATGGCCTGCATATTCACCTTCCGAGTTTTCGCGCACGATCACCCAGTCCAGATCACCTGGTCCCTTGTCTTTCAGGGGAGCGGAAATTCCGGGCAGAATGCGGGTGGGGCGCACATTGGCGTATTGATCGAAGCCCTGACAGATCGGCAGCCGTAGCCCCCACAGGGTGACATGGTCCGGAACATCGGGGGCGCCGACCGCTCCGAAGAAGAAGCGTCAAAGGGTTTGAGCCGGTCCAGCCCATCCTGGGGCATCATCACCCCGTTTGCCTTATAGTAGTCCGAGCCCCAGTCAAACTTGGTCACGTCGAACGAGACATTGCCGTCTCGTTGGGCCAGAGCCTCCAGAACCTGCAAGCCTGCATCAATCACTTCGGGGCCGATGCCGTCTGCGGGAATGGCGGCGATCTTGTAGTTTTGCATGGGACGTCCCTTGTGAGTCATGGTGATTACCGTGACGGTAGGTAGGAATGATATAAGCATCAAATAAAACAGGCAGCCTTGCGATAAGCAAAACCCATTTCCGATGATGCGCCACCGCAGGTAGGACTTAGGAATGACTGATTCAGAAATCTTGGAAAACATCCCCGCTGTTTCGCCGGTGTCGCGCCTTGTGTGGACGGCGATCGTAGACGTTGCCGACCGGCAGGATCTTGGTCCGGCCGCAGGTGGGCATCGCTTTATCGTGCCCATCTTGGGGGGGCGGTTTTATGCCGGGCCCGCATTTGACGGGTTGTCCGGCGCGGTACTGCCCGGTGGAGCGGACCGACAGTTCCTGCGCGCCGACGGCGTGAAAGAGCTGGACGCGCTTTATGAAATGCAGATCGAGGGCGGCCCCGTGATCACCGTGCGGAACCGCGTGATCGTGGACGAGACCCGAAAGCCTGAACGCTATGCCATGAGCGCGATCCAGGCGCGGGTCGAAGAGGGGCCCTTTGGGTGGCTGAACCGGCGCTTGTTGATCGGCACCCTGCTATCTGCGCGGCCCGGGCGGCAAGCGGTGATCATCCGCGCATGGGAGGTGGACACGCCCCGCTAATCCGGCGATGGGGCAATGAAAAAGGCGCGAGGGGTCCCTCGCGCCTTTTCCTTTTCAGCAGAGTCGGGATCAGGCCGTGGCCATCCCTGCCGAATTCTTACTGCGCCAGTGCCAGGCGATAACGCCAAGGGCGACGACGATGGCGGGCCCCGCGATGATCACGCTTTTCATCAGCACCAGCACACACAGGACCAGTCGGATGCCCATCTCGATCCGGCCCATGGGGCGCGCCTCGAACCGGGCCAGGACGCTGGCCAGCAGATACAGAGCCAGCGCGATGCGTACAGCGATCCAGGCCAGGTGCGTGGGGTGCACCCCTCCGTCCAGACCTTCCAAGTAACGCTCTCCGCCACCCACGGGGTTCAGCTGGGCGGCCTCGATCAGCAGCAGCTCGGGGTAGAAGGCAAAGATGAAGGGCACCACAAAGATCACCACGCCTGCGCGCACCGCGGCCACGCCCGTACGCATCGGATCAGCCTTGGTGATGGACGCCGCCGCAAAGGCCGCGATCGCCACGGGTGGAGTGATCGCCGAGGCCACCGCGAAGTAGAAGATGAACATATGCGCGGTAAAAGTCGCAATCCCCAGCCCCACAAGCATTGGCCCCATCAGCAGTGCCACGTTGATATAGGCGGGCACCGTGGGCATCCCCATGCCCAGCAGGATCGCCATCAGCATGGTTGCCATCAGCGCCAACAGCAGGAAGAAGGCGTTTTCGCCGATGATGCCGCCGCTTTCACGCAGCCAGCCAACGATGTCGATTGCGATATAGTTCGAAAGCCCGGTGAAGTTCAGGCAGAAGTCGATCACCGACACGGCCAGGAACATCAGGTACAACCGGCTGACCAGCAGACCCGCGTCGGCCAGAGCGGCCAGGATCTTCTGCGGCGATTGACGGATCTTCTTGTCCAGGAAGAACAGCACAACCAGCAGGGCGGTTGCCCACCACCCGGCCGAACCAGCATCACCGGCCGAGTTCTGGAACAATTGCAGCAACCAGGGCAGGCTTTCGGCGCGGCAGCCATTTTCAGTGATGATCTGCTGCACACCCCACAGCCCGGCCAGAGGGCCACAGCCCACGGCCTCTTTCGGGGTCAGAAGCAGTACCAGGATCAGCAGGATCGGTGCGAAGATCATGACCAGATGCAGCTTGTCCTCGCCGGTCAGGCGCATGTCGTCGGTGACGTCGCCCACGGCCTCGATGCCCTGTTTGCGCGCCTGGAAGACCACGGTCAGGAACAGGCAGCCGAAGTACGCCAGCGCAGGCAGCGAGGCGGCGATGATCACTTCACGGTAGGGGACAACGGTCATGGCCGACAGAACGAAGGCGGCCACACCCATCACAGGCGGCATGATCTGCCCACCAGACGAGGCCGCGGCTTCGATCCCACCCGAGAACGTGCGTTGGAACCCACGTTTCAGCATCATTGGGATGGTCAGCACGCCGGTTGACAGCACGTTCACCACGGGACCGCCCGAGATGGTGCCGAACATGGCCGAGCTGACGATCGCAGCATGGGCCGGACCACCGCGCAAACGGCGAGTCCAAAGGAAGGCCACCTTGATCAGCGACTGCCCGCCAGCGGACACGCCGAACAGCGCACCCAGCACGATATAGGGGAAGACAGTGTTCATCAGGATCGCCATGAACCGGCCCAGGATGCCCTGGGCGTTGTTGACAAGGATGTCCTGCATATTGGGACGGCCATCCAGCAACATGCGCGGCTCGCCGCCCAGTTTGGTGACCAGGTATTTGTTCATGTCGTCGGCGCCGAAGAAGTACCAGATGAACACGGTCAGCATGGTGTAGGTGGCAATCGCGATGGCCACGGCCACCAGCGGCAAGCCCCAGACGCGCACGTTGTAGCCAAGGAACACGATGATCGCCAATGCCATGATCGGGAAGATGCCCAGTCCCAGCGTGTTGATGCACGAAGGATCGTCCACCGTGGTTGGCGGCGGCAGGCCCATGGACTCGTTGAACTCGATCTCTTCTTGCAGGGCGCGGGCGATCAGCTCGGCGCGCTCGCCGGTGAATTGGTCGATCAGGCAAACGCTGTCGATTTCGATCAGGTACGAGGCCGATACGACGACCGCCATGATCACCAGTGCGAAGTCCATGCCAAGGCCAAAGGCGTATTTCAAAGGGCCCTTGTTGCGGAACAGTCGCGCCATGGATTGGTCCAGCGCCACGGTGCACATCATGACCAGGAAACACAGGGGCGCGAGGTATTCAAAGCTGAATCGGCGGATTTTAACATCCTTGCCGAAAGTGTCGGAAACCCAGTCATCCAGCCCCGGAAACGAGGGCAGCGTGTTGAGCAGACCGATGATGACCAGGACAAGCCCAAGCACCAGGGACAATCGAGTGAATAAGCTGGTGGGCCGAACGACGTCGGTGTTCATGGGGGGCTCCAGTCTGTGGGGTTTTGCAGAGTGTAGGGGCCCGGGCGATCAGTGTTACGCCGCCCGGGCGAATGGTGCGCTGTTTACTTGGCACACTCGGGTACGGTGTAACCGGCTTCTTCCCATGCGGCGATTGCGCCGGGGTGATACTTCAGCGACAAGGGTCCGCAGAAACCCGTGGTCTCGGCGTCCAGAATGCCCAGGTTGGTGTTTTTCATGAACGCCGTGCGGTTTTTCATCTCGTCCAGGGTCTTGATGTGCTCGGCCACCAGGGCCTTGGCCAGATCAAACGGCATGTCCTTGTTCACGATGTCGGCAAACGCCGTACCGATCCCGCGGAAGTTGCCATCCTCGGACACCATGCGCACACCGTCGCCATAGCCCATTTCATCCCAGTGGACGATCACAGGCACGTTGCCGGGCGCGTTGAAGATCTTGCGGTAGGCATCGCTTTCGAACACGTCCTTGGGGGTCGAGACGATGACAACGTCACCCGCGGCCTGCATGGTGGTCACACGCTGCGAGGGGAAGGTCAGCGGCAGCACAAAGGCGTCCATCGAACCATCCACCAGAACCGAGGGCAGCTGCCCCCAGTTGGTCTGGTGACCGGTGTAATCCTCGCCATCCTTCAGGCCGGCAGCCATCTGTGCGGCTTGACGCGCGTTCACCAGCGCGGCGCCACGGGGCGGGCCGTTCCAGACGTTTTTACCGCGCAGTTTCTCCCAGGAATCGATGCCTTCGCTTTCCAGCGCGATCAGGCCATATGCGCCCGAGTTGAACGGATACAGCGCGCGCACGTTCGAGGCCAGCTCGGCGCCTTTTTCAGCACCGGTTTTCGAGTATGGGCCACGGCCTTTGTCCAGCAGGAACACCAGGATCAGCGGCATGTTCGAGATGTCCGAGCGCCCTTCGGCGATGTTCATCAACGAGTTGGTCAGCGTCTGGCCTTCCAGCACCTGCAGGTTGGCGATGCCAGCGCGCGAACTGACCTCTGCCATATGCATGGCGGTGGCATGGGTGGCCGCGCCCGGAGTGGTGGTTTCATAGGTCAGGTTGGCTTGCGCCTGCGCTGCGGCTGCGCTCAGCCCCAGTGCAGCCGCAGCCGCCGCTAGCGTTTTGGTTACGTGTTTCATTTCTTCCAGTTCCTCCCTTGGAAAGTTATTCGGCCGCGACGCCTTTTTTCATGTTGGGCGCTTTGCGGCCGCGGTATTTCACTGTCAGCTCCAGTGGAGCTTCGTTTTCGTCATAGATGCCGATCATCACGCCGCGACGGCGGGTTTTTGTCCGCATCTCCTCCAGTTGTGTGTGGCTGCGCGTGGTGCGCTGAGACTGCCGCCGTGCCCAGGCAAACAGCTTGTCATACATCTGGTCGATGATGTCCTGATGGTCCTCGCTGTCACCCAGGTCCCGCAATTCAAGCGGGTCGTTGACCAGGTCGAACAGGATCGGGCGATGCTCGCCCTCGCAATGGACCATTTTCCATTCCTTGGTGGCGACCATGAACATCACGGCGTCGCGCACCCCGTGACCCAGCTGATCCGCTGTGGGCGAAGCCGAGTAGTCGTATTCGCAGATCGCATAGTCGCGCAGGGTTTCGGCACGCTCGCCCCGCAGCACGGGCAGCAGGCTTTCGCCCTCAAGGATGTGGTATTCCGGCTCGCCGCCCGCGACGTCGACAAAGGTGGGGGCCAGATCGATCGCTTCGACCAGCGCATCGCAGACGGTGCCGCGCGTGGCGTCGGCCTCGGACGAGGGGTCATAGATGATCAACGGCACTTTGGCCGAGTTGTCGTGGAAAAAGGTCTTTTCGCCCATCCAGTGATCGCCCAGGAAATCCCCATGATCCGAGGTCAGCACGATCATCGTGTCTTCCATCCGGCCGGTTTCTTCCAGCCAGTCGAACAGGCGGCCCATCTGGTCGTCGCATTGCTTGATCAGGCCCATATAGGCGGGGATCACGGCCTCGCGCACTTCTTTGCGGGAAAACGCCTTGCCTACGCCGCTGTCCATAAACGCCTTTAGTACCGGGTGCGCGGTTTCATATTCGTCGTCCGAGCGGATGACCTCTTGCACGTCTTCGGGGCCGTACATGCTGGCATAGGGTTCGGGCACCACATAGGGCCAGTGCGGTTTGATAAAGGACAGGTGCATGCACCAGGGTTCTTTGGCCTGTTCGATGAACTCCATGCCGCGGCCGGTCAGATAGGGAGTTTCGCTGTCCTCTTCGGCGATATTCGCGGCTTCGGACGAGTTTTTCAGGAACCATCCGGACAGCACGTTGCCTTCGTCATCCAGACCCGAATTGGCGAAGTCGTGCCAGGGGTTGTCGGATTCGTAGCCCTTGGCCTTCAGCCATTTGTTATACTCCTTGGCGCCATCCGGGTCATAGGATCCATCCGGCCCCTCGGGCAGCATCCCGTCGTCGCGTTCAAACACGTCGAAGCCGCATTCGGCCACGCGCGCACCGATGATGCTGTCGCGCTCCAGCCCCAGACGTTCCATTCCCTCGGCGTCCACGCTCATGTGGGTCTTGCCCACCAGCCAGCAGTCCATGCCCAGCTTGCGCAGGTGATCGCCCATGGTCTTTTCACCGACCTTCAGGGGGATGTTGTTCCAGCTGGCGCCGTGGCTGTGCACGTAACGTCCAGTATATGTGGACATACGCGAGCTGCCGCAGATCGGCGATTGGATATAGCAACGGTCAAAGCGCACGCCCATCTTGGCCAGACGGTCGATATGGGGGGTATGCAGGGTTTTGTGACCATAACAGCTAAGATAGTCCCAGCGCAGCTGGTCGAACATGATGAACAGAATATTTTTGGGTTTAGCCATGTATATTTTGCGCCGCGGTCAAACCGACCAGTGCCGCCGCCCTGTATGGCGACTGCTTAGCGTCTCCTCCCTTTTATTTGAAGTAAACGTAACGATTCGATATGCCGTTGAGAAATAGTGATTTGGCAAACCGCATAACGAAACGGTTATATCGAGTGGTTACGATCCCAGCCCAAGGATCTGAACCTCTTCGCGGATGACCTGCATCAAAAGCTGCGCAGGCTCCGACGTTTTTCGCGCCGTTGGTGTGGTCAAACCGACCGCGCCCATCAACTCGTCCTGGCAAAAGTCCAGCGCGGTGACCGTGCCGTCGCGCAGCTCTCGTTTCATTCCGCCCAAGGGCAGGAACACGATGGCATCCGAGACAAGGCTGAAGTTTCGCACGAATTCGAATGAAATGGTTTCGATCCGGTTCTTGAAGCGCGACAGCCCTTTGCCAATGATGAACCGATCCAGCTCGTCACGGATGATCGTGTCAGTCAGCGGGATCACAACGGGATATTCATTGATGTCGTGGATGCTCAGATTCGAGGCCCCGTCCAGCGGATGGCCGCTGCGGGCAAAGAAAACAAGTGGCTCGCTGAACAGGTGTTCGAAGTTCAGGCCTTGCATTGCCTCGGCCGATTGGATGCGGCCAAAGCTGAAGTCAGCGTCGCCAAGCCGCAGATGGTGGTGCAGCCCGCCGCCGGTGGTCGCCTTGAATTCAACATCGATCGAGGGATAGAGCGATTTGAACCGCACCGTCGCCCCCGGCATCACCATGCGCACCACGTTGGGCAGGACATAGGCGCTGACCCGCTGTTCCACGATTTGGCCACGCATGGTTTTAATGCCCAGGTCGACCTGTTCCAGCCCGCCATCGACATAGGAATACAACAGCCGCCCCGCCGCATTCATCGCCAGCCCCGAAGCCGTGCGTTCAAACAGGGTGATGCCCAGCTCTTCCTCAAGCTCGCGGATCGAGCGCGATACCGAAGGCTGCACCGTCCCCATCCGTTCAGCGGCACGCGTGACCGAGCCGAGGTCCGCCACAGCGGTAAAGCAGCGCAAGTGCCGCATACGGATGCGTTTGGAAACCATGGAGGGGGCCTTTGCGGTTGCAGGTCTGTGTACCCTAGCCGAGCCGTCGCTGGGCGTTCAACCTCTGGCCCGGCTGGATTCCGGATAATTTCTATTGCAGCCAAGTTTATATTTCGATATTTCGCGAAATATGGAAATGAATCGAGTCGAACAATTGGCCGCACTGGCCCACCCGCAGCGTCTGGCGATCTTTCGTCTGCTTATGCGCCGCTATCCTGACGCGCTGTCCGCAGGCGAGATTGCCGGCGTGCTGGATGCGCGGGCCAACACCCTGTCGGCCTATCTGTCATCCCTGCGTCACGCGGGGCTGATATCGCAGACCCGCGAGGGGCGCTCGTTGCTTTACCGCGTGTCCCAAGAGCAATCCGAGGGGCTGGTTTCGTTCCTTGTAGATGACTGCTGCCGGGGGCGCCCTGATCTGTGCCGCCCCAGTGGGGCTCGAACCGAAGAGGCCGTGATGCCAGACCGCAAATACAATGTTCTATTCATCTGTGTGGGCAACTCGGCCCGCTCGATTTTTGCTGAATCCATCCTGCGTACCGAAGCCGGGGATCGGTTCAATGCCTATTCGGTCGGGGTGAACCCGGCCACTGGCCTGAACCCTTTTGCCATCGAGATGCTGGCCGACAAGGGGCACGACGTGGGCGTTCTGTACGCCAAGCCCATGTCCGCATTTCAGGGGCCCGACGCGCCCGTGATGGATTTTGTCTTTACCGTTTGCGATCAGGCCGCAAACGAGGAATGCCCGGCCTGGGCAGGACAGCCGATCAGCGCCCATTGGGGCCTGCCTGACCCGGTCAAAGCGACCGGAACCGATGCCGAAAAGCGACTGGCCTTTCAGCAAGCCTATGCCGCGTTGCGCAACCGGATCATCGCCTTTGCCGCGCTGCCGTTTGACAGCCTGGATCGCGTGTCCCTGCAAAATCGCGTGGACGCCCTTGCCAACGATATGGAAATACAATGACGACTTATGCACTGAACGGCCTGGGCCGTATGGGGAAACTGGCGCTGAAACCCTTGCTGGACAGCGGCGCGCAGGTGGCCTGGATCAACGATGCTGTGGGCGACCCAGAAATGCATGCGCATCTGCTGGAGTTTGACACGGTGCACGGCCGTTGGGATGCCGAATTTTCGCATGATGCCGACAGCGTGACCATTGATGGCACACGTATCCCCTTCATAGGCACTTCGAAGATCGAAGATCTGCCGCTAGAAGGCGTGGACGTGGTGATCGACTGCTCTGGCGTGTTCAAGACCGAGGCTAAGCTGGCCCCGTATTTTGCCGCCGGGGTGAAAAAGGTCGTTGTCTCGGCCCCCGTCAAGGACGGCCCGACCGCCAATATCGTCTATGGCATCAACGACGAGATTTATGATCCCGATCAGCACCAGATTGTTACCGCGGCCAGTTGCACCACCAACTGCCTGGCGCCCGTGGTCAAGGTTCTGCACGAAGGGCTGGGGATCAAGCACGGCTCGATGACCACGATCCATGACGTCACCAATACGCAGACCATCGTGGACCGTCCGGCCAAGGATTTGCGGCGCGCGCGGTCTGCGCTGAACTCGCTTATTCCGACAACCTCGGGGTCGGCCACGGCGATCACCATGATTTTCCCTGACCTCAAGGGCAAATTGAACGGCCACGCAGTGCGGGTGCCGTTGCTGAATGCCTCGCTGACCGATTGCGTGTTCGAGGTCGAGCGTGAAACCACCGTCGAAGAGGTCAACGCCCTGTTCGAGGCCGCCGCCAACGGCCCGCTGAAGGGTATTCTGGGCTATGAGACCCGCCCGCTGGTGTCGTGCGACTATACCAATGACGATCGCAGCTCGATCATCGATGCGCCCTCGACCATGGTGGTGAATGGTACGCAGGTGAAGATCTATGCCTGGTACGACAACGAATGGGGGTATGCCCAGCGTCTGGTGGACGTGGCGCTGATGGTGGGCAACTCGCTGTGAGCCAGACAAAGCCAGATGGGTTGGCGGCGTATATCGCCGTCACCGCCGCCTATTGGGCGTTCATGCTGACCGACGGGGCTTTGCGGATGTTGGTGCTGCTGCACTTTCACACGCTGGGGTTTTCGCCCGTGCAGCTGGCCTATCTGTTTATCCTGTACGAGATCGCCGGGATCATCACCAACCTGTCCGCTGGCTGGATCGCCGCGCGGTTCGGGCTGACCTCGACCCTGTATGCTGGACTGGGGTTACAAGTGGTGGCGCTGCTGGCGCTGGCGCAGCTTGACCCAAGCTGGGCGCTGTGGACCTCCGTCGCTTTTGTGATGGCGGTGCAGGGGGCCTCGGGCGTGGCCAAGGATCTGGCCAAGATGAGCGCCAAAAGCGCCGTGAAATTGCTGGCGCCTTCGGGCAATGGCGGTTTGTTCCGCTGGGTGGCCGTGTTGACCGGATCCAAGAACGCCGTCAAAGGGTTCGGATTCCTGTTGGGCGCCGCGCTGCTGGGGCTGTTCGGCTTTGTGCCTTCGGTTCTGGGGATGGCGGCCATTCTGGCGGTGATCCTGATCGCCATCGCGCTGAAAATGCCAAGCGGTCTGCCGCGGGGCAAGAAGGGCGCGAAGTTTTCCGAGGTCTTCTCGAAAGATCGGAACATCAACTGGCTTTCCGGTGCGCGCCTGTTCCTGTTCGGCGCGCGCGATGTGTGGTTCGTGGTCGGCATCCCGATCTTTTTCTACGCCGTCCTGTCCGACGGCAGCGAAGAGGGCAACCGCCGCGCGTTCTTTCTGATCGGCAGTTTCATGGCCGTTTGGACCATCCTTTACGGCGCGGTGCAGGCCTACGCGCCCAAACTGCTGCGGGCCAACACCCGCCCTGTGGGCGAGTTGGTTCACGCCGCCAAGGGGTGGGTCGCGGCCTTGTTCGTGGTGCCCGCGGTGCTGGCCGTTTTGTGCGAAGTGTCAGACGGCGCAAGCACCTGGTTCACGATCACCCTGGTGATTGGCCTGCTGGTCTTCGGCGCCATTTTCGCGGTGAATTCCTCGTTGCATTCCTATCTGATCCTGGCCTTTACCAAATCAGAAAGGGTCACGATGGATGTCGGGTTCTATTACATGGCCAACGCGGCGGGGCGGCTGCTGGGCACGTTGATGAGCGGGCTAAGCTATCAGATCGGCGGGCTGCCGTGGTGTCTGGGCGTGGCTGCGCTGTTCGTGGGGCTTAGCTGGGTGGGCGCGGGCCGTTTGCACGCCCCAAGCGCCCAACCTGCCTAGGCCGCAAGTGGACGCATGGTGGCCGTTAATTCGGCCACCTTCACGCCAAATTTGCGCATCTCGGACCGGTTCAGGATCACGCCGTTCTCCATCAGATACAGCCAATCAGTGACCGACAAAACATGCCCGCCCGCGTCAGGTTCCAGCCGAATGCGGTAGCGCATGCAGATCGCTGCTCCGGATACCTCGCCTGTGGCGATGCCGATCACATCCGGTGCTGTTGCGGTAAAGCGTCCGTCATTGCCCAGGCGCAGGCTCCATTCGCGGCGCTGCGTGCGCCCCCCGGCAAAGGTGAAATCCTCGGTCAGGATGCCGTGCGCGCCCTCCCATTTTCCATGCATCTTTGCCAGAAACCGAGAATTTACCCGCCCCGTGGGGCCGTGGATCATGCCCTCGGACAGGATGGGGCCGTTCAGATGCGTGCGCAGGTCAAACGCCGGGCCTGTTGCTGCGTAATCCTCGGGGCGTTGCGAGGCGAACCGCATCCCCGGGCGCAAGAGGGCCAGCAGGGCCAGCAGCAAAACAGCGATGAAAATCAGGGATATATATTCCATCACAAGTGCCTCAGTTCGACTTGGACGACGTCTGTTTGGCCGGTCGCAAAAGATGCCGCACAGATATCAAGGTAATACAACCAGCTGCGCAGGAACCCTTCATCATAGCCCAGTTTGTAAACTTTCGGACCGGCCTCGCGCAGGCGCTGGGCCCAGATCCGGCAGGTTTTCGCATAGTCCTGACCAAATGCAAGCGTGTCCGAAACACGCAGTCCGGCCAGCGCGGCCTGATCCGCGATCACCCCGTCTGACAGCAGCATCCCACCGGGAAACGTGTGCTGGCGGATAAAGTCTGAACTGTTGCGGTAGATCGGGAAATAGTCGTCGCTGACGGTGATGGCCTGGATCACCGCGGTGCCGGTTTCGGCCAGACGCGCCTTGAGCGTGCCAAAGTAACTGGGCCAGTATTTCTCGCCGACGGCTTCGATCATCTCGATCGAGACGATATTATCGAAGGTGCCGGTCTGGTCGCGGTAGTCGCGCAGCTCGATCCGGGCGTGCCCATCCAGACGCGCGTCGGCATAGCCCTTCTGACTTGGGGAAAGCGTAATGCCGGTGACGTCGTGACCACGCTCGGCTGCGGCCTCGGCAAAACCACCCCAGCCGCAGCCGATCTCAAGCAGGCTGTCGCCGGACAAACGATCCAGAACACGAGCGTTCTTGCGCGCCTGGGCCTGTTGCAGGTCCAGCCCCGGCTGATCGAAAAGAGCCGAGGAATAGGTCATCCCGGGGTCCAGCCACAGTTGGTAAAACTCGTTGCCGACGTCGTAATGCGCCTTGATGTTGCGCGCGGCCCCGGTGGGCGAGTTGGCCCGCATCACCCGATCAACCAGACGGAACTTCAGCCCTTGCAGCATGCTGGGATAGGCAAAGCTGCCGAAGGCGTCCATGTTCAGCAGCGCCAGCTGGATCAGCGTGTCGATGTCCGGACTGTCCCACAACCCGGCCACATAGGTTTCGCCCAAGCCGATGTCTCCGCGCGCAGCCAGGGCCGTGACGACGGCCCAGTCGCGGATTTGCATCTCGGCCTCGGGGGCGCGTTGTCCAAAGCGCAGCACCTCGCCTTCGGGGGTTTTCAGGGTCAGGCTGCCCATGCTGATCTGGGCGCAGCGGTCCAGAAAGTCTTGTTTCACACGTTTTGAGAGAAAGAGCATTGTGTCACCTCGGTCGATGGAGCGTCAGGGCAGGGGCGATAGCGGGCGCCTTTCACGCGCAACCGCAGTGCTTGCCAGAAGATCAGGGCCACAGTCCTGAGCGAGCCCGCAGGCCGGCGCAGCAGGGACCATAGGATCGCGCGGTTGGTCAGCGGCGCGCGCGGGCCGGACAGCGTGGCAATCACGCCCTCGCGGCCGTTTTCATGGATGATGCGAATGGCGATCCGGTCAGGTGCCATGCGGAACTGAAACGCATACCCGCCAGCGATGTCCTGAAACGGCGAGACATGCATCAACTTGCGTGCCTTGATCCGGTCCTGAGCCGTGATCGCGCGAAAGCCGGGCAGGTGGCAGACATAGCTGTGCCTGTTGCCAAAGGTGTTGTTGACCTCGGCGATGACCGCCAGCAGGTCGGTGCCGCGTAGGGCCAGCCAGAAACTGACCGGGTTAAAGCCCATCCCCAAAAGGCGAGGCTGTGTCAGCAGGCGCAGATCATAGGGCTCGTCCAGCCCGGCGCGGGCAAAGCGATCCCTGGCCCATTTGGCGCCGTGACCCTGACCGCGGGGGCCTCCGTGGTGGCGGTCGGGCACGCTGGTCAGGTTGAACCCTCGGCGCGAGAACAGGGCAGGGCCGTCGGTGGCCTCGGGGTCAAGCAGTACGAAATCCACACTATAGCGAAAGCTGTTGGCGATGGTGCCGCGTCGCACATGAGTGGAGTGGGCCTGGATAAGTTCGAAGGCACTCATCACGCGACATCCAGCATTTGCGAGCGCCGCTTCAGGGCCTTGGCCACGCGGTGCGCGCTGGCAAAACCGTCCTCGTGGAAACCATGGCGCAAGTAGGCCCCGGCATACCACGTGTTGTTCTGCCCCTGTATCTGAGCGATTTGCACTTGGGCGTCCAGTGCGGCCCGGTCGAATACCGGGTGACGGAATGTATGCTGATCATAGATTTGCGCCTCGTCAATCGGACGGTTCGGGTTCAGCGTCACGAACAGTTGGTCGTTTTCAGGGATGTTCTGCAGGCGGTTCATCCAATAGGTGACCCCGATCGCAGGCTGATGTTGCCCCGTCTGCGCCTGGTACACCCACGAGGACCAGCAAGCGCGCCGTTTGGGCATCACGCTGGTGTCGCGGTGCAGGATCATTTGATTGTCCTGGAACTTCAGCGCGGACAGCGCACGGAGCTCGGCGCCGCTGGGGTTTTCAAGCAGGCGCAGTGCGGTGTCCGAGTGGCAGGCAAAGATCACCTCGTCGAAATGGGCCGGTTCAGCCCCCTTGGCGCGTATGGTGACGCCGGACGGCGTGCGGCTAACCGATTGAACCGGGGTGTCTGGGCGCAATGCTGTGCCGCGGGATTCCAGGTTGGCCTGCAGACGGCGAACATATTGGATGCTGCCCCCCGAGACCGTCCACCATTGATGTTGACCCGTGGCAGAAAGCAGCGCGTGATTGCGGAAAAAACGCACCAGCGAACGCGCGGGAAAGTCCTTGATCTTGTCGGGCGGGGTGGACCAGATCGCTCCGCAGATCGGCAGCAAATAATAAGCCTGGAACCAGGCGCCCAGATCCAGACGCCGGATCAGCTCGCCCACCGTTAGGTCGTCGCTGTCGGCCACTCTCTCGGCTTGCGTGTTAAAGCGGTTGATATCGCGCACCATGCGCAGAAATCCGGGGCGGGCGAGGTTGCTTTTCTGCGCTACCAGCGCGCCCAGCGTGCGCAGGCCATATTCGAGCCGCCCGTCATCGATGCTGGCGCCAAAGGACATGTCGCTGCGTTCAACGGGCACCTCCAGATCATGAAACATCCGCGTCAGGTGCGGATAGTTGGCATAGTTGAACACGATAAAGCCCGTGTCCACGGGCTGATCACCGCGCAGGCCAGCCAGTTTGGTACGGGCGTGCCCGCCAAGGCGCGGTGCGGCCTCGTACAGGGTGACATTGTGCTGGCCCTGCAATTGATAGGCCGCTGCAAGCCCCGAGATGCCGCCTCCGATCACCGCGATGCGTCTGCCTGTATTCTGTGGGATATCAAACGACATTTTGCCTCCGAGTGTGTTTTGAAAAGGATACGTGTGGGGGCAGGGATCGGATCAATCTGGGCGCAGGAAAATTTATTTGTGATCCAATCGTGGCGCGGCAGCGTAAGTTGAGTATGTTGGCTTATGACCAGATTGATATTGACCCCAGTGCAGCGTCGCCCTCGCAAGAGCGTGGGGCAGTTGTGGCTAGTCGGCGCCGGAGGAAGCAAGTGACCCAGGTGTCCGAGCAGACCCACTGGATGCTGCGCGTGAAAGAGCATCGCGACAAGGCCGCCTTTGGCCTGTTGTTCGATCACTACGCGCCGCGTCTAAAGGGGATGGTGATGCGCTCGGGGTTGGGTGCGGCCCAGGCCGAAGAGATCGTGCAGGACGCCATGCTGAAGGTTTGGCACCGCGCGGCTCAGTTCGATCCCGAACGGGCGCAGGTCTCGGCTTGGATCTACCAGATCGCGCGCAATCAGCAGTCTGATCATATCCGCAAAGAACATAGGCCGGTGCCCGAAGCGCTGAAAACCCCGGACCAGCCCGAACCTGACATGACGCAGGTGGTCGCGCTGGAACAGGAAACAGCGCATCTGCGCGCCGCATTGGACAAGCTCTCGCCCGAGCAACGCAGCCTGGTGGAACAGGCCTATCTGGGCGAGATGAGCCACAGCGAGATCCGCAAGGTAACGGGTCTGCCGTTGGGCACGATAAAATCGCGCATCCGCCTGGGACTGGAACGGTTGCGTCACGAATTGAAAGGAACACGGCCGTGATGGGAATCTCGCATCACCTACCGGATCATATTTTGCTGGCCTATTCGGCGGGCACGCTTCCCCATCCTTACGCGGTTGTGGTGGCCACGCATGTTTCCATGTGTGACGACTGCCGGGCGCGGACACAGGCGCATGCTCATGCAGGTGGGCATCTGATGGACAGCGCCCCGGTGCAGGCCAGCATGTCCGCAGGCTCGAAGGACGCGCTGATGCAGATGCTGGATGCACCCGTTGCCCCGCCCGCAGAGCCGCGCCCGATGGGTATCTATCCCGCCCCGCTGGCCGAGGCATTGAACCACGCGCCACCACGTTGGAAACGGATGGGCATGGGCTCGCGCCAGAGCATTTTGCATAACGGCCCCGAGGGCAGCGTGCGCTTGCTGTATATCCCCGCAGGGCAAGCCGTGCCGGATCATGGCCATAACGGGCTGGAACTGACGCTGGTCCTTCAGGGCGCCTTCAGCGACGAGACCGGCCGGTTTGGTGTCGGCGATGTCGAGGTGGCCGATGACGATCTGGAGCATACCCCGATTGCCGAGCCGGGCGAGCCCTGCATCTGTCTGGCCGCAACCGACGCAAACCTGCGGTTCCGGTCCTTCATGCCCCGGCTGTTGCAGCCCTTGTTCCGAATCTGAACGCGCGTACCCAACGGGTGTTGAAACTTTGTTTGTCCACCACCGATAAGTGCGGTTCGGGGCAGTGCCCAGGGAATAACCCCACGTCTCAAGTCAGATCGTATGACGATTTTGTCTTTCAATTCTCTGATACCCATGCTGTAGTTTTGCAGAATGGTATTTCGCACAGAGAAATGAGGGAGAGAGATGGATTTCGGAATCAGGGAGGAGAACCGGAAGCTGCTGGAGCGTGTCGCCGCGATGGTTCGCGATGAGATTGCGCCACTGGCCGAGGAATACGAGGCCGAAGTGGCCAAAGGTGATCGTTGGCAATACACCGCGCGCCAGTCAGAAATTCTGGAAGGGCTGAAAGCAAAGGCCAAGGCCGAAGGTCTGTGGAATTTTTTCCTGACGGACAGCGATAAGGGCTTTGGTCTGACCACGGTGGAATACGCTTATTTCGCCGAGGAGATGGGTAAAACCCCGCTGGGCGCCGAGGTGTTCAACTGCTCGGCCCCGGACACCGGCAACATGGAAGTGTTCGAACGCTACGGCACCGAAACGCTGAAAAAACAATGGCTTGAGCCGTTGCTGGCAGGCGAAATTCGCTCGGCCTATTGCATGACCGAACCCAATGTGGCCTCGTCCGACGCCACAAATATCTCGATGTCCTGTGTGCGGGACGGGGATGAATACGTGCTGAACGGCGAAAAATGGTGGGCGTCCGGAGCAGGGGACCCTCGCTGCGCGGTCTACATCGTGATGGTGAAAACCGGCGACGATGATCAGCCGAAACACCGGCAACACTCAATGGTGGTGGTGCCCGCGAAAACTGATGGGATCGAGATCATCCGCCCCATGCAGGTTTACGGCGACGATGACGCGCCCCACGGCCACATGCATATGCGGTTCACCGATGTGCGCATCCCGGCGGAAAACCTGCTGCTGGGCGAGGGCCGGGGCTTCGAGATTTCGCAAGGACGTTTGGGGCCGGGCCGCATCCACCACTGCATGCGCGCCATCGGTCAGGCCGAGGCCGCGCTGGAGCTGTTGTGCAAACGCTCGTTGGAACGCGAGGCCTTTGGCAAACAACTGGCCCATCTTGGTGCGAACTATGACATCATTGCCGAATGCCGGATGGAGATCGAGCAGGCCCGCCTGCTCTGCCTCAAAGCCGCATGGTTCATGGATCAGGGCGATGCCCGCGCCGCAGCACCTTGGATTTCGATGATCAAAACGGTCGCCCCGCGCATGGCGCTCAAAGTGATCGACGAGGCCAGCCAGATGTATGGCGCGCAGGGTGTCAGCCAGGACACGCCGCTGGCCCACGCCTGGACCCATGTCCGCACATTGCGTCTGGCCGATGGCCCCGACGCGGTGCACCGCAGGCAGATCGCCCGGACGGAAATCCGCAAATACACCCAACAAAAAGTATAAAACCAACAAAGGGGCCTACGCGGCCCCTTTCTTTCTTTGCTCTCAAAATACTCCGGGGTGAATGCGCGCAGCGCAGAGGGGCAGCGCCCCTCAACCCCTTATTCCGCGGGCTGGAACCCTTCGATCAACTGACGCAGGCCCAACGCGGCCCCGGCAAAGATCGCCAGGAACGTCACGGGTGCCGAGAATGCCAGCATTGAAAACGCGCTCAGCCCCTGGCCGACAGTGCATCCCAAGGCCAGCACGGCCCCGGCGCCCATCAGTGCGGCCCCGGTGATCTGGCGGCGCAACTCGCGCGGGTCTTCGCAGGCTTCCCACCGGAAATGGCCCTTGATCAGGGATCCGATAAAGGCCCCCGTAATAACCCCCGCGACCGAACCTACAGCAAAGGACGGCGCCCTTGCCGAGGCGGTCATGAAATACAGCAAGCTTTCCCCAACAGGGGCCGAGAAACTGTGCGAAACCACTTGAATCTCTGAAAACCCTGTGGTGGCAACCCAGTAGCTGCCAGCCCAGCCGGATACGATGGCGACGCCGACTATGACGGACCAAAAGATCGCTTTGCCTTCGGTGACGAAGGCTTTGTTGGCCAGCGCGCCCAGAATGATCAGGGTCCCGATAACAATCCCGATGACATTGACCGAGGCTCCGGTCCAGCTGCCCAGCAGATGCGCGATGCCCGGCGGCATGTCGTTCACCACGTCCTCTTGCGGGAAGATCATAACCCGAAGCGGGGCCAGCGGTCCGGACAGCACCACATAGGCTGACACGCCCATGACCAGCACGATCACAAAGGCGCGCATGTCGCCTCCGCCCAGGCGGGCGATCGAGCCGAAGCCGCAATTGCCAGCCAGTGCCATGCCATAGCCGAACATCAGCCCGCCCAGCACCGAGGCAAAGGGCATCCAGCGGATCGACAGATAGTAGGAGGTTTCGGTTTGCAAGAAACCCGTGGCGGCCAGCGCGAAGCTGCCCAGCACGGCGACGCCAATGGCCAGTGCCCACATGCGCATGCGCGTGTCCGAGCCGCCATACAGCAGGTCCTCGATCGCGCCCATGGTGCAGAAACGGCCCAATCGCGCAGCCAGACCCAGCAACAGGCCTCCGCCCATGCCGATCAGTGCGACAAGCATTTCTTCCGTCAGAAACTCCGGCATGACCCTCTCCTCCTTAGGATCGCCGCGGCATTCCCGCGTCGTTTTTCAGATTGTCAGGGCAATTGCGCCTGGTCAGCCTTCGTCTGCGCAAAACAGATCGTAGACCAGTTCCAGTATACGCCGAGGTTTGTCATCCGCCAAACGATAATAGATCGCCTTGCCTTCGCGTCGCGGCACAACCAGACCTTCCAGCCGCAAGCGGGACAGCTGCTGAGACACCGCCGCCTGGCGGGCCGAGAGCAGCTCTTCGAGTTCGGTAACAGATTTTTCGCCGGTAACCAGGTGGCACAGGATCATCATCCGGCCTTCATGGCTGACTGCTTTCAGGAAATTGGACGCATTCGTGGCGTTATCCACGATGCGGTCCATCTCGGTTTCCGTGATGGTGTCTGTAAACACCGGCAATGCCATTGTCTGTCCCTTTGGGTTCAAGCCCTGTTTTATGAACCTATTAACTATTTACTACCGTTGTGTCCAGTCCGCCGCTGCGTTGCAGCATTGTCCGGTTAACCAAGCGTCACCCCGAAGCATCCACGAAGTCCGTTTTTGCCTTCAGCATCATGTTCAGCATACCCCAGAAAAAATCCTCGCCGGGGTAGCCTTCGATCCTGCCGATTTCTGCGTTGTTTTCCACCAGCACAAAGGTCGGAGTATAAATGACCTTGCGCGCAAGGCTGATATCTTTTGGGGTGCCCTTTCCGACATCGACCATGCGCAGCGGGGCGTATTTACCCTCGGCCGTGTTGGGATAGATGGGGCCCAGGTCGTCCTTCCATTCGATGCAATAATGGCATCCCTTGCGTTCGAACATGATCAGCTCGGCCGCATGCGAAGGCAGGGCCAGCGAGGTCAGCAGAAGGAAGGAAAGAAGAAAATTACGCAGGCTCATGAAGCACCTGATTGACTGAATGTTATCGAACAACATAATATGAATATGTGAATTGATCAAGGAGTCGCGCCGTTGTTGGATATTTCCTTTGCCGGGGCGGCACTTGCGGGGCTTTTAAGCTTCTTTACTCCCTGCATTCTGCCGATGGTACCCTTTTACTTGTGCTACATGGCCGGCATCTCGATGTCCGAGCTGCAAAAGGATGGGCAGATCGCGCCGGGCGCGCAGCGCAGGCTGGTGATCTCGGCCGTTTTTTTCGCCCTAGGGGTCAGCACCATATTCGTTTTACTTGGGATGGGTGCGACTGCCTTGGGGCAGGCCTTTGCACAATGGAGCCGACCGCTCAGCTATGTGGCCGCTGCGATCCTGCTGCTGTTCGGGCTGCATTTTCTGGGCATCCTGCGCATTCCGTTGCTGTATCGCGAGGCCAAGCTGGAAAGCAAAGCCGAGCCAACGACCATTATCGGCGCCTATGTGATGGGGCTGGCTTTTGGGTTTGGCTGGACACCCTGCGTGGGGCCTGCGCTGGCCTCGATCCTGATGATTGCCAGCGGCATGGGGGATATCTGGCGCGGAGGGCTGCTGCTGTTGGTCTACGGGCTGGCGATGACAGCGCCCTTCATCGTGGCGGCCTTGTTCGCCAAGCCGTTCCTGCGCTGGATGCAGCGGAACCGCAAATATCTGGGGCATGTCGAAAAGGTGATGGGGGTGATGCTGATCATCTTTGCCGTGCTGATCGCCACCAACGCGGTCAACCTGATTGCAGACGCCATGATCCGCTGGTTCCCGAGCTTTGCCGGGCTAGGTTGAGTTTTAATGAGGGAGGAGACTATGAAACGACTGTTGATGACGATCGGCGCGGTGATCGCGCTGGCGCTGCCCGTATCGGCCGAGATCGGCGATGACGGGCTGCACAAGGAACCGTGGATGCGCGATACCTTCAAGGATCTGCGCGAAGACCTGGCCGAGGCCAACGCCGAGGGCAAGCGCTTTGCCGTGATGATCGAGCAGCGCGGCTGTATCTATTGCCGGAAAATGCACGAAGAAGTTTATGTAGATCCGGACTTGTCCAAATTCATCGAAGACAACTTTTTCGTGGTGCAACTGAACCTTCATGGCAGCGACACGGCGACCGATTTCGACGGCGAGGAAATGGCCCAATCCGACCTCATGCGTAAGTGGGGGATTCTGTTTACTCCGACCGTGGTTTTCCTGCCCGAAGAGGTCCCCGAGGGGGTTCAGGCCCCGCAGGCAGCGGTCGCAATCATGCCCGGAGCCTTCGCTAAAAGCACCACGACGGACATGTATACATGGGTCGCGGAAAAGCGGTACCTGCTTGAAAACGGGGAAGATTTCCAACGCTACCATGCGCGCCGAATCCAAGAGCGCAATAACGGTAAATCTGACTGACCTATCTGCGCAATAAATAAAAAAATTCACAACTGTGAATTTGTTGTTGCGTCCAGCGGTTCCGGTGAACTACGGTATACCGAGCTAGCACAGCCAAATAACTATCCATGGGAGGAATCATGCGGCTTACAACACTGACACTGGTGGCGAGTTTTGCTGCCGGGGCGGCCTTCGCCAATCCGGTTGCGCCCGCTGATGTAGTATTCACCGAAGATGGGGCCGTCGAGGCCTCGCTGACCGGTGCGCCGGGCAATGCAGATGCCGGTTTCGACGTGTTCTCGAACAAGAAAAAGGGCAACTGCGTTGCCTGCCATAACATCGAGGCACGGACCGATCTGACCTTCCCGGGCAATGTTGGCCCGATTTTGGATGGCGTCGGTGAAAACCGCTCTGTCGCCGAGCTGCGCGGTATTCTGGTGAACTCGAAAATGACCTTCGAAGGCACCGTTATGCCCGCGTATTACAAGGTTGATGGCTTCACTCGCCCCGGCGACGCCTACACCGGCAAAGCCGCCAAGGGCGCGCTGGACCCGCTGCTGTCCGCTGCGCAAATCGAAGATGTGATCGCTTTCCTGTCCACTCTGAAAGAGTGATCAGGGGCTGAAGACTTAAGGAGACAAACATGGAATTCTCAAGACGCGACACGCTGGCGCTTGGGCTGGGGGCAGCGGCTCTGACCGTTCTGCCGATCCAGGTCAACGCAGCATCCGAAGACGCCATCGCCGCCTTCACTGGTGGAGCAGATGTGGCCGAGGGCGGCGTTAACCTGACCGCACCGGAAATTGCTGAAAACGGCAACACCGTTCCGATTTCTGTCGATGCAGAAGGCGCCACCGCGATCATGCTGCTGGCCACCGGCAACCCGACCCCTGGCGTTGCGACCTTCAATTTCGGTGAACTGGCCGGCTCGCAAGCCGCCTCGACCCGTATCCGTCTGGCAGGCACCCAGGACGTCGTGGCGATCGCCAAGATGGCCGACGGTTCCTTCGCCAAGGCCAGCTCGACCGTCAAGGTCACCATCGGCGGCTGCGGCGGCTAATCAGGACAAGGAGACAAGACAATGGCATCTGGTGTAAAACCCCGCGTCAAGGCCCCCAAATCGGCCGCAGCAGGCGAAGCCGTTACGCTGAAGACCCTGATCAGCCACAAGATGGAATCAGGTCAGCGCAAGAACAAGGATGGCTCGGTCATCCCGCGTTCGATCATCAATCGCTTCACCTGCGAGTTCAACGGCAAGTCGGTCATCGACGTGACGCTGGAACCCGCGATTTCGACCAACCCTTACTTCGAATTCGAGGCCGTAATCCCCGAAGCAGGCGAGCTGAAGTTCACCTGGTACGATGATGACGGGTCGGTCTACGAGACCTCGAAGAAGGTCGCAATCGCATAATAATTCAGGTGACCTGTTTCGGCTCGTTGCATGGCCGGGACAGGTACACCACAGGGAGGAAGCTAGATGAAAATCAAGCACATGACCGCAGTTGCAGCTCTGGCGATGGCAATGCCCGCAATGGCGTTTGCCGACGCAGACGACGATAAGCTGGTCGTAAATGGCGAGCTGGAGCTTGTCACCAAAACCGCCGCACCCGCACACCTGTCGGACGCTTTGGACGAGGTGATGTCGGGCTGGCACTTCCGCTCGGATAACACTCAGGTGATGCAGGCGGACGATTTCGACAACCCGGGCATGCTGGCGGTCGAGGCCGCGATGGATGACTGGAACGCCGTTGAAGGATCCGAGGGCAAGTCCTGCGCATCCTGCCACGGTGACGCCGAAGACAGCATGAAAGGCGTGCGCGCCGTTTATCCCAAGTGGAACGACGGGGCCGAAGAGGTCCGCACGCTGGAAATGCAGATCAACGACTGCCGCGAGAACCGTATGGGCGCTGAAAAGCTGAAATACACCGCGGGCAAGCTGACCAACATGGTTGCTCTGATCAGCCTGCAATCGCGCGGAATGCCCGTCAATGTTGCGATCGACGGTCCCGCCGAGTCAACGTGGGAGCAGGGCAAAGAACTGTACTATACCCGCACCGGTCAGCTGGAATTGTCCTGTGCGAACTGCCACGAAGACAACTATGGCAACATGATCCGTGCAGACCACCTGAGCCAGGGCCAGATCAACGGTTTCCCGGCTTACCGCCTGAAAAACGCCAAGCTGAACTCGGTTCACGCGCGTTTCAAAGGCTGTGTGCGTGACACCCGCGCCGAAACCTACAGCCCCGGTAGCGCCGAGTTTGTTGCGCTGGAACTGTATGTCGCTAGCCGCGGCAACGGCCTGTCGGTCGAAGGCCCTTCGGTTCGTAACTGATCTATCGGCAGGAGCGGCGCTGGTCGCTCCTGCCTTCAAGAAGATCGCAACATATTGATATTTAAGGCCATTCATGGCCTGACCTCTGGCGTATTCGTCAGGGGATTGGGAACACTCTAACCGCTCGGAGTTATTGAGCTATGATCTCTCGCCGCGACTTTCTTCAGGTTTCGATGGCTGCGTCCGCCTTGTATGGCGCATCTGGTTTCGGTAATTGGGCCCGTCTGGCCGCTCAGCAGAAGCTGACCCAGGACGAGCTTTTGCAGTTCGACACGTTTGGCAACGTCTCGCTGATCCACGTCACCGATATTCACGCCCAGCTGAAACCGATCTACTTCCGCGAGCCCGAGATCAACCTGGGTGTTGGCGCCGCCAAGGGGCAGGTGCCCCACGTCACCGGTGCCGATTTCCGCAAGATGTACGGTGTCGCGGATGGCTCGGCCTCGGCCTATGCGCTGACCTATGATGATTTTTCGTCGCTGGCACAAACCTATGGCAAAGTCGGGGGTCTGGACCGCGTGTCCACCGTGATCAACTCGATCCGCGCCGAACGCCCTGATGCGCTGCTGCTGGATGGCGGCGATACCTGGCATGGCTCTTACACCTGCTATCACACCGAAGGCCAGGACATGGTCAACGTGATGAACGCGCTGAAACCCGATGCGATGACCTTCCACTGGGAATTCACCCTGGGCAGCGAACGCGTGCGCGAGATCGTTCAGGATCTGCCTTTTGCGGCTTTGGGTGCCAACATCTATGACGCTGAATGGGACGAACCCGCCGAGGATTTCGCTCCTTATAAGATGTTCGAGCGTGGGGGTGTGAAGATCGCTGTGATCGGTCAGGCCTTCCCTTATATGCCCATCGCCAACCCGCGCTGGATGTTCCCCGAATACTCGTTCGGTATCCGGGATGAACGGATGCAGGAAGTCGTCGAAGAGGTGAAAGCCGCCGGTGCCGAACTGGTCGTGCTGCTGAGCCACAACGGGTTCGACGTGGACAAAAAGATGGCCAGCCGTGTCAAAGGCATCGATGTGATCCTGTCGGGCCACACCCATGATGCTCTGCCCGAGCCGGTGCTGGTGGGTGAGACGATCATTATCGCTTCGGGCTCGAACGGTAAATTCGTCAGCCGCGTTGATCTGGACGTGCGCGAGGGCCGGATGATGGGCTTCCGCCACAAGCTGATCCCGATTTTCAGCGACGTGATCGAACCTGACGCCGCTGTGACCGCCGTAATCGACGAACAGCGCGCGCCCTATGAGGCCGCCATGTCCGAGGTGATCGGCAAGACCGACAGTCTGCTGTATCGCCGCGGGAACTTTAACGGGACCTGGGATGATCTGATCTGTGACGCCCTGCTAAGCGAACGCGAGGCCGACATCGCCATGTCGCCCGGTGTGCGCTGGGGTCCCAGTATTCTGCCCGGTCAAGACATCACTCGCGAAGACATCTGGAACGCGACTTCGATGACCTATGGTCAGGCCTATCGCACAGAAATGACTGGTGAATTCATCCATGTCATCCTTGAAGACGTGGCCGACAACCTGTTCAATACGGACCCGTATTATCAGCAGGGCGGCGACATGGTGCGCATCGGTGGCATGGGCTACAAAATCGACGTCAGCAAACCTCAGGGCGAGCGGATCAGTGACATGACCCTGCTGAAAACAGGCGAGCTGATCGACCCGGCCAAGACCTATCAGGTTGCCGGCTGGGCCAGCGTTAACGAAGGCACCGAGGGCCCGCAGATCTGGGACGTGGTCGAAAGCCACATCAAGAAAATGGGCACCGTAACCGTCAACCCGCATGACAACGTGAAAGTGGTGGGGGCCTAAGCCCCCGCGACCTTCTGGCACTTTATCGATTTAACAAATTCACTTAAATGAATTTGAGAATTCAAGAGGAGGCAAAGACAAATGACAGTCCGCTTCAAAGGTAAACAGCCCTCGCGACGCGCGTTCCTGAAAGGCACGCTGGCGTCCACTGCGGGCGCGGTTGCCGGCGCAGGGGCCGCTGGTGCGGCGACACCAGACCCGTTGATTACCGAAAAACAGGAATGGGCCATGGGCTTGGGCGACGGCGTTGACGCCACGCCTTATGGTCTGCCGATCCAATACGAAGGCGACGTGATCCGCCGCAACGTGGAATGGCTGACGGCTGACACGATCAGCTCGATCAACTTCACCCCGATCCACGCGCTGGACGGCACCATCACCCCGCAGGGCTGTGCGTTTGAGCGCCACCACTCGGGTGCGATTGATCTGAAGAAGGAAGATTTCCGCCTGATGATCAACGGTCTGGTGGATACGCCTCTGGTGTTTACCTACGAAGATCTGGAGCGCTTCCCGCGTGAAAACCGGACCTTCTTCCTGGAATGCGCGGCCAACACCGGCATGGAATGGGCGGGCTCGCAGCTGAACGGCGCGCAGTTCACCCACGGGATGATCCACAACATGGAATATTCCGGCATCTCGCTGCGTGCGCTGCTGGAAGAGGCCGGCGTGAAGCCCGAGGGCAAATGGGTCTATGTCGAAGGCGCGGATGCGTCCTCGAACGGGCGCTCGATCCCGCTGGAAAAGGCGCTGGACGACTGCATGATCGCCTTCAAGGCCAACGGCGAGGCGCTGCGCAAAGAGCACGGCTATCCCGCGCGTCTGGTCGTTCCCGGTTGGGAAGGCAACATGTGGGTCAAGTGGATCCGCCGCATCGAGGTGACCGATCAGGCCATCGAAAGCCGCGAGGAAACCTCCAAATACACCGACACGCTGGAAGACGGCACCAGCCGCAAATGGACTTGGGTCATGGACGCCAAATCGGTCGTCACAAGCCCCAGCCCGCAGTCGCCGATCAAGCACGGCCATGGCCCGCTGGTCATCACCGGCTTGGCATGGTCGGGCCGCGGCGCGATCACCCGCGTGGACGTGTCCAAGGACGGCGGCAAGACCTGGGAAACCGCCCGTCTGGCCAACCCCGGTCAGCCTATGGCTTTGACCCGCTTCTATCTGGATACCGAATGGAACGGTGAAGAGATGCTGCTGCAAAGCCGCTGCATGGACGACACCGGTTATGTTCAGCCAACCAAACACATGCTGCGTGACGTGCGCGGCGAAAACTCCATCTACCACAACAACTGCATTCAGACCTGGTGGGTCAAAGCGGACGGGGAGGCAGAGAATGTCGAAGTATCGTAATCTGTTGATCGGCTCGGCCATCGCTGCCATGACCGCCGTTCCGGCCTATGCCGGGAAAATGGGCCTGGGCCGACCCGCGCTGCCCGAGGAAGTTGCCGCCTGGGATCATGATATTTCGCCCGATGGCACCGGTCTGCCGGTTGGTTCCGGCTCGGTCGAAGATGGCGAAGTGATCTTTGTGGACAACTGTGCCGTCTGTCACGGTGAGTTCGCCGAGGGCGCTGGCAACTGGCCGAAACTGGCCGGTGGCGAGGGCAGCCTGGCCGACAAGGATCCGCTGAAGACCGTGGGGTCGTACTGGCCGTACCTGTCGACCGTCTATGACTATGTCCGCCGCTCTATGCCGTTTGGCGCCGCCCAGACCATGAGCGATGACGATGTCTATGCGATCACCGCCTATATTCTGTATTCGAACTATCTGGTCGAGGATGACTTCGTTCTGTCGAACGAGAACTTTCTGGACGTGGAAATGCCCAACGCTGGCGGGTTCATCGTGGATGACCGCGAAACCAGCGAAAAGCATTTCTGGACCGAGCCTTGCATGGAAAACTGCAAGGAAGGTGAGGTCAAGATCACTATGCGCGCAGCTGTTCTGGACGTGACCCCAGAAGAGGATAAGCCTACCGAGGCCAAGGCCGAAGCTCCGATGGAAGAGGCCAAGGCCGAACCCGCCCCTGCGCCCGAACCAGAAGCCAAGCCCGAACCCGCCATGGCAGCACTGGACCCCGAGCTGGTGAAAGCTGGTGAGAAGGTCTTTAAGAAGTGCAAATCCTGCCATCAGGTGGGCGAAGGCGCCAAGAACAAGACCGGCCCGCATCTGAATGATGTGATGGGTCGGACGCTGGGCAGCATCGACGGGTTCAAATACTCGCAAACCATGGTTACCATGGGCGAAGAAGGCACCGTCTGGAACGAAGAAACCATGGCTCAGTTTCTGGCCAAGCCCAAGACATTCGTGAAGAAAACCAAGATGTCCTTTGCCGGCCTGAAAAAGGAAAACGACATCGTGGCGATCACGGAATATCTGAAATCCCTGTCGCAATAAGCGCCAGGTAAGGGGGGCGGGTTTCCTGCCCCCTTTAAGACCATGTTGAGGGGCGTGGTCCAAAACGTTGGTAAGACCGGGAGGAGGCCATGCCAGCATTTGCACGAACAACCTTGGGGCTGCGTTTTGCGCGGTTGCGGGTTTTGTTGGCCCTTCGCTCTCCCGGAGACATGAAAGACAGTGGTTCCGATTTGGGGCCGCACAAGGGAGACGCGCGTATGTTCACCAAATGGATCAAGTCCGCCGGGCTGGTTGCCGGATTGATCTTTGTCAGCTCTGCCGCGATGGCCGACCAGATCGGCGATGTGGAAAACGGAGCCAAGGTATTCAAGAAATGCTCTGGTTGCCACCAGGTGGGGCAGGGGGCCAAGAACCGGGTCGGGCCGCATCTGAACGGCATTTTCGGGCGCAAGGCTGCGACCGTCAGCGAAGATTTCAAATACTCCAAGGGTTTGCGCCGCGCGGGTGCCGATGGGCTGGTCTGGTCGTTGGACAAGCTGGACGCCTATCTGGAAAACCCCAAGGCGCTGGTGACCGGTACCCGGATGAGTTTTCGAGGGCTAAAGGACGAGCAGGATCGTCGCGATGTGCTGGCCTATCTGCGTCAGTTCTCGGACAACCCGGCCAACATCCCCGAGGCGCAGCCGACGCAGGTCCCACCCGAGGTGGAATTGCCGCCGGAAATTCTGGCCATTGTCGGGGACCCTGACTATGGCGAATACTTGGCCAGCGAATGCACCACCTGCCACCAGCGCAGCGGGGCCGACGAGGGCATCCCCTCGATCACGCATTGGCCGGTCGAAGATTTCGTCATCGCCATGCATGCCTACAAACGCAAGATCCGTCCTCATCCGGTGATGCAGATGATGGCCGGCCGCTTGTCGGACGAAGAGATTGCGGCCCTGGCCGCGTACTTCAAGGATCTTGAAGGATGAACAAGGTCCGTCACTCATAAGGGAGGAAGACTTATGACATTCAACAGAAGAGCTTTTATCGGGACTGGTGTTGCCGCCGCGGCCGCGCTGTCTGCGCCCGCCGTACGTGCGGGCAGCCACGGCAAACCGCGTGTGGTGATCGTCGGTGGGGGTGCTGGCGGGGCCACGGCCGCGCGTTACATCGCCAAAGACAGCAAGGGTGCGATTGACGTCACTTTGGTGGAACCCACGCGGCAGTACTACACCTGCTTCTTCTCGAACCTGTATATTGGCGGCTTCCGCCAGCTGAGCTCGATCGGGCACAGCTATGGCACCCTGGCCAGCCAGTATGGCGTGAACGTGGTGCATGACTGGGCCGTGGGTATTGATAACGACGCGAAAACCGTGTCGCTGGCGGGCGGGGCCAAGCTGCCCTATGACCGCCTGATCCTGTCGCCCGGCATCGATTTCGTTGACGGCGCGGTGCCCGGCTGGGACGTGACCAAGCAGAACAAGATGCCCCATGCCTATAAGGCAGGCTCGCAGACCGAACTGCTGAAAGCGCAGATCGAGGCGATGCCTCAGGGCGGGACCTTTGCGATGATCGCGCCGCCGAACCCCTTCCGTTGCCCGCCCGGCCCATACGAGCGGGTCAGCATGGTCGCGCATCTGCTGAAGAACATTAACCCGACGGCGAAAATCCTGATTGCCGATCCCAAGCCGAAATTCTCGAAAATGGCGCTGTTCCAGGAAGGCTGGGCGAACCACTATGACGGGATGATCGAATGGGTCGGCCCCGATTTCGGGGGTGGCAATGTCGAGGTGAATGCGGACGAAATGACCGTCAGCATTGACGGCGAGGTGACCAAGGTTGACGCCTGCAACGTGATCCCCGCGATGAAGGCCGGCAAAATCTGCGACATGGCCGGCATCACCGAAGGCAACTGGGCGCCCGTTTCGGGCCACACCATGCAAAGCCGCATTGACCCGAACATCCACGTTCTGGGCGATGCGACGAACCAGGGTGACATGCCGAAATCCGGCTTCTCGGCCAATAGCCAAGCCAAGGTGGCAGCCATGGCCGTACGCGGCGCGCTAACCGGATCGAAGGTGTTCCCGGCGAAGTTCTCTAATACTTGTTGGTCATTGATCGACACTGATGATGGCATCAAAGTGGGCGCGTCCTACCAGGCCACGGATGAGAAAATCGCCAAAGTTGATGGTTTTATCAGCAAAACGGGCGAAGATGCCGCACTGCGCAAGGCGACATACGAGGAATCGGTAGGCTGGTACGCCGGTATCACTAATGATATGTTCGGCTGAACGCCAAAAGATCTGTTTCTGGTCCCCTCGGGGGCCAGAGGCACCGACGAACAGGAACTAAGGAAGACCTAGACGGCATGGACTACCAGGGATTTTTTACCGAGTCGCTCACGAAGCTGCGCGAAGAAGGCAACTATCGCGTATTCGCCGATCTGGAACGGCACTTGGGCGCGTTCCCCAAGGCGACTTTCCGCAACGAAGGTGACGCGAAAGACGTCACCATCTGGTGCTCGAACGACTATCTGGGCATGGGGCAGCATCCTGACGTGCTGTCGGCCATGCATGCCGCGCTGGATCGCAGCGGCGCAGGTGCGGGCGGCACCCGTAACATCAGCGGCACCACCCATGATCATGTTGAGCTGGAGGCCGAGCTGGCCGACCTGCATGGCAAAGAGGCCGCGCTGCTGTTCACCTCGGGCTATGTGTCCAACTGGGCGACGCTGGGCACGCTGGGCGCGAAAATTCCCGGTCTGGTGATCCTGTCGGACGCGCTGAACCATGCCTCGATGATCGAGGGCATCCGCCACTCCAAGGCGCAGCGCATTGTCTGGAAACACAACGATCTTGAGGACCTTGAGGCGCATCTGCAATCGCTGCCTTTGGAACAACCCAAGCTGATCGCGTTTGAATCCGTCTATTCGATGGATGGTGACATTGCCCCGATCGAGGCGATCTGCGATCTGGCCGATAAATACAACGCCATGACCTATATCGACGAAGTGCACGCGGTTGGCATGTACGGCGCCCATGGTGGCGGTGTGGCCGAACGCGAAGGTCTGATGGACCGCATCGACATCATCGAAGGCACGCTGGGCAAGGCGTTCGGCGTTGTCGGCGGCTATATCACCGGCACCAAGGAACTGGTCGATTTCATCCGCAGCTTTGCCAGCGGGTTCATCTTTACCACCGCGCTGCCGCCGCATGTGGCCGCCGGTGCCGTGGCCTCGATCCGGCATTTGAAACAGTCGGATCAGGAACGTCAGGGCCAGCAGGCGCGCGTGGCCGAGCTGCGCACGCGTCTGGACGGGATCGGCATCCCGCATATCCCGAACCCCAGCCACATCATTCCGGTGATGGTGGGCGATCCGGTGAAGTGCAAGTTCATCTCGGACCGACTGATGGCTGATCACGGGATCTATATCCAGCCGATCAACTATCCCACCGTCCCCAAGGGCACCGAGCGTTTGCGGATCACCCCGTCGCCCGTCCATTCCGCCGAGGATATGGATCGTCTGGTTGGTGCGCTGGAAACGCTGTGGGCCGAATGCCACCTGGCGCGCCGTCCGATGGCCGCCCAGTAAACCTGATCTGTGGAATTGAATCGAAGCCGGGGGTGCCCAAAGCGCCTCCGGTTTTTTCTTGTGCCAAGGTCGCGGGAACTAATTCAGGGCTATGCCCTTGCAGCCCCCCCGGCGCAACACTAAGACTCTGTTAGCACCAGGTGCGTAAAGGTGCGGTATCAACAGCAGGCGAGCGGATATGAAAGACCCTTTTGAGACATATATGAACACCCTGGTCCCGATGGTTGTGGAACAAACCAGCCGGGGCGAACGTGCATACGACATCTTCTCGCGCCTGTTGAAGGAGCGGATCATCTTCCTGAACGGCCCCGTGCATGATGGCATGTCCAGCCTGATCGTGGCGCAGCTGCTGCACCTTGAGGCGGAAAACCCGTCTAAGGAAATCAGCATGTATATCAACAGCCCCGGTGGCGTTGTGACCTCGGGCCTGTCGATCTATGACACCATGCAGTACATCAAACCTAAAGTGTCGACGCTGGTGATCGGCCAGGCGGCCTCGATGGGCTCGCTGCTGCTGACGGCTGGTGAGGCCGGGATGCGTTTCAGCCTGCCCAACAGCCGCGTGATGGTGCACCAGCCCTCGGGCGGGTACCAGGGTCAGGCAACGGACATCATGATCCATGCCGAAGAGACGCTGAAGCTGAAAAAGCGCCTGAACGAGATTTACGTCAAGCACACTGGTCGCACCTATAAAGAGGTTGAAACCGGGCTGGAGCGCGACAACTTCATGTCGCCCGAGGAAGCCAAGGACTGGGGTTTGATCGACGAGATCGTGACCAACCGCGCCAAAGCGGCTGACGAAGAGGCATAAGCAACCAGCGCCCCGGCTTCCAGATCACACATGATCACTCCGGGGCGTTTTTGACATTGTGGCCGCCCGCAGGCTGCCATAAGCTTGATGACCAATGATGATGCAAGACGAGGCCTGAAAGGGAGACCATGGCGAACAACTCCGGCGGCGACAGCAAGAATACACTGTATTGCAGCTTCTGCGGCAAAAGCCAGCACGAGGTCCGCAAGCTGATTGCCGGGCCCACCGTGTTCATCTGCGATGAATGCGTCGAACTTTGCATGGATATCATCCGCGAAGAAACTAAGACCGCAGGCCTGAAATCCGGCGAAGGTGTTCCCACTCCGCAAGACATCTGCAGCGTTCTGGATGACTACGTGATCGGTCAGGCAATGGCCAAGCGCGTGCTGTCTGTCGCTGTGCACAACCACTATAAGCGTCTCAACCACTCGCAAAAAAACGGCGAGATTGAGCTGAGCAAATCCAACATCTTGCTGATCGGCCCCACGGGTTGCGGTAAGACCCTGCTGGCGCAGACGCTGGCGCGCATTCTGGATGTACCGTTTACCATGGCTGACGCTACCACCCTGACCGAGGCCGGTTATGTGGGTGAAGACGTGGAAAACATCATCCTCAAGCTGCTGCAGGCCAGCGAATACAACGTCGAACGCGCGCAGCGCGGCATCGTCTATATCGACGAGGTCGACAAGATCACCCGCAAGTCGGAAAACCCCTCGATCACCCGCGACGTGTCGGGCGAGGGCGTGCAGCAAGCGTTGCTGAAACTGATGGAAGGCACCGTTGCCAGCGTTCCCCCGCAAGGCGGCCGCAAGCATCCGCAGCAGGAATTCCTGCAAGTGGACACGACCAATATCCTGTTCATCTGCGGCGGCGCTTTCGCGGGCCTTGACCGGATCATCAAGCAACGCGGCAAGGGCTCGGCGATGGGTTTTGGCGCGGATGTGCGTGATGATAGCGACGAGGGCGTGGGCGAAACCTTCAAGAGCCTCGAGCCTGAGGATCTTCTGAAATTCGGTCTGATCCCGGAATTCGTTGGCCGTCTGCCCGTCATCGCGACGCTGGAAGATCTGGATCAAGACGCGCTGGTCACCATCCTGACCCAGCCCAAGAACGCCCTGGTCAAACAATACCAGCGCCTGTTCGAGCTGGAAGACGCGCAGCTGACCTTTACCGATGACGCGCTGGCGGCCATCGCCAAACGCGCGATCGAGCGGAAAACCGGCGCGCGCGGCCTGCGATCGATCCTCGAAGATATCCTGCTGGACACGATGTTCGATTTGCCCAGCATGGAAAACGTCACCGAGGTAGTGGTGAACGAAGAGGCCGCGACCTCGGCTGCGAAACCGCTGATGATCTTTGCCGAAGGCCAAGCCGAAGAAGCCAGCGCCAGCTAAACCCTGCGGCACCTGAGACAAAAGCCCGGTATCCTGCACGGATGCCGGGCTTTTCTGTCTTGCCGCCCGCGCCGTGCAATCGTATCGCTGGGGCAAGATGAAGGAGAGCAATCATGACCATCAAACGCATTCATTCCGGCGGCGAATTCGAAGCCAAGATCGGCTATTGCCGTGCTGTTGTTGCGGGCGGGTTCGTCCATGTGGCGGGCACCGTCGGGCAGGGCGATACCGTGCAGGAACAGTGCCGCGCCGCGCTGGATACGATCAAGGGCGCGCTGGAGCAGGCAGGCTCGACCTTGGCGGACGTGGTTCGTGTGAACTACTACCTGCCCGATGCGGCCGAATTTGAACCCTGCTGGCCGATTCTGTCCGAGACATTCGGTGCCAATCCCCCGGCGGCGACCATGATCGAGTGTAACCTGATCGACCCCAAATACCGGATCGAGATCGAAGTCACCGCGTTGGCGCATTAAGATCACGGCCCGTCGCGAAAACTTGCGCATCTGCGGCATTGGCGGCGGGCCCTGCCACTGGACCTTTGGCACAAATTCGGTCATATCAGGACCAAGGCATTTTGGAGAGACCCATGGGTATTCTGAACACCATCCTCAGCGCAGTCACCTGGTGGAACGGCGGTACGATCAACACCCGTCTGTACACCGCACGCAAAGGCGTGAAAGTCGGCGAGGACGAGCAGGGCAACACCTACTATCGCAGCGTGGACGGCAAGCGCCGTTGGGTCATGTATAACGGCGAGATTGAAGCCAGTCGCATCAGCCCAGATTGGCACGGCTGGCTGCACCACACCTTCAAGGATGCACCAAGCGACAAGCCTTTTGTACATAAGGACTGGGAAAAGCCGCACCAGGAAAACCTGACCGGCTCGGCCTTGGCTTATGCGCCCAAGGGCTCGATCCGTCGCGTTGAACCCGCGCCGCGCGCCGATTACGAGGCGTGGACGCCCGAATAAGGGGCTTTTCAATGTCTGAACACAAGACCGAAGCCTTTGTTGGGGGCGTCGTGCTGGCCGTGGCCATTGGCTTTGTCGCCTATGCAGGTCAAATCACCGGATTTACCAAACAGACAACAGGCTACGAGCTGGGCGCATCGTTCCGCTCGGCCGAGGGCGTGACCGTGGGCACCGATGTGCGTCTGGCTGGCGTTAAGATCGGCACGGTGACCGCGCTGGATCTGAACCCGCAGACTTTCCGCGCCGACACCAAGTTTTCTGTTGCCGAAGGGATCGAGATCCCCGATGACAGCGCCGTTGTGGTCGCCTCAGAAGGGTTGCTGGGCGGCAATTTCGTGGAAATCGTACCCGGTGGATCGCCCTTCAACTTCGCCCCCGGCGACGAGATCGAGGACACGCAAGGGGCCGTTTCGCTTGTTGCGCTGCTGATGAAATTCGTATCCGGGAGCAGCGAATGAAGCGGCTGCTGACCCTGCTGTTGCTTTGTGCCGCGCCCGTGCAGGCACAGGATGATCCCGGTAATGGCGTCAGTCTGGAAATTGAAAACGTCGACGGGGTCGCGACAGGCGCAGGCGCCATTTTGCGCGGTCTGGACAAGGTCAATGCCGAGTTTCAGGACATCGAGATACTCAATGGCACCAGCGTCCGTTATGAGCGTCTGGTGATTGATCTGGGCGAATGCCGCTATCCTGAAAATAACCCTGCTGGCGACGCCTATGCCTTTTTGACCATCCGTGATCAGGGTGCAGCGGAACCAGTGTTCCAGGGTTGGATGCTGGCCTCGTCACCCGCGCTGAACGCGCTGGATCATTCGCGCTATGACGTGTGGGTGTTGCGCTGTAAAACCTCCTGAGCAGAGGCAGGCAGCGGCGGGTCGGTGAAATCTGCATCGTGCTCAAGCGCGTCTTCCAGCAACCGATGATACTGTGCGCGCGGGATTTCGATGGCCCCCAGCGAGGCCAGATGCGGCGTGATGAACTGCGTATCAAAGAGGGAAAAACCCGCCAAATTCAGCCGGTCCACCAGATAAGCCAGCGCGATTTTTGACGCGTCGGTGCGGCGCGAAAACATGCTTTCCCCGAAAAACGCACCGCCCAGAGTGACGCCATAGACCCCGCCAACCAGGATATCGCCTTCGTAAACCTCCAGCGAGTGGGCAAAGCCCAAGGCGTGTAACTGACTGTAAAGAAAAAATATTTCGTCGTTTATCCAGGTTTCTTCCCGGTCGGCGCAGCCTTGCACTACGCCGGCAAAGTCGCTGTTGATCCGGATAGAGAACTCCTCGCGTCGCAGACGCCGGGCCAGGCTGCGCGAGATATGAAACTTGTCCAAGGGAAAGATGCCACGACGGCGCGGATCGACCCAGAAAATCTCGGGATCGTCACGGGTTTCGGCCATGGGAAACACGCCCGAGGCATAGGCGTTCAGCAGCAGTTCCGGGGTCAGGATCGTGTCGTCCTTGGCCATGCCTTGTCCGTAGAAAAAAGGCCGGGCCACGGTGGCCCGGCCATGAAATCACTCGGCCAGATTGGTTTCCAACCAGTGTTCCAGCCAGTGGATGTTGTAGTTGCCGCTGTGGATGTCTTCTTCTTGCAGAAGCGCGTGAAACAGCGGCACGGTGGTGTCGATGCCGTCAATGATCAACTCGCCCAGGGCGCGGTTCAGCCGCGCCAGGGCTTCGGGCCGGTCGCGCCCGTGCACGATCAGTTTGCCAATCAGCGAGTCGTAATAGGGCGGGATCGAGTAGCCATCATAGAGCGCCGAATCCATCCGCACACCAAGGCCACCGGGGGCATGGAAATGCGAGATTTTACCGGGGCAGGGGGCGAAGTTCGGCAGTTTTTCAGCGTTGATCCGCACCTCGATGGCGTGGCCGTTGATTTCCAGATCGTCCTGGGTAAAGGACATCGGCAGCCCCTCGGCCACGCGGATCTGTTCGCGGACCAGATCGACGCCGAAAATGCCCTCGGTCACGGGGTGTTCCACCTGCAGGCGGGTGTTCATCTCGATGAAATAGAACTCGCCCTTTTCGTACAGGAATTCCACGGTGCCGGCGCCGCGATAGCCCATTTTGCCGATGGCATCCGCGCAGACCTTGCCGATCTTGGCGCGCTCTTCGGGGGTGATGCAGGGGCCCGGAGCCTCTTCAAAGACCTTCTGGTGGCGGCGCTGCAAAGAACAGTCGCGCTCGCCCAGATGCACACCCGTGCCCTTGCCGTCACCAAAGACCTGGATCTCGATGTGGCGGGGGGTGGTCAGGTATTTCTCAATATAGACTTCGTCATTGCCAAATGCGGCCTTGGCCTCGCTGCGCGCTGTGCGGAAGGCGTTCTCCATCTCGCTTTCATCATTGGCCACTTTCATGCCGCGGCCACCGCCGCCAGCCGTGGCCTTGATGATCACGGGATAGCCGAATTCGGCGCCGATCTTCTTGGCATCTTCGACAGTGGGCACACCGCCAGCCGAGCCGGGAACGACCGGAATACCCAGATCCGCGGCGGTTTCCTTGGCCGTGATCTTGTCACCCATGATGCGGATGTGTTCCGCGGTCGGGCCGATGAAGGTGATGTCGTGGTCTTCCAGGATCTGCACAAAGTTGGCGTTTTCCGACAGGAAGCCATAGCCGGGGTGGATCGCCTGCGCGCCGGTGATTTCACAGGCCGAGATGATCGCCGGGATCGACAGGTAGCTTTGCGTCGAAGAGGGCGGGCCAATGCAGACGGCCTCGTCGGCCATGCGCACATGCATCGCGTCGGAATCGGCGGTCGAGTGGACCGCGACGGACTTGATGCCCATTTCACGGCACGCGCGGATCACGCGCAGCGCGATCTCACCTCGGTTTGCAATCAGGATTTTATCGAACATGGCGCGGCCCTTATTCGATGATCATCAGCGGTGCGCCGAATTCCACGGCGCTGGAATCCTCGACCAGGATACGTTTCACGGTGCCGGATTTGGGCGCCGGGATGTGGTTCATGGTTTTCATCGCTTCGATGATCAGCAGGGTGTCGCCCTCTTTGACTTGGGCGCCAACGCTGACAAAGGCGGGCGAGCCCGGCTCGGCCTGCAGATACACAGTGCCCACCATGGGCGAGGTCACGGCGCCGGGGTGGCTGACAGGGTCTTCAGAGGACGAGGCAGCAGGCGCGGCGGCGGGGGCTGCGGCGGCAACAGGTGCGGGCGCTGCGGCGACGGGGGCAGCAACTTGCGTGACGATTTCCTGCGCGCGGCTGACGCGGACGTTCAGGCTGTCGTTATCGCCATATTCGCGCATCACTTCCAGCTCGGTCAGATCGTTTTCCGTAAGCAGTTCTGCCAGCGCCTGGATAAAGGCCACGTCTGCGTCTTGATTTTTCTTAGTCATTGTATCCTCGACCGTTTGCGGGTGGCCACGTTGAGGCGCAGCCCTGTGCTCTTCCGCGCGCGTTATAGGTTAAGTTTTGCGCAACGGAAAGCTTTCTTCTGGCAGGAAATGTGGGGGTTTTGCGCGCAGAATTCGAGGGGAAAATTGCACGAAAGTCGTATTTCCTTTGATCAAAGCGGCATTCCGGACAGTTTGGCCACCAGTTCCGCTAGTTTGCGGGCCTGGAACTTCTCCAAAAGCCGGGCACGGTACAATTCGACCGTGCGATAGGACAGGTCCAATTCCTTGCCGACCTCTTTGCTGGTCATGCCGCGGCAAGTCAGGATAGCTACCTCGCGTTCGCGCTGGGTCAATTCCACGATGGGACGTTCTTGCGACAGGTCAGACAAAGACCAAATGCCACGCAGGAATGGGTCTTCGGGGGTTAGGGACTGTCCGCGAACCCGGCACCAGAACAGCTCGCCCGAGCGTCGCCGCATGACACGTTCATCAGAATACCGCCCGGTCTTGCGCATCTGCGCCAACCCGCGCTTGCCGATTTTCTCGTAATCTTCTTTCGAGGCATAGAAATTCGCAAAGGGCTCGCCTTGGAAATCAGCCATCTGGCCACCGAAAATCTGCGCGAACTCGCGGTTACACCCCGAGATGATCCGGTTTTCCAGCATGCACAGCCCTACGGGGGCGTATTCAAAGGCAAGATCACTAAGCTCCATGGCGCAGGTATGCCCGGTTTTGCACGGTGATGCAAAGCGGTGCGGCCATGTGCACTTGCCTGAGAGTGCCAAAAAAGACCGCTCCAAATTAATGGAGCGGCCCAGGAGGGGGATCGGGGCCTTGCGGCCCTGACCACTGGAGAGATCGTTCAGCTCTTATTCATTCTGTTTTCGATGAGGTCGTCGACGACGGAGGGGTCAGCGAGTGTTGAGGTGTCGCCGAGGGATCCATAGTCGTTTTCTGCGATTTTGCGCAGGATGCGGCGCATGATCTTGCCCGAGCGGGTTTTCGGCAGACCGGGCGACCATTGGATCAGGTCGGGTGCGGCGATCGGGCCGATTTCCGTGCGGACCCAGGTACGCAGTTCCTTGCGCAGCTCCTCGGTGGGTTCCACGTCGTTCATCAGGGTGACATAGCAGTAAATGCCCTGGCCCTTGATGTCATGCGGATAGCCAACCACGGCGGCCTCGGCCACCTTGGCGTGGGCGACCAGCGCGCTTTCGACCTCGGCGGTGCCCATGCGGTGGCCCGACACGTTGATCACGTCATCGACGCGGCCGGTGATCCAGAAGTCACCATCGGCGTCGCGGCGGCAGCCGTCACCGGCAAAATAGTAGCCCTTGTAATCCGAGAAATAGGTCTTCTCGAACCGTTCGTGATCGCCCCAGACGGTGCGCATCTGGCTCGGCCAGCTGTCGGCGATACACAGCACGCCCTCGGTCGGGTAATCGGTGATCTCTTCGCCGGTATGCGGGTCCAGAACCACGGTTTTGACGCCAAAGAAGGGCTTCATCGCCGAGCCGGGCTTCAGCGCGTGGGCGCCGGGCAGCGGGGTCATCATGTGGCCGCCGGTTTCGGTCTGCCACCAGGTGTCCACGATCGGGCAGTTGCCCTTGCCGACATTGTCATTGTACCAGTTCCAGGCCTCGGGGTTGATGGGTTCACCCACCGAGCCCAGAACCTTCAGGTCGCTCAGATCGTATTTTTCCACCCATTCGGTGCCCTGGCCCATCAGGGCGCGGATCGCGGTGGGGGCAGTGTAGAACTGGTTCACCTTGTGCTTTTCACACACGGCCCAGAACCGGCCCGCATCCGGATAGGTCGGCACACCTTCGAACATGATCGTGGTCGCGCCATTGGCCAGCGGACCATAGACGATATAGCTGTGGCCGGTGACCCAGCCCACATCCGCGGTACACCAGAAGATATCGCCCTCGTGATAATCAAAGACGATCTCGTGGGTCATCGAGGCATAGACCAGGTACCCGCCGGTGCAATGCACGACGCCCTTGGGCTGACCGGTCGAGCCCGAGGTATACAGGATGAACAGCGGATCCTCGGCGTTCATCTCGGCCGGCTTGGAGTAATCATCCGCCTCCAGCGCCAGTTCGTTATAGTCATAGTCACGACCGTCAACCCAGGTGGTCTGACCTCCGGTGCGTTTTACGACAAGACACTTAACAGTGTCCTTACAGTGCAGCAGCGCCTCGTCAGCGTTGGATTTCAGCGGGGTCTGACGGCCACCGCGCGGCGCGTAGTCAGCGGTGATCAGAACCTTGGCGTCACAGCCGTTCACACGGGCCGCCAGCGCGTCCGGGCTGAAGCCCGCGAACACGATCGAGTGGATCGCACCGATGCGCGCACAGGCCAGCATCGCATAGGCCGCCTCGGGGATCATCGGCAGATACAGGATGACCCGGTCGCCCTTGCGCACGCCCATGTCTTCCAGAATGTTGGCCATCTTGCAAACGCTGGCATGCAGCTGCTTATAGGTGATGTGCAGCGCCTCTTCGGCCGGATCATCGGGTTCGAAAATGATCGCCGTCTGATCACCGCGGGTTTCCAAATGACGGTCGATGCAGTTGGCCGCAACGTTCAGCGTGCCGTCCTCGTACCACTTGATCGAGACATTGCCCGGCTCAAAGCTGGTATTCTTTACCTTCGTGTAAGGCTTGATCCAGTCCAGACGCTTGCCATGCTCGCCCCAGAACGCATCAGGATCAGCCATCGAGGCCTCATACATCGCGTCATATTTCGCTCCATCAACATGCGCGCCGGACGCAAAGGATGCAGGTACTGGGATAATGGGGTCGGACATGGGTTACCTCGAATGGTTAGGGGGGATTTGAAGGCCCGCCCCAGCAAGCAGCAGGGTAGGGCGGGCCTGTCCGGCCTAGATGGCCAGATACTCTTCTCGTAGTTCCTTATTCTCCAGAACTTCGGCGGCCGAGCCGTCAAATACCACGGTGCCGGTGTCCAGGATCACCGCGCGGTCTGCCAATTCCAGAGCGCGCACAGCGTTCTGTTCGACGATCACGGTGGTGATGCCCTGTTCCTTGATCTTGCGCAGGGTGCGCTCGATCTCGTCGACAATCACGGGGGCCAGGCCTTCATAGGGTTCGTCCAGCAGCAGGACCTTGATGTCCCGAGCCAGCGCACGGGCGATGGCCAGCATCTGCTGTTCGCCGCCCGACAGGGTCACACCTTCCTGGTTGCGGCGTTCACCCAGACGGGGGAACAGCTCGTACAGGCGTTCGATCGACCAGCCCAGGGGCGGGGCGATCTGGGCCAGCTTCAGGTTTTCCTCGACCGTAAGGCCCGGAATGATCCGACGGTCTTCGGGAACAAGAGCCATGCCTTTCTGGCTGGCCTGATAGCTGGCCATGGTATGCAGCGGCTGGTGATCCAGCCAGACCTCGCCCTTGTTGATCTGCGGATCATCCAGACGGGCAATCGCGCGCAGGGTCGAGGTTTTGCCAGCACCGTTGCGCCCCAGAAGAGCGAGGATCTCGCCTTCGTGGACGTTGAAGCTGACGCCTTGCACGATGTAACTCTCGCCGTAATAGGCGTGAATGTCCCAGACCGACAGATAGGCCGGGGCGGTTTCGGCAAGGTTGCGACCCTTAGAGAAATCAGGTTTGACGTTCATGGTACACTCTCCTTACGCGGTTTCGCCCAGATAGGCTTCCCGTACTTTAGGATTACCTTTGATGTTTTCCGGGTCGTCCTCGACCAGGGGGGTGCCCTGCGCCAGAACGGTGATTCGGTTGGCCAGGCTGAACACCACGTGCATGTCATGTTCGATGATGGCGATGGTGATGTCCCGCTCGTCGCTGATCTGTTTGAGCAGATCAATCGTGTTGTTGGTATCAGCCCGCGCCATCCCGGCGGTGGGTTCATCCAACAACAACAAGCGGGGCTGCTGCGCCAGGCACATGCCGATCTCAAGGCGGCGTTTGTCCCCCCGCGACATCGAGGCCGTGTGCATGTGCCGTTTGTCGGCCATGTTCATGTCCTCAAGCATGTGCTCGGCCGCGTCCACGATTTCCTTTTCGGACATCATGTTTTCGATCGCATGCATGCGGAAGGCCCCGTCGCGCTTGGCGAAGATCGGGATCATCATGTTCTCGATCACCGTCAGATCCCCGAAAATCTCGGGGGTCTGAAACACGCGTGAGATACCCATCTGGTTGATCTCGTGCGGTTGGCGCCCCAGCACCGACTGGCCGTCAAACAAGACAGAGCCGGTGTCGGGGATCAGCTTGCCCACCAGGCAGTTCAGCAGGGTGGATTTGCCAGCGCCATTCGGGCCGATGATGGCGTGAACCGAGTTTTCTTTCACACTCAGATTCACATTCCCCAGAGCCTGCAAACCGCCGAAACGTTTGTTGACGTCTTTGACTTCAAGAATTCCCATATCTCAGGTCTCCTTATTCTGCAGGTTCAGTGGACGAGGACTTGGTGTCATCGTCGGCTTTTTTACGGCGCAGCAGACGGCCCATACGTTGACCACCTTCGACCAGGCCACCCGGCAGGAAGATCACAACCAGCATGAAGATGATGCCCAGGGTCAGGTGCCAGCCCTTACCGATGAACGGGTACATGATGGTGACCACGAAATCCTCCAGCCCGTCGGGCAGGAACGCGAACCAGCTGTGCAGGATGTCGCTGTTGATCTTGGACAGGATGTTTTCCATGTACTTGATGATGCCAGCGCCCAGAACCGGACCGATCAGGGTCCCGGCACCGCCCAGGATGGTCATCAGAACCACCTCGCCCGAAGCCGTCCAGAACATCCGCTCGGCACCTGCCAGCGGGTCCATCGAGGCCATCAGACCACCGGCCAGACCGGCATACATACCCGAGATCACAAAGGCGGCCAGAGTATAGGGGCGCGGGCTGAGGCCAGTGTAGTTCAGGCGCTGCTGGTTCGATTTGATCGCGCGCAGCATCATGCCAAAGGGCGAGCGGAAGATGCGGATCGCCAGGTAGAAGGCCAACAGCATGATCACAGCACAGAAGTAATAGCCCGCGTTGAAGGTGAACACCCAGGACCCGACAACCAGATCGAAGCTGTCGCGCATCTCAAGGCCGAACAGACCGGGGACGGGGATGTTGCCCCCGGGGGTTTGGCTTGCACCCAGGATGCGGGGATCGTCCAGGGCCAGCTGCAGGCCGGTTTCACCGCCGGTGATGGGCGTCAGAACCGAATAGGCCAGCGCAAACATCATCTGGGCAAAGGCCAACGTCAG
The DNA here is from genome assembly GCF_965218685.1 of Thalassovita sp. Lineage (GTDB taxonomy): Bacteria > Pseudomonadota > Alphaproteobacteria > Rhodobacterales > Rhodobacteraceae > Thalassobius. The sequence continues at coordinate 3,182,492 of NZ_OZ244657.1, read as the reverse complement.
GATCGAGAAGTAGATCCCCGACCGGCGCAACGACACAAATCCGATCAGCAGGGCGAACAGGCCCGAGATGACCACCGACAGCATGATCGCGGGGATCACGTTCATGCTGAGCAGCTTGAACATCCAAACCGCCGCGTAGGACCCGACCCCCAGAAAGGCCGCGTGACCAAAGGACAGGTACCCGGTCAGGCCAAACAGGATGTTAAACCCAATGGCAAAGATGCCAAAGATCACGAAGCGCTGCATCAGGTCGGGATAGCCCGCGTTGAACTGCGCCAGGGCCGAGCCCTCGGGGAAGGGGTTCAGGATGAACGGTGCGAACAGCGTCAGGCCGATGACCAGCAACAGCAGACGCGCGTCTTTCTTTTCTAGACCGAACATGTATCAGTCCTCCATCACGCCTTTGCGACCCATAAGGCCACGGGGACGTGTCAACAGAATGATTACGGCGACCAGATAGATGATGACCTGGTTGATGCCGGGGATGATGTCGATGATCTCGCGCATCGAGGCGAAGCTTTCGAGGATACCCAGCAGGAAACCTGCCAGCACCGCGCCGGGCAAAGAGCCCATGCCGCCCACAACCACCACAACGAAGGACAGCACCAGGAAGTCCATGCCCATATGGTAGTTCGGCGAGTTGATCGGCGTGTACATCACACCCGCCAGACCGGCCACGGCCGCGGCGATCCCGAACATGATGGTAAAACGCTTGTCGATGTTGATGCCCAGCAGGCCCACGGTCTCGCGGTCGGCCATGCCGGCACGGACCACCATCCCGAAGGTGGTGAACTGCAGGAAGGCAAAGACAGCACCGATGATGATCGCGGCGAAAGCAAAGTAAACTAGACGCCAGTAGGGATAGATGATCGTGTTCTCGGCAAAGCCAATGGCGGCCCCGAAGTCGAACGAGCCCTTGAAGGCGTCGGGCGCCGGGGTCGGGATCGGGTTTGCACCGTAGTAGTACTTGATGATCTCTTGCAGCACGATCGCCAGGCCGAAGGTCACCAGGATCTGGTCGGCGTGTGGGCGTTTGTAGAAGTGCTTGATCAGGCCGCGCTCCATGATGACGCCGATACCGATCATCACCGGAATGGCGAACAGGATGGCCAGTGGTACCGACCAGTCAATAATTGCAGCACCGGTAGATTCGCCAAACATGTCATAGACATAGGGCACTTGAATCTTGGCCGGGTTACCCAAGAAGTCGGTCTTGGTTGGATCGATGACGGTATGGCTGAGCGTCAGGAACTTGTTGAGGGTCACGGCGCAGAAGGCGCCGATCATGAACAGCGCGCCATGCGCAAAGTTCACAACGCCCAGCGTGCCGAAGATAAGTGTAAGCCCCAGCGCGATCAGCGCATAGGCCGAGCCCTTGTCGAGCCCGTTTAGGATTTGCAGAACTATAGCGTCCATTGTCCCACCCTTGTGTCGGAGTGTGGAAAGAGGGAAGCCCCGTTAAGGGGCCGACAGGGAATGCGGTTTGGGGTGGAGGATGAGGCACTGCCCCATCCTCCGAAGGGCTTAGGCGCCTGCGTTACAGGTGCCCAGCTCGCCGCCAAAGATCGAGGCATCGTACTCGACCTGACCACGCGGCGTGACTTCGACGATTTCCAGAAGGTCGAACTCCGAAGTCGGGTTCTCTTTACCCTTCACGACCAGCACGTCTTTGAAGCACTGGTGGTCCGAGCCGCGATACAGGGTCGGGCCGTTGCCCAGGCCGTCGAACTCGAAGTCTTCCAAGGCTGCAGCAACACCGCAGGGGTTGAAGGTGCCGGCGCGCTGACATGCGTCTGCGTACAGCAGGGCCTGAACATAGCAGGTGTGTGCGCCAGCCGACGGCGGGAAGCCGTACTTGGTGCCGAACGACTTGACGAATGCCTTCGAGCCTTCGTCCTGCAGCGACCAGTGCCAGTTGGCGGAACCAAAGATGCCTTTGATGTTCTCACCAGCACCACGAGCCATCAGGCGCGAGAACAGCGGAACGATGATTTCAAAGTTCTTACCGTTCACCTGCTTTTCGCGCAGGCCGAACTGAACCGCGTTGGTCAGCGAGTTCACCATGTTGCCGCCGTAGTGGTTCAGAACCAGAACGTCAGCACCCGATTGCAGAACCGGCGCGATGTAGGACGAGAAGTCGGTCTGAGTCAGCGGCGTTTTCACGGCTGCAACAGTTTCCCAGCCCATGGCCTCGGTCGAGGTGCGCACGGCTTCTTCGGTGGTATAACCCCAGTTATAGTCTGCGGTCAGGTGATAGACTTTGCGGTCCGTGCCATAGTTGTTGGCCAGGATCGGTGCCAGGGCAGCGCCCGACATGTACGAGTTGAAGAAGTGGCGGAAACCGTTGGCCCGCTTGTCTTTACCCGTGGTGTCGTTCGAGTGGGTCAGACCCGCCATGAAGATAACGCCGGCCTCTTGGCACAGCGCCTGCACGGCCACGGCCACGCCCGAGGACGAACCGCCGGTGATCATCACGGCGCCGTCTTTTTCGATCATCGACTTGGCCGATGCGCGCGCTGCGTCCGATTTGGTCTGGGTGTCACCGGTGACGAATTCAACCTTCTTGCCCAGGATGCCGTTACCCTGCAGCGCTTTCGAGCTGAAGGTGTTCAGCATACCGCCGTCACCGCCACCGTTCAGGTGTTCGACCGCCAGCTCATAGGCGCGCAGTTCGTCAGCACCTTCGTCAGCATAGGGGCCGGTCTGGGGCACGTTGAAGCCCAGGGTCACAGAGCTGCCGGTGGGCTCGTTGGTGTAAGCTGCTGCCGACGATGCGGTAAAGATGGTGGGCAGTGCGACGCCAGCGCCGGCTACTGCACCCGACTTCAGAACGCCGCGGCGAGTCAGTTTGCTATTGGACATATAATCCTCCCGTTTCGTGAAATGCGAACGCACACCTCCTCTTGCGGCGTTCACGTGCACGTTTCTGTGCAAATCTATTATCAGGGCGAGCAAGAAAACTTCGCAACAAGGTCTTTTAATGAAACAATTTTTTTGTAAAGAATATCACAATGCCGTAGTATGCATTGTAAAGAACTTAATTCTGCAACGCAGAAGGTGCTTGATTTGGATGGAAAATTAACATGGCGCAACGTCAGCTGACCGGGTCCCGAATTCGCGAACGGCGGATGATGCTGGGCCAAAGGCAAGCCGAACTGGCCAAAGAGGTCGGAATTTCGGCCTCGTACCTCAATTTGATCGAGCATAACCGGCGCAGAATCGGCGGGAAGTTATTGCTGGCGCTGGCCCGGTCGCTGGGGGTCGAGCCGTCGGCATTGACCGAAGGGGCCGAGGCTGCGCTGATCGCGGTCTTGCGTGAAGCCCGGGCCGCGGACCCCGCCGCTGGGGCTGAACAGGATGCGCTTGAAGATTTCGCCGGTCGTTTTCCCGGCTGGGCGCAGTTGCTGGAACGCCGGCACCGGCGGGTGTCCGAGCTGGAGCGCACGGTCGAAACCCTGACCGACCGGCTGACCCACGATCCGCATCTGGCCGCGGCCCTGCACGAGATGATCTCGACCATCACCTCGATCCGTTCAACCGCGGGCATCCTTGCCGAAACCCGAGAGCTGGAGCCTGAATGGCGCGACCGCTTTCACCGCAATATCAACGAGGATTCCGCCCGTCTGGCCCACAGCGCCAAGGCCCTGGTCGGGTATCTGGACAGCACCGAGGATGGCGCCGAAAGCGAGCTAAGCTCGCCCCAGGATGAACTGGATGCGTTTCTGGGCGACAGCGGCTTTCACATTCCCTTGCTGGAAAGCGACCACCCCGAGGACGTGGACATCGACGCGCTGGTCGAAAAGCAGGAAGTCCTGCAATCTTCGGCAAGCCGGGCGATGGCGCGCAGCTACATGTGGCGTTATGCCCAAGATTCTCAAACCATGCCCTTGGGGGCTACCACCAAGGCGCTGGCCGAGCATGGCCCCGACATCTCGGCGCTGGCGCGGCACTTCCGGACGGACCTGGCCACGGTGATGCGCCGGCTGGCCGAAGTTCCCGAAAGCGTGACCGGCGGGCCTGTGGGGCTTGTGGCCTGCGACGCCTCGGGGACCATGATATTTCGCAAAGCGCTGGACGGTTTCACGTTGCCGCGTTTCGGCTCGGCCTGTCCGCTTTGGCCCTTGTTTCGTGCGCTTTCGCGCCCTTTGACCCCCATTCAGGAAACTGTCCGCCAGGTGGGTCGGGGCGGGGGATTGTTCCGCACATTCTCGATCGCACAGCCGGTTGGCGAGGTCAGCTTTGATGCGCCGACGCTGTTCGAGGCCTACATGCTGATCCTGCCGCTGGGCGCAGGTGAAAGGACCGACGGCAAAGAGGCCGAGATCGGCGTCAGCTGCCGTATCTGTCCAAAGGAAAACTGCCCGGGCCGTCGTGAACCTTCGATTCTAACTGATGGATTCTAAGGATGGTTTTGACACGGACGCCGACTTTGTTGATAAAAGCAGAGTCCGACAGGCACCATATGCACTAAGGGGAGGATGCATGGGGAAACATGTCCTTGTGATCGAAGATGAGCCCAACATTATCGAGGCCATCAGCTTCATCCTGTCCCGCGATGGCTGGCAGGTGGATACGCATTCCAATGGGCATGATGCTGTGGACGTGGTTTGGGCCAAGTCCCCAGACCTGTTGATCCTGGACGTGATGTTGCCTGGTGCCAGCGGATACGAGATTCTGACCGAGCTGCGCGCCAAGGAGGTCACCCGCGATCTGCCTGTGCTGATGCTGACTGCACGCGGTCAAAGCAAGGATCGCGAGATGGCCGAGAAAATCGGGGCGAGCCACTTCATGACCAAGCCCTTCTCGAATGCCGAGGTGCTGGAAGTCGTGCGCCAACTGGTGCCGTGATGGCCAAGTCGCGCCCCTCGTTGTTTCTGGAACGCAAGGGCTATCGTCAGCGCCGCGTGCGCGACATGGCCCGGCTGATGCCCTTTGTTGGGGCGATCCTGTGGGGGCTGCCCCTTCTGTGGGCCCCGCCGGGCGAGTTCGGCATCTCCAGTTCGCGGGCAATCGTGTATATCTTCGGTGTCTGGATCCTGCTGGTCCTGTGCACCCTGGCCGTCACTCGCTGGCTGGACCCGGATTCCGACGCCGAGCAAGGCGATGGATCGTAAGGGGGCACGATGGGCGCGCTGAATCTGCTGATCGCTGTCTGTCTGGGCTATGTGGCGCTGCTGTTCCTGGTGGCCTTCATGGCCGAGCGAGCCGCACAGCGTGGCCGCAGCGGCTGGCTGCGTTCGCCCATGATCTACACCTTGTCGCTGTCGATCTATTGTACCGCCTGGACGTTTTATGGCGCCGTTGGCTATGCGGCGCGTTCGGGGCTGGAGTATCTGACCATCTATATTGGTCCAACGCTGGTGATGATGGGTTGGTGGTGGGGCCTGCGCAAGCTGGTCCGGATCGGAAGAACACAAAGGATTACCTCGATCGCCGACCTGATTTCCTCGCGCTATGGCAAGTCGAACGCGCTGGCGGTTTTTGTCACCGTGGTCGCAGTGATCGGCACGACGCCATATATTGCACTGCAATTGCAATCTGTTACCTCCTCTTTTTCAAGTTTTGCCTTATATGATCCTTCGGTCGCTCAGCTGGGTGACAGTGATGCCACGGCCTTGTGGGTTGCCGTGGGGTTGGCGCTGTTCACGGTGCTGTTCGGCACCCGGAATCTGGATGCGAACGAACGTCACCACGGCGTGGTCATGGCCATCGCAATGGAGGCCGTGGTCAAGCTTTTTGCGCTGGTGGCCGTGGGGGTGTTCGTGGTCTGGGGTGTGGGGGGCGGTGTGTCTGAAACCTTCGCGCGGATCGACAATTCCGACATTGGCCAATGGCAGGTACATAACGGCCGCTGGGCCGCACTGATCTTTTTGTCGGCCGCAGCCTTTCTGACCCTGCCGCGGATGTTCCAGGTGCTTGTGGTCGAGAACGAGAACGAGAACCACCTGCGTACCGCCTCGTGGGCCTTTCCGACCTATCTGATGACCATGAGCCTGTTCGTGGTGCCCATCGCGGTAACGGGGCTGGAGCTGCTGCCCTCGGGATCGAACCCCGACCAGTTTGTGCTGACCATCCCGCTAAGCCAGGGGCGCGACGGGCTGGCGATGCTGTCATTCCTGGGGGGCTTCAGCTCGGCCACGTCGATGGTGATCGTGGCCGCGATTGCGCTGTCGACCATGGTTTCGAACCATATCGTGATGCCGATCTGGCTGTCGTTTACAGGTGGCGGGGCGATGATCTCGGGCGATGTGCGTCACGTGGTGCTGCTGGCGCGGCGTTTGTCCATCGCGGGCGTTCTGGCGCTGGGCTATCTGTACTATCGCTTCTCGGGCGGGGGCGAGGCATTGGCCGCGATCGGCCTGATCTCGTTCGCAGGGGTCGCGCAGTTCCTGCCGCCGCTGATGGGCGGGATTTTCTGGCGCGGCGCAACACGCGTCGGTGCGCTGGCCGGTCTGGGCGTGGGCTTTGTTTTCTGGCTCTATACCTCTTTGTTGCCCAGCTTTGGCGCGGATGCGGTGATGACGGCATCTTTGCTGAGCGAGGGGCCCTGGGGCATGGCTTGGCTGCGCCCGCAGGCACTGTTTGGCATTGGGGGGCTGGACCCGCTGGTGCACTCGGTCATGTGGTCGCTGCTATTCAACACAGTGGTCTTTGTCTTCGTCTCGATGGTCACCTTCCCTGAACCGCTGGAGCGTCTTCAGGGCGCTCAATTCGTCAATGTGTTCCAACATTCGGGCAACCCGCAGGGCTGGTCCGGGGGCGTTGCACAATCCGAGGACCTGCTGATCATGGCGCAGCGTATCCTTGGTGCCTCGGAAGCGCAGGCCTTTTTCCATCACGAGGCCGCCCAGCAGGGCCTTGCCGGGTTCCTGCCCGAACCGACGCCCGATTTCCTGCAACGCCTGGAGCGGGAGCTGTCCGGTTCGGTCGGGGCGGCGACAGCCCATGCAATGGTGGGGCAGATCATGGGGCGGGCCACGGTCTCGGTCGAGGATCTGCTGGCCGTTGCCGATGAAACCGCGCAGATGATGGAGTATTCCAGCCAGCTGGAGGCCAAATCGGCCGAACTAACCCGCACGGCCCGGCAGCTGCGCGCGGCGAACGAAAAACTGACTCAGCTGTCGGTGCAAAAAGACGCGTTCCTGTCCCAGATCAGCCACGAGCTGCGCACGCCGATGACCTCGATCCGGTCGTTCTCGGAAATCCTGCGCGATGCGGATGGGCTGAGCCAGGCAGATCTGACCAAGTATGCCACAATCATTCATTCCGAGGCGATCCGACTGACCCGTCTGCTGGACGACCTGCTGGACCTGTCAGTGCTGGAGAACGGACAGGTCAGCCTGAACTTGCAGCGCGGGGTGTTGCGCGATGTAATCAGTCAGGCCCTGGATGCGACAGGTGTGCAGGGCAACGGGCTGACGGTGGTCCGCGCCGAGGTGTTAGAGGATGTCTCGATCGAATCCGATCTGGACCGGCTGGCGCAGGTCTTTATCAACCTGATTGCCAATGCCCAGAAATATTGTGACGCCGATGCCCCCAGGCTGGCAATTCGCGTGGCAAATCGTGATGGGTATCTGGTGGTGGATTTCGTCGACAACGGCTCGGGGATTCCGTCCGAGGCACAGGCGCTGATCTTTGAAAAATTCAGTCGTGTCAGCGACAACAAGCGCGCCGGGGGGGCCGGCCTTGGACTGGCCATCTGCCGCGAGATCATGATCCGTCTGGGCGGGGCGATCACCTATCTGCCGGGGCAGGGCGGTGCTGCCTTTCGGGTCAGCCTGCCAATGAAAAACGCCAAGGCGGCAGAATAATTTGCCGGGCGTAAGCCTTTGGTAACCCTTGCCAGATTAGGTGTCTAAGTAGATGCGATCTCCGGACAGAATTTTGGCGATTTATGAAAGACATCAGGAATATCATGCAGCTCAAGTCCGCATCGCAACGGGTGCCGGATAATGCAGTGATGACGGCCGAAACGGCGTTGCAGCGGGCCTTGTACCGCGCAGCGCATCTTGGGCTTGGCCTGACGTTGGAAATCGCGCAGTCAAGTTCCCGGGTTCGTGACCGCGACGGGGTGCTGACGCAGGTTCAGCCCTCGGATCTTATTGTTCGGCTGGAGCAGGAAGGCGACGGCGCTGGCGTGATGGTCCTGGATCTGGATCTCGTCTCGGCCTTGGTCGAGGTGCAAACGCTTGGCTCCGTGATGGACAGACCCGCCCCCGAACGCGCGGTCACAAGCACCGATGCCGCGGTTGCCTTGCCACTTATCGACGGTACGCTAAGCGGGTTCGAAGCGCTGCTACCGCGGGATGAAACCGATACGGCGCCTGGCTTTCATTTCGGCGCGTGGGTCCGTGATCCCAGCCTTCTGGCCGCGCAACTGCCCGATGGCGCCTACGATACTTTTGCCTTGTCGGTGACGATCGGCAGTGGAGACCGGACGGGGCGTTTGTTCCTTGCGCTGCCCGTACCACCCGAGCCAACTCCTGATCCGACAGATGCGTCCGAAGATGCCGATCGCGACAGTCTGGGAAACGAGGTTATGGACGCGCCCGCGCGACTGGATGTGGTGCTTCACCGGATGGAAATGCCGTTAGGAGAGATTGGCGCATTGCAGCCCGGCGATGTCCTGACCTTGCCCCTCAGGGCGCTGAGCGAGGTGACCCTTCATGCGGGCGAACGCAAAGCTGTGGCGGTTGGCGTGCTTGGGCAATTGTCCGGTCAACGCGCCGTTTGCATCAAGAGTTTCGGCGCCGGGGGTGGCAAGCCTGCCAGTAGCCCGGCTGAACAGGCGCAAGCGATGGCTCAGGTGGATCTGGCCGACCCCGGGCTGATTGAGGCTACGCCCGCAGCGCCCAACCTTCTGCCGGAAACGCCACAGGCGACGGTGCCCGAAACAGCGGACGACATCTTGCGTGACCTGGGGCTGGGCGAGGGGTTGCCGACAGACCCGGGCGCCTTGGCCAAAGCGCCCGCGCTGCCCGGTGACTTTCATCAAGAAGGGAAAGACGCGGGCGGGTAGGCCTCAGGATTCCAGGGCGGATCGCAGGCCAGACAGATCATAACCGGCCCGTGCAGTCGCTGCCAAAATCTCGTCTGCGGACAGTATGCCCTTGTGACCCAGTGACCAAACCACGCTGCAACGGGTCCCCGAGGCACAATAGGCCAGTACCGGCCCGTCCGAGGCTGCGGCGGCCTCCATCTGCAGGGCCACATTCTCTGGGGTCATGGTCTGGTGTGTCAGGGGGAGAACGAAAAATTCCAACCCGGCGGCCTGTGCGGCTTGGGCCATCACCTCGGCGTGGTGGCTGGGTGGGATTTCAACATCGGGCCGATTGCAGATCACCTTGGTAAACCCGGCCGCCTTGATGGCGGCCAGATCTTCGGGGTTAATCTGCGGGCTGACAGAGTAGCGGGGGGTGATCTCACGGATATCCATGAGATCGATTTATTCCGCCGGGACAGCCCTGTCCAGTCTGACGCGCACGCCGGGGGCGATGATCATGCCCGCGATCATTGCGGCGACAAAGACCCAGTGACCGACGCCGCCATAGGACAGCGAGGCGATCGAGGGGCCGGGGCACAGGCCAGCCAGACCCCAGCCAAAGCCAAACATAACCGATCCCAGCACTAGGTTGCGGCCGATCTTGGGTTCAGGCGGAGTGGGAAAATCACCGCCTACCAGGGGTTTACGCCCCGGAACAAACAGCCAGGCGATAGCCATGGGGATGATCGCTCCGCCCATGACGAAGGCCAGGGTCGGGTCCCAGTTGCCAAAGACATCCAGCCAACCCTGTACCTTGGTGGTGTCCGTCATGCCCGAGATGAACAGGCCTGCTCCGAACAAGCCGCCAGCGATGAAAGCAAAAATCAAACGTTGCATCAGACGATCCCCAGAATGTGACGGAAGATAACCACGGCGATACCGCCAGCCATGATGTAGAACACGGTGGCAACCATGCCCCGCAGCGAAAAGCGCGAGATGCCGCAAACCCCGTGCCCCGAGGTACAGCCATTGGCCAAGCGCGTCCCGACGCCGACCAGAAGGCCGGCGGCGATGATCACGATCCAGTTGTCGGTGATATGGGTGTCGACCTCGCGATAGACAGGGTAGAGCGGGATCGGCAGCAAGAAGACGCCCAGCAGGAACACGGCGCGCTCGGTCCACGAGTTCCAACCGCTGCGGTCCACCAGGCCGCCCAGAATGCCGCTTGCGCCCATGATGCGGCCATTGGCCAGCAGATAAACGGCGCCACCTGTGCCGATCAGCAAGCCGCCGATCAGGCCCCAGATCCAATCGACCGGGATAGAGTTCATCATCGCGTTTCCTTCCCTGAATGATGAGATGTCAATGAATGACCCCGGCACCCGTTCGCGCGGGTCCCGGGGGACGCTGGTTTTCCCAGCTTTTACAGTTTGTTGACGGGCACCTTAAGGAACACGTCACCCTTTTCATCGGGCTCGGGCATCTGGCCGGCGCGCATGTTGACCTGCAACGAGGGGATGATCAGCTTGGGCATGTCCAGGCTGGCGTCCCGCTCGGTCCGCATGCGGACGAAATCGTCGCGATCCTTGTCGCTGGCCACGTGAATATTGGCGGCCTTTTGCTCGGCCACGGTGGTTTCCCATGCATACTCATCCCGGCCCGGTGCCTTATAGTCGTGGCCCACGAAGATGCGGGTCTCATCCGGCAGAGACAGGATTTTCTGGATCGAGGCATAAAGCGTTTCTGCCGAACCACCGGGGAAATCGCAACGCGCGGTGCCAAAGTCGGGCATGAACAGCGTGTCGCCCACGAAAGCCGCATCACCGATCACATAGGTCAGGCAAGCCGGCGTGTGTCCGGGGGTATGCAGCACATCGCCGCGCAGCTGACCGATGTGAAAGCTGTCGCCCTCTTGGAACAGCTTGTCGAACTGGCTGCCGTCGCGCTGAAACTCGGTGCCTTCGTTGAAGACTTTGCCAAAGGTGTCCTGCACGATCTTGATGCGGTCGCCGATGCCGATCTTGCCGCCTACGCGTTCCTGGATATAGGGGGCGGCGGACAGGTGATCGGCGTGTACGTGGCTTTCCAGCAGCCATTCCACCTTCAGATCATTGTCCAGCACGAACTTGATCACGGCGTCTGCCGACTTGGTATCGGTGCGGCCCGACGAATAGTCGAAATCCAGAACCGAATCGATGATGGCGCAAGAGCTGCCAGCGGGGTCACGCACCACGTAAGAGATGGTGTTGGTGGCGTCGTCGAAAAATGCGGTTACTTCAGGTTTCATAAGGGGGTCCCTCCGTTTCATCCATCATATATAATTTTGCGCATATGTTGCAAGGCCTCAATTTACGGTTTGTTTGCGATGGTGAGGCAGGGTTGATTTGGGTCAATGTTTTTGCACAGGGAATGTGCGAAATTGCGGCGCCATTAGGAGGAAGCGCGATGAAAGATTTGGCACATTACAAAGCCACCCTGCTCAAAAGACTGTCTGAACTGGACAGCCGCCTGCATGCCATCGAAGCTGAACTGGACGCCCCGCATTCCAAAGATTGGGAGGAATCCGCGGTTGAAAGGGAAGGGGATGAGGTATTGGAATCTCTGGGCCAGGCCGGTCAGGCCGAAATCCGGGGAATCCAGGCAGCGCTGCAACGAATCCGTGACGGAGAATATGGATTCTGCGCAAAATGCGGCGAGGAGATTTCGTCGGAGCGGTTGAGCGTGCTTCCAGCCACACCTCTATGTCGAAAATGCGCCGCCTAAGGCAGCAAAAGGAGAGGAGAGACAAATGCCAGAAAAAAAATTCATGGACCTGATTTCGCAACTGGAATCCGAGATCGCCGAAGCGACGGACGAAACCCGTCATGAAATCCAAGCCGAGCTTCACAAAACGGTGGAAAAGATGCGCTCGCAGGGCGTCACTATTCCGGCCCGTCTGCGCGAGTTGGACAACCAGGCGATCGACGAAGAAATGGAAGACCGCTTCGACAACATGCCTTTGTAAGCGGTCAAAAGCCTTTTAACAAAGAATCGAGCTCTGAAAAGGGCTTGCATCGGTATGGACGCTTTTGCACCCTGTCTGGAACGGGGTAGGCAATGGCGCCCATTTCGAATTAGGGGTTCTTGTTTGGCAGACAAGCTGAAAATTGAACGGGTAGGCCGGGTTGCTATCATGCTGCTGGCCAACCCTCCGCAGAACTTTCTGGGGCCGTTGATGCGGGCGCAGATTGCCGAGCAATTGCAGCTGCTGGAAGCAGATCCCGACGTTCAAGCCATTGTCCTGACCGGCCGCAGCGCTGGTTTCTCGGAAGGTTACTCTCATCTGCGGCCCGATTTGCGGGAAGGCGCGGTGTCGCTGGCCGATATTTGCCTGCAAATCGAAGATTGCCCCAAACCCGTTGTCGCCTGCCTGACCGGGGCTGCCCTTGGCGCCGGGTTCGAGCTGGCTCTGGCTGCGCATGCACGCGTGGCGCAGACGGGTACGCGGGTTGGAATGACCGATATCGCGCTTGGCGTGACGCCGGGGGCTGGCGGCTCTCAGCGGTTACCGCGATTGGTTGGCGCGCGAACTGCCTTGATGATGATGCTTTCGGGCGAGGTAACGCAGGTCTCAGATCCGCGGCTGTCCGAGGTGTTTACCCAGATCATTGAGCAAGACCCCGAGCCTGCGTCGATCGCGCTGGCCGAAAATCTGGCCTCTGATGGAACCCGACCGGTCCGGACCCGCGACCGAGCCGAGGGGTTCAAGGACCCGGCGGCGTATCAGGACGCGATCAGAACCTGTCGTGCGGCCCTGGGCACGTCCGCGCGCCCGGCACAGCATGCGGTTCTCAGGTTGGTTGAAAACGCCTTGGTGCTGCCTTTCCTTGCAGGACAAGCGATGGAAGAGGATCTTTGCCGCGAAAGCCTTGGCTCGGAAGATGCGCAGGGTAATCTTTACATGCTGTCGGCTTTGCGCCGGTTGGTGAACCTGCCCGAGGCCACCAAGGCCAAGCCAAAACCCGTTCAGTGCTTGGGGGTGGTTGGCAGTGGCCCGGCGGCGGTTGCGCTTGTGCTGGCGGCTTTGGAACACGGGGTGCCGACGGTTTGGTTCGAGCGCGACGAGGCGTCGGTGCAAGGTGCCAAGGAACGGTTGGAACAGGCGCTTGAGGCACAGAAAACCCCGCCAGAACGCTGGTATGAATTGAACCAGCACCTGACCACCACGCATGACGCTGGTGAATTGACGAAGGCTGATCTGCTGATCGAGGCCGTCGCAGACAATGCCAGCACCAAGCAACAGGTGATCGCATGGCTGGCTGGTTTCATGCCCGAAAGCGCGATTCTGGTGACGCACAGCGCGACATTGCCGGTTGATCCGACGGCCCGGGCTTCGGGGCGGGCGGGGCAGGTGGTCGGTCTGTCCGTGGCCTTGGGCGTCAAGCGCGCTCGATTGGTCGAGCTTATCCCCGGTCCCGACAGCGCGGCGGTTGCGACGCTGACATTGCACAGGTTGATGCTGAAAATCGGCATCTCGCCAGTGCGCTGTGGCAGTCAGGGGGGCACAATCGGTCTGCGGATGATGGCGGCGCTGCGGGACGCGGCGGATTACGCGTTGGATCTGGGGGCGACGCCCGCCCAGGTGGATCAGGCATTGGTGCAATTTGGCAAGGCAACGGGCGTCTTTGCCGAGATGGATATCGCTGGTTTATTGGCCGAACTGGACAGGGCCCTGCAGACCCATCACGCCGAGCGCGCGGCGCACCGCCATCTGACCCGCCTGCAATCCCTGGTCACACAGGGGCGGCTTGGTCGGACCTCGGGCAAGGGGTTTTATGACTGGGAACAAGGCGCCCCGAAACCGCGCCCCGAAGATGCCCCGCGCCCCGATGCGCCAGATGCCCAGACGATCACACAGCTTTGCCTTGGGGCCATGATGAACGAAGGCGCGCGTCTATTGCGCGAGGGGGTCGCCCTGCGGCCCTCGGATATCGACATGGTGATGGTACGCTCGCATGGCTTTCCTGCCTGGCGGGGCGGGGTGATGAATGCGTCCGATCAGGTGGGGCTGTTCACCTTGCAGCGCGCAATGCGACCCCATGCCGAGGCCGAGCCGCGCCTGTTTTCCCCCGACCCGGGGATCGAGGCGCTTGTCCGTAATGGGGAAGGGTTCAGCGCGTTGAACGGCGTTGGTGCGAAACGGCGCCGGATCGACGACCCGGCTTAGCCCAGGAACACGCCCAGGATCACCAGCATCAGGCCGATCACCGACATGAACAGCGCGCCCAGGTTGATGGGGACCACGCGCTTGACGGCCTCGCGCAGTTCGTCATCGTTCAGGCCCGCGCGTTTGGCCTTGGCCACGCGGAAAATGCACCACACCAGGCCCAACAGACCTGCCACCGAAATGGCCGCACCGACCCAGACCAGAATATCCATGCTCATCCTTTCGGGGCTGCCCCGCGTGTTTGATCGTAAGCCTGCGCCTAGCAGCTTGGTAGGCGGCGCGCAACGCGGCGCTTTTTCGCATCTGACCCCGGCGGCAGTGCCCGGCGGGCTTGCGGCGCGGCCCATGGCCGGGTAGGGGAGGAAGACACCAATCCGGAGGCAAGAATATGAACGAAATGAACCCCGATGCCACCTACCGCGTCACCGCGGACGAGCTGCGCCAGTTCGTTGAACGGTTCGAGCGTCTGGAGATGGAAAAGAAAGACATCGCCGACCAGCAAAAAGAGGTGATGGCCGAAGCCAAGGGGCGCGGCTATGACACCAAGGTGATGCGCAAGATCATCGCCCTGCGCAAGCGCGACCAGAACGATATCGCCGAGGAAGAGGCCGTTCTGGAGATGTACAAAGAAGCGCTGGGCATGTCCTAAGCGCCTCGCCCTAGGGCATCAGAACACGCACACCGGGGACGTTGGCCATCTGGGCGACGTCCCTTTCATATTGCAGGGCCATCTGGTCGGCCTCGGTCGCGGACCAATCGTCGCTCCCGACTTCTTCCTCCAGCATCTCGGGGCGGGCGAACTTCGCCAGGAAGGCCGAGATGACCCGTCGCTTCTGTTCCTCGGACATCACCGGATGCGTCTTCAGATAGGCGCGAAAACGACGCATGCCGTCCGTGGTCATCAGCTCGGCAATCAGATCAAAGCCGCCCAGGATTCTCTCGTTTTCGGGCAGTCCCATCATCTCGCGCAGGATATGCGCCCACAAAAGTGGCGTGTCCTCGTTGGCCCACAGGGTGATTGGCAGGTCGGGCAGGGCGTCGCGGATGCGCAAGATCAGCTCGGACCAGCGCAGGGCCGAAGGTTCCGAGGAATCCAGGAAAGTCTGGAACGGCATATCGGGGGATTGCAGGTGAAGCTGCGTCAGAAAGGCCGCCGGATTGCGCAGCCCCAGGTACAGCTCGACCTCGTCGGCCTCGAACAGCTCGCAAAATCGCTGCAGCTTGACCTCGGCGCCGGGATAGATCTGGCCGCGCGCCACTGCATTCTTGGGGGTCGAGAAAAACGCCTCGTTTGACAGAATCAGCCGTTCCGGCGGGTCACTTTGCAGGATCGCGTCCAGCAGGATATCACGCCCGTCTTCGGCCAGTTCGCCCTGGGCCATCGCGTTCAGCGTGTCCCGGATCAACATGCGATAGCGCGAGGGACCGGGCACCGCCACATTGCGCGCCTTCAGGTCCTGTGCGTTTTTCAGCAGGCATTTCATCAACCGGTCTTCGTCGGTTGCATGGGCGCCCGCATGAAGAATGATTTTCATTTCAATTCCGTGGCTGCTCGGGTGTTTTGTTGGTCATACCCCGACACGGAGGACAAAAACAGGGTCTTTTCTGGACAGTTTGGCCGCATTCAGGCAATGAAGCGGCATGAGCGAACAGGTTCAGATGCCCGCCAAGCCCGCGCTGCTGCGCGTGATGCCCTCCAACCTGTGGTCGGTCGGGGCCAGCGCCATTGCTGCCATAGTTCTGGCGCCCATTTTGGCCGTGGTCTGGATCGCGCTGAACCCCACTGACAATATCTGGCCGCATCTTCTGTCCACGACCCTGCCGCGCTATCTGGGCACGACACTGGTGCTGATGCTTTCGGTCGGGGTGCTGTCGGGGATGGTAGGCACGGGCGCGGCATGGTTCATTGCCCGCTATCGTTTCCCCTTGTCGGGTTGGCTGGAGTGGCTGCTGCTGCTGCCGCTTGCGATCCCGGCCTATGTGGGGGCCTATGCGCTGGTGGACCTTCTGGAATACAGTGGCCCGGTGCAAACGGCGCTGCGCGGTCTGATGGGCTGGCAAAGCGCCCGCGACTATTGGTTCCCCGAGATCCGCTCGCTTGGGGCGGCGATCATCGTTTTGACAGCCGCGCTTTACCCCTATGTCTATCTGCTGGCCCGTGCGGCCTTCCGCGAGCAATCAGGCTCGACCGAAGAGGTCGCCATGTCGCTGGGCGCAAGCGCGTTGTCGCGGTTCCGCCGAGTGGCGCTGCCGCTGGCCCGTCCTGCCATCGCCGCTGGCATGGCCGTCGTGATGATGGAGACCGTGAACGATTTCGGCACCGTTGACTATTTCGCCGTGCAAACCCTGACCACCGGGATTTTCAGCGTTTGGCTGGAAAGCAACAACGCAGGCGGCGCCGCCCAGATTGCCAGCGTGGTGCTGGTGATGGTGATCATGCTGGTCACGCTGGAAAAGTTCAGCCGCCGCCGCAGCCGGTTCTTCAACCTGTCGGGCCGTCACCGCACGCCTGAACGCAAGCGCCTGACAGGATGGCGCGCCGCGCTGGCCCTGGTTGCCTGCGCGATCCCCTTTGGCCTTGGATTCGTCCTGCCAGCCGGGGTGATCCTGTCCCATGCCCTTGCCAATGCCGAGCGCTGGGCCGATCCCGATCTGGTACAGTCGCTGCTGAACACCCTGATGGTCGGCGGGATCGCTGCACTCGTCACCGTTCTGGCCGCGATTTTCATGGTCTATGGCGTGCGCCTTTCGGGGCGCCAGTTGCCCCGGATGCTGCTGCCGCTGACCACCATCGGCTATGCTGCGCCGGGCGCCGTGCTGGGCGTCGGTATCCTTATCCCTCTGGCCGCGCTGGACAATTTTGTCGCTGACGGTATCGAGGCTGCGACAGGCGTGGACATCGGTCTGGTCCTGACCGGCTCGGCCTTTGCGCTGATCCTGGCCTACGGAGTGCGCTTTTTCGCCATCGCCCAAGGGGCGGCCGACGCCGCTATGGGCCGGATTGCCCCCAGCCTTCCAATGGCCGCGCGCTCGCTTGGGCGTACCCAGGGGCAGGTGCTGCGCCAGATCTATTTTCCGCTGATCAAGGGCTCTGTCGGGTCGGCCCTGTTGCTGGTGTTCGTGGACTGCGTGAAAGAGCTGCCCGCAACGCTGCTGCTGCGCCCTTTCAATTTCAATACGTTGGCGACCCGTGTTCATGATCAGGCCAGCCTTGAAAACCTGGGCGATGCCGCCCCCGCGGCGGTACTGGTGATCCTGGTTGGCCTTGCGGCCGTCACATTACTGGCCCGCGCCAGTCGATAAAGCTCTTGCAGGCCGCTTCCCGTTCGCCTATTTCATCGCCCGAGTGCCCCTATAGCTCAGCTGGTAGAGCAACTGATTTGTAATCAGTAGGTCCGCGGTTCGAGTCCGTGTGGGGGCACCATAATTTACCAATAAAAACAATACTTTGCAGCAAGCCCTGCCTACGGAATGTTGCCCAGATTCGCACCTACATGCGGGCTGCATGCCCCGCTGTGAAGCCCTGACTCGCTCAGCAAAAAGCGCCCCGCTGCACATGCGCTCGGGCCGCACTACCGCTCCAAACGATAAAGAGAAGTCGCTGACCGCTGGCTGGGTTGGGTTTGCGCGGGACATTTGCGTACGCTTCGCGCGGTTCGCGAAACTCCCGCTGACAGAAACTTCCAGCGACGTTATGCTACGCCTCATACCACGTGGCATCATGATCGGAGTTGCTCGCAGGAGAATTGGGTTGGAGTTGATTGTTCATTGCGGATTGCACAAAACCGCGACAACGACGTTTCAGAAGATCTGCGCCGACAATCGAAAAGTGTTGGCCGAAAGTGCGGTTCTATATCCACACTACGACGAAATGCCTCAGCATAGCCGTTTGATGCATAAGATTCAGGCTGAGGGTGTCGAAGCTTTTGGCGACTTCTTGCGCGCTTGCGTTGAAGAGCATGATGCAATAATTGAAACCGTCGTTCTCAGTGGCGAAGATTTCGAAAACTGCCTCATCGATATTGAGACAGCAATTGGAATCGAAAGTGAAGCATACCAGATCGGATTCGAAAAGATAACTTGGCTGTTTGTGAACCGCCCAATGGACAGGTACCTAGACTCGCTGTATTCGGAAATGAGCAAGCATGGTGTGGTTTTGGACAAGTCGGTGATGCTGAGAGCAGCAAATGAGCGGGGATCCTTCTTCGTTTCTACGCGGGATTTCAACTACATGTTTGCGCTAGATTTCTGGAGACATGAGAAGAAATTCTCCAAACGCGTTTCAGGCACGACAATCTCAATTTCGATGGAAGAATTCACCGAAGGATTTTCAGGAAAGGTTTTTTTCCAATCCATCTTGTCTCCTGAACAATTTGCAACGTTTGAAAATGCCGCAATTTTATCAGAAGAGAAATTGAATGAAAGGCTGTCGAGCGAGAGCATTGAGGAGAACTATGTCGCCACGGCATTGCGCATGAACGCGGCAAGACGAACGAAGCTGCCAAATCGTCTGCTGCTGCATTTTCTTGGCCGTCTCAGACTTCGTGGAAATTGAGAACGCTTTAGTTAAGTTGAGCTACGGCACACATGTCAGATCAAGGACAGGTTCCCGACGCTTGCCACCGTCGAACGGCCAAGGGTCGGGTTCACTGAACCCTGACGACCCCCTACCAGCGCCGTTTGCAGCGCGGGCTTGGGGTTTCGCGCGGCTACCCCCTTGGCTCGGTGCGGCCTGCGGCTGTAGCGGCGGCTGTGCCGGGGCTGCGGGTGCGGTGCGCCCTTCCCGCCATGCCACCAGCCATGCAGGGTCGTCCGTCAGCACAGCTTCTCGCGCTCCCATCGCTCCGGTTCAGAAGGGTGCGGGCGCTACTCATCAGCCAACCCGCGCAATGCAGCCCCGAGGCTCAGCGCGGCGGCGAGGTTGGCGGTTGCACGGGCTTGCCGAGCTTCCACCGCTTCAAGTCGGCGCTGGTCCATCACGAGCCGGTCCTCCACCGTCACCGAATAGTCGGGGTTGTGGCGGCTCGTCTCTTGCAGGTATGCGCGCCCACCAACCCGCGTCACCGGCCCATCTGGGACGGGCGCGGGTTGCCGCTCTCGGCGTTCCGTTTTGGTGAACGGCAACTCTGCGAAGCTGCCCCGTCTCATGCTGCTTCCAGCTTCGCTAGCAGTGCATCGACCTCGGGCCAGAAGACGCTGTTGGCTTCGTCGTTGCGCAGGCCGGTCAGGACAGCGAGGGCACGGTTGACCACGGCGAAAGCGTCATCCGGGTCCGCCCCGTCCAAGCGCTCGGTCACCGCCTTGTCGAACAGAGCGACAAACTCGGCCCCGGTGTAGGTCATCAGGTAGACGGTTCCGGTGTCCGGTAGGTTGCGAAGCAGCGTCTGGACCGCCTCGCGGTAGAGCGAGCTTGTGGTCACGCACACCATCTTCCCGTTGAGCATGACCATGATGAACGCGGCGTCGTCGGCTAGCGCATCGACCGCAACGCTCGCCCCACCTGTAGTCTGAATGATCTCCATTACACAGCCTTTCCTTCGAGCGTGATGATGCGCTGTTCCAGTTCCTCAACGGCGCGGATGTTGCCCAGTGTGCCGATGGCTTCGATGATCTGCCGCCCCACTGTCTGACGTCAGCGCTTATGGGGCCAAATAGGGCAATTTGATAAGAGAGTGTTTCTGGCGCATCGTCACCACTGAGGAGTTGAAGATGAGAAAGACAACCAAGAGCCCGGGCGAGAAGATCGTCAAAGACATCAAACGCGCCACGCGTAAACAGTATTCCTCCGAGGAGAAGATCAGGATCGTCTTGGACGGTCTGCGTGGCGAGGACAGCATTGCAGAGCTGTGCCGCCGTGAGGGGATTTCCCAAGGGGTTTACTACAAATGGTCTAAGGACTTCATGGAGGCAGGAAAGAAGCGGCTGGCGGGCGATACAGCGCGAGCAGCGACGAGTGACGAAGTCAAAGATCTGCGCCGTGAGGCCCGTGACCTGAAGGAGGTCGTGGCTGAGCAAACGCTGGAATTGCGCCTTCTCAAAAAAAGCATGACAGGCGATGGGGGCGACCACGAATGAGGTATCCCGCATCTGAGAAACTGGAGATCATCAGGCTGGTCGAAGAAAGCCACCTGTCAGCACGTCAGACACTGGCCAAGCTCGGCATTCCGCGCACAACGTTCTACCGCTGGTACGACCGATACCTGCAACGCGGCGAAGCCGGTCTTGCGGACCAATCTCCCAAGCCAAAGCATGTCTGGAACCGCATCCCGGACGAAGTGCGGCACAAGGTCGTCAAGCTGGCGCTGAAGGAAACAGAGCTCTCGCCGCGAGAGCTGGCGGTGACGTTCACGGATACAGAAAGCTACTTTGTATCAGAGGCTTCGGTTTATCGCGTACTGAAGGCGCATGATCTGATCACCAGCCCGGCCTTCATCGTGCTCAAGGCTACAAGCGAGTTCAAAGACAAAACCACCGCCATCAACCAACTTTGGCAGACGGACTTCACTTACCTGAAAGTTCTGGGCTGGGGCTGGTTCTATCTCAGCACGATCCTGGACGACTACAGCCGTTACATCATCTCGTGGAAGCTTTGCACCAATATGAGGACGGAAGATGTGACGGACACGCTGGACCTGGCGTTACAGGCTTCGGGTTGCGATCAGGTCCACGTCGTTCACAAGCCACGACTGCTGAGTGACAACGGCTCCAGCTACGTCTCTGGCGATTTGGCCGAATGGCTGCAGGACAAGGGAATGAAGCATTCTCGCGGTGCGCCGTATCACCCCCAAACCCAAGGCAAGATTGAGCGCTGGCATCAAACCCTGAAGAACCGCATCCTGCTGGAAAATTACTTCTTGCCCGGCGATCTCGAAACCCAGATCGGTGCCTTCGTCGATCACTACAACCATCAGCGCTACCATGAGAGCCTGAACAACGTCACGCCGTCCGACGTCTACTTCGGGCGCTCACAAGCCATTCTAAACCAAAGAGAAAGGATCAAACGAAACACGCTCGAAGCGCGACGCTTGCATCACAGAAAACACGCCGCATAATCAAACCAACCAGATGAGCCAAACTCTCACTCAGTTTAGGCCCGCTTTGGCTCCAAAAACCCTGACGACGTACAGAATGGCGATACTGCGAAAACTGCGGCATAGAACCTTTCTTCATGCCCAGGGTCCGCCAAGGGCCGAAGTGCCAGTTGGACCCTTCAGCGCGAAGGTCTGGAATGTCCCGTGTCTTGTCAATTCGACACCTGATCCATGCAGCGAGCCGCACGAATGGCTGTTTATTCCGCTGCGCGGCGGCGCGGCACACGGTTTTCGCCCTGGACTGGCTGCCACAGTGCCACTCGGAGGCCGGTGTTAGCCCGAAGCGGACATGACACATTTACGCCAGCGACACCAAACGGACTCGCTCTTCTTATACACCAAAAAACGAGACTGAAGCTGAAACGATAAGGACGCGTTACGATCCCTATCTAAAATTCGGTACCCTGCGGGACGTAAAGGAACGGGCAGAGGATCTCGACCTCAGATCCCGGCGCCGCGGCCGGGAGGGCGGACGGATCTCGGGTGGAACGCATTTCGACCGGGGTCACCTTCAGCACATTCTGAGCAACCCGGTCTATGCGGGCCGCATCCGGCACAAACAAAAAGTCAATGATGGTCAGCATCCGGCTATCATTGATCCGGCGGTTTGGGATAAGGTTCAGGACCTGGTGCAGAGTAGGGCAGCGGTTGCTCACGGCTCCAGACAAAAGGCGACAAGATCCCCTCTGGCGGGCAAGCTCTTTGATGAAACCGGCGATCGTCTGACGCCCAGCCACAGCCGAAAGAACGGCAAACGACTTCGCTGCTATATTTCCCGCAGGCTGGTCAAAGGTCGCAGCCAGAAACATCCGGATGCCTGCAGAACAGGTGGAGGGCTTGCTGGCTGAACTGATTGGGCAGCATCTGACCAGACCCGGTGTCGCGGCAGTGATGACTGTAGATTTGACGGCAGCCGAACTGGTAGACGTCTCGATAAAGCTTCAGGATCAGGGCGATGCAACTGAACGACTGGCTTTGATCTAGCGAGCCGATCTGCGACAGGGTTTCCTGACAGCGCGGCTGGACGAGGCAATGCTTGCTGACCGCCTTGGCTGCATGCCGGAGCAGACCAATCCAGTGGAATTGAAACTGCATCTGGGCGAGGCACCGGCAAAGATCGACAGAACGCTGGTACAGAATATCGTGAAGGGGCGTAGCTGGCTGGCGATGGGCATCGCGGGCAAAACCTTCTCCGAAATTGCCGACACCGAAGGAGTGTCGAAGCGCCGGGTTCAGGACGTGACCAACCTGGCATTGCTCTCGCCTGACGTTCTTGACAGCATCGCTATGGGTGAACCGCCGATGGTCTCACCACGGACTACCTGATCAAGACGCGGTTCTCGGCTGTCTGGTCAGAGCAGCGCGCACAGTTCGCATCGCTCTGAAACAAAACACCCTGAAATCTGTAAACTCGTACCGCCGGTATCGCAAACAGAGACTACGGCCTGAAATCTGTTTGGTTCGTGCTCTTATCTGCGTCTCTGTTGAAAACCCTGTCTGCCAAACGCCCGAAAACGCGACAATAGCGCGACAAACTCTCAGCGTCTGAAAACAGGGAAAATACAGGGAAAAACTGCCGATTTCGCCAATATTCAAGCCCATCGCCTTGATTGTGAATGAGGAAACAGTGGTTTAGCCGCGATTTCCCTAGGTTCGTTAACAAGGAAATTCCGTTCCGACATCAGTGAATTTTATGGAACTAACAGGGAAGCGATACTGAACCTGATCTATGGGGCATTATGATTTAGCTGCCCGAAATTCCTGGAGCCGACGTTCGAGCGGAGTGCAGCGAACGGCTGCCTAGAGCCCTTGGACTAAGCCGCTCCGCGGCATTGGCGCCTTTGGTTGGTGTGGTGACCTGACCAAATCAGTGCGCATTTTGCGATTTTGATGACCTGCCGGACGATTGGGGCCTTCTCAATCATTAGACAGGAGGTTTCCATGACAGAGGAGAGAGTAAGCCCGCTGCGTCAGCGGATGGTCGAAGACATGCGTATCCGTGGCATGGGCGACAAAGCTCAGAAAGCCCACATCCGAGCGATCAAAGACTTCACCGCATTCCTTGGCCATTCGCCTGATACCGCAACGCCGGAGGAACTGCGCGCCTATCAGCTTCATATGACCAACGCAGGGGTCACGCCGTCAACTTTCAATGCGCGGATCGTGGCGCTCAGGTTCTTCTTCGGCATGACCTGCGGGCGGGAGGAGATGAAGCGCTATATGCAATTCCGCACCGAACCGCGGAAGTTGCCGATCGTTCTCAGCGTCGAGGAGGTGTCCGACATCCTGATGGCGGCACCCGGGCCAGGGCTGAAGTATCGGGCGGCGCTCAGCATTTCTTACGGTGCCGGCCTCAGGGCAGCGGAAGTCTGTAATCTCAAGATCGGTGATATCGACAGCGACCGGATGCTGATCCATGTCGAGCAGGGCAAGGGGCGTAAGGATCGCAAGGTCATGCTGTCCCCGGGCTTGCTGAATCTGTTGCGTGATTGGTGGCGCGAGGCCCGCCCGGAAGGCTGGCTGTTCCCGGGCAAGCCAAAGATCAACCCGATTTCGCCGAGGCAGTTGAACCGTGCTTTCACCTCAGCCAAGCACATGGCTGGCATCAGCAAACCGGCAACACTGCACACGCTGAGGCACAGTTTCGCGACACATCTGTTGGAGGCCAACACGGATGTGCGGGTGATCCAGGTGCTGCTCGGTCACGCCAAGCTCACCACGACGGCGCAATATACCCACGTCGCCACCAAAACGATCCGCGACACGGTCAGCCCCTACGAGATGCTGGCCAAGCTGCAGGACCAGACTGTGAAGCGAAGTCTGGAGTGATTGGCTGTCGGGGTGCCCCGGCCAAAGCTAGAGATCGCTGACATCTTCCGTGCCCATGGTCCTGCGTGGCGGCAGGCCAATGCCGGGCATGTCAGCCTCTCGCAACTCAAGGTGATGTCAGCGATAGAAGCCTGCCGGACCGACGCGCTCGGCGGGCATGTGGCCGGTTGCACCAAGTGCGGCCACCATCACATCGCCTACAACAGTTGCAAGAACCGCCATTGCCCGAAGTGTCAGGGGCCGACGGCGCGAGACTGGATTGAGGCCCGCGCCGAGGACCTGCTTCCCGTGGAATATTTCCACGTCGTGTTCACGCTGCCCGCCGAGATCGCGCAAATCGCCTATTGGAACAAGAGGGCGGTCTACGCGCTGCTGTTCAAAGCGTCGGCGGAAACGGTCATGACCACTGCCGCCGACCCCAAACGCATGGGTGCGAAGGTGGGGCTGACCAGCGTCTTGCACACCTGGGGCTCTGCCATGACACACCATCCGCATATCCATATGATCGTGCCCGGCGGCGGTCTGTCGAGGGACGGCACCAGGTGGGTCGCCAGCAAGCCCGGGTTCTTCTTGCATGTGCGCGTGCTGTCCCGCCTGTTCCGCCGCCTCTTTCTGGACGGCCTGATGGCGCTGCACCAAGCCGGAGACCTGGCTTTCTATGGCGACCTGGAGCGGTTGGTCCGGCCGGATGCCTTTACCGCCTGGCTCACCCCATTCCGTAAATCCGAATGGGTGGTCTATTCCAAACCGCCCTTTGGCGGCCCAGAGGCCGTGCTTGCCTATCTGAGCCGCTATACCCACAGGGTAGCGATCTCGAACCATCGCTTGGTCAGCGCGGATGCCCACACTGTAGCTTTCCGTTGGAAGGATTATCGCATCAAAAATGGCGATCGCCAGAAGATCATGCGCCTTGCCACACCCGAGTTCATCCGCCGCTTCCTGATCCATGTCCTGCCCGATGGGTTCCATCGCATCCGCCATTACGGCCTGCTGGCCAGCGGTGTCCGCAAAGCGAACCTCACCAAAATCCGCGCGCTGCTCTGCGTCCAGCCAGTGGAACAGGCGGATAACCACGATCTTGAGCCAGAGGTTGCCCCTCTTACGCTGCGTGAACCCTGCCCATGCTGCGGCGGACCCATGCGTATCATCGAGATCTTCCGTCGTGGGCAAAAACCGATGTCGCGCGCGCCACCAAGGGAGCAGGCCGCATGACCGAACGCCTCGCAAAGATCATAAACCCATGCTGGCAGCTCCATGCAGGCCCGGCCCAAGCCACCTGCGCCGATCAGGTACCAGCGCGGTTCCAGACCGCACATGCACACAGTCCGACGGTTAGCGCTTGGCGGCTGGACTGGGAAGCCCGCGTGTCCACCGCCGTGAAAAACGTGAAACGGCCCGCTGAAATCGCCGTCGCATCAACCGCCGGCGCTCTTTCCCCATAGTCTCACCAAGACCCTCGCGGCTTCGTCCTTGGGAGGTTTTCCAACGCGGGTCGTCCGCCCGCCAAGGCGCCAACCTTACGCCGCGACCCGCATCAGAAAACCTTCACCAAACCGCACGATGCTGCACGCCGTTCGAATGTCCGTATTCATTCGATGTCAAAAGCGTTCACCAAGGAGGCGATAGCACCAAAAGGGTTCCTCGGTTTCGATCGCTTTGTTGAGCCGGGCCGGCGAGAACCCCGTTGCGCGGCGCACGGCACGCCCCATATGGGACTGGTCCGAATACCCCGCGTCAGCGGCAATTCCCGCCAGAGGTTGTTCCGCCGAGCGCCTCGAAAGCTCATGGAGCCGTTCGAAGGTTGAATAGAAAGCCAAACTGCGTTGCGTTTGGCCAGAGAAGCGTTTGATCTTGCGCTCGATGCTGCGCAGGCTGCGCCCGGCTCCTGAAAGCGCGGCACGGGTCGTCAGCGCTGTGGACCAGTCTGATATGCGTGCAGCAGGCTGCCAGATATCCGGCCTCGCGGCGGACCATGCGGCCTGAAGCCTTTGGCAAAATGCGACCCAGCCTTCGGCAGCATCGCCTGCGAAATCTAAGCCCTCGAACGCCTCATCCAGAACGGGCGGCAATGTCGAACAGGCCTCCTCACCGCTAAGGGCACGCCACGCGTCAGGAAAGACACCGACGGTCAACGCGACAACATCACCCTGCGCCCAACTGGATACGGGCATGTCTTGTGGAGGGAGAACCGATTTTTCTCGAAGGGGCGGTATCAGTGCCGCCTGCCGCCAGTTTGTGCCTGATGGCAACAGATGCAGCGTCCCATGCTGAACGAGCGTAATAGCAACAAGCGGTGACGCCGGAAAATGGTTCATTCGGTCGGCATCGGACAGATTTGCCCCGCGTGTGTCCCGATAAACACCGGCCATGAGGCAGCCCGCCAGGTCAGGCGGTGGCAGGAACAGTTTTGCGATCGGCGGCATAACAGGATCCTTTTGACGCAATCATTCTATAATTTGCAGCCCCCGTTGAGACAATAAAGGCCCAACCAGCTAACAAGGACAAAAATATGGGTAAAATAGTCTATTCTGGCTCGTTCCAGCTACGGGTGCGAAGCCTTGCGAAACTCAGTCAGATCGCGATTTCGACGTCGGTGCGGCACGGTTTCGGGCGACGCATGGCCAAGGATTGGGACGCCAACATGGAAACCGGCATCCGGTTCGTCCGTCACCAGTTTACCGCCGCCATGCGCCATCCGGACATCCGGGAGGGGCGCAAACTGTTCGACTGCGTTCAGTTGCAGACGGACGATGTCTATGCAGTTTCAGAGACTGATGCCGAAGGGGTCAAAGGGCGTTGGTATGACCCCAATCATCGCGAAAGCGACGCGGCCCTGCTTTATTTCCATGGCGGAGGGTATGCCTTCCACGGCGGAGTGAGTGGCCGCTTCGCGCAAATGCTGGCGCATCACACCGCAGCAAGGTTGTTCGCCCCCGACTACCGTCTGACACCCGAGCATCCCCATCCTGCCCAGGCAGAAGACGCCATGGCCGCATGGGACTACTTATCGGCGCAAGTGCCCGCGGAAAGGATCGTCGTGATTGGCGACAGCGCTGGCGGGCATATGGCTTTGATGTTGCTTCAGGCTCTGAAAGCACAAGGAAAACCCCAGCCCGCGTTATGCATCGGTCTGTGCCCTTGGACGGACATAGGCGATCGCGGCGCCAGCCTGCACGAAAACAATCCAACCGATCTGGTGCAGGGTTGGATGGCGCTCCAATTCGGCCGCTGGCTTGATCCCGATCAGGCGTATGGGCGGGGTGCCTTGTCTCCGATCTCGTACGATTACAGCGGACTTGCGCCACTCTATTTGCAAGCGGGAGGGCGGGAAGTTTTGCGTGATATGATCATCGACTTCGCGCGCGAGCAGAAAGCGAAAGCAGCCGAAGTGAGGCTCGATCTATGGCCCGACATGCCGCATGATTTTCAGGCCTACGACAGCATGACGTCATCATCACAGGCCGCACTAATGAGGATCAGGCAAGCAATTGACAGTCAACTTCTTGAGGGCGCCCCCCTGCACGGCCTGCAGGATGTGACCGTTGTATAGACGGTGAGAAGATGGGGTTGACGACAGGAAAGCGGCCATTGGCGCAAAACGCAGTAAAAGTCCGCTTTCCGCCCCTGGTGCCGATCAGCGATGTCCGCTTTGGTGAAGGTTTTCTGATGCGGGTCGCGGCGTAAGGTTGGCGCCTTGGCGGGCGGACGACCCGCGTTGGAAAACCTCCCAAGGACGAAGCCGCGAGGGTCTTGGTGAGACTATGGGGAAAGAGCGCCGGCGGTTGATGCGACGGCGATTTCAGCGGGCCGTTTCACGTTTTTCACGGCGGTGGACACGCGGGCTTCCCAGTCCAGCCGCCAAGCGCTAACCGTCGGACTGTGTGCATGTGCGGTCTGGAACCGCGCTGGTACCTGATCGGCGCAGGTGGCTTGGGCCGGGCCTGCATGGAGCTGCCAGCATGGGTTTATGATCTTTGCGAGGCGTTCGGTCATGCGGCCTGCTCCCTTGGTGGCGCGCGCGACATCGGTTTTTGCCCACGACGGAAGATCTCGATGATACGCATGGGTCCGCCGCAGCATGGGCAGGGTTCACGCAGCGTAAGAGGGGCAACCTCTGGCTCAAGATCGTGGTTATCCGCCTGTTCCACTGGCTGGACGCAGAGCAGCGCGCGGATTTTGGTGAGGTTCGCTTTGCGGACACCGCTGGCCAGCAGGCCGTAATGGCGGATGCGATGGAACCCATCGGGCAGGACATGGATCAGGAAGCGGCGGATGAACTCGGGTGTGGCAAGGCGCATGATCTTCTGGCGATCGCCATTTTTGATGCGATAATCCTTCCAACGGAAAGCTACAGTGTGGGCATCCGCGCTGACCAAGCGATGGTTCGAGATCGCTACCCTGTGGGTATAGCGGCTCAGATAGGCAAGCACGGCCTCTGGGCCGCCAAAGGGCGGTTTGGAATAGACCACCCATTCGGATTTACGGAATGGGGTGAGCCAGGCGGTAAAGGCATCCGGCCGGACCAACCGCTCCAGGTCGCCATAGAAAGCCAGGTCTCCGGCTTGGTGCAGCGCCATCAGGCCGTCCAGAAAGAGGCGGCGGAACAGGCGGGACAGCACGCGCACATGCAAGAAGAACCCGGGCTTGCTGGCGACCCACCTGGTGCCGTCCCTCGACAGACCGCCGCCGGGCACGATCATATGGATATGCGGATGGTGTGTCATGGCAGAGCCCCAGGTGTGCAAGACGCTGGTCAGCCCCACCTTCGCACCCATGCGTTTGGGGTCGGCGGCAGTGGTCATGACCGTTTCCGCCGACGCTTTGAACAGCAGCGCGTAGACCGCCCTCTTGTTCCAATAGGCGATTTGCGCGATCTCGGCGGGCAGCGTGAACACGACGTGGAAATATTCCACGGGAAGCAGGTCCTCGGCGCGGGCCTCAATCCAGTCTCGCGCCGTCGGCCCCTGACACTTCGGGCAATGGCGGTTCTTGCAACTGTTGTAGGCGATGTGATGGTGGCCGCACTTGGTGCAACCGGCCACATGCCCGCCGAGCGCGTCGGTCCGGCAGGCTTCTATCGCTGACATCACCTTGAGTTGCGAGAGGCTGACATGCCCGGCATTGGCCTGCCGCCACGCAGGACCATGGGCACGGAAGATGTCAGCGATCTCTAGCTTTGGCCGGGGCACCCCGACAGCCAATCACTCCAGACTTCGCTTCACAGTCTGGTCCTGCAGCTTGGCCAGCATCTCGTAGGGGCTGACCGTGTCGCGGATCGTTTTGGTGGCGACGTGGGTATATTGCGCCGTCGTGGTGAGCTTGGCGTGACCGAGCAGCACCTGGATCACCCGCACATCCGTGTTGGCCTCCAACAGATGTGTCGCGAAACTGTGCCTCAGCGTGTGCAGTGTTGCCGGTTTGCTGATGCCAGCCATGTGCTTGGCTGAGGTGAAAGCACGGTTCAACTGCCTCGGCGAAATCGGGTTGATCTTTGGCTTGCCCGGGAACAGCCAGCCTTCCGGGCGGGCCTCGCGCCACCAATCACGCAACAGATTCAGCAAGCCCGGGGACAGCATGACCTTGCGATCCTTACGCCCCTTGCCCTGCTCGACATGGATCAGCATCCGGTCGCTGTCGATATCACCGATCTTGAGATTACAGACTTCCGCTGCCCTGAGGCCGGCACCGTAAGAAATGCTGAGCGCCGCCCGATACTTCAGCCCTGGCCCGGGTGCCGCCATCAGGATGTCGGACACCTCCTCGACGCTGAGAACGATCGGCAACTTCCGCGGTTCGGTGCGGAATTGCATATAGCGCTTCATCTCCTCCCGCCCGCAGGTCATGCCGAAGAAGAACCTGAGCGCCACGATCCGCGCATTGAAAGTTGACGGCGTGACCCCTGCGTTGGTCATATGAAGCTGATAGGCGCGCAGTTCCTCCGGCGTTGCGGTATCAGGCGAATGGCCAAGGAATGCGGTGAAGTCTTTGATCGCTCGGATGTGGGCTTTCTGAGCTTTGTCGCCCATGCCACGGATACGCATGTCTTCGACCATCCGCTGACGCAGCGGGCTTACTCTCTCCTCTGTCATGGAAACCTCCTGTCTAATGATTGAGAAGGCCCCAATCGTCCGGCAGGTCATCAAAATCGCAAAATGCGCACTGATTTGGTCAGGTCACCACACCAACCAAAGGCGCCAATGCCGCGGAGCGGCTTAGTCCTAGGGCTGTTATTGGCGGCACCGCACCAATTTGCCATGTTTGGGACGGTTCTTTGGGTGAGATGGCTGATTGCATTGAGCGTCGATCATCCCACTTCGTCCTCGTCATCTCGATCAGCTGCGGTCGCTACGTCCTCTGCAGCCAAACGCTCTGGTTTGATTTTTGGCGCTGGTTTCCGCCATTCTTGGAGATTCTGACCAATCTCTCGATAGAAAAAGGGAACCACTTCTTCGAGTTCTTTGATGAAATTGATCTGCTGGGTAAATTTTGCACCAAGCCTACGAGCGATGAAAATATGGAATCGAGTTACCTGTAATCCGTTTTTATCTTTCTCACAGATAGTTGGGTCTGCGATGAGTTCTGACAGTTGAAACTGAGTGGTTTCGCTTCTGCCTGGCCAGGTCATCCTGACGAAAGCTTCCTCCAACTTCTCAGTTTTGATCTGTCGTATCAGCCAGTTAACGCGTGCTTTGGACGACACTCTGTCTTCTGGCGCGCGCAGGGTCATCCCGATATCTATGGTGCGACGCGCAAGATCTGCCACTATTTCGACCGGTGCAGCCGCGTCGGGCACATCCAAAACTAACTGCAATTGGCCATCCTCTCGAAGCAGCTGCAATTCGTCTTTCCGTCGTTGTGCAGGGTCCACGCGATGCTTTCGGGGCAGTTTCTCCTGTACTTCGGCCTCAGTTTGTCGGCTCAGAATAAGAGAGAGATCGCGTGTTTCCTGGTGCCAAGAATCCAATACGATGGCTGCTTCAGGGGACTTTGCCGCGATCTTCCCGCCAGCAGATACAAGCCTATTGAGTTCAGTCCATTCAGGGGGCATTCGATCGAAGCCTTTGACGCCTGCGCTCTCGTGGGTGAGAAAACGCCGGAGTTCATTTAGAAGCAGCTTTTGGTCTTCGTCCGCGACTTTGTCTTGGTTCAGCAAGATGTCAGTGACGGTCAGAATGAACATCCATGACCAGTGAAAAACGGGAATTTTGGAACGGCTCTTGCGAATAGCTTCGACCGGATGATGTTCAGGTTGGGTCGCAAACTGGTTTGAAATTGTAATAACGCAGTCGAGGCCCTGTTCCTTGGCAATTTCTCGGTATTTCTCAACTTGGTCCGCACCAATTTCGGCATTTCCAACCTTGGCTTCCACCAACGCGCGCCATTCGTTTGCCCCTGTACTTAAGACGATCAGCCCATCCGGGCGATCTTTCACCTGGGTTTTTTCGTTTTTGAAGACGATCTCGGTATACGTCTCAAGTTTGGAGCGTTTTCCTACGCGCTTGCCTACTGTGTGCAGTATCTCCGCGCCGAATTCGTCAATCTTCGAAATGCAGGCGAGAACGATTGAGGTGGTTCGTCCTTCTTTTGATGTCGTTGCCAACACCGGAAATAGGCGTGCTACTTCGCCTTGTTCGAGATAATCCGGACGATGCATATGCGAGCCTCCTACTTCACAATTTCGTCAACCTTAGGTGAGAATAGCCACTTCCTACAACCCAGAGCTGCTATGGTGGGTTTTGGCGTGAAGAATTGGCTCAAAGAAGATTGCTTTCCTTACCGGATCCGAAGAGAAAACCAGCGTCCGCTTTGGTGAAGGTTTTCTGATGCGGGTCGCGGCGTAAGGTTGGCGCCTTGGCGGGCGGACGACCCGCGTTGGAAAACCTCCCAAGGACGAAGCCGCGAGGGTCTTGGTGAGACTATGGGGAAAGAGCGCCGGCGGTTGATGCGACGGCGATTTCAGCGGGCCGTTTCACGTTTTTCACGGCGGTGGACACGCGGGCTTCCCAGTCCAGCCGCCAAGCGCTAACCGTCGGACTGTGTGCATGTGCGGTCTGGAACCGCGCTGGTACCTGATCGGCGCAGGTGGCTTGGGCCGGGCCTGCATGGAGCTGCCAGCATGGGTTTATGATCTTTGCGAGGCGTTCGGTCATGCGGCCTGCTCCCTTGGTGGCGCGCGCGACATCGGTTTTTGCCCACGACGGAAGATCTCGATGATACGCATGGGTCCGCCGCAGCATGGGCAGGGTTCACGCAGCGTAAGAGGGGCAACCTCTGGCTCAAGATCGTGGTTATCCGCCTGTTCCACTGGCTGGACGCAGAGCAGCGCGCGGATTTTGGTGAGGTTCGCTTTGCGGACACCGCTGGCCAGCAGGCCGTAATGGCGGATGCGATGGAACCCATCGGGCAGGACATGGATCAGGAAGCGGCGGATGAACTCGGGTGTGGCAAGGCGCATGATCTTCTGGCGATCGCCATTTTTGATGCGATAATCCTTCCAACGGAAAGCTACAGTGTGGGCATCCGCGCTGACCAAGCGATGGTTCGAGATCGCTACCCTGTGGGTATAGCGGCTCAGATAGGCAAGCACGGCCTCTGGGCCGCCAAAGGGCGGTTTGGAATAGACCACCCATTCGGATTTACGGAATGGGGTGAGCCAGGCGGTAAAGGCATCCGGCCGGACCAACCGCTCCAGGTCGCCATAGAAAGCCAGGTCTCCGGCTTGGTGCAGCGCCATCAGGCCGTCCAGAAAGAGGCGGCGGAACAGGCGGGACAGCACGCGCACATGCAAGAAGAACCCGGGCTTGCTGGCGACCCACCTGGTGCCGTCCCTCGACAGACCGCCGCCGGGCACGATCATATGGATATGCGGATGGTGTGTCATGGCAGAGCCCCAGGTGTGCAAGACGCTGGTCAGCCCCACCTTCGCACCCATGCGTTTGGGGTCGGCGGCAGTGGTCATGACCGTTTCCGCCGACGCTTTGAACAGCAGCGCGTAGACCGCCCTCTTGTTCCAATAGGCGATTTGCGCGATCTCGGCGGGCAGCGTGAACACGACGTGGAAATATTCCACGGGAAGCAGGTCCTCGGCGCGGGCCTCAATCCAGTCTCGCGCCGTCGGCCCCTGACACTTCGGGCAATGGCGGTTCTTGCAACTGTTGTAGGCGATGTGATGGTGGCCGCACTTGGTGCAACCGGCCACATGCCCGCCGAGCGCGTCGGTCCGGCAGGCTTCTATCGCTGACATCACCTTGAGTTGCGAGAGGCTGACATGCCCGGCATTGGCCTGCCGCCACGCAGGACCATGGGCACGGAAGATGTCAGCGATCTCTAGCTTTGGCCGGGGCACCCCGACAGCCAATCACTCCAGACTTCGCTTCACAGTCTGGTCCTGCAGCTTGGCCAGCATCTCGTAGGGGCTGACCGTGTCGCGGATCGTTTTGGTGGCGACGTGGGTATATTGCGCCGTCGTGGTGAGCTTGGCGTGACCGAGCAGCACCTGGATCACCCGCACATCCGTGTTGGCCTCCAACAGATGTGTCGCGAAACTGTGCCTCAGCGTGTGCAGTGTTGCCGGTTTGCTGATGCCAGCCATGTGCTTGGCTGAGGTGAAAGCACGGTTCAACTGCCTCGGCGAAATCGGGTTGATCTTTGGCTTGCCCGGGAACAGCCAGCCTTCCGGGCGGGCCTCGCGCCACCAATCACGCAACAGATTCAGCAAGCCCGGGGACAGCATGACCTTGCGATCCTTACGCCCCTTGCCCTGCTCGACATGGATCAGCATCCGGTCGCTGTCGATATCACCGATCTTGAGATTACAGACTTCCGCTGCCCTGAGGCCGGCACCGTAAGAAATGCTGAGCGCCGCCCGATACTTCAGCCCTGGCCCGGGTGCCGCCATCAGGATGTCGGACACCTCCTCGACGCTGAGAACGATCGGCAACTTCCGCGGTTCGGTGCGGAATTGCATATAGCGCTTCATCTCCTCCCGCCCGCAGGTCATGCCGAAGAAGAACCTGAGCGCCACGATCCGCGCATTGAAAGTTGACGGCGTGACCCCTGCGTTGGTCATATGAAGCTGATAGGCGCGCAGTTCCTCCGGCGTTGCGGTATCAGGCGAATGGCCAAGGAATGCGGTGAAGTCTTTGATCGCTCGGATGTGGGCTTTCTGAGCTTTGTCGCCCATGCCACGGATACGCATGTCTTCGACCATCCGCTGACGCAGCGGGCTTACTCTCTCCTCTGTCATGGAAACCTCCTGTCTAATGATTGAGAAGGCCCCAATCGTCCGGCAGGTCATCAAAATCGCAAAATGCGCACTGATTTGGTCAGGTCACCACACCAACCAAAGGCGCCAATGCCGCGGAGCGGCTTAGTCCAAGGGCTGGCAGCGGCCACCGAGAGGCACCTTCACAGCCGGTCCAGGGCGAAAATCGCGTACTGCACCGCCGCAAGGCAGCTTCGAGCCCATTTCGCCCGATGCTGTAGCCGGCATGAATGGCACGGATACCTTCCAAAATAATCGTCCAGCGATGGTCTTTCCGCTTCCACAGCTTCGAGTCGGCGGGCTTTGCAGATATGGTATCCGCTGAGAGGGAGGCGAATTGACAGCGGGGCAGCCTCGCGGCCCATTCGCCCGAAAGCCGCATTCATGGTATTCCTCGACCCGATCGCTCGCATAATGCGACGTTTCACTCAAACTGATCGAAAGCAACAATGGATAAGCTCTCCGTCATGAACGCCTTCCGCCGCATTGTCGAGCGTGGCAGCTTTGCGCGTGCGGCAGAGGATCTCGGCGTGTCACCCGCCCTTCTCAGCCGTGAGATCAAGCTTTTGGAAGAGAGCCTAGGTACGGTATTGCTCAACCGCACGACCCGTTCGATGTCACTCACCGATGCGGGCCGGCTCTTCTATAACGAAGCATCAGGTATTCTTAATGCCGTATTCCAGGTCGAGACCCGCATCCGTGACGGCGCCGGGGCAATTCGCGGCCATCTGAAGGTCAACGCATCCAGTTCCTTCGGTCAGACCGTCATTGCGCCGATCCTGCCCGGGTTATTCGACGCCTATCCCGACCTACGTCTGACGCTGTCGATGGATGACCGGGTGATCGACATGGTGGAGGGCGGCTTTGATGTTTCGATCCGGATCCGAGCGGCGATGCCAGACTCCGCGCTTGTGGCGCGTAAGCTGGGGACGATGCGGCAACGGATCTTTGCGGCGCCGTACTATCTGGACAGTGTCGGCGCTCCGCAAACGCCGCTGGACGTGGCCAATCACCGTGTCATCGGTTTTTTGCTTGCCGATCACCTGACCACATGGACCCTTCATGGTCCCTCTGAAACAGTGACCGTGGATCTTGATCCCCCCATCCGCGTTGGCAACAGCCTTGTGCTGCGCGATCTTCTGATCGCCGGTCAGGGCATCGGCACCTTGCCGGATTTTGTTTCAAAGGATGCAGTCACGCGCGGCGAGCTGGTCCGCGTGCTGCCAGATTGGGAACTGCCCGCACCGGAAATCTACGCGGTGACCGCCTCGCGTCTCGGAATGGATGCGAAAGTCACGACGTTTCTTGATCATCTGAGCGTGGCGCTGCGCCCCTGACATTCTTCAACTCACGTAAAGAGTGAAGTGAAAGCGAGCCGGTTATTCCGGACCGGCTCATCCCCGATCTTCTCAGGTGACGAAACCCGCACACTTGAGAGGATCCCATGACCCGTGTTCTTGTTCTTTATTATTCCAGCTACGGCCATGTCCGCGCCCTTGCCGAGGCCGAGGCCGAAGGTGCACGTTCGGTACCCGGCACCCATGTTGACGTGCGGCGCGTACCCGAAACCGTCCCTGCGGAGATCCGGCAAAAAGCCGGGTTCTTGCCGGACGAGACCCCGGTTGCGTCTACCACCGATCTGGAAGGCTATGACGCAATCATTTTCGGCACCCCGACGCTGTTCGGCATGATGGCCGGTCAGATGAAGTCTTTCCTCGATCAGGCTGGCGGCCTGTGGGCGCGGAATGCGCTGGTCGGCAAGGTCGCGGGCGTCTTCGCCTCCACCGGCTCGCAGCATGGTGGTCATGAGGCGACGCTGCTGTCCACCCAGATCCCGCTGCAGCATTTCGGAATGCTGATCGCGGGCATGCCCTACACCTTTGCCGGTCAGAAGACGGGCGAGGAAATCGTCGGCGGCGCCCCCTATGGCGCGGGCACGATTGCCGGGGCCGACGGGTCGCGCGCCCCCTCCGAGACCGACCTTGCCGGGGCGCGTTTTCAGGGGGCGCATGTCGCCCGGATCGCCGCGCGTCTGGCAGGGGCAAATCAACAAGAGGAGGCCGCGTGATGGCGTCCCTTACCATTGATTTCTTTCACGACGTCGTCTGCTGTTGGTGCTTCAACATCTCGTCGCGTATGCGGCAACTGGCAGAGGAGTTCGACCTCGGCATTCGGCACCGCACCTTCGTCCTGCAGGCCAGCCCAGCCGAGATGGCCGACCGCTGGGGCACGCCCGAAGAGGCCCGCGAGACCATCCTCGGGCATTGGACGGTCTGTCGGCAGGCCAGCGATCAGCCCGAACGCGTCGATATCGACGCCATGCGCGCCGCGCCCTTTGATTATCCCCACGGGATGATCGCCGCCCTTGGCTGCAAGGCTGCCGAACGGATGGGCGGGCAAAAGGCGCACTGGGACATGTTCGATCATCTCCAACGGGCTCATCTGGGCGAGGCGCGCAACATTGCCGACCGCGACACCATTCTGGCGGTGGCTCGCAATCTTGGGTTCGAAGACGCGGGTTTTCGCGAGGCGTTCGACGCTCCGGAGACGGCACGGGCCGTCGACGCCGACCGGCAACAGGCCCGCGTGCTACAGGTCCGCTCCGTGCCCATGCTCATCGTACGCGAAACGGGTGCGCGCCTGATCAGCGGGCCGCGAGAGGATCTGGCCGCACAGCTCCGTGCCGCCCTGCGCCTTGTCGCCTGAAAGGAAACGTCATGACATTCCTGTTACGCCTCACAAGCAAGCGCCCCCGTCGCCGAAAATCACCTGGCACCCTGCCAGATCTTTCGCCCCATATGATGCGGGACGTCGGCCTTGCCCCCCGGTTGGGCACCCCGCGTCTGCCCATCTATCCGCTCTGGTAAACCAACGGATCCGAGGTCCATCATGCCCGATAGCCCCCCGACACTTCACCTGATATGCGGTAAGATCGCCGCAGGAAAATCCACTCTGGCGGCCAGGCTTGCAGGTGCGCCCGGGACTGTCCTGATCGCCGAGGACGACTGGCTGAAGGCGCTCTTTGCCGACGAACTGGTTTCTCTGACCGATTATGCCCGATGTTCCACCAAGCTGCGGCGGATCATGGCCCCTCATGTTGGCGCTTTGCTGAACTCGGGACTCTCGGTCGTCCTCGACTTCCCGGCGAACACGCCCGTGCAACGCTGTTGGATGCGTCGCATCCTCGAGGGCACGACGGCCTTTCATCAACTTCACCTGCTCGATGTATCGGACGAAGTCTGCCTGTCGCGGTTGCGAGACCGGAACCATCAGGGCGACCACCCGTTCACGGCAACAGAAGCCCAGTTCCGTCAGTTTTCCAGCCACTTCACCCCGCCCACGCAGGCCGAGGTTTTCAATGTTGTCAGGCATGACGACGGCGATTGACGCTTGCGCCGCCTTTTCGCCCCTTCAGTAACGGGATTACACATATGTCGAGAAGAACCGATATCTTTCTTACCTCACTTGCGCCTGCAATCTGGGGCAGCACCTATCTGGTCACAACCGAGACCTTGCCAGAGGGCTACCCGGTAACCCTTGCGGCGCTGCGCGCGCTGCCTGCCGGGCTGTTTCTGCTGGCCTTCACGCGATGCCTGCCACCGCGCGCATGGCTGGGCCGCACCTTCGTGCTCGGCAGCTTCAACTTCGCCCTGTTCTGGGTGCTTTTGTTCGTGGCTGCCTATCGACTGCCGGGGGGCGTCGCGGCAACACTTGGATCGCTGCAGGCGATGATGGTCATTTTCATGGCGCGCGGCTGGCTCGGCACACCGATCCGGGCAGGCGCGGTCGCTGCGGCAGCTGTGGGCGCCCTTGGCGTGGCGCTGTTGGTGATCGGTCCCGAGGCCGCGCTTGATCCCATCGGTATCGCAGCAGGTCTGGGCGGGGCCGCCTCCATGGCGGCGGGAACCGTGCTCAGCCGGAAGTGGCAGCCCCCCGTTTCGGCGCTGAGCTTCACCGCGTGGCAGTTGACCGCAGGAGGTCTTGTCCTGTTGCCGCTCGCTCTGGCCATAGAACCGCCCCTGCCACCGCTGACGGCGACCAATCTGGCTGGACTGATCTGGCTTGGCCTTATCGGCGCGGCGGCGACCTATGCGCTCTGGTTTCGAGGGGTGGCCCGGATCGAACCCGGCGCCGTCGCCATGCTGGGCATGATGAGTCCGATGACTGCAGTTTTTCTGGGCTGGGTGGTTCTGGGGCAATCGCTTTCGCCCCTGCAGGGCTTGGGTGCAGTCATCGTTCTGGCTTCTGTCTGGGCGGGTCAGCACGCGACCCGGACTATGCCCGCGCCAAGCCCGATCCGCGCCCCTCTGCGCGGTTAGAAACCACCTGATCCCCCCTTTAACGAAAGGACCCTTCCCATGCCTGCTCTTACCCTATCCGACGACCTTGTCCGCAGCGCGCACAGTTCGCCACTGTCTGAAGTTCCACATTCCAAACTCGTACCGCCGGAATCGCATACAGAGACTGCGGCTCGAAATCGGCCCAGTTCGTGCTCTTGTCTGCGTCTCTGCTGAAATCCCTGTCTGCCAAACGCCCGAAAACACGCGACAATATCGCAGTGAGCTTTCAACGTCTGAAAACATGGAAGTGAATGGCTGGGGTGGTAGGATTCGAACCTACGGTACACTGTACCAAAAACAGTTGCCTTACCACTTGGCTACACCCCAACGGTGAGGGCGTAAATAATGCGATGATTTGGCGGGCGCAAGCCCCAAATGACGAAAATATTGTCATTTTATTCACGCGGGATTCTGGCGTGGGTTGGGGCTTTGCAGGCTTGGGTTTAGTCGCGGATTTCGTCGGGGGCGACGCCCCACAGGGCCCCCTTGGGGGACCAGCCGCGGAAGCCTCCGGTGGAAAGGCGACACCAGTCGGGGCCGCAATCCTCGAGCCGGGCGATGACGCCCATTTCAAGGCGCGCTTTGATCGGTGCAGCCGCGTCGGGGCGGGCGCGCAACTCGAGCAGGTCCTGGTCTACGATGACCGTGCGCATACCCGACAGCAAAGAATAGTGCACCCAGCCGCTGGCGCCGTCGCGGTCGCGCACGCGGCGCCAGTGTTCATATTCGGCGGTAATCTCGACCGGCATGTCGCGGCGCTTGAAAATCCAGTCGATACGGTGCGTGAGGCCGGGGCCGCGGCGCACGTTCGCCTCGCTGGCCTTGATCGAGACATAGCGCGGAATAGGCAGGTTGGTGACTTTCCCACGTTCTTGCGGGGCCGCTGCGGCCAGTGATGCAAGGAAAATACCGCCGATTGCAGTCACGAAGAGCGTCGCTCTCATCGCTGTCACCTGTTTTTTGCCTGTCATGCGCAATTATTTTTTCGCGCCTTATTATGCCGGGGGTTCTTGTGCCTCGGCGATACATCCGCCACTCTGACATCAAAACGCGCAGTTGAAAAGAAATGGGAGGACCCTGATGCCATCTGAGCGCCTGAGTGTTGTCGTTACGCGACGCTTGCCGGAAGTGGTGGAAACGCGGCTGATGGAATTGTTCGACGTCAAGCTGCGTGAAGACGACACGCCGATGACGCGGGCCGAATTGATCGAGGCCATTCAGGACTGCGATGTGCTGGTGCCAACTCTGACCGACGACATCGATGCCGGTCTGATCGGACAGGCCGGCGAGCGTCTGAAGCTGATCGCCAACTATGGCGCGGGTTTTGACCATATTGATGTGAATACAGCCCGCCAGCGCGGCATTCTTGTGTCCAACACCCCCGGTGTGGTCACCGATGACACCGCAGACATGACCATGGCGCTGATCCTTGGTGTGACACGCGGTATCCCGCGCGGTCTGAGCGCCATGAGCTCGGGCGAATGGAACGGCTGGTCGC
Source organism: Thalassovita sp. (assembly GCF_965218685.1). GTDB lineage: Bacteria > Pseudomonadota > Alphaproteobacteria > Rhodobacterales > Rhodobacteraceae > Thalassobius. The sequence goes on along the minus strand of NZ_OZ244657.1, from coordinate 3,142,281 downwards.
CGACGGCATTTCTTGGTGGTCGTATCGGAGGCCGCCGTCTGGGCATTCTGGGCATGGGCCGCATCGGTCAGGCCGTTGCTCGCCGTGCCCGCGCCTTTGGCATGCAAATCCATTATCACAACCGTCGCCGCCTGCGTCCCGAGATCGAGCAGCCCCTGGAGGCGACCTATTGGGAAAGTCTGGATCAGATGGTGGCGCGGATGGACGTGATCTCGGTCAACTGCCCGCACACGCCTTCGACCTTCCATTTGATGAATGCGCGGCGTCTGAAGCTGATGAAACCCAGCGCGGTGATCGTGAACACCTCGCGCGGAGAGGTGATCGACGAGAACGCGCTGACCCGGATGCTGGCCACAGGTGATATCGCCGGCGCCGGTCTGGATGTCTACGAGCGCGGCGCCGAGGCCAATCCCAAACTGCGCGAGTTGGATAACGTTGTGATGCTGCCGCACATGGGCTCGGCCACGGTCGAAGGCCGCATGGAAATGGGCGAAAAAGTCATCATCAACATCAAGACCTTCGCTGACGGTCACCGTCCGCCCGATCAGGTCGTCCCCGCCATGTTGTAATACCGGCGCAAGGCCGGGAAAGGAGCGCGTGATGCTACGCCATATCTCGGCCTTCGTTCTGGGCCTGTGTTTCGCCAGCGCAGCCGTCGCCGAACAGGCGGCGGACAGCGTGTTGCCCGAACTTGGCGGAGCAGGAGAGCAAGCCCTGGATCAGGCGGTCGCGGCCGCTCAGCAGGCCAAGGCCAATGGGGTTCCCGTCACCGCAGACGAATGGATGATCGTCGCCGCCAATCCCTATGCCACGCGGGCTGGGGCGCAGGTTCTGCAAGCGGGCGGAACCGCCGCGGATGCCGCCATTGCCGTGCAACTGGTTCTGGGGCTGGTCGAGCCGCAATCCTCGGGACTGGGAGGCGGCGCTTTCGTGGTCTGGTATGACGCGGCCAGCGGTCAGCTGACCACGCTTGACGGGCGCGAAACCGCCCCGCTCGAGGTCACACCGCGCTTGTTTCAAGACGAAAATGGTGCCCCGCTGAAATTCTTTGACGCGGTGGTCGGGGGGCGCTCGGTTGGCACCCCGGGCACGCCCGCGCTGCTGCAGGAACTGCACACCCGCTGGGGCAATCAGCCCTGGGACAGCCTGTTTGACGAGGCGATCACCCTGTCCGAACAGGGGTTCGAGGTATCACCGCGCATGGCGGCCTCGGTCGCGCGGGATGCAGACCGTCTGGCACGATTTCCTGCGACAGCTGCGTATTTCCTGCCCGGCGGAAACCCGGTGCAGGCCGGTCAGGTCCTGACCAATGCAGACTATGCCAAGACGTTGAAAACGCTGGTATATCAGGGGGCAGGTGGCTTTTACAGTGGCCCGATTGCCGCTGATATCGTGCGCACGGTCCGCACAGCCCCCGGCAATCCGGGTGTGCTGAGCCTGCTGGACATGGCGATCTATCAGGTCAAGGAACGCGCGCCCGTTTGCGGCGCGTATCGCGCGCTTCAGGTCTGCGGGATGGGGCCGCCGTCCTCGGGGGCGCTGACCGTGGGGCAGATACTGGGCATGGTGCAGCATCATGACCTGTCCGCAGGGCCGGATGATCCACAGGTGCTACGGATTTTGGGCGATGCCAGCCGCTTGGCCTTTGCAGACAGGGCGCATTACATGGCCGACAGCGATTTCGTGCCTGTTCCGGCCAAGGGTCTGCTGGATGCCGACTATTTGCGGGCACGCGCTGCGCTGCTGAACGATCAACGCCTGCCTGAGGTCGGCCCCGGCGCACCCGAGTTTGACCACGCAGGCCTGTGGGCTGCGGATCAGTCGCTCGAGCTGCCCTCGACCTCGCATATTTCCATTGTGGACCGCTATGGCAACGCCTTGTCGATGACCACCACGATCGAGAACGGCTTTGGCTCGCGCTTGTTTGTGCGTGGCTTTTTGCTGAACAACGAGTTGACGGATTTTTCCTTTCGCAGCCACCACGACGGGCGGCCCATCGCCAACCGGGTCGCGCCGGGAAAACGTCCGCGTTCCTCGATGGCGCCGACAATTGTGATGAAGGACGGCAAACCCGTTCTGGTCACCGGATCACCCGGAGGCAGCCTGATCATCGGCTATGTCGCGCACAGTATTCTGGCCTGGGCCGAATGGGGCATGGATGTGCAGCAAGCCAGCAGCCTGCCGCACCGGATCAACCGCTTTGGTCGCTATGATGTCGAGGACGGGCAGGGTGGGGCAGCCACGGCCAAAGCGCTTGAAGACATGGGATATCCGGTGAAGGTTGGGGCGATGACCTCGGGGCTGGGAATGATCCAGATCGGTCAGGGCTTGACGGGGGGCGCCGACCCAAGGCGCGAGGGGATCGCCCTGGGTCAGTAAGCGTCATCCGTGGCGGATAAAGCTGCCGTTCTGAAGCTCGCGGAAGGCTTGGCGCAGCTCGTCCTGGGTGTTCATCACGATAGGTCCGTGCCATGCAACGGGTTCCTGGATGGGGCGGCCGGTCATCAGCAGAAACCGGATGCCCTCGTCGCCTGCCTGAACCGTGATCTCATCACCTGATCCAAAGCGTACCAGCGTCCGATTGCCTGTCATGTCACGGATGTTCAGTTCTTGCCCGCGGAATTCTTTCTCAACCTTGATCCCCACGGGGTCCGAGGCATCGCGGAACGTGCCCGATCCCGCAAAAACATAGGCCAGCGCGTTCGAGCGCGTGTCCACAGGCAGCACCTTGCGCTTGCCTGCAGGCACCGAAACATCCAACAGCATCGGATCAGCAGCGATCCCGTCAACGGGGCCTGTCTTGCCCCAGAACTTGCCGATGATCACCTTGACCACGGTGCCATCATCGTCAATCTCGACCGGAATATCACTGGCCGTGATATCCTGGTAACGCGGCGCGGTCATCTTCAACGACGCGGGCAGGTTGGCCCACAACTGAAATCCGTGCATCCGCCCCAGCGTATCTCCCGCGGGCATTTCCTGGTGCACGATCCCCGATCCGGCAGTCATCCATTGCACAGATCCGGGTCCCAGAAGGCCCTTGTTCCCCAATGAATCCGCGTGCTCGACCTCCCCCTCCAGAACATAGGTGATGGTTTCGATCCCGCGATGCGGATGCCAGGGAAACCCCTTTGAATACATCCGCGGATCGTCGTTGCGAAAATCGTCCATCATCAAAAACGGGTCGGTCAGCGTCGGATCGTCAAAGCCGAAGACGCGGTGCAAATGTACGCCTGCGCCCTCCATCGTGGGCTGAGCAACCGAGGTGGCGGCAACTGGTCTGAAGGTCATAAGGGATCTCCTGTTCGTTGCGCCTAATGTGGACCTGAACGAGGTAAAATCAAATCCCATCCGGTGAACTCGAGTTGTGCATCCGCGCACACAAGCGCCAACCGGAGCATGGCGCCAAAGGCGCAAGGCGACAAATAAAGCGCGCCCCGCAAGGGGCGCACCATTGGATCAACCGTCTTTGCGGATGGTCTCGTTCTTGGGGTCATATGGACTGTCGCAGGTCACGACGGCATCCCACAGCTGGTCGAACATCTTGACCTTCAGCTTGGTACCCTCGACCGCCAGATCGGGGCGGACATAACCCATGCCGATGCTTTTCGCGAATGCCACCGAATACCCGCCCGAGGTCAGGCGCCCCACCTTGGTGCCGTCTTCCAGGTACAGCGCTTCGCGGCCCCAGGGATCGGCATCTTCTGGCCCGTCGATCAGCAGTGTGCAGCATTTTGAACGAATGCCCTTGGCCTCCATCGCGGCCTTGCCGTGGAAATCCTTGGACAAGTCAATAAAGCGTGGCAGGTCCGCCTCGGCCGGGGTCGCATCGCGGCCAAGTTCGGTGCCGAAGGCGCGATAGGATTTTTCCTGACGCAGCCAGTTTTGTGCCCGCGCACCGACCAGCTTCATCCCGTGCTTTTCGCCTGCCGCCATCAGCTGGTCCCACAAATAGCGCTGCATCTCGATCGGGTGGTGCAGCTCCCAGCCCAGCTCGCCGGTATAGGCCACGCGGATCGCGTTTACCGGACACATGCCCAGCTCGATCTTGCACTCGGACAGCCAGGGGAAGCGTTTGTTCGACAGCACGGTTTCAGGGTCGGCATCGCGGACCAGCTCGTTCAGAACATCGCGCGATTTGGGGCCGGCAATGGCGAACACTCCCCATTGCGTGGTCACGTCCTGGGCTGCCACATAGGCGCCGGGGTTGGCGGCATTCCAATCCTCGATCGCCTTGAACAGATAGTCCTGGTCATAGGCCGTCCAGGCCCCAGCCGAGACGAGGTAATAGTCATCCTGACCACGTCGCACGATGGTGTATTCGGTGCGCGTGGTGCCCGCGCTGGTCAGCGCATAGGTCAGGTTGATCCGGCCCACCTTGGGCAGTTTGTTGGTGGTGAACTGGTCCAGAAACGCGGTGGCGCCGGGGCCTTTGACCTCGTGTTTGGTAAAGGCCGAGGCGTCGATCAGACCCACGCCCTCGCGGATCGCCTTTGCCTCGTTCACGGCATATTGCCACCAGCCGCCCCGGCGGAAACTGCGGGCGTCGTGGTCGAAACTGTCGGGCGCATCCAGCGGGCCATAGTAATTGGGCCGTTCCCATCCGTTCACCTGTCCGAACTGCGCGCCAAGTGCCTTTTGTTTGTCATAGACGGGCACGGTGCGCAGCGGGCGGGCGGCCTCGCGCTCTTCATCGGGGTGGTGCAGGATATAGACGTGCTCGTAGCATTCCTCGTTCTTGGTGACCGCATATTCGGTGGTCATCCAGGGGCCATAGCGTTTGGGGTCCAGGCTGGCCATGTCGATCTCGGCCTCGCCTTCGACCATCATCTGAGCCAGATAGTATCCCGTTCCGCCCGCAGCCGTTATCCCAAAGCTGAACCCTTCGGCCAGCCACATGTTTCGCAGACCCGGCGCCGGGCCAACCAACGGGTTACCGTCGGGCGTATAACAAATTGGGCCATTGAAATCGTCCTTCAGTCCGCTTTCAGCACAGGAGGGTACCCGTTCGGCCATCGCCATATACTGATCCGCGATCCGGTCCAGATCCAAGGGAAACAGATCGGCGCGGAAACTGTCGGGCACCCCATGTTCGAACCGCGCCGGCGCACCGCGTTCATAGATCCCCAGAATCCAGCCGCCACGTTCCTCGCGGGCATAGGATTCGTTGTCCGCGTCGCGCACGACCGGGTGTTCAGGGTTGCCAGCCGCGCGCCATTTGACCAGCTCGGGGTCCTTGTCCATGACGATGAACGTATGCTCGACCGGGATGGCGGGCATCTTGATGCCCAGCAATTTTGCGGTGCGCTGCGCGTGGTTTCCTGAAGCAGTGACGACATGTTCAGCGGTGATGACGACCTGCTCGTCGCTAGGGATCAGGTTGCCACCCTTTTCAATCATTTTGGTGCAGGTTACCTCCCAGTGGGTGCCGTTCCAATGGAAGGCGTCGGCCTGCATCTTGCGCACGATTTCCACACCGCGTTGACGCGCGCCCTTGGCCATCGCTTGGGTCACGTCGGCGGGGTTAATATAGCCGTCCTCGGTGTGATACAGCGCGCCTTTCAAATCACTGGTTTCGATTAGAGGCCAGCGCTCCTTGATCTGCTCGGGGGTCAGCCATTCATAGGCCACATCGCAGGTTTCTGCGGTTGAGGCATAGAGCATGAATTCGTCCATGCGCTCTTGGGTTTGCGCCATGCGCAGGTTTCCGACCACGGCAAAGCCTGCGTTCAGGCCGGTTTCTTCTTCCAATGTCTTGTAGAAGTCGACCGAGTATTTGTGGATGTGCGTCGTGGCGTAGCTCATGTTGAACAGGGGCAGCAGGCCCGCCGCGTGCCAGGTACTGCCGCTGGTCAGCTCGTCCCGTTCCAGCAGCATCACATCAGACCAGCCCGCGCGGGCCAGGTGATAGGCGATCGAGGTGCCGACGGCCCCACCGCCGACGACCAGAGCTTTGACATGAGTTTTCATTGCGCAGACGACTCCGTTGCGTGGATTTTTCCTGATGTTGGCCGATCACGCCGGGGCGCGCATTTACCAGCCGACCCATGATAGCGCGAAACCGACATCCGTCCGCATACGTAGCGGCACATAACCGACCACGCGGTCAAATGGGCTTGCCGCGCTGCAGCGAATACCGTAGATATACGGTGTTTTTGTGAGGAGACCCCGACAGAATGCAAATCTGCCGTACCGTTGCCGAAACCCGCGCGGCCATCGCGGCCTTGCGTGCCAGTGGCAAAACCATCGGATTCGTGCCCACCATGGGGTATCTGCATCAGGGACACATGTCCTTGGTATCCCGCGCGCAGGGCGCTGCCCCAGCCACCGTCGTGTCCATCTTCGTCAACCCGACGCAATTCGGAGAGGCCGCCGATCTGGACGCCTATCCCCGCGATGAAGAACGTGACCTGACCCTATTGCGCGACGCGGGCGTGGATGTCGTGTTCTTACCCGACGTGGCCACCATGTACCCCGAAGGCAACGAAACCATCGTCGAAACCACCCGTCTGGCCAATATGCTGCATGGCAAAGTGCGGCCGGGGCATTTCCGGGGCGTGACCTCGGTCGTGGCGCGGCTGTTTAACATCGTTCAGCCCGACGTGGCCGTGTTCGGCGAAAAGGATTACCAGCAGCTGCAGGTAATCCGCCGCATGGTGCATGATCTGCATTTCCCAATCGAAATCATCGGCGGCACCACCGTGCGCGAAAAGGACGGGCTGGCCATGTCCTCGCGCAATGTGCGCCTGTCGGCCGAGGATCGCGCCGCTGCCGTGGTGCTGTCGCGCGCGCTAAGCGCCGCCGAAGTGGCCGCCCGCCAGCCCGGCGCCACCGTGGATGACATCCGCGACACCATCGCCAACATGATCCAGGCCGAACCGAGCGCCACGCTGACCGGGCTGGATACCGTCTCTGCCGAGAGCCTTGAAAACCTCTTTGGCCCCATCACCGAACCCGTGGCCGTGATGATCTCGGTCCAGTTTTCAGACATTCTTTTGATTGATCAAAGGGTTATCCAAGCATGAGCACTCAGACCCAAATCCGCCGCATCACTGCCCCGCAGATCGCGGCCCGTAAGAATGGCGAGCCCATCGTCTCGTTGACCAGCTATCACGCGCATACCGCCGCGATCGTGGACAAATACGCCGATTTCATTCTGGTGGGCGACAGTCTGGGCATGGTGATGCACGGCATGGACAGCACGCTGGGTGTGTCTCTGGACCTGATGATCATGCATGGCCGCGCCGTGGTGCGCGGCACGCAGCGCGCTCTGGTCGTGGTGGATATGCCCTTTGGCACCTACGAGGAAAGCCCTCAGATTGCCTTTCGCAACGCGGCACGGATCATGCAGGAAACCAACTGCGGCGCGGTCAAACTCGAGGGCGGGGCGCGCATGGCTGACACGATCCGCTTCTTGGTGGAACGCGGCATTCCGGTGATGGCGCATATCGGCCTGACACCCCAGTCGACCAACACGATGGGCGGTTTCAAAACCCAAGGTCGCGATGAAGACAGCTGGCCTGCGCACGAGGCCGATGCCAAGGCCGTGGCCGAGGCTGGCGCCTTTGCCGTGGTGCTGGAGGGCATGGTCGAACCGCTGGCCGCGCGCATCACCAAACAGATCGACATTCCCACCATCGGCATCGGTGCCAGCGCCGATTGCGACGGTCAGATCCTGGTGCTGGAGGATATGCTGGGTCTGAACGAGTGGACCCCGAAATTCGTCAAAGTCTACGGCAATCTGGGCCCAGCCATCGAAGAGGCCGTCAGCTCCTATGCCGACGAGGTCAAATCCCGCGCCTTTCCCGGCCCGGATCAGACCTACAAGTAATACGTCTGCGATTGCGCAGTTGCTGGCAAGTTGCGCCGCTGCCGAAATTGTCGCAACCTACTGTTTGCAAAAGAAAACCTTCGCGTAAACCTGCGAGGATAAGGGCGCCCCCAAGGGGCGTTTGTGGACGATTCTGATGGAAAGAGGACGCGTTCGTCGCTGATACCTAAAGCGCGCTCGCTTTGGGTTCAGGCAGGCCCTTCACTGGTCCCGATCTCCCTTGGAGACGGTCGGCGTTTGCTTCTGTCAGAATTGCCGGTTTGGGCCCATGACCCGTTCCGGATGGTGTCATTCTCCAAGCTCTTTGATTTCGCGCTGTATCGACCATTCGATCAGTTCGGCCCAAAGCTTGCGGGCCAGATCCGGGTCCAAACCCTTTTCGGATGCGGTTGCGCCGACTTTGTTCAGTACCTCGGCCACGCGATCCGTCGTTCGAGCGGGCAGGTCTTCGATTTTCTTAAGGTCCACGGCACGGTCGATATAGCGGCTGCGCGTAACCAGCAGGTTGATAAGCTCGACGTCGATTGCATCGATCTGAACGCGAAGCTGGGCCATGGTCTGGCAGGATGAAGGGGCGAGGAGGGGCGTCATATCAGTAGGTCCAATCGTCATTGTTGTCTCATCCCAAAAGATGACAGAGGTGGCGGACCGCGCGTTCTGATCGATCCTGGCAAAAGGCTTTTGACGGGCTGGGCAGGCGGCCGATGACGCGCCTGATTTGCTGGTCGCCGATTAGCAAATCAAGGTAAAGCGCCACTGCCTGTGCTGTATTGTCGAAGGTAAGCGCGCCCTCGTCGCGGGCGCGTAGCAGCACCTGTTCCAGAAGCGGAAACACCGCCTCGCGCCCAGCCTTGGACAGAGTCGCGCCAAGTTCGCCGCTGCTGTCTGCCGCTGCGGCCCGGTTCAGCGCAACGGCCCGGTCTCCGGTCAGCAGGTCAAGCAGCTTGGGGCCAAGCGTGCCGAGAATGGAAATCGCGTCGTGATCGGTTTCCAGTTCCGCCTTGAGATGCTCTTTCACCTCTTCTGCATTGCGCGTGACAAGCGCCTGAAACAGGCCCTGCTTGTCGCCGTACCAGTTGTACAGCGTTTCATTCGAGGCCCGGGCCCGCTTTGCAATGCCCAGCATAGACGTGCCGCCATAGCCTTTGGCCTCCAGCACTTCATAGGCCGCGTCTTCGATCTGCTGTTGGCGGATGGATCGTTTATCTTCGCGCATTTATTTCTTCCTGCCGTGTTGACAGAAGGCGTAACCGATATTACGGATATGTGCAACCGTAATCACAAATACGCTTTTAGGAGAAGTAATATGACCCAAAATGACCGTACCGCCGTGGCGGCGCTGGCAACCCTGATCGTGCTGCAACTGATCATGCTGTCGGCGCTTTATGCAGGCATCCGGCCGCATCCGCCGGTGGCCACGCCCTTGTTTGGCATCGCCCCGTTTCTTGGCGCCTCGGTGGCCGTTGCGCTGTCCGCGATGATCGTGCAGCCGCTTGCAACCGCCGCCGGGCGCGGCCTGAGCCTGATGGCCGCGGTGATGGCGTTGGTTTCCTTCGGGCCGCAGAAATACTTTGATGCGCAGTTCGCCTTGATCTGGCCCGCTGTTATTCTTGGCCAGATCGCGGCTCTTGTGATCTTGGCCCGCGTGCTGAATGCCCTGCGCCAAAAGGGCGAGGCCGCCCCCTATGCGGCCGCATCCGCGGGACAAGCGTGATGGCGCGCCTTCTTATGCCGATGTCGATGCTCTCTTTATTGAGCATCGGCGCCATTTTCGGGTTCTTCTATGCCTGGATCTGTTCGACCATGTGGGGCCTGGACGCGACCCAGCCTAAGGTCGCGATCACGGCGATGCAGGCGATGAACGCCTCGGTCCGCAACCCGGTTTTCTTTCCGGCGTTCTTTCTGACACCCGTCATTCTGGCCGTGACCGCGTTCATTGCGGCGAACCAGAACTTGATGCGGGCCGCGGTTTTGTTCTTTGCAGGTGGGGCGCTTTATTTCGTCGGGGCGCTTCTGGTCACAGCATTGGTCAACGTTCCGATGAACGAGGCACTGGCGCAAGTGACAGTGCCAGAGGACAGCGATGCAGCCCAAGATATATGGCAGGCCTATTCCGCGCCGTGGCAGTTCTGGAACACGCTTAGAACCATTGCCAGTGGGGGCGCTCTGGTCCTGACCGGCCTTGCCATTTTTTCCCTGAGATCAAAGGCGGCATGATGGAGATATCACTCGCAACATTCGCCCTGCTGGCGCTGGTGGTTGTGGTGACGCCCGGGCCGACAGTGATTTTGGCCTTGTCCAATGGATCGCGGTTTGGCCTTCGGGCCGCCGGCTATGGGATCGCGGGCGCGGCGCTTTCCGACGGCGTTGTGATCGCAGCGGCGGGTCTGGGGCTGGGGGCCGTTCTTGCCGCCTCTGTGGTTTTGTTCAACGTCGTGAAATGGGTCGGGGTCGCCTATCTGCTGTGGATTGGTGTGCAAATGTTGCGGTTCTCGGGGCAGTTGGGGGTGGTTCCAGCACAACCAAACGAGCAGAACTCGGGCGTATCCGGGCGTAAACTGGCGCTATTGCGAAAAAGCTTTCTGGTCGCTGTGACGAACCCCAAAGGGTACGTTTTCTTCACCGCGTTCCTGCCACAGTTCATCGACCCGACTGCGCCACTTTTGGAGCAATATGCCTTGCTTGGGCTGGTCTTTATCGCGACCGACGTGGCCGTGATGGTCGCCTATGCCGGCCTTGGGACAAAAGCGGTGCAATTCCTGAGCGACCGGGGGGCTTTGTGGATCGAACGGTCTTGCGGCGGCCTGCTGATCGCCATGGGCTGCACCCTGGCCTTTATTAGGCGCGGCAATGCGTAGCCCGCTAAATGATCTGCGCAGAACCGGCATCTCAGGCTAAGAAAAACCTCTTTCGTTACCGCGCAACTGCTGGATAATGGCCGCCTAGCCTGACCCGAAAGGAACGCGCGGATGCTGCCCAGAAAAGACCTGTTCGATTTGCCCGAGGGGGTGATCTATCTGGATGGTAACTCGTTGGGGCCTTTGCCCAAAGGGGCGGCTGCGCGGGCCGCGCATGTGATCACCGAGGAATGGGGGCAGCAGCTGATCCGCGCTTGGAACAGCGCTGGCTGGATGGAGCTGCCGCGCCGCGTCGGGGACCGGATCGCACCTTTGATCGGGGCGCCGGCGGGCTCGGTTGCAACCGGGGACACGCTGTCGATCAAGGTCTACCAGGCGCTTGCGGCTGCGCTGCGGATGCGCCCCGACCGGCGGGTGATCCTGTCAGACAACGGCAATTTCCCATCTGACCTGTATATGGCGCAGGGTCTGATCGAGACGATCGGGCAGGGGTACGAATTGCGCACACCCGCACCGCAAGACGTCGCTGCTGCGATTACACCCGAGGTGGCCGTGGTGATGCTGACCCAGGTCGATTATCGGACGGGACGGATGCATGACATGCAGGCCATCACGCGGGCGGCGCATCAGGCGGGGGCTGTGATGATCTGGGATCTGGCGCATAGCGCCGGCGCAGTCCCTGTACAACTGGCGGACGTGGGGGCCGAATTTGCCGTGGGCTGCACCTATAAATACCTCAACGGTGGGCCGGGCGCGCCGGCCTTTATCTATGTGCGCCCCGATCTGGTGGACAGCGTGCAACCCGCTCTGGCCGGATGGCTGGGCCACAAGGCTCCCTTTGCGATGGAGCCGCTCTATCGCCCCGCCATGTCCACCGAGCGTTTGCGTGTGGGCACACCGCCGGTGGTGCAGCTGTCTGTTCTGGATGCGGCGCTGGATGTTTGGGATGAGGTCAAGATGGGCACGCTGCGTGCCGCCTCGATCCACCTGTCGCAGCTTTTCATCACCGAGGTGGAAAAGCTGTGCCCGCAGTTGCGGCTGGTTTCGCCGTCAGATCCGGCGCAAAGGGGGTCTCAGGTTTCCTTTGCGTTCCCTGATGGTTACGCGGCCATGCAGGCTTTGATTGATCGTGGTGTGATCGGGGATTTCCGCGCGCCGGACATCATGCGGTTTGGCATCACGCCGCTGTATCTGGACGAGCAGGACATCCGTCAGGCCGCCCGCATTCTGGCCGAGGTCATCACCGATGAACTGTGGAATGACCCAAAATACCAGACCCGCGCGGCCGTGACCTGAGGGGTCAGTCTTCCCAGTCTTTCAGCCGTTCGCGCACCGTTTCGGGCCACGAGGCAGGCTTGCCCGTACCGTCCACATGCACCAGCGTCGCACGAGTTTCGAACCGGATTTCGCCCTCGGATTCCGCTTGCATGTGATAGCTCATCGAGGTCCGCCCCACCTTTTCCACGCGCAGCACCAGCTCCAGCATGTCGCCGTGACGGCTGGGGCGCAGGAACCGCGTTTCGATGCTGGCGGTGGGCACGCTGTCGGTGCGCAGCAGCAGTTGGAACGGCCAGTCCAGCCCCTCTTCAAAGAAGGTTTCAACGCAGTCGTTCATCATCTCGAAATAGCGGGGAAAGAACACGATCCCCGCCGGATCGCAGTATTTGAACAGAACTTTCTGAACGTAGCGAAATGCCATGAAAATGGAGCCTTTGCATGCAAGAAGAGAAGCGCAAGCAAAGGCCATACACGTGCCGGGGCAGAAAGGAAATGCGGCAGATTTTGCCTTAGACCAGCTGGTGCAGCATGTCCTTTTCATAGGCATGCAAGCTGTCGAACTGGCCAGCGGCCACCTGGTTGGCCCAGTCGGGGTTGGCGATCAACGCGCGCCCCACGGCGACCAGATCGAACTCGTTCCGCTCAACCCGTTCCAGCAAAGTGTCGATACTGGCCGTTTCAGCGGCGCGGAAATCGGCGGTGCCATCATCGGGCAGGAAATCTGCGTTCAGACCGACACTGCCCACGGTGATGCTGGGTTTGCCGGTCAGCTTGCGGGTCCAGCCCGCTAGGTTCAGGTCGCTGCCTTCGAACTCGGGCTCCCAGAAGCGGCGGGTCGAGCAATGGAAGATGTCAACGCCTGCCTCAGCCAGAGGCTGCAGAAACTCGGCCAGTGCCTGGGGCGTTTCGCACAGCCGGGCGCTGTAATCTTGCTGTTTCCACTGCGAATAGCGGAGGATGATGGGGAAATCAGGGCCGACGGCGGCGCGACAGGCCCGGATAATTTCCAGCGCAAATTTCGAGCGCGCGGCCAGATCGCCACCATATGCATCCTCGCGCTGATTGGTGCCGTCCCAAAAGAACTGGTCGATCAGATAGCCATGCGCGCCATGGATTTCGATCGCGTCAAAACCGATGCGCTTGGCATCCGCTGCGGCCTTGGCAAAGGCCGCGATAACGTCGTCGATATCCTCTTGGGTCATCGCGTGGCCTGTCACCTTGCCGGGGCGCGCCATGCCGCTGGGGCTGTGACCGGGCGTGTCACCGCCCGGCATCACGCCGGGGCGCCGGATTGCCCCCACGTGCCAAAGCTGCGGCGCGATCTTGCCGCCCGCCGCATGCACGGCGTCAACCACGCGTTTCCAGCCGGCCAGCGCGTCCTTGCCATAAAAGGCCGGCACGTTGGGATAACCGCTGGCTGCGGGATGGTCGACAAAGGTGCCCTCGGTGATGATCAGGCCCACGCCACCCTCGGCACGGCGGCGGTAGTAATCCACGACCTTGCTGTTCGGCACATTCCCGGGCGAGAAGGTCCGCGTCATCGGCGCCATGGCGATCCGGTTGCGCAGCTTCAGTTTGCCAAGGTCCACGGGGCGAAACAGGATGTCGGTACGGCTCATGGGCGCTCCTTTATTAAATTCCGAGTGTCGGGACGTAATTCCGCGACAGGTTTCCCTCAGAAGTAACGCCTGAATTTACCGGTGCAATTGTTCCCTTGGGTCACATGGACCCAGCGTCAAACTACCAAAGCGGCGCATGTCACCAGCAGGCCGATCTCGCAGATTTGTTGCGAGGCACCCAGCACGTCTCCGGTCTGACCACCAATCTTGGCGCGCGACAAAAGCCCAACCGCAAAGGTCAGCAGGGCGCAGATCGCAGCGCCGGGCAGGGCAGTCGGGCCCAGTGTCAGCACGCCCACACCAAGGGCAAGAAATCCGGCCAGAAGCACCGCCAAGACAGGTGGGTGCCCCACGGAATGGCTGAGCCCGGTGTTCCTTGCATTGGGCAGCCATGTCATCAAAGTGGGCATCCCGGCCCGAGACATCACCGCCACGCCCAGCAGCGCGGGCAACAGCTGGTTCGCAGAGATCAGCAGCTCCAACGCCCACCAGCGCACGGCCAGTCCCAGGATCAGTGCCAGCACGCCATAGGTTCCGATCTGGCTGTCTTTCATGATCTCCAGCCGGCGCGCGGGATCCCATCCGCCCCAGAACCCGTCGGCACAATCGGCCAGACCGTCCTCGTGCATGGCGCCGGTCAGCACGGCCTGTACGGCCAGAACCACCAGCGCGGCAAAGCCGGCGCCCAGCGGCGCCGAAACCCACCCGGACAGCCCGGCTAGCGCGCTGATGACCAGCCCAACAAGCGGATAGGCCCAGGCCGCCTGAGATGCGCGCGCATATGCGTCCTCGGGCAGGCGCAGGGGCAATCGCGTCAGCAGCGAAAGCGCGACGGGCAGGTCACCCATCCGGGGAGTGAAAGAGGTTTTTTCCGCCATGTTGCGCCCTTTTGATCTGTGCACCCCCGATAGCATTGCGCTAAACATCCCGGCAACACTCAGGCAAGCTAAGATCCGGAAAGAGACCCCATGACCCAAGCATTCGCAACCCTCGATCAGTTCCGCTCGATTTTGGCACAAGCCCCGACCGCCGACCTTGAGACCCGCAAAGAGGCCGAGGCGCGAAACGGTCAGCTGACCAAGCCTCCGGGTGCTTTGGGTCGGCTCGAGGATCTGGCGATCTGGTATGCGGGGTGGCGCGGGGATGCGCGGCCTCAGATCAGTGCGCCCCAGGTGGTGGTTTTTGCGGGAAACCACGGTGTGACCGCGCAGGGCGTTTCGGCCTTTCCCGCCGAGGTGACCGAGCAGATGGTGCTGAACTTCCAGCATGGCGGCGCAGCGATCAACCAGCTGTCCAAGGCGTTCGGCGCCAAGATGGATGTTGTCGCCCTGTCGCTGGACACGCCCACCGCTGATTTCACCCAAGCCCCCGCCATGTCAGAGGCCGAGCTGGTTGACGCCCTGCTGACCGGGTGGAACGCCGTTGATCCCAATGCCGATCTGCTGGTGACCGGCGAGATGGGGATCGGCAACACGACCTCTGCTGCGGCGATTGCGCTGGCCCTGTTTGGCGGTGATGCCGCTGATTGGACCGGGCGCGGCACTGGCGTGGATGATGCCGGGCTGGAAACCAAGACGCGCGTCGTGGCCCAGGGCGAGGCGCTGCATGCCGAAGCCATTAAGGACGGTCTGGACGCGTTGCGTTGTCTGGGCGGGCGCGAGCTGGCGGCGATGACGGGCGCGATTGCCCGCGCGCGCGATCTGCGTATTCCGGTGATTCTGGACGGGTTCATTTGCTGCGCCGCCGCCGCATGCCTTGAGCAGACCGTGCCCTTCGCGCTGGATCATTGCGTGGCCGGTCACGTCAGCGCCGAGGCTGCCCATCCGCGTTTGCTGAACGCGTTGAACAAGGCGCCGCTGGTGTCGCTTGGGTTGCGGCTGGGCGAGGGTTCGGGCGCGGCGCTGGCGATCGGCGTTCTGAAGGGGGCGGTTGCGTGCCATTCGGGCATGGCCACCTTCGCCGAGGCAGGCGTGTCGGACGGCTGATCACCGGGCCGGGGCCTTTGGCCCCGATCCCGATCGACCCAGAAGGCTATTCTTCCAGCTCGGCGCGCTCGTCAAGTTTGGCCTGAAGCGATGCTTCCAGTTCCTTGTCCAACTCAAGCGCGCGTTTGATATAGGCTTCGTTTTTCGAGGCAGGGATGTTCGGATCCCACAGCTGCGCCAGATCGCGCACGGCGGCGCGGTCGTGCTGAAAGAACACCTTTTCGGCCATTGCGGCCTCGTATTCGCTAAGGCCGATATTCTCCAGCACATAGCGACCAGCCCGCAACGAGCTGTCGAACATCTCGCGGATGATGTCATCGGCGCCCGCTTTGTACAGCCGGAAAACGTGGTTGCGGTCGCGGGCACGGGCGATGATATGCAGGTCGGGGCGTTCACGGCGCGCGAAAGTGACCAGCCGAACCGAGGCGTCAGGGTCGTCCAGAGCGACGACAAGGATATGCGCTTCTTTCAGGCCCGCGGCGTGCAGCAGCTCGGGCCGGGTCGGATCGCCAAAAAAGCCGCGAAAGCCAAAACGGCGCATCAGCTGGATCGTTTCCATGTCATGATCCAGCACCACGGTCTTGAAGCCGGTGTTCTGAACCAGCCGGTTAACGATCTGACCAAAGCGGCCCATGCCGGCGATGATCACCGGACCTTGTTCGTCAATCTCATCTGCCTCAAGATCAACGCTGTCGTCTCCTGACCGGTGCGAAAGCCAGTCATAAAGGATGAACAAAAGAGGCGTGGCCAGCATGGACAGGGCCACGATCATCAAAAGCTGCTCGGACAGCCCCTGACCCAGAACATGCGTCTGCTGGGCAAAGGACAGCAGGACAAAGCCGAACTCGCCTGCCTGTGCCAACGACAGGGTGAACAGCCAGCGGCTGCGGCCCCTCAGTTTGAACAGGGTGCCAAGGCCAAACAGGATCACGCCCTTGCCCGCGATCAGCGCGGCGGTCAGGGCCAGGATGGGGGCGGCATTATCCGCCAGCAGTGTAAAGTTGATACCCGCGCCCACGGTGATGAAGAACAGGCCAAGCAGCAGGCCCTTGAAAGGTTGGATATCGCTTTCCAGCTCGTGGCGGAATTCGGTGTTCGCCAGAACGACGCCCGCCAGAAAGGTGCCAAGCGCGGGCGACAGCCCAACGGCGTTCATCACATAGGCGATCCCCAGCACGATCAGCAGCGCCAGGGCGGTGTACATCTCGCGCAGGCGGGCATGATGGATATAGCGGAATACCGGGCGGGTCAGGTAAACGCCGGCCAGAATGATCACCGCCACGGCGCCCAGGGTGATCAGGGTCACGCCCCAGCCCGGCAGATCCTGCATCAGCGCCGATATGGTGTCCGTGCCCCCGCCGTGCGCGTCGCCATGGCCTGCAGCCGCATCAGAGCTTCGCTCGATCGAACCGTCCTCGCGGATTTGGGCCAGGGGGACCACGGCCAGCAGTGGCAGCAGCGCCAGCATCGGGATCACTGCAATATCCTGCGTCAGCAGAACCGAAAAGGCCGAGCGGCCTCCGCCGGTTTGCATCAAGCCCTTTTCCGATAGGGTTTGCAGCACGATCGCGGTCGAGGATAGTGAAAATATCAACCCGATCGCCAGCGCTTGCGGCAGCGGTTGCCCTAAGGCCAGCGCGCCGGCCATCACGGCCAGCGTGGTAAGCGTGACCTGCAGGCCACCCAGGCCCAGCAGCTTGTGGCGCATATCCCAAAGGGTGCGCGGCTCCAGCTCTAGCCCGATCAGGAACAGCATCATTACCACGCCGAATTCGGCAAAGTGCTGCAGATCGGCGGTTTCACTGCCCACAAGGCCCAGCACCGGGCCGATTACGATCCCCGCCATAAGGTAGCCCAGGACCGAACCCAGCCCCATCCGCGCGGCAATCGGCACGGCGATCACAGCGGCAGCCAGATAGATCGAGGCTTGAAACAGGATGGATTGCATTGAGTATCCTTTAAGGGGTTAGCAGGGCAGGGGGGCGTCTGGTTTAAATTGGTTCATCACGATCTGGCTTTGCACGCGCGACACCGCGGGATGCGGCAGCAGCACCTCGTGAACCAGCCGGTTAAGCGCGGCCAGGTCCTCGCAATAGACCCGCAGCAAATAGTCAGCCTCGCCGGTCAGCGTCCAACCCGAGATCACCTCGGGGCGCAGTTCGATCAGGCGGGCAAAGGCGCGCGATTGTTCAGGCCCATGAGAGGCCATCTGAACCTGCACGAAAGCCTGCACGCTCAGCCCCACGCGGTGGGGGTCCAGCGTGGCGGAATAGGCGCGAATATAGCCCTCGGCCTCCAGCCTTTGGCGTCGTCGCCCGGCCTGGCTGGGCGACAAGTTCAGCACCTCGCCCAGCTCTAGCGCCGTCAAGTGAGCATTCTTCTGCAATTCGGCCAGAAGCCGTTTGTCCGTATCATCCAACATGTGCGTAGTGTCCGCGTTCTTTGCGAATATTGTGCGACATCTGCGCATATTCGTAAAGGCAAACGGGGTAAAAGACGCATTCGAACGGTGAGGAATGCTTATCCGCGCGGCATTTTCAGAACCACGGATTTTCCGCCCTTGGTATAGCGCAGCTCGGTTTCGGTGATCGAGGACACTTTGCCGCCGTCCAGCCGATCTCCGATCTTGACGGTTTTGTAGCGCCCGTTCTGGGTGCGTACCAGCGCCCGGCGGTCTCCGCCTTTGCCATTCACGCCGATCAGGTTCAGCTTTTTCAGGTTCAAAGCGTTCTTGACCGTCGCTTGACGCGCCACCGATGCCGAGGACGGGATTGATGGGGCGGCAGCGGCAACCTGGGTTTCGACCTTCTGCGTCCGGGCCACCAACTGTGCAAAATTCTCGGGCCGCGTCTTGGGCCGCAGCGAAAGCGCCACGGCCTGCGGCGTCGGGGCGCCTTCGACTTGCGGCGTGATCCAGGCAGGTCGCGCCTTGGGACGCAGTGCCGCCAGCTCGGACAGAGTGCGCCCGCCCAGTTGGCCACGCTCGGTGGTTTCTTTCAGATCGCCGGGGCGTGCGCGCGGGCGGACCTGGGCAATACGCTCCAGCTCGGCAGGGTTCAGGCCATCGCCACGGCGTTCAGGCAGCTTGTCGGGCACCGAAGACGGCTTGCCAGCGTAAACGGTGATGCCTTCGGGGGTTAGGGCGCCTTCGGGGGTGGCGCGTACCAGCCCGCGTTGGTCCACGTCAAAGGTGGTGCCAGCTGCGGTTGGGTTCAGTGTCTCGTTGGGCGGCCCGTCGTGCTGCAAAGAGATATCGGGCAGCGCGATTGCATCCACGGCGCGTACCTGCGGATCAAGCGAGGCCAGATAGACATCGGCATCCCCCGAAGCGTCGGGGACCTGCGGTTGCTCTGGCGCGACCTGCCAGATTCCGGTGGCGATATAGCGTCGCTCGGCCTCTTCGGGGGTGATCAGATCTGGCGTGACGGGCAGCAAAACGGCCTGTCCTTCAGTCAGGGCCGGGTCTGCGGCGCCGGCTGGCTCGACGTCTTGGGCTTCGGCCAGTTCCTCGGCGGTGGCAGCGTTCGGATCTTCAGTGCCCGAGGCGACGTCCATCTCGATCTGTTCGGGGTTCGATCCGAAAAGCCCCGCGATCCCGCCGGGGCTAAGGAAGCTGGCCCAAATTGCGGCGATCGCCAGGAACATCAGCAACACCACGGTCAGAGCCAGGCCCATGTGTCGCGGTTTGCCCCCGATCATCGGCATCTTGGCGGCCGGTTTGCGTGCGCCGAAAAGTGTCAGGCGCTGCTGTTCGTCCTGATCGGCGGTTGGGTCAACGGATTTGGGTTTTGGTGTGGGTTTTGGCTTGGGGGTCGCGATCTTTTGCGGCTTCGGTTTTGCTTTTGGCGTGGCTTCGGCCGTGGTTGCAGCAGGCGCCGGGGGTTTGCGGCTGGACTGGAACCCGGTGGTTGCGGTCGCTTCACCCTCGGGCGGGGCCGGGGGGATCGAAGGAGAGGTGACGCTTTCGATTGCACCCTCAGTCTTTGAAGGCTGGGGCGCAGTGGGGGCTGGCGGTTGGTCCGGGGGAGCGCCCGTGGTGCGCACACTTGAAAACGCCATGACCGGCGCGGCGCCATCGGGGGCCGGGGCCTCGTCATCCGGATCATCCTGGCGCGCATTGGCGTCCAGCAGCATCGGAGCTTCGGGGACAGGGGCGGGTTCTGGTTCTGGCGCCAGTTCAGGATCGGGGATATCCGCCTTGCCGATCACTTGCAGTGGTTGCAGGTCCCGCGCGACGTTTTGCGTGGGGTCCAGCAGTTCCCGCGCAGCCCGCGTCAAGCCAAAGAACGGCTCTCCGGGAAAATCATTCTGTTCGGGCAGGGCGACGAAACTCATCGGGTTGAAACCATGCTCGGCGGCAAAGCCCTCGGCTTCGGCCAATGTTTCGCGTGCGACTGCGGCCAGGAACAGCTGACCGTCATCCAGCGACCAGTCAAACGCCAGTTCGGACAAGGAATAGGGCGTGGCGCCTTCCAGCGCGGCGGCGGCCTCGGTTTCGGCTTCTTCTTCTGATGTCGCAGCCGAACGGACGGTCATATATTTGATCTGGTCGTTGGGCAGCACCAGCTTGGTGTGCACCTTGGACGGGGACAGCCGCTCGGCCTTGTTGCGCAGATCGGCCATAACCCGGGTCAGCTCGGCGTCCGCGAAATCGGCGTCGCCCACCAGCAACCAGCCCGACGGCGCGCGTTGCAGCAGCCGGATTCCTTCAGCGGACAGGGTCAGGGCGAAGTTCGGTTTCATTCTTCTGGCAATAGCATTTCGCGGACCCCGATTGGAGTCCCGTTCCCAACGCGGCGCAGGTTATAGCAGCTTCCCGCCGAGGGGAAGGAAAACAAATATGTGATTGTTGTATCAGACAGAATTATGCGCACCCTAGGGACATGCCGAAAGGAACAGAACATGAGCAAGATTGCGAAATTCCCGCTTAAAACTCCCGGAGTGATACTGGCGTTGGTGCTTGGGCTTGCAGCGTCAGGCCCCGCCTTTGCACAAGAGGTGCGCCAGATCACGGTGACCGGGCAGGGCATTGTTCACGCGGTGCCGGACATGGCCACGCTGTCGCTTGGGGTCGAGCATCAGCACCGTGATGCGAGCCAGGCGATGGCCCAAAGCTCGGCCGCGATGGGTGCGATGCTGAAGCGGCTTGCGGCCTTTGGGATCGAACCGCGCGATGTGCAGACCGGTCAGGTCAGTCTTTCGCCTATTTACACCCATCGCAACAACTCTCAGCCCCGGATCGAAGGCTATCGCGCAGTTCAAAGCGTGAATGTCCGCGTGCGTGATCTGGACAGTCTGGGGCAGGTCATGGGGGCCGTTCTGCAAGACGGGGCGAACCGGTTCTCGGGCCTGCGGTTTGGGGTGCAGGACCCGGCGCCGCTGCAGGATCAGGCGCGTCAGGCCGCTGTGGCCGAGGCACTGCGCAAGGCAAAACTCTATGCCGAAGCCGCAAGCGTTGAGTTAGGCGATATCCTGTCCATCTCAGAGACTGCGGTGCAAAACGTTGCGCCGATGATGCGCATGGCAGCCGACATGGCCGAGGCCGTCCCGATCGCCGAGGGCGAACTGAACCTGACGCAGTCGGTCAGGGTGGTGATCAAGCTGGACTAGGACCTGGACTAGGGCAAAGAAAAACGGCGCAAGGGGACACCTTGCGCCGTTTCCTTTTGTAACGCTGGATCAGCGCGGCAGAGCGGCGTCCAGATCGCGGATCAGGTCGTCGGCATTTTCAATCCCGATGGAAATCCGCACCACGTTGGGGCCAGCCCCGGCGGCGACTTGCTGTTCCTCGGACAACTGACGGTGCGTGGTCGAGGCGGGGTGGATAATCAGCGAGCGCGTATCCCCAAGGTTGGCCACGTGGCTGAACAGTTCCAGCCCGTCGACCATTTTCACGCAAGCCTCATAGCCACCTTTCAGCGCGACGGTGAACAGACCGCCGGTGCCTTTGGGATACAGCGCCTTGGCACGGTCATGATAGGGCGAGCTTTCCAGGCCGGCATAGGTCACAGCCTCGACCCGGTCGTCCTTTTCCAGCCATTCCGCGACTTTCTGCGCGTTTTCGCAATGACGCTCCATCCGCAGGGACAGGGTTTCGATGCCCATCAGCGTGTAATGCGCGGCTTGCGGGTTCAGCGTCATGCCCAGATCGCGCAGACCAATGGCAATGCCGTGGAAGGTGAAAGCCAGCGGGCCGAAGGTTTCGTGGAATTTCAGGCCGTGATAGGCGGGCTCGGGCTGCGACAGCGAGGGGAATTTGTCGCTGGCGGACCAGTCGAACTGACCACTGTCGACCACAACGCCGCCGGTGACGGTGCCATTGCCTGTCAGGTATTTCGTCATCGAATGCACAACCAGCGTGGCGCCATGGGCGATCGGGTTGCACAGGTAAGGCGTGGCGCTGGTGTTATCCACGATCAGCGGCAGACCGGCGTCACTGGCGACTTTGGCCGCAGCGGGCAGGTCGGTGACATAGCCGCCGGGGTTGGCGACGGATTCGCAGAATACGGCACGGGTATCATCATCGATGGCGGCGGCGACGGCGTCCATATCCTCGAAATCGACGAACTTGGCGGACCAGCCGAAACGCTTGATGGTCTGGCTGAACTGCGTGATCGATCCACCATAGAGACGGGTCGAGACCACCACGTTGCGCCCCGGCGCCATCAGCGGGAACAGCGCCATAATTTGCGCCGCATGACCCGAGGAACAGCAAACCGCGCCAACGCCGCCTTCCAGCGTGGCAATGCGTTCCTGCAGAACGGCCACGGTGGGGTTGGTCAGACGCGAGTAGATATAGCCGACCTCTTGCAGGTTAAACAAAGCCGCCGCGTGATCGGCATCGCGGAACACGTAAGCGGTGGTCTGATAAATCGGTGTCTGGCGCGCACCGGTGGCCGGGTCGGGCCGGGCGCCTGCGTGAATGGACAGCGTGTCAAATCCATAGTTGGGGGCGTCTGTCATTGGGGTCTCCTCCTGATAAAAAATTCCGGGTTTTGCCCGGCGGTAATTCTATTGCCAAAATGGATAGGCCATCTGAGAATAGGCGACAATGACAAAGCAACCTTGGGGAGCAATTGATGCGATCCGCCTTTCATCTGGCCTTTAACGTGCGTGATCTGGACGAGGCGCGCGCTTTCTATGGCGGGCTTTTGGGCGCGGCCGAGGGGCGCAGCACTGAAACTTGGGTCGATTTCGACTTTTTTGGTCACCAACTGAGCCTGCACCTGGGCGAACCCTTTGCCACGGCCGATACCGGTAAGGTTGGCGCGCATATGGTGCCCATGCCGCACCTGGGGGTCGTGCTGGAGATGCCCTATTGGCAGCAGTTGGCGCATAGGCTGCAATCGGCGGATCTGGAGTTTGTCATCCCGCCATCCGTGCGGTTCGAAGGGCAGCCGGGCGAGCAATGGACCATGTTTTTCAGGGATCCTTCGGGTAATCCGATAGAGGTGAAGGGTGTGGCAGATCTGGACCGCCTGTTCGAGGCTTAAGCTTGATCCAAAGGAGCGCTGCGCGCGCTTGATTTCTCGTCGTTGCCCCTGCGGGGCGCCTCCTCGGGTGGGCGCGTGGGGCGAATGGTGCGACCGGAATGGGCTTAGCGCATCCAGTAGCCGTTTTCCTTGATCCGTTTACGGATGGCGCGTTCCTTGCGGGGCAGGTCGGCCTGATCGAACAGGGCGCGGACTTTCTGGCCGCGGCCGTGGTAGATCATGTATTTGATCGGGTCGTATTGCTTGAGGACCTTCTTGATCGCGTTTGGCTCGGCGATCTGTTCCAGCACCCTGATCACATGATCGTTTTCGCGCGCGTAGAGCAGCGGAAAGAGGCGGTAGTGGCAGGTGACCTCTCCGTCCAGCAGGCCGGGCGGCACCATGTTCCGACCGCCCCCTAAAGAGTGGATCACAAGCGGCAGGGCGATCTGGTCCAGCCACGGCCACATCGGCTGACAGACCAGTTCGGGTGGGGGATTATCGCGGATTTCGGTGGCATAGCGCAGGTAGCGTTGGCCGAATTCGTGCGGGCATTTGTAGAAGAACCAGCCGGCGTTGAAATATAGGTAGCGTTGCCAATATTCATCGGGCTGGCTGAGATCCAGAGAGCTTTCGAAATCCAGCCCGAACCGGTCGTAAAGCGCCCCCCAGATCTGGGTGAACCCGGGGCCGTAAAGCTCGATCTTGGGCCAGGTGCCGGTCACGTTCTGCGAGGCGCCGGGGCGCGAGAAATCGAAGGGCACGCGGGACAGATCGTCCAGCACCAGCGTGTCGGTATCGAAGAACACGAAGGGTTCCCCCTTGGGCAGGGCCATCAGGGCCTGGATCTTGTTGCCATTGGGATAGCCTTCGCCGAATTCGGGGGTATCGAAGGGCACGATGTGGGCGCCAAGAGATTCCAGAATTTTGATGACCGGCTTGTTGCGCAAGGTCGGGGACTTTGACCACAGGGGGCTGTGGTTGGGCGTGGCGACGATCAACTGGCCCTTGAAACCGGGGCTTTGCTGGCGCAGCGAGGCGGCAAACAGAATCGCCTCGTATTGCAGGCGGTTGGCTTGCCCGACGATTACGATATTGAACGATGTCTGGCTGGTCATGCGCCTGCAACTACCCGATTTTTTTGCGCTTAACGATTTTCGTGGCAGTATGGGCCAAGAGTAGCGGATTTGAAAGAAGAGGAATGTCTAATGATCAACAGGTTGCTTGTCGTTTTGGCCGCTGCAGGGGGTTTGGCCTCGCCGGCGTGGGCCGAGTTCCAGGCCGAGGACCAGACACCCTCGGGCAAGTTTACGACGGCCGGTGAGATCAAGATGATCCTGACGGCGACAAAGCCCAATTGGGTGGCGGTGCGCCTGTATGACGGGCAGGATATCGTGTATTTCACCCAGCTTCTGTCGTGGCGCTGCGGATTGCACCAGGTAAAATATGCGATCAACGATGGGCCGATGCAGACCTATGACCTGCCGCCTTGCCACCTTGATTTGGCTGCACCGAATTCACTGATCGACAACGAGGCGATGCCGATCATGGGGCTGGCGCCCGAGTCGGTTCAGTCGCTTTCGATAGAGATTCTGTATGATGATCTGAGCACCGACAGCGCCAGTTATCAGCGCGGTCAGGTCTTGATTCCCTAAAGCGCAAAAAAGCCCTTGGGCACCATCATTTTCGTCAGCAAAAATTGGGGAAAATGGTGGGCGACCCTGCACTACCACGACACCTATTTCGGCCATATTTTGTTGACCTAAGTGTCCCGCAAATTTGGACTGCGGGACACCCTACCAGTCCAGAGCGGCCAATGCCTGGATGCCATCAGCTGCCAATAGGCGGCGTTGAACCCCCTTTGTATAGACCTCAGATGTGCGCGCTTCGGTGTGTGCCATCACCGCCATGATCTGGTGTTGACTGCAGCCGGACTCGGCCATGAGTTCGGCCACAGCCTTGCGAACACCGTGAGAAGAGCGCCCAGACAGTCCAGCTGCGTTACACCAACGTTGGACCCGAACGCGCAGCGCTTCGGTGGATGCGAATGGCTTGCCCTTTTCGTTTAGCACATAGGCCGGGCCGATGATCTTGGCTGCGCGTGTCGCTTCAAAGAGCGGTGGCAGCATCGGGATGGATACCGGCGCCGATCCCTTCTTGCGCGGTTGCCATTCCAGCCAAACCTGACCGTTGTGGGTCACTTCCTGTTCGCGGCCCAGCCAAATGGCATCGCCAATTCGGCAAGCCGTGAACGCCTGAAGGGTCAGCCACAGATAAGCCGTGGTGCCCTTCGGATGCGCTTTCTTGAACGCCTTCAAGTCTGCTGGCGTCCAAGGTGTCGCGCCACCCTTCGGATTGCGATTGATAGGCGCAATGCCGGCCGCAGGGTTGTGGGCGATTTCGTCACGCTCGATCGCCCAGGCATAGACCGCGCGGATGGATTTAATCAGGTTGTCAGCTGCGCCGGGCCGGTTCGCCCAGGCATCACGGATTTCCACGAATGCGGCCGTGGGCGCATCCATGTCACAATCGCCGTAGCGGGTGCCTTCATGGTCTTCGAAGTCGCACAGGCGCGA
The DNA here is from genome assembly GCF_965218685.1 of Thalassovita sp. Lineage (GTDB taxonomy): Bacteria > Pseudomonadota > Alphaproteobacteria > Rhodobacterales > Rhodobacteraceae > Thalassobius. The sequence goes on along the minus strand of NZ_OZ244657.1, from coordinate 3,116,662 downwards.
CAGAACGCTGCGGCGCTGTTTGAGCGTGGCCGGTGACATCTGGCCCGCTTCGACCATCTTTTCCAGAAATTCCATGTAGCGCCCGACCAGCCAGTCCAGCGACCGTTCGGCCACTTTGGACCGTGAAGGCGTCCAGATTTCACCGGCGCGCGCGGCGTAGTAATAGTGCGGGAAATCGGAATGGTCAGGGCCGACAGGGATAGTGATGCGACGGCGTTTGTCGCCTTCCACGCGCACACGGTATCGCGGTGAACCGTTGCGATTTCGCTCTATCAAAAGTCCCGGAAAGTCGACGCGCACCCCATTCACCGTGTTGCCCATTTCTTGGGTTGCAACACTTGCGCAGAAGGTTTGGCCGTGTCCACCGCTTTTTCAGTGACGGTTTCCACGCGCACGGTCCCATCTTTGCTGACCGTGACCGCGATTGGCGTCAGCCCTGCGGCTTTCGTGGCCTCGATGGCGCGCTGGATCGCGGCTTTGGTGACAGTGGGTGCAGGCATGGTCAGTTGGTCACAGATACGAATTGCAGTTCACGGTTCGGGTAGGCCTGAGCGATGCGCGCTTCGGCGTCTTTCTTGGACTTGGCTCGTGTGACGTGCTGGATCTGGCCAACACCTGACACGATGACTTTCACGATGAAGCGTTGCATGTGTCTTCCTTCTCGATCGAGGTTTTCCAATGGAATCGGGCGGCGTCGGCTACGGCATCCGCGATGATGTCGGCGGTGTCGCGGGCAATGCGGCCTGTGCCGTCGCAAAGGTTGCAGGTCATGTCCGCACCCCTCTGCCGCCCGAACGAAAATCCAACAGAGCGGTTTCCCGGCGCAGCTGGCATGCGGGGCAGTTGAAGCCGTTGCCGTGCAAGAACTTATTTGGCATCGCGCAATTCCTTCAGGCTGCGGCTGATGTTGGGCTGTCTGCCGCCAACACCTTTCGGTTTATGACGGCAGACAGCATCCCCTTCCGCGTGGCACTCATACAGCATGGGGTCAGCGAAGCTGCACTTGCGCCCCTGACCAAGCACGGTTCGGGAATTCTCTATGGGCGCGCACGGTGTTTTGTTGTCGTGAGTGATGGCATCCGTGCGCGCCCCGGTCCGGGCTGGCCCCAACAGCCCGCGGCAAAGTGTTCTGAAAAATCCGGGGACGTGGGATGCCACGCCCCCGGCGGGTTGCCCGACCCCGGAGGCAGAATCACAGGCAGTGTTCAACGGGGTCGGTTTTCGAGTTGCAAACATCAGGCTGCATCCTTTGCAGGAAGGCCGCGCAGGATGTTGCGAGCAGCGCGCATCCAGTTGTCGGGTAAACGTTCGATGTCATCGGAGATAGCGGGGACGCCAAACAGGGACACTTCATACAGCACGGGGCTGTAGCGACTGTGATCCTGCGGAACGGTCCAAACGCCATTGTTTTCGCAGAGGTTCTTCAGGTGCAGCAGTTGCGCATCAGCGCTGCAGATTTCCAGAAGGGCAAGCGCCTCAGCTATTCGGGGGAAATCCAGATGGGGTGTCATGCTGCAGCCCCTTTCAAATGTGACAGGATTTCTGCCGTGCGCTCTTCCAAGGTGGCCATGCGCACATTGGTTTCGGCCAGTTCATCACAGGCGTATTGGGTCAGACCCTCGATGCGTTCGATGGGGTCATCATCGACGCCGGTGGCTGGCAGGGCTGGGTCAAGACGTGCCGCAGCCCGGTAGGACATCAGTTCGCCGCAGATGTCAGGCAGCACCATGACCAGCATCGACTGGAATTCTTCGGAGATAACACCGCGCTGCCAGTCTGGTTCTCCCTTGGCCAGCATGCGCAGGTTTTCATCGGTCACCAGTTCACGCGGGGTGAGTGGCTGAACCAGGGTCGCGGCTGCGATGGTACGTAGGTCTTGCTGCATGGAAGCCTCCTTTTTGAGAAGGCATAGGGTAAAAGATTACCAATTGTCAACTGAATAGATAATTTATTACCAATGTCGCGATCCACATTGCGAATCTACGCGAGAGCGAGCCGCAATGAACGTCCCGCACAGGTTGTGCGAATTTAGTGAAAGGATGTTCCATGTCTGAGGTGGAAGAAAAGAAGTTCCAGGCGGCAATTTCGCTGCTGAATGATGCCGAACTGGTTGATCTGGCTTTCAGTCTGATTTGCTCTGACGGTCAAGCGCTTGTTCGGCGCGTTCAAGCCAATCAAGGCGACGATCAGCGGGTAAAGACCGGAAAGCAGCAAGTAGGCGTTCCTCGATAACTGGCCTTGCGTCACCGAAAATGAGGCTTTGAGGGGTTCGGCCAAGCGCTTCCGCTAGGTCTTCGATGGTTTCGAGCCTTGGACTCTTTGAGGCGCCGCTGAGAATTTGCCGGACCATGCTTTCGCTGCCGCCTGCCGCAAGCGACAGGGCGCGGGCGGATGGTGCGCCTTTTTCATCAAGTGCAGCCCGCAAATTGGCGCGAAATTGGTCCGTTAAAGTCATGTGCCAATTCTCATGCGTCACAGGATGCTTGACAACGGATATAAATTACCCGATTAGTGGGTAATAAATTACCAATTGCTAGGGGCGCAAGATGCATGAGCGCAAGATCATCAACGACCTTATCGCAGAAATGCGGCAGTTTTCCGATGACACTGGTGTCGATTTGAAGACCCTTTCTAAACGGGCGACAGGCAACGCGGACTTTTTCAACCGTCTGGTCGGCGGGGGAGATGCAACAACAAGCGTCGTTATTCGTGTTCGCAATCACATGGAAACGAACCGGCCAGACATTCCTGCTGAGGTAAATGCAGCATGAATGAGCGTTCGGATCAGCCCCAAATTGTCGTCGTGTATAGCGATGGTTCGTCATACCCAGACGCTGACACGGTCAAGGGGTTGGCCGACAGAGGACTTTTGCGCGGACAAAGGTTCGAACAAAAGGGCGGACAAGATGTCGGCCAAAAGTGCCGTTCGGAAAATGTGTCCGCACAAAAGTCTGACAGCTTCCCGCATGCCGCCCATAACGCGATTTTGGGCCGGGGTGATTCGGTCCCCGTCTATGACCCGCACCGGGTTCATCGTGAGTTTCCCGACCGCTGGCAGGCTTATATCCGAGCCAACTATCGCGATCTGAACCATGTGCAGCAGGTGTTTGGCGTGTCTGAGCGCACCGCCCGCAAATGGTGGAAGGGCGAAACTGGTGCCAATGGTGGACATGTCGCCATCGCGGTCAATGAACATCCCGTGGCCGCGCCGCGCATGTTGTTCGCGGCGGAGTGATGGCGATGGTGGGGTGCTCTTTTTTTTCACTCGACCGGACAAAAGTACGGGCTTTTGTCCGTAGAAGTAAGTGCGAGGCAGACCTAGGCGTTGCAGGTGGCTTCATAGAGCCAGCTGTTGTCGGGTGTTCCAATGCCATTTGGTTTGAAGGCGTTGCCATTGAACACACCGTTGAAGGTGGTGAAGCCAACATACCCACCGAACGAGTTCTTTCCATTGACTTGGCCGCAAACCAGTGTGCTGACCGTGCCATCTTGGTGGGTGCGTTCGATCATCCGTATTTCCCTGAACTGAGCGGAACTTGGGTCTTTCAACTTGTAGGCTACGGCGCGCTCAACCTCCTGAATCTGCGTTCTTGTCATCGGCACAAGTTTCCGCTCAGCAATTGGAGCCATGCATGCGCTCAGCGAAAGCACCGCTCCAGCCATCACTGCGAAAATCTTCTTCATCTGAATCCCTCCCTAAATCCGAATCCCCGCCACCATAGGGTGCGCTTGCGGGGATGTCAGCATCCGAGACCTGCGGGCACCAGCGCGTTTCGTGCGGGGCTGGGCCATACCGCAAGGGGGCGTGGCCGTCCGCATCTGAGTGCCCCCTTTACCTCCCTGTTGGACTGCGGGCGGCATCATGCCGGTGTCGCCCGCATTTTTCCGGTCGTCCGGGGGGGGGCATCATGAGCGCGAACCGTTCCACCGCTGTGATGCAGCGCCGTCATGAACCCCATGACAGCCTTGATTATTTCCCAACACCGCCTTGGGCCACGCGCGCGCTGTGCGAACGGCTTATGGCGCTGTCGCCGCTTCACCTGCTGCATGTCTGGGAACCGGCCTGCGGCGAAGGCCATATGGCCCGCCCGCTGGGTGAATATTTTGACCGTGTCTATGCCAGCGATGTGCATGACTACACCGACGCCTTCCCGGCGCAGGATGATGTCTGCGATTTCCTGTGTTCGTGGGATCACCCGTCCCGGTTCATGCCCGCGCCGCAAGAATTCACCGGCGAGAAAGATGCGGTGGACTGGATCATCACCAACCCACCGTTCCGCATGGGTGAAGAGTTCATCCGTACAGCCCTGATGCGCGTTCAGGTCGGTGTCGCGGTTTTTGTCCGCACTGCGTTTCTGGAAGGCAAGGAACGCCATCGATCACTGTTCACGCCCACGCCACCCGCGCTGGTTCTGCAATTCGTGGAACGGGTGCCGCTGGTGAAGGGCCGGTTGGACAAGGAAGCATCATCCGCCACCAGCTATTGCTGGATTGTCTGGCTGAAGGACGGCGCGACCGGCACCGCCTTTGACTGGATTGCGCCTTGTCGCACCCGTTTAGAACAAGCCCGCGACTATCCGATTGCGGAAACCGAACTGGCCCCGGCGCCATTGTTTGATCAAGCGCCCCCGGCAGGGGCGCGTAGCCTGACAGGCGCATCGCAAAGCGATGCTGCCGAGAAGGGGGGCGCGGCATGACCCAGAACCCTGTCGTTGCATTCGGGCTGAGCGCCACCGCCGCCGCCATGGGCGCGAAATGCGGTCAAACATCGTTGCGGTCCCGCATGGATCTGGCCATCGCTACCCTTCGCTTGGTGCCGCGCGATGAAGCGGCTTGCACCGCAGTGGCCGATTTCCTTGTGCAAAGTGAACGCGACCCGGTGACGGCGGGCCATGGCCTGCAGGATTTCGTGTCGACCTGGGTGAACCGGATACCGCGCCAAGATACGCAAGAGGTCACAGACGGCGCGCCGCTCTTTGACTGGCAGAAACGGGCGGACCTGCAATGAGCAATCGAACCGCCTCTGCCGAACGCTGTCTGGTCGCCGCCTGTGCGCATCTGAGCATGATGACCGTTCGCAATGAGAATTTCCCGATGTGGGTCAGCATCATCCGCGATGTGCTGCCGGATTGCGAGGGCTGTGCATCGGCCATGGCGCAGCTGAAGGCCGCGGCTGACGTGCTGGCCTCTGCCGAACGCGGCAGACCGCAGGACAACGCCATGACCCGGCTTCGCTGGGAAACGGAACGCTATTTCGCCTTGGCCGCAGCGCATCGGTTTGAGGCGTGGAAACAAGCAAAATCAGAGGGGCAGCGCACATGACATCCAAGGTAAAGCATATCGTCGGGCCGACTATACTGTGCCGCACAGGTGCATATTTCGACTTTGAAGACCCGGAATCGTCCGACTTTACCATCGAGGAGATTGCGCACGGCCTGTCGAACATCTGCCGCTTCACGGGCCAGTGCCGGAACTTTTATTCCGTTGCCGAACATTCGGTGCATGCCAGCTACATCGTGCCGCCAGAATTCGCCTTTGAGGCGCTAATGCATGATGCGCCCGAAGCTTTCATCGGGGACATATCCAAGCCGCTGAAGGGGTTGCTGCCGGATTACAAGCGCATCGAGGACATGGCCGAACGCGCGGTGCTGGGTCGGTTTGGATTGTCGCTGCCGATGTCGCAGGCGGTCAAAGATGCTGACCTGAAGATGTTGAAGGCAGAACAGGCACAGGCCATGCGAAATGCCGATATTTGGCCTGCCGTTCAGGCGCTGGATGCCGCCGATGTCATTCTGAAGTTTTGGCCACCGATTGAGGCCAAAGGCCGTTTCCTGTCGCGGTTCAAGGAACTGGGTGGGGAGGTCTGATGTCGTTTCAGGATGACCCACGTATCAGGTGCGAACGCGGTTCAGGGCGAAACCCTCGACTTGCTGCGCAATCTCCAAAAATCCTTGCGCGAAAGCCTCTTTTTTTGGGCTTCCTTCGCACAGTTCGCGGGGTGGCATGATGGCGCAAGCGTTTTCGACAAACTGTTCTGCGTCGTCTTCATCCCAATCCCGCGCAACGTGGGCCAGCAGCTGCGCCATAAGCGACATCAATGCCCGGTTCTGCCCGGCTAGTCTTCCCAATTCCAGTTCTCTGTCTTTGTTCATCAAACGTCCTTTCCAATCTGGGTTTGGGGTCGAAGCTATTCAGATGGGGGTAGTTTGGCCATGAGTTTTCCAGATGACCCACGCCTGATGGAAGCCAAGGCGATTTCAATGTCGGAGGTCATTGACCGTCTTGGCATCGCGGGTTTGCGGCGCAACGGCTGGGAATTGTCTGGCCCGTGCCCAATCTGCGGCGCCAGTGGTCATGATCCGAAGTCAGGCCCTGTGGATCGATTCAACATAAATCTGCGCACCAATCAGTGGCTGTGCCGAAAGTGTCCCGATGGCGGCGGCGATCAAATTTCATTGGTGCAGTTTGTAGAGCAGTGCAGTTTTCCAGAGGCGTTGACCATCTTGCGCGGCGATAAGCCGAAGGAAGAAACCGAAGAGCAGCGGCGCGCGCGCCAGAAACGCCAAGACGCTGCAAAGCAAAAGGTTGAACGGCAAGCGAGAGAACAGGAACAGCAATCTGCAAAGTTTCGCCGGAAGGCCATTGCGAATGCACGAAGCCTTTGGGCGAACGCGCGTGATGGGAACCTAGGTGTTGTTCCGACATATCTGAAGGCGCGCGGCATCACACCTGAAGCACTGCCGCGCATTCCGATGGCGCTGCGCTTTGTTTCGAAGCTGCCTTATCTGGTCAAGATCAATGGTCGCTATGAGGCAATTCATACCGGCCCGGCGATGGTTGCGGAAATCCTGAACCGACGCAATCAGCTGACCGCTGTGCATCGAACATGGATCGACCCTAATCCGCCGCACGGTAAAGCCAAGATTTGGCATGACGGCGAAGCCAAGGTTTCGAAAAAGGTCTTGGGATCGAAACAAGGTGGCGCCATTCGCCTGCACACCCCTGAAGGCGCTGACACGCTGGTCATGGGCGAAGGGATCGAAACGACGCTGACGGCGATGGTCGCCGACCCGTTCCCGAACGCTGCCTATTGGGCCGGTGTGGATTTGGGCAACATGTCTGGCCGGATGCAGAAGATGAAGGGCCAGCGCTATTCCGGCCTGCCGGACATGAGCGACTCCGACGCCTTTGTCCCGCCGTCCTGGGTGAAGCGACTGGTGTTCATCATGGATGGCGACAGCGACCCTAAGATGACGCGCGCCAAGCTGGAATGTGGGCTGCGCCGGGCCATGGCCCTGCATCCCGGCCTTGAAGGCAAAATCGTTCACGCAGGCAAAGGTGTCGACCTGAATGATGTGCTGATGGGTGCATCCCCTGATGATGAAGGGGGTGATGATGTCTAAGCCATTCGAAATCGGCCCTGACGATGATGAAATCATCAACCAGTTGGAAGACAGTCTTGCGCACTTTTTGCATGCTTACTCTGCCGCTACCGGCATCAATTATTGGTCACTGATGCTGATGGTCTTTGACATCAGCGCGGGTGCTTTGGGCCATGTCGATCAAAAGGCAACGGTTTCGTTGCTCGATGCTACGGCAAAGATGACCAAGGCTCAGGGCAATCCGCCGGCGCAAGTGGATCGCCGTCGCAAAGCGATGTTTCGACTGTTGGAACGTGGCAGTTTTCTGACCTCGACCCCCAAGGGTTCAGCATGATCGGCGCGACCTTCTGTTCCGGCATCGGTGCCCCTGAAGCTGCGGCCCCTTGGGTTGACTGGCGCTTTGCGTCGGAGATTGAGCCGTTCCCCCGCGCCGTGTTGGCAGAGCGGTTCGGCTACCGCGAACCCGGCGATGAAGACAATGATCACTTCCAGGGTGAACCCCTTCTGTGGGGGGATATGACCGAAGTTACGCCAGAGATTTGGCAAGACTACGGAATACCCTTGCCCGAACTGATTGTGGCGGGGACGCCCTGCCAGTCGTTTTCGGTCGCTGGCTTGCGGCGTGGCCTGAAAGATGCTCGCGGCAACCTGACCCTGAAATTTGTGGAGATCATGCATGACATCGTCGCAGCTAGACATGATGGACAGCTTGTTGTCCTCTGGGAAAACGTCCCAGGCGTCCTCAGCGACAAGTCCAACGCTTTCGGATGTTTCTTGGGAGCGGCTGTTGGGTCAGATGGTCCCCTCATTCCAGCTGCCCGCCCGCCGCGCGGTCGAAGCACAGATCACTGGGCATGGAACCGTCGAAGACGTTGGCGTGACAGAGGGCGCCGGAAGTACCGCAAACCCTTCCACAGCCCCAAATGGCCATGCGCAGGTATGGTTGCCGGGCCTTTCGCACGGGCGGCATGGATCGTTCGGGACGCTCAATATTTCGGAGTGGCCCAACGACGCCGCCGTGTGTTCGTTGTCATCGACTTTGGAAACCGGGTCGATCCCGCGCAAATATTATTTGAGCGCCAAGGCCTGCAGGGGAATTCTGCGCCGCGCAGAGAAACGGGGGAAGAGCCTGCCCAAACTCTTGATGCAGGCATTGGTCGCCGCCGCGGCTCAGGAATGAACCCAAATTCCCTTGCTGTGCAGGGGCACCATGGCGATGTGGCAGGCACCGTGACCGCGAAATGGGCCAAGGGTCTGGGTGGACCAGCGGGCGATGAAACCCAGAACATGGTCGCCTTCGATTGCAAGGGAACAGAGGTCCAACACGACACAGTCGCGCCGCCGCTGCGCGCCATGGGTCATGCCGGATCGCACACCAATGGCGGCGGTCATGCGGCTGTGGCCATTCAGGAACGTGCCGTGTCCGAAAACCCCGATGCCGGGCCGGATGGCAAAGGCGTTCGGGATGATGACACAGCTTTCACGCTGGAAGCCCGCACCCAGCCACAGGCCGTGGCCTTCAAGCCGTCACACTACACGCGCGGCAAGGATGGCGCGCCGTCACAAGTTTTCCCGCCCCTGACCGCCGATGCAGACAAGGGCGACCAGGACCCGGTCATTGCCTTTGATCTGAGAGGCCGCGAGGGGGGGGCATTGCCCGAAGGGCCGCACGATACGGCCAACCTGCGCGCGGCCTCTGGCGGATCATCGCGCAGCTACGTGCAAGCGGGTCCGATTGTTCGCCGTCTGACGCCGGTGGAATGCGCCCGACTGCAGGGCTTCGAAGACAATCATTGTCAAATCACATACCGGGGTCGGCCCGCCGCGGACGGCCCCCAATACAAAGCATACGGCAATTCAATGGCCGTGCCCGTGGTCGCGTGGATCTTGGACCGTGTCCAAGCCGCTGTCGCGGCGGGCGATAAGAACTGAACGGGGCGAGGATGACAGGCAACATCGAGGATGTCAGAGGCAAATTTGACGCGGCAGAGGATGTCACCCCTGCCGATGGTCTGACACCGCCTGATGATGGCCGTTTCGGCGGGCCGTCCTATGGCGATGATGGACCGCCGCCCCGCACCCCGGACTTGCCGATGCCCGAAATGGATGGGGCCAAGCTGCCCTTGAACGATACGGGCAATGGGCAGCGGTTCGCGCTCTATTGCGGCGATGATGCCATGTTTGTCCCCCGCGTCGGGTGGCACATCTGGGATGGCAAGCGTTGGAAGCTGGACCCAGACGGCATTGACGTGCGCCGTCATGCGCAGACGATTCATGAGCGCATCGAGAAGGAAATTCCCCACCTTCAGCTGAATTCGGCTGAACAGCGCCGGGTCGACCGCCTAGAAACCATTCGTGTCGACTTGCGAGATTTCGACCAGACATTTGTCGACCTATCCGACGAAGAGCGCATCGAAAAGCGCCAGAATCTGGTGGCGGAAAAGGATAAGTTGAACTCTGAACTCTGGGGACGCGGGTCGACCAGGCAGCGCCACAAGGCCTTCGCCAGATCAGCTGGCAACAGCAACGCCATCAAGAACCTTTTGGCGGAAGCTGTGACCAGCCTTCACCGCGATGTTGAAGACCTCGATGCCGATCCGCTGACAGTGAACACTGAAACCGGAATTCTGAGATTTGTCCGCAAGGATAACCCAAACTTTGGCGTTGCGGGCGCGACAGGATCAAGCCTGAAGTGCTTCGCTGAAGTCGAGATTGAAGAACACACGCGCGTCGTGTCGATCGAGGGCAAGAATCGCCCTCAGTACATCACCAAGATGATGCCGGCCGCGTATGACCCCGACGCCAAGTGTCCAAAGTTTGATGCGTTCTTAGAGCGGGTGCAGCCCGACCCGGCGATGCGGGCGTGTCTTCAGCGTTGGTTTGGCCTGAGTATGACCGGCGAACCGATTCAGAAATTTCTCTACATGTATGGCATGGGTGCCAATGGCAAATCGCTGTTGGCGGGTTTGATGCGCCGCATGTTGGGCGATTATGCCACCATGGTCCGCATCGAAAGCTTGACGGGCAAGAACCGTAAATCCGGCTCAGATGCCACACCGGACCTGATGCGCTTGATTGGCGCGCGCGCGGCCATCACCAACGAACCTGAAGAAGGCGAACGCCTGCAGGAACAGAAGGTCAAGGAAATGACCGGCGGCGACGAAATGCTGGTGCGGAACCTGCATTCCGACTTTGTCGCCTTCACGCCCTATTTCAAGCTGACCTTTACCGGGAACCACAAGCTTGAAATACGCGGCACCGATGACGGTATTTGGCGGCGTCCGCTGCTGTTTCCATTCGATGTCCAGATCCCCGAACATGAGCGGGATGAAAAGCTGGGCGACAAACTCTTCGAGGAAGAGCGGTCGGGCATCCTGAATTGGATGATTGCAGGTCTTCTGGATTATCTGGAAGGTGGGTTGCAAGAGCCAGCACAGGTTCTTGAGGCAACAGAAGAATATCGCAAGGACAGTGACCCGGTGGGCGACTTCCTTGCCACTGGCTGTGAGATTGATGGCGGAACGGATTTCCTTGCCGCCCGTGACCTTGTCGACGCCTGTTACCTCTACCTGCTAGAGAACACCGCCCATGCATGGCAGCCAGGCAATCTGCAGCGCAAGCTGAAAGAGCGCAACGGCAAATATATGCATCCGGCCACGGGTAAGTCCTATACCCGCCACAAGCGAAATGGGACCTGGGGTTATTCGGGCATTCGTCTGACAAACGATATGCGTGACCGACTGGCAGATGCGCCACGCGACCCCAAAGGTCTGCCAATGTTGCGAAAAGATGGAAGTAGCGGTTCTTCGCCGCACTCCGAGGGCTACCCACTGTGACGCGCCGGGCGGCACATACGCAAGCCACCGCCGCCCGCACCCCGCACCCCTACAATCACATTCTTCGAAAATCGGGGCAGCTTTCTGACTTCTGCCCCGTATCGGGGCGCAATTCCCAAATCCATCTGTTGAGAAAAAGCATTTGGTTTCTGAGGCTTGTGACTGTTTCGGGGCGTTTGGGGCGCTTGGGGCAGAAAAATCCGGGTTACGTGCGCGCGCGTATTCTGGGGGGTCTGGGGGGGAGATGTCTTGCGTATAGGTTGCGCCCTTCTGCCCTATCTGCCCCGCGCGCCCCGCCAGACGGATTGCGCTCATGTTTTCAGTGGGTTGCCGGTCTAGCGATTGTTATGGGGTTCTGCCCCGTTCTTTTGCGTTCTGCCCCGTCTGCCCCGCCATTCATCATTAGAAATCAACATCTTGGTTTCCTTTCATTCGAAACAACAAAATCTAGAAAATAGAGGTCAGGCATGAAGCTAAAGAGGGTCGAAAAGACGTGCTGTGTGGATGAAACAGGGGCAAAGCTGGCCTTTCATCTGTGCTGCCGGGATTGCCGCAAAGAGTTGGCACAAGAGGAACGGGCGCGGCTGATGGATGTGGGGACGGCACCGGATGGATGCAGCGCTGAGATTATCACGGCACCTGCGCGCGGCTCGCTTGCCCCGTTCCGTGAAGGCTATTGGCATGAGAAAGACGGCCAAGGTGAATGGCGGCAAGTTCCCTATCGGTCGGGTTGTCCCGGTCAGGCGCGTGACATCTTCGACACCATGACAGACCAGGCAACGCGGCGGGGCGGTGATGCGCCGTTCACAGCCGCACAGGTTGGCGCGGCCCGCGACTATCGTGCCCTGCATGAGCGGGTGCAGTCTGCAGGCGTCAAGTGTTCGAAGGCTTTCGATGTCCAGATGGGTGGTCAAGGCGATACCGATTTCATGACCGCCTATATGCGCGACACCGAACGGCTGGCCATGTTCCATGACGCTATCGGCAGTGTGATTGCCAAGGATATGAAGCGGGTCAGCCCCGACAAAGCGCAGCGCGTCATCATCACAGATGACATCCTTGCCCACGTCGACAAGCGCATCATCACTGTTCGAACGCTGGTGGATGACGTGTGCATCAAGGAGCGCGCACTGAGCGACGTTCTGGGGGCGCATGGCTGGTCTGTGACTGGAAAAAACCGAAAAGCCCTTCGGGACGCCCTGTGCGGCGCTCTGGGGCGTATGCAGGGCATTTGAGTAGCGGAGATACAAAATGTTGTTGACATAAGGACCACCGGATGATTCTAAATGGCTATCATCACGAAATGCGCCCGCAGGAAACTGTCGGGCGCTTTCTTATGGGCGGCTTCCCCGGTGAAACCTATGAAGCCGCACCCGATGCGAACCGTAGCACAGCCGATGGGAACGGCACTGGGGAGAAGGCATCGGGCCGCTGCAGCGGACATAGGGGGCAACTGTCCGGGCCTCAAACATGACTGCAGTCGAAGCTGGCGCACCCAAAAGCCAGCAGGGCAGAGAATACCTGAGAGGCATCCCGCCGGGTCAAACCGGAAGCCAGATAACCGCTGGGCCAGTAAGTCGGCTGATACCGCAGGCAAGTGGCACTGCCCTAATCGGGATAGGGGCAGCGCTGCGACGAAGGGGAAAGTGGCAATGGATATTGGAATGATTGAGGGCGTGACCCGCATCTGCGGCAAGTCGCAAGGCTTCCTTGGCCTTCCGTTGCGTGATGGAACACGCCTCTGCAACGTCGCGGGTGGTGAGGTTCCGACTATGACCAGCGCTTGGTTCCCATCACCTGATGAATTGCGGGCACTGAATGCGGGTGCGGCTATCCATGTGCATATCGACGGCACGACGCCAGCTCCAATGATGTTGAGTGTCGGCCCGGAGCCTGACCCGGTCTGACCATGGGTCGCCTGTCCGCTGCCAAGCCGCGCCTTGGTTCCATGCCATCCCGCTTGGGTGGCGCGCCAAAGTCCGAAGCCGAACGGTCCCGTCACCGTGACCAAGCACACGGATGGCGCAGCTGGTATAAGACCGCGCGTTGGCAGCGGCTGCGACTGAAGGTGCTGCAACGCGACGGCTACACCTGCCAAGCCACGGGTGCGCTGCTGGTCGGCAAGCATCCGGCACCCAACAGCCCGGTGGTTGACCACGTTCGACCACATCGCGGCAACCCAGACCTGTTCTGGGATGAAGACAACCTGCAGGCCGTGTCGAAGGAATACCACGACAAGGTCAAGCAAAGCATCGAGAAGCGCGGGCGGCACTGAGCGCCCAGCCATCACCACAACAATCAATCAAGGGGGGGGCGGTCAAAAGTCTGACGGCCCCAAACGCCTAGACCCGCGTCCCCCCAATTCGGAGATTTTTTTCCTGTGAAACCTGAAAATTCCACTGCAGATCTGGAAACAGACCTCTTTGGAAACCCCTTGCTGCCGATGAAAGACCCGCGCGGGCGAAAGGCGTATGCAAAAAGCAAGGCAAATCAGGAGCTTGTCGTGGACCTGCGCGCCGGGGGTATGACGCATGGGGAAATCGCCACCGTTCTGGGGTGTGATGAAAAGACATTGCGGAAGTATTATTCCCGCGAACTTCATGAGGGTGCGATTTTGGTGCAGGCCGAAGCCATCCGGGTGATGATGCGCAAAATGCGCACCGGCAACATGGCCGCGACAAAACAGGTGCTGGAAATGGCCAGCCTGCAGAATACGCCCACGAAAAAGCCCCAGGCGGCTGAGCCAAAGCCCGAACCTTTGGGCAAAAAGGCTTTGCTGGAAAAGGGCGCGTCCGAAGTGCCGTCCGGCTGGGGCGACCTGCTGGGTGACGGGAAACCGGTGAACTGATGCCCTTCGACTTCGCTTGCCCAGACTGGATTGAAAAGCTTCAATCCGGCGAAACGCCGATTCCTGAACTGCCGCTGGATGATGTAGCGGCGGAACGTGCGGTCGGAGTGTTCAACAATCTGCGCCTACCGGATGTTCCCGGCAATCCGTCGCTTGGCGATGCGGCCGGCGAATGGATGCGGGACATTGTCCGCGCCGTCTTCGGCTCGATGGCCACTTCCGCCGATGCGATGGCGTCCCGTCAGGTTGGCGAAGTCTTCATCCTTGTTCCCAAGAAAAACGCCAAGACCACCAGCGCCGCCGCGATCGCGCTGACCTTCATGCTGCTGAATGAGCGCCGCCACGCGGACATGCTGATCATCGGCCCGACCCAGAAGATTTCGGATGTGGCCTTTGAACAGGCCAAAGGGATGATCGACAGCGACCCGGAAGGGTATCTGCAGAAGCGCTTTCACGTCCAGGACCACAAGAAAACCATCCTGTGCCGTGTCACCAAAGCGCGCTTGATGATCCGAACCTTTGGCATGGACGTTCTGACCGGGGCAAAGCCTGTCTTCTGCCTGATCGATGAAGTTCACATTCTGGGGTCCATTCCCCATGCCGCTGATGTCATTCGCCAGATCCGGGGCGGCATGCTACCATTCCCCGAAGCGCTGTTGGTGATGATCACCACGCAAAGCGACCATCCCCCCGCGGGCGTATTCAAATCGGAACTGCAATATGCGCGCGGGGTGCGGGACGGCAGCATCACGGAAAACGTGCGCCTTCTGCCGGTGCTGTATGAGTTCCCCGAAGACATCCAGACCAGTGAAGACCAGAAATGGCTGGACCCGAAGAATTGGTTCATGGTTACGCCCAACATGGGGCGGTCCATCAATCTGGACCGGCTTGTCGAAGGATTTGAGCGCGCCAAACATGACGGCCCAGGCGAAATCGCCGCTTGGGCCACCCAGCACCTGAATGTCGAAGTGGGACTTGCCCTTCACACCGACCGCTGGATCGGCGCCGACTATTGGCAATCTTGTGCCGAACCGTGCCTGACCAAAGAAGAACTGTTGCGCCGCTGCGATGTTGTCGTGGCTGGCTTCGACGGTGGTGGCCTCGATGACCTTGCCGGGCTGGTTCTGATCGGGCGTTGCCGCGAAACGCGCAAGTGGTTGTTCTGGGCGCATGCCTGGGCGCAAACCGACGTGTTTCAGAAGCGCAAGGAAATCGCGGCGCGGCTGCGCGACTTCGCGGATGATGGCGACCTGACCATCTGTCCCGAAGGCGACCCACAGCGCGACTTCCGCGAAGTGACCCAGATCATTTCGGAAATCAACGATATGGGGCTGCTGCCTTCGCATGGCGCGGTCGGGCTGGACACCTATGGCGTTGCTGATCTGGTCGACATGCTTTTGGAATCTGGGCTGACCGAAGACCAACTTGTCGGGGTGCCACAGGGCTACAAGCTTTCGTCTGCGATCTGGGGCATGGAACGCAAGCTGAAGGACCGGTCGCTGCTGCATGGCGGCGCACCGATGATGAACTGGGTTTTGGGGAACGCCAAAGCCGAACTGCGCGGCAACAACATCTACATCAGCAAATCTGCGGCGGGCAAAGCCAAGATTGACCCGCTGACGGCAGGTTTCAACGCCTTCCAGCTGATGGCCCGTAACCCTGAGCCTGCCGGGCGCGGGTCAATGCTGCTGGACATGGAAGAGGTGCTTGTCTGATGTTCCGTTTTCTTCAGAGAAAATCAGCCGTGGAAGCGCGCATCCTTGAGGCCATCGACAGCGGTGTGCCGGGCGGCGCAACCGCAATCAAGGTTTCGGCAGAACAGGCTTTGGGTGTCATGGCCGTCTTTGCCGCAGTTCGGGTGATTTCGGAAGATGTGGCCAAGCTGCCCGCGAAGCTGAAGCGCGAAACCGAAGACGGCAGCGAAACGGCGACGGCGGAGCCGGAACACATCGTTTTGAGCCGTATCGGGAAGCCCGCCAGTGAAGAGGATGACGGCTTCACTGCAATGGAATGGATCGAGGCGGTTGTGGCAGCAGCTGCGCTTGGCGGGTGCGGCGTGGTCTATCTGAACCGGGTTGGCGGCAAGGTCCGCGAAGTGGTTCCTATCAAACGCGGTTGTTGGCGCGAAGAGCGTGGCAAATGGCGCATCAAATGGCGCAAAGACCGGTGGGAAGAGGTCGACCGCGCTGATTTGATGGTGTTGCGCGGCCCCCAGTTGGGCATGGATGTGACCCAGACTGCCCGTCAAGCCATCGATCTGGCGCGGCGGCTTGACATGATGATGACCAGCCTTGCCAAGAAAGCGGGACGGGCTAACGGCATCATCAGTTCGGAAAGCCTGAATTCGCAGGACAAGGCCCAGACCTTTGTCAGCCGCATCAAGAACTATTTCGGCCCGTCTGGCGATGGTGGTCTGATGCCCGTGGACTTGGGGGCGCTGCACTACATTCGGCTGAGCATGACGCCAGAGGAACTGCAGCAAGACAAGACTTATTCCCGCGTTGTCACCCAGATTGCCAGCGCCTATCGGGTTCAGCCAGCACACCTGATGCATGCCTTGACGGAACACAACAACGCGAGCCTCTACAGTTCGAACCGGCAGCACGTCGAGGTTTGCATCCAGCCTTGGACCAAGCGCTTTCGCCAGACCTTCGACAAGGATGTCCTGGGCGAAGCCAGAGTTTCTGAAGGTTACTATTGCGACATCGCCCTTCAGGGACTTCTGCAGGGTGACCCGGATTCGCGCGCCAAGCTTTACATGGCATTGCGAACAGTTGGCGCGATGTCGCCGCTGACCGTGGCCAAGCTGGAAGACCTGCCGACCAAAGGTGTCAGCGATGACCCGGCATTCCCGCTTTTGACCAACCCGAAACCGAAAGAAGAAAAGGACGGCGACGATGATGACGAATGATTGTTGTCACCCGATGGAACGCAAGTCGGCCGTCGAGGTGGCAGAGGGTCTTGTGACCCCTGAATTCAAAGCGGCCAAGGATGGCACCGTGGAAGGCTATGGTGCAATTTTCGGCAATATCGACAAGGGCTATGACATCGTTGAGGCAGGCGCATTTGCTGACAGCCTGAAAGGCGGCGTCAAGGTCAAGATGCTTTGGCAGCATGATCCCTACAATCCGATTGGTGTCTGGGATGAAGTCAAAGAGGATGACAAGGGCCTTTGGGTCAAGGGGCGCATCCTTGGTGACGTTGAGAAGGGCCGCGAAGCAACAGCCTTGGTCAAGGCTGGTGCCATCGACGGTTTGTCGATCGGCTATCGCACATTGGAATTCCGCGAAGCCAAGGTCGATGACCGTTGGGTCCGCGTGATCGAAAAAGCAGAACTTTGGGAAGTGTCTCTTGTGACCTTTCCGATGAACCCCGAAGCGACCATCGACGCGGTGAAGGCCGCGGCGATGTCGCAACGGGAATTTGAGCGGCAACTTCTGAGGGATTCGAAGATGTCGCGCAGTGTCGTCAGCGCCTTGGTGCGGGACGGCTTCAAAGGTGTTCAAGCCCTGAGTGACTCGGGCGATGAGGACTATTCCGAACTGCTGGAAGCCCTAGAGGCATCCAGTCTCATGAACTCGTTGTCATAGGAGGAAATCATGGCAACTCTTGCAGAAGTGAAAGCAGCGATCGAGGATCAGGCCAAAGGCACCCAGACGTTGCGTGACGAAGTGAAAAAGCTTCAGGGTGATGCGGTCGACCGTGACAGCTTCGCCAAGCTGGAAGCGCTGGTGACCGATCTGGACGAAAAGCGCCAGAAGATGGAAACCGAATATCTGGCGGAACTGAAGGAAGCCAAGGAACTGGCCGAAGAGGCTTCGCTGAAGGCCGGTCGCCGGGGTTCCGGGACCGATGAAGTCCCGAACGAAGACCAGATCGCGCACAAGTCGGCTTTTGTTGATTTCATCCGTGGTCATGGCACGGCGGATCTGAAACACGCCGCCGACGAAGCCGAAAAAAAGGCCCTTGGCTCTGCCACCGGTTCTGGCTCTGGCGTGGCTGTGCCTACCGTGATCGCGCAGGACATCCAGACCAAGACCAATGATGACAGCGTCATGGCCGGTCTGGTGAAGGTCGTTCGCGTCGGCACCAGCGATTACAAGGAAATCGTGGACAAGGGCGGCCTTGGCTTCGGCTGGGTTGGTGCGGGTGATGCCCGTGCGGCCACTGGCAAGCCGGATGTCTATGAGGTCGAACCGGCCATGGGGACCGTTTATGCCTACCCCGAAGCGCAGGAAGAACAGCTGGACGATGTGTTCTTCGACATCGAAAACTGGCTGGTGGATTCGGCCCGCACGTCCTTCGCCAATGCGCGCGACGTGGCGGTGATCGCTGGTGATGGCACCAAGAAGCCGCTTGGTATGCTTGGCACCGCACCTGTTGCCACTGCCGATGGTGCCCGTGCGGACAAAGTGTTCCAGTTCTTGGCGTCTGGCAATGCGGGCACGATTGGTGACGCGGACAAACTGGTCGAACTGGTCTATCTGACCAAGGCCCAGTATCGCGCCAATGGCCGGTTCCTGATGAACTCGCTGACCACGTCCAAGGTGCGCACCATGAAGGACGGCGATGGCCGCTTCCTCTGGGCCGATGGTCTGGCCGTGGGCCAGCCCGCGACCCTGCTGGGCTATGCGGTGTCGACCGCCGAAGCCATGCCTGGGATTGCGGCGAACGCCACGCCCATTGCCTTCGGTGACTTCCGCAAGGCCTACACGCTGGTTGAACGTCATGACCTGCGCGTGACCCGCGACGAAATCACCAAGCCGGGTTTCGTCAAGTGGCATATCCGCCAGCGTCTGGGTGGCGCGCCCACCAATGACGATGCCGTCAAGTTCCTGAAGGTCGCCGCGTAAGCCGGACCTGCAGGATTGCAATGCAATCACCCCGCGAGGTTTGCGCTTCGCGGGATTTTTCATGAGGAGATCGAAAGATGATCAAGCCAATCTTACCGTTCCGCGCTGTCGTGCCGGGTTCGGCATATCCGAAGGAATTCACGGTCGAAGACGAATTCGAGGTGGATTCTGTCGAGGCGGAAGCCGCACTGAACTTGGGTTGCCTGAGCGATGAAGACCGCGTCGAGGTCAGTGAGGCGCTGGGTTTGGGCGAAGACCAAACCGGCGCCGAAGCGGAAGCCAAAGCCAAGGCCGAAGCGGAAGCCAAAGCCAAGGCCGAAGCGGAAGCCAAGGCCAAAGGCGCAGCACCTGAAAACAAAGCGGGCGGAGCAAAAGACTGATGCGCCCGTTTCGAGTGGAAGCGCCGCAGGGCGCTTTGGTTCCCTTGGAAGAACTGCGACAGCAGGTCCGTGTGGATACCGATGAACAGGACAGCTTGATCGAGGCCTATGAACGGTCTGCGGTCGACTTCCTCGATGGCTACACCGGTCGGTTGGGCCGTTGCATCCTGCGCCAGAAATGGGCGCTTCCGCTCGTTGGTAATCCTGAAGCGGTATTTCTGCCGTTCCCTGATTGCCGGGAATTTGCAATCGAACGGCTTGATGCTCAAGGCGCTTGGGCGCAAGTCGACGGTGTCACTGTGACCCAGATGGAAGACTATGCGCTGCTGGTGGACCTGCCCGGCGATCAAACCGGCCTGCACCTGACATGCTGGGCGGGCTGGACAGCTGCCGACGATGTGCCCGAAAATCTGAAACAGGCGGTTCGGCTGTTGGTGGCGCATTGGTTCGACCCGGAAGCTGACAGAAATGCGCGGAGAATTTCGCCTGGCGGGTTGCCGAATTCCGTTGCGGCGATGATCCAGCCGCTTGTGCATGTGTTCGTCTGATGCGCGCAGAAAAATTCAACACGCGCGTGACTTTCGAAGAGAAGGTCAAAGTGCCCAATGGCGGCGGCGGTCACGCTGTCGATTGGCGGGAAATGCTGGGCGCGGACTTGGGTAAACGGTGGGCCGCGGTCTGGCCGGTTGCGCAGCACAAGTCCGACGAAGAGGCCACCGCGTCACATGTCAGCAATGCGCCAGACTACAAGCTGACGGTTCGTACCGATCGCGGCACCCGCACTGTGAAATCTGACTGGCGCGTCATGATCGACGGCCAGCCTTTTGCCATCAAATCCGTTGCCCGCCCCGACCGCGCGCGCGGCACCATCACCATGATCATCCAGGAAGGTCAGCCGACATGAGCCGTTTGAAAGGGGTCACAAAGGCCCGCGCGCGCGCCCGTCAGCTTCCTGACATCCTCGATCAAAAGGCCGTGGCCGCGGTTTCCGACACGGTCGATGAAGTTCACCAGGCGGGCCGCGCGAACATTGACAGCATGGTCAAGCGCCGCAGCGGTCTTTTGCGCCGGCGCTATCGCAAAGCCGTGCGAAAGCAGACGAAAACCGGGAAGGTTGGCTACATCACCAAATCTGCGCAGCGCGCCGCTTTCTATGCGCGGTTTGTGCATGACGGGACCAAATTTGTGACCGCGCGCCCGTTTCATGATTTGGCTGTGGCCCAGACTGAAGGCGCATATGTTCGCCGCATGCGCCGCGCTTTGGGTTCCACCATCCGGGGCCGCAAATGACCGTCGCACAGCGTTGGGCGTTGCAGCAGGCCGTCTATGCCCAGTTGGTCGCGCAGCTGGCCGGTCAGGGCGTCGATGGTGCGGATGTGCCGGTCTTTGACCACGTCCCGTCTAATCCGCCCCGGCTGCATGTGCGCATCGACGGCTTTGGCGTCATTCCCGGTTCGGCCTCGAACGGGCGCCGTGCCCGTCACGATTTTTCCGTGCATGTCTTCGATGACAACACCGGCACCGACACCGGCGCGGGCACGGCAGAGATTGCGCGGCTTCAGCCCATCGTGGTTGTCGCGCTTGAGGATTGGTCCCCGTTAGTTGGCGCGACGGGGATCACGCATATCAGCAGCAACAGCGCCGCAGACGAAGACCCGTTGACCCAGCATGGGGTCAGCCGGTTCTCAACCCACATAGGAGTGTGACATGGGCACAGCAGTGAAAGGCAAGGATCTTCTGATCCACATCCACGATGGCGGCGATCCGGGCGGCATGGTGGAAGTTCCCTATCAGGGGGACGCAACCTACAATCCGGGCAAATCGTCCAATATTTCGGTCACCAAAAACGGCAAACACCCGTATCAGACCGAAGAGGGCGCGACGATCACCTTTTCGTTCGAAAAAGAACGCCCTGCGTTGGCGGTTCATACCCGCCTGCGGACGCTGTCGCAGACCGGCGATGCTGTCGCTGTCGAATACAAAGACAGCAATTCCGGCGGCGAATCCTATTCCGGCAATGCCGTCATCACCCTGGGTGAAGAGGAAAGCGGCGTCGAAGGCGTCATCAAGACCAACGTGACCATCGCCTTTGTGGACGATCCGGTCATCGGGAACGTCGCCTGATGGCGGGTGGCGTTGTCCAGGTCACCCTTGGGGGGGCTTCATACCATATGAAGCCCTCCTACGGGTCGATGCGCGATATTGAGACGCGCACCGATTTCACCATCACCGAACTGTTGGAACTGGTGATCGCGCAGCGCCTCAAAATCCAAGAGGCCGCTTTGGTCATCTGGTTTGCCTGTCAGGCGGCAGGCGAAGGCTTCGATAGCATCGAGGCCGTTGGCGATGTGCTATTCGAAGAGAAGCTGACCAGCCCTGCCTTGCGCAAATCGCTGTCTCAGTTTCTGCTGAACTGCCTTTACGCCCCGGCAGAGGCAAAAAAAAAGTTCGAAGACGAGGTGGCCCCACTCCTGACGGCAGACCTCGATCAGAACGCGACTGGTTAGAAACCACATTTTCCTTTGCGGTCGTTTACCTCGAATGGCCCCCATCTGATTTCTGGCGGGCCACGCCATTTGAGTTCTGGCCCGCTCAGCAAATGCACCTGAAGAAAGTCAAGGCACAGTCCAAATGACAACCGAACGTCTGGTCACAGAATATACAGCTGACACGCGGAACTTCCGCCGTGGCGCACGGGTCTATGACCAGACCTTGGCGCGTCAGGAACGGCTGACCAATGACCGCCTGTCCCGCATCGATCGACGTTGGGAACGGTCGACCCGGTCAATCCTGAACACGCGCACAGCGCTGGTTGGTCTGACAGGGTATGTGGGTGGCGCGGCGCTCAGCCAGCTGCGTAACTATGCCGAACAGTGGCGTGATGTCGAACGTCGCTTGCAGTCTATTGGTGTGACATCGGCGGATGCTCAACGTGATCTGGTCGACCTCGCAATCCGAACCCGCAGTTCAGTGGGCGGCACAGCGGCTGCGGTGCAGCGGATGGCGAAGTCGACCGGCGATGGAATTGAGATCACCACGCGCCGCGTAGAAACCCTGCAAAAGCTATTGGCTGCTGGTGGCGCGAGTGGTTCTGAACGTGCTTCGGTTTCGTTGCAATTGGGTCAGGCCTTGCAATCCGGTGTCCTGTCTGGTGATGAATTCCGGTCCATTCGGGAAAATGCGCCGGTCGAATTCCTTGATGCATTGGCGAAGGCTGCGGGCATCACCCGACAAGAACTGAAGGGTTTTGCAGAAGACCAGAAGCTGACATCGGACATCGTGTTGCGCGCGCTGGATGGGCTGGCCTCGACCGCCGATGAAAAGTTCGGCGCGTTGGCCATATCGGGGGAAGAAGCATTCAGCGTCTTGACGACTGGGCTTGTCGCATACGTTGGGAACGTCGACAAATCTCTGGGCGCAACTTCCACATTAAATTCCGCCATGTCTTTCCTTGGAGAGTATATGGCAGGCGTTGGCGAAGGTGCCGAAACAATGGCATCGGCCATCAAGGTGGCTGGGGCAGTTGCAATTGCCACTGCGGGCAGTCGTGGTTTCGGAGCTTTGAGCAAGGCCTTGCGGGAGTCCTCTGAAGCCCGCCGTCTAACCGTATCTGCAGCACAAGCCGAAAGCCGTGCCAGCCGTCAAGCAGTGATCGATGCACAAACGGAACTGGCTGCGAAGCGAGCCATTCGCCGCGAACGGGAACTGGATCATCAGCGTCAGGTCTTTAGTGATCGGGCCACAACGCAGTCAGCCAAGCGCCGCCGCGCCGCCATTATCGCGGAAGAACAAGCGTTGAGCCGCCTGCAGGTCGCCCAAGCTCGTGCAACAGCCAGTTCCGCAGCCCTTGCCGCCGCGCAGAAGAACCTTGCAATTGCGGCTAGGGCTACGGCTGCAGGGCTGCGTGTCATCAACGGGGTCATGGCTTTCTTTGGCGGGCCAATCGGTTTGGCGATCACAAGTTTAACCTTGTTTGTGGCGTTACTTTCGCAGGTGAAATCCCCTGTCGAGCGTTTGGACGGCGCACTGTCTTCGCTGTCTGCCACAATGGGAAAATTGGAAGGCGTAAATACAACCCTGGCGTCGGACTATGCCGCGTTGGAGCGGGCGCAAGATGACTTGGCAGATGCAACACGTCGCGGAGGTGATGCAGCAGTCGACGCTGCCACGCGCGACGTGGCGGCAATCAATACACGTATCCGTGCCAATGAAAAACTGCGCAGAGAATTGGCGGTTCAAGCGCGCCTTCGCTTGGCCGATGCTCAGCAAGCACACCAGCAAATGCTTGACCAGTTGGCTCGTGATGCGAGGCAAGCACAACTGGAACAATTGGCGAATGCGCCCGATACCCGCAGATTTTTTGGTAAACCGATTGCCGACGCTCAATATCTGGAAGAATTCAATCGCATTCAGCGCCAAAGCCGCGGGGAACTTCTGGAATGGATTGATGCTGAGCATGAGCGCGCGCGCACAATGGCAGAGAGCGGCGCGGCAACGGAGGATTTAACGGAGTTACAAAGATTCTTGATTGAAGAATTGGGGGCATCTGAACTTCAGGTTGAACAGCTTTCGGCGGAACTTGAAGCCTTGGTGGCTCCTGCTGCTGTTGCGTCAGCAGCGATTGATGCAACGGCGGCGTCCGCAAATAACTTGGCCGCGTCCGCGGCAAACGCACAGGCGGGTATCGCGGGCCTTATCGCGGCAATTCCCCACTTGCGTGAAGCGCAGCGAGTAGAAAGCGCCTTGGCAGAAGCGCGCAGCAATCGTGACGCCGCCTTGGCAGGGCTTGGTCCGCAGGATCTATGGGGGCCGGGAGATTTCGCACGGGCATCGGAGATCAATGAACTTTTCAACACGGCGACATCAGAAATCGACGGGACCGCTCAAGCTATTCGTGACGCTGACAAGGCATTGGACGAATACACTGATCGGGCACATTTGGATAGCTTGTCAGCCCGCGAACAAGCCATCATTCGTGAACGCCGCGCATATGATGAATTACGCGCTTCTCTGGTTGAAACAGGGGCTACAGAGGAAGAACTGCGCCGCGCCGAGTTGGCCCATAATCAAAATCTTCAGACCATCGAAAACCGCTTTAAGGAGCGTGGCCGCGGTGGCGGTGGTGGTCGTTCGCGTGGTGGTTCTGCCCGCGAAGCCGAACGTGACCTCGCCGCCGCCCGCGAACTTTTGGTCGAGAATGGTCAGAAAGCGCTTTACATCGAACAGGAGTTGAATGCCGAACGTCAGCGCTTGCTGGAATTGCTGCCCGCCCTGATTGACCTGGGCCTGTCACGGGCAGATGCTGAAGCCGTCATCAACTCTGAACTGGAACGCACTGAAGAGCGCCTGAAGCGGGTCAAGACGGCCAGCGAAGAGGCCGCAGAGTCATTTGCCAAGGGTATCCTTGCCGACATTCGCCATGCCGACAGTCTGGGCGATGCCATTGGACGCATTGCCGACAGGCTGCTGGACCTGGCGCTGGACCCGGTCTTTGATTTCCTGGCGCAACAGTTTGCCAGCTTGGCCACCGGCGGCGGTGGTGGTGGGCTGCTGGGTCAGATTTTCGGGTTTCTGTTCAGTGCGAACGGCAATGCCTTCAACAGTGCGGGTGTGGTGCCTTTTGCCCGCGGTGGTGTGGTCGACCGGCCAACGCTGTTCAGTTTCGCGGGCAACCGCAAAGGGGTGATGGGTGAAGCCGGACCAGAGGCCATCTTGCCCCTGAGCCGCGGTAAGAATGGCAAGCTGGGCGTGGTCGCAGAACTACCCACGACGCCATCAATGCCGGCCGGTTCAATGCAGGCAAATTCGACCTTCAGTTGGACCGGCGACATGGTCATCCAGTCGAACAGCGACGAACCGCAAGAGGTCGGGCGCGAAGCCACGGAACAGATGCGCGCCATGTTCAATCAGATGTTCAGCAAACAGCTGGGTGATGCGATGCGCGGTGGTGGCGTTCTGAATTCGACCTATCAGAAAAAGGCAGGTGCCTGATGCCCGCACCCATTTTCACCCCAGCTTATGAGCCGACGCTTTCCGGGTATTCGGATGAAAAGGCCGCAAAGGTCCGACGTGCCGAGTTTGAAGGGGGCTATTCGCAGCGGTCCCGTGTTGGCCCGAACGCCCTGGGCCGCACTGTTCCGGTTCAATGGGAAGTGCCCGACAGCGTGAAGACCTATATTGACGGGTTTTTCGAAGCCCGCGGCGGGTCTGAGGCCTTCCAGTATCAACTGCCCTGGGACGGGACCGCCAAGCTTTGGACTGCTGAGGCGTGGACCGTTGTGCCTATCGGCAAGCGCGGCGTGGAAACCATGTGGCGCCTATCCGCAACCCTTCGCCAAGAGTTCGATATTCTCTGATGGAACAGTTTGTTGACCCTATCCGCGAAGAGTTGGAGGGCTTTGCGGTTGATGATGTCGTGGAACTGTTCACGGTCGATGCCAGCCGCATCGGCGGTGCGCAGTATCTCTTCGCGCCTACATCGGTGCAGGCGTCGGATGGTTCCTATGTTGCGCCGACCTTTGGCGGCAACACCTACATGGTCATTCCATTTGAATCTGAAGGCTGGGATTTCGCGGCGGGCGGGACGCTGCCGCAGCCGACCATCCGCTTCATGATGGCCCGCGAAGATGGCGATAGCTTGACCATCGCCAGCTATCTGCTGTCCCTGCTGTCATCGCTGGATGACATGCTGGGCGCGAAGGTGCTGCGCATCCAGACCCTGCGCAAGTTCCTTGACGATGGGGCGGAGCCGAACCCGCAGGCGCATATGGGGATCGAGGTCTACACCGTCGCGCGGAAATCGAACCAGACACCGGATTTTGTCGAATTCCAGCTGCAGTCCGCGCTGGACATGGAAGATGTCTTTCTGCCCCGGCGGCAGGTGTTGAACTATTGCCAGTGGGCCTATCGGCGCGCGCTGAGCGATGGCACGTTCGACTATTCCGATGCCACATGCCCCTATGTCGGCAGTTCATATTTCGACGCCAATGGCGATGTGGTCGCAGACCCGAAACTGGATCGATGCGGGCGGCGGCTGGCCGATTGCAAGCTACGCTTTGGTGAGAATGCCAAGCTGCCCTATGGCGGGTTTCCGGGCGCTGGAAAGCTGCGGACGGGCTGACATGGTTTACCATCCTGATTTCTTTCGCCGCCCGGCCAAGCCTTTCACCCGCCGTGTGCTGCGGCAGGCTGCAAAACATGCTTGTGCAGAGGCCCCCAATGAAGCCTGCGGGCTGGTCTGTGATGGCCGGTATGTGCCCTGCACCAATATGGCTGAAGACCCGATGCAGGAATTCGTCATTGCGCCGGATGAACTGGCCGAAGCCTACGCCAGCGGAACGCTTGAAGGCATTATCCATTCGCATCCGGGCGGGCCGTGGCGGCCGTCGCGCGCCGATATGGCGGGGCAAATAGAAACCGGGGTGCCGTGGGCCATTCTGGTGCCGGGTGAAGACGATGCGCAGCTGGCCTGCTGGTGGGGTGCGCAGCGCCCGCCAGTGATGACAAAACAGGGGCTGCATGTGCCGCGCGCGTTTCTGCATGGCGTCAGCGACTGCTATTCGCTGTGTCAGGATTTCTACCGGGAAACCGCCGGTCTGGACCTGCCCGACATTGCCCGCGATTGGGAATGGTGGCTGGACCCGGATCTGCACGGCAACCTCTATGTCGACAATCTTTCGGCACAGGGGTTCGAGGTCATCGCAACTGACCCGCAGACCTATGCTGAACTGGCCCGGCCGGGGGACGCTTATCTGATGGCGATCCGCTCAAAAGTGCCGAACCACGCGGGCATCTATCTGGGCGACGGGTTGCTGCTGGAACACATGCACGGCAACCTGTCACACCGGGAACCGATTGCCCGGAAACTGAAACACATCACCCACTGGCTTCGGCATAGGGGCTGACATGATCCGCACAATTCATCTTCACGGCGCGCTTGGCAAACGGTTCGGGCGCGAAATCCAGCTTGCTGTCGACACGCCAGCAGAGGCGGTGCGCGCGCTTTGCACCATGCTGAAGGGTTTCGAAGCGCACGTCACCGAACGCTACTATCAGGTGTTTCGGGGATCGAGGCGCGCCGGGATCGATCTGGACCCGCAGGAACTGCATGCGCGGTTTGCGGATGCAGAAACCGAACTGCATATCGTGCCGCGCGCTGCTGGTGCCAAGCGGCAAGGTCTGGGCAAGATCATTCTGGGCGGTCTTCTGATTGCCGCGTCATTCGTCATTCCCGGTGGCTGGGCCATCGCAGGCACAGCCATTTCCGGCATCGTCGCGCAAGCCGGTGTGGCTATGGTGCTGGGCGGCGTGTCGCAGATGCTGGCCCCGCAGCGGGCGTCTGACTATGAGAACCGCGACCAGCCACAATCTGAACTGTTCAGCAGCGCCACAAACGTGACCACGCCCGGTGTCGCGGTGCCAGTCATCGTGGGCGAATGCGAAGTCGGGTCGGTGGTCGTTTCTGCCGCCATCCATGTAGAGGACCGCGCCACCGATGCTTGATGACATCAAACCCGTTTCCGGTCGCAAGGGTGGCAAGGGCGGTGGATCGAGCCGCACCCCCTATGAGGCCCCGGACAACCTTCTGACGGATTCCACCGCCTATCTGATTGATGTGGTGTCCGAAGGGGAAATCGAAGGCTGGGCAGATGCGGACAACCCCGGCACCTGCATCTATTTCGATGACACGCCGCTGCAAAACGCCGATGGGTCATTCAACTTCGAGGGCGTTGAATATTGGCTGCGCACTGGGACACCTGATCAAGAGCCGGTGCCCGGCTTCAGTGCTGTCGAAAATGAAGTCGGTGTCAGCGTCGTTGTGGAGCAGCAGCAGCCTGTGGCGCGTAGCATCACAGCAACGGATGTGGACGCAGTGCGGGTCAAGGTGGGTGTGGCTTCACTGTCCACGCTGAACACCGAAAACGGTGATCTGACCGAAGCCACCGTTGATTTCGCCATCGAAATGCAGGCCGGTGCCGGTGGTTGGGAAGCAGTCGGTACCCACACCATCAATGGTAAGACCACGTCCGGCTATCAACGCGCTTACAGGGTCGAATTGCCTGAAGTGCGGCCTGTCTCAATCCGGGTGCGCCGGATCACTGAGGATTCCGACAGCAGCAACATCCAAGATGATCTGTATTTCATTTCCTACACGGAAGTGATCGACGCCAAGCTGCGCTATCCCGACACTGCCTATGTGGCGCTTGCCGTCCCCGCATCGGCGTTCGGTGGCCGCGTTCCGCGCCGTTCCTATCGCTTAAAGGGCGTCAAATGCTGGGTGCCCAGCAATTATGACCCGGTCGCGCGCACCTATGATGAAAGCACCATCTGGGATGGCACTTTCATCCGTGCCTTCACCAGCAACCCCGCTTTCCTGACCTACACCGTTCTGATCGAAGACCGGTGGGGATTGGGTGAACGCATAGCGCCTGAACTGGTCGACAAGTGGCGCATCTATCAGATCGGCAAATATTGCGATGAACTGGTTCCCGATGGTCAGGATGGCATGGAACCGCGTTTCACCATGAATGGGGTGATGAACACCCGCGAAGCGGCCTATCAGGTCATCACTCAGCTGTCTGCGGCGTTCCGTGGTGTGACCTATTGGGGCGCTGGTGCTGTTGTGCCGGTGCAGGACGCGCCTGCGGACCCGGTCAAAATTGTAACCAATGCCAATGTTGTCGACGGCGCATTCAACTATGCGGGCACGGGCCTGAGCGCGCGCAAGACGGCTGTGGTGGCCAGCTACCGGCACCCCGATGATCATTTCAAGGTCAAGGCGGGGTTGGTCTTCGAAGATCACGATGCCATCCAGCGCTATGGACGGCGACAGATCGACACCACATTGGCCTTCACATCCAGCCGGGGCGAAGCGCTGCGCACCGCCAAGTGGATCGTGGACACCAACCTGACCAGTCAGGAAACCGTCAGCTATCAGGCGGGTTTTGATCACGCGGCCATTCGGCCTGGCGACAAGCTTCTGATTTCGGACAAGCACCGCATTGGGTTCCGTGTCGGTGGACGCATCACTGGTGTGGCTGGCGACAGGCTTTCCGTCACGCTGGATGCGCCGGTGTCGATCGAGGCGGGCGAAAGCTATCAGCTGCTGATTGCAACCGATGTCGGGGAATACCTGACCGTCAATGTGGACACCGATCCGGGCGACGGTATCACTGACCTTGGGCTGGTGTCCGCGCTGCCTGTCAATGTGATGCCGGGTGCTGTCTTTGTATTGAGCGCGACCGATATGGAGCCGCGGCTGTTTCGTGTGGTGTCGAACACGCCCGAAAAGCATCTGTTCAACATCGTGGCGCTGGAAGACGATGCCGATAAATATGCGCGCGTAGAACAGGGTATTTTCACCAGCGACGATGCCCCGTTCATCATCCCGGCCAATGATCCACTGTCGCCCCCTGAAGGGTTGACCGCCCAAGCCTTTGTTCGTCCTGATCCGGGGTCGCTGTCCAAGCTGCGCATTTTGGCAAGCTGGTCATCGTCGCTAAGCCCGTTGGTGACCAATTATATCGTTCATATCAAAGAGCCGGATGCGCCATGGCGAAAGGTAGGAGAGACGGCGGAAGCCAGTTTTGAGATTATCCCGCGTAGCGATGCGCTTGGCGAATATCGCGTCCGCGTCCGCGCTGTCAGCATTCTGGGAGAGAAGTCCCCATTCTCTGTCGCCACCCTTCAGGTCGATGACGTTCACCCGCATCCGCCCGCGCCGGATGCATGGGTTGGAACGCCGCGCCCCGGTGCCGTGCTGTTGGCGGGACCAGCCAGCGCCGCGCCGGATTTCCGGTTCTTTGAGATTTACGCGGCCACGTCCGCCGACCCGGCGCTGGTTCATATCGCAGATGTCACAGCGCCAAACCTTGTGCGCGTTGTGCCGCCCGGTGATCCATATTCGCGCTACAAGGTGCGCGAACGCAATTGGGCCGGTTTGGCGGGCGATTACAGCGACTGGATTGCAGTGCTGCCAGACCCCGTTGGGCCGGACGGCCTTGCCCCGGAAGTCTGGACCGCCATTGCTGAAGACGCGACCGGCATCACCAACAGCTTGCTGGGTGATTTTCAGACGGATGTGATTGATCCGATTGTGGCCAGCTTCCCGGCATTGGTGGATGGGTCGATCAACACCTTCGATGCGACCGTGGTGGACCCGATCCGGCAGGCTATCCCGGAAATCGAAGCCGAAATCACCGCTATCGACTATGATCTTGAACTGGTCGAAGTGGGTCAGCGCAGTCTGGACACGGCGTTGGCGCAGATCAGCGATCATGTCCTTTGGGCGCTGTTGCATCAGTCCCAGACCGATAGCCTGATCCGTGATGCGGGTGTCTATGTGGACCCTGACGATGGTCTGGTGCGGATTTCGGCAGTGGAATCGGTGCGCGATGATCTGGGTGCGCGCGTCTCGGAAGCGGAAATCAAGGTGGATGCGCAGGCCGCAGCCATAACCCTGCGCGCGACCTATTCCGATGTTGAAGGCATGCTGGCAGCGGCACAACTGAATGAGGTCGATTTCACCGCCTTTGAGAACCTCAACCTGCGGGTGTCCACGGCGGAAGCCGACATCAATGCGCTGGAAGGATCGATCACGCTGAAGGCTGACACCACCGTGGTGCAGGGACTGGACGCGCGCCTATCAACTGCTGAGGTCGATATTGATGGGCTGGAACAGGCGATCACCCTGAAGGTGGACAATACGGAATTCACTGATGTGGAAACCCGCCTGTCCACGGCAGAGGTGCAACTGACCACGCTGGACGGTCCGGCCATCACCCAGACTGTGGCGGATGTGCGCTATCTGACCGATAGCGTTGCGGCGGCGGATGCGGCCAATCTTGAGGCGCTGCTGGACATCTATCGCAACCGTGATGCCCTGCGCGAAGATTTGGCCTACGCGACCCAAGACATGCGCGCCTTGGTGGATGAAGACCGCGAAGCCATCGCGGAACTGAACCAATCCTTGGGCGCAGTGATTGACGGCAACTCGGCCCTGATCGGGATCGAGCGCACCGCGCGGGCCGATGCGGATGGGGCGCTTGCCACAAGTATCACCGCTTTGGAAGCGCGCGCCGGGAACAGCGAAGCGGCCATCACGGAATTGAACCGGGTCGAGGCTGACAGTGGGTCAGCGAATGCCCGTGCGCTGCATCAGGTCCAGTTGGATGTTGAGGGGGCGACGGATGATGCTGCGGCCAACGCATTCGCCATCAGTGGCCTGACAACACGGGTCACGGATGCCGAAGGCGATCTGACAGCGCAATCGCAGCAATTGACCGACTTGTCATCGCGGGTCACGGACGCGGAAACCGATGTGTCCGGCAATGCGACGGCCATTTCCGGGCTTTCCACGCGGGTGACGGATGCAGAGGGCGTTCTGTCTTCGCATGGTCAGGACTTGACCCAACTGGATGCCCGGATCGGAACAGCTGAAGGCGACATCAGCGGCAATGCCACAGCGCTGACCCAACTGGATGCCCGCGTCACCGATGCGGAAGGCGACATCACGTCCCAAGCGCAGCAGTTGACCAACCTGTCATCGCAGTTGACCGATGCGGAAGGTGACATCACCGGCAATGCCACGGCGATCAGCGGCCTGACCACGCGCGTGACCGATGCGGAAGGTGACATCACTTCACAGGCAGGGCAGATCACATCGCTTTCGACCACGGTGGGTGGGCACACCGCAACCATCAATCAGCATTCGCAGTCCATCAATGGGATGGAGTTGGAACACACCATCCAGTTGGACAACAACGGGCACATTTCCGGGCTGGTGCTGCGGTCGCAACTGGATGATGCGGGCGCGGCGGTCTCTGAGGCGGCGTTTCTGGCTGACAAGTTCGCCATCGTCGGGCCGGGTGACAATCCGGTCTCGCCTTTCGTGGTCTATACGTCCGACACCAATGTCGATGGCGTTCTGGTGCCCGCCGGGGTCTATATGCAGGACGCAACCATCCGGCGCGCCTCAATTGGCACGTTGGAAATCGCAGGCAATGCTGTCACTGGCACGGTTCGCGCGTTTAGCAACCCTTGGCCAAACCTTATCGACGTTACGTCCACAGCGCAGGTCGATTTGATTTCAGTCACATTGGAACGGATTAGTGGGTATTCAACCGATATTCATTTTTCATGCAATTTCGACGCTTGGGGCAATGCTGTCCCCGCACTTCAAGTGCATCGAAGCACCGATGGCGGAAACACATGGCAGCAAATTCGATACTATGCTGCTGGTAGCAGCATCGGCGGTCGCCAAACCTTGGCAACATTCAGCACAGTCGATTTCAACACGGGGTCGGGTCAGACCATTTACAAGGTCACGGCGTCGAAGATCGATCCTTCCCTAACTGGCGGTTACGACGCGAATTGTCGCTTCTTCCGCCTCTACGTCAGCGCAACCCAGTTCAAAAGGTAGGACGATGTTCGCAATCGTGAACGGTGACGGCACGGTCGATAAGGTCGTGTCTGGATCGGCTGTGCAAGCGCAACAGCAATGCGCAGAGGGGCAGGCATGCCATGGGCTGTCTGAAGCACAGGCCGAATTGGTCATGTCGGTCCCATGTGCCCTTCTTGATGGGAAAATTGTTCCTGTCGATCTGGACAACGATGCAGAGGAACAGGCCCGCAGCGCCCGCCTTACGCGCGATCAACTTCTTTCCGCTTGTGACTGGACGCAGGCTCCAGACGCACCGGTCAACACTGCCGCATGGGCAGCCTATCGCCAAGCCTTGCGCGATCTGCCGTCGCAACCCGGCTTTCCATCCAACATCAACTGGCCGGTTCGGCCTGAAGAAACCTGAAGAGAGGACAAAGAATGGCACTTTATTCGACCGGGACGGTCACAGTCACAAATGGGTCCACCACGGTGCAGGGCAGCGGAACCGCATGGTTCGGGGCCTTGCAGGCGGGCTGGATGTTCATTGGCCCGGACGGGCGCACCATTGGCATCGCGGATGTGGTCGATAACGACACTCTGACGTTGACCAAGCCCTATCTGGGGTCCAGCGCGTCCGGGCAGCAATACGAATGTTTCCCGACCATGTCGCTGGCCGGTGATCTGGCCACCGCGTTTCAGGGGATCAGCGCTGATTTCCAAGGAATGATTGACGGCGTGGGCGAAGGAAAGTTTCCGGATGGCAGTGCCGCTGTGCCGGGGGTTCGGTTTGAATCTGACACAGATACGGGCGTCCGCCGGGTATCGTCCAACAAAGGCGCGCTCGTTGCAGGCGGCAATGATGTTCTGACGTTCGCGTCCAGTGGGATTTCCGGCACCGGGGTGCAAACGAACGGGGCGGACGCTGCGGCCAAGGTTCTGAAGGCCGGGGCCGCGAACCTGCTGCTGGATGATGGAACCGCCTTGACGGTGGAAAACGCGACGGGCACCAACAGTCTGGACGCGCTGCGCAAAAGCGGCTTCTGGCGCTACTTGTCGGATACTGTCGGTGCGCCCTCTTCAACCGGCCTTGCCCTGCATTTGTGCCGTTTGGGAGGGATCGAGAGCGCCGGGCGGCACATCCAGATTGCGTTCAGCCATTCCGGCCCGATCTATCATCGCTATATGAACGACAGCGCAGGGGGATGGTCGGGTTGGTCATCTGTGTTGAGCAGTGATCTGATCGGCCAGCTTCCCGAACTGCGCCTGAACGGCAGCGCCATCGGTGGCGGGATGATTGCTGTTGCCAATGACGGCGTTGCCACCATCACCCCGCCCCGTAAGGGCGGGTTCTTACTGCTGACAGATGGTGGCGCATCGGATTATCCGCAACAACGGACATCTGCTTTCATCTATTTCGATGTCGGCAATTCGCTTGTCGCGGAAATGTCGGGCGGGTTCACCACCACAGGCTTGGATGTCGATGTGACCCACACGGTTGACCCGACTGGAACGTCTGGAACCGCTGGCCGCGTTCTGGTGGCAGCGGTTGCCAATGCCATCAAGATCGAAAACCGGTCTGGCAGCACAAAAACCTTCAACGCCACTTTCCTCTAAGGATAGCCCCATGACAATCACAGCCAAACCCACCGAATTCGCCGGTCAATGGACCGTCTCTGAGACCAAGGAAGACAGCGCCCCGTTCGAAATGACGGTGTCTGGTGCATCGTCAGAGGCCGATGCAATCGCTTTGTTCAATGAGGCTATGGCCGGTCTGGCCGATCCGGTGCCAACCCATGCCCAGCTACGCACCACGGCGCTTCAACGGGTCGATCAGGAACATGCAGCCTTCATGCGTCACCTGACAGGCGACGCGACGATTGAAGAGCGCGACACATGGAAGACCAAGGAAGAGGCTGCGCGGGCCGTGCTTGCTGATGCAGCAACGCCCGGCCAGCAAGCCATGTTGGCGCTGGAAGCCGAAGGGCGCGGCGAAGAGGTTGCCACGCTGGCTGCAACCATCGTGGCCAAGGCCGATGGGTTCGCCATGCTGATCGGTTTGGCGTCCAAGCTGCGGGCCAAAGCGCGCGCGTCGATCACTCAGGCAACCGATGACACTGTGCCTGTTGCGGATGTTTCTGCCGCGCTGGACGCGGTGTTCACGGCACTTGGCGCGCAGGTGCAGACCGCCATTGCCGAGTGGCAGGCCGCGTCCTGACGCGCAGGCAATACGCTCTTTTGGGCTGAGCCAAAACCGGGCCGGGCGGTCACATAACAAAATACCCCGGCGGTGAAGCGAACCACCCACTGAATGGAGATGAGCGGGACAATGGAAGATCAGACAAGTTTGGCGGCGCTGTTTGCCAACATGAAAGAGCAAATGGCCTTGCTGGCCTTCTCTGGCATCGGTGGGGCGTTCTTCCGCGCGGTGCTGGCCCCGGAAGAACAATGGAAGCGCCGCGTGGTGCAGGGCATCAGTGGTGCGCTGTCCGCGATCTTTCTGGGCGGTGTGCTGGCCCATGTCATCGACGCGATGACGGGCGCGGGGCTGTTGTCCTATCTGGCCGCAGGCTTCCTGATGGGGTCTGGCGGTGAATTGGCCGTGAAGGCCATGCAAGACAGACTGATGGTGAAGAAATGAACTTCCTTTTGGTTGCTGACAACATCGTGTCATCGGTGCTGGTCATCATCTGTTGGTGGCTGGCGCATCAGAATTCGGGCGGGCGTGAGCCGTTCAAGCGGTCCATCGCCACGGGCTACAGTCTTTTGGCCATGGCCGTTCTGGCCTCCATGCTGGTTCACAACTTCGCAGATCTGCAATGGCTGGTGCCCTATGCGGAACTGGCAGCGCGCATGGTGTTGGCCCTGACCCTTGGGGCTGTCGCCACCCGTCTGGCATGGCTCTATTCGCCGCCGCCAAATCACTGATCAACCCGAACACCTGACCTTAACCGGCCCGCCACCCGTGCGGGCTTTTTTCATGGGGATTGCCATGACGATTGATTGGTTCGCCGTCCAGAAACGGCTGCAAGACCTTGGCTTTGATCCGGGTCCGATTGATGGGGTGCGTGGCCCCAAAACCGATGCCGCTGTTGTTGCGTTCAAGCGCAGCGTGGGCTTGCGCCCGCGCCCCTATATTGGGCCACTGACCTATGAAGCCCTGATGGGGTCACAGGTCCAAAAGGGTGGCAAGCCCGCCGATCTGCCTTGGATGGCAGAAGCAGCGCGTGTCCGGGGGCTGCATGAGGCCCGTGACCTTGGCCAGTTGCGCGGCTGGTTCGACAAGTCGGTCAGTTGGATCGATCCACGCGACGTGCCGTGGTGCGGTGCATTCGTGGCCACCTGTTTCCGTCAGTGGAAACCCGGCATCGACATCCCTGAAAATCCGCTTGGCGCGCGCAACTGGGGCAAGTTCGGTCAGCACTGTAACCCGCAATTCGGGGCGATCCTGACCTTCTGGCGTGGCAGCAAGTCCGGCTGGAAAGGTCATGTGGGCTTCTATCACGGCGAAGACGCCACCCATTTCCACTGTCTGGGCGGCAATCAGTCGAACGCGGTGACGGTATCGCGCATCGCCAAGTCGCGGCTGCTGACCGCGCGTTGGCCCAATGACTTCCCGCTGTCCGGCAAGCGCCTGCAGGTGAGTGCGGCGGGCGTCCAAACCACCACAAACGAGGCGTGACATGCTGAAATTCTTTGGCCGCTACATGATTGGCGGCAGATCGGGCAAGCGGGAGCAGGCATGGGCCGTGTTCCTGCTGTGGTGTGGTGCCTTCGGGTGGATGGCTGCGAAAGAAGCTTCGGGCATTCCCATGGATGGCACTCAGTCCATCCTGTCGCTGGCCTTTCCCATGGTCATCGCCAATCTGGCTTTGGCCCATGGCATGGAATGGGTCAGCACCCAGACCAACATCGCGTCCAGTTGGGGTGAAGGCGAATGATGGCGATTGTCCTTCGCGTCGGTGGTCGGCTGCTGTCAAGCCGCGCCGGGCTGGCCGTGGTCCTGTGTGCCCTTCTGTGGGGCTGGCATGTCTATGACAAACGGCAGGCCATCAACGCCGCCCGCGAAGGCTTTGTGCGCCAGTTTGAACTGACTGCAGCCCAGACCGAATTGGAAACACTGCGTCGCCGGATGGCAGCGGCAGAAGAGGCCAACCGGGTTCTTCAGGAAAAAGTGCAGGTG
This sequence comes from Thalassovita sp., assembly GCF_965218685.1. Lineage (GTDB taxonomy): Bacteria > Pseudomonadota > Alphaproteobacteria > Rhodobacterales > Rhodobacteraceae > Thalassobius. Next base: position 3,079,802 of record NZ_OZ244657.1, on the reverse strand, counting down.
GCAGAGGGCGAAGCCCTGCGTTTCGCTGCTGAATTGGAGGTGTTCGAGCGTGAGACGGAAATCAATCCTGATGGCGTTGTCGATTCTGGTCTTCTTGGCCGCTTGCGGTCAAACTGATCGGGAACGCATCGACGCCGCCGCGCAGGCGGTAGGAGAAGCTCGCGCGGCTGATGTTTGGCCGGAACTGCCTGCAGATTGTCGCCGGACATCCCGCAGTGGCATTCAGCAGGGTGACAGGCTGGATGTGGCGGTCCTGAAGGCTGATGAAGCCTTGGCTCGCCAGAACGCCCGCACAATCCGCTGTGCGGACTGGTACGATCAGCAGCGCGCCGATGCTGCGGCAGGTGATGTAGAATGATCACGCTTGCCTTCTACAAAGGGCGCGGCAAAACGCGCTGGCAACGGCTTCAGGATGCGGCCATCCGGTTGACCACCCGTGGACGCTATAGCCATGTCGAATTGATTGCGGGCACCGCCCTGCATGGCGACATCGCGCAATGCCTGTCTTCATCTGGCCGTGACGGCGGGGTCCGCGCCAAACGTATCCTACTGAAGCCGGAAAGCTGGGATCTGGTCGAACTGCGGATCGATCCTGCCAAGCCTGCCCAGTTCGTCCGCGCCCGCATTGGCGCGCAGTATGACTATAAGGGCATTTTGCTGTCACAGGTACTGGCCCTTGGCCGTCACGATGAATCGCGCTGGTTCTGTTCAGAGATTTGCGCCGCTGCGCTTGATCTGCCCAACCCACAGCGCGTGTCGCCGCAGTTTCTGTTCGATGTGGTGACCTGGGGCTATCAAGGAATCGAGAACGCTGGGTGAACTTTACCTGAAATTGCGGGACACCTTCCTGCTAACCTATTGATATGTTTAGGGCCGTTCTGATATTTTGCGGGACACCACACCTTTGATTTTATTGGGTTTTTTGGGAAAGTGGTGGGCGACCCTGGAATCGAACCAGGCATGAGTCTCCTCGGCGGAGTTACAGTCCGCTGCCGCACCTTGCAGCCCGTCGCCCGTGTCTGCGGCATTGCCTCAGAACGTGGGGGGGTGATTACAAGCGTCGAACGGGGGCGTCAACAGGAAAATTCCTTGCAGATGCATCACAGGAGGCGCATTAACGCCCCCAGCATGAAATCAAGGGGTAAGCGCGATGAAAAAGCCCAAATGGGTCGTCGAAAAAGAGCAGGCGAAAAAGGCATCTGCCGCCGAAACCGTGTGGATGTTCGGCCTGCATGCGGTGCGCGACGCGCTGCAGAACCCCAACCGCCAGCGGCTGCGGCTGGTGGTGACGAAAAACGCGCATGATAAGCTGGCAGATGCCATCGAAGTCAGTGGCATGACCCCTGAAATCGTGGACCCGCGCAAGTTCAACGTGCCGCTTGATCGCAACTCGGTTCACCAGGGCGCAGCCCTTGAGGTCAAGCCCTTGGAGTGGGGCCGGATGGAAGATGTCTGCGTCGGCAAACCCGATCTGCCGCCTCGCGTGGTGCTTTTGGACAAGGTAACAGACCCGCATAACGTGGGCGCAATTTTGCGCTCGGCCGAGGTGTTCGGAGCCTGCGCGGTGATCGGTACGCGGCACCACTCGGCGCCCGAAACCGGTGCTTTGGCCAAGACCGCCAGCGGTGCGCTGGAGCGCCAGCCATATTTGCGCATCCGCAACCTGTCTGACGGAATCGTGGCCCTGCAAAAGATGGGATATATCGTGCTGGGCCTGGCTGGCGAGGCCGATCAGACCATCGAAGAGGCGCTTGAGGGCAAGCGTGATCGCCCTGTCGCCCTGGTTCTGGGGGCCGAGGGGCCCGGCCTGCGCCAGAAAACCCGCGAGACTTGCGATGCCCTGGTGCGGATCGACTTTGCGGGGGGCTTTGGCTCGCTCAACGTGTCCAATGCCGCCGCCGTGGCGCTTTATGCAGCAAGGGGCTAGTCGTTTACGGGATGTTCACGACTTCTTTACAAGCTCTTTTAATGTGACTTAGCGGTCTTATGTAGATGAGCAGGAGCACGGGGTCGGAACCCCCGCGTCTCAATTCACTGTCCCTCGTTCCGTGACTTGCACCCCGGGTCTTCCCGGGGTGTTTTTTTGCAGAGGCGTAATTGGGTTTGGCACGCTTTGCGGGACTTAGCTGCCATTCAGTTGGATTATTCGTTTACCCTTACATCAAGATCTCGAAAATTCCCCGGCACGGCATCATTACCAAAAGAATAGCATTCCAATGTAACCTCGCCGTTTTCAACAAAAGCGATAAACCCGGTCTGCAATTCACCGGCAGTTCCTGAGATTATTGGTCTGTCTAAAACCACTCTATCCTCGGGTAAACTGCTGTGGCGCAACGTTAGAAAGTACCCAACTCCTGTAAAATAAAGCTCCACCAATTCGCCTTCGTCACTTAATTGCTCAATCAGTAATGATGAAAGCTTTTGAATGGCAAGTCTTTGGAGAATGTCAATTTCGAACTCCTTGAGAATACCCATTGTTTGCGTTCTCCACAAATTCGGAATCAATGTCTGAGACGGTTGCTTGTAAGTCAACATGGGCTCTTCGTCGACGTCACGTTGTTCAAAATAGCGATCTGAGTGCTTTGCATGGGCACGTGGGCACGCTAACGCTTGGGTATGAGCGAGACCTATACAGACGATCATCTGAAAACGATTCTGAAACGTACCCGCCGCGTGGCCGTGGTGGGGGTGTCTATGAACCCGGTGCGCCCGTCCTATTATGTGGCGCGCTATCTGGGTCTGAAGGGCTATACAGTGATCCCCGTCAATCCCGGCCACGCTGGCAAGCGATTGTTTGGCCAGGAGGTGGTGGCCAGCCTGTCCGATATTCAGGGCAGCGTGGACATGGTGGACATTTTCCGCCGCTCCGAGGCAGTGCCGCCCATCGTGGATGAGGCCTTGGAGGCCTTTCCGGGTGTGCAGACCATCTGGATGCAGATCGGTGTGGAACATGCCGAGGCCGCGGCCAAGGCGCGCGCGCAGGGCGTGGATGTGATCATGAACCGTTGCCCCAAAATCGAGTATCAGCGCCTGTTCGGCGAGCTGCGCATGGGTGGGTTCAACACCGGGGTGATCTCGTCCAAGCTGTGACGGGGTTGTCGCTGTTTGCCTTCGGCAAATGCGCCCCACCCGCCGTCCCGCAGTCGGTGCGCATTTGCAAAAGCCTTAAGGCTGACGCGCGGCTTTTTCGGCCAGGCCTGATTGGCCCTGACGGCGCGCGAGTTCGGCCTTCACATCGGCCAGGGCTACGTCGCGCGATTGCAGCATCACCAGCAGGTGGAACAACACGTCGGCGGCTTCGGAAGTCAGGCCGTCACGGTCGCCTTTCACAGCCTCGATGATCGCTTCGATGGCTTCTTCGCCAAATTTCTCGGCCACTTTTTCGGGGCCTTTGGCCAGCAGCTTGGCGGTCCAGCTGTCATCGGGCGAGGCCGAAGCGCGGGTGGCCACGATTTGTTCGAGTTCTTCCAGAGTCATCATTCGATCCTCATCGGGATGCCGGCGGCGGCCATGTGTTCCTTGGCCTCGCGGATGGTGTAATCGCCAAAATGGAAGATCGAGGCGGCCAGAACGGCCGAGGCGCCGCCTTTGGTGACGCCTTCGACCAAGTGATCCAGCGTGCCGACCCCGCCCGATGCGATGACCGGCACATCGACCGCATCCGAGATCGCGCGGGTCAGGGGCAGGTTGAAGCCAGCGCGGGTGCCGTCGCGATCCATCGAGGTGAGCAGGATTTCACCGGCGCCCTTGGCGACCACGGTTTTGGCGAAGTCCACAGCGTCAATTCCGGTGGGTTTGCGGCCGCCATGGGTGAAAATCTCCCAGCGGATGCCGTTTCCCTCGGCGTCGGTTTCAACGGTCTTGGCGTCGATGGCCACCACGATGCACTGGCTGCCGAACTGGTCTGCGGCCTCGGCCACCACGTCAGGATTGGCCACGGCGGCCGAATTGAAGCTGACCTTGTCCGCCCCAGCCAAAAGCAGGTTGCGCACGTCCTGCACGGTGCGCACGCCGCCGCCCACGGTCAGCGGGACATAACATTGTTCAGCCGTACGCTGGACCACATCGAACATGGTGCCGCGGTTTTCGTGGGTCGCGTGGATGTCCAGAAAACAGATCTCGTCCGCGCCGGCGGCGTCATAGGCCTTGGCAGATTCCACGGGATCACCAGCATCGACCAGATCAACAAAGTTCACGCCCTTCACGACGCGCCCATCGGCAACGTCCAGGCAGGGGATGATACGGGTTTTCAGCATCCGGGCCTCTTTCGCGGTTTGAGTTGGGTTTAGGTCAGTTCCGGGGCGGAGGCAATGCGGAGGTTCGGTTTTCGAATGGGGGATGGGAGGGGGCGTTGCCCCCTCTGGCCTGCGGCCATTCACCCCCAGAGTATTTGCCGAGCAAAGAAGCTGGAGCGCTTCAGGATTTGAGCAGGGTGAGGGCCTGGCCCAGGTCGATGGCGCCGTCATAGAGTGCGCGGCCAGAGATAGCGCCGTTGAGGGGCGCGCCGCAGGATTTCAGGTTGCGCAGGTCCTCCAGCGAGGAGACGCCACCGCTGGCGATCACCGGGATCGACACGGCATTGGCCAGCGCGGCGGTTTCGGCCACGTTGGGGCCTTGCATGGCGCCGTCACGGTTGATGTCGGTGTAGATGATGGCCGCGACGCCCGCATCCTCGAAGGATTTGGCCAGATCCGTAGCGTTGACGTTGGTTTCCTCGGCCCAGCCCTTGGTGGCGACCATGCCGTTCCGCGCGTCGATCCCAACAGCCACGTGACCAGGGAATTCCTTGCAGGCTTCGTGCACCAGATCGGGGTTTTCAACGGCCACAGTGCCCAGAATCACGCGCTGCAGGCCCTTGGACAGCCAGCGTTCAATCGTTGCCATGTCGCGGATGCCGCCGCCCAGCTGCGCGGGCACCTTGGTTTGGGCCAGGATTTCCTCGACCGGTTTGGCGTTCACCGGCTCCCCAGCAAAGGCGCCGTTCAGGTCAACCAGGTGCAGCCATTCGCAACCCGCGTTCACAAACTCCAGCGCCTGGGCAGCGGGGTTTTCGTTGAAGACCGTCGCCTTCTCCATCTCGCCTTTGTACAGGCGCACGGCGTTGCCGTCCTTCAGGTCAATCGCGGGATAGAGGATCATGGTCCGGGCCTTTCTGTCACTATGCTGCGCGCGGTTTTGCACGAGCGGCGAGAAATTGCAACTTTCCGCCGCTTTATCGAGGCTTCCGTCATGTCAGGCTTGATCGGAATCGCCTGTGCGGGTCAGGATCAACCCAACATTCAGGGAGGATATCTGATGAAAACTCTGGTTTTGGCCGCTGTGGCGTCGGTTTTGATGGCAGGGGCTGCGTCGGCCGATCCGGTCGAAGGTGTGTGGAAAACCCAGGTGGATGAGGGTTCGTATGCCCATGTGACCATGGCGCCTTGTGGTGCAAGAATCTGTGGGGTGATTTCCCAGACGTTCAACGCGGAAGGCGAGTACAAATCCAAGAACATCGGTAAACAGTTGGTCTGGGATATGGAGCCGCGCGGCAAGGGCGCATACCGCGATGGCAAGATCTGGCAGCCGTCCAAGGACAAGATCTATAGCTCGAAAATGGACATGTCCGGCAATACGCTGAATGTCAAAGGCTGTATCGGCCCGGTTTGCAAGAAACAAACCTGGAGCCGCGTGAAATAAGGGCAATCAGCCCGCACAGGCAGGCCGCGACGCATTTGTGATACGCGCCTGTCACATCATTTATGGTATGGTTGGCGCCGTAGGACAGTACCGGAGGGCACGGTCATGCGGCGCCTTTTCTTATGCATAATGGTCATCGCCAGCGCCTCGGCGCTGCGGGCCGAACCCTTGGTCGGCACCTGGCTGACCACGCCCGACCGAAAAGGGCAGGTGGCCCATGTGCGTGCCGAACGATGCGGAGACGCGCTGTGCGGTACGATCGTCCGGGCTTTTGACCAAAGCGGCATGCCCGTGACCACGCCCAATGTCGGCAAGCGTATCTTTTGGGATGTTCGCCCGCTGGACAAAGCGGTGTACAGCGGCACCGGATGGCTGCCTTTGCGAAACAGGACGTTCAAGGCCACGCTGCGCCTTGCACAGAACACCTTGACCGTCAGCGGCTGCATTGGGCCGATTTGTCAGAATCAAACGTGGAAACGAGTGCAGAACTAGCGCGCGTTACGGCGCCCAGTTCAGGAAGTTCGCGATCATGTGCAGGCCGGTTTTCTGACTTTTCTCGGGGTGGAACTGCATCCCGACCAGGTTATCGCGCCCGACGATGGCGGTGATTTTGCCTGCATAATCCACATGCGCCAGCAGATGCGCAGGATCGGCGACCTTGAAGTGATACGAGTGGACGAAATAGGCGTGATTGCCCGTCTCGATCCCGTCGAACACCGGGTGGTCCGTGTCGATCACCAGGTCGTTCCAGCCCATATGCGGCACTTTCAGGCTGTCATCTGACGGCGCAATCTTGTCCACATCCCCACCGATCCAGTCGAAACCGGGCGTTTCGGTATATTCCAGCCCGCGGGTCGCCAGCATCTGCATGCCGATACAAATCCCAAGAAAGGGTTTGCCCTGACCGATCACCACCTCTTCCATCGCTTCGAACACGCCGCGATGGTCGAACAGGGCCTCGCGGCACGCAGGAAAAGCCCCGTCGCCGGGCAGCACGATGCGATCGGCGCGGCGGATCACCTCGGGGTCCGAGGTCACGATGACCTCGCCCGCGCCGGTTTCATTTGCCATCCTTTGGAATGCCTTCTCGGCCGAGTGCAGGTTCCCGCTCTCGTAGTCCACAATGACCGTGGTCATTTACAGCGCTCCCTTGGTCGAGGGGATGGCGTCGGCCTTGCGCGGGTCGGTTTCGACCGCGATGCGCAGGGCGCGGGCCACGGCCTTGAACGCCGCCTCGGCCACGTGGTGGGCGTTGAAGCCATGCAGCTGGTCCACGTGCAGGGTGATCCCGCCGTGGGTGCTGAGGGCCTGGAAAAACTCGCGCACCAGTTCGGTATCAAACGTACCGATCTTGGGCGCGGCAAAGTCCACGTTCCAGATCAGGTAAGGACGTGCCGACAGGTCCAGCGCGCAGCGTACCTGGGCGTCATCCATGGGCAGGTGACATTCGCCATAGCGCCGAATGCCCTTTTTGTCGCCCAAGGCCTGCGCCAGGGCCTGACCCAGAGCAATGCCGGTATCCTCGACCGTGTGGTGATCATCGATGTGATAATCGCCTTGCGCGCGGATGGTGAAGTCGATCAGCGAGTGGCGCGCCAACTGGTCCAGCATGTGATCAAAGAAGCCCACGCCGGTCTGGTTGTCATAGGCCCCGGTGCCATCCAGGTTCACCGTTACGGAAATTTCCGTCTCGGCGGTCTTGCGGGTGATCGTGGCTGTGCGCATGTCGCTCTCCAAATCTGTCGCGGCTCTTATAGGCGGGCGGTTGCAAATGGCCAAGCCCTTACAGGGCCGTATCTTTCACCGATTGCATCGACACATGGGTCGATGTCGAGCCAACATAGGGCAACCCCGAGATCACCTCGCCCAGCACCCGCCGATAGCTTTGAATGTCGCTGGTGCGTATCTTCAACAGGTAATCGAACGAGCCGGCAATCATGTGGCACTGTTCTATCTCGGGCACGTCCATCACCGCGGCGTTAAAGGCGCTTAGCGCGGTTTCGGTGGTATCTGTCAGCTTGACCTCGGCAAAGGCAACATGTTCCAGCCCCAACTTGCCCGCGTCCAGTACCGCGCGGAAACCTTGTATATAGCCGTCCTCCTGCAGCCGCTTCAGCCGGACCTGACAGGGGCTTTTGGACAGGCCAACCTGTTTTGCCAGTTCGGTCACGGCGATGCGGCCGTCGGTGGACAGAACGCTCAGGATTTTCAGATCGATGCGGTCCAGATCGTCGTTGATCGCTAGGTATTGCATTCAAAGCTCCTGATTTCGGGGCAATTTACAGGATTTGCGGCCATGATTTTGGAAAAATCGGGCAAAATGACTGTGCATTCTTTGCTAGGCTCAGGTCAAGACTTCACCAACAAGAGGGGCCACAGAAATGACTGCGCCAATGTTTGCTGCCGACAAATTCACCGCATCCGATCGCATTACTCAAGCGTTGGAGCCCCTGCGCCAAGCCGTGCGTGCGCAGCAACACCTGCCCGAGGCGCAGGTCCTGACACAACTTCACGCGCTTGCGCCGGCCAAGTCTCAGCGCCAATCGGCCTTTGCCCAGGCAACGCTGATGGTCAAAGGGCTGCGCGAGAAGGGCGACATGGGCCTGATGGAGGTTTTCCTGTCCGAATACGGCCTGTCCACCAGCGAGGGCATCGCCCTGATGTGCCTGGCCGAAGCTTTGCTGCGCGTGCCTGACCGCGACACGATCGACGAGCTGATCGAGGACAAGATTGCCCCTTCGGAATGGGGCGCGCACCTGGGCCAGTCGTCCTCGTCGCTGGTGAATGCCTCGACCTGGGCGCTAATGTTGACGGGCAAGGTGCTGCAAGAAGATCAGGAACCGGGCATCGCCGCCACCCTGCACGGCGCCATCAAACGTCTGGGCGAGCCGGTAATCCGCACAGCGGTCGCCCGCGCCATGAAAGAGCTGGGCGCGCAGTTCGTCTTGGGGCAGACCATCGACGAGGCGCTCAAGCGCGGCAAGGCTCGGGCGCGGCAGGGTTATACCTTCTCGTATGACATGCTGGGCGAGGCCGCGCTGACCGCGCGCGATGCCGCGAAATATCACGCCGCCTATCTTGACGCGATCCACCGGCTGGGCCGCGAGGCCAAGGCGCAGGACATCCGGTCGAACCCCGGTATCTCGATCAAACTGTCGGCTCTGCATCCGCGGTATGAAGTGGCCCAAACCGCCCGTGTCATGGCCGAGCTGGTCCCCGCGACGCTTGAACTGGCCCTGGCGGCCAAGGACTCTGGCATGGGTCTGAACATCGACGCAGAAGAGGCCGGCCGACTGGACCTGTCGCTGGACGTGATCCAGGCCGTTCTGTCTGATCCGCGTCTGGCTGGCTGGGATGGTTTTGGTGTGGTCGTGCAGGCCTATGGCAAACGCGCGGCCGCGACGCTGGACTGGCTGTATGCGCTGGCCGAAAAGCTGGATCGCAAGATTATGGTCCGCCTGGTTAAAGGCGCCTATTGGGATACCGAGATCAAGCGCTCTCAGGTCGAGGGGCTGGAGCATTTCCCCGTCTTCACCCGCAAAGCCGCAACGGACGTGTCCTATATCTGCTGCGCGTCGAAACTGCTGAGCATGACCGACCGCGTTTATCCGCAGTTTGCCACCCATAACGCCCATTCCATCGCGATGATCCTGCAGATGGCGGACGATCCAAGCAGTTTTGAATTTCAGCGCCTACATGGCATGGGCGAGGGGCTTCACGATCTGGTCATGACCCAAAGCGGCACCCGCTGCCGGATCTATGCTCCGGTCGGGGCGCATCGCGACCTTTTGGCCTATCTGGTGCGGCGCTTGCTTGAAAACGGCGCGAACTCCTCGTTCGTGAACCAGATCGTAGACCCCGAGGTCGCACCCGAAATCGTGGTGGCCGATCCCTTTGACGCGCTGGGCGACGGTCCCGCGCCGGGGGTGGTCGCGCCAAGTGATCTGTTCGCGCCCGAGCGCGACAATGCCCGCGGCTGGGACCTTGAGGATGCCCTGGATCTGGAAGCACTCGAGGCCGCCCGCGCACCGTTCCACGCGGCGCAGTGGCAGGGCGGGCCTTTGACGGTCAGCCCCGTTGTGCAGGGCACGCAGGTGCAGGTTGTGAACCCCGCGGCCCCTTCGGATGTGGTGGGCCAACTGACCGAGGCAAGCGCCGCCCAGGCCGAACAGGCTTTGCAGGACGCCCAGCCCTGGCAGGCCCCTGTTGCCGCGCGCGCCGCAGCGTTGAACGCAGCGGCAGATCTTTTTGAATCGCATCATGGCGAACTGTTCGCCCTGCTGGCCCGCGAGGCCGGCAAGACCCCGAATGACGCGATTGGCGAACTGCGCGAGGCGGTCGATTTTCTGCGCTATTACGCCTCTCAGGCGGCTCATCTGTCGGCTCCTGCGCGCGGCGTTGTCAGCTGTATTTCTCCTTGGAACTTCCCCTTGGCGATCTTCACTGGACAGATCGCAGCGGCATTGGCTGCGGGCAACGCGGTGCTGGCCAAACCAGCCGAGGCAACCGGCCTGATTGCCACCCGGGCCACGCAGCTTATGCATCAGGCGGGTGTGCCCGTGGCGGCGCTGCAACTTCTGCCGGGGCAGGGGGGCGCATTGGGGCCTGTTCTGACCGGCAGCGCCCAGATCAGCGGCGTTTGTTTCACCGGATCGACGGCGACGGCACAGCGGATCAACCGCACGATGGCCCAGGGCGCGCAGCCCGATGCCAGCCTGATCGCTGAAACCGGAGGTCTGAACGCGATGATCGTGGACAGCACCGCGCTGCCCGAACAGGCGGTGCGCGATATCGTGGCCTCGGCGTTCCAGTCGGCCGGTCAGCGGTGCTCGGCGCTGCGGTGCCTGTATGTCCAAGAGGACGTGGCAGGCACGCTGCTGCCGATGCTGTACGGCGCCATGGACGAGCTGTCCCTGGGTGATCCGTGGCACCATTCCACCGACGTGGGCCCGGTGATCGACGCCCGTGCGCAGGCAGATTTCGCTGGCTATATCGCGGACGCGCGCGGCCGGGGTGATGTGCTGAAAGAACTGACGGCCCCAGAGGGCGGTCATTTCATCGCGCCCACCGTGATCCGCGTGGACAGTATCGCCGATCTTGAGCGCGAGATCTTTGGGCCCGTGCTGCATGTGGCCACTTTCAAGGCTGAACAGATCGACCAGGTCGTCGACGACGTGAACGCCACGGGTTTTGGCCTGACCTTTGGGCTGCACACCCGGATCGATGGGCGGGTCGAGCAGGTCGCCAACCGGGTGCACGTGGGCAACCTTTATGTGAACCGCAACCAGATCGGCGCCATTGTCGGCTCTCAGCCCTTCGGCGGCGAGGGGCTGTCGGGCACGGGGCCCAAGGCGGGCGGGCCGGCCTATCTGCCTCGGTTTACGCGTGCGGATCGTCAGTCACTGCCGGCAACGCAGGGGGGCGACGCGGACATCACGCAGGTGCAAACCGCGCTGCAGGCCTTGGCGCAAGAGATCCCGGCCAAGCTGAGCGTTCAGGATTTGCCCGGACCCACCGGCGAATCCAACCGGCTAAGCACCTATGGGCGCGGCGTGGTTCTGTGTCTGGGGCCCACGCCTCAGGCCGCGGCGCAACAGGTGCAGATCGCGCGTCAGAACGGCTGTCCGGCCCTGGCTGTGGTGCCGGGGGGCTCGGCCGATCTGGGGCTGGATGGGTTCCTTCCGCGCGAGGCACTGTCGCAGCTGTCGGGCATGGCCCTTGTTGCCTTGTGGGCCGATGATGCAGATATCATCGCCGCTCGTCAGGCCTTGGCTGACCGTACCGGTGCGCTGATCGGGCTGTCGACCGGGGATGATCTGGCCGCGCGCTGCCGGATCGAGCGTCACATCTGCATCGACACCACCGCAGCAGGGGGCAACGCGCAACTGCTTGCGGCCTCGGGGTAAGGGGCGCGCGCAAGCGCCCCTTTCATTCCCGGTATGCGGAAGTATATTTCGCATGATTTCCTTGGCAGGTGCGCGCACCTGTGCTAGCCTTCCTGTCGTAGCGGTGGTGAACGTGCCGCACACAGGGAGGAAAAACATGAATAAACTGATGACCAGGGCCGCAATCGCGGCGCTTGCTTTTGGCTTTGCAACCGAGGCTGTGGCAACCGAATGGAACGTGTCCGTCTGGGGCAAACGCCGCGCCTTTACCGAACATATCGAAAAACTGGCCGAGCTGGTCAGCGCAAAGACCAATGGCGAGTTCACCATGAACATCAGCTATGGCGGTCTGTCCAAGAACAAGGAAAACCTGGATGGGATTTCCATCGGTGCCTTCGAGATGGCTCAGTTCTGCGCGGGTTATCACCGTGACAAAAACCCAACCATCACCGTGTTGGAGTTGCCCTTCATCGGTGTGAACACCTTGGAAGAAGAAGTTGCCGTGGCCCGCGCGGTCTATGCCCATCCGGCCGCGCAAAAAGATCTGGCACGTTGGAACGCCAAGCTGCTGATGCCTTCGCCCATGCCGCAATACAACATCGTTGGCACCGGCGAGCCGCGCGATACTCTTGCCAAGATGGAGGGCATGCGTGTCCGCGCAACGGGTGGCATCGGGCAGGCGTTCAAAACCGTTGGCGCCGTGCCCACCTCTGTGACCGCGACCGAGGCGTATAGCGCCATGGAAAGCGGCGTGGTGGATACTGTGGCTTTTGCCCAGCACGCGCATTTTGCCTTCCGTACCATTGATCAGGCCACCTGGTGGACCGCGAACCTGAATCCGGGCACGGTGAACTGCCCGGTCGTGGTGAACACCGATGCCTATGACGCGCTGTCGGATGCGGAACGCGCCGCTCTGGATGGGTCGATCGACGAGGCGCTGGATCACTATCTGGCCAACTATGGCGCCCTGCTGGCAAAGTGGGATACAGTTTTGGCTGAAAAGAACGTGACCAAGGTCATGATCTCCGAGGCCGAGTTGGCCAAGTTCCGCGCCGCTGCCGCTGATCCGATCCGCGAAAAGTGGCTGGCCGATATGTCCGCGCAGGGCATTGACGCGCAGGGGCTGTATGACACGGTCGTGACCACACTGGCCGAGACCCGCAAGTAACTCCAATCCGCCCGAAGGCTTAGACCCTCGGGCGGTCTGCATTTCAGAGACAGCAAAATAGCCCGAAAAAGGGCAGAAAACAGGGGGATGCATGGCAGGTTCTGCATCGGTGCTTGAGGACGGCTCGACACTCAGTCGTCTAGACCGCGGGTTACACAAGATCGAGACCGTTCTGGCCTTGGTCAGCGGCGTGGCGGTGTTTTCGCTGATGGTGCTGGCGGTCATTTCCGTGGGCGGGCGCAACACCATGAATATGCCGCTGCCCGGATACGTGGACTGGATCGAGCAAATCATGCCGTTGATCGCGTTCATGGGCATCGCTTACACCCAGCGCGACGGCGGGCATATTCGCATGGACATGCTGGTGGGGCAGCTGTCTGGCCGGACCTTGTGGGCGGCCGAGTTCATCACGGCCCTGGCCACGCTGATCCTGATGGCGCTTTTGGTCTGGGGCAGCTGGGAACATTTCCAACGCAGTTTTGATTTCGCCGCGCCTTTCTGGAGCCGCGACAGCTCGATCGATATCGGCATCCCGATCTGGCCCGCGAAACTGCTTGCGCCCGTTGCTTTCAGCGTTCTGTGCCTTCGCCTGGTTCTGCAGCTTTGGGGGTATGGGCGCGCTTTTGTGCTGGGCCTGGTCGAGCCCGTTGCCGTGCCGCTGGTCCTGTCCGCTGCCGCACAGGCCGCCGAAGAGGCAAGCCTGCTAAGCGACGCTGATCCTGTCGATGACCTCAAGGAGCGCCGCTGATGGAACCGATTGAAATAGGTCTTGTTGTCTCTGGTGGTTTGCTTTTGCTGGTTGTTCTTGGGATGCGTGTTGCGTTTGCGGCTGGCATTGCGGGGATGGTTGGGCTGGTTTGGATATTCTGGGCCAAGTTCGGCTATGATCCCAGCCGGTTCGGCAAGGCTTTGGGGATTGCCGTCAAGACCGCGGGGCAGGTGCCGCATTCGAAGATCTCGAGCCAGGCGCTGAGCCTTATTCCCACCTTTATCCTGATCGGATACCTGGCCTATTACGCGGGGCTGACCAAGGCCCTGTTCGAGGCCGCCAAGCGCTGGCTGGCCTGGGTGCCGGGGGGGCTGGCGGTGTCGACCGTGTTCGCCACGGCGGGGTTTGCCGCCGTTTCGGGTGCCTCGGTCGCGACCTCGGCTGTCTTTGCCCGTATCGCCATCCCTGAAATGCTGAAAATCGGCTATGACAAGCGCTTTGCCGCAGGCGTCGTGGCCGCGGGGGGCACGCTGGCCAGCCTTATTCCGCCCTCGGCCATCCTGGTGATCTATGCGATCATCGTGGAGCAGGACGTGGGCAAGCTGCTGCTGGCGGGCTTTATTCCCGGGGCGTTCTCGGCGCTGATCTATGGGCTGCTGATCATCGGCATGGCCGTCACGATCAAGGGGTTCGGCCCGCCCGTGCGCGGCTTTACCTGGAAAGAGCGCTTCGTGTCCTTGCCGCCCGCGCTGCCTATCGTCTTTGTCGTGGTGACGATTATCTTCTTTGTTTACAACCCCTTCGGCGGTGACGCCTGGGGCACCCCGACCGAGGGCGGGGCGATCGGCGCCTTTGTCGTCTTCGTGATGGCGCTGTATCAGGGCATGCGCTGGCCGCAGCTGAAGGACGCCCTTTTGGAGACCGCCAAGCTGAGCGTGATGATCTTTACCATCATCTGGGGCGTGCTGATTTACGTGCGCTTCCTTGGCTTTGCCGACCTGCCGGGGGCCTTCGCGAACTGGATCACCTCGCTCACCATGTCGCCGATGCTGATCCTTGTGTGCATCCTGCTGGCCTATGCGGTGCTGGGCATGTTCATGGATGCGATCGGGATGCTGCTGCTGACCCTGCCGGTGGTCTACCCGGCGGTCATGGCCCTGAACGGGGGCGAGTTCGTCAGCGCCGCCGACAGCAGCTTTGGCATGTCCGGGCCGATGTGCGCAATCTGGTTCGGTATCCTGGTGGTGAAAATGGCCGAGTTCTGCCTGATCACGCCGCCCATCGGGCTGAACTGCTTTGTCGTCGCCGGCGTGCGCGACGACCTGAGCGTGCAGGACGTCTTCAAAGGCGTCACCCCCTTCTTCATCGCAGACGCCATCACAATCGCTCTGCTCGTCGCATTCCCAGCTATCGTCCTGTGGTTGCCGAGTATGGCCTAGATGCGGATCAGGTGATTGTCCCAGGCCAGATCGGCCTGGGCGATCTGGCGCTGTTCGGGGCCATCAAAACCGATGATCCGGCCGGTCCCCGCAGTGGCCACAAAGCCGCCGGGGCCGCGGTTCAGGCCGCAGACGTCTTCTTCGGTGACATGCCAGTCAAAGGCGCCGGTGGCGGCTTCGAACACATGGATCATCCCCCCGCGCGGCGAGCTGATCGCCACCTGCGCGCCATCGCGCGAGAACGCGATCGAACCGGCATAGCCCTTCATCGCGCGGTGCAGAACTTCGGGGGCTTGCCCCAGAACGGGCGCGGCGTCGCTGCCGGGCAGGTAAGTCCCGACCAGGGCAGGGTGGCGGGTGCTATCCCCTTGCCATTGCATCGCAAATCCAACCATCCCGTCGGACCGAACCGACAGGTGCCGGATCGAGTTCAGCCGCAGCTCGGGCGGCAGCTGGGTGATTTCCAGCAGCTCTCCGCTGGCTGAAACAAGCGCAAGGTTCGCCCGCATCGAGGGCAGGTTCAGCGCGGTGCGGCCGCTTTCGGGATGGGTGTCGATGCCGCCATTGGCGATCACGAATGTATCAGTTCCCGGCAGGTGCAGCATGTCATGCGGCCCAACCCCGCCCGAGCTGAAATCACCAATGCGCCGGTATCCGCGGGTCCGGTCCCAGATGGCGATCCGGCCCGTGCCTTGCTCATAGTCATTTTCCGGGGTGAAGAGCATCTGCCCATCAGCCGAGAACACGCCATGGCCATAGAAGTGCCGCCCCTCGGGGCTGTGCAGCTGGGCTTTGACGGTGCCGGTGGCGCAGTCGATGACCTGGGCAAAGGTGCCCGGGCGGCGCGCAAAGGCGACGACCTCGGCCTGGTGGGGATGGGCGGCGGCGGCATGGCCCCGACCCGGCATCGGAACCCGGAAAATGGGCTTTGCGGACGCGTCCAGCCCGATCAGGGCATAGCCCTTTGCCGTTTTTGCGGCCGACAGATAGCGCGGACCGCCCAGATCGGCCCAGCTGACGCTGGGGCTTAGGCTGGCGGCCAGAAGTCCGGCCAGAAATCCGCGTCTTGTGGTCATGTCAGTCCCCGTCCAGCGCGTTGAAACCCGCCGCGACGCCCAGCTTGGCCCCAATATTGGCCAGCTGCTGTTCGCGGATCAGGTCGATGTCTTGCTTCAGGATTTCGATCTGTAGCCGCCCCGAAGGATCGTTGACCCCGGCAAACACCGGATCCTCAAGAGCGGTGGCTTGCGTGATGACGGCGTCAAAGGCGTTGGCGATATCGGCCGACAGGCTGTCATCACCCGCCGACAGGATCAACGCCAGATCACGCAGGGCGGTCAGCGACAGCACCACATGGCGCAATGACCGACCCGAGCGGCGGGCCTCGGCGCGGTTGGGGCGAGGGCGGTCAAACGTGCCCAAGGGGCGGCCCAGACGCGTGTCCGAGGTAAACTCAAGGCCCGCTGACAGGGCTTTGAACAGCTCTTGGTGGACTTCCTCGGTGCTGCGATAGGGGCTGTAATCCTGTCCCGGAGCCTTCATCAATGCGCCGTAACTGCCGCGCCAGTCCTGCGCGATGGAATGGCTGGTGGCCGCGATATCCGCCGTCAGGGCGCGGATCAGGGCGCAGCCATAGGTGGGGTCCGCACGAAAAGCCGGATCATACAGCAGAAATTCCAGCGCATAGTACCCGCGCGCTGCAATCGAAAGCGACGCAACGCCCCCCGGAGTGGTGATGATCGGGTCGGTCGTGGCGATCATCTGCGCCAGCGCCTTGGGGGTTTTGCCGCGACTGTCGGGCCAATAGGCCAGCGCAAAGGCGCGGTTGTCGCTTTCGGTTGGTCCAAAGCGCAGGTGGCTGACGCGGATCCAATGATCAAAGGCCAGTCCCCAGGCGCGGCGCAACTGTTCCGAGTCGGGGGCGCAGTCGGCCTTGGCGGCCTCGGCCATCCGGCGCGAGGCATCCTCGAGCGCGGTGAACCCCGGCAGGATATGCGCGTCGACCGCAGTTTTCGACACGGGTGTTTGCGCCAGCGCGGGCAGGGGCACAAGGACAATGGCGGCAAGCAACAAGGGTTTCAGCATCACAGGCTTTCCAAAAAGGCAATCAGAGCGTCCCGGTCCGGGGCGGGCAGGCTTACAAAGCGGTCTCGGGCTTGCTGGGCTTCGCCTCCGTGCCACAAGATCGCCTCGGTCAGGGTGCGGGCGCGTCCGTCATGCAAGAAGTGTTCGGTCCCCGTGACCTGTTTCACGCGCCCAATACCCCAAAGCGGCGGGGTGCGCCACTCGGAACCCGAGGCGCGGCTGGCGGGGCGCCCATCAGCAAGATCCGGCCCCATGTCGTGCAGCAAAAAGTCCGAGTAGGGCCAAATCATCTGAAACCCGCGCGGATCACCTGCGCGCCGCTGCGTGACAAAGGCCGGTGTGTGGCAGGCCGCGCAGCCGGCTGCAACGAACAGATCTCGGCCTGCGATGACGGTTTCGGGGGCTGCGGCGCGGGCCGGCACCGCCAGCGCGGCCACGAAATGTGTTGTCAGGTTCAGAGCGGTCATGTCCGCCTCGGTTCCCCGCGCGTCCTGATCGCCATGCGGCGCTGCGCGGCAGGCTGTCTGCTGCGCGGTGCAATCGCCCCAGGGATCCGGGAAAAGCGGGGTCGAGATGCCAATGTCATGGGCAAAAGCGTCGGCCACCTGTTCTGTCAGGCTACCGATCTCGGCCTTCCAGCCGAAGCGGCCGACACTTGTCTGGCCGCTTTGGGCCGAGATCACCATATTCGCACGTCCGCTGATGCCATCGCCGTTAGCGTCATCCGGGTCGGCCCCGGCCAGAATATCAGCGACGCGGATGGCGTCGATCAGGCCCATCCCCTGCAAGCTGGGTGCCAGACGGGGGCTGATCAGAATGTCCCTGGGCAGAGTCTGAACCTGATAGAGCGGCCTTCGCATGGGAACTTGGACCCCGTCTGCCAGCGTGACCGAGTGGTGCGTGTACCGGACCTCGGGCCTGCCCTCAGAGGTCAGTCCAGCGGTGGTTTCAGGCTGCAACTGGCCTCCGAATTTCGGATGGTCCTGAGTGGCCAGATAACCCTCGATCTCGGCGCGGTCAGGTCCGCCGTGCACGGACAGGCGCAGCACAAGGCCGACGGGCAGGGGGCCGTCCCCATCCGGGCCTTTTGCACGCCCTTGGCCCGGATGGCAGGCGGCGCAGTTGCGCGCGTTGTAAAGCGGGCCCAGCCCGTCCGAAGCCTTGGTCGAGGAGGGTGATGATACCCACAGCTTTTCGAAAACGGCCTGTCCCAGCGCAAGGTCCAACTTCGCCTCGGGCGTTAGGCCCGGCATGGGATGCGACAGGGCACCCGCGCCCAGATCGCCATGCACGGTGAGTTTACCGCCGGGGTTTGCCTCGAACCTGTTCACCTGACCGGGTGTGATCTTCATCGCCGTCGCGATCCGAGCGGTATCCTGATCGTTACGCTGGCCCTGACCCGCCCCCCCGACCGAGGGCACCGTCAGCACCGCCCCGAAAAGGGCGAACGCACCCCAAAGGGTGCGAAGGGCAAGGGAACAAGGCATGATGCAGGGCGTCTTTCGTCTGGGGCAGCCAAAGGGAAATGTGTCACCCCCGGCCGGTTGACAGACACGGGGTTCCGGGGGTGACGGGGCGCCTTGTTATTCGAACACAGCGTTGGGGTTATCCAAGCTGTCCGATCCTTCGACCGCCAGCGCATCCAGACCTAGGGCAACGACGACGCGCTCGATCGATTTGGTCTGGTCGATCAGGCCGTTCACGCCTCCCATGATCAGGGCCTCGCCCTTTGCGTTGCCGCGTTCAAGCATCTGGTCATAGGCAAATCCGCCGTCTGCTGCCGATTTCAGCGCGCCAAGGGCCTGCATCGTGGTGGCCAGTTTGGTCTTCATCTCGGTGTCCAAGGCCGCGTCAGTGGCGGCAACCAGATCGGTCAGCGCGGGGCCTTCGACGACAGAGCCATCGATGCGGGTATAGCTGCCCAAATAGACATTCTGGATGCCCTGACCATCATAGAAATGGCTGTTGTGGGTGTTGTCCGAGAAGCAATCATGCTCTTCCTCGGGGTCATTCAGCAGCAGGCCCAGACGCATCCGCTCGCCGGCTTGTTCGCCGTAAGAGAGGCTGCCCATACCGGTCAGGATGGCGCTGAGACCAGCGGTTTCGTCGGCCAGAACAGTTTCACGCGCAGCGCCCCCTTCGGACCACTGAGCCACCATCCATTCCAGATCGCTAACCAGCAGGTCGGTTGCGGCGGTCAGGTAGGCGCCGCGGCGGTCGCAATTGCCGTTCGTGCAGGCGTCACCCACTGCGAAATCCGTTGCCGGGCGGTTGCCGGCTCCGGGGCCGGTGCCGTTAAGGTCTTGCCCCCACAGCAGAAATTCAATCGCGTGATACCCGGTGGCCACGTTGCTTTCCACGCCGTCCGCCTCTTGCAGGGCGTTTTCCAGCAGCGCAGGCGTGATGACCCGCGCATCGACCTCCTTGCCACCCAATGTGAATTTCGGCGTGGCGATGACGTTCAGTACGGCATATTCGTTCTCATCCGTGGCCCCGCCATAGGACGCATCCACATAGTCGATCAGGCCCTCGTCCAGCGGCCAGGCGTTCACCTTGCCTTCCCAGTCATCAACGATTGCATTGCCGAACCGGAACACCTCGGTCTGTTGATAGGGGTTGCGCGCGGCCAGCCAGGCGGCGCGCGCCGCGGCCAGTGTCTGATCCGAGGGGGCAGCGATCAGCGCCTCGATGGCGGTTTGCAGCGCCTTCGCGGTGGTCAGGCTGTCCTCGTACTTGGCATGGGCGATGTTCGCGTAGGTGGTCAGAACCGCCGAGGCCGAAGGAGTTTCGGCGACAACGCCGGTTGCACTGAAGCTTACTGCCAGCGCCGATGCGGCCTGGATGGAGCGTTTCATGGGAATGTCTTTCTGTTCGCTAAGTGTTGGTTACTTGGTCAGGATCAGTTTGCCCGCGCGGGTGATCCGCAGGCTGTAAACCTGATCGCCCAGAATGATCCGGGCCTGCGTGCCGCCCTTGGTCAGATCCTGGGCATAGTGCACGGGTAGTCCATCAAGGATGTCGGTCGCGCCTTCGCGGTTCATGCACATGTCTGTCATCGTCCGGCCTCTGAATGTTCAAAGCGGTCAAGCAGCCATTCCAGACAGATGCCAGCGGACATGCCGGCCTCGGTCATCAGGCGACGGATGGATTTTTCATTGGCCAGCCCGCTGGAACGCGGGGGGTGTCCGGCCACAAAGATTTGCGCGTTTCTCATAACGGACGTCCCATTTGTAAGTGTGTCACATTCGGGCTGACCGCAGGCGCGGCTGGCTGGATGGCATTTATCTGACTAAATAAGTCGGAATAGTCAAGTTGAGTTTTTTGATAAGTTATTGAATTCCGCGATTGACGTTGGGTCCTGTCCGAAAATCGGGCGCTCTGGTCTGTGGGCGCGCGCTGGCGTAGAACAAGGGGATGAAACAGACGCTTGCCTCGCTCAAAGACCTGAAAACGCTGCCTTTTGATGACATCATTGACGTGCGCGCCCCGGCCGAATTCGCCGAGGATCACGTGCCCGGCGCGATTTCACTGCCGGTTTTGTCGGATGCCGAACGCGCCGAGGTTGGCACGGTCTATGTGCAGCAGGACCCGTTCCTAGCCCGCAAACTGGGTGCAGCGCTTGTTGCCCGCAATGCCGCGACTCACCTGCAAGGCCCCCTGGCGGACCGCCCCGGATCGTGGCGCCCATTGGTCTATTGCTGGCGCGGCGGGCAGCGGTCAGGCTCGTTCGCATCGATCCTGGCGCAGATCGGCTGGCGGGTTGGGTTGATTGATGGTGGTTACAAGTCCTATCGCCGCTTGGTGGTGCGGGCGATGTATGACGATCCTTTGCCGCTTCGCGTGATTTTGCTGGACGGGGGAACCGGCACCGCCAAGACCCGGATTCTGGGGCATCTGGCCGAGATGGGTCAGCAGGTGCTGGACCTGGAGGGGTTGGCACAGCACCGAGGCTCGCTTCTGGGTGGCATGGCCGGAGGGCAGCCCTCGCAAAAGGCTTTCGAATCGCGGATCGCTATGGCGCTGGTGGATATGGACCCCGCGCGCCCCGTGTTCATCGAGGCCGAAAGCTATAAGATCGGTGCCAGAATCCTGCCGCCGAGCCTGTGGCGGGCCATGCTGGGGGCGGCGCATGTGCATGTCAGCGCGCCGCTTCAGGCTCGCGCCGACTATTTGGTGGAGGCCTATGCGGACCTGATGCAGGACGCTGCGGTACTGGATGACAAGCTGGGCGTTCTGGCACAATTCCATGGCCATGAAGCGATCGCCAAGTGGCGCGAATTGTCTGCCAAAGGCGCCTTTGCCGATCTGGCTGCCGACCTGGTGCAGCACCACTATGATCCAAGTTATCGTCGGTCCTCGCGCAGGGCCGGGGCGCCGCTGCTAGGGCTGAACTTGCCCAGCTTGAAGACGCCCGACCTGAAGGACGCGGCCGCGCAGATCGCGGCGCTTAGCGACAAACCAGCCTGACGGGTGCCTCGATGATCCGTCCGATGCGGGCGGCGTGAATGTTGTGGGCCTGCAGATCGGACAGCAAACGATCGGCCTGATCTGCGGGCACAGCGGCCAAAAGCCCCCCGGCCGTTTGTGGATCATGCAACAGGGTCGCCTTGGGTCCGGTGGCGTTCAGCACTGGGGAGGACTTTAAGTTGCTTTCGTAGAGTGTTGATTTTACGCCGATTTCAGACATTTGAATCGCACCCTCATACGTCAGGATACCGTCCAGATCCAGCTCGGCTCCGACGCCCGAGGCCGCGCAAATCGCCTGCAGGTGCCCGGCCAGACCAAAGCCGGTAACGTCGGTCATCGCGTGGGCTTTGTGCAATATCAGAGCGGCTTGGGTCTGCGGTTGCGCCATGGCCTGCAGCATCCGCGCGACATGGCGGCCATTGGCGCGGGCCTGCATCTCGGCGGCAAGCAGTACGCCGGTGCCCAGCGGGCGGGTCAGGATCAACGCGTCCCCGGGCTGTGCTCCGGCTTGGGTGATCGCGTGCTGAACCAAGCCGGTGACAGTGAACCCGATGGTCATCTCGGGCCCTTGGGTCGAGTGCCCGCCAACAATCTCGGCTCCGACCTGCGCGAACATGTCCGAGGCCGCCCCCATGATTTCGGCCATGGTCCGCGCCTGTAAATCTGGCGACATGCGCGGCAAGATCACGTTGGCCAGCACCGCTTGGGGCTCTGCGCCCATCGACCAGATATCCCCCAGCGCATGTACGGCCGTGATCCGCGCCATCAGGGCCGGATCTTCGGTAAACGCCTTAAGGTGGTCGGTGGTAAGAACTTGTTTTTGCGACCCAATCTGCAGAATGGCTGCGTCGTCTCCGCGCCCGGTCAGAACGTCGGGGCGCTTCACTTGGGGAAGGGCGGCCAATGCACCGGCCAGCGTCTGCGCCCCCACTTTCGAGCCGCAGCCCCCACAGATCGGCTGTCCGTCACCAACCGTCTCGGCAACGCCCAACGTGGTGAGCGACGGCAGCTGAGGCGCCGGCATTTCCGGCAAATCACGGAACATGGTCATGAATTTCTGGTCGATGCGGTTTTTCATGCGCCACAGCCACGGGCCCTGCCAGACGCGCCCCCATTTTTCGGCCAGTGCGGATTTGCGGCCCAGCGAGATCAGCTTGAGGTAATCTTTCTGAGGTTTGAAAGGCCGCATCTGGTGTCCGGTCAGCGCGGCGCGCAGGTTTGCCAACAAGATCGGCGCGGCCCGTACGGCATAGACCCCGGCCTTGGGGCGCGGCGCATGGTCCAGGTGGGCGCAATCGCCCACGGCAAAAAGGTCCGGGTGGCCGCGCACCTGAAGCGTAGGCTCGACGATGACAAAGCCTTCGTGCAAGGGCAGACCGGTGTCCTGCAACCAAGGTTGCGGCAGCGCTCCGGCGACCCCAATGGTCAGACCCGCCGGGATGATCTTCCCCGAAGAAAGCTTGGGGCCTTCGGGTGTAACCTCTGAAATAATAGTTTTGGTGCAGATGGTTACGCCATTTTCTTTAAGTGCTTCTTCAAGTTTCGGCCGCGGCGTGGGATCGGCGGAAAGGATGGTGTCCCCGGCCTCGATCAGTGTGACATCGGCGGTGCCGGTGGCTGCGCGCAAAGCGTGGGCCATAGCCATCGCCAGCTCCACCCCAGCGACGCCCCCGCCGATCACCGCCACCGGCTGGGCATGTCCGTCCCGCTGGGCGGCGTCGATATATTGCGCCCAGGTCTCGGCATAGATATCCAGCGGCTTGGCGCCAATGGCATGCTGGGAAAACCCCGGCAGTTGCGGCAATTCCGAGGTGATGCCCACGTCGATCGAGGCAACATCATAGGCAATTTCCCGTCCGTCCTGCAGGGTTATCGTCTTGGCAGTGGCATCCAGCCCGACCGCGCGGTCCAGGATCACGCGCGCTCCGGCGAAGCGGGCCAGGCGAACCAGATCAATCTCAAGCTCATCGCGCGAGTAGTGCCCGGCGATATGGCCCGGCAGCATCCCCGAATAAGGCGCTGTGGGTCCGGGATTGATCACCGTGACCCGCGTGCCGGGCAGCGGCTGCATTCCCCATTTCAGCAGCACCAGCGCATGAGAGTGTCCGCCGCCGATCAGCACCAGGTCTCGGGTCAGTGGGGTTTGCGTCTGCATGAGCGGCATCCTTGGGTCCGGTGGCGAATTATTCCATTCCCAAGATGTATCGCGCCCCGCTGCGGGTGGCTATGGGGCGCGTGGATTTTTCGGCTCACATGTCTGCGATTACTCGGCGGCTTCCTGCACCTTGACCGAGGCCAGCAGCGTGGCCAGTTCGGGCCGGCACGAGCCGCAGTTGGTGCCTGCGTTCAAGGCGGCCCCGATCTGTTCGACACTAACCAGTTTCTGGTCGTTGATCGCGGTCAGGATGGTGTTCACGCCGACATCGAAACAGGCGCAGACGATCGCGCCCGGATCGGGACGGTCGGCCGAGGGGCGGCCCGCCAAAGCGCCGTTTGGCGGCTCTCCGATCATGCTGGCCATGTGGTTGCGGGCGACCTCGACCGGTGTGCGCGCGGCGAAAAGCGCGCCGACAAGGCGACCGTCTTCGATCAGGGCGATGCGGGCAGTACCCTTGGCGGGGTCCAGCACCGACTGCACCTGGGCGTCGGGCGCGTTCAGCAAGGCGCGGGCGTAGGTATCCCAATCGTCCGGGGTCTGGGATGCTGCCAGCTCGATCCGCCAGCCGGTGTTACTGCGGGCGCTGGCCCAGTATTCGGTTTGCGATTGTGGCTCGTCCAGCGACACGGCAAAGCCGTACCATGCCGCCTGAAAACGGGTCACCTTGGCCACCGAGGCCTTGGATTCAGGCTGACCTGACACCGGGTCAGTGATGGGCGCCACCAGCGCATCCACACGCCCGGCCGAGGCATATTGCGCAGTCCAGTGCATGGGCGCGAAAACCTGTCCGGGTTGCACACGGTCCGTGATCAGCGCGCGCAGCAGCGCGGTACCATGGGTGGTTTCAGCGGTGACGATATCGGCCGGGGACAGGCCAAGGTCTTTGGCGTCATCAGGATGGATCTCAAGATAGGGCTCGCCCATGTGCTGCGACAGACGCGCGGATTTCGCGGTGCGGGTCATGGTGTGCCAGTGGTCGCGCACGCGGCCGGTGTTCAGCCGGAAGGGGTAGTCCGCAGTCGGTATCGACTGCGGATCGCGATAGTGAATGGGCAGCATACGCCCCTTACCCGAAGGAGTGAAAAACTTGCCATCGCCAAAGAAACGGCCCCCGACGCGCAGGGCGGTAACAGGCCAATAGGTGGGCTGCAGGCTGTCGTATTCCTCGTCGCTTAGATTGCTGAGGCCCGAGATATCGAAATCCTTGCCCAACTGGCCGGCAATGCCCGACAGGGCCGCATATTCGCGGAAAATCTCGGCCTGAGTGGAATAGTCGAATGCCTCGGTCCAGCCCATGCGGCGGCCCACTTCGGCCATGATGTCCCAATCGTGGCGCGCTTCGCCGGGGGCTGGTAGGAACCCGCGCTGACGCGAGATGCAGCGTTCAGAGTTGGTGACCGTGCCGTCTTTTTCGCCCCAGCCCGTGGCGGGCAGCACCACATGCGCCAACTTGGCAGTGTCCGTGTCGGCGGTCAGATCACTGACAACAACGAAGTCGCAGCCCTCGATCGCGGCCTTCACCGCGTCGGCATCGGGCATCGACACGGCGGGGTTGGTGCACATCACCCAGAGCGCCTTGATCCGCCCGTCGCCCACTGCCTGGAACATGTCCACGGCCTTGAGCCCGGCAGCCTCGGGCATGTCCGGCGCGTTCCAGAAGGTTTTCACGGCCGAGCGGTGCTGGGGCACCTCAAGATCCAGATGGCAGGCCAGCATATTGGCCAGACCGCCCACCTCGCGCCCGCCCATGGCGTTGGGCTGGCCGGTCACGGAAAATGGCCCCATTCCGGGCTGGCCGATCCGGCCGGTGGCCAGATGACAGTTCAGGATCGCGTTCACCTTGTCCGCGCCCGCGCTGGATTGGTTCACGCCCTGAGAATAAACGGTGACGACCTTTTCGGTGCCAATCCACATATTGCAGAATTTCTGAATCTCGGCCTCGGACAGGCCGGTGACTGCGCTGTCGCAGCTGGAGGCCGCGTCGATGGCTGCCTCGAACCCTTCGACATGGGTGCTGACAAAATCGCTGTCCACGGCGCCTTGCTGGTGGATTTCCACCAGCAGACGGTTGAACAGGGCCGCATCCCCGCCGGGGGCGATCGACAGGTGTAGGTCGGCCAGATCCGAGGTCGCCGTGCGGCGCGGGTCGATATTCACGACCTTCATCTTGGGGTTGGCTTTTTTGGCGGCGACGATGCGCTGGTACAGGACCGGGTGGCACCACGCCAGGTTTGATCCGGTCAGCACCACCAGATCGGCGGTTTCCAGATCGGTATACTGGCCGGGCACGGTGTCGGTGCCAAAAGCACGTTTATGACCGGCGACCGAGGACGCCATGCAAAGGCGCGAGTTCGTGTCGATATTGGCCGAGCCGATGAAGCCTTTCATCAGCTTGTTGGCGACATAGTAATCCTCGGTCAGCAATTGCCCCGAGACGTAAAAGGCCACGCTATCGGGTCCGTGTTCGGCGATGGTGTCCTTGAATTTCTGCGCGACCAGGTCCAGTGCGCTGTCCCAATCGGTGGGGGCGCCGTTCACCTGGGGGGCCAGCAGGCGGTCATCCAGCCAGGTCGTCTCGCCCAATGCCGTCCCCTTGGAGCACAGCCGTCCCAGGTTGGCAGGGTGATCGGGGTCAGGCTTGGCCTGCACGCCGCCCGTGCCGTCTGGGCTGATCAACACGCCGCACCCTACACCGCAATAGGGGCAGGTGGTTTTGCAACTGGGGGTGTTTTGATCCAGAGCTGGCAAGATCCGCACGGTAGTCATGTGTCATTCCCCTTGGCGTCTGGCCGGGTGGGTTGCATGGGCCGACCCGTCGAAGGGCCGGGATGAGTTCGCGCGACCGCGTCAGCCGGTCAGGCTGCAGCGACCGCCATAGGGATCGGCCTCGGGGGTGCCCTGAAAGCCGGGGCCAAAAATCAGCATGTCCCGGATCGCGGTCACGTCCTGTCCGTCACGGATCAGGTTGTAGAACCAGCCCCCATCCGAGGTGTCGCCATACATCACGGCGCCGATGATCTTGTTTTCCTTGAGAATAAGCCGCTTGTAGAAGCCCGAGGCATGGTCGTGCAGGACGATGTCCTCGCGGCCCTCACCGCTGGCGAAATCGCCGGCGCTGAACAGATCGCAGCCTGTGACTTTCAGCTTGGTCGAAACTTGCTTGTTCACGAAGCGCGCCTCAATCCCTTGCAGGGTCTTGGCGACGACCTCGGCCTGATCATAAAGCGGGGCCACCAGACCAAACAGCTGGCCGTTGTGCTGAACGCATTCGCCGACGGCCAGAATATCAGGGTCCGAGGTGACCATGTGGTCATCCACCACCACGCCGCGTTCCACGGTCAGGCCCGTGTCCACAGCCAGCCCGGTGGCCGGGCGGATACCCACGGCCATAACCAGCAGATCGCAGGGCAGGACAGTGCCATCCTCCAGCTCAAGGCCCGTAACATGGCCATCTGCGCCCAGGATCTGCTTGGAGTTCGCGTTGCACAGGACGGTGATGCCCCGTGCCTCAAGGGCCTGCTGCAGAAGCGCTGCAGCAGCCGGGTCCAGCTGACGTTCCATCAGGTGCCCCATAATATGGACGACGGTCACGTCTACCCCGCGCGAGCTCAGGCCCGCAGCGGCCTCCAAACCCAGAAGACCTCCTCCAATCACAACGGCCTTAGCACCAGGTCTCTCCCCCAGGGCGATCATCCGTCTAGTATCTTCCAGGTCACGATAGGCGATCACGCCGTCCATATTGTGGCCGGGCAGGGGAATCATGAAGGGATTGGACCCCATGCCCAACACAATTTTGTCATAAGACACTTTGCCACGTTCACCAATGACCTGTTTGTGAATCGGGTCAATGGACAAGACTTTTTCACCAAATCGGCAGCAAATTCCGTGTCTTGCGTACCAATCTTCGTCATGAGTGACGATTTCGTCATAGGTTTTTTCGCCCGCCAGAACCGGCGACAGCATCAATCGGTTGTAGTTACCGCGCGGCTCGGCGTTGAAAATGGTGATATCATAGGCATCGGGCGCATCGGCCAGCAGGCGATCCAACACCCGACCCGATGCCATCCCGGCGCCTATGACGACAAGTTTCTGTGCCATCTCAGGCCGCTCCTTGGGCAATTTCGAGGATGTTCCGAGAGGCAACCATCAGCTTACTCCGCCGCGATGGGTTTCGCTTTGGGCTTGGGCTTGGCGCCGTGCTCGTATTCCTCGAGGAAATCCAGAACCTCTTGGCGGAAGTTGTAGTAGTCTGGATGTTCCAACAGGGCCTTACGCGAGCGGGGACGAGGCAGGTCCACGTCAACGATCTTGCCGATGGTGGCTTGCGGTCCGTTGGTCATCATGACCACGCGGTCGGCCAGCAGGATCGCCTCGTCCACGTCATGGGTCACGCAGATTGCCGTCACCTTGGTGCGTTCCCAAACCTCCATCAGAACCTCTTGCAGCTCCCAGCGGGTCAGGCTGTCCAGCATCCCAAAGGGTTCATCCAGCAGCAGCAGTTTCGGCGACAGGGCAAAGGCGCGGGCTATGCCCACTCGTTGCTTCATCCCGTTCGACATGGAATGCGCGGGGCGGTCCATGGCGTCGGCCATGCCCACGCGTTCCAGATAGTATTCTACAACGTCCTGACGCTCGGCGACGCTGGCCTTGGGGTACACCTTGTCCACGCCAATGGCGCAGTTTTCACGCGCGCTCAGCCAGGGAAACAGGTTGGGCGACTGGAATACCACGGCGCGTTCGGGATCGGCACCTTCGACATGGCGGCCATCCAGCTTGATTGCCCCCTTCGAGATGTCGTTCAGGCCCGCAGCCATGGTCAGCACGGTGGATTTACCGCAGCCCGAGTGACCGATCAACGAGATGAACTCGCCCCGGTTCATCTTCAGATTAAAGTCTTCGACCACGGTCAGCGGCCCTTTGGGCGTGGGATAGACCTTGTGCAACTGGCTGAAATCCAAGAAGTTTCGGTCGATCATGCCCTTTTGCGCATCCGACACGGCCGAGGGCAGATTTGGGTCCACATCCAACGCGGATTTGGCGTGGATCGGCTCGACATTGGGCAGGATACGGGTGCCTTCGGCCTTGGCCTCGATGCCCACGTCCATCAAGTAGGTGGTGACCTCAGCGCGCAGTTTCTTGAAACCGTCGTGGTGGTTCATTTCCATCCGGTCGCGGGGGCGGGGGATGTCCACTTTAAACGCGTCGCCCAACGTCCCGTCAGGGTTCAGAGGGATGATGCGGTCGGCCAGGATGATCGCCTCGTCTACGTCATTGGTGATCAGAACGCAGGTTTTCTTGTCGGCTTCCCAGATATGTTCGATCTCGTCGGCCAGATTGGCGCGGGTCAGCGCATCCAGCGCGGACAAGGGCTCGTCCAGCAGCAGCATTTCAGGGTTCATGGCCAGCGCGCGGGCCACGTTCACTCGCTGACGCATCCCACCCGACAGTTCAGCCGGACGACGCGTTGCGGCATGCGGCAGGCCAACCATGTTGACGTAATGGGCGACCTTCTCGGCACGCTCTTTCTTGCTGAGATTAGGGAAGATCGTGTCCACCGCCAGCCCCACATTGCCGTTCACCGTCAGCCAGGGCATCAGCGAATAGCTTTGAAAGATCACACCACGTTCAGGGCCGGGGCCCGTGATGGGCTGACCTTTGAAGGTGACGCTGCCCTTGGTGGGGGTGTCCAGACCGGCCATCAGGTTGATCAGCGTGGTCTTGCCCGTGCCGGAAAAGCCCAGGATGACCAGAAATTCGCCTTCCTCTACCTCAAGGTTGATGTTCTTCAGCACGTGGTGCGCGGCGGTGCCCTCGCCAAAGCTTTTGTGGACGTTTTTGAAGCTAATCGACATGTTGATCACCGGTTATTCGAGAAGGTGAACAGCGACTGCAAGGCGTACATCACGCGATCCAGCAGGAAGCCGATGATGCCGATGGTGAACACGGCCACCATGATCTTGGCCAGCGATTGCGAGCTACCGTTCTGGAACTCATCCCAGACGAATTTGCCCAGACCGGGGTTCTGCGCCAGCATTTCAGCGGCGATCAGCACCATCCAGCCAACACCCAGGCTCAGGCGCAGACCGGTAAAGATCAGCGGCAGGGCCGAGGGCAGTACCAGCTTGGTGATCTTGGTATAGGTGTTCATTTTCAACACCTTGGACACGGCGACCAGATCCTTGTCGATCGAGGCCACACCCAGCGCGGTGTTGATCAGTGTCGGCCACAGCGAACACAGGGTCACGGTGATGGCCGAGATCAGGAAGGATTTCGAAAACAGCCCGTCATTGGTGGCAACGGTGGCCGAAACGATCATGGTCACAATCGGTAGCCAGGCCAGCGGCGAGACGGGCTTGAAGATCTGCACAATCGGGTTCACGGCCGCGTTGGCGGTCTTGGACAGGCCGGCGGCAATGCCAACCGGAACGGCCACGATGGTGGCGATCAGGAACCCGAAGAACACGGTTTTGATCGAGGTCCAGATCTGCATGTAATAGGTGGGTTTGCCGGTATAGGACCGGTACTTGACCTTGTCCTCTTTGCCAGCGGCGATCAGCTTGGCGTTGCGCGCGTCCTGACGTTCGAAGAACGCGGCTTCCTTTTCCTTTTCACGCAGGTGATCGGCATGCAGGTTTTCAACCTGTTCCCAAACCGCAGCTGGTCCGGGGATCGCCCCCAGCGAGGTTTGCACCTTGGGGGCCAGTGTGCCCCACAGCATCAGGAACAGCAGGATGGCCAGCAGCGGAACTCCCAGCAACTGCCAGATTTCCTTGCCCTGGGCGCGGGGATTATCGCCTGCGATGGCTTTCAGGATCGGGGTGATCCATGCAAGGCCCAGTACCTTGAACCAGGCATCCATCTTGTTGATGCGGGTGAACATCCGGGCGCGGCTGGCCTCTTTGGCGGCAGCTTTGTCAGCCTCGGAGAGGGATTGGGGGTCGATTGCGGTCATCAGTCTGATCCTGCGTTTTTACGCGTTGGGGGGTGGGGCCGGGCGCAAGGGGAGCAGCCGCCCGGCCCAAGGGCGTTAGCCCTTTACTTCGTTGCCTTCGACAACCTGAGCGCCTTTCAGGCCGATCGGCAGGCTTTCCAGATAGGCGTTGGGGGCTTTGCCGTCATAGGCGATGCCGTCGATGATATCCTCGGCCGGGGTAGGGGCCTTGTAGCCATCGGTGTCAAAGTCGAACATGTCCTCGGTGGCCAGGCCGTCATCGATCAGGCTTTTGGCAGCTTCCAGATAGATCGCGGGCTTGTAGACCGACTTGGCGACTTCATCGTACCAGCTGTCAGGCTTGGGCTCGGCGATCTGACCCCAGCGGCGCATCTGGGTCAGGTACCAGACAGCATCCGAGTAGTAGGGGTAGGTCGCGTTGTAACGGAAGAACACGTTGAAATCGGGCACGGCGCGCTTGTCGCCTTTTTCGTACTCAAAAGTGCCGGTCATCGAGTTTGCGATCACTTCGTAATCCGCGCCCACATATTCCGAGCGGCTCAGGATTTCCACGGCCTCGGGGCGGTTGGCGTTGTCGTTCTCATCCAGCCACATGGCGGCGCGGATCAGAGCTTTGGTGATGGCGATGGTGGTGTTGGGATTTTCCTGCTGGAATTCCGCCGACAGGCCAAAGACCTTTTCTGGGTTGTTTTTCCACAGCTCATAGTCGGTGATGACCGGAACGCCGATGCCTTTGAACACGGCCTGCTGGTTCCACGGCTCGCCCACGCAGTAGCCATAGATGGTGCCGGCTTCCATGGTGGCGGGCATCTGCGGCGGAGGCGTCACGGACAGCAGCACATCAGCGCCGATCTGGCCGGACACGTTTTCGGGGCTGTAAAAGCCCGGCTCCAGACCGCCAGCGGCCAGCCAGTAGCGCAGTTCGTAGTTGTGGGTCGACACGGGGAAAACCATG
The DNA here is from genome assembly GCF_965218685.1 of Thalassovita sp. Lineage (GTDB taxonomy): Bacteria > Pseudomonadota > Alphaproteobacteria > Rhodobacterales > Rhodobacteraceae > Thalassobius. The sequence goes on along the minus strand of NZ_OZ244657.1, from coordinate 3,048,305 downwards.
CCCATATTGAAGGGCTTGCCCTCGGACTTGTACTTCTCAACCACGGGCTTCAGCGAGGCCGCGCTGATCGGGTGGATCGGCTTGCCGTCTGCGTCGTGGGGGATGTGTTCCTTCATCTGGGCCCAGATTTCGTTCGACACGGTGATGCCGTTGCCGTTCAGGTCCATCGAGAACGGGGTGATGATGTGCGCCTCGGTGCCGAAACCGATGGTGGCGGCCAGAGGCTGACCGGCCAGCATATGCGCGCCGTCCAAAGTGCCCGAGATCACGCCGTCCAGCAGAACCTTCCAGTTTGCTTGCGCTTCCAGGGTCACGAACAGGCCTTCGTCCTCGAAATAGCCTTTTTCATAGGCCACAGCCAAGGGGGCCATGTCGGTCAGTTTGATGAAGCCGAACTTCAGTTCGTCCTTTTCGACGTCCAGCATTTCTGCAGCCGCGGGGGTCACCAGCATGGTCGTGGCTGCCAGGATAGAGGCGATACGTTTCATTCTCTGTCTGTCCTTCATTCAACGCTCCGAAAAGTCGGAACAACAAAAAAGCCGCTGACACACTCTGCCTGTGCAGAGGGTCGAGCGGCTTTGCTCATGGTTTCCCGGGTCATCGGGGAATTCATACGACGTAACGCCCTTGTTACGTCTTGGATTTCAGTCTGAGGGGGATTCGTGCGCTGCAGCAAGGGGCGGTGGTTTGATTTTTTACTGTTTTGCTGCAACGCGGCGATGTGAGCGCCGCGTTTGCATAATTTTTAATCACGCGCCTGGGTCGGGGTCGAAAACGCGACCATCGAAAAAACGATCCGGCGGCAGGATCAACGACCCTGATCGCGTGGCGACAGGGGTATCCACACTTAGCGATCCCTCGATCTTGTCCGAGGCGCCGGGCATTTCCGCCGAGGTGCCGCTTAGATAACTGCGGTACAGGTCGGGTCGGAAAACATCGCGTGCGGTCTGCACGGCCTGGGCACGATCCAGCCCCATGCGCCCAGCGATCTGAGCACCGATCCAGCCTGCCTGGCTTTTCCACGGAAAGGTCGCCGCGCCCGAATGGAAGTCCAGGAAATAGGGGACCTCGCGTTCCTCGCCGCGCGCCGTGATCACCAGCTGCCCGGTCAGGGCGCGGTCGATCACCTCGGGTGCGACGGAAAGATATTCACTGCGCGAAAGAATCTCAGCCGCCGTAGTGCGCGACCCCGGATTGCCCAGCCAACGCCCAGCGCGCCAGATACTGCGAAGCAAGCGGGCCGAAAGGTCTGGATCCGTTTGCGTCCACTCGTGCCGCACAGCCAGAACCTTTTCGGGTGCGAAATGCCAGATGGCGGACATGGGCAACAGCAGCTCTCCGGTGCCGTTCTCGACGGTGATCGAGCCCCAGGGTTCGCCCACGCAAAAGGCGTCAATCTCGTCATTGGCGATGGCATTGGCCATCAATGGCGGCGGCACCGTGCGGATGTCCAGCGATTGCGGCGCCGCAAATCCCAAGGAATTCAGCCAATAATACAGCAGCTCGGCATGCATCGAGAACGGGAAGGGCACCCCGACGCGCAACCGCTTGCCGGCGGCGATCAGCGCTTGCCCGGCGGCCTGCGCGTTATCAAAGCCAAACCCGTGCCCCTGTTCACGCAGTTGCGCGGCCAAGGCATTGCTGACCCCGAACACGTTGCCGTTCATCGACAGGACCGACAAAGCATCCAGCCGGGTTTTCACCCCTCCCAGACCCAAAGCCATGGCCACGGGAACAGGGGATAACATATGTGCGGCCTCGATCTGGCCCAGGGCCAGCAGGTCGCGCAGGGTGGACCAGCTGGGCGCGCGGCGCAGTTCCAGGTTCAGACCTTCTTCTTCGGCGAAACCCAATTCACGGGCGATGATCAGCGGGGCGGCATCGACAAGGGCGATGAAACCGGCAGTTAGAGTGACGCTCATGACAAAAGCCCCGCAGCAGTGACCAGAGATTTGGCGACATCGATCAGCTTTTTACCCTGATCCATCGCGGTGCGGCGCAAGAGAGCATAAGCCTCGTCCTCGGAAATGCCGCGGGCCTTCATCAGGATGCCCTTGGCGCGGTCCAGCGTTTTTCGTTCCTCCAGCGCCAGCTTGGTGGCCTCTAGTTCCGTGCGCATCCGCTGGAACATGTGGAACCGGGTGATCGCGGCGTCAAGAATGGGTTTGATCCGATCCGAGCGCATCCCGTCCACGACATAGGCGGACACGCCGGCCTCGATCGCGGCTTTGGTCAGTGCGTCGTCGCTGCGGTCCACGAACATCGCGACGGGTCGGTCCAGCGGCCCCGAGGCGATGGCCAATTCTTCAAGGGAATCGCGCGAAGGGTTGGTCATGTCGATCAGCACCACGTCGGGATCACCCTGCGCGATGCGGCGGGCAAGGCCGGATTCCTCGGCTATGACCGAGATGTCATAGTCGCCCGACGCCTTCAGGCTGTCGACGATCTGCAAAGCTCGGTCGCGGTCTTTTTCCACGACGATAATGGATAGGCGGTTTGGCACGGTGGCTGGTCCCCAGTCTGTCTGCGCCTTCGGTTAAGACCAGAATGAGGGCGTAAAAAGCGAATCTGCGTGATATTCGCGCCAAAAATCAGCAGAAATTTGGGGGTGGATTAAAATTTAGGCGAAAACTGGGGTCAGAAGTCCAGGCCCAGATCCAGTGTGCGCACCGAATGGGTCAGCGCCCCCGAGGAAATATAGTCCACCCCGGTGGCCGAAACCTCGGCGATGCGGTCCAGCTTCATGTTGCCCGACGCCTCAAGCACCAGCGCGCCGTTCACCATTTCCACAGCCTTCTCCAGCGTCAGCGTGTCCATGTTGTCCAGCAGGCAGACATCGGCGCCGCCGGTTTCCAGAACCTCTGTCAGCTGGTCCAGCGTGTCGACCTCGATTTCAACGCGCACCATATGCGAGGCATTGGCCTTGGTTGCCTCCAGCACGGGGCGGATGCCGCCGGCGGCGGCGATGTGGTTGTCCTTGATCAGGATTGCGTCGGACAGCGAAATACGGTGGTTGAACCCGCCGCCATGCAGCACCGCTTGTTTTTCCACGATCCGCAGGCCGGGGGTGGTTTTCCGGGTGCAGGTGATGCGGGTTTTCGTCCCCTTGGTTTCGGCGACAAAGGCCGCCGTCAGCGTCGCGATCCCGGTCAGACGCCCGGCAAAGTTCAGCGCAACCCGCTCGCCCGACAGGATCGAGGCCGCGCGGCCACGGATTTCCATCAGCGTGTCGCCCTTTTTGCAGGGCGTGCCGTCGGTCAGGATCGTTTTCACTTCCAGCTCGGGGTCGGTCAGGCGAAAGGCGATGGCGGCGACCTGCATACCCGACACAACGCCGTCCTCGCGCGCGTTGATGCGGGCGTTATAGGTGGTGCCAGCGGGGATCACGGCGCGGGTTGTGACGTCTCCGTACTGGCCAAGATCTTCCATCAGCGCGTTGCGCACCATGGGTTCCAGGATCAGATCGGGCAGGGGGGCGAATTGGGTCATTGGTCGCTTTCCGTTGCAGCGGCGGCCTCGGCACGGATGCTCAGCGCCTGGTCCAAGGTGATATGAGTGCGCTCGGCCGTGTCCGACACATCGGGGAAGTCGCGGCGGCAATGGGCGCCACGCGATTCCTCGCGCATCAGAGCGGCGGCGGCGATCAGTGTAGCCGTGGCCGTCATGTTCAAAAAGCACAGGCACTCGGGGTTGTCGGTTTCCAGCTTTTGGATCACGCGCAGGGCGCGGCGCAGACCGGTCGCATCACGGACGACGCCAACGTTATTGGTCATGCAGCGGCGCAGCGTGTCAATTGCCTGCGTCGGCGGGGTGGGGCCACCGGGTTCAAAGCTTAGCTGCAGAGGGGCACCGTTCAGGCCCTTGGGCAGCGCGTCCTTGATGCCTTGGGCGCAGTGGCGGGCATAGACCAGCGCCTCGAGCAGGCCGTTCGAGGCCAGCCGGTTCGCGCCGTGCAACCCGGTCGAGGACGCCTCGCCACAGACCCACAGGTTTTTCAGACTGCTGTGGCCTTCAGAATCGGTATCAATTCCGCCCATGTGGTAATGCGCAGCGGCGGCCACGGGAATGGGTTCGGCCACCGGATCAATGCCGGCACGGGCGCAGGCCTCGGCCACGGCGGGGAAGTTTGTCAGAACCTTTGCCCCCAGCACCTCGCGGGTATCCAGCATGGGGCGGTTGCCCGCCTGGGTCTGGGCATAGATCGCACGGGCGACGATATCGCGGGGGGCCAGCTCGGCGTCGGGATGTTCGGACAGCATGAACCGCACGCCGTCGCGATTGATCAGGGTGGCACCTTCACCGCGCAGGGCTTCGGTCGCCAGCGGGGCCGGGTCCTCGCCCATGTCGATGGCGGTGGGGTGGAATTGCACGAATTCAGGGTCGGCGATAATCGCACCGGCACGGGCGGCCATGCCGATAACCTGGCCACGGATGCGCGGCGGGTTCGTCGTCAGCTTGAACAACCCGCCCGAGCCGCCGCCCGCCATCAGGATCGCGGGACCCTGCAGCATGATAGGGTGCGAGCGTTCGTCCCCCGAGGTTTCGATCTGCACGCCGGTGACAGTGCCGTCCTTAACCTCGAGCGCCGAGGCCATCACGCCCTCGAGCACCTGAACCGACGGCGTGGCCCTGACCTGTGCGATCAGCGCTTTCATGATCTCGGCGCCTGCCTGATCGCCTTTTACCCGGACGACGCGGGCAAAGCTGTGCGCGGCCTCGCGCGACAGGACGTAGCCGCCGTTCTCGTCGCGATCAAAGGGGGTGCCCAGCTGCGTAAGATCCCGGATATGCGCGCGGGCCTCGGACGTGACCAGATCGGCGATCTTGCGGTCAACGGTGCCCGCACCGGCGTTCACCGTGTCGGCGGCATGCGATTGCGGGCTGTCCGCGCCATCCATCGCTGCGGCCACTCCGCCCTGCGCCCAGGCAGACGAGGCGCCTTCGCCCAGTTTTTCGGGCGAGATCATCACGACAGGCGTGGGGGCCAGATCCAGCGCTGCATAAAGCGCCGCCATGCCTGCGCCCACGATGATGACGCGATCAGTTGTGACCACCTGCATTGGACGATCCGCCATTGGCCTAAACGGTCCTTAGATACCCAGCTCGCGCGACAGGTCGATCATCCGGGTGACGGCCAGCTTGGCCTTTTCGGCGACGGCCGGGTCGACCTCGACCTCGCCGGTCATGGTGTGCAAAGCGTACAGCACCTTTTCCAGCGTGATCTTTTTCATATAGGGGCACATGTTGCAGGGGCCGACGAAATCCACCTCGGGCAGTTCATCCGAGATATTCGAGGCCATCGAACATTCCGTCACCAGCATGGCCTTTTGCGGCTTTTCGTCAGTGACGTATTTGATGATCCCGCTGGTCGAGCCCGAGAAATCCGCCTCGGCCACCACATCGGGGGGGCATTCGGGGTGGGCGATGATGCGGGTGTCAGGGTTCCATTCGCGGAAATCGCGCAGGTCCTTGGCGGTGTACTGTTCGTGGACGATGCACGAGCCTTCCCACCAGACGATGTTCTTTTCCGGCACCTGGTTGGCAATGTTCTGCGCCAGGTACTGATCCGGGGTCATGATGATCGTGTCCTCGGGCAGGGCGGCAACGATCTGAGCGGCATTCGACGAGGTACAGCAGATGTCAGACGCTGCTTTGACCTCGGCCGTGGTGTTCACATAGGTCACGACGGGCGCACCGGGATACTTGGCGCGCATCTGCTCGATGCCCTCGGCTGTGACGGATTCTGCCAGGCTGCAGCCTGCCTCCATATCTGGGATCAGAACCGTTTTCGCCGGATTCAGGATCTTGGAGGTTTCGGCCATGAAATGCACGCCGCATTGCACGATCACGTCGGCCTTAACTTCGGTGGCCTTGATGGCCAGCTGCAGGCTGTCGCCCACGAAGTCGGAAATGCCGTGGTAAATTTCGGGCGTCATGTAGTTATGCGCCAGGATCACCGCACCGCGCTTTTTCTTCAGCGCGTTGATGGCCACCACATAGGGTGCATAGATCGCCCAGTCGGCGGGTGTCACCACCCGATCCATCTTGGCGTAAATGTCCATGTTTGCTTCGGCAAGCTCCACGGACGGAGCGAGATCATAGTGCTCTGCCAGGTCGGCACGCACGGTCGTAAGATCGAGCAACCAGCTATCCTCCAGCTATGGTGTGCTGTGACATGAAGCTGCTACATAAGGCGATTTTCTCGTGTTTTCCAGCTAAATGCGGCGCTGCGGCGGATTTTTCCAACGGGCGTCGTCAGATCGTGGCGGGCATCAGGGGCTATGTCGGGCGCCGGGGGAACAGCAGCGGCGCGCGCGAGCGTTGATTGCCCGCATCAGCGGCCTTGCGCATCAGCTGCAAAAGCTGCCGGGTTTCTGTCTCGTCCAACCCCGAAAGGATCTCGGACTGAAGCGCCTGAACAATCGGCAGCGCCTTGTCCAGCGCGGTGCGGCCCTTTGCGGTCAGGCTAAGCACACGCGCACGGCGGTCCTGGGGGCTGACCTTGCGGGTGATAAACCCCTTGTTTTGCAGGCGGTCCAGCACCGCCCCCATGGTCACGCGGTCATGGGCGATCAGCCCGGCAAGGGTGGCCTGGTCCACGTCGGGGTTTTGCGCCAGCGCCGACAGCGCGCCGAATTGCACGGGCGTCAGGTCCAGCCCCGCCTCTTTCATGCGGGTCGTGAACACCGAGGTCGAGATCTGGTGCAGCCGCCGGATCAACAGCCCGGCCATGGAATAGATGTCGTTGGTCGCGTCGCTCAAGTGGCGGGTCCTTTTGCACACAGGGTTTAACCGCGCGGGCGTTGGATTTCACTATCACATTGCCTGGATATTGACGAGTGCACTAATGATAAGTAGACTTCCTAAAATTAGGAATCACCCGCATCACCATAAGGAGGAGGGCCAGATGGGCGAGACACTGGGAACGTTGGAAGAGCTGCCGCAGGAGTATCGCGATGCGATGACGGCGGCAGGCGTGGCCCCGCTGTGGCCGATGATGCGTAACGTGCTACCGCATGACCGGCCCAATCCTGTGACCAAGCCGGGATACTGGAATTACCAGGCGCTGCGCCCCTTGCTGCACCGCGCGGGCGAACTGACGCCTGTGGAAAAGGCCGAACGCCGTGTGCTGGTGCTGTCTGACCCCGGTCGGGGGGCAGGGGCGATGCAGGCCACGGCTTCGATCTATCTGGGGATGCAGCTGCTGCTGCCGGGCGAAGCCGCGCCGGCGCATGTTCATACGCCCTCGGCTGTGCGGATCATTGTTGAAGGCAAGGGCGGCTATACTGTCGTCGATGGCGAACGCCTGCCCATGGAAGAGGGCGACCTGGTCCTGACCCCCGGCGGCGACTGGCATGACCACGGCCATGATGGCGACGAACCTGTCGTGTGGCTGGACGCACTGGACCTGCCGCTGTTTTACTATCTCGAAGGCTCTTATGCAGTCGAAGGCCCGCTTCAGGCGCAGCGCAACCGGCCTGATGCCGGGCAGGTGGAATATCTGTCCTCGGGGCTGGTGCCCAGCCGCAAACGCGGGGCAGGGACGCGGAAATATCCCATGGTCCGCTATCCCTGGACCCGGACCGAGGCCGCGCTGCGCGAGCTGATCAAATACACCGATGACACTGTCGCCGAGCTGGATTTCGTCAATCCCGAAACCGGGGCCGACGTGCTGCCGACCATGGGCTTTACCGCGATGATGATCCCGGCCGGCACCAAGGCCGCGCCGCCGCTGCAGTCGTCCTCGGGTGCCTTTCATGTGGTCAAAGGGCGTGGCAAGACCACCATTGACGGCGAAACTTTTGATTGGGGGGACAAGGACACCTTTACCGCCCCCGTATTTGCAAAGATCACTCATGAGGCCGAGGAAGACAGCTTCCTCATCCGCGTGCACGATCGCCCGCTTCAGGAAAAACTAGGTTACTACGAGGAACGCGCAAGATGAGCAGCTACCTGTTCGAGACCCCCGAAATTCAGTCCATTCCCGTTCAGGGAGAGGACGCAAAATACCCGATCAATCGCATTTTCTGTGTTGGGCGCAACTATGCCGCCCATGCCGCGGAAATGGGTGTCGAAGTGGACCGCGAAGCGCCGTTCTACTTCACCAAGTCGCCCTCGGCCAACCTGGCCAGCGGCGAAACGCTGCCGTACCCTCCGGGCACCGACAACTTCCACTATGAAATGGAACTGGTGCTGGTGATCGGTAAACCCGTGTTTCGCGTGCCCGTCGAAGAAGCAAGCAAGGCAATCTATGCCTATGGCTGCGGACTGGACATGACCCGGCGCGATCTGCAACTGGTGGCGCGATCCAAGCAGCGCCCCTGGGATCTGGGTAAGGACGTGGAAGGCTCGGCTGTGTTTGCCCCGCTGACCAAGGCCGCCGAGATGGGCGAACTGGACGACCAGCGCATCCACCTGGAGGTCAACGGCGAGCTGAAGCAAGAGGCCCAGTTGAAGGACCTGATTCACAACGTACAGGAAATCGTGGCAGACCTGTCGAAGTACTATCACCTTGTCCCCGGTGACGTGATCATGACCGGCACCCCCGCCGGTGTGGGCCCCGTTGTGGCGGGGGACGTGATCACCGGCGGCGTTGATGGGCTTCAGCCGATCTCGTTGACCATTGGCGATCCTGAATAGGGGCAAATGACGCGTGGTCACATGGCCTTGCTCTTGCGGCGCTGTCCCTGTCTGGGGACAGTGACCCGCAAAGAACAAGGAGATCCCGCATGACCGACACGATCTGGACCACCCCCATTGACCTGGAAATCATCGAGGCGCTGGGCAAGGATTGTGCCAACGGCCATATGGGGATCGAGGTGATCGAGGCCGGGAATGACTATCTAAAGGCCCGAATGCCCGTGGATCATCGCACAAAACAGCCGATGGGCCTGCTGCATGGCGGGGCCTCGGTGGTGCTGGCTGAAACGCTGGCCTCGATCGGAGCGAACTTTGTGATCGACCGCGAAAAATACGGCTGCGTCGGTCAGGAAATCAACGCCAACCACATCCGCTCGGCCACGGATGGCTGGGTCTATGGCGTGTCCAAGCCCATTCATATCGGGCGGCGCACCCAAGTCTGGGAAACCCGTATCACGGACGAGCAGGACCGGCTGGTCTGTATCTCTCGGATGACGCTGGCAGTGATTGACCGGCCCTAGTATCGTGCCCCAAATCAGAAGGGGTATCCACAGATGAGCATTTTTGACGAAGACCTGTTCCTGCAAGGCATGGAGCAACGCAAAGGCACGCTGGGCGCGGAATACGTAGAAAAAAACCTTGCCGCCGCAGATGACTTCACCCGCCCGTTCCAAGAGGCGATGACCGCATGGTGCTGGGGCTTTGGCTGGGGCGATGATGTGATCGACGCCAAAACCCGCTCGATGATGAACCTGGCGATGATCGGGGCGCTGGGCAAGATGCACGAATGGGAGCTGCACTGCCGCGGTGCGCTGAACAACGGTGTGACCCCCGAACAGATACGCGCCATCGTTCATGTCGTTGCGATCTATTGCGGGGTGCCGCAGGGGCTGGAGTGTTTCCGCGCCGCCCGAAAGGTGCTGGAAGAGGCAGGCCACCTGTAATGCCCGCGCACCCGTGGACACCGGACGCGCAATGGTCTATCGGAAGCGCGAGAAACTCGGGGATATGCTGATGACCACTGGCAAGAACGGCCTGACCTACGCGGATGCAGGTGTTGATATTGATGCAGGCAACGAATTGGTGGACCGGATCAAACCGGCAGCCAAGCGGACCAAACGCTCGGGCGTGATGTCGGGGCTGGGCGGTTTTGGCGCTTTGTTCGACCTGAAGGACGCCGGGTATTCCGACCCGATCCTGGTGGGGGCCACTGACGGTGTGGGCACCAAGCTGCGGATCGCCATCGACACAGGCAACGTGGACACGATTGGCATTGATCTGGTCGCGATGTGCGTCAACGATCTGGTCTGTCAGGGCGCTGAGCCTCTGTTTTTCCTGGATTATTTTGCCACCGGCAAGCTGGAGCTGGATCAGGCCGCGCGCATTGTCGAAGGCATCGCCGAGGGCTGCGTGCAGTCCGGCTGTGCCCTGATCGGCGGGGAAACGGCGGAAATGCCCGGCATGTATTCCGAGGGCGATTTCGATTTGGCCGGTTTCGCGGTCGGCGCGATGGAGCGCGGCACGGATCTGCCTGACGGCGTGACCGAAGGCGACGTGCTGCTGGGCCTTGGCTCGAACGGTGTGCACTCGAACGGCTATAGCCTCGTGCGCAAGCTGGTCGAAGTCTCCGGCCTGGGATGGGACGCGGATTGCCCGTTTGGCGACGGGACGCTGGGCGCGGCCTTGCTGGCACCGACTCGGTTGTATGTCAAACAGTCGCTGGCGGCTGTCCGCGCGGGCGGCGTGCACGCACTGGCCCATATCACCGGCGGCGGTCTGACCGAGAACCTGCCCCGCGTTCTACCCGAGGGCATGGGCGCGACCATCGACCTGGATGCCTGGGAATTGCCGCCCGTCTTCAAATGGCTGGCTGCCACCGGCGGCATGGAAGAATCCGAGCTGCTGAAGACCTTTAACTGCGGCATCGGCATGATCCTGGTGGTGGACGCAGACCGCGCCGCCGCCCTGACCGAGTTGCTGACCGAGGCGGGCGAGACCGTCACCACGCTGGGCACCATCGGCGCGGGCGAGGGCGTGACCTATAAGGGCGCTCTGCTGTGACCAAACGGGTTGCCATCCTGATTTCGGGCGGTGGCTCGAATATGGTGAAACTGGTGGAAAGCATGGTCGGGGATCACCCGGCCCGTGCTGTTCTGGTCGGCTCGAATGACCCGGATGCCGGTGGTCTGAAAAAAGCGGCCGAAATGGGCGTGGACACCTTTGCCGTGGATCATCGCCCCTTCAAAGGCGACCGCGAAGCGTTTCAGGCCGAGCTTCTGAAACATCTGAAGGCCGCTCAACCCGATATCGTCTGTCTGGCCGGGTTCATGCGCGTGCTGACCGAAAGCTTTGTGCGCGAATTCGAAGGCCGGATGCTGAATATCCATCCCTCGCTGCTGCCCAAATACAAGGGCCTGCACACCCATGCCCGCGCGATCGAGGCTGGCGATACCGAGGCAGGCTGCAGCGTGCATCTGGTCACCCCGGCGCTGGACGACGGCCCGATCCTGGGTCAGGCGCGCGTGCCGATTCTGGCGGGCGATACGCCCGATGCGCTGGCCGCGCGGGTTCTGGTACAGGAACACCAGCTATACCCGGCCGTTTTGCGCCGTTTCGCAGCAGGGCAGACCGAACCTTTGATGCTGGGCTAAGGTGACGCGGCGCACCTGCTTTCCATCGCCCTGCCTTTGGCGTATACGCAGAAAACCGCACAGAACCGCACTTAGGCAGAGACGAAACCCGCCCGCATGAAAACACTGACGACGACGGAAGACCTGGCCGCATTCTGCGCCGAAGCCCGCACCCATGATTACGTCACCTTGGACACTGAATTCCTGCGCGAGCGGACGTATTACTCCAAGCTTTGCCTGATCCAGATGGCCATGCCCGGCGAGACGGACGACAATGCCGTTTTAATTGATCCGCTGGCCAAGGGCCTGTCGCTTGAACCCCTGTACGATCTGTTCCGCGATACCTCGGTCGTTAAGGTGTTCCACGCCGCGCGTCAGGATCTGGAAATCTTTTTCATCGACGCAGGGGTCTTCCCCGAGCCGCTGTTCGACACCCAGGTCGCCGCCATGGTCTGCGGCTTTGGCGAGCAGGTGGGTTATGAAACGCTGGTACGCAAGATTGCCAAGGGCAGCCTGGACAAGTCCCATCGGTTTACCGACTGGTCGCGCCGCCCGCTGACGGATAACCAGAAAACCTATGCGCTGGCGGATGTGACCCACCTGCGTCAGATTTACGAATTTCTGGCCAATCAGCTGCAAAAGAACAAGCGCGCGAAATGGGTGCAGGAAGAACTGCAGGTCCTGACCAACAAGAGCACCTATATCGTTGATCCCGAAAACGCCTGGAAACGGGTTAAGACCCGTACCACCAGTGGCAAGTTTTTGGCCATCGTGCGCGAGCTGGCGAAATTCCGCGAAGACTATGCCCAAGCGCGCAATATTCCACGCAACCGGGTGTACAAAGACGATGCACTGGTCGAGCTGGCCTCGACCAAGCCCGCCACGCCCAACGATCTGGGCCGCTCGCGCCTGTTGCTGCGCGAAGCCCGCAAGGGCGACATCGCCGAAGGCATTCTTAAGGCGGTGGAGGCCGGGCTGGCTTGTGATCCGGCGAACTATCCCAAGGTGGATAACAGCCGCGACAAGCTTCAGGTGAACCCCGCGCTGGCCGATCTGCTGCGCGTACTTCTGAAGGCCAAGACCGAGCAGGCGGGCGTGGCCCCGAAACTGATCGCACCGGCCTCGGATCTGGATGCGATTGCGGCGGGGCAGCGGGATGTGCCCGCGCTGAGCGGCTGGCGCCGCGAAGTCTTCGGCGATGATGCGCTGCGCCTGTGCGAAGGGAAAATCGCCCTGGCCGCCAAGGGCAAGGACGTCACGATCGTAGAACTGTAAGGGATAGGCGCCGCCGGATTAGCGGCGCGATTCCAAAGCGTTACCCTTTGATTCGACGCGGATTTTCCGCACGCCGGCAAGCTCGTTATCCGTCAGGAAAGCCGCAGCGGTCAGCTGCCGGCTGCTGGGTGCACCGACCACGCGGTTGCCCGCAGGGGGAACATAGGCATCAAAGCGATAGCTGATGGTGCCATTCACGGCCTGCCCGTCGTTCAGCGGGGTCAGTTGCACATCAAAGGACTGCTGGTAATGACCGATGCCCGTGGCGCGGACGATGGCGCCGCCGGGGACGCGCTCGACCCGGACCTCGGTGACCTGCGCGATCGGGGCGCCCAGATAGGGGGCCTCTTTGGTCAGCGGGCGACCGTTGCGGCCCAGGGGAATCAGCGGGTTCGTCTCTCCGGAAACGGCCACGGGGGCGGCGGGCTGGCCACGCCCGAACCAGTTAAATGGGTTCAGCCGGGAATTGCCGCACCCGCTAAGCACCAGGGCCGCCACGGTCAGGGTCAGAAGAGATTTGCGCATCGCATTCGCCTTTATCACTTTGCACAACGGGTTACCCTATCCGAGGGGGCTTGAAAAGACGCAAGGCGGGGCTGGACCTTCGGCCAAGGGGGCGCTAGGCCATGGACACGCCAATTACCGCCGCCGGAGAGACATGAAAATGGCCACCGAAGCATTCGAAGCAATCGTCGAGGATTTCGAATTCCTGGAGGATTGGGAAGACCGTTATCGCTATGTCATCGAACAGGGCAAGGCGATGGAGCCGCTGGACGAGGCACTGAAAGTGCCCGCCACCAAAGTGGACGGATGCGCCAGCCAGGTGTGGCTGCACCCCAAGATCGAAGGGGGCGTGTTCTCGTTTGACGGGGACAGTGATGCGCTGATCGTGCGGGGACTGATCGCGGTACTGCGCAGCTTGTTCAACGGGTTGAGTGTGGACGAGGTGACGCGGGTGGACGCACAGGCCGAGCTGGCACGGCTGGGGCTGAATGATCACCTGTCGGCGCAACGTTCGAACGGGCTGCGCGCGATGATCGAGCGGATTGGTCAGGTGGCCGCTGCCGCGTAATCCCGCGGAGTGGCTGCGCCACGCATAGGGAGCTTCGGCCTGCGCCGAAGCGGTTTGGGGCGATGCCCCCTGCGCCTGCGGCGCATTCCCCCAAATCCGGATGGATGGGGTCACGCTTGGTTGGCGAGGGCGGTGCTTAGGTCCCCGTAGCCGGTGAAGCGGCGTTCGAACTGGAGGCCGAGGCGGAGGGCGCAGTCCTGGGCCTTGGCGGTAAGCTGCGGGTCGTCGGTCTGGGCCTGGTAGACCAGTTTGGTGTAATGGCCAAAATACATGTCTCGCAGGTCCGGATGGCGGTCCAGCCCAAGGGGTTTCCAGACGAAGGCGTCGAATTGCCGGGTCAGGAAATCGGTGAGGTAGAAGGCGGTGATTTCGTCCTGATGACCGGCGAACTGGTCGAGCCCTTCAAAGAAGGCATAGCAATGCGGGCCGGCGATCATCTGCACATTGTGGCGGTCGCAGACCTGTTGCAAGGCGCCTCCGGTGCCGCAGTCGGCGTAGGCAACGAACAGGTGATCGTGCGTGTGGCGATGTTTGTTGATGGCCTGGTCAACGGCATCCGCGATCCGCTCGGGGTGGTTGTGCAGGATTGCCGGTAGGCAGGTCAGGTCCATGTGGGACCAGCCATTGAGGCGGATAAGGGCCAGGATTTCATGGGCCAGCGCCCCGCAGGCGATGATCAGAACCCGGCCGCTGGCCTGCGCGGGAGCGAGGCCTTGGGTAGTCAGGCTTTGATCATCGGGCAGGCTCATGAAACGCGGGGGCCCGCGCGAGGCGGGCCGTTCTGGGGTTAGGCGCTGAGCTGGTTGTGCTTGCGCGCGATGAAGTCCTTGGCGGTTTCCACGGCGACAGCCGCGTCACGACAATAGGCGTCAGCGCCAATTGCCTTGCCGAATTCCTCGTTCAGCGGAGCGCCGCCCACCAGCACGATATAGTCGTCGCGTTTGCCCTGTTCGGCCAGCGTATCGATCACCGTTTTCATATAGGGCATGGTGGTGGTCAGCAGGGCGGACATGCCAAGGATGTCGGCGCCTTCGGTTTCCAGTGCGGTCAGGTATTCGTCCGCATCGGTGTTGATACCCAGATCGACGACCTCGAAGCCCGCGCCCTCCATCATCATCGAGACAAGGTTCTTGCCGATGTCGTGGATGTCGCCCTTGACGGTGCCGATGACCATCTTGCCCATGCGCGGCGCGCCGGTTTCAACCAACAGCGGTTTCAGGATGGCCATGCCGCCCTTCATTGCCTGGGCAGCCAGCAGCACCTCGGGGACGAACAGGATGCCGTCACGGAAATCGTTGCCGACGATGGTCATGCCGCCAACCAGGGCTTCGGTCAGGATCTTGTAGGGTTCCCATCCGCGCTCCAGCAGGATGTTCACGCCTTCTTCGATCTCGTCTTTCATGCCGTCATAGAGGTCGTCGAACATCTGTTCGACCAGTTCCTCGTTGTTCAGGTCTGCCAGGATGAGGTCGTCTTGATCTTCCGACATTGCGCGTTTCCTTGATGAGGGCGGGGGCCGCCATGATCCTATCTGTATGAAGACTTGGGCCTAATCGCGCGCGCAAGCTGCGCAAATTGCGACAGGCCGTGTTCTGGTTCCGACTTATAGAGAGGAAAGTTCCAAAGGTGGATTGAAAAATCTTCACGATGATTGTGACGATGATTGCAAATGTTCTTGTTTTGTTCATAATTTGCGGATGAACTGGGATGAAACAGATCAGATTGACCCGGTTCGGCGGAGGGCACGGGGCGCTGTCAGCAATCGAACCGGACGGTTCGAGGGGGTCTCGCATGTGCGGGCCCATGATGGCTGGGACATCCCCGAAGAGCTGCCGCCGATCCGAACCACTGTGCGCATGGAGCGGCCACGCAGCGTGATAAATTACATCCGCTCGCCCGATTTGCCGTTCGATCGCACCCTGAATCCCTATCGCGGCTGCGAGCATGGCTGTATTTATTGTTTTGCCCGGCCCACCCATGCCTTTTTGGGGCTCTCTGCGGGGTTGGATTTCGAAACGCAATTGGTGGCCCGGCCCGAGGCGCCACGGGTTCTGGCTCAAGAGCTGCGCAAGCGGTCCTACAAGGTCGCGCCGATTGCCATCGGCACCAACACCGATCCCTATCAACCGATCGAACGGGATCAGGGCGTGATGCGCGCTTGTCTGAAGGTTTTGCAGGCCTTCAACCACCCAGTGGCGATCGTCACCAAGGGCACGCTGATCGAGCGGGATCTGGACATACTGGCCCCGATGGCGGCTCAGGGATTGGTACGGGTTGGGGTGTCGGTGACCACGCTGGACGCCGGTCTGGCGCGGGTGATGGAGCCTCGGGTGCCTTCGCCCAAGCGGCGGCTGGCGATGATCCGTGCGTTGACCGGGGCAGGGGTGCCGGTGCGGGTGATGACCTCGCCCATCGTGCCGATGTTGAATGACCACGAGATTGAGGCACTGCTGCAAGCGGGCAAAGACGCGGGGGCGGATGCAGCCAGTTGGATCATGCTGCGCCTGCCGTTGGAGGTTGCGCCCCTGTTCCGCGAATGGTTGGAGCAGCATTTCCCCCTGCGCGCGGCCCGGATCATGGCGCGGGTCCGCGAAATGCACGGCGGGCGGGACTATGACGCTGAATGGGGCCGCCGGATGCGCGGCTCGGGCGAGTATGCCCGCATGATCGCCACGCGGTTTCGGCTGGTCGAACGCAAGCTCGGGCTGGATCGGGCGCAACCGTCCCTGCGGTGCGACCTGTTTCGCCTTTCACCTCGAAAAGGTGATCAGTTGTCGTTGCTCTGAGGCGCAGTCAGTTGCTGGTAGACCCCCAGGCGGTCTGCGACCTGCCAGTGGCCACTCAGACGGTTGCCCTGGAAACTATAGACGGTCAGCCCGGTCATCTGGATGCGTTTGCCGGTGGCCGGGATGCCGGGCATATCGCCCAGATGAGTGCCCGTCCATGTCCATGCCAGCGCGATCGTGTCATCTTCTTCGATCATGTGCACAGGCGTAAAGCGCTGATCCGGCGCAAGGCTGCGCGATTTGACTAACCTGTCCGCAAACCCTTGATGTGAAAGGGTTTGTCCCTCCCAAGGGTCGCCGGGATCATTGTGGATTGTATAGCTGTCAGCGATAAATTCAGGAATCGCTGACAAATCTTGTTGCGCCCAGATCCGATCCAGGAAATCGATCAGAGCCTGTTTGCGCGGCGACATGATCAACCCCGGCGGCGGCGCGAGCCGCGACGACCGCTGCTTGGGGCCTCGGCTTCGTCGCCCGTGCCATCAGAGGCAGAGGAAAATCCCCCAAGTTTTTCGGTGATCAGCTCAAGCGAGGGGCGGGGGCCGCGTTCGCGGGTTTCCAGCGCCGCGCGCATGGCCGACAGGTGCTCGGGCATGGTGCCGCAACAACCGCCGATGATCGTGGCGCCGGCATCACGGGCCAGAACGGCGTATTCGGCCATTAGCTCGGGCGTGCCATCATAGTGGATGTGGCCGTCATGGTATTTGGGGATGCCCGCGTTGCCCTTGGCAATGATGGGACGTTCGGTGCCATGAGCGGCAAAGCCCAGCACGGTGCGCAGCAGGTCAGACGCGCCAACCCCGCAGTTCGCGCCAAAGGCCAGCGGTGGGTTGGCCAGTTTTTCGACCATATCCACCATCGCAGCCGAGGTGACACCCATCATGGTGCGTCCGGCGGTGTCAAAGCTCATGGTGCCACACCAAGGCATGTCGGCCAGGGCAAAGGCCTCGGCGGCGGCCTTGTATTCTTCGGGGGCCGAGATGGTTTCCAGCCACAGAACGTCTGCGCCGCCCTCTTTCAGGCCCTCGGCCTGTTCGTGAAAAATCTCAACGGCGGTTTCGTGGGTCATCGGGCCCATGGGGGCGAAAATCTCGCCGGTGGGACCAACGGAACCAGCCACGATCACGGTGCGACCCGAGGCATCGGCGACCTCGCGGCCGATCTCGGCGCTCATCCGCGACAATTCGCGCGCCCGTTTTTCGGCGCCGTGCAGCTTCAGACGCGAGGCATTGCCGCCAAACGAGTTGGTCAGGAACAGATCCGAGCCGGCATCCACAGCGCCCGAATACAGTTTCTTGATGCGGTCGGGATGCTCTTCATTCCACAATTCGGGCGCATCGCCCGAGCTGAGACCCATGTTGAACAGGTTCGTGCCCGTCGCGCCATCGGCCATCAGCCAGTCGCGGGTTTCCAGCAGTTTCGAAAGTGCATTGGTCATTTTCGGTTCCTCAGGGTGGGCGAATTTTGCCGCTTCCTGTCATGTTTGGGGGCAAAGCGCAAATTCATATTGCTCACGAAAGTCTTGAGCGTGACCGCCGCCTTCAAGGGTCAGCGCCAAAAGAAAAACGCGGCCGACTGGACCGCGTTTCCCTTAAGTTTTTGAAATCAAAGCCCTTAGACTTCGTTCATGATCTCTTCTTTCGAGATGGCCAGCAGCTCGGCGCGTTTGGCGCGGATGGTGTCTGCGTCGGCCTTGCCTTCCAGATCGGCGGCAACTTTGCGGATCACGTCCTCGTGGCCGGCTTCTTCGAAGTCCGCGATAATCACCGTCTTGGCATATTCTTCGGCTTCGTCATCCGATTTGCCCAGCAGCTCGGCCGCCCAAAGGCCCAACTTTTTGTTGGTGCGGGCTTCGGCTTTGAAAACCATTTCTTCATCATGGGCAAATTTGGCTTCGAATGCGTGTTCGCGATCGTCAAAGGTGGTCATTCCAGTGTCCTCGGCTGACGTTGGTGTTAGAACTGATATGCCTGTATGACGCGCGCGGCGCAAGGGGCAAGCGGGCATCAAACGGGCATTCCGTGCGCGCTCTCTTGCGACAGGGCCTCCCATAGACTAAGAGGGCGCAAAACCCGGGACTCATCCCGGCCACAGCGATGGAGTGGCCATGGCACGGCGCAAGAAAATCTACGAAGGCAAAGCGAAGACTCTGTATGAAGGCCCCGAGCCCGGGACCATTGTCCAGTACTTCAAGGATGACGCAACCGCGTTCAATGCCGAGAAGAAGGACGTCATCGAAGGCAAGGGCGTTCTGAACAACCTGCTGTCCGAATATTTCATGCTGGGTCTGGCCAACGTGGGCGTGCCGACGCATTTCCTGAAACGGCTGAACATGCGCGAACAACTGGTGCGCAGCTGCGAGATCATCCCGCTGGAGGTGATCGTTCGTAACTATGCCGCCGGATCCATGTCCAAACGTCTGGGCATCGAAGAAGGTACGCAACTGCCGCGCCCGATCGTGGAATATTGCTATAAAGACGATAAACTGGGCGACCCGCTGGTCACCGAGGAACATATCGCCGCCTTTGGCTGGGCCAGCCAGCAGGACATGGACGATATCCTGTCACTCGCCTTGCGGGTAAACGATTTTCTGTCGGGCGTCATGTATGGCGTTGGCATCAAACTGGTCGACTTCAAGATCGAGATTGGCCGCGTTTTCGAAGGTGATTTCCAGCGTTTGGTTGTTGCCGATGAAATCAGCCCCGACAGCTGCCGCCTGTGGGACCTGGAAACCGGCGAAAAGCTGGACAAGGACGTGTTCCGCCGCGACCTGGGCAGCCTGACCGACGCCTATACCGAAGTGGCCCGTCGCCTGGGCGTTCTGCCCAAGGGCGCGACCCCCATCAAACCGACCCTGATCAACTGATCTAGCTGCGAGATAAGGAAAGACTGATGAAAGCTCGAGTTCATGTCATGCTGAAGAACGGCGTTCTGGACCCGCAGGGCGAGGCCGTGCGCCACGCATTGGGCCAGCTGGGCTTTGACGGCGTCGAAGGCGTCCGTCAGGGCAAGGTGATCGAACTGGATCTGGCCGAGGGCACCACCGAGGCCACCGTCAAAGAGATGTGCGAGAAGCTGTTGGCGAACACCGTCATCGAAAGCTACTCGATCGAACTGAACTGATCCGGACAGGAGCCCGCGCCATGAAAGCCGCCGTCATCGTATTCCCCGGGTCCAACTGCGACCGTGATCTTGCCGTTGCTTTCGAGCAGGCCGGCGCCGAGGTCAGCATGGTCTGGCACAAGGACACCGAACTGCCCGGCGATATCGACATCGTCGGCGTGCCCGGCGGGTTTTCGTTCGGCGATTATCTGCGGTGCGGGGCCATTGCGGCCAACTCGCCGATCTGCAAGTCGCTGATCGCGCATACCGAACGCGGCGGCTATGCCATCGGCATCTGCAACGGCTTTCAGATTCTGACCGAAACCGGCATCCTGCCCGGTGCGCTGCGCCGCAATGCCAATTTGAAATACATCTGCAAGACCGTGGGTCTGAAGGTGGAAAACGCTGACACGGCGTTCACCTCGGGCTATGAGGCCGGGCAGGTGATCAACATTCCGATCGCGCACCACGATGGCAACTATTTTGTCACCGATGAAAAGCTGGCACAGCTGAAGGACGAAGGCCGTATCGCCTTTACCTATACCGACAACCCCAACGGCTCGGTCGCGGATATTGCGGGCGTGATTTCCAAGAACCGCCGGGTGCTGGGCATGATGCCTCACCCCGAACGGGCAGCGGATGCCCGCCATGGCGGCACCGATGGGGTGGCAATGTTCCGCGCGTTGATGGATCAGCTTGTCACCGCGTGACTTGAGGCTGCCCGCGCCCCGTCGTACCTTGGGGCATGGCTGCCACCGAAGAGACCCCCAATTTGCCTGAACGCACCGGCCCGATTTCGTGGCGGGTGCGTGTGGCGTTGCTGGCTCTGACGGTTCTGGCCGTGGTCACCGTGGTCGTCACCAATAACCTGCTGACGGATCGCTTTACCCAGAATACCCGCAACCGGGCCGAGCTGCGTCTGGCGCTTTATGGCGGCAACCTTCTGTCCGAGCTGCGCCGAAACGCCATCGTGCCGCAATTGCTGGCACGGGACGCGGCGCTGATCGGGGCGCTGAACTCAGCCGATTACTCGCAATCCACGCAGCGGCTGATCTCCTTTGTCGACGAGATCGGCGCCGCCAGCCTGATGCTGCTGGACAAGGACGGGCGCGCGGTGGCGGCGACCGATCGCAACCGTCTGGGCTCGCAACACCGGCAGGATGCGTATTTTCTGAACGCGGTGCGGGCCTCGGACACGGTGTTTACCGTGCTCAGGCGCGAAAGCGGCGGCTACAGCTTTACCTATTCGCGCCGGATCGACAGTCAGTCCGAAGTGGCTGGTGTGATCCTTGTCGAGGTGGACTTGCAGAAATTCGAGCGGGCCTGGGCCGGGATTTCCGACGCAGTCATGGTCAGCGATAGCACCGGTACCATCATCCTGGCGTCCGAACCGCGCTGGCGTGGCTTGTCCGAGGACGAGGCCCTGCGCGTCGATCCCCCCGAAAGCGCGATCCAGCGGGCCATTCAGGCCACCGCCGATTGGACAGCGATCCCCGCGGATGCTTATGTGCAGGGCGAAGCCGTGATGCGCATGGACAGCCGCATCCCGTTCCGCGGCTGGCGCATAACCAGCTTCACAACATACGATAGCGTCCGGGAAAAGGTGAACGGGTTCCTGGCGCTGGAGATCATGGGATTCGCCATCTTCCTGGCGCTGGCCTTCTACTTTCTGTCCCGCAAGACGGCGTTGCGGATGGCCCTGTTCCAGCGCGAGTCGGCAGAACTTCGCGCATTGAACGCCCGTCTGCGGCGGGAAATCGCCGAGCGTGAGCGGGTGCAGGAAACCCTTGCCGTCGCCGAACAAACCCTTGCGCAAAGCCAGAAACTGGCCGCCTTGGGCGAGATGTCGGCCGCCGTCAGCCACGAATTGAATCAGCCCTTGGCCGCGATGAAAACCTATCTGGCGGGGGCGAAGCTGCTGTTGACCCGTAACCGCCCCGAAGAGGCTCTTTCTTCGTTTCAACGCATTGATGACCTGATTGGGCGGATGGGCTCGATCACCCGTCAGCTGAAAAGTTACGCGCGCAAAGGCGGCGATCAGTTCCAAGAGGTCAACATGGGCGATGCGCTGTCCTCGGCCCTGTCCATGATGGAACCGCAGTTGAAAAACAGGCATGTGCGCATCAGCCGATCCATTCCGGAAACGCCGGTGAAGGTAATGGCGGACCGCGTGCGGGTCGAGCAGGTGATGATCAACCTGCTGCGCAATGCGCTGGATGCAACGCAATCTGTGGACCAGCCGGAAATTGACATCATCCTGGCCGCAGGCGAGACGGCAACCCTGACGGTGCGCGACAACGGCCACGGGATTGACGATCTGGACGAGCTGTTCGAGCCTTTCTACACCACCAAGAAACCGGGCGAGGGCGTGGGGCTGGGTCTGGCCATCTCCTCGGGCATCGTCAGCGACCTTGGTGGGCGACTAACCGCCCGAAATGCCGAGGGCGGGGGGGCTGTATTCGAGATGCAGTTGCCTATTTTAACCAGTGACACAGAAATAGAAGCGGCGGAGTAACCCCCCTATGTCGAAAGTGATGAAAATCGCGATTGTGGATGACGAACAGGACATGCGTCAGTCCATCAGCCAATGGCTGGCCTTGTCGGGCTATGACACCGAAACCTTTGCCAGCGCCGAGGACGCGCTGAAGGCGCTTGGCCCGGAATATCCCGGCATCGTGATCTCCGACATCAAGATGCCCGGCATGGACGGGATGCAGTTCCTGAAAAAGCTGATGGGCTCTGACAGCGCGCTGCCGGTCATCATGATCACCGGCCATGGCGATGTGCCCATGGCGGTCGAGGCGATGCGCGTGGGCGCTTATGATTTCCTTGAAAAGCCCTTTAACCCCGATCGCATGACCGAACTGGCTAAAAAGGCCACCAACGCGCGCCGCCTGACGCTGGACAACCGCGCCCTGCGCAAAGAGCTGTCCGATGGCGGCCAGTTGATGAAGAAACTGATCGGTGCCTCTCCGGTGATGGAACGTCTGAAAGAGGATATCTTGGATCTGGGCCAGGCCGACGGCCATGTCCTGATCGACGGCGAAACCGGCACCGGTAAAACGCTGGTCGCCCATGCCTTGCACGCCGTTGGTGCGCGGGCCGGTAAGAAATTCGTGCTGATCTCGTGTTCCGCCTGGGACGAAGACGCGCTGTCCAAGCGCCTCTTTGGCCCCATGCTGCCTGAAGACAGCCAGTTGCCCGCCATCGAAGAGGCGCGTGGTGGCACCCTGGTGCTGGAGGACGTCGAGGCCCTGTCAGACAGCCTGCAAGCCCGTCTGCTAAGCGTGATCAACGATCAGGGCACTCCGCCCGAAACCCGCATCGTCGCCATCTGCAACATGCAGGAACAGGACCGCACCTGCGAGGACGCCCTGCGCCCCGACCTGTTCTACCGTCTGGCCGCCCTGCGCATCACCCTGCCGCCGCTGCGCCAACGCGGCGAGGATATCCTGACCCTGTTCACCCGCCTGTCCGAGCAATTCTCCGAAGAGTACGGCTGTGACGCGCCCAAGGTCAGCGCGCAAGAGGCCGCGCAGCTGCTTCAGGCCCCGTGGCCCGGCAATGTGCGCCAGCTGATCAACATCGCCGAACGCGCCGTGCTGCAATCGCGCCGGGGCAGCGGGACGATCACCTCGCTTCTGATGGCCGATCACGACGAAATGCAGCCCGTGATGACGACCGAAGGCAAACCGCTGAAGGAATACGTCGAGGCGTTCGAGCGGATGCTGATCGACAACACAATGCGCCGCCACAAGGGATCAATCGCCTCGGTGATGGAGGAACTCTGCCTGCCGCGCCGCACCCTGAACGAGAAAATGGCCAAATACGGCCTGCAACGCGCGGACTACCTGGGATAAGGGCTTTGCGGGTCACCCTGACACGCAGTGCCGCTGATCATGCGCGATCAGTGGTGCCACAGAAGTTCGAATGTCTGGTTTGAGCCCAAACTTACCAAGTGTTGCGACTAGATTTGTAGGCTGATGACTATGCTGCTAAAGACCGTCAAATTGATTTGGAGTATGTAATGGGATTTCGCATTTGCTATCTCGCCAGTGAATCGCCGCCAGAGGAACTGATTGAGAAGTTAGGTCTTAACCAAGGTGATCAGGTAGACGAGATGCCCGATGGCGATTGGTGGGCAGCGAAACTTAAGAGTAGCGGTTGGACTATCCTTTGGTCTGAAGATGAAGGCTTCGGACAAAGCGCAAAAGAACAGGTCGTCGAACTTTCTCAAAAGCATCGAACGTATATATGCGAAGTGAACGAAACATGCATGTGGAGTTCCTCGGAGCTTTGGCAGGATGGACACCAGTTGTGGAAAGTGACCCACGCCGGAGATGGTGAAGACAGATTTGATTTGACCGAAGTTGGCGAACTTCCAGAAGCATTTGCAGAGTTGAAGCAAAGCCATTTCCAGACCCAAAAGAATACAGATGAGAACGTGGACTACATCTTCGAAATCCCCTTAGACCTGCCTGCACTTGAGATAGGCTTCAGGCACGAAGATCATTTAGAAGCTGAGGATGTCGAGGTGTTTAATATCATCTTCCCGAACGAGCCTGAGAAAAAGCCAAGCCTGTTGTCTCGCATTTTTGGCAGGTAACTTGCAACGGCAGCTTCGTCCGCTGAACCGACGTTCCCAAAGAAATACACCCCCGCTGATTTCAGCGAGGGTGCTTTCTAAAGACCAGTAACGCTTAGTTCGCCTGCTGGGCCATGCAAGAGGCGTAGTAGGTGGTGGTCGCGGGCCAGTCCGAGAACATGCCGGCGATGCCGACGTCTTGGGCCAGGACGTCCAGCAGCTCGAAATAGACGCCATCGTTGTTGGTCACGTCCTTGATCGATTGGAAGTACCAGCCGCCGCCGTTTGCCAGCGGGCCCGAGCGTTCCAGGGTCCAGGTGATGATTTCCAGTTCGGCCTCTTTGGCTTTGATCGCCAGGGTCGAGGGCACGATCTGGCCGTTTTCGGTGGTCACCAGCATCCACATCGGCGGGGCGATATAGTTCACGCCCATGGATTTCAGCTCGGCCATGGTGTTGGGCCAGGTGGCCTCGTCCATCGCGGAATAGCCGTCGATGTCGTACTCGTCCATCAGGTACACGGCCTGTGCGCCAAACTCGGGCTCGGCCTTGATCCAATATTTCACCACATCCAGGTCAAAGCTTTGCGCCCAGACGTTTTTGGGGTCCACACCAGCGGCCTTGTATTCGTCGATCATCTTCTGGGCATAGTCGTCCATGGTGAAGCCGTCGAAGGGCATCTGAACCGCGGGCGATTTCAGTTCGGGCGTGAACTTGGTGCCCAGATCCTTGAACAGAGCGATGGACTCGGCGTGGGTCATCACGGTGCCGGTGGTGGCATACAGATCGGTGCGCCAGCCAGCAGTGCCGTCCATGTAACCCGCAACGTCGGTCGCGGCTTTGTTGGCGGCGTCCATTTTACCGTTCAGGGTCTTGAACTGCGCCAGGGTCAGCTCGGAGGTGCGGCACTCGGCCGAGGCTTTGCCGTCGGCAACGGTGAAGGGCTGCACGCAGGTGTCCGCCAGGTCCGAGGCCAGGATGTTGGTGGTGGTGTGCAGGTCGTTCTGGGCGTGACGGCAGACCAGTTCCTTGTCCTTGGTAAAGGTCACGTCGCATTCCAGAATGCCAGCACCCATGCGGGCCGCAGCGGTGTAGCTTTCGACGGTATGTTCGGGGAACATCATCGCCGCGCCACGGTGCCCGATCGAGAAGTCCGAACGGATCGGCTCCATGTCGGCGCAGGAGGCCAGCTTGGTTTTCAGCGCGCTTTCGGGCATCGCGTCGATCAGATAGGCGGGGCGGGGGCCCAGCTCGATCCGGTCGGCAAGGGCAGGGGCGGTCAGGGCTGTCAGGGCCAGAACGCTGAGGCTCAGGGTTTTCATCGGGCAGTCTCCGGGTTGGAAATCTCAATGGCTCAGGGGTGCCCGGCCTGTGTGACGCCCGCGCAAAGCACCTGTAACAGGCGTGAAACGGCCCGATGAAGATCACGCGACAGGCGAAATTCGCGAAATTGGTCAGGGATTAGGACGCAAAGGTATTTTGCATATTGTATTTTATCCCCAGCACCCCTTATGTTGATAGAACGGCGATTGGCATGGTTTTGTTATGCCCGCCGCATGAGATTCGCTGCATGATCGGACGACCGTCAACAAAACCGGTCCCACCTTGCAGACCGATTGGCCTTTGACAAGGCATGATAAACGCCCGCGACCTGAACAAGGCCTGACGGGCAATGAATGGGCGGACCGCATCGACAAAGCGGAACCGTCGGAGAAGAAACGCGATGAGGCGCGCGAGACACCTAAGAGTGAGAGCAGGGGCCGAAACCGGCCTGCCCTGCCGCGCGACCGCATTCGCCCCTGACAGACACCTGCCGCAACGCCCCCGCCCACCGGGTCAGGGGGCTGTGCCGCAGTGCAAACGGATAACATGGCTAAGAAAATGCTCATCGACGCCACCCACGCGGAAGAAACCCGCGTCGTGGTGGTGGACGGAAACAAGGTCGAGGAATTTGACTTTGAATCCGAAAACAAACGCCAGCTTGCTGGCAACATCTATCTTGCAAAAGTAACACGCGTCGAACCTTCGCTGCAGGCAGCGTTCGTGGACTATGGCGGAAACCGTCATGGTTTCCTGGCGTTCTCGGAGATTCATCCCGACTATTACCAGATCCCGGTCGCAGACCGCGAAGCTCTGATGGAAGAAGAGCGTGCCTATGCTGAGGCCCAGAAAGCCGAGGACGAGGAAGAAGATCGCAAACCCAAGCGTCGCCGCCGGTCGCGCTCCAAGGCGGCCTCGAGCAAAAACAATGATGCTGTCGCCACCCGCGAAGTAAGCGAAGAGACTGCAGAGACCAAGGAAGAAACCCCCGCGGCCGAAATCGCCGGGATGGAAACCATCGATCTGGACGAGGGTGAAAACGATACCCAAGCCAGTGAAGAGATCGGCGCCGAACCGTCTGCAGACGAAGGTGTCTCACCGATGGAACGCGTGGCTGAAACGCCTGTGGAAGAGCCTGCCGACGAAACTGCGGAAGACGCAGCCACCGAGGCCGAGCCGGAAGCTGCTGAAGCTGCCACTGCCGAAGAAAACGCCCCCGAAGCGGCCGCAGAAGAAGCCTCTGCTGAGGCTGCCGAGGCCAGCGAAGACGCCGCCGAAAAACCGTCGGACGATGCTGAAGCCAAGGACAGTGCCGAAACTAACGGCGACGAAAACGGCGACGAAAACGGCGAAGACAACGGCGACGAAAACGGTGAAGACGAAGACGCACCGACGCAACCCGTCGATAAGGACACCGACATCGAGGACGTGGCTGAACAGGACGACTCGGAAGAGATCCGTCCGCGCCGCAAACCCCGTCCGCGCCGCTACAAGATCCAGGAAGTCATCAAGGTCCGTCAGATCCTGTTGGTCCAGGTCGTTAAAGAAGAACGCGGCAACAAGGGTGCGGCCCTGACCACTTATCTGTCGCTGGCCGGTCGCTATTGCGTTCTGATGCCGAACACCGCCCGTGGCGGTGGTATCAGCCGCAAGATCACCAACGCCGCCGACCGCAAGAAATTGAAGGAAATCGCGAACGAGATCGACGTGCCCTCGGGCGCTGGTCTGATCGTTCGGACCGCTGGTGCCAAACGCACCAAATCCGAGATCAAGCGCGATTATGAATACCTGCAGCGCATGTGGGAACAGATCCGCGAGCTGACGCTGAAATCCATCGCGCCCGCCAAGATCTATGAAGAAGGCGACCTGATCAAACGCTCGATCCGCGACCTGTATAACCGCGAGATTGACGAGGTCCATGTCGAGGGCGAACGCGGTTACCGCATCGCCAAGGACTTCATGAAGATGATCATGCCGTCCCACGCCAAGAACGTGAAGCATTACCAAGAGGCGATGCCGCTGTTCGCGCGTTACCAGGTGGAAAGCTACCTCAGCTCGATGTTCAACCCGACGGTGCAGCTGCGCTCGGGCGGGTATATCGTGATCGGCGTGACCGAAGCGCTGGTGGCGATCGACGTGAACTCGGGCCGGGCCACCAAGGAAGGCTCGATCGAGGAAACCGCGCTGAAGACAAACCTGGAGGCCGCCGAAGAAGTTGCCCGCCAGCTGCGTCTGCGTGACCTTGCTGGCCTGATCGTCATCGACTTTATCGACATGGACGAGCGTAAGAACAACGCCGCCGTCGAAAAGCGGATGAAGGACAAGCTGAAATCTGACCGCGCCCGCATCCAGGTGGGCCGCATCAGTGGTTTCGGCCTGATGGAAATGAGCCGTCAGCGTCTGCGCCCCGGCATGATCGAGGCAACAACGCAGCCCTGTCCCGCCTGTCATGGCACTGGTCTGATCCGCTCGGACGATAACCTGGCCCTGTCCATCCTGCGCCAGATCGAAGAAGAGGGCACCCGCCGCCGCACGCGCGAAGTGCTGATCAAATGCCCGGTGGGCATTGCCAACTTCATCATGAACCAGAAACGCGAACACGTCGCTCAGATCGAAGCGCGCTATGGTCTGTCGGTGCGGATTGAAGGCGACCCGATGCTGGTCAGCCCGGATTTCTCGATGGAGAAGTTCAAGACTGCCTCGCGTAATATCGTGGTGCGCGAAGAGCCCGTGGTGTCCGTCGACAGCACCCTGATGGACGAGATCGACGAGGACGTGCAAGCCGCCGAAGAGGCCGAGAGCACCGTGCCCGAGCCCGAGGCCGAGGACGATAAGCCCAAGAAGCGCCGTCGTCGTCGCCGTCGTCGCTCGCGCAATTCGGAAAACTCCGACGCCGAGAACAATGGTGAGGCGCAGACCGAGGAGTCCGAAGACGAGGGCGAGGCAGGCTCGAACGAAGCTGCGGAAGATGCCGATGGCGCCGAGGCCGAGGACGAAAAGCCCAAGAAGCGCCGCCGCCGTCGCCGCTCGCGCTCGAAGGACAAGGTCGAAGGCAACGAGACCGAGAACACGTCTGAAGAGGCCTCGGATGAGACCCCTGAAGCTGTGCAAGAGGCGCCGACTGAAGAGGCCGCCGAAGAGGTGAGCGAGGCTGCACCTGCAGAAGCGGAAGCAGTTGAGTCCGTCGCCGAGGAAGCGGCTGCCGAAGAGGCCCCCGCCGAGGACGCGGCTGAGGAAACTCCCGCAGAAGCGCCCGAAGAAACGGCCGAAGCCGAGCCCGAGATCGCCGCTGAACCGGCCGTCGAAGAGCCTGCCGAAGAGCAACCCGCCGAGGAGCCCACAGAAGAGCCCGTCGTCGAGCTGGCCACCGCGGCAGCCGAGCCCGAGCCCGTGGCCGCTGAACCGGCCCCTTCTGAGCCGCCCAAGCCCAAGCGCAAGGGCTGGTGGAGCGTCGGCCGCTAAGCAAACAAATGAAAGCGCCGTCCCATCCTTGGGGCGGCGTTTTTTTATCTCGAAAACGCAGTTGTGAACTCGGTCGCAGTGACCGCGCTCGGATTTTCGCCTAAGCCTACACACATGTTCGGAATCGAAATCATCGACGCGGGCCTTTTGCCTGCCATGCTTGTGGCGCTGGTCGCCGGGGTCCTGTCTTTCCTCAGCCCCTGCGTGCTGCCCATCGTGCCGCCCTATCTGGCCTATATGAGCGGCATTTCTCTGGCCGAGCTGAATCAGGGCGAACGCAGCAGATCGGCCTTGGCGCCGGCGTTATTCTTCGTCCTTGGCCTGTCGACCGTGTTCCTGTTTCTGGGCTTCACGGCCTCGGCTATCGGTGCGGTTTTCCTGGCCTATCAAGGCTGGTTCAACACAATTGCGGGCGTTCTGGTGATGATATTCGGCGCGCATTTCGTGGGCGTCTACCGCATCGGATTCCTTGACCGCGAGGCGCGTCTGGACGCTGGCGATCGCGGTGGCAGCGCCTTTGGCGCCTATATTCTGGGGCTTGCCTTTGCCTTTGGCTGGACGCCTTGCATCGGGCCCCAATTGGGGGCGATCCTGTCCCTGGCGGCCTCAGAGGCCTCGATCACCCGTGGCACGCTGCTGCTGGCGGTCTATGCGGCGGGCCTGGGTATTCCGTTCCTGCTGGTTGCTGCCTACTTGCCGCGCCTGACCGGACTGATGGGCTGGATGAAGCGCCACATGGAGCAGATCGAGCGCGTGATGGGCCTGCTTTTGTGGACCATTGGCCTTTTGATGCTGACCGGCGGTTTCTCAAGTTTCTCGTACTGGCTGCTGGAAAAATTCCCGGCGCTGGCCAGCCTCGGTTAAGCCTTACATCAGTCCAATTCCTGCGCTAGCCTGCCGGACAAGAGGGCGTCATGAGTGCAGTCGAGCAAAACAAACAGGTGCGCAAACGTCGGGTATTCTACATTCCCGGCTATGACCCGATTCATCCGCGCCGCTATCGCGAGCTGTATCGCAAAGAAGGGGCCGCCCAAGCAAAGATAAGCGGTTACCAGATTGACCTGAAACCCAAGACCACCAAGGGCCCCTATGGCTGGCACGTTGCCGGCCAGATGGATGGCGCGCAGGTTGAGGCCGATTTCGAAGTGCTGGTCTGGTCTGACATCGTGCGCGATTCCATGAGCCACGGGATCGCAGCGACCTATCTGCAACTGGTCCGCACAGCTTGGGTTTATATCGGCACGGGCGCGCTGGCGCGGTTGATGCGGCTGCGCAAGGGCCCGGTCATCGCAGCGCTTTACCCGGTGTTGTTTCTGCTGGTGCAGCTGCTTGTATGCCTTGCTGCGGGCCTGGGCCTGGCCTGGGCGCTGGGGCTGCTGAGCCAAGCCTTATTGAGCCTGTTCACAAGCCCCCAGAACGGCGCGCTTCTGGGCACGCTGGTGGGGGCGCTGACCTGGCCCCTGATGACCTGGGCGGGCCTTCGGTGGTTCCGCAAGTTGGATAACAAGTTCTACGCCTATTACCTGATGCACGACTATGCCTATTCTGCGCGCTCTAAGGGGTCCAACCCGCCCGAGCTTGAGGCCCGCATGGCCGAGTTCACCGCCACAATCCGTGCCGCGCTGAACGGGGACGCAGACGAGGTTCTGGTGATCGGCCATTCCTCGGGCGCGCATCTGGCCGTGTCGATCCTGTCCGATCTGTTGCGCGAGGGGCTGCCGGATCGCAGCCCGGCGCTGAACCTTCTGACACTGGGGCAGGTGGTGCCGATGGTCTCGTTCCTGCCACAGGCCTGGAGACTGCGCGCCGATCTGGCCTTTTTGTCCGCGCAAGATCAGATCGCATGGGTGGATGTGACCGCCCCCGGTGATGGTTGCGCATTTGCCCTGTGTGACCCGGTCGGCGTAACAGGGGTCGCCGGGCCCGACAAGAAATGGCCGCTGGTGCTGTCGGCGGCCTTCTCTCAGACCTTGTCCCCGGAAACGTGGGCGCGCCTGAAGCGTCGGTTTTTCCGGCTGCATTTCCAGTATCTTTGCGCCTTTGATCGGCCAAACTACTATGACTATTTCCGCATCACCGCCGGTCCGATGACCCTGCGGGACAGGTTTCGCGGGCAAGAGCCTTCGGTGTCCCGGATTGAACGCGCGGTGTCCAAATTCGTGTCGACGAAACCATGAAGCAGCCTCCAAAACCTCCGGCAAGGCCCGGGAATGTCTCTCTGTGGCGCTATATGAAGCTGTTTCGGCAGGATATTCTCTCGGCGCAGCCCGCGCGTCTGTACCGCGCCTGGATGGCCGAGTTTCGCACGCCGTTCTTCCGCTCGTTCCTGTGCAATCAGCCACATCTTGTGGACATCGTACTGCGCGAACGCCCCGATGATTTTCCCAAGTCCGGCCGAATTGGCGAGGGGTTGAAGCCGCTGCTTGGCAACTCGGTTTTCGTCACAAACGGCGAGGTCTGGAAACGCCAGCGCCGGATCATTGACCCCGCATTCGAAGGGGGGCGCCTGCGAGAGGTGTTTCCCGCGATGGTGCAGGCGGGGCAGGCGGCCGTTTTGCGTCTGGCCCACTTGGCCGACGGCGCGCCGCAGGAAATCGAGGCTGAAACCAGCCACGCGGCCGCAGATGTCATCTTTCGCACATTGTTTTCCATCCCGATTGAACATGATGTCGCCGGGCGGGTTTTCTCGGAATTTCGCGAGCATCAACGCGCACAACCGGTGTTGAACCTGGGGGCATTTTTGCCTCTGCCACGCTGGTTTCCGCGGTTTCACTCGCGCCGAACCCGCCAGACAGCGCGCACCATTCGGCGGTTGATCACCCAGCTGACGGTCGCGCGCGCGCAGGATATCCGGTCGGGCAAGGCCCCGGACGATCTGGCCACCAAGATCATGACCACGAAGGACCCGCAAACAGGCCAGACCTTTGCCCCGGACGAGATGGTCGATCAGGTCGCGATCTTCTTTCTGGCCGGGCACGAGACAAGCGCCTCGGCGCTGGCGTGGGCGCTGTATTTGCTGGCGCTTTATCCCGAATGGCAGGATCGTCTGGCCGCCGAAGCGCAGGGTCTGCCCGAGGTTCCGGACTTTTCGGATATGTCTAAGCTGCAGATATCAAGGGATGTTTTCCGCGAAACGCTGCGCCTTTATCCGCCCGTTCCGATGATGGTCCGCGAAGCGTCCTGCCCTGAACAATTCCGCGATCGGCACGTGCCCAAGGGCAGTCAGATCGTGCTAAGCCCCTGGCATCTGCACCGGCATGAACGCCTGTGGGACCGTCCCGATGACTTCGATCCGGGGCGTTTTCAGACCGAGAATGGCAAGACCTGCCTACGCGAGGCGTTTATCCCGTTTTCCGCGGGTCAACGGGTCTGCACCGGGGCCGGTTTCGCGATGATCGAGGGGCCACTGCTGCTGTCGATGCTGGTGCGCGCCTATCGGTTCGAACCCGTCGCGGATCGCCCGGCCATGCCGGTTGCCCATCTGACCGTGCGCGGGGCCGACGGGATCTGGCTGAAAATCACCAAACGTTAACGATCGCGGTAGTAGCGTAGGACGAACAGGCGGATCGCGGTGGCCAGACCCGTTTCCAGATCGCGCTCGGCGTCCAGCTCGGCGGCCAATACATTGATGGGCTTGCCCTGCTCTTCGGCGATGTCGCGAAAGCCCTGCCAGAAATCATCTTCAAGCGAAACGCTGGTGCGGTGGCCGCGTAGGGTGAGGGAGCGTTTGACGGGGCGGTCGCTCATTCGCGCTTCTTTCCGTCCAGATCGCGAGTGGCCTTGTCCGCTTGCGTGCGGTCCAGCTGTTTTTCGGCCTTTGTCCGGCCGAATTTCACCGCGTTCTGGTCAGCGCGGGCCTTCTTCTCGGCCCGCGCTTTGTTCTTTCGAAACCGGTTCAGGTTGACCGGTTCAGCCATCAGTCCTTGGGGCCGATCATCTGCTCGGGGCGGACAACGGCGTCAAAGGTCGCCTCATCCACAAAGCCCAGGGCGATGGCCTCTTCCTTCAGGGTGGTGCCGTTTTTATGGGCGGTTTTCGCGACCTTGGTGGCGTTGTCGTAACCAATGGTGGGCGCCAGCGCGGTGACCAGCATCAGCGATTCTTTCATCAGCTTTTCGATGCGCGGCTCGTTGGCCTGAATGCCGTTCAGCATGCGCTCGGTAAAGCTGTCGGCGACATCCCCCAACAACTGCATGGATTGCAGCAGGTTATAGGACATCATCGGGTTGTAGACGTTCAGCTCGAAATGGCCCTGGCTACCGGCAAAGGTCATCGCGGCGTTGTTGCCCATGACGTGGGCGGCGACCTGGGTCATGGCCTCGGCCTGGGTGGGGTTCACCTTGCCGGGCATGATCGAGGAGCCGGGCTCGTTTTCCGGCAGGATCAGCTCGCCCAGACCCGAGCGCGGGCCCGACCCCAGGAAACGGATGTCGTTGGCGATCTTATACATGGAACCGGCGACGGTGGCCAAGGCGCCCGACATAAAGACCATGGCGTCATGCGCCGACAGGGCCTCGAACTTGTTGGGGGCGGTGACGAAGGGCAGGCCGGTGATTTCGGCCATGTTGGCGGCGACAGTTTCGCCCCAACCATGCTTGGTGTTCAGACCGGTGCCGACGGCGGTGCCGCCTTGGGCCAGTTCGTAAATGCCGGGCAGGGCGGCCTCGATGCGGGCGATGCCCTGACGGATCATGTGGGCGTAGCCGCTGAATTCCTGTCCCAGGGTCAGAGGGGTGGCGTCCTGGGTGTGGGTCCGGCCGATCTTGATGATGTCCTTGAACTCTTTGGACTTGGCTTCCAGACCTTCGGCCAGTTTGGTCAGGCCGGGCAGGGTCACGTCACGCACCATCATCGCGGCGGCGATATGCATGGCGGTGGGGAAGGTGTCGTTGCTGGACTGACCCATGTTGCAGTGGTCATTGGGGTGGACCGGGTCTTTGGAACCGATCACGCCGCCCAGGATCTCGATGGCGCGGTTGGCGATCACCTCGTTCGAGTTCATGTTCGACTGGGTGCCCGAACCGGTCTGCCAGACGACCAGCGGGAAGTTGTCGTCGAACTTGCCTTCGAACACCTCACCGGCTGCCTGGATGATCGCATCGGCAATCTTGGCGTCCAGACTGCCCGAGGCTTTGTTGGCCATGGCGCAGGCTTTTTTGATCACACCCAGTGCGCGCACAATGGCGACGGGCTGTTTTTCCCAGCCGATGGGAAAGTTCATGATCGAGCGTTGCGTCTGCGCGCCCCAGTACTTGTCGCTGGGGACTTCGAGCGGGCCAAAGCTGTCGGTTTCAGTGCGGGTGTCAGTCATCGGTCAACCTCCTAAAGGGAATTGCCGACTACATACCTGACTGGGCGGTGAAATCAATGCTGTATACGACGGAATACAAAGACTCTGGCCGGCGGCAAATTGGCCCACACAGTGGCGCGTTTTTCGACGCTGATACCCAGTTCAGCTTGCATCTGATCCGAGACCGGCGCGTTGGGGCTATAGGTGATCTGCACGAATTCGCCACCCGGAGCCATCACGCGCAGCGCCCGGCCCACGACCTCGCGTTGGATTTGCGGCCGTGCCAGCACCGGAACGCCGGAAATCACGGTATTGATATTGGTCAGGCCGATCTGCGCGATCTCTTGCGCGGGGCGGTTCAGGACTGTCACACCGGGGAATTTTTCGCGCAGGGTCTGGCAGAAGACGGGGTTCATTTCCATCAGCGTCAAACGCTCGGGCGCGACGCCGCGATCCAGAATGGCCTTGGTAAAGCTGCCGGTGCCGGGGCCGATTTCCACGATCGGGCCGGTGGTGTTTTCCAAGCCTTTGGTCATTGCGCGCGCCACGGTGGCCGAGGAGGGCGCGATTGCCACCACTTCGGTTGGACGGCGGATCATCTGACCCAGAAAAACTGCGAAATCGCTCGCCATGTTGGTATCCCCACTCGAGTTCTGACTTTCGAGCAGCGATGCCACAGCTATGTTTCAAATAAATGTCAGTGCAGCTATTTGCGGAACTGGTCCAGGCTGACAACCTCGGCGTCGTGCTGCCGGGCGCCCTCTTCTTCGGCTTCTACAAGGGGGGCCTCGTGGTCGTCCTCGGTCAGTTCGTCGTCGTCGGGGTCGCTGGATTCAAACCTCAGGCCGAATTCGACCGAGGGATCGACGAAGGTCTTGATCGCGTCATAGGGGATATACAGCGGTTCAGGCTGGTCGCCAAAGTTCAGCGTGACCGAGAACCCCTCGTCGGTGACCTCCAGCCCTTCGTACCAGTGCTGCATCACGACCGTCATATCCGAGGGGTAGCGCTCTTTCAGCCAATCGGCCAGCAGGGCATCAGGGTGCGTGGTGTCGAAAGTGATAAAGAAATGATGCGCCCCGGGCAGCCCGTCGCGTTTCACGTCTTGCAGTACTTCTTGAATCAGCCCGCGCATGGCGCGGTGCATCAGCTTGCCATAGTCGATGGAGTCCGACATCACCAGTTCCTTGCTAGTCCGACCCAAAGCATAGGGGATTCGGAACAAAACAAAAGAGCGGGCGCCGAAAATTTTGCGCTGCGGCACGGGCGCGCGATGGGCCGGTATTTCAAGGTCAAAATGTGGGGAAAGTGCAGGTTTCTGTTGCCAGGTACCTGCGAACCCCGCCTTACGCTGCTAGGCGCAAGGACTTAAGTTTCGGTAACTCCGACTGCTTACGCAGCCATTGCGACCGGAGCACGATTGTCATTTGCAATTGTACATTTTGAACCGATAACGGTGGTATCTCACCGAAGCAAAGCTACATCTTTACGCGTTCGTCGATCCTGTTTCGTCCCCATGATCCCCAAATGAAGGATTTTGGTGGAGACGCCGGGTACCGCCCCCGGGTCCGATCCGTTTATTACATGCGCGTTTATGCCCATAGTCCCGAAGGACAGAAGTTATATAGGCATCCCGGCGGCAAAGGAAAAGCCCTTAGTTCGTGGCAGTGCGTCTGGCGGCCAGTTCCTGGGTATAGGTTTGCAGGTCGTTCAGCAGCGCCGTGGCTGTTTCGCCGTCATGCGATTCCAGCGCGTCGGCGATGCCTGTGTGCAGGGCGATAATCTGCGCGCGCGAACGCTGCGAGAAGGTGATCATGTTCATCAG
Source organism: Thalassovita sp. (assembly GCF_965218685.1). Classification (GTDB taxonomy): domain Bacteria; phylum Pseudomonadota; class Alphaproteobacteria; order Rhodobacterales; family Rhodobacteraceae; genus Thalassobius. The sequence goes on along the minus strand of NZ_OZ244657.1, from coordinate 3,012,319 downwards.
GGGCTGCATCGCCTCGACCGCGCCGGCCAGTTGGTAGGACAGCACGGGGTTGCCTGCAGCATCCACCAGCGCACGGTGAAAGGCCACGTCAGAATCGCAGAAACTTTCGTCGGACAGGCCCGGTTGGCCCTGGCGGTGAATCTCGGCCCGCATAGTGGCCAGGTGATCAGCCGAGCGACGTTGTGCGGCCAGCCCGGCGCAGGCGCGCTCCAATGCGAATCGTGCCTCGCAGGCGGTGTCAAAGCTGACGTCGTTCATGGTCAGCAACAAGGTCGAGGTCGTGACCTGCTGGCCGTATGCCTCTTGGAAACTGATCCGGTTCACGAAGGCGCCCCCGGTGGCCCCGCGCTGCGTGCGAATCAGGGATTGTGCCGCCAGACGCTTCAACGCCTCGCGCACCGTGGGGCGCGAGACCTGGAATTGATCGGACAGTTCTGTTTCCGAGGGCAGGCGGTCATCCACGATCAATTCGCCGCTGACGATGGCATTGCGAATGGATTCAGCGATTTGCGCGGACAGATCGGCCTTGGACTTTCGGTCGGATTTCATTTGTCTGACATTTCTTCTTGGCGGCGGCGCATTTATTTGTCAGACATTTAAAAGAGCCAGGGCCAAATGCACAAGCCCCAACACTTGAAACCAGCCGGGTAACACCGCTAGCCTGAATGCAAAACAGGAGGACACGAATGATTTCGCCCGACTATTGCGTGATGATGGCGCGGTATAACGCCTGGCAGAACAAGCAGATGAAAGTCGCGCTTGAACAGCTGGACCATGAAACGGTGACTGCTGACCGTGGGGCCTTTTTTGGTTCGATACTGAACACGGTGAACCATTTGATCTGGGGCGACAGGATTTGGATGGCACGGTTCGAAAACACGGCCCGCCCTGAAGGCGGGATCGCTGACAGCACCGGCCTGACGCCAACGATTGCTGCCTGGAGCGCTGAACGGTTTGTTATGGACGCGCGCATTCTGAAATGGGCCGAGCGGCTGCACACGGTGGATCTGATCGGCGATCAGGTCTGGTATTCCCAGTCCGCCGACGCCGAGGTCAGCAGGCCCATCGCGCAATGCATCACCCATTTTTTCAATCATCAAACGCATCACCGGGGACAAATCCACGGGATGGTGACAGCGGCAGGCGGGCAGGGATGGACCTCGGACCTGTTCATGATGCCGCAAGAAGGGCCTTGGCTTTAGGCCAAACATCGGAGGAGCAAGGGATGTTCAACGCACTGATTGTCGACAAGGACGAGGACGGCAAAACCCACGCCGCAGTCAAGCAGATCTCGGAGGCAGATCTGCCCGAGGCCGAGGTGACGGTGGCCGTCGAATATTCGACCGTCAACTACAAGGACGGGCTGTGCATTGGGCCGGGTGGCGGTCTGGTCCGCAAATACCCTCATGTTCCCGGCATCGACTTTGCTGGCACGATCGAAGAATCCTCGGATGCGCGCTATAAACCCGGCGACAAGGTCGTGCTGACCGGCTGGCGCGTCGGCGAAGCGCACTGGGGCGGATATTCGCAAAAGGCCCGCGTGCGCGCCGACTGGCTGGTGCCGCTGCCCAAGGGGCTGAGTACGCGTCAGGCCATGGCCGTGGGCACCGCAGGTTTCACCGCGATGCTGTGCGTGATGGCGCTGGAGGACCACGGGATGGAGCCCGGCCACGGCCCTGTTCTGGTCACTGGGGCTGCGGGCGGCGTGGGCTCGGTCGCCACGGCGATTCTGGCCAATCTGGGCTACGAGGTGGCAGGCGTGACCGGCCGCCCCGATACCGAAGATTACCTGCGCGAGCTGGGCGCCACTCAGATCGTTCCGCGCGAAGATCTGACCGAAGTCACCCGCAAACCGTTGGAATCGGAAACCTGGGCGGGCTGTGTGGATGCCGTGGGCGGTGCCATGCTGGGCCGCGTGCTGAAGCAGATGAAATACGGCACTTCGGTTGCTGCGGTCGGTCTGGCTGGTGGTGCCGCGATCGAGGGCGCGCTGATCACGCCCTTTATCCTGCGCGGCGTGAACCTGCTGGGCATCGATTCCGTGATGCGCCCCTATGCGGACCGGGTGCGCGCCTGGGAACGGATTGCCAAGGACCTGCCGATGGACAAGCTGGAGGCGATGGTAAACCCCGCAACCCTGTCCGATTTGCCTGCTTTGGGGCGTGACATCCTGGCAGGTCAGGTCAAAGGGCGCGTCGTTGTCGATGTAAACGCCTGATCGCGCTGGAACCTTTGAGGGCGGGGCGCTAGCCTTGCCCCAAAGCGATTCAGGAGAGCCCAGATGGCCTATGACAATGACAATATCTTCGCCAAGATCCTGCGCGGCGAAATCCCGTCAGAAAAACTCTACGAAGATGACGAAACCTATGTGTTCATGGACATCATGCCTCGCGCCGAAGGCCATTGCCTGATCATTCCGAAAACGCCCTGCCGCAACATGCTGGACGCGTCCGACGATCAACTGACTGCCTGCCTGCGCACCACGCGCCTGATGGGCCATGCGGTGATGAAAGCGTTCGGCGCGGGCGGCGTTACCGTTCAACAGTTCAATGAAGGCGTCGGCGGGCAAGAGGTGTTCCACCTGCATTACCACGTTCTGCCCCGCCACGAAGGTGTCAGCCTGCGCCCGCCCGGCAAGATGGAGGACATGGCCGTGCTGAAAGCCAACGCTGACAAGATCCGCGCGGCCCTGGCCGGGATGTGATCCAAAACGCCGCCCTATGATCGGGGCGGCGTTTTCTTTGATCCGGGTGGCCGTTCAGCCCGTATTCAGGGGGTACTACCTAGGGAAAATTATGACCAAGGCCCCTGTTACTCTTCTGTGGTTACGCCGCGACTTGCGCCTGTCGGACCATCCCGCGCTGACCGCCGCCTGCGCGCAAGGGGTGGTGATCCCGGTCTTTATCCGTGACGATCTGGTGGATGGGCTGGGCGCTGCCCCGAAGTTCCGGTTGAATTTGGCACTGGAGCACTTGTCGGCCCGGTTGGCGCAAGTGGGTAGTCGCTTGATTTTGCGTTCGGGGCCCGCCTTGGCGGCTCTGAGCGATCTGATCCAAGAAACCGGCGCGGATGCAGTGTTCTGGTCGCGCAATTTCGATCCGGCATTTGTTGCGCGGGACACAGCCGTCAAATCCGGGCTGAAATCACGGGGTATCTCGGCGCGCAGCTTTAGCGGTCAGCTTTTGTTCGAACCGCACACGGTGCAGACCGGGCAGGGCGGGCCCTACCGTGTCTATTCACCCTTCTGGCGGGCGGTACAAAGCCGCCAACCAGGGGCGCCCCTGCCAGCACCACGCACGATCCCCGCCCCAGACAAATGGCCCGCCAGCGAGCATCTGGCGGATTGGCAGCTAAGCGCCTCGATGAACCGAGGCGCAGAGGTTCTGCGCCCCCATCAACGCGTGGGCGAGACGGCGGCCCTGGACCGACTGGCATGGTTCAGGGACACGGCCATGCAACTCTATAAGACGCGCCGGGATCGGTTGGCCGAAGACGGAACCTCGGGGTTGTCGCAGAACCTGGCCCTGGGCGAGGTCTCGGCGCGCCAGTGCTGGGCCGCGGCGCAAGATCGGTGGCATCAGGGCTGTTCCGGCGCCGAAACGTACCTTAAGGAACTGGTTTGGCGCGAGTTTTCCTATCACCTGGCCCACCACACGCCCCGCATGCTGACCGACAACTGGCGAGAAGGATGGGACCGTTTTCCATGGCGCACTGACCCGGGCGCCCCCGAGGTTATCGCCTGGAAACAAGGACGCACCGGCATCCCCGTGGTCGATGCGGCCATGCGCCAGATGTATGTGACCGGCCAGATGCACAACCGCGCGCGGATGATCGTTGCCTCGTTCCTGACCAAGCATTTGATGACACACTGGCGTATCGGGCAAGACTGGTTCTCCGAATGCCTGACCGATTGGGACCCGGCTGCAAATGCGATGGGCTGGCAATGGGTTGCTGGTTCGGGGCCGGATGCGGCGCCCTTTTTTCGGATTTTCAACCCTGAAACCCAGGCCAAGACCCATGATCCAGAGGGTGCCTACGTTAAAACCTGGCTGGCCGAGGGGCAGGATTGCCCGCCGCAAACGGCGCTTGCGTTTTTCCAAGCGGTCCCGCGCAGTTGGAATATCTTGCCTAACGATCGCTATCCAGCGCCGATCATACCCCTGCCCGAGGGGCGAAAACGCGCAGTTTCCGCCTATGAAGCCCGTGATTTCTAAGGGTTTTGCACGAAAAACTTGCCCGAACGCGAATTTCTTGCCAGCCTGCACAGGAGAAACCGCAAGGGGAGATGCGGATGATCCTGACGGAGACGAAAAACCAACCTGACTTGCCGCGATATTTTCCCGCGGTGTTCCAACTGGCCAAGGGCATTCGGCGCGGGCGGCTGGATTTTGTGCTGCCCGACGGGCGTACCTTTCGCGCCCAAGCGCCTGAACCCGGCCCCGTGGCAACGCTGAACATCATTAACACAGACACGTTCACGCGCCTGATCCGCGAGGGCGATCTGGGGTTTTGTGACGCCTACCTAGAAGGCTGGTGGGACAGCCCCGATTTGCAGGCGTTCCTGGATTTCCTGCACTCGGACAATGACGAGCTGTACGAGGGCTTTCCCGGAATGTTCCTTGTGCGGGCCTATGAACGGCTGCGGCACTGGATGAATTCGAACACCAAGAAGCAGGCCAAGAAGAACATCAGCTACCACTATGATCTGGGCAATGATTTCTACGGGCTGTGGCTGGATGACACGATGACCTACTCCAGCGCGCTGTTCAAAACCGGACAAGAAAGCCTGGAGCAAGCCCAGATCCAAAAATACGAATCCATGGTCGACCAGATGGGCGCCATGCCCGGCGATCATGTGCTGGAAATTGGCTGCGGTTGGGGCGGGTTCGCTGAATACGCGGCCAAAGAACGCGGGCTGCGAGTGACGGGGCTGACGATCAGCCAGGAACAGTTGAGCTATGCCCAGGACCGCATTGAAAAGGCAGGACTTTCCGACCTTGTCGATCTGCGCTTGCAGGACTATCGCGATGAGACCGGGCAATATGACGGCATCGCCAGTATCGAGATGTTCGAGGCCGTCGGCGAGAAATACTGGCCCGTCTATTTCAACAAGGTGCGCAACTGCTTAAAGCCGGGAAAGAACGCGACGCTCCAGATCATCACGATTCAGGAAAAGCGTTTTGAAACATACCGTAAGGGTGTGGATTTCATCCAGAAATACATCTTTCCCGGCGGTATGCTGCCCAGTCCCAGTGCCCTGCGCGAAGAAGTGGCCAAGGCCGGTCTGCAGGTGCAACACTCGATCGAGTTTGGCGACAGCTACAGCCAGACCCTGCGCCGCTGGTACGACACGTTCAACGACAAATGGGACGAGGTCGAGGCCATGGGCTTTGACGAGCGCTTCAAACGCATGTGGAATTTCTATCTGACCTCTTGTGCCGGCTCGTTTCAGGGGGGAAACTGCGACGTGACACAGATTACGATTAAAAGGCCCTCTCTCTGATGATGCCCACTGCCGCTCGGCTGATCGCCGCCCTTATTCTGGCCGCAACGGCTTGGATTGCTTCGCAAACGGTCAAACCGTATTTGCCCGAGGGGCTGAATTTCGGCTGGTTCGACCAGGTGAATATCTGTTTGGGGCTTGTCATCGGCTGGAGAGTGATCGGAAGCCGCGCGGGACGCGGACGGTCTGCCGCGATCGGCAATGGCCTTACCGGGGCGTTTGTCCTGATGTTCTGGGCGATCTTGCTGCAAGCCATGAACGAGATGCTGCGCATGTCGCTGAAAGGACGGTACGACGGGCCGACCGATGCTATTCTGGACGTGTTTGAAATGTGCTGGGAATACCTGCTGGTTCTGATCAATCCGGATGTAATCGGGCTGGTGCTGATCGGCGGTATCATTGCGGGCGTGACAGCCGAGCTGGCCAACCGAGTTTGGCGATAAACCAAAAGTTGATAGATGAAAAACCTGTTCTTTTACGGCACTTTGCGGTGCGAGTCGTTGCTGCGGACCGTTTTAGGAGGAGACCCGGATTTTCGTCTGGTGCCCGCTGTGCTGCCGGGCCACGGGGCTTTCGTTGCAGCCGGTCAGCGGTTTCCCTTTCTGGATCCCGATCCGACCCTTGAATGCTCGGGCCTGCTGGCCGTCGGGGTGGATGGTGACGCGCTGGAGCGGCTGATCTATTACGAAGGCGGCTTTGGGTATGATCTGACACAGCTTTCGGTGCAGACTGAACATGGGCCGGAGGAGGCCGAGGTCTGGATGACACCCGCCGGCCGCTTTGATCGTGCCGCGCCCTTCGATCTGGAAAACTGGCAGGCGCGCAGCGGGGCGATTGCCGTTCGTGCCGCTGGTGAAGTGATGCAATGGCGTGGGCGCAAGACCGCCGGGCAGGTGGCACAGATCTACCCGATGATCGAGATGCGTGCAGCCTCTTACGTGATGGGACGTGCCGAGGATGTCCCCGATGCGCCCAGCGGTTTGACCCGTGACGATGTACAGGTTGCCGCGCACAGCTATGATTATGCTGAATATTTCGGCGTGGAATCCTATCGCTTCAAATTCCGCCACCATGACGGCAGTTTCAGCGACGAGGTGAACTATGCCTCGTTCGGGGCGACAGATGCGGCGCTGGTGCTGCCCTATGACCCGCTGCGTGATCGGATCATGCTGGTGGAACAGTTTCGCATGGGCCCCTGGACGCGCGGCGATCGTGTGCCCTGGCAGCTGGAACCCATCGCGGGGCGCATCGATGCCTCGGAAACGCCCGAAACCACGGCCATACGCGAAGCGCGCGAAGAGGCCGGTCTGGACCTGACAGGGCTTGAGCTGATCTCGCGCGGGTATCCGACGCCCGGTTGCAGCAACGAATATTTCCATGTCTATCTCGGGCTGGCCGATCTGCCCGATGGAATCGAGGGCACCGGGGGGCTGGCCTCGGAAAATGAAAACATCCGCAGCTATGTGTTCAGCTTCGACAGGGCGATGAAAATGCTGACAGATGGGGAAATCCGGGTTGTTCCACTGCAAATGGCGCTGTTCTGGCTGGCAAATCATCGTGATCGTTTGCGCGCAGGTGCTTGAGTTCCCCTCGCTGGCACCATAGAGCTAGGGAGAACCGGAAAGGGAGAGACAATGCAATTCGCTCGTGATCTGGCCGAGGCCGTCGGCAACACCCCTCTTATTCGCCTGAACAAGGCCAGCGAAGAGACGGGATGCGAAATTCTGGGCAAGGCCGAGTTCATGAACCCGGGCCAGTCGGTCAAGGACCGCGCAGCGCTGTACATCATCAAGGATGCCGTGGCCAAGGGGCAGTTGAAACCCGGCGGAACGATCGTCGAGGGCACCGCTGGCAACACTGGCATCGGCCTGGCGCTGGTTGGCGCCTCGATGGGGTTCAAAACCGTGATCGTCATTCCTGAAACGCAGAGCCAGGAAAAGAAAGATATGCTGCGTCTTGCGGGCGCTCAGCTGATCGAGGTGCCCGCGGCGCCCTATAAAAATCCGAACAACTATGTGCGTTATTCGGGCCGTTTGGCCGAGCAGCTTGCTAAAACCGAACCTAACGGCGCGATCTGGGCGAACCAGTTCGATAACGTCGCAAACCGTCAGGCCCACGTGGAAACCACCGGCCCCGAGATCTGGAACCAGACCGGCGGCAAGGTTGATGGCTTTATCTGCGCGGTCGGTTCGGGCGGGACGCTGGCCGGTGTGGCCGAGGCGCTGCAATATCGCGGAGTGAAAATCGGGCTGGCCGACCCCATGGGCGCGGCGCTTCACTCGTTCTACACCAGCGGCGAGCTGAAATCCGAGGGCGGCTCGATCACCGAGGGAATCGGGCAGGGGCGTATCACTGCCAACCTTGAAGGGTTCACGCCGGACATGTCCTATCAGATTTCAGACAACGAGGCGCTGCCTTATGTGTTTGATCTGCTGCAGGACGAAGGTCTGTGCCTGGGTGGGTCCTCTGCGATCAACGTCGCGGGCGCGATCCGCATGGCCAAGGAAATGGGCCCCGGGCACACGATCGTGACCGTGTTGTGCGATTACGGTACGCGGTATCAGTCGAAGCTTTATAACCCGGACTTCCTGGCCTCTAAGGGCTTGCCGGTGCCTGGCTGGCTGGCCAACGAGCCGCCCGCCGTCCCCACGGTGTTCGAGGACTAACGTCGATATGACCATGATGGCGCGCCTGATCCTGTCCTTTTGGTTGGCGCTGTGTGTGGCGCTGGCCTCTCCGGCCATGTCGCAGGACGCGCCATTGCCGGCCGAAGGCGCCACGCAATCGGTCATCGATTATCAACTGTGGGAGGCCACGGCCGTCCGCGCCGAGGCCGCACTTGAGGCTGGCAAAGCCTCGAATGCGGCGCTTGAAACGCTGCGCGGGGAAATCGCGGACTGGCGCGACACCTTCCTGGCCGCGCAAAACACCAACAAGGCCCGTATCCAGACCATCCAGTCCCAGATCGCGGCGCTTGGTCCTGTGCCGGAAACCGGCGAGGAAGAGGCCGAGATCGCCAATCGCCGCGCCGAGTTGCAGGCGCAGCTGGCCCGCCTTCAGGCCCCCGTTCTGGCCGCAGAAGAGGCACATACACGCGCAGCCGGCCTGATCGCCGAAATTGACCGGATTATCCGCGAACGTCAGGCCGAGGCGCTGGTCTCTCTCAGCCCGTCCCCGTTGAATCCCGGCTATTGGGCGCAAAGCCTTGAAGAGTTTTCCTGGACCTTCCGCCTGCTGTGGACAGAGATTCAGGGCAATTGGGAAAATGACGTTCGTCAGGCCGAATTCCGCGACACCGCACCTGTGTCACTGGGCATGGCCGCGCTGGGGCTGTTGCTGATTGCGCGGGCGCGCCGTTGGTTCACCCGTCTTGGGAAACGCGCGCGCGCGGCCTCGGAGCGGGGCGGGGACGTGTGGCAGTTCCTGGTTTCGCTTGGCAAAGTGCTGGTGCCCATGGGCGGGCTGTTACTGCTGTGTCAGGCGATCATCGAAACCGGCTTTGTCGGGCTGCGTGGCACGACCTTACTGAATTACATCCCGGCCTGGGGTCTGGGCATTATCGTCGCCCGCTGGCTGGCGGATCGTCTGTTCCCCGAGGGCGAGGGTGTTGCCCCCATCCGCGTCGCCCCCGAGCGCCGCGCAGAAGCCCGTAATTACACGACAATCCTGGCCGTTCTGGCGGTGCTCAGCTCGGTCGCCGAGGTGCTGGGATCGATCGGGAATTTCTCGCCCGAGGCCGATGCCGTCATCGGCTTTCCCATCGTTTGCATGACCGGCCTGGTGCTGTTCCGCATGGGGCAGTTCATCGCAGGCCAGATCAGCCTGGATGTCGAGGACGAACACGAAATCGGGTATCGCAACCGCATCGCCCGCGCCCTGTTTCGGGCCGCGCAGATCGTGGCCATTGTCGCTCCGGTGATCTGGGCAGTGGGCTATATGCGGGCGGCCTCGGCGTTGATTTATCCCGCGGTGCTGACCTTTGCGCTGCTGGGCTTCGTGGTGGTTTTGCAAAAGCTGGTCAGCGATATCTACCGCATGGTCACAAGACCCGATGAGGACGTGGCCGAGGCCCTTTGGCCCGTCCTGATCGGCTTTTTCCTGACGCTTTTGGCGATCCCCGCGCTGGCCCTGATCTGGGGCGTGCGCGTGGCCGAGCTGACCGAGCTGTGGACCACCTTCCGTGCCGGGTTCTCAATCGGGGACACGCGGATTTCGCCCACTGATTTCATCATGTTCGCCCTGGTTTTCGCCCTTGGCTATATGCTGACGCGGGTGGTGCAGGGGGCGCTGCGCAGCTCGATTCTGCCCAAAACTAAGATCGACAAAGGTGGCCAGACCGCCATCGTGTCGGGTGTGGGTTATGTGGGGGTTTTCCTGGCCGCGCTGGTTGCGATTACCAGTGCCGGGATTGACCTAAGCTCGATCGCCATCGTTGCCGGCGCGCTGTCTGTGGGCATTGGCTTTGGCCTGCAGAATATCGTGTCAAACTTCGTCTCGGGCATAATCCTGCTGATCGAGCGCCCGGTGTCCGAGGGCGACTGGATCGAGGTCGGTGGCAAGATGGGATATGTGCGCGATATCTCGGTACGCTCGACCCGGATCGAAACCTTCGACCGCACCGACGTGATCGTGCCCAACGCCGATCTGGTCAGCGGCACCGTCACCAACTACACCCGCGGCAATACCATCGGGCGGATCATCCTGAAGGTTGGCGTGGCCTATGGCACCGATACCAAAAAGGTCGAGGCAATCCTGCGCGAGATCGCCGAGGCCCATACTATGGTGCTGCTGAACCCGCGTCCGGGGGTGATTTTCACAGGCTTTGGCGCGGATTCTCTGGACTTTGAAATCCGGGCCATTCTGCGGGATGTGAACTGGTCCTTGACGGTGAAATCCGATCTGAACCATGAAATCGCCCGCCGCTTCGCCGAAGAAGGCATCGAGATCCCCTTCGCGCAGCGCGACTTGTGGCTGCGCAACCCCGAGGCGTTGAAGGGCGATTAATCCCCTTTGGCTTCCAACTCGTCATTGGGTTCGGGCAGTCCCTGGCGGCTCAGCAGCACGGCCAGGGGGCGCAGGGCGGGAACCTGCGAGCAGACGATCAGCATGGCCACCATGATCGGAACCGACAGGAACATCCCTGGAACGCCCCAAACGGCCCCCCAGAAGGCCAGGCTGATGATGATCCCGAACGAGGACAGGCGCAGCGCGCGGCCCATCAGCAGCGGGTCGATGACGCTGCCGTTCATGAACTGGATCGCGGTGACCACGATGAACACGGCCAAGGTTGCCCCCGGATCGGCGGTCTGTACGAAGGTGACCAGCGCCACCAGGATCGTCGCGACAATCGAGCCGACATTGGGGATGTAGTTCAGAACAAAGGTCAGGATACCAAGCGGGCCGGCCAGTTCCAAATCAGCAAGGGTGGCAACGCCGAAAACCATCAGGCCGGTCACCGCGCTGACGCCGGTTTTGACCAGCAAGTAATAGTTCACCCGGTGGATGATGGTCGAGATGATGCGTCCGACTTGACGGGCCTGTGCCTCGTCACCATTGAACAGGTTTTCCAGCTTGGTCGCGAACCAGATACGCTCGGCAAAGAGGAAGCCGACGAACAGGATCACCAGCACCGTGGCCGACATCAGGTTGCCCGCCTGGCCGGCGGCAGTGCGCAAATAGCCCGCGACTTCGATGGATTTGACCGAATTGAACACGGCCATCTGCACATCTTCGCCCAGCCATGCAAACATGGCCGCAATGGCTGACGGTGCGCTTTCGGCATAGCTGACGGTGGTTGCCAGAACCGTGTTGACCTGGCTGAGGATGATCGAGGTCAGCGTTAGCAACGCCGCCGAGATCAGCGCCAGCGCCACGACCGAGGCAACAAAACTGGGAATCCGAAACGGCCCGACCTTCAGGCGCGCGATGAAGTTGATCGCATCCGAGGTCAAGCTGAACAGCACGATCGCCGTGGCCAGTGAAATCAACAGGAACCGCGCCTGCACCAGCAAGAACAGCACCACCGCAAAGGCGATGATCAACAGAGCGCCGGTTTGCAGCCTGTCAAGCTGCGCCGACCGCTGGTAGCCAAGAACCTGCCGCGGGGGTGGGGGGCGTCGAAAGGATTTGTTCATTTTTCCAGACATGATCGCGCGTAAGAAAGTCCAGACGATTATGCGGGATCAGGGGGCGGGTTACAACGGGTGCACAAAGCTTTGATTTCTGCGCGTTTGAGGGCTTGCATTCCCCGCCAAGCTTTGGCTAGAAGGGCCGAACGGAGAGGTGGCCGAGTGGTCGAAGGCGCACGCCTGGAAAGTGTGTAGGCGGGAAACCGTCTCCAGGGTTCGAATCCCTGTCTCTCCGCCACTTGCACATTGCAAACCCGAGATTAGGCCCCAGCGCGGGGCCTTTTTCTTTTTCGTTCAAAGGGGTTTAACGTGGCCATCCGACTTTCGGAGACTGGCCCCTGGCCCGAAATCGGTCTCCGAACGCCCTGCGTCTCTTTCCATCCGCCCTCCACCCAGATTGGGACGGATTTGAAACTGGACGTCTTTTCAGATGCTTGGCGATAATAGACTGCGCCGCAGTTGCGGTGATTTTGAACGCTAGGGGTGCGAACAGAGACACCCGAAGGCGGCGTGATTGTGCGGGCTGATGCGAAAGACCGCGTGAAGTCTCTAATGACAAACAGGCTTTCCATTCGTAGCGTTGACGAGGGAACTCTTAAGGGAGGAGATATGGGTCGACGTCGCCAAAGCGGACTCCTTGAAACGCTATTCAAATCAGCCTTTGGTGTAGGTACCACTGTTCACTACAAAACAGACTGGCTCGGCAGAAAGAAAAAGGTCGTTAAGCATCACGACTCCGGGAAGACCAAGACATACACACACGGCACTGGCTTCTTTGGGAACAAAACGCGGACAAAAACCGTCAAACACGGTAGGGTCATTGAGGAAGGAACTGTCCGCGAGAACCTTTTTTGGAGCGGGGCCACCGAACACGCACGGAAGAGAGACGGTACTGAAGTAAAGCGAAATTATTCACCTGGAGTATTTCGCGATCATGTCTCGACCCGGGAAAGTGGGATTTGCTTCAAATGCGACGGCGCTGGACAGAAGCAGATCACTTGCAGGACGTGCAGCGGCACGGGAGTTTTTACGTTCCCGGAGCGCGAATGCTGGACCTGTGGTGGAACCGGCCGTTATGGGGAAAATCAATGTCGAAGATGTTCCGGTAGCGGTATCTATGCGTCCGGAAAGCAAGCCACCTGCAATCGCTGTAGCGGCACTGGGAAGCGTATGGTGACGTGCAACGGTAATCCCCCCATTTTTAATGGGGCTCAGCCGTAGAACTCATGCGGCTGTTTTCAGTTTCATTGCGGGTGTGATGCCGCCGATGGCCATGTTGGGCCGGTCGTTGTTGTAAGTCCAGAGCCATTTCGTGGCCTGATCCTGCGCCTCCTCTATGGTTTCAAAGATGTTTTGATCCAACCATTCATGCCGCACCGTGCGATTGTATCGCTCGATGTAGGCGTTTTGCTGCGGCTTGCCGGGCTGGATATATTCAATGGCGATGCCACGTTTCTCAGCCCATAGCATCAGCAAGCCACTGACATATTCAGGGCCGTTGTCCACACGGATCGTCTCAGGCTTGCCGCGCCATTCGATGATCTGGTTCAGGCTGCGCACAACACGCATGGCAGGCAGCGAGAAGTCCACCTCGATCCCTAGCCCCTCGCGGTTGAAGTCATCTAACACGTTCAAAGTCCTGAACGACCGCCCGTCCGCCAGCTGATCCGCCATGAAGTCCATCGACCATGTCTGGTTGGGCGCGTCAGGCACGGCCAGTTCATCGGGTTTGGGGCGTTTCAAGCGCTTCTTGGGTTTGATGCGCAGGTTCAGCTCCAACTCGCAATAGATGCGATAGACCCGCTTGTGGTTCCATTTGAAGCCTTTCACGTTGCGCAGATATAGAAAGCACAGACCAAAGCCCCATGACCGACGATTGGCCGTCAGGCGCACCAGCCAGTCCGCGATCTCGGCATTCTCATCACAAAGCTTGCGCTCGTATCGGTAGCAGGTCTCGCTGATCTGGAAGGTCCGACAAGCCATCGCGATGCTGACGCCGTGATTTGACACAGCATTCTCGGCCATCTCTTTCCTTTGAGACGGCCTTAACGCTTTTTTCCCAAAGCTTCCTTCAGCAAGTCGTTTTGCATGCTCATCTCGGCATACATGCGCTTCAGGCGGCGGTTTTCCTCCGCCATGGCCTTCATCTCGGACATCATGCTGGCATCCATTCCTCCGAACTTGGCACGCCATTTGTAAAAACTGGCGCTGCTCATGCCGTGTTCGCGGCAAAGCTCTGACACAGGCACGCCGTTCTCCGCTTGGCGTAGGATCGCCATAATCTGAGCATCGCTGAATTTTGCTTTCTTCATCCGAATTCTCCTCGGTCATTTCTGCCGGAAAAATCCTACTTCTGAACACCACTAATTGTTGGGGGGATTACCCAACAAATGCCACGGCAGCGGTAAGTTTACCAATAACTCCTATCGTTAGCAGAGTGGGTGGTAATGCCTTGTGTTTAAGAGATCGGCTCGTTTCAGGCTTTATTTTTGGTCAGAAGCTTATGGAAATATCGAGCTCATTTGCCATTAACTTGCCGTCGGCTATGAGGAACCTCAGGACGCGGCGTGATTTCACTACGTCATAGTCGTGATATTCCGCAAAACGATCATTACTGAGGATGAAGACGCTCTGATCTTTCCCGGCTAGCTTCAACAGATACTCGTCCGCTGCTGTCTTGGTTGGAGCAACGTGTGTGGCGGCCTTGGGGCCAAGTACCTTTTCAATGCCTTGGCTGTCTGACTTTAGCATAGCGCGAATTGATGCGTCGAACACGACAGTTACCTTGAAGCGATCACCCAGCGCCTCAAGCAACGCGGAAATCCCTCGCAAACCAATAAATGATTGCCCCTCATAGCAGACGTTGTTCCCATCGATCACGAGATGCGAAATTTTTCGATCAAGTTTTTTCAACTCGTCTCGAATACGGCGCTCGAGTTTTGGAATGTTGTTTTCAAGCCGCCGAATTTTTCCTCTTCGATCATTGATTACATGCCTCGGGCTGCCAGAGCCGAATTTTTCTTCGCATTCCTGGTGAATCATTGCCCGTTCGTAACTGTTCTCTGCAGCGGTCAAGTCTCGATCAAGACGATCTGCCTTTGCGATGTCAGAATTGAAAGTTTCTAACTCTGATTTTAGGCGATCAAGTTCCTGCGAATGGGGTCGGATCTTTTCTTCAATCCTTTCGAGTTCGGCCCTTGCCACAGCCAACTCGCTAGCAGTCTGGCGAGCTTTTGGTTGAATAGCTGCAAGCTGCGTTTCTGCTTCACTGAGGTCGAAGCACTCGTGTTCAGAAATACGCTTTTTTGCCGAGCTTAAGTCTGATCTCACCTTGGATAGCGCCTCATTGTCACTAACCATGTTCTCATTTGTTGCAGATATTTCCTTTCGAAGTTGATTGGCTTCGAGGCGTAGCCGTTTCTGTTCTGCTGAAAAAAACTTCCAGAATACAAGAGGATTGATCTGGGTCGCACGGGTATCCTTTAGGAGGTTCTCAAGGTTCGCCTTGTTAACTTCCTCGTCCGCTATCTTTTGAGAGAGGCCAACTGAGGTACTTTCGAAACGTTTAATTTTTTCTAATTCGACTTCCGGTATGAACGCGTTGTAGCTCTCGATAGAATCCCGGAGCCTTCTTTGTGCCTCCTGCATGGCTCGATTCTGTTCGGTCAGCCTTTTTATGCGAGAGCGTCGACGTAGGAGAGGTTCAAGAGGGCTGGTCGCGGTCATTCGCTCGCTCGCAAGTCTATGAAATTTCGTTCATTATATGTGGGCGATGGGCATTGGCAACACGGTGGGCGTTTGTGTTGGTCTGGGAATGTGGGCATCGGTGGAGGTCATCCCAAAGGCATATCAATATCGCTCAGTTATTCCTTGGCGATCAAGCAGACACTGAGATTTGTTGATCCAAACGAATGGCTGACCGCTACACTTCAAGGCCATCGTCCACGGGCACAAACACCCCGGATCGATGAACTCCTACCTTGGAATTGTCAACCGGCCGTGTGATCGGGACAACGCGTACTGTACAACGAAGGTGTGTGATCCAGATAGAATTCGAGTCAGAATCTGATTTTTGTATCATCCTTTTTCGGACACTTTGGATATCCATTTTTCAAACTTGTTCTTCACAAAACTTAGGTAACCCGAGCCGCATAAACTCGATCAGGAGCCAGACCAGAGTTCCATTTAAGAGATTACTTCATCATAGATAACCACGCCCAGGTTAGCTTTATTATCCACCGAATAGCTTAATCGATGACTGCCATCGGTTAAGTAGAGTTCACCATTGCTTCGCCGGACCAAAATTATCGGAGGAATTCTATGCAACTTGCCAATTTGTGAAAGTCGCTCGACGTCCGTTTGAGGCGGATGGCGACCATCAATTTCGGTACTGACTGATCCCCCCAAAGTATAAGACCAATTGACAGGGGCGTTTTTCAAATCGTTTTTTACAAACAACTTAAACTCTCTAATTGATCCAAACTTACGAAATTCGTAATCGGTATCAAATGTTGACTCAGACACTCCTAAATCTGACGCTGTATATTTTGCACTCAAAACATCGTCTCTCATGGGAAACGGCATCCAATTCAACTTCCCTGAATCTACTTTTTCAGCTTTGCTTTTGAATGTGAAAATCACACTAAATCTTGGTTCTTCACCGACAATTGGGGTCACTGCGTGATAAGAATCATCGGTGATTTCGAATAGAAAGCCATTATTTGCCGTGGGTAACCAAGCATCCTGAATATTTTTCGGACTTCCATCTTTCAAAACGAGCAAGACACCGCCCTGAGAGCTTTGCCAGCCTGAATTGAAAGTGACCGTCAACCGATGAGTTTCACCAATCTTGTTTTGGTCTGTATGGGGGCCGATATAGTCACCCGCAATCATCTTGTGTGCAGCTACGTCAAAATCCTCCCCCAACTGCACGTTGAAGAAATTACTCAACTTTGCTGCTATCGATTTACGTATATTCGACGAAAATAGCTCTTGATAATACTCAGAATGTTTCAGGTTGACTTCGCGCTGACGATAAAAGCTTTGTCTCGCCTCCATCCATGGTAAAGATTCAAAGCCCGCATAAAGTGCATTGTAGAAACTGGTTTCAAAGATTCCCTGTAGTGAAGCGCTACCCCAACAATCTTGAGAGAGGCGTACGATGTTGGGCTTCAAGGGCATATTATGCGCTCCATATTCGCAAACAGAAGCTTATAATCTGAGCAGTACAGAGAGGGATTCCGATAACTCACTCCATCAAATCTATGCTGTTCATAACCACCCCCACATACATTGAGATACGCACAGTCACGGCAGTCTCTGACAAGGCTGCTTGTACTCAAAACAAAATCGATGTTCTGTTGAGAATTTGCAGAGTCAAAAATGGAATGTGTAGTGACGTTGGAGCCTGTGATTTGGTCAGCATTGTTTGCATTTACACGGAATGTATCAGTCTGTTTTATCTCTCCATCGGTATCGATTGTCATAGTGCAGGAAAGATGTGTGACCGGCGGGAAAGCCACAGAGCGCTGTTTTTTTAGTAGCCCAACAACCATTTCATCAAACATTTGAATGCGGAACTTCAAATCACTTTGAGCGTAAATGTAGAAAAGTTTTGTTAACCACTCTCCGACTTCAGTTGAGTTCAATGCCTCTTTTCCGGGCGGTAAATTCTTTCGGTCACCATCTTGCAGGATCAAGTTGTAGGTTTGTGCTCCCGCGTCAACCATGAAGGCAAATATCTTGGAGGGATCATTCTTCGTATCTACCACGATTAGGATATTGTCCAATAATCCTGATTGCCTGCTCTTTCGAATGGTTTTCTCAATTTTTGCGAAAACACTTTGGCCTTTCAGGCCTAGTCTGTGTCTGTCATTTTCTTCCCTAAATCCGTCAACTGAAAGTGAAAATGTGAGAAAGTCACGATATTCAAGAAGCAACTTTTCAAGCTGATCGTTGTAAATAGTTCCATTTGTTTGAATGCTTAGCCTTACGCCCGGAATTCTGCCCACAAATTTTTCAACTAGGCTTCGAAACCTTCTGACCCCGAATAGCAACGGCTCGCCACCATGAAATACAACGAGAGGTTTGTGATGCTGCCTCTCGTACAGCATAGACACATTTTCAATCAATGCATTCACGGTCTCATCGGACATAGTTCGTGGCATGTTCTGCCAGCTATCATCCTGATGGTGATAAATGTAGCAATAGTCACAATCCATGTTGCACCGTGATGCAATCTTTACAACAAGGCTATCTACCTCGACGGAAGGTGACGTATTTCTTCCAAAACACTCTGGACGTGGACGATTTAATATTTCCGCTGACCCTTCATTCATCGCCCGGTGTGTTTTGTGTAAGTGCGATCGTACTGACCTTTAGGTCCTCCACCTCTATTATAAGAGGTAAAGGCGTCCTTGGAGCCAAATGTTTTCATACTTAATTCGAATTCCTCTTCCATCTTCTTAAGGAATTCATCCGAAACTACGACCTCAAAATCATCTAACATGCTAGCCTCTTTTCTGGAGCGGGATTATCGCGAAATTTACTAAAACCTGAGCAACTCACATCACTTGCAGTGAGGTTACGCAGCATCTTTTGCGTGGTCAAGCTTGCTTACTAGACTCCTGAGACGACCGCTGGGACCTCTGGGTTGGGCCAATCTGCGAAGGGAAATTGCGGGGTGAACTGATCGCTGTTCATCCTAATACTTCTGCTTCTCCGGAATCACCCCACGCACGCCGCCGCGGGGATCGGCAACGTCCCCCTTACGACGCGGGATCAGGTGAACGTGCACATGGAAGATGGTTTGACCGGCATCGGCCCCGGAGTTGATCCCGACATTGAAGCCTGTGACGGCGGGGTCTGCGGCACGAATTTGCTCGCGCTGTTCGTAGAGCAACGCCTGGATCGCGTTCAACTCAGGCTGATAGAGGTCGAAGTAATCGGCCACATGCCGCTTGGGGATGACCAGCGTGTGCAATGGCGTAACGGGAAAGCCGTCACGGATCGCGTAGCACAATTCGTTTTCTGCGATGATCCTGTCGCTCTCTATCCCACAAAACAGGCAGTCTTTTTCTCGAACGTCGTACGAGGCCAGAATACCACGAAAATCAGTGTCATCCCGGTCGCGCTTGTTCGTATTGCATGTGATGCAGAGCGCCTGGAAATTGCTCAATTCGTCGTTGCCGCCTTTTGCGCGGGGCACGATGTGGTCCACATGCAGGGCTGCCTGCTCTTCATGGGCGCCGCATAGCTCGCAACGATGTTTGGCCCGCTTGAGCACCTCATACCTGACAGAGCCGGGGACATAGCCATCTGCAATCCCCCGGTGCCCCCAGATTCCATCTCCGCGTTGGTTGATGTATGCGGCCAGACGTTGCTGGCAGAGATCAATGAGCGCCGCGATTTCCTGTTCAGACAGATCGCCGGCTGCAAGCTGGTATCCGACAATGCGCCGCCCATCCTTGATCGGTTCGATTACGCCATTTTGGGTGAGAACCTTGCCCACCATATTTTTGGTGCGGATCTCATAGTATTCGACCTGTGAGCGATCGTAGCTCAGCAGTGCTTTCGCAACGTCTTCTGTCGAGGCAGTGCCACCCTTTTCCAGCAGGACCTGAAGCATGACCGGCTGATAGACATGCGACATGCGCATCTGTTCGCGAATGTAGGTCTCAAGCTGTTGAAAGGACAGGTTGCTGCTCATGACCTGAAGGTGGCCGATAAGTCGAGAAAAATCTAGCCTTGGTAATACCTTGGAGCATCTGCCGTTCTGCCAAACACCACCCCAGCCTGGTCTAGCCATGGCATTGCCGCGCATTTATTTAGCTGCACGACTGACACAGCAATGGTCTCCCGCCCGCAAGTCAACCGCTTCAGCACCTCCGGCGCGAGGTATGCAAGCCGGAGCTGGCGGCTGACATGACGCTCAGCCAACCCGACGGCCTCAGCCAGTTCCTGGATTGTGCTGAACTCGCCAGCATCCATGCGCCGCCGCCAGCCCCAGGCCCGGCCAATAGCGCGTAGTATGTGTGGATCTTGGGCTTGGTCGTCGCTTGGCCTGTAATCGGCGGGCGGCATTATCTTGGGCCGACCGTTCTTCTTACGAACCTTCAGGGGGATTAGGACGCGGATAGTGTCGTCGGGCTTTGTCATTCCGCCGTCTCCATTCCGCGTGGGGCGACCATTTCGCGGATGACCCCCGCGATGCCTTCACGGCGAATGTCCACCTCGAGCCCAGCGGTGGTCACGGTGACGCGCCGGACGAGTAGCTGGATGATCCGTGCTTGCTCAGCTGGAAATAGTCGCGCCCAAAGCGCGCTGAACTCCTGCAGCGCTGCGATGGCGTCGGCTTCTGAAACTGCCCCTTGTTCTTTTTTCAGGGCAGCCATCACCTGCGTCACGACCTCTGGCGTCTGAAGAATGCGCCGAACCTCGGTCACGACCGCGTCCTCAACCATTCCAGCCGCCAGCCGCATGGGGGCGGTCTCTTCGCCGGTCTCGCGGTTCCGGATGACGTCCATGGATACGTAGTAGCGGTAGAGCTTCGCGCCCTTCTTCGTGCTGGTTGGCGTCATGGCTGCGCCTGTGTCGCTGAAGATCAGCCCTTTCAGGAGAGCGGGGGTTTGGGATCGGCTGTTGTTGGCGCGTTTGCGAGGGCTTTCTTGCAGGATGGCGTGTACCCTGTCCCAGAGGGATTCGTCGATGATCGCCTTATGCTCACCGGGATAAGCCGTGCCTTTATGGACGGCTTCCCCGCAATAAACGCGGTTTTTGAGCAGTCGATAGAGATAGCCCTTGTCGATCAACTTGCCTTGTTTGTTTCGGTATCCATCGCGACGGAGTTCGCGCGCTAGTATTGTGGCGGACCCAAGTTCGACAAATCTCTCGAAGATATGACGGACCAACGCGGCCTCGGTGTCGTTCACCACCAGTTTGCGATCTACGGCATCGTAGCCGAGAGGCACATAGCCGCCCATCCAGATACCGCGCTTGCGGGAGGCGGCCACCTTGTCGCGGATCCGCTCACCGATGACCTCGCGTTCAAACTGGGCGAAACTGAGCAGGATGTTCAGTGTCAGGCGTCCCATTGAGGTCGTGGTGTTAAAGGCCTGGGTGACTGAGACGAAGGTGACGCCATTGCGGTCAAAGATCTCAACCAGCTTGGAGAAATCCATCAGCGACCGGGACAGGCGGTCGATTTTGTAGACCACAACCACGTCGACCAACCCATCCTCAATGTCCCTTAGAAGCTCTTTCAGGGCGGGCCGTTCAAGATTGCCACCAGAAAACCCGCCATCGTCATAGCGATCGCGGGTGGCGACCCAACCCTCAGACCGCTGACTGGCGATGTAAGCCTCGCAGGCCTCTCGCTGGGCGTCGAGGGTGTTGAACTCCATATCGAGCCCTTCTTCGGTCGACTTGCGGGTGTAGATGGCACAGCGCAGGCGGCGGTTCGGGCGGGCAGGGATATCCATCATGCTTCCTCCCGCTTGCGCTCACGCAGCCCGAAGAAGCGATAGCCATTCCACCGAGTGCCGGTAATGGTGCGGGCCACGGCCGAGAGCGATTTGAACTTTTGGCCTTGCCAGTCGAAGCCGTCTTTCAGCACGGTGACGGTGTGCTCGACACCATCCCACTCGCGAATGAGTTTGGTACCTGTGACGGGATTTCGGGGATCCGCGATCCGGTGCTTCCGCCGCGCATGTCCTTCGACCTCGTCGGCCAGCAGGTCTAACATGCGATGCGTTTCCTGGTCAGGGCCACCGTATGTCAGCTCCTGGATGCGGTAGGCGATCCTGAATTCCAGGAACTTGCGGCTATTGTTCGGCGCGGCGCTGCCGAAAAGCTTATCCCATTCGGCCTTTAGCTCCTTCACCGTCATGAGCTTCAAGGCGGCCAGACGGGCCAAAGCGGTTTGGTCTACCCCAGGGTCTCGCCTGGGCTGAGTTGCGGTTATCTTATTGTGATGCCTCATCAATTCCTCCTAGCGGCAAGCGTTTTGCACGACGACCACCGCTCTTTCGGAGCGAGAAGTCCACGCAACTGTCTCCGATATCGGCAGATAAAGAACTGGACTGCGCGGCGTTCAGTCGAATGACGCCTGCCGCCAGGATGCGACCGAGTTCTTCGAAGCGTGCACGGCCAGACATCTTGTCCGGGCACAAGGGATTGGGGCCCGAAACCGGGGTGGAGAGATCATCAAGCATTGAAGCGCCTTTCGGGTTGCTGCCCTATCTGGGCTGCAAGCGGCGCTGGTATTCAAGTTATAACAATGGGTTGCGGGGCTAGTGCGGGATGCTGCGTGCAGGATCGGGTTTGCGTCGCAGGGCCGTTCAGTGCCGTGTCGCGGATCTCACCATCGAATCTGTTTCGAGTTTCAGGGCGACCTTCCAAAGCGGTGTCTTGGTGAACAGGCTGTCTTGTGTGCGAAAGGACTTGTTGGGCCGGGTTTCCTGAAGCAGGCCTGTCCAGACAAGGGGGCGCAGGATCTGAGTGTAAAGGCTGCCCATCATCTCATCGTAGCGTGGAAAGGCGCTGGGATCGGGTTCGCCGAACAAGATCTGTCGCAGGTAGGCGCCCGATGCGCCGTCCTCAGTCTCGACGTTGAGGACGTTGAGGAAGACGTCCCAGTTGCCCGGAAGCGTTTGGTCCGGGGTCCGTGACCAACCTGAATGATCGATTTCAAACAGATAAAACGGCGTAATGATCCCGAACAGGCGGCCGGGATGATGGGTCAGTTCCGCCCCTGACTTCGTCAGCTTGAAATTTCCCTTGTAGTGCCGACCCATTTTCAGGGTGGTCAGCAGGAAGTGAATATCGCCGAGCGGTATGAAGTCATGTTCGTTGAGCACTTTGTTGACCGCGAAGAGATCCGCCTCTGTATAGCCGGGCCAGTCGAATTTCGCCGCGGCCCAGTGAACGAAATTCCGCTTGAAGGCTTTGGACGGGGTGAGGCCGATGGAGCCATGCTCCTGGATGTAGGCGAAGGTTTTCAGAACTCCGCGCAAGAGTGGAGAAAAGCTTAAGGCAGGTTCATCGTCGGCGAGGGGGCGAAATTCGATCATCTCAAATCTCCCGTGCAAACCAGCGGATCCGCCCCACGATATTGATCTCGTCAGCCGTGCGCTCGTACTCGGGGTAATGCTTGTTGTCAGAGATCACGCGCACCGCTGGTGGCTCGCTATTCGGAACGTGCTGCAGGCGTTTGGCGACAAGTCCCATGCCGTCGTCAAGAACAAAGATACCAGGCGGGCTTGGCGCTTTTCGCGTCATGTCGACCAGAACCGTATCGCCTTCAAGGAGGGTGGGTTCCATGCTGTCGCCTTCGACCTTCATGATCCGCAGTTGCGAGGGCGATGCCTTGAGGCCGTGTTTGATCCACGATCTCCGGAAGTGGTAGGCGCGTCCTGGCGCCTCCTGCTCATCCAGCACAACGGCGCCGCCGCCCATTGAAGGCCTGACGCCCGCGTGGGTGATCGAAACGAAAGCATCGTCCGGGTTCTCGATGAACGGAGGGGTGCCTTCGACATTACCTATGCCGTGGATCAACCAGTCGAGTTCCACCTTCAAGACACGCGCGACCTCCGCGAGGCGGTCGATTCCAGGCCGCGTCGAGCGGCCACGCAGGATGTCGTAGACGAAGGAACGATTGACCCCGGCCATCTCGGCAACATGGGCAGGGCTCAGGCCGAGCTGGTTGGCGCGGGCATGGAGACGATCGGCGAGCGTGTGGTGGACGTCCATATTATCCCCAAGGAAGTGTGGATTAAATAGGATAAGATAGGATTGCACGACGTTGGTCAAGATATTAGAACAAAAAAGGAACGATTGCACGCAAGATTCGGGGGGCAGATGGATATAGAAAAGGCTTACTTCTCTCTGCCTGAGATTCTCGAGCGATGGTCCATTCCAGAGGATGATCTCGTCTATCTTGCTGAGAACGACCAGCTGCGGCTGTCGATCCGTGTCTTCGACCTACCGCTCGAGATCGGGGGATACGAGGAAGATTCCGACGGTGCGCGGTTCCGTGTGCCAGAAGACCAGCGATACTTCAGCGGCCTTCTTGATCTGCATGCCTGCGATGTCTTTCACTTGTTTCGATCGGGCGAAGTGCGCTTGAGTGAGTTTCGCTCGGGCCCTTCAGGCTATGCTTGTCTCCAAGACGACTACGCGCCTCTTTACGTGGTGATTGGGGATCTTCTCCTGCGGCGTAGAGAGCGCGATCTCTTTGAAATAAAATCAGGTTTCACGCTGGCAACGATAGTTGTGAGGACCGGACCTTCATCGCTTCGCGTGACTACAAGGACGTGCGCTGCAACGGCCTTCAGTTCCAATTGGGGCCCATACAAGCGGAAGTCGTGCGCGCGCTCCATGCGGCTGCGCAATCCGGTCAGCCCTGGCAGAGCGGAAAGCAGATCCTGGCAGCGGCCCGCTCGAAGAGCCTCAAGATGGCGGATGTTTTCAAGTCGAAGAAAAACTGGCGGGAGCTGATTCATTCCGATGGGCGCGGTAGCTACCGGTTGAGGGTCGACTAGGCGACCTACATCCCCTCAGGTGGGGGATGGCGGGGGGATCGAGAGGGGGATGAGTGGTGGATGCTCATCCCCCTTTCTAATTCGCCGCCTTGTTTCCAAGGGCCATCCCATCCCCCTCTATATCCATCGCCGATCCCGACGACATCCCACGTCAGGATTTCGCATCTTCGCTCTGTAATCATCAGAGGAGACAGAGATGCAGCAGAAACCCTGCCTCACACAAAAGGAGCTAGCGCGGCGCTGGACGATCTCACACCGCACGCTTGAGCGCTGGCGTTGGACCGGCCAAGGTCCGGCCTTCATGAAAATCGGTGGGCGGATCATTTACCGCCTCGAGGATGTGCTGGCACATGAAGAGGCACATTTACGCCAGACGGCCGACAGCCTGGACGCACGGGTGGCGTGATGCTGTCCGAGGTACCTGATGAAATCAGCTTCTGTGCCTGGGTGGCCCAGGCCGAGCCGGGCGCGGCCGTGATCTATCACCGTGGGTTCCTCGCGGTCGATGCGGCTTCGCTCATCTCAAAGCTGACACCTGACCAGAGACGGGCACTGCAAGATCTCGCTGCGGCGGCTTGGCGTGCCGCCGAACAGGGGTTGGTCCATCTCGTCCAGGAACGGCTCGCCCCTGATCGCTTTGCCTACCTCGCGATCGCCCGATCGAAATCGACCACCCCAATCAAACCCATCGCCGAGCGGCTCTTGCCAGCCGCGTGACACTGAAGCCCCGGAATTGGAGACCTACATGGCTTACCCCGAAAATATCCCGAGCGTGGATGACATGCTCAACATGCCAGTGACAGAACTGGCGCTCATGCCACCGTCGCTGCTTGCCGCTGTTCAGGCGGAAATCGATACCGCTGCTGCACGCATGAAATCAGTGACCGAGCGCTTCGCCCTCGCTCTGGAGGTGCGTTATGCTGACCGTGCTGCTGAACTCCGTCACGACGCGGGCAAGGACACGGGCACGATCCGCTTTGCAGATGGCGGTGTCACCGTGATTGCCGACCTGGCGAAACGGATCGACTGGGATCAGGCGAAACTCGCCCAGATAGCTGAAAACATCGCCTCGGCTGGCGAGGATCCGTCTGAGTTCATCGACACCACGTTAAAGGTGTCCGAGCGCAAATACACAGCACTTCCAGAGGCGTGGCGCAAAGGGTTTGAGCCTGCGCGCACGGTCCGCACGGGTAAGCCGAAGTTCCGTTTGGTGCTGAACGAGGAGGTGCGCTGATGGCCATTTCTCTCTCTTCTCTGCGCACAGCATCGGTACTTCAGCCGCCGCGCATCCTTATCCATGGGGTCGCTGGTGTGGGCAAGTCTACCTTTGCGGCTGGCGCGGGCGCGCCGGTATTCATCATGACCGAGGACGGCCTCGGTAAGCTGCAGGTCCCGCATTTTCCGTTGGCGACCAGCTATGTCGAGGTGGCAGAAGCACTCGAGGCATTGCTTGAGGAAGACCACGACTATGGCACCGTCGTGGTCGACAGCGTCGACTGGCTGGAACCGCTGATCTGGGCGGAAGCGTGCAAACGCAACGGCTGGCAGTCGATCGAAACGCCGGGCTTCGGGAAGGGCTACGCCGAAGCTCTGACCGTCTGGCGCGAGTATCTCGACAAGCTGAACGCGCTTCGCGACCGAAAGGGCATGGTGGTCATCCAGATCGCCCACACGGACATCAAGCGCTTCGACAGCCCAGAGCATGAACCCTATGACCGGTATGTGATCAAGCTGCAGACCCGGGCTTCGGCGCTGCTGCAAGAACATTCCGATGCGGTGCTTTTCGCGAACTACCTGATCTCGGTCGCCAAATCCGATGTCGGCTTCAACAAGAAGGTGACCCGGGCGCTCGGGTCCGGTGCGCGCGTCATGCACACCGAAGAGCGCCCCGCCTTTCTCGCCAAGAACCGTTACGGCCTGCCGGACACTCTACCGCTCGAGTGGTCAGAGTTCCTCGCAGCCATGCCTCAACCTGAATAATCCAGACCTGAAAGGATACGACCATGGCACGTTTTGATACGTCCTTCGACGCCACCAGCGTCGAGCCCACCACCGCCTACGAGCTGCTGCCCGCAGGAAAATACCGCGCCCAGATCGTCGAGAGTGAGATGCGCGTGACCCGCAACGGCATGGGCCAATTCCTCTGGCTGATGCTGGATATTCTGGACGGCCAACATAAGGGGCGGAAGATCTTCGATCAGCTGAACCTGGTGAATCCGAACCCGACCACCGTGGAGATCGCGCAGCGCACGCTGTCGGCGATCTGCCATGCCACGGGCAGGATGCATGTCAGCGACAGCGAGGAGCTGCACCTGATCCCGATGACGATCCAGGTGAAGATCCGCCCGCCGAAGAACGGCTACGGCGAGAGCAACGCGATTGCCTACCTGCCGCCCGAGCGGGGTTCGACCCAGGCCGCCCGTCCGGCGAAGCCTGCGCCCGAACCGGCCAGCTCTTCGGTGCCGCCCAAAATGGCCTCCGCGCCCTGGAACAAGAAAGGCTGAGCCTTCGCGCTGCCCTGCGCCCTGACTGACGGGGCAGCGCGCAACCCCATCTGAGGATACTTCCATGATTGACCTGAACGACGTGGCCCCCGCGGCCGCGAACAACACCGGCTTGCCTGAAGACCAGCGCCGGTTGATCGAACTCGACGACGCCATTGCCAAGATCCGCACGCAGATCGCGACGGCCGACCTTGCCCGGCAGCGCGGACAGAAGCCGATCGACCCGGACTGGTTCCACCGAGCACGCACGGCCCTGCGCCACTTGTGCCGTGAGCGCGCGGAACTGCTCGCCCAAGGTACCGGCCGCCGTCGCCGCGAAAAACTCAAGGACGCGCTGATCGGCATCCTGCGCGAACGCCATGACCCTGAGACCTGGGAGAGCATTCTGGCCGAGGCGCAGGCGCGCAGCGAACGGGAGGGTCTGTGATGGCAGAGCTTCCCGAAGCCCCCACGCCGACACTGACGGCGATATACGCCGATTACGAGGCCCGCCAGGGCGATGGTTTCCGTGATCACCTCGGCGCATCAATCATCGGTAAATCCTGCGCACGCGCGCTCTGGTATGATTTCCGCTGGGTGTCGCCGTCACGATTTTCCGGCCGGCTGTTGCGTTTGTTCGAGACAGGCCAGCTGGAAGAGGATCGTATGGTCCGCAACCTGCGCGCCACCGGTGCGACCGTGTTGGAAGTGGATCCAGAAACAGGGCGTCAAATCCGCGTGGAGGCCCATGGAGGTCATTTCGGTGGCTCGCTGGATGGCGTCGCGCTCGGTCTGCTTGAGGCGCCGAAAACCTGGCATGTGCTGGAGTTCAAGACACATGGCGTTAAGAGCTTTTCTGATTTGAGCGCGAAAGGCGTGGTGCTGTCGAAGCCGCAGCACGCGGCGCAGATGCAGATCTACATGCACCTGACAGGAATCACCCGGGCGCTTTACATGGCGGTCTGCAAGAATACTGACGCGCTGCATATCGAACGGGTTGAGGCCGATCCTGCCGTGGCTGAACGCCTTTTGGAGAAGGCGGGACGTATCATTTTTGCCCAGCACCCGCCTGCACGGATCAGCGAGGACCCGGCTTGGTTTGAATGCCGTTTTTGCGATCATCATGCGGCCTGCCATGCGGGTGGCGGGGCGGCCGTGACCTGTCGTTCCTGTCTGCATTCCACGGCCGTCGAAGGCGGGTGGCACTGCGCCCGCCACGATAGAATGCTGGCTCCGGCCGAGCAGCGTGCGGCCTGCGACAAACACCTCTTCGTCCCCGATCTCGTGCCGGGTGAGGTCATCGATGCAGGAGACGACATCGTCACCTATCGCATGGCCGATGGCTCCTCCTGGTCAAATGACGCCCGTACCACGGAGGCCGCGCCATGCTGACCCTGCGCCCATACCAAAACGCCGCGATATCTTCGATCTACGGCTATTTCCAAACTAACACCGGCAATCCGCTGGTGGTCATCCCGACGGCGGGTGGCAAAAGCCTCGTCATGGCCGCCTTCATCGAAGGTGTGCTGAAAGCCTGGCCTGATCAGCGCATCCTGATCGTGACACATGTCCGCGAGTTGATCGCCCAGAACCATGCCGAGATGATCGGCCTTTGGCCCGAGGCGCCCGCGGGCATCTACTCGGCGGGTCTGGGCAAGCGCGAGGCGCAGGCGCGCGTCTTGTTCGCAAGCATCCAGTCGATCCATCGCCGGGCCCGCGAAATCGGCCACACCGATCTGGTGCTGATCGACGAGGCCCATCTGATCCCAGGCAAGTCGAGCACCATGTATCGGCGTTTCCTCGATGCGCTGAGCGCGATCAACCCCGCGCTGAAGGTGATCGGTCTCACGGCCACACCGTTCCGGCTCGACAGCGGCATGCTGCATGAGGGCAAGAACGCGCTCTTCACCGATATCGCCTATGAGGTGCCGGTCTGGGAGCTGATCGATGCGGGATATCTGAGCCCGCTCGTCTCGAAGCAACCTGTCACCCGGCTCGATGTGTCGAAAGTTGGCATCCGCGCAGGGGACTTCATCGCCCGCGATCTGGCGGCGGCGGTCGACCAGGAGGCGATTACGCGAGCGGCCGTGGCCGAGATCATGGTACACGGCAAAGACCGGAAGTCCTGGCTCGCTTTCTGCTCGGGCGTCGAGCATTCCCAACATGTAGCCGAAGAGTTCCGGCGGCGCGGCATCAGCTGTGAGACGATTTTCGGAGACACGCCGAAGGATGAGCGCGATAGCATCATCGGCGCCTTCAAACGTGGGGAGATCCGGGCGCTGGCCTCGATGGGCGTGCTGACCACCGGGTTCAATGCTCCGGCGGTTGATCTCATCGCGCTTCTGCGCCCCACGAAATCCGCCGGGCTTTACGTCCAGATGGTTGGCCGGGGCACGCGGTTGGCACCGGGCAAGGAAAACTGCCTCGTTCTCGACTTTGCCGGCAATGTGCGCCTTCATGGGCCGATCGATCTCGTCCGCCCGAAGCGTCCTGAAGACGGCGGCGATGGTGAGGCGCCGACCAAGGTCTGCCCGGAATGCGAAAGCATTATTGCGCTCTCGGCGATCGAGTGTCCGGACTGTGGCTATGTCTTCCCGGCCCGTGAGGTGAAGATTACGCCGACTGCAGCCGCGCTGCCGGTCCTGTCACCAAAAGCGTCTCAATGGCTGCAGGTGAGCGGCGTCTCCTACAGCCGTCACGACAAACGCGGCGGGCGGCCCTCGCTCAAGGTCACCTATAGCTGCGGTCTCACCACCTACAGCGAATGGATCTGCTTCGAACATCAGGGCTACGCGCGCCAGAAGGCTGCTGAGTGGTGGCGCAAGCGCGCGCCGGGCCAGCCGGTTCCGCTCACCGTGGACAAGGCCATTGCCCAGACTGAGCGGCTCAGCCGCCCCAGCGAGATCTCGGTCCGCCCGTCGGGCCGCTACTTCGAAATCACCGGCTACAGGTTCGCCCCATGCACCAGATCCAGCCCGGCCTCTGCGCCGTCTGCCACCGTGAACCCAGGGGTTTCGGCTGGTTCAACCCGCTCTTCCGTCTCTCCGACCCAAGGCGGGCTGCAAACCGCAAGCAGCTCTGCAGCCGTGCCTGTCAGGACATCTGCCATGGGAGGATGGGTATGATCGATCCCACCCCGAACGAGAGCGAGGCGATGACCGTCGGCGGCCAAGAAGGCGGCGAATATCTCGAGAGCATCGGTAAATCCGATCTCGCCACCTTGACCGAGACCGAATGGGACCGCTTTCTTGACGCGGTCGTCACCGGCTACTGCGACCACCTGCGTGAGCTTGCCGCCAAGGACCGCACGCGGCTCGACGCCATGACCCCCGAGGTGCCCTTCTAATGACCGACACGTCCTACATGGCGCGCTTCGGCGCGCGGCTCGTCACCAACGGCTATGCCATCCTGCCGATCGCCCCAGGCACCAAGAAGCCCGGGCAGTTCAAGCGCGGGGCATGGGCCGATTATCCGGAATGGAACCGTCATGCCGAGCGGCCAACCACCGAGGTCGAGGTGGCGACCTGGTCGGGCTGGCTTGATTGCGGCATCGGTATCGTCGGCGGCGCGGTTGCGGCGGTGGATATCGACATTGCCGAGGACGCCGAGCTGGCGCTGCGCATCGAGAAACTGGCACGCGAGCGGCTCGGTGACACACTCGCTTTGCGGATCGGTCGGGCGCCGAAGCGCATGCTGGTCTACCGTACGGCTGAACCCTTCCGGGGGATCAAGCGTCATCCGCTGGAGGTGCTATGCCTCGGCCAGCAGTTCCTGGCCTACGCCGATCATCCGGATACGGGCGCGCCCTATGCCTGGCCCGAGGAGGGGCTCGCTGATCTCGATATCTCGGATCTTCCAGAGATCACCGCCGAGGCTGCGACAGCTTTCGTGGACGAGGCCTATGCGCTGTTGCCAGACACCCTGCGCCAGCGTGGTCTCGGTGCTACGGCGTCGGCTATGGAACATCAGCGTGCCCACAGCCAGGTCGGGACATCGCCAGCGATCGAGGCCGCTCTTGAGTGGCTGCCGAACGAGGAACTCGATTATGACAGTTGGATGCGGATTGGCATGGCGCTGAAGGGCGCGCTCGGCGAAGCCGGCGCTGATCTCTTCGCCGAATGGTCGGCGCAGGCTGCAAAGGATGTGCCGGCGGCCACGGCCAAGGCCTGGGCGAGCTTCAAACCCGATCGGATCGGCGCGGGTACGATCTATCACCTCGCCATGGAGCGCGGCTGGCAGCCGGACGCATCCCTGCGCCTCGATGGCAGTCTGGGCGACGAGGGCAACCATCCGGCGGCCGGGCTGCTCTCCAAGCTTGATGCGCATGATGGGGACGCAGCCCAAGAGCCCGCTAATCAGCCGTTTTCCCTCGTGATCCCAGATGGGCTCGTTGGCAATCTGACCGACTACATGCTGTCGACGGCTCGGCGCCCGCAGCCGCTTTTATCGCTCGGGGCAAGTCTCTGCGCCATCGGCGCGTTGATGGGGCGGCAATACCGGACCGAAAGCAATCTGCGCTCGAACCTCTATATCGTAGGCATCGCCGACAGCGGATCAGGCAAGAACCATGCCCGCGAGATCATCAACGAGGTCTTCTTTGAGGCGGACCTTGCCCATCACCTCGGCGGAAACAAGATCGCTTCCGGCGCCGGGCTGCTGACCGCGCTGCACCGTCAGCCGGCGATCCTTTTTCAGATCGATGAGTTCGGGATGTTCCTGTCGGCAGCGGCCGATCGGAAACGCAGCCCGCGCCACATCACCGAGATCCTCGACAACATGACCGAACTCTACACGGCGGCTGGCGGGATCTTCCTCGGCGCGGAATACGCCAATCGCGATGGCTCGAACGAACGGCGCGATATCGTCCAGCCCTGTCTCTGCGTCTACGGCACCACGACGCCTTTGCACTTTTGGGGCGCTCTGCAGGGCGCGAACGTGGTGGATGGGTCGCTCGCCCGCTTCCTGATCCTGCCGAGCGACGAGGATTACCCCGACGAGAACATCGCCGTTGGCATCCGACAGGCGCCGACTGCGTTGATCCAAGGGCTGCAGCTCTTAGCCGCTGGCGGCGGACTTCAGTGCGGCAACCTCACGGGCAAGACCGCGGATCAGAATACCACCGTGAACCCGACCATCGTGCCCATGACCGAGGACGCCCGAGCCCGGTTCAAGGCCTTGAGCGCTGAGCTGACGGAGGAGCTGCGGGCGGCAAGGGGCACGGCCTTCACTGCGATCCTTGCCCGGATCGGCGAGAATGCCCTGAAGCTCGCGCTGATCGTTGCTGTAGGGCACAACCCTAAGCAGCCTGAGATCGACCTGACGGCCGCAAACTGGGCTATCGGCTTCGTGCGCCACTATGCGCAGCGGACCATGGAGGCGGTCGATCGGCATGTGGCTGACACCGAGACTGAGGCCCATGTGAAGCGGCTGAAGGAAATCATCCGCGCCGCCGGGGCCAAGGGGATCACCAAGTCCGAGATCACACGCGCTTCCCAATGGCTGAAAGCACGGGATCGCGACGAGATCCTGCTCACCCTGATCGAGAGCGGCGACATCACCACCGGAATGCGCGAAACCGGCGGCCGCAGGGCCATGGTTTATCGCATTCTCACCTGAAAAAGGGACTTTCTTCAAAATAGGGGTTTCTTCAATTGAAAGAAGTTGGGGTCTAAATAGCTGATTACACGAAGGATTTGGACTTCCTTCACTTCTTTCAATCTTTCAAGAGGAACCATGTGTGTATGTGTGTACGCGCGCGCGAATAGAAATAAGGAGGAGGTACCTATTGAAATAATTGAAATATTGAAAGAAGGTATATTCTTTATATAGATCAACGCCTTAGTGGTCGACTTCTTTCAAATCGGCTCGCTGAAGGAATTGAAAGAAGTGCCGGGCGGCCTGATCGCCCCGCACATGACATGACCAGACCGCCCTTCGTGGCCTGGCGAGACCGCAGCCTTCACCGGCCAGCTCTCTCGCCGAGCTCATCAAACCGAAGAGGAGGTCGTCATGACCCAATCACAAGAACAGGGGTGCAGCATACTTGCGCTCGATCTCGGAACCACGACGGGCTGGGCACTGCGGGGCTTTGATGGCCTGATCACCAGCGGCACAGCATCGTTCAAACCCGGCCGCTACGACGGCGGTGGCATGCGCTATCTGCGCTTCACCAACTGGCTCACCGAACTGGATCGGCTCAGCGGTCCGATCGCGGCGATCTGGTTCGAGGAAGTCCGACGGCATGCTGGCACCGACGCGGCACATGTCTACGGCGGCCTCATGGCGTCGTTGACATCCTGGGCCGAACTCCGGGGAATTCCCTACGAGGGCGTACCAGTCGGCACCATCAAGCGCCACGCCACCGGCAAAGGCAATGCGCCCAAGCAGGCGATGGTAGATGCCGCCCGTGCTCGTGGCTTCAGTCCGGCCGACGACAATGAGGCCGACGCCATCGCCATCCTGCACTGGGCCATCGAAACCCGTGGAGGTGTCGCATGAGCTACTTTCCCAAAGGCTATGGCGGCCAGCGCCGGTCGCCCGAAGAGGTCAAACGCGATGGCTGGCGGGAACAGGGCGTCCTCGCAGTGTCGGTCGATGATCACCGCCTGACCTGGCCCGAGCGTGAATTGGTCGAGCAGTTGGGTACGAAACTCTACGGGCCGCGCCCTGCGGAGGAGGTGCGCCATGGGTGAGAAGAAAACCTGGACCGCCGACGACGTTGCCGATCACTTCGAGGAGGCGTTCCGCACCCTGCGCAAGCTGCCACCCGTGAAGGCGCGTGGCTATTTCAACGCTTGGCCCGACATCGTGCGGTCTGCGCGAGAGGTCGCGGCGATGGACCCCCAGCCGATGCGGGTTTGGCCGTCGGCTGCCGCTATAACCCGACTGGAGCAGACCTTCGACTGGGTGCTTTGGATCGAGGAGGCCGAGCGCAAGCTCGTCTGGTCGCGCGCCGCCCGTGTGCCGTGGAAGCAGATCAGTGGGGAGTTGGGATGCGATCGCACGACAGCGTGGCGGCGCTGGCAACTGGCGCTCACCAAGATCGCCTCTCGGCTGAATGCCTAGCGACTCCAATGTGTTGCAACACTTTTGTGTTCGACACATGCAACATTTCCGTGCTATCCGTAGGGCATGATGGGGAGAGTGCGTTGGAAGACGGCTCTCCCCGTTTTTCGTGGTGGATACCGTACTGGCTTCATGGGCTCGACGACGGGTCCAGTTGATGCCGGATCCGCTAACGCACTGATTTCACGGGTCCTTCCTGGCCGAAAACGTATACGGGGGGGCGAGGCGCAAGGGTTTCCCAGTGACACCCTGGAAAATACCCGTTTCGTTTCGCTTTGACGCGAACCCCAATGAAACAAAGGCCTGAGGGCCCGACACACCACGCCTGAACCGAAACGGGGGGCGGACCCCATTTCGCTTTCGCGGACCAGACCCATTTCGCTTTTGGGCATTCTCAAGGACATTCCCATGGACGTCGTCGACCTGCCGCTTGAGCAGATCATTCCCTATGCGCGCAACCCACGGAACAATGCTGAGGCCGTTGCCACGGTCGCGGCGTCGATCCAGGAATTCGGCTGGCGTCAGCCTATCGTTGTCGACGAGGCGATGGTTGTGCTGGCCGGGCACACTCGGTTGGAAGCGGCCCGCAAGCTTGGCTTCAAGACCGCGCCGGTGCATGTCGCCAAGGGGCTGACCGCGTCGCAGGCGCGGGCCTTCCGGATCATGGATAACCGCTCTAGCGAGAATGCGGAGTGGGACAAGGACCTCTTGAGCCTCGAACTGGCGGATCTGCTGGAGGCGGATTTCGACCTTGGGCTCACCGGCTTTACCGACGACGAGCTGAATGCGCTGATGTCGAGCCTCGAGGAAGGCACCGGTCCGCAGGAGGGCGAGGACGAGGTTCCGGAAACCCCGGAAGATCCAGTCAGCCGTCCGGGCGATCTCTGGATCTTGGGAAACCATCGATTACTTTGCGGTGACAGTACGGTCGCCACGGATGTCGAGAGAGTGCTAAACGGCGTAAAGCCGCTATTGCTTGTCAGCGATCCACCGTACGGTGTGGAATACGATCCCAGCTGGCGTAATCAGGCAGGTGCGGCCAAGACCAAGCGCACCGGCAAGGTGCTGAATGACGATCGGGCTGATTGGCGCGAGGCCTGGGCCCTGTTTCCCGGCGATGTCGCCTATGTCTGGCACGGCGCGCTGCACGCGGCGACCGTGGCCGAAAGCCTCGAGGTCGCGGGCTTCACCATCCGGTCCCAGATCATCTGGGCCAAAGACAGACTGGTTCTGAGCCGGGGGGATTATCACTGGCAGCACGAGCCGGCCTGGTATGCGGTTAAGAAGACTGGCAAAGGCCACTGGGCAGGAGACCGCAAGCAGACCACGCTCTGGCATATCGCCAACAAGGATCAGGACGAAAAGACCGTCCACGGGACGCAGAAGCCGGTGGAATGCATGAGGCGTCCGATCCTGAACAACTCCAGCCCTGGTCAAGCCGTCTATGAGCCTTTTATAGGATCGGGCACCACATTGATTGCGGCTGAAACGACAGGCCGCGTCTGCCTAGGCATCGAGCTGAACCCGTCTTATGTCGATGTGGCCGTCCAGCGTTGGCAGAAGTTCACAGGGAAACAGGCCATAATTGACGGAGGCGATCAGACCTTCGATGCCCTGAAAGCTGAGCGTGAGGCCGCATGAAGCAGTCTCGTCTCATGTCACTGATTGAAGCGATCACCAATGTGGTTATCGGCTACGGCGTTGCGGTCGTGACGCAGATCCTGATCTTCCCGATCTTCGGCCTGCACACGACGCTCGCGCAAAATCTACAAATGGGCTTGATATTCACCGGCGTCAGCATAGTCCGCTCGTTCCTGCTGCGGCGGGTGTTTGAGGCCATCCGCGTTGCGCGGCAGCGAAGTTAGATCAGGCCGAGGTCTTTCAGGCAGCTTGCCGTATCCATCAACTGATGGGTCGGGACTTCGACGGTGATGGTGAAGCTGTCGGCAAAGGTCCTGCCGTAAACGCCCCCATCGTCCATAAGGGCCATTTCGATCTCTTCGAGGACAACGGTGATGCGGCTGCGATCGAAGTGCTCGGGCAGCTTCCGGATGGGCAGCCGAATGCTGGTGGTTTCCATGAGGGTTACTCCGCGTGTTCGCCTTCCTTGAAGGCGCTGTCGGTGATGCGCTTCAGGAGCTCGGCGTAATAGTCGAGGTTGCCGACATGGCCCCAATGCAGGGCGTCAGGGTCGGAGCCGAAGTTCGCGTCGCTCAGCGCCTGTAGCCGCGCGAGCATCGCGTCGATCGCGGCCTTCTTTGCGATAAACGCGTCTTTGGCTGTGGGGTGGTGGCTCATCTCGATGCGTCCTGAATTGCGTTATTTGCTGTCTTTAGCTTCGCTCTGGTGGGCGCACTTATCCAGCGAATTCGACGCAATTACATACGGTTAACTGCACTCTCGAGGTCTGCGAATGTCATCCGCCACCCAACCCATCGGCGTGATCGCGCGGCTGCTCGACCTCTCGGAGCGGCGAGTCCAACAACTGAGCCGCGAGGGCGTGATCCCGAAGGCTGAGCGTGGCCAGTATGATCTGATCGGGTCTGTGCGTGGCTATGTCCGCTATCTGCGCGATCAGGCGCTGAAGGCGCAGGCGGGCGCGCCAGACTATGCCGCGGAACGGGCGCGCTTCATCCGGGCGCGGGCCGACCTCGCTGAAATGGACGCCGAAGAAAAGCGCCGGTCGCTGATCGCCGCCGAACAGATCGAGGCGGCCTGGATTGCGGTGTTGGCGCTCTTGCGCACCCGACTGCTGGCCCTGCCTGACCGGCTGGCACCGCAGGCCTTTGACCAACCCACCGTCGGAGATACCCGGACCCTGATCCGAACTGCGATCCGCGAGGTGCTCGATGATCTCGCAGAGCCAGACATTGACTTCGAAACCGACCCTGAGATTGAGAGGCTCGCCGATCCTGAAGCGGACGGTGGCGAAAGCACTGGCAGTTCTGAAGCCACCACCAGACCTGACGATCAGCGATTGGGCGGATCAGAACCGACGGCTGAGCTCTGAAGCCAGCGCCGAGCCGGGACAGTGGCGTACGAGCCGCGCAGAATACCAGCGTGGCATCATGAACGCGATTTCGGACGCGGCGACTGAAACCGTAGTGATCATGTCATCGGCTCAGTGCGGAAAAACCGAGTTGCAGTTATGTACGGTCGGTTACCACATCGATCAGGACCCGGCGCCGATCATGGTCGTGATGCCGACCGAACGGGACGCAGAAACCTGGTCGAAGGACCGTTTCTCGCCGATGGCGCGCGACACGCCGTGTTTGCAAGATAAAATCGCCAACCCGAAGTCGCGGGACGGGAACAACAAGATCTTGCACAAGCGGTTTCCAGGCGGGCATCTGACCATCGTGGGCGCCAACGCACCCTCAGGGCTTGCGAGTCGACCGATCCGGCTTCTCTTGTGCGACGAGGTCGACCGCTATCCGTTCAGCGCGGGGGCTGAAGGCGACCCGGTCAACCTCGCGAAAAAACGGACGGTGACCTTCTGGAACCGCAAGATCGTGCTGGTCTCGACGCCGACGAACAAGGGCGCGAGCCGGATCGAAGCGGCATTCGAGGAAAGCGACCAGCGTCGGTTCTGGGTGCCGTGTCCCGAGTGTGGACATGAACAAATTCTGACCTGGGGACAGGTCAAATGGGACAAGGACGAAAGCGGAAGCCACAGACCGGAGACCGCGCGCTACCACTGCGCGGACTGCGATGCCGCCTGGAAGGACGAGACCCGCTGGGCGGCAATCTCCAAGGGCCGCTGGATCGCGGATGCGCCGTTCAATGGGACAGCGGGCTTCCATCTAAACGAGATCTATTCGCCCTGGGTGCGGCTCGAGGCGATGGCCAAGGCGTTCCTGTCCGCGCGCGCCGGTGGGGACGAGACGATGAAGACCTTCATCAACACATCGCTCGGCGAGACCTGGATGGAAAGCGGCGAGGCGCCGGACTGGCAGCGGCTGCAGGGGCTGAAGAAAGATTGGCGCGCGGGCACAGTGCCGGTGGGCGGGTTGTTCCTAACTGCCGGGGTCGACGTCCAGAAGGACCGGATCGAGGTTGATGTCTGGGCATGGGGCAAGGGCCTGCAAAGCTGGCTCGTCGATCACATTGTCATCGACGGCGGCCCGGGCGATCCCGCTTGCTGGCAGAAACTGTCTGACCTCCTTGGCCGGACTTGGGCTCACGCAAGCGGCACGCCGATGACCATCGCGCGGCTCGCGATCGACACGGGTTACGAGACTGCGGCCGTCTACGCGTGGGCGCGGCAGGTGGGCTTTGGACAGGTGGCCCCGATCAAAGGCCTTGAGGGCTTCAATCGTGCAAGCCCGGTGACGGGGCCAACATTTGTCGATGCGACGATCGCGGGCAAACGTCTGCGCCGCGGTGCACGGCTTTGGACCGTGGCAACATCGACCTTCAAGGCCGAGACCTATCGTTTCCTGCGGCTTGATCCGCCGGATGAGGCGGGACCGTCGCCCCAGTGGGGCGGCGTAAGCCCGCCGAAACCTAGCCCGGCGGATGTGGAGACGTTCCCTCCCGGCTTTCTTCATCTGCCGGGCTGGGTCGACGCTGAATGGCTGAAGCAGCTGACGGCCGAGCAGCTGGTCACGGTCAAGAACAAGCGCGGCTTTGCCAAACTCGAATGGCAAAAGCTGAGGGAACGCAACGAGGCTCTCGACTGCCGGGTTTATGCCCGCGCGGCCGCTTGGATCCTCGGAGCTGATCGCTGGTCAGATGCGCGGTGGGAGGAGTTGGCGGCGCAGTTGGAGGTCGCTGATGCTAAGGGCATGGCTCCTGCCGGGGGCCTGAAACCTGCTCGCAAAACGCAGGTCCGCCGCGTCGCGCGGTCATCCTATATGGGATAAGCCAATGTAATCAGTGTAGCCGTTTGCGACGGCTGCGCTCGAAGGCCTCAAGGGCGGCCTTTCGTTTCACCGCGATCTCGCGGATGCTTTCGGCGATATGCTCCACGCCGAAATCCACGGGGTTGAAGGGGCCGCCATACCAGCGCACCAGATCTTTACGCTGCGGATGGCGTGGTTTCGCCATGACTTCAACGAAGTCCACGAACCCGGGAGGACCACCCACATCTTCAGGTGGTGCTGTGCGCTCGCCATCGATAAAGAGGGGATAGTCGGTGCCGGCCGTTGCTTCGATGACCTCCTCGAAAATGACGCGGTGCTGCCAGTCATCGCCGAAATCGTAGGTGTAGAGAAGTTCGGTCACACCACGGTCCACAAGTGTGCCGAGGCGCATGCCCTTGGCCTGATAGATCTTGCGGCCCCAGACCACATCCTCGGGATCGGGTTCGCCATAGACACGTTCGCCCACGGCAAACTGATAAAGATGGTAGTTCTCCCAGGGCATGACCGCCTGAATGATCTCGTGCAGTGCGCGAAGATTGGTCGTCAGGCTGACGTCAACGCGCCGCCAGATGAGCGGAGCGATATGTTCGAGTTCAATTCTGATACGGGCGATCTTGGTGGACATGGCGCGGCCTGACGGTGGTTTTGCGCCGAACTTAAAAGGTGATGGCGATGGCTACAATCACGGACCTACGCGCCCGCCGGGAAGCGCTTTCGGCACAACGATCCTCTGGTGTGGCCCGGGTCAGCTATGACGGCAAGACGGTGGACTATCGTTCCGTTACGGAAATCGACCGGGCCATCGAGGCGCTTGACCGCGAGATTGCAGCGGCCGAGGGGCGGAAACTCATCCGCCAAGTTCGCATAACAGCGACCAAGGGTCTCTAACCGACATGGCATTGTTCGACATGTTCCGCCGCCCCAAGCCGGGCGGCCCTGAAGCCATGCGCGCGCGTCTCGAGGGGGCGATGGCCAAGCGCCGCTTGCGGGGCTGGAACCCGCCCTTGGAAAACATCAATGCGCTGGTCGCCTCGGGCGGGCCGCGATTGCTGGCCCGGTCACGCGAACTCGTAGTGACCAACGGCTACGCCGCCAATGCTTGCGAGGCCTTTGCAGCGAACCTTGTTGGTGACGGCATCAAGCCGTCCTCGCTGATCACGGATGCGGCGCTGCGCGACCAGGTCCAGAAGCTCTGGCTGGCCTGGACGGATGAAGCGGATGCCGACGGGCTGACCGACTTCTACGGGCTGCAGGCCATGGTCGCGCGCGAGATGTTCGTTGCAGGCGAATGCTTCGTGCGCCTGCGTCCGCGCCGGGCGGAGGACGGGCTTCTGGTGCCGCTGCAGCTGCAGCTTCTGCAATCCGAGATGCTGCCCTTTGAGAAGACGGAAACGGATCCGAACGGCAATCGCATCCGCTGCGGGATCGAATTCGACCTGATCGGGCGGCGGGTTGCCTATCACTTCCGCCGCTGCCATCCGGGTGACAGCACGGATCAGCGGGTGGCGGTGCCGGACACGGTGCGGGTGCCTGCCGAGGAGGTGCTGCACATTTACCGGCCGATCGATGCGGGGCAAATCCGGGGCTTGCCGCATGTGGCCCCCGCCATGGTGCGGTTGTTTCTCTTGGACCAATACGACGACGCCGAACTTGACCGCAAAAAGACGGCGGCGATGTTCGCAGGCTTCATCACCAAAACGGCCCCCGAGGACCCGATGATGGGCGAAGGTGAGGCTGATCTCGAGGGAGCCGCGATTGCGAGCCTCGAGCCGGGCACCATGCAGGTGCTGCTGCCGGGGGAGGATGTGAAGTTCTCGAGCCCCGCCGATGTCGGCGGCGGCTATGAGGCGTTCCAATACCGGACGCTGCTGGCGGTCTCGGCCTCGCTGGGTCTGCCGTATCACCTCGTCACCGGCGACGTTCGGCAGGCGAACTATTCAAGCCTCAGGGCCGAACTGGTCGAGTTCCGGCGGCGGATCGGGCAGCTGCAGCACGGGGTCATGGCGCACCAGCTTTGCCGCCCCATCTGGCGGCGTTGGCTGGAGACGGCTGTGCTCTCGGGCGCCTTGGATGCAGATCCCGTCGTCGCCCGGCCGGTGCAATGGATCCCGCCGCGATGGGACTGGGTCGATCCGCTCAAAGACATTCAGGCGCAGATCCTGGCAATGGAGGCCGGGCTGACCTCCCGGCGCAAGGTGGTCGAGGCCACGGGCTATGACATCGAAGAGGTCGATCGCGAGAACGCCGCGGATGCCAAGCGCGCAGCAGACTTGGGCCTGACCTATCGCGCCAGCCCCGGCGAAACCCAGGGGGCAAGGGCAACGCCCGTCCAATTGCCCGATCCAAATTCGAGTGACGGACCGTCCGACAATAACTCGGGCACCGACCTACAACAGGAGTAACCCCATGAAATCCTGGTACACGATCCGCGCCCGGGCATCGGGCACGGAAGTGCTGATCTATGACGAAATCGGCGCCTATGGCGTCACGGCCAAGGGGTTCCTCGCGGAACTCGGTGCGCTTCCCGACGATGCGGCAATTGATCTGCGTCTCAACAGCCCCGGCGGCTCGGTCTTTGACGCGGTCGCCATCTACAACGCGTTGAAGCGCCATGCGGGCGAGATCACCGTCTGGATCGATGGCATCGCGGCCTCGGCGGCAAGCTACATCGCCATGGCGGGTGACACCATCGCCATGCCCGAAAACGCCTTCCTGATGATCCACAACCCTTCGGGGTTGGTCATGGGCACGGCTGAGGACATGCGGTCTACGGCTGAGGCCCTGGACAAGGTCAAAGGCAGCCTGATCCAAGGCTATGCCGCGAAATCTGGCAAAGCCGATGATGAAATCGCCACCCTGATGGCGGCAGAGACCTGGCTCGATGCACAGGACGCACTGGATCTCGGTTTTATCGACCGCATTGCCGAGCCTGTGAAACTCGCGGCTTCCTTTGACGTGGCCAGGTTCCGCAACGCGCCACCCGAGTTGGTCGAGGCGGCAAGTGAACCAGAAGAGCCCGCAGCCCCGGATCCCCAGTCCGAGGGTGTTGCAGACGCCAACACCCTGCCTGACCACGAACACCCGGCTGCGGAAACGCAAACCATGGCCGCAAGTGAGCCCGCAATGGCCGACACCGCATCCGTCCGCGCCGAGGCCATCGCCCATGCGCGCGCCGTGATCGATCTCTGCCGCCTTGCCGGTCAGCCGCAAATGGCGGGCCGGTTCCTCGAAGAAGACGTGGGTCTCGATGAGGTCCGCAACCGCCTTCTCGCGGCAAAGGCCGACGTCACCC
Organism: Thalassovita sp.; assembly: GCF_965218685.1. Classification (GTDB taxonomy): domain Bacteria; phylum Pseudomonadota; class Alphaproteobacteria; order Rhodobacterales; family Rhodobacteraceae; genus Thalassobius. The sequence continues at coordinate 2,970,444 of NZ_OZ244657.1, read as the reverse complement.
CCGACATCACAGCGGCCCATGCCCAGCCCGGGCGGGCGGCGACCACCCAATCCTGGGGCGATGTGATCGCCCGCACCTTCAAGACGAAAGGATAAGCGTCCATGACCACGCTCACTGAAGGCAAACACGCGGGCGGCTTCCTCGTTTGGGAAGTCCTGCGCGATTACACCCGAGAAACCATCACCATCGCTTCCGGGGCTGGAAAGCTCGAGCCCGGCACCGTGCTCGGCAAGATCACCACGGGCGGTAAATACACCGGGATCGCACCGGCCGCGACGAACGGCAGTCAGAATGCCGCCGCTATTCTCTGGGCGGGCGTTGACGCGTCATCCGCCGATGCGCCTGGCGTCGTGCTCCTGCGCGGCCCCGCGCTTGTGAACCAGCATGAGCTTGTCTGGCCTGATGGTGCAACCGAGGCCCAGATCACCGCCGCCACCACGGCTTTGGCCGCGCTCGGCATCATCTTGCGTTAAGCCTGAGAGAGAAAGGACATCCCCATGGCAACCATGGACATCTTCGAGGGCGACGCCTTCAGCATCATCGAGCTCACCCGGGCTCTGGAAAACATCCCCTTCAAACCGGCGATCCTGTCGGGTGCAGGCCTGTTCGGATCGCGCGGTGTGCGCCAACGCACCGTGATGATCGAAAGCCGCGATGGCACGCTGTCGCTGATCCCGTTCTCGGAACGGGGCTCTGCCTATGAGCAGCAGGTGCCCGAACGGCGCGACATGCGCGCCTTCGTGTGCCGACAGTTCAAGAAGCAGGATGTGCTCTGGGCCTCCGAGATCCAGGCCATCCGCGACTTCGGCTCGGAAACCGCCACCCAGCAGGTCCAGACCGAAGTCGCCCGCAAGATGGCGCGGCTGCGCAACGATGCCGAGGCCACCTTCGAGTTCCACCTCTTCAACGGCATTCAGGGCGTGGTGAAGGACCCCAAGGACGGCGCCACGGTGATCAATTACTATACAGAGTTCGGCATCACCCCGGCGGCCGAGGTCGACTTCGATCTCGACAACCAGTCGCCTGCATCTGGCGCCCTGCGCAAACGCTGCCAAGCGTTGATCGAAAGCGTGGAAGACAGCCTCGGCGGGCTGGCTGCCGGTCAGGTCCAGCTCCGCGCAGAATGCGGCTCGGCCTTCTTTGCCGATCTTGTTGCGCACAAGGAGGTGCGCGAGACCTATCTCAACACCGCAGCCGCAGCCGATTTGCGCGGCCGCGTCGGCGAAGAGGTCAGCTTTGGCGGCATCACCTTCCGCCGCTATCGCGGGGGCCTCGGCTTCGGCGTGCCCACGGACAAGGCGTATTTTTACCCCGAGGGGGTCGAGGGGCTGTTCGAGATTTACTACGCCCCGGCCGACACCTTCGAGACTGTGAACACGCTAGGTCTTCCGCTCTATGCGCGCATGATCCCTGATCGTGATCGGGACGAATGGGTGCGTCTTGAGATTGAAAGCAACCCGTTGCCGATTTGTACGCGCCCGCAGGTCCTGCGCTCGGCCAAGCGGACCTGATGAGCGCCTTTGCTGACGCTTTAGGGGTGCTCTTCCTTGATGCCAATCTCTCGGTCGAGATTTGGCATCGGGACAGCGAAGGGCAGTTCACCCGTGCCCGGGGCATTCTGCGCCGACCCGACGAGATCACCGAGTTCGGATCGGCGCGGCTCATGTCAGACACCACCCGGATCGATGTCCGGGCGGCGGATATCCCAAATCCCCGCCCGCAGGAGCAGGTCCTGATCGGGGAAGAGACCTTCCTGATCCAGGGCGAACCACGCCGTGACCGCGAGCGGCTCATTTGGACGATAGATCTGACCCCCGCATGAAACTAGGCCTTGATATCACACCGGACCTCGTCGCCGTGATGGCAGCCGAGATCAAGGCGGGCGAAAAGGCTGTCAGTGCTGCGATGCGGGAAGCTGGAAAAGACCTGAAATCCGCTTGGCGCGGGCAGATCACGCAAGCGGGGCTTGGCCGTCGCCTCGCGAATTCGATCCGGAGCCAGACCTATCCAAAGGCTGGTGAAAGCCTCAAAGCGGCTGCGCTGGTTTGGTCGAAGGCCCCGGTCATCGTCGGCGCGCACGACACGGGCCCTTTGATCCGCTCCAAGGACGGGTTTTGGCTCGCGATCCCCACAGCGGCGGCAGGCAAAGGTCTGAAAGGTGGGCGCATCACGCCTGGGGAATGGGAACGGCGGCGGGGGCTACGGTTGCGGTTTGTCTATCGGCGCCGGGGACCGAGCCTCTTGGTGGCCGACGGGCGGTTGAACAGCCGCGGACTGGGCGTTGCATCGCGGTCAAAAACGGGCCGTGGAAAATCGACGGTGCCGATCTTCTTGCTCGTGCCGCAGGTGAAACTGGCGAAACGGCTCGATCTGGCGCGAGATGCAGAACGCGCGCAGGCGGCGGTGCCGGGGCTTGTTGTCGACAAATGGATCTTTGAGAAGATCAATCCGTCGAATTGAGACACGGGTGATCTTACCGTCATGTTGACACGTGAGGCGGGAGCCGGTTCAAACTCTTTCCTTGCTGTGTATAAATGGCGTCCGTGGTCGCTCTCGCTCGTTGCAACGCCTGCACCCGCACGAGAGCGCCCTATACTACCTATCGAGAGGCAAAGATGTGTCGAGCAAGATCCCGCTGAATGAATTTGCCGCTGCAGTGGATCGCCCGGAAAGTTTGATCCGCATGTTGGCTAAAGCTTGGGAGATTCCATTGGATGGGGGCACAGTGCCATTGCCTTCAGCTGTACGATTGGTGCGCCTGTTTGAGAGTCGTCACAATACAGGCATGGATGAGGCGGAGCAGTGTCGCAAATCGCTTGACCGCGCCAAGGACCGTGAATTGGAATTGCACATTGCAATTGATATCTTGAAGCGCGAGCGCGCCTCGCTTGAAGCGCGTCTTGAAGAAAATCGTAGGCATCTTGATCGCGCTGAAGCCCGAGCAGACCGGCTGGAGGGCAAGCTGCATGAAATGTCTCAAAGCCTAGCCTATCTCGTGGATCAACGCGATCGCATCGTTGCTCGAGGTGTCATGCGCAGCCAAGTGCATGAGCAGTTTCAAGATGGTCGCCCTGTTTTGGTTTTGTCGCGTCCGGTTGCTTGACCACGCTTTAGGTACACCCTGCCAGTCACGAACTGGCATGCCATAAGGCAAAAGGTTTTAAGTCATACGCGTCTACTATTCCGCCAAGGGGACTTTGGTAGGCCCGGCAGGACTTGAACCCGCAACCAAAGCGTTATGAGCGCTCTGCTCTAACCAATTGAGCTACAGGCCCGCTGGCTTTCTATTTGGCGGGTTTTACGTCGGAAAACAACCTCATGTCGATCCGAGAAACCATCCTCGCAGCGCTGCTCGCGCGGCTCTCGGCGCTGCCCGCGACTGTCCTACGCGGCGAAGTCCTGCCCGAAAAGGTGCCGCCCAAGGGTCTGTTGATCCTGCGAGACGGCGAGCCGGGGGAGCCGGAGGTGACCCTGTCGCCACTCGCCTATCACTACCAGCATCGCGCCGAGATCGAAGCAGTCGTGCAGGGTGCCGCACGAGACGCCGCGTTCGACGCACTTTGCACTAGCATCGGGGCAGTGCTCGCCGCCGACAGGACGCTCGGTGGACTGTGTGACTGGACTGAGGCAGAGGCGCCGCAGCCCGTTGATTTGCCCGTAGAGGGCGCGGCCAGTCTGAAAGCTGCCGTGATCCCGGTGGTGCTGCATTATTCCACGGCCGATCCGCTCGGCTGACCCCAATCATCTGAGGAGTTGAAACATGGCACGAGCCCAGGGGGCGCGGGCGCTGATGGCGCTTGCGTTCGAGACGACCTATGGAGCCGCCCCCGTGGGTGGCTTTACCAGGATACCTTTTGCGAGCACCTCTTTGGGGGCGGAACAACCACTGCAGACCTCGGAGTTGTTGGGCTACGGCCGCGATCCGCAGGCACCGATCAAGGACGCGGTGACGGCAGATGGTGACGTGGTGATCCCGATCGATGCCGAGGCCTTTGGCTTCTGGCTGAAGGCAGCGTTCGGCACTCCCACGACGACTGGAACTGAAGCACCCTATACCCATGAATTCCGCTCTGGAAACTGGGCGCTGTCGAGCTTCTCGGTTGAGACCGGCATTCCCGAGGTCCCGCGCTATGCGATGTATTCCGGCTGTATGGTGGACAGCCTAAATTGGCAAATGGCGCGGTCCGGGTTGCTGACGGCCACCGCGAGCGTTGTTGCACAAGGCGAGGAAATCGCCTCGAGTACGTCCACTGGAACGCCTGCCAGTATCGCGCTGAAACGCTTTGGTCATTTCAACGGTTCGATCACGCGAAACGGGGCCAATATCGGTAACGTTGTCTCCGCCGACCTTACCTATACCAACAATCTCGACCGGATTGAGACCATCCGCGCCGATGGCAAGATTGACGGCGCGGACCCGTCGATTGCGGCGCTCAACGGTAATGTCGTTGTGCGCTTTGCGGACCAGACGCTGGTCACCCAAGCGATCAACGGCGAGGCTTGCGAGTTGGAGTTCTCCTATACCCTGCCCACGGGCGAGACCCTGACCTTGACCGCCCATGCCGTCTATTTGCCTCGTCCCCGTATCGAAATCTCTGGCCCGCAAGGCGTGCAGGCCACCTTCGACTGGCAGGCGGCGAGTGATCTGGCGGTGGGCCGGATGTGCACCGTCACGCTTACCAATGACCGCGAGGATTACTGATGCTGCGCCTGAACCTGTCGAACGAACCACGCTGGCTCGACCTTGGCCATGATGTGCGCCTACTTGTAGAGCCCCTAACAACCGCCATCATGCTGGCCGCGCGCAGCGATCCGGCGATTGTCGCTGCAGCAGCTGATGCCGAAGCCGGCACGTCCAACGACGACCTCGCGCGCATCGTCGCCAAGGCTGTGGCCCGTATCGTCGTGAGAGACTGGGAGGGCGTCGGCGACGAGGACGGTGAGCCATTGGCGATCTCGCATGACGGCATCGACGCGCTGCTGGAACTCTGGCCGATATTCGAGGCCTTTCAGACGAAATACATCGCAGGCGCGCTTATTCTGGATGCGGAAAAAAACGTCTGACCGCTCTCGCCGAGTGGGAATTCGGCGGGGGCGGTGACTACTGCGCGGCCTGTTCCTTTGCTTGTGCGAATTGCCCGCGCAGTTTGCATAAACCGTTGACCCTCGAGGGCTGGCAGGTCTGGGATCTGGTGCAGCGGCTTGGCGGCCAGGTTCGGGTGGCGGGAGGCATGAGCGGCGGTGCAGTCCTCGGTTGGGATATGGGGGCAGCGCTACAGCTTGGGGCAGCCCTTGGGCTTTCGCCCCTCATCCTCGCTGAACTGTTGCCGCCCATTGAGGCGGTGATGGTGCGCAAGATCAACGAAACCTTGCAGGCCGGATCAGGCCTGACCTGACCTCGTTTCCATTGGGAACGAGGTCTTATGCTCTGAGGACACCTTTCCATGGCAGAAAAGCGCGTTTCCGTCCGGCTCTCCGCGACCGGCGGCCGCCAAGTGCGTGCCGAGCTGGAAGGTGTCGGCGAGGCCGGATCGCGCGGCTTTGGTCGTCTCAGCCGCGAAATGGAACTCGCGAACACCCGCATGGCCGCCTTCGCTCGCCGGGCGCGGATCGCCGCGACCGCTGCCGCCACTGCCTTAGCCGGTGCGGTTGTCGCGATGACCCGCTCAACCGTGGCAGCGGCCAACGAAATCAACCAGCTTTCCCAAGTGGCTAATGCGAACCCGGAGGTCTTCCAGCGCTGGTCGGCGGCCTCCGCCACGGTTGGGATCGAGCAAGAAAAGCTCGCCGACATCCTGAAGGACGTGAACGACCGCGTCGGAGATTTCCTGCAAACCGGCGGCGGGCCGATGGCGGATTTCTTCGAGAACATCGCACCCCGCGTGGGCGTCACCGCTGATCAGTTTGCGCGACTGTCCGGTCCCGAAGCTCTGCAGTTGTACGTCTCGAGTCTCGAGCGCGCAGGCGTCAGCCAACAGGAAATGACCTTCTACCTCGAGGCCATGGCGTCGGATGCGACCCGGCTTATTCCGCTCTTGCAGAACGGCGGGGTGGAAATGACCCGCCTCGGAAATCAGGCGCAGCGCCTTGGTGCTGTGCTCGATGCCGATGCGATTGTGGCGATGCGTCGATCTGAACTGGCACTCGTCAGTATCAGTCAGGTCTTTGAGGGCGTGCGCAACCGGGTGGCCGTGGCACTGGCGCCATCGCTCGAGGCCATGGCCAACTCCTTTGTCGCGTTGGCCTCATCTACTAGCCCGATCAGCCGTGCGTTTGATGCCGTTCTGGCCAACCTTGACCGGCTGGCGATCTACGCAGGCACCTTTGCCACGTTTTTGGCAGGACGCTGGGTCGCAGCCATGGCAGCCGCTGCGCTGTCCGTGCGTGGTTTGGCCACGACGCTCGTCGTTCTGAAAGGCGCCCTCATTCGCACGGGCATCGGCGCTCTGATCGTGGGCGCCGGGGAACTGGTTTACTGGTTTACCCGTCTGGCCTCAGGCGCGGGCGGCTTCGGTGAAGCCATGCGGCTCTTGAAGGATGTCGCAATCGAGGTCTGGGATCGGATCAAGATGGGCGCGTCGGCTGCTGGGGCAGGAGCCACGGCGATGTTCTATGATCTGAAGGCGGACGCCGCTTCCGGCATGGCCTCGGCCATCGAGAGTGTCGTGCGGTTCGGCAATAATACCGCCAACACGTTTGAGGGTGCGCTTCTCGCTGTGCGCGAGATATGGTCGCGCTTGCCGGCAGTGATCGGCGATCTCGTCTTCTCTGCGGCCAACCGCATGCTCGACGGGATCGAGGCCATGCTGAACGGCGCGATCCGCCGGATCGACGCCTTCACCGGCCGCATTCGTGACGCTCTGGCCGCGGTCGGCATCGAGACCACCTTCGGCGAAATCGGCGAGATCAGCCTCGGCGACATTGATAACCCCTATTGGGGAGCGTCGGCTGATGCAGGGACAGCTGCAGCGGAGGCGTTCCGGCGTGCCTTTGAGGACAATCCGCTCGCCGCCCCCGACCTTGGGCTGGACGGCATCGCAGCTGAGGCGCTGGCGACCGCCAATACATATCGGCAAGCGGCGACGGATCTTGCAAATGGGGCGACGGCACCGCTGACGTCTTGGGCCGCGCTGCGTGATGCAGTAGCGGATACAGGAGATGACGGAGCTGCGGCGCTGGATGAGGCCACCACGTCTGCTGACCGCCTCGCTGATGCGGTGAGCAGGGCGGGTGGAGCGGCTGGACAGGCGAAGGATGCTATCGTCAAGGGCTTTGGTGCTGTGTCGAAATCGCTCTCAGACTACGCGAAGTCGGCGCTTGATTTGGGCAAGGGTCTTGGCGAGAGCCTCATGGGGGCCTTTCGAGGGGCGGAGAGCGCCTTTCGCAGCTTCGTCGAGACCGGCAAGCTCGATTTCAAAAGCCTCGTGCGCTCAATCCTTGCCGATCTTGCGGTTCTCGCTTTCAAACGCGTGGTGCTGGGGCCCCTCGCCAACGCGCTCTCCGGCATTTTCGGTGGCGGATCTGTGACGGCAGCCGTCTCGCACACGGGTGGCATCGTTGGATTTTCGGGCACGCAGCGTGCCGTTCCGGCACTCACCTTCGCTGGTGCGCGAAGACTGCATGCCGGCGGTTGGGTCGGACTCAAACCCGATGAGGTGCCAACGATCCTGCAGCGCGGCGAGCGGGTGCTGAACCGGCGCGAAGCTGCCCAATATGCCGGTGCCAGACAGGGTTCGGGCGGGGTCACCGTCAACATTGATGCGCGCGGGGCGCAAATGGGCGTGGCGGAACAGATCGACGCCCGGCTGCGTGCCGCTCTGCCGGAGATCAAGCGTGTTGCCATTCAAAGCGTCGCCGAGCGCCGCGCCAGAGGCTATGCCATATGACCGTTCCATCACTGCCCCTGCATCTGGTTGAGAGCCTCGAGAGACGCTTGGCCACGAGTGTGACGGCCGCCACTTCGGGATTTACTGGCAGCCAGCAAGTGCAGGACTGGGGAGGAGAATGGTGGGAGTTTACCTTCGAGATGGCACTGTCCAAGGGCAGGGATGCGCGGCGGCTGTCTGCCTTTTTCTCGGGACTCGGCGGAATGCGCGGCCTGTTCCTGTTCTGCGATCCCTCGGCCGGTCGTTCAAACCTCCTGGCTGACCCCATCGTCAGCGGCGGCGGTCAAACCGGGAATACGCTTGTCACAAGCGGATGGGCAGCCTCATCGCTAGCGCTTGAGACGGGCGACTTCGTTTCGCTTGGCGGCGATACCGATACGCGGCTGTACCAGGTCACAGCAGATGCCGTTGCGGATGCGGAGGGCGCGGCGACACTGCAGATAACACCGCGACTGCGCTCTTCGCCCCTGAGTGGTACCCCCCTGGAAATCGCCGCACCTGCGGTTCTGTTGCGCCTCACCGGTTCGGTGCCCACACGGATCAACAGGGCCGACAATCACCGCTTCAGCGTGACTGCCCGGGAAGCGCTCTGATGAGCCGTGATGTTACAGCAGGTTTTGCGACGGCGCTGTCGGCACAGTCGTTACGCCCCATTTTGCTCTTTGAAGGGGAGTTTGCGTCGGGTTGGGTGCGGGTCTGGTCCGGACTCGGAGAGCTTGCCTGGGATGGCAAGATCTGGACCGGCATGGGCAGCCTCATCAGCATTGGCGCTGTTGAGGAAACCAGCGATGTGGTCGCGAGCGGAACCATGATCTCGCTCTCGGGCGTGCCGCTGGAGATGGTTGGGATTGCCATCGAAGAAGCGCGACAGGGCAAACCGGGGCGGGTCTGGTTGGGATTGCTCGACGATACCCAGAACGTCATTGCCGATCCGGTGCAGGCCTTCCAGGGACGGCTCGATGTGCCAGAGATCACGGACAATGCACAAAGCTGCACTGTGACCATCAGCTATGAAAGTCGGCTCATCGATCTCAATAGACCGCGCAGTTGGCGCTACACCCATGAAAGCCAGCAAGCCCTTCACCCCGGCGACCTTGGCTTTGAGCATGTCACGACCATTCAGGACAAGGAAGTCACCTGGGGGCGTGGATGACGTTAGGGCTTTGAAGAGATGGAGGCATTGGTGGCATTGATCCGCACCAATTGCGGATAACCGGCCCGGCAGCGTCCCTGCATGTTGGTGATGCTGGGCCGTTCTTCCGGGCAATCTGCAGCGATGATCCCAAGTGCTGTTGGTAGCGGCGTATTAGGGCCTACGATCTCGCAGAAGCGCGTCTTGGAGTAGCGCCCGAACCGGCCGCATTCCGGGCAGGCTATCTCAACTGTCTCGTGGGGAAAATCAAAGGCGCGCATGCCGCAGAGAATGATCTGAACTTCACAGGAGAGCAAGATGCAGCGGGATGCGAGAGTACCCGATTGGGAACGCCGCTTGGTGCAGGCCGTTGAGAGTGTCCGCCGGAAGCCTTTTTCCTGGGGCACTCACGATTGCGCAACCTGGGCTTTTGATATCCGGCGAGACCTGACCGGTGGGGAAGACATCGCTGCGTCGTGGCGGGGCCGCTATCGCACCGCACTGGGCGCGCATCGCGTCATGAAACGCCTTGGCTGGGACAGTCTTGAGGCAGCGGGGCGGGATTTGCTCGGGACGCCTTTGCCCTCAGTTCTGCAAGCTAAGCGCGGCGATTTGGGCTTGGGTGGGTCAGAGCCGGCGTACGGTGTCTGTGTGGGTGCCAAAGTGGCGTTCGTTACCTCGGACGGCCTCATTTTTTTGTCAGTCTCCGACTGCTCGCTCGCCTGGAGGGTTTGAGCTTCATGCCACCAGTCGTTCTTGGGGTTGCCGCATTGGGCGGCGCGGCCCTTGCCGCGGGCGGAATCGGCGCGGCCTTGGCAGCCGGTGGTCTTATTGGGATCGCGGCGAACTTCGGCGCCTCCATGCTGCTGTCGGCGGCAGCGCAAGCGCTCATGCCACAGCCCACGGTGGCGATGCAGGCGCGGACCGTGACGGTACGAGAACCCGTGATGCCTCGGGAGATGGTTTATGGCCGCGCGCGCAAGGGCGGGGTGATCGTCTTTCTTCATGCGAATGGTGACAAGGATCAGTACTTGCATCTGGTCATTGTCCTGGCGGCCCATCGTGTCAAATCAATCGGGGCGATCTACTTCGAGGGCGAACAGGCTATCGACGCCAGTGGCTCGGCGCAGGGACGCTGGTCTGGAAAGGTCACCGTGGAAAAACGCCTTGGCCATGAAGGCCAGAGCGCCTTTGCGGGGCTTGTCGAAGACGTGTCCGAACATTGGACCGAGGATCACCGCTTGGCAGGCTGCGCTGCGATCTATCTACGCCTGACCTATGACGCTGATGCTTTCCCGGGTGGTATCCCAAACATCACTGTCGACATGGAGGGGAAGGACGACATTCTGGACCCGCGTTCCGGAGAACAGGTCTACACAGAAAACGCTGCTCTCTGCGTTGCCGATTACATGGCGCATGCGACCTACGGGATTGGGGCTGGCATCGGCGCTGAGGACGGTATCGACGTCGACACGCTGGTTGAGGCCGCAAATATCTGCGACGAGGCGGTGCCGCTTGCGGTTGGTGGAACGGAACTTCGATACACGTGCAATGGCGTTGTGACGCTCTCGGAAAGCCCGAAAACCATCATCGAGGCGATGCTGACCGCCATGGCTGGGCGCTGCATATGGCAGGGCGGGCGATGGCGACTGCAGGCAGGGGCCTATCGTATTCCAGAAGTCACGCTTGATGCGGACGATCTGCGCGAGGGCGGTCTGCAACTCACCACGCGTCTCAGCCGGGCCTCGAACTTCAATGCGGTGCGGGGACAGTTCGTCAGCCCTGAGAATGACTGGCAGCCGGATGACTTTCCGGCTTATGCCTCGGAGGTCTACCTTACCGAAGATGGCGGCGAACAGATTTGGCGCGATATTGCGCTGCCGTTTACGATATCGGCTGCGGCAGCCCAGAGGTTGGCAAAGATCGAGCTTGAGCGTGCGCGACGCCAAATGAGCGTGAAGTTCGATGGCAAGCTGAGCGCCTGGTCTGTGGCGGTTGGGGAGACCGTGCAGCTTGATTATGCCCGCTGGGGCTTTGCCACAAAGCCTTTTGATGTGCAGTCGATGCGGTTGGACCTGGTGCAGATGGGCGATGCGCCGCTTCTGGTTCCGGAACTTGTTCTGCGCGAGACCTCACCACTGATCTACGACTGGGACGCGTCCGAAGAGCAAATCTACACGGCCGCACCCCGCACGAACCTGCCATCGGCTTTTGCCGTTTCGGCACCAGGGCGCCCGGAGATCTCTGAGGAGCTATACATCACCCGCGACGGCGGAGGGGCAAAGGTTCTGATCCGTGTGACCTGGGCGGCGGCTGCCTCGAGCTTTGTCGGCCAGTATCAGCTGGAGGGGCAGCGTGACGGGGGAGCTTGGCTCGATTGTGGCCGCACCAGTGGCACTGTGCTTGAACTGCGTGATGCGAGCCCGGGGCACTGGAAGTTCCGCGTCAAGGCGATCTCGGTATTAGGTGTGTCTTCCGATTGGCGCACGCGTGAGGCAGAGATCCTCGGGCTCACCGCTCCGCCCGAGGCGCTGCAAAACGTGACCCTGCAGACGGCGGGCGGTCTGGCCATCCTGAAATGGACCAGGGCGGCGGATCCGGATGTGCGTGTGGCGGGCAATATCGTCATTCGCCACAGCACCGAAGGCATCCCCACCTGGGCCAATAGCTATTCCATGGACCGAGTGGCGGGATCGGAAGCCATTGCCGTGGTCCCGCTCAAACCCGGCAGTTATCTGATCCGGGCCGAGGACAGCGGTGGGCGGCTCGGGCCTGTGACCACAGTGAGCACCAAGGGGGCGCAGGCTCTGAGCTTTGCGCCCATCGACAGTTTGCAGGCTGACCCGGGCTTTCCAGGCGGGATGACGGATCTTGCGGTGGTTGGCAGCACATTGCGGCTGGTCACGAGCACGGACGAACAGGGCGTGCCCAGCACCAACACATTGGAAGGCCTTTACGGCTTCGGGGCGGGGCTGGATTTTGGCGTGGTCCGTCGCCTTCGGCTGCGTAGCCAGATCAGCGTGGCGGCGCTGGCGCTTCTGGATCAGATCGATGCGCGGGCGGAGCCCATTGATGCTTGGGCGGATTTTGACGGCACGGAAGGGGCGGAAATCGACGTGGTCGTGGAAGTTCGCGAAACCGATGACGATCCTCTTGGGGCGCCCAACTGGGGCCCCTGGGGCCGTGTCGACAATCATGAAATCGAAGCCCGGGCAATCGAGGCACGGGCCTGGCTCAGGACGGGCGACCCTGCGTTCACACCGGTGGTCAGTGCCCTGCGGCTTCATGCGGACGAGGTGGCTTGATGGCCCAGACCCAAAGCTTTTTGATCGAAAATGACAGTGGTCTGGCGGTGCGCACAAGGATCAACGAGGTGCTGGCCGCGCTACAGTCGGCGAATGCCGGGCCCACCGAGCCGACCGATACACGCCCGGGCATGTTGTGGTTCGACACCAGTGCTTCTCCGCCCCTTCTGAAGATCCGCGATGCGCAGGACAGCACATGGCAGGAGTTCCTTGATGGCGGCACTTACTGAAACGACCAATTCAATCGGAAGACCACCATGAGCGACGGCAGCTTCATCGAAACCATCAACAGCTTCTTTGGAGGCGCGCTGACGACGTTGATCGGCGCTTTTACCGGACGCCTGATGTACCATTCAGGAGAGGTCAGGCTTGGTCGGCGCCGTTTCGTTGGCAAAGAACTTCTTTGGGAAATCCCAGTAGCGGTCGGCATGGCCATTATTGGTGAAGCGGTCGCAAGCTATCTGGGACTGACACAGCCTGTCAGCACAGGACTGGTGGCCATGCTGGCATACCTGGGCCCCCGTGGCACAGAAGCCCTTCTATGCGCTTGGCTCGGGCGCAAGAAGTAAGGCTTCAGCCCGACCTTAAATCAAGAAATCCATTAACCACTTCACCCGCCGCTCTGCGTGCGGGGTAAGGAGGCTATTGCCATGACCCCTTATGACATTGCCAAATCCTACATTGGCGCCACCGAAGGTCCTGGTCCGGCAAACAACCCGGTCATTCTCGAAATGTACGCCTCGGTCGGTCACGATTGGGTGGAGCATGACAGCGTGGCCTGGTGCGCGGCCTTTGTCGGCCACTGCCTGGAACAGGCCGGGATCCGCTCGACGCGGAAACTGACCGCGCGCTCTTATCTTGATTGGGGTGTGCCGGTCGATATCGCTGATGCGCAACCCGGTGACATAGGCGTCATCCCACGTGGATCTTCCAGTTGGCAGGGCCATGTCTTCTTTGTCGATCGGATCGAAGGCGGCTGGGTCTGGGGGCTGGGCGGCAACCAGAGCGATGCGGTCAATGTCAGGCGCTATCCAGTCTCGAAGCTGCTTGGAATTCGTCGAGCAGGCCACGTATCGCCGGCTACGCGCCTGTCCGTGCGCCAAGTTCAGAAACGTCTGAAGGATCTTGGCTATCATGAGGTTGGGGTTCCTGATGGCCTGCTCGGACCACGAACGCGGGGCGCGATCCTTGCGTTCCGAGATGATCATGCATTGCCGTTGCTCTCGATCATCGATGTCGCACTGGAAGAGGCCCTGGTGGCCGCAGAGCCGCGACCTGTCGCACCGGAGCGTGCAGCCGGTATGCCGAAGCGTAGTCGCATTCTCGCTGCCAGTGACGCCCAGATCGGTGTCGGGCTTTTTGGTGTCGTTGGAACCGTTACGGCACAGGCCGCACCGATCCTGTCGGACGCTGAAGCGGCGCAGGACGGGGTGGCGCGGTTTATCGATCTGCTCAGTCTGAACGATCGCCTGTCAGGACTGGCGCCATGGATTGGCCTGCTTTGCTTCGTCGTTGTGATCATTAGCGCCGTGCATGCCCGTCATGCCCGGATCGAGGACCATCGCACCGGAAGGACGATGTGAGCATGCTGGGGTTCATCACCAGCGTTCTGGCAGGGTTGTCGCGACAGGTGGCTCTTTGGCTCAGCTTCGGTCTCGCTCTGGTCTTGGCGTTGGCAATCACTTGGCGGCGGGGCAGGGCGGCAGGCAAGGCCGCCTTTGCCACCCGCCGTGCCGAGGACCGCATTCGCGCGCTCACCACTTCGAGGGATATCCGTCATGATGTTGAAACCTCTGATCCTGCTGATCTCGATCGCCGCCTTGACCGCTGGATGCGGGACTGAGCGCCGCTTCCTGCGCGAGGATTGCGATTGGGCCCAGCCGATCCGTCCGGCGCGCAATGATGTGCTCTCGGTGGACACCAAAACCCAGATCCTCGCCCATAATGAGATTGGCGCGCGCCTGTGCGGGTGGCGCCCATGACGTTGACCCGTGGCTTTCAGTTGCGGCCGCAACACTGCTTGTATTTGCGGCCCGAACCGCAGGAACATGGATCGTTCCGGCCGGGTCGCGGACCTGCTTTGAACGGTTGGCCCGGGAGGTTGGCCGGAACCTGCCCGGCGAGTTCGGGGCGAGATTGGTGGAGGATTGTCGCCACGCAGTTCGGGATCAGATCGGGGGCCTCCCGGTCGATCTCATCGATCTCGTCATCCGTGAAATTGCTTTTTCCGAGGTAGATGTCCTGCAGCGCCATGATGAAGATCATCGTCGCCTGCGTTTCTTCATCTGCTGCATCCAGCAGGTGTGACCAGGTATCCGGCCTGAGGCCCATCGCGCGGGTAAACCCATCGACCCAGGGTTCCCAGAGGGTCTCATCGCTGTTGGGATCGACCTCATAGATAGGCTCAATCCAGAGCGAATGCGTGATCGCGTCGGCCACGGAATTATAATGGGCCATGACGGCACCGATTGTCTCTTCGGCTGTCTTCTGGTCGGGAAACTCGGCTTCTCCTGTTTCCCCCCAAACGTGCGGCAACCATTCGGATGGTGGAATCATATCCGGACAGGCCAGAACGCCGGTCACATACCCATCCAGCTCGCTGATCGTCATGGGCATGTTCTCCGTGGGCAGCGCATGCAGCAACACGCTGAGGCGATCAAGGTTTTGTTCGGATTGTCCCATGCAGTTTCTCCCGGCATTTCCGGGGGTTTCTTAGCTGTGAGTTTGCCAAGTCGCAATCCGGCGCAATACCGGCTTTTGGAGCTAAACATGACGACTATCACTTTGACCGAAGGTCCGGCCGTGCTCGTTGGCTATGAATATCGTCTGCAACTCGAGGCAGAAGGTGCGCTGTTTCCAGACGAGGCGCGTTTTGCCGCGCAGCTGCGGGGCAAGGTCAACGACGAAACCGTGCTGGCCACGTTGAGCAGTGAAAGCGGCACGATCCTGCGGCGCAGCGACAACACGATGGACCTCATCATTCCGGAGACGGTGACGGGCGCGCTCGCACCCGGATCCGTCGTGCTGGATCTGGTGCGAAGCGATCTTGTTCCGCCGCTGCACATGAATGTCTTTCTGGAAATCCCCGTGCTGCTGCCGGTGACCCGAGGGCTGTAATTATGTCCAAGGTTGTCAATCTCAGTGCCGCAACGGGTCCCATCCGGCTCCGCGTCATGTCCCACGAACCGATCACGCTGCGGCTGGGACATGCTCCGATCGGGCTTCGTCTTCTCGGCACTCCAGGACCGCAAGGAATCCCGGGCCCACAAGGCGACAAGGGTGATCAGGGTGCGCCCGGGATCACCATTCTTCCCACCGATACTCCCATCAATGGAGGGCATTTCTAATGGCCAACACCATCCAGCTCAAACGCCGCGTCTCAGGTAACGCCGGTGCGCCCGCCGCGCTCAAATCCGGCGAAATAGCACATAACGAGGTCGACGATACGCTCTATGTCGGCAAGGGCGATGATGGATCAGGCAACGCCACCACGATCTTGCCGCTCGGCGGACGTGGGGCGTTCATGGATCTTGGGAATTCCCAGACCATCGCAGGTGCCAAGACTTTTTCCCTGGTCCCGAAATCTGCGCAAGACGCGGCCGCGGCAACCGATCTTGTGCGCAAATCGCAGTTCGATGCGGGACTTGGGGGAAAGGCAGCGGCCAGCCACGGGCACGCAATCGGGGATGTCAGCGGGTTGCAAACGGCGCTGGATGGCAAATCAGATGAGGCGCATGGTCATGCGATTGCCGATGTGACGGGATTGCAGACGGCGCTCAATGGGAAGGCACCCTTAGCGTCGCCTGCGTTGAGCGGTGCGCCGACTGCGCCGACGCCTACAGTTGGAACAAACACCACCCAGATCGCAACAACAGCCTTCGTACAGTCGGCACTTACGGGTTTCGGGGCGGGCGACATGCTCAAGTCCACCTATGACAGTGATGCCGACGGCAAGGTCGATGCGGCTGAGGCGGCGGACAGCGTGCCCTGGGCTGGTATCACCGGCAAACCGTCCAGCTTCACGCCATCTGCGCACAGCCATGCCATCTCCCAAGTCACAGGGCTGCAAGGTGCTCTGGACGCCAAGGCGCCCCTGGCATCGCCCGCAATGACCGGCACGCCAACTGCGCCCACGGCGGCCAATGGCACCAGCACGACACAGGTGGCCACGACAGCCTTTGTCTCGGCCGCCATCGGTGCACTGATCGATGCCGCACCCGGAGCAATGGACACGCTGAATGAACTGGCCGCGGCCCTTGGGGATGATCCAAACTTTGCCACGACCGTGACCAATGCACTCGCCGACAAGCTGGCCAAGGCATCAAACCTGGCCGACGTGCCGAACAAGGCGACAGCGCGCGCGAACCTCGGACTTGGATCCATTGCCACCCAGGCGGCCAGCAACGTGACCATCACCGGCGGCAGCATCTCCGGGATCGCGCTTGATGGCGGGACATTCTGATCCCCGACAGCTTCGACTTGATAGTCAGACAAGGAGGCAGGCCAAATGGCCCTCAAGATGAAACGCTCCGCCGTGGCGGGCAAAGTGCCCACGACGGGGCAGCTGGATCTCGGTGAGCTTGCGGTCAACACCCACGACGGCAAGCTCTATCTGAAACGCGACGATGGCGCTCAGAGCATCCAGCGGCTAGCCAATGCAGGCCAGGACGAGGACTTCGAAAACCTTAGTGCGCGCAAGCTCACCTTCGACAATCTGGAGAAATCCGGGCTCTCGAGCGATGGCGATCTGGGGTTTGACGCATCGCAAGGGTTGATCATTTACCGCACGCAACAAGGTGTGGATGGCGCAGTCACGGTTCTTGACGGGGCGAACATCGAGGCGGGTGACGGTATTGCCATCACCAATACGGGGCTGGGGGGCACCGGCACTCAGAAGTTCACCTTCAGCGCGACATCCGGTTTGCCATCGCTTACGGCGGGCGCGAACATTCGAAGTCGCGTCGATGGGCAAACCAATACCACCAGTACCAGTTGGATCACCCGTCATACGTTCGAGTTTCTTCAAGGGGGTACGATCCGCGTCGTGCATGATCTGATGCGGTCTGGAAGCTCCGGGCCACAAACCCGTATCAGGCGTTTACGCAATGGGTCTTGGACCACAATCGCCACCTATACCGCGACGACCAGTTGGGTCACGAAAACTGCCGATGTCGCCGTGAAAATGGGGGACCAGGTGGCCGTTCAGTACAAGGGAGCGACCACCGGGACCGGAAAAGACATTCAGTATCACAACATCTACATCCGCAATGTCCGGTTCCAGACAGGAGGTGCAGATCTCTACCCCGGCATCTCGAAAGCAGTGGAGGGCAACAGTGTATAATCCGCGTTTCTTGACGGAAGATGGTGACTTGATCGCTGTCGATGTCGATCCCGACACGATTGCGACATTCGAAAAGGGAGTGAATCCGGAATACGATTCCGCCTTGGTAGGCGGCTTCGGATCTGTCGCGCCATATGCACCGGTGGCGGATGATGGTCCCGCCACGCCAGACCCGGTCGTTTCCCGTTTCCAGGCCAAGGCAGCGCTTCTTCAGATGGGACTCCTTGATCAGGTTGAGAATTTAATGGCGGGCATGGACCCTATGACCCGGCTTGCCTGGACAGAGGCGGTAGAGTTCCGTCGTTCAAGTCCGCTCCTCAATAGCCTTGCGCCGTATTTGACATGGCCGGATGGAGCAGCGCTCACCGAGCCCGATTTGGACGAACTGTTCAATCTTGCCCAAACCATCGAGGTGTAATCCAGATGCGCTATGAACAGATCCGGCTTGCTGAGGCCGCGCCGCATTTTGAGGCGATCGCAGAGATCGTGACCGCCGTGCGCGAAACCAAGACCTTACCGCCCATCGACGCTCTGGCGGCGCTGCTGAGTTTTGCCAAACGTGGCGACACTGCTGCGCTGGCTTGGGAGGGAGACCGCATTGTCGGTTGCGTCTGCCTTGCGGCTTGTCATCACTTTATCACAGACCCCGACTGGGTGCCGGTCAAGGTTCGGCTTGTCCGTGACGGAATTGATCTCGCAAAAGTTGGATGCACGCATTTCGTCTATTTGCATCCCGATTATTGGAGGCAGGGAGTGACGCTGGCGCTTACGGACCATGCGCGACGATCGAACCCGATGTTTACCCATACGTTGCTGCATGGGTTTGCGACGAAGGAACTTCAGAATTGGGCTGCGGGTCTTGATGGGGTGGTCGACGTTGGTACGCGGCAGGGGAGAAGCGTATTCGTGCGCGGTATTGCCAGGGCATCCTAGAACCGGGTTTTCGGTGACCAGTCTATTGCTCGCACTCAGACTTAGTTCCAATGATCTCGGGCCAATTCGCTATCCTGGTTGTCGCCGAGAGCCGGTTGACAGGCTGCGGTGATGACGGGTTTTCAAGCAGGTGGCGAGGGGCAAGCACGCCGATCTTGGCGTATAGCGGGGAGTTTGAGGCGCTGGCGACTGAGAAGTTAGTGCAGCTTCCGGAGGGATTGGTCGGTTTCGGGATAATGGGCGACTTCGCGGTGATGCGAGATCAGTCGCCGGCATGCAGCGTGTAAACGGACATCCTATTCATCTGCAAAATGTTGCCTTCGCAACCACGGTTGACGGCTGGAGTTAGAGAGGGTGTTCGCTTGCGCCTCGTTTATGTGCTTGAATCTAAATATAAAAAGAGCGTCATTATGGCCATGAAGCCCAAATACCCCGAACTACGCGTTCTTTTGTCCGAACAGAATGGCAATGCCTTCCTGATCATGGGCGCCTGCCTAAAGGCCGCCAGGGATGGCGGCTTGCCGCAACACGAAATCGATGAGTTCTTGAAGGAAGCGACCAGCGGAACATACGAGGAACTGCTTCAAACAGCCATTCGGTGGTTCAGCTGCCACTAGCCCAAACGCAGCGGTGATCTGCGATTTCGGAATGCGCTATCGCTACAGGGATTTGAAAAAGAGGTGGATTTTTCCCGCCATCATCTTTCTGCGCTCTTCCAGGAAATCATCATATTCTGGAATCGGGCCGTTCAGCACCGAAGATGGAACGCAATTTGTTTGAAGGTTGGCTTGCAACTCGTCGATGTCCGTGATGCCACCATAACGTTGGGGTCCACCGGAACATTGATCGGCCAATTCAGAGAAGTAGACGTCGGGCGCCTTGTCGCCGATCGCAATGTTGATTTCGCTTTGCGCGATCACGAAATTCGCGACCTGATTGTACCGAGCAGCCGTAAATCCGCGCCCCTTCAGATAATTCTTGGGAAAAACATGGTGGACATCGCTGCGGTTCAATAGCAGGTCTCGCACTGTTATGTCCCTGGACAAGAAACCGAGATCCCCCAGCTTTGCTTGCGCCGCCTTGAAAACCACAAAGGACGGGGTCGTGGACGCAGAGGAGTTGAATTGCTGCGGCAGAAGGGCTGACCAGTAGTCCTCCGACAGTTCAGATTGAATGACAGCGTTGGCATATTTCGCCAACCCGTTCATCTCGATTTGCCGAATGTCGTAGTCGAAAGAGCTTTCAGCATTCCCCGAGTAACGTCCTCGAAGAACAGACATGACGTACCAGCGTCGAACAAGGCGTTCGAGTGACGCGGCATCCATGTTTTCGGCTCGACCGCGCAGGTAGATGATGTACGCAAAATTGACCGCGTTCTTTGAACGGATCAGATTTGACGTCACGAAGCCGGCCGAGCGAAGGATCATCGTTAGCCGGTCGAAATGGGTCTTGCTCATGAAGTTGAAGACGCCTTTCTTGAGACGCTCGAACGACGCCTCCGCGATCTCCTCCTCATAATCCCGGGTCTCGAAGTTACGACCGGACAGCAAGGCCACAAGATCCTGCAGTTTCCCGCGTCCGAACTCCGAGGTGAAGGCAACCCTCAGCATGTCCGTGTAGGACGGGTCGTAAAGATCGTCGTTGACGTTGCTCAGCCAACGCATCTTCTGGAAGTATTCGGATTTCACAAATTCCGTATCATTCTTCTCGATCCTCGGCATCGCTTCGGGGGCAACGGCCAGATGGCAGAAATAGTCGATCGCCTTGCGCAGCTGATTGCCGCCATTCCGTTCGTCCGCAGCGATCTTTGACATGACGAAATCCGCCTGGCTCAGCTGCGCGCCGGCCGAATTCACTCGGATGAAAATCTCGGTCACCGTTTCAATGTCCAGGTCCTCGGCCAGTTCGATCACCCCGACATGGTTGTTCGTGATCTGCCACAATCGTTGCAAGATGCCCGAAATCTCTTTCCGGTCCGCTTCAGGGTTCCGAGCGAGATAATCGTCCATCACGCCGATCAGCCCAATCTCGGGCGAAAACACGTCGGCAATGTCGGCAATCCAGGTGGAATCCTTCTGGATCGCCGGGTTCGTCACCTCGAACTTCTGCTCAAGTGGGTTGAAGGCGATCCGGATCCGCCGCGTGCGGTAATCCTTGTCGACGACTTCCTGCCCTAGAAGCGCCGCCATCAGCGCCGTTACCCGTTGCTGCCCGTCGATCAGAATCCGCTTGCCCGACGAGGTCGTGCCATCCTTCAGCCGCACCGTCGGGTTGCGCCAGGCGATCAGATAGCCGACCGGATAGCCATTATAGAGCGAATCCAGCAGGTTCCGCACCTTGGTCGCATCCCACACGAAAGGGCGCTGGATCTCGGGGATGGCGATCTCGCCAGACTTGACCCAGGTCAGCAGGGTTTCGATCGGATGCGGGGTGACGGAATAACGTTGGGTGGCCAAGGGTCTTTCCTATTGCTGATCTTGCTGAAAAAGTGTGGCGCGGTGCCAGGCGAGCCGCTTGCGGTGCTCGGGGCCGAGCGGGATCGGGGCGTTCCAGAGCAGTGCCTCGCGGGCGCCGTCGCTGAGGCCAGGCGAAAACGTCGGTCGCCCGTCGTCGTCGAAGCTGACCAGCCCCTTGTCAAAGGCCGCGTCCCACAGCGCCGACAGCAAGAGCCCGTTATGCACGTTCAGCCGCTCGGCATCCGTGTCGCATTGCTTCCACGGGATGATGTGGCTGGCGCGCAAAAGCGCCGCGTCGGAAATCCCGGTCAGCGGGCAGCAACCTTGCCAATAATCCATCAGCGAGGCGCGAAAGATGTCCTGGCCCACGCGTTGCATCACCAACCGCTCGGCCTCGGTGCTGTGCGGCAAGTTTTTCACCCTTTCGCGGAACACTGCCAGCGGCGCGTCGGGCAGGCTGGCGGCAAGCTGATAGAGGCGGGGCATCACCGCATAAAGCGCGCCGAGCTCGCCAAAGGCAAAACGCGCAAGGCCGGGGCCATCGACATCGGTGGGCGGCAGCCCGATTTCGGCGATCACGCCGCCATGGTCGAGCGCCAGCAGCCAGTCGCCGCCCCGCGCAAGCCAGATCGACCCTTGCGCAGTGGTTGAGGTATAATGCCGCCAGCCGTCAGTTTCGCCATGCGTCCGGCGAAACCCGTTCTGGAATGCAATCTTGTCGCACTCTTGCCGCGTGACAAAGGTTTGGGGCGCTTCGACCATCACATCCCCATCGCCGTGAATTCGCCGTTGGCTTCCATCCGGTCCCAGGCGGCGAGGACGAGGCGGCGGGTGCGGTATTCGCCGTGTTGGCGGATTTCCTTTTCCTTGAGGACGCGGAAGGTTTCCGAGGGGTAGTCTGGGCCCTTCACGTCGGCGGGGTCGAGGATGTAGCACAGCTCGTCGCGGGTCAGGCCGTAGGCCCGGGCGTAGAAGGCGTCGAGCTCGGCGCGGAGGAGCGCGCGTCGGTCCTCGTCCCAAGCGAAGGGCGGGCCGTCATGGCCTAGATCGCGGGCAAAGGGAGCGAGGCTGTGCGAGGTGTAGGTGAGTTCCAGCACCTTGGGCACAATGAACCCAATTTGATTTTCTGAATAGAAGTCTGGTGGCAGCACCGGGAGTTGTTTCACGATATTATACTTAAGGTGCACATATGCGATCTTTTGCCGGGTCGCATAATCAAAGGTCAAAGAGGCCCAATTCGCGTACATGCACGCCAGTTCGCTTGTTGATCTTTCCGAAAAAGCCAGGAGAAACGTATCACCCACAGCTGCCCTCGGGATGATGCACGGAACCATTGTTCTTTCGGCGCGGGCAGTCGTTACATCCCTCCAGCCGAAAAGGAAATTCCGCTTTCCAGCCTTTTCAGCAACCTTTGCTTCAACGTCTGACTTGGCGAGCCAGTAGAAAGGCTCGACCTCGAAATCGGGATTGATGTAGTCCTTCAGTTCCGTTGGTGGCAGAACGCGATGTCCTCGCTCGTCACCCCGAGTGTGGTACGATGTTGCCCGGTGGTCGAAATGCCAAGTCATCTTCGCTTCGTAGAGCGGGACATAGCGATTCCGGCTGTGTGGTCCGCCACTCTGAAGATTGAAAGAGCCAGCGCCCCCGCCTTCTACAGCCAATGTTGCTTGTGCGGGACGCACACCTTCAGCGACCCAGTCCATGCCATCACGCACAAATCCTGCGGCTTGTAGATCTGCTGCAGAACGGAACAGCTCGCTGTCCGTCGACATGTCGAAGAGACGCGCAAAGCTTATCCCCCAAGCGTTTCCGCTGGGCCCTTTGCCATCCTCAATCAATACAACAGAATTTTCGTAGATCTTCGCCGTTAGTTCAGCATCTGCTCTTGATCTAAATACCGGCGCCGTCTTCGTATTAGGGTTGATGGCAGAAATTTGCTCCGGAGCCAGGGTGAAGTTTCGCTCCGGTTCAGAAAGTTGAGCAGTCACAGTCAAAAAGAATGCGAAGCGGGCCTCGGGCTCATTACGACCCAATGTAAGAAGGCAAAACTTAAAGCTTCGGTGTACTGATGGAAAGACGGGAGCGGAGTTTTCGAAGTCCACAAGGCTTGCGATCCGCTTCTCTTCGACGAGCCAAGCGAAGAATGGTGCAGTGGTCGCATCTGTTGCAATGCCCGTGGGCACAATCACTCCGGATCGACCTTTGGGGCCAACCAATCGTGCAAACAGTTCGGCAAAAAGTGCATAGGTGTTGACGTCACCAGTGCCGGTCAATGCGAAACGTCCGCCTTCTTCACCCTTGACGCGAACGAAAGTGGAAGTCGCTTCGCTTAAACGCTTTTCCTTCTGGAACTCTTCAAAAAGGGCCCGTTTGGCCGTGCCCTTCTCTGCGGCGCGCAATGATTTAATCAGTTTGTCGCGCGCTGCTTTGTTCGCTGCCGTTGCTATTTCTGCATCGCGGGCAGCAAAAAATTCTTTCTCTTGCAGCTTGATCCGCTCCCATGGTGGATTGCCAAGCACCACGTTAAACCCGCCGCGCCCGATGATGTCCGGAAACTCCAAAGGCCAGTGTAATGCCCGCGCCTGCGTCGCCGCCTTTGCGTTCTCCATGATGGGCTTCCGCCCTTTGCCCTGACCGACCGCGAGCCAGACATCCTGCGAGGTCGGCACGGTCCGTTCGGAATCGCCGCTCGGCACCTCTCCCGTCTTCGGCAGCAGGAATGCGGCCGTGTAAAGGTTGCAGCCCATGCGCGCGCGCAGGAAGGCGTCCTGCTTGCGGAGCGAGCGGTAGGCCTTTGCTTTGGCTTCGACGTCTTCCACCGTGTCTTCGGGCAGATCGCGCAGATCGGAGAACTCGGCCGAGAGCGGCGCGGTGGGCAGGTCGGACCGGCCACCGGTGAAGTCGAATGTGCCCTGGCCCATTTTCGCGTCCTTGTTGGCGCGGTCGTAGAACTTGGCGACATCCTTGTCGTCGCCGGTCAGCGGCTTGTAGGCGGCATCGGGGATGCCATCCTCCAGCACCTTCAGATCGAAGACCCCCAGCAACGCATCGCCGCAGCGGATCTGCGCATCGAAGAAGCCGAGGGGAAGGCCCGGGTCCACCGTCTCGATCCAGAGCGCGACCTTGGTCAGTTCCACGGCCATCGGGTTGCGGTCCACCCCGTGGATGCAGCAGCGCGCGACATCGCGCAGGGCGTGGCGGAAGTCGGCTAGCGAGGGCGTGCCCTCGGCCCGGATGCGGGCAAGCCGCGTGGCGATGCGGCGGGCGGCGGCCAGCAGGAAGTGGCCCGAGCCGCAGGCGGGGTCGATAACCGAAAGCTTCAGCAGCGCCTTGGCGGGATCGTCTGCCTCGGCCTCGGTCTTGTCGAGCACGGGGTCGAGTGCTGTGTCGAGCAGCGCCTGCACGAGGCTGTCGGGCGTGTAGTAGGAGCCGGTGGTCTTGCGCTGGTTGCCCTTTTGCTCGGCCGCCTCGGAGGCAAAGACGAGCGTCTTGCCGTCGTCCCCCAGCTGGGGCTGAAGTTCGAGGAGGGATTCATAGACCGAGCCCAGTTCCTCGGTCTCCATCGCGCGCCAGTTGACGGGGACCATGCCAGTCTTGTCGGCAAGCCAGGAGAGGCGATAGAGCGCCTCCATGAAGGCGCGGTTGCGCAGACGGGCGGTCTCGAGGTGGGGCAGCCTGTCGTCGGCGAAGAGGCCGCCAAGCGCCGGGAGGGCGAGCGCCTCCTGCCCGTGGGCGAGTGCTCGGAAGACGATCTTGATGCCCTCGTAGCGGTCGTGGTGCTTGTCCCACGTGGCGGCGCGGTAGCACTGCTTGCGCAACGCCGCGAGGCTGTAGCCCTCGGCGTAGAGCGCCCGGGCCTCGGCCTTCGACTTCGCCGGGTGGAGGAGGTTTCTGTCCTCGCCGACCATCAGGAAGATCAGCCGGTAGACGAGGCGGAGGAGTTCGTTGAACCAGGTGGTGAGGTTCACCTCGCCGGATTTCAGTTTGGCCGCGAGCTCGGGGTTGGCCTCGAGGAAGCCCGAGCCCAGCACCTTGAGCGCGATCTGGACCTGGTCAGCCAGGCGGTCACGCGCGGCCTCGCCCTCGCGAGAGCCTGCCTCACGCCACCGCTCGAGCGGACAGTCGGTGGCCGGGGTGTTGGCGGCGCCGAAGCGTGACCGGTGAATGATGAGCCAGAGCGCGGCAAACGACGCGATGTCCTCGGTCGAGAAGATCTGGGCGAGGTCCGCTTCGATGTAGGCGGGGCGAGTAAGGGAAGCGTTGTCACGCATGAGGCGCAGGTGGGAGCCGTTGGTGACGATGCCCCATAGTGCTTCCTCGGAGTCGTTGAGGTAGTCCTGAAGCGCGAAGGCGGGCGAGCGGGAGCGATCGACGGAAAGGGTCGGGCTGCGGCGGTCCAACGTCTCGCTCGGCGGCACGACTACCAGCGGAACCCTCCCGCTGGCGATCAAGGCGAGCGGCGCATCGGCCGGTGTCAGGTCGTGGAACCCGAAGGTCTCCTTGAAGAGGCCGACGATGAAACGCCGTGTGGCGTCCTGCGAAGGAGCCTCGAGCTTCGCGAAGGCATCGAAATGAGATTGGCCGACCCGGAATGCCGTCGAGATTTCCTCGCGGATCGTGAGGCCCTTGCGGACGGCGTAGTCCTCCGGCGCCTGTTCCGGGGCATCCCGCTGGTCGATCCTGGCGATCATCGCGGGCGCGATCAGGTTGCCCTCAAGGCCGAGCGAGGGCCATGCAGACATGTCTGAGATTGGTTTGCGCGCCATGATCACACCTCGCCCGGCATGAGGACGAACAAGCCGATCACGTCCGGCGGAAGGACCGCTTCGACGCTGACGCGGGAGATGGATCCGGCCGCAGCACGCAGACGAGCGTGATCCTCGACGAGTTCCGCGGCCCGCTGTTTGACGAAGTCCGCCAAGGGTCCATTGAGCAAATCGGGCAGGTCCGCCTTGGCGGCATTGATCATCCGATCTCGTGCGATCGCCGCGAGATCGGCAGTGGCCGGCGTGCTGAGCATGTTGCGGACGTCTTCGCCGGTCGCCACGACGCCTGTGCCCTGGAGGGCAACCAGCGCTGCTTCTTCGGCCAGAAGCAGCCGCTCCTTTCTGGCGTGGATCGTGAGCTTGTACCGAACACGCAGCAGGGCAACGCGCGTCATCGCCGAGACCGCTGTTGTCGGCCAAGCACCGACGCGGCCAATGCCAAGGTCTGGAAGTGCCTCCTGATCCAACGACGCCTCGACAAGGCTCTCGGCGAGCGATGCTGTCAGCGGATGCGTTCTCGTCAAGAGTGAAGTGCCAGAGGGAGCAGGCTCCGCGGTTGCGAGCCTCACGGATTTCTCAAGGCCGCGCTGTTCAAGCTTCTCCTTCAAGGTCTGCTGTAGCGCGTGCACGTGAGCGATGTAGATGTGCCGTTTCTTCTCGAGCGGGACACCGAACCGCGACATCGCGCGCTCAATGAAAAGCTTAGTGTCCTCGGGTGAGCCGAGCAGGCTTCTGACCTTGTCCCACTCCGGCGCCACCTCAGCGGGCTTCATCGCGTTCTGCGCGAATCTAGCACGCGATTTTTTCTCGTTCTCGCTGGCATCGCGCCAACGCGCTTCCATGACCTTCGTGCCATCCTCGAGGCGAAGGTCGAGAGTCAACTGCTTGTGCCCACCACGGCGGAGCATCATTGCGGACATCAGCGCGTCTGTGACCGGTCCGCGCTCGTCAGGCAGAGGAACCGTCACCCCGGTAGCCTTCCTGATTTCCTCGGCTTTCCGCAGGATCACATCGAGGACGGCACCATCGATGGCACTGTCCGGCGAGAACATCATGATCGAACGGACCAGCTCGGCCGGTTGACCGAAGCGGTCCACCCGTCCTTCACGCTGTTGATGTCGGGTCGGATTCCACGAAAGATCGTAATGAACAACCATATCGAAAAGTTGCTGCAGGTTGATGCCTTCTGAGAGGCAGTCAGTCGCCACTAGAACTCTCTGCGCACTTTTTTCCGCATCCTCCAGCGCCATCTCCGCGACGCGATCGCGGCGCTCGTCCGGGGTCAGCTCTCCAGTTACGGACTCGATGATCAGCTTTGGGAAAGCTTTCCGCAGGCCTGATTTCACGTGTTCGGCGGTGGCCAAGTACCTGCAGAAGACGACCGGGTTTGCACCACTCTTGATCAGCGGCTTGAGCGCACCGACGAGAGCATCGAGTTTCGGATCCTTCGCTTCGAAGAGATCGCCAGCCTGATCGATGAGTGCATGGAGTGCGGGATCATCCGAGAATGCCGTGCTCGGTTCGATGTCCACGGCATCTTCGTCGTCACCGTCCTCGTCATAGATCTGCGGTTCGAGACGCTCTGCTTCGTTGGCGGCACGATTTCTCAGCGCACTCAACGCCGCGGCGGGCGAGGAACCGACGCAGCGCATGAGAGCGAGAGTGCCCCAGAACGCCAGACGCTGATCCCTCTTTTGCTCTCCCGCTTTCGAGACAACCTCGAGGCAATAGTCCAGAACGGCTTCCTGGAACGCCAGGTGCTCTGGCGAGAGCCGATAGGCGTGCTCAGTAGTTTCGTGTTTCGGGAATGATCGGTCCTCGTGCCAATCGCCCTCGACGAGGTCCACGCGACGCCGCTGGACAAAGTGCCTCGCAAGGCGCTCTCGGTATCTCGCGCTTTCGAAATCCAGCGTGGCGAAGTCCTGGTCGATCAGTGAGAGCAGTCTTGCAAATGCTTCCTCATCGCCCGAATGCGGTGTGGCCGTGAGCATGATGAACCGGCGCTCCGCGTCCTTAGCGAGTCCCTGTAGCAAATCGAAACGCTGCTGTTTGCCTTTGTGGGTGCCCACACAAGCGTGGGCTTCATCAACGATCACGAAGTCGGGACAGGCCCGCGCGAACCCCTCCCGTCGCTTCTCGGCCTTAATGTAATCGAGACTGACAACCGTGTAAGGGTAAGCGTCGAAAAGGGTCTGAGCGAGCGGCAGATTTCGCTCGAGACGTGCCGCTGTGCCGGAAGTCACCGCGGCTGCGTCGATTCCGAACCGATCCTTGAGCTCGATGATCCACTGATCCACGAGGTGGGGCGGGCAAAGAACCGTGAATGCATCAACTTCTCCGCGGTCCATGAACTCTCGCAGGATCAAGCCTGCTTCTATGGTCTTGCCGATGCCAACATCGTCCGCGATCAGCAGACGTGGCACCTGCAGCCTGAGCGCCATGAGCAATGGCACAAGTTGATACGTGCGAGGTTCGAATGCGAGCTGCGCGGCAGATCGGAATGGGCCAGCGCCACGGCGAAGTGTGAGCCGCAGCGCGTCCGCCAAGAGCGCAGCCTTGGCCTGGACAGTGGTGCGCGCGTCCTCGGGGAGGTCGAACCGCGCCGCTTCAACCGACGCGATTTCCAGTTTGGGATCAAGGACAACAATGTCGTTTTCGTTTCCCGACAGCGGCCGAAGCGCAAGAACCCCCGCGCGTGGGGCGGGAAGGGCCACCCATTCTCGGCCTCGAGCCCGAACCAAATCACCTGGTGAGAAACTCAGCACAAGGATTACCCTTTCAATAGATCAAGTAGCTGTTTGGGGACGCCGGCCTCGGCCGATGCTGGAAGAGCGACCAATTCCCAGCCTTTGTTGGCTGCTTCACTGGCCATGTCTGCGGAAACCGCCTGGCTCGTTGCGGCGACAAAGTGCCCGCGCCATACGAATTCCGCTTCCGCACCGGCAAAGCTGAGGCCAATGGTGTCGACCTGCGGGAGACCAGCAGCCTCAAACGCCTTCAGCCACGGTGACGACGCGCCGTCTGGCGCGGCACGCCGCTCAAGGACCGTGCGACCGCGCGCAAGGTCAACCAACAGCTGGGTAACCTCTTCGCTGCCGCGGTCAATCTGCTCATGGTCCGGCTGGTTGAAGTACGACAACAGGCAGCGGTAGCACCCTCTGACGCAGGCATCGTCGGCTTTCTCCGTCAGCATGCTAGCGTCTCCGCTTGCGACAGCCGCATCGATGTTTTCGAAGTGCATGAGCCCGAGTGCCGTCCGCGCGACCTCGCTGATCGCTTCTGGATTATCCATCAAGCGCGTAAGAACACCGGCCCCTCCTTCCGTGGCTTCGTAGGCAAGGATGGCGCGGCGGTTATCGCGAGCTGGAAGCGGCTCACTTAGAACTTCGCCTTCTTCAAGCTGGTAGACGACCTCGATCCCACGCAAGAGCGCATGCTGAACGGTGGTGATCGTGCTTGGGTCAAAGTTTTCCGGCTTCTTGAAGCGGAATAGAAGCGCGTTCTTGCGGTCCCTGACGATCGGCACGATCCGCACTGGCTTGACTACATCGGGCGGAGTGTCGGTCTCCGCATCCTCGTCCTCAGATTTTGCCCAGTAGCCTGTACGGGGATCGATATTGAAACCGAAAACCGTCTGGTCCTTTCGGCGCTTCAGACCCTTGTTCAGCCGACTAATCTCGGCGCTGTTGGCGTATTGCAGTGCGAGCAGAGAAGTCTCGCCACATTTGAATTCTGCGTTCGTGACCTGTAACTGATCGTCCTTCTTCGGCCACGAAAATACGGTCTGGATGTCGAAGCCCTGTCGCACGCGCTCTTCATCGTTCGCGGTGATGCGTTCAGTGGGGGCGGCTTCCACATTGTCGATGCGGAGCGTGCGCTTAATGGGCACCTCTCCGGCCATGTGTGCGTCGCAGCCATGGCAGCGCTCTACCTCTCCTTCGTGGCAGGCTCCGCAGTTGGCGCAAATGTAGATGTCCTTGGTCGCGAGTTCCGATCCGTCGCCTTCGCGAACCTCTGGAGGGAGCTTTGCCTTCATCACCCGGTAGGCGCGACCTTCGTGGTAGATCAGACTGCGCGGTCCAAATTCCGATATCGCAAGAAAGCGCGCGCGAGAGAGGAACGAGCCGGTTTTTCCCTCGCCAGGCACGAATGCATAGAGCGGCAGGCGCGGGAAATTGTAGCCGGGAAGGAAGCCCTCCGTCGCGAGGTAGCGATACGAATAGAAGTCCGATCCGTTCGATGCCTTTCCTTGTTCCAGGATCGCAATCTGGTCGCTGGCCTGCATCTGTGCGGCCTTGATCTTGCGGCGGTCGACAGCCGAGAGCCCTGTTATCTCTGATCGGGCATTGGCTTCGGCCAGCTGAGTGCGAGCAGAATTGTAGAGCTCGCGCCAACGGTCAAACGCGCGGTCGAATTCCTTCGGCGCGTTCATTGCCACGTGAAGCACAAACTCTTCCGGATCCTCCATCCAGACAGGCAACACTCCTTGATCGGCGGCCAAAATCTGCTCGAGCACCCGCTGCATTGGTGCGCGCGCGCGGGAGACAAGATCCGATTTGGAAATGGTGGTTAGGATCTCTTCCTTCAGCGGATAGCGGTCGCCACCAAGGTCGAGGATATCCGGGATGTCTGGTTTGAGGGCCAGGCGGCTCTCAGCAAGCCAAACCGCATGCAGGTGCGAACGCACCAGTTCCTCGTTCGTGATGTCCAGCGCAGGTGGCCGCACGACACCCGCCACCATGTCATTGCGACGCTCGAAGAAGTATTGGTCGTGTGGAGAACCCGATGCGCAGTACGTCACCACAACCGCTGCCTGGCCAGACCGGCCCGAGCGGCCAGCGCGTTGCGCGTAGTTGGCGGGCGTTGGGGGGACGTTCCTGAGATAAACTGCATTGAGCGCCGAGATGTCGACCCCAAGCTCCATGGTCGGCGAGCAGAACAGCGCTGGAAGGAACTGGTCGGATTCACCGGTGGTCTTGATTTCGGTCCGATACTCCGAGGTGTTGAGATTTTCGAGGTCGTCGTCTTCATACCTGAACCGCCACTCACGCCATTCACGCTGCCTTTGGGAAACCTGCGCGGTGTGCTCGCGCCCCTCCAGCCCCCAATAAGCACTATGACCCGATGCCAGATCGTCCGCAATCGATGCGTACAGATCGTGGAAGTATCGGTTTCCCCGCTGGCTTTCGTCGGAAAGCGCGGGACCGGGCACAAGGCGGACGGCAGAGGGTGTCAGCCTCCAGCCTACGAGATCAGCGTCGAGCTCAACCGGGACTATCAAGCCCTCATCGGCGAATAGCTCAAGGAGGCGCGAGAAGAACTCGAGGTAGTCGTCCCGCCCGAGCTTTGCACCCAGCACGCTTTTCTTGTTGATCAGCCGAGCTATGCGCGAGTTGTGGCCAGCGCGCAGTAGCGTCTGCTCCTCCCGAAGTCCCACGGCGTTCTTGCCTGGCGCGCGCAGAAGCAGCGACGACCGTCCGCGCGGGTTCTCCTTGGCATCTATCGCCCACGGAGCGCGCAACAGCGAACGTGATTTCTGCGCGACGCCGTCCAGGACAGTCAGGTCGAGGGCTTCCGTATTTACGGCCAGCCCTTCGAGCATTGCGCCCAGCACGGTCTTTAGCAGGATGGCTCTCTGTTCTTCTGATTGATCGCCGAGCTCGGGCAGGGCTGTCATCAGCCTTCCCCGGTCTGATGCCATGTCGGCGACGCCGACGAACTCAACATCGAGAAGCTTCAGAACGGAGAGGCTGGGGTTGGTGTAGCGCCAACCCCTTCGGAGATCAGTCCAGACTCGGTGGGCCAGGACTTTTGCGAGAGCGCGCTGGGCATCTTCGCGAATTACGGCACCAGCCGATGGGTCGAGCATCCAATGAGCGCGCGCGTCCTTGTTAGCAGACGTGAAGCCGAGTGCCTTGACGACGCTGAGACCGAACTCGTCCTCGGCCAGCCCATCGGAGCCTGCTGCCATTATCGCCCGCAGAATGGCCCCACGCAGGAGGCTCACGAACAGAAAATCGTTGAAGTGGCCGGACTGAAGCGCCGCGTCTTGCCGATTGTCCGTAAACCCCAGCAGCTTGCGCTTTGTCTTTGGAACACCGCTCGTCGGCTTGTTCATCCACTCGAGAGCACTGGACACGAGAAGGGTCGTCGCGGAGCTCCTCCCTTCGCCAGAGAGGCCCGCCAGCTTACTGCGCTCACGCATCCCCTGGTTAGGCTCGTCCTTGCAGCAGAGGCAGAATGCAAATTTACCGGGGATGAACCAGAACGCTCTCCCACCGGCGCCATGCCGGCCGTCTGGCGTCACTACATAGGAGATGGGCGCGCGCTTCTTGCGATAGGACCGCAGCCGTTCGATGCCATTGCGCTCTTCGAGCCAGCTCTCCGGGTAGCCGTTCAAGTCGCCATCGAAGGCGAAATCAGGATAGTTGTCTGGAGCCGGGCAGAGATATCCCGCCACATCATCGTCGTCTTCGGTTTCCAGCGGCGTATCGTCGATATTGCGGGGGAGAAACCTGATGTGGCCGTCATCCTCGTTCTTGGTGACGACGTGGTATTCGTGTCCGCAGTTTCTGCAGAAGCGTGTTGGGTAAAGCCGGTTACCCGGAGCATCGGGATCCTCGAGTTGACCCTCGAAAAGAACGGTGCGCGGCTTGTCCGTAAGCGTGGTGAAGACCTCGCCAGCGCCGGAGATGAACCTGTGCAACTTGAATGCGAGAAACGCTCCGTCCCCCGTCCCACCGCGCTGATCTGCGGGAAGGCTTACCAGCGTCAGGAAGCCTTCTAGCTGTGTCCGACACCGCTCCGCGTCGACCCCACTGTCGTCGGCCAATCGTCTGACGGCGTCCTCGAAGGGGATGGGCTTCTTTCGTTTCAGCTCCAGCCCGTCATCGAGTCCGAGCGCAAGCTCGGCCCATACCGCGAGCGGGTGCTTCTTGAGTTGCTCGTCATCCAAGCTCGTCGGGAGAGGCTGTCGCAACGCATCAGCCAGCGCGGCGGTCGCTTGCGCGAGAGTGATGTTGTCGTCGGTGGCCCGTTGCAGGGACTCGTCGATTACGGCATCCGGGCCGATCTCGGAGCCGAAGAGCCTTGTCGCGACTTTGGCCACGGCGACCGCTCGGCTTTCTTCGGTGCCTTCTGAAGCCATCGTCGCCGATGTACCTATGCAGATCGGAGCCTTGTCAGGGGAGCAACGGTCGCGCAGCCGCCGAACGAGCACCGCCACATCCGCACCTTGGCGCCCTCTATAGGTGTGGAGTTCGTCGAGGATGATGAATTCAAGACCGGTCGCGTTCTTGACCACTTGGGCGTCCAGGTCGTCTTGGCGGGTCAGCAGGAGCTCCGCCATCATGTAGTTCGTGAGCAGGATATCTGGCGGATTGGCCGCGATCCGTTGACGTTCCTCTTGGCTTTCTTGCCCAGTGTAGCGTTTGACAACTGGCTTGAGGGCGTCCGGAAGCCCTGACTGCCCGATGAATTTCTCGATTTCCTTCATCTGGCTGTTCGCCAGAGCATTCATTGGATAGACTATAATTGCGCGAGTTGTTCGAGGCTTACCGATGCGCAGAGCCCGAATGATGGAATCGACCACCGGCACGAAGAAGCATAGCGATTTGCCAGAGCCCGTGCCCGTTGTGACCACATAGCTTTTCCCCGACTTCGCCTTGGCAATAGACTCCGCCTGGTGTCTGTGAAACCGCAGAGGTGTTTCGCCAAAGCGGAATACTCTGCCGGTCCCTTCGTCCAAATCGCCAGACAGGACGAGATCATCCACGGTGGGGCCTGAGAGGTACCGCGGGTTCAACGACAAGAGCGCGTCCGGCCAAAATCGTCCAGCATCATACTGCGCGTCGATTTCTGTACGAAGATCTTCGGCACGAATGGCGCTGAAAGAACGCGAGAAACGCTCATAGGACCCGATTAGGTGATGGTCAAAATCGAAGGCCTTCATGTCTGATCCTTGAAGCTACTTGCTGCTTCGCTGTGGGCAAAGATGGCTTTGCGGTTCAGAAGAACAATCTGCTGGTCTTGCGGCATCCTCGCCGCCGGATCCGTGTCGAGGCCAAGCCTTTTCAGCGCGTAATAGAGAAGTGCGCGCCTGACCTTGATCATCGCCTTGCCGCTTCGCATGCCGTAGTCGAGCGCGATAACCTTTGCTTGCGTATCCGAGAGGTCGGGGTGGGGGGCGATCTCCAGCGTGACATCGGAGTGCCAGTCGCTGTCGTCGGCGGCCGAGGCTTCGGTCTCCTGTGCACCTCGGATCTTCAGCATCCGGGACAATAGGAAGTCCTTGAAGCACTCATCGTTCAGACAGAACGCTCGCGTGTGCCAGCGGAAGCCGTCGAACGCGATGGCGTGGGGCGCAATCCAGCGCCAGCGGGGCTCCGGGTTGGACAGAGACTGGTACTTCACCTCGACCGCCTCTGACCGACGTATGGCGCCAACGACCGAGCGGAGGGTCACCGGGTTGACGCGACGCACTGGCGTTGGGGCAGAAGCGTAGGGCGGGAGATTGGCTATCCAGGAATCCTCGCGGTCGAGGATTCCGTCAGAGAGTGACCGCAGCTGCGCGAGGTAGCGGCTCGCATCGGGCTCTAGGAACTGCGCCTCGAAGTCCAAGCCGCGGACATAGGTCCGAGCGCTCTTATCGTAGACCATGTTGTCCGGCGCGAAGCCGATGTAGCGGTTCAGATCGGCGGACGCTTGGTTCACCGACAGTCCAAACTGCTCCATCAAATCGCTTCGGTTCACATGCCCCTCCCAAAACAAACGGAACTCGATGAATTCGAGGCGCTGCGCGACTCCCCAACGAAGCTCTGGCTTGACGTTTTCCACTTCGCACTCCCAACTCGGCGCGTACGATTATTGTACGCGCCCATTTTTTGTGCTGACTTCACGCTAGCGGGTAGTCGTCTAGGGTTCAATCGAAATGCTTCGAAATCAAGGGAAGGATGTCGTCGAATGCGCGGTTTTTGCATGGAAACGGCAATTGCTGGGGCGGCCAGTCACCGGACCAGACCACAGCGCAATTCGCTCACCTCGACGCAGAGCTTATGCGGATAGCGACGGATGCATTGGCTGCAATCCTCGACAGAACTTGGGAAAATCGCGAGCCAATGCGCTTCTTTACGATTGCTCGCGCTGTCCCGCGTAGCTACAGTACAGGACAGAACAGAAATTGGACGCGCACAGTTCGAGTGCGCACAGGGCTGGGCGGGAGCGGAGCATGGACAGGAGCAAGACTGAACTATGCCGGGGGATCGAACAGCGTCTCAAGTTCGTTGAACCTCGATTGTTCTGGGAGGGGCGTTTAAGCATTACATGCTGCTGAGAGTGCAATGACCATATGCAAGGAAATGCATCGATAGAAAAAAGTGACTCGAGAATGAATACTCTTGGATCAGAAAGCGTAAGGAAAGCGTAGGAGCGAGAAGTGGTGGAAATTTCGGAAAGAGAAGAAAAAATGCGCTCCTCGCTGATCGAGATGGCAATTGAGGGTTGGAGGTTTTCAAGAACATTCTCTCGAATGATAGAAAAGCTCGATGCTGGAGAATCCAATCGATACGTGAATCAACTTAGATACTACCAGAAACGATTGGCAGAAAATTTGGAGGGTAACGGCTTACGGATCGTTAACCTAGAAGGTCAGCCGTATGACCCAGGTCTTCCCGCTTCCGCCCTCAACATAACAGATTTTGGACCAGACGACGTATTGATTGTCGATCAAATGGTGGAGCCGATTGTAATGGATGAAGAGGGGGTGCGGAAGTCTGGTACCGTGATGGTGAGGAAAGTGGAACAATGAAGTATGTCGGGATCGATCTGGGCACCACGAACAGTGCCATTTGCTCTTATGACGGCGAAGTCGTCCGGCTCTATAAGAGCCCAGAGCAACATGACGTTACACCTTCAGCAATCTTTATAGATCGGCGCGGCAATAAATATGTGGGCTCCAGGGCTTACAATAATGCTGCCCGTAATCCTGATAACGCCGCAACACTCTTTAAGCGGCTGATGGGAACCAGCACCCCTATCAAGCTTCCAGCTGTTGACATTGTTTTAACGCCTGAGGAATGCTCTGCCGAAATTCTCCGTGTTCTGTTCGGCTATCTTCCAGAAGAAATCCGAGGCGATGGCGATACGGGGACCGTGATTACTGTGCCCGCTGCATTTAATCAGATGCAGAAGGATGCGACAATGTCAGCTGCGGACTCAGCTGGGATAGGGCGAGTGGCTTTGATGCAAGAGCCCGTCGCTGCGGTGATGAGCGTCATGCAGCAGCGAAAGTCCGACGGCATTTTTGTGGTTTATGACATCGGCGGTGGTACTTTGGACGTCGCTATCGCGGAAAGCATTGCTGGCCGGGTAAATCTCCTGGCGCATGGCGGGATCGCCATGTGTGGAGGACGTGACTTTGACCGGATTCTCTTTGACAGTGTTATAAAGCCATGGCTCTTTGAGAATTTCAGCCTTCCCGACGACCTTGTCGTCAACGGCAAATACAAATCGCTATTACGGATGGCGACTTGGGCCGCAGAAAAGGCTAAGATCGAACTTTCACAGAGAGAAAGTGCGATAATAAGTCTTCCCGAAACAGAGCTTGGCGTTCGGGATGAAGCGGACGAAGAGATGTACATCGATATTACCGTCGGGCGCGACCTCTACGATTCCCTGATTGCGCCAAAGGTTGATGAATCAATCATGGCAACTCGGGAAACGCTCGAAAAAGCGGGATTATCGCCCCATGATGTGGAAAGAATAGTATTTGTTGGTGGCCCTGCACAATACAAGCCACTGCGCGACAAGGTTGCATTCGAGCTCGGCATTGCGGCATCGACTGAGGTGAACCCAATGGCTGCAGTCGCTGAGGGAGCGGCCGTTTTCGCGGAGTCGATTGACTGGTCGTCACAGGGGCGGGGACGAAAGAGCTCAAGAGGCGCAATTAGCGCTGGTGCGCAGCTGGATCTCAATTTCAATTATATTGCTCGGACGCCCGACACCCGCGCACGTGTCGTCACGAAGGTTGGAAGTGTTTCGCCGGACGGCCTCGAATTTCAGATTGATAGTCTCGACACCGGCTGGTCATCGGGGCGTCAATCACTGACTGACGGTGCATCGGTAGAACTGTCGCTTTCGAAGCCCGGTCAAAATGCCTTCAAGGTATTTGTTTTCGATTCAAATGGTGCGCCGATAGCCCTGCAAGAAGACAGGATCATAATTACGAGGACCGCGGCGAGTGTTGATGCTATTCCTGCATCTCACTCGATTGGAGTTGAGGCGAGAGAGAAGGTCGGCGGCCGTGCAGTACTTGACTACCTAGTGCGAGAAGGTGATCAGCTTCCGAAGAGAGGCAGAAAGGCCTTTAAGGCTGCGGAGTCATTAAAATCGGGCAGCTCAAGTTCGATCAAATTCAAAATTTGGGAAGGGGATATTTCGGAGCCAATCACCGACAATCGATTTGTAGGCATGTTAGAAATTAAGGGTTCAGATTTCGATGATGGAGTGATTGCGGCTGGAGCTGAGCTCATTTGTGAGTACGAAATGTTGGATTCGGGTGGTATCCGCTTAGAGGTGGAGGTTCCATCAATTGGGGCATCATTTGAAAATACTCGCAACTTCTACTCGAGCCAGGAAGGGAGAATTGACTACACCAATCAAGCCAAGAACATCCAAGAGCAGACTGATCAAACTTTGGATCGCTTGAATGAGATTGCTTCCACGGTCGCTGATGAGAGATTGGATCAGGCGCGGCAAAAGCTTGAAAGCGCTACTTCAGCGCAGAGCAACCAAGGGGATCCTGAAGCCGCAAAGCAAGCGATGGACGATGTGCAGGAAGCTCGGAGGCTCTTGGCGCAGACCCGCAATAGCCATCGCAGGGAGATACGCCAGCTTGACTTGGACAAAACGATCGGAGTTTTTGACTCTGTAGTTCGGGGCATGGCTCGTCCGACCGAAGTGTCCAGTTTCGATAACCTAGCCAGAACGGCGCAAAGATCGATCGACAATGGAAGTAGCGATTTTGAGAGTCTACTCGACGATCTACGTGGCCGTGTGGCTGCGATCTTGTGGCGGCAAGACGGTTTCGTAATCGATCGATTTAGGTGGATGAGCCAAGAGCCCCACCTCTTCCCTGACCAAGAAAAACATGCAGAACTCGTGGCAGAAGGGACGGCAGCACTTAACGCTGACGATATGGATATGTTGCGTGCGGTGGTCGCCCGATTGGACGGCGAGCGTATTGGGGCCGGTCCTGAGGATGATATGCTGGCAAGCGCAAATATCCTTAGGAGTTAACGCGATGACGAAGGACGCTTGGCTCCCCGTGGGATTTCGTTTGGTGGACGGTACTTGTGTCCAGAATGTGCAGTTCCAAGGAGCTGACTGGCAAATTGTTGGCTTAGTCGATGGGGGGCGCGGCCTTCTTGCTCGCGACGAACTTTTTAGAAAATGGCTCGAAGGCGGTTTGGTAGATGAAGGTGTGTTCAGTTGTTTTGAATTCGGTCACGAAAGGATCTGGTTCGCCTCAAGTGGATGGGAGCAAACGTTGCGGCCTGTTACCGAGCCCTCGGCGATCAAGTCGAAGTCAGATGCTTTGTCATTCGCGCTTGCTCTGAAAGCTACGAGGCAGGCAGGTTGCGAAGATGGGCTGCAAGATGCCATATTCTTTGAAAAAATAACGAGGTTGCTTCCAACCTATAGCATTTCTGCAATGACTTCAGATGATTTTGTCCTTGGTTATTGGATGACCGGAGGCCGAAATATTTCCGCATCATCAATAAGGCGGCTGGACCAGTCAATTGTTTGGTTGAGCGCCTCCCAAATACGCGATGTTGTAGTTTCAGCGGGCTTCCAGCCGAATGAAGTAGTAATTAATGAGGTCGATAAAGGCGGCGTTGATGCGGTTAGCAACAAGAACCTGACATATGCGAAAAAAGATGATGAAGAGAATCTGCCAGCCGCGGCGGAGTTTGAACTTCCCGGACGCCCGGAATTGGCGAAATTCTTCAACGAACACATTGTCGATCTGATAAGGCATCAGGAGAGATATCGAGCGCTGGGGATAGATTTTCCTTCAGCGGTTATCCTTCATGGCCCCCCTGGATGTGGCAAAACCTATGCGGTCGAGCAGCTCGTTGAGTTTCTGGGCTGGCCGAGCTTTCAAGTAGATGCCTCCAGTATTGCCAGTCCATATATCCATGAGACCAGCAAGAAGGTCGCCGAGGTATTTGAGAGGGCGATGGATAGTGCGCCATCAGTTCTCGTTATTGATGAAATGGAGGCTTTCCTGGCGGATCGTGACATGGGCTCAGGGCATCACCGCGTTGAGGAGGTTTCGGAGTTTCTGCGACGAATCCCAGAAGCGGTTGCGCACCGGGTCCTAATCATTGCCATGACAAACCGGATTGACATGATTGATCCTGCGATCCAGCGGAGAGGTCGTTTTGATCACATTGTGAAGGTTGATTTTGCGAGTGAAACTGAAGTTTTGGCACTTATGGAGAAGCTAGTTGGCTCGTTGCCCGTCGCTGAAGATGTAAACGTAGCGCCATTGGCTAAAGAGCTGCAAGGTCGCCCCTTGTCAGACGTAGCATTTGTCGTGAGGGAGGCAGCGCGCCTTTCTGCCAAGTCTGGAAGAGCAGACATCGATCAAGCAAGCCTTGTCCAAGCTTTGAACTCAGTACCAGCGCGTGAACGTGAGGGTGGTGAGCAAAAACGAAAGATTGGATTTATCTGAGGAGGAAGCTCTTGAGCGAAAATGGCGACGAAAAGAAGCCCGGCAAGAGAGGATTTTCCGGCCTCAACTCTTTGGTCTCCGAGGTAGACCAAAAGGCACTGGAGTCCTCGAGTGCCAGAAAGAAGCAATCGGCTCCATCTCCAGGAGTTCAGAAACCCCATAGGCAAAACCCTGAGCCCAACCGATCTTCGGAAGAAGGACGTTTGCCAGCCAGTCCCAGATCGGGAAAACCTGCCTCAACTTCGTCTACAAAAAAGTGGCTCGTTGGAGTAGCCTGCCTGGTTGGTATTATCTGGTGGATAAACGAGTCCTCTGTCGGACCAACATCGCCATCCGGAGGGTACCAGACTTCGCCAAGACCGACGGTCGCGAGCCCATCAACTCTAAGTACGCCGAGTCGCCCCGCAGAAGTGCGTCCTCCCGTTGGCGACAACAACGTGCTTTCCGTCACACAGTTACATTATTGCCTAGCAGAGGACATCCGATTGGAAGGAGCACGAAGTTCGGTGAACAACTACGACGGTGCCGCGGTTGATCGTTTCAATGCGATGATAAGTGACTACAACATCAGATGTGGAAGCTTTCGCTACCGTGCTGGAAGCCTCGAGCGCGCCCGTCGTGCAGTGGAAGCGTTCCGGGCACAGTATGTTTCCGAAGGTCGGAACAGATTCTGATGGCAGGAAAGAACAGAATTATATGAGCTTCGCAATTTGCTATAAATGTGGTGCAAGAAAATCCGGGGCACTCGTCGCCTGCTCTCAATGTCAAGCGGTGCCGCGTAATATTCAAGAAGCTTCCCTATCGCTGGCGCTGTCGGATTCTCTATCAAGCGAACACGAGCTCTCTGTTTACTCAGGGGCCATTAAGAGCGGAGAACGCTTGTCGATTCCTGGTGATGTCTTGTCACGCGCTTCCGATGCGATGTCTGACCCGCAGCTGAAGTCAATGATACTCGGTGAAACACGTGAAGCGGCAGCCGCAGATATGGTGCCGGCAACCAAAAGCCGAACCACGCCAGCACTTGAGGCCAGTTCGGTCGCGAAGGTGACCAAGCCTCAATATCATCTTGAGACTACCGACCTGCATCAATCTCCGTTTGCGATCCTCGGCGCAACAATACGAGATGATCGTCGCCGCATTGTCGAACTTGCTGAAAACAAATCCTTGGAGCTTGACTATGACGTTTGTCAAAAGGCTCGTGGTGATCTGACCAATACTCGTACCCGATTGAATGCAGAGATGGCATGGCTGCCCGGCGTCTCGCCAAGAAGAGCAGAGCAGTGCTTGCAGCAGTTGTTGAATGACCCAATGGCCATTCGTGAGGAGTTCGGGCTGCCGACACTCTCTAGCTTGAATCTGCAATCAGCAGCATTTTCCGCGGTTGACGAGGATCACGATCCCGATGACTTGGTCGATTTTATCGTGGATTTCGCGCATTTGGCCGAGGATTTGGACGCGGAAGAACTAATTCGGGACATAAATGAAGAGCGGGCGGTATCTGGCTTTCCCCAAATTAACAATATTACTCAGATCGAATCCGAATTGCTGGAGCGGCGGCGTTATTATCGAAATACAGTGAAAGACTGTCTTAATCGCCTTCCGCCACGATCTTTGATCAGCGTGATGACTAAGCTTCTCGAAGAAACAACATTTGGGGGTGAGGAGCACGCGCCGCACTTGGTGGACGATCTGGTGGATAGTTATGAAACAGAAACGCAGGGAGTGCTTGAGGCGGAAGCGGACAATATTCAGAAGCTGTTGGATAGTGCAAATAGGGCTGCTCCTACTGGCGAGGTTGCCACTAAACCTATCATCGACAATCTTCTTGAGGTGGCTCGGAACTGGGATAGCATCGCGCAGCCAATTCAATTGAGTGCAAAGGCAAGAGGTATCGATCACATCCCAAGTATGGATATTGCATATAGCATTCGGGGATTGGCCATTGATCTATTCAACGAGTACGGCATGCTCGAGCAGTCGCGAAGACTGACAACGCTGCTACAGGAACTGTTTGTTGAACTGCCAGAGGTTTCAGAGCACCTAGAAAACGACGCTGACGCTCTGGCCGACATCGCGTCCGCACAAGCTCAAGCCAAGGCGAACAGGGCGCAGTGGGAGCGCGATATTGCCTACCAAGTTGATGTGGGTGCGGTTTTCAAGGAAACTTTGAGCATCTCATCTACGGGAGTTTCGTGGAAAGGAAAGAACTACCCGCTTGAAGCAATCACTCGCATCCGATGGGGCGGCGTTCGTCACTCCGTCAATGGAATTCCTACTGGCACCAATTTTTCGGTGGCCTTCGGTGACAGGAGGTCGGAAGCTGTTGTCAATATCCGTAGAAAGGAGACCTACGGCACATTCGTGGACAAGCTTTGGCGCGCCGTCGGTGTCCGGCTCATTTCGGAAATGATGGAGGATCTCAAGGCTGGACGTACGATTACGATTGGTGCGGCCGTGATCCATGATGACGGTGTGCTTCTAGAAAAGCACAAGTTTTGGGGCGCCAACGAGAAGGTTAAGTGCTCGTGGTCGCAAGTTAAGATTTGGAGTGCGGACGGATCATTTTGTATAGGCTCGAAGCAGGACGAGAAGACTTATGTTGCGCTTTCTTACATTGATGTCGCGAACACTCATTTGCTTGAGCAGATTATCCGTATGGCATTCAAAAAACCTGGCATGAAGAGAATAAGCGATCTGCTAACGTAGCGAACAGGGAGGCGTACATGAAGTTCCTTTCCAAGATTTTTGGTGGCGGCGAGGCAAAGAGGGATGACGCAGCTCTGCGAGCTGCATTTGATCGCATCCAGCGCATTCTGGAAGATGAAGATTTTCAGCTTGAAATGGTTAATCCCGCAATTCGAGATATGCTTAAAACTGCTCCCGCCTACGATAAAAAGCCGGGTGGAACAGGAGAGTTTGGATACTCAGAGACTAACCCAGTGCCAGTGAATGGTCCTATTGGCGAACTCGCCTATCTTTCAAGATTAGAGGCCGGGCCTGGAAAGCGATTGATGTTTCACCGTCTGGGGTCATTGGACACGCTGGATGTTTTTGAGGCGGTTACTTTTGATGGCAGCCAGTGGTTCATTCTCTATCTCGACATGTATCACTCTAAGAGATCGAAGCTGGCTCCCGAGGGGCTGCACTTCACCAGCGAAGTTCCGCAATTCTCTGGATTCCACACATACTGTAAAGGCTTCCCTTATGATTTTATTGAAATGAAGGGTGCGGAACAGAGTTCCGATCTCAGTTTTGCGTACATTCCTATCAGCAAGGTATCACGCTATCTGGAGGAAAGAGTGTTTAACAGGCCTCTCGCGCACAAAGCGAAACTGGAACTGCTGGAGCCGCGCTTATCGAGGTTCATTGCATAACGGCTCGCGGTTGCTAAAGATACCGCCACCCACACTCGTCGAGCGGACAAGCGGATCAGTGCGACGATATTCGACTCTCCACGAGGCTGTTGCAGTTGTAGAGGCCAGCTATTGCGAATCCTTGCTATAATCGGCCTCTCAACATTCCTTTCACTTTGGGCAAAAAACACCAACGTGACCGCAATGAAACGGTCGGAAAATTAGCCAAAGATCCTACCAGAGTTTACGCGATGCAAGTTATCGGCAAATTCCTGAGGTCCCATGTTCCCCAAAAAGCCATCCCCTAAACCACGCGGCGTTCCTCTCGACGACCTGGAAGCTGCTCTGGCACCGACGACACTAAAGGCAACGAGGAAGGGGGACGCACTCATCGTCGTGAACGACAATCTCACGACGCGAGTAGAGGTCGAGGCTCCCGATAACCCCGATGCCGGGGATGCCGTGATATCTGCGATCGTGACGATCAAGACGCAGCTGCCGTCACAGCTTGCTGCGCTGACAGGGAAGCCGGGCTTCGCAAACATGATCAATCGGATGGCTACTCTTGGCGCCGTGACTGAGGAGAGCGGCCAATTCTATATTGGTTCTCGGCTTACAGTCTATGAGGGAGAAAACGCGTGGGACGTGCAGTTCGGCCTCATTCTGTTTACGATTATCGCAGCCGCGGACACCATGCTGGGTGCAATGCGTCGCACGTTTTCAAGTGAACCACCTCGCAAGTCCGAGCCCTCTTCTTGGACTGAGCAAGACTTTCGCTTCGCACAAGAACAGCTCTCAAGGATTTGTGTCTGCACTCCTGGTGGCCTCAGTTTGACCGCCGAATTTGGCCTTCGTTCGGGCGAACTCAGCGCCGCAGTCGGCGACAGGCATACCGCTCTTTGGCAGATGATGGCGGACCAACCTCACCCTGAAATGGGCAGCGGGCTCTTCTGCCTTCTGAATATGCCGCAGACTTTTGAGGACGAAAACAAGCTAAGCTCTGTCCTCGCTGAGTTGAATCGCATGGAAATGAAGGGGCACGATCTTCCACCGC
Organism: Thalassovita sp.; assembly: GCF_965218685.1. GTDB lineage: Bacteria > Pseudomonadota > Alphaproteobacteria > Rhodobacterales > Rhodobacteraceae > Thalassobius. The sequence continues at coordinate 2,926,483 of NZ_OZ244657.1, read as the reverse complement.
ACTTCGGCGCTTGGTGCGTTGGTGGTAGGCAGAATAACCCAGCCTACGTAGCCTTTCTGCCAAACGCGTTGCATTCATCGCGCGGGATTGCACTCAACATGTCGATTTGGGCGATGAATCGGGCTCAGATCGCTGATGCGATGTTGCGGACATTGTAAAATTGTTGAGCTAATAGGCAGCTAATGCACCCGAAGGTGCTCAAGCGAAATGGAATTTTGCCCCGGCCGAGCATGATAGGTGACGAGGGGCCCATCGAGTCCTGCGGAGTAGTCCAGACAAAGTGCATTTTCAGCCTGCATAAGCGGGCTACCCGTCATCCAGTAATGGCCAAAAAATACGGGTGCTGCGTCGCTTGGGTAGGCGGAGGTCAAAACATCGTCAGGCAGTTCACGGTCTGGTAGCTGTTCTGGATTTGGCACCGAGATTGCAATGTCGCGCCATGAAACCGCTCTTCCGTCCCACCACTTCCTGCGAACCTCTCGTCTCTCGTGACCACCCTTGTCGACGAAGAAGAAGCCATCGGGCAGCTGAAGTTCAGGGCCTTTGAGAGCGGTTTCGACAAACTCGAACAGCGCATGCCCTTTGTCCGCGGCCTTGATCAGCTGATCCTCTGACATGACGCCGTTCCTGGTCAGCGCTTTCAATTCTTGGATGCCTGCTTCGTTCCAGCACGCATGTACCGCGCGGAAACCGTCGAACTCGAGATAAAGAGGAAGGGTTCGCATCCAGGCGATGGCTTCATGGGCGTCTGACGACCCCAATGGGAACTCCTGCAGAAATGACGCGTGCTGAGCCATGTTCTTTTCGGAGTGAGCCCTGAGAGGCCCGTTCTCATCCCAGGTGTGGAAATGTATCGCGTTCAGTTCATGGTTTCCCATCACAGCAGACGCAGAGCCGGCATCGATCATTCCCCGAACGATACGGATGACCTCCCGGTTGTCGGGTCCACGGTCAATGAAATCACCAAGAAAGACCGCATGACGCTTCGGGTCACGATGCCGCCACGCACCGCGCCTTTCGGAGTATCCAAGACCGCGGAGAGCCCCTCTCAGTTTTCCTGCCTGTCCGTGAATGTCAGGAATTATATCGTACATTCAGCGTTCCTTTCATTATTTTTGGTTTCTGCTCAACGCCCTAATTGACGCTTCTCATTCGTCGTCATCGTTTGAAGACTGTCTGATTTGCTCTTCGAGCCATTTTTCATTTTGGTGATCGAAGTATGCTGCGAGCTCGGGGTAAAACTCTGAGGACGCTGTCGCAAAATTGAAGATTTCGTCGGCATTGGACCCATCGAAGTTCAAATCCCTGTAGTCATTGATGAGCCCGTTTTCGTCGATGATGGAAATCACCTGGCGCATCGACAGTGGGCTCTTGGCCCATCGCGGCTTGACGACGAACCGTTCTGGCGGTTCCTGCTCCATGTATTCATCGACCAGTCGGAAATAGATCCGTTCCCCAGAGCGCCGTGCCCTTATCGAAAAGACGTCCATCGTTACCGATCGCAAGGTGACCCGCGCTATCTCCACTTCATCCGGGCGGAGAGGGGGGAGATACTCCCCGCCCATGAGCCAGGGATGGATTGAACCTTGTATTGATCGGGCCGTGCTATCGAGCGTTGGTTCGGTGGGCACGGCGAGGTCTGATCCCGAGGCAGCCTCATTCTTGGCTGCTTGCCTCCGAAGCTCTCCGGTGATGTGGCTTCCGAAGTAGGAAGCCAGGCTTTGTGGGCCCCAGTAGGATTTTGGTCTGAAATCGAGATCGAACTCTTCGAACATCATGGATTCTCCAGCATTTTTTGCATCTTTTCCAAATTTCAATGTTCAGGCAGCCAGCCTTGCTGTCTGGCGTACGTGGCGGCGCCTACAGCCGGCAGATGGGCCCAGTTGAGATCCGACGGCCGCATCTCGATGCCGTATTCTTCGTTCCAGGCCCGCCCACATCGGTTGCACTTGTGGCCATCGGTCAAGCCGTGCATCCAGATCATCTCGACGTCCCAGCTTCCGCAAATACACAACGCCCGCGGGGGAAGGGTGCCTTTTCGTACACAGCAGGTCATCGTTCCGCCTCGCCGAAAGCGTTGCCGTCGTCGATGACGAGCCAACTCGTACGCTCAGCCACTTCAGCCCGGAGATGAGGCAGACACCAGTCACCATCGAGCTTGGCCGTCGCGTATCGCGGTGTGCTCGGGTGTTCTCCCAGTTCAAGCCCTACGTCCGGGATACGGGCGCCAAAGGGGCCGGTGATTTGATCCCTGAAGAGATCGTAGAGAAGGTCGTGAGCTTCTGTCTCGGGCCTGTAGTTTGCATGCCAGATACGAAAGGCGGGATCTTCGAATTCGGTCGGCTCGTAGAGATCGTCTTCCGCAAACCAGCCCTCTTCGATCATTCGCCAGTGATCCGGCTGTTGCAGGACGAGTTCAGTGCCGGGGCCGAAAGCCCGCTCAAGGGCCTCTGGCTTGATCAGTTTCGATGGCGATTCTGAGCCGTCGCTGAAAAGCAGTAACCGGCCGTCACCAGTTGGCTTCGTGAACAGTGTCCGTACCCGCGGCTGGGCCTTCAGAGGCAAACGGACGTCCCGTTCGTTCGCCGCATGAACAGCCAATGGGCTCGATGCCGTTGCAGCAGTTGTGACGATAAAATCTCGACGTGTAATCATAGCGGTCTCCTCGTTCGAGACCGGCAGGACAATCGCTTGTGGATGAGGCCAACCCATTCGTTGCCGATCTGGCCGCATCCCCTTTCGGGCGACCACCTTGCCGGGTTTGGCAGGTTGGCGGAGGCATAGCCTCACTCTTGATGCACTACTTGATCTATGCGCGATCGCTCCGAATTTCAATGGTCGGGTGCCGATCGATATGTTTCTTTCCGCAGCTTTTCGAAAGGATACGCAGTAGAGGACACTGGCAGCGGAGAGAGTTCGCTACTAGTTCGATTCCCACCGCCATCCACCCCGAACGGCATTTTCTTAATTGAACATATGTGCTGCTGTTATGCGGTGCGCCTTCGGCGCGCTGGATGTCTCGTCGCCCGCCGGTGGCGGGCTCCTCGGGGCTGGGGGCGGTGCCCCCAGGGTGCGCGTGGTCAGCGGGACTGCCTGCGCACGCGGTCTTGCAGCTCTTCTATGATGTCCCGGCGGACGGTGACGCCCTGGGGTTCTGACAGGCTGTCGGGGACCTTGGCGTAGGGGTCGTCGAAACTGGCGCTGAGGGTTTGACCATAGCGTGTCAGGATTTGTTGCAGGCTGCCATCGTTGCGCATTTGGGTCAGAAGCTCTTGGAAATCGCTTTCGGCCAGGCTGTCCATGTGGCGCAGGGCGATGGTCAGGGGATAGCGCGCTTCGATGTCCAGAATGTCCGTCGAACGGGTGTCAAAACGCAAGTCCGGGTGTTGGCTGCGGAACCAGCCGAGTGCGAGTGAGCTGACGACCCCGGCCTGCACCTTACCAGCAGCGATCGCGGACAGGATGGCGCTGTCAGACCGATAGGCGACTCGCGGGTCCGCGCCCAGATCCAGCAGGCGGAAATGCGCCAGCGTGGTCGAGGGCACGGCCACAAGCATGCCCGCCAGGTCCTGCGGTGTGTCCAGCCGGGTGCCGGGCGCGAAGGCGAGCAGAATCTCGACATCTGTTAGGCTTTGCAAGTAGCGCGCAAACCCGCCCGGTTTGGGGTCGCGCGCGACGCCCAGGATCATGTCGCATTCAGTATAGCGCGCCTGATAGCCCGCCCAGATCCACTCGATCCGCAATCGGACGCCCAGCCGCTTGGCCATTTCCTGGGTGATTTCCAGCTGATAGCCGGGGTTTTCGCCATCGCTGCTGACGGGCAGGGCATCGCGGTTGGCGCAGACGGTCAGCACGCCGGCTTGCTGGATGTCCTTGGCGTCACGCGCTGCCAAAGGCTTGGCCATTGGTGTGGCCAGCGTCAGGATCAGGGCGGTCAGAAACGCTAGTCGCATGTTTCCAGCCGTCCCAGCGACATCAGGAAGGCGACCAGCTCCCAGCGTTTTTCCTCGCTGAACGCATCCGCCCATGGGGGCATGAAGAACGAGCCGCTCTCTAGACCTTCAGAGATGGTGAAGAACAGATACTCGGGGTCGAAATCGCGGCATTGCAGTTTGCGGTGTTTGCCGCCGATGCCGTTGGCGCCATGGCAATAGGTACAGTTCTGGGCAAAGCGCAGGCTGCCGTTGTCGATATGATCTTGGGCCATCAGGTCGATGGGGCTGTTGGCCTGTGCGGGCAGGGCAGGGGTCGTCGCGGTGACCAGCGCCATGCCAAGGGTTGCGATCAGGTTTTTCATGGTGGGGCCTCTGGTGTTGGGAAGGGGCGGGCCGCATGTGGCCCGCCCCGTTGTCATCAATTCAGGGCAAAGGCGATCAGAGCCGCACCGCCCGGCAGGCCGACAATGTCGGGGAAAGCCGAGGCCATAAAGCCGGGCGCATGGCTGCCAAGACCCGACGGGACCAGCAGATATTGCTTGCCATCCGCGCCATAGCTGACGATGCCCGAGCGGATGCCCGATCCGGTGTTGAAGCTCCAGACTTCGTCGCCGGTCTGGTCGTTATAGGCACGCACAACACCGTGCACGTCGCCGTTGAAGACCAGCCCGCCAGCCGTGGCCAGAACCGAGCCCAGACCGGGGATGTCATAGTCAACCGACCATTTGACCTCGCCGGTGATCGGATCGCGCGCGTCCAGACGGGCGCTGGCTTTCTGACCCGGAGGATCAACGGCTTCCAGCACGGAAACACCCAGGTACAGACCAGCCAGGCCGACCTCTTCGTGGTCCTGGGCCGAGGCGACGATGCGGTTACAAACCTCCATCGCGTTGGTGTACCAAAGCCCGGTATCGGGGCTATAGGCGCCGTGGTTCCAGCTGCGAACGCCCAGCAGATAAGGGCACAGAGTGATTTCTTCGCCCTCTTTGGGTTCGTTGCGGCCGTGCAGCTCGCCGGTTTTGGGATCAATGCTTTCGACCCAGTTATAGGTCTGAGACAGCGGCCAGACATTGACAACCGAGCCGTCCTCTTTGTTCAGCACAGACACGAAACCACCTTTGTTCAGGTGAAAGATCACATCCTTGCCATCATGTTGGATGGTCACGGCCTCGTAGGCGGAATCGTAGTCCCAAACGTCGTGCGGCACCTCTTGGTGGAACCATTTCAGATCGCCCGAGGGCGCGTCGATGGCCAGAACCGAGGCGGTGTATTTGTTGTCGCCTTTGCGGGCCTTTCCGAAAAAGTCAGGCGCCGCGTTCGAGGTGCCGATGATGATCGCGTCACGCTTGGCGTCATACTGGCCGGGCATCCATGCGCCGCCGCCGCCAACCTCGCCGGTATCACCGGGCCAGCTTTCAGGATCATCGGAAATGGTGTCGAAGGTCCAGGCCGGTTCACCCGTCAGGGCATTCACGGCATAGATCTTACCACGCTGAGGCTGGTCGCCCCCGGTGGTGCCGCCATAAAGGATGTCGCCTGCCAACTGGGGCGGCGACGAGAACAGGCAGCCATAGCATTCTTTCAGGTTGGTGATCTGGCTGGACCACACGACCTTGCCGGTTTTCTGGTCCAGCGCGATGAAACGCCCATCAAGCGAGCCCAGATAGACCTTGCCATGGCCTACCGTCACCCCGCGCGAGGCGGCCTGGTAGAACACCCGGCGCACGATCGGGTCCAGATCGGGCTGATAGTGCCAGATGGTTTCGCCCGTGGTGCCGTTCACGGCATAGACGTTGTTGTTGGGGCCAACGTAATACACGATGCCATCCACCACGATGGGCGTGGCCTGCAACCCGTGCTGGATGTCGCCGGGTTGGTGAATCCAGGCGACCTTCAGGTCCTTGATCGTGTCGGCGTTGATCTGGTCCAGCGGGCTGTAGCGCCAGCCATCATCGGTGCGGTGATACTTGGGCCAGTCCGCGGCGTTGTCGGCGCTGGCCACCAACGGCACCAGCGCGGTAAGGGCCGCGGCTGCGGTGCCGATTATACGGTTCAACATAGTTTCCTCCCTATGGTTTCGCGGCCCCGCTGGGTGCAGGTCCGCGTCAATAGGGCAAGCAACAGCCGTGCCACGCCGCATCTAATCAGGGTAATGCGTCTTTAAAAGCAAAGACTTGTGCCTGGTGATCCGGTGCCAGAAGGCTGTTGGCACAACTGTTGCTCGTACTCGCCTGACGGGTTTTGTCTGCGAAACATGCAGCCCGACCCGTCGCCAATTGGGAGGAAAAGAATGAATCAATCAGAAACTCAATCGCAAAGCCTGGCCGGAAAGACAGCCCTTGTCACCGGGGGCAGTCGTGGGATCGGCGCCGCCATCGCGCAGCGCCTGGCGCAGGCTGGGGCGAATGTTGTGATCACCTATCAATCCAACGCCGAAGCCGCAGACAAGGTTGTGGCCGCGTGCAAGGGTTCTGGCGCTCAGGCGCGTGCGGTGCAATGCGATGCGGGGGACGTCAAATCCGGGCAAGCCTTGGTGGCCGATCTGGGCTCGCTGGATATCCTGGTGAACAATGCGGCCGTGCTGACGGCGGTGGACCTGAAAGAATGCGACGAGGCCGCCTTTGACCAAAACATTGCGGTCAATCAGAAGGGTGTTTTCTTTCTGACGCAAGCAGCGGCCAAGGCGATGGGCCCGGGCGGGCGGATCGTCAACATCGGCTCGATTTTCGGAGAAACCGTGCCCTTTCCGGGGATTGACCTGTATTCAATGACCAAGTTTGCCATGGCCGGGCTGACCCGTGCCTGGGCGCGCGATCTGGCCGAGGATGGGATCACCGTGAACTGCATCCAGCCGGGGCCGATCAATACGGACATGAACCCCGAGGACGGTGCCCTGGCCGAGGCGATGCTGCCGCGCAGCCCCATCGGCCGCTATGGACGCCCCGAGGAGATTGCCGAGATGGTTGCTTATCTGTGTGGGCCCAACACCGATAATGTCACGGGATCCGTGCTTAACAATGATGGGGCGTGGAACGCGTGACCTAAAAAGAGGGCGCAGGAAACTGCGCCCTTCGTCATTTCAGCCGGAACGGATGTCCCGAGGTGTCCAGACGCGCTTTGACAGCGGCGGTGACAAGGGTGATATCCTCGGCCCCGCCCATGCCGACATCGGTCAGACCGCCTTTGACCACGGTCACGTCCACGCTGCCAAAGGGCAGGGCATCTGCCACGGCCTGACGGTCCAGACCATCGGGATCGGGCGTGCCAATCGTTACTTCGACCTGCATTTCCGAGGGGTGTTTGTAGCTGTAGAACACGGTTAAAGAGCTGTGCCGGATCGCGTCAGAGATCGCGCGCAGCGCGGCTTTGGTCTGGTCTTTGCCATGAACATCGGCGCCCATGCCCAGCTCCAGGATCAAGGGTTCTGTCATCTCAGCTCTCCTTTTCGACATCGAAGGACACCGAGACGATGGCATTGGCCACGATGGTCACGCCGCCTCGCATCTCGACATCCAGACCGCCCTGAACCGCCTGGGCGCTGACGGTACCAACAGGGGCACGGGCGCGGACGGCCTCAAGATCGACCAGGTCCGGCTGGCCAACGCCGACGCGGATATCCACGATCATCGCCTCGTGCGGAAACCCAAAGGCGGGGGCGACGGACAGGAAATTGCGGTGCAGGGCATCGTCAACAGCGCGGCAGGCAGCCTTGGTATAATCCTGCCCCTTCAGATCCGTGCCCATGCCCATCTCAACAGCGAATTGTGTTTTCGGCATCTCTCTCCTCCGGTTTGGACGCCGCAAATGGGCGTCTACTCTTTTTCCAGCAACACTCGTGCCAAGTGGTGAACGGCCGTGTGAAGCAGTACCGAAAACAGCGCCAGAACGATCAACGCGGCGAACATCAGGTCGATTTTTGCCCGTCCATTGGCCAGCAACATCAGATAGCCCAGCCCCTTGCTGGCGCCGACCCATTCACCGATCACCGCGCCGATGGGGGCATAGACCGCCGCCAGACGCAGCCCCGAGGCAAAGCCGGGCAGCGCGGCGGGAATGCGGATGTGCCACATCATTCGCCAGGGGCTGGCGCCCATCACCTTGGCCAGCCCCAGCCAGCCGGGGTTGGGCCGCATCAACGCATCAAAGAACGAGGACGTGACCGGGAAATAGATGATGATCAGCGCCATCAGAACCTTGGACCAGAGGCCAAAGCCGAACCAAAGCGTCAGGATCGGGGCCAAGGCAAAGACAGGGATCGCCTGGCTGAACACCAGCATTGGCCGCACCAGCGCCCGCGCCATGGGCGAGGCCGCCAATGCGATGGCAGACAACCCGCCCAGGATTGCGCCCAAGGCCAGTCCGATCAGCACCTCGGTCAGGGTGACAAGACTGTGCTCCCATATCAGGGCGCGGCTTTTCCACAGGGTTTCGGCCACCAGCAGGGGGCCGGGCAGGATAAAGCGCGGCAGCTCGCCGATCCAGACGATGGCTTGCCACAGCGCGATCGCGATCAGGGCCGAGGCCGCACCGGCCTGCCAGGGTTTCATGCGGGCACCATGCCGGCAACAGGAAAGCCCGCCCAAGCGGCGTCAAAGAAGTCCCGCTCCAGCCGAACGGCCGTTTGGAAGGTCTGTTCGACCTCTGCTTTGGCTGCGTCATCCAGCGTGGGCCAGACCTGGTCCAATTGGCCGCGCAGATACTCGACTACGCTTTCAAACCCTTTGCCCGCGTGCAGCGTGATCCACTCGCCCAGCCAGAAAGGAAGTTCGTCCGCGCGGTCCTCGAACGGGCTGGCCCAGTCCAGATAGATCCATTCGGCCACCACCAGAACGGCCAGCATAATCTCGTACCGGCCCGAGTGGCGGGCGTCCGCCATCAGCTGTTGGAAAGCCAGGGTCTGAGGTTCGGGCAAAGCATCAGATTCGGCTGACAATTCTTTGAAACTTCGTAAAAAATAGGTGTTTTCAGGGCCGGTAATGACGGCCAGAAATTGCGCGGCGGGAACACTGTCGGCCAGCGTGGGCGCATGGGCAATGGCCGAGGCCAGCAGGCGCACAAATCCGTCGATAAACAGGTAATCTTGTTGCAAGTACCCCACCATCCGTTCGCGCGGGATCGAGCCATCAACCAGCGCATTGGTGAATGCATGAGTGCTCGCGGCCTGCCAATCCTCGGCGGCCAGGGATTTCAGGTGGTCGGTCGGGCGCATCAGTCGTCCTCTCTTAGGCGTGTCAACAGGCGGGCCTGGGTTTGCAATACTTCGGGCGCGTCCACGGCGCGGGGAACGGGGCCGGGCGGCGGCTGGAATTCCTGCATAGCGTCAGGGGACATCAACAGGATCTGGTGGCCCAGACGCGCTGCCTCGGCCGGGTCATGGGTGACCAACAGAACGGTGCGGTCCTGCAAAAGTTCGGCAGCCAATTCCTGCATCCGGGCGCGAGTGCGGGCGTCCAGCGCCGAAAAGGGCTCGTCAAGCAGGACCACCGGGCGGTCCTCCATCAGGGTGCGGGCCAGGGCCACGCGCTGGCGTTGCCCGCCAGATAATTGCGAGGGTTTGGCCATGGCACGATCCCCCAGCCCGACACGGGCCAGAACGTCGGAAACGCGGGCCGGGTCAGCACGGTCGCCGCGCAGTTTCGCGCCCAGACCCACATTGCCGGCAACAGTCAACCAGGGCATCAGCAGATCATCCTGCGCCATCAGCGCCACGCGGCCAGCCAGCGGGCCATCTGTGGCGCCCAGATCGCCCTTGAACGTGATGGCCTGCGCCAGGTCTGCAAACAGGTTCAGCACCGTGGATTTGCCCACCCCGGACGAGCCCAGAAGGCAGGTCCACTGACCCGCGGGGATGGATAGATCCAGCCCCGAGAACAGCGGCGTGCCGTCATACCACGCCGATCCACGCAAGAAGAGGCCGGGGGGCTGGGTCATGGTTTCAGCCCCATGTCCCAGAATCCGACTTCAAGTCGTGTGGCCGTGGTAAAACGGTCGCACAGGGCCTGCCAGCGTGGCGATTGCTCGGGGGTGTCCCCGATACGGTTGGCGACAGCCATGTCGATCAGGGCGCCCACTTCGGTGCAGACCCCTTGGTATTCAGCGCCGCCATAGGTGCGGATCCAGTCGCCATACGCCGAGCTGTCCGCATGGGGCAGCAGCGCCGCGCCGATCTCTCCATAGCCCAGAACGCAAGGGGCCAGGGCGGCCAGCAGGTCAAGAAAATCACCTGAATGGCCTGCATCCAGCACATAGCGCGTATAGGCCAGGTTTTCGGTGTGTTCTTCGGTGGCGAACAGCTGATCCTCGGAGATGCCAGCCGCCGCGCAGGTCTGAATATGCAGGGCGATTTCTTCGTTGATCAGCGCGTTCACCGTGCCAGCGCACAGACGCATTTCCTCGACCGTCTGCGCCTTGGTGATCGCCAGCGCCCAGGCGCGCGAGAAATGGATCAGGAAAACGTAATCCTGTTTCAGATAGTGCAGGAAAGCGTCACGCGGCAGCGATCCATCCTGAAGCCCCTGAACAAAGGCATGGCGGGTGTAGGCGGGCCACTGGGGACCCGCCGCATCGCGCCATTTGGGAAAGACGGTGCCGTAGCTCATTCCGCCCCCAGATCCACGGCCAGATCAGACACCGCGCGGGTGCCCTCGACCAGACCAGCCTCGGCCAGGAAGGCCTCGAAGCGGGTATAGCGGCCCTCGTCCAGCGCCTCGGGGCGCAGGGCAAAGCGGGGCAGGGTGTCGGCCCAGGCCATCTCGTTCAGCTGGTCCTGCAGCTCGGTCGAGGTGCCCGAGAAAATCTCCCAGCTTTCTTGCGGGTGGTTGACGATGAACTGGGTGGCCAGTTCGGTTGCGCGCAGGAAACGGCGCAGCTGATCGGCGTCCATTTTGTCGGGGTTGGCGACATAGATCAGCTCGTCATAGGTGGGCACGCCTTCCTCTTCGATGTAGAAACACTTGCCCTCGACGCCCTCAATGGTCATCTGGTTCAGCTCGAAATTTCGGTAAGCGCCCAGAACGGCGTCAACCTGCCCCGACATCAGCGAGGGCGACAGCGACCAGTTCACGTTCACCAGTTCGATGTCCGACATGGTCAGCCCGTGCTTTTCCAGGATCGCGGTCAGCAGGGCCTCTTCCACGCCGGCAACCGAATAGCCGATCTTGCCGCCCTTCAGATCGGCGATGTTTTTGATCGGACCATCCTCAAGCACCAGCAGACAGTTCAGCGGGGTCGCGACCAGCGTGCCAACGCGTTTCAGCGGCAGGCCTTGGGCGACTTGCAGGTGCAGCTGCGGCTGATAGGAAATCGCCAGTTCAGCCTTACCCGCAGCCACCAGTTTCGGCGGGTCGGACGGATCAGCGGGGGCCACGATCTCGACCTCAAGGCCCTGATCGGCGAAATAGCCCTTTTCCTGCGCCACGATGATCGGCCCGTGATCGGGGTTGACGAACCAGTCCAGCAGGACGGTCATCTTGTCGGCCGCAAAGGCCGGGGTCGCGGCCAGCAGGGCGGCGCTTGTCAGTAGGTGTTTCAGCATGGGGTCTTCTCCTGTTTAGTCGGTGCTGTCGCCAAGGGCGATCAGCGCGATGTTTCCGTCCCAGTTTTGTCTAAGCCGTTCCGCAGCCTGCCAGGCACGCAGACCCGAGCGGCAGGCCAGAACGATACGTTCTGCATTGGGGGTCAGGTGGTCGAAATCGCTCACCTCGTGGCGGGTGGCACCGCGCAGGGCGGGGCCGGGCTCGTCCGCGGCGCGCAGGTCCACCAGAAAATCGGTTTGGGTAATGTCACGGGCGGCGATGAAGCTATGGCCCATGGGCGGCTCTTCGGCCTTGTCAAAGCGGAAACCGCCAAAGCGCAAGGCAGTGGCGTCATAGCTGACGAGCTTGCCCATCGGGGTGCGGTCGCCGGTCAGAACGGACATGGCCATCTGTACCTGCAGGCTGCCGATCACCCCGACCGAGGCGCCCATCACCCCATCCGCATCGCAGCTGCCCAGCCGGGCGGGCAGATCGGGGAACACCGCCCGCAACGAGGGCGCGCCGCCGCAAAATCCGCCGCAATAGCCCTCGGTTCCCACAACCGAGGCGCTGATCAGCGGGATGCCCGCGCCAAGGCAATGGTCCGAGGCCACGTATGAGGCGGCGAAACTGTCGGCGCAGTCCAGCACCAGGTTCATGCCATCGCACAGATCGGCCGCGCTTTCGGGGTCAAAGGCGGTAACAAGCGCCTCGACCCGGCTGTCGGCATTCAACTGCCGCAGATGCGCCGCGGCGGCCAGCGCCTTGGGTTGGCCGATGTCGCCCGCGCGAAACAGGGTCTGGCGGTGCAGATTGCTGAGCTCGACCCGATCAGGATCGACCAGACGGATATGGCCCACGCCAGCGCCAACAAGGTATTGCAGCGCCGGCGCACCCAAGCCGCCCGCACCGATCACCAGCACACGGGCGCGGCGCAGGGCGTCGTGCCCATCTGGGCCAATAACGGCGATCTGTCGGGCATAGCGGCTCAAGATGTTGCCCTCAGCCATTCACGGACGCGATCCTCGGGGGCGTCATTCAGGGTGATGTCGGTCACGGCCGAAACCACGTCCGCGCCAGCATCAAAAGCGCCTTGGGCGCGGTCCACCGACATGCCGCCGATGGCGATCAGGGGGATATCGCCGATGATCTGTTTCCACTCGGTCAGCTTTTCCAGCCCCTGCTGGTGCCATTTCATTTTCTTCAGGATCGTCGGATAGACAGGGCCAAGCGCGACATAGTCGGGGTTCAGGGCAAGCGCGCGGTCCAGCTCGGCCCGGTCATGGGTGGAAATGCCCAGTTTCAGGCCCGCTGCGCGGATCGCGTCAACGTCAGCTTCGTCCAGATCCTCTTGGCCCAGATGCAGCCAGTCGCAGCCCAGCTCGATCGCCAGTTGCCAATAATCATTCACCACCAGTGTGGCCCCATGTTGCGCGCACAAATCGCGCGCCTCGGCCAGTTGGGTGCGCACCCCGTCCAGGGGCTGATTCTTGATCCGCAGCTGTACCAGTTTCACGCCCAAGGGCAGCATCCGGTGCAGCCATTTGACGTCGTCAAAGATCGGATAGAAGGGATGCAAGCTCATGCCAGGAACGCCTTTCCCAAAACGGGGGTCGAGGGCGCGGCCATGTCGCGCGGGGTCATCGGATCGGCCTCGTATGCCAGCCGACCAGCGTCCACCGCACGCCCGAATGCCTCGGCCATCGCCGCGGGATCACCCGCCTTGGCAACGGCGGTGTTCAGCAGCACTGCGTCAAAGCCCATCTCCATCGCGTGGGCCGCCTGGCTGGGCAGGCCAAGGCCCGCATCAATCACCAGGGGCACGTCCGGGTAATGCGCGCGCAGGCTGCGCAGCCCGTATTTGTTGTTCAGCCCCAACCCGGTGCCGATGGGTGCGCCCCAGGGCATCAGAACCTGGCACCCGGCTTCCAGCAGGCGGTCACACAGAACCAGATCCTCGGTGCAATAGGGGAAGACCTGAAACCCATCGTCGGTCAGGATTTTCGCTGCCTCGACCAGTCCGAACGGATCGGGTTGCAGGGTGTCGGCATGGCCGATCACCTCGAGCTTGATCCAGGGCGTGTCGAACAGCTCGCGCGCCATCTGGGCGGTGGTCACGGCCTCGCGCACGGAATGGCAGCCAGCGGTGTTGGGCAGAACGGCGACGTCCAAGTCTTTGATCAGTTGCCAGAAATCCTGACCGGCGCGGTCGCCGCCAGCCTCGCGCCGGACCGATACCGTGGCGATCCCTGCGCCCGAGCGGCGGAAGGCATCGGCCAGAATGGCGGGCGAGGGGTACTGCGCCGTGCCCAGCATCATGGGCGATTGGATCGTGGTTCCGTAGAATGTGGGCATGTTATCCTCCTTGTCGCGGGGCGACGATTTCCACGCGATCCCCGGCTTCCAGCGGGGTGTCGGCGCGGGCGGTGGTGGGGACGAAATCCTCGTTCAGGGCGGTGGCCAGCTTGGCGCCTGCATGGCCCAGTTCGACCAGCAGATCGGCCATATTCGTGGCCGCAACTTCGGTTTTTTCGCCGTTAATCGTGATCTTCATGCCAAATCTCCGGAAGTTTGCCGTCCAGCTGCCAATCGGCCAGCATCACCGCGAGCGCGGGCGCCAGAAGATAGCCGTGGCGGAACAGGCCGTTCACGTAAACCACCCCGTTTTTCTTGCGGATACGGGGCATGTTGTCAGGAAAGGCGGGGCGCGCATCAACGCCTGTTTCCAGGATCTCGGCCTCGCCAAAGGCGGGGGTCAGGGCATAGGCCGCGGATAGCAGCTCCATTACCGAGCGCACCGTGGCACGAGAGCGTTCACCGCTTTCGATCTGGGTCGCGCCCAGCATGAACACACCGTCACCGCGCGGCACGATATACAGCGGAAAGCGCGGATGCAGCAGACGCACGGGCCGGTCCAGCGACACGTCGGGGGCGTGCAGGATCACCATCTCGCCTTTTACTCCGCGCAAATCGGGCAGGGCGTCCTTGGCGGCCAGACCGCGGCAGTCGATCACCTGACCGCTGGGTGTGCCTTGCGATTGGACATGGACGCCGCGCGCCTCAAGCTGATCGCGCAGGTGGGTCAGGGCAAGGCGCGGGGTCACGTGGCCCTCGGCCGTCATGTGCAGGGCGGTGCCAAACCGTTCAGCCAGCTGAGGTTCCAGTTCGGTCAGACCGGCGCGATCCAGCGTGACGTGATTTTCCGTGCGGCGTTGAAAGCGTTGCAACTCAGCCGTGTCGCGCGACAGGGCCACCACGACCGAGCCGTTATAGGTGACCTGAACCCCCTGATCCTGCCACCACGCGGCGGCGTTGCGGCCATGGGCGACGACAGCAGGTTCGGCAGTCTCGCCCTCGCAATCGGGGGCCAGCATGCCGCCCGCCCACCATGAACAGCCATGCGGGCCGGGGCCGCCATAGGGGTCGATCATGGTGACCGAGGCGCCGCGTTTGCTGAGCTCGGATGCGACGCACAGGCCGGCGACGCCTGCGCCCAGAATGGTGAATTCGGTGCTCATGCCCAGACCCCGTGAAAGTGATGCACCGGGCCGTGACCATGCCCCACGCTCAGATCATCCGCGTGCAAAATCGCCTGATGCAGCCAGCCATGGGCGGCATGCACGGCGGTTTCCAGCGATTTGCCCCGCGCCAGCCCTGCCGCAATGGCCGAGGACAGGGTGCAGCCGGTGCCGTGGGTGTTCTTGGTGGTGATCCGGTCCGCCTTCAGTGCCTGTGCACCTGCAGCAGAGATCAGCCAATCGGTACATACAGCGCCCAGCCCGTGCCCGCCCTTCATCAGCACCGCGCCGGGACCCATGTCGAACAGCGCCTGGCCCTGACGTTGCAGCCCGCAGGCCGTCAGTTCCTCGGGCTGGTCCAACAGTTTGGCAGCCTCGGGGATGTTGGGGGTCAGCACTGTGGCCAGCGGCAAAAGATGGGTGCGCAGGGCCTCGAGCGCCTCGTCCGCCAGCAGAGTGGCGCCGGATTTGGCGACCATCACCGGGTCCAGCACGATGGGGCCGTCAAAGCCATGCAATCGTGCGGCCACGGCCCGGATCAGGTCAGGCGTGCCCAGCATCCCGATCTTGATCGCCTTGACGTCCAGATCGCCCAGCACCGCATCGATCTGCGCCTCGACCACGTCAATCGGCACGGGATGCACGGCGGTGACATCGCGGGTGTTCTGCGCGGTGATGGCGGTGATGACGCTGGCGCCATAAACGCCAAGCGCCGAGAATGTCTTCAGATCTGCCTGGATACCGGCGCCGCCGCCGCTATCCGATCCGGCTATGGTCAGGGCAATTGGGGCCACTGTATCTTCCTTAGGTGCGTGGTCAGGACCGAAAAGGAAGAGAATGGTCCCCGGATGTCAGATGGATCCGAGGTACTGTTCCCTCCGCCGGTCCTAACCGGTTCAGGTTCAATGGGTTCGCTTGCGCATCTCAGCCCCGCAAAGGGCACCCCAACAGAATGCGGTCAGCCTACAGGCGCTGACCGTCGGCGTCAAACAGATGCAAGCGCCGTTGATCGAACGAAGCCTGCACCGTGTCGCCCGGTGCCAGGTCGGTCTGACCGGGGGCACGGACCTTGAGGATCTGGTTGCCCAGCATCACGTTGACGATGGTGTAACCGCCCAACGGCTCGATCGAGCTGACGGTGACGGCGACACTGAAATCCTGAGCGTCAGCATTCAGCCAGATATCCTCGGGGCGGATGCCCAGGGTGCCTTCGCCGCCCTGTTGCACCGCTTGGTCCAGGGGGCAGCTAAGCTGGGGCGAAGTGCTTTCGAACCGTGATCCATCCGCCGAGAAACGGCCATGAAACAGGTTCATCGGCGGCGAGCCGATCACCTGCGCTACGGCCAGCGCGTTGGGGCGGCTGTACACGTCATCCGGCGTGCCGATCTGGGCGATCTGTCCGTCAATCACAACCGCCACCCGGTCCGAGATCGCCATGACCTCTTCTTCGTCGTGGCTGACATAGACGAAGGTCTGGTTGTTCTCGCGTTGCAGGCGCTTCAGCTCGACTCGCATTTCCTCGCGCAGACGGGCGTCCAGTGCCGCAATGGGTTCGTCAAGCAGCATGGCGCGGCTGTCGGCGGCAAAAGCGCGGCCAAGCGCGATCCGCTGACGTTCCCCGCCCGACATCTGCGAGGGGTTTTTGTGCAGGATATGGCTGACATGCAGCACCTCGGACACGAAATCCAGACGTTCGGCAATCTCGGCCTCGGGCGCACCGCGTTCGGTCAGCGGAAAGATAATGTTCTCGCGCCCTGTCATGTGGGGAAACAGCGCAAGGTTCTGGAACACCATGGAAATGTCGCGTTCAGCCACGTCCAGATCGGCCCCGTCGCGGCCCGACAGGACCACCTGGCCGTCATCGGGATCCAGCAATCCAAGGATCAATTTCAGGATCGAGGTCTTGCCCGTGGACGGAGGGCCAAAAATCCCGAAAAATTCCCCTTGACGTATGGTCATGTTGATCGGGCCCAGATCAAAGCCCGGATAGGACTTGGTGGCGTTCTTGATCTCGATGGCGTTCATCAGTTCACTCCTTGGAATTGGTCGCCCAGACGGCGGCCCGATTGCAGGTCGAAGGCCATGCTTTTCTGCGGCGGCAGGAAGAACGGAACCTCGGCCCCCAGTTGCAGCTGATCCTGATCGTCAAAGGCCAGGAACATGGTTTCCAGCACTTGCAGATAGGCCAGACGCTTGGGACCGACGCGTTCCAGAACCTCGACGACGCCGTGCAGCTCGATGTCCTCGGACGAGCGGCGCTGCCCAAAGTAGATATCCTGCGGGCGAATACCGAACGAGCCGCTGTGCACTTTGGCATCACCGGTAAAGTCCTGACGGATTTTCCCGGTCAGAGGGATTTCTGCCCCTCCATGCACCATCAGTTTCAGCTTGCCGGCCTCGTCGCGCAATTCCCCGTCGATCAGGTTCATGCGCGGGCTGCCGACGAAATTGGCCACAAAGCGGTTCGCCGGGTTGTTGTAAATCTCCAGCGGGGTGCCGTATTGCATCAGCTTGCCCTGATCGATGATGGCGATCTTGTCGGCCAGGCTCATGGCCTCGATCTGGTCATGGGTGACATAGATCATCGTCTGGCCGAACTCGTGTTGCAGCACTTTCAGCTCGGCCCGCATATAGGCGCGGAACCCGGCGTCGAGGTTGGACAGCGGCTCGTCCAGCAGGAAAATCCGCGGCTCGACGATGGCCGAGCGGCCGATCGCCAGTTTCTGCATCTCGTTGACCGACAGGCTGGAGGCGGGCTGATCCAGACGATGCGTGATGCTCATCCGGTCGGCCATGGCGCGGACACGGCGGTCGATCTCGGGCTTGGGGACCTTCTTGACCTCCAGCCCATAGGACAGGTTCTTGTAGACCGTCAGATGCGTGAAGATCGCATAGTTCTGGAACACGAAGCCGATGTTGCGGTCCTGGATCTTGGTGCCGGACAGGTCCTGTCCGTCGAACAGGATCGACCCTTCGGTCACGTCCTCTAGTCCGGCGATCATGTTCATCGTAGTGGTCTTGCCGCAGCCCGAGGGGCCAAGCAGCGCGACGAACTCGCCTTCCTGGATATCCAGGCTGATGTTGTCGACGGCGGTGAAGTCGCCAAAGCGCTTGGTGACGTTGTTGATTTGGATGGATGACATGTTAGCCTCCGTTCTTCTTGGCCATGTAGGACAGGCCTTTTGCTGCGATGACGCTCAGGACAAACAGGATGGTCAGGCCGATCGCGGCCACATAGGCCCATTCCAGCTCGCCAAAGGTTTGCTTGTAGAGGAAGAGCGAGATGGTTTCGGTTTGAACACCGGGTCCGCCCTTGGTCATGATGAAGATCAGGTCGAAGATCTTGAAGCATTCAACAGCGCGCAGCACCAGGGCGATGATGATCACGGTTTTCATGCGCGGCAGAACGATCTTGATAAAGTTCTGCCAGTTCGATCCGCCCAAAAGGCGCGCGGCCAGCAACTGATCGGACGGCACCCCCAGCATCCCGGCCAACAGGATCAGGAACATAAGGGGCGTCCACTGCCAGATATCGGCAATGATGACCGAGATCATCGCGCGGTTCACATCCGTCAGCCACGAGAAATCCGTAGGCAGGCCAAGGTGGTCATTGACCGGCCCGGTGCCCTGGAACAGCAGGAAAAACATCAGGCCAACCACGGCGGGGACCACCATCATCGGTGTCAGCATGATCGAGTAGAAGATCTTGCGCCCTGCGAAATTGTCCACGAACAGATAGGCCAGCGCCATGCCCAGAAAGAACTGGATCGGAACGGCGATGCCCATGATCACCACGGTGCGCCACAGGGCACCCCACAGGCGGCTGTCGGTCAGCAGGAACCAATAGTTTTCGCCCCAGTTAAAGACCTCCCAGGCGCGGTACCAGGCGATCCCTTCCAGCGGGGTCCACCAGGTGATGGACAGGTACAGCTGCATGAGCAGCGGAAAGACCACGATGAACAGAAGCAGCAGCAAGGCGGGCAGAACGAACCAGAAGCCCATTTTGTTGCCATCTCGGGCCACCTGCGCCCAATAGCCTTGGCGCTTGGAGGAGGGAGCGGGGGTGTTAAGCTTGGTATCGGTCATTGTTTCAGTGCTCCGAAGGTCAGGCCGCGGACAAGGTGTTTCTGGATCATCAGGCCAAAGACGACGGGGGGGATGGCGGCAATGACGCCCAGGGCGGCTTTCATCCCGTACATCTGGCCTCCCATGGCCGAGGTCAGCGTCGCCATATAGACGGGCAGGGTGACCCATTCCTTCTGCGTCAACAGCAGGGCCAGAAGGTAGTCCGACCAGTTCAGGATGAAGACGAACAGCGCGCAGGTCGCAAGGCCGGGTTTCACGATCGGCAGGGTGATGCGATAGAACACGCGCCAGTAGGAACAGCCGGACACGCGGGCGGCATCCTCGATCTCAACCGGGACCTCCTCGAAGAAGGTTTTCATCAGCCAGAAGGCAAAGGGCAGCGTCACGATCCCATAGATCAGCGACAGCCCCCACCAGGTGTCAACGGCGCCAATAAAGGCCCACATCACCATGACGGGGATCATCACCGCCAGAGGCGGGAACAGGCGCAATTGCAAAACCGACAGGGGCAGCGATTGCGCCAACCCGAACCGCACCACCGCGTAGGATGACAGGGTGCCGGTGACCACGGCAAGCAGCGTGCCACAAATGCTGGTGACAAGGCTTGCGATCAACGGGCTTACGATGGTGCGGTCCAGGCTGACAACCAATCCTTCGGCCTGGCCGAAGAATATGAACTCAAAGTTTTGCAGCGTGGGATTCTTCGGGAACCAGGTCAGCCCCGATACCGTTGTCCATTCCGGGTATGGCTTGAAGGCCATCGTGACCATCCACAGCAGCGGATACAGTACGACCGCACTGGCCAGAAGGACAAAGAAATATTTCAGCGCCAGGGCGCTTGGGGACGTCTTCACCGGACTCCCTCCCATGTTGAATGTTCAGGGGGCCGGACCAGCGAGGAGGCGCTGGTCCGGCGGGGTTTGGGTTTGGATCAGGCCGGATCGACGATGGTGGGCCAGGTCGTACGGCTTGCTTTGATGGCGTCGATGATGCCATTGCGCTTTTGCCGTTTGATGATCCGCTCCCATTTGCGCTGGGCGCCGTCCATGGCCTCGCGGGCGGTCTTCTGCCCGGTGATTGCGGCCTGGATTTCTTCGTCCAGTGCATTGTCCAGCGCGGTTTGGCCGGCGAAGTTGATCGACGGGACCGAGCGGGCGATGGTCGCGGGAATGGTCTCCATCGCATAGGGGTGGTAGGTCGAGGCGACCAGCGGTTCCTTGAAGTTGGCCTGCTGCATCGGATCGAAGTACCCGCCGGGGTTGCCGGCCATCCAGGTATAGGTCCGGGTCGAGCTGAGCCATTGCAGGAACAGGTACACGGCCTCGGGGTGTTCGGACTTGGACGAGATCCAAGCCGTGATGTGATAGTACAGCACCGAGCGGCGGTTGATCTTGTCGCCATAGCGGCGGCCCACCGGCAGGTGGCTGTCGATCATGCCCGTGGCCTTGGATTTGGCGGTGCCATCGGCATTATAGCCATCCCCGAATTTCACCAGGTTGGTATAGATCGCGGTGTGCGGGATCTGCAGGTTCCACATGCTGGCATAGGCCTCGGCCCAGGTGAAGGTCAGCGCATCCGGCGGGCACCATTCGAACGAGCGTACGTGCTCTTCGGCGCATTGAATACCCAGATCGCTGTTCAGGTTCGGGTTCCCGTCTTCGTCAAAGAAGTGGTAGTTCGGGAAATCCATCGAGGCAAAGCGCGCATAGAACGTGGCCAGACCCCAGAACGGGCTCATCAGGTTGCCGTTGCCATACATGGTGCCATTGCCGAAATCCTTGCCGGTGAAGAACTTCGAGATCCGGTCAACCTCGTCCCAGGTGTCCGGGACAGTCAGCGCGTGGCCGGTTTCCTTCATGAAGGCTTCTTGAACGTCTTCACGCTCGTAGATGCCTTTCAGGTAGAACCAGGTCTGGAAATCGCCATCCAGCGAGAAGGAATAGTAATCGTCTGCATAGGTATACAGCAGCTTTTCCATCTCGGGGGTGGGGGTGCCGCGTTCGGGATCACCCCAGTCGGGCTGGTACTTGGCCACGAAATCCGAGCAATTGGCCGCGCCGCCCGACGACACCAGATCGCCGGTGGAATTCCACGGGCCGGTATAGATATCGAACGAGCCGTCACCGGTGGTGACGTCCTGCATCACCTTCTTAAAGATGTCCTCGGCGGGGGCGCCAATGATGTCGATTTCGATCCCGGTTTCACGTTCCCAAACCTCTTTGGCCGAGGGCGCGCCTTCGGGGAAGGGTTTGGTGATCTGGCCGATGGCGCCGTCCGTCAGCAGCATCGAGATTTTCTTGGGCGCCTTGCCCGCTGCCTGAAGCGCCTTGATGCCTTCAATGGCGCGGCCTTCGGACATGGTGTTGTTGTACTGGAAACGTTCGGCCCCGTCGAAGCCGGTCGGCCCGCCGGTCATCCCGGCCGCATATGCGTTGGCAAAGGCCGGTGCGGCGATGAATGATCCCAGCCCTCCCAAGCCGGTTGCAGCCGCCGCTGCGGTGGTGGATTTCAGAAACTCGCGTCGCGTTGGGCTTTGGCCCAGGTTGGTCTTGGTCATATTTTCCTCCCATGTGGGCAGTTTTGGTGCCCGCTTGGAATAAGCAACGACCGTGCCATGTGGATCAGAAGGCTGAATACAAAAGAAAAACCGCCCCAAATCGGGGCGGCCTTGGAGTCATCGCGCTGGGCGGGGATCAGCCCAGAATGTTGTCCGGCAAGTCCTCAAGCTCGACCACGCCGCTTTCGCACAGGGCGACGCACAGCTCGAATACGTTGATCATCTCGCGCACGTTGCCGGGCCAGTCATAGGCGCACAGCGCGGCCTCGGCTTCCTTGCTGAAACGCAGCGGCTGATCTTCGGAGACAAGCGCCGCGATCTGCCGGATGATCCAGCTTTTGTCCTCGCGGTCGCGCAGGGCAGGGATGGATAACACGACGCCGTTCAGACGGTAGTACAAGTCCTGCCGGAACTGGCCCTTGTCGACCAGTTCCTTTAGATTCCGGTGCGAGGCCGAGATCACCCGGATGTCCACCGGAACGGGCTTGGTGGCGCCCACGGCCATGACCTCGTGCTCGGCCAGAACGCGCAGCAAACGGGCCTGCAGAACCAGGGGCATGTCGCCGATCTCGTCCAGGAAAACGGTGCCGCCATTGGCCTGTTCGATCAGGCCCTTCTTCCCCTTGGCGTGGGCCCCGGTGAACGAGTTGGGCGCATAGCCGAAAAGCTCGCTTTCGATCAGGGCCTCGGGCAGGGCGGCGCAGTTGATAGCCACGAAGGGCCCCTTTTTCTTGCGGGCCTCGTGCAGGGCCTGGGCCACGAATTCCTTGCCCACACCGGTTTCGCCCTCGAGGATGATGCTGATCTGTTTGTCCACCACACGTGCGGCCCGTGTTGTCAGCCGTTCCATCCGGCTGTCGCCCCCGTGTACGCGGGCCAGCGGGGCGGGCAGGCGAGTCGAGTTCGCGTGTTTCACCGGGGCCACGGGCGCTTGAACGTCGGCAAACAGGATCTGCCCGTCGCGCGTTTCCAACGCTTGCTCGCCGGGGGTGCTGGCTCCGATCAGGCAGGGCAGGTCGTTGAAATCAAACTCGAAAACGTCCTCGAAATTGCGGCCAACCAGCGATCCAGGGGCCTTCCAGTCCACGCCCAAGGTCTGCGCGATCATCCGGTAAGCCCCGTGTGTCAGCCCCGAGATCGTGCCGTCATCGGCGATCGATACGGCGCAGTTGGGATCGACGCCCAGAAACTCGGACGAGCTGTTCAGGCGCAAGATCCAGTCGCTTTTGCGCGAGGCCATGAGGTTGGCCAGCTCGATCCGACGCACGCAGGATTTCACCACCTCCAGTGTCAGCGCCTGACTGTATTTTTCTGTGGGTGACATCAGCAGCGACACGTCCAGAACGCCCTGTAAAACGCCAGACGGATTATAGATCGGTGCGGCGGTACAGCTGAGCGGTGTATGGGCCATATCGAAGTGGTCGGTCTGATGGATGGTGATCGCCTCGCCCGAGGTCAGGCAGGCGCCCACACCGCAGGTTCCGGCGTTCTTCTCGCTCCATTCCGAACCGATATACAGCCCCGCGCGTTTCAGCTCGTGATCGACCTTTTCATCGCCGATAAAGTCAACGGTCACGCCTTTTGCGTCCGTTAACAACAGGACGTAACCCATTGAATTCACGCGGCGATAAAGATCTTCCATACCAAAGCGAGCGATCGACAGAAGGTCTTCGGCTTCTTGTTGGTGTTCCTTGAGGACATATTCGGGAACGATACGCGCCTCGCCCTTGTGTTCGGGGTCAAGGTTGTAATCGTTCAGGCATCTAAGCCAGGATTGAACCACACCGGGATCGCGACCTGTGGTCCCTCCCTCGGCGGCGGTGACGATTTCTTGTACGTGTTGCGCGAAAGCGCCTGCGACGGCCATTGCTGCACTCCTCCCAAAGTAGCGGCAATCCGGGGTTCCACCGGTTTTCCAGCTGTGCAAGCCTAGTCCATCCGCGCGGTTTCACCAAGCATTTCTGTGAGAAATGGCCTTATTTTTATAGGTACTTTAGTCGATATATACTTCAGGTTGACCTTGGGGCAATCCGGTCGCGCCGGATTGCCCCATTGAGGGTCAAACGAGGTGGCTTACAGGTGGGACAGTACCGCCTCGGCGCCCGAAATTGTCACTTCGGTCGCGACAGGTTCGACCCAAAGATCAGTGATTTGACCGTCCGACAGTACGGCGGCGTAGCGCTCGGTGCGGACGCCCAGACCCATGTCCGTAAGATCCAAATCCTGTCCCATGGCCTTGGTGAAACCACCGCTGCCATCAGCCAGGAACCGCAGCTTCCCGTCAGGGTTCATCTGGTCCGACCAAGCCTTCATGACGAAGAAATCATTGGGGGCGACAACCAGTATTTCATCTGCTCCCTTGGCCTTCAACGCGTCGGCCTGAGCCAGGTATCCGGGTACGTGGACCTCGCCGCAGGGCGGGGTAAAGGCGCCGGGCACCGCGATAAGCAGCAGTTTGCGGCCTTGGCTAAGGGCATTCAGGTCGACCTGAACAACGTCGCCATCGACCAGTTCCTGAACCGGTGTTGCGGGGATGGATGTGTTCGCGCTCATATCCGTCCCCTACAGGTTATCAAAGGCGTCCAGCGCCTTGGCGGCATAGACCGCGCCGGGGCCACCAGACATTTCGATGGTGACAGCGATGACTTCTAGCAGAGTTTCGCGGTCGGCGCCGTGTTTCTTGGCCTCTTCGACGTGGTAGACGATGCAATCATCACAGCCACGCGCAGCAGCGATAGCCACGGCGATCAGCTCTTTCATCGCGGTGGACACGTTGCCCTCGCGCACGGCGGAATCGCTAAGCGATTTGAAGGCCAGCATGGTTTTCTGATCGGCCTTGAACAGGTTCATCAGACGGCCGTTGGCCTCGGCCAGTTTTTGTTTTGCAGTAGTCATTGGGTCCTCGAATTCATAATTGGTGCGCCCGTACGGGAGCGCGGGCGCACCATGCGGGTCAGAGTCGCGCTTTGATTAACTCATTGACCCGGTTCGCATTTTCCATCTGAACCATGTGGCCCGCATCGTCGATCACGACGACATCGGCGCCAGTGATGGCCTTTGCGTGGGCGACGGGGATGACAGCATCCTCGGCCCCCCAGATCACCAGGATCGGCAGGTCCATCGCTTCCAGACCGCTGGCCACGCTGACCGCTTGCTGCCCGTCATCGAACAGGGCGGCTTTGAGCGCTTCCAGATAGGCCTGCACGCCGTCGATCCGCTTGTATTTTAGCAGATCATCCACCATCGAGCGGTTCACCAGGCTCTTGTCGGCAAACAGGTGATGCAGCTTGGGCTTCAGCTCTTTGCGGCTGGCGGCCGAGACGAAACCGTCGATGTAATCGGCGTTGATTTCGGTGCCCAGGCCGGCCGAACAGATCAGCGTCAGGGACGACACGCGCCCCGGATGGCTGATCGCCGTTTGACCGGATACGAGCCCGCCTTTCGAGTGACCCACCAGATGCGCCGTGTCGATCTTCAAGTGATCCATGAAGTCGATGATCGTCGCGACCAGTTTGTCCAGATCAGGCTGATCCACGGTTTTCACCGATTGGCCGTGTCCGGGCAGGTCCAGCGCATAGACGGGCGCGTGTTCTGCCAGTGCGTCGATGTTGAACAGCCAGTTGTCCAGATCCCCGCCGAAGCCATGGATCAGGATGATGGGCGTGCCTTCACCGGGGCGCTCGGCATAGCGGATCTTGCCAATCGGCAGGTCCGCGAACTCGTAGGTCGGGCCGGTGTCTTCGTCCTCTTCGACCACGGGCAAAACGTAGGCCTCGATATAGGCGTCGATCTCGGCGTCGCTGACCTCTTCGGGGGCCAGAACCCCCAGCAAGGCGCGCACCGGATAGACTTCGCCCGCGTCGCCGACGCGCCGCCGCAAGAGGCCACCATCGGCGGCCTCCACGACATTTGCGATCTTGTCGGTTTCGACATCCATGATCTCATCACCGGGATTGATCTGGGTGCCTTCCTCGACATGCCATGCCGCCAGGGTGCCTTCGGCCATCGAAAGCCCCCATTTTGGCATGAGGATTGGGGTGATCAGGTCGCTCATTGTGCGGCCACCCCAGCCTGGCCTGCGCCCATCGTCCTGCGCACGGCGTCAGCGATGCGGTCAGGCGAGGGGATGTACAGGTCTTCCAGAGACGGGCTGAACGGCACCGGCGCGTGGGGCGCGGTCACCATTTCGATCGGCGCCTTCAGTGCACCAAACGCATCCTGAGCCACCACCGACGAGACGTCCGATGCGATCGAGCAGCGCGGGTTTGCCTCGTCCACACAGACCAGACGGCCGGTTTCCTCGACGCTTTCGATCACGGTGTCCATGTCGATGGGCGACAGGGTCCGCAGGTCGATCACCTCGACATCGATGCCCTCTTTCTTCAGCGTTTCGGCTGCTGTCAGCGAGTTCGCCACCATCAGACCATAGGTCACGATGGTCACGTCGCTGCCTTCGCGGGCGATGTTCGCCTCGCCGAACGGGATGGCATAAGGTTCCTCGGGGACGTCGCATTCGGACGCATAGAGGTTCTTGTGCTCCAGGAAGATCACCGGATCATTGTCGCGGATCGCCTGGATCAGCAGCCCCTTGGTGTCATAGGCGTTCGAGGGGCAGACGACCTTGATGCCGGGGATATGGGTCAGCATCGGGGTCAGCATCTGGCTGTGTTGAGCCGCCGCGCGGAACCCAGCGCCACACATGGCGCGGATCACGACAGGGGTTTCCGCCTTGCCGCCGAACATATAGCGGAACTTAGCCGCCTGGTTATAGATCTGGTCCAGACAGACGCCCATGAAGTCGATGAACATCAGCTCGGCCACGGGACGCAGGCCGCAGGTTGCAGCGCCAATCGCCGCGCCGACATAGGCGCTTTCGGACAGAGGCGTGTCGATCATCTGCTTGGGGTGCTTGGCATAGAGCCCTTTCGAGACCCCCAGAACACCGCCCCAGGCGTCGTCTTCGCCCGCAGCGCCGGCACCGCCGACAATGTCTTCGCCCATCATGATCACCGTGGGGTCGCGGGACATTTCCTGGTCCAGTGCCTCGTTGATCGCGTCTTTC
The DNA here is from genome assembly GCF_965218685.1 of Thalassovita sp. Taxonomy (GTDB): domain Bacteria; phylum Pseudomonadota; class Alphaproteobacteria; order Rhodobacterales; family Rhodobacteraceae; genus Thalassobius. Next base: position 2,899,811 of record NZ_OZ244657.1, on the reverse strand, counting down.
ATGCTCAATGTACGTGCCATGATAATTCTCCTTTCTTTTCAGTCGTGTCAGTAGGACACGTACACGTCCGTGGTCAGTTCTTCGGGGGCGGGCAGCGGGGCGGCCTTGGCCTCTTCCACGGCTTCCTCGATCAGTTGCAGAACCTCTGCGTCGATGGCGTCCAGTTCGGCATCGGTCAGTACACCGGCCTCGGTCACCTTGGCGCGGAAGATCTTCAGACAGTCGCGGTTCTTGCGGTTGTCTTCGTTTTCGCCGGGCGCGCGATAGGTCTGCGCGTCGCCTTCGAAGTGGCCGAAGAAGCGGATCATCTTGCATTCCAGCAGGGTCGGGCCAGCGCCTTCGCGGGCACGTTTGACGACCTCGCCGGCGGCTTCGTAGACGGCGAAGAAATCGGTGCCGTCAACGGTGATGCCGGGCATGCCAAAGCCGGTCGCGCGGTCCACATAGCTGTCCGAGGCCACGGCGTAGTCCACCGAGGTCGATTCCGCATAGCCGTTGTTTTCCACGACAAAGATCGCGGGCAGGTTCCAGATAGCGGCCAGGTTCATCGATTCCAGGACCGTGCCCTGGTTCGAGGCACCGTCACCGAAGAAGGTGATGCCGACGCCGTCGTGGCCCAGTTTCTGTGCGGCCAGTGCAGCGCCGCAAACCAGCGGTGCGCCAGCGCCCAGGATGCCGTTGGCACCCATCATGCCCTTGGACAGATCAGCGATGTGCATCGAGCCGCCCTTACCAGCACAAGAGCCGGTGGATTTGCCGTAGATCTCGGCCATCATGCCTTTGACGTCGACGCCCTTGGCAATGCAGTGGCCGTGGCCACGGTGGGTCGAGGCGATGCGATCATGGTCTTCCAGATGCATCATGATGCCGACACCTGCGGCCTCTTCGCCCGCATAAAGGTGCACAAAGCCGGGGATGTCCCCGCGGCCAAAATCGACATGCAGACGCTCTTCGAATTCGCGGATCGTCTTCATGCGGCGATAGGCTTCCAAAAGCCCATCTTTCTTAAGTGGGAACGGGTTGCTCATTATGTCCTCCCTTGGTTTTCAGAGCGTCACGAGGCGGTCGCCGCCTCGCGGGTTAGAAGCCCGCGCTTGGCCGCATAGGCCATGCACGCGGGCACGTTGATGGTGCGGAATGCGTCGGTCAGCAGGCGGATGCTGACATCGTCGATTTCCGAGAAAGTAAGCTCGCGTTCGCCGTCCACCGCGATCGATCCGGCAGAAACGCTGGGCAGGAAAACCGCGCCGGGCTGCATTGCCTCGACTGTGCCGACACCGACTTTTTCGATCAGGCCGGGGGCAATGGGGGCCACGATCTGTACGCGGGCCTGTTCAGGCGGCAGCAGATGAACGTGGCGGCCCTCGGGGGTCTCTCGGTCCAGCGGGGCCAGCAATCCGACGATCGAGGACATGCCAATGCCCTCGGGCAGGCCGAAGGTGGTATACAGATCGCGGAAGTTGGCGGTTTTCCAGATCGCCCGCGCGCCGATAAACCGCTCGGCCACCACGGCGACGTCAACCAGCGCGATCTCGCGCTGATCGTTGACCTTTACCTCAAGGATCTTGTTGTCCGAAAAGCCAAACTCATGCGGCACCTGCCCGGTGACAGCCAGCCCCACGGCCAGACCTGTGATCGTCGGCTCGCGCAGTTCTGGAAATGCGTTGTTGGTGCCGGTGGACACGCCCGAGATTGGCGTGTTCCCGCAGTTCTGTACCACCACGCGGTTGGTGCCATCCCCGCCCAGAACGACGATGGCGCCAACACCGGCCTTGTGCATCTTGCGCGCGGCAAGGGCGCTGTCGTCAGCGGTGCAGGTAACAGGCATGTCCAGATAAGTGATCTTGGGGAAACGCAGCCCGCCCATATTGGTCTCGCGGGTGATGGTGCGCATTAGCTGGGTGCGGATGCCGCCGTTTTCCGGCATGATCAGCACTTCGTCCACACCAGCCGTGGCAAGCCCCGTCAACATCCGCAGAACGATGTTAGCGCGGTCGTTGATGGGCAGGTTCCCTGCATGAGATACAATGCGGCGGATGTCCCGCGCAGATACCGGATTGGCGATGATCCCGACTTTGGTCACGTTTCTCACTCCCTTTGGCGGATTGACAAGCAACGATCGTGCCAACAGGATCGGGGTCTGCGACCAAGGGCCAATTTGACGGAACGGGAAGGGCTGGCTCAGTATATATGCGTCGCTTGGGGAGAGGCGGCACGTCATGAAGCAGACCCAGACTCAGACGATCCGGCAGAAGATGGCGCTGACGCAGCATATGCGCAGCTCGCTATCGCTGTTGCAGATGGGCGCGGACGAGGTGGTGCGCGCGGTCGAGGAAGAAACCCGCCGCAATCCGTTCCTGAAACCTGTGCCTGCTGCGCCCTCAGGCGGGGGGGCAGCGCCCGACCAGACGGCACCGGATGTTGCTGCGGCCCAGAGCGTGTCTGATGACTTGATCCGCCAGATCGGTTTGGTGCGCTGGGGTACAGGACAACAACAACTGGCCGAGGAACTGGTGCATTGTCTGGACCCGCGCGGATTTTTCGAGGACCCACCAGAAGAGATGTGTGGCTATCTGAATACGCAGCCCGGCGCCCTGCATGCGGTCGTCGCTAAACTGCAAGAAGCGGTGGAGCCCGCCGGAATTTTCGCCTGGGGCCTGGCCGACAGCTTTGCCGCTCAGCTGCGGGCAAAAAACCTCTATGACCCTCTGATTGCACAGCTTTTAGGTCGGTTGGATCTTGTCGCCACGCAGGATATCCCCGCGATTTGCGCGCTGTGTGAAGTTGATGCAGAGGACGCGGCCGATATGCTGTCAGACATCCGCGCCCTGACGCCAGCGCCGTTGTCTCCTCCCCCCGATCTGGCCACCGAGGCCCGCGCCCCCGACCTGATCATGCGGCCTACGCAAGACGGGGTTGAAGTCGCGCTGAACCCTGCGGCATTGCCCGATATGCTGACGGATGATGCACTGTTCAGCGCGGTGAAAACCACCGAAACAGATGTCGAGGCGCTGGCTTATTATCGCGATTGCTATCGTGGGGCAGGGTCCTTTGTCGTGGCGATGCAAAAACGCGCGAACACGCTGTTACGCTTGGGTCGGCACATGGCCGAAGTGCAAGAGAAATACCTGCGCACCGGGCGCGCTTTGGATCGGTGCCCGTTGACCATGGGCAGCCTGGCAGAGGCGCTGGGTCTGAACAAAAGCACGGTCAGCCGCGCCCTGAACAATTGCCTGATCGATGGGCCGAACGGGGTTTTTGCAGCGACTGATTTGCTGGTGCGGCCCCTGAATGACGGGGCGGGACAGAAAACCCGCGACCACGTGTTGCGCCGTCTGTCCCTACTGATCAAGACCGAGGATAAAGGTGCGCCTTTGTCTGATCAGGACCTGTGCGAACAACTGGCGCGGCTGAACCTTTCGGTCTCGCGACGGACCGTTGCCAAGTATCGCGGCTTGATGGAGATCCCCAATGCTCAGGGGCGACGCAAACGTTAAAAACGCTTGCTGTCCGCCATTGCAACAGCTTGGGATCGCACGGGGTGATCGCGCCCGTATGCGCCATACGACAGGAATTTTCGGTTGAAATCCAAACCTGATTGACAAATGGTTGCGGCATTACCGATAGCATGCAGTTGCCTCTCCGGATTTGAGTAGAGAGCGCCAGGGGAGAATTGATGGCCCGAAATTTCTTTCACAGAGCCCATCTGGGCCCTGTCCATGCCCTGATACTTGTCACCGTTTCAATTTTTGGCGCCGGCCCTACGGCGGTTGAGGCCGAGGAAATCGTGTCAGATCGCGTGGTCACCGTCACCTCGCGCCCCTTTGCCGCTCGTTCACCGGCCCACGAAACAGTCTTTTCTCGCGTCGAGGGCTGGACCCATGGCATCGACAAACCGCTTGAGTTTTCGATCAAGGACATGTGGCCGCCGTTCTGGGAGGGGCGCAGCGTTTCGACCGGTGACATTGATGATGACGGCGATCTTGACCTGGCAATCGCGTCGACCGAGCGGGGCGTTTACATCTATGAAAACGACGGCGCGGGCCATTTTGCCCGCTGGCAGGGTAACCTGGGCCCGGTCGGCGATCTGGATGTGTTCAATGCCGCGTTGGTCGATATCGACAATGATGGTTGGCTTGACCTCTTTCTTACCACCTATCTGGACGGCAACTTCGTTGTTCTGAACCGGCAAGGTGAGTTCGATATGGCCAACCCGATACCAGTGGCCAACCGCGATGATGCGATGCTTTCGATCTCGATGAGTTTTGCCGATGTCGATCGCGATGGCGATCTTGACGCAGCGCTTGGCAACTGGGCGGCGGGCTGGTACCGGCGCATTCCCGGTGAAGAGTCGCGCAACCGGCTGATTTTCAACGATAATGGGGTCATGGATGGCAGCCATTTCGCAGATCTTCCAGGGCTGCCGGGTGAAACGCTTGTTACGCTGTTCAGCGATATTGATTTGAACGGCACCGCCGATCTGCTGATTGGCAACGATTTCGAATTGCCGGACTACGTGTATCTTGGCGATGGTAAAGGTGGCTTTACCGCTGTGACACGGGATGACAAGCTGATCCCGCACACCACCAACACCACCATGGCCATCAAGACTGCGGACCTGCACAATGACGGCGGCCCGCCCGAGATTTACTTTGCGCAGATCGCCGGGCGATCCTCGCGCGTGTCCGAGCGGCTTAAGATGCAACCCCTTTCGCAGTACTGCGATGGTATCCAGCACGCCGAGACCAAGGCGCTTTGCATCCGCAACATGGAGATCAAGGGTTGGTACAAATCCGGCAACCGGTTCGACCCCAGCTATTCCGAAAAATGTCAGCAACTGACAGGGACATTGCAGACCGAATGCAAGGCGATGCTGGTCAAGGACCTTGCGATCCAAAAGCAGGACCCCTCGATCTGTGCCTTGATCCCGGTCGAGCAGAAGACAACCCGCGCCCTCTGCGACATCCACTTCAAAACCTTTACGTCTCCGTTGATGGAGGTTTTTGACACCACGATCCGGCAGATCATGCGGACCAATGTTCTGTTGAACATGCAAGGCGACGCTTATGTTGATACCGCCCGCGACGCCGGGCTTGAGATCGGAGGCTGGTCCTGGGACACCAAGATCGCGGATTTCGACAATGACGGCTGGCAGGATGTCTATATCGTCAATGGCACCTGGGTTCCGAACGAGGTAAGCCCGACGAACCTGTTCTTCCGAAACAACGGTGATGGAACCTTTGCCGCCGAGACCTTTTCGTTCGGTTTGGACGACTACTTGATGACAGCGTCTGCGGTCGCCTTTGACATGGACCATGATGGCGACTTGGATATCCTGACGCACACTGTGAACGGGCCATTGTCGTTGTTTGTGAATGGATCGCAGACCGGCAATGCCATCGCGTTTGAATTGCGCGACAAGCACGGCAACAGTCACGGGGTGGGCGCGCGTTTGGTCGCTGAATTGCCTGACGGCACGACAATGATGCGCGAGCTGCAGTCGGGCGGCGGGTTCATGTCCTTCGATGCGCCGGTCGCGCATTTCGGCCTTGGGGATGCGCGCGAAATCACCGGGCTTACCGTTCATTGGCCCGACGGAGGCCAAACCGACATCACCGGCCCGCTGGCGGCTGGCGCCAGCTATCTTATTGCGCGCGAATAGCGGCAAATGACCCTCTGGAGCACATTCATGGGAACGATCAGGTGAAACACGCTCGACATAAGTTTATTGCGTCTCTGCTTTCTTTGATGCTGGCAACACCGGCCTTGGCGCTGGACGATTTGCCGGATCCGTTGACACTGAATGATTTCATTCAGTTCGATCAGGCGCAGGTCAAACTGGGTCAGTTGCTGTTTTACGACAAGATCCTGTCAGGCAATCAGAATATCGCCTGTGCCACCTGTCACCACCACGATTTCAACAGCGCCGACGGTGTCAGCCTTGGTATCGGCGAGGGCGGAACCGGGCTGGGAATTAAGCGCACCGGGGGGACGGGCGCCGACCAGATCGAGGAGCGTGTGCCACGGAACGCGCCTGCGCTTTGGAACCTGGGGCACAGGGACATCCAGTTCATGTTCCATGATGGCCGGGTCGAGGTCTCGGACGATTTCGGCAACGGGTTCAGAACCCCTGCGTGGATCTTTTTGCCCGAGGGGCTGAATTCCGCCATGGCGGCACAGGCGCTTTTCCCGATCACCTCGGAAATCGAGATGGCGGGGCAGCCGTATGAAAACGCTATCGGCGGGGCCGCCTATGATGCTCCGCATTATGTCTGGCCGCTTGTCGCCGACCGTGTGCGTGGCATCGACGCCTATGTGCCGATGTTCATTGACGCCTTTGACGATGTGAGCAACGCCGAAGACATCACGATTGTTCATATCGCCAACGCCATTGCCGCCTTTGAAGGCACCGAGTTTCGCAACTTTGACAGCCCGTTCGACAAATACCTTAGCGGTGACGAAACCGCTTTGAGTGAGCCACAAAAACGCGGGATGGAGCTGTTTTACGGCAAAATCGGCTGCTCGGATTGTCATGCAGGTCCGCTTTTGTCGAACCAAAGCTTCATGGCGTTGGGGCTGCCGACCTTTGGTCCGGGCCTTACACCGTTGAACGACCCGATCCCACGCGATGTTGGCCGCATGGCTGTGTCCGACGATATGGAAGACGCCTACAGGTTTCGTGTGCCATTTTTGCGCAATGTCGCGTTGACCGCGCCTTATGGCCATAACGGGGCGATGCCGACGCTTGAGGCGATGGTGCGCCACCACTTCAACCCGCGGCAAAGCAATACCAACTGGCAGACCGAAATGGCCCAGCTGCCGCCGGTTCCATGGCTTGCCTCGGGGGATTTCGCCTTGCGCGAAAACACGGCCGAGAACGACCGGATCCTATCCAAAATCGATATCGAGCTTCCACCTGCGACCGATGCCGAAATCGCCGACATCGTGGCCTTCCTGAATGCCTTGACCGGGGAAACCGCGTTGGACCGCCCGATGGGTCGGCCTGATACAGTGCCCAGCGGCTTACCGGTAGATTAGGACTGTTCGAGTGTCGACGCCGAGGATTTCGATCCCTTCTGTGATCTGGCGCTGCTCATTTGCCAGCGCCTTGCCCCAAGTTTCCCGTTAATCGGTAAGGGGGGGCAGTTGATCCGGCGGACACTTTTCACATCACGTCGCTGACGCTTAAGAAACGTCACGGACGAAGCAATCGCCCGTGGTCGATCTCGATCCGCTCCTCAAGGCTTGCGATGCTGTCGTGAAGCAGTTGGAGGGCGTAGGCCGGGTTGTGCGCCCATGCTCCGCCATCCTTGGCGACGACCTGGTAATTATAGGCAGCCATCAGCAGTCGCGGGGTCCATGTCGCGTACCGGTTCGGAAAAATGGCCTCATCGGGTCCAATGCTTCCGTCATTGTCGCTGTCGTTGAAGAAGTAGGGATACCGATCCGCAGCATAGCCGATTGGCGCATCAGCAATCTTGCGGGCATATGTGGTGATCGCATCACCCAGGATGGCGTGCAGGCCGTCGATCTCGGTGATGATACCCCCGCTGGACGTGCCGTCGCCGTTGAAGTCTGCGTGACGCGTGCGGATGGCGGTGATCTTGTTGACGCCCTGGTGACAAGCAAAGCATCCCTCGCTCTTGACCTCGGTCGTGTGCGGATCGTGGCAGGCGACACAGGTGCCCGCGCGAGGCACATGGGTAAAGCGCCCGGCATAGGCAAGGTTCGGATACTGGAAACCGCCCCGCACGTCGGCGCCATGCATCATGGCGGCGGCCACGCCGTAATGAACGTTGATGAAGCCAAGATCAGGCGACACGGTATCAAGATCCATCCCGCCGGTTGCGGAAAGAACGGTATCCGTCGAAGCACGGCCCTGATGGCACATCGTGCAGGTCGCAGAGGCGCCCAGACCATCAACCGTCACACCAGAGACGAACGGAACGGCGTCAAGGGCCTCGGCCTGGGAAACATGGCACGAGGCGCAGCCGATCACGGTGTTGATCGTGCCGGGATGTTCTACCGTCAGGGGTGCGCTTTTGTCGGCGCCAAGCCAGTCAAGCATGCCCGTCTCGGAATGACAGGCGGCGCAGGCTTGCGGAACCTCTCCGTCCTCGTTCCAGTGGGTAAATGACGGTGAATTATAATCGCTGTGCGGCCCTTCGAGCCACGCTTCGGTGGTCTGTGTGAGGTCGGACTCTTGGGCGGCAAGCGGGCTGGCGGCCACAATCACGGACGCCGCGAGTTGAAAGAGCAAGCGGGCTATGGTCATGACGGTCTCCCTCACACAAGATACGGGGGCAAATGTTTCACATACTGGCCGGACGACCTTAACCCAGATCATTGACACGGACCACGTAGCGAGAGAACGAATCGTGTGAGGCCACCAAGGAGCAGCCCTATGCAGAACGCACGGACGGGAACCGAAACGGCGAATGCGCGCCAGATGCCGCGCCCGCCAGCGGGCGTTGTGACGGTTTCTTATCTCGCGATCTGTATCGCGCCGCTTGTGCTGGCATCAACGCGCAGCGTCGCGCCATCGGTCGCTTGGGACCTTTTCGCGGCTGGTCTTGGGCTTGTCGGTCTGGCCACGCTGGCCGTGCAGTTCGTGACGTCAGGGCGTTTCCAAATCGTTTCCGGGAAAATTGGGATCGATCATGTCATGGCCTTTCACAAGACTGCCGCCTGGTGGGTCCTGCTGGCCCTTGTGCTTCATCCGGTGGTCTATGTCGTCCCGACCTTTCTGGCCGAGCCCGCGCTTGGGTACGAGAGGCTCTGGGCCTATCTCACGCTGCCGCACTACCGCGGCGGTGTCATCGCGGCTTCGGCGCTGATCCTGCTTGTCCTGAGCGCGGGCTTCCGCCGTCGTCTTCCGCTGCGCTACGAGATATGGCGCGGCGCCCATCTGGTGCTTGCGGCCGTGGCGCTTGGCGCTGGGCTGCACCATGCGGTCACCGTGGGCCGTTTCAGCGCCGCAGGGTTTCTCAATGGCTATTGGTGGGCTTTGGGTATCGCTGCCGCGGGCGTCATTGCCGTCCTCTATGGCTGGCGCTGGGCGCGATTGCATTTGCGGCCTTGGCGGCTTGTGTCTGTCAGCAAACTGGCCGACCGGACGTGGGAGCTCGATATCCAGCCAGGGCCAAGAACTCCACCGCTTGGCTACCGCGCAGGTCAGTTCGTCTGGATGACGGAAGGAGCGCGGCGCTTTCCGTTGTTCGACCATCCGTTTTCCATCGCAGATAACCCCGCACGTCCGGGCCTGAGCCTGATCGTCAAAGAAGCGGGCGATTTCACCAACCGCATCGACGAACTGTCCCCAGGCACGTTGATCGGGATCGACGGGCCCTATGGCCATTTTATCATCGAAAATCACGCCGACGACGCTGTCCTGCTGATTGCTGGCGGTGTGGGCATCGCGCCGATCATGGGGCTTCTGCGTGATCTGGTGGCACGCGGGTATCGGCATCCCGTAAGGCTGGCCTACGCCGCCGGCGCACCCGAGAACTTTGCCTGCATTGACGAGATCTCGGCGGCCGGAGCAACGCTTGATCTTCGGACACTTCTGCTAAGCGAGACGCCGGGCCAAGGCTGGACGGGCGAGACAGGTATGCTGGATCGGGACAGGCTATCGAATATGCTGGAAGGCCTCGACCGGCAGCGCACGGTCGCGCTTATTTGCGGACCGGGCCCGATGATCACAGCGGTCGCGGACGGCCTGATCGACCTTGGAATGCCGATGGACCGGATCAAATACGAACGGTTCGACTATTCAGCCGGCGCCTCGCGGCTTGACCGTCGGATGCAGCGGCGTTTCATGCTTCTGGCGCTCGGGCTTGCGGTCGGCATCGCGGGCTTTGTCCTCATCATGATCGAGGATCTGGTGCTCGCGCTGTGACGCAGGGCAGGGGTATTCACGTGCAGCTTCCAAGACATTCGATTTGGGGCTTATCGCTTTCTGGTGAAGGTCAACTCTTTCTTTGGCCAACATAAACACGACTTTGCGCATGGCGATCTTGATCAATTAACGGCTTATCCAATCGCTGCGGGGAATGCTGGCCAAGTGCTCTTCGGGACTGATCTAGGAGAGTGCGCCCGCCCTCTTTCTTTTCCTTCATTTTTTTGAGAATGAAGGGATTGAAAGGTCTCGCGCGTGCCCGAATCAGCTAGAAAACATGACAGTATGCGACTTAGCGTTGCGCCGATGATGGACTGGACCGACCGTCATTGCCGGTATCTGCATCGGCTGCTGTCGGCCCGGACGTTGCTGTACACAGAAATGGTGACCTCGCCCGCGCTGGTGCGCGGAGGGGCGTTGCATTTGCTGGACTATTCGCCCGCAGAACATCCGGTTGCGCTGCAACTGGGGGGCTCGGACCCAGAGGAATTGGCCAAGGCGGCCAGGTTCGGCGCGGATGCGGGCTATGATGAGATCAACCTGAATGTTGGCTGTCCCTCGGATCGGGTGCAATCGGGCACGTTTGGCGCAGTGCTGATGCGCCAGCCCGATCTGGTGGCTGACTGCGTGAAGGCCATGCAGGACGCCGTGGATGTCGAGGTGACGGTAAAATGCCGGATCGGCGTGGATGATCAGGATCCCCAGCAGGTGTTGCCCGCATTTCTGGAAACCGTCAGCGCGGCGGGGTGCCAACGGTTCTCCATCCATGCGCGCAAGGCGTGGCTGCAAGGGCTGAGCCCGAAAGAAAACCGCGATATACCGCCGTTGGATTATCCGCTGGTGCTGCGGATGAAAGAGCAGTTTCCCCATTTGCACCTGTCGATCAACGGAGGCATCACCAGCCTGCAGCAAGCTCAAGAGCTGCTAAAGGCCGGAATGGACGGTGTGATGATCGGGCGGGCGGCCTATCACCAGCCCGCCGATATTCTGTGTCAGGCCGATCCGCTGATCTACGGCACAGGGCAGGCCAGCGATCCGGTGCAAGCCGTTCAGCAGATGCTTCCCTATATCGAGGCGCATCTGTCCGGGGGCGGCAAGCTGGGCCAGGTGACGCGCCATATGCTGGGCCTGTTCGCCGGGCGTCCGGGCGCGCGGCAGTGGCGGCGTATCTTGTCCGAAGGCGCCCACAAACCCGGTGCTGGCCCCGAGCTGGTGCAACAGGCGCTGGACCAAATTCCCCAAGCTGCGTGAATTTCCCTGTCGCCCTGCGTGCCTATGGGGCTAAGTAGGCGCGGGTGAGACACAAAGGAGAGCCGCGATGGACCTGACCCTGCTGGCCATGTTGGTCGTGATGCTGATGGCAATTGGCGCCTTCGCCGGGGTGCTGGCCGGGCTGCTGGGCGTCGGAGGCGGCATTGTTCTGGTGCCCTCGTTCTTCTATGCGTTCAAGGCTTTGGGCTATGACGGCCCGCAGCTAATGCAGATCTGTCTGGCAACGTCGCTTGCAACGATCATCGTGACGTCGGTCCGTTCTGTGCTGAGCCACAATAAGAAAGGCGCGGTCGATTGGGAAATCCTCAGGACATGGGCGCCGGGCATTGCCGTTGGCGCGGTGCTGGGGATGCTGACGGTGGCTTCGCTCCGTTCGTCCACGCTACAGGGGATCTTTGGCGGGCTGGCTTTCGTGATCGGGCTGTATATGGGCTTTGGCCGGTCGGAATGGCGATTGGGCCAAGCGATGCCCAAGGGGCCGCTGCGGATCGCTTTGTCGCCCGCGGTCGGATTCCTGTCGGTGCTGATGGGGATCGGAGGGGGCAGCTTTGGCGTGCCGCTCATGAGCCTTTATAACACGGCCATCCATCGCGCCGTCGCCACCGCCGCAGGGTTCGGAGTGATCATTGCCGTACCCTCGGTCATTGGGTTCCTGATGGTGCAAATCGACCCGGCCCATCGTCCGCCCTTTACCGTGGGGGCCGTGAATCTGCCGGCGTTTGGGCTGATCATCATGATGACGCTGCTGACGGCCCCGCTGGGGGTCAGGCTGGCGCATGCGATGGACCCCAAGCCGCTAAAGCGGGTGTTCGCGTTCTTCCTGATCCTGGTTGCGCTGAACATGCTGCGTAAGACGATCTGGGCCTAGCGCGAAAGGCGTGCGGCCCGTCCGCCGCGGCGTTTTTTTAGCAGGCTTTCCCGCGAGGGCAGCTCGTCCATAACCGCGCGGCGTTGGTCATCGGACATGCGTGACCAGCCGGTGATTTCCTCGATCGAGCGCAGGCACCCCGTGCACAGGCGGGCTTCGGGGTGCATCACGCAGATTTTCACGCAAGGGGATTGGACCTCGTCGCGTTTCCAGACGGCGTCGCTCATGCCGGGCCTCCCATGTGGCGCATCCGGTCCAGAGCGCCCTGCAGGATATAGCTGGCCGCGACATTATCGATCAGCTCGGCCCGCCGCTTGCGCGAGGTGTCCGATTCCAGCAAAGCGCGTTCGGCAGCGACGGTGGACAGGCGCTCGTCCCAAAAGCCAATTGGCAATTCGGTCAGTTGAGACAGGTTGCGCGCGAAGGCGCGGGTCGACTGGCAGCGCGGGCCCTCGGACCCATCCATGTTGCGCGGCAGACCCAGCAGAATACCTGTGGCGTTGCGGTTTTGGGCAATCTCCAGCAGTCGGGCGGCATCCACGCCGAATTTCTTGCGCTTGACGGTCTCCAGCGGCGTAGCCACCCCGCGCAGCACGTCCGACAGGGCGACGCCGATGGTCTTGGTGCCCAGATCCAGCCCCATCAGCGCTCCGTTTGGAGGCAGCGAGGTGGCAAAGGCTTCAAACTCGTCCAGAACCATTATTCCAATCCTGCGCGCGCGGCGCCTGCACGGACGGTGGCCAGCGCCTGCGGGCGGTCTTTGAAGACCTGCTGAGCCTCGGTCCAGATAGCCGAGGCACGCTCGGGTTCGCCCATAACGCCATAGGCGGCGATCAGGCGGGCCCATTCTTCGGGGGTGCCGCCCTCGTTGGCCAGACGGTCCGACAATTGCGCGACCATGCCACGGATCATTTCCTGCCGCTCCTCGGGCGTCATGTCCTGCGCGGCCTGCATGTCATCGGCCGAGGGACCGGCCAGGGCGGGCGCGTCGGCGGGCAGGGTATAGTTCACGTTCCCGGCCAGGGCGGCAATTTCCTCGATCTGAGCCCGGATGGGGGCGATCCAGGGCGCGTCGGCGGGCCCTTCGCGCAGCAATGCGTCCCATGTGCGGAAAGCGCGGTCAGGCCGGCCGGTCTGGGCCATCATCAACCCGATGTAATAACGCGCCGAGGCATTGCGCGGCTCCAGCGCCAGAGCGTCCAGCAATGCCTTTTCCGCCTCGGGCGAGACATAGCCGTTGGTCGCCAGGATCAGCAGGTCGGCATGGTCTACGTGGTCACGTGCGGTGGCGGTATCGCCCTTCAGCGCCAGCACTTTGGCCTGAGCTTGATGCGCGGCGGTGAAATTGCCCAGCTGTGCCTCGTTGCGGGCCAGCAGCATATAGCCCTGAACCTCGTCGGGGCGGCTGGCCACGGCCTGACGCAGTTTCTCGACCAGTTCCATGTATTCAGGCGCGGGATCGCCCATCGGCGGCGAGGGGGGAAGCTGCGCCTCCATCTCGGCCTGGGTGGGGCGGGTGTCGTGCCGTTCCTTGGCCTTTTCGATCCGGGTTTGCAGGCTCAGATCGCTATAACCCGGCGCGCCCAGTTTCCAGTACAGCCCCAACGAGCCCGCGACCAGCGCCAGCCCCAGCACCACGGCCAGACCTTGGCCCAGCCCCTTGGGTTGACCGCCCGTTTCATCGCCTGCCTTGATCTGGGCGTCGGCTGTCAGGATCCGCCGGCCAATCTCGGCCTTGGTGCGCTCGGCGTCCTCGGCGTTGATCACGCCGCGGGCCAGATCCTTTTCAACCTCTTTGAGCTGATCGCGATACACGCGCAGATCATAGGCGGCAGGCGGCTCGGCGCCGGTGCGGCCCAGAACAAGAGCCCGCGCCAACAGTGCTGCAGCCACGAATGCAAGAACGCCGATGATGATCCAGAACAGCATGAGATCTCCTATTGCTTGAGGCAAACATGTATATCCCGCGCCGCATTGGAAAAAGGGCAAACTGACGCAATGCCCCACCATGTCGCAATCGTGACCGAAAATGACGCTTCAAAACGGGGGTGAATCCGCAGATCAGTCCAGTAAGGTACTAAGCAACAGACATTTCCGGTATTAAGGTCCCGTTCCACGATGAGACGCTACTCTGCTTTTGCCATTGCCCGCGAGGCCGCCCGGTACCATTCGGGCTGGGAACGCGCCTGGGCGTCGCCCCAGCCCAAGAAGAAATACGATGTGATTATCGTTGGTGCAGGCGGGCATGGGCTGGCGACGGCCTATTACCTGGGCAAAAACTTCGGCATCACCAATGTGGCGGTGATCGAAAAGGGCTGGCTGGGCGGCGGCAATACCGGGCGGAATACCACGATCATCCGCTCGAACTATCTTCAGGATCCCTCGGCTGCGATCTATGAAAAAGCCCGCTCGCTTTATGAAACCATGAGCCAGGATCTGAACTATAACGTCATGTTCAGCCCGCGTGGCGTGATCATGCTGGCCCAGACCCATCACGAGGTCCGCGGGTATCAGCGCACGGCACATGCCAATGCCTTGCAAGGGGTTTCGACCGAATTCATCGCGCCCGAAAAGGTCAAGGAACTGGTGCCGATCATCAACATCGACGGGCCGCGCTATCCGGTACTGGGTGGACTGTGGCAGCCGCGTGGGGGCACTGCGCGTCATGATGCGGTGGCCTGGGGCTATGCGCGGGCGTGCTCGGACATGGGGATGGACATCATCCAGCAATGCGAGGTCACCGGCGTTCGGCGTGACGGTGACAAGGTCGTGGGCGTGGATACCACCAAGGGCGCGATTGATTGCGATAAGCTGGGCATCGTCGTAGCCGGCCATTCAAGCGTGATGGCCGATCTGGCCGGTTTCCGTCTGCCGATTGAATCGCTGGCCCTGCAGGCGCTGGTCAGCGAGCCGATCAAACCCTGCATGGACGTGGTGGTGATGGCAAACACCGTGCATGGCTACATGAGCCAATCGGACAAGGGCGAGATGGTCATTGGCGGTGGCACCGATGGGTTCAACAACTACACTCAGCGTGGCAGCTTCCATCATATCGAGGAAACGGTGCGCGCCCTGATCGAAACCTTCCCGATGATCAGCCGCCTGAAGATGCTGCGCCAGTGGGGCGGGATCGTGGATATGACCGGTGACCGCTCGCCGATCATCTCGAAAACGCCGGTGGATGGTATCTTCGTCAACTGCGGCTGGGGCACCGGCGGGTTCAAGGCGATCCCCGGGTCCGGGTGGGCCATGGCAGAACTGATGGCGAAAGGTTATTCCCCTCTTGCAGATGAATTTGGTCTCAATCGCTTTGCCGAGGGCCGCTTCATCGACGAAAGCGTTGCAGCAGGAGTGGCCCACTAATGAAGCTTATTACCCTTTTCGCCCTATCCATGTCCTTGCTGAGCGTGTCCGCTCCGGCCATGGCCGAGCCCTTTGAGTATGTCCTGCGTGCGGACGCCCATTCGAAAACCTGTGTGGCGCGTCACGATGGCCGAACCCAGGCCGGGCGCGCGGTAAGGGTGCAGTTTTTTGCGTTACCCAACGGACGGTTCGTTCTGCAGATGATGCCCGAAGGGCTGGAGAGTAACCGGATTGCCCGACGGCCCGTCATTTTTTCCTTCGAGGATACGCTGAAAATCGACGCCAAGGCCATGCTGCACAAGGGCACCTACCAGGTGGATCTGCGCACGGGCGATGGCTCGTCCGATCTGCTGGTGGGGCTGGTCAATCGCGTGCGCATGGAGACCCGCTTTCCCGACGCGCCAGATGATGCGCTGATCCTGTATCTGGAAGGCGTACCACAAATGATCGAACGGGTGCTGAGCTGTCAGGAACAACTCTGACAACGCACCCCAGTCGCAACTTTAACCGGCACGGAGCTGCCCATGCTGACCCTCAAATGCCCCTATTGCGGCGTTCAGGCCGATGAAACCGAGCTGCACGCAGGCGGCGAAGCCCACCTGAAACGCTTTGGCCCCGGTGCTTCGGATGCCGAGTTCGAGGCCTACATGTTCCAGCGGGAAAACCCCAAGGGCGTGCATTTCGAACGTTGGCGGCATGTCTATGGCTGCGGCAAGTGGTTCCACGCCGCGCGCTGCACCATGACGCTGGAGGTGTTCGGCACCTATGGCGCGCAGGTCAGCGAGCCTCCGCAGGACATCAAAGACGCCATCACCGCCAAAAGACCCGGCTGGCGCTGGAGGGACATCGCATGAGCACTCGATTGGCCAATGGCGGCCGTCTGCTGAACACCGGCAAACCGCTGCGCTTTACCTTCAACGGCAAACACTACAAGGGTTACGAGGGCGATACGCTGGCCTCGGCCCTGCTGGCCAATGACCAGATGCTGGTGGGCCGCTCGTTCAAGTATCACCGTCCGCGCGGCATCATCGCCAGCGGCGCCGAGGAACCCAATGCCCTGGTGGGGCTGGGCCGCGGCCCCGGTTTCGAGCCAAACCAGCGCGCCACCACGACCGAGCTTTTCGACGGGCTGGAAAGCGAAAGCCAGAACCACTGGCCGTCGCTGGAATTCGACGTGGGCGTGGTGAACAATTATGCGGCGCGGTTCTTGCCCGCGGGCTTCTATTACAAGACATTCATGGCACCTCGTGCCGCGTGGAAACATCTGTTCGAACCCATCGTTCGCCAGTCCGCAGGTCTGGGTAAAGTGCCACGCGATCGCGACGGCGATACTTACGAGCATTTCTACGCCCATGTGGATGTGTTGGTGATCGGCGGCGGTGTTGCCGGTCTGCAGGCGGCTAAAATTGCTGCCCAGGGTGGTCAGAAAGTGCTGCTGCTGGAGCAGACAGCCCATTGGGGTGGCCGCGCGCCGGTGGATGGCGGTCAGGTGGATGGTCAGGACGTGGCCGAATGGATCGCGCAGACCGTTTCGGACCTTAAACAGATGTCCAATGTCACTTTGCGCAGCCGTTGCATGGGGGCGGGTGTCTATGACCATGGCTATGTGCTGGGTTATGAACGTCTGACCGATCACGCGCCCGCGCAGGGCGGCCCGCGTCACCGTCTGTGGCGCATCCGTGCGGGCAAGATCATCACCGCCACAGGTGCAATCGAGCGTCCGCTGAGTTTCGCGGGCAATGATGTGCCCGGCGTGATGCTGGCCTCGGCCGTGCGGGACTATGTGGTGAACTACGGCGTCTCGATCGGGGACCGTACGGTGGTCGTGACCAACAACGATGACGCCTATCGCACTGCGATCGCGCTGCATCGGGCCGGGCTGATCGTGCCCGCCATTCTGGACGCGCGTCCCGGGGGCGGTGGCGCACTGGCCGCCGAAGCACGCGAGCTGGGAATCCGTGTGGAAACCGGCAAGGCCATCGCCAAGGTGCACGGCGGCAAGCGGGTCTCGGGCGTTTCGATCTGCTTGCAAGCAGGCGAAGGTGCGACCCTGGAAGAGATCAAATGCGACGCGGTTGCCATGTCCGGTGGCTGGTCCCCCGTGGTGCACTTGTGGTCGCATTGCGGTGGCAAGCTGCTGTGGGACGAAGGCTTGGCCATGTTCCGCCCCGATCCGGCGCGTCCGCCATTGGGCGCGGACGGGCAGGGGTTCGTGACTACGGCTGGCGCGGCCTCGGGGGCGATGCAGCTGGCGGATGTGATGGCTGATGCGGTAGTTGCGGCCGGCGGCACACAGGCCCCCGACGTGCCCTCAACCACCGATGCGCCGATGTTGCCGGTGTGGATCATGCCGCAAGGTGCGAACGCCAAATTGCGGATGAAATCCTGGCTGGATTATCAGAATGACGTGAAGGTCAGCGATGTTCAGCTGGCCGCCCGTGAGGGCTATGAAAGCGTTGAACACACCAAGCGCTACACCACATTGGGAATGGCGACGGATCAGGGTAAGCTGAGTAATATCAACGGACTGGCGGTGCTTTCTGATGCATTGGATCAAGAGATTCCGCGCACCGGCACCACCACGTTCCGTCCGCCCTATACCCCCATCAGCATGGGCGCGATTGCCGGTGAGGCGCGGGACGAGATTTTCCAGCCCTTGCGCCGCACGCCGATGCATGACTGGCACGAAACGCACGGTGCGCATTGGGAACCTGTCGGCCATTGGCGGCGGCCCTATTGCTATCAGCGCGCGGGGGAATCCGTGGAAACCGCTGTGAACCGCGAGATCCTGCAAGTGCGAAACTCGGTCGGGATGCTGGATGCTTCGACCCTTGGGAAAATCATCGTCAAAGGGCCGGACGCGGGCAAGTTCCTGAACCTGATGTACACCAACGCGATGGCCGGTCTGAAGCCGGGCAAATGCCGCTATGGGCTGATGTGCAGCGAAAACGGTTTCTTGTCCGATGACGGCGTTGTGGCGCGGATCGACGAGGATACCTTCCTGTGTCACACCACCACCGGCGGCGCGGATCGCATCCATGCCCATATGGAGGAATGGCTGCAGACCGAATGGTGGGACATGCAGGTCTATACCGCCAACGTGACCGAGCAATACGCGCAGATCGCGGTGGTCGGCCCCAACGCCCGCAAAGTGCTGGAGAAACTGGGCGGCATGGATGTCTCGCGCGAGGCACTGGCCTTTATGGAATGGAAAGACGGCGAACTGGCGGGCATTCCGGTGCGGGTTTACCGGATCTCATTCTCGGGCGAGCTGAGCTATGAAATCGCCGTGGATGCAGGCCGCGGGCAGGAACTCTGGGACAAGATCGCCGAGGCCGGGGCCGAGTTCGATATCATGCCTTACGGGACCGAGGCGCTGCACGTGCTGCGCGCCGAAAAGGGCTTTATCATGATTGGCGATGAAACTGACGGCACGGTGATCCCGCAGGATCTGGGGCTGGACTGGGCGATTTCCAAGAAGAAGGATGACTTCATCGGCAAACGCGCGCAGGAACGCAGCCATATGACCGATCCCAAGCGCTGGAAACTGGTGGGGCTGGAGACGCTGGATGGCTCGGTTCTGCCGGATGGGGCCTATGCGGTGGCGGACGGCACCAACGCCAACGGACAGCGCAACATGCAGGGGCGCGTGACCTCGACCTACTATTCGCCGACGCTGGGAAAGGGGATTGCCATGGGGCTGGTGCTGAACGGCCCGGACCGCATGGGCGAGGTGATCGACTTCCCCAAGGTGGACGGCCACATCGTCAAGGCGCGGATTTGCGATCCGGTTTTCTATGACAAGGACGGGGAGAAGCAGAATGTCTGAGGCCATCACCGCATTGCAGGGGGCCCAGACCCATGGCGCCGTCACCCTGACCGAGATCGGGCCGCAAGGGATGATCACCCTGCGCGGCGAGCTGCCTGCCTTGGGGGACGTGCTGAGGCAAGTCGGGCTTACGCTGCCCGGCAAGCGCCAGATTGTGCATGCAAAGGACCGTTCTGTCGCGTGGATGTCCCCGGACGAGCTGTTAATCCTGCTGCCTTATGCCCAGGTCCCCGAGGCGCTGCAGACGTTGGAAACGACCCTTTCGGGCACGCATTTCCTTGCTGCCAATGTGTCGGATGCACGGGCGATGTTCACACTAAGCGGTACTGCAGAGGCGGTGCGGGAAACATTGGCCAAGCTGGCCCCGGCTGACCTGTCGCCGGGAACATTTGAGCCGGGTGAGATTTCCCGCACGCGCATCGCTCAAGTCCCGGCCGCATTGTGGCTGACCCAGGACGGTGAGGGCCGGGTGGTCTGCTTCCGATCAGTTGCGCAATACGCTTTTGACGTGCTTAGCGCAGCCTCAGAGGGGGGCAGGGTCGGCTACTTCTGAATGCCTACTTGATGGTATAGGTGTTTGCGCGGCCATTTTTGCTGTGGAAGGTGGCCGTGTTGCCCTCCAGATCGACCTTCTGGCATTCCGTGCCGGCAAATTTCTTGGGCTCGGTCAGGGTGCGGCACCATTTATTGCCCTTGATCTTCCACGAGCCTGAAAGTCCTTTGCCCTGGATCGTGCCATCAGCGTTGATCTTGATCGTCTGCTTATTCTTGACGTGAACAATGGTTTTGCCTGATAGCGCGGCTTTTAATTCCTTGCCGGTGGCAGCTTCGGCCATTCCAATTGGAATGACTACGCTCAAGGCAGTGGTAGTAAAATCTTATGCATGGATATTCTCCAATATGAACGAAAAATACTCGCGCATAGACTGTATCATATTTTGGCGCATCGCATAAGCCGAGCCCAGATGGTCGGCTGCTTATCCGAGTAAATCCCTCAATTTCGCGTTTTCGCTCTTGACCTTTGCGCACTGCGGCAGACATTTAGAGCCAGTCTAAAACGCATTTGAACAGGGAGCCCCACAATGGCTTTTGAACTTCCCGATCTGCCCTATGCCCACGACGCGCTGGAATCGCTGGGCATGTCCAAAGAGACGCTGGAATACCACCACGACCTGCACCACAACGCCTATGTGACCAACGGTAACGCGGCCATCGCGGGCACCGAGTGGGAAAACAAGTCGATGGAAGAGATCATCGTTGGCACGTACGACGCAAACGCTGTTGCCCAGAACGGGATCTTCAACAACATCAGCCAGCTGTGGAACCACAACCAGTTCTGGGAAATGATGGGCCCCAACCAGACCGCCATGCCCGGCGAGCTGGAAAAAGCCATCGTGGAATCCTTTGGTTCGGTTGACGAATTCAAATCGCAGTTCGCTGCTGCTGGCGCTGGTCAGTTTGGCTCGGGCTGGTGCTGGCTGGTCAAGGACGCCGATGGCGGCCTGAAAGTCACCAAGACCGAGAACGGCGTGAACCCGCTGTGCTTTGGCCAGACCGCTCTGCTGGGCTGTGACGTGTGGGAACACTCCTACTACATCGATTTCCGCAACAAGCGTCCGGTTTACCTGACCAACTTCCTGGACAAGCTGGTGAACTGGGAAAACGTGGCCTCGCGCCTGTAATTTTCCCTTCAGTTACAGGCTGCTGTCAGTATGACAAGTTTCTAAACCTCGCCCATCTGGGCGGGGTTTTTCTTTTTGGTCAAATTTCTCTTGTGGCCATGATCGCTCCGCGCCACTGTGGCCTTGAAGGCGCAAGGGACAAGGTGACATGAGCGACGGAAAAAGCGGTATCCTGGCGCTGGTCGGCGCCTGCACGATCTGGGGCCTGTCGCCGCTGTATTACAAGCTGCTGGCGCATATCCCCCCGATCGAGGTTCTGGCCCATCGAACCCTTTGGTCCTGCCTGTT
Source organism: Thalassovita sp. (assembly GCF_965218685.1). Classification (GTDB taxonomy): domain Bacteria; phylum Pseudomonadota; class Alphaproteobacteria; order Rhodobacterales; family Rhodobacteraceae; genus Thalassobius. Next base: position 2,878,611 of record NZ_OZ244657.1, on the reverse strand, counting down.
CTTCGCCATCGTTCTGGCCGGGCAGGGGCGGCTTAGGCAACTGCGTGGGGCGCTTGGCTCGGTCAGGTCCACGCTGCTGGTGGGGGCGGCGGCGCTGCTGATCTCGACCAACTGGTTTTTCTTCATCATGTCCATCCAGATTGGCAAGGCGGTCGAGGCCTCGTTGGGGTATTACATCTTCCCGCTGGTGGCCGTGCTGATCGGAGTCGTTGTGTTCCGCGAAAGCCTGGGCAGACTGCAAATCCTGGCGGTGTCCTTGGCTTTGCTGGCGGTTGTCGTGCTGACGCTGGGGCTGGGGGTGGCGCCGTGGATCGCGCTGGTGCTGTCGGGAACGTTTGGCCTGTATGGATTGATCAAGAAACGTCTGCCCGTGGCGCCCCTTGTGTCCGTCACGGCCGAGGTTTTGCTGCTAAGCCCCATCGCCCTTGTCGTTCTGGCTTATGGCTGGGATCAGGGTCACGCGGCCTTTGGTCAGGGGACGCAGGATTTGCTGCTGCTGATGTTCTCGGGCCTTTTGACCGGGACGCCGCTGATCCTGTTTTCTGCCGCGACGAAGCGGGTCAGCATGGCCACGGTCGGGCTGGTGCAATACCTGAATCCGACCCTGCAGTTCCTTTGTGCGGTGCTGATCTTTGCCGAGCCTTTCGGCCAGTGGCATGCCATTGCCTTTGCGCTGATCTGGACGGCGCTTGCGATCTATTCGTTCGCCGCCATCCGTCACGAACGGGCGTTGCGCAGAACCTCTTCGGCAGCGGCGGGGGTGTCGACCACCGTGATCAGCTCCAGCAGCGAGGGATCGGCAAAGCCCTGATCCACCACGTGATCCAGCAGGGCGGTCAGCGGGCTCCAGTAGCCTTCAGAGTTCAGCAGCAAGATCGGTTTGTCATGCAGGCCCAGCTGGCGCCAGGTCAGCACCTCGAAAAACTCGTCCAGCGACCCCGCGCCACCGGGCAGCACCACGATGGCGTCCGAATTCATGAACATGACCTTTTTGCGCTCGTGCATATTTTCGGTCACGACAAAACGGGTAAGGTCGGTTTTGCCCACTTCCCATTTCATCAGGTGGGTCGGGATCACACCAAAGGTGTCGGCACCGGCATCCTGCGCGGACCGCGCAACGGCCCCCATCAGCCCAACATCGCCCGCGCCATAGACAAGCCGCCAGCCATTGGCGGCAAGAATGCGGCCCAGTTCTTCTGCATGTTGCTGATAAACCGGGCTTTTCCCGGGGCGTGAGCCACAATAGACACAGACTGAAAAGCTTTTCATGGGATTCGCCCTTTAACACCTTTGACGGTTTTGACCCCTGATACCCTTGTTGTTATGTTCGCTCAACCGCTGGGGATGAGTTGAGCGGGCTGGAAGGAATAAGATGAGCAAATTTGCAGGAGCGATGGGCGGTCAGGCCCTGACAATCACGGGTGCGATCGTGGTGGTCGCTGGCGTTGCGGGCGCCTATCTTTCGGGGGCATTCGACCCCAAGGCCCCCGCGCCAGAGCCAGCGGTGCAACCCGCACCAGTGGCCGCGCCCAAACCCGAACCCGCGCCCAAGCCCGCACCAGTGGCTGAACCTGCGGCCGAGGCGCCAGCGCCTGCACCGGCGCCCGAACCAGAGCCCGTCGTCTATGACCCGCCGCGCTTTGATGTTGTGCGCGTCGAGCCTGACGGTTCGACCCTTGTTGCCGGTGTGGCCGCCGTGGGCGCCAAGTTGGACGTGTTGCTGGATGATGCCGTTCTGGAACAGACGCAGCCGGGCGAGGACGGCAAATTCGCCGCGTTCCTGACCATCGCCCCGTCCGAGCAGCCTCGGGTTCTCAGCCTGTTGATGCGGATCGACGGACAAGAGATCGCCTCGGATGGTTCAGTGATCATCGCTCCGGTGGTGCAGGTCGCAGAGGCCCCCGCCGAGTCCGGGCAAGAACCTGCTGTGCAGCCCGATACTGCTGCGACCGAACCCGCAGAAGACGCGCCGAAACAGGACGAGCCCACCCAACCTGCTGCCAGCACGCCAGAGCAGCCCGTTCAAGTGGCCGAGGCTCCGACCGAAACGCCAGCAGAAAAGCCTGCCGAACAACCCGCGATACCCGACGCGGTCGAGGCGAAACCCGAACCCAAGGCACCCGCCGTCATTCTGGCCGACAAGGATGGTGTTACCGTCGTGCAGCCAGCACAAGCTGCGGATGCCCCGGCGTCTGATATCACCGTCGCGATCGACGCCATCAGCTATTCTGCGCAAGGGGATGTGACCATCGCCGGGCGCGGCAAGCCAGCCAAGTTCGTGCAGATCTATCTGGACAACGCACCCATTGGCGGGACCGGCATTGACGAGGCTGGCAAGTGGGACACAATCCTGACCGGCGTGGCTCCCGGCATCTATACCCTGCGTGTCGACGAGGTGGACGAAACCGGCAAGGTCCTGTCGCGGATCGAAACCCCGTTCAAACGCGAGGCCCCTGAGACGGTCGCCACTGCGCCGATCGCAAAGGCTGATGCGCCCGCCACCGACGCGCCTAAGGCCGAGGCCACGGAACCCGCCGCGTCTCGGCCCAAGGTTCGGGTAGTCACGGTGCAGCCGGGCTCGACCCTGTGGGCGATTGCACGGGACAAGTATGGCGATGGCGTGATGTATGTCCGCGTCTACGAGGCCAACAAGGACCGTATCCGCGACCCCGACCTGATCTATCCCGGCCAGGTTTTCGTGGTGCCGGAATAAGCCAGAAAATGTTGCCCTGCCTCTGGAACGGGCGGCGGGGCGACATATATCTGATGTATCTTCCTCTGCGGGGCGCTTTTGGCGTCCCGTTTTCCTTTGGGGTTGCGGGTCTCTGGCAATTCTTGGCGCCGCGCTCTATGTCTTTGCCGAAGCAAAGGAATATGACCCATGCGCAGCATCCACGGTGGCACACCCTCTGACATTGATCCGTCCCAGGCCGAGGTGAAAGGCTGGCGCACTGTTCGCCGCGTTGCCCCCTATCTGTGGCCCGAGGATCGGACGGATGTGAAGGTCCGCGTCGTTGTGGCGATGGCCCTTTTGATGCTGGCCAAGGTGGTCACCGTGCTGACCCCGATGATCTACAAAGAGGCCGTGGATGCGCTGGCCGGCGAGGGCACCTCGACGCTGGTGCTGGGGGCAGTCGGTCTGACCGTGGCCTATGGTATGGCGCGGCTGATGATGAACGGGTTCCAGCAGGCGCGCGATGCAGTGTTTGCGATGGTCGCGCAGCGGGCATTGCGTAGTCTTGCGCTTGAGACCTTTACCCATATTCACCGTCTGTCCATGCGCTATCACATCACCCGCAAAACCGGCGGTCTGTCCCGCATCATCGAGCGCGGCGTGAAAGGCGTGGAATTCCTGCTGCGGTTCATGCTGTTTTCCATTGGGCCGCTGATCCTGGAACTGCTGATGGTCGCGGTGATCTTTTTCGTGCTGTTCGACGTGTGGTACCTGGTTGTCGTGGCCGTGACGATCGCGGCCTATGTCAAGTTCACCTTTTCGGTCACGGAATGGCGCGTAAAGCTGCGCCGCAAGATGAACGAGCAGGACACCGACGCCAACCAAAAGGCCATCGACAGCCTGCTGAACTTTGAGACCGTCAAGTATTTCGGTGCCGAGGGCCGCGAGGCCGCTCGTTATGACAAGGCGATGGAGGGATATCAAAAAGCTGCGCTTTCAACGGCTTACTCGCTGTCTTTCCTGAACTTTGGTCAAGCGTTCCTGATCACCTGCGGCCTGGTTGCCGTGATGGTCATGGCCGCGATGGGCGTGGAGGACGGAACGCTGACTGTGGGCGATTTCGTCATGGTCAACGCCTACATGATCCAGATTACCATGCCGTTGAACTTCCTTGGCACGGTCTATCGCGAGATACGCCAATCCCTGGTCGACATGGCCGAGATGTTCAATCTGCTCGAACAACCCTCTGAGGTAACGGATAAGCCAGGCGCCCCCGAGGTGAAGGTGTCGGGCGGGCATGTGCGTCTGGACGGGGTGAACTTTGGCTATGATCCCGAACGGCCCATCCTGCGCGGCGTGGATATCGACGTACCCGCGGGGCAAACGGTGGCCATTGTCGGCTCGTCCGGGTCGGGCAAATCCACCATCGGGCGGCTGTTGTTCCGGTTCTACGATGTGCAGGGCGGCGCGCTGAGCATCGATGGTCAGGATGTGCGCGACGTCACGCAGGAAAGCCTGCACAGCGTCATCGGCGTTGTTCCGCAGGACACGGTGCTGTTCAACGACACGATCCGCTACAACATTGCCTATGGCCGCGACAATGCCACCGAAGCCGAGGTGATCGAGGCCGCCAAGGCCGCGCAGATCCATGATTTCGTGCTGTCTCTGCCCGAAGGCTATGACACGCAGGTGGGCGAACGTGGGCTGAAGCTGTCAGGTGGGGAAAAGCAGCGCGTGGGCATTGCGCGGACACTGCTTAAGAACCCACCGATCTTGTTGCTGGACGAGGCGACCAGCGCGCTGGACACTGATACCGAGCGGGAAATTCAGGGCGCCCTGGCGCGCGCCGGGCAGGGCCGTACGGTGATCACCATCGCGCACCGTCTGTCCACGATCGCGGAGGCCGACCAGATCATCGTTCTGGAAAAAGGCGAGGTGGTCGAGCGCGGAACTCATGCGCAGTTGCTGTCGGGGCAGGGGCGTTACTACAGCCTGTGGACCCGCCAGCAGAACGAAGAGGCGGCCTGACCCGACCCATCTGCACGAAACCGAAAAAGGCCGGGCGCTTTGCCCGGCCTTTGTCTTATTCGGCGGCTTTCAGTCCTGATTTTCCCTTGGGCGGGGCAGGTGGCGTTTCAGCCAGATCGGGAACCATATCATCCCAGATAATCTCAGGAGCTTTCAGCTTGCGGGCTGCACGCTGCAGGGCGAAGTCCTGCGCGGTACGGCTTGCCTTGCCCAGGGCCATAGCGGCCAGCGCGCGCGCGATCCACTGCACATAGGTGCTGGCCCAGACCCGGATCGCCAGCATGGACGGGGTAAAGATCAACGTCAGCACCGTCGCGATGCCCAGGCCGAACACCACAGCCGTGGCCAGCTGTTTCCACCACAGCGCCGTCGGGCTGTCGATCGAGTAGCCACCACCGATAAAGTCCAGCGACAGGCCGAACATCATCGGGGCCAGACCGGCCATCGTGGTGATGGTGGTCAGCAGCACCGGGCGGATGCGTTCCTCGGCGGTGCGGACGATCGCCTCGATCCGCGGCATATAGGACGAGTATTCCTGGTAGGTGTCGATCAGAACAATGTTGTTGTTCACCACGATCCCGGCCAGCGCCACGATGCCAGTCCCCGTCATGATCACCGAGAAGGCCTGATCCATCACCATCATCCCGATCAGTACGCCAGTGGTGGACAGAACCACCGCCAGCAGCACCAGAACCGAGTTGTAGAAGCTGTTGAACTGGGCCAGCAGGATGATGAACATCAGCGCCAGCGCGGCTGCGAATGCACTGGACAAGAAGGCCTGGGATTCGGCCTGATCCTCTTGGTCGCCGGTCCATTCCCATGCGATCCCTTCGGGCAAGGGGTTGGTGTCCAGCCACTTGGTCAGCAGTTCGATCCGCTCGTTGGCGGTGATCGGCACCTCGTTGGTCGATCCATCCGCCCTGGTCACGGTCTTGGTCAGCCCGTCAGTCAGCGCGGCCTTGATGTCGAAATAGCGTTTTTCATCCACGCGGTTGATCTGGGCCAGCTTGGGCACGGGCACGCGGGTGATGAAATTTGCCAGCGGAACCAGCCCGTCCTGCGTGCGTACTTTCAGCGTGTCCAGCGTGGACAGCAGGCGGTATTCCTCGGGCAGACGGACGCGGATCTCGATCTCTTCGTCCGAGCTGTCCACGCGCATGGTGTCCAGCAAAATGCCGCGTGTGACCAACTGCACCATCGCGCCCACCGTGGCCACGTCAGCGCCGTAAAGCCCAGCCTTTTCGGTGTTTACGTCAATCTGCCAGTCGATGCCGGGCAGGGGAAGCGTGTCCTCGATCAGCTCCAGCCCTTCGGTCTGATCGAATTGGGCGCGGGCCAGGCGCGTGGCCTCAAGCAGGTTTTCCCAGTTGTCACCCTTAAGGCGCAGGTGGACCGGCTTGCCGCTGGCAGGGCCGCGCGACTGGGCCAGGATTTCGATCTTGATGCCCGGAATTTGCTCCAGCTCGGCGGTCAGCTCGTCGATGACCAGATCGCCGTCCAGATCGGGCCGGTCAGAGCGTTCCTCCCACGGGATGGTCTCTAGCTGTACCTGACCGATCGTATCGCGGGGCGGTTGCGCGCCTCCGGTATTGTTGTTCAACCCGCCCTCGCCGGTGAAGGCAAAGGCGTTCAGAACACCCGGATGGGCCAGTACTTTTTCTTCGACTTGCCTGACCAGTTCATCCTTTTCGTGCACCGACAGGTTTCCGCGCGCACGGACGTAAACGATGGCTTGCTCAGGCTCGGACTCCACGAAGAATTCTACGCCATTGTTGTTCTGGCCGAAGGTCATGAAGGTCATTGCGACAAAGCCGATCACCGCAGCCACGGCGAGCAGAGGCATGATCGGATTGCCCGCGATGAACTTGATGAAAACCCCAAAGGGGGTGCGTCTGTGCCCCGCGCGAATGCGGCGGCGGCGTTTCCAGGTGATCTTGGCCGCACCCAATGCCACCGAAGCCCCAAAAGCCATGGCAAAGAACAGGACCGAGCCCACGGCCAGTGCAATGCCGGGTTTGTCAGCCAGCGAGGGCGACAGATAGGCGGGGTTCAGCACCTGCATCGCACCGATGAACATGCCCATCCAGGTGACCGGCACCAGCGCCGCACGCGCCCACCATGGGAAATGACGGATCAGGAAGGCCGAGCCGAACTCGAACCGGCGGCTCAGGCGGCCGGACACGCCGCCCATCACGGGCAGATAGATCAGCGCAACCACAAGGCTGGCGGACAGAACAAAGATCAGCGTCACCGGCAGCATTCCCATGAACTCGCCCGGCACACCGGGCCAGAACAGCATGGGCAGAAAGGCACACAGTGTCGTCGCCGTGGAAGAAACGATGGGCCAGAACATCCGCTTAGCGGCCTCGACATAGGCATGCATGGGGCCAACGCCCTCTTTGATGCGTTTGTCGGCATATTCCACGACCACAATGGCGCCATCCACCAGCATCCCCACGGCCAGGATCAGACCGAACATGACGATGTTGGAAATGGTCACGCCCATCATTGCCAGCAGCACGAAACACAGCAGGAACGAGGTCGGAATGGCAAAACCCACCAGCAATGCGGCCCGGCTGCCAAGGCTGGACAAAACCACGATCATCACAAGCGCGATGGCCGTCAGAACCGAGCCTTCCAGCTGGCTGACCATCGAACCGACAACGCGGCTTTGATCGTTCGAGGTGCCCACGCGCACAGCGGCCTTCAGGTCATCGGGCCATTCGGCATGAACGTCTTCGACGACCTTGCGGACCTCTTCGGTGGTGTCCAGCAGGTTAAAGCCCTTGCGTTTGACCACCTGCAGTGCGACCGTCGGCTCGCCGTTGAAACGGGCCAGTCCGGCGCGGTCCTCGAAGGTCAGACGGATATCGGCCAGATCGCCCAGGGTCACGACGCGCTGGCCGTTGATCTTGACGGGCAGGGCATAGATGTCACGCGGCTCGTCAAAGGACGAGGGGATCTTGACCGCAAAGCTGCCCTGATCGGTCTTTACCTCGCCGGCGGCAACCAAAAGGTTGTTGTTCTGAACAACATTGATCAGCTCGCCTGCGGTGACGTTATAGGATTCCAGTCGCAGCGGGTCGATCACGACCTCGACCATTTCATCGCGCGATCCGGCAATGCCGGCCTCAAGCACCGCATCCAGGCCTTCGACCTTTTCCTGCAACTCCTTGGCGATCCGGGTCATGGTGCGTTCGGGCACATCGCCGGTCAGGTTCACGATGATGATCGGAAATTCCGAGAAGTTAATCTCGTTGATCGAATATTTCTCGACCCCATCAGGGAAAAACCCTTCGGCGGTGCCCATCGCGTCGCGCACCTCGGCAAGAACTCTGGCCTTGTCCCAGCCAAATTCAAACTCCAGCGCGACCCCGGCATAGTTTTCCGCAGCGGTCGAGGACATGGATTTCAGCCCGTCCAGATCGGAAAGCTCGGTCTCCATCGGCTTAACCAGAAGCGTTTCAGAATCCTCGGCCGAAATGCCGGGGAACTGGACGCTGACAAACAGGGCGGGGATGTCGATATCCGGCTCGCCCTCTTTGGGCAGGCCAAAATAGGCATAGGATCCTGCGGCCAGAGACAGCAGGATAAACGCCATGATCATACGGGCGCGCGCGGCGGCCCAATCGACCATACCAGTCATTACTTGGCCTCCCGGAAGGTCGGCGCGACTTCGACGCCCTTGGTCACATATTCCTGACCAACGACGATCACATCGGCGGTTTCATTCAGGCCGGTGACCCAGACGCCGTCGATCGTGTCGCGGATCAGGTTGACGGGGACAAAGTCGACGATGTTGCCGTCCCCGACCACACGGACGCCAAGTGCGCCGTCATCATTCAGCGTCAGCGCCGATTGCGGCAGAAGGTGCGCCTTGGCGCCGTCGGCTGCGATCAGGATCTCGGCAGTCTGGCCGTCGCGGATTTTCAGGTCCGGGTTCGGCACGTCGATGTCCACGCGGAAGGTGCGCGTTTGCGGATCGGCCGAGCGTGACAGAAAGCTGACCGTGCCGCGCAGCTCGGCTCCGTTGGCAAGACGTGCTCCGGTCAAGGCGCCCAGCGTGACGCGGTCAACCTCGGTTTCGGGGACGTAGCCGACCAGTTTGATCGGGTCCAGTTGGATGATGGTGGCGCAGGTGGCCCCCGCGCTCAGCAAGCTGCCCAGCTCGGCGGTGTCGGATTCTAGCAGGCCCGCAAAGGGGGCCGAGATCGTGACACGCTGCATTTCCTTTTCGGCCTTGGCCACGCCGGCCTGCGCAGATTGCACACCCGACTGGGCCGATTCCAACCCCGAGCGCGCAGATTCGACCGATGCTTCGGCTGATTTCACCGCCGCCTCGGCCGATGCCAGACGAGTTTCAGCCGCATAGCCCGAGTCGTTCAGTTTCGATGCCACGTTATAGTTGATCTGGGCCTCGTGCAGGCGCGCTTCGGCCTCTTTCAGCTTGGCTTGTGCAGCCGGCCCCGAGGCGCGGGCGTTGGCCAGTGCCGCCTGAGCTTCGGCCAGGGCGGCGGGACGGGTGCCCGGATCCAGGCGGCACAGTTCCTGGCCTGCCTCAACCGAGGTGCCGCGGCGAAGCGGTTCGGTGATCACGATCGCGCTGGTTTCCGCACGGACATTCACCTGGCGCACGGCCTGGGTTTCGCCGCGCATAATCACTGCGCTGTCAACGGTTTGCGCAATCGAATGCTGGGCAATAACCCCGATCAGGGCGCGCGGTTCATCGGGTGCCTTTCCAGCAGTATCGGCCGTTTCAGGGTCGGTTGTGCCGCCTTCCTGGGCCACCTCGGCTGCCTGCTCGGAATCACCGGACAGGGCAAAAGCGGTCAGGGCGTCTCGCTCCATCACGAGTACATACAATAAAGCGGTCACCAGAATGGCGGTGAGAACCGGAATGGGTCGCATCTTACAACTATGTCCTTTTCGCGCGCAAAGACTCGGGGGTGGTTCGTAAATAGACGGCAGAGCCCCGAAAACAACAAAGCGGCCCAGTAATAGTCCTGAACCGTTTAGTTCAGTTTAGGATGTTAAACCGCTTCACGCAAGTGTGCAGGTGCAGAATGGCTCTGGTCCCTCTCAAAGGCTTCGCAGGCCTTGGCAGTCAGGGGACGACACGCTAAGAGAGGGCAAAGTCATCGAAAGGGCCTGCGCGTGAGCGATACCGACAGTTTCATTGAAGAAGTCACCGAAGAAGTGCGCCGCGATCGTTTGTTCGCGATGATGAAGAAATATGGCTGGATCGCGGTTCTGGCCGTGGTGCTGATCGTGGGCGGTGCGGCTTATAACGAATGGCGCAAGGCGCAGACAGCGGCGGCGGCGCAGCAGTTGGGTGACGAAATCGTCGCCGCGCTTGAGGCCGAAGACGCCAATGCCCGCTCTGCCGCGCTGCAAGGTATTCAGGCGGATGATCCCGCAGCTCAGGCCGTTCTGGCGATGCTGAGTTCTTCGGAACTGGCCGAGGCGGGGGACGGCGCAGGTGCGCTGGCGCTGCTGGATGGTGTGGCCTCGAACGGGGACGTGCCGCAGATCTATCGTCAGGTGGCGTCGTTTAAATCGCTGCTGATCGAAGGTGACGCGCTTAGCGTCGCTGACCGTCGCACCCGTCTGGAAGGGATCGCGCAAACCGTCCCCGCACTGCGCCTTGCTGCACAAGAGCAGCTGGCGCTGTTAGACATTGATGCCGGCCAGACCGACGCCGCGATCGAGCGGCTGCAGCGTATCCTTGCCGATGCCGAGGTCACGCAGGACTTGCGTCGCCGCGCGTCTCAGTTGATTGTGGCGCTGGGTGGCCAGGTGCAACCGGCACAGCAGTCGGGCAACTAAGCCCCCTGCGCCGGACCGTGATGTGCCCGGCGCCAGTAAGAAAGGTGAGGGCAGGCCCCGTGAAGACAAGCGTTCTATTTCTCGGCGTAGCGGGATTGGCAGTTTTGGCCGGTTGTGCTGAAAAAGAAGAGATCCTGGTCGGCAAACGTGAAAGCATCTATTCGGTGCTCAGCTCGGGTGTCGAGCCTGCCTCGGCTATCGCAGAAAACAAATCCCAGTCGATCCGGCTGCCTTCGCAAAAGGCCAATGCCGAATGGACCCATGGCGCGGGCTCGCCGCAGTATCGCACCGCGCATCCCGCTTTGGGCGCAGCACCGACCCTGGTCTGGAGCGCACCAATTGGCGCCGGGGACAGCAAGCGGAACCGGATCGTGGCCGATCCCGTGGTGGCTGGTGGGCGAATCTTTACCCTTGATGCCCACGCGACCGTTGCTGCGACCTCTACCGCGGGCGCAGCTGTCTGGAGCACCGATCTGACCCCGCCTCGTGACAGCGCTCAGGACGCAACCGGCGGCGGGTTGGCCTATGGCGATGGCAAACTGTTCGTCAGCTCGGGCTTTGGCCTGCTGACCGCCCTGGACCCCGCGACGGGTCAGCTGCTGTGGCAACAGGACCTGCTGGCCAGCGGTTCCGGCGCGCCGACCTATTACAAGGGTCTGGTCTATGTCACCAGCGGGGACGATACCGGCTGGGCGATCGAGGCCGACACCGGCCGCGTGCGCTGGCAGTTGGGTGCCTTGCCCGACACCGGCAATATCCTGGGCGCCCCGGCGCCTGCAGTGAACAACAAGTTCGTGATCTTCGGCTATGGCGATGGCGAGGTGCAGGCCGCTTTCCGCAAGGGCGGTATGCGGCAGTGGGTCTCGCAACTGGCCGGCAGCCAGCGTGACCGTGCGCTGACCCGCCTGAATGACATCACCGGCGAACCCGTGATCGAGGGCAAATCCGTATATGTCGGCTCGAATGCGGGTCGGATGGTTGCCTTGGATCTGGATACGGGCGAGCGTAAATGGACCGCCAAACAGGGCGCCATCGGCACCATGTGGCCGGTGGGCGGCTCGGTCTTTGCGATCAACCTGCAAAACCAGCTGATGCGCCTGAATGCGCGCGATGGCAGCGCGATCTGGTCCGTGCAACTGCCCAATTACGTCAAATACACCCAGCGCAAGGCCTCTGAGGTTTATGCCAATTACGGGCCCGTCGTTGCCGGTGGGCGCGTTATCGTTGCCACCAATGACGGGCTGCTGCGCTTTTTTGATCCCACCGATGGTCAGCAGGTCTATCAGACCGAAGTGCCCGGCGGTGCCAGCACCAGCGCGGTGGTGGCAGGGCGCACGCTTTACGTGGTGTCCTCGAAGGGCGAATTGCACGCTTTCCGTTGACTTCAGATTGGTGTAACAGGGCGCCTTGATCCGTATCGGAGCCTGAGACAATGAGTTTCACCCTAGCCATTGTGGGCCGCCCAAACGTGGGCAAGTCCACGCTGTTCAACCGTCTGGTCGGCAAGCGCCTTGCGCTGGTCGATGACCAACCCGGCGTGACCCGCGACCTGCGCGAGGGCGAGGCACGCCTTGGCGATCTGCGCTTTACCGTGATCGATACGGCGGGGCTTGAGGAAGCCACCGACGACAGTCTTCAGGGCCGGATGCGCCGCTTGACCGAACGCGCCGTTGACATGGCCGATGTGTGCCTGTTCATGCTGGACGCCCGCGTCGGTGTGACCCCCACGGACGAGATGTTCGCCGAGATTCTGCGCAAACGCTCGAAACACGTGATTTTGGCCGCGAACAAGGCCGAGGGTCGCGCGGCCGATGCTGGCGTGATCGAGGCTTACAGCCTGGGTCTGGGCGAGCCGCTGCGTATGTCCGGCGAACATGGCGAGGGCCTCAGTGAATTGCTGAGCGAACTGATGCCCCTGGCCGAAGAGCACGAAAAACAGGCCGAGGAATACCGCCCCACAGTCAACGTCACCCTGCACGAGGATGATGAAGAGGGCTATACTATGCCCGTTCCGACGCGGGAAAAGCCCCTGCAAGTCGCGGTGATCGGCCGTCCCAATGCGGGTAAATCCACCCTGATCAACAAGATCCTGGGCGAAGACCGCCTGCTGACCGGCCCCGAGGCGGGGATCACCCGTGACGCCATTTCTCTGACCATCGACTGGAACGGTCTGCCCGTGCGCATGTGGGACACCGCGGGCATGCGCAAACGCGCCAAGGTTCAGGAAAAGTTGGAAAAACTCTCGGTCTCGGACGGGCTGCGCGCGGTGAAATTCGCCGAAGTTGTGGTCATCCTGCTGGACGCGGCGATTCCTTTCGAACAACAGGATTTGCGGATCGCCGATCTTGCCGAACGCGAAGGGCGCGCTGTCGTCGTGGCCGTGAACAAGTGGGACGTCGAGGACGAAAAGCAGGAAAAACTGCGCGACCTGAAGGAAAGCTTTGAACGCCTTCTGCCGCAGCTGCGGGGCGCGCCGTTGGTGACCGTTTCCGCGAAAACAGGCCGCGGCCTGGAACGCCTGCGCACGGCGATCGAACGCGCCTACGAAACCTGGAACCGTCGTATCCCTACAGCCCAGCTGAACCGCTGGCTGGCGGGCATGATTGAACAGCACCCGCCGCCAGCCCCCGCGGGCCGGCGGATCAAGCTGCGCTACATGACGCAAGCCAAAACCCGCCCGCCCGGGTTTGTGGTGATGTGTTCCCTGCCAGACAAAATGCCCGAAAGCTATTCACGTTACCTGGTGAACGGGTTGCGCGAGGATTTCGATATGCCCGGCACGCCCATCCGGCTGACTATGCGCGGGCAGGGCAACAAGAACCCCTATAAGGGCAAGCGCGAGAAAAACTCGGGCGCCCTGCGCAAACATTTGGGCAAAGCCCCAAAAGGGCGGTAGGCGCATAAAAGAGAAGGAGGGGGCCTGCCCCCTCTTGGCCTCTGGCCAATTCACCCCCGGAGTATTTCAAGAGCAAAGAAAATGTGCGCAGTCGGGTGCGGCTTGTCCCCGCCCGAGGCCGAAGCCGCAGGCGAAGGACGAGATATCGTGGGCGCCGTAGGCGCTCTTTTGGATTATGACAAAGAGCCGTCCGCTGCGAGGGTGGTTTTCCCGCCCAGATAGGGATGCAGCGCCTCGGGCAGGGTGATCGAGCCATCCTCGTTCTGACCATTCTCCAACACAGCGATCAACGCACGGCCCACGGCCAGGCCCGATCCGTTCAGCGTGTGCACGAATTGTGGCTTGCCACCCTCGGCGGCTTTGAAGCGCGCATTCATCCGGCGTGCCTGGAAATCCCCGCAGACCGAGACCGAGCTGATCTCGCGATAGGTGTTCTGACCGGGCAGCCAGACCTCGATATCGTGGGTTTTCGTGGCGCCAAAGCCCATGTCCCCGGTGCACAGCACAACGGTGCGATAGGGCAGGCCCAGTTTTTCCAGGATACCTTCGGCGCAGCGGGTCATGCGGTCGTGCTCCTCCAGAGACTTGTCCGGGTGGGTGATCGAGACCATTTCCACCTTTTCGAACTGGTGCTGGCGCAGCATGCCTGCGGTGTCACGTCCGGCGCTGCCTGCTTCGGAGCGGAAGCATTGCGTGTGGGCCACGTAGCGGCGGGGCAGGTAGCCCTCTTCGATGGTCACCCCGTTGACAATATTGGTCAGGGTCACTTCGGCCGTCGGCACCAGCCACCAGCCTTCACGGGTCTGATAGCTGTCTTCGCCGAACTTCGGCAGCTGCCCGGTGCCCAGCATCATTTCCTCGCGAACCAGAACGGGGGTCCAGGTTTCGGTCAGGCCGTTTTCCTCGACATGGGTGTTCAGCATGAACTGGGCCAGCGCGCGGTGGATGCGGGCGACACCTGCCGACAGCACCACAAAGCGCGATCCGCTGAGTTTCGCGGCCGTTTCGAAATCCATCCCCGGTTTCACGCCGTCCAGTTCGAAATGTTCCTTGGGCTGGAAATCGAAGGTTTTGGGCGTGCCCCAGCGGCGGATTTCCACGTTATCCTCTTCGTCCGCGCCTTGGGGCACGTCCTCCAGGGGAGTGTTGGGCAGGGTCATCAGCAAGTCGGTCAGCTGCTGGTCCAGTTCCTTGGCTTCGGTCTGCATGGCGGCGACCTCGGCTTTTTTCTCGGCGACCAGCGCGCGCAGGCGTTCGAATTCGGCCTCGTTCCCGCTGGCCTTGGCGGCGCCCACTTCTTTGGCGGCTTTTTTTTGATCGGCCTGCGCGGTTTCCGAGGACAGGATCTTGGCGCGGCGGGCCTCGTCCAGTTGCAGGATCTCGGACGACATCGGCGCAGCCCCGCGGCGGGCAAGGGCCGCGTCAAAGGCGGCAGGGTTTTCGCGGATGGCACGGATGTCATGCATGGGTCTGCTCCGGGTGTTGAGTCGTGTCTGTGCGCGTTATTACGGATTTTTGGGCGGTTGGAAACCGATCTTGGCCTGCCAGGCGCGCCAGGCGGTTTCGAAGTCGTCCCAGTCCAGCATTTTCTTGGGCCAATGGGCGGGCCAATCGGGGTGATCGGGGCCATGGCCACCGGGAAGAGTGGTGGAACCGTCGCCGAACATAGTATGGAGCTGATCTATGGTTATGGTAGAGTCGGTAAAATCCACCGCAACACAGGAAGAGGCCGAAAAATTGGCTTCCTGTGTTGCGGTGGATTTGTCAAACTTCACGCCCCCGAGGTACGCCCCCTGCAACTCCGCGCCCCCGAGGTACGCCCCCTGCAATTGTGCATTCATCAGAATCGCATCCGTTAGGTCCCTAAAGCTAAGATCAAGGGAATGGAACGGGGCGCGTTCGAGGCCAAGGCGATAGCCGTTCCCATTGTTATAGGCTTTTTCAATCGCTTTGCGGCTGTCATCGCGGCGTTCAATGATTTTCAGGGCGACGTCCACGTCCAATGGCAGATGCGTGCGGTTCGCCACTCCCCATGCTCTCCAGCCTTCTTCTGGCTCCTCGTCTGGCAGGGCGGGGCTGTGGCGGTCGGCGTTGTTGCGGATATAGGCGCAGAGGATTTCCATGACATTCACGTGGTCGCGATCACTGTCCTGGCTGATGCGTTCCAGCGCATAGAGCGCGCCGATGCGGACCTCGAGGTTGGGTTCGGTTTGATCGACTCCGTCGCGTTTTACTGTTTTCTCGGCCCCCAGCCCCTCGACCGCCTTGTTGATACGGTCGGTGATGTGGCCTTGTTCGGTGACGTCCACCTGTTTTTGGGCAACAAAGCTGCGCCAGATCAGAAATGGCACGCCGAATACCGCACCCGTGGCGAGACCGTAGTTGCGTATATCCTCGGCAGGGTTGGTGCCAATGGGCAGGAAGATTGATTTGACAAGCCAGCCAAAGACGCCAAAACCGATGGCAACCAAAAGCAGGACAGCTGCCGAAAATAGAAAGCCGATCACATGGCCCACGAATTTCGGAGCGGTCGCATAATCAGGCTTGGTGTTTATCCCAATCCAGTCCCAGAAATCCGGTCTTCCATTTTTAGACATGAGGCCCTCGTACACACTCTGGTCCCGCAACCATGCCGTGATTTTCGGGATGGGTAAACCCGTGGGTGTCGGGTGGGGCGGTTTGACTGTCGGGGCAGGGGCTTTGACGCCTTGCAAATGCCCGCTTGCGCACATAGGTTCCGTGCAAAATCCTGGGGCCGGTCTGGCTCCTCTCATGTATAAGGACCACCAACATGGACGCCATTGGCCAGTTTCTCCCGCTTATTCTGATCTTCGGGATCATGTATTTCCTGCTGATCCGCCCGCAGCAGAAAAAGATGAAAGAGCACCAGAACATGGTTGCTGCTCTGCGCAAGGGCGACCAGGTGGTCACCCAGGGTGGCGTGATCGGCAAAGTGGCGCATGTCAGCGATGATGAGCTGAAAGTCGAGATTGCCGAGGGCGTGAAAGTGCGCGTTGTGCGCTCGACCGTGACCCAGGTTCTGAGCAAGACCGAGCCGGCAGCAAACGCCTGATCCCGGTTTGTGGGCGCCCGTGCGGGGCGCCCCTTTTCGTTGTAACGATCCCTAGCGAAAGCAGTTCTCATGCTTCAGATTGATCTGTGGAAGCGCATCGTGATCTGGGCCGTTTGTGCCTTTGGATTGGTGATGGCGCTTCCGAATGCGTTCTACACGCGCGTGGAAACCCACAATGACGCCGTTGCCACGATCGAGTCCGGCGCAACCGCCGAAGGGCTGGATGCTCTGGTGGCTCAGTGGCCGGGTTTCCTGCCCTCGGGACTGGTCAATCTGGGGCTGGACCTGCGCGGCGGTGCACATTTGCTGGCCGAAGTTCGCGTGGCCGACGTTTATGCGGCCCGTCTGACGGCCATGTGGCCCGAGGTGCGCGATCTGCTGAAAAAAGAGCGTGACACGATTGGCACAATCCGCCTGCAACGCACCGAGGGTGCCGAACTGCGGGTGCGCCTGAACTCCAAGCCCGACATGGCTGAACGCGCGGCTGAACTGGTGCGTGGGCTGGCCCGCCCGGTGACCACGCTGACCGGGGCAGGGTCCTCGGATATCGAGGTCATGGTTGATGGCGCCGAGATTGTCGTGCGCCTGTCCGAAGCCGAGCAACTGGCCACCGATGATCGCACCGTTCGCCAGTCGCTGGAAATCATCCGTCGCCGGATCGACGAGGTCGGCACCCGAGAACCCACCATTCAGCGCCAGGGTGACACGCGGATCCTGATCCAGGTGCCGGGCATCGGCAGCGCCACCGAGTTGAAAGAAATCATCGGCACCACCGCGCAGTTGACCTTCCAACCCGTGGTGACGCGGACCTCGAACGCGGACATGCCTCCGGGTGCGGGTAACGAATTGCTGCCCTCGCTGGACGAAGAGGGGCTGTTTTACGTTCTGGAACAGGCCCCTGTCGTGACCGGCGAAGAACTGGTCGACGCGCAGCCCTCGTTCGATCAGAATGGCAGCCCCGCTGTGTCCTTCCGGTTCAACACCACTGGCGCGCGCAAGTTCGGAGATTACACGGCCGAAAATATCGGCAATCCCTTCGCCATCGTGCTGGACAAAGAGGTGATCAGCGCGCCGGTGATCCAGGCTCATATCGGCGGCGGTTCCGGCATCATCACCGGCAATTTCAGCGTCGAGGAATCGACCAATCTGGCGGTCCTGCTGCGTGCAGGTGCATTGCCTGCCGGTCTGGATTTCCTGGAAGAGCGGACAATCGGCCCCGAACTGGGCGCTGACAGTATCGAGGCGGGCAAGATCGCCTGCCTGGTCGCCTTTGGGGCCGTGCTGGTGTTCATGGTGCTCAGCTATGGTCTGTTTGGCGTTTTTGCCAATATCGCCCTGCTGATCAACGTGGCGCTGATCTTTGGAGCGCTCAGCCTGATCGGGGGCACGCTGACACTGCCGGGTATCGCGGGCATCGTGCTGACCATCGGTATGGCGGTGGACGCCAACGTGCTGGTGTTTGAACGCATCCGCGAAGAGCTGCGCACGGCCAAGGGGCCGGCCCGCGCGATCGAGCTGGGCTATGACCGCGCGCTTTCGGCCATTGTCGATGCCAACATCACCACGTTCATCATCTCGGTGATCCTGTTCCTGCTGGGCTCGGGCCCGGTGCGGGGCTTCTCGATCACGCTGGGGCTGGGGATCATCACCTCGGTCTTCACGGCGATCTTCGTGACGCGTCTTCTGATCGTCATGTGGTTTGAACGCCGCCGTCCGAAAACCCTGGAGGTCTGATATGCGCCTGCGACTATTCCGCGAAGTCCCGAACTTCGACTTTTTCCGCCTTCGCAACCTGACCATGGGTCTGTCCGCTGTTGCGATGGTTCTGTCCCTGGCCAGCTGGCTGTTTATCGGGCTGAACTTCGGCATCGATTTCCGCGGTGGTACCACCATTCGGACCGAATCCACGGCATCTGTGGATGTGGGCGCCTATCGCGACGCCCTGACCACGCTGAACCTGGGGGATGTGTCCATCACCGAGGTGTTCGATCCCACCTTCGGCCCCGAGAAGAACGTCTCGATGATCCGTATCCAGGCCCAGGAAGGTGAGGAAAGCGTTAGCCCCGAAACCATCCTGTTGATCGAAGAGGCGCTGCAAAGCGTCGATCCCTCGATCAGCTTTCCGTCTGTGGAATCGGTTGGCCCCAAGGTCTCGGGCGAGCTGATCTGGACCGCCGTTATGTCGCTGGCGGCGGCTGTGGCGGCGCTGTTGTTCTACATCTGGCTGCGTTTTGAATGGCAATTCTCGGTCGGTGCCGTGGCTGCGCTGATCCATGACGTGGTGTTGACCATCGGTGTTTTCTCGGTGTTCCAGATCCGGTTTGACCTGGCGACCATCGCGGCGCTGCTGACCATCGTGGGCTATTCGATCAACGACACCGTGGTGATCTTTGACCGTCTGCGCGAGAACCTGATCAAGTTCAAATCTACGCCGCTGACCGACCTGATGAACCGTACCGTGAACGAGACCCTCAGCCGGACGCTGATGACCTCGGGGACCACGCTGCTGGCGCTGATCGCGCTTCTGCTGCTGGGTGGGGACGTGATCCGGGGGTTTGTCTTTGCCATCACCTGGGGCGTTATCGTAGGCACCTATTCGTCTGTCTATGTCGCGAAAAATGTGGTGCTGATGCTGGGCGTGAAACGCGACTGGTCCAAGCCGGATAACAACCAGGGCAACCAGTTCTCCAACGTGGATGCCTGATCTGATCACGGCCATCCTGGCCCAAGAGGGGCTGGTCTGGCTGATCCTTGCAACGTTTATCGCAGGGGCCGTGCGAGGCTTTACCGGCTTTGGCACGGCCCTTGTGTATCTGCCCATCGCCGGGCTGTTCTTGCCACCGGTCTGGGCACTGACCACGCTGGTTGTGATGGACGTGCTGGGGCCGTTGCCGAACATGCCCGCCGCCTGGCGCACAGGCCGCCCGCGGGACGTGGGCCTGTTGTGGCTTGGGGCTGCGCTGGCGCTGCCGGTGGGGCTGATGGTTCTTTACGCCGTGGACCCGGACGTGTTCCGCTATGCCGTTTGCGTGGCCGCTTTGCTGGTGCCTGTGCTGCTGGCTTCGGGGCTGCGATACAGGGGCCAGCCGCGCGGGGCCATGCTGGCCGGCACCGGGGTGCTAAGCGGGTTTCTGGGCGGCGTTGCCGGGGTGCCGGGGCCTCCGGTGATCCTGCTGTATCTTGCCTCCAGCGGGCCGGCGCGGGTGATCCGGGCGAATATCATGATGTATCTTGTGGCGTTCGATGCCTCGCTTTTGGCGCTGTTTGGTGTGCAGGGGCGGCTTGAATGGGTGCCCATTTTGCTGGGGATCGGCCTTGCGTTACCGAATCTGCTGGGCAATCTGGCCGGGGCCGCTATGTTCCGGCCCGACAGGCAGGGAATGTACCGCATTGCCGGTTACAGCGTGACCATGGCCGCGGCGGTGCTGGGCCTGCCGCTTTGGGACTAAATCAAAGGAGGCGCCGGAATGGAGCTGAACGAGATTACCTATACCGACGCGGTGCCCTTTGACAGCTACGGGCCGGGGTTCTTTCGCGTGGCTGGTCACGTGATCGAGGGCCCGGCCTTGGTGACCCTGACCTCGGCGCGCAGCTGGGGCGGGTTTGAAGATCTGGCCGCGCTTGAGGCATTGGCCGGTGAAGTGGACGTGATTTTCCTTGGGATGGGCCCCGAGATCGCTCATGCCCCGGCAGCCCTGCGCACCCGCATCGAAACGCTGGGGATCGGGCTGGAGGTCATGGCCAGCCCCGCAGCCTGCCGCACCTATAACGTCCTCGCCTCGGAAGGGCGCCGGATCGCAGCGGCAGTGATGCCGGTTTGACGTGACGCACGGGTGCGAAAATATCCACGGATGGCCGCGCTTTTGGTTTTCGCAACGCCGCCAATCAGGTAGGACAACTGCATGGAGTTGAACGTTTCTGATCTGGCCGTCGCGCGTGGCGGTGTTCCGGTGCTTGAAGGGGTTTCCTTCCGCGTCAAAGCGGGCGAAGCCTTGGTGCTGCGCGGGCCCAATGGCTGCGGCAAGACCACGCTGTTGCGCACCATCGCCGGTCTGCAGCCCGCCTTGGCCGGTGAAATCGGTCTGGAGCGCGAGGCAATGGCCTATGCCGCCCATGCCGACGGGCTGAAGGCCGTGCTGACGGTGCGCGAGAACCTGCAATTCTGGGCGGATGTCTTTGGCACCGAAACAATCGAGCCGGCGCTGAAAGCGTTTGATCTGCATGGGCTGATTGACCGGCCAGCTGGATCCTTGTCTGCAGGGCAAAAGCGCCGTCTGGGACTGGCGCGTATGGTGGTAACAGGCCGGCCTGTCTGGGTGCTGGACGAGCCGACCGTGTCGCTGGATGTCTCAGCCGTTGCGATGTTTGCCGATGCGGTGCGGGCGCATTTGCGGGGCGGTGGGCTGGCGCTGCTGGCGACGCATATTGATCTGGGTCTGGACGAGGCGCGCGTGCTGGACGTGGCGCCCTTCAAGGCCAAGGCGCCCGCTTTGGATGACTTTGACGGAGCTTTCTTGTGATAGCGCTTTTGATCCGTGACATGCGGCTGGCGATCCGCGCGGGTGGGGGCTTTGGCCTTGGCTTGGCGTTTTTCCTGATCGTGGTGGTGCTGGTGCCTTTTGGCGTCGGGCCGCAATCGGCGCTGCTGGCCAAGATCGCCTCGGGGATCTTGTGGCTGGGGGCGCTGCTGGCCTGCCTTTTGTCGCTGGACCGCATCTTTGCGCTGGATTGGGAGGACGGATCGCTGGATCTGCTGGCCACGGCACCTGTACCGCTTGAGGCCGCAGTGTCGATCAAGGCACTGGCCCATTGGCTGACCACAGGGCTGCCACTGGTGATTGCGGCGCCGGTCTTTGGCGTCCTGCTGAACCTGCCCGCGCCGGGATATGGCCCGCTGGTGATCTCTTTGCTGCTGGGCACCCCGGCGCTGAGCGTGATCGGTACCTTTGGCGCGGCCCTGACCGTCGGGATCAAGCGCGGCGGTCTGCTGCTAAGCCTGCTGGTGCTGCCGCTTTATGTGCCAACCCTGATTTTCGGGGCCGAAGTTGCGCGGCGCGGCGCGGAAACGATGGACTATGCCACGCCGTTGTTGATGCTGGCCGGGATTACCTGCGGCGCTATCGCGCTTTTGCCTTTTGCCTCGGCTGCGGTACTGAGGGTGAACCTACGCTAACGCGGATGTGAGTTGCGTCCGCGCCACGAAGAATTAGGAAAAAGACATGGCCTCGATCTGGGAATATGCCAATCCGAAGAAGTTCATCGCCACCACGGACAAGCTTTTGCCGTGGATTTCCGTGCTTGCGCTGGCCGCGCTGGTTTCGGGGCTGATCTGGGGCTTCTTCTTTACGCCCGATGACTACAAGCAAGGCTCGACCGTGAAGATCATCTTCCTGCATGTGCCCTCAGCTTTGATGGCGATCAATGCGTGGATCATGATGCTGGTAGCCTCGCTTGTGTGGATCGTGCGGCGGCATCATGTTTCGGCGCTGGCGGCCCGTGCGGCCGCGCCCGTGGGCGCCGTGATGACGCTGATCGCGCTGGCGACCGGGGCGATCTGGGGCCAGCCCATGTGGGGTACCTGGTGGGAATGGGATCCGCGCCTGACCAGCTTTTTGATCCTGTTCCTGTTCTATCTTGGCTACATGGCCCTGTGGGCCGCGATCGAGAATGACGATACGGCGGCGGACCTGACCTCGATCCTGTGCCTTGTGGGATCGGTCTTTGCACTGCTCAGCCGCTATGCCGTGAATTTCTGGAACCAGGGGCTGCACCAGGGGGCGTCGCTGTCGCTGGACAAAGAAGAACACGTGCACGACGCCTTTTATAATCCGCTGCTGCTGTGTATCGCGGGCTTTGTGCTGCTGTTCATTGCGCTGGTGTTCCTGCGCACGCAAACGGAAATCCGAGCGCGCCGGATGCGCGCGCTGATGGCTCGGGAAAGGTTGGGGCAATGATTCCGGATCTTGGCAAGTACCAGACCGAGGTTCTGTCCTCGTACGCGGTGTCGATCACGATGATCGTGCTGTTGGTGGTGGTAAGTATCTTGCGCGCGCGCAAGGCAAAGGCCGCGCTGGAAGAGGTTGAACAAAGGGGTCGCAAGAATGGCTAAAATCTCACCTTTGATGATCGCTCCGCCGCTGGTGTTTGCTGGTTTGGCCGTGATGTTCATGGTTGGGATGCAGCGCGAAAACCCTGACGAGTTGCCCACCGCCTTGGCCGGGAAACAGGCCCCCGCGGTGCAGGCCATTGCCTTGTCGGACCTGCCCGAGTTCACGGATGCAGCGCTGCGCGACGGGCAGGTGAAACTGGTGAATTTCTGGGCCTCGTGGTGCGCCCCTTGCCGGGTCGAGCACCCCAACCTAGAGGCTCTGGCCGATCAGGGCGTGCCGATCTATGGCGTGAACTACAAGGACAAGCCAGAAGCCGCGCTGAAATTCCTGGCCGAATTGGGCAACCCCTATGTGGCGGTCAGTCAGGACGATACGGGCCGTATGGGGCTGAACTGGGGCGTTTACGGCGTTCCTGAAACCTATGTGATCGATGGCGAAGGGCGCATCCTGATGCGTCACGCGGGCCCGATCACTCAGCGCGTCATCGAAGGTAAGCTGGGCGAAACCATCAAGGCGGCGACAGCGGCCCAGTAACCAAACAGATCACCGGGGGCTGACGAAACCTTGATTGGTTATTTCAAGTCCAAATGCCTAAGACTAAGCTCAGGACTAACCGGGGATCGATGCATCATGCGTAAACTTGTCAGATGGATTGCGGCTGCTTTTCTGGGCGTGGCTGCCTTGCCGGCCATGGCCGATGACCATCCTGTACTGGTCGAGCTTTATACCTCGCAGGGGTGTTCGTCCTGCCCGCCCGCCGATGCGTTCATGAACAAGCTGGCCAAGCGTGACGACGTTATCGCCCTGGCGCTGCACGTGGATTACTGGGACTATATCGGTTGGCCGGACGAATTTGCGCAGGCCAAGTTCACCAAGCGACAGAAATCCTATGCGGTTTCGGCTGGCCGGCGGTCGATCTATACGCCCCAGATGATCGTTGGCGGGCAAGAGCACGTTGTTGGCAACCATCCGATGGATGTGAACGACCTGATCAGAAAACATGCGGCCAAGGAGCCTGCAGTTTCTGTCGGGTTGAAGCGTCAGGGTGATAGACTGACCATCACGGCCAGCGCCGATCGTCCCCTGAATGAGCCGCTTTTGGTGCAGATGGTGCGCTATATGCCCGGCAAGCAGGTGATGATCCGCCGCGGAGAGAACGCGGGCCGGACAATCCAGTATTCAAACATCGTGACCGATTGGAAACTGGTCGGTGAATGGGATCCGCGCGCGCCTTTGTCGACGACGGGCAAGATCACGGGTGATGCACCGGTGGTGGTGATCGTTCAGCGTCACGGCCCCGGCGAGGTGCTGGCCACGGCGCGCCTGCGCTAAAGCGTCTTGCTCCAGCGGCGGTGAATCCAGAACCATTGTTCGGGGTGATCCTTGATCCGTTCTTCCAGCCTCTCAGTCATTTCCCGCGTCATTCTTTCGGCCGTGGTGTGTTCAATCGGAGCGTCGATCTGCACGTCGAATGTCAGCCCGTCCGCGCGACGAATGGCGAAGAACGGGATCAGTAAGGCCTTGGTTCTAAGGGCAATATCCGCCGCCGAGGTCTGCGTCATCGCGGGTTTGCCCAGGAATGATATTGGCCGCCCCCCAGCCGCGTAGATATCGAACAGCAAAACGCCCATGCCGCCCTTGAGGATATGGCGGACCAGCCCCATCGTGCCCTGCGCGCCCTGCGGGAAAACGGGGCCTGACAGGCGCTCCATATTCTTGGCGTAGTGGGCGTTGAAATAGGGGTTAGAAAGGGGCCGGTACAGCCCGCCGATCTGGAACCCACGATTGACCAGGGCGGCGCGCGGAACCTCGAAATTGGCGAAATGGGCTGTCACCATCATGACAGGACGCCCCTCGGCGCGGGCCTGTTCCAGGGCGGCCAGACCGGGCCCCGAGATTACCTGATCCTTGGTACGCTCCAAAAGGCCCTGAGTGTCGTAATTTTCGATCATGGTGCGGCCGGCGTTGTCGGCGACGGCATCGGCGATCTGGCGGCGGCGCGTTTCGGGCATGTCTGGGTAGATATAGGCCAGGTTGGCCATCGCCCGATCCCGGTAGCCCACCATCGGAGCCAGAATGCGGCGGACGAACCAGCCGATAAAGCGGACACGCAGGCTCCAGGGCAGGGCCAGGGCCGTGCCGATCAGACCACGCAGAATGCGGTCAAAGACCCAGTCTTGCCAGGTTCCGGTTGGTTTTGCTTGTGCCACGCGGCCTCTAGGCTCTTGTTTCCCGATGCCACACATAAATCCCGGACACGGCGATCACAAGGGCGCCAATGACCGTCCACAGGTCAGGATATTCCGCAAAGATCGAAATTCCCCAGAAGGTGGCGAAGATCAGGCCGGTATATGCAAAGGGGGCCAGCATCGCGGCCTCGCCTATGGACAGCGCCCGGATCAGAAGCAACTGCGAGATTGTGCCAAAAAAAGCCAGCACCAGCATCAACCCGATGGCCGTGGGGCTGGGCGATTCCCAGAAAAACGGTACCGCCAAAGAGAACCCGACAGCACCAATCACAGCAGTGTAGAAAAGCGAGGTCCACGGATCCTCGGACCTGCCAACATAGCGTGTAATCAGGCTGAAGCCGGTATAGCAGCAGGCAGCAGTCAGCGGGAACAGCGCCCAGACAGACAGAACGCCCGAGCCGGGGCGGATCACGATCATCGCGCCGATCAGGGCCGCAATGACACCGAACAGGCGCCGTGGTCCAAGGCGTTCGCCCAGAAAAAGCGCCGCCCCCAGGGTGATCAGCACCGGGTTGATGTTCATAATCGCCGTCGCCTCGGCCAGATCTATATGTGCAAGGCCGGTGAAAAAACACGAGGTTCCGATCATCAGGAGGAGTGAACGGGTGACCTGCAATACCGGAAAATTGGTCTTGACCACCTGTCTTAGCCGGGGCGCAACGAAGATCAGCACCACCAGGCCTTGGCCCGCATACCGCGCCCAGACCATGGGGATGATGCCGACGTGATTATTCAGTTCCTTGGCTGTCGCGTCCATGGCCGAAAGGCAGAAGATGGCGCCAACCATCATGAGGATGGCCTTGGCATTGGGCGAGAGGCGGCTCATACAGATGTCCTGAGGAATTGAATTCCCCAGAATGTTATGAGCTATATCAATTCGTGTCCAGCCAGTTCGGTGGTGAATTTATTCGTCGTCGTCGCTAATCATCTCCAATTCACCGGCGTCAGCGAGGGACCGGATGGCCACGATCACCGCGGTCATCGCCTCTTCCCCGGCTTTGGGTTTGATCGTGCCAGCCTCTGAAATTTCGTCTCGCAGGGAATCGGCCATGCGGGACGAAAGGTTGGACAGGATATATTCGGCCACCGCCGCATCTTCGGTCGTTTGGGCATGGGCAAGGGCGGTGACAAGATCGGCCTGATCGACCGCACGGGTGACTTTGGCGACGTCCAGCGGAGCGATCCGCGCGGGGATATCCTTGAAAGTAAAGATGGTTTTTCGCACGCGTTCGGCAAAATCCTGATCCTCGCCCTCAAGCGCGGACAGCAGGGTATCGCGGGTTTCGGTCGACGAGAAATTCAGGATCGCCCCCACGCGTTTTTCCGGGCCGTCTTCAAAAGCGCGTTCTGGGCGGGCGTCCATTTGCGCGGCCAAAGACAGGCCGATCCGGTCCACCGTGTCAGGGGTCACCGCACCGGTCTGGGACATTGCATAGGTGATGCGGCGCGCGCGGTCGCCCGGCAACAAAGAAAGCATCTCGGCCGCGTGGGGGACCTCTAGTTTTGACATGACCACGGCGGCAATCTCGATCGCTTCGGTTTCGAAAATGGGCAGCAAAGCCTGCGCGGTCATGGCGCGAATCCGGTCCCACGGATCAGCATATTGGCGCACACCTGCCTGAGAGCGCAGGCGCGCAGCGGTGCGCGGATGAATACGCCCGTCCAGAATGGTCAGCGCACCGGCAAGATCATGGGGAAAGGTGACGCCGATCTGCTCCAGTTGCCCGGCGAATTCCGCAACGACCGCCGCAAGGGTATCGCGGTCAACCAGACGCATGTCGCCGATTTGGCGGGTCAGTTCGGCCTGAAGGCTGTCGGGCAGGCTGCGAAAATCCAGATCCGCCCCTTCAGACAGCAGGAATCGCACCATGATCGCTGCCTTCTGTTTCCGGGTAAGCCCGGATTTGCCCTTGCGCAGGCTGCGCGCAGGGGAAGAAGACGCCGGAACGGGAATTTCTTTCCGGACGGGTGTGATGCGGGCTAGTTGGGTCGAGTTGCTCATCCATCCCTCGTTTCTGTCAGCAGAGACAGATAATCAGGCAAGGGTGAACAAAGGCTTAGCCCGTTTGAATTAGCCGGTCGCGCTTGTGCAGCTTTTCGAATCCTTGTCCCAAATCATGCCGTCGGCACAGGACATGGCCTGCTGATGGCCGCGACTACATTCGGCAATAGCCAGAGCCGGGGCGCTGGCCAGAACAAGGGCTGCAAGAATGGTTCTGATCATGAAAAACTCCCTGCCATGATGTGACATGGCAGGGAGCATAGCATATTTGGGCGATTCTGGCGAAATCAGCTGTCGCCGAAGACCCGTTTGAAAATCGTGTCGACATGTTTGGTGTGATAACCCATGTCGAATTTTTCGTTGATGCCATCGACGCCCAGGGCTTTGACAACCTCTTCGTCGGCCAGCAGCAGCTCGCGGAAATCCAGGCGTTCTTCCCAGACTTTCAAGGCGTTACGCTGCACCATCGAGTAGGCATCTTCGCGCGACACACCGGCTTGGGTCAGCGCCAGCAGCACGCGCTGCGACATCACCAGACCGGGGAATTTGTTCATGTTGTCCAGCATGTTCTCGGGGAAGATCAGCATCTTGTCGACAACACCAGCCAGGCGGTTCAGGGCAAAATCCAGCGTTACGGTGGCGTCGGGGCCGATGCCGCGTTCGACGGACGAGTGCGAGATGTCCCGCTCGTGCCACAGGGCGACGTTTTCCATCGCGGGGATCACGGTCATGCGCACCAGACGGGCCAGACCAGTCAGGTTTTCGGTCAGCACGGGGTTTTTCTTGTGCGGCATCGCGGACGAGCCTTTCTGGCCCATCGAGAAGAATTCCGCGCCTTCCAGAACCTCGGTCCGCTGCATGTGACGGATCTCGATGGCGACGTTCTCGATCGACGAGGCGATCACGCCCAGAACGGCAAAGAACATGGCGTGGCGGTCACGCGGGATCACCTGCGTGCTGATAGGTTCGGGCGACAGGCCCAGCTTGGCGCAGACATGCTCTTCGACGCGGGGGTCGATGTTGGCGAAGGTGCCAACCGCACCGGAAATCGCACCGGTGGCAACCTCTTCGCGGGCCTGTTGCAGTCGGGCCTTGTTGCGGTCCATTTCAGCATAGAACCGGGCGAAGGTCAGACCCATGGTGGTGGGCTCGGCGTGGATGCCGTGGCTGCGGCCGACGCGCACGGTGTCTTTATGCTCCAGCGCGCGCTTTTTCAGCGCGGCCAGCAGTTTGTCCATGTCTTCCAGCAGGATGTCTGCGGCGCGGACCAGCTGCACGTTCAGGCAGGTGTCCAGCACATCCGACGAGGTCATGCCCTGGTGCACGAAACGTGCCTCTTCGCTGCCTACATGTTCGGCCAGGTGGGTCAGGAAGGCGATGACGTCATGCTTGGTGACGGCCTCGATCTCGTCGATACGGGCCACGTCGAATTCCACGTCCTTGGCTTTCCACACAGCGTCAGCGTTTTCACGCGGGATCACGCCCAGATCGGCCATGGCGTCACAGGCATGAGCCTCGATCTCGTACCAGATTTTGAACTTGGTGGCGGGTTCCCAGATGGCGGTCATCTGCGGGCGGGCATAACGGGGGATCATCGGCGGTTCCTCGGGGAATTTCGGTTTCGCCGTGTCTTTACCCCCGGTGGCCCCGCGCGGCAAGGGTCGCGAGGTCACATGTCCCCTCAGGGATCACTCGGCCAGTACCGTTTTCACCATGCTGGAGCGGGTCAGGGTATGATGCACCGGGCATTTATCTGCAATTTCCAACAGGCGCTGGCGCTGGTCCGGGGTCAGCGGCCCATCAAGATGGATGACGCGGGTGAACTGATCGATCTTGTCACTGCCACCGGCATCCTGGGCGTGCACTTTGTTCTGAGTGATATCGGCGCGCACATGGGTCAGCGGCCAGCCCTTGCGGCGGGCATACATGCGGATGGTCATGGTGGTGCAAGCGCCCAGACCGGCGGACAGAAACCCATAAGGCGTCATGCCCCGATTCGTGCCGCCATAGGCCAGAGGCTCGTCCGCGACTGAATGGTGATGCGGGCCGGACTGGATGTCCTGCAAGAACCCGGCCGGATCAGCCTCGGAGACGCGGACCACACCCTCGGGCGCGCCGGGGGGCGGGGCAGGGTGGCGCAGGTCCAGATAGCGGCTGGCCCAGGTCGAGATCACCTCGGCCGCGTAATCGGCATCCGCGCCATCCGAGATCAGGTGATCCGCATCATCCAGCGTAACAAAGCTTTTGGGGTGTTTGGCGGCCACGAAAATGTCTGTCGCGTTTTCGATCCCAACGACCTGATCCAGCGGCGCATGCAGCACCAGCAGCGCGGCATTCAGCTCGGTGATCGCCTTGTGCAGCTTGCTGGCTGAAACATCGTGAATGAACTCTCGCGTGATTGGGAATTCTCCGTGCCCCAGTTGAACTTGAGCCTGACCCTCGGCCTCGATCCGGTCCAGATCACCATGAAAGGCATGCAGAACATGGGCCGGATCCGCTGGTGCGTTCAGGGTGGCCACGGCCTTGATCCCGTCAATCTGACCCGCCGCGCGCAACACGGCAGCCCCGCCAAGCGAGTGACCGATCAGCAGGCTGGGGGGCATGCCGCGTCCCGTCAGATGCTGGGCGGCGGCAACGATATCGGCCACGTTCGAGCTGAACGTGGTATTGGCAAATTCGCCTCCCGAATGGCCTAAGCCTGTGAAATCAAAACGCAAAACCGCGATTCCCAGTCCGGCCAAACGCTGACTGATCCGGCGCGCAGCAGCGATATCCTTGGTGCAGGTAAAGCAATGGGCCAGGATCGCGGTGGCCTGGTGCGGCCCCTCGGGCAAATCCAGTCGCGCGGCCAGTATGTCCCCGTCATGGCCGTCAAAGGTAAGGCGTTCGGATGGCAATTGGTGTCTCCGGTAAGTGGCTGCGGTCAGGACTGTCAGACTAGGGTGGCGGACCTCACACCGCCAGACGATGTGTCAGCAAATAACGCGAAGTTGAGATTGGGTGTGCACCACAAAAAAAGGCCACCGCCGAAGCGATGGCCAGTATCCCAGTACAAGGGATAAGGGACGCATTGGATCGTGGGTCAGCCCGCGATCTGGGTGATGAACTGCATCACGTCGGCGGTCGCGCCACGCGCGCTGAGCGCGGTGAACAAGCCGGTCAGCGACAGGGCATGGGCGGCCAGGCGGAAATCTTCGCCGCGGAACAGGTTATAGACCATCAGGAAGGCCGCCAGCGGCAAGGAGAAGACGCCGACGGTGATAGCCAGGAACCATGTTGCCATGCGCGCCACGCTGTTGCGGGGCGAGGCAATGCCAGAAGCCTCGAGGGCGGCGTCATCCTCGGCGTCGAAAGAAATGCGCAGGTCAGACAGCTCGTGCAGGTCGGACTGGTCATTGGCCAGGCGATTGCGGCGGTCATATTCGGTTTCCAGCGCGCGCGAAGTAGAATCGACATCCGGAAAACGCGTTGCCGCACGGGCGGTCTGCGGGCGGTTGGGATCACGGGTGGGCAGCGTCGGGCGGACGGGCGTGTCCGCAACAACAGCAGCGCCTTGCACCGCAGCGACGGGCTGCGCCTGCGCCTCTGCCAGCGGTTGCGCCTGAACCAGCACCGGGCGGGTTGAGCGCTGCATCCGGCCGGGTTTCTTGCGTTTGACACGGCGGGGCATCACGCGGGCCACGGCCTTGACGAAATCCTTGGTGTCCAGCAGGGACCCTTCGTTCAGCCAGTGCACGTAGTCGGGCTCCAGCCAGATCGCCATCTGGCACGTCAGGCTGGCCAGAGTGGCCTGGGTATTGCGGCGAGCCGGTACGGCGACTGTATCATCCTGTTGGCTCAGCGACAGCTCGATGATCAGCGCGGCACTGTCCAGCACCTCCTGGCTCGAGTGGGTCTCGGCCGTGGGCATTACATCCTGGGTGCGCGGTGCGGTTTCGGGAACCGAAAGCTCCAGCGTCAGCACGTCCGAGGTTACCTGAACATGGCTGTCCGACAGGACCTGCACACTGCAGATGCGATGGCCGTTGGCTTCCAGCACCCGCTGCATGCTGGCGCTGAGTTCCAGCGTGTCGCAGCTCCGCGAGGCCATGAAGACAAGCCCTGAGGTAAAGCGGTTTTCATCCATGTTCATAACAGATCTCCGGTCTGTACTCGTTGCTCAACCCAAAGGTGACCGAAGAAAAGGGAAAGAATATGGCCGGAATTTGCTGGTTTGCGGGTAATTGCCCCAAAGGCGTGGGATTGTTCTGCGTCTCAGAACAATTCACAAAACTTTCTTAAGTCTTGTGGCTGAAATCCGGGCAAACGAGCGGTGCAGGCCGGATGGTCGCCGGATCAGCCTTTAAATTACCCGTTGATTCGTGGGTCGCAAGGCTGACCTGTCGTGATGGTTAACAAAGCATTGAAGTCAGCCGCACAACAGAAAAGGGCGCCGACCAGCGGCGCCCTTCCCAAAGCTTTCCGAACCGGAATTAGCAGCTGTAGTACAGCTGGAATTCCATGGGGTGCGGGGTGTGCTCGTAAGCTTCGATTTCTTCCATCTTCAGATCGATGTAGCCTTCGATCTGGTCTTTGGTGAACACGTCACCGGCCAGCAGGAAGTCCATGTCGGCTTCCAGCTCTTCCATGGCTTCGCGCAAGCTGCCACAGACGGTCGGGATGCCGGCCAGCTCTTCTGCGGGCAGGTCGTACAGGTTCTTGTCCATGGCTTCGCCCGGATCGATCTTGTTCTGGATGCCGTCGATACCGGCCATCAGCAGAGCAGCGAAGCACAGGTAGGGGTTCGCCGAGGGATCGGGGAAACGTGCTTCGACGCGCTTGGCTTTGGGCGATTCCGCGAAGGGAATACGTACACAACCCGAACGGTTCGACGCCGAGTAGGCGCGCAGAACGGGGGCTTCGAAGCCCGGGATCAGACGCTTGTAAGAGTTGGTCGACGGGTTGGTGAAGGCGTTCAGCGCTTTGGCGTGCTTCAGGATACCACCGATGAAATACAGGGCTTCCTGCGACAGGTCAGCGTATTTGTCGCCTGCGAACAGGGGCTTACCGTCTTTCCAGATCGACATGTTCACGTGCATGCCGGTGCCGTTGTCGCCTGCGATGGGCTTGGGCATGAAGGTTGCCGACTTGCCGTAGGCTTGGGCAACGTTGTGGACGATGTACTTGTACTTCTGGATCTCGTCAGCCTGTTTGGTGACGGTGCCGAAGACCAGGCCCAGCTCGTGCTGACAGGACGCCACTTCGTGGTGGTGCTTGTCAACTTTCATGCCGATGCGCTTCATGGTCGACAGCATTTCCGAACGCAGATCATGCGAGTCGTCGATCGGGTTCACGGGGAAATAGCCGCCTTTGACGCCGGGACGGTGGCCAGTGTTGCCCATCTCGTAGTCGGTGTCGGTGTTCCAGGATGCGTCCAGAGCGTCGACTTCGTAGGACACTTTGTTGATCGAGTTCGAGTACTTGACGTTGTCGAACAGGAAGAATTCAGCTTCGGGGCCCATGAAGGCCGAGTCACCAATGCCCGAGGACTTCAGGTAGGCTTCGGCTTTTTCGGCGGTACCGCGGGGGTCGCGCTCGTATGCTTCGCCGGTGTCGGGTTCGACGACCGAGCAGTGAATGCAGAGCGTTTTCTCGGCATAGAAGGGGTCGATGTAGACAGACTCGGTGTCGAAGACCAGTTTCATGTCCGACGATTCAATCGACTTCCAACCAGCAATGGAGGAGCCGTCAAACATGAAGCCGCCTTCCAGGAAGTCGGCGTCAACTTCGTCGCAGATCACGGTCACGTGCTGCAGCTTGCCGCGCGGATCGGTGAAGCGAACGTCCAGGTACTCGACCTGCTCGTCTTTCATGAGTTGCAGGACTGCGTCAATGCTCATTCCCTTAATCCCTTTCGTTATCTTTGGGGTGTATTACAGAGCGTCCGAGCCGGACTCGCCGGTGCGGATGCGGATCGCTTGTTCGACAGGGCTGACGAAGATCTTACCATCGCCAATCTTGTCGGTTTTCGCAGCGTCGATAATCGCCTCGATGGCGCCATCGACCAGATCATCGTCCAGGATGACCTCGATTTTCACTTTGGGCAGAAAGTCCACGACATATTCAGCGCCGCGATACAGTTCCGTATGGCCTTTTTGACGGCCGAACCCTTTGACTTCGATCACGCTCAGGCCTTGGATTCCGGCCTCTTGCAGCGCTTCTTTTACTTCATCCAGCTTGAAAGGCTTGATGATGGCTTCGATTTTTTTCATCGACTTTGGTCTCCTCGCCAGCACGTGTCCCAAGCGACAGAACACTTTCCCTAAGGGACCACAATTGGCTATCATCTCAGTGCGTAATTGGGGGTTTCGAAAGCCCTGGTGAAGGCTAAAAAATAGTCAAGTTGATGAAAAAATAGTCACTTTGAAAACAAAAGGTCCATATTTATGACCGAAATTTTGACAGCTGCACAAATGCGCAGCATCGAGCAGGCCGCCATCGAGTCGGGGCAGGTCACAGGCCTTGAATTGATGGAGCGGGCCGGTCGTGGTGTGGTCGAGGCCGTGTTCGAGGAATGGCCCGAATTGGCTCAGGCGCCCCACCGCGCCGTGGTGCTCTGCGGTCCCGGCAACAATGGCGGCGACGGGTTCGTCATCGCGCGTTTATTGAAGGAATGGGGCTGGGAGGTCGAGGTGTTTTTGTATGGGGACGCCGAGAAACTGCCACCGGATGCGCGGGTGAATTATGAGCGGTGGGACGGACGCGTTGGCACTTTTGCGGATTATGATAAACGCCGAATCTGGCAATGTGACCTGTTGGTCGATGCGCTGTTCGGAACTGGGCTGAAGCGTGGGCTGCAACCACTTGGAAAGCTATTTTGGAACATGGAGGATATGATCGACTGTTTTGCAGTTGAACCCGGGCATGAGCTGGGGCGTCCCGCAATTGTCGCGGTCGATGTACCAAGCGGAATTTGTTCGGACAGCGGGCGGGACTTTCCGCATGGTGACGAACATTACCGTTTTGCGGGTGCAGCGCATCTGACAGTAACTTTCCATCGCCCCAAGTTGGGGCATGTGCTCGACGAGGGGGCGGACGCGTGCGGGAAGCTTGTCGTGAAATCAATTGGTTTGGTTGAGACAAAGGAATTGGCTGCCCGTGCAGTAGAGACAATGAAAACGCGGAATGTGGCCAAGATCGAAGGGGAGGCAGCTTGGCGTTCCAAGCAGCGCCAGATTTGCAAAACTGTTGGGCAAATACATCCGAGTTGGCTGAGAAAAAATCCTGATGTGCATAAGTATTCTCACGGCCATGCTCTGATCCTTTCTGGCGGGGCGGGCAAGACCGGGGCGGCGCGGTTGGCGGCGCGGGGGGCTTTGCGGATCGGGGCGGGCTTGGTGACTTTGGGTGTGCCGGGGGCGGCGCAGCAAGAGGTTGCCTCGCAGGTGACGGCGATCATGCTGCAAAGGGCCGGAACCGAGGAGGAGTTGGCCTCGGTGCTAAAGGATACCCGTCTGAATGCGCTGTGCCTGGGGCCGGGCATGGGGGTCTCGCGGGCGCGTGATCTGGTGCCGGTGGCTTTGGCGGCGGGCCGCGCCACCGTATTGGATGCGGATGCTTTGACCGCCTTTGCCGATGACCCCGAGGCGTTGTTTGATCTAACGCGCGGCACGCAGACTGTTCTGACACCCCATGGCGGCGAATTTGCGCGTCTGTTCCCGGATATTGCCGCCAAGCTGAAGGCCGTGCCCACCGCGGGTCCTGCGTACTCCAAGGTGGACGCCACGCGCGAGGCCGCCGCGCGGGCGGGATGCGTGGTGCTGTACAAGGGGCCGGACACGGTGATCGCCGCGCCAGACGGGCAATGCAGCATCAATGCAGCGGTTTACGAGCGAGCCGCGCCCTGGCTGGCAACCGCCGGGTCGGGGGACGTGCTGGCCGGGTTCATCACGGGGCTGTTGGCGCGGGGGTTCAGCCCTCTGATGGCGGCCGAGACCGGGGCCTGGCTGCACGTTGAGTGCGCGCGTGCCTTTGGGCCCGGTCTGATTGCCGAGGATCTGCCCGAGATGCTGCCTGCGGTCTTCAGATCGATTGAAAATCCGAAGGCGTAAAGATGATTTTTGCTCTCGCCTTCGGAAAAACTCTTTGCTAATCATCGCCGGACCAGCCCAAGGGCTGTCCAGTGCGGGTGTGGCGAAATTGGTAGACGCACCAGATTTAGGTTCTGGCGCCGCAAGGCGTGGGGGTTCAAGTCCCTCCACCCGCACCATTTTTTAAATATAGGTTAAAAACCAATTGCTTAGGTATGGCGGGCGGGTTTCTGTCCACCGTTTTGCCCACCCTTGAGTGTTTTATGCGCGCTTCTTGTCGCGGTCACCCGGGTTTATGTGTGCCTTTGAGGGCTCGCTAGGATTGCTCAACGCACTGTCGCCGGGACTTCTTGGGTGACTTGGGGGGAGCGGACCGTCAATGCAAACGCGATGTTTTGTATAGTTCCCCCGAAAGCAGACATCGCACGAGGTGTGATGGTTATCGGCGAGCCCCTATTTGAGACGGGCATCTCGTACTTGTTAAGCACTATTCGCGATCTTCGCGGTTTCACATTTTATTTTCTAATGACGAACCGGGCGGGTTTTTCAGATTGAGCCAGCAGGCACTCAATTTACGCTGGGGGTGATCCCCCCGCCTTTCGGCGGGAGGAGTGTTTGCGTTACTGAAGCAGATCGGTCCAGACTTTGGTGACGAG
Organism: Thalassovita sp.; assembly: GCF_965218685.1. Taxonomy (GTDB): domain Bacteria; phylum Pseudomonadota; class Alphaproteobacteria; order Rhodobacterales; family Rhodobacteraceae; genus Thalassobius. The sequence goes on along the minus strand of NZ_OZ244657.1, from coordinate 2,843,028 downwards.
GTCCTGTGCCTCGGCGCTGCAAGCCTGCGCAAAGATGACCGGCACATCTGGGAACAGCTCGGGGGCGTTTTCCTGAGTGTAAACCGCTTTGCTTTCGTCAATTTCAACCGGGGCCGAGTGGGCGTAGTAATTGTACTGCACGGTTGCGTTTTCGACGGTGGACATGAACTCGATGAATGCCTTGGCGTTGTCGACATTTGCGGCCCCTGCAGGAACGACAAAGCTGTCCAGCCAGCCAACCAGCCCTTCCTTGGGCATGGCGAATTCGATATTCGCACCCGAGTTGCGCAGACGCAGGGCGTTACCGTCCCACCAGAAATGCGCGCCAACATCACCCGAGCCGATCCGGTTTTCGATGTTGTCCGAAGTATAGGCCACGACGGCGGGTTTTTGGGCGGCCAGAAGGTCATAGACCTTTTTCATGTCGGCCTTGCTTTCGGTGCAATATTCAACCCCCAGATACAGCTGAGCGGCCGAAACGACCTCGTCGGGGTAGGACAGAAGCGCGATGGAGCCCGCCAGATCGGTCGGCTCGAACAGAACCGACCAGCTGTCGACCGGGCCGTCGTATTTGTCGCGGTTCACAGCGAAACCGGCCGTGCCATATGCCAACGGGATCGAATAGTCATTGCTGGGATCCCACCATTGGCCTTGCCAGCGTTCGTCCAGCTGGTTGTAGGCGTTCAGCGCGTGGGCGTCGATGTCTTCCAGCAGACCTTCGTCGATCATGATCTTCACGAAGTGCTGCGAAGGGGTGACCAGATCGTAACCCGATGCACCCGATTGCAGCTTGGTCAGCGCGTCTTCGTTCGACGAGAAGCTGTCAACGTTGACCTCGATGCCGGTCTCTGACGTGAACTTTTCGATCAGGTCAGGAGCGATCGAGTCGGCCCAGACGTAGATGTTAAGCGATCCTTCGGCAGACGCAGTGCCTGCCAACGGCAAGATCATGGCAGCAGTCATTAGTAGTTTTTTCATTATAGATACCTCCTTGGTAACTGTTGGTGTTGGTGTTGGTGTACGGATGTGGGGCTCATCCACGTCGCAGGGCCCTGGCGTTCAAGACAAGGACAAGGGTTGCGAGCAGAAGAGATGCGGCGATCAACAAAGTTGAAACGGCATTCAGTTCGGGCGTTGTGCCCTGGCGGATCAGGCTGAAGATATAAACGGGCAAGGTCGTTGCCCCGCCCGAGTTCAGCAGGTTCGATGTGATGAAATCGTCCATAGAGATCACGAAAGCGGTCATCGCACCGGCAAAGATGCCCGGCATAATCATTGGCAAGGTGACCCGATAGAAGGCGACGAACGGGGTTGAGTACAGATCGCGCGCGGCCTCCTCGAAATCCATCGACATGCCTTGCAGTCGGGCCCGGATCGGAAGGAAGGCGAACGGCGTGCAAAACGCGGTATGAGCCAGCGCCAATTTCAGCAGACCATTGGTGATCCCGATTTGCGAGAACACGATCAGCACGGCCACAGCCAGCACGATTTCGGGCAAGAGCAGCGGTAGGTTGATAACTGTCTCTGACACTCGCCGGAACTTCATGTCCGTGGCGCGGGTCAGCACGATCGCAGCAAGCAGGGCGATCAGCGTGGCGCAGACCGTCGCGATTACCGCAACGATCAACGAGACCTTCAAGGCGCTCATCAAAGAGGTGTTTTCGAGCGCCGCCGCGTACCATTTGGTGGAAAACCCGCTCCAAACAGAGACCAGACGGTTTTCGTTGAAGGACAGAAATACCACGACCCCGATCGGCAGGTAGAGCCAAAAGAAAAAGAGGATCGAGAGGAGGCGCAGCCCGGGATAGTGGCGAACGTTGGCATGGCGGCTCATTGGACGACCTCCGAGCGCAGCGCTGCCCGACGTGCGTTCAGCAGCAGGAACAGGATGACCAGCGTCAGCAGGACCATTGCGACAGCCGCGCCGAAGGGCCAGTTGCGTGCACCGCCGAATTGGGTCTGGATCAGCGTGCCCATCATGAGTTGCTTGCCACCACCCAGCAGCATCGGTTCCAGCACCGTGCCAAGGCAGGGTACAAAGACCAGGATGCCACCGGCGACAAGGCCCGGCGCTGCCAGCGGCAGGATCACTCGGCGCAAAGCAACCCAGCGGCTGCCATAAAGATCATGGCTGGCTTCGATCAGCGAAGGATCGATCTTTTCCACGCTGGCATAGACCGGCAGGATCATCAGCGGGACATAGCTGTAGACCATGCCCGTGATCATCGCGCCCGGAGTGAACAGAAAGCCCTGGATATCTGGCCCGCCAAAAAGCTGGAACACTTTTTCCAGTATCCCGTCATTTCCCAGGATGATCAGCCAAGCATAGACCCGCACGATCATCGAGACCCAGAAGGGCAGGGTGACTAGATAGAGCAGAGCGATCTTAAGGCCCGAGTTCTGCAACGCAATGAAATAGGCAACCGGCAAGGCCAGAAGCGTACAGATGATCGTTGTGATGCCGGCGAACAGCAGGGTCCGCCCAATGATCAGCAGGTATTTGGGATCGAATTCCAATTCGTCCGTCCACCCCACGGTGAACAGAATCTGACGATAGGATGACAGGTCAAAATCCCAGTTGAAACCACCATAGGAACCGCGCTCGGCCACACTGACTCCAGCGACAACGAAAATGGGTAGTATGAGCATCAGCAGCATCAACACCCAGGCAGGGACCAGACCCCAGAAGCGGAAGGACTTGCTCATCGGCCCAAAATCCTTGCGTTTGCGTCTTTGAAGCCAATCTGGGTCTCACTGCCAATCTCCAGCGCGTGCTGCTGCGATTGGGCATTCCTGCGCGACAGGCGCAGCTCGACGTCACCGACTTTGATGGTGTAATGCGTGAACCCGCCCATGTAGTTCCGCGAGACCACGCGGCCGGTAAAGACCTGGCCTTCGGCCTGATCGCCCACACCGATTTTCTCGGGCCGGATCGACATGGTCGCAGGCCCCTTGCCGTCAACGCTTTGATACGTGGTCGTAATGTCAGCACCAAGTGAGGTGCGAATAGTCGCCCTGTCGCGCTCGAGGTTTATGATTTCACCTTCAAGGAAATTCGTGTCCCCGATGAAGTCTGCGACGAACCGGTTCTTGGGGTCTTCGTAGATGTCTTGCGGAGATCCGATTTGCTGCACGCGGCCTTTGCCCATGACCGCGATACGGTCAGACATATCCAGCGCCTCTTCCTGGTCGTGAGTGACAAAGACAAAGGTGATGCCGGTTTCGCGTTGCAGCGTGCGCAACTCATCTCGCATCGCCTGGCGCAGCTTCAGGTCCAGTGCGGAAAGCGGCTCGTCCAGCAGCAGCACCTCGGGTTCCGCTGCAAGGGCTCGGGCCAAGGCGATCCTCTGGCGTTGCCCCCCGGACAGCTGGTCAGGCTTGCGGCTTGCGAATTGTTCCATGTGGACCATTTCAAGCATCTGTCCCACACGCGCCTGGATGCGTGACTTGTCCCAGCCAAGGTTTTGCAGTCCGAAGGCAATGTTCTGGCTCAGCGTCATATGCGGGAACAGGGCGTAGTTCTGAAAAACCGTGTTCACGGGCCGCTTGTGGGTTGGGATCTGATCGATCTCTTGCCCGTTCAGCAACAAGGAACCGGAAGAGGGGCTTTCAAATCCCGCAATCATCCTGAGCAGCGTTGTCTTGCCGCATCCCGAGGGACCCAACAGCGTGAAGAATTCGTTCTGATGGATCTTGAAATCGACGTGGTCCAAAGCGGTGTAGCTGCCGAAATTCTTTGATACGTTCACCACCTCGATGGCTGATGTCAGGGTCATGGATGTAATCCTTTGTAGCTCCGACGCGGCGGAGGATCTGTGTCATGTCTCAAGCTAGGGGCAGGCGGCTTCGGCCAGGATCATGCGGGCGCATTTCTCGCCGATCATCATCGACGGCGCGTTGGTGTTCCCGCCGATCAGTGTCGGCATGATCGACGCATCCGCGACCCGAAGCCCGTCGACCCCGTACACTTTCAGCGATGCTGGATCGGTGACAGCCTTGTCATCTGTGCCCATTTTGCAGGTGCCCACAGGATGAAAGACGGTCAGCGCGGCGTCTTGCAGATAGGCGAGGATGTCTTCATCGCTCTGGATGTGGTCACCGGGCAGCATTTCCCTGCCTCGGATGGTGTCAAAAGTCTGGTCGCCCAGAATTTTCCGCGCGGTTTTGATACCCTCGACCAGAACCTTTGCGTCCTGCGGGTCCGAAAAAAATCTGGGGTCGATTTCCAGTTCGCCGGAGGACGAGAGTCTAACTTCTCCAATGGACTTGGGGCGCAGCACGCAGGTGTGGACGGCATAACCATGGCCGTATTCAATGATCCGGCCGCGGTGACTGCGATATCCCGGCACAAAGTGGAACTGGATGTCAGGTTCTTTGCCGGCTAATTCTGTGCGGGCAAATCCACCGGATTCAACATAGTTGGTGGTGAACATCCCCTTGCGGCTGGCAACCCATTTGAACGGCGCGGCAAGGATCGATGGCAAATTGCGGAAAGAGAGGCCCAAGGTCTTGGTCGAGCGGGACCGGACCGTGATCATCCCATCGATGTGGTCTTGCAGGTTTTGCCCCACACCGGGCAGGTCACAGACCACGGGCACACCCGCGCCTTGCAGCATTTTCGCGGGCCCGACCCCGGATTTCAGCAACAGTTCGGGCGAATTAAACGCACCGGCGGACAAGATAACCTCGCGTTTGGCCTTTAGAATGCGCGTGCCGTTTTTATCGGAGACTTCGACGCCTACGGCCTTACCACCCTCGATCAGCACGCGGTTGGTGGCTGTCCCGGTCAGGATGGTCAGGTTTTCGCGGTGGCGCACCGGGTGCAGAAACGCCCGGTAGGATGACCAGCGCATGCCATCATTCTGGGTCACGTTGTAGATCCCCAGACCTTCCTGGCGTGGCCCGTTCATGTCCCTGTTTTCGGTCAGGCCGACAGCTTGGCCCGCGTTGATGAACATCCTGGCGACAGGGTTCGGATCGCGGTGCAGGTTGACGTGCAATTCACCGGCCGTGCCGTGATAAGCGGCATCCTGTCCAATGTGGTTGTTCTCAAGATCCTTGAAGATAGGCAGGACATCATTCCAGCCCCAGCTTGCGCAGCCAAGATCGGCCCAAGCGTCATAGTCCGACGCGGCCCCGCGAATGTAGAGCATGGAGTTAATCGCAGACGAGCCCCCCAGTGCTTTGCCACGGTTCAGCGGGATGCGGCGGTTGTTCAGTTCGGGCTGGGGAACGCTGTAATAGCCGTAGTCGTATTTTGGGTCGTTGTACAAAGACAGAATTCCCGCAGGAATCCGGACACGCAAAGAGCTGTCCTTGCCGCCCGCTTCCACGATACAGATCCGAATATCAGGCTTCGATGACAGCCGGTTGGCGAGCACACACCCCGCCGAACCTGCGCCAACAATAACGTAATCGAATTCTTCCACGCGCGCATTTCCTTTGCATTTTGTCCTTTTCGCCTAATGCCAGCGCGCGCCCTGTTTTACCTATTCACAAGAACCGACCCCCGGATTAGGGCCTGCCTAAATTTAGTGATAACAACGCGTTACAAGGGGATTGCTTCTGTGGTCTGCGCGGGTCCGCCTATCAACTGGGCGTGATAAGCGGCTTTGCTGATTCATTATGCAGGCTGACAACGGCAGGCCGGAGCCTCTGGAGGCGGAGATCGGCATCGGGAAATCTATACTCGTTGAGAAATGCCAAGCGTAACGGGGCCACAGGTCCATCTTCTGCGGACGCCTTGCGCGGGCTGGACAGGTCAGGCGGTTTGGACACGAGGGGCTAGTTGCCACTCCTCATGCAAGGTCATCTATGATCCGCTGCATCATTTGCTCGCAGCTGTGCAGCTGAGAAAGCTCGATGCACTCGTCAGGCTTGTGACCTTGCCGTTCCATCGATCCCGGACCGCAGACAACGGTGGGGATGCCGAGCGCCGCAAAAAAACCGGCCTCTGTCCCAAAGGGAACTTTGGTAACCCCGTTGGCATTGGCCAGGGTCAGAGCCGTGTCGACGACCTGCGATGTGGGGGCAACATCGAGGCCCGGATAGGCATTATAGCGGTCGATCTCGATCTGTACGCCGGGCCAGGCCGAACGATAGCGATGACAGATATGTTCGGCAGCGGAATGGATCTTGGCCAGAATGTTCTCAGAGGAATCTGCTGCCAGATGACGATACTCAAAGGTCAGTTCCGCGCGGTCCGGTACGATGTTCAACGCGGTCCCGCTTGTAAGCTTGCCCACATGCACGGTGCTGTAGGGGATGTCATAGTCTGCATCTTGGGCGCCGTGGTTTTGCAACCAGGCTTGTAGCCCCCTGAGATCGGAAACCATGTCCGTCGCCAAATGCAGAGCGTTGACGAACTTGGGCGCCAGTGCTGAATGGCCGGTCTGTCCATGACAGATCGCGCGCAAGGCAGCTTTGCCCTTGTGCCCTACCGCGACCTGCATCTCGGTCGGTTCGCCGACAAAGCACGCCCGTGGCTTCCCCAGCAAGGGGGCAAGCTGGCCGATCATGTTCTGAATGCCGACACAGCCAATCTCTTCATCATAGGAAAAGACAAGCTTGAGCGGTTGGGACAGCTGCACTTTCGAGGCCAGGTCCGCCGCGTATAGCATCGCCGCGACATAGCCTTTCATATCGGTTGTCCCCCGCCCATACAGGCGATCACCGTCGCGTGTCAGAGAGAATGGATCGCGTGTCCAGACCTGGCCCTCGACCGGAACGACATCGGTGTGCGCCGACAGCAGGATACCGTCACCAGCGGGTCCAATCTCGGCATATAAACCGGATTTCTCCCCGGTTTGATCCGGGATGCGCTGCAGCCGGAACCCACGATCTGCCAGGAAGTCCTCGATAAAGTCGATGATGCACAGATTGGATCGGGCGCTGACCGTGTCAAAGGCGACCAGCCGCGCAAGAACGTCTATTGTCAGGGACATGTATCACTCATTCTACAGACCGGAACCGCCGGCCAACTCTGGAAGAACACCGCCTTCTTGCAAGCTCTTGCAATGCGCTACGAAAGCCCGGACCACGTTTGCGCTTTCGACATCCTTGGCCATCAGCAGCCCCATCCGCATGGGGCGCACGTCGCCTTCGAACGGCAGGAACTGGAGCTTTTTACCATCAGGTGCGACACCCCTCAGGGGCCGCACATTGGCTATCGAATAGCCAAAACCATTGCCCACCATACTGCGCATGACGGCCATATCGCGGGTGCGCTCTGCGATGATCGGTTTGGCCCCAATCTGCGTGAAGAAAGACAGGAAATAGTCCGAGCTAAGCGGAAGGTCGAGCAGCACCATGGGATGCGGCACAAGATCCTGAACCGTGACCGAGTCTCGACCGGCCAAGGAATGATCTTCATTGACCAAAACGAAGGGCGGCAGATCCAGAAGGGGGACGAAATTCAGGTCTGCCGGCACATCCAGATCATAGGTCAGTGCCAGGTCAATCTCGGCCCGGCGCAGACCGCTGAAAATCTCAAGCTGGTTCAATTCATATTGCCGGACACGGACGTCGGGATAGGTGGTCACAAAACTGCGGCGGACTGCAGGCAGCACCATCTGGGCAAACGTCACCAGACAGCCAACCGATAAAGGCCCCCGAACCGTCCCTGAAATATCGCCCGCGAGATCCACCAGACCGGCGGATTCGTTCAGCACATTCTTGGCCTGTTCAAACATCTGTTTTCCGGCTGTTGTCAGCGACAGGCCCTGCGCATGTTGGCGCACAAAAAGAGGCAGGCCAAACTCACGCTCAAGCTGCGTAATCGCCGTCGAGATGGACGGCGACGACACGTTGACCATCTCTGACGCCTGGGCTATTGACCCGGCTTCTCCGACGGCAACAAAATATTCCAGTTGTCTCAGCGTGAACCTAAGCATATCGCTCCTTTGAGCGGGAGTTGGCAGATCAGGCCCGGTACTTGATCCATGTGGTTTTCAGGGCAGTGTATTTCTCAAGCGAATGCAAAGACAAGTCGCGGCCAAATCCGGATTGTTTCATGCCTCCGAATGGGGTCTGCGCGGACAGGGCATCGACCGTGTTGACCGATACGGTCCCCACCTGAAGCCGGTCGGCCACACGGCAGGCCCGTGACAGGTTGTCGGTCCAGACCGAGGCTGCCAGCCCGTAGATTGAGTCATTGGCCATAGCAACCGCCTGGTCCTCGCTCTCGAATGGAACAATGGACAGGACCGGCCCGAAAATTTCGTCGCGGGCGAGGGGGTCGTCGTGGGCAACGTCGTCAAATATGGTGGGCTGCACGAAACAGCCCTTGCCCTCAACGGTAACGCGCTCTCCTCCAGCAACCAGATTTGCTGTCTTACGACCTGCTTCAACGAAACCCATGATGCCTTGGGTTTGCTTTTCGTCGACAATGGCCCCCATTTTCGATCGCGGGTCCAGCGGATCTCCGGGCTGCATTGCCTCTGCACGGGCAATCATCTTTTCGACAAATGCGTCCTTGATCCTGCGGTCGACATACAGCCGCGAATTCGCCGAACAGACCTCGCCCTGATTGAAGAATATGCCAAAGGCGGCCATGTCGGCGGCCGCATCGAGATCTTCGCAATCGGCAAAGATCAGGTTGGGGGATTTCCCGCCGGTTTCCGGCCAGACCTGTTTCAGGTTCGATTGGCCGGAATACTCCATGAACTTCTTGCCAATCACTGTTGAGCCGGTGAAGGCCAGACAGTCGACGTCCATATGTAGACCCAGGGCCTGACCTGCAGTGTGGCCAAAGCCCGGAACCACATTGAAAACCCCATCGGGCACACCCGCCTCGGATGCCAGCTCGGCCAGGCGCAGAGCCGAAAGCGGAGATTGCTCGGCCGGTTTCAGAACCACTGAATTGCCAGCGGCAAGCGCGGCTGCAGCTTTCCATGTCGCCATGTCCAACGGAAAATTCCAGGGCGTGACGGCCCCGACAACACCCAAGGGCACGCGGCTGATCAGCGCCAAATCACCCGGTCCGGTCGGCGCGACCTCGTCATAGACCTTGTCGATGGCCTCGGCATACCATTGGAAGAAATGGGCCGAGCCAGGCGCGTCGATCGTCGCCGCATCCGTGACCAGTTTCCCCATATCCAGCGAGTCGAGCAGCGCCATTTCTTCAAGATTGGCGCGGATTAGCTCTGCCAGTTTGAGCAAAACAGCCTTGCGGTCCCCTGGCGCCATACGCGACCAGCGCCCGTCCTCAAAGGCGCGGCGCCCGGCTGCAACAGCCAGATCAATATCCGCCGCGTCGCATTCCGCCACCTGTGTCAACACCTCTCCGGTCGCGGGATTTATGCTGTCGAATGTCTTGCCCGAGACCGCATCAACAAACCTGCCATCAATAAAGGCTTTGCTGCGAAAACCGATCTGGCCTGCGCGTGATTTCCAATCCTCGTGGGTATAGTCCAGCATGTCTGTTCCTGACTTATTCGTCGCCTGGAACGCCGTAGGACGGCGCTTGGCGGGGGTCGAGGGCGCGCTGGATATAGGCCTCCAGCTGCGGTTTGTAGATTTCCCAGGCGGTTGAGATGTTTTCGATCGGGCAGTCCTCGGTCCAATCGCAGCGTAGATCTGCCACCGGCCAGCTGACCTTGTCGACGATCATCATGCCTGCGGAATGCACTGGCCCGGCTTCACCCCCTGCGGCGAGCCCCGCGCGCATCGCGGCGATCAGGCGATCCCCAAGGTGCCCCTTTGCGCCGGTGAACCCATCGACGATGGCCTGTGGAACGCCATCATTGGCCAACAGGTTGCCGCCAGACGCCACGTCTGTGCCTTCGGCCTGCGTCCAGATCCCGAGCGAGTTTGGGCCCGAGTGGATTGATGTCACGCCGGCCACATCCACGGCCAGCACCTGCCGGTAGTCGATGAAACGGCCCCGTGCGACAACCTCGGCAATGGCCTCGTTCGCGGTCATCCCCTGTTCCATCAAATCCAGCGTCAGAGGCCCGAGTGACGGGTCTGTCACGTTTTGAGAAGCCACCGCGCCGACGCCCGCCCGGGCATAAGAACAGCGGGCAGCCACCGCCGGAGAGGACGACGAAATCGCCACTCCGAACATTCCAGTTTCCGCACATCGCGCGACCAGAGAAAATGTCATTTCAGCTTTGTCCTGTTTTGTCCTGAAAAGCGCCTGGGACTTGGGTTAGTCGGGAATGACAGCGGTGCCGTCGATTTCAACCAGCCATTCGGGGCGCGCCAATGCCTGCACCACCAGACCGGTCGAAACCGGGTACACGCCTTTGATGTATTCGCCCATTGTGCGATAGACGGCTTCGCGGTGACGGACATCGGTGATGTAGACCACCACTTTGACCAGATGCTCCATCGAGCCACCGGCTTCTTCGATCAATTGCCGGATATTCTGCATCACCTTGTGCGTCTGCTCGACCGGATCGTGACTGTCGATATTGACCGCGTCCTCCAGGTTTTGAGGGCATTGCCCCCGCAGATAGACCGTTTTCCCGCCCTGTGTGACCACCGCCTGACACAGATCGTTGTCGAGGTTTTGCTCGGGATAGGTCTCCGAGGTGTTGAACTTGCGAATGCGTGTATGTGCCATTTTCTACTCTGCCTTTGTCATTCCGCTGCCGCTGGGACAATCGCGGCTTGTCCGTCATAGTCCAGATAGGCGCGCTGGATCGCGATTTGATCGGCAACATGTTTGGCATCGTGCCAGACGCCCCACAAAAAGGCCGAGCCGCGGCGCGACTGCCAGGGCAACCCAAGGAAATAGACATCCGGAGCAACCGAAACACCCCGCTGATGGATTGGTGCGCCTTTTTCGTCAAAAGCATCAACCTTGAGCCAGTCGAAATCCTGCCGGAAGCCCGTTGCCCAGATGATCGCGCTTACGCCTTCGGCGGCCAGGTCAATCTCGCTCAGCGGATTGGTCAGGCATTCCGGATCTGGGAAGGTTTCGCGCGCTTGGGGTTCTTCGGGCAGGTCCAGTCCGTTGCGTGCGACATAGGCATCTGCCAAGTCCAGCATTTCAAGATAGTTTGCATCTCCACCCGCAACATTCGCTTGCAGATCGTCCGAGAAACTCAGAACACCATCCGAATAGGCGTTTGTGCGGCCTGTCAGGATCACACCTTCACCGGCCAGACGGCGGAAATCCATGGTCCGGCCACCATAAGCGCCACTGACCGAAATGGTCACGTGCTCGGTGCCGGGTTCAAGCGCAGCAACGTCCCAAAGCCCCAGGACGCCCAGCCACCAGACGAAATCACGCCCACGATAGCGGCGCGGAGGACGGTCGTGCGGACCAACAGACAAGAACACCTTGCGGCCAGCGCGGTTCAGCTCATCAGCGATCTGCGCGCCTGACGACCCGGCGCCAACAACCATGACCGCCCCGTCGGGCAGCGCGTCAGGGTTCTTGTAGTTGAACGAGTGAATTTGCTCGACGCCGACTGTCTCTGGAACGATCGGAGGGATAACCGGGTGCTGAAAGGCGCCGGTCGCCGCAACAATTCGTTTTGCGATAATCTCGCCTTCGCTGGTCTTGACGCGAAAGCCTGCTTCGCCTGCCAGGCGATCTGCCTGCAAGACTTCGACACCTTCGCGGATCGGGGCTTTGATCATCGCGGCATAGTCGATCAGGTACTCGGCAAACCGATCCTTGGTCACGAACTCATCGGGGTTATTGCCTTGGAACGTCAGATTTGGAAACCGGTCGTGCCATGCAGGTCCATTTGCAACCAACGAGTCCCAACGCCCGGTGCGCCATGCCTCGGCTGTACGGTTTTTTTCCAGAACAATATGCGGCACCGCATGTTTCGACAGGTGTTCGCTCATCGCGATGCCTGCCTGACCGCCACCAACGATAAGCGTATCTGTCTGTTCAGTCGACATTATTTCAAGTCCTCTACCTGGCGTTTGAGCGCCCGTCTGCCATGTCTGATGAAGACAATGTGCCAAGATCAACAGCAAATTCAAACGGGTGCTCGCGTTTCATCGGCTAAGTCTCACAGGGTGCGAGATGACAGAAAGCACTGTTTCGCTCAGCGTTGATTTGGCATTCCCTAAGCTTGAGGATATCGGGTGCGGTATCAGCGTAAAGAACCGTTCAAGCGGGGCATCAAGAACGAAAACAGTTCGGACTGAGACGAGATATTGCAGCGCCTATATAGTTGTTTGCGAAAGACTTTCACGGTCTGAGGAGACAGATTCAAATTCAACGCAGCCGAGTTGGTCGAATGCCCCTGCAGGATCAGCACTGCGACTTCGGCCTGGCGAGGTGTCAGCAGGATGCCATCTTGCTGCGCCAAAGATTTACGCAGTTGTTCTGAAAAAGAGGCGTCTTTTGATCGCTCACCAAGGCCGGATGGCAGGGACGTCCAATTCTGTTCGATCAAAGCCACCACAACCGGCGCGATGGTCCGCGCCCTGCGCATGTCATGGGACGAAAAATATTTGGCTGTTCGGCTAAGACACAGATGCACCGAAGATGCGTCAGAGGGGCGGCACACAAAAGCCAGCTCATCCATCATGCCGGACCGCTGATAGAATTGCAGGTAATAAGCATTTCGCTCGAACCGATCCGGGGCAATCGCGCGCAACACATAGGCCCCGGCGGCCGCGTTGTTCAGATGCAGCTCATAGAACGGATCCAACTGGTAAATACCCGAGGCATAAAATTCGTTCAGATGCCGGTTTAACTGCCGGTCTGTGACAGAACTATACAGGACTTCAGGCGGTGTTGACGCGTGATAGGACAACACGCTGACATTGTCGGCCTGGATATGAGTGTTCAGCCATCGGAACAGGCATGGGGCGAATTCTGGTCGTCCCAGGTTTGCGATGACTTCTCCTAGTTCTTCAAAGTTCGACATGAGTACCCCCCTAGGGGTATATACCCCCAGATGATCAATTAGTACCACTCAGTTTAAAAATAGGGGGTATATATCTGCCGCCCCTGACATGAACAGCTCAACTGAGGACGCGACATGACGCAAGATCGGATCAATCTCGACACTGACACCATTCTTGAAAAGGATGCCCACCTGATTCAATCCTTTGCCGATCTCAACTTTCTTAAGGACAAGTCGGCCCGAACCGTGATCTCCAAGGCCGATGGGACACGGGTCTGGGATCATGACGGGAACGAGCTGATCGACGGGATTGGCGGCCTGTGGTGCGTGAATATCGGTCACCGCCGCCAAGAAGTGATCAGCGCCATCAACGAACAGCTCAACACGCTGGACTATTATTCCACCTTCTACAACTTCACCCATCCCACGGCGGTGCAACTGGCGGAAAAGTTGGTTTCGCTGGCGCCCGCGAACCTGACCCGCGTGCATTTTGGCAATTCCGGTTCGGTCGCAAATGACAGCGCGGTGCGCATTTTGCACCATTACTACAACCGCATCGGCAAGCCACAAAAGAAAAAGATCCTGTCGCGTCAGGGCGCTTATCACGGGTCGACCTATCTGGCGATGGCCATGACTACGCCCGCTTATAGCGATGGCTGGGATTGCGCGCGCGATCTGGTCACCCACTTGCGGTGTCCCCATGCTTTGCGCGAGGCAAACGGTGCAACCGAGGCAGAGTTCCTTGATTTGCTCATGACCGAAATGCGCGACAAGATCGAAGAGGTCGGAAGCGAAAATATCGCGGCCTTTATCGCCGAGCCGATCATGGGGGCGGGCGGAATCATCGTTGCCCCCGAAGGCTATCACAAGCGGGCCATTGAGCTTTGCCGCGCTTATGACATCAAATATATCTCGGACGAGGTTGTGACTGCCTTTGGGCGTCTGGGGCACATGTTTGCCTCGGAAGACGTGTTTGGAATTCAACCGGATATGATCACCACGGCCAAAGGCCTGACGTCGGGCTATCAGCCGCTGTCGGCCACGTTGTTTACCGACGAAATCTATGATGTGATCGCTGGCGAAGGCGCAATGTTCCTGCACGGCATGACCTATTCGGGTCATCCTGCGGCATCGGCCGCAGCGCTTGCCAATATCAAGGTTCTGGAGACCGAGCAGATCCCTCAACGCGTGCGGACAAGCGGTAAAAGGTTCGAAAACAACCTGCGCGCCCTGTCGGATCTGGATCTGGTCGGCGATGTCCGCGGCAGCCACTTCATGATGGGGATCGAGTTCGTAAAGGACAAGGCGACAAACGAAAGCTATCCCGACGCGGCCAAGGTTGGACTACGTGCAGCGCGTCACTGTCAGGCACGGGGTTTGATCGCCCGCGCTTTGGGCAACATTCTGATCTTGTCTCCGACCCTGGTTTTGACAGACGAGGAGATTGACGACATCGCGCGCATTTTGCGGGAAAGCATCATCGCGACGCGGGCTGACCTCAACATGGAAGGCTTCTAAGGTTCCGCCGCGATTATTGCCGTCCATAAAGGCCGGGCACCAGCGACTCGGCCAGTTGTTTAAGGGTCTCGGGGGCAGTGCCTGGCGCGACGGCCGGGCCATAGTGCACGTGATAGTGCCCCCCCAGTTTTGCCAGAAGTTCGGACACATATCGCAGCGAGGCAACCGTGCGGCCAAAATCATCATTTCCGCCGCTCAGAATGCGGGCAACGTCGCGTGTCCGGTAATAGTGCCGCGAATTGCGCATATCGGCCGAGGCAGGCACGATCGGCGCCCCGGAGGCGGCAGACATGCGGGTGATGCCCGTACGCCATTCAGGCTCGATCAGCAGCCCCTTTGACATTCGTGGCACCCGACCTGAACCAAACACCAGCAGGGCTCCGCCGTCTTCAAGATGATCTTGCATGCCCGCGCGTGTTTGGCGGGCGCTCAATACCTTGTCCCTGCGGTCGAAATCCACCGCGATGATCCGGTCCGCGCCCAGGAAACGTTCGGCCTCGCGGTTGGCGACGACCTTCATGTCGGGGCGGTGATCCAGCAAGGCGCCCGCATGGGCCAAAAAGTCGAACGTGCCGATGGGGTGGGTCGATCCGATGACAACCGCGCCACTGGCGGGCACGTGGTTCAGCCCATGCGGCGTGATCGTGGTGCCGCCCTTCATCGCCATGACTGCATGCACCAGATCAGGGCCGCGCTTGTCGCCCAGTTCGATCAACACCTGCTCGGCCTCGCGCAGGGCGAAAAAGGCCTGCCCGCTGGTCGTCCGGCTGACGAAATCCACCGAGGACATCAGCATCCGCAGCGCCTTTAGCCGCATATCCGCGCCCTCGTGCACGCGCAAACGGGCGCGCAGCAATTCGTCCATGGGGGTGTCTTTGGTCTGTCGGGCCACGGTTTGCCTTGTCGTTCATTCGTTGGTTCGGGCACGCTAGCACGGCGGTGCCAAGGACGCATCCCCCAAGCACCAGACTTGCTTGGCTGACAAAATTGGTCCACAAATCCAATAAGATAGATTTTCCCCGGAGAGCATCATGAACATCCCGGCCCCCGCAGGCATTGACCAGGTCATGCTGAATTTCTCGCCTGCCAGCCTTCAGGTGCTGAACGCGGTGCTTGCGGTGGTGATGTTTTCCATCGCGATTGATCTGAAACCTACGGATTTTCAGAAACTGGTGCGCAACCCCAAGGCGCTGTTGACCGGGCTGGTATCGCAATTCGTGCTGCTGCCGGTGGTGACCTTTGCGATGATCCTTGCGACGACCCCGCCGCCCTCGGTGGCGCTGGGGTTGATGCTGGTGGCGGCCTGTCCGGGGGGCAATATCTCGAACTTCATCACCCACCGGGCCGGGGGCAACGCGGCGCTGTCAGTGTCGATGACGGCCTTTACCACGATTGGCTCGATCCTGCTGACACCTCTGAATATTGCCTTTTGGGGCAACCTTTATGCCCCCACGCGCGAGATCCTGAGGGCGACCTCGATCGATCCGATATCCGTGATGATCACGGTGGGGGTGATGCTGGTGTTGCCGCTGTGCCTTGGCGTGCTGCTGAACATGAAACGGCCCGCATTGACCAAGCGTTTAAGGACACCGCTGCAATACCTGTCGATGGGAATTTTCGTGGCCTTTATCGTGATTGCCCTGGCTGCGAACTGGGGGCTGTTCCTGCAATTTGCCGGTGCGGTGGCGCTGCTGGTGATGCTGCATAACGCGCTTGCGCTGGCGACGGGCTATACAGCGGCCAGCGTGATGCGCCTGCCCGAGTTTGATCGCCGCGCCATCATGATCGAGACAGGCATCCAGAATTCGGGTCTGGGTCTGGTGCTGATCTTTGGTTTCTTCGGAGGCATGGGCGGAATGGCCGTCGCGGCGGCCTTTTGGGGGATCTGGCACGCGGTTTCGGGGATAGCGCTGGCCGGGGTGCTGGCGCGCCACAAGGCCGCGCGCTAGCGGTTACCTGATCCCGTAACTAAGCGGCACCAACAGGGTAAAGCTGTCCTGCTGCAGCACCGTGGGCGGGGTGGGGAACTTGCCGATCTTGCGCAGCACCTTCAGTGCTGAGTTGTCCAGCACAGGCGCGCCCGAACTGTCCTGCACCCGCGCCGTTAACAGGTTTCCATAACTGTCCAGCGTGAACAGAACACGTACCGTGCCCTCGATCCGCTTTTTGCGGGCCTCGGGGGGATAGGACTTGGCCTTGGCGATGGTCAGCACCACGCTTCTCTGCCAATCCTCAATCCGCGCCTTGTCCTGCGCGGTCAGCCCTTCGCTTTGCGCCTGGGCCTTTTCGGCCACGCGGGGGGCCTCTTGACCGGACACCGACGCCTGTGCGGCCACGCTGTCGGTTGCGCCCAGCTGGCTGTTCTTGTCCACCTGTTCGGGCGTGTATTCGGTTGCGGTTTCCTGGGCGGTCTTTTCGGTCTCATTGGCGGGTTCAGGACTGGCGACGCCGAATTTCAGCTCGTCGTCCAAGACCTCGTGAGGCATCTGGTTCAACAGCGGCTGGTCTGCGGCCTTGGCGGGCTCCACGGCCTCGGTGGCTTGTGTGACGGTGGGCGCCTGTTGCGAGGCGATCTGGGCCGCGCTGTCCTCGCCCGCGTCGGACGGGGCGGCGATCAGGTCCGAAAGATCGAACATGATGGCTCCGGTGACGCCAGCGGTGTCTGCGGTGGGTGGTTCTGGCGGAGGGGCTACGGCGTCAATCAGCCCAAGCGGCAGCCCAAGGTGCAACGCCAGACTGCCTGCAGCGGCAAGGCTCCAGAACAGAGCGCAGCCTTTTGCCTGCGGATAGGCAAGTGTCATTGGCTGGGCTCCTGGGGGGTGACGGTAGTTTCGTCCAGCCCCACAAGCCCCACCTTCAGATAGCCATCCGAGCGCATGATATTCATCACTTTCACCAGTTCACCATACGGAACCGACTTGTCCGCACGGATGTAGATCCGGGTGTCGCGGTTCAGCATGGTGGCGATGCCCAGCTCCATCACCAGCGTCTCTTGGGGAACTGGGGTTTCGCCCAAGGCAAGGCTCTGGTCTTCCTTGATGGTCAGGAACACAGGCTCGGCGGGACGTTGCGGTGCATCGGCCACGGCCACCGGTAATTCAACGGGAATATCCACCGTGGAAAGCGGCGCGGCGACCATGAAAATGATCAATAGCACCAGCATCACGTCGATGAACGGGGTGATGTTGATCTCGTGATTTTCGGCGAATTCCTCGCCGCTGTCTTGTCCCAAACGCGCGCCCATGGATCACTCTGCCGTTGCTGCCAGTTTAAGATCGGGCCGGTTGGTTTCCAGTTTGCCAAGATCCAGATCCCGAGAAAGAGTGCGTTCGACCAGCGCTGCGCTGTCGGTCAGCATCAGCCGGTACCCGGTGATCGCGCGAGTCACGAGGTTATAGAAGATCACGGCGGGGATCGCGGCAACAAGGCCGATGGCGGTGGCCAGCAAGGCCTCGGCGATACCGGGGGCGACCACGGCCAGATTGGTGGTGTTGCTTTCTGAGATCGAGATGAAGCTGTTCATGATGCCCCATACGGTGCCGAACAGCCCCACAAAGGGCGCGGTGGACCCGATATTGGCCAGGATGCCCACGGCTTTGCCCTTGCGGCGGGCGGCCCCGGCCTCGATCCGCGCCAGCTCTGATGCGACGCGGTCCTTGATGCCCGGCGCCAGCGCGGGTTTGGTGCCGGTCCGGTCTACCTCGCGCAGGGCGGCGGCGATCATGTGATTAAGGACGCCCTTTTCCGTGCGGCCCTTGTGACTGGACAGGCTGGCCCGCTGATCCAGGGACCGATAGGCGCGGGTCAGGCGGCTGCGTGACCACGCAATATCCAGCATCCGTGCGGCAAAAATGGCCCAGGTGACAACCGAGGCGAAGACCAGCGACAGCATCACCGCTTTCACCACCCAATCGGCGGCCATGTACATGCCCACGGGGCTAAGGTGGTCGGCGCTGGCGACCTGCAACCACTGGGCCGTTTGGGCGCGCCACGCAGCGGGGTCAAATTGCTGAGCCGCCGCAGATTGCGCGCTGGCCGCCCAGAGGAAAGCAAGAAAAGAAAGCTGTCGCATGATCAAACATCCGTCCATTGGCGGATCAGGTTGTGGTAGATGCCGGTCAGATCGACGACCTGTGGATCGGTGATGCCCAGTCGGGCCGTCAGGGCTTGAATTGTGGTGTCGAGGTCAAACAACGTGCGGCGCTGGATGTCCGAACGCACCATGCTTTGCAGCCAGAAAAACGCGCTGACGCGGCTGCCCGAAGTGACGGGGGTGACCTGGTGAATGCTGGTCGCGGGATACAGAACCAAATCCCCGGCCGCCAGCTTAACGGCCTTCTGACCATAGTAATCCTCGACCATCAGCTCGCCCCCGTCATAGCTGTCCGGCTCGGACAGAAACAGCGTCATCGAAAGGTCCGTGCGCAGGCGTTCCTGGGTCAAGGGATTCACCCGGATCGCGTTATCCACGTGTTTGCCAAAGTTTTCGGCTTGTTCGTATTTGTTGAACATCGGCGGCAGGATCCGCGCGGGCAGGGCGGCGGACATGAAGCGGGGCTGCTTGGTCAGCGCCTGCACGATGAACTGGCCTGCGGTCTGCGCGGCCTCGCTGGTTGGGGGCAGTTGTCGGTTGTGCTTTACTGCGCCGGATTGTGCGCCGGCTGTCTTGCCGCCGTCCTCCCAGTCGGCGGCATCCAACAAGGCGCGGATCTGGGCGACTTCGCCCTTGGTCAGAACTTGGGGAATGGTCAGGAGCATGAGTTTGCCTTGATAGAAAAAGAGGGCAAGGGCGCGAACGCCCTGCCGGTGGTCCTTGGTCGCGGGGATCAGAACTTCATTTCCAGCGCGACCGAGATCTCGCGGCCGGGGGCCACATAAGTGAAGGGTGAGCCCGAGCGATAG
This sequence comes from Thalassovita sp., assembly GCF_965218685.1. Classification (GTDB taxonomy): domain Bacteria; phylum Pseudomonadota; class Alphaproteobacteria; order Rhodobacterales; family Rhodobacteraceae; genus Thalassobius. Next base: position 2,823,787 of record NZ_OZ244657.1, on the reverse strand, counting down.
GCCGCGTCGTAGTACAGCGTGTCCATCACGTTGGTGACACCGAACTTGACCGAGGCGGTTTCGCCCAGGTCATATTCCCCCAACACGTCCACCACGAAGGACGATGCAAGAGTGTTGCCATTGGACGCGGTGCCGCCCAGATCGCGCTGTCCGGTATAGGTGGCGCGGGCGCCCAGCATCAGCTTTTCTGTCACGTCATAGGTGCCCAGAAGGCTGAACTGCTCGTGTGCGATGTTGGCCAGCGATTGGCCGATCGCCGCGCTGTCCACGCTGTCCCTGATCTTGCTGGACATCAGCGTCGCGCCGCCAAAGACGGCAAAGCGGTCGGTGACTTGACCGGCCAGTCCCAGTTCCAGCCCACGGATGTAGTATTCAAGCGTGTCGGTGGTCACAGCATCGGGGCCGCGGCCCTGGGATTCACGCGCCTTATCCTTGGTGGTCTGGAACAGCGCCGCGGTAAACAGCAGGTCCGAGTTGACGTTGTACTTGGCACCCAACTCGACCGAGGTGTTTTGCTCGGGTACAAGGTTCTGACCGCTTTCGTCCAGACCGCCGTACCAGCCCCCACCCGAGGCGATTTCCTGCCCCTGGGGGTTGGTCGAGGTGGCAACGGCGCCATAGACATTCAAGTCGTCATTGACCGCATAGGTCGCCCCGAGGTTCCAGTTCACCATCGTGTCTTCGCGCGAATAGGCGTAAGCCTCGTCCGAGCGTCGATCAACGCCGCTGCGGTCGATCTGGTACAGGTCCAGACGCACGCCGCCGTTCAGGGTCAGGCGGCTGTTAAGATCAACGGTATCCTGAAGGTAAAGTGAGACCGTGTTGATGGTTGTATCGGTGGAATTGGCGCCCAGCACAGGATCTTCGCCGGACCAGCAGCCTTCGGCCACGGGGTCGGGGTCAACCACCGACACCACGCATCCGCGAACGCCGTCGGGGGCGTCGTAATCCTCGCTGATCAGACCTTCATAGCTCCAGGTGCGGGCCTCTTCGCGGCTGACGCTCAATCCCAGAACATAGTTGTGATCCAGCCCGCCGGCGGACGCGGTGCCAGACAGCTCGTTCACATTGGCAAGAACATCGGTTTCCTGATAGCTGCTTTTGAAGCTGACCGCGACGTCCCAGTCGTTGATATCAGTGGAATCGTTGGTGATCAGGCTGCTGGGCGCGGTCAGAATCCAGTCGTTGACCGAACGCTGCGCCCGCAGTGTGTTGGTCAGCGTCATGCCGTTATCGAAATCGTAGGTCGCCTTGACGGTGCCAAGGGTCTGTTCGACCTCTTGGAAATCGCGCCCCACAACACCGTAGAAGGTGCCCCGGTCCACGCCAAATTCTGTCACAGGGCCGCCGTCGTCGCCGACATAAGGCACGCCCCAGTCGGGCAGCTGTTCGATCTCAGTGTGCGAAAAATCAACTTCCAGCGTCAGTTGATCCGTCATTTGCCGCTTGATGGCCAGCGCGGCGCCCTTGCGGTTGTCATAAGTATGGTCACGGCCAGCGACGGCGCCGTCCTGCATCATACCGTTGAAGCGGACCTGTGTGCCGTCTGACATCACGCGGTTGATGTCCATGGTCTGGCGCACGGTGCCGGCGCTGGTGGCTTCGGTTTTGAAGATGGAAAAATCGACGTCCTGCGGCGATTTCGAGACGATGTCCAATGCGCCACCGGTGGTGCCACGGCCACCCACGGTGCCAGCAGGGCCTTTGACGATCTCGACCTGCTCGGTGTTGAAGGTTTCATGAACCGAAATGCCGGTGTCGCGAATGCCATCCTGGTAGATGTCATTGTTGGCCTTGAAGCCGCGGATATAGAGGTTGTCGCCAAACGAGTTTCCACCCTCGCCAAAGCCCAGGGACAAGCCGGGGGTGGAGCGGGCGATCTCGCGTACTGACGTGGTGCCGGTGGTTTCCAGAACCTCTTGGGTGATCGCGGTCACGGAGCGCGCGATGTCCCGGGTTTCACCGGCAAGGCGGCTGTTGGACAGGGTGTTGGCCTTGAACGGCGCATCCGGGTCAGCGAATGAGCTGGAGCCTGCGTGGGCCTTGGCCTCGGCCAAGGCGGCGGCTTCGGCCTCTTGGCGGGCGGTCTCGGCAGCGGCAGCCTCAGCGGCTGCGCGGCGTTGCGCGGCAGCTTGATCCGCACGGCCAGAGGGTTGTTCGGCGGTGGTTTCAACCTCGACTGTTGGCAATACGATCGGCAGGGCATCCTGCGCGGCCGCGCTTGTCACCGAGGTTGCGAAACAGGCGGCTGTCAGCGACGCGCCCAAGGCAGTTTGCATCGCGCCAAGCGCCGCAGAAGACCGAAGATCGGCCGGAGTCTTTGGAAGATTTGACATGTGTCCCACTTTCTAAGCCCCACGTAACGTGGTGTTTTTGCTGGCTTACCAAAGCGGGTCGCTTGCTGGTTTTAATGGCGGGACTGATAATCGAGTGAAACAGTCAAGTAAATGGGGTTTTGGAATGAATCTTTAAAATCTTCGGAAATTCGGCGATTTTGCTTACCACGTACGCTCCAGCAGGGCGTAAAGCGCGGATATTGCGGGGCTGTCTGTTCGGTCCTGCAAGGTGATGAAACTCAGGCAGGCGGGCACCGAGACGGATTCGCAGACCGCCAGTCCGAACGATTGGCGTTGATGCAGGGCGATCGATTCCCGGCACAGCGACAGCCCAACGCCCGAGCGCACCATTTCCAGCATCGAGGCCTCTTGATCCACCAATGCCACCACGTTCTGCTGGCAATCGTGCTGCGTGAATATCTGCGCCAAAAGCCGATGGTGAGCCGAAACCTCGGGAGTGCCGATCCAGGGCAGGGCGGCCAGCTGCGGCCAATGGGCATTGGCAATACGATCCTGCCAGCCCGCCGGAGCGATGACGCGATAGGTAAAATTGGCCAGCCTTTCGGCGTGGATCGGGGCGTCCTGATCCTGCCCCAGGGCCTCCAGATCGCCGGGGCCGGACAGATAAAAACCGGCATCAATCTGGCCGCGTCGTAGGCGCAACAGTGTCTCGCCACTGACGCCGTGGACCAGCTCGGTCTGGATGTCGGGAAAATCCGTTCGCATTTCCTTCAGCAGGCGGCCAAGTCGGATGAACTCGGGGTCCACGATGGTACCGATCTTCAACTTGCCGCTGATCCGTCCCGAGCGTTGCCGGGCGCTGCGGCGAAATTCGGACAGGGCGTTCAGCACTGCCTCGGCTTTTTCGATCAAGGCGGCACCGTCTTCGGTCAGGGTCAGCCCGCGCGGGCTGCGAGTGAAAAGGGTGATCCCGGTTTCGGCTGCCAGTCGTTTCAGCTGATGGCTGACTGCCGGTTGCGTCAGGTTCAGCACCTCGGCCGCGCGCGAGACGCTGCCCTCGTGGGCGACGGTGACAAAAGCCAGCAGTGTGTTCAGGTTAGAAACGCGATCCATATAAAAATTATTTATAATGATCTGTGAGATTCGTCATTAGCTTTCTGTAATCCACGCGCATACCTTGCCGAAAACGCAAAATACGGGAGGTTTTTGCCCAAACGGTGATGCTGCATATGCATCCTGTTTATGTAAAACGCGCCCGATCAAGCCAAGGCAAAGGACGGACGCATGGCCGGGACACAGGTTTTTGACTATATCGTGGTGGGAGCGGGTTCGGCCGGATGCCTGATGGCCAACCGGCTGAGCGCAGACCCCAAGAACCGCGTTTTGCTGCTGGAGGCTGGCAAGCCCGATACCTATCCGTGGATTCATATCCCTGTCGGGTACCTGTATTGCATCGGCAATCCGCGCGCTGATTGGATGTACAACACCAAGCCGGCCAAGGGGTTGAACGGGCGCTCGTTGATCTATCCACGGGGCAAGACGCTGGGTGGATGTTCCTCCATCAACGGTATGATCTACATGCGTGGGCAGGCACGGGACTATGACAACTGGGCCCGCCTGACCGGCGAAGAGGACTGGAGCTGGGAAAACTCGCTTGAAGATTTCAAGGCGCACGAGGACCACTATAAGCTGGATGACGGGGCCGATCCTTTCACAGGCTCGAACAGCAAGTTTTCAGACATGCATGGCAATGGCGGTGAGTGGCGCGTTGAAAAGCAACGCCTGCGCTGGGATGTGCTGGATGGGTTCATGGATGCCGCTGTTCAAAACGGAATTCGGAAGACCTCGGATTTCAACAACGGGGATAATGCCGGGATCGGCTATTTCGAGGTGAACCAACGTTCAGGCTGGCGGTGGAATACGTCAAAGGCGTTCCTGCGCCCCGCGAAAACCCGCCCGAACCTGACCATCTGGACCGAGGCCCAAGCCGAAAAGCTGACTTTTGCCCGTGGCGATGACGGCGCATTGCGCTGCGATGGCGTGCGGGTCAATCGTGCGGGGCAAAGCGTTCAGGTCAGCGCCACCAAAGAGGTCGTGCTAAGCGCGGGTGCCGTGAACTCTCCTCAGATTTTGCAGCTGTCGGGCGTGGGTCCGGCGGCCTTGTTGCAGCAGCACGGGATCGAGGTGGTGCAGGACACCCCCGGCGTGGGCGAAAACCTGCAAGACCACCTGCAAATCCGCGCGGTTTACAAGGTCAAAGGGGTCAAGACACTGAATACATTGGCTAACTCTCTGGTTGGGAAGGCCAAGATCGGTTTGGAATACTTGCTGAAACGCTCGGGTCCGATGAGCATGGCTCCAAGTCAGTTGGGCGCCTTCACCTGCTCGGACCCCGATCAGCCGTATGCCAACCTTGAATATCACGTGCAGCCGCTGAGCCTTGAGGCGTTTGGCGAGGACTTGCATGATTTTCCTGCGATGACCGTCAGCGTGTGCAACCTGAACCCCACCAGCCGGGGCCATGTGCGTATCACCTCGGGGGATTTCCGTGTCGCGCCCGAGATCGCGCCGAACTATCTGAGTACCGATTCAGATCGCCAGATTGCAGCGCAAAGCCTGCGGCAGGTCCGTGAGATCATGGCCCAGCCCGCTATGAAGGAATACGCCCCCGAAGAATTCAAGCCCGGCGTTCAATTCCAATCTGACGAAGATCTGGCCCGCTTGGCCGGGGATATCGCCAGCACCATTTTCCACCCGGTTGGCACCATCAAGATGGGGCGTGATGATGACCCCTTGGCGGTGTTGGACCCGCATTTGCGCCTGCGCGGCATTGCCGGTCTGCGGGTGGTGGACGCCAGCGTAATGCCCGAGATTACCAGCGGCAATACCAACGCACCCACGCTGATGATCGCCGAGAAAGCCGCAGGCTGGATGCTGTCAGGGCAGTAATTGCCCGCTGGGGCGTTGCATCTTTGGGCGGGGCGACGTTTCATGGCGCGGTCCGCCAAAAAGGAGCCCGCCCTTGAAAACCCTGTGTCTTGTCATCCTGTTGCTATGCACCCCGGTGCTGGCAGGGGCCCAGACGTTTTACTATGACGAAATGGGTGCCGCGCAGAAACAGGCGCAAACGGGCGATATTCAGGGCGCGGCCGACCGGATGCGGGGCCTGCTTGCTGCTTTCAGGGACGAGGGCCAGACCGACAAGTGGATGCTGGCCGATATCTATTATGTGGCCGCCTACATGGTGGCCGCGACCGGCGACACCGCAGCCGCTTTGGGTCTGATCGACGAAGCGTTGCAGGACGCTGATCTGGTCAAGAACCTGCCGCATATGTACGAGCTGCAGGGGGTGTTGTTCCAGAAAATCGCAGCCTTTAGTGCCGCGGCGGTGTCCTATCAGCAAGCGATCGCCTTTATGCAAATGGAAAGCTGGGCGCAGGGCTTTGATCCGGTGCGGGTGGCCAAGGCTCGGCTGCAGGGCGCTTATGCTCAGGTGCGTGGGGCCGGCGGCGTTTTTCTTGATCAGTCCATGGTCCAGGCCCGCGCGGCCATAGAGGTTCTGAACGAGGCCGGGCAGGGCGGTCTGGCCAATGACTATTATCTGCCGCGCATGTCGGAAATCGCTGGCGATCTGTTCGAAGCCCGCGATGCCTATGCTCGTATGGCCCAGCACGCGGACACGGCAATGACCCCCATTTTGCAGCGAAACATCGCCCTGATCGATTGGCAGTTGGGGGATTACAAGGCAGCAGGCCCGCGGGCCGAAGCCGCGTTGCGTGGGCTGGAAGCCGCAGGAGGGACAGCTGCAGAAAAGCTGTTGATGCGGACGATCGCAGTACTTTCGCCGATGATGAATGGCACGACCCCGGTCGATGAGGTCCAGCTTGAGGCGTTGCTGGCGCAGACAAGTGATCTGGATATGACTGACCCGTCGCAGTTGATCTGGTTCCTGTATTGGACCGAAGCGATGATCAGCCTTCTGTTGGAAACGGACGGCCTGGGCGTTGATTGGGTCTTGCAACTGGATCTGAACATTTTCAGCTATGAAAACACTGCGCAGGATGCCTTGGCCACGCAGGTAGTCACGCGTATCCGCCTGGGCGCCGCGCTGGCATTGGAACGGCTGGGCCAAAAGGCAAATGCCTATGAGCTTTACACTTCGGTTTGGCTGCGCAATTCCCAGTCTCACCGGATCGCGGCCGAAGCGCAGGCCGGCCGTGCGCGCACCGGTGATTTCACGTATTGGGAGCAACAGAGCATCGCGCTGGCTGGGGCCGTTTCGGCGCGCGAGGTGGTCGCGGATATACCTGCCCGTCAGGGCCGGGCCGCGCGACGGCAGCAGGACAGATTTGCGCAGTTGTTCGAGCTTGCGTTCCAGGCCAGCTATGACCGGTTTCAGAAAGACCCGCCTTTGCGGATGGTCAGGGCCGAGTTTGGCCGGGTCCCCAAGCCGATGCAGGACACGTTCATTTTTCCATGGACTGAAAACCCAGATTTTCTGGATACGGCTGACGGTCTGGTGACCGGACGAACCCTGTCCGAGGCTTTTGAAATGCTGCAGCTGGCCCGACAGTCCGAGGCCGGTCATGCGATCGCGGCGATGACGGCGCGGCTGGCCTCGGGGTCGGGGGATCTGGCGCGATTGTTGCGTCAGCGCGACCAACTGTTGCAACAACGAGAGCTGACTGCCCAAGGGGCAGGAGACGCGCGATTGGCCGAGGTTGACGCTCTGTTGGATCGGATCGAGTCCACTCTGGACGCGGATTTCCCTGGCTATCGCCAGGCCGGGGCCCCGACACCGCTGAGCTTATCCGAGGCACGCGATCTGCTGGGCCCATCCGAGGCGATGGCGGTGATGCTGGCGCGGGAGGACGGGTTGCACACCTTTCTGGTCACACCGGATTTTGTTGGTTGGCACCGCGCGGATGTCTCGCGTGGTGATCTGACGGATGGGGTGCGCAAGCTGCGCCTGGCGCTGGACCCGACCGAGGCCGCGCGCGCCGGTGTTGCGCTGAACAAGCGTTCCAAGGCCAAGGAGTTTGACCTGAATCTGGCGCATCGGATATGGCAGCAAACTCTGGGTCCGCTGAGCGCATATTTGCCCGCGGACACAACGGTTTTCCTGGTGCCCGACGGCGCGCTGCAGTCTCTTCCGTTCTCGATGCTTTTGACGCGCGCCCCCAAGACGGCGCCTGGGGCGGGCTATGCGGCGCAGCCCTGGGCCATCAGGGACTACAGTTTTGCCACCTTGCCCGTACCAGCCAGCTTGCGCGCTCTGCGTCAGGCGGCGCCCGTGCAGGTTCCCTCGGTTCCGTTCATCGGTGTGGGGGATCCGGTGTTGGGCGGGCATGGCGCCGCAGATACGCGCGGCGTACTGGACAATCCTGAAACGCTGATCGCTTTGGCCCCGTTGCCCGAAACCGCGACCGAACTGCAAGAGTTGAACCGGATCGTGGCAGCCGGTAAAGGGCAGCTTTTTCTGGCCGAGGCCGCGCGCGAGCCGGCGCTGAAATCCGGGGCTTTGGGAGACGCGCAGGTGCTGGCCTTTGCGACGCATGGCCTGATGGGCGGCGAGCTGGAAGGCATCACTGAACCCGCGCTGGTGCTGACGCCCCCGACCCAAGGCAGCACAGACGAGGATGGCCTGCTGTCCGCCAGCGAGATCGCCCAGCTTAGCCTGAACGCCGATTGGGTGCTTCTTTCGGCCTGCAATACCGCTGTTGGCGCGGGCGGGGGCGAAGCCGAGGGGCTTTCGGGGCTGGCGCGTGCGTTTTTCTATGCCGGTGCGCGGCGGTTGCTGGTCTCGCACTGGTCGGTGCAATCGGATCCGACCGTGGCTTTGACAACGGGTATGTTCCGCGCAAAACCCCTTGTGGGCGACGACCCAACGGGCGCGCGGGCGCTGCGCCACTCGATCCTGGAAATGATCGACAATCCGGCGCGGGCAGGGTGGAGTCATCCCGCAGCCTGGGCGCCCTTTGTGACCGTTGGCGGCTGATGCCGCAGCGCAGAGCGTGATTTGCCCTGAAACGTTACGGATTCACGCTTGCGCCCATGCCGTTCTGTCCTTAGAACACGGCGAGATTTCGGCGCCTAAGAAGGCTGCCCAGACGATACCGAAAAGGAAAAGACACATGCAGGTCACCGAGACCCTGAACGAAGGCCTGAAGCGCGGCTACGAGATCACCGTGACAGCGGCCGAACTGGACGCGAAAGTCACCGAGAAACTGACCGAAGCCCAGCCCGAAGTCGAAATGAAGGGCTTCCGCAAGGGTAAGGTGCCGATGGCGCTGCTGCGCAAGCAATTCGGCCAGCGTCTGTTGGGCGAAGCCATGCAGGAAACCATCGACGGTGCGATGAATAAGCACTTCGAAGACAGCGGTGACCGCCCCGCAATGCAGCCGCAGGTCACCATGGTTGACGGCGAAGACTGGAAAGAAGGCGACGACGTCAAGGTCACCATGTCCTACGAAGCTCTGCCTGAAATCCCCGAAGTCGATTTCTCGGGTATCGAGCTGGAGCGCATGGTCGCCAAAGCCGCTGACGCCGACATCGACGAAGCCATCGCTTCGCTGGCTGAAACCGCTCAGGATTTCAAAAAGCGCCGCAAGGGTTCGAAAGCCAAAGACGGCGACCAGATCGAGATGGATTTCGTCGGTAAGGTTGACGGCGAAGCGTTCGAGGGCGGCTCGGCCGAAGATTACCCGCTGGTTCTGGGGTCGAACTCGTTCATCCCCGGCTTTGAAGAGCAGCTGGTCGGCGCCAAGGAAGGCGAAGAGGTTGAGGTCAACGTGACCTTCCCCGAAGAGTATGGCGCCGAAAACCTGGCCGGCAAAGAAGCCGTGTTCACCTGCACCATCAAAGCTGTGAACGAGCCCACCGCCGCTGAAGTCAACGACGAGCTGGCTCAGAAATTCGGTGCCGAAGACCTGGCCGCGCTGAAGGCTCAGGTTGCCGAGCGTCTGGAAGCTGAATACGTCGGCGCCGCGCGTGCTGTGATGAAGCGTTCGCTGCTGGACCAACTGGACGGTAAAGTGTCGTTCGACCTGCCGCCCTCGCTGGTCGAGGCCGAAGCTCAGCAGATCGCGCATCAGCTGTGGCACGAAGAAAACCCCGAGGTGCACGATCACAATCACCCCGAGATCGAAGCCACGGACGAGCACAACAAACTGGCCGAGCGCCGCGTGCGTCTGGGCCTGCTGCTGGCCGAGATCGGTCAAAAGGCCGAGGTTGAAGTCACCGATGCCGAGATGACCCAAGCGATCATGAACCAGGCGCGTCAGTACCCGGGTCAGGAACGCCAGTTCTTTGAATTCATTCAGCAAAACGCTCAGATGCAGCAGCAGTTGCGCGCGCCGCTGTTCGAAGACAAAGTTGTCGATCACGTGGTCGAGCAGGCCAAAGTGACCGAAAAAGAGGTCTCGAAAGACGACCTGCAAAAGGCTGTCGAGGCCCTGGAAGACGAATAAGTCTATCCTTATATTGCTTAGCGAAGGCCACCCTGCGGGGTGGCCTTTTGCGTTTCTGACGCCGGGGCGCGGTTGACGGGGCAGGGGCCGCGCATTCAGGATCAGCGCAAAGGGAGAACTTCATGAGCTATATCGGTTTCGACAAGGAACAGTTCGAGGCGTTTCGTGGGATCGACCGTGCGGGCCCCATTCACATGCTGAACCTGGTCAAGCTGCGCGATCAGGCGGAATACTCTGACGGACGGAGCGCCACCGGGGCCGAGGCCTATGCCGCCTATGGCGCGGGCAGCCAAAAAGTGCTGGAACGGCTGGGCGGGCGGATCGTTTGGCGCGGCGCGATGGAACTAATGCTGATCGGCCCGTCTGAGCGCGACTGGGACCTGTGCTTTATTGCCGAATATCCCAGCACGGATGCCTTTGTCAGCATGATCAAGGACCCGGAGTACCGCGAGGCGATGGAGCATCGTCAGGCGGCGGTTATCGATTCCCGGCTGATCCGCATGAATCCCCTGCCCGTGGGGCAGAATTTCGGCGGCTGATCCATCAATCGGGCAAAAAGAAACCGCGCAAGGGTGGGCCCTGCGCGGTCTCGGTTTCCAGCAAGTGGAAACGCTTACTCTTCGTCGTCCGAAGCAGCTTCTTCGGCCTCGGGGGCCAGGTCTTCGTCGTCCGAAGCGGCGCTGCCGATATCGTCGAACAGTTCCGAGATTTCGAACTCGGCGGCTGCCTCTTCTTCGGCTGCCAGTTCCTGGATCGACTTACCTTCGGCCTGCAGCTCGGCTTCTTCTTGCGAGCGTGCCACGTTGACTTCGACGGTGGTCGAAACTTCGGGGTGCAGAACGACGGTCACGGTGTGAACGCCCAGAGCCTTGATCGGCAGTTCGATCACGACCTGTTTGCGGTCAACGGTGAAACCTTCGGCGGTTGCAGCGTCTGCGATGTCGCGGTTGCTGACCGAACCATACAGGTTGCCGCCATCCGAAGCCGAGCGAATCACGATGAACTGCTCGCCGCCCAGCTTTTCGGCCAGGGCGTCTGCTTCTTTTTTGGTTTCCAGGTTGCGCGCTTCAAGCTGAGCTTTCTGCGCTTCAAACGATGCAACATTGGCAGCCGACGCGGTCAGTGCCTTGCCCTGCGGCAGCAGGAAGTTGCGGGCGTAGCCGGATTTGACATCGACCACATCGCCCATCTGACCCAGTTTGGCCACACGTTCCAGAAGGATAACTTGCATTGTGCTTTCTCCTTACTTCACGGCGTAGGGCAGCAGGGCCAGGAAACGGGCACGTTTGATGGCACGGGCCAGCTCACGTTGTTTCTTGGCCGAGACGGCGGTGATCCGCGAGGGTACGATCTTGCCGCGTTCGCTGATGTAGCGCTGCAGCAGTTTCGTGTCCTTGTAATCAATCTTGGGTGCATTGTCGCCCGAGAAGGGGCAGACCTTGCGGCGGCGGAAAAATGGTTTCGTAGCCATGGTTTAGCGTCCTTTTCTCAAGCGATCAGCTGCGACGGCGACGGTCGTCGCGCTCGTCACGTTTCTGCATCTGGACCGAGGGGCCCTCGGCGTGCTCGTCGACCTTGATGGTCAGAACGCGCATCACGTCGTCATGCAGGCGCATCAGGCGTTCCATTTCCTCGATCGCCGACACGGGTGCGTCGGTTTTCAGGAAGGCATAGTGGCCCTTGCGGTTTTTGTTGATCTTGTAGGCCATCGTTTTGACGCCCCAGTACTCGGAATCAACCAGCTTGCCGCCGTTGTCCGCAAGTACGGTGCCAAAATGTTCGATGAGACCTTCAGCTTGCGCGTTGGACAGATCCTGGCGCGAGATGAAAACATGCTCGTAAAGCGGCATGTGCACTCCATTCATTTTCAGGCGCATTTCATAGGAGGGTCTGACCTTCCGCGACCCATCCACGAGAGACTGCGCGGTTCAAGAAAAACTACGGAAGGAACCGCGCGTATACGATGGTTCGCCAAGATGCGCAAGCCCATGTTCCAGTACGTCGCAAAGGCGAAATCTTCACAAAACTTCGCCTAATTCTTGCCTCTTTTTAAAGGGCATTCTTGGGAAACAACAGTTGCCAGGGAAGAACGCCATCATGACCAAAGCCAGCCACGAAAACAGCCGCCCGCTTGCTCAGGACACCGATGCGCGTCACATAATGCAACACACGTTGAAATTCTTCAGCCTGGTTCTGGGGCTTGCTGCAATCGGGATGTGGCTGGCGCCGGGCGCTGCAGATGATGGGGCCGAGGCCCTGGTGCGGTTGGTCGTGTCGTTCCTGTTTCTTGGGATTGGCGCCGGTCTTTGGGGGGCTGGGCGCCCGCGCTTTGAAGAGGAATTCCATCTGGACGTTGTCAATCACCGCCTGACCCATGTGCTGCGTGGCCGGGACGGCATTGCGCGCACGCAAGAGCAGTTCGGCATGGACCAGCTGGACCTTGAAGGCGGTGTTCTGACCGCTCGCAAATCCGGAGGTCAGAGCCTGCGCCTGCCGATTTCGGACTGTCTGGACGCGCGCGCATTGGAACTTCTGGCGGGAATGCGCAAGCGCACTCTTGCCTAAAATGGCCCTAAGGGAATGTGCGCGTGCGCACAGGGCCTGTGGTTTCATAGCGAATTGTCTTGTCATGCCGCATAGCGATTTCTTGGGGGCATCTTTTTGATCGCGACTCGTAACAGGAGCCCCCTCATGAAAACCTCGATCTTCGCCGCCGGTCTGGCCGCTGCCATCCTCAGCGCTGGTGCCGCCTCTGCCGCTGACAAATACGTATTGGATTCCGGCCACAGCCAGATCGTCTTCTCGTACAACCACCTGGGTTATTCCACCAGCTATGGCCTGTTCTCGGGTTTTGCCGGTGACATCATGTTCGACATGGAAAACCCCGCTGCTTCGAGCGTGTCGGTTTCGATGCCCGTCAAATCCATGCTGACCGGCTGGGAAGAGCGTTTCGCCCACTTCATGTCGCCTGACTTCTTCGACGCGACCGATGACGAGATGGTTTCGTTCACCTCGACCGGCATTGAAGTCACTGGCGAAAACACCGCCCTGATCACCGGCGACCTGACCCTGAATGGCGTGACCAAAAGCGTTGTTCTGGACGCCAAGCTGAACCTGGCAAACGATCACCCGATGGCTGGCAAGCCCTGGGCTGGTTTTGACGCCACCACCACTTTGGTCCGCTCGGACTATGGCCTGGGCAAATTCGCCCCCTATGTCAGCGACGAAGTGTCGGTGATGATCTCGGTTGAGGCGATGAAAGCCGAATAATCCGGACCTGCAGAACAAAAGAAAGGCCGCCGAACAATTCGGCGGCCTTTTTCGTTTCGGCGGGCCGGAGCTCAGGACCGCGTGGCCGTCAGGGCAAAGTCGATCGTCACCTCGAAGGCTAGCGTGCCTGCGTCCGTCACCGTTTTGCCCATGCCGTAGTCCAGCCGGTTCACCTGTCCGCTGCCCGACGCCGTGGCCACGCCATCGGCAATCTCAAGCGTAAAGGGCAGGCTGAGCGGGATTGAGATGTCCTTGATGGTCAGCGTGCCCTCGGCCACCAGCCCGGTGTCGCGGCGCAAAAGGTCGGCCTGGAACACCGCGGTCGCAAATTGCGCCGCGTCAAAGTAATCGGGGCCCATTGCCTGCTGCGTCACCGATCCCAGCGTCAACGAGGGAATGGCGATGGTGACGGTGACTTCGCCATTCTTTTCGACGCTTGTGTCCTCGGCATAGCTGATCTGGGCGGTCCAGTCGGCAAAACTGCCTTGGACCGTATTTCCCATTTGCAGGATCGAGATGTTCAGGCTGCCGTCCTGTACCTGCCAGTCGCTGGCGACCTGTTCCAGCTTTGGGCCGGTCTGTGCGCCGGTGGCGAACCAACCCGCAGCGAAGGCGCCCAAGGGGACGATCACCCAGATCGCCATAGCGGCCAGAACCGGCAGCGCGATCGAATGTTTGCCGGGTTGACCAGCGGCCACTCCGCGCGCCATGCGCAACAGGGTGCTATCCTTGTCAATCAGGTGGTGTTTCACCGTGCCGGCGATATGCAGTGCCAAGGCACCGATCAGCACCCAAATGGCAAGGAAGTGCAGCACCGAAAAGACCTGCGATAGAGCGGCGTCCTGTGGCACGAAAGGCAGCGTCTGGCCAAAGGGCCACCAGATGGGTGCAAACCCCGTGGCCGCTGCGTGATGCAGCCATCCGCTGAGCGGCACAAGTACCAAGGCGCCGTAAAGCGTATAGTGGACCAGCTCGGCCGCGAAGTTTTCCAGCTTGTTTTCAGGGTGCAACGAAACAGGTTTGGGCTGGGTCAGCATCCAGACTAGCCGGATCAGGGCCAGAAAGAATACCAGAACACCGGTGGTTTTATGTAGCGAAAACAGGGTAATAACCTGCGCCATCTGCGAATCCGTCGGGGCTGCGCCAGGCGCGTTGATGGCATGGGCCATATTCTCAGCCACAAATCCCAGCGGGATCATCGCCAGGATCAGCAGGGCCATGGTCCAGTGAAGCAACCGCGAGATACGGCCAAAGCTGTTGAAGGTGTTGCGAGCGTTCATTGAAATACCTGGAAAAAAGCAAGAGAGGGGCCCATGCAATATAGCGGGCAACGACATGGGGCACACCGCCCGGGCCTGTGCAGGTCTGCACAGCGACCCTGCATTCCAGAAGAGTCGCGCCCAAATGGCTGTTTTACTTGTGGTCAAGGACCGGGGCGGATACATCATCAGAAACCGTAATTGGGACGAGGACGACCATGACCACAGCTTTCGTTTTCCCCGGCCAGGGGGCGCAGACCATCGGAATGGGCAAGGCTCTGGCCGACACCTATCCGGCCGCAAAAGCCGTTTTCGACGAGGTGGATGAGGCCCTGGGCGAAAAGCTCAGCCAGTTGATCTGGGAAGGCGAGCAGGACCAGTTGACGCTGACGCAGAACGCACAACCGGCGCTGATGGCGACCTCGCTTGCGGCGCTGCGTGCGCTGGAATCTGAAGGTCTGGTTTTGAAAGATGTGGCCAGCCACGTGGCAGGTCACTCGTTGGGGGAATACTCGGCGCTGGCTGCGGCCGGATCTTTGACCATCGCTGACGCGGCCCGCCTGCTGCGCACGCGCGGCAAGGCCATGCAAGAGGCCGTTCCGGTGGGCCAAGGCGCCATGGCGGCCCTGTTGGGGCTGGATTTCGCCACCGCCCGCGCTGTCGCTGAAGAAGCGGCAAAGGGCGAAGTTTGCCAAGCCGCCAACGACAATGACCCGGCGCAGGTCGTGGTTTCGGGCCACAAGGATGCCGTTGAACGTGCGGTCGAGATCGCCAAGGAAAAGGGCGCCAAGCGCGCGGTTCTGCTGCCCGTCAGCGCCCCGTTCCATTGCGCATTGATGGAGCCCGCCGCCGCCGTAATGGCCGAAGCCCTGAACGCGGTGCATATCGAACGCCCCGTGGTGCCCTTGGTGGCTAATGTGGTGGCGGAATCGATCACCGATCCGGCCACGATCCGCTCGTTGCTGGTGAACCAGGTGACGGGCTCGGTCCGGTGGCGTGAAAGCGTTATGTTCATGGCCGCCGAAGGTGTGGATGCCGTGTGGGAGATCGGCGCAGGCAAGGCGCTGTCCGGCATGATCCGCCGCATCGACCGCTCGATTGCCTGCACTGCTGTTGGCACGCCCGAGGATGTGGCCAAGGCCGTTGCCTCGTTGAACGGATAACCAATCTCTCTTGGGTGGGGCAGGGGTCCGGCCCGGATGAAAGGAACTGAAATGTTTGATCTTACTGGAAAAAAAGCTCTGGTTACCGGCGCTTCGGGTGGTATCGGCGGAGAGATCGCCAAGGCGCTGCACGCAGCTGGTGCCACGGTCGGCCTAAGCGGCACCCGCGTCGAGCCGCTGGAGGCTTTGGCCGCTGAACTGGGCGAGCGCGCCCATGTGCTGCCCTGTAACCTGTCCGACCCCGAGGCCGTGGATGCGCTGCCGAAACAAGCGATCGAGGCCATGGGCGGGCTGGACATCCTGGTGAACAATGCGGGTATCACTCGCGACCAGATTTTCATGCGTATGTCGGATGACGAATGGCAGTCGGTGATCGATGTGAACCTGACCTCGACCATGCGTCTGTGCCGCGGCGTGATGCGTCCGATGATGAAGGCGCGCTGGGGCCGGATCATCAACATCAGCTCGATCGTGGGCGCCACGGGTAACCCCGGGCAGGTAAACTATGCGGCCTCTAAGGCTGGTATGGTTGGTCTGACCAAGTCGATCGCCTATGAGGTTGCCAGCCGCGGCATCACCGCCAACGCTGTTGCGCCGGGCTTTATTGCGACCGCGATGACCGACAAGCTGACCGATGATCAGAAAAGCAAGATCAACACGCAGATCCCTGCCGCGCGCATGGGCAACCCCGAGGAAATCGCAGCTGCGGTGCTGTACCTGGCCAGCCCCGAGGCGGGCTATGTCACCGGCACCACGCTGCACGTTAACGGCGGCATGGCGATGCTGTGATTCTCTGCCGCGCCGAGAAATTGGGCCCGTTTCACACAATCGGGCCCATTATTTTCCGGCGGGGCGTGCGTAGGCCGGGCAGGCAGGTTTCCGGCTAAGGCATTTGGGTAGAGGAGATATCCGGCGGCCGCTATTGCTGTTGTTGATTGCTTTTTCCCGTATGGGGTGTCGATGCCCCTGTGAAAACATTTGCCTCTAGCGCGCCATGTGTTATAGGCCACGCAGATTTGCCGGGGCGGAAACGTTGCCGGATATCCCGCTTGCGGGACGACGAGCCGCCCGGTACACCGGGCACATCATTGAGGCCCACCCAGCGGGCGAGGGCAAAGAACCGGGCAGATGCCCAAGAAGTTATGAGGACTTTGAAATGAGCGATATCGCAGACCGCGTGAAAAAGATCGTTGTTGAGCACCTGGGTGTGGAAGAAGACAAAGTGACCGAAACCGCTTCGTTCATCGACGATCTGGGCGCAGACAGCCTGGACACCGTGGAACTGGTTATGGCCTTCGAAGAAGAGTTCGGCATCGAGATCCCCGATGACGCAGCCGAAACCATCCAGTCGTTCGGCGACGCAGTGAAGTTCATCACCGAAGCTTCCTAATCTTACGATCCTTTCTGGATTGAATTTGAAGCGGCGCTCTTACAGGGCGCCGTTTTTCTTTGGCCGTTGGCGGTGGGTGCAGATTTCAACTTGGGTCTGACTGGCGCGAACGTGCCGACAGGGGCGCAGCAACCGGCAACATGACGGTGAAGGGGCCTCATGCTCTTGCCCCTGGGGTAGATTGCAGGGTATGAGCGGATAAAGACTGCTGAGGAAGGGCAATAATCATGCGTCGTGTCGTCGTTACTGGGCTTGGACTGGTCACTCCGCTGGCTTGCGGTGTGGAAGAAACTTGGAAGCGCCTGCTGGCCGGAGAATCCGGCGCGGGCCCCATCGAACGTTTCGACGCGTCACAAATGGGCACGCAATATGCGTGCGAGCTGCCCCGTGGTGATGGTACTGACGGCACGTTCAACCCTGATGACTGGATGGCGCCGAAAGAGGCCCGTAAGGTCGACGATTTCATCCTGTACGGCATTGCTGCTGCAACGCAGGCCGTCGAGGATTCGGGCTGGATGCCGGAAGACACCGAAAGCCTGGAACGGACCGGCGTGATGATCGGCTCGGGCATCGGTGGTCTGAAGTCCATCGAAGAGGCTGCGATCACCCTGAAAGAGCGCGGCCCGCGGCGGATTTCGCCGTTCTTTATTCCGGGCGCGCTGACCAACCTGGTGTCCGGCCAGGTCAGCATCAAATACGGCTTCAAAGGCCCGAACCATGCGGTTGTGACGGCCTGTTCGACTGGTGCACATGCAATTGGTGATGCAGCGCGTCTGATCCAGTTCGGTGATGCCGAAGTTATGGTCGCCGGTGGCGCCGAGGCCGCGATTACCCCGCTGGGTATTGCAGGTTTCAACGCCTGTAAGGCCCTGTCGACCAAGCGCGCCGACGATCCCAAGGCGGCCAGCCGTCCCTATGACATCGACCGCGACGGTTTCGTGATGGGCGAGGGCGCGGGCATCGTGGTTCTGGAAGAATACGAACATGCCGTGGCACGCGGTGCCAAGATCTATGGCGAGGTTCTGGGCTATGGCCTGTCGGGCGATGCCTATCACATCACGGCCCCGTCCGAAGATGGCGATGGCGGGTTCCGCTCGATGAAGGCTGCGCTGGCGCGGGCCGGTGTGACCCCCGATCAAGTTGACTATATCAACGCCCATGGCACTTCGACCATGGCGGACGTGATCGAGCTGGGCGCAGTTGAACGTCTGATGGGCGATGCGGCTGGCAAGGTCACCATGTCCTCGACCAAATCGTCAACCGGGCACCTGCTGGGCGCTGCCGGCGCGATCGAGGCGATCTTCTCGATCCTGGCGATCCGTGATCAAGTGGCGCCGCCGACCATCAACCTGGAAAACCCGGCCGTTGAGACGCCCATCGACCTGGCACCGAACGTCAAGCGCGAGCGCGAGATCAACATTGCCCTTTCCAACAGCTTTGGCTTTGGTGGCACCAATGCCAGCGTTGTGTTCGGTAAAGTGAGCTAATCTTATGTGGCGAGCCATCGCGTCTAACGCGCTGACGGTCCTGATCGTGGCGCTGTTCCTTGTGGGCGGCCTTATCCTTTGGGGCAAACGCGAATATCAAAGCGCGGGTCCGCTGACCGAGGCGATCTGCCTGCGGGTCGAGGTTGGCTCGAACTTCAAGAAAGTCAGCGAACGTCTGGAAAAGGACGGCGCGATCAGCAACGGCGTGATCATGCGCCTTGGCGTAGATTACACTGACAAGGCCAGCAAGCTGAAGGCTGGCAGTTTCCTTGTGCCCAAAGGGGCCTCGATGGAGGAAATCGCCGACATCGTCACCCGTGGCGGTGCGTCCACTTGCGGTGTCGAGGTCGTTTACCGCGTTGGTGTGACCCGTATGGCCGTGGTTGTCCGCGAGCTGGACCCGAACACCAACCGCTATGTCGAAAAGGCCGAGTTCGACCCGGCGCAGGGCGAAACGCCTGAAAAATACACTCAGGTGCGCGGCCAGTCGGATACGCGCTATCGCATTGCGCTGGCCGAAGGCGTGACCAGCTGGCAGATTGTCGAAGCCCTGAAAGGGATCGACCTGCTTGAGGGTGACGTGGCTGAACTGCCTGCCGAGGGCACCTTGTCCCCTGACAGTTACGAATTGCGTGCCGGTGACACCCGTGCTTCGGTTCTGGCGCGTATGAGCGAGGCTCAGGACATCATCCTGCAGGACGCATGGCAGAACCGGGCTGATGGTTTGCCCTTGGATAGCCCCGAAGAGGCGCTGATTCTGGCTTCGATCATCGAAAAGGAAACCGGCATTGCTGATGAACGCCGCACGGTGGCGAGCGTTTTCGTCAACCGACTGAACCGTGGGATGCGCCTGCAGACCGATCCCACCGTGATATATGGCATCACCAATGGGCAGGGCGTTCTGGGCCGTGGCCTGCGTCAGAGCGAGTTGCGCCGGGAAACCCCTTGGAACACCTATGTGATCGACGGGTTGCCGCCGACCCCCATCGCCAACCCTGGTTTAGCCAGCATTCAGGCTGCATTGAACCCGGCGGACACGAACTATGTGTTCTTCGTTGCGGATGGGTCGGGCGGACACGCCTTTGCGGAAACACTGGACGAGCATAACCGCAATGTTGCCAAATGGCGTCAGATCGAACGCGAGCGTGCCGCTCAGTAGTCGATACGTCGCATTGGTTTGGGCGGCCGAAGGGCGCTACCTACTGGGTGTATGAAAGTTATCAATTTTCGCCCTATCGTTCGGTGATACCCGGCGCTAGACTGCTGTTGAAAGGGGTCTGACCATGCGTTTTGACAAGCTTGCCGAATGGCAGATTCAGAAGGCCAAGTCCAAAGGGCAGCTGGAAGGGCTGAAGGGCGAGGGAAAGCCACTCAAGCTGGGTTCCTTGGAGGGCGATGCTGCCGAAGCCGCTGGTTTTCGCATGATGGCGGACGCTGGAGTTTTGCCGCGCGAAATGGAGCTTAAAAAGGCTGCTGACGCGCTGCGCGAACAGATTGCTGCCGCGGAAAGTGCCGAATTGCGCCGGGTCCTGATGGCCGAGCTTGGCCAGATCGAGATGCGCCGGGCGATCGAGTCGGAAGCTCGGCGTAAATACATGAAACACGGATAGGCACTGAAGCGTGCAAATCAAAAGGCCCGGGACATCATGCCCGGGCCTTTCGTTTGTGGACAATACGCTTTACGCGTTCCAGGCTTTGTCTTCGCCGCCCAGTCCACCGATCTGAACGCGCGTCGGCAGGCCGATCCGGTCCAGAATGGTGAAGAAGGGCTTGGGGTCCAGTTCTTCGACGTTCTTCATGGTCTTGGCGTCCCATTCGCCCGTGGCCACCAGCATGGCCGCAGCAACGGGTGGCACACCGGCGGTGTAGGAAATACCTTGGCTGCCGACCTCGTTATAGGCGTCTTTGTGGTCCGCCACGTTGTAGACGAAAACCTCGAAGTCTTCGCCATCCTTGGTGCCTTTGACCAGATCGCCAATGCAGGTCTTGCCGGTATAGCCGGGCGCCAGCGAGGCAGGATCGGGCAGCACGGCCTTGACCACTTTCAGCGGGATGACCTCTTGGCCCTCGGCGGTGGTGACGGGCTGTTCGGACAGCAGGCCCAGCGATTTCAGCACGGTGAAGACGTTGATGTAGTGATCGCCAAAGCCCATCCAGAACCGCACATCGGCATGGGGATAGTTTACGGCCAGGCTGTGCACCTCGTCATGGCCGGACATATAGGCCTGGCTTGGGCCGACGACGGGCAGATCCCAGAGCTTGCCAACCTCGAACATCTTGTTTTCCTGCCAGGCGCCTTCCTGCCAGCTGTACACGGTGCCGGTGAATTCGCGGAAGTTGATCTCGGGGTCGAAATTCGTGGCGAAGTATTTGCCATGATCGCCCGCGTTGATGTCGACGATGTCTATGGATTTAACCTCGTCCATCATGTCGATGGCAAAGCGCGCATAGGCGTTCACCATGCCCGGATCAAAGCCTGCGCCCAGAATGGCGGTAACGCCTTTTTCGGCGCACAGATCGCGTTTCTTCCATTCATAGTTGGCGTACCAGGGCGGGGTTTCGCAGATCTTGTCAGGCTCTTCGTGGATGGCTGTGTCGATATAGGCAGCGCCGGTTTCGATACAGGCATCCAGCACGTACATGTTCACGAAGGCCGAGCCGACGTTGATCACGATCTGCGCGCCGGTGTCCCGGATCAGAGCGGCCACGGCGGGTGTGTCCATGGCGTTGACCTGATGCGCGGCCAGAACGCCCTCGACCTTCATTGCGTCCTTTTCACGGACGGACTCAAGGATCGCTTCGCATTTGGCAAGCGTCCGGCTGGCGATGTGGATATCTCCCAGCACATCGTTGTTTTGCGCGCATTTATGCGCCACGACCTGAGCGACGCCACCGGCGCCGATGATGAGAACGTTCTTTTTCAACTGAGGGAACCCCCTTTGGTTCTTGGATGGATGGCCCTAGGATAGGGCCGAGGCAAAATCAGAGTAGTCGAACTGGCGTTGCACGGTGATGGTGCCGTCCAGCTCGCGAATGGCAATGGCGGGCATGGCCACGCCGTTGAACCAGTTTTTCTTGACCATGGTATACCCGGCGGCGTCGTCGATGGTGACACGATCGCCGATTTGCAGCGGAGCGTCAAAGCGCGCTTCGCCAAAGATGTCGCCAGCCAGACAGGTTTTCCCCGCGATTTGATAGGCGTGAGCGCCGGTTTGCGGCAGCTTGGCGGTTTCGCGATAGATCAGCAGGTCCAGCATGTGCGCCTCGATGCTGCTGTCAACAATGGCGACTTTTTTGCCGTTGTCGATGATGTCCAGAACCGTGGTTTCCAGCGTGGTCGAGTTGGTAATCGTCGCCTCGCCGGGTTCCAGATAGACTTGAACGCCGAGGGTGTCGCTGAAGGCTTTCAGCCGGTCTGACAGGCGATCCAGCGGGTAGCCTTCGCCGGTGAAATGGATGCCTCCGCCAAGGCTGATCCAATCAAGGCGTTTCAGGAAGGGGCCGAATTCTGTTTCGATGCGGGTCAGTTGATCCGAGAAGAGGTCGAAGTCGTCATTCTCGCAATTATAGTGGATCATCACGCCGTTGATGCGGGTGGCGGCTTGCTCCAACCGATCCATGTCCCATTCGCCAAGGCGTGAAAATGGGCGCGCTGGGTCGGCCAGATCAAATCCGCTGGTGGAAAAGCGCGGGTTCAGACGCAGGCCCGTCTGTTTGTCGGTGCGATCCCCGAAACGGTCCAGCTGGCCCAGCGAGTTGAAGATCAGTTTGTCGGCGTAGCGCGCCGCCTCGTCAATCTCATGATCGGCCCAGCCGACGGAATAGCCGTGGGTTTCCTTACCGAACTTCTCGGCACCCAGGCGCAGTTCGTAGAGCGAGGACGAGGTTGTGCCATCCATATAGTCCCGCATGAAATCGAACACGCCCCAGGTGGAAAAGCACTTGAGCGCCAGCAGTGCCTTGGCGCCGGAAGACTCGCGCAGATGGGCGATCTTTTCCAGGTTGGGCAGCAGTCGAGCCTTGTCGATCAGGTAATAGGGGGTCTGCAGCATCGGCGGGATCCAGTTGGGGGCAAAACACGCGGAGCCTTTGAGGCGGTGGATTTCCCTTAAGGCGGAGGCGGGGTTGACGCAATTGATTATTGCGTCAGGCACGGAATTTTCTGCATCCCCTCCGGTGGCCTGTGAATTGAATATTAAGAAATAGGTAATGATTACGGGCGTTTACAGATTGTTCCGGATTGACTCGGCGAACGGTCCCGCGTAGTGTTTATGGCATGCTAGAAGAAGTGGGCAAGCGGCTTTGGGGGTGACCTCGGGGGCCGCTTTTCTGTTTCTCTCGTGCGGAGTGTCTTCAACGCATGAGGTTGAGCGAGCACTGATGACATTGATCACAACAGACGAAAGCGCCTTTCCGCTGGGCGAAAGCCTGGAAGATATCAGGGACCAGCTGGGCGCGTTGCGGGCAGAGATGTCCGACCTTCAGTCACGGCTGAGGGATGGAGAAATTGCGGCCGTCAAGGACGCTCAGAGGACCATACAGGAGATCCGCCAGTGGTTGCGGACCGCCATAGATCTGGAGATGGAATTTGCCAAACGACAGCAAAAACAGGCCGGAATTACCCAAGGATACGCAATCGACTTTGACGAGGCCCGACAGAGTATCCGGTGCCGGCTGGATCGCCTGCGAACCTGTCGAGGTTCAAAACGAATTCCTGGATAACCTGAGTGAGGGAGAGCTGATGGCTCTCCCTTATTTGTTCGAGTTCTGGGCAATGGAGCATCAGCGACCGCCTGAAGGGGACTGGCGCAGCTGGGTGATCCTGGGCGGGCGCGGGGCGGGCAAGACCCGCGCTGGCGCCGAATGGGTACGCGACATGGTCGAAGGGGCGATGCCGTTGGATCCGGGCCGCGCGCAGCGGGTGGCGATCATCGGCGAGACCATGGATCAGGCGCGCGAAGTGATGGTGTTCGGTGAAAGCGGTATTCTGGCCTGCAGCCCGCCGGATCGAATGCCGGTTTGGAACGCTGGGCGGCGGATGCTGACATGGCCAAATGGCGCCACGGCGCAGGTTTTCTCGGCCTATGACCCCGAGGCGCTCAGGGGGCCTCAGTTCGATGCGGCCTGGGTGGACGAGCTGGCAAAGTGGCCCAAGGCGCAGGACACCTGGGACATGCTGCAGTTCGGGCTGCGGCTGGGGGATGCGCCGCGTGTGTGCGTGACGACCACGCCGCGAAATGTACCGGTGCTGAAACAGGTGTTGAAGCAAAGCTCGACCGTGGTGACGCACGCCCCGACCGAAGCGAACCGGGCCAATCTGGCCGACAGTTTCCTGACCGAGGTGCAGGAACGCTATGCCGGCACACGGCTGGGGCGGCAAGAGTTGGAGGGCGTTCTGGTCGAAGAGGCCGAGGGCGCGCTGTGGACCGCCGCCATGCTGGAGGCAAAGCGGGTGGAAGAGGTGCCCGATCTGGATCGCATCGTTGTGGCCGTAGATCCACCAGTGACCGGGCATTCAGGCTCGGACGAATGCGGGATCATCGTAGCGGGGGTTCGAATGAGCGGTGCCCCACAGGATTGGAAGGTCTATGTGATTGCCGATGCCTCGGTTCAGGGTGTGGGGCCGACGATCTGGGCCAAGGCCGCCGTGGACGCGATGGTGGATTGGGGCGCAGACAAGCTGGTGGCCGAAGTCAATCAGGGGGGCGATCTTGTCGAAGCGGTGATCCGCCAGGTGGCCCCCAATGTGCCCTTGCGCAAGGTCCACGCCAGCAAGGGCAAAGTCGCGCGCGCCGAACCCGTGGCTGCCTTGTACGAGCAGGGGCGGGTGCATCATGCGCGCGGGTTGGCAGAGCTTGAGGACCAGATGTGTGCCATGACCCTGCGTGGTTATGAAAACAAAGGCAGCCCGGACAGGGTCGATGCGCTGGTCTGGGCGCTGCATGAACTGGTGCTGGACCAACGTCGGGACGGCCGCCCGCAGCTGCGTTCGCTCTAGTTCACCTTTCTTAAACTTTTAACCTCAGGTTTGCCTTCAACAGCCGACGGGTGCGGCAGTCAGGCATCCCAGAGGAACAAGGAGCAAGGACCGAATGATTATGGACTTCTTCAAACGCGGTGAGGCCCAACAGGTGCCCGAAACCAAGGCCAGCGCAACGGGCCCGGTGGTGGCGTTTCAGGGCGCAGGCCGCGTCGCCTGGAGCCCGCGGGACACTGTGTCGTTGACCCGTACGGGGTTTGCCGGCAACCCGGTGGGCTTTCGCTGCGTGAAAATGATCAGTGAGGCAGCCGCGTCACTGCCTCTGATCCTGCAAGACCGGCGCCAGCGTTATGACGTGCATCCGGTGATGGATCTGGTGCAGCGCCCCAATCCGGCTCAGGGCCGGGGGGAGCTGTTCGAGGCGCTGATTGCCCAGCTGCTGCTGACCGGCAACGGCTATGTCGAGGCCGTAGGTGGTGAGGATGGCGCCCCGTGCGAGCTGCACGTGCTGCGCTCGGACCGGATGGCGCTGGTGCCCGGTGCGGATGGTTGGCCGGTGGCGTATGACTATAGCGTCAACGGCCGTAAGCACCGGTTTGATGTGACCGGAGTGACGCCTCCTATTTGCCATATCCGAAATTTCCACCCGCAGGATGACCATTACGGGTTCTCGCCCATGCAGGCCGCAGCGCAGGCGTTGGATGTACATAACTCGGCCTCACGCTGGTCCAAGGCGCTTTTGGACAATGCGGCGCGGCCCTCGGGGGCGATCGTGTACAAGGGCGCGGACGGGCAGGGCAGCCTTGCGCCGGACCAGTATGATCGCCTGGTGACCGAGATGGAAAGCTATCACCAGGGGGCTCGGAATGCGGGGCGGCCCATGTTGCTGGAGGGCGGTTTGGATTGGAAGCCCATGGGCTTTAGCCCCTCGGATATGGAATTCCAGAAAACCAAGGAAAGCGCAGCGCGCGAGATCGCCTTGGCCTTTGGGGTGCCGCCGATGATGCTGGGCCTGCCGGGGGACGCGACCTATTCCAATTACCAAGAGGCCAACCGGGCGTTCTATCGCCTGACGGTGCTGCCCCTGTTGCAGAAGGTGACGGCGCGCATGGCCGATTGGCTGTCGGGCTATGTCAACGAGCGACTGGAGCTGCGCCCTGACCTAGATCAGGTTCCGGCGCTGGCCATTGAGCGCGAGGCACAGTGGCGCCGCGTCGCCGATGCGGATTTTCTAAGCGGCGTGGAAAAACGCCGGATGCTGGGCCTGCCCGTGTTCGAGGACGGCTCGGATGAGGGATGAGCGCGCAGGTTTCGAGCCGTTCGACTGCGCTCCGGCGCTGCGGCTTGAGGCGCATGAGCGCGTCAGCAAGCTGCATCAGGACGCGTTCGACCGGCGGCTGGAAAAGATGGAAGAGATGATGGAGAAACTGGAAAAGCGCTTGTGGCTGACTGTCTATGGCGTGGTGGGCACGATCCTGGCCCAGGCTTTTCAGTCGATCCTGACAGCGACTCCGTAAGTGAGAGGTAGCAATGGAATTGGAACATAAATTCTGCCGTTTCGACAGCGATGAGATGTCGGTCGAAGGGCTTGTGATCGAAGGCTATGCGAGCCTGTTTGGCCAAACTGATCAGGGTAAAGACGTGGTCCAGAAGGGGGCCTATGGCAAGTCGCTTGTGGACCTGGAAAAGGCCGGACGTAGCGTGAAAATGCTGTGGCAGCACGACCCGGCGCAGCCCATCGGCGTGTGGGACGACCTGCGCGAGGATGACAGGGGTCTGTACGTGAAAGGGCGCTTGTTGGATGGCGTGGAAAAGGGGCGCGAAGCCGCCGCCCTGATCGAAGCAGGCGCGATCGAGGGGCTGTCGATCGGGTATCGCACCAAACGGGCGACCAAGACGCCCGACGGCAAACGTGTTCTGACGGAATTGGAGCTTTGGGAAGTCTCGCTGGTGACCTTCCCGATGCTGCCAAGCGCACGGGTCGCCGCCAAATCTGAGGATTTGGACGGAGATTTGCTGCGGGAAATGGCGGCCGCCTTTGATGGTGCGCGCCAGCAGATGGCGCAAGGCTAGCGCCGGCATCACCACCAGAAAGGAAAATTGGGATGACCAAGACCGAGCAAGAGTCTCGGACCGGAGAAGCTGTGTCTCCGGCCGCCGAGGTGAAATCCGCAATTTCGGGTTTCATGAAAGAATTCAACGGCTTTCGAGCCAATATTGACGCAAAACTTCAACAGCAGGAAGAGCGACTGACCATGCTTGATCGTAAATCGTACAACCCGGCGCGTCCGGTTCTGGCAACCTCGGCTGAAATCGAGGCTCCCCACCAAAAGGCGTTTGATGCCTATGTCCGTCATGGCGATGATGACGCCCTGCGCGGTCTGGAGCTGGAAGGCAAGGCCATGTCCACCGCCGTTGTCTCGGATGGTGGCTATCTGGTCGATCCGCAGACGTCGGCCAACATTCAAAGCGTTCTGAAATCCAGCGCTTCGCTGCGTCAGGTCGCCAATGTGGTGAACGTCGAGGCGACCTCGTATGACGTGCTGGTCGACCACACCGACGTTGGTCACGGCTGGGCCGACGAGACCACCGCAACTGTCGAAACCGGCACGCCCTCGATCGACCGCATTACCATCTCGTTGCACGAGCTGTCAGCTTTGCCCAAAGCCTCGCAGCGGCTGCTGGATGACAGCGCGTTCGACGTCGAGACCTGGCTGGCTGGCCGCATTGCGGACAAGTTCGCCCGCGCCGAAGCTTCGGCCTTTATCAACGGCGACGGTTCGGACAAACCCACCGGCATTCTGACCCACCCCGCCGTGGACAACGATGTTTGGACCTGGGGCAACATCGGTTATGTGCCCACGGGCACCGACGGTGATTTCGGCTCGGCGGATGCGATCATTGATCTGGTTTACGCGTTGGGTGCGCAATACCGCGCCAATGGCACTTTCGTGATGAACAGCAAAACTGCTGGCACTGTGCGCAAGCTGAAGGACGCTGATGGCCGTTTCCTGTGGTCGGATGGTCTGGCCGCGGGCGAGCCGGCGCGTCTGATGGGCTATCCTGTGCTGATCGCCGAGGACATGCCTGACATTGCCTCGGGTGCTGACGCGATTGCCTTTGGTGATTTCGGTGCCGGTTATACCGTCGCTGAGCGCCCCGATCTGCGCATCCTGCGCGATCCGTTTAGCGCCAAGCCCCATGTCCTGTTCTATGCCACCAAGCGTGTGGGCGGTGACGTCAGCGACTTTGCCGCGATCAAGCTGCTGCGTTTCGCCATCTCGTAAGGGGTTGGTGAAAAGGGGGCGGGCCGAATGGCCCGTCCCAGGGCGCGTGCTGTCGGAACGTGGCGTTGTCTAGCTGCTCCCTCCGTCCGAGCAACGCGGATGGCGCGCGCCCGATCCGAAGGATGGAGACATGAGAATGCGGAGTTTTTCCATGATGTTAGTCGAAGAGACCCAGGTGCCCCAGGCGGTGCTGCCGGTCGCTGATTTCAAGTCTCACCTGCGGCTGGGCAGCGGTTTCGCCGAGGACAGCGTGCAGGACGCGGTTCTGGAAAGCTTCCTTCGGGCAGCGATGGCCGCAGTCGAGGCGCGCACCGGCAAAGTGCTGATCGAGCGCGAATACAGCTGGACCCTAAGCCATTGGCGCGATGCCAGTGGGCAGGGGCTGCCGGTCGCTCCGGTCAGTGCGATTTCTCAAGTGGTTCTGGTAGACCGCACCGGAGATGAGACCACACTTGATGCGGGCCGCTATGCGCTGCGTGCTGACATGCAACGCCCCCGTTTGTGCCCCGTATCGGGGATGCTGCCCACGGTTCAGACGGGTGGCAGCATTCGGATCGGATTTCTGGCTGGCTATGGTCCGGAATGGTCGGACCTGCCTTCGGATCTGGCGCAAGCTGTAATGATGCTGGCGGCTCATTATTATGAATACCGCCATGAAACGGCCTTGTCCGGGCGCTGCATGCCGTTTGGAGTGACCAGCTTGCTGGAACGTTATCGCAACGTGCGAGTCTTCGCCGGGGGGGCGTCATGAAAGCCCCGCGCCTGAACAGGGCGCTGGTGTTGGAAGAGGCCGTAAACGTGGCCGATGGCGCCGGTGGGTTCAACCAAAGTTGGTCTTCGTTGGGACAGCTTTGGGCGGATGTAAGCTTTCGGTCGGGCCGCGAGGCAGGCCGGGGCGGCGGTGCCGTTTCGCTGGCCTCGTACAAGATCACGGTACGCGGGGCGCCGGTCGGCAGTTCGCGGCGGCCGCGGCCAGACCAGCGGTTCCGCGAAGGCACGCGCCTGTTCCGCATTCTTTCGGTCGGAGAGTTCGACGCAGAGGGACGCTATTTGACCTGTATCGCCAAAGAGGAGGCCGCAGCATGAGCTATGCGATGTCCGCGGCCCTACAAGGCGCGGTTTTTCAACAGCTGATCACGGATACCACTTTGGGCGGGCTGGTTGGTGCCAATGTGTTTGACGCGGTGCCTGCGGGCGAGGTGCCGGACACCTATGTCAGCCTGGGCCCCGAGCTGGTGCGGGACCGTTCGGACAAGACAGGCGCGGGGGCCGAGCACGAGTTCACCGTCACTGTCTATACGACCGAGGCAGGGTTCAGCGGCGCCAAAGAGGTCGCCGCGGCGATCTGCGATGCGCTGGTGGATGCGCCATTGGCCCTTTCGCGGGGGCATCTGGTGGCGATGAACTTCTTCAAGGCCCAGGCGGTCCGCGACCGTACGGGATCCGGGCGGCGGATAGACCTGAAGTTCCGCGCCCGCGTCGAAGACAACTGAATTTTCAAATGATGGAGTGAGTGAAATGGCTGCTCAAAATGGCAAGGATCTGTTGATCAAGGTGGACCTGACCGGGGACGGCGCGTTCGAGACCATCGCGGGGCTGCGCGCCACGCGGGTGAGTTTCAATGCGGAAAGCGTGGATGTCACCAGTCTGGAAAGCCAGGGAGGCTGGCGCGAGCTGCTGGGGGGCGCCGGGGTGAAATCGGCTTCGATCTCTGGGTCGGGCGTGTTCAAGGATGCGAACACCGACGAACGGGCACGGCAGATTTTCTTTGACGGGGAAACCCCTGATTTCCAAGTGATTATCCCAGATTTCGGCATCGTCGAAGGGGCGTTTCAGATCACCGGGATCGAGTATTCGGGCAGCCACAACGGCGAGGCGACCTATGAGATGTCGATGGCCTCGGCCGGGGTGCTGACCTTTACTGCGGACGCCTGAGATGGCGAACCCGTGGGCAGGTGAAGTGGATCTGGTCCTCGATGGCCAGCGCCGGGTGTTGAAGTTGACACTGGGGGCGCTGGCCGAACTTGAGGTGGCGCTTGAAACCGGATCGCTGGTGCAACTGGTCGAACGTTTCGAGGGCAGCGCCTTCACTGCGCGGGATGTTCTGTTGCTGTTAGCGGCAGGGTTGCGCGGCGGCGGCTGGGATGGGACGGCCTCGGATTTGGCGAATGCGGATATCGAGGGTGGGCCGATGGCGGCCGCACGTGTTGCAGCCGAGCTGCTGGCGCGCGCCTTTGCCATGCCCGGCCACCCGAAATGAGCGGGTTTGACTGGCCCACGTTAATGCGGGCGGGGTTGCGGGGTTTAGGATTGTCGCCAGCAGAATTCTGGCGGCTGACCCCGGCCGAGCTGCAACTGCTTTTGGGGGCCAGTCCTGGCAATGCGCCGTTGGCGCGCGCGCGTTTGGACGAGCTGCTGGCGGCCTATCCGGACACAAAGAAGGAGACGGAAAATGGCGGAGTTTGACGGATTGGACGACTTGAACGATCAGGTCGATACGCTTGAGGATACGCTGGGGGCGGCCTCGGTTATGGCGGCCGGGTTCGAGGCCGAGCTGCGCCGCGTGCAATCGGCGATGGGCGCCACGACCGTGGATGTTGGCGCCTTGGAAAAGGGATTGAGCAAGGGGCTGCGCAAGGCTTTTGACGGCGTCATATTGGATGGCGATAAGCTGTCGGATGCGCTGGACACGGTGACGCGCTCGATGCTGGACGCAGTCTATGCCTCGGCGGTGAAGCCCGTGACGGACCATTTTGGTTCGGTGCTGGCACAAGGGATCGGCGGGCTGATGTCCGGGATTTTGCCCTTTGCGGATGGCGGCTCGTTCAGCCAGGGGCGGGTCATGCCTTTTGCCAATGGCGGTGTTGTCAGTGGTCCCACGTATTTTCCCATGCGTGGTTCGACCGGCCTGATGGGCGAAGCTGGCCCCGAAGCGATCATGCCCCTGACCCGTGGGCGCGACGGCAAGCTGGGTGTGCGCAGCGAGGGCGGCGGCAGCACGACGGTCGTGATGAATGTCACCACGCCCGATGTCGAGGGGTTCCGCCGCTCACAATCTCAAATCGCAGCGCAAATGGGGCGCGCGCTTGGGCGCGGCCAGCGCATTCGTTGATCAGAGGGCAAGCAGATGCAGTTTCACGAGGTAAGATTTCCCGCCAACCTGAGTTTTGGCGCAATTGGCGGTCCCGAACGGCGCACCGATGTGGTGACGCTGGTGAACGGCCATGAAGAACGCAACACCCCTTGGGCGCATTCCCGGCGGCATTACGATGCAGGCATGGGAATGCGGTCGTTGGACGATGTCGAGGCGCTGATCGCATTTTTCGAAGCGCGTCGGGGCCAGATGTACGGATTCCGATGGAAAGATTGGTCGGACTACAAATCCTGCCTGCCCTCGCAAACCGTGGCCTATGACGATCAGGTGATCGCCTACGGAGACGGCGAGAAGACTCAGTTCCAGTTGGTGAAAAATTACCGCTCGGCCGAGCATGTCTATGCCCGTCCAATTACCAAACCTGTACTGGGAACCGTGCGTCTTGGCATCGATGCGGATGAGCTGCGCGAGGGGGTGCATTATTCGGTCGACGTGTCGACGGGCGTGGTCTCGTTGGCTGTTGCGCCGGGTGAAGGCGAGGAGATCACCGCCGGGTTTGAATTCGACGTGCCGGTGCGATTTGACACAGATCGCATCCGATCAAGCGTGGCCAGTTTCCAGGCGGGCGAGGTGCCGGATGTGCCGGTGATCGAGGTGCGGGTATGACGATGAATGCGGAAATGCAGGCTCATCTGGCGACTGGAGTTACCACCTTGTGCCGGGTTTGGGCGGTAGAGCGCTCAGACGGGCATGCCTTGGGTTTCACGGACCATGACCGGGACCTTGCCTTTGACGGGATCACCTTTCGGGCGGATACCGGGCTCACGGCCATGGCGTTGCAGCAGGGGACGGGCCTGTCGGTTGATAACACCGAGGCCATGGGCGCGCTGAGCGATGCAGCGATCTCGGAGGCGGATATCGAGGCTGGGCTTTATGACGGAGCCGAGGTCCGGTGCTGGTTGGTCAACTGGGCGGATGTAAATCTGCGCGCCTTGCAGTTTCGTGGACAGATTGGCGAGATCCGCCGCGACGGAGGCGCCTTCGAGGCCGAGTTGCTGGGCCTGACCGATCTGTTGAACCAACCGATGGGGCGGGTGTACCAGGCGCCTTGTGCGGCTGTTTTGGGGGATGCGTCTTGCGGCAAGGACATCTCTGAAGAAGGCTATCAGGCTGAGGTCGAGGTTCTGTCCGTCGAGGGCAATATCCTGACCTTCGCTTCGATGCCAGGTTACGAGGTGCAGTGGTTCCAACGCGGTGTCCTGGAGGTTCTTAGCGGCTCTGGCGCGGGACAATCCGTGCCGATCAAGCGGGACTGGGAAACTCAAAACGGCCGCGAGATTACCTTGTGGACGGCTATGGGTGCCCCTGTGAGCGCGGGGGACACCGTTCGTTTGACTGCAGGATGCGACAAAAGGATGGAGACCTGCCGCAACAAGTTCAACAACCTGATCAATTTTCAGGGTTTCCCAGACATTCCGGGCAATGACTGGACCGTCGCCTTTCCGGCCTCGGAAACCGCTACGGGGGGAAGCCGCCGATGAGCCATCCCCAAGTTGTGGCGGCTGCACGGGGCTGGATTGGCACGCCTTATCGACATCAATGCAGCACCCGTGGCGCGGGAACCGATTGCCTGGGGTTGCTGCGCGGTGTTTGGCGCGAGTTGATCGGCCCCGAACCCGAAGTGGTCCCAAACTACACGCGCGACTGGTCAGAACCTGACGGCACCGAGGAACTGTGGCGCGTTGCGACCAGTCATCTTGTGCACAAGGACCTGACAGACGAAGCCCCGGGCGATGTTCTGTTGTTTCGGATGCGCGCAGGCAGCGTGGCCAAACATTTGGGTATTGCCGCTCGTGTCGGAGACACCGCCTCATTCATTCACGCCTATTCGGGCCATTCGGTTGTCGAAAGCCCGCTTAGTATCCCGTGGCGACGCCGTATCGTTGCCCGGTTTTCATTCCCCAAAGGAGACATGTGATGGCAACTATTCTGCTTTCTGCTGCCGGCGCTGCGGCCGGTTCGGCCATGGGGGGATCGCTTGCAGGGCTGTCGATGGCGACGGTCGGGCGTTTTGTCGGAGGCTCGTTAGGTCGTGTGATCGACCAATCGCTTATGGGCGGAGGCTCGGATGTTGTCGAAAGCGGGCGGGTGGACCGTTTCCGCTTTACCAGCGCGGGCGAGGGCGACGCGATCGCACGCAGCTATGGCAGGATGCGCCTTGGTGGACAGGTGATCTGGGCCAGCAAGTTCACCGAGCATGTCGAGACGAACTCGGGCGGGGGCAAGGGCGGCCCGCCGCAGCCTGACACCAACACATATCACTATACCGTCAACCTGGCCGTGGCCCTATGTGAGGGGCAAATTGATGGCGTGGGGCGGATCTGGGCGGATGGCTCGGAAGTCGCGCCGACTGATTTGAATATGCGCGTCTACCCTGGAAGCAGCACCCAGTTGCCGGACCCCAAGATGGAAGCGATCGAGGGCGCGGGCGCGGTGCCTGCCTATCGCGGTACCGCCTATGTCGTTTTCGAGGATCTGAACCTGTCGGTCTTCGGCAACCGGGTGCCTCAATTCTCGTTCGAGGTGCTGCGCGCGGACCGCGTGTACGAGGGCCAGTCAGAT
The DNA here is from genome assembly GCF_965218685.1 of Thalassovita sp. Classification (GTDB taxonomy): domain Bacteria; phylum Pseudomonadota; class Alphaproteobacteria; order Rhodobacterales; family Rhodobacteraceae; genus Thalassobius. The sequence continues at coordinate 2,790,469 of NZ_OZ244657.1, read as the reverse complement.
GCCGAACCTGCCCGCGCCGTGCAGGGTATCGCCCTGATCCCCGGTACGGGTGAATACGCCTTGGCGACTGAACCGGCCGTCATCGAGCATGGTCTTGGTCAGAGCGTGACGTCGAATGTGAACAGCCCTTCGGGGAAACCCGATTTTTTGACCTCAATGGATCAGCTGGAGCAAGAGCTGCCCAGTTGTGATGCTGTCTCGTTGATTGTCAGCTGGTTCGGCAATGATCTGCGCTGTGGTGAATGCGAGATCCGCCCTATGGTCGAACAAACCGAACATGATTCCGGCAATATGCCGTGGCAGGTAGCGGGCCTTACGCGTGCAGCGGCCCAGGTAGTGCCCGAGCTGGATGGTCGCGCAGTTTACGGCGGAACTCCGACCGATCAGTCGGTCATCCAGTCGATCAGCGAAATGGCAGCGCGCGGGAAACGGGTGATGTTCTATCCGTTCATCCTGATGGACCAGCTTGAGGGCAACGGCCTGACCGACCCTTATGGCGCGGACGAACAAGCTTCGTTGCCTTGGCGAGGTCGGATTACGGGTGCCATGGCACCGGGGCAGGATGGATCGCCAGACGGAACGGCACTGGCCGAGGCCGAAATTGCCGCTTTTTTCGGGACTGCCCAGGCCAGCGATTTCAGCATTGCAGATGGACAGGTGACCTATGCCGGGCCGGCCGAGTGGTCCTATCGTCGGTTCATCTTGCATAACGCCGCGCTGTGCGCCGCTGCAGGGGGCGTCGAGGCGTTCTGTATCGGTTCGGAAATGCGCGGTCTGACACAATTGCGCGGCGCCGGAAACAGCTTTCCTGCGGTGTCTCAGCTGGTTGCGCTTGCGGCCGAAGTGCGCGCTATTCTGGGGCCAGTTGTCAAACTGGGCTACGCCGCTGATTGGTCTGAATATTTTGGCTATCATCCTCAGGATGGGTCTGGCGATGTGTTCTTTCATCTTGATCCGCTGTGGGCCGATGACGAAATCGATTTCGTGGGAATTGACAACTATATGCCCGTTGCTGATTGGCGCGACGGAATGGACCACTTGGATGCGGACTGGGGCTCGATCTATGATCTGGGCTATCTGCGCAGCAACATCGAGGGCGGCGAGGGCTTTGCGTGGTATTACCATTCGGATGCAGCACGTCAGGCCCAAATCCGAACCGACATCACCGACGGTGCGCATCAAGAGCCCTGGGTCTTTCGTTTCAAGGACCTACGCAATTGGTGGGCCAACGACCACCATGAGCGTGTAGGCGGTGTGCGTTCGGAAACTCCGACCGGATGGGTGCCACAATCTAAACCACTGTGGTTTACCGAGCTTGGCTGCGCAGCCGTGGACAAAGGTGCGAACCAACCGAACAAGTTTCTGGACAAAAAATCCTCGGAATCGGCGCTGCCGCATTTTTCTTCGGGTCAGAGGGATGACTACATGCAGATGCAATATCTGCGTGCGGTGCTGGGGTATTGGGCGGATGAAGCCGTCAATCCGATCTCGGAAGAATATGGCGGGCCGATGCTGGATCTGTCTAACGCCTATGTCTGGGCTTGGGATGCGCGACCCTATCCACATTTCCCTGCCAACGAGGCTCTGTGGTCGGACGGGGCAAACTATCGAAAGGGGCATTGGCTGAATGGGCGCGGATCATCGCGCAGTCTTGAGTCCGTTGTGCGAGAGATTTGCGCGGAATCTGGTGTTACGGCGCTGCGAACCGAGCGCCTGCATGGTGTCGTACGCGGCTATATGGCCGATGACGTGGCCACAGCGCGCGCGGTTTTGCAGCCCCTGATGCTTCGTCACGGCTTTGATGCGATCGAGCGTGACGGTGTTCTGGAATTTCGTACCCGTGATGGACGCGCGGACCAGGTTGTCCACCCCAACGGCCTTGCCGTGACCAGTGACGCGCCGAATGGGTTGGCCAAATTGCGCGAAAATGAAAGTGAAATGGTCGGCCGGGTCCGTTTGCGTTTTGTCGAGGCCGAGGGTGACTTTGCGACCATCGCCGAGGAAGCGATCCTGCCGGACGAAGCCAGCCACGCAGTATCGTCTTCGGAAATGCCTCTGGTGATGAGCCGCGCCGAGGGGCGGCAGGTGGTCGAGCGCTGGCTGACCGAGGCACGGATCGCCCGCGACACGGTTCACCTTGCCCTGCCTCCCTCGAGCGGTGCCTTGGGGGCGGGGGATGTCGTGCAACTGGCCGATGGTCATCGCTACAGGTTGGACCGGGTGGAGACTGGCACCTCTCTTCTGGCCGAAGCGGTGCGGGTTGAAGAGGAAACCTATCGCCCCGTGGATATCGACGAAACACCGGCCTCGGTTGCGCCATTCATCGCGCCTTCGGTGGTATTCCCGCTATTCATGGATTTACCCTTGCTGGTTGGCGATGAAGAACCGCATGCCCCTCATGTTGCGGCAACTGCGCAGCCATGGCCGGGGACCTTGTCGGTCTATCGTGGGGTTGAAGACAGTGGGTACAGTCTGCTGCAATCGCTGGACGCGCCAGCCACGCTTGGGCAGCTAACAGCACCTTTGTTTGCGGGACCCGTGGGCCGGTTCGACCGCGCCAATGTAATCGAGCTTGACCTGGTGCGCGGCGAACTGACCGGCATTTCCGAGCTAGCCTTGCTGAACGGGGCGAACGCAGCGGTGATCGGCGATGGCAGTCCGGAAAACTGGGAGGTCATCCAATTTCAGAACGCCGAATTGGTTGGGCCGAGCAGCTATCATCTTAGCGGTCTGTTGCGTGGACAATCGGGCAGCGACGGCTTGATGCCGGATGCATGGCCCGCGGGCAGCTACTTCGTTTTGCTGAACGGGGCACCGCAGCAATTGGCGGTGCGCTTGTCCTCACGTAATGTAAGTCATCACTACAGGATCGGACCCGCAGGGCGCAGCTATGACGATCCCTCGTATCAGCATCAGGTGCAGGCATTTGCGGGTATCGGCCTTAAACCCTATGCGCCAGCACATCTGAGCGCCACAGACGTGGGCCCGGATCTGGAACTGAGTTGGATTCGCCGCACCCGGATCGACGGCGATAGCTGGGAATCCGTCGAAGTGCCCCTTGGGGAAGAAAGCGAATCCTACTTGATCCGCGTCCTGCAGGGCACGACCGTGATCCGACAGGAAATGGTCTCGGCGCCCGCTTGGACCTATACCGCGGCCATGCGGTCCGCAGATGCCATTAGCGGGATTTACCGCGTCGAGGTGGCGCAAATCTCGGCCAGGTTTGGTGCGGGATATGCCGCCCGACTGGACCTGAGTGCCTGATCTTGTCTGACCCGCCCCCGTGGCGGGTCATTCTTTTTCGTGATCATCCCCTTCAAAGCTTTGCATTTTCCCTGACGGTCCTATCTGCTATAGTCTATCGGACCGGAGGGCCAAATTATGGTTGAAACACGCGCAAAACTGACCGAGCTGGATCCCGTTTGGTCGCGGATCATTGCCGAAGCCGAGCAAGCCGTCGAAGACGAGCCGCTGCTGGGCGGTCTTTTGCATTCCAGCATTCTGCATCACAACTCGATCGAAAAGGCGCTAGCGTATCGGATTTCGCTCAAGCTGGCCTCGAACGAGATGTCCGAGCAGTTGTTCCGCGAGATTTGCGATAGCGCCTACAAGGCTGACCCGGACTTGGCCCTGTCCGCCCGCGCTGACATCGTTGCCGTGTACGAGCGTGACCCGGCCTGCCACCGTTTTGTCCAGCCTTTGATGTTTTTCAAGGGTTTCCAAGCCGTTCAAGCCTATCGTGTTGCCCATTGGCTGTGGGGAGAAGGCCGTCGTGACATGGCCTATTTTTTCCAGATGCGTATCTCGGAAACCTTCGGTGTGGACATTCACCCGGCTGCCAAGATTGGCAAAGGGATCATGATTGACCATGCGCACTCGATCGTGATCGGGGAGACCGCCGTGGTGGGCGATAATGTCAGCCTGCTTCATTCGGTTACACTGGGCGGGACCGGTAAGGAAGACGAGGATCGTCACCCCAAGATTGGCGACGGCGTTCTGATCGGTGCGGGCGCGCATGTTCTGGGCAATATCACGATCGGCCATTGCTCTCGTGTGGCTGCCGGTTCGGTCGTGCTGCATGACGTGCCGCCAAAAACCACCGTGGCCGGGGTGCCCGCCAAGGTGGTCGGTGAGGCCGGATGCGAGACACCCTCGGTCACCATGGACCAGTTGATCAGCACCCGCTGAACGTCCCAAACCCCAAGATCAGGACCGCAATGCCGACTCGGGCTTGCGGTCCATTTTTTTGGTATGCGCGAATTGGTCGGCGTATCGCGTCATTTTGTTCTTTGCATTCACCCATATTTGGAACCGCTTTCCAAAACTTCTGATTGTGGTGATTTTGCACGCTGCCTACCATATCCGCAAAATCACCCATCAGGAGACGCGACATGACACGACAGACCCAAGGGCGCGGGCAGCTGTATGGCTCGGTTCTGGAGACCATCGGCGACACCCCGGCCATTCGCATCAACAAGCTGGCCCCGGACCATGTGAATCTCTATGTGAAGGCCGAGGCGTTCAACCCTGGCGGCTCGGTCAAGGATCGTCTGGCGCTTAGTATCATTGAGGCCGCCGAGGCCTCAGGGGCGCTGAAGCCCGGCCAGACGGTCGTCGAGGCGACCAGCGGCAACACCGGCATCGGCCTGGCCATGGTCTGTGCGGCCAAGGGCTATCCTCTGGTCATCACCATGGTGGAAACCTTCAGCGTTGAACGGCGTAAATTGATGCGGTTCCTGGGCGCCAAGGTGATCTTGACCCCGAAAGAGGAAAAAGGCACCGGCATGTATCAAAAGGCCAAGGAACTGGCCGAAAAGAACGGCTGGTTCTTTGCCCGCCAGTTCGAAACCGAAGCTAATGCCGATATCCACGAGAACACGACCGCACGCGAAATCATGAATGATTTCAAGGATAAAGGCCTGGACTATTTTGTTTCAGGCTTTGGAACGGGTGGCACCATCACCGGGGTCAGCCGGGTTCTGCGCGCCGAAAGCCCGGACACCAAGATCATCCTGACCGAGCCGACAAACGCCGCCTTGATCCAAAGTGGCGCCGTGCAGGATCGCACGGATGATGGCGAACCTGCGGTCAGCCATCCGGCGTTCCAACCGCACCCGATCCAAGGCTGGACACCTGACTTTATCCCGCTGGTTCTGCAGGAACTGCTGGACAAGAACGGCTATGACGAACTGTTGCCTGTGGCGGGGCCCGATGCCATCGCCGCCTCGCAGGCCCTGGCGCGGGACGAGGGGGTCTTTACCGGAATTTCGGGGGGCGCCACCTTTGCAACCGCTCTGAAAGTTGCCGAAACCGCGCCCGAAGGCTCGACCATTTTGGCGATGCTGCCGGATACCGGCGAACGGTACCTGACCACGCCACTGTTCGAGGGCGTCGAGGCCGAGATGACGGACGAAGAGATCGCACTGATGCAATCCACGCCCGGTTATCAGATGGGCTGAGCCACAATCGAAAAACAAAAACGCCGGGGCGAAACCCCGGCGTTTTCTTTTGTATTCAGAAGGCCTTAGGCCAGCATGGTCATCGGGTTTTCCAGGTTTTCCACGATAGCTTGCAGAAGGTTCGCGCCCAGGGCACCGTCGATCACGCGGTGATCCACGGACATGGTCACCGACATGACTGTGGCCACGGTCAGCTCGCCGTCGGCGCCGACAACCGGCTTTTTCACGCCCGAGCCAACGGCCAGGATGCCCGAATGCGGCGGGTTCACGATGGCGTCGAAGTTGTCGATGCCGAACATGCCCAGGTTCGAGATGGCAAAGGTTCCGCCCTGATACTCATGCGGCGCCAGTTTGCGGTCACGAGCACGGGCCGCCAGGTCCTTCATCTCGGACGACAGGGCGGACAGCGACTTCATGTCCGCGTCCTGCAGAACCGGGGTGAACAGACCGCCTTCGATCGCGACAGCAACTGCCACGTCCGAGGGCTTAAGCTGCAGAACACGATCACCGGCCCAAACAGCGTTACATTCGGGCACCGCTTGCAGGGCGTTGGCAACGGCCTTGATGATGAAGTCGTTAACCGACAGTTTGACCCCACGGCCTTCCAGCTGTTTGTTCAGCTGGCTGCGGAATTTCAGCAGGGCGTCCAGCTGAATGTCACGGCGCAGATAGAAATGCGGGATGGTCTGCTTGGCCTCGGACAGGCGCGCGGCGATGGTTTTGCGCATGCCGTCCAGCTTGACCTCTTCGAAGTCGCGATCCGCGTACATTTTCAGCACGGTATCGGTCGACGGGCCGGTGGGGGCAGCTGCGGCAGCCGGGGCAGGCGCAGCGGTGGCAGGAGCAGCTGCAGCCGCTGCAGGCGCCGGTTTGGCCGTGGCATTTTCCACGTCCGCCTTGACGATACGGCCACGGGGACCCGAGCCAGAGATCTGCGACAGGTCCAGACCCTTGTCAGCCGCGATGCGACGCGCCAGGGGCGAGGCGAAAATGCGCGATCCGTCCGCAGCAGCAGGTGCCGCCGGGGCAGGGGCCGAAGCAGAGGGAGCGGCGCCCTCAGCGGCGGCAGGCGCCGCCTCGGCCGCCGCTGCGGCAGGAGCCGCGGGCGCGCTGGTGTCGATGTCATCGGCGCTTTCACCGTCTTCCAGCAGGACGGCGATTGGTGTGTTCACCTTGACCCCTTCAGAGCCATCGGCGACCAGGATCTTGCCGATCACGCCATCGTCCACGGCTTCGAATTCCATCGTCGCCTTGTCGGTTTCAATTTCGGCCAGAAGGTCGCCCGATTGCACGGTGTCGCCTTCTTTGACCAGCCATTTTGCCAGCGTGCCTTCCTCCATGGTGGGGGACAGGGCGGGCATCAGGATTTCGGTAGGCATCAGAAATTCTCCTTACCGGTAAGTGACTTGGCGAACGGCGGCGATCACTTCGTCTGTGGTGATCAGCGCGTGGCGTTCAAGGTTTGCTGCATAGGGCATGGGCACGTCCTTGCCGGTGCAGTTGATCACGGGGGCGTCCAGGTAATCGAAGGCGCGTTCCATGATCGTGGCCGACAGGTGGTTGCCGATCGAGGCGACGGGGAAGCCTTCCTCGATGGTAACGCAGCGGTTGGTCTTCATGACCGAGGCCAGCACGGTGTCATAATCGATCGGGCGCAGCGTGCGCAGGTCGATGACCTCTGCCGAAATGCCGTCTTCGGCCAGCTTGTCCGCGGCTTCCAGCGCATATTGCATGCCGATACCGAAGGAAACCAGCGTCACGTCGGTGCCTTCGCGCCAGACGCGGGCCTTGCCGAAGGGAACGGTGAAATCATCCATGTCCGGTACATCGAAGCTGCGGCCATAGAGGATCTCGTTTTCCAGGAAGATCACGGGGTTGGGGTCACGGATCGCAGTTTTCAGCAGACCCTTGGCATCCGAGGCCGAGTAGGGGGCCACGACTTTCAGACCGGGGATCTGGGCATACCATGCCGAATAGTCCTGGCTGTGCTGCGCGCCCACGCGGGCGGCCGCACCGTTCGGGCCACGGAACACGATCGGGCAACCCATCTGGCCACCGGACATGTACAGCGTTTTCGCAGCCGAGTTGATGATGTGGTCAATTGCCTGCATGGCGAAGTTGAAGGTCATGAACTCGACAATCGGGCGCAGGCCGCCAAAGGCCGAACCCACGGCGATCCCGGCGAAACCATGCTCGGTGATCGGGGTGTCGATGACGCGTTTCGATCCGAACTGATCCAGCAGACCCTGAGAGATCTTGTAAGCGCCCTGATATTCGGCGACTTCTTCGCCCATCAGATAAACGCTTTCGTCACCGGTCATTTCTTCGGCCATCGCGTCGCGCAGTGCTTCGCGGACCGTTTGCTGTTTCATCGGCGTGCCTTCGGGCCAGTCAGGCTCCAGCTCGACTGTGGGCACAGGCGTTGCAACCGCGGCAGGGGCCGAGGCCAGTTTGCCTTCTTCGCCTTCCAGAACGGTCGGCACGGCGGTGCTGCTGTCTGAAACCTGGATGTCGTCAGCGCTTTCACCTTCTTCAAGCAGGATCGCGATGGGGGTGTTCACTTTCACGCCCTCGGTTCCGTCCTCGATCAGGATCTTGCCGACGATACCTTCGTCAACCGCTTCAAACTCCATGGTGGCCTTGTCGGTTTCAATCTCGGCCATGATGTCACCGGATTGAACAGTGTCGCCTTCCTTGACCAACCATTTGGCCAGGGTGCCTTCCTCCATCGTGGGGGACAGCGCGGGCATCAGAATTTCGGTAGCCATATCTCTGTCTCCTTACGCGTAGATGTCGGTCCACAGCTCTTCGAGCGCGGGTTCGGGGCTGGTTTTGGCGAATTCCGCCGAGGCGTTGACGATTTCCTTGATCTCTTTATCGATCGCTTTCAGGTCGTCTTCGGTGGCGTGCTTGCCGCTTAGCAGCAGTTCGCGCACGTTTTCGATGGCGTCACGCTCTTCGCGCATTTTCTGGACTTCGTCGCGGGTCCGGTATTTCGCCGGGTCCGACATCGAGTGGCCGCGATAACGGTAGGTTTTGACCTCAAGGATATAGGGGCCCTTGCCCGAACGGCAGTGGGCGACGGCCTTCTCGCTGGCGGCTTTCACGGCCAGAACGTCCATGCCGTCGACCGCTTCACCGGGGATGCCGAAGGCTTCGCCGCGGGTGTACAGCTCGGGGGTCGAGGTCGAGCGCGCCTGGGCGGTGCCCATGGCGTATTGGTTATTCTCGATCACGAAGATCACCGGCAGGCTCCACAGGGCGGCCATGTTGAATGTCTCATAGACCTGGCCCTGGTTGGCGGCGCCGTCACCGAAATAGGTAAAAGTCACGCGACCATTTTCGTTGTATTTGTCCGCAAAGGCCAGACCGGCGCCCAGCGGCACCTGTGCGCCCACGATGCCGTGGCCACCGTAGAAATGCTTCTCTTTGCTGAACATGTGCATCGAGCCGCCCTTACCCTTCGAGTAGCCGCCTTCGCGGCCGGTAAGTTCAGCCATCACACCGTTGGGATCCATGCCGCAGGCCAACATATGGCCGTGATCGCGGTACGAGGTGATGCGCTTATCGCCTTCTTCAGTCGCGGCCTCCAGACCGACAACAACGGCTTCTTGGCCGATGTACAGGTGGCAGAAACCACCGATCAGGCCCATGCCGTACAGCTGACCGGCTTTTTCTTCAAAACGACGGATCAGCAACATGTCGCGGTAGAACTGCTTCAGCTCGTCGGCTGAAACGTTCGACTTACTTTGGGTTTTTCTGGCAGCCATGCGGCGTTCTCCTCCCGGGTTGAGCAATAGTTTAGTGTTAAACCAATTTATACAGCATCGAATCTATTTGTGCGAGCGCAAATTGACGCAAGGGCGCAATTCTTGGAATTGCACCTGTAAACAAAGATTTAGATGTAGATGGAGGAGGATGTTAGCGAATAACCAACTCGTCCGCGCGCAGCATCCCCAGAACCGAGCGTGCTTGCTCGTCCAAAAGATCCAGATCCAGATAATCGTCGGACAGGCGCTTGGTCAGGTTCTCCATCCGGGTGACTTCGGCGCTCAGACCGGCCAGTTCGACTTCAAGATTGCGGGTTTCGGCTGTGATCTCGGCGCGGCGAAACACACCAAAGCTACCTTGCACGGCAGCAAAGGTAAAATACGCCCCGGCGGCGAATGCCAATGAAAAGAAAAGCCAAGCCCCAAGTGCGGGGGTCCTGCGACGTGCCATGTGATCTGCCTCTGGTTCCGCCTCTGACGGGCGGTAGAGCTAGAATGCCACAAGTGATTCGCTTTGTGAATCCCCGAAATGCCCCATTACCAAGACTTTTTTCGACCTAAGGGAACCCAGCCTTGGACGTTGCGTTACGGTGGATCGAACGCCCCTGTGCGCCCATGTTGCCGACAGGCGAAGGGAGGATCGCATGACAGTTTCCGGGCATGGTGCGCTTAATACGCATGAAGTGGCCAATCAACCACAACCGCGGTTGTCGCGGAATTTCTGGGCTGAGGATCAGCCGCTGCGCGAACAGGCCGCGCATGCCGGGGCGGATACTTCTGTTCTGGCGCAGGCCGGGCATGACTATGGCACAGAGCAGATGCTTCATGCCGCAGAAGAGGCCCGCCGCGATCCCCCGCGTTTGATCTCCTTTGGCCGTGATGGCCGGCGCCTGGACGAGGTTCACTTCAACGCGGGCTATCATGCGGTGATGGCTTTGGGCGCAAAAAGTGGCTATGCCGCCTTGCCGTGGGAGGGTGCAGCAGGGGGTCATGCAACCCACGCGGCCCTGACCTATTATATGGCGCAGTTAGAGCCAGGCATCTCGTGCCCGTTAACCATGACTTATGCGGCAGTGCCTGCCTTACAGAACGATACAGATCTGGCCGCCCTATGGACCCCCAAGCTGACGGCGCGCGACTATGATCCGCACATCGCCCCCTTGTCGCAGAAGTCCAGCGCCACCATGGGGATGGCGATGACGGAAAAACAGGGCGGCTCGGACGTGCGGGCCAATGCCACGCGTGCCGTGCGCGATGGCAGCGACTATCGGTTGATCGGTCATAAATGGTTCTGTTCGGCCCCGATGTGCGATGGGTTTCTGACGCTGGCGCAGGCCCCCGGCGGACTGACCTGTTTCGTCGTTCCGCGCTGGTTGGAGGACGGCTCGCGCAACACGATGCATGTGTTGCGGCTGAAAGAAAAGCTGGGGAACCGGGCTAATGCGTCGTCCGAGATCGAGTATGACTATGCGCTGGCCCATCGTTTGGGCGAAGAGGGGCAGGGGGTTAAGACCATCATCGAGATGGTGCATCACACCCGTCTGGACACGGCCATTGCCCCGGCAGGTCTGATGCGCGCAGCGCTGAGCGAAGCGAAATGGTGGGTTGCAGGTCGCAGCGCGTTTCAGCGGCGCTTGATCGATCAGCCGTTGATGCAATCGGTGATGGCCGATCTGGCACTGGACCAAGAGGCCGCCCTGGCGCTGGCCATGGGCTGTGCGCATGCCTTTGACGGGCAGACGGATGAGGATCGCGCCTTTGCCCGCATCGCGGTGGCTTTGGCTAAATACCTGTCCAACAAACGTGCGCCGGGGGTGATCTATGAGGCCATGGAGTGCCTGGGCGGTATGGGATATATCGAGGAAACCCCGATGCCGATGCTGTATCGCGAGGCGCCGCTGAACTCGATCTGGGAAGGGTCAGGCAATGTGATCTGTCTGGACATTCTGCGGACCCTCGCGCGGGCGCCCGCATCGGCCGAGGCGCTGATGGCCCGTTTGCAGCGGGTTTTGGGGCAGGATGCGCGGTATGATGCGGCCCTGCAGGCCCATTCCGAACGCTGGCCCGGAGTCCCACCCGAGGCCGAGGCGCGCTGGTTCACCGAAAGCCTGGCCACGCTGCTGGCAGCGTCGATGCTGTTGGAAACTGCGCCGAATGCGGTGGCGGACGGGTATATCACCACGCGGATTGCCGGGCAGCGCGGCGCGACGGCGGGGGCGGTCAGCGGCATAGATTGCGCAGCGATCATGGCGCGGATTTAGGGGGCCGTTCTAGGGGGCTGGGCGGTCGTCCAGCGCCAGCTGGAGAAACGCCAGGTCCAACCATCGCCCGAATTTCTGCCCCACCTCGGGCATCAGCCCGGTTTGGGTGAAACCCAATCGTTTATGCAGAGCGATCGAGGCAGAGTTTTGGGCCTCGATCCCGGCGACCATTACGTGCAACCCGTCGGCGCGGGCCTGCGTGATCAGTGCCTCCAGCAATCGGCGACCAATCCCGCCGCCCTGGGCCTCGGGGGCGACATAGACGGAATGCTCGACCGTTTGGCGATACCCATCAAAGGCGCGCCACGGCCCGTACGAGGCATAGCCCTGCACGCCTTCCTGATCCCACACAAGCACGGGCATGCCCGCGGCAAACCTGTCCTGCATCCAGATCGCGCGGTTTTCCGCATCGACAGAGACATCATTCCAGATCGCGGTGGTATGCGTAACCGCGTGGTTATAAATCGCGGCGATGGCAGGGGCGTCGGTGGGCGTAGCGGTACGGATCATGGGGGGCTCATGTACAAAGGGCGGCCCCAACGGAACCGCCCTTTGCATAAACTGTCAAGTCAGGCTTAGCCTGCGATCGACGCCTTGTAGATTTCGTCAACGGTTCCGGCCAGGGTCTGATCAAATTCCGTGTCTGCCTGCTTGGCCGACAGTCCTTCGGTCAGCGCGCGCGAGAAGCTGGCGATGATGCCGGTGTTTTTCGACAGGCGGTCGTTCGCCTCGGAGCGCGAATAGCCACCCGACAGGGCCACGACACGCATCACGCGGGGGTGGTCGACCAGCGGCTTATAGGTATTCTCGGCTTCGGGCAGGGTCAGTTTCAGCATAACCTGTGCGTCTTCGGGCAGGGCATCCAGACCCTTCTTGATCTCGGCCAGCAAGATCTGCTCGGCTTCGGCCTTGTCGGCGATGGAAATGGTCACCTCGGGTTCGATGATCGGAACCAGTCCGTGGTCCAGGATCTGCTTGCCGATGGCGAATTGCTGATCAACGACCTTGGCGATCCCCGTGGGCGTGGCCGCGTTGATAACCGAGCGCATCTTGGTGCCGAAAATCCCTTTGGACACGGCCTTTTCCAGCAGGGCGTCCAGATCGGGCATGTCTTTCATCACGCAAACGCCGTCTTCTTCGTCAGCCAGTCCCTTGTCGACCTTCAGGAAGGGAACGACGTGACGCTCTTCCCACAGGTAGGTCGCCGAGGGTTTGCCGCCGATGTCGCTGTCCATGGTGCGTTCGAAAAGGATCGCGCCGATAATCTGCTTGCCGGTGAATGCGGGCGAGTTCACGATGCGGGCGCGCATGTCGTGGATCAGGCCGAACATCTCTTCGTCGTTGCTATAGGCGTCCTCTTCGACACCGTACAGTTTCAGCGCCTTGGGGGTCGACCCACCGCTTTGGTCCAGCGCTGCAATAAAGCCATCGGCGCTGGTGATCTGTTTGGTTTGCTGTTCGTTGGACATCGTCGTTTCCGTTCAAATCTCAGTAACAATACGAGGGGGCGCCTCGGGAACTCGTCGCGAACTTAGGTCAGTCGCCCCCGAGGTGCAATTGTGGTCGCGCTAACGACCATGCAGTTGGGCGAATTCAGGCCGCGGGGGCCTCGAGTGCCGCAACACCGGGCAGTACCTTGCCTTCCATCCATTCCAGGAAAGCGCCGCCCGCAGTCGAGATATAGGTGAAATCTTCGGCGGCGCTAGCTTTGTTCAGCGCAGCGACGGTGTCGCCGCCCCCCGCAACCGAGGTCAACGCGCCGGATTTGCTTAGCTCGGCGGCCTGTTTGGCCGCAGCATTGGTGGCCGTATCGAAGGGCTCGATTTCAAAGGCGCCCAGCGGGCCGTTCCAGATCAGCGTCTTGGCACCGCCCAGAACTGCGCTGATGCGCTGAACACTGGCGGGGCCAGCGTCCAGAATCATCTTGTTGGCAGGGCAGGCGTTGGCGGCCACGGTGCAATTTGCAGCGCCGGCTTTGAATTCGGCGGCCACGACCACATCCGAGGGCAGCACGATATCGCAGCCAGCGGCCTTGGCCTTGCCCATGATCTCGTTTGCGGTGTCAGTCATGTCGTGTTCGGCCAGCGATTTGCCCACGTCAATGCCCTGGGCGGCCAGGAAGGTGTTGGCCATGCCGCCGCCGATCACCAGGTGATCGACCTTGGCAACCAGGTTGCCCAGCAGCTCCAGCTTGGTCGAGACTTTCGCGCCGCCCACAACCGCAACGACGGGACGGACGGGTTTACCCAGCGCGGCTTCCAGGGCCTCAAGCTCGGCTTGCATCAAGCGGCCCGCACACGAGGGCAGCAAGCGCGCAATCGCCTCGGTCGAGGCATGGGCGCGGTGGGCCGCCGAAAACGCGTCATTGCAATAGACATCGCCCAGCTTCGCCAGACGCGCGGCAAATTCAGCGTCGTTCTTTTCTTCACCAGGATGGAAGCGGATGTTTTCCAGCAGAGTGACTTCGGCGTTCTTGACCTCGTCGGTGGGGGTTTCTGCCCCTTCCAGCGTTTCCACGAAGGCCACTTTGCGGCCCAGGGCTTTTTCCAGCGCGCCCAGCGTTACGCGCAGCGACATGTCCAGAACGACCTTGCCCTTTGGACGGCCGAAATGCGCCATCAGGATCGGGCGGCCACCTTTGGCCAGGATGTCATTGACGGTGGGGACGATCCGCTGGATCCGCGTGGCGTCGGTCACTTCGCCATCGCGTACGGGGACGTTGATATCCACGCGCACCAATACGCGCTTACCGTCCAATTCCATGTCATCCAAAGTCTTCCAACCCATCGTGGTCTCTCCGCGCAATAAATTTTGCTCTCTCTTGGCGTGAAGCCGCCCTATCGTCAAGCTCTGGCTTGGCAAGCGCGGCGATGCGCCTTAGGAAAGTGCCAACACCAAACGAAGGAGCCCCCAATGGCCGAGATCAAAGACCCCGAAAACACCATCCTGATGGAACTGAAAAACGGTACCGTCGTGATCGAGCTGCTGCCCGACGTAGCGCCCAAACATGTCGAACGCATGAAAGAGCTGGCGCGCTCGGGTCAATATGACAACGTGGCCTTTCACCGGGTCATCGACGGTTTCATGGCCCAGACCGGCGACGTGCAGCATGGCGACATGGAAGACGGGTTCAACCTGTCGCGCGCGGGTACTGGCGGGTCGGACCTGCCTGACGTGCCGGCTGAATTCTCGAAGATCCCCCATGCGCGCGGCAGCCTGGGCGCGGCGCGTTCGATGAACCCGAACTCGGCCAACTCGCAGTTCTTCATCAACTTCAAGGACAATGACTTCCTGAACGGTCAGTACACCGTGTACGGCCAGGTCATCGAGGGCATGGAGCATGTCGACGCCATCACCCGCGGCGAACCCCCTGCGAACCCTGACCGCATGATCAGCGTCAAGGTGGCGGCAGATGCGTAAGCTGGCATTCGCTTTGGCCATGCTGGCCAGCCCGGCCGCGGCAACCGGTCTGAACATCCAGATCGAAGGCGAGGGCGCCAATGGCACCGTCGTTATCGACCTGTTCGAAGATCTGGCGCCGGGCCATGTTGAACAGATCGCCGCGCTGGCCGCAGAAGGCGCTTATGACGGCGTCGTCTTCCACCGCGTGATCGAGGGCTTCATGGCCCAGACCGGCGACGTGAAATTCGGCAAACTGGGCGAGGATATGCGCCGGGCAGGGATGGGCGGTTCGGACCGTCCGAACCTGAAGGCCGAATTCTCGGATGCGCCCTTTGATCGTGGTATCGTGGGCATGGCGCGGGCAGCTGACCCGGACTCGGCCAACTCGCAATTCTTCATCATGTTCGCACCGGGCCATTTCCTGAACGGTCAGTACACCGTCATTGGCCAGGTGACCGAAGGGATGGAGGTCGTCGACCAGATCAAGCGCGGCAAAGGCCGCAACGGCACGGTTGTCGGCCAACCGGACGTGATGACCAAGGTCACTGTCACCGAATAAATGCGTCATATGGCGTGTCTTGGACCCGGCCAGTTCTGGCCGGGTCTTTGCGTTTCTGGCCTCTCACACCCGGTCACGATCCTGTGCGGGGGCTATCTATCGGGCGACTGCAGCGGCATCCTTGGTCCCAACGCCGGAGGAGACCCATGCGCCAACTGCTTGCTGCCCTTGCCCTTACCGTTCTGACTGCCGCGCCCGCTCAGGCGCAGGCCCCGTTCTGGGAATACGAATGGCCCAACACCAATTTTGAAAAAACCAGCATCACCGACTGGTCCGAGATCATGTCTGGCGGCCCCGGCAAAGACGGAATCCCGGCGCTGACGGATCCCGAATTCAAACCCGCAGCCGAGGAAACGCGCTTTACCCAGACTGAGGCGGTGATCCTTCTGGAGTCCGATAAAGGCCCCGCGCGGGCGTATCCTTTGCGCTATCTGATGTGGCATGAGATCGTGAATGATCGGGTGGACGGGCAGGCGGTGGCGGTGACCTATTGCCCGCTGTGCAACTCGGCCATGGTGTTTGACCGTACGGTGAAGGGGCAGGAACTGGAGTTCGGTGTCTCGGGTAAGCTGCGCAACTCGGACATGGTGATGTATGACCGGCAAACTCACAGCTGGTGGCAGCAGGCCATCGGTACAGGTATTGTCGGGGATCTGACCGGGGTCGAGCTGCAAACCCTTCCGGCCCGTATGGTTGGCTGGGCGCAGTTTCTAAAGGCGCATCCCGATGGGCTGGTGATGAAACAGCCCGCCCATGCGCGCCCGTATGGGGCCAATCCTTACCGATCCTATGATCTGGCCCAACGTCCATTCCTGTATAGCGGGGAAAATCCGCCGCATGGGATCGCTCCGCTTGCTCGTGTCGTGCGCGTCGGGGATCGCGCCTGGCCGCTGGAACGTCTGGCCGAACTGGGCCAGCTGACCGAGGCAGGCGTAACCCTGCAATGGACCTCTGGCCAAGCCTCGGCCCTTGAGGCTGGCGCAGTGGGCGAGGGGCGTGATGTCGGCTCGATCCGGGTGCTGGACGGGCAGGGGCGGGATATGGCCCATGACGTTCTGTTCGCCTTTGCCTTCCACGCTTTCTGGCCCGACGGGCAATGGATGTTGGGCGGCGGTTAATTCCGTCGTTGCCTGCCCCGCGCCCCTGCGCTACACACGTCGTTATGAAACGGACCATCTGCATTATCTGCTGCATTATCTGCTGAGCATCTCCAGCGGGCCGTTCTTCTATTCCAAATCAGTGTCGAAGTTGCTAAGCCCGCCCGCAAAGCCGTGGTGGCGTCTGCACGCGCATGAGGACACGAATGACGACGATCAAGCTGCACAACTCGAAAACCCGCCGCAAAGAGGTTTTCACCCCAATCGACGATAAAAACGTGCGGATGTATGTCTGTGGGCCCACGGTTTATGACCGGGCTCATATCGGCAATGCGCGCCCCGTGATCGTGTTCGACACGCTGTTCCGGCTGCTGCGCCATGTCTACGGGCCCGATCACGTGACCTATGTGCGCAATTTCACCGACGTGGATGACAAGATCAACGCGCGCGCGGCGGAAAGTGGCCGTTCGATTGCCGAGATCACCGCCGAGACCACGCAATGGTATCTGGACGATATGCGGGCCGTTGGGGCGATGGATCCCACGGAAATGCCGCGCGCGACGCAATATATCCCCCAGATGATCCAGATGATCGAGAAACTGATCGCGGACGGGTTTGCCTATGCCAAGGACGGGCACGTGTTGTTCCGGGTGAGGTCCTACAAGGACTATGGCGCACTGTCTGGCCGCTCGGTCGATGACATGATCGCCGGCGCGCGGGTCGAGGTTGCGCCCTACAAAGAGGACCCGATGGATTTCGTGCTGTGGAAGCCCTCCACCGATGATCTGCCGGGATGGGAGTCACCTTGGGGTCGTGGTCGTCCGGGCTGGCACATCGAATGCTCGGCCATGTCCTATGAATTGCTGGGCGCCAGCTTTGACATCCACGGCGGCGGCAACGACCTTATGTTCCCGCACCACGAAAACGAGATCGCCCAAAGCTGCTGCGCCCACCCCGAGGGCGGTTTTGCCAATGTCTGGATGCACAACGAGATGCTGCAGGTCGAGGGCAAGAAGATGTCCAAGAGCCTGGGCAACTTCTTTACCGTGCGGGATTTGCTGGATGGGCACGATGGCCAACCCGGCGTTCCCGGCGAGGTGATCCGCTTTGTCTTCCTGTCCACGCATTACGGCAAGCCGATGGACTGGACCGCCAAGAAAGCCGCCGAGGCCGAGGCCACCTTGCGCAAGTGGCGTAAGCTGACTGAGGGTGTGGAGGCTGGCGCTCCTGCCGCTGCGGTGATCGAGGCACTGGCCGACGATCTGAACACCGCCGGGGCGATTGCTGAACTGCACAAGCTGGCGAATGCCGGTGACGCGGCAGCGCTGAAGGGCTCGGCAGCGCTGTTGGGGCTTCTGGGCGAGGATCTTTCCGGGTGGGAGGTCAGCGATGTCGTCGATCTGAGTGCCCAGGCCGAAGCATTTGCAGGCGTGCGCAAAAAGGCAATGGAAACCAAGGACTTCAGTGAGGTGGACCGCCTGAAGGCGCTCTATGTCTCTGCCGGGGTCGAAGTACGCATGAGCAAGGAAGGGGTCGAGTTGATTGCAGGCCCCAACTTCGACGCGTCCAAGCTGGAGGGCCTGAAATGACCGAACGGATCTATATCTACGACACCACCTTGCGCGATGGGCAGCAGACGCAGGGGGTGCAGTTCTCGACTGCTGAAAAGCAGGAAATCGCCGAGGTTCTGGACGCTCTGGGTGTGGATTATATCGAGGGCGGTTGGCCCGGCGCGAACCCCACAGACAGCGATTTTTTTGAAACCAAGCCCAAGATGGACGCCGTCTTTACCGCCTTTGGGATGACCAAACGGGCCGGACGCTCGGCTGAAAATGACGACGTGCTGGCTGCGGTGATGAATGCAGGGACACCGGCCGTGTGTCTGGTGGGCAAAACGCATGATTTCCACGTGGAAACCGCTTTGGGGATCACGCTGGCCGAGAACACGGAAAACATTGCGCGCTCGGTCGAATATCTGGTGGCGCAGGGGCGCGAGGCCTTGTTCGATGCCGAGCATTTCTTTGACGGGTACAAGGCCAACGCGGCCTATGCGCTGGAGGCCGTGAAGGCCGCCTATGACGCGGGCGCGCGTTGGGTCGTGCTGTGTGACACCAACGGCGGGACGATGCCGCAGGAAATCCACGACATCACCAAGGCGGTGATCGCGGCGGGGATTCCGGGCGATCATCTGGGCATTCACACCCATAATGACACGGAAAATGCGGTGGCTGGGTCCTTGGCCGCGATTGATGCGGGCGCGCGGCAGGTGCAGGGCACTTTGAACGGGTTGGGCGAGCGGTGCGGCAATGCCAACCTGACCACGCTGATCCCGACCTTGCTGCTGAAGGAACCCTATGCCAGCGCCTATGACACCCGTATCAGCCACGAGGCGCTGACCGGGCTGCTGAAGGCCAGCCGCAAGCTGGACGATATCCTGAACCGTGTGCCCTTCCGTCAGGCGCCCTATGTGGGCGCCAGCGCCTTTGCGCATAAGGCGGGGCTGCACGCCAGCGCGATCCTTAAGGATCCGTCGACCTATGAACATATTGATCCGGCTGTGGTGGGCAACGCGCGCATCATCCCGATGTCCAATCAAGCAGGGCAGTCGAACCTGCGCAAACGTCTGGCCGAGGCCGGGCTGGAGGTCGCCGCCAAAGACCCGGCGCTGGCGCGTATTCTGGACGTGATCAAAGCCCGCGAGGCCGAGGGCTATACCTATGACAGCGCGCAGGCCAGCTTTGAGCTGCTGGCACGGGCCGAGCTGGGCCAGCTGCCGCAGTTCTTCGAGGTGAAGCGCTATAAGGTTACGGTCGAGCGGCGCAAGAACAAGTACAACAAGATGGTCAGCCTGTCCGAGGCCGTCGTGGTGCTGAAAGTCGACGGCGAAAAGAAGCTGTCGGTGTCGGAATCCATGGACGAAAACGGCTCGGATCGCGGGCCGGTCAATGCGCTGTCCAAGGCACTGGCCAAGGATTTGGGGCGCTATTCGGACGTCATTCGTGACATGCATCTTGTGGACTTTAAAGTGCGGATCACCCAAGGCGGCACCGAGGCCGTCACGCGCGTCATCATCGACAGCGAAGACGGACAGGGGCGGCGCTGGTCCACTGTGGGCGTGTCCCCGAACATAGTTGATGCAAGCTTTGACGCTTTGTTGGATGCGATTAACTGGAAACTCCTGCGCGAGATGGGCGCAAGTTAACGAACGGGAAATTGTTAATGATTGGTAAGGTTGCGTTCTCGTTGGCCATGTTTGCGGTCGTGCCGGGGGCAATTGCCCTTGGGCTGATTGCCTCGCAAGTGCCGGGCACGGTGGATGGCTCGGGAGGGCTGGATTTCAACAAGCAGCTAGAGCGCGGGCTGGCCGAACCGCTGCCCATGGTCCCGGTGCAGATGCGTGACGGATTCCCGCTGCAAGTGCGTCATCTGGAGGGCCCAAAGGGCGCGCCGCTGTTGGTGATGGTGCATGGCTCGGGCTGGCAGGGTGCGCAGTTTGACAGCCTGGCGCGCGAATTGTCTGCGCAGGCCGAGGTGCTGGTACCAGACCTGCGCGGTCATGGTGCGCAGCCCGGACGGCGCGGTGACGTGGACTATATTGGCCAGTTCGAGGATGACCTGGCTGATCTGATCGACGCCTATCGCAAACCTGATCAGAAGGTCATCCTGCTGGGTCACAGCTCGGGCGGGGGGCTGGTCGTGCGGATGGCGGGCGGCACCCATGGCGCGCTAATGGATGGCGCCGTTCTGCTGGCGCCTTTCCTGAAATACAACGCCCCCACGACGCGAGCCAATTCGGGCGGTTGGGCCACGCCGCTGACCCGCCGGATCATCGGGCTGACCATGCTGAACGCGGTTAAAATCCGTGCGCTGAACCACCTGACCGTGATCCAGTTTGCCATGCCACAAGCTGTTCTGGACGGGCCTTTGGGGCACACTGCGACGACGGCCTATTCTTATCGCCTGAACACCTCGTATGCGCCGCGCAATGATTATGAGGCCGATATTGCCGCTCTGCCGCCCTTCCTGTTGGTTGTGGGCGACCAGGACGAGGCGTTCGTGGCCGACGGATTCCAGCCGCTGATGTCCGCGCAAACCGACCAGGGGCGCTATGCCCTGATCCCTGATGCGGCCCATCTGGATGTGGTAGACGATCCGCAAACCCTGTCCGCAATCAAAGGATTCCTGCGTGAGTTTTGATGACCCCGACATGATCGCCTGCGCCGAGCTGGTGCAGCGTGCCGACCCAGACAGGTTCCGCGTGGCGATGGCCGCTCCGGTGTCCGCGCGGCTGGTGCTGTTCCCGCTTTTCGCGGCGAATGTCGAGGTCTCACGCGCCCCTTGGGTGACGCAGGAACATCTGATTGCGGAAATGCGCTTGCAATGGTGGAAGGACGCGTTCGAGGAAATCGCCGCGGGTGGCAATGTCCGTCGGCACGAGGTGGTGACGCCTTTGTCGCGGGTACTGGATGCGCGCGGCGCGCAGCTGATGCTGGACCTGGCCGAGGTCCGCAGCTGGGATATTTATCGAGATCCCTTTGAAGACGCTGCACATTTTCAACGCTACATCACCGCCACGTCTGCCAATTTGATGCTGGCGGGTGCGCGGGCCCTGGGGGATGTGGATGACGGCGCTGTACTGGATATGGGCTATGCCACCGGGCTGGCCAATTATCTGACTGCTGTGCCTGCCTTGGAGAAGGCCAAGCGCGTGCCCCTGTTGGATGGCCGCCCCGAGGCGGTCGCAGAATTGGCGCAGGACGGTCTGGACCGGCTGAAACGAGCACGCTCGGCGCGGACGAAAGTGTCACGCGCGTCCGTTCCGGCCATGTTGCTGGGCTGGAAGGTCGAGGGCATTCTGAAACGCGCCGCAGCGCAGCCCGGGCGTGTGGCCGAAGGCGCGCTGGCCGGCTCTGAATTCAGCGACAATGCCGGCTTGATGCTGCGCGCGATGACCGGGCGCTGGTGATCACGCCTCTTTCGGGCGCAGCAGCAACCAGATCAGCGCGCCACCAGCCAGCATCAGGAATGGCGCCATCGCCAGGTTGACCGAGGTCCAACCCACTTGCGCAGTGCCGCCCGAACAGTTCATCAACCCGCCCGAGGCCAGCGACGCAAAGGTCACGCCGCCAAATACCAGCAGGTCATTCAGGCCCTGCATCCGGCCCCGCTCGTGCGGTTCATGGGCGCCAGCCAGCATCGAGGTCGCCCCGATGAAGCCGAAGTTCCAGCCCACGCCCAGCAGGATCAGCGCGATAAAGAAATTCTCCAGTTCGACCCCTTGCAGGGCCACGGCACCGGCGCCAGCCAGAATGATCAGACCGGCTGCGATCACCTTTTCCACGCCGAAACGCGCGATCAGGTGCCCGGTGAAAAAGCTGGGCACGAACATGGCCAGCACGTGGGCGGACACGACATTGGCGGCGGTATCCGTCTCAAATCCGCAGCCCACAACGGCCAGGGGGGTCGAGGTCATCACAAGGTTCATCAGCGCATAGCTGACCATGCCGCAGATCACGGCGACCAGGATGCGTGGTGTGGTGATCAGCTCCCACCGGGTGCGGCCTTTTGGGGCGTCCTCGGCCGGGGCTTCGGGTGTGGGGATGTCCAGGAAGAAGAACAGCAATGACCCAAAGATGTTGACAGCGATCACGGCCAGATAGGTGCCCACGAAGGGGATCACCATGGCGTCCACCGTCACTTTGACCAGCTGAGGCCCGATAATGGCCGAGGCCAGACCGCCCGCCATGACATAGGAAATCGCCTTGGGGCGGAATGCGTCCGAAGCCGTATCCGCCGCAGCAAAGCGGTAAAACCCTTGCGCGGACATGTAGACCCCGGTGATCAGGCTGCCTAGCAGGAACACTGGGAACGAGGCGATATACAGCCCATAGGCCCCAACGGCACCGCCCAAAGCGCCCGCCGCCGAGCCGATAAAGAATCCGGCACGCCGTCCAAACGTCTGCATTGCCCAGGACAGAGGTGTGGCCGACATCATGCTGCCCAGCACGATCAGCGAGATCGGCAGGGTCGCGAAACACAGGTTCGTCGCCAACGCCTGACCGGCCAGACCACCGATGGTAAAGATCATCGGCATTTGCGCGCCCAGAATGGCCTGGGCCAGAACCAGGATGGTCACGTTACGCTTGGCGCGGGCATCGTCGGGGATATATTCGGAACTGCTCATGCGAGCAGTGCTATCGGCTTGGGCAGACCCGCGCAAGCCGGATATTTACGGTGTCAACTAACGATCCGCATCTGTGCGGCCCGTGTTTAGCGGGTCCAGGTTGCGCGGGGGACGCCCTGCGATCATTCCCTGCCAGTCCAGCACCTGCCGCATCAGCACGGAACGGCCAATGCACAGGATGGCTGGCGGCGTCAGACCTGAGGTCGCGATATCCGCCTCAAGCTGGTCCAGTTGCGTTTCCAGTACCTGCTGGTTGGGCGTGCTGGCTTGGGCAACCACGGCGCAGGGCTCGTCCGGGGCGCGGCCACCATCAATCAGAGCCCTCGAGATGCGCCCGGCGTGTTTCATGCCCATGTAGATCACCAGCACCTGCGCACCTTTGGCCAGGGCCGACCAATCCAGCGCACTGGGGGTCTCGCCGGTGTGGTCATGCCCGGTCACGAAGACCACCGACTGGTTAACATCACGGTGCGTGACCGGAATGCCAGCATAGGCCAGCCCTCCGATGCCCGCGCTGATGCCCGGAATGATGCGCACGGGAATGCCGGCCTGCACCAGCGTCTGCGCTTCTTCTCCGCCGCGGCCAAACACAAATGGATCGCCACCCTTAAGTCGCAGCACGCGCTTGCCTTGTTTGGCCAGCTCGATCAGGCGCAAAGAGATGTCTTTTTGCTTGGCCGAAGGTTTGCCGCCGCGCTTGCCTGCGTATTCCAGCTCTGCTTGCGGGGCCCATTTCAGGATCGCCGGGTCCACAAGTGCGTCATAGACCAGGACATCGGCCTGTCTTAGCGCGTTTAGTGCGTGCAGCGTCAGAAGGCCCGGATCACCGGGACCAGCGCCGCACAGCCAAACCCAGCCGGGTTCCAATTCAGGCCAATGATAGTCGGGCAGAGGAGGAGATTCGATCATTTCCCTTGTATGGGCGGTTTTCCCGTGTTCGAAAAGAGGCAACACCCAGTAAACCAAGGGGGACAGCATGGCCGAGCGTATCATCCAGTCACCTGAGTGCGTGGCCGAAGGCGCGGCGTGGCTGTGCTCGGCCGATCCGGCAATGGCGCGGGCCTATGCGGTAACGGGACCCTTGCCTTTGCGCTTGCGGCCAGATGGGTTTGCGCAGCTTTTGAACGCGATCGTCAGCCAACAGGTCAGCGTTGCCTCGGCTGGTGCGATCTGGGCGCGGCTTGAAGGGGCAGGGATGACTGACCCCGCGGCGCTGAGCGGCACAAGTGCCGAGGATCTGCGCGCGTTGGGGCTGAGCCGCCAGAAAGCACGCTATGCCAAGGCCCTGGCCGAGGCCGGGATCGACTATGCCGGTTTACGCGCAGCGCCCACCCAGCAGGTGATCAGCACCCTGACCGACATTACTGGCATCGGTGTGTGGACGGCGGAAATCTACGCGATGTTCAGCCTTGGGCGCGCAGATGTGTTCGCGCCGGGCGATCTGGCCTTGCAGGAGGCCGCCCGTATCCTCTACGACCTACCCGAACGGCCGCGTGAAAAGGCGCTGAGGCAGATGGCGGGCAGATGGTCCCCCTGGCGCAGTGTGGCGGCGCGGATTCTATGGGCCTATTACAGGCTGAAAAAACAAAGGGAAGGGATCAGATGACTCGCGTGTTGAAAGCTGGCCGGGTGGAACCAAAATCAGGAGAGGCGCGCTCGGTCGTGGTGTTCCTGCATGGCTATGGGGCCAATGGCGCGGATTTGCTGGGCCTTGCTGACCCCTTGGGAGATCATCTGCCCGATACCCTGTTCATCGCCCCCGACGCCCCCGAGGCCTGCGCCGGCGCGCCCATGGGGTTTCAGTGGTTCCCGATCCCGTGGATCGACGGCTCGTCCCAGGAAGAGCAAGAGCGCGGGATGCAGCAAGCCGTCGAAGACCTGAACGCCTTTTTGGATGGGGTCTTGGTCGATAACGACATGCTGCCTGAACAAATGGTGCTGTTCGGATTCTCGCAAGGCACGATGATGTCTTTGCACGTTGCCCCCCGTCGCGAAGACGAGGTTTCGGGTATCGTCGCTTTCTCGGGTCGTCTGATGTCGCCCGAGCTGTTGAAGGACGAGGCGATCAGCAAGCCGCCGATCCTGCTGGTTCATGGCGATCAGGACGACGTGGTGCCCGTGCAATCGTTGCCCGAAGCCGCTGAAGCCCTGCAAGAGGCGGGCTTTAAAGAGGTTTATGCCCACATCCAAAAAGGTACCGCGCACGGTATTGCACCCGACGGGCTGTCGGTTGCGCTGGCCTTCATGCGCGACAAGCTTGGGCTTTAAAATCCCCACAAACGCGGCTCGGCGAATTCCAGGGAATTGCCTGCCGGGTCGCGAAAATACAGGGATCTGGCCCCGTTCGGCCAATCAAACTCTGCCTCGATCCTGACCCCAAGAGCGTTCAGCCGGTCGCGCCATTCATTGATTTGGTCACGGCTGGCCGCGAAACACAGATGCCCCGGCCCGGTTGCGCCGTGTGGCGGCACGGGCATCGAGGCATGCTGGCTGGGTTGTGCTGTTTGGGCGGGATTGAACAGCAGCAAGATCCCCCTTTCCAGCTTAAAGAACGCATGCCGATCCCCGGCGCGGGTTAGCAGATCCAGGTTCAGCACGGTCTCATAAAACTCTTGCGCGGCGTCCAGATCGGGCGCGTACAGGGCGGTTTCCAGTATGGCAGCAGGTGTCAGCATGCATCCACCATACCCCCGACAGCACTGCCTGTGAATTGGGCGCACCGCGTCATCTGTTTGTCATTTCCGCACATTAGGCTCGATGGCAGATCATGGGGGTTGCCCCATTGTCACCACGAGATATAGTTGTGGATAAATTGGGGCGGAGACTCCCCGCCCTGATTCCCAAGCTGATTTTGGACAGGCAGGGAGACGTTTTGCCGATGGACGGAGATTTCAGGACCGAGTTTGTCAGAGACCCTGGCGCGTTAAGACATCACCCTGCGCTGGTGCTGAACGCCGACTACCGGCCCTTGTCCTATTACCCGCTTTCGCTGTGGCCCTGGCAAGAGGCAGTCAAGGCGGTTTGGCTGGATCGGGTCGATGTAGTGGCCGAATATGACACCACGGCCCGTAGCCCCAGTACCCAGATACGCATCCCCTCGGTGGTCGTTCTGAAAGATTTCGTAAAACCTCAAAGGCGCGTGGCATTCACGCGCTTTAATTTGTTTTTAAGGGATGAATTCCGCTGCCAGTATTGCGGAAGCCGCGGGGATCTGACCTTTGACCACGTGGTGCCGCGCGCCTCGGGGGGGATTACAAGCTGGGAAAACGTGGTGGCCGCGTGCTCGCCCTGCAACCTCAAGAAGGGCTCGAAATCTCTGCGCCGGGCGGGCATGCATTTGCGCAAGGTGCCCCGGCGTCCATCGTCTGGAGAGATGCAGAACATGGGCCGCAAATTTCCACCAAACCACCTGCACGATAGCTGGATGGATTTCCTGTATTGGGATGTGGAACTGGAAGCCTGAAACGCAAAACGCCGCCCCTGGAATGATCCGGGGCGGCGCTGCATTAGGGGTGTGCCCCGTGGCTTAGCCTTCGGCTTTGGGGGCCGGTTTGGCCGCACCTTTGGTGGTCAGCGGGTCGTCCTGACGCTGCACCGAACCTTCGAAATGCGCACCGCTTTCGATCGCGATAGTCTTGTGGATGATGTCGCCTTCGACGCGTGCGGTCGAGGTCAGGCGGACCTTCAGGCCACGCACACGGCCCACGACGCGGCCGTTCACAACCACATCGTCCGCGATCACTTCGCCCTTGATGGTGGCGGTTTCACCCACGGTCAGCAGGTGGGCGCGGATATCGCCCTCGACTGTGCCTTCGACCTGAATGTCACCGGTGGTTTTCAGATTGCCGGTGATGGTCAGATCCGAGGACAGGATCGAAGCCGGGGGTTTCGCCTTGGGGGCCGATGCCTTGAAATCAGACTTGGGCGCCGCAGCCGGAGCTTCGGGCGCTGCCGGTTTGGCGGTTTCGGTGGCCTTGGGGGCGGGTTCGTTGATTTTGCTCTTAGAAAACATCTCGTGCTGCCTTGATAAAGATCATCGGATTGACGGCTTTTCCGTCCACTCTCACTTCATAGTGAAGATGGGGTCCGGTAACTCGCCCAGAGGCTCCCATATCACCAATACGCTGTCCGCGCGATACCTTTTGCCCCTCTTTAACGATAATTTTAGACATATGGGCGTATCGCGTCTCGATTCCAAACGCGTGCTTGATTTTTACCAGCCGACCATATCCCGAGGACCAGCCCGCGTGAACCACGACACCATCGGCTGTCGCGTGCAGGGGGGTGCCGACGGGGCCGGCGAAATCCACACCGCGGTGCATGCGCTTGCCGCCGGTCTTGGGATCGCGGCGATAGCCGAAGCCGCTGGTAAAGCGATAGGCACGGTGCACCGGGGTGGCAAAGGGCGCGCCCTCGGCGGCGATGCGATAAAGGTTCAACTGATCCATCTGGTTCAGCAGCCGGTTGGCGCGATCCAGGTCGGGGTGGGTGTCTTCGCCGCGGGTCGAGAATGACAGCGGCATCAGCGGGCCACCCTGGCCGTTATAGCCCTGCCGCACTTGCGACAGGATCGAGTCCGTGTTCATGCCGGCGGCGCGGAACATCTTGTCCAGCGGCTGCACCGATACGGCCATCGCGTCCTCAAGCTGGCGGAAGATCTGCTCGTTCTGATCCTGCATCAGGCGCAGCTCTCGCGTCAGTTCCTCGGCACGGGTCAGCGCGCCCTGCGCGTCGGCGATGATCTGGTCACGTTCGACGGCGGTGTCACCAAGGGCGGTCACCAGAAAGTTCATGGTCTCAGAAGTTTCGGGCGAGGCACTGGCCAGCGCGCCGCCGTTTTCGCTGTCAGCCTGCTGGATTTGCAGGTCGGTCAGCTGAGTGCGCGCGTCATCGCGCTCGTGCATGGTGCGGCGCAGGGTGTTCTGGATGACCTCGATCCCGGTCTCCAGCTCGCGTCGGCGGGTTTCAGATTCCAGCAGCTGCGATTGCATCACCGAGATCTGCTCGAGCGCCTTGCTGAAACGATCCTGCGCGGCAAGGGCTTCGTGGGCGCGGGTGTCGCGCTCGTCCGCCAGGATGTTCAGGCGGGTTTCATAGGTGACGCGGTCGCGTTTTGCCTGCTCGCGGAAATTGCCCGATCCGATCGAATCCATCAGCAACACGGCTGTTGCGACGATCGCCCAGGCCACCAGCATGGCCGAGCCGGTAAAGCCGATCAGCTGCGTGACCGGACGCAGGCGTATGAAACGCGTGTCCGTGTCGGATCGCAGAAATACGCGGCGTTCGGGAAACAGCTTTTCCAGCGTCGCGTCGAATTTAATTGCCAGTCGTGTTCGCACCAGACTGTCCTTACCTTTCATCCCCAAGTCACAGCGCGGCCTTTTGGTCTGATGCCAGCCTGCGCCGAGAATTTGATTAGCGGCGACTGTCGCAGAGGGCAAGGAGTTTAACCCATTGGAAACCTTTGGGCGGACAAAACCCGCCTCTGCCCGGAAATCCCGGCGAAAACTCGCCGAAACTCAGCGGGCATGAGGCGGAGGCGTTTCGTCTGAAAGCGGCCAGTAGAAATCGGGCGGAAGGCCCGCCTCGGCGCGCTTTTCCTCGTTGAAGGGTGGTTTCAGCGGCCCGTGGAAATACTTGCGTACCAGATCGTGAAACACCTGTTTGGGGTCCTTGTCATGACGCCCGCACAGGAAATGGAACCATTTGGACCCGTATGCAACATGCCCGACCTCTTCGGAATAGATCACGTTCAGTGCGTTAACCACGTCGTCCTGCTTGGCGTTCTGGAATATCTTGATCATGCCGGGGGTGACGTCCAGGCCGCGGGCCTCAAGCACCATTGGAACCACGGCCAAGCGGCCCAGAATGTCATCCACTGTGTCCTCGGCGGCGCGCCACATGCCGGCGTGGGCGGGCAGGGCACCGTAGTGGCTGCCCATCGCCTCGAGGCAATCACAGACCAGGTTATAATGCTTGGATTCTTCGTCAGCCGATTTCACCCAGTCATCATAGAACCCCATGGGCATCGGGATGTGTCCGAAACGCGCGACGATATCCCAGTGCAGATCCACTGCGTTCAGTTCGATATGAGCGACCGCGTGCAGGATCGCCGTCCGCCCCTGAACGGATCCGGGACGGCGGCGTGGCACGTCGCGCGGGTCCAGCAATTCGGGTTTTTCGGGGCGCGCAGGGCGCAGCGGCGGGTAGGCTGTGCCCACGGGGATCGACACGCCTGCGTCCCGAGCGGCAAACCAAGTGGCGGCATGTTTGTGCGACAGGGCGGTTTTTTCGCGCCCATCGGCGGTGGTCAGAACCTCGACCGCCATTTCCGTCAGGGTCTTGGTCATAGGGCGCGCGCGGCCTCCAGCACCTCGTCGACATGACCTTTGACCTTCACCTTGCGCCATTCGCGGGCGATGTTGCCATCAGCGTCGATCAGGAAGGTCGAGCGGACGATCCCCCAGAAGGTTTTGCCGTACATCTTCTTTTCCTGCCACACGCCCAGACGTTCGCTTAGGTCGCTTTCTGCATCCGACAGCAGCGGCACGCCCAGTTCTTTTTTCTCACGGAATTTTGCATGGCTTGCGAGCGAATCCTTGGATACGCCAAAGACCTTGACGCCCAGCTTTTCGAACTCGGGCAAAGCGGCGGTGAAATCGATCGCCTCGGTGGTGCAGCCGGGGGTGTTGTCTTTGGGGTAGAAGAACAAAACGACAGGAGCAGGGCGCAGTTCCGACAGGGTTACTGGGTCGCCACCATCCTGAGGCAGGGTGAAATCGGGGGCCGGGGTCTTGGCGTCGGTCATTTTGCGCTCCTTTTGGGGCTGTGGGGGTGCGTCGCGGTTTGGGCTGTAGTAATAGAGCGTTAAGCAAAAGAATAAAGACCATGTTCCGCCACGGGCGGCCCGCAAGCGCAAGGCAGAGATGAGCAAAGACGACAACACACCAGACACCACGACGGCGGGTGCCCATCCGCGCCGCCACTGGGGATGGCTGTGGTGGGTGCTGATCTTCGTCGGTCTGCTGATCGCGGGCGCGGGGGGCGTTGTCTATTTCCACGCAGACAGGCCCATCAAGGCGCCCGAATGGCTGCACTCCCGTGTCGAGGCGCGCCTGAGTGATGCCTTGCCGGGCTCGGACATCAATTTCGGCGATATCTCATTTCTGGTGCCGCGCGGCGGGCGCCCCAGGATTCAGTTCCGCGACGCCGAGATCACCGCCGAGGACGGCCGCCCGGTTCTGAGCCTTGCCAACCTTGAAGCGCGGGTGGCGTTTGAACCTTTGCTGCGCGGGGATATCTTGCTGAGCAAACTGGTGCTGAGCGGCGCCACGGTGAACGTACGGCGCCGTGTGGATGGATTCTTTGACCTGTCCTTTGGCTCGTTCGAGCAAACTCAGGAGGCCGCCAGCGTCGCCGAGCTGATCGCCAGCCTGGACGCCCTGCTGCTGACACCCGAACTGGCCGCGCTGACCCGTGTCGAAGCCGAGGCGCTGACCCTGCGCTATGAAGACGCCCGCGCAGACCGGGCCTGGACGGTGGACGGCGCGCGTTTTGTCCTGGACCGCGACGGCGAAGACCTGCGGGTGCGCGGCGACATGGCTTTGCTGGGGGGCTATGACTATGCCACTACGGTCGAAGTCAACTATGAAAGCCAGATCGGGGCGCTGGATGCCAAGTTCGGCATGTCCTTCGAGGACATGGCCTCGCGCGATATTGCCAGCCAGGTGGGTGCGCTTGCCTGGTTGGAAGCGATCCGGGCGCCGATCAGCGGCGCTTTGCGGGTGGGCGTGGATGACCAGGGGCAACTGGGCCGCCTGTCCGGCACATTGCAGATCGGGCAGGGGGCGCTGCAGCCCAATGACCAGACCCGCCCGATCGCGTTCCAGTCCGCACGCGCCTATTTCGGTTTTGATCCCGAAACGCAACTGATCACTTTTGACGATCTCTCGGTGAAAAGTCCCCAGTTTAGCGGCCGGGCCGAGGGAAAGGCCCTTTTGGTCGGCGCCAAGGGGGGCTGGCCGACGCAGCTGCAGGGGCAATTCTGGATCTCGGGGGCACAGGCCAATCCGAACAACCTGTATCCGCAGCCCGTCTCGCTGGATCATGCGGACATGACCTTTCGGCTGGATCTTGATCCGTTCGAGTTCACCTTGGGCGAGCTGAACCTGTCAAAGGACGGTCATGTGCTGGTGGTCGATGGCAAGATGCGCGCCGATGATATCGGTTGGAACCTGGCCCTGAACGGGCAGGTCGCGGACCTGAGCGAAACCACGGTGATGGATTTCTGGCCCGAAACGCTAAAGCCCAAGACCCGGACATGGGTTTCCCAGAACATCGCGGCGCTTACGCTGACGAACACACAGCTGGCCCTGCGCGCGCAGCAAGGTAAAAAGCCCAATCTCTATCTGTCGACCGAGTTCACTGACGGCGATATCCGGTTTCTCAAGCATATGCCGAACATTAAAAACGCGGCAGGCCGGGCTGAATTGCTGGGGTCGCGTTTCGTGGTAACCGCCGAGCGGGGCACAGTCACGCCGCCACAGGGTGGCCAGATTGACGCCACCGGCACCAGCCTGATCATTGATGATGTGCGGATCAAGGGGCCACCGGCCGAGGTGCGACTGAACACCCACAGTACCATCACCGCTGCCCTGTCGCTGCTGGATCACGAACCTTTGCAGGTGATGACCAAGGCCGAACGGCCCGTGACGCTGGCCGATGGCATGGCGCGGGCTCAGGGCTCGATCTTCTTGAGGCTGAAAAAGAAACTTCCGCGGTCCGAAGTGCGCTATGACATCTCGGCCCAGCTGGAAAATGTTCGCAGCACCAAGCTGATCCCCGACAAGGTATTTGCTGCCGCAGGGCTGGACGTAAAGGCGTCGAACCAGAACGTCACGATCAGCGGCCAAGGGCGCATCGGGCAGGTTGGGTTCCAAGGGCGGTGGGTCTCGGCCATCCAGGACAATCCGCAAAAGGTCAGCCGGGTCGAGGGCACTCTGACCGTTTCGCCAACCTTTTTGGATGAGTTCAACATTGCTTTGCCACCCGGAACGATTTTCGGCGCGGGTCCTGCGCGCTTTGCGATCGATCTGAAACAGGGGCAGGCGCCAAGGTTCAGCGGTACGTCCGATCTGGCCGGGATCGGGTTGCGCATCCCCGAGCTTGGCTGGAGCCTGCCCAAATCCCGCACCGGCGACTTCGCGATCGCTGGCACTCTGGGCAAGGTTCCCCAAGTCGAACGTATGAGTTTGCAGGCCAAGGGCCTGAGCGCCGAGGGGTCGGTAACGCTGAAAAACAATGGCGGCCTGGGCCGGGCCGAGTTTTCCTCGGTCAAGGCGGGGGCGTGGCTGTCGGCCCCGATCACGCTGGTCGGCCGCGGCAAAGGCGCAGCACCGGCTGTTGAAATCAATGGCGGATGGCTTGATCTGCGCCGTATGGGGCAGGGCGCGTCCAGCGGGTCCGGGAAATCCTCGGTCGTTCCGATGGACGTGCGTCTGGACCGGTTGCAGATCACCGAAAGCCTGTCGCTGACCGGGTTTCGCGGAGAGTTTCAGGC
Source organism: Thalassovita sp. (assembly GCF_965218685.1). GTDB lineage: Bacteria > Pseudomonadota > Alphaproteobacteria > Rhodobacterales > Rhodobacteraceae > Thalassobius. The sequence goes on along the minus strand of NZ_OZ244657.1, from coordinate 2,758,178 downwards.
CCACAGCGGCGGCATGACCGGCCGCTTTGTCGGCGCAGTGAACGGCAAGGCCAGCATTACCGGGCAGATGACCCCCAAGAATACCCGAAGCGCCTTCACCATTACGTCGAACGAGGCAGGTGCCGCGCTGGCCGCGGCCGGTTTGCTGGATCAGGCGGACAAGGGGCAGATGCACCTGACCCTAAGCCCCGTGGGCGCCGACAGCTATGACGGCAAAATGACCATCAAGTCGGTCTGGCTTAAGGATGCCCCGGCCATCGCGAACCTTTTAAGTGCGGCCAGCATCGTGGGCCTGCTGGAACAGATGAGCGGCGGCGGCATTCATTTCGGCGAGGTCGAGGCCGATTTCCGCATCACGCCCGCGCAGGTCGTCATCACCAAAAGCAGCGCAGTCGGAACCTCGATCGGGCTGTCCATGGATGGAATTTATGACATTGAAAACAAGGTGATGGACATGCAGGGGGTCTTCTCTCCGATCTATGCGCTGAATGCCATCGGTTCGGTGTTAACGCGCAAGGGCGAAGGGCTGCTTGGCTTTAACTTCACAATGAAGGGCCCCAGCGATGACCCGCGCGTGGGGATCAATCCACTCTCGATCTTTACACCTGGCATGTTCCGAGAGATATTCCGCCGCCCGCCTCCCAAAGTGACTCAGTAACACCGATGAAACTGTCTGATTTCGATTTCGACCTGCCCGAGGACCTGATTGCCACGCGGCCCGCCAAGCCGCGCAGCTCGGCGCGATTACTGGTGGCGCAGGGGGATCAGATCACGGATGCGCGGGTCACGGATATTCTGGATTGGTTGCGCCCCGGAGACCGGCTGGTGCTGAACGATACCAAGGTGATCCCCGCGCGCCTGTCGGGAATGCGCGCACGTATGGGCGCCGAGGGGCTGACCCGGGCCCGGATCGAGGTCACCCTGCTGGAGCCGCGCCCCAACGGACAATGGGCTGCGCTGCTGAAGCCGCTCAAGAAAATCCGCGAGGGCGAAGAGATCGTATTCTCGGATGCGCTTTCGGCGCGGCTTGAGGCGAAAGAGGACGGGCAGGGTGTGTTGTCCTTCAACCTTACCGGCGAAGATTTTGATGCCGCGCTGGCCCAGGCGGGCGCGATGCCCTTGCCGCCCTATATCGCCGCCAAACGGGCCGCGGATGCGCAGGACAAGACGGATTATCAAACAGTCTGGGCGCGTGCCCTGGGGGCTGTGGCCGCGCCCACGGCCAGCCTGCATTTCGACGAACCACTGCTGCAAAAGATCCGCGATATGGGGGTCGATCTGACCTTTGTTACCCTGCATGTCGGCGCGGGTACGTTCCTGCCGGTGAAGGTCGAGGACGTGACCACTCATAAGATGCATGCCGAATGGGGCGAGGTCAGCGCTCAGGCCGCTGCCGATATTGCCGCGACCAAGGCCAAGGGCGGGCGGGTAATCCCCGTTGGCACCACCGCCCTGCGCCTGATCGAAAGCGCGGGCCGCAGCGGACAGATTCAGCCCTGGCGCGGTGAAACCGACATCTTCATTTACCCCGGTTTCACGTTCCACGTGGTAGACGCGCTTATGACCAATTTCCATCTGCCCAAATCCACCTTGATGATGCTGGTTTCGGCGCTGATGGGGGCGGATCGGGTGCGCAAGATCTATGATCACGCCATCGATCAGAGGTATAGGTTCTTTTCATACGGGGATGCCTCGATCCTGTTTCCGGGCGACTAAAAGCCCGAATGTCGCGAACAGAACATTTCGTGTCGCAAACACGCAGGTGAAACGGCGTCAGCCCTGACAAACGGGGGCTTTTCAACCGTCACCCGAACCGCCGCGAGGATCGCGCCATGCTAAGCACTCTGTCCAATGTTTGGGCCCTGCTATTGGGTATCATGTTGCTGATGGTTGGGAACGGCCTTCAGGGCACGCTTTTGGGTGTCCGCGGCGAGCTGGAAGGGTTTTCCACTTACGAGATGTCCATCGTGATGTCAGCCTATTTTGTGGGCTTTCTGGGTGGCTCGCGCATGGCGCCCGAGATGATCCGCCGGGTGGGGCATGTGCGGGTGTTCGCTGCGCTTGCCTCCTTTATCTCGGCGGTTCTGATCCTGTATCCGACCGTTGCAAACCCCTGGGTCTGGACGCTGGGGCGTGTGGTTATCGGGTTTTGCTATTCGGGTGTGTACGTGACCAGCGAAAGCTGGCTGAACAACGCCGCCACGAACGAGAACCGGGGCAAGGCGTTGTCCATGTACATGATCGTGCAGATGGTGGGCATCGTGCTGGCGCAGGCCTTGCTGCTGACGGCGGATCCTTCGGGCTATGTCCTGTTTGTCATCCCCTCGGTGCTGGTGTCGATCTCGTTTGCGCCGATTTTGCTGTCGATCTCGCCCACGCCGGCGTTTGAAACCGACAAACCCATGAGCCTGCGCGAGATCATGAAAACCTCGCCCCTGGGCAGTGTGGGCATGTTCCTGTTGGGGGGCGTCTTCGCCTCGCAATTCGGGATGGCAGCGGTTTACGGCGGCGAGGCGGGGCTAAGCCTGCCCGAGATTTCGATCTTCGTGGCCGCATTCTATGTGGGGGCGACCATCCTGCAATATCCTTTGGGCTGGCTGTCCGACATGATGGATCGCCGCGTGCTGATCATGCTGACCTCGGCTGCGGGCGGGATCGGCGCGTTGCTGGGCATGATAATGGGCGGGCATTTCCCGTTGCTGCTGGTTTCGGCCTTCCTGATCGGCGGCACGTCCAACCCGCTTTATTCGCTGTTGATCGCCTATACCAACGACTTCCTTGAACCCGAGGATATGGCCGCTGCTGCGGGTGGTCTTATATTCATCAACGGGGTCGGGGCGGTCGCGGGCCCGCTGATCACTGGGTGGCTGCTTGGGGCGTTTGGTCCGCCGGGCTATTTCGCGTTGATTGCTGTGCTGTTGCTGGCGCTGGCCGGATACGCGGGGTATCGCATGACGCAACGCGCGACACCGGACCAGGACGAGACCGGTCACTATATGCCCGTTATGCCCTCGGCGTCGCCGGTTGCGGTGGAAATGGCGCGCGAATATGCCCTTGAATCAGCGGAAGAAAGTGACGCTAGCGCTACCAACACGTAATATGACGCTCCTGACGTAATAAGTGATTGTAAACAGGGCCGTATGGTTTGTAACGTTTTGATAACGGAATGTTTTGGCCTTTAAAGGGAGGTTCCGATGGTCAGCGCGGATGAGGTTCTGAAATTCTGGTTGGACGACGTTGGGCCCAGCGGGTGGTACGCCGTAGACGACAAGTTGGACCAGACGATCCGGGATAAATTCCTGGTTGCCTGGCAAGAGGCTAAAGACGGTGCCTATAGCCTGTGGTTAACCTATCCCAGCGGGGCGCTGGCCTATATCATCCTTCTGGACCAGTTCTCGCGTAATATGTTCCGAGGGTCAGGGGATGCCTTCGCCATGGACGAGACCGCCCTGGCGGCCGCGAAGTCGGCGATCGACCATGGCTGGGACCTGAAGATTGACGAGCCCGCGCGCCAGTTCTTCTATCTGCCGCTGATGCATTCGGAAAACCTCTGTGATCAGGAACGTTGCGTACGCCTGATGGCTGAAAGGATGCCGGGCTCTGGGGAAAGCAACCTGCTGCACGCCAAGGCGCATCGCCACGTGATCCGCGTCTTTGGACGATTCCCCTATCGCAACGAGGCGCTTGCGCGGCGTACCACCGCGAGCGAACAAAGCTATATCGATGATGGAGGCTATGGTCAGACCATCCGAGAGCTGCAGACGGCATAATCGTTTAAGAAGTGAACGAATTTTAACTCTCTGGAATCAATGCTGTAACCCCCGTAGGCGCGTCAAAGCGCTGCGGGGGTTTTGTTTTTGTTGAGCGGGTGGGAAAAGTAGTTTAATGTCAAACTAAATTATGAATCGGAGGAGACGCATGTCTGCCAAGACGTTTGATATGATCGTGATCGGGGCTGGCCCCGGTGGTTACGTAGCTGCCATTCGCGGCGCTCAGCTGGGCCTGAAAGTGGCCGTGGTTGAACGCGAGCATCTGGGGGGTATCTGCCTGAACTGGGGATGTATCCCCACCAAGGCGCTGCTGCGCTCGTCCGAAGTGTTCCACCTGATGGAGCGCGCCAAGGATTTCGGCCTGAAGGCGGACAAGATCGGCTATGATCTGGACGCCGTGGTGAAACGCTCGCGCGGGGTTGCTGCCCAGCTGTCCGGCGGTATCGGCCATCTGATGAAAAAGAACAAAGTCACCGTGGTGATGGGCGAGGCTTCGCTGCCTGCCAAGGGCAAAGTCAGCGTCAAGACCGATAAGGGCACTGAAGAGCTGACCGCCAAGGCCATCGTTCTGGCAACCGGCGCCCGCGCGCGTGAGCTGCCGGGTCTGGAGGCTGACGGTGATCTGGTCTGGACCTACAAACACGCGCTGAATCCGCCGCGGATGCCGAAAAAGCTGTTGGTCATCGGGTCGGGCGCGATCGGGATTGAATTCGCCAGCTTCTACAACACACTGGGCGCCGACACGACCGTTGTCGAAGTCATGGACCGCGTTCTTCCCGTGGAAGACGCTGAAATCAGCGCCTTCGCCAAGAAGCAGTTCGTGAAACAAGGCATGACCATCATGGAAAAAGCCATGGTGAAACAGCTGGATCGCGGCAAGGGCAAGGTGACCGCGCATATCGAAACCAAGGGCAAGGTCGAAAAGGTCGAATTCGACACTGTGATCAGCGCCGTTGGGATCGTGGGCAACGTGGAAAACCTGGGGCTCGAAGGTCTGGGTGTCAAAATCGACCGCACTCATGTTGTGACGGATGAATTCTGCCGCACTGGTGTGGATGGTCTCTATGCGATCGGTGACATCGCCGGCGCGCCTTGGTTGGCGCACAAGGCCAGCCACGAAGGCGTCATGGTGGCCGAGTTGATCGCGGGCAAACATGCTCATCCGGTCAAGCCCGAAACCATCGCGGGCTGCACCTATTGTCACCCGCAGGTGGCCAGCGTCGGTTATACCGAAGCCAAGGCCAAAGAGCTGGGCTTTGACATCAAGGTCGGCCGCTTCCCCTTCATCGGCAACGGCAAGGCGATCGCTTTGGGCGAGCCTGAAGGCATGGTAAAAACCATCTTTGACGCGAAAACCGGCGAACTGCTGGGCGCTCATATGGTTGGTGCCGAGGTGACCGAGATGATCCAGGGCTATGTGATTGGCCGTCAGTTGGAAACCACCGAGGAAGACCTTATGAACACCGTCTTCCCGCACCCGACGCTGTCCGAGATGATGCACGAAAGCGTACTGGATGCGTTCGATCGCGTCATCCACATGTAAGCGATTGTGATACAATAAGAAAAGGCGGTCCCTTGGGGCCGCCTTTTTCTGTTTGGGTCTTAGGCGCGCTCGATCGGTCCGCCTGCAGCCGCCCAATGGCTGAGACCGCCCAGATTGTGCACGTCTTCGTAGCCCAGTTGCCGCAGCATCCCCGCGGCCATGCTTGAGCGCGCGCCCGACGCGCAATACAGCGCAATGGGTTTCGGCGCTTTCAGGTCGGGGTGGAAATCCGGATGGCGCGGATCGGCCATATCGGCCAAACGCATCATCGGAATGTGCAGTGCGCCTCTTGCCTTGCCCGATGCTGCAATTTCACCATGATCGCGGATGTCGATCAGGATCATCTCTCCGTCAGCAACTTTTTGAATCGCATCGGCAACGGGCAGGGCGGGTGCGGCTTGTCGCATGAATCCAAACATGGGCGGGTCCTTTTTAATCTGCGTCGCGTTTCAGCCTATTTTGGAGGTGAGAGCGATTGCTTCAAGGGAGTTATAGCAAATAAATTCTAAAAACGGAATATTAATGTGCTCTGCCGGGCGTTTTGCTTAAATCCGCGACGATGTTCGTTAAATGTTCTTCTTTTTTTCTTGGAGTCTCGGCCCGGCTCTACTATCTGTTAACCACTGATGGCGAGGGATCCATGGCTGAGCTGAAAAATATCGAGGTGCGCGGCGCGCGCGAGCACAATCTGAAAAGCATCGACGTGGACATCCCGCGCGATCAGCTGGTGGTGATTACCGGGCTGTCTGGTTCGGGCAAGTCCTCTTTGGCGTTCGACACGATCTATGCCGAGGGTCAGCGCCGCTACGTCGAATCGCTGTCCGCCTATGCACGGCAGTTCCTGGACATGATGGAGAAACCGGACGTCGACCACATCAGCGGCCTGTCCCCGGCCATTTCCATCGAGCAGAAGACAACCAGCAAGAACCCGCGCTCGACCGTTGGGACTGTGACCGAGATTTACGACTATATGCGTCTGCTGTTCGCCCGCGTCGGCACGCCCTATTCCCCCGCCACCGGCCAGCCGATCGAGGCGCAGCAGGTGCAGGACATGGTTGACCGCGTCATGACGATGGAGGAGGGCACGCGCGCCTATCTGCTGGCTCCTATCGTCCGCGACCGTAAAGGCGAATATCGCAAGGAATTCTTAGAGCTTCGTAAACAAGGCTTCCAACGGGTGAAGGTTGACGGTGAATTCCACGAACTGGATACACCGCCCACGTTGGACAAGAAATTCCGCCATGACATTGATGTGGTCGTTGACCGGATCGTCGTGCGCGAAGGGCTGGAAACGCGGCTAGCCGACAGCCTGCGCACGGCTCTGGATCTGGCCGACGGGATCGCTGTACTGGAAACTGCTCCGCGCGAGGGCGATCCTGAACGTATCACGTTTTCAGAGAATTTTGCCTGTCCTGTCAGTGGTTTCACTATCCCCGAGATTGAACCGCGCCTGTTTTCGTTCAACGCGCCGTTCGGGGCCTGTCCGTCCTGTGACGGGCTTGGGGTCGAGCTGTTTTTCGACGAACGGCTGGTGGTCCCGGACCAGAACATCAAGATTTATGACGGCGCACTGGCCCCGTGGCGCAAGGGGAAATCCCCCTATTTTCTGCAAACGATCGAGGCGCTGGCGCGGCACTATGGCTTCGATCAGAACGACCGCTGGAAGGACCTGCCCAAGAAGGTGCAGCAAGTGTTCCTGTATGGTTCTGGCGACGAGGAAATCGAGTTCCGCTATGACGAAGGCGGGCGCGTTTACCAGGTAACGCGCGTGTTTGAAGGCGTCATTCCCAATATGGAGCGCCGCTATCGCGAGACGGATTCCAACTGGGTCCGCGAAGAATTTGAACGCTATCAGAACAATCGGCGTTGCGGCGATTGCGGCGGATACCGTCTGCGCGAAGAGGCACTGGCGGTCAAGATCGCGGGCCTGCATGTCGGACAGGTCGTCGAGATGTCGATCAAGGAAGCTTATGACTGGTGTCAGGCCGTCCCTGAGCATCTGACCGACCAGAAAAATGAGATCGCACGAGCCATTCTGAAGGAAATTCGCGAGCGCTTGGGCTTCCTGAATAACGTTGGATTAGAATATCTTACGATGAGCCGCTCAAGTGGAACATTAAGTGGCGGCGAAAGCCAGCGCATCCGTTTGGCCAGCCAGATCGGCTCGGGCCTGACCGGGGTTTTGTATGTGTTGGATGAGCCCTCGATCGGGTTGCACCAGCGGGACAATGACCGGCTGATCGGTACGCTGAAGAACCTGCGCGATCAGGGCAACACGGTGATCGTGGTCGAGCATGACGAGGATATGATCCGTCAGGCCGACTATGTGTTTGATATCGGTCCAGGTGCCGGGGTGCATGGGGGGCAGGTGGTGTCCCAAGGCACGCCGCCGGCGATTTCAGGTGATCCGGCCAGCCTGACCGGTCAGTACCTCAGCGGCGCGCGCGAGATTGCGGTGCCCTCTGAACGGCGCAAGGGCAATAAGAAAAAGGTCAGCGTTGTCAAAGCGACTGGGAATAACCTGCAGAATGTCACGGCGGACTTCCCTTTGGGTAAATTTGTCTGCGTCACCGGCGTATCGGGCGGCGGAAAATCCACGCTGACGATTGAAACCCTGTTCAAGACCGCCTCGATGCGGTTGAACGGCGCGCGCCAGACGCCTGCGCCTTGCGAGACGATCAAAGGGCTGGAGCATTTGGACAAGGTGATCGACATTGATCAGCGGCCCATCGGACGTACACCGCGTTCGAACCCCGCGACCTATACCGGTGCGTTCACGCCGATCCGCGATTGGTTCGCCGGACTGCCTGAAGCCAAGGCGCGTGGTTATAAGCCCGGGCGCTTCAGTTTCAACGTCAAAGGCGGGCGGTGCGAGGCCTGTCAGGGCGATGGCGTCATCAAGATCGAGATGCATTTTCTGCCGGATGTGTATGTCACCTGCGAGACCTGCAAAGGCGCGCGCTACAATCGCGAGACTTTGGAAATTCAGTTTAAAGGCAAAAGCATAGCTGACGTTCTTGATATGACGGTTGAAGACGCTCAGCAGTTTTTCCAGGCTGTTCCCTCGATCCGGGACAAGATGGATGCGCTGATGCGTGTGGGGCTGGGATACATCAAGGTCGGCCAACAGGCCACGACCCTTTCCGGGGGCGAGGCGCAGCGGGTGAAACTGTCAAAAGAGCTGGCCAAACGCTCGACCGGGCGGACGCTGTATATTCTGGACGAACCGACCACGGGCCTGCACTTTGAAGACGTGCGCAAGCTGCTCGAGGTGCTGCACGAGCTGGTCGATCAGGGCAACTCGGTGGTTGTGATCGAGCATAATCTGGACGTTGTGAAAACCGCCGACTGGATTATTGATATCGGCCCCGAGGGCGGGGATGGCGGCGGTCAGATTGTGGCCGCGGGCACGCCCGAAGACGTTGCCAAGGAACCACGCAGCCACACCGGGCGTTATCTGGCGCCGATGCTGGGTATGTCGGCTGCAGCGGCCGAATAAGGATCGGCCCCGGCTATAACAGGGGCCTTCTGTGTCACTTGTTTGGGCAGGTGTTGACGCCGACCAGCTTGTACAGCGGGCAAAAGCCAGACAGGCCCGTCAGCAGCGGCACTAGGCCGATCCACATCCAGATGCCATAGCCCATCAGCGCGCCAACGATCAATGCGGCCCCAATGACGATGCGCAGGATTTTGTCGATACCACCAACGTTTTTCATGTCAGTCTCCTTTCGTGTTCGATTGGGGACAGACTAGCGAATCTGCACGCGTTTGTCTGTGACAGTGTCACACAGCCTCGGCGGCCACGGCATGCAGGGCGTCCGGATCCAGAATTTCGATCGTTCCGCGCCCCGTGCGCACCCATCCACGACGGGACCAATTTTCAAGCCGCCGGGATACAACCTCGCGGGCTGTTCCGATCTGCGTGGCCAGTTCCGATTGAGTAAGATGCAGCGGATTTTCGGCGTCTGACAGGGACAAAAGACGTTCGGCCAGGCGGCATTCGACGCGCGTAAAGGCTACTTTTTCAAGAAGTTGCATCATGTTCTGAAAGCGTTTTGCAAAGGCCTGAAACACCAGCGCGCGAAAGGCAGGGTCGCTGTCCATCATCCCCAGAAACATCGGTTTCGGCAGTAGTACCAGACGGGTATCGACGGTCGTTTCCGCCTCGGCGGTGTAATCATCCCCGCCCAGCAGCCCCATCGTCGTCTGGATGCAGGACTGGCCAGGCTCGACCGAGTACAGCAGCATTTCACGCCCCGAGGTGCCGGTCATCGACACATCTACGCGGCCAGACAGGATCATGGCATAACCCTGCACAGCGTCCCCGGCGTGGAACAGCGGGGTGTGGGCGGGCAGGGTGACCGGCGCAAGCGAGCCAAGCCGCAGCCGCGATTGCGGCGCCAGCGCAGCCAGTTGAGAAGCGCCCGTCACCCAGTCATTCATGCGCCGCGCCCGCGTTTTTCGAACCGGGGCAGCATGGCGCTGAAGTCCATGCCCCTGCCGTCTTCGTTTTCGACGAACTGTTCGTACAGCGCCGAGGCCAACTGACCCATGGGCGTGTCTGCATCCGCGCTTTCGGCGGCTTGCTGGGACAGGCGCAGGTCTTTCAGCATCAGCTCGGATGCAAAGCCGGGCTTATAGTCATTATCGGCGGGGCTGGTGGCGCCGACGCCGAGCGCGGGCGTATAGGCGTTCATGGTCCAGCTATACCCCGACGAGGTGCTGACCACATCGAACATCTTTTGCCGATCCAGACCCAGTTTGTCGGCCAGGGCAAACGCCTCGCAGGTGGCGATCATGGTGACGCCCAGGATCATGTTGTTGCAGATCTTGGCGGCCTGGCCTGCACCGCTTTCGCCGCAATGGACGGCCTTTTGACCCATGATTTCGAACAACGGCTCGGCCACGGAAAAGGCTTCGGCGCTGCCTCCGGCCATGAAGGTCAGCGTGCCGCCTGCAGCGCCGCCAACCCCGCCTGACACAGGCGCGTCCACGGCCATAAGACCCGCCGCGATGGCTTGATCCGCGACCGCGCGGGCGCTGTCCACGTCCACTGTTGAACAATCCACCAGCGTGGCGCCGGCCTGCATCGCGGGGATCACCTGATCGGCCACGGCGCGCAGGATGGCGCCATTGGGCAACATGGTGATCACCACCTCGGCGCCCGAGACGGCGTCCTGAACGGTGGCGGCGTTGGTCACGCCCTCGGCGGTGGTGCCCGCGGTGTCAAAGCCGGTGACGCTGTGGCCCGCGGCGGCCAGGTTGGCGGCCATCGGCGCGCCCATGTTCCCTAGTCCGATGAATGCGATCTGCATGACTTAGTCCTCCTCAAAGCCGAGTTTGTCAGCGCCCAGCGGCATCAGCATCTGCGATACAGCGACAGTCGGTACGCTGTCATGGGCATGTTTCCAGTTGGGATTGCGGTCCCGGTCGATGATCTGGGCGCGGATGCCTTCCAGGAAATCCCCGTGCTCCATGATCCGATGTGAGACACGGTATTCCATCTCCAGTGCCTTGCGGATGGTCAGGCCAGGACCGCGCAGGCGGTGGATCATCTCCAGCGTTACGGCCATCGACAAGGGGGCGTTATGCATCAGGGTTTTCAGTGACTTGGCCGCCAAATCAGAGTCGCTGGCGCGCAGGGTATTCAGGATGTCCTGTAACCCTTCGCCATCGAACAGACCGTCAATAACCGACTGCTGTGCGGCCATCGGGCTGTCCGGTGCGGGCTGGGCGGCTTGCTCCAGAGGGGTCAGATCGCCAGTTTCGGTCAGGGCTTGAATTAGCGCAGGCCACCCTTCCTGCGGAATAAAGTGATCGGCAAAGTCCGCGTGGATCGCGTCCCCAGGCCCCATACGCGCCGCCGTTAGACCAAGATATTCGCCTAATCGGCCCGGTGCCTGTGCCAGGATAAAGCTGCCACCCACATCCGGGACAAAGCCGATCCCACATTCAGGCATCGAGATTTGCGAGCTTTCGCAGACCACCCGCGCGCCCACATGACCGCCCAGACCCACGCCGCCACCCATGGTGAAGCCGTGCATCAGGCTGACGATGGGTTTGGGATACTCGGCCAGCTTGGCGTTCATGCGGTATTCATCCCGCCAGAACTTGCGGCCATAGTCATAATCGCCCGCCATGCCGGTGTGGTACATCTCGGCGATGTCCCCGCCTGCGCAAAAGGCTTTGGGCCCCTCGGCGTCAATGATGATCAGGTTAACATCGTCATTGTTGCGCCAGTCGTTCAAAGCCTGATCGACCGCCATGCACATTTCATAGCTGAGGGCATTCAGCGCCTCGGGGCGGGTCAGGGTAATGCGGCCGGCGCGGCCCTCGATGCGGATATTGGTTTGGCTCATGCCTGGGTTAACCTCTGTCACTTAGCAATTGGCGCGCAACGATCAAGCGCATGATTTCATTGGTGCCTTCCAGGATCTCGTGGACACGCAGGTCGCGTACGATCTTTTCAATCCCGTAGTCGGCCAGATAGCCATAGCCGCCATGCAGCTGCAGGCAGTCATTCGCCACTTTCGATCCGGTTTCCGTCACGAACCGCTTGGCCATGGCGCAGAATTTGGTTGCGTCGGGCGCACCGTTGTCCAGCTTCCACGCGGCCTGGCGCAGGAAGGTGCGGGCGGCCTGCAGCTCAATTTCCATGTCCGCCAGGCGGAATTGCAGTGCCTGGAACTGGTCGATGGATTTGCCGAAGGCCTTGCGCTCGCCCATATATTGCAGGGTTTGCGTCAGGGCGGCCTGAGCGGCGCCAAGCGAACAAGCCGAGATATTCAGCCGTCCGCCATCCAGCCCCATCATCGCGTATTTAAAGCCATCTCCCTCGGACCCGACCAGGTTTTCCGCGGGGATTTTGCAATCGTCGAACTGCACCTGCCGCGTGGGCTGCGATTTCCAGCCCATTTTCTCCTCAAGCCCGCCAAAAGACAGCCCGTCGGTGCCGTCCTCGACCACCACGGTGGAAATTCCCTTGGGGCCGTCATCGCCCGTCCGGCACATCACCACGTACGCGTCAGAATATCCGCCGCCTGAGATGAATGCCTTGGTTCCGTTCAGCGTATAGCCGTCATTCGTGCGCTCGGCGCGGGTTTTCAGCGCGGCGGCGTCACTGCCCGATCCGGGTTCGGTCAGGCAGTAGGACAGCACGGTCTCCATGCTGATCGCCGGGGCCAGATAGCGCGCTTTCACCTCATCGCTGCCGAACGCGTCCAGCATCTTGGCGCACATGTTGTGGATCGACAGGAACGACGCGACCGAGGGGCAGGACTGGCTCAGCGCCTCGAAAATCAGGGTCGCATCCAGCCGCGTCAGGCCCGATCCGCCCGAGTCCTCGGACACGTAAATCCCGCCCAGCCCCAGCGCGCCCAGTTCGGGCCACAGCTCTTTGGGGATGGTGCCTTGTTTTTCCCATTCGGCCGCATGGGGGGCGATGTTTTCCAGGCCAAAGGCCAGCGCCATGTCGTAGATGGCGGTTTGTTCCTCGGATAGTGCGAAATCCATGGGTCTCCTCCCGGATCGGCTGGGTATTTGAACGTGTGTTTATTTCTCAACCATTGCAGAAATTTTGCAGAGGCGGGGTTGGGTCACAAATCGTGGTGATATTCCTCGATCAGATGGCGAACGACGGCTTTCAACGCGTCCGGCTGGGTGTCCTCGGCGTGCAGCGCGTCCTGATACACGGCGCGTTGCCGGTCGGCCGAGTTGCCGCGCTTGAGAATGGTACGCAGGTTTTCAATCTCGGCGGTGCAGCCCATGGCTTCGGCATCCTCGGCGGTCAGTTCGATCATTTCCTCGACCAGCTGATCAAACGGCGCAATCGAGCGGTCGCCAAAGTCGATCATCCCGCCCGCCAGCCCGTAACGCTGCGCGCGCCAACGATTTTCCGCGATCAGAAAGTTGTCATACAGCCGCCAGCGCTGGTTTTTCTGGCTCAACCGCCACAGCATCCGGGTCAGGCATTGGATCAGCGCGGCAAGGGTCAGTGTGGTCTCTAGCCGGGGCGAGACATCGCAGATCCGGGCCTCGATCGTCGGGAAACGGGCCGAGGGACGCAGATCCCACCAAATTTTGGAACTGTCCTCGATCAGCTCCAGATCCACCAGCGCCTGGACCGAGCGTTCGTAGCTGCTCCAACCGTCAAACTTCGGTGGCAGCCCGGTGCGGGGCAAGTTGTCGAACACAGTCAGGCGATAGCAGCTTAGCCCCGTATCCTCGCCCTGCCAAAACGGAGAAGACGCCGACAGCGCCAGCAGATGCGGCAGGAAATAGCTCAGTTGGTTCATCAGGTCGATGCGCTGATCGGGGTAGGGGATGCCAACATGCACATGCATCCCGCAAATCAGCATGCGCCGGACCACGCCCGCCAGATCGTCCCGCAGGTTGTTATAGCGGTCTTTGTCCGTGTGATGCTGGTCGCGCCAGTTGGAAAACGGGTGGCACGAGGCCGCGATGGGCGCCAGGTTATAATCCTTGGCGATGTCCGCGACCGTGCGGCGCAGATGCTGCAATTCGCTGCGGGCTTGCGCCACGTCTGCACAAACCTTGGTTCCGATCTCGACCTGGCAATTCAGAAATTCAGGGCTGAACTGGCCTTCCAAAGCGGTGCCGCACCGGTCCATCAACTCCGGAGGCGCCGGGGCCAGGTCCAGCGTGTCCTGATCGACCAGAAGATATTCTTCCTCGACCCCGATGGTAAAGTCCGGCTGTGGAATGGGCATAGGTTCCTCCCGCGATTGGTCCTGTCTGAAACAGACCAGATTGTCCGCGCGGCGGCAACCGCAACAGGCCAGACAGTCAGGCAAACAAACACCTGACATTCGGGCGATTTGGCCGAGGAGGAGCGCCAAACCGCCCGAAGGGCTGATCAAGCGCGCGCGAAGGCGCGCTCAATCGGATCCGAAGGATCAGTCCATCGCTTTGAAGGCAAACTCGCCGCCTTCTTTGATGCCCGAGAACCAGCGCGAGGTGACGGTTTTCGTCTTGGTGTAGAACCGCAGCGCGTCAGGGCCGTACTGGTTCAGATCACCAAAGGCCGATTTTTTCCAGCCGCCGAAGGTGAAATAGGACAGCGGAACCGGGATCGGGAAGTTGATGCCAACCATGCCCACGTTGACCTTGCTGGCAAAATCACGCGCCGTGTCACCGTCTGCGGTGTAGATCGCCGTGCCGTTGCCGTAGTCATTCTTGATGATCAGATCCAGCGCTTCCTCGTAGGTGTCCATGCGGACAGTCGACAGGACCGGGCCAAAGATTTCCTCTTTGTAGATGTCCATGTCGGGGGTCACGTTGTCGAACAGCGACGGGCCGACAAAGAAACCGTCCTCATAGCCCTGCATGGTGAAATCGCGGCCATCCACGACCAGATTCGCACCCTGATCCACACCTGAGTTGACCAGGCCCTCGATCCGGGCTTTGGCGGCGCCGGTGATGACGGGCCCGTAATCCACGTCGTCGCCCGCGGTGTAGGGGCCGACCTTCAGCGCTTCGATGCGCGGGATCAGGCGTTCGACCAGCGCGTCGGCGGTTTTCTGACCGACAGGCACAGCCACCGAGATCGCCATGCAGCGTTCGCCAGCCGCGCCAAAGCCTGCGCCGACCAGCGCATCGGCGGCCTTGTCCAGATCAGCATCGGGCATGATGATCATGTGGTTTTTCGCACCGCCAAAGCACTGCGCGCGTTTGCCGTTCGAGCAGGCGCGACCATAGATGTACTGCGCGATCGGGGTCGAACCGACAAAGCCCACGCCCTGAATGGTTTCGTTGTCCAGAATGGTGTCCACGGCCTCTTTGTCGCCGTGCACAACCTGCAGAACGCCATCGGGCAGGCCGGCCTCTTGGGCCAGTTCGGCCAGACGCATCGCGGTCGAGGGCACGCGCTCGGACGGTTTCAGGATCATTGCGTTGCCGCAAACCAGCGCGGGGGCCATTTTCCACAGCGGGATCATGGCGGGGAAGTTGAAGGGGGTGATGCCCGCAACAACGCCCAGCGGCTGGCGCATGGAATACAGGTCGATGCCGGGGCCGCCGTCGTTCATATACTCGCCCTTCAGCAGCGCAGGAGCGCCCATGCAGACCTCGACCACTTCCAGGCCACGCTGAACGTCGCCCTTGGCGTCGGGGATGGTTTTGCCGTGCTCACGGCTCAGCATTTCGGCCAGCTCGTCCATGTTCTCTTCGATCAGCGCAGCCAGCTTCATCATCACACGGGCGCGGCGCTGCGGGTTGGTGGCGGCCCAGGCGGGCTGTGCCTCGGCAGCGGCAGCGATGGCGGCGTCCATTTCGGCCGGGGTGGCCAGCGGCACCTTGGCGATCTGTTCGCCGGTGGCGGGGTTAAAGACCTCGGCAAAGCGCCCCGAAGTGCCTTTGACGTGCTGACCGTTGATGAAATGCGCGATTTCTTGCATGGGGAAACTCCTCCGATGAAATTTGAGCCTAGATTAGACTTGCAAAATTGATCCGAAAACAGGCAAGTTCCCAAAAGGGTTTTGCAAAAATGCAAAGGTAGAGTGATGAACTGGGATGACCTGAAGGTGTTTTTGGCCGTGGCGCGCACCGAAAGCCTGTCTGGCGCCGGGCGCGGGCTGAAGGTTGACCCGGCAACGGTGGGCCGGCGCATTGGCCGGTTGGAGGAACAACTGGGCGCCCCGTTATTCGCCAAATCCCCACAGGGCTATGCGCTGACGGATGCGGGTCAGCGCCTGTTGGCCCACGCGGAACGCGCCGAACAAGCGATGCAGGCCGCAAGCGAGGAATTGGCAGGACAGTCAGGTGGGTTGTCGGGGCAGATTCGCATCGGCGCTCCGGACGGCTGTGCAAACTACCTGTTGCCACAGGTCTGTGCCCGCATCGCCGAGGATAATCCTGATCTTGAACTACAGATCGTCGCCCTGCCGCGGGTGTTCAACCTGTCCAAACGCGAGGCCGACATGGCCATCGGGGTAAGCCCGCCTTCGGCCGGGAGGCTGACCGTGCAAAAGATCACGGACTATAAACTCCATCTGGCCGCGCACGAGGATTACCTGGCCCGCCACCCCCCGCTGCGCGGGTTGGAGGACCTGAAGGGCCACCAGATGGTTGGCTATATCGCGGACATGATCTTTGACAAGGAACTGGACTACCTCAGTGAATGCGACGTTGAACGCGTGCCGCTGGCCTCGAATTCGGTGTCGGTGCAGTTCAACTGGATCAGACAGGCGGGAGGGATCGGGATCGTGCATGATTTTGCCATCCCGTCGACCACGCGCATCCGAAAAGTACTTGAGGATAAACTCAGCCTGCGCCGTAGTTTCTATATGATCCGCCACTCGGATGATCGGCGGCTGGAGCGGTTGAACCTGTTGGCGCAACAGATCAGTGACGGGCTGCGCGCTGAGGTCTCTCGCCTTGAGGCGATGTGCTGATTTCAGCCAGCTGCAAAGCCTAATGCCGCAAATGCAAAGAGATTTGTCACAAGTGCTTGACAGTTTGTCACAGTCGGGTGACGCTGGGTCCACGAAATATTATTGCGGAGGAGACCCATTATGCTTGTCCATCAGATCCTGAAAGCCAAAGGCGACGACGGTGTTGTGACTGTGAAACCGGGGACGTTGATCTCGGACGTGTCGCAGATTTTGGCTGAACGCAGGATTGGTGGCGTGATCGTCTCGAAGGACGGGCAGGTTGCCTCTGGGATCGTGTCTGAACGTGACATCGTTCGTGCGCTGGCCGTCAAGGGCGCCATCTGCCTGACCGAGAAAGTCGACGACATGATGACCCGTAACCCGGTCTGCTGTGCGCGAAATGACACTGCGGATGACGTTCTGACCCGCATGACCGACGGCCGTTTCCGCCATATGCCTGTGGTCGAAGATGGCGTTCTGGTTGGCATTGTCACCATCGGTGACGTCGTCAAAGCACGCCTGCAAGAGCTGTCCATGGAAAAGGATGCGCTTCAAGGCATGATCATGGGCCATTAACGCTTGCATTCCCCCGCGCAATAATGTTGCGTGCGCGGCAAGAATTCTCTGTTCTTTTGGGAGGAGCATCTGATGCGTATCGGTCTGTATCCGGGGACCTTTGATCCAATAACCCTGGGCCATGTCGACATCATTCGCAGGTCAGCCACATTGGTGGACCGTCTGGTCATTGGAGTCGCGATCAACCGCGACAAGGGCCCGTTGTTTTCATTGGAAGAACGCGTGGCGATGATCGAGGATGAAACGGGCAAGCTGTCCGAGGAAACCGGGACCGAGATCATCGTACACCCGTTCGAAAACCTGCTGATCGATTGCGCTCATGATGTGGGCGCCCAGATGATCGTGCGCGGCCTGCGCGCCGTGGCGGATTTCGAGTACGAGTTCCAGATGGTCGGCATGAACCGGGCCTTGGATAACAGTATCGAAACCGTGTTTCTGATGGCCGAGGCCAAGCATCAGGCGATTGCCTCGAAACTGGTCAAGGAAATCGCGCGACTGGGCGGGGATGTCTCGAAATTCGTGACGCCTGCCGTGAATGCCAAGCTGATGGCCAAGCTGGACAGGTAAGCCACCTTGGACTGGAACAAAGGCCCCCTCAATGCGGAGGGGGCCTTTTTTATTGTGAATATTTTCGAATGAATTCCAAGGTTTGCGCGATATGCGTAAGGGGCAGCATATGCCCGCCGTCAATCTGGTGCAGCGTGATATGCGGGTGTTTTGCCACCAATGCCTCGCCATGAACAGCTGCGTCCAGCACTTGGTCTTGGCGGCCGAAAAGAATGCTGACCGGGACCTGAAGGCCCGCATATCCCTTGACCATGAATCCAAGGTCCTTACCCGAGGCCAGGAAATCGCGGCTGGTATTACGGAAAGAGACGGGGCGCAGACCCAGCATCCCACCGCCCTGGACGGCATATTCCGCCGGAACCGCGTCAGGGCCGAAAATCGCGGCCATGTTCTGTTCGGCCATGCGGATCGTGGTGGGGATCGCAAGGGTTTCCGAGACCAATCGGCGTATCCAGGCGCGGCGTAGATTCAGGCCTGCGAATACCTCGGCCGGGGCCTGGGTCGGCATGGTTAGCGGCGCCAGCAAGGCAAGGCCGCGGATCTTTTCAGGAAAATCCAGCGCCAGGCACATCGCGATGGCCCCTCCCAATGAATGGCCGACCACCAGTGGTTTATCCAGGTTCAGGGTGTCGATCACCTCGGCAACCAGTGCGGCCTGTGCGCGGGGCGAGGCCGGTGCGTCCTTGGGGCGGTCGGACCACCCCATGCCGGGGCGGTCGATCGCAATCACGCGGAAGTCCTTGGCCAGATCGTCAGCCAGCCCGGTATCGAAATTCCCCAGCTGCGCGCCCAGACCATGCACCATCAGGATTACCGGTCCCTGTCCCTTGTCGATATAGTGCAACTGCCCGGTCGATATCTGAATGAAATTGCCTCGGGGGGGGACCGCTTGGGCCACGTTGCGGGCGGTCTTTTGGGTGATATGCGCGTTCCAGCCCAACCAGACCAGCACTAACAGCACGAATATCACGATTGCCCACGCAAGAATGGTCATGTGTCGCTCCGATTTTTCAATAGGCGCAGGATACGAGAGGGCCGGTCAGGGACAAGCGTGGCGTGAAGTAACGCAGCGTCAGCGCCAGAATGCCATGTATTCGACAAGGTCCCAGAACTTCTTGAGCAGGAAAATCAGATAGGTGCCCTCGTTCTGGGTGATGTCCAGGATGATCAGGGCGACGATGATCAGGCCCATGTAAAAGGCGATACGATTGGTCATGGTTTCCCCGAAACGAAAAAGGCGCTCCGGCAACTATGCCGAAGCGCCCATGATCCCGCAAGGGACGGAATTTACAGCAGTTTACCCATCGCCACGGCAACGTCAGCCATTCGGCACGAGAAACCCCACTCGTTGTCATACCATGCCAGCACGCGCACCAGGCGGTTGCCGATGACTTTGGTCTGGTCCGCTGCGAAATACGAGCTTTCCGAGCTGTGGTTGAAATCAACCGAGACCAGTTTTTCCTCGGTGTAGCCCAGGATGCCTTTCATCGGGCCGGCGGCGGCTTCGGCCATCGCGGCGTTGATGTCGGCCTCGGTCACGTCTTTCTTGGCGACAAAGGTCAGGTCCACGGCCGAAACATTCGGGGTGGGAACGCGGATCGCTGAGCCGTCCAGAACACCGTTCAGTTCGGGCAGAACCAGACCCAGGGCCTTGGCAGCACCGGTCGAGGTGGGGATCATCGACATCGCAGCGGCGCGGGCGCGGTACAGGTCCTTGTGGCGGCGGTCCAGTGTCGGCTGGTCACCGGTGTAGCTGTGGATCGTGGTCATGATGCCACTTTCGATGCCGAAATTGTCGTTCAGCACCTTGGCGACGGGGGCTAGGCAGTTGGTGGTGCACGACCCGTTCGAGATCATGGTGTCGCCTGCGGCCAGTTGGTCGTCATTCACGCCCATCACGATGGTTTTCTGCACATTCGAGGCCGGGGCCGAGATCAGAACCGACTTGGCGCCGCGCTCGATGTGCTTGGCGGCTTTCTCACCGTCGTTGAAGTTGCCGGTACATTCCAGAACCACGTCGACACCGGACCAGTCCAGCTCGTCCATGTCATAGGTCGACTGCACTTCGAAAGCGCCGCGGCCCATGTCCATGGTGCCTTCACCGATGGTGACTTCGTTGGGGAAACGGCCATGAACCGAGTCGTAGCGGATCAGGTGCGCTGCCGTGTCCAGCGGACCAGTGGCGTTAATCTTGACCACCTTGATGTCTTCGCGCGCGCTTTCCGCGATATGGGACAAAGTGCAGCGGCCAATGCGGCCAAATCCGTTGACGCCGACGGTGATGGTCATGATTTTCAACTCCTGAAGAGAAATGATTTTCGCGCGTCGTATAACGGCCATGGGCGTGTGCCGAAAGGTAAAAAGCGTCGCAATACAAAGGTGTTAGCGCAAAACCGGAGTGATTGCGCTAACGATTGCGGCGAATGTGGCCTTGTTCCTTTCGCTCTATCAATTAGATTGAGCGCGAACCGAAAAAACGAGGTGCGGTATGAGCGGTCTTCTGGCCCTGTTGGATGATGTGGCAGGTATTGCCAAGGTAGCGGCGGCCAGCGTCGATGATGTGGCCGCTGCGGCGGGCAAGGCGGGGGCCAAAACCGCGGGCGTGTTGATTGACGATGCGGCCGTGACCCCAAAATACCTGCAAGGTTTCGCCCCCGCGCGCGAGCTGCCGGTGATCTGGAAAATTGCCCGGGGCTCGTTCTTTAACAAGCTGGTGATCTTGCTGCCGGTGGCCATGCTGCTTTCGAATTTCGCACCATGGCTGATCACGCCCTTGCTGATGCTGGGCGGGTCCTATTTGTGCTTCGAGGGCGCCGAGAAAATTTTTCACGTGCTCTTTCCCCATGGGGACTCCCATATCGAAGAGGACATGGACATCAAGGATCCCACGCATCTGGAAGAGCAGAAAGTCGCGGGCGCCATCAAGACAGACTTCATACTTTCGGCCGAGATCATGACCATCGCGCTTTCGGTGATCCCCGATGGCTCGCTTTGGATGGAGGCCGCAACCCTAGCCGTGGTTGGTATCGGTATCACCATCACCGTTTACGGCGTCGTGGCGCTGATCGTGAAAATGGACGATGTGGGCCTGTACATGTCCCAGAATTCTGGGACCGGGCTGGGTCGCGGGTTGGGGCGCGGGCTGGTCAAGGGCATGCCCTGGCTGCTTAAGCTGCTTTCGGTCGTGGGCACGGCGGCGATGCTGTGGGTCGGGGGCTCGATCATGATCCACGGGCTGCACGATCTGGGGATGCATCACCCCTATGAAGAAATTCATCACCTGTCCGAGCTTGCCGCTGCTGCCATGCCGGCGAATATCGCGGGTTTCATCGGTTGGGCCGTTACCGCGCTGTGTGATGGCATTCTTGGGCTGCTGTATGGGTTCATTCTGATCCCGATAGCGACGCGCATCGTCAGCCCGCTGATCAGCGCTGTAACCGGCAAAAAGGCCCACTGATACGTAATTCGACACGCTGGTCCCCAACAAAAAACGCCGCGCAGATAGCGCGGCGTTTTAGATTGCATGGGCCGGTTTGCCTTATTTCAGCAGCGACTTGGCTTTTTCGGCCACGGCCTCGGCGGTGATGCCGAATTTTTCGTACAGAACGTCCGCAGGGGCCGATGCGCCGAACGAGGACATGCCCACAAAGCCAGCCTTGGCTTCACGGCCACGCTCGCCCAGCAGCCACTTGTCCCAGCCCTGGCGCACGCCAGCCTCGACAGCGACGCGCACGGGGCCTGCGGGCAGAACGCGCTTGCGATAGCTTTCTTCCTGCTCTTCGAACAGCTCCATGCAGGGCATGGACACAACGCGGGTGCCGATGCCTTCGGCCTGCAGGATGTCGCGGGCTTTCAGCGCGATTTCCACCTCGGAGCCAGTGGCGATCAGGATGGCCTGACGCTTGCCTTCTGCCTCGGCCAGAACGTAAGCGCCCTGAGCGACCAGGTTCTTCTGCTTGTGCTCGGTCCGCACGGTCGGCAGGCCCTGGCGGGTCAGCGACAGCACCGACGGGGTTTCCTTCGAGGTCAGGGCAATCTCCCATGCCTCGGCGGTTTCCACGGTGTCGGCGGGGCGGAACACATAAGTGTTCGGTGTTGCGCGGCTGATTGCGACATGTTCCACCGGCTGGTGGGTCGGGCCATCCTCGCCCAGACCGATCGAGTCGTGGGTCATCACGAACACCGACGGAATGCGCATCAGTGCGGCCAGACGCATCGCCGGGCGGGCATAGTCAGTGAAGGCCATGAACGTGCCGCCATAGGGGCGGAAACCACCGTGCAGCGCCATGCCGTTCATCGCAGCGGCCATGCCGTGCTCGCGGATACCCCAATAGATATAGCGGCCCGCGCGGTTGTCGGTATCAAAGATGCCCAGATCACCGGTCTTGGTGTTGTTCGACCCGGTCAGGTCAGCCGAGCCACCAACGGTTTCAGGCATAATCGGATTGACCACTTCCAGAACCAGCTCGGACGATTTGCGGGTAGCGTATTTGGGCTGCTCTTCGCTGATCTGTTTTTTCAGGGCACGGATGGTGCCGGACAGACGCTTGGGTGCCTCAAGTGCGTAGATGCGGGCGAATTCGGCTTGCTTGCGTTCCGAGATCGAAGCCAGGCGGGCTTCCCACTCGGCGCGATCAGTGGCGCCGCGCGATCCGATGGCTTCCCATGCTTCCTTGATATCGGCAGGCACTTCGAACGGGCCGGATGCCCAGCCATAGGCCTCTTTGGTGTCGGCAATCAGCTTGGGATCGGTCAGCGCGCCGTGACCCTTCGAGGTGTCCTGAGCGGACGATCCCAGAGCGATATGTGTTTTGCACGCAATCATCGAGGGTTTGTTGGTCGATTTCGCCTTGGCGATGGCAGCGTCGATCGCCTCGGGGTCGTGACCGTCGATTTCCTGCACATGCCAGCCCGACGCCTTGAAGCGCTGAGGCTGATCGGTGCGGTCCGACAGTTCAACGGTGCCGTCGATGGTGATGTTGTTGTTGTCCCACAGCACGATCAGCTTGCCCAGCTGGTGACGCCCGGCCAGGCCGATGGCCTCTTGGCTGACGCCTTCCATCAGGCAGCCGTCACCGGCGATGACATAGGTGTAGTGATCGACGATCTTCTTGCCGTAGCGCGCGCGCTGAATTTCCTCGGCCATGGCGAAACCCACAGCATTCGAGATGCCCTGACCCAGCGGGCCAGTGGTGGTCTCGATGCCCTCAGCGTGGCCGTATTCGGGGTGCCCGGCGGTTTTCGCGCCCCACTGACGGAAGTTGCGCAGCTCGTCCAGGGTGATGTCCTGATAACCAGTCAGGTGCAGCAGCGAATACAGCAGCATCGAGCCGTGGCCCGCCGACAAAACGAAGCGATCGCGGTCAGGCCAGCGCGGGGCCGAGGCATCAAACTTCAGGTGTTTTTCAAACAAAACGGTGGCAACGTCAGCCATGCCCATCGGCATGCCCGAGTGCCCCGAGTTTGCGGCGTGGATGGCATCCAGTGTCAGGGCACGGATGGCAGCGGCCTTGAACCAGTGGTCGGGATTGGTATTGCGCAGTGCTGTGATATCCACGGCGAATGTCCTTTGATCGAGATCTGAGTGATTGCAAGCTCAATACCAGCCCGATAGCAGAGTGCAAGCACGCCGTGTAACCCATTGGCCCAGAAGGGGGCGCATTTTAACGGGGCTTTGGGTAAACTTGCCCTAAACCAGAGCCAAAAATGATTCGTCCGCTTTTTAGTCAGCGGAATCACAAGAATTGAAAGTTGTAGGCCATGAGCGACATCAACACATTTGAAGGGCGCATTACCTCGGCGCTGGATCGGATTGCCAAGGGGCTGGATGCACTGCCAGCAGCAGCCGAGGCACAGGCGGAAACTCAGGGAATGTCCCCCGAAGCCGAGGCCGAGATCGCCCGCCTGACCCAGCTGCTGGAAGACGAGCGCACAGTGACCGCTCAGCTGGAAGAGAGGGTCAAGGCGGTCAAGGACAAGCTGGACGAACGCGACGCCGCGATGACCCAATCGCTGGAAGAGGCCCAGGCCTCAGTTACCGCGCTGGACACCGAGCTGCAGCAACTGCGCGACGTCAACGAGAAGCTGCGTGAAAGCAACGTGGCCTTGCGGGACGCGAACGCCGCCGGGCTGGCCGACCCCGAGCTGATCAACGCCGCAATGATGGCGGAACTGGACTCCATGCGTGCCGGCCGCGCAGCAGACGTGGCCGAGATGGGCGCCGTTCTGACCCAGCTGGATGCTATTCTGGGCAAATCCGACAACGAGGAGAGCTCTGATGCCTGAAGTTGAAATCAAGATCGGCGGCCGCGGCTTTGATGTCTCGTGCCAGGAAGGCGAGGAACACTATCTGCATTCGGCCGCCAAGATGCTGGATGACGAAGCCCAGGCCCTGGCCGCTCAGATCGGGCGTTTGCCTGAATCGCGGATGCTGCTGATGGCGGGGTTGATGCTGGCCGATAAAACCGCCGGGGTCGAAGACCGCCTGCGCGAGATGACCGCCGAAATGGACACGCTGAAGGCCGAGATCGAGGCGTTGAAGAACCGCCCCGAGCCCGATCCCGTGCGGGTCGAAGTGCCCGTGGTGCCTTCGGAAGTGATGGATACCCTGGCCGAGGTCGCTGCCCGCGCCGAGGCGCTGGCAAGCCAGATCGAGGAAAAGGCCGACAGCTAAGGGCCTTTGGTGGGGCGTTCCTGCTCGCGCAAGCGCAGCAGGTGATGCGCCCTCAGGGCCAGTAGCGCGGCGATTGCCAGCGCGGCCAGGACCCCCAGAACATCGCTGATCAGCGGCCAGTACAGGATCAGGGTTTGACCCGCTCCGGCGCCTATGGCGATATAGCTGGTGACCCAGATCGCCTCGCCCAGCAGGCTGCCCACGGTGAAGTGGTGCCATCTTAGGCGCGCGGCCCCTGCAGCGAAATTTACGTAAGGCCCCAAGGGGCTTAGCAGCCAACGCGACAGGAATACCGCCCAGATTCCATGCTCGCGGGTCATCCGGGTTGCATGGGCCAGCGCCCGGGCCTGACGCGTCTGGCGCGTCTCGATCATTGTGATGACTGAACTGCCGCCCTTGCCCAGTTGAAACCCGATCTGATCCCCCAAAAGCGCACCGGCATAAGGGAAGATTAAAGTGGCAATCGCCGAGAGGTCTCCGGCAGCCATGAACCCGCCAGCGGTCATCATCATCAGCGAGGCTGGAATTGGCAGGGCCAGGCAGCTGAGCAAAGTGATCACCCCAAGGATCGGCGCGCCGTATTGAGGCAGCAGGCTGAGCAGCGTGTCGCTCACTGCGGGGTCTCTTGCTGCTGGATCAGGAAAACGGTCAGTTGCGCGATCAGCTCGTCAACCGAACGACCCTGCGCCCTGGCGATCTCGGCGATCGAAGGGCGTTTGTCTGTTTGTTGAAACTGCAGGAAATTGGCCAGCCTGTCCGGGGGAACGTCCCAGGATTTCGCGATGTAGCGCGGGGTCATCCATGGCTCGATCGGCGGGTTAGAGGCGCGGATCTCGTGCCAGTCATGCGCATGATTGACAAAGCGCAGCGCAAAGAAAATCGCCACGGCCAGGGACAGAACGATCAGCAGCAGCGTTGGCTTGTGGTGCTGCCACAAAAACCGCAGGGGGGCAGGTCGTTTCATTGTCCTGCCCCCCTGAATTTCGTTCTCATGATCGCGGTGCCTTAGGCGTTGGCTTCGCGGATCTTGTCGGCGGCTTCCTTGTTGTAGGCCACGCCGTTTTCTTCGAAAAGGGTATCCAGCTCGCCCGAGAGGGTCATCTCGGTGACGATGTCACAACCGCCCACGAATTCACCCTTCACATACAGCTGCGGGATGGTCGGCCAGTCCGAGTAATCCTTGATGCCCTGACGGATTTCATCGTCTGCCAGCACGTTCACATCGGCATAATCCACGCCCATGTAGTTCAGCACCCCGGCCACACGGCTGGAGAATCCACATTGCGGCATGTCCTTGGTGCCCTTCATGTACAGAACCACGTCATTGGATTTGACGATCTCGTCGATGCGGGTATTTGCGTCGGTCATTTTGCGTTTCCTTCTAAGCCCTTGGGGCGTAAACCTGTTCGTTATTCCGGGGCGCGGGTGGTCAGCGCCAGCGCGTGCAGATCGCCGTCAGGGCCGTCCATTTTGCCCTTGAGCGCGGCATAAACGGCGCGTTGTTGCTGCACCCGGTTTTTACCGCGAAAGCTTTCGTCCACGACCATGGCGGACATATGACGACCGTCGCTGCCCTCGACCACAATCTGGGCGTTGGGAAAGCTTTCGCGAAGGATTTCTTCGAGTTCCTGAGCGTGAACGGGCATTGATGTCTCCGGTTGGGTTCTGTCTTTGGGTGAATCTAGGGCGCAGGGCAGGGCTGTGCAAGTCGTCCGGCGCCGGTTCTGTGCGTGGGTCAGAAAAAAGGGCCGCAGCAAGCATTTTTGCGCGGCCCTTGGGGTTTCAAGTGGTCAGGCGTTAACCGACGGCGGCTTCAAAGCTGCCACGGTACAGCGCGGCCAGCTCGGACAGGGGCGCCTCGGCAGTGCCCAGTTTCACGGTATCGCCGGTGAATTTGCCCACGGTGGCGATCGGAACGCCTGCGGCGGCGGCAGCGGTCATCAGTGCCTCGGCCTGATCGAAGTTACAGGCGATCAGGTAGCGGGCCTGATCCTCGCCGAACAACTGAGCCATGTCGGCCTCGTCGATCTGTACGCCCACTCCGCCCGCTTCGGCCATTTCAAAGGCCGCGACGGCCAGACCGCCATCAGACAGGTCCGAGCACGCCTTGATCAGTTCGTGATTGGCACGGATGAAGTCACCGTTGCGTTTTTCAGCGTCCAGATCCACGGCGGGGGCGTCGCCTTCTTCGCGGTTAAAGACCTCGGCCAGCAGGGCCGATTGACCCAAGTGACCAGCAGTTTCACCGACCAGCAGGGCGACATGCCCGTCACGCGCGGTGCCGATAATGGCTTTTTCAGGCGAGTCAATCAGGCCAACGGCGCAGATGGTCGGCGTGGGCAGGATGCCTTGGCCGTCGGTTTCGTTATACAGCGACACGTTACCCGACACGATCGGCACGTCCAGCGCAGCGACGGCCTGACCGATGCCTTGGATGGCGCCGACGAACTGGCCCATGATCTCGGGCTTTTCGGGGTTGCCGAAGTTCAGGTTGTCGGTGGTGGCCAGCGGCAGGGCGCCGACGGCGGTCAGGTTGCGATAGACCTCGGCCACCGCCTGTTTGCCGCCCTCGACGGGGTTGGCCTTGACGTAACGGGGGGTCACGTCGCTGCTGAAGGCCACGGATTTGTCGGTGCCGTGGATGCGCACGATGCCCGCACCCAGACCGGGGGCCTGAACGGTGTCGGCCATCACCATGGTGTCATATTGTTCATAAACCCACTGTTTGGCACCATAGTTCGGGCTGCCGATCAAGGCCTTCAAACCGTCGATGGGATCAATTGCGGGCACGTCCTCCAGCGGGGCTGCGGCGGGGGTGGCGACCCAGGGACGGTCATATTCAGGCGCCGAGGAGCTGAGTTTCGACAGCGGCAGGTCCGCCTTTACGTCATTGCCGTGCAGGATCAGGAAACGGTCCTCGGCGATGGTTTCACCGACGATGGCGAAATCCAGATCCCATTTTTCAAAGACAGCGCGGGCTTCGGCTTCAAGCTCGGGCTTGAGGACCATCAGCATGCGTTCCTGGGATTCCGACAGCATCATTTCGTATGCGGTCATCGCCTCTTCACGCTGGGGCACGTCGTCCAGTTGCAGTTTGACGCCCAGCTGGCCCTTGTCGCCCATTTCCACGGCCGAGCAGGTCAGACCCGCCGCGCCCATATCCTGGATCGAGATCACAGCGCCGGTTTGCATCAGCTCCAGCGTGGCCTCCATCAGGCGTTTTTCGGTGAAGGGGTCGCCCACCTGAACGGTGGGGCGCTTTTCCTCGATGGTGTCGTCGAACTCCGCGCTGGCCATAGTTGCGCCGCCGACACCGTCACGGCCGGTTTTTGCACCCAGGTAAACCACGGGCATGCCGATGCCGCTGGCCGCCGAATAGAAGATCTTGTCCGCGTCGGCCAGACCGGCGGCGAATGCGTTCACTAGGCAGTTGCCGTTATAAGCGGGGTGGAAACGCACCTCGCCACCCACGGTGGGGACGCCGAAACAGTTGCCGTATCCACCGATGCCTTCGACCACGCCGTGGACCAGCTGTTTGGTCTTGGGGTGATCCACCTCGCCAAAGGACAGCGAGTTCATTGCCGCGATGGGACGCGCGCCCATGGTGAACACGTCGCGCAGGATGCCGCCCACGCCGGTGGCCGCACCTTGGTAGGGTTCGATGTAAGAGGGGTGGTTGTGGCTTTCCATCTTGAAGACGATGGCCTGACCGTCACCGATATCGATCACGCCGGCGTTTTCACCCGGGCCGCAAATAACCTGAGGGCCGGTCGTCGGCAGGGTGCGCAGCCATTTCTTGGAGGACTTATAAGAGCAATGCTCGTTCCACATCGCGCTGAAGATGCCCAGCTCGGTAAAGGTGGGTTCGCGTCCGATGATCTCGAGGATGCGGTCGTATTCATCCGGGCTCAGGCCGTGGGCGGCGATCAGGTCGGGCGTGATGGCAGGGTCTTGCATGTCTCTCTCCGCTGGCGCGATGTTTGGGCGTTCTTTAGGCCATCCGAGGGCAGGGGAAAAGAGGCAAGCACACATGTTTATGGCGTGCGATTGCCGCATCATGCGATTTGGGGCCGATCTCGCGTGGATTATGGCCAAAAAAAAGGCCGAGCACTAAGCTCGGCCGAAGTCCAACAGGGAGGTATGAGGATGATGCGAGATGTCTCAGCATCACCGTCACGGCATGAAATAGTGATCTGCCCTGTTTCGATCAAGGTTCAAGATGCCGCAGGTGCAGCATGTCCGCTATGCGTTTTTTGCATGGCTGTCTAATTTATGAGCTAACAGACTGATTTTTCATCTGTTTGCGATAGGCGATGATCTCTTCCTGAACGAAATCACGGAAGGCTGAAATGCGTTTCGAGTGTCGCAACTCCTCGGGGTAGGCCAGAAAAACCGGCACTTCGATCGAAGAAACATCCGGTAAGACCCTGATCAGATTCGGAAAATCCTGCATCAGATAGTCCGGCAGCACCCCGATTCCCAGATCGTGGTCCACGGCTTGAAGCACCCCGAAATAATTATTCACCGTCAAGGTGGAATGTATGTCGTAGGTCAGCAGGTGTTGAACCAGGTTGGCGCCGGCGCCGACCTGAGCCGAGTTCGGGTTCTGACAGATCAGCCGGTGGTTGCTGATATCCTCGATGGTTTCGGGGGCGCCGTATTTTTTCAGATAGGTTTCCGACGCGTATAACAGCATCCGCACCGACATCAGCCGTTTGCGAATCAAATCAGCCTGGCTGGGTTCCTTCATGCGGATCGCCACGTCTGCTTCGCGCATGGGCAGGTCCAGCACACGCTCTTCTAGCATCAGATCGATCTTCAGGTCGGGGTATTTTTCGTAAAGCGCGGGCAGGCGCGGGGCCAGCCAAAGCGAACCGAATCCGGTGGTCGTGGTCACGCGCAGCTCGCCAAAGACCTCTTCTTCGCTGTCGCGAATACGTGCGGCGGCGGTGTCCAGGCGTTTGGTCATGGCGCGGGTAGCGTCGAATAGAAGCTCGCCCTGTTCGGTCAGAATCAGTCCGCGCGCATGGCGGTGGAAAAGGGTCGTGTTCAGGCTTTCCTCGAGCGCCCGAACCTGCCTGCTTACCGCAGATTGTGACAGATGGAGGACGTCTCCCGCATGGGTAAGGCTGCCTGCGTCGGCAACTGCATGGAAGATTCTTAATTTGTCCCAGTCCATACGGGCAACTTTCGGTTTGTTTTGCGTGTCGATACGTAACACATTTCAATTATGGGCCATAACTTCCTTTAACACGACCCAATGTCAAATTTTTATGTAGCTAGGTCAGTTTTTATGACCTAATATTGCCCTATAGTTAAGCACACAATTCAGCGTTGGGAGGCGCGGAATGACCAGCCAGACTGTTTCCTTGAATGATAGGTTCGACCTGTCGAAGCCTCAGATTTTGCTAAACGGCACACAAGCGCTTGTGCGGATGATGCTGATGCAGCACGCTCGCGATCAGCAGGCGGGGCTGAATACTGCTGGGTTCTGCACCGGGTATCGCGGCTCGCCCCTGGGGGCGGTGGACATGCAAATGCGCCGCGCCGAGAAGCAACTGAAAGAGGCGAATATCCTGTTTCAGGAGGGCCTGAACGAGGATCTGGCCGCCACATCGCTTTGGGGCAGCCAGCAGGCCGAACTGCGCGGAGAGGGGCGCTATGACGGTGTGTTCGGCCTCTGGTACGGCAAGGGGCCTGGGGTCGACCGCTCGGGCGATGCACTGCGCCACGCGAATATGGCAGGCACCAGCAAGCATGGCGGAATTCTGCTGGCCATGGGGGATGACCACACGGGAGAAAGCTCGACCGTGCTGCACCAATCGGATTGGGCGCTGGTGGACGCCTATATGCCGGTGCTCAGCCCCGCAGGCGTCCAAGAGATTCTGGACTATGGTATCTATGGCTATGCGCTTAGCCGCTTTTCCGGCCTGTGGGTGGGTCTGAAAACCATGAAGGACACGGTCGAAGCCACTGCTGTCGTGGATGGCCGTCCTGACCGCATGAACCTGATCATCCCCGAATTCGACATGCCCCCGGGTGGGCTGAACATTCGCCTGGGCGACACGCCGCATGACCAGGAAACGCGGATGATCAACCACAAGCGCTTTGCCGCCGAGGAGTTCAGCCATGTCAACAAGATCGACAAGCGGGTTTGGGGGCGTCCCGGTGCCAAAATTGGTTTTGTAGCGGCGGGTAAGAACTGGTTGGACCTGACGCACGCTCTGTCGCTTTTGAACATTAACGAAGCCGAGGCCGAACGTCTGGGCATTACCACTTACAAGGTCGGGCAGACCTTCCCGCTGGATATGCGCAACTTCCAAGAATGGGCCGAGGGGCTGGATTTGGTCGTGATCGTCGAAGAAAAGCGCAAGCTGATCGAGATCCAGATCAAGGAAGCACTGTTCGACAACCGGCGGGGCCGACGGGTCTACGGCCGGTTCAAAGGCCATGCCGGGGAGTTGAACCGCGAAGAGCTGTTCCCGACCCGTGGTGCCTTGGATCCGATTTTCATTGCCGAAAAGCTGGGCGCCATTCTGACCGAAGAGGGGCGCGGCACCGAAGGCATCAAGGCCGGGATGACCGCGTTGTCCGATGCGCGCCGCAACGACAACGCCGAGGAGATCGCAACTCGTCTGCCCTATTTCTGCTCGGGCTGTCCGCATAACAGCTCGACCAAGGTGCCCGAGGGCAGCCGTGCCTATGCCGGGATTGGTTGCCATTACATGGTGCAATGGATGGACCGCCAGACCAGCGGCTTTACCCATATGGGCGCTGAAGGGGCGAACTGGATCGGCGAGGCGCCGTTTTCAAACACTCCGCATGTGTTCCAGAATTTGGGCGACGGGACATACAACCACTCGGGCATTCTGGCGATCCGCGCAGCCTTGGCTGCGGGCACCACGATGACCTACAAGATTCTCTACAATGACGCGGTTGCCATGACTGGCGGCCAGCCGAATGAAGGGGGACTTACTGCCTATCGTATCATCGACGAGGTCAAGGCCATGGGCGTGCAGAACATCGCCGTGGTCTATGACGAAAAAGAGGATGTGGACATGTCCGCAATCCCGGCTGGCGTCGAAACGCACGAGCGCGCCGAACTGATGCCAGTTCAGGAAAAATTCAGCAAACTCAGTGGTGTGTCGGTCATTGTTTACATCCAAACCTGCGCCGCAGAAAAACGCCGCCGTCGCAAGCGTGGCCTTTTCCCGGATCCTGATCGCCGCGTTTTCATCAACACTGACGTCTGCGAGGGCTGCGGCGATTGCGGAGTGCAGTCCAACTGTGTCTCGATCGTGCCGGTGGAAACCGAGCTGGGTCGCAAACGCGCCATCGACCAATCCTCGTGCAACAAGGACTTCAGCTGCCTGAACGGGTTCTGCCCGTCCTTCGTGACGCTGGAAGGCGCGCAGGTGAAAAAGTCCGAAACCGCGCAACTGGACCTGCCAGATATGCCCGCGCCTGCTTTGCCCGGCATTGACGGAACTTATAATGTCGTGATCACCGGTGTCGGGGGCACCGGGGTGGTCACTATCGGTGCGGTTATGGCGCAAGCCGCCCAGATCGACGGCATGGGCGCCGGCGTGATGGAAATGGCCGGCCTGGCCCAAAAAGGTGGCGCCGTGCATATCCATTGCCGTCTGGCCAATGCTCCGGAAGACATAAGCGCCGTTCGCGTAGCCACGGGTGAGGCGGATGCCCTGATTGGTGGCGACTTGGTGGTCAGCGCGGGGGCGAAAACCCTTGGACTGACCAAAACCGGCCGAACCGGCGCCGTTGTCAACAGTCACGAGATCATCACAGGCGATTTCACCCGGGATACCGAGTTTAGCCTGCCCACTGACCGGCTGGAGCTGCAGTTGCAAGCGCGGCTGCAAGAAAAGGTCGCTTTGTTCGATGCCTCCGAGCTGGCGAAGGTGACGCTGGGGGACTCGATCTTCTCGAACATGATGCTGTTCGGCGCGGCCTGGCAGAACGGGCTGGTTCCGCTAAGTTATGATGCGATCCAGCAGGCGATCACGCTGAATGGCACGGCGGTTCAGCGGAACCTAAGGGCCTTTGAGATCGGACGCTGGGCGATGTTGCACCCGTCTGACGCCGCGGGCTTGTTGTCGCCCAAGGTGGTACAAAAGGGGCTGAGCCTTGAACAGAAAATCGCCCATCGCGAGGCGCTTCTGACCCAGTATCAAGGCAAGCGACTGGCGCGCAAATACCGTAAACTGGTGGAGCAGTTCGATGATACCGATCTGCAAGAAGCCGTGGCAAAGTCTTATGCTAAGCTGTTAGCATATAAGGATGAATACGAGGTCGCACGGCTGCTGCTCAGCACCGAAGAAAAGGCCCGTGCCGAGTTCGATGGGGATTTCACTATGAAATTCCACATGGCGCCTCCGATCCTGTCCAAAATGGGCCCCAACGGGCGTCCCGAAAAGCGCGAATTCGGTCCGGGCATGCTGCGTTGGTTGCGGCTGCTGGCGCGGATGAAGCGGTTGCGCGGCACGCCTTTTGATCCGTTCGGACGCACTGAAGAGCGCAAGATGGAGCGTGCCCTGATCAAACAATACGAGCGCGACATGGCGATGGTCCGTAAGATCGTGACACCCGAAAAACTGGATGCGGCGATTGCGCTGGCTAAGCTGCCCCTGACCATTCGCGGTTTCGGCCCGGTGAAGATGGCAAACGAGGCCAAGGCCGCCAAACAGCGCGAGGCCTTGCTGGCCACGCTGCGCAGTGACCCGGACGCCGCGCTGAAAGCGGCGGAATGATGCCAATTGCGGGGGCGTTTCGCGCGCCCCTGTATCTCTTGTGGTGCGCGTCATAACCAAGCATTAAGAGGCATTTGATAGTGAAAGCAAAGCCTCATGACCTCTCGTCAGATTGCCCGGGATATCAGCTATGCGCATTCGGCCTCGACCCGTGGGGGCCGGGCGCTGATCCGCGTGATGGAGAACGCCACAGGCCGCGTGCGGATGATCAAACGTGCCGAAGGCTACGAGCAAGAGGTGCAGCGCGGCCGTGATTTCTGGTCGGTGATGGTCGAGCGTTATGGTCTGTCGCTGGACGTGGTCGACGGATCTTTGAACAACCTGCCACAGGACGGTCCGCTGATCGTGATTGCCAACCATCCGTTCGGTATTCTGGATGGGCTGATCATGGGGCATCTTCTGGAGCAAAGGCGCGGAGACTTTCGTATTCTGGCACATCGGGTGTTCCGCAAAGCCGAGGACTTGGACCGGATCATCCTGCCCATCAGCTTTGATGAGACCCGAGAGGCCGTTCAGCAAAACCTGGAAACCCGCAAAGAGGCGCTGCGCTATCTGGGGCAGGGCGGGGCGATCGGGGTTTTTCCTGGCGGCACCGTTTCAACCGGCGCGCGGCCGTTTTCCTATCCGATGGATCCGGGATGGCGGGCGTTTACTGCACGGATGGTAGCAAAATCCGGTGCCCAGGTCGTGCCGGTGTTCTTTGAGGGCCACAACAGCCGTCTGTTCCAGATTGCCAGCCATTTGCACGCGACACTGCGCATGGGGCTGCTGATCAAAGAGTTTGCGGCGCGGGTGGATGCTCCGGTCAGGTTGGCCATTGGCACCCCGATTGCCCAGGCAGAGTTGCAGGCACGCGCGGGCGATACCAAAGCAATGATGGATTTTCTGCGCAAAGCGACGTATGAGCTTTCCCCAACTCGGCTGCGGTCGTATGATTATGGCTACGAGTTCGAAGAGAAACACCGCCGATAACGGCGCAAAAACAAGAAAGCCGAGGCTATGGCAGTAGGGATTTTTGACAGCGGTCTGGGTGGGCTGACGGTGCTGGACGCCGTGCAAAAGCGCCTGCCTGATGTGCCTTTTGTCTATTTTGGCGACAATGCCCACGCCCCCTATGGCGTGCGGGATGCCGATGATGTCTATAATCTGACCACTAAGTCCGTCGAACGCATGTGGGAAGCCGGCTGCGATCTGGTCATTCTGGCGTGCAACACGGCCTCGGCAGCGGCACTGCGACGGATGCAGGAAAGCTGGATCCCGCGTGACAAGCGCGTTCTGGGCGTCTTTGTCCCGCTGATCGAGGCCCTGACCGAGCGCAAATGGGGGGACAACTCCCCGCCGCGCGAAGTCGCCGTCAAACACGTCGCTCTGTTCGCGACCCCCGCGACCGTGGCCAGCCGGGCATTTCAACGCGAGCTGGCCTTCCGCGCCATCGGCGTGGATGTCGAGGCCCAGGCCTGCGGCGGTGTCGTGGACGCGATCGAGGATGGGGACCTGATCCTGGCCGAAGCATTGGTGCGCAGCCATGTAGACGCGCTGAAACGCAAGATGCCGCATCCTGATGCGGCTATCCTTGGCTGCACGCACTATCCCCTGATGCAAGAGCAGTTCCAGGATGCATTGGGCGCCGATGTGACCGTGTTCAGCCAGGCGAACCTTGTTGCCTCGTCGCTGGCCGATTATCTGGATCGCCACCCTGAAATGCGCGGCCCGGGTAGCGAAAGCCTGTATCTGACGACCGGCAACCCGTCCAAGGTTTCGAACAGCGCGACCCAGTTCCTGCGTCGCAAGATCGAATTCCAGGCGGCCTGAGGCGCACGGCTTTGATTGACAAAAAGTAGCAGGGCCAAGCCCTTGCATGTTGCTGCTTGGATGTTACCTGTTTGCAAAGCTTTGGACTTGAGCGGAGGGCCCGATGAAGGGATTGAAGAAAAAGCGCCGAATTCAGATCATCGCCGTTGCGGCGATCGCACTGGTGCTGTCAACGGCCCTGATTGGTTATGCGCTGCGGGGCGGCATCAACTTCTTCCGCTCGCCATCGCAGGTGATGGAAGAGCCGCCCAAATCTTCGGAAACATTCCGCATCGGCGGATTGGTCGAAGAAGGCAGCCTGAAACGAGGTCAGGGTGAGGTGATCATGTTCAGTGTCACCGATGGCGGCGCCTCGATCCCGGTGACGTTCAAGGGTGTGCTGCCGGACCTGTTTGCGGAAAATCAAGGCATGATCGGCACAGGTAACTACATTAACGGTGTCTTCGAAGCATCAGAAATCCTTGCTAAACACGACGAAGAGTACATGCCCAAAGAGGTCGTGGACGCGTTGAAGGAACAGGGTGTTTACCAAGAATAAGCCCTTAGTTGCGAACGCCCGGTTTTCCCGGTCTTAACGAAAATGACCCCAGCCTTCGATCGTGCAGATCAGGCTGGGGTTTTTCATGCAGAAAGTCAGGGACATTGCCGAAAAGATCATCCTTCGCGAAGGGGGTTATGTGAACGACCCGGATGATCCGGGTGGGGCGACGAAATATGGTGTGACGATACACACGATGCGCCGGTTAGGGCTGGATCTGGACGGAAACGGCGTGGTGGATGCGGCCGACGTGCGGCGGCTGACACGCGATCAGGCGATCGAGATTTTCCTGAAGCAATACTATGACCGCCCCCGGATCGGAGAGCTGCCCGAGGCGCTGCGGGCCTCGGTTTTCGATATGTATGTGAATGCGGGCGGGAATGCGGTGAAGATCCTTCAGCGTCTGCTGAACCAGATGGAACATCCGGTGACCGTGGACGGAGTGCTGGGACCGCAGACGCTTGCCGCCGCGCATCGGGCCGCAAATGCAGCGCCGAACCATATCGCGGATGCCTATGGGATTGCGCGACGCAACTATTACTTTGCTTTGGCGGATCGCAGGGCGGCGTCACGCAAATACGCACGGACGCGGGCAGGGGGCAAAGGCGGTTGGATCAAGCGGGCCGAGGAGTTTATCTCGCCCCGCTATCACCTAAGCGCCGAGGAATTTCAGGAAAGGATTTCGGCATGGGGCTGATGACACAGGCATTCGATGTGATGTTCGGGGACGGTCGCAACGTGATCCGCGAGACCGCAGGCGTTTTTGCAGAAAACAAGGACGCAGGCGCGGACAGGGCCGCCCGGATGCAGCGCGCGGCGCTTGAGCAGTTCGGCGCGGAATTTTCTTTGCCACGCAAAGGGTTGTTCGACCGGGTGATCGACGGGATGAACCGTCTGCCCCGTCCGGGTTTGGCTTTGGGCACGTTGGGGCTTTTCATCGCGGCGATGGTCAACCCGGTCTGGTTCTCTGCGCGGATGGAGGGGCTGGCGCTGGTTCCCGAGCCCCTGTGGTGGCTATTGGGGGCTATCGTCTCGTTCTATTTCGGCGCGCGGCACCAAGCAAAGGGGCAAGAATTCCAAGAGCGTCTGATCAGTGGCCTTGTTCAGCGCGCGGCGGCATTTGAACCCGAGCCAGAGCCGATTGAACCCAACCCTGCGCTGCAAGAATGGCGGGACCACAGGCTGGCGCCTCAGTACTGATCAAGCCAAACTCTGGGCACTTCTCACTCTTGTCCCGGCCAGCTCTGGCCCAAATTCGTAAAATGGGCTTGTAACTTCAATGCAGGTCCATGCTAGGGTCACGGGGCGAACAGGTGAGGGTTTTCGGTGACTGATTTTCTGCTTTTGGCTTTTATCTTCCTAGTGGCCGGCGTTTGCTCGGTGCCTATTGCGACCCGGCTTGGGCTGGGGTCTGTGCTTGGTTACCTGATTGCCGGGATTGTCATCAGTCCGATCCTGGCCTTGCTTCATGTCGATGTGGTGTCGCTTCAGCATTTCGCCGAGTTTGGCGTCGTGATGATGCTGTTTCTTGTGGGGCTGGAGCTGGAGCCAAAGTTGCTGTGGTCCATGCGGGCGCGCCTGTTAGGGCTGGGTGGTGGACAGGTCGCTTTGACCACGCTTGCGGTGATGGCGGTGGCCATGTTGTTTGGGCAGGTCTGGACTGTGGCCCTGACGATCGGCCTTGTGCTGGCCCTGTCGTCCACCGCGATTGTTCTTCAGACCCTGAGTGAAAAAGGCCTGATGAAAAGCGACGGCGGCCAATCCAGTTTCTCTGTTCTATTGTTCCAGGACATCGCCGTCATCCCGATGCTTGCCCTGATCCCTCTGCTGGCCATGCCCGAATTGATGGATGCGATGGCCCATGCGGATCATGCCAGCGACGGCGGTCACGGAGCATCGCTGAGCCTTGTAGAGGGCTTGCCGGGGTGGGGGGTCGCGCTGGTCACGCTTGCGGCCATTGCTGCTGTTATTGGCATTGGGTCCTTTCTGACCGGACCGATTTTCCGCTTTATCGCGGCCGCAAATCTACGAGAGCTGTTCGTTGCCGCGGCCTTGATGATCGTGATCGGAATTGCCCTGCTGATGTCACTTGTCGGGCTGTCCCCGGCGCTTGGGACCTTCCTTGCCGGAGTGGTGCTGGCGAACAGTGAATATCGTCACGAATTGGAAAGCGACATTGACCCGTTCAAGGGCCTGCTTCTGGGGCTGTTCTTCATGACCGTCGGGGCAGGCATCAATTTTGGTCTGCTCTTCGACAACTTCGCCACCATCGTCGCGCTTTCGCTGGGGCTGATGATCCTTAAGGCGGCTGTGCTGTTCGTCCTTGCGGTCATTTTCAAGATCGGCAGCGCGGACCGTTATCTTTTCGCTCTTGGCCTGGCGCAAGCGGGCGAGTTTGGCTTTGTGTTGCTGTCGTTCACCGTGGCGAACGCAGTTCTGCCAACTGCCATCGCGGATCAGTTGTTGCTTGTGGTCGCGCTGTCCATGTTGCTGACCCCGGCGCTCTTCATCATCTATGACAAGCTTATCGCCCCCCGGTTCGACAGCGGGGAAGAGCGCGACATGGATCAGATCGAGGAAACCAGCAACGTGATCATCGCCGGACATGGCCGCGTTGGAGGGATCGTGGCGCGGATGCTGCGCGGTGCTGGGCTGAAGCCAACAGTCATAGATTTCAGCTCTAAACAGTTGGAAATGCTCAAGGCTTTCAAAGTGCAAGCCTATTACGGTGATGCCACCCGCCCGGACCTTCTGCATGCCGCCGGGATCAACGAGGCGAAACTGCTTGTCATTGCGATTGACGAAAAGGAACAGATCACCGAGCTGGTCAAATATGTTCATCAGTACCATCCCGATGTGCATATCATTGCGCGTGCCGTGGACCGCAGTCATGTCTTTGACCTGTGGTTCGCCGGATGCCGCGATATCATTCGCGAAACCTATGACAGCTCTTTACGCATGGGCCGGTCTGCCGTCGAAGCGCTTGGCTACAGCCGGGCTCAGGCTGAACAGGTGGCCGAAGCCTTTGCAGAGTTTGATCGCACAAGCATGTTGATTGCGGCCGAGCATCACGATCCGGGGGTCCCGATGCACCAGAACGAAGCCTTGCTGGCCCGCTTCAATCAAGAACGCGAGACAATGGAGGCGGATCTTTTCAATCGGATGATCGCCATCCTGTCGGAGAAACAGGCGTGAGCGATGGGAAGGCCCGGTTTCTGACCGGCGGCCTCACAGGCCATATCGTCTCGATGTCGCTCACGTCAGCGGTGGGCCTTTTGGCGCTGTTCGTGGTCGACATGGTGGACATGATCTTCATCTCCATGCTTGGCGTAGCCGAACTTGCGGCCGCTGTCGGCTTTGCCGGGTCCATCCTTTTCATGACCACTTCGGTCAGCATCGGCTTTTCCATCGCCGCTGGCGCGCTGGTCGCCCGCGCATTAGGAGAAGGCCACCCGGACCGCGCCCGCGAAGTCCTGACACATGTGATGGCTTTGGGGTTTGTCTTTGCCCTTGGGTTTGCGGCGGTCATCTATCTCAACCTGCCCGGCCTGACCGCGCTTGTTGGCGCAACGGGCCCGACGCAGGCACTTTCGATTTCCTACCTGCGCATCCTGATCCCGACCATGCCGATCCTGATGCTTGGCATGATCGCCTCGGCAGCCTTGCGTAGCCACGGGGCGGCAAACCTATCGATGATGGTCACGATCATCGGCGGAGTGGTGAACGCGGTGCTTGATCCGATTTTCATCTTTGTTCTGGACTTGGGGCTGGATGGCGCGGCCTGGGCCTCGGTGGCGGCACGTCTCTCGATCGCGGGGTCTGCACTTTGGTTCATCACCAGCCGCTATGGCGGGCTTGCCGGGCGGTCGGTCACCGCGGTTCTTAAGGATACCCGAACGATTGCTGCCCTCGCGATTCCGGCCATGCTGGCGAATATCGCAACCCCGATTGGCAGCGCCTACGTCACCCGCGCGGCATCTGCTTTTGGCGAGGAGGCCGTGGCGGGCATGGCGGTTGTCGGACGCCTGACCCCCATTGCCTTTGCCCTGATATTCGCCATGTCAGGCGCCATCGGCCCGATCATCGGACAGAATTTCGGCGCCGGGCAACATAAAAGGGTGCGCGAGGCCTTTCGCCGCGCCATCGGCCTGTGTGTCGCCTACGTGGTGCCGGTGGTTGCGCTGCTGTTCCTTTTGCGCGCACCGATTGCCGATCTGTTCAGCGCTCAAGGCACCTCTCGTGACCTGATCTATCTTTTTTGCGGGCCGCTATCGCTTGCCTGGGTGTTTAACGGGATCATCTTTATCGCCAACGCATCCTATAACAATCTTGGCCACCCTTTCTATTCAACCTGGATTAATTGGGGGCGAAACACTTTGGGGATGGTTCCCTTCGTGGCCATTGGCGCCTTACTTTGGGGGGCAGAGGGCGTTCTGATTGGCCAGATGGCTGGTGGCGCACTGATGGCGTTGATAGCCCTGTGGCTTGCCAAACGGGTGATGGATCAGGCTGAAACGGGTCCGGTCCAGCCGCCCGCGCGGCCCACATTCCTGGCCCATCGCCGGGCTTTCACGATGCTGCATCATCGCCGCTGAGCGAATTCCACCTTAGATCCGCAGGATTGCCTTGAAAGGGCGGGCGAGAGTGCGCTCGTCCCGGTGCGTGATCGCCAATGGCTTCAAACGCAGCGCAGGTCTGTTGTGAGCCCAGATGTGGCCACAGATGGAAACATTCGCTTTGGGTGTTGCAAGTAACGTTGGTACAATGCCGTTGATCTTCTGACGTACGAGCAGAGGGCTTCGACAAAGGCGACACGGCGTGCTGATGTAATCAGCAATCCAAAGTTACGATAGCAAAAGGGTCGAATTACAATGCTGTCGATGCGTTCACATGAGAGAGCCGAATGATAAGTGATCTCACCCTGAACCTGCCGCCTTTTGCGCTTATCTTGGCAGCGGTCGTCATCTTTGTCGCTTCGTTTGCGAGGGGGTACTCTGGCTTTGGGTTTTCAGCCATTCTAATGGTGGGTTTGTTGCCCGTCCTGCCTGCAGCGCAGCTTGTACCGCTCTCCATCGCGCTTGAAATTCTGGCGTCTTGCAGCCAAGCGCCGCGCATACTTCACGACATTAATCGGCGGTTCCTGGCTATTTTATTGTTGGCAAGCCTTCTGGGTGCCCCGGCGGGTGTTTTCCTGCTGTCGTACTTTCCGGAACAGCAGCTGCGGCTCGGTGTATACGGTATCGTTTTTGTTTCGACTGCCTTGATGCTCTTATCCTCGTGGCGTCCCTTTTCGGTCACCACTCTGGGGCTGTTCCTAGCCGGTTTGATGGCCGGGGCGGTCAATGGCGCGACCGCGTTAAGTGGGTTGGTACTTGCCCTTTTCTTCACCTCGTCAACGATCGCCTCGCATACCATGCGAGCGACAATGATCGCCTATTTGTTTTTCACCGATGTAATCACCGGCGGGATGTTGGTGGCCGCAGACCACTATGACATGCTTACTTTTTGGCGGATATTGGCTGCGACACCTGTGATGCTTGCTGGAATCTGGCTTGGATCACGCCATTTCCTTTCGACCCCTGCTGAATCCTTCAAAACGAGGGTCATGTGGCTGCTGCTGCTGTTCTGCTTGGCCGGAGTGGGGCGGCTGGTTCTGGGGTGAACCTGGCAAGGCTGACTAGTAGGTAGCGTCCTGTTCGGCAGGTTTGGCCCGCAGTGTTTTGATGATCTCGGGCACAACAATCAACGGGGCAGCAAAAAGAGCGATCATCTGCCAGTGCTCCCATCCAAGGGGGGCAGTGCGCAGCAGGGTCTGTAGCGGCGGCCAATACACGGCGGCAAGTTGCGCTCCGATCATGGCAAGTAGCGCCAAGACCAAAAGCGGATTGGAAAACCAGCCCAACCGCCAGCAAGGTCGCGAAAATGACCGGAAGGCAAAAACGCTCACTTTCTCGAACAAGACCATACCGCTAAAGGCTGCTGTACGTGCGACGATCTCACCCTCGTGCAAAAAGGTGTGAAACAGATAGAGGCTGGCCGTACCTGTGTAGGCACCGAAGGCCAGAATGATCCACATTGCGGTACGGTTTAGTATCCCGGCCTTAGGATCACGCGGCGGCGTGGTCATTTGGTCAGGCGTTCCCGGCTCCAACCCCAACATCAGTGCCGTGACACCGTCGGTAACGAGGTTCATCCACAGGATCTGAGTTGGAAGAAAGATCAGCGGACCACCCAAGGCAAGGTTCACGAGGATCGCGACCACTTCGCCCGCGTTAGAGGACAAGAGGTATCGCACGAACCGCTGGATATTGGCGAATTGACGGCGCCCCTCGCGGATGGCGCGCTCTAGCGTGGCAAAGTTGTCGTCCAGCAGAACCAGATCCGCCGCATCTTTGGCCACATCGGTGCCACGCGTGCCCATGGCCACGCCGATGTCTGCCTTCTTCAGGGCAGGAGCGTCGTTAACACCATCACCCGTCATTGCCACGATATGCCCCTGCGACTGCAAAGTTCGGATCAAGCGCATTTTGTGTGCGGGTGACGTACGAGCAAACAAAACGGGCTGTTTGAGAAGCTGTGCCAGAGCTTCATCATCAATATTTTCAAGCTCGGCTCCGGTGATGGTCCGCTCGACTGGAAAGTTCAATTTTTCAGCAATGGCCCGCGCGGTCAGAGGGCCGTCACCCGTAATCATGATCACGCGGATACCGGCAGACCTGCATGCCTGAATGGCCGCGCGAACCTCGGGGCGTGGCGGGTCGACCATTCCGACCAGGCCGATGAATTCAAGCTGCTCTTCCTTGACTTCTGCCTGCGAGACTTCGCGTCGCGCCAGTGCGATTACACGTAAACCCCGCGCTGCATAGGTGGCGTATGCATCTAGGATGTTGTCTCGATCCTGGGCGGTTAGTCGGGCTGTCCCCTTTGGCCCACGCCAGTGGGTGCACACGTCCAGAACCTGTTCGGGGGCACCCTTGACCAATTGGATCAGGTTTTGGCCTTGCCACCGAACAGTGCTCATTCGCTTGCGCTCGGACGAGAAAGGTATCTCTGACAAGGCCTTGCCAACCGGCATGGCGGTCCAACCTTTATAGGCGAAGGTCATCAATGCCCCTTCGGTCGGGTCTCCTATCATCTGCCACTGCGCGCCTTCCCGCCGAAGCTCGGCATGGGTGCAGCCCACCATCACATCCAAAGCAGCATCCAGATCGGTATCCGAGCCATATCGGATTGGCTGCCCCTCAAGTAGAATCCGGCCAGCCGGGTCATACCCTGTCCCGGTGGCTTCAAATTGATGGCCAGCAATCCACAGCCGTTCGGTCGTCATCATATTCTCGGTCAGGGTGCCGGTCTTATCGGTACAGATCACCGAGGCAGAGCCAAGGGTCTCCATCGCCTGTAACCGCCGGGCCAGAGCCTTTTGACGTACCAT
Organism: Thalassovita sp.; assembly: GCF_965218685.1. GTDB lineage: Bacteria > Pseudomonadota > Alphaproteobacteria > Rhodobacterales > Rhodobacteraceae > Thalassobius. The sequence continues at coordinate 2,715,109 of NZ_OZ244657.1, read as the reverse complement.
CGCCGCTGCCCCAAGCGCGAGGCTGATCGTCACGACCGCTGGCAGACCTTCGGGTACGATCGCCACCGCCATGGAAAGCCCGGTCATGACCATGTCAATCACGTCACGTCCCGCAATAACCCCCACCAGTGCGACCGCGGCGCCGACGCTTAGTGAAACAAGCCCCAATTGCGCACCAAGCCTGCCCAACTGCCGAGACAGGTTGGTTTCCTTCTCGCCGACGGAACCAGTCAGGGTGGCAATCTTGCCAAAGGCTGTATTTGGCCCTGTCGCATCGACAATGGCCTCGGCCCGGCCCGAAACCAAATGAGTCCCCATCAGCACGCGGTTGTCAGCGTTTTCAGACCGCAGCGACTTGGCGACTGGCGCAGACTCGCCGGTCAAAACACTTTCATCGACCCGCAGCTCCAGTGCCGAGATCAGAACTGCGTCAGCTGGCACCTGGTCGCCGGAATCCAACAGGATCAAATCCCCGGGAACAATTTCGCGCCGATCAATTGCAACCAGTTGTTGATCCCGGACTACACGCGCCATCGGGGCCAGCATGTTGCGCAGCGCAGCCAGGGCCGTCTCGGCGCGCCATTCCTGTGCGAACCCAAGTACCCCGTTCAAGAGAACAACCATGCCAATTGCAATGCTGTCGATATGCTCGCCCAACGCCAAGGCGACCATCGCTGCGGCGATCAGCAACAGAACCAAAAGACCTGTGAACTGGCGAAGAAGAATGCGCCATACCGGAGTCGACTTAGCTTCGGCCAATGCGTTTGGGCCGTGTTCTTCCAGCCGTTTGGCAGCCTCTTCACTGGTCAGGCCTCTTGCCTGATCTGGCGGGTTCTCAGAATGCATGATTGGTTGAATGCCCTACTATCTACCGATCACAGTTTGGGCATATCTGCACTTGAGGCATTGAGGCAGGTCAAAAACCCCTCGTGGTTATTTTGGTGCTGCGTTGTGAAAACTGGGTCGGCGTCGCAAAAGGTGCGATGGTTAACGGCAGGTCTGGGCCGCTTCTTCACCTTTAAAACTCATATGACCTTGGAAAACCGATTTAGAATCGGGGTTGTCCTAAATTGGGGGATGTTTGCAGTTGCTGAATGGCCACAAGGATATCTGCCGCCACACCGCTTTCGCGAAAATCGCCATCAAACGCGTATGCATACCCCCATGCGCCCAAGTCTTTGTTCTGATTTTGTAAAGTGAGGAGCCGCGAAGGATTCGAACCTTCGATCCACTGAACAAAAGTATAGGGCGCGACAATGTGATCACGTCTGATACCCGAATCGGATTGGATGAGCAAAATCAAAGCTCTATAACCGAGGCATGATTACAGAGCTTGGCCACTTCGCCCTTATCCTTGCCGCATTGGTCGCCGTCGTGCAGGCCATCGTTCCCCTCATTGGTGCGCATAAGCGCTGGCCCGGCTGGATGGCCGTTGCCGAACCGGCCGCGAACCTGCAGTTTTTGCTGACTGCGTTTTCCTTTGCCGCGCTGACCTATGCCTTTGTCACCTCGGACTTTTCGCTGCGCCTTGTGGTGGCGAACTCACATTCTGCCAAGCCGATGCTGTACAAAGTGTCCGGCGTTTGGGGCAACCACGAGGGCTCGATGCTGCTGTGGGTGCTGATCCTGACGCTTTTCGGTGCGATGGCGGCCTGGTTCGGCGGCAATCTGCCCCCGACGCTGAAAGCGCGCGTTCTGGCGGTGCAATCGGCGGTGTCGGTGGCGTTTTTTGCTTTCATCCTGTTCACCTCGAACCCGTTTTTGCGCATGGCCGTGCCGCCCTTTGACGGCCAGGACCTGAACCCGCTTTTGCAGGACCCCGGCTTGGCCTTCCATCCGCCGTTCCTGTATCTGGGCTATGTGGGGCTGAGCATGGCGTTCAGCTTTGCCGTCGCCGCCTTGATCGAGGGGCGCGTGGACGCAGCCTGGGGCCGCTGGGTGCGCCCGTGGACACTGGCCGCATGGATTTTCCTGACAATCGGTATCGGTCTTGGGTCTTGGTGGGCCTATTACGAACTGGGGTGGGGCGGCTTCTGGTTCTGGGACCCGGTCGAAAACGCCAGCTTTATGCCCTGGCTGATCGCGGCGGCTCTGCTGCACTCGGCCGTTGTTGTCGAAAAACGTGAAAGCCTGAAAAGCTGGACCATCCTGCTGGCGATCATGGCGTTTGGGTTCAGCCTGATCGGCACGTTCATCGTGCGCTCGGGTGTGATCACCAGCGTGCACGCCTTTGCCAACGATCCCGAACGAGGCGTGTTCATTCTGGCCATTCTGGCAGTATTCATGGGCGGGGCGCTGATGCTGTTCACCGCGCGCGCCACCGCGATGGAGGCCAAGGGCGTCTTTGGTCTGATCAGCCGTGAAAGCGGGCTGGTGCTGAACAATATCCTGCTGGCCGTCAGTTGTTTCGTGGTCTTCATCGGCACGATCTGGCCCTTGGTGGCCGAGATCGCCTTCGACCGGAAACTTTCGGTTGGGGCACCGTTCTTCAACATGGCGTTTTCGCCCTTCATGCTGGTGCTTGGTCTCGTTCTGCCAATTGGCGCGATGATGCCCTGGAAAAGGGCCTCGATAAGGCGGACCTTCAAGCCGTTGGTGCCCGCGCTGGTATTGGCGCTGGCGCTGGCCGGTTTGGCTTGGGCCATGCAATCCGGTCGCAGCCTGTTCGGCCCTATCGGTGTCTTTCTGGGCGCCTGGCTGGTTGCCGGGGCTGCGGTCGATCTTTGGAGCCGCACCGGCCGCAGCGGACGTTTTGCGCGCCTGACGCGCCTGCCGCGCGCCGACTGGGGCAAGGCCGTTGCCCATGGCGGGCTGGGCATCACCATGCTGGGCGTTGCGGGCCTGATGGCGTGGGAGCAAGAGGATATTCGCGTCGTCCAGCTGAACGAACCTTTCGAGGTCGCGGGCTATACCCTGCGTCTGACCGAGGTGAACCGTGTGCAGGGCCCGAACTATTTCTCGACCATGGCAACGATGGAGCTGTCCAAAGACGGGCGCGCCATTTCGACCTTGCATCCTGAAAAACGCCAATATCCCGTCGCCCGTATGCCCACGACCGAAGCCGCGATCGACGGTGGTTTCCTGCGTGACATCTATGCCGTGATCGGGGATCCGCAGGAAAACGGGGGCTGGGCCGTTCGCGTTTACTATAAGCCTCTGGCGAACTGGATCTGGGGTGGCTCGATCCTGATGGCTTTGGGCGGTGCGCTAAGCCTGTCGGACCGCCGCTACCGCGTTGCCGCCGGCGCCCGCAAGCGCCAACCTGCCGGAGTACCCGCGGAATGAAACGCCTGATCCTCGCTTTTTGCCTGCTGTTGGCCGTTCCTGCCTATGCAGTGCAACCAGACGAAATTCTGGACGATCCCGCGCTCGAGGCCCGTGCGCGAGAAATTTCCAAGGACCTGCGCTGCCTGGTGTGCCGTAACGAAAGCATCGATGATTCCAACGCCGAGCTGGCCCGTGATTTGCGCATCCTGGTCCGCGAGCGTCTGCTGGAAGGTGACACTAACACCGAGGTCGTGGACTATGTCGTTGACCGATATGGTGAATACGTGCTGCTGAAGCCATTGACTGGCGGCGTGAACTGGGTTCTGTGGGGCGCCGGCCCCCTGATGTTGATCCTGGCGTTGGGGCTGGGGCTGACCTATGTGCGCCGCCGTTCGATCACTTCCGAGGGGCCCTCGCAAGAGCTGAGCGCAGAAGAGCAGGAACGCTTGCGCGAAATTATGAAAGAGTGACGCGCGGTTTGCCCTTTACCTGACCGGGTGGTCGGTTAAGCTGCGCCCGAACAGGAAACCGGAGCCCGCCGCATGGACTATCAAACCATCACTTTCGAGATCGCCGACGACATCGCCGTGCTGACGCTGAACCGCGCAGACAAGATGAACGCCCTGAACACGCAGATGCGCGCCGAGGTGGCCAATGCCGCCCGCGAGGCCGGTCAATCGGCCCGTGTGCTGGTGATCACCGGCGCCGGTAAGGCATTTTGCTCGGGGCAGGATCTAAGCGATCGGGCGAACGCTGCCAACCTGGATCTGGAACGCACCCTGCGCGATGAATACATGCCCATGCTGAAGGCGATCTTCGATTGCCCAATCCCCACGATCTGCGCCGTCAATGGTCCGGCTGCGGGGGCAGGGGCCAACCTTGCGCTGGCGGCCGACGTGGTGATCGCGACCGAAAGCGCCTATTTCCTGCAGGCCTTCACGCGGATCGGCTTGGTTCCCGATGCAGGCGGCACCTATTGGATGACGCGCAACATGGGCAGCGCCAAGGCCATGGGCGCTGCGCTGTTCGCCGACAAGATCAGCGCTCGGCAGGCCGATGATTGGGGTATGATCTGGGAGGCCGTTCCCGACGCTGAATTCGAAGCCATCTGGAAGGCCCGCGCCGCGCATTTGGCCAAGGGCCCGACCATGGCCTATCAGCACGTCAAAGAGGCGATCCGCGGCAGCTGGGATAATACGCTGAACGAACAGCTGGCTCTGGAAGGGCGCGCGCAGGGGAAATGCGGGCAAAGCCGCGATTTCAAAGAAGGCGTGCTGGCCTTTACCGAGAAGCGCCCGCCGCACTTCGAGGGCCGCTGAGCCATCCGAATGACAAGGGGCGCCGCCATCTGGCCGCGCCCTTTTTTGATGCCCAAACGAAAAACGCCGCCCCTGTGGGACGGCGTTTCTTTTTTCTTTGAAGCCTTGGCTTAGCCGCGGTCTTCGACATCGGTGTAGCTGCGCGCGTTTTCGCCCAGGTACAGCTGACGGGGACGGCCGATTTTCATCTGCGGATCGCCCAGTTGCTCTTTCCACTGCGAGATCCAGCCCACGGTCCGCGACATGGCGAAGATCGGAGTGAACATCGAAGTCGGGAAGCCCATCGCCTCGAGGATGATGCCCGAGTAGAAGTCCACGTTCGGGAACAGTTTCTTGTCGATGAAATAGGGGTCGTTCAGAGCGGTGTGCTCCAGTTCCTTGGCAACCTGCAGCAGCGGGTTGTTTTCCACGCCCAGCAGTTCCAGCACTTCGTCGGCCGACTGTTTCATCACGGTCGCACGGGGGTCGCGGTTCTTGTAGACGCGGTGGCCAAAGCCCATCAGGCGGAACGGGTCGTTCTTGTCCTTGGCGCGGGCGATGAACTCGGGGATGCGATCGGGGGTGCCGATCTCTTTCAGCATCTCAAGGCACGCCTGGTTGGCGCCACCGTGGGCCGGACCCCACAGGCAGGCGATGCCGGCAGCGATACAGGCGAACGGGTTCGCGCCGGACGACGACGCCAGACGCACGGTCGAGGTCGAGGCGTTCTGCTCGTGATCTGCGTGCAGGGTAAAGATGCGGTCCATGGCGCGGGCCAGGATCGGGTCCACGTGATACTCTTCAGCCGGAACCGAGAAGCACATGTGCAGGAAGTTGGCCGCATAGGACAGATCGTTGCGCGGGTACACGAAGGGCTGACCGATCGAGTACTTGTACGCCATTGCAGCGATGGTCGGCATTTTGGCGATCAGGCGATGCGAGGCGATCTCGCGTTGGCGCGGATCGCTGATGTCGGTGCTGTCGTGATAGAAGGCCGACATTGCCCCCACAACCCCAACCATGGTGGCCATCGGGTGCGCATCGCGGCGGAACCCACGGAAGAAGTTGTGCATCTGCTCGTGGATCATCGTGTGACGGGTGATCGTCGTCTCGAATTTTTCCAGTTCGGCCGCGGTGGGCAGCTCGCCGTACAGCAGCAAATAGCAGACTTCCAGATAGTGCGACTGGGCGGCCAGCTCGTCGATGGGATAGCCACGGTGCAGCAGGATGCCTTCGTCACCGTCGATATAGGTGATGGTCGAGTCACACGCCGCGGTCGAGGTAAAACCGGGGTCATAGGTAAAGACGTGGCCTTGGGCGTAGAGCTTGCGGATGTCGAGGACATCAGGACCAACCGAGGGGGACAGGATGGGCAGTTCGATGGTCTTGTCATCGAAACTCAGCGTGGCTGTTTTGTTAGTATCAGTCATGGTGTTCCCTTCATCACTGGCCTCATGCGCGGACCGCACGGGCATTGGTAATTGCTAGGCGCAAGGATTGATTAACGGATTATCCGTTCCTCCTCAGGCCGCTGCGTCGGTCAAGCGGGCAAGTGTCTCCTCCTGCCCGAGAACCAGCATCATATCGAAAACGCTGGGGGTTGCGGCGCGCCCGGCAAGGGCGGCTCGGATGGGTCCGGCAAGCTTGCCGAACTTCAACCCTTGCGCTTCTGCGAACTGGGTGGCGGTCGCCTCCAGCTCGTCTCGGGTCCAGCTAGCATTTTGCAACTGCGGCGTCAATTCTTTCAGTATACCACGGGATACATCATCCAGGTTCTTCGCCGCTTTCTGATCCGGTTGAATCGGCCGATCTGCAAATACAAATTCAGCTTTTTCAATAAGTTGAGGGAAGGTTTTGGCGCCACCCTTCAGGCAGTAGATTGCTTTTGACAGCAGGATATTTTTCTCTTCAGACAATTCTTTCTGTCCGGTGACCTTCCGGAAAGCAAGAAGTTCATGCAGCACTGCGGCATCGTCAGACGATGCAAGGTGCTGACCGCACAGATTTTCCAACTTTTTGAAGTCAAAACGGGCAGGGGATTTGCCGATTCCCGACAGATCGAACCATTCCTTGGCCTGTGCGTCGGTAAAGAACTCGTCATCGCCATGGCTCCAGCCCAGACGCGCCAGATAGTTGCGCATGCCAGCGGCCGGATAACCCATCGCCTGGTATTCCTCGACCCCCAGCGCACCGTGGCGTTTCGACAATTTCTTTCCGTCCGGCCCGTGGATCAGCGGGATATGCGCCCAAACCGGCACGTCCCAGCCCATCGCATCATATACCATCTGCTGACGGGCGGCGTTCATCAAGTGATCGTCCCCGCGGATCGCGTGGGTCACACCCATATCATGGTCATCAACAACAACGGCCAGCATGTAAACCGGGGTGCCATCCGAACGTAACAGGATCATGTCGTCCAGCTGATCATTGCGGATGGTCACGTCGCCCTGAACCTGATCGCGAATGATGGTTTCGCCATCTCGCGGGGCTTTGATCCGCACTACATAGGGGGCATCGGGGAAGGTCGCGGGATCGGCGTCGCGCCAGGGGCTGCGATATAGCGTCGATTTGCCCTCGGCCCGCGCGGCCTCGCGGAAGGCCTGGATTTCCTCTTGGGTGGCAAAACACTTATAGGCCTTGCCCTCGGCCAGCAGCTGCAGGGCGACCTCGGCGTGACGGTCGGCGCGTTCGAACTGGCTGACTACCTCGCCATCATGGTCCAGCCCCAGCCAGTCCATGCCCTTCAGGATCGCCTGTGTTGCCTCAGGGGTCGAGCGCTCGCGGTCCGTGTCCTCGATCCGCAGCAGAAACTTGCCGCCACGGCCCCGCGCATAAAGCCAGTTGAACAGGGCAGTGCGCGCGCCGCCAATGTGCAGATAACCAGTGGGTGAGGGGGCGAAGCGGGTCACGACTTGGGTGGACATCGGGATTTAACCTTTCGGTAACCATGAGGGGGTTAGCGTTTTGCCGTCTGTCTATCGGTCCGCTGGTTCAAGGACAAGGACTTGCAGCCGTCAAGCATAGGAGAATGGGCGTGCCAGGGTTTCGCACGATCGGGGACAGTCTGGGAATGGTCCTGCTGCATCAGCGCCTTCACCTGTTTCCATGGAGCCCAGTTTTCCTTTCCCTTGGAATTGGCCTTTATTTTCTGCTGCGGTTCGAGCCGGGCTGGCAGGTCTATGCGCCCCTTTGCGTGACCGCCCTGGCATGCCTGACGCTTGCCCTGCGCCGGGGCCCCGAGGTCTCGCCCATTTTCTGGGCCGTGGGGCTGACTTGCTGCGGTTTGCTGCTGGCCGGCGCAAGGGCGCATTCATTGCAAAGCCCGGTGCTGGACTGGCGCTATTACGGGCCCATCCAGGGGCGCGTGGTGCAGGTGGATCGTTCCAGCTCGGACGCGCTGCGGCTAACGCTGGATCAGGTGGTGCTAGAGGATGTTGCCCCCGAACGCACGCCTCAAAGGGTGCGCGTTTCCCTGCACGGAGATTGGGACTTGCCACGCCCGATGCCGGGTCAGGTGGTGATTACCACCGGGCATCTTTCGCCTCCGGCTGGCGCGGTCGAGCCCGGCGGATTTGATTTCCGCCGCCATGCGTTTTTTCGTCAGCTGGGCGCCGTGGGCTATACCCGCAACCCGGCTCTGATCTGGCAGGACCGGCAAGGGGGCGTTCCCATCGGGGCGCTGCGCGCGGCGTTCTCGGCGAAGATTCAGGCGGGACTTCCCGGTGATGCAGGCGCCTTTGCCGCGGCCGTGATGACCGGGGATCGTGCCCCCATGCGGCTGGCCACGGTCGAGGCATTGCGCGCCTCGAACCTGGCTCATTTGCTGGCGATTTCGGGGCTGCACATGGGGCTGCTGGCCGGGGTGGTCTTTGCGGCCGCACGGGTGGCTTTCGCGCTGGTTCCCTATGTGGGTTTGCGCCTTCCGGCCAAGAAAATCTCGGCCATGATCGCACTGGTGGTTGCGGCCTTCTACTTGCTGCTTTCCGGCGGCAGCATCGCAACCGAGCGTGCATTCGTCATGGTTGCGGTCATCCTTTTGGCCGTGGTGTTCGACAGACGTGCGATCAGCCTGCGCGCCGTGGCGGTTGCGGCGTTCGTCGTGCTTGTCATGCGCCCCGAAGCTTTGCTGAGCCCCGGTTTCCAGATGTCATTTGCGGCAACCACGGCGCTTGTTGCGGTGTTCGGCTGGTTAAGGGACGGGCAAGTGCCGCTGGGCCCCAAGTGGTTGCGGCCCGTGGTGGCGGTGGTCATCTCGAGCGCGGTGGCGGGGGCTGCAACAGCCCCCTATGGCGCCGCGCATTTTAACCAGATTTCGCAACTGGGCCTGATTGCCAACCTGCTGTCTGTGCCCTTGATGGGGGCCCTGGTGATCCCGGCAGCGGTTGTCGCCACCTGCCTGTTGCCACTGGGGCTGGAATGGATGGCACTTTGGGTGATGGGGCACGGGCTTAGCTGGATCCTGGGCGTGGCCAACTGGGTGGCCGGAATGGAACACGCTACGCGCCCGATACACAGCCCCGGTTGGGTGGTTCTTCCCGTGCTGACGTTTGGGGCGTTGATGGTGATCTTGTGGCACGGGCGTGCCAGGTGGCTCGGGGCTGTTCCAGTTGCACTGGCCTTGGGGGTTTGGAGCGCAACGCCGCGCCCTTTTATGCTGATCGATCAATCTGGCGCCCTGGTGGGCATCATGACTGACCATGGGCGGGCGCTGAGTAAAGCTAAGGGGCAGGGTTTTGTCGCCCGCAGCTGGCTGGAAAATGACGGAGTTCGATTGACTCAGGAAAGAGCTGCCGGCCTGTGGCCTCGCGCGCCTGTTGTCTCGGGGCTGCAAATCCGCGTGGTTTCGGGCAAGGCGGCACAACTTGCCAGTTGTAACACGGCGGAATGGCTGATCTCGGGCAAAGACTTGCCCGATGGTCTTCCCTGCCGTGTAACGGACGGGCCGATACTGGAAAATACCGGAGCGATAGCCGTTTATCGCACCGCCCATGACCCCCGTTTGGTGACAGAGCGGCAGATTACAGGCTGTCGTTTATGGACGCAATGCGGCCGTGACGGGGATCAATAGCTGCGGATCAGACCGACCAGACGTCCCTGAACCTTGACCTTGTCCTCGGGCAGAACGCGGGTTTCATAGGCGGGGTTTGCGGCCTCCAGTGCGATGGCGTTGCCGCGACGGTAGAACCGTTTCAGCGTGGCCTCCTGATCTTCGACCAAGGCCACCACGATGTCACCATTATCGGCCACCGTCGTCTCGCGGATGATCACCACATCGCCATCATTGATCCCGGCCTCGATCATCGAGTCGCCCTTGACCTCAAGCGCGTAATGCTCGCCCTGGTTCGATATCATCTGGCTGGGCACCGCCACATTATGCGAGGCGTGGGCAATTGCTTCGATGGGAACGCCGGCTGCGATGCGGCCCATCACAGGCAGCTCGATCGCTTGGGCCGCTTCGACCGGCATAGCGGCGGGTGGCGTCTGGTCGGGCCGATCACCATCGATCACGCGCGGGGTAAAACTGGCCTCACCACCCAAAGCCTCGGGCAATTTTACGATTTCGATTGCACGGGCACGGTGCGCCAACCGGCGGATAAATCCACGTTCCTCCAGCGCTGTGATCAACCGGTGGATGCCGGATTTCGATCGCAGGTCCAGCGCCTCTTTCATCTCGTCGAACGAGGGCGGAACCCCGTCTTTCTGCATGCGCTTGTGGATGAATTCCAAGAGATCCAGTTGTTTCTTGGTCAGCATGTGCCACCCCCGATACCAGTTGGTTTGGGTTTGTTCTACGCATGTTCTTGTTTTGTGTCAACAGTTTCGCGACTTGTTCTGCTTTTCACCCAGTGGTGGAACGGATAAGCGGTTCCCTAAATGGGCAGATAATCGACGCAGTCACCGACCTTGCGCGGGCCATCTTCGGGCGGACGTACGATCAGCGCGTTGGCCTCGGACATTACCGACAAAAGTGAGCTGTCCTGACGGTTGAAAACGGTGATGCGGCCATTTTCAACCCGGCCGCGCATGTAATGTTCGCGCGGGCCGTTGGCGGGGATGTCAGCGGCCAGTGGGGCGCTTAGGCGCTCGCGCGATCCCGGAGCGAACCCCAGCATGGCCCGGATCATCGGCAGCACAAACACATGCCCGCAGACCATGGCCGAGACCGGGTTCCCCGGAAGTCCTACCATCACCGCATCCCCCATCCGGCCCGCCATCAAAGGCTTTCCAGGACGCATTTTCACCTTGTAGAAGCTTTGCTGTAGCCCCAGCTGATGGGCCACGGCGCCGACAAGGTCGTGATCGCCAACCGAAGCGCCGCCGATCGTCACCACCAGATCCGCGCCCTGGGCCAGGTCAAACGCCATCTCGATCGAGGCAGGGTTGTCCTTGGCAATCGGCAGGATGCGGGCCGTGGCTCCGGCCTGATCGAACAGGGCCTTCAGCCCAAAGGTATTGGACACGATGATCTGATCGGGGCCGGGGGTGTCGCCGGGCATCACCAGCTCGTCCCCGGTGGAGATCAGCGCAATATCGGGCTTGCGCGCCACCGTCACCGTTGGAATGTTCATCGAGGCCAGCAGCGCAATATCATTAGGGGCCAGTAACCGCGGGGCGCTTAGGGTGAAGCCTTCGGAGAAATCATTGCCAGCAGGGCGGATATTGGCGTTCTGTCCGGGGTCCTGATCAATGGTGATCGTGTCGACAAAGCGGTCAACGTCTTCCTGAATGACCACGAAATCGACGCCCTCGGGGACGGGGGCGCCAGTGAAAATGCGTACGGCCTGACCCGGGCCAACCGAGCCCTCAAAGCCATGGCCCGCTGCGCTTTCGCCGATGATCTTGAACTTGGCGCCAACGGCGACCTCGTCGGCGCGCACGCCATAGCCATCCATGGCCGAGGCAGCAAAGGGCGGCTGAGTGCGTTTGGCCACCGCGTCCACGGCCATCACACGGCCCAAGGCCTGGGCCAGCGGCACATCTTCCGTGCCCAAGGGGCGGACCAGCGCGAAAAGCTGCTCAAGGGCCTCGTTTACCGTAATCATTTCGCCTCGTAACGCCCTGATTTTCCACCATCTTTCAGGATAACGCGGATGCCGCCGATTTCCATGGCCTTGTCCACGGCCTTGATCATGTCATAGACGGTCAGCGCGGCGGTGCTGACGGCGGTCAACGCCTCCATTTCCACGCCGGTCTGGCCGGTGGTTTTCACCGTTGCTTCGATCTGAACGCCGGGCAGGTCAGGGTCCAGCGTCAGTTCGACCGCGACCTTGGTGACGGGCAGTGGATGGCACAGCGGAATCAGGTCGGGCGTCTTCTTGGCCCCCATGATGCCAGCCAGACGCGCGATCCCTAGAACATCACCCTTCTTTGAGCGACCTTCGGCAATGATATCAAAGGTTTCTGAGGCCATCTTCACCCAGCCCGCCGCCGTTGCAACGCGCGCGGTCACGGCCTTGTCGGACACGTCCACCATGTGCGCGTCGCCCTTGGCGTCGAAATGCGTGAGGCCAGCCATCAGACGCTCCCCGGCATCAACGGATTGGCCAGCAGAGCGCGGGTTGCAGCGGCCACATCGTCCTGTCGCATCAGGCTTTCGCCGATCAGGAACACACGCGCGCCATAGCGGGCCATGTCCGACAGATCCTCGGGGGTGAACAGTCCCGATTCCGAGACCAGCATCCGGTCCGCCGGGGCCAGCCGCGACAGGCGGCGCGTGGTGTCCAGCGTGGTTTCGAACGTCTTGAGGTTCCGGTTATTGATGCCGATCATGCGCGATTTCAGCAGGGCGGCGCGTTCCAGTTCGGCCTCGTCATGCACCTCGATCAGCGCGTCCATGCCCCAGGCATGGGCGGCGTCCTCAAGCTCTTGCGCTTGTGCATCTGACACGCTGGCCATGATGATCAGGATACAGTCAGCCCCCAGCGCGCGCGCCTCGGCGACCTGATAGGTGTCATACATGAAATCCTTGCGCAGGGCAGGCAGATCGCAGGCATCGCGCGCGGCGGTCAGGTATTCCTTGGCACCCTGAAAGCTGGGCGTATCTGTCAGCACGGACAGGCAGGTCGCCCCCCCGGCCTGATAGGCTTGCGCCAGCGCGGGCGGATCGAAATCGGGGCGGATCAGACCCTTCGAGGGGCTGGCTTTCTTGATCTCGGAAATCAGGCCATAGCCATTGCGCGAGGCACTGAACAGCGCGTCGGCAAAGGGGCGTATGGGGCTGGCCTCGCGAGCTTCGGCCTCGACGGCCTCCAGCGGTTTGGCGGCCTTGTCGGCGGCGACCTCTTCCAGTTTATAGGCCTTGATCTTGTCCAGAACGGTGCCGGTTTCGGTCATGCGCTTGCCTCCGAGGTGATGCGGGCCAGGGTTTCCACGGATTTCAACGCCGCGCCGCTGTCGATGGATTCCTTGGCGATTTCAACACCTTCTGGCAAGGTGGTGGCCTTGTCCGCCACGACCAGCGCACAGGCTGCGTTCAGCAGAACCGCATCGCGATAGGCTCCGGTGGTGCCCTCCAGCAGGGCGCGCAGGGCTTTGCCGTTTTCCTCGGGCGTACCGCCCAGAATGGCGGACAAAGGATGCACGGGCAGGCCAGCATCCTCGGGGTGGATCTGGCGGCTGTGGATCTGCCCATCTTCCAGAGCGGCCACATCGGTGGTGCCGGTGATCGTGACTTCGTCAGTGCCGTCCGAGCCATGCACAAGCCACGCCTTTTCAGAGCCCAGCGTCTGCAGCGTTTCGGCCATCGGGAAGATCAGGTCGGGCGCGAACGCTCCGGTCAACTGGCGTTTTACACCGGCCGGATTGGTCAACGGGCCCAGGATGTTGAAGATCGTCTTGCAGCCCAGTTCCTGCCGGACGGGCATCACGAATTTCATCGCCGGGTGATGCATCGGAGCCATCATGAAGCCGATCCCGGCCTCGGCCAGACCCTTTTCAACCACATCTGCGCCGACCATTACGTTGATGCCCATTTGGCTCAGGGCATCTGCCGCGCCGGATTTTGAACTCAGGTTCCTGTTGCCGTGCTTGGCCACCGGCACGCCGGCACCCGCAACCACAAAGGCCGTCGCTGTCGAGATGTTCAGCGTGCCCATGCCGTCGCCGCCGGTGCCGACAATGTCCATCGCGCCTTCGGGCGCCTGAACGGCCAGGCATTTGGCGCGCATGACGGCAGCTGCTGCCGCATATTCAGCAACGGATTCACCGCGCGCGCGCATCGCCATCAGCAGCCCACCAATCTGAGCGGGGGTGGCGTTGCCTTCGAACAGCTCTGCAAAGGCGGCCTCGGCCTGGGAACGGGACAGAGGCCCCTCGGAGGCGGCAAAAATCAGGGGTTTCATCGCGTCGCTCATGCGGGCACCTTCATTACGTTCAGGAAGTTTTGCAGCATCTTGTGACCATGTTCGGACCGGATGGATTCGGGGTGGAATTGCACGCCATGGATCGGCAGCGTGCGGTGTTGCAGACCCATGATGGTGCCATCTTCAAGCTCGGCGGTGACCTCAAGGCAGTCGGGCAGGCTTTCGCGTTCGACCACCAACGAGTGATAGCGCGTTGCCTGGAACGGCGAGGGCAGGCCGGCGAAAAGGCCTTTGCCGGTGTGATGCATCACACCCATCTTCCCGTGCACGATCTCGTGGCAGCGCACGACCTTGCCGCCAAAGGCCTGACCGATGGTCTGGTGGCCCAGACACACGCCCATCAGGGGGGTTTTGGTCTCGGCGGCGGCTTCGGTCAGGGCCAGGCAGATGCCCGCCTGATCCGGGTCACAGGGGCCGGGCGACAACAAGATACCCGCCGGGTTCATCGCCATGGCGGTCTGAACATCCAGCGCGTCATTGCGGCGCACGACCACATCGGCGCCCAATTCGCCCAAATAATGCACGAGGTTATAGGTGAAACTGTCGTAGTTATCGATCAGAAGCAGCATCAGCGCGGTCTTTTCATACAGGTCATGTGTTTTGGGGGCTGGAGGCGCCTCCCTTGGTCGCGGTATACTTGTTCAGGGTTGGCCCACAGCGTCAAGGGGGGCAGGGTGCCAATCGAGACAAAGAGATGAAAAGAACGAGAGGGCAAAGCAGTGGCTAAGGGCGTATTCCGAGGATTCGTAACCGGCTTGATAGTGGCAGGCGCCGGTGTCAGCGTGATTTCACTGACGCGGCCACCCAGCCCAGCACCCGAGCCGACGGCCGAGGCGGTCGAAGTTCCCGCAGGTTCGGATTTCGAGACCGGGCGCGAAGACACCGCGCCCACGTTGCCCGTCGGTGCCGACAGCGCACCCCAGCCCGGCGAGGCCCCCAGGATTGAGGCTGCCGATGGCTCGGAAAGTCCCGTAGACGCGGCCGCAACCCAGCCCGCTGCGCGCCCCGAAACCGGCACGCCCCAAGGCACACTGACCGCCCCTGACGCCGAAACCGTTGATGCGCAAAGCACCGAACCTGGGTCGGCTCCGGATGTGTCGGACACGGTCGCCAAGCCGGCGATGCCCGCGGATGCAACTGAGGGCAAGATCTCGACCGATCCGGCCCAGCCTGCAACGCCCCCCGAAACCGAGCAGACGGCCTTCCCCGAGGAGACCGTTGATGCGAGCCCGGCCGCCGAGGCTGATGCGCCCCCGGCGCCGACCCAGCGCACCAGTCCCTTGCCGTCGGTCACTGATCCGGTTGAAGCCGCGCCCGAAGAGACCCGTCCGCGTATCGGCACCCCCGTTGGCACGTTCACTGATCGCGACGACCCCGTGACCGCGCCGGAACCTGCGCCCGAACCTGCACCCCTTCGCCCGATCGAGGCCAATGCGGTGCCCTTTGACAATCCCGAGAACAAGCCGCTGATGTCGATCATCCTGTTGGACGATCAGGCGGGCGCCATCGGCCCCGAGGCCCTTGCCGCCTTCCCATATCCGATCGCCGTGGCCGTGAATCCATTGTCCGATAACGCGCAAAGCCGCACCGAAAGCTATCGCGCCGCGGGGTTCGAGGTCATGGCCCTGATCGACATGCCCCAAGGCGCTACACCCTCGGATACCGAAACCCTGCTGCGCGCAGCCCTGACCCAGATGCCCGGCGCTGTGGCCGTGATGGAGGGCGCACAGACCGGCCTTCAGTCGGACAAACCTGTCAGCGATCAGGCAGCCGCCATTCTGGCCGAAACCGGCCACGGTCTGGTGCTGTTTCCCAAGGGGTTGAACACCGCTCAGAAACTGGCCGCGCAGGGCGGAGTGCCCTCGGCGACCGTGTTCCGCGATTTCGATGCCAAGGGGCAGAACGCCTCGATCATCCGGCGCTTTCTGGATCAGGCAGCCTTCAAGGCGCGGCAAGAGGAAAACGGCGTGATCATGCTGGGCCGTATGCGGGCTGATACGATCTCGGCGCTGCTGCTTTGGGGCCTGCAGGATCGTGCGGGCAGTGTCGCGCTGGCGCCGATCTCGGCCTTGCTGCTGGCAAACGACGGTTAAGCGTCGCGCCAGCGCCCCGGCTCCAGCCCGTCCAGGCTCCACTCGCCAATGCGAAAGCGGATCAGACGCAACGTGGGGAAACCTACCGCGGCTGTCATCCGCCGTACCTGGCGATTACGCCCCTCGGTCAGGGTCAGTTCGATCCAGCAATCGGGCACAGATTTGCGAAAGCGCACCGGCGGCACCCTGGGCCATAGCCAGGCAGGCTCTTCGATCCGCCGCGCCTTGGCAGGCCGGGTGCGCCCATCCTTCAGCTCGACCCCACGCGAGAGCGCCTGCAAGGCCTCGTCCGTGATCTCACCCTCGACCTGCGCCAGATAGGTCTTGGATATCTTGTTCCGGGGGTCCGCGATCCGCGCTTGAAGCCGGCCATTGTCCGTCAGCATCAACAATCCCTCGCTGTCGCGATCCAATCGCCCAGCGGCATAGACCCCGGGGACATCGATGAACTCGGACAGTGTCTTGCGATCAGACCCTTCATTTCCCTTGTCGGTGAACTGGGAAAGCACGTTGAACGGCTTGTTGAACAGGATCACACGGCTCATGGCTTGTATTTCCTTTGGTTTCTCAGGGTCCGAGCGCAAGGGACCACCAGCCCCGAGGCCGCAAGGCCGAGATATCCAGTGCGCGCCCCGGCGCGCTCCGCTGGATCACGCAAGGATCAGCCGTTGCCGTTGCCAGTGAACCGGGCCGCATCGGCTGCGGCGCGGCGGATCGCGTTGGACTTGTGGACGGTCTCCATGTACTCGGCCTCGGGCACCGAGTCGTATACGACCCCGCCGCCCGCCTGGATGTACAGCTTTTGGTCTTTTACGATCGCGGTTCGCAGCGCGATGCACATGTCCATGTCGCCACCCGCGCTGAAATAGCCGCAGCCGCCGCCATAAACGCCGCGCTTTTCCGGCTCCAGCTCGTCGATGATCTCCATCGCGCGAACCTTTGGTGCGCCTGACACGGTGCCCGCAGGCATGCCGGCAAAAAAGGCGCTCAGCGCGTCCTGATCATCGGCCAGCTCGCCCACGACGTTGGAGACGATATGCATCACGTGGCTATAGCGCTCGATGATGAACTCTTCTGTCGGGCGAACGGTGCCGATCTTGCTGACTTTGCCTGTATCGTTCCGGCCCAGGTCCAGCAGCATCAGGTGCTCGGCCAGTTCTTTCTGGTCGGCCAGCAGGTCCTCTTCCAGGGCCTTGTCTTCGGCAGGGGTGGCGCCGCGGGGGCGGGTGCCGGCGATGGGGCGGATGGTGACCTGACGGTCGAACACGCGCACCAGGATCTCGGGGCTGGCGCCGATCACCTGGAATCCGCCGAAATTGAAATAGAACATGAAGGGCGACGGGTTCGTCCGGCGCAGCGACCGATACAAGGCAAACGGCGGCAGCGGAAAGTTTTGCGTCCAGCGCTGCGAGGGCACGACCTGGAAAATATCGCCGGCGCGGATGTATTCCTTGGCCTTCTCGACAGCCTCCATATAGCCCGATTTCGAGAAATTGCTGATGGGCGCGCTGGTGTCATGCGCCTCGCCCAGATCGCGGCTGGCTTGCGGCATGGCGCGTTCCAGATCGCGCACGGCGTCCATCACACGTTCGGCCGCCTGGGCATAGGCAGCGCGGGCGGACAGACCATCGTTGATCCAGGCAGGGGACACCACGGTCACCTCGCCCTTGACCCCGTCCAGAACTGCCACGATCGAGGGGCGCAGCATCATCGCATCAGGCAGGCCCAGCGGGTCGGGGTTCACATCGGGCAGGTGTTCCACCAGACGGATCATGTCATAGCCAAGATATCCGAACAGGCCCGCACTGGCGGCGGGCAGATCCGACGGCAGATCGATCTTAGTCTCGGCGATCAGCGCGCGCAGGGCGGTCAGCGGATCGTCGTCGCAGGGTTGGAAAGCGTCCGGATCGAACCGCGCCTGACGGTTCAGCGAACTTTCGGTGCCATGACATTTCCAGATCACGTCAGGCTTCATCCCGATGATCGAATAGCGCCCGCGCACCTCGCCGCCCGTGACGGATTCCAGGATGAACGCGTCTTTCTGGGCCCCGGATAGCTTCAACATCAGGGAAACCGGCGTGTCCAGATCAGCCGCCAGGCGGGTATAGACCACCTGGTTCTTTCCCGCCTCGTATGCCTTGGCGAATTCTTCAAAAGTAGGCGTCAGTTCCACGGCGTCCGGTCCTTACTGGAAGTTGGCATGCACGGCATTGATCGCCGCCTGGTCCAGGTTGATCCCGGCGGTGTCCTGGATGTTGCGGGCATAGGCCGCGTACAGGTCCTGCGCCAGCGAGGCGTTGATTTCCTGTGCCAGCGACGCAGCCAGAGCGCTGACCTCGGGGTCGTCCATATCGGGCGGCAGGATATCGGTTAGCTGCACGATGGTTACCGTCGCCGCATCCGAGACCACGGCCGCGGTGCCGGCGTCCATCTCGAAGACCTTGGTCAGGAAACCGACGGGCGAACCACTGATGAACTCGTTGCGGGTCACGGCGGTTTCCACGCGGGCGGTCAGGCCCAATGCCGCCATATCGCCTGCGCCGGACAGCTCTTGCGTGATCTCGTCTGCGCGGGCGGCCAGCGCCTTGGTGGTCTCGGCCGCGAGCCATGCTGCCGAGACGTCCTCGCGGACCTCGTCCAGGGGCTTGAGCGCCGGGGCGACTTCGCCCTCAAGGCGCAGCGCAGCCAGACCGCCATCGTCCAGACGGATCAGTTCAGGATAATCGCCATCTGCCACGGCCTCGGCCGCGTTGCGGAAGGCAGCATAGCCGTTGATGCGATCCTCGGCGTCGTCATGCCAGTCCATGGTCGCCAGTTTCATGCCGGCCTCGGTGACCAGCTCTTCCAGCGTGGCGCCACCGGCCAGCAGATCGTCCACGTTCTCGGATTGGCTTTCGACCATGCGGCGGGCGCGGTCAGCGGCCAGTTCCAGACGGATCGCCTCGCGCGCATCTTCATAGGCGGTTTCCTTGGCGGCCAGAATGCCGTTCACGCGGAACAGCGCCGGACCCAAAGAGCTTTCGAACGGGCCGACAACATCGCCCACCTGAGCGTTGAAGACGGCGCCGCCGGCGGCGTCCAGATCGTCTTTGGTCACATCGCCCAGATCCACGTCGGACAGGTCCAGCCCGCGGTCTTCGACCAGGGTTTCGAACTGGGTCTCGCCGGTTTCGATCTTTGCCTTGGCGGCCAGCGCGGCGTCATCGTCCGAGAATACAAGGCGTTCCACCAGACGGCGTTCAGGGCGCATATAGGTGGCAAGGTTGGCGTCATATTGTTCGCGGATCGCGGCCTCGTCGACGTCAACCTGATCGATCACCATTTCAGGGGACAGCCAGACATAGGTCAGCTGCTTGATCGCCGGGCTGGTGAACCGGGCGGCGTTATCCTGGTGATAGGTGGCCAGCTGTTCCTCGGTCGGGGCAGGGACTGGGGTTGTCAGCGCGGCGCGGTCCAGCACGGCCCAAGTGAAGTTGCGGCGCTCGGCATAGTAACCCAGCAGGGTGTCGCTGTAGGCGGCGGGCATGGTAACGCCGGTGATCAGCGCGCCCTGCAGCAGGCTGCGGGTTGCGTCGGCGCGCATTTCCTCTTCAAACTCGGCCTCGGTCAGACCTGCCTGGCCCAGGGCAAAGCGATACGCCTCGCGGTCGAACTTGCCATCCCCCCCTTGGAACGAGGGGATTTCAACGATCTGGCGGCGCAGGTTCTCGTCGCCCAGCGACAGGCCGATGCTGCGCGCCTCGTTGTCCAGCGCAGCCGAGCCGATCAGGCGCCCCAGAACCGAACGGTCAAGGCCAAAGGCGATGGCTTGTTCAAAGGTGATGGTCTGGCCGGTTTGCGCCTGGATGGCGCGGATTTCATCCTGAAGGGCGCGGGCGTATTCCTGGATAGAGATTTTCTCGTCGCCGACAGCGCCGATGCTGCGCGAGTTGCCCGAAAGCGAGGTCGCGCCAAAGCCTGCAAGGCCCACAATCAGCAGAGCCAACAGAATCCAGACAAAGATTTTCGAAGTAGCGCCTTTGGCCATGAGCTTCCCTTATCACCGGGTAAATTGAAATCGTCCGCCCGTGTCTACGACGAGACCTTGCGGGGGGCAAGGCCCGCCAGCCGTTCAAACAGGGTGTTGATGCCCGCGCGATCGATATTGGCAAAGGCGATCCTTAGCTGGCGCTGCCCTGCGGGGTCATCATCGGGCATGAACATGGTGCCAGGCAGGGCCAGAACGGCGGCGTCGGATACCATGTCCTGCGCCAATTGCAGCGAGGATCTCCGAAATGGATGCGTCACATAGGCGAAATAGGCGCCGACGCCCAGCAGGTCCCATCCTTTTTCGGCAAGCTTGGGAAAGCCTTCCTCGATCGCGGCGCGGCGATCCAAGATCTCGGCGCGCTCTCCGGCCAGCCATTGGCCAAGGTTCTGCATCCCCCATAGCGCGGCGTGCTGCGCCAGTTGGTTGGGGCATATGGTGACGGTGTCCAGGAACTTTTCCACCTGCGCAAGGCGATCAGGATGCGCGATCATCGCGCCGACACGGTGGCCGGTCAGACGATACGCCTTGGAGAAGGAATACAGCTGGATCACCGTGTCGGCCCAGTCGGGATCGGTGAACAAATCATGCGGCGCGCCGCTTTTGCTGTGAAAATCGCGATAGGTTTCGTCCACGATCAGGGCGATCCGGGCTTCGCGGGCGACATCGCGGAAGGCCGCGACCAGATCGGCGGGATATTCAACGCCCGCCGGGTTGTTCGGCGTGACCAGCACGATTGCGCGCGTGCGCTCGGTGATCATCGCGCGGGCCACATCAGGGTCGGGCAGCAGGCCCGGACCCGTGGGCAGATCCACGCAGCGCACACCGGTCATGTCCAGCCACATCTTGTGGTTAAAGTAGTAAGGGGTGGGCAGGATCACCTCGTCACCCTCGGCGGCCAGGGTCATCATCGCAGCACAAAAGGCCTGATTGCAGCCAGCGGTAATGCAGACATTGCTGTCGTTGATCGCGCCGCCATACGCGGCACTGAAATTGCTGGCAACCTCGGCGCGCAGAGCAGGCAGACCCAGCACGGGGCCATATAGATGGGCGCTGTCCAGCGTAAGGGCAGTTTCAGCGATGTGCTTGCGTAACGCGTCTGTCGGCGGGTCCACCGGCGCGGCCTGGCTGACGTTGATCAATGGCCGTTCCGCCGAGAATTTCGCATCCGCGATCCAGCGGCGCGCCTCCATGACCGGAGGGGGAAAGGTTGCGGCGGTACGAGGCAAAGTCATGGTCAGCTCCGGTTCCTTGGTCCTCGCAGGATAGGCCGCGTTGCGGTCGGGGCAAGCCCGGATTTTAGGGCTCTGTGCTGGTTCGGGCGGCGGCGAAATTTGCTGTCAGCGCCTGACCGATCCGAAGCAAAGCATAACTGCCTGCCCAGGACGCCAGAAAAACCAGCTCGGCGAAGAATATCGTATGCCCGGTCAAAGAGATGAAATGAGCAATGACCACGATGAAAAACGGGTGCAGCACATAGATGCCAAAGGCCGCATCGCCCAAGGGGCCGGCCCAGCGTCCGATCTTGTCGAAGTGCAGGAAAACCTCGAACAGGACGGCGGACAGGATCAGGAACCAGGCGGGTTCGGGGTGGCCCAGCAGCGTCATGCCGATCAGAGTTCCGACAAGCAGAAAGCTTGGCCCCCAGCGGCGGCCCGATACGCGAATGACCGCATAAAACAGGGGTGGCAGGGCAAAACACCACTGCGTCCATGGGGGCGAGAGCATCGCGTTCCATTCAACATAATAGAGCCCGCACGAAAGCGGCAATGTTACGACCACCATAATGGCGCCGAACACACGGCCATGGGGCAGGTGCATCGCGATATAGGCAAAGGGGGCAGAAATCAGGATGAAGGGCAGGAACCACAGGTGAATCTCGGGGCCGATCAGAAGCCAAGCTGGGTCCGTCAGTTGGAACATCGTGTGCCAACCATCACGCAGCCCGCGAAAGAACAGATAGAAGCCCGACCAGATCACCCAGGGAACGAAAATGCGGATCACCCGGCGCATCATAAAAGTGGCGAAGTCTTGCCGGGTGGCAGCACGGGTACTAAGCGCGACGCTGAGAATGATAAACGTGTCCAGCCCGGCATAGGCCACGATTGCATGCGGGGCCCCCAGATGCCCCCAAACAATGGAAAACGCGCAGATAAAGCGCAGAAGTTCGAGCGAATAGAACTTCGGCGCTCGCTCGCCTGGCAAAGCGCCGCCGATCAGCTTTTCGCGGATGGTGTCGGTGCTCATGCCGCCACCATCGGGTCAGCGGTTGAAATAGGCCGCTTAGTCAGTTCCTCGGTACGGTTCAACATATTGCAATGCCATATCCCAGGGGAAGAAAATCCAAGTGTCCTGGCTTACTTCGGTAATAAATGTGTCGACCTGAGGGCGCCCTTTGGGCTTTGCATAGACAGTCCCGAAATGCGCTTTCGGAAACATTTCGCGCACCAGTTCCAGGGTTTTGCCGCTGTCGACCAGATCGTCGATGACCAGGATGCCTTCTCCGTCGCCCATCAATTCCGCGTCGGGGGCTTTCAGAACCGAGGCCTCGGACTGTGACTGGTGGTCATAGGATTTGACACTGATCGTGTCGATCGTGCGGATGTCCAGCTCGCGCGCGATGATCATCGCCGGGGCCATGCCACCGCGTGTGATCGCCACGATGGCTTTCCAGGCGCCATTGTCGGGGCCTTGCCCATCCAGCCGCCAGGCCAGCGCCCGGCTGTCGCGGTGAATTTGATCCCAGCTGATGTGGAATCCTTTTTCATGGGGCAGGCGGGTCTCGGCCATGATGTGTCCTTCGTGAAAGCGTTTTCAGAAGTGATAGCGTCAAACTGATGTGTGGAAAAGAGGCCGATCGCCGGGTCACTTACAAGAAAACACCGGCAGAGTGCTCTGCCGGTGTTGAATAGTTTGAAAATCGAGAGGGCGTTACTTGCGCCCGGTCACTGCGTCGATGTCCGGCGCGTCCACGGCCTTCATTCCGACCACATGGTATCCTGCATCAACATGCAGGTTTTCCCCGGTCACGCCGCTGCCCAGGTCGGACAGCATGTAAAGGGCCGATTTGCCCACATCATCGATGGTCACGTTGCGGCGCAGGGGCGAGTTCAGTTCGTTCCATTTCAGGATATAGCGGAAATCGCCGATGCCGCTGGCGGCCAGGGTCTTGATCGGGCCGGCGCTGATCGCATTGACGCGGATGCCGTCCTTGCCCAGATCCTCGGCCAGGTATTTCACCGACGCCTCCAGCGCGGCCTTGGCCACACCCATGACGTTATAGTGCGGCATCACCTGCTCGGCGCCATAGTAGGTCAGGGTCAGGGCGCTGCCGCCATCGTTCATGATCTTCTCGGCGCGCTGCATGACGCTGGTGAAGCTGTAGCAGCTGATATCCATTGTCATCAGGAAGTTGTCGCGGCTGGTGTCGACGTAACGGCCGCGCAGCTCGTTCTTGTCCGAAAAGCCGATGGCGTGGACCAGAAAATCGATCTTGCCGAATTTCTTTTCGATCTCGGCAAAGGCCGCATCGACCGAGGCCGCATCCGACACGTCGCAATCGATCAGGGTTTCGACGCCCAGCTGTTCGGCCAAGGGGGCAACGCGCTTGCGGAAAGCATCCCCCATGTAGGTAAAGGCCATTTCGGCCCCTGCGTCCGCACAGGCCTTGGCAATCCCCCAGGCGATCGACTTGTCATTGGCAAGTCCCATGATCACACCGCGTTTCCCGGCCATCAGTTGATTTGACATTTCTCGTTCCCCGACGTGCTTAACTGGTTACCTGTGCTTTAGGGGATAGAACCTGCAGCATCAAGTGCAGCCTTACCCTTGGGGCAATCCGAGTTGCCGGGCAGGGGGCCTACACCGTCCCTGCAGGACGCGTTAGGCTGACGACAGAAGACAAAGAGGGAATCATGACCGACAGAACCGGAATTTTTGCAGGGGACGATCCGTTCCAGATCGCGCGTGATTGGCTGGCCGAGGCCGAAAAGAGCGAAGTCAACGACCCGAACGCCATCGCACTTAGCACGGTAGACGCAGATGGCATGCCGAACGCGCGCATGGTGCTGCTGAAAGAGATCGAGGACGCGGCCTTTGTTTTCTACACGAATTACGAAAGCGCGAAAGCGACCGAGGTGACACAGGCTGGCAAGGCCGCTTTCGTGATGCATTGGAAGTCGCTGCGGCGGCAGATTCGCGTGCGCGGGATCGTCACAAAAGAGGACGGACCGCAGGCGGATGAGTATTATCGCTCGCGTTCGCTGAAAAGCCGGCTGGGGGCCTGGGCGTCAAAACAATCGCAACCGTTGTCTTCGCGAGCATCGCTTATGGCTGAGGTTGCAAAAGTGACCGCTCAGCAGGGCCCCAACCCGAAACGACCATCCTTTTGGGGAGGTTTCAGAATCACGCCAATTGAGATTGAATTCTGGGCAGACGGTGCTTTTCGACTGCATGATCGGTTCCAATGGCGTAGGGAAACACCGCAAATGGCGTGGAAAGTAACACGCCTAAACCCTTGATACTCGCGTAACGTGAAATGCAAGCGATTGATAAAAGTCAAATTTTCGACTTGCACAAGCCGGTCCAATTGTATCATGACTGTGTCGGGGATGACGTTCATTTGGGTACCAACGCTGTGAAGACTGAAGAAGACGGCGAACGCAGGGTACACGGGCACGTTAAATGGTTTGACCCTGTAAAGGGGTTTGGTTTTGTAGTCGCGGAAAGCGGTGGGCCTGATATTCTGTTGCACGCTAACGTATTGCGCAATTTCGGGCAAAGCTCGGTTGCGGATGGCGCGTATATCGAGATTTCGGTTCAAGAGACCGGTCGCGGTGTGCAAGCCATCGAGGTTTATGTGATTGAACCTCCGAAAGCCACCGAAGGCTCTGCCTTGGCAGATTTCGAGGATATCGATCCCGAAGTGATGCGCAACGCACCGATGGAACCGGGCCGGGTGAAATGGTTCGACAAGGGCAAGGGGTTTGGCTTTGCCAACATCTTTGGCCGCCCGGAAGATGTGTTCGTGCATATCGAGGTGTTGCGCCGCTCGGGATTGGCCGATCTGCAACCCGGCGAGGCCGTGGGCCTGCGGGTGATCGAGGGCCAGCGCGGCCGTATGGCCACCGAGATCCTTGCATGGGAAGCCGCCGTTAAATTCAAGGACGCCGAATGAGCCAAGTGGGGCGTCAAATAAAACGCGCCCTGTGGCTGTTGGCCTTTTGTTTTCTGGCGCCCGCCTTGGCGATGGCCGAATGCCGGACCGAGACCGTCTTTTTGAAGGGCGACTGGGGGCAGGCGCGCTTTGCCGTCGAGGTGGCAGACACTGCATCCGAGCGCGCCGTGGGCCTGATGTATCGCGAAAAGATGCCCCGGATGGCAGGAATGCTGTTCGTCTATCCCAGCGCGCAGCGCGTATCATTCTGGATGCGCGACACCTATATCCCTTTGGACATGTTTTTCCTGAACGAGGCAGGCATCGTGACTCGGATCCACGAAAATGCCGTTCCGTTGGATGAAACTCCGATCCCTGGGGGCGATGACATCAAGTTTGTGCTCGAGCTGAATGCTGGCATGGCCAAGCGTTTGGGCATCGCTACGGGCAGCCTGATGCGTCACCCTTCGGTCGAGGCCAGCCGCGCTGCTTGGCCGTGCAGATAAGATCGTGCTTGTGCGCTCTTTTTTGGCTTTTCAATCCCGGCAGGGGCGGCTATGTGGAACGAACGGTCCGGGGCGTAGCGCAGTCTGGTAGCGCACCTGTTTTGGGTACAGGGGGTCGTGAGTTCGAATCTCGCCGCCCCGACCATCCTTCCAAGAATATTGTGACAGCGTGGCCGTTTGCCATTCACTGATATTCTGTTCGGGGTTCTCCTGACCAAGTTGACGTCACAGATTGCCGGTTTGAAACTGCGATCTGGTTTCAGTCGCGAATCTTCGAAGGATTGCTTTGAAGGTCTCTTCTGATTTGGTGGCGGTTTGACCGTTGCGACTGAGAATCCCGATGGGCCGCGTGATATGTGGATGTTTGACCAGTTGGAAGCCAAAGGCCTCGCGCGGCATATGCAAAACCTTCGAGCGTAGCATCAACGCCAGCCCATTGCTGCAACGGAAGCCGAACGCCACGGCGGAAGACATGAAATCGATCCCGTCGAGAAGGGCGCAAGTCTTATTCTGTCAGTCCTGTTGGAAGAGGTAGGATCGCCCGGCTGAAGCCTGGTTTTACCCAGGGATCGGTCGCCGTATGTCTGGTGGCTCTTGTAGAAAATGCAAATTTGGTATACAGCGGCATACAAAATTGCCTGATGCGACTCGGAAGACATATTTGCCAGCCGCCCAGGCCTTGACCCGGCACTAATTCGTAGGAATCAACATGAGCTTGTACACAGATTACCTTACCGAGATCGAGACCCGTAAAGATCAGGGATTGCATCCCAAGCCTATCGACGATGGTGCCCTGGTTGGGGCGTTGATCGCGCAGATCAAGGATACCGGGAACGAGTATCGCGCGGACTCTTTGCAGCATTTCATTTACAACACGCTGCCCGGCACCACGAGCGCGGCCGTTGTGAAGGCGGCGTTTTTGAAGGACATCATTCTTGGCACCGAGACTGTTGCCGAGATCACGCCTGATTTCGCGTTCGAGCTTTTGTCGCACATGAAGGGCGGCCCCTCGATTGCGGTTCTGCTGGATGTGGCGCTTGGGGATGATGCGGCGCTGGCCGGTCAGGCAGCCGAGGTTCTGAAGACCCAGGTATTCCTGTACGAAGCGGACATGGATCGCCTGTCCGAGGCCCACGCCGCAGGCAATGCCGTGGCGACCGATATCCTGGACAGCTATGCCAAGGCCGAGTTCTTCACCAAGCTGCCGGACATCGATGAAGAGATCAAGGTTGTCACCTATATCGCCGCCGAGGGTGATATCTCGACCGACCTTCTGTCGCCCGGCGCCGAGGCCCACAGCCGTGCTGACCGCGAGTTGCATGGCAAGTGCATGATCACCCCCGAAGCTCAGGGTGAAATCGTTGCCCTGCAAGAGGCCAACCCCGGCGCCCGCGTCATGCTGATCGCGGAAAAAGGCACGATGGGTGTTGGCTCGTCGCGGATGTCTGGTGTGAACAACGTGGCGCTGTGGACCGGCAAACAGGCCAGCCCCTATGTTCCCTTCGTGAACATCGCCCCCGTTGTGGCCGGCACCAACGGCATCTCGCCGATCTTCCTGACCACCGTTGGCGTGACCGGCGGCATCGGCATTGACCTGAAGAACTGGGTCAAGAAGGTCGACGCGGACGGCAACACCGTTCTGGATGACAATGGCGATCCGGTGCTGGAGCAGGCCTATTCGGTTGAGACCGGCAAGGTTCTGACCATCAACACCAAGGACAAGAAACTGTACGACGCCGACGGCACCGAGCTGGTCGACATCTCGTCCTCGCTGACCCCTCAGAAGGTCGAGTTCATCAAGGCTGGCGGTTCCTACGCCGTGGTCTTTGGCAAGAAGCTGCAGACATTCGCAGCCGAGGCCCTGGGCCAGGACCTGAAATCGGCCTACGCGCCGTCGAAAGAAGTATCGATCGAAGGCCAGGGCCTGACCGCGGTCGAGAAGATCTTCAACCGCAACGCCCGCGGCGCGACCCCGGGCAAGACGCTGCATGCTGGCTCGGACGTGCGTGTTCAGGTGAACGTTGTTGGCAGCCAGGACACCACCGGCCCGATGACCGCGCAGGAACTGGAGGCCATGGCGGCCACCGTGATCTCGCCCTCGCTGGACGTTGGGTACCAGTCGGGCTGTCA
The DNA here is from genome assembly GCF_965218685.1 of Thalassovita sp. GTDB lineage: Bacteria > Pseudomonadota > Alphaproteobacteria > Rhodobacterales > Rhodobacteraceae > Thalassobius. Next base: position 2,687,271 of record NZ_OZ244657.1, on the reverse strand, counting down.
CACCGCGTCGGTTTGGGACCTGAAGGCACAGGCCAACATCCCCAAGCTGATGGCCTTCATGAACTCCTTTGGCCTGATCACGGCGCGCGATCCCAAAGATAAATACCACGCGATGACCGACGTGATTCACAAGGTGCTGAACGACATCACCGTGGATGACTGGGACATCATCATCGGCGGCGACAGCCACACCCGTATGTCCAAGGGCGTAGCCTTTGGTGCGGACAGTGGCACCGTGGCGCTGGCGCTGGCCACCGGCGAGGCGTCGATGCCGATCCCGGAATCGGTCAAGGTGACCTTCAAGGGCCAGATGGCCGATCACATGGACTTCCGCGACGTGGTGCACGCCACCCAGGCGCAGATGCTGGCGCAGCATGGCGACAACGTCTTCCAGGGTCGGGTGATCGAAGTGCATATCGGCACCCTGCTGGCCGACCAGGCCTTTACCTTCACCGACTGGACCGCCGAGATGAAAGCCAAGGCTTCGGTCTGTATCTCGAATGACGAGACGCTGATCGGGTCTCTGGAACTGGCCAAGAGCCGCATCCAGATCATGATCGACAAGGGCATGGACAACGAGGCACAGCTGCTGGCTGGTCTGATCGCCAAGGCGGACAAGCGGATCGCCGAGATCAGGTCGGGTGAAAAGCCGGCCCTGACGCCGGATGCCAACGCCAAGTATTTTGCCGAGGTCGTGGTCGATCTGGACCAGATCGTCGAACCGATGATCGCGGACCCGGACGTCAACAACATCGACGTGTCCAAGCGCTATACCCATGACACGATCCGCCCGATCTCGTACTACAAGGCTGAAAAGCATGTGGACCTGGGCTTTGTCGGCTCGTGCATGGTGCACAAGGGCGACATGAAAATCGTGGCGCAGATGCTCAAGAACCTGGAAAAAGCCACCGGCAAGGTCGAGTTCAAGGCCCCGCTGGTCGTGGCCGCCCCGACCTACAACATCATCGATGAGCTGAAGGAAGAGGGCGACTGGGAAGTTCTGGAGAAATACTCGGGCTTCGAGTTCGACGACGCGGCGCCGAAAACCAACGCCCGCACCGAGTACGAGAACATCCTGTACCTGGAGCGTCCGGGCTGTAACCTGTGCATGGGCAACCAGGAAAAGGCTGCCAAGGGCGACACCGTCCTGGCCACCTCGACCCGCCTGTTCCAGGGCCGCGTGGTGGGCGATGCCCCCGACAAGAAAGGCGAATCCCTGCTGGCCTCGACCCCGGTCGTGGTCCTGTCAGCCATCCTGGGCCGCACCCCGACCCTGGAAGAGTACAAAACCGCCGTCGAAGGCATCGACCTGACCAAGTTCGCACCCCCAAAAGAAATCCCAGGAACCGCACGTTCCGTGCACTTCTAAGGGACTGAAAGTCTTGTAAGAATGGGCGTCACCAGGAACGGTGGCGCCCATTTCTTTTGTTTAGTCCGGCTGTTCACAGCTGAGGAAAATCTAGCGGCACCTGCATTGGTCATAGGGGCGTTGGCGCGAATCTCGCTGCTTTCTTCACCATGTCGTCATATTTCTATGGGACACGAAGATTGCTCAATATTCGGTCATTTTGCGTCCTTGATTCGGGTTCCCACAAGATGTGGTGGACGTGGGCGAATTTATTTTGGAAATCACTTCGCAGGTGCAGAAAATCCTTTCTACGCCGCAGCATAGCTGAAGTGCTGCAGGAACCGTGTCCGCTAAACCAGCCAGAACCAAGGGAAAATTTCAGCTGTCCACAAGGATGCCCACAGGCTGCATTAACCAGCGGTTAACTTGTTGAATCACCCGATTGCGGAACCTGCACTGGGTCAACACCCAAAAGCCAAAATTTTCGTAAAAAAATCCGTTGACCGTCTAGAGGGTGATACGCCAGATTGTGGGAGCCAGCCGGATAACGCACAAGATATAGTGGCGGTAGCGCAGGGACGTAAGTTTCGTACATCAGGGTCATTAGGCCCACAGAGCCCCGGTTATTCGTGACCGGGCTGATGAGCTTTTGCCCGACGCAACGCCCGATCAGGACCGCAAGGTCAATCGGCAGCTGGCAGGGATTGAATGCTGAAGTATGGGGCAGCGCACATGAAAATCGAAAGAAAATTTACCAAGGCCGGGCAGGACGCTTACGACGATCTGGATTTTATCACCACCGTGTCGGAAATCCGCAATCCGGACGGGTCCATCGTTTTCCGTCTGGACGAGGTCGAGGTGCCGCAAAGCTGGAGCCAGGTGGCTTCGGATGTGATTGCGCAGAAATACTTTCGCAAGGCTGGTGTTCCGGCCAAATTGAAGAAGGTCAAGGAAAAGGGTGTGCCCGAGTTCCTGTGGCGCTCGGTTCCCGCGACCAAAACCACCGAAAAAACCGGCGAGACCAGCGCCAAGCAGGTATTCGATCGTCTGGCGGGCGCCTGGGCCTATTGGGGCTGGAAGGGCGGCTATTTTTCGACCGAGGAAGACGCGCGCGCCTATTATGATGAAATGCGGTTCATGCTGGCCACGCAGAAGGCCGCGCCGAACTCGCCCCAGTGGTTCAACACCGGCCTGCATTGGGCCTATGGCATCGATGGTCCCAGCCAGGGTCATTACTACGTCGATCACGAAACCAAGACCCTTACCAAATCCTCCAGCGCTTACGAGCATCCGCAGCCGCACGCCTGTTTCATCCAGTCGGTTGCTGACGACCTGGTGGGCGATGGTGGCATCATGGACCTGTGGGTCCGCGAAGCGCGTCTGTTCAAATACGGCTCGGGCACGGGCACCAACTTCTCCAGCCTGCGTGCCGCGGACGAGCCGCTGTCGGGCGGTGGGAAATCCTCGGGTCTGATGGGGTTCCTGAAAATCGGCGACCGCGCTGCGGGCGCGATCAAATCGGGCGGTACCACCCGCCGCGCAGCCAAGATGGTGATCTGTGACGTCGATCACCCCGATATCGAAGAATTCGTGAACTGGAAGGTCAAGGAAGAGCAGAAGGTCGCCAGCATCGTTGCCGGGTCCAAAATGCACGAGGAACGCCTGAACGAGATTTTCGGAGCAATCCGTGAATGGGATGGCAGCACCGAGGACGCGGTGGACCCTGCCAAGAACGCCACACTGAAAACGGCGATCCGCAGTGCCCGCAAGGTGCAAATCCCTGAAACTTATGTGAAACGTGTGCTGGACTATGCCAAACAGGGCTATGACAGCATCGAATTCCCGACCTATGACACCGATTGGGATTCCGAGGCTTATGCATCGGTTTCGGGTCAGAACTCGAACAACTCGGTCCGTGTCACCGATGCCTTCCTGAAGGCAGTGAAGGACGACAGTGATTGGGAACTGCTGCGCCGCACCGATGGCGCGGTTGCCAAGACCGTCAAAGCGCGTGACCTGTGGGAAGATATCGGCCACGCCGCTTGGGCCTGCGCCGATCCGGGCATTCAGTTCCACGATACCGTCAACGCCTGGCACACATGCCCCGAAGATGGTGCGATCCGCGGATCCAACCCGTGCTCGGAATACATGTTCCTGGACGATACCGCTTGTAACCTGGCCTCGATGAACCTGCTGACCTTCCTGAAGGACGGAGAGTTCCAGGCCGAGGATTACATGCACGCCACCCGCCTGTGGACCGTAACGCTGGAAATCAGCGTGATGATGGCGCAGTTCCCCTCCAAGGAAATCGCGCAGCTGTCCTATGACTTCCGCACCTTGGGTCTGGGCTATGCCAACATCGGCGGTCTGCTGATGAACATGGGCTTCAGCTATGACAGTGACGAGGGCAGGGCGCTTGGTGCTTCGCTGACCGCGATCATGACCGGTGTCTCCTATGCCACCAGCGCCGAAATGGCCGGAGAGCTGGGCCCGTTCGACGGCTATGCCCGCAACAAGGACCACATGCTGCGCGTCATTCGCAACCACCGCACCGCCGCCTATGGCGCGGCCGAGGGGTACGATGGGCTGGACGTTAAGCCCGTCCCGCTGGACCTGTCCAACGTGCCTGATCAGCGTCTGGCCGAGCTGGCCATGACCGCCTGGGACGAGGCGCTGAAACTGGGCGAGCAGAACGGGTTCCGCAACGCTCAGGTCAGTGTGATTGCCCCCACCGGCACCATCGGTCTGGTTATGGATTGCGACACCACCGGGATCGAGCCTGATTTCGCGCTGGTGAAGTTCAAGAAACTGGCCGGGGGTGGCTATTTCAAGATCATCAACCGCTCGGTTCCCGCCGCGCTGGAGAAGCTGGGTTATTCCAGCGCCCAGATCGAGGAAATCGTCAGCTACGCAGTGGGGCACGGCACCATCGGCAACGCGCCGGGGATCAACCACTCCACCCTGATGCAGCACGGGTTCACTGAAAACGAGCTGAACAAGGTCGAAGAGGCCCTGGGCAGCGCCTTTGACATCCGTTTCGTGTTCAACCAGTGGACCCTGGGCGCGGAGTTCTGCCAGAACGTGCTGAAAATCTCGGCCGAGCAGCTGAACGACCCGACCTTCGACGTGCTGCGGCACCTTGGATACTCCAGGTCCGACATCGAGGCCGCGAATGACCACGTTTGTGGCACCATGACGCTGGAAGGCGCGCCGCATCTGGACGAAAAGCACTACGCGATCTTCGATTGCGCCAATCCCTGCGGCAAGAAAGGTAAACGCTTCTTGTCGGTGAACAGCCACATCGACATGATGGCGGCGGCGCAGTCGTTCATCTCGGGGGCGATCTCCAAGACGATCAACATGCCCAACGATGCCACGATCGAGGATTGTCAGGCTGCCTATGAACGGTCTTGGCAGATGGGCATCAAGGCGAACGCCTTGTACCGCGATGGCTCGAAGCTGTCGCAGCCTTTGGCCGCCGCGCTGATCGAGGATGACGACGAGGCCGCCGAGATTCTGGAAAGCGGCTCGACCCAGGAAAAAGCCGCCGTTCTGGCCGAGAAAATCGTCGAAAAGGTTGTGGTCAAGGAAATGGTCCGCAGCCACCGCGAAAAGATGCCCGAGCGCCGCAAAGGCTATACCCAGAAGGCCGTCGTTGGCGGGCACAAAGTGTATCTGCGCACCGGCGAATACGAGGACGGTAGCCTTGGCGAGATCTTCATCGACATGCACAAAGAGGGCGCTGGCTTCCGTGCGATGATGAACAACTTCGCCATCGCGGTGTCAGTGGGCCTGCAATATGGCGTGCCGCTGGAAGAGTTCGTGGATGCCTTCACCTTCACGAAATTCGAACCTGCGGGCATCGTGCAGGGCAACGACTCGATCAAGAATGCCACGTCGATCCTGGATTATATCTTCCGCGAACTGGCCGTGTCCTATCTGGATCGCACGGACCTGGCCCATGTGAAGCCGCAGGGCGCATCGTTTGACGATCTGGGCCGCGGGGTCGAGGAAGGTGTTTCAAACGTCGAGGAAATCAGCGAAACCGCAGCCAACCGCAGCCTTGAAGTGCTGAAACAGATCAGCTCGACCGGCTATCTGCGCAAGCGTCTGCCGCAAGAACTGGTGGTTCTGCAGGGCGGTCAGTCCGTTGGCGGCATGGCGTTTGGAGGTTCGAATCCCGAGGCTGCCTTGCAGGCGCTGGTGCCTGAAACCATGGGCACGGTTGTCGAGACTGCAGCGCTGTCCACAACGACCGCCGTCAGCACCGGGGCCGTCTCCATGGACGCGCGGGCCAAGGCCAAGATGCAGGGCTATGAAGGCGAGGCCTGTGGCGATTGCGGAAACTACACTTTGGTGCGCAACGGCACCTGTATGAAATGCAACACCTGCGGGGCGACCTCGGGATGTAGCTAAACAGTCACGGGGCGGATGCGTCTGCCCCGAACGACGCTCAGGCCGCAGGCAAAAACACCGAGCGGTAACAATGATTGAGCTTGAGCGGCGAAACTGGCCCCCTGAATTCAGGGGGCCTTTTCTTTAGGATTTGGTGCGGGCGGCCAGGATCCAGATTGCCATCAGTCCGAACGAGAAGATCGCATTCCAGCTGGCCATGGAAACGCCGAACAGATCCCATGCGACCTGGTCACACAGCACCAGTTTGGGGCCCGTCATGTCCAGCAGGTTGCCCGCATCCAGCCCTCCGGTGCCGGTGCAACTGCTGGGGCCTTCCCACCAATCACGCTCGACCCCGGTGTGATAGACGCCAATTGCGCCGGTCGTGCCGGCGGCCAAGGCGCCCAGCCAAGCCAGCAGCCGGGTTGGTGCGGTTATTAGCGCAATGATCCCGATCGCAATTGCGGCGCCATGCGGCCAGCGCTGCCAAAGGCACATCGCGCAGGGGGCAAAGCCCAGGAACTGGAACACGAAAGCCCCGCCCAGCAGGCCCGCAGACCCAGCAGATGCCAATGAAATCAGTGTATTACGGTTGAGTGTCATAGGTATTTCACCACGTAGAAGCCACCCAGTAGGATGAGCACGAAAAGGGTGAACATCAAGCCCAATCGACGCTCGATGAAATCACGAATGGGTGCGCCGAATTTCCACAACAGGGCGGCGACGATAAAGAACCGCAGCCCGCGCGCGATGATCGAGGTCACCACGAATGTCACAAGCGGCAGCCCGGTCCAGCCGGACATGATGGTGATGACCTTGAAGGGGAAGGGGGTAATGCCCGCAATCAGCACCGGCCAGAAGCCGAAATCGTTGAAACGAGTGTTGAACTCGGCCATTGCGTCGGCCTTGCCCATGGTTTCCAGGATCGGGCGGCCGATCAGGTCATAGAATTGGGCGCCGATCAGGTATCCAAGCAATCCGCCCGCGACAGACGAGATCAACGCAATCCCCGCGATCAGCCACGCGCGCGAAGGGCGGGCCAGGATCATCGGAATCATCAAAACGTCCGGCGGGATCGGAAAGACCGATGCCTCGATGAACGAGATAGCCGCCAGCAGCCAAAGGGCGCGCGGATGTTGGGCCAAGGACATGGTCCAATTGTACAGTCCCTTGATCATCGGGCGCTCCTGTCCGGTTTGCCCTGTTACGCCATGGCTGCAAGGCAAGGTCAACATGAGAATCTATGCGTTTTCAGTCTGGACGCGGGCGCAGCTGTTGGGTAGACGAAGGAAACGTGCCCAAGTGGCGGAATGGTAGACGCAGGGGATTCAAAATCCCCCGCCGCAAGGCGTGCCGGTTCGAGTCCGGCCTTGGGTACCACCTTGACCTTCAAGGCTTTCCGCATTTTTCGATTTGTTTGTTAAATTGCAGCGATGCTGATCTGATTAGGTCAGTCGCGGCTTGCGCACAACAATTCTCCGGTTGTCGGGTCAGTGCCTGGTATCAAAGAATCGACGGGCCGGGCGAGGCGTCATGAAAAAGCAAAAGGAAGCAAGCTCGATGCAGTGGGGAGGCAGGGCGATCCCCTATGATTCGGCGGGTTTGTTCTTGATTCAGTTTTGCCTGGATCTCCCGGATGATTACCAATGCTTGTAAATGGCGACGATTGGTTCCTGCTAAGCGACAGTCATGGCTGCGGATTGCCCAATTTGGGCGAAAATATGTCATGTTTTCGGCGGACCGCCCAAATGTGTCATTGTTTCTGAAATATCAACAAGTAACCAAGAATTTGCCTGCCATGGTTCATCCTATGGGGGAAATGCGCCGCATTTACTGACATTAATCCCCGGTTAACGCGAAATAGGTGTCAAATTCGCCTTTGATATTTTCCAAATTCACTGCAAATGCCCGATTAGATTTAGGCAAATTTGGTCAAAACAGGGCGATTTCTGGGAAATGCCGTCTTTTTTGAACACAATTGCATAGGGTATGTTTGACCAAAGCCCGACTGGGGGGCGAAGTCTGATGGCCGGGGGCGGCCACGCAAACCGATGCGCATCCAAGGCGATGCGAAGCTGCCAAATAGGCGCAAAACCATGACCGGGGGGGAATGGAGGCGCTGCAAAGGTAAGGCCCAAGCAGGACATTTTCTGCGATTGGGCCGGGTTGGCTTCGTGCATTTCTTGGACCGCGTGAACACAGAAGGGCTTTTGCCACACGTCTTGTCTGCATGGATTTCCCATGGACGTGTGCGCGGGTGAAAGAGGTAATAATGGCTGAGTTGTTTTTGGATTGGGGCGATCTGGGCCCGGTGAATTCTGCGGTTTCGCCAAGCACGAGCGTCGATACCGGTGGTGTGACGGTTGATATTACCTTTACGCCCGTGGACGAGGGCGCCGAAGCCTACGTCATGGACACCGACACTTATGTTGGCCCCGGCGAGGATTTCGATCCCAACTCGGTTCTGAAACTGCTGGGCCTGGGCGGCGAGGGCGGCACGGACCAGACCTCGGTCACCACTCTTGATTTCTCGTCCAGCAATGATGCCTATGGCGATGAAGTGCAGAACGTCAGCTTCCGTATTTCGGACATTGACGCGGGCACCGATCCCTACACCAACGCTGGCCAGTCCATGCTGGATGTGGTCACCGTACGCGCATATGACGCCGATGGTAACGCGATTGACGTGACCCTGACCCCGGGAAGCGGCGTAAGCACCACTGGCGACACCATGAGCGGCAGCGGCACCAGTTATGACGCCACCGATGGCGAGGCTTCGGTTCTGGTGGATATCGCCGGCCCCGTGTCGCGGATTGAAATCCTGTACGCCAACGAGGGCGATGGCGGTCAGCGCGTCTATGTCAGCGACGTGCATTTCGAGACCACCGATGATTGCGAGCCCGAGCCCGAGCGTGACGGCATCGTGATGGGTTCCGACGGCGACGACCTGATCGACACCTCGTATGACGGTGATCCAGATGGCGATTTTGTCGACAATGACGACAACATCTTCCCCGGCAACGATCCCGATGATGACATCATCATCGCATATGACGGCGATGACACCATTCTGGGGGGCGAGGGCGAAGACACCATCTATGGCGGTGACGGCAACGACGTGATCGAAGGCGGAGACAACCGCGATGTGATCTATGGCGACGACACTGTAACCGACCTGAGCGATCTGCCCGATCTTGGTTATCCGGGGCTGTACGGCTCGGACGCGGATCCGGACAACAACCGTGACTATATCGACGGTGGCGATGGCGGCGACGTGATCTTTGGTGGTGACGACGCGGACACCATTATGGGTGCTCGTGGATCTGACTTCATCGATGGCGGTATTGATGCCGACCTGATTGACGGCGGCAGCGGCCATGACACCATCATCGGTGGCGAGGGTTCGGACACCATCAATGCAGGTTCGGGCAATGACCTGATCTATGGTGGCCTGGACCCAAGTTTTCCTGACGCTGTGAACATTCCCGACAGCGTGGATCTGGTGCCTGACAACGGTCAGGATTTGATCCACGGTGAGACTGGCAATGACACCATCTATGGCGCCGATGACGATGACACGCTGTACGGCGACGCGGGCAACGACTATCTGGATGGCCAGATTGACGAGGACTCGCTGATTGGTGGCAACGGCGACGACACCCTGATCGGTGGCGACGGTGCTGACACCCTGATCGGTGGTGCGGGCGTCGACGCAATTGACGGTGGCGCAGATCGTGACGTGATCATCGGCATCAATCCGGGCGAGCATGTCTCGGGCGGGTCGGCCGGCGATGACTGGGACACTCTGTACCTGACCGGCGGCAATACCCGCATTGGCACCACGACCGTGGACAGCGATGGCAACGGCTTTGACGGCACCATCGAGTTCCTTGACGGCGACGGCAACGTGATCGACACCGCGACCTTCGAAAACATCGAAGAAATCGTGCCCTGTTTCACGCCGGGAACCGTGATTGCCACGCCTCAGGGCGCGCGTCTGGTGGAAGAGCTGAAAGAGGGTGATAAAATCATCACCCGCGACAACGGCATTCAGGAAATCCGCTGGGTCGGGGCCAAGCAGATGTCTGGCCTTGAGCTGGCGCGTAATCCGCACCTCAAGCCCGTGCTGATCAAGGCTGGCGCCTTGGGCAACGGTCTGCCGGAACGTGACATGATGGTCTCGCCGAACCACCGTATGCTGGTGAACAGCAGCAAATCCGCTTTGTATTTCGAAGAGCGCGAAGTGCTGGCCGCCGCCAAGCATCTGGTCGGTATGGATGGTATCCACAACGTGGACGTGATGGGCACCACCTACATCCACTTCATGTTCGACCGCCACGAGGTCGTTCTGTCGGATGGCGCCTGGACCGAAAGCTTCCAGCCCGGTGACTATACGCTGAACGGCATCGACGATGCGCAGCGCCAGGAGATCCTGGAACTGTTCCCCGAGCTGGCCACGCAGCAAGGTATCAGCGACTACAGCGCGGCGCGCCGCTCGCTGAAGGGCTATGAAGCCCGCCTGCTGATCAACGGCTGATCAAACACAGATTGCAGCGTCCACCCGGTACGGTCCGGGTGGATAATCCTGTGGGCGCGGGGCTGCGCCTAATGGGATCAGGACCCGTCTCTGCGATGCAGGGCGGGTTTTGGTCGTGGAAAAATGACGATCTTGGCGAAACAATCTGCCCAAATTCGCTTTATTTCACCTGAAAAGCCCCAATCGCGCCCCATTCTTGCCGGGAAACCAATGTGTAACCAAGCCTGAGTTAATGTCCCCGGCGCAGGCTGGGGCCTATACACAAGGCAGAGAGCGATGCACACGCGCCACCAATTCAAACCGTCCAAATTGGGCTGGATCCGTTGTTGTTTGCCCCTGCCAGGAGGCCAGAGCAATGAGTGAGACTTTTCTAATTCACGGCATCGATGTGGTGTCTGACCCCTCGATCAGCACCCTTTCGGGCGCTGGAAATGACGGAGCGGGGCAAATCACCCTTACGGGCGGCACTCAGATCTTCGACGATAACCAGATCGTCGTGGTCGAGATGGAGAACATCGACATCAACGGCGAAGTCTCGGGCAGCAGCCAGATCATCGGCCTGACCGTTTATGACAGCGAGGCTGACTATCTGGCTGGTAATGCCTTGTACGAATACACCCCGATGAACGCGGGGCAGTTTGCGTCGGTTCAGGATGATCTTTCCGGTGTGGGGGACACTTACCTGCGGTTCAACGCGAATGTGCTGGTCTCGGCGGATGCTGGCGCGCCTGTGCTTAGCTCTTTGCTGCTGGCGCCCGGAACGGATGCCAACGACAATATCGGCAGCCTGACGATAGATCGTGATACGGATGTGGACTACGACGCAGATGGCTCGATTGGCGCGGGCACCATCGAAGAGGGAAACACCTATTTCAACATCAACTATCCCGAAGAGGCCTACGGCCCTGTTTCAGACGGGGTGGTCAGCGGCACCGACGGTGACGATTGGATATCCGAGTTCTACGTGGACGATCCTGAAGGCGATAGGATCGACGCTGGCGATGCGCCCGACGGATCGAACGATGATCACGTGCAGGCCGGATTGGGCAATGATACCGTTCTGGGCGGCGCCGGGGATGACCTGATCGAGGGCGGTGCCGGCGATGACCAGTTGGAAGGTGGCGATGACAATGACACGCTGATCGGCGGAGATGGCGCGGATTACCTGTACGGGAACACCGGCGACGACGTCGGCTTTGGCGGCGACGGAAATGACTCGTTCGAAGGCTATGACGGCAATGACTATGTCGATGGCGGCGCGGGCGACGACCGGCTGGAAGGCGACCGCGGCGATGACACCATCCTTGGCGGCGAAGGCAACGACTGGCTGCGCGGCAGCTTTGGAAATGACTATATGGAGGGAGGCACCGGTGCCGATTTCATCTGGTCTGGCTATAACGATGACACCATCGCCCTTGAAGATAACTTTGGCAACGACACCATCGAGATGGAAGATCAGGACGAGCTTACCGGCGACGTTCTGGACCTGAGCCGTATCACGGCTGACCTTGTGATTGACCTCAGCTCGGACGTGCAGGGGCGCGGCAGCCTGACCGATGGCACCTCGACCGCGATTTTTGAAGGGGTCGAGCATCTGATCCTGGGGGGCGGGACCAACACGATCCGTTTGGGCCATATCTCGGGCAATGACAGCGTGACGGGCTTTGATGTCCCTGTCGACAACGGCGATGGCACCTTTACCGGGCAGGACCTGCTGGACCTGACCAATATGCAGGACGCTGACGGCGGACAGGTGGATACCTCGGATATCACTGTGACCGAAGATGCCGACGGCAATGCGGTACTTCATTTCGGCAATGGCGAAACCCTGACGCTGGTGGGCGTTTCCGCGGGCGATGTTTCCAGCCCTGCGCAACTGGGTGCGATGGGCATCCCGATGGGCGCCAGCAATGGCACCGTTGATGGTACTGCGGGTGACGATCTGATCGACGGCGCATACACGGGTGACCCCGAGGGCGACATGATCGATGGCGGCGACGGTGCGGGCGGCTCGGATGCTGACTGGGTCGAGGCCGGTGCGGGCAATGACACAATCTTTGGCGGCGCCGAAGGGGATACGATCTTTGGCGGCGACGGCAATGACGTGATCGACGGCCAGGACGGTCCGGACCGCGTGTTCGGAGATGCGGGCGAGGACACGATCCACGTCGGTGTCAGTGATCAGGCGCAGGGCGGGGATGGAGACGATACCTTCTATGCCTCGGGCGCCGGTGGCGGCACCATGCATGTTGATGGCAGCGAGGGTGACGAGACCGTGGGCGATACGCTCAACATCACCGGACCGGCCACGATCGTCTATGACGCCGATCCCGAAAACGGTACCGTCTACTGGGATGACGGCACCACGCTGACCTTTGAAAACATTGAAAATATCAACTATGTGCCCTGTTTCACGCCCCGCTCTTTGATCAAGACGCTTAGGGGTGAGGTGCCTGCCGCGCATTTGCGTCAGGGCGATCGGGTGCTGACCCGCGACAACGGGTTCCAGCCTGTCAGCTGGATCGGGACGCGCACGTTGGATAACTCCGAGCTGGCCCGGAAGGCAAACCTGCGCCCGGTGCTTATTCGTCGTGGCGCCCTGGGCAATGGACAACCGGAACAGGACCTCTTGGTCTCGCCGCAGCACCGCATGTTGGTCTGCTCGTCAACGGCGGCGCTGTGGTTCGGCGAGGAAGAGGTCTTTGTTCCGGCCATTGCTTTGACCGTGATCGAGGGGGTCGACCAGGTTGATTTGCCCAGCGTGACCTATGTGCATTTCATGACCGAACGGCACCAGGTGGTAATGGGCGATGGCGCCTGGAGCGAAAGCTTCCAGCCGGGAGATCTGACCCTTGCGGGCATGGATATGGATCAGCGGGCCGAGCTTTTCGCGCTGTTCCCCGAGCTGGCCTCGAATACACCGTCCGAGATTTACCCGGCCGCACGCATCACGCTGGCCGCTCACGAGGCCCGGATTCTGACCCGGTAACTGTGGTTTAGTTCTTGGCGCGCCAGTTGGCCCAGGCCTCGGGTGTGTCCAGGTCCGTCAGCGCGTGCTGATCGGGCAGGGGAACCAGGTTCAACCGTTGGCGGTGACGTACCAGCACGGATTTAGCGCCCTCATCCCCGCGCAGGGTTTCCAGCTCGCGCAGCAGGTCTTGCGGGAAAATTACCGGATGGCCCGGCCGCCCGTCGGCGCTGGCGCCACGCGTGATCGCATCGGGGGTATGAGCCTGCCAGAGCGTTTGCAGGTCATTGGTCGTCAGTTCAGGCATGTCGGCTGGCAGGATCATCAACGCCTCGGTCCGGGCTGCGGACAGGACGCCGGTTCGGATCGACGCCCCCATACCCTCGGCCGCGTCCGGCACCCAAACGGGGCGCGCATCTGCGGGCAGGGCCTTGACGCGCGGATGGTCCGGACCGGGCAGGCAAACACGGACCTGCGCCCTGGTCTCCAACGCTCGTTGCGCCATCAAGGTCAGCAGGGGCACGCCCTGAACCTGTTCAAGCAGCTTGTCGCGATCGCCCATACGGGACGAGGATCCCGCAGCGAGAATCAAAATAGTTTTCATATTAGCAATACCTTACGCGGCAAAGTTATTGCGACCGGATTTTCAGCTTCGTGACGCGGTTTCCTTCGCGGCCACAGACTTCGAAGCGGAAACCGTGGAAGTTGAAGACCTGCCCGATCTCGGGGATCATCTGCGCCTCGTGGATAACCAGACCGGCGACGGTGTTGGCTTCCTCATCGGGCAGAGACCAGTCATTCGCGCGGTTCAGGTCGCGGATCGTCATGGCGCCATCGACCAGGAAATGCCCGTCCTTGGTTTTCAGAATCGAGTGATCGGCGTCGGGGTCGAACTCGTCAGTGATTTCACCAACGATCTCTTCAAGGATATCTTCCAGCGTGATCAGCCCTTCGAGGCTGCCATATTCATCCACCACCAGCGCAAAATGGGTCCGGCGGCGCAGGAATTGGCGCATCTGATCGTCCAGAGTGGTCGTGTCCGGCACGAAATAAGGGGGCATCGCGACGTCCTGAATGTCGAATTTGCGCAGCTCCATCAGCCCCGGGGCCTCGTCTTCGGTATCGCCAAACGTCAACTTGTGCATCGAGCGCAGCAGATCCTTGGCGTGCACGACGCCCACGATATTGTCAGGTTCACCTTTGAAGACAGGCAGTCGCGTGTGGTTGCTTTCCAGACATTGCGAGAGAATCTGATCGGGGGCATCGTCGGCGTTGATCATCTCGATCTGGCTGCGGTGAAGCATGATTTCCTCGACCGAGCGGTCCGACAGGTCCAGCGCACCCAGAATGCGGTCGCGGTCCTCTTTTTCGACCACACCTTCGGAATGGCCCAGATGCAGGGCGCCCGCGATTTCTTCGCGGACAGCCAGGATGTGGCTGTCGGGATCGGTCTGCACGCCAAATATCCGCAGAACCATACGCACGAAAAGACGTACCGCGCTGACGACAGGGGAAAACACCGTGATGACGACCTGAATAACTGGCGAAACCCCGGCGGCGGCGCGCTCGGCGTTGGTGATGGCATAGGTTTTGGGCAGCACCTCGGCGAAGATTAGCACCAGCAGGGTCATGACCAGCGTCGCCAGCGCCACGCCACTTTCACCAAAGACGCGGGTGAACAGGGCCGTCGCAAGCGAGGCCGCCAGGATATTCACCAGATTATTGCCCAGCAGGACCGAGCCGATCAGCCGCTCGTTATCCTCGGTGATGTCCAGCGCGCGTTGCGCCCCTCGCGAGCCCTTGTCGGCCTGGGCACGCAGCTTCCCGCGCGAGGCGGCCGTCAGGGCGGTTTCAGACCCGGAAAAGAAGCCTGAAAGCACCAGCAGCAACAGGATCGCTGCGGTGGTGATCCAAAAGGCAGCGTCCAGAACGGGCTCAACTAAGGTGGTGGTCTCCATCATGTTCCATCATCGGAGGTTTCGGCCAAGTTATGGGGTCCAAACGGTCTGCGTTCAAGGGGTTGCAGGCCCTAGCTGTCCCGTGCCAGTGGATGATGGGTCAACACCAGCTCTTTCAGGCGCTCGTCCAGCACATGCGTGTAAATCTCGGTGGTCGAGATGTCCGCGTGCCCCAGCAGCGTCTGAATCGCACGCAGATCGGCGCCATTGGCCAGCAGATGGGTCGCAAAGGCGTGACGCAGCGTGTGCGGGGTAACCTTGTCTGCGGGCACTCCGGCGGTGAAGGCCATGTCCTTGAGTAGCGCAAAGAAGCGGTGGCGCGTCAGATGGCCGGTCTTGCCCCGCCCCGGAAACAGGAATTTCGAGCGCTCAAGCCCCTTGTTCTTGGGCAGGTCTGCCTCGATCTCAAGTTCGGCCCGCCAATCCGATAGCGCAATCCGCGCCGAGCTGGACAGAGGCACCATGCGTTCCTTGCCGCCCTTGCCCAGCACCAGCAACATGCGCGGATCGCCTTGGGTGGCGGCAAGCGGCAGGGTCACCAGCTCGGTCACGCGCATCCCAGTAGCATAGAGAAGCTCCAACAGGCAGATGTTGCGCACGCGATCGGCATGGGATCGTCCGGTGTGGCGGGCGGCGTGCAGCAGGCGATCGACTTCGTCCTGGGACAGCACCTTGGGCAGTTTTTTCGATCGCCCCGGCCCGCGGATCTGAATGGCGGGATTGTCCGCGCGCCAGCCTTCCTCGAACGCAAAGCGAAACAGCTGCTTGATCGAGGACAACCGCCGCGCAACGGTGGCCTGAGACAGGCCCTGGGCGTCAGAGTGCACCAGATAGGATTCGACGTCTGCGCGGGTCAGGGTATCCAGGCTATGACCCTGATCCTCGGCCCAGTCGCAAAACCCCATCAGATCGCGCCCATAGGCCTGAAGCGTGTTTTCAGCCGACCCAAGCTCGGCCGATTGCGCCTCGAGGAAGGTGGATATCCAGCGATGCGCGTTCATTACGGCGCCCGTGTCAGCAACAGCGCCTGAAGCGCGGCTTGGCGGGCGGTGTCCTCAAGCCCCAGATGGCGAAAGGTGGCCAGCGCGGTCACCAGGTCCTTGGTCTCGCCATGCATGGCGTTTTCATAAAGACGCATCGCGTCAAGAATGGCCTCGCCCAGCCGGCCCTGCGTCAGTCGCATGGCTTGGTCATCGGGCAGATCAGGGGCGGCAAAGCCCTTGACGATTGCCTGTTCCATCGGCGAACGCGACAGGCGCGAAGCGGGGCGGCCCATCGCCAGTGTCTGCGCGAAATCAGGGTCGGGGCCTTGCGCGCTGCGCTCGTAGTCAGGCGACAGCAACGCGATGTCCCGCGCCAGTTCAGCCGCTGGGCCGGTCAGCGGCATTTGGCCAAGCTGTGCCCCAAAAAGCCGGGCAAAGGGCACCTCAAGCCGGGCGGCCTGCATCGCGCGCCAGGCATTGGGCAGTGCACGGGTGACGTCGCGGGGGTCGCGCTCGGCCAGGGCGCGATCCAGACGCTGAATGGCGTCGACACGGTCCCAGATCCCCCCCGACGCCGCGGGCTCGCGTTCAGAGTAGATCCCCAGCAGGCGGTTTTCCGGCAGGGCCGAGGTCTGCGCCAGACGCTCGGCGGCTTCGATCCGGGCCTTCCATCCGGTGATGTCGCGCAGATCGGCCACGGCAAAGGCGCGCGGCAGGGGCGCGGTGGGCAAGGGTTCGCCCAAGGCTTCCCACAGGCGGAACACAAGGGGGCTTGGCCGTACGGGCGGCAGCGGCAGGGGCTCTTCCTCGTATAGCTCGGGTTCAAGGAAGTGTTGAAGCAGCGCAGCTTCTTGGCTGGGCAGTGTTTGCAGTGCCAGCGCGGTGTTCAGCATCAAGGCAGCTGCGCGCCAATCGCCCCGGCGCGCGGTGCAAAAGATAAGCGCAGCCTGCGAGGGGGACAGTCCTGGTGTGCGCACCAGCTGGGTGCAGGCGGCCTCTTCGTCGCCGCTCAGAAGCGTGGCGTCGAACCAGCGTTTGAACAGAGGTTTCGAGCTTGGCCCCGCGCGCTGCACAAGCGCCTGGGCCGGTTCAACCGCGCCAAGCGCCAGAAGATGATCCAGCCGGGCCGCCACGAAATCACCGTCGGCCTCAAGGTTCATAGGCGGTTCGGCCTCGGCCAGAAGCAGGGTGTAAAACAGCGACTGCATCGCAGGCAGATCGGTCAACTTCTGCGCTTTCATCAGCGCGCGGATCTGCCCGGCATCACTGTGTTGCCAAAGCGACGCAGGAAGCCCCGTCACCGAACTGGGCAGCAGCCCCACGGAATCCGCCGATGCCTCGCCTAGTGGTGAGACATCCACAACCGGCAGGACAACACCCCCGGTGACCGGAGGATCACCCGCGCCGGGCAAGGGTTGAATCACTGGAACAGGATCGTTCAGCCAGTCGATGGCTGACAGCGGTGGCCCGGTCTGTGCGCTGGCGTCCAATCCCCAAAAGGACGCGCAGGCAAAGGCCACCAACCATCTAGCCTGCATCAAGAATCACCTGCTGGCGTATCTCGGACTGCTGTGGTGAGAAATCCGCGCCCAGGAACGGGCCGACATAGGCATAGCCCGCCAACCCGATCAGTCCCAAGAATATCAGGATGAACAGCCATTTAAGAAGTCGCCCCATTTGTCTGCCCGTTTTTTGATGTGTGCATTTTCCCTAACTTATAACTGGCCTTTTCCCCAAGATCACGTCATTCATCCGTGAACATTGAAAAACGGCGCGAGATAGCCGAAAAGGCCGCCCTATGAGCTGGAAACTGAAAAAAACCGTGGCGCTTGTCGGGATGATGGGCGCAGGAAAAACCGCTGTAGGCAAGGCACTGGCGGCCAAACTGGGCGTGGCTTTCCTCGATTCGGATGCCGAGATCGAAGCGGCCGCCAACATGACCGTCGCCGAGATTTTTGCCCGCGATGGCGAACCGTTCTTTCGCGAAAAAGAAAGCCAGGTCATCCAGCGTCTTCTGGAGACGGAAAGCTGCATCCTGTCCACGGGCGGGGGCGCCTATATGGCTCAGGGCAACCGGCAGATGATCTCGGACAAGGGCGTGGCCGTCTGGCTGAATGCCGATCTGGACCTGCTGTGGCAGCGCGTGCGGCACAAGGATACGCGTCCTTTGCTCAGGGCCCCGAATCCGTTGGGCGTTCTGACCGAGCTGTTCAACAAACGAGTGCCGATTTACGGGCTGGCCGATCTGCAAATTCACGTCAAACCAGGATGCTCGATTGACGAAACGGCCTTGATGGTGCTGGACGTCCTGCAAACGCGCCCGGATGTATTGGAGAAGGTAGAATGATGGAAACGGTGCATGTCGGCCTGGAGGGGCGCGAGTATGACATCCAGATCGGGCCCGGCTTACTTGCTCGCTCGGGCGAGCTGATTGCGCCGCTGCTGAAACGTCCGCGTGTGGCAGTTGTATCTGACGAAAACGTCGCTGCGCTGCACCTTGGTAACTTGAAAAGTGGCTTGCAAGCGGCTGGTATTGAAAGTGTTTCACTGATTTTGCCTGCGGGTGAAAGCACCAAGCAATGGCCCCAGTTTACCAAGACCGTGGAATGGCTTCTGGAACAGAAAGTCGAACGAAACGACGTGGTAATCGCCTTTGGTGGGGGCGTGATCGGCGATCTGGTGGGCTTTGCGGCGGCAGTTTTGCGCCGGGGCGTGCGTTTTGTTCAGATCCCTACCAGCCTTCTGGCTCAGGTTGACAGTTCTGTCGGCGGTAAAACCGGGATCAACGCGCCTCAGGGCAAGAACCTGATCGGAGCCTTTCACCAACCCTCGATGGTTTTGGCGGATACCGAGGTATTGGGCACCCTGACCGAACGGGATTTTCTGGCCGGCTACGGCGAGGTCGTGAAATATGGTCTTCTTGGGGATTTTGAATTTTTTCAATGGCTTGAAAAGAATGCTTCACGTGCTGCTGCGGGGGACATGGACGCGCGGATTTATGCGGTAAAACGCTCGGTCCAGATGAAGGCGGAGATTGTCGAGCGTGACGAGACCGAGCAAGGGGACCGTGCGCTTTTGAACCTGGGTCACACGTTCTGTCACGCGCTCGAGGCTGCGACGGGCTATTCCGAGCGGCTTCTGCATGGCGAGGGTGTGTCCATCGGATGCGCACTGGCATTCGAGGTTTCAGCGCGTTTGGGGCTGTGCCCACAAGAGGATCCCAGCCGCGTTCGCGCCCATCTTCGCGACATGAAGATGAAGGTCGATCTATCTGATATTGATGGTGAATTACCTTCGGCTGATGATCTGATTGCGCTGATGGGGCAGGACAAGAAAGTCGTGGATGGCAAGATCCGGTTCATCATGGCGCGCGGGATTGGCCAGGCGTTCGTGACACAGGATGTGGATCTGTCGATCGTTCGAAATGTGCTGACCGAGGCATTGGACGCGCGCTAAACTCTCTGGTCTTTGCGGCAAAGCACGCGATAGATTGGCCCCATGCGACAAGATTTGCACAGACGTGCGCTGGTTTTGCTGGTGTTCCTTGCGGCCGTGGGCATGTTTGCCGGCGGCGTGTGGCGCTATGGTTATGTGCAGGCGCTGGATCAACTGTCCAAACGCGGCGAATCCGACATGACTTTGGCTGCGGACCGGCTGATGGGGCAGTTACAACTGTATCAGCAGCTTTCGGTGCTTACGGCCGAACATCCGTTGGTGCAGGCCGTTCTGGCCGGGGCCGAACCCGGGATCTTGCAACCGCTTTTGCTGCGTCAGGCTGACAAGACCGCCGCGCTGGACGTGCTGCTTGTGAACCATGCGGGGCAGGTGCTGGCCTCGGCCAACCAGACCGAGCCCGTGGATTTATCGCACACCTATTTCGTGAAGCGCGCCAAGCAGGGCGCCTTGGGCGAGGCGCATGGCATCAATCTGAAAACCGGCCAGAGGGCCTATTATTTCGCGGCGCCCGTCTTTGCGCCTGCGGGTCACGTGCGTGGTGCGCTGGTTGTTGTCGCCAATGTGAGCCGCGTCGAGGCCGAATGGCGCGGCGCGCGTCCGGCGGTCTTCTTCACCGATGGGAATGGCGAGGTGTTCATCACCAACCGCTCGGAACTTCTGTTCTGGCAACGCACCCCGGCTGGAGGGTTGATGCCTTCAGAGGGACCCGAGCCTGATTTCACCGCCCGCCAGACCTCGGGGCACGAGATATGGCAGCAAAGCTGGTCTCCCTACGTTCCCGAGCGCGCGATGCATCTGTCGCGGCACTTGCCGGTCATCGGGCTGACGGTGGAAACCATGCTGGACGTCGACCCTGCGCGCGGGCTGGCATGGTTGCAGGCCACGGTGGTGGCTGCGGTGTGCCTGGCCTTTGGCGCGTTCCTGTTCCTGGCGACCGAGCGACGCCGCACGCTGAGCATCGCCAACCTGCGCCTGGAAAGCCGCGTGGCCGAACGCACGGCTGAGCTGTCTCAGGCCAACCTTGCGCTGCGCCACGAGGTTGCAGAACGCTCGGCCGCCGAGGCCGCGCTGAAGAAAGCACAGGACGATCTGGTGCAGGCCGGCAAGCTGTCGGCGCTGGGGCAGATGTCCGCCGGGATCAGTCACGAGTTGAACCAGCCCCTGATGGCGATCCAGCAATTTGCCGACAATGGCGCGGCCTTTCTGGCCAAGCAGCGCACCGATGTGGCCGCGCAGAACCTGACACGGATCAGCGCCATGGCAGCCAGAATGGCCCGCATCATCAAGAACTTACGGGCGTTTGCGCGACAGGAATCCGAGCCGGTGACCCGTGTTGATCTGACCTTGGTCATCGATCAGGCGCTGGAGCTGAGTGAAGCTCGGTTGCGGCAAGAGGGCGTGACGCTGGATTATACCCCCCCCGGCGTGCCGGTACATGTGATGGGGGGCGATGTACGGCTGGGGCAGGTGCTGGTGAACCTGATCTCGAACGCGGTGGATGCGATGGCCGGGCGGGCAGACAAGCATATCCAAATCAGGTTGCGGCCCGAGGGCGACAAAATCTGCCTTGATGTGGCCGACACCGGCCCCGGTATCCGCGAGCCCGAAAAGATTTTTGACCCGTTCTATTCCACCAAGGAAGTCGGCGCCGAGGACGGAATGGGCCTTGGGCTTTCCATTTCCTACGGTTTGGTTCAAAGCTTTGGCGGCGCGATCCGCGGTCGCAACCGACCCGAGGGCGGCGCGATTTTCACCGTGGAACTGACCGCAGCACAGGGGGCACAGGCAGCATGATCAGTAAGGTTCTGGTCGTCGATGATGACATCGCCGTCCGCGAAGCCTTGGCGCAGACGCTGGAACTGGGCGAGCTGTCGCCCACGGCCGTCGGCTCGTTCATCGAGGCAAAGGATCATATCTCGGATGATTTTGCCGGGATCATCCTGTCAGACATCCGTATGCCCGGCCGCGATGGGTTTCATCTGCTGGAATACGTGCAGGGGCTGGACGCCGAATTGCCCGTGATATTGCTGACCGGCGAGGGGGATATACCGATGGCCGTACGCGCCATGGGACAGGGAGCGTTTGGGTTTCTGGAAAAACCCTGCGCGCCGACGGATTTACTGGCGGTGATCGATCGGGCGCTGAAAACGCGTGCGCTGGTGTTGGAAAATCGCCGTCTGAAGGCGCAGCTGGAAACGGGCGATCCGGCGGCACGGCTGCTGTTCGGCTCGTCCGCGCAGGCCGAGGCCTTGCGCGCCCGAGTTCGTCTGGCCGCACAAGCCCGGACCGAGGTGCTGGTCAGTGGCCCTCCGGGTTCGGGGGTCAGCAAGGTGGCAGAGGTGGTGCATCTGATGTCCCGGCGCGCGAAAATGCCCTTTGTGAAACGCACCGCGACAGGCATGGATGGCACCGCGCTAGGGCAGGCCTTTGAAGCGGCGCAGGGCGGAAGCCTGTTTCTGGATGACATCGGAACGCTGCCCGCCGAGACACAGTTTTCCTTGCTGGAACGTCTGGAAAAAGAGGATGACAGTGTTCGCTTGATCGCGGGCTCGACGGCTGATCTGCAGCAAGCGGTGGCCGAGAAGGGCATGAATTCGGATCTCTTTTATCGGTTGCAGGTGATGCCGGTGCGCATCCCGTCGCTGGCCGAACGGCCCGATGATATTCCCGTGCTGTTCCGGCACTATGTCGCCCAGGCCAGCGAACAGGCCGGGCTGACACCACCCGAGATCACGCCCGACGTACTGGCCGGGCTGATGGCGCAGGACTGGCCGGGAAATGCGCGGGCATTGATGAGCGCTGCGATGCGGTTTGCCCTGGGTCTGGGCGGGCCCGAGACCGAGGATGCCAGCGAAGAGCTGGGCCTGGCCGAGCAGATGGCGCGGGTCGAACAATCCCTGCTGATCGCTGCATTGCGCCGTGCGCAGGGGCGGGCCAGCGAGGCCGCGAAGGCGCTGAAACTGCCGCGCAAGACCTTCTATGACAAGCTGGCGCGCTATGGGTTGAGGCCCGAGAGCTACCGCTGAGTCGCCTTGTGCTGCCCTGCAGAAGGCTGTGCGAATTTCCGCACAAGCTTGCGAAACCCCTGTGCGGAATTTCGCACAATATCGCGCTGCAGCATGGCAGGTATGCAAAATCGGCGTTCGTATGGTGCTGAAATTGTTGGCATATTGTCCAACTTTCACATTTTTATCACTTTGTCTTGTCTGCTTGCCCGGCTGCGGGAAATCTTGGCCTATCGCGTCAAAAGGCGCTGATTTCCACGTCTCAAGATCTCTGGGAGGAGACAGACATGAAATTCCTGACCACTGCCGCAATGGCCTTGGCTCTGAGTGTGACCTCGCAAGCGGCGTTCGCTTCGGACGCGTGTGATGACGGCGAGATCGTTATCAAGTTCAGCCACGTCACCAACACCGACAAGCACCCCAAGGGCATTGCCGCATCGCTGCTGCAACAGCGCGTGAACGACGAAATGAACGGCAAAGCCTGCATGGAGGTTTTCCCGAACTCGACCCTGTACAACGATGACCAGGTTCTGGAAGCGATGCTGCAAGGCGACGTCCAGATGGCTGCTCCCTCGCTGTCGAAATTCGAGCAATTCACCAAGAAGTTCCGCATTTTCGATCTGCCCTTCATGTTCAAGAACATCGACGCCGTTGACGAGTTCCAGAACTCGGATACCGGTCAGGCGATGAAAGAGTCCATGTCGCGCCGCGGTCTGCTGGGCCTGGCCTTCTGGCATAACGGCATGAAGCAAATGTCGGCCAACAAACCGCTGGTTGACCCCTCGGATGCTGAAGGCCTGAAATTCCGCGTGCAGAACTCGGACGTTCTGAAGGCGCAGATGGCCGCTTTGGGTGGCAGCCCGCAGCCGATGGCCTTCAAAGAAGTGTATGGCGCGCTGCAAACCGGCGTTGTGGACGGGCAGGAAAACACCTGGTCCAACATCTATGGCCAGAAGTTCTTTGAGGTTCAGGACGGCGTCACCGAAACCAACCACGGCATCATCGACTATCTGCTGGTGACCGGCACCGATTGGTGGGACAGCCTGCCGGCGGACGTTCAGGAACAGCTGAGCACCATTATCGCCGAGGTTTCGGCCACGCGTAACGCCGAATCCACTGCCGTCAACGAAGCGGCCAAGAACGCAGTAATCGAAGCGGGCGGGGTCGTACGCACGCTGAACGCGGAGCAACGCGCCGGATGGGTCGAAACCATGAAACCCGTGTGGGAGCAGTTCCGCGATGACGTCGGTCAAGAGAATATCGACGCTGCACAGGCGATTAACGCCAAACACTAAAGCCTGATCAACAGGCCGAACTTTCCCGGCCCCACTCTCGGGGCCGGGTTTTTCATATCCTCGGGGGAAAGGGGATACGCCATGTCCACCCACTATCATGCAAAATCGGCCCTGGGCCGGTGGGTCAACGAGTTCGAAGAGACCGCCATCGCGGTGCTTCTGGGACTGATGACCCTGATCACTTTCATCAACGTCGTCCTGCGCTATGGCTTCAACACCGGGCTGATCTGGGGGCTGGAGGCCGTGACCTTCCTGTTCGCCTGGCTGGTGCTGTTTGGCCTAAGCTATGCGGTCAAAGTTACCGCGCATCTGGGCGTGGACGCGCTGATCGCCTTTTTCAATCCATCGCTGCGCCGTGCCGTTGGGCTGGCTGCGGGGGCTGTGTGCATCATCTATGCGGGCCTGCTGCTGAAGGGCGCCTGGGACTACTGGGCCAACTTCGCCAACCTGCCGCAGACCACGGGCCGTTGGTTCCCCACCGGTCTGGAAGAGATGAAGCGCACCTCATATCGCGGTTGGTACGAGGTCGTGGACATCCCGTTCCCCGAATGGCTGCGCTGGATTCAGCCGATCATGAATGACGGAGAAAGCTATGAAAAGCTGCCCCGGTTCATTCCCTACTTCATCCTTCCCTTCGGCATGGCCCTGCTGTTTTTCCGCTTCGTCCAGGCCACCTGGCGCCTGTTTAAGGGGGAAACCGACAGCCTGATCGTCAGCCACGAAGCTGAAGACGCCGTCGAAGATGTCAAACATATGAACGCCGGAGACTAAGATCATGGAAGTCGCAATTCTCTTTGCCATGGTCGTTGGCCTGATGCTGATCGGTGTGCCGATCGCGGTGTCGCTTGGCTTTTCGTCCATCGTGTTCCTGCTGGTGCTTAGCGATACCTCGCTGGCATCCATCGCGCAGACCCTGTTCCAGGCCATGGCAGGCCACTATACCCTGCTGGCCATTCCGTTCTTCATCCTGGCGTCGTCCTTCATGTCGACCGGGGGTGTGGCGAAACGGATCATCCGTTTCTCGATCGCCATCGTGGGGCATTTCCCGGGCGGTCTGGCAATTGCGGGTGTGTTCGCCTGTATGCTGTTCGCGGCCCTGTCCGGGTCTTCGCCTGCGACCGTGGTGGCCATCGGCTCGATCGTGATCGCCGGGATGCGTCAGGTTGGGTATTCCAAGGACTTCGCCGCCGGCGTTATCGCAAATGCGGGTACCCTGGGCATCCTGATCCCGCCGTCGATCGTGATGGTGGTTTATGCTTCGGCGACTGACGTGTCCGTGGGCCGGATGTTCCTGGCGGGTGTGATCCCGGGCCTTATGGCGGGCACCATGCTGATGCTGACCATCTATCTGATCGCCAAGGTGAAAAATCTGCCCAAAGGCGAGTGGAACGGCTGGGGCGAGGCGTTTGTCGCTGGGCGTGAGGCCGGTTGGGGCCTGTTCCTGATCGTAATCATCCTGGGCGGTATCTACGGCGGTATTTTCACCCCGACCGAGGCCGCAGCCGTGGCCGCGATCTATGCCTTCTTCATCGCGAACTTCATCTATCGCGACATGGGGCCACTGGCCCGTCCCGAGGGCGAGCGCAATATCTCGTTGCTGCAAAAACCAGTGGCGATCGTTACCGCGTTCTTCCACCGAGATACCCGCGATACCCTGTTCGAGGCCGGCAAGCTGACCGTTACGCTGATGTTCATCATCGCCAACGCGCTGATCCTGAAGCACGTGCTGACCGACGAGCAGATCCCGCAGCAGATCGCCGAGGCGATGCTGTCCGCAGGGTTCGGTGCGGTGATGTTCCTGATCATCGTGAACATCATCCTGCTGATCGGCGGTCAGTTCATGGAGCCCTCGGGCCTTATCGTGATCGTTGCGCCGCTGGTGTTCCCCATCGCGATCGAGCTGGGCATCGACCCGATCCATCTGGGTATCATCATGGTGGTCAACATGGAGATCGGCATGATCACCCCGCCCGTGGGTCTGAACCTGTTCGTGACCTCGGGCGTGGCCGGGATGCCGATGATGCGGGTTGTCCGCGCGGCGCTGCCGTTCCTGGCTGTGCTCTTCGTCTTCCTGATCATGGTGACCTATATCCCATGGCTGTCGACCTATCTGCCGACAACCTTCATGGGGCCGGAAATCATCACCAAGTAATATCCACTCGCGAAACTGAAAACGGCGCCTCTTGGGGCGCCGTTTTTGCATTCTGGGATGGGCGAGCTTAGGCCGCTTCCAGCGCCTTGATGATCGGCGTGAAATCAGCAGCGCTCAAACTGGCGCCACCGACCAAAGCACCATCTACGTTGGTGACGGCGAAAATCTCGGCCGCGTTGCCGGGTTTGACCGAGCCACCATAGAGGATGCGAATACCCTCGGCCGTGTCAGCACCATAACGAGTGGTCAGCTCGGCGCGGATGAAATCATGCACTTCGGCGATCTGTTCCAGCGTGGGGACAAGCCCGGTGCCGATAGCCCAGATGGGTTCATAGGCGATAACCAGCTTGGCGGCGTCCACCTCATCGGGTAGGGATCCGGCCAGCTGTGCACCGATGACTGCCAGTGTGTCTCCGGCCTCGCGCTGCGCCAGCGACTCGCCCAGACAGGTGACCGAGATCAACCCGGCCTGCATCGCGGCCACGGATTTGGCGCGGACATCTGCGTCGGTTTCGCCGTGGTCCTCGCGCCGTTCGGAATGGCCCACAATCACTGCTCCAGCACCTGCGTCGGCCAGCATTTCGGCCGAGATATCGCCTGTATGCGCGCCAGAGGTGTTCGCATGGCAATCCTGCCCGCCGATCATCAAAGGGTGGTCAGCCAGCTTTGCCGCCGACACCCCAACCAGCGTTGCAGGGGGGCAGATCAGCAGATCAACCGAAGGGGCGCTGTTCTGGTCGGCGATGGCCTTCAATTCGGCCAGTTGGGCGGTCAGCCCGTTCATCTTCCAGTTTCCAGCGGCAAGTTTGCGTCGCATTCAAAGCACCCCGTCAATTTTCATTATCTATTGGGGGCAATATTGCGATGGGGCGCGATAGGTCAAGCCTGATGCAGAAATTGCGACACCGGGATTACGACTTCTTCTTACGTGCCTTTTGTTTGCGCTTCTCTTCTGCCGCCGCGCGGGCAGGCGGCAGCGCCAGATTGGCCCAGTGCATTGCCTCTTCGGGGTCGTCAAGCGCA
Source organism: Thalassovita sp. (assembly GCF_965218685.1). Taxonomy (GTDB): domain Bacteria; phylum Pseudomonadota; class Alphaproteobacteria; order Rhodobacterales; family Rhodobacteraceae; genus Thalassobius. The sequence continues at coordinate 2,660,151 of NZ_OZ244657.1, read as the reverse complement.
CTTTCAGGAAGTGTCATAAATGTCTGAAGTTCCATGCGCTTTTCGCCGCGCATGTACCAGAAAGCCTCGCTGCCCGCAGTCTGGAATTCTGGCAGGGTCGTGGCGTCGGCCTTCATATAGACCGTGCCCGAGGACGAGATCATCGCGAACATTACGTCCTCTTCGACGAACAGGCCCGCGCCGCCGAACATGCGGCCGGTGCGAATGGGGCCCAGATCGGCAAACAGTTCCAGCACGTGGGTCAGGAACTCTTGCTCGACTGCCACTTACATGCCCTCGAACTTGATGGATTCCCCGCAGCCGCAAGCCTCGGTCACGTTGGGATTGTTGAATTTGAAGGCCGATTCCAGCAACGAGACCTCATAGTCGATCTCGGTACCGAACAGGAACATCTGCGCCATGGGGGCGATCATCACCCGCGCGCCGTCCTGTTCGACGACCTCGTCATTCGGGTCCACGTCATCGACATAGTCCATGGTGTATTCCATGCCCGCGCAACCGCCCTTTTTCACGCCGATACGCAAGCCCTTGTGGCCGTCTTTGGCCATCAGCTTGGCGATCTGGGCCGCCGCTTTGGGGGTCATGGTGACCGCTTGTTTTCCGGGAATTCCGAACATGCGTGTTTCCTGCGTTGCGTGGACCTGAATCTAATCGTGGCCCTGCAAATCTCAAGGGGTTACATAAAGCCCAGTTCAAGGCGGGCTTCGTCGCTCATCATTTCCATGCCCCAGGGCGGATCCCAGGTCAGCTGCACATCGACGGTTTTCACGCCTTCCATCGGTTCGACCGCATCGACGATCCAACCGGGCATATCCCCCGCAACCGGACAGCCCGGAGCGGTCAGGGTCATGATGATCAGAACGTCGTTCTCTTCGCTGATCGAGATGGTATAGATCAGGCCCAAATCGTAGATGTTGACCGGAATCTCAGGGTCATAGACCGACCGACAGCCTTCGACGACCGCGTCAAAAAGCGGGTGATCTACGGTCGAGGGCGCAATCAGCGGGGCGCCTTCCATGGGCTGAGTGGTATCGGTCATGGGCCTGTCCTGTATTTCCTGAGCGAAGATATAGGGAATGTTACCCCATTCGTCCAGAGCACCGGTTGCCAAGTTTTCGCGTCCGCGGCAAGTCTCAGCGGTTACTGTCTTTTTCCGCACGGTGCGGGTCCAGAAAGTGCCCGACCATGGTTTTCGTGGCCAACGCATAGGCCTGTTCCAGCGGCATCTCAAGGTGCTGGTACAGCGTTTGCTTGCCCGCAGCGATGGCCGGTGTGTGGTACGAGGCGACCTTGCGGGCGAACTCGGTCGTTTCGGCAAGGATCTTTTCTTTGGGTACGATTTTGTTGATCAGACCGGCCCCAAGCGCCCAGTCAGCCGACATTGGGGTGCCGGACAGGGCCAGCTCCATCAGGTGTTTGCGTGCAATCGTCCGCGAGATGGTCACCGCAGGGGTCGTGCAGAACCCTCCGTTCACCACTCCTGGCAAGCAGAAGGTCGCGTCCGGCGTGGCATAGGCCAGATCGCAGGCCGCCATCAGCTGCAACCCGCCGGCAGTCGCGATCCCTTCGACCCTCGCAATCGAGGGTTTGGGGCAGTTGGTCAAATCCAACATCATCGCGCTACAATCGGTGAAAAGTTGGGTCAGATAGGCCTTACCCTGATCGGCGTCACCGCGGTGGGCCGCGATTTCCTTGAGGTCGTGCCCGGCGCAAAAGATGTGGCCGGGGCCATGGATGATCAACGCCTTGACGGCCTCGTCCTCAGCGGCCATGCGGATCTGCGCGTGCAGAGCATGGATCATTGCCAGAGACAGCGGATGGGCGACACCGGCGCCAAGGGTCAGGGTCAGCACCCCGTCAGCAAGGCTGGTCTGTAGCGGGTTGATGGTCATCATGTCTCCTTTGATGCCAACTATGTCACGCGCGACGGGGTTTTCAACGCTTGGCATTTTGCTCTGGTCGTGAAAATAAAGCGCAATCCGCAAACAGGGGTCCGGCATGGCAGAGAAATTCTCGTTCGAGCTTCAGGCAACAGATGGCGCCGCGCGGCGCGGTGTGATCCGTACCACGCGTGGGGATATTCGCACGCCCGCCTTTATGCCCGTTGGGACTGCTGCGACCGTAAAGGCGATGCTGCCCGAAAGCGTGGCCGCCACGGGCGCCGATATCCTGTTGGGCAATACCTATCACCTGATGCTGCGCCCCACGGCGGAGCGGGTGGACCGGCTTGGCGGGCTGCACAAGTTCATGAACTGGGACAAGCCAATCCTGACGGACAGCGGCGGGTTCCAGGTAATGAGCCTGTCTGATCTGCGCAAACTGACCGAGGACGGCGTAACCTTCAAATCTCATATCGACGGATCCAAGCATTTCCTGACGCCCGAACGCTCGATGGAAATTCAAAAGCTGCTGGGTTCGGACATCGTGATGTGCTTTGACGAATGCCCCGCGCTGCCCGCTGATGAAAAACGCGTGGCCGAAAGCATGCGTCTGTCGATGCGGTGGGCGCAGCGGTCGCGCGATGCCTTTGGGGATCGGCCCGGTCACGCGCTGTTCGGGATCATGCAGGGCGGAGTGACGCCGCATTTGCGCGAAGAAAGCGCCAAGGCGCTGGTCGACATTGGCTTTGATGGCTATGCGGTCGGGGGGCTGGCCGTGGGCGAGGGCCAGGAGGCCATGTTCGGGGTGCTGGACTATGCCACGGGGTATTTGCCTAAGGACAAGCCGCGGTACCTGATGGGCGTCGGCAAACCTGATGACATCGTAGGCGCGGTAAAACGCGGGGTGGACATGATGGACTGTGTGTTGCCCTCGCGCTCGGGGCGTACGGGGCAGGCGTGGACGCGTCACGGGGTGGTGAACATCAAGAACGCACGGCACCAGGATGATCCGCGCCCCCTGGACGAGGCGTGCAGCTGCCCGGCCTGCCGCAGCTATAGCCGTGCTTATTTGCATCACGTGTATCGCTCGGGCGAGATGATCTCGGGGATGCTGTTGACCTGGCACAACCTGCATTATTTCCAGGAAATCATGCAGGGGATGCGGGAGGCGATTTCCGAAGGGCGCTTTGCCGACTGGGAGGCAGATTTTCACGCGCAGCGCGCCCAAGGGGACATTGAGCGGCTGTAAGCTTTGAGCCGATAAGTGACGCTCTCTGTCGCATCGCGCCACTTGCCGCGCCAAACGAAATACTACCACATTTTGTGGTCGTAAGGCCTGTGGAGCGCGCCAATTGTGGTTTTGTTTTGCTCTACGCTCGGACTTTGGTCCCTTTCTTGCTCAAAACTCCGGTTCTCTGCTTGCACCTGTCTCTTGTGGCGGGCAGTCTGGTGTCAGGAAACTGTGACATGGTTGAAATCCGGCGCCGCGGGCCCCAGATTAGCAATCAGGAAACGGAGACAGCCGCGGTTGCCGATGATCGGGACCAGTGCCGTCTTGCCAAGAACAAGGAAAACGCATGCAAGAGCAACTCAACGCATCCTATCCCGTGCTTCCGCTGCGCGACATCGTCGTGTTCCCGCATATGATCGTGCCGCTGTTCGTCGGGCGAGATAAATCCGTGCGGGCTTTGGAAGAGGTGATGCAGGATGACAAGCAGATCCTGCTGTCCAGCCAGATCGACCCCGCAGTGGATGACCCGACCGAGGACGGGATTTATCGCACCGGCGTGTTGGCCAATGTGCTGCAGCTGCTGAAACTGCCTGATGGCACGGTCAAGGTGCTGGTCGAAGGCCAGGCGCGCGTGCAGATCACTGAATTCATCGAGAACGACTCTTTCTTCGAGGCCAGCGCCGAGCTGCTGCCCGAAGCCGAGGGTGATCCCGAGGCGATCTCGGCCCTGTTGCGCACCGTCGCGACCGAGTTCGAGCGTTACGCCAAGGTCAAGAAAAACATCCCCGATGAGGCGCTGGTCGCTGTCTCGGAAAGCACCGAAGCTGACAAGCTGGCCGATCTGGTCTCGGGGCATCTGGGCATTGAAGTGGCCGAAAAACAGGACCTGCTTGAGACCCTGACCGTCAGCGAGCGGCTGGAGAAGGTTTACGGCCTGATGCAGGGCGAAATGTCCGTTCTGCAGGTCGAGAAAAAGATCAAGACTCGCGTGAAATCGCAGATGGAGCGCACCCAGCGCGAATATTATCTGAATGAGCAGATGAAGGCCATTCAGAAGGAGCTGGGCGATGGCGAGGATGGCAGCAACGAAATTGCCGAGCTGGAAGAGAAAATCGCCGCCGCGAAGCTGTCGAAAGAGGCCAAGGAAAAGGCCGATGGCGAGCTGAAAAAGCTGAAAAATATGAGCCCGATGAGCGCCGAGGCGACCGTCGTGCGAAACTATCTGGATTGGCTGCTGGGCATTCCGTGGGGCACTAAATCCCGCGTGAAAAAGAACCTGAACAAGGCCCAAGAGGTGTTGGATGCGGATCACTATGGCCTGGAAAAGGTCAAGGAACGGATCGTCGAATATCTGGCGGTTCAGCAGCGTTCGGCCAAGCTGAAGGGCCCGATCCTGTGTTTGGTTGGCCCGCCGGGCGTTGGTAAAACCTCGCTGGGCAAATCCGTTGCCAAGGCTACGGGGCGCGAATTTATTCGTATCTCTTTGGGCGGGGTGCGTGACGAAAGCGAAATCCGCGGTCACCGCCGGACGTATATTGGCTCGATGCCCGGTAAGATCATCCAGGCGCTGAAAAAGGCGAAAACCACCAACCCGCTGATCCTGCTCGATGAGATCGACAAGATGGGCCAGGATTTCCGGGGCGATCCTGCCTCGGCGATGCTGGAGGTACTGGACCCTGAACAGAACGGCACTTTCGTGGATCACTACCTGGAGGTCGAATATGACCTGTCCAACGTGATGTTCCTGACCACGGCGAACTCGTACAACATGCCAGGTCCTCTGCTGGACCGGATGGAGATCATTTCGCTGGCCGGCTACACCGAGGATGAAAAACGCGAGATCGCGAAACAGCATCTGGTGGCCAAGCAGGTCAAGAACCACGGGCTGCGCAAGGGCGAGTTCGAGATCACCGACGACGCGCTGGACGAGATGATCCGCCGCTACACCCGCGAGGCGGGCGTACGGAACCTGGAACGCGAGATCGGCAAGCTGGCGCGGAAAGCCGTGACCCAGATCGTCAAGGGCGAGGCGAAGTCCATCAAGGTGACGCCTGAAAACCTGGACGAATTCCTGGGCGTGAAGAAGTTCCGCTATGGTTTGGCCGAAAAAGAGGACCAGGTGGGTGTTGTCACCGGGCTGGCCTATACCTCGGTCGGGGGCGACCTGCTGCAGATCGAAGCGCTTCGCCTGCCGGGTAAGGGCCGGATGAAGACCACCGGGAAACTGGGCGACGTGATGAAAGAATCCATCGACGCGGCCAGTTCCTACGTGCGCTCGATCGCGCCGCAAATCGGGGTTAAACCGCCCAAGTTCGACAAGATGGACATCCACGTCCACGTTCCCGATGGCGCGACGCCCAAGGACGGGCCAAGCGCTGGTCTGGCCATGGTCACCGGCATTGTCTCGGTCCTGACGGGCATTCCGGTGCGCAAAGACATCGCCATGACTGGCGAGGTCACGCTGCGCGGCAATGCCTCGGCCATTGGCGGGCTGAAGGAAAAGCTGTTGGCCGCCTTGCGCGGGGGCATTAAGACCGTCCTCATCCCCGAGGAAAACGAGAAAGACCTGGCCGAGATTCCGGACAACGTGAAGGAAGGGCTGAAGATCATTCCCGTAACCCATGTCAGCGAAGTGCTGAAACTGGCGCTGGTCGAAGAACCGACAGCCATCGACTGGGATGAAGAGGCCGAAGAGGCCGCTGCCGCAGCGGCTCTGGCTCAGAAACCGGGGGCAGGGGCCGTGGCCCACTAACCTTGGGTGAAAACAAAGCCAAAGGCGCCCTGCGGGGCGCCTTTTTTGTTGCTGAAAGCGTTGGAAAATTCTGGGGAAAACCCTCTTGCACTCTGACAGCGGATTCTCTAAATACGCCGCTACCGGGTGATTAGCTCAGTGGTAGAGCGCTTCGTTCACATCGAAGATGTCAGGAGTTCAAATCTCTTATCACCCACCATTCCCCCCTTTTTCTTTTTGATGAAGAACGCACACTTGCGACCATATCCGTCGTCTTTGCTCTTGGCACGATCGTGGGGCTGAGTGCCGTGTTTTTCAGCAGAGATGACGGCGCGCGCGACTGATTTCCGTGCAATTGCCTGCTTTGCTTGCGCTTTTGGCCCAAATGCGGGCACAACAGGAAAAAAGTAGTAAGACATTGAAATGGCCCCTTTAAATCAATCCTTCAGCCTCAAACTTGCCGCCCTGCTCGAGCAAGTCTATCCCGATTTGGACAGTGCGATCCTGTCCAGCCAGGTGATCGAGGCATTTTGGCCCGAGGGCAGCCATCGCCGCAAACGTGGACGCGTTCCGGGTAACAATCAGTGGTCCGAGCGCGATTCCCTGCTGATCACCTATGGCAATTCGATCGTGGATGGGCAGCACAAACCGCTGGACCTGCTGCATGATTTTCTGGAACGGCACCTGAAGGGCGTGATTGACGGCGTACATATCCTGCCGTTCTTTCCCTATACCTCGGACGACGGCTTTGCCGTGACGGACTATCGCGCGGTGAACCCGGTGCTGGGCGACTGGGCCGATATCAGCCGCATCGGATCCGAGTTCAAGTTGATGTCGGACCTTGTGCTGAACCATGTCTCCAGCCAGTCCATGTGGTTTAACGCTTACCTGCAAGGCCATGAACCTTATCATAAATTCTTTTTCGAGGCTGACCCTTCGGATGATCTGAGCAGCGTCGTTCGGCCCCGCACGCATCCCTTGTTGCGCGAGGTGGAAACGGTGAACGGCCCGCGTCATGTTTGGTGTACGTTCAGCCATGATCAGGTCGATCTGGATTTCCGCAACCCCGAGGTACTGCTGGAATTCTTGCGTGTGATGCGTCTGCATATCGACATGGGTGTACGGATCATTCGCCTGGATGCGGTGGCCTTCTTGTGGAAGGAAATCGGCACAAGCTCGATCCACCTGCCACAAACCCACGCGATCGTACGCTTGATGCGCTTGCTGGCCGACTATGCGCTGGAGCCGGTGATCCTGCTGACCGAAACCAACGTGCCCAAGGCCGAAAACCTGTCCTATTTCGGCAACCGGAACGAGGCGCACGCGGTTTATAATTTCTCGCTGCCACCCTTGGTCTTGCACGCGATGATGGCGGGGACGGCCCGGTATCTGAACCGCTGGCAGGGCTCGATGCCGCCGGCGCAGATGGGCTGTGCCTACCTGAACTTCACCGCCAGCCATGACGGGATCGGCATGCGCCCCGCCGAGGGGCTGCTGACCAGTGCCGAGGTGGATCAGGTCATCGGGATGGTCCGCGATTTCGGCGGCGAGGTCAGCATGCGCGCGCTTCCGGGTGGGGGCGAGGCCCCGTATGAGCTGAACATCACCTGGTACGAGGCCATGAAGGGCACTTTCGACGGGCCCGATCATTGGCAATTCGACCGTTTCATGACCAGTCAGACCCTGATCATGGCGCTGGAGGGCATTCCGGCTTTCTATATCCATGCGCTATTGGGCACGCCGAATGACCACGAAGGGGTAGAGAAGTCAGGCCACAACCGCGCGATCAACCGTCACCGCTGGGACTATGGCGAGCTGAACACGCGTCTGTCCGATCCGGAAACCGTTCAGTCCCGCGTGATGAACGAGCTGCTTCGGCGCATGTCGGTGCGGCGCAAACAACCTGCGTTTCACCCCAATGCCACTCAGTTCACCTTGCAGATTGATAACCGCCTGTTTGGCCTTTGGCGTCAAAGCCTGGAACGGGACCAGTCGGTTTTTGCGCTACACAATGTCAGCGATGACGCGCTGACTATCACGCCTCAGTCGATCAACCTGATCGATGGCGAGGAATGGGTGGATCTGCTGAGCGGCGAGCATATCGACCCGGCTGGCAGCGAAATTACCTTCGCACCGTACCAAAGCCGTTGGATTTCAAACAGAATCTAGGGGGCGTGTCGCCCCTTAGGTGAACTCGGCAAAGTCTGCTTCGGCGGCCAGCTTGCGATCGCGCATCAAATCGGGATCGGCCGCATTGACCCGCGCCCAGGTGGGGATAAAGGGCGTCTCGGCCGGGTTTTCCAGATACACGCGGCCTGCCTCGACGATGTTTTCAGCGAACATTTCCACGCTGCGCTCTTCTGCGTGACGGTCCACGTTCAGCCCGTTCATCTGGGCGTCGTGATAGTAATCTTCCAGCAGGTCAAGCGCGGTGCGGTAATAGGTGGCCTTGAGCGTGCGGAAGGTTTCCTCGGTGAACACGGTGCCGTCGGTGGCCAGCTTGCGGAACATGGACTTGCAGATGTCGATAGACATGCGGCTCAGCCCGGTGGTCTGGTCGTCGGGGCTTAGGTCCTGGTGCTTGTGGTCGTAATGGTCCGCGATTTCGACCTGGCAGACCGATTTGCGCGCCAGGTTGCGCCATGCTTCGGATAGAAGGCCAATCTCAAGTCCCCAATCCGATGGCATCCGCAGATCCGGCAGGATCGAGGTGCGCATGGCAAACTCGCCCGACAGCGGATAGCGGAAGGATCGCAGGAAATCGATATAATCGCGATCGCCGATCACCCGTTTCAGCGCGATCAAACTGGGCGAGACCAGCATACGGCTGACGCGCCCGTTGATCTTGCCAGCGCCCACGCGGGCATAGAACCCTTTGGAAACCTGGTAGGGAAAGTTGGGGTTGGCAACGGGATAGACCAGCCGGGCCAGCATGTCCTTGTCATAGGTGACGATATCACAGTCATGGATCGCCACGACCGAGCTGTCCTGACAGGCCATCAGATACCCCAGGCAGGACCACACGTTCTTGCCCTTTCCGGGCTCGCATGGGCCAAGCCCAAGCTCTGCCAGCCGGTCATCTATTGCTTTCATCCGCGGGCTGTCGTTCCAGATCACGATATGGTTCTGCGGCAGTCTCGAGAAAAACTCCTTGGCATAGCGGAACTGATCTTTGTCAGCGCGGTCCAGACCGATGATAATGCGGTGCAGGTAAGGAACCTGAGCCAGCTGATCCAGGATCTTGGGCAAAGCGTCGCCTTCAAGCTCGGAAAACAACGAGGGCAGGATCAACGAGATCTTGCGCGTGGCCGCGAAGTTTTCCAGTTCGCGGGTCAGGGCGGCGCTGTCATTGGCGCGCAGGTTATGAAGGGTGGCGATATTGCCGTTCTGGTGAAAGTCAGCCACGTGTCAGGCTCCTTTTGGGTCGTTGGGCAGCGCAGCCAGAAGGGCGCTGATGGTTTCGTTCCAGCCGGAGGGACCGGGCAGAGTGCTTCGGGTCAGGCGCGGCGCAAGCGTCCCGGGGACGGTCAGGGGCTTGGCCTGTGCATTGGTGATCAGGATCGGGTGGTCAGCGGCCTCAAGCATCTCAACATCATTGGGCGCATCGCCAAGGGCGATCATGGTTGTGGCGCCGTACATAGCACGGATCGCCTCCATCTGGTCGGCCTTGGTGCGTCCGAAGCTAAGGGTCAGATAGCGGCCTCCGAACCTGCAGCTGACACCAAGCGCGGTTAGCGCGTTCTGAAATTCGGTCTGCTGTTCGGGCGTGCCGGTCCAGATGCCGGGCTCGGAATAGTTTCGGGTCTTTGCCAGTTCAGCCTGGGGCAGGGGCAGGCCGGTGTGATCGGCAACGTCCCGGGCGGTCATGTCGCCAAACCCGATGTAAAGCCCGCGCAGCGCACTTGGAACCTGATCCAGCGCGGCGCGCAGGTCCAGATAAGCGCTGTTATCCCCGGCAGAGCTGGCCCCCGCAGGCAGCAGCCCGGCGCCGTTTTCGACAATCGCGGGGTGGGCCGACAGGTTTAATTCCTTGCGCAGCGGAGCAATCTCGGCCGCAGTTTTCGAGCTGGCTAGTATCACCGGAATTCCGCGCTGCGCCAGGGCGTTCAGCGCGGGCAGGGCCGGTGTATAGTCATAGCTGTGGTGATCCAGAAGCGTGCCATCCAGATCAGTGAACACAATTGCGGAAAATTCCGTCATCAGACCTCTTGCGCCTCGCAAAAGCTTTCGGTAACAGAGGCGCCACGGGTGATTAGCTCAGTTGGTAGAGCGCTTCGTTTACACCGAAGATGTCGGGAGTTCGAGTCTCTCATCACCCACCATTTTTCTTTTTGTTCCATAACGTTGCGGTGCCGTCCCTGGCCCTGCCTTTCGCTGTGTTCTCGCTAACATCCTAAGCGCCACATCGCCTTTAAAACAGGCGTTTGGGTGAATTTATGCTGGAAATTGTAACACGGACCTTCGCGCTGCACAGGAATTGGGCGTTTTCAGGTGGCCGGGGTGTCGGTTTCGACTGGCGCCCAGGCTTGGCACCGGGGGTAAAAACAGGCGGCTTTGAGTGATCTGAATTTTGCGAAAATATTTGCACTTTTTCCATCATCATCCGCTTGACGCCCGACAGGGTTGCGCATAAACAGCCTCTCACGCTCGGGTCGCCTGAGCGGACAGTGAGCGGTTGTAGCTCAGTTGGTTAGAGTACCGGCCTGTCACGCCGGGGGTCGCGGGTTCGAGCCCCGTCAACCGCGCCACCACTGTCCGATCCACAGGCGAATGACTCGAGAGGAAAAGCGCGGTTGTAGCTCAGTTGGTTAGAGTACCGGCCTGTCACGCCGGGGGTCGCGGGTTCGAGCCCCGTCAACCGCGCCACTTTCCCCCCTTTCTTGAATGGATATGATCATGCGCTGGCTCGACTCGATTTCATGGGCAACTGTTCTGTTGGTTTGTGCGACGCTGGGCCTGGCTCCGTTTGTTCCTGAACCGCACATCTGGGAAAAGCTGAAGATGCTGGTCGCCGGCGATCTGGTGCGCCCGCTTGATATGTTCGATCTGCTGTTTCACGGGCTGCCGTGGCTGCTGGCCGCTCTGAAGGGCCTGCGCACTTTGCGTCAGTAGTCGTATCCCAGCGCTTTTTCCAAAGGCAGGTCCAGTTGCGCGCGCAAAAAGGCGCGGTCGCCGTCCGTGATTTCCTTGGGGGCATCAGGCCGGCCGCTGACGGCCGCCACGAACCGAGAGCCAAGACGTTTCACCACGGGCCGCAAGGGCGCGTCCAGCGGGGGCAGGCCCATCTGGCTGCGGAATTTCTGAACGAATCCTTCCTGATCGGCCAGAACGCTTTCGTGACGCACGACCACCACGCTGCAGCCCCGGTTCAGCCAGCTTAGATGCGCAGCCAGCTTGCCCACCCGCAGCGCAAACAGGTTGGGGTAGGGACGGCCCATCGGGTCCCGATCTTGTTGCAGGGGCTGGCCGACCATCAGGGGGCCCGCGCCTTCGAAATACTTGGGATGGTCAAGAATCGTTTCCCAAGGGGTGCGCAAAAAGTCAGCGAATTCAAGTTGTTGCATGGTCGGAGGCGTGTGCCACGGCTTGGCGTACATTGACAGCGCCCAATCCACCGCATTGCGCAGGCTTAGTACCACCACCATATCGCGCGGCACTGCCTGCGCCTGTATGCCACCGTGTTTCCAACCCAGCAGTTCAACGGGGATTAGCGGCGTGTTGCGCCCCAGCAGGCGTTTGACATGGTTGGTGCCACTGCTGCGCTCTCCGATCACCTGAAAGCGAGTGGGATTCACGCCGCTTGGCGCAAAATGCAGCCCCGTCCGGGCAAAATCAGCAGGCACAAGCGAGGCAAGAAGCACGAGAGGCAATCCATTCGGTCAAAATTCGATTCTCTTATAACAGCAAAAAGGTTAGGCTTGCCAAAAGGCAGTTGAGCAGAGGCCAAACTAAAGATGCAGTCCACCGTAGCGGTTGTCACCATGGTGCGTGACGACCTGTTCTTTCTCGATATTTGGTTGCGCCACTACGGTCGCATTTTCGGTCGTGAGAATCTGTACATCATTAACCATGGTCGGGGCGAGGACGTCGCCAGGTTGGCCGAGGGCTGCAACATCATCGGTATCCCCGGTGACCCGCATAAAAATTTCGACATGAAACGCTGGCGGCTGCTGAACAACATGGTGATGGGGCTGCGCAGTTATTATGACCATGTGATCGTCGGGGATGTCGATGAACTGGTGGTGATCGACCCCGAGGACGGGCGCACCTTGCTGGAATTCCTGAATGACGCGCGCAAAGGTCGGGTTTTGACCCCCTTGGGTCTTGAGCTGATCCACAGAATAGACGTTGAGGATCAACCGGTTACAGATCATCTGCTGGGGCCAAGGATGCATGTCCGGCTGGCGCCGCATTACTCGAAACCCTGTGTGGTTTCTGTTGGTACCAAGATCGCGCGGGGCGGTCATTTCACCCAGTTTGACAAGCTGTTCACGCCTGACAGCCTGTTCCTGCTGCATCTGAAGTTCTGCGATTTCGGAGAATATGTCGGCGCGATGAACCGTCGAAACCAGATCACTCAGGACATTGGCGGCTCGGTTCAGGAGATTTCCATCGGCCGCCATTGGTTTCCTGACGCTCGCGGCGAGGATCGCGCGTTGTTTGACGACTTTGCCCAGATGGAAATGGTGCCGGGCTTTGACATGCGCCCCTATCGCAAGAAAATGCACCGCAGCTTTGGCCCGCGTGGCGAGACAGGGTTTTATCAGTTCAACAGACCCGACTATGCGCTGCAGTTCCGCCTGCCGGATAGGTTTAAGGGCGTTCTCTAAGTCTCTGACAGGAATTCTAAAATCGCTTTAGAGGTTTCTTTCGGCGCGGTGTCCGGAAAGAAATGACCGCCCGGTATGCCCGCTGCGCGCATGTCTGTGCAACGTGCGCGCCAGGTTCCCGGAATATCAAAGGCGCGCGCCATGGCCCCATCGGCTCCGTACAGGATAAGCGCAGGGCAGGTGATCTGCCGGTCAAGATCCTGCGCATCCAGATCGAAATCGACATCCAGCGCGGCGCGGTAATCGTTACACATGCCGCGGATCGTTTCAGGATCACGCCAAGCGGTGCGGTATTGCTCCAGAAGGCGCGGGTCGAAATCACGGATCTGAGAGGCACCCCATCCCAACAGGCAGCTTTCGAAATAGTGGTCGGGGTCGGCCTGGATCATCCGTTCCGGAAAGGGGGCGGGCTGGGACAGAAAGAACCAGTGGTAATACGCGCGCGCCACCTGCTGCGTCAGCTGATCCAGCAACAGATGGGTCGGCACGATGTCCATCAGGCAGATCGAGAGAACGGCCTGAGGATGATCCAGGGCCATCCGGTGTACAGTCCGCGCTCCTCGGTCATGTCCAACCGCATGGAATTGCGGAAAGCCAAGTTCCTGCATCAGCGCCACCTGATCGGCGGCCATGGCCCGAAACGAATACTCGGATACCTCTGCCGGTTTGTCCGTCGCGCCATAGCCCCGCAGATCGGCCCTTACGACAGTAAAGCGCTGCTCCAGGCTTGGCACGATCGGGTCCCACATGGCACGGGTTTGCGGAAAGCCGTGCAACATCAACACCGGAGGGCCGTCTCCGCTGATGTCGTAGGCCACATTCAGCCCGTTTACATGTAGTTCAGCCATGCTTTTTCCTTTGCTCGTATTCGACGCTGGCGCAAAGCCATTACCCGCGCGTCAAGGCTTCCAGCACGCGAGCCCAGCTGCGGATACCCATATGAAAACTGCTTAGATCGTATTTCTCGTTGGGGCTGTGGATCTGGTCGTCATCCTTGCCAAACCCGATAAGCATCGCATCGGTTCCCAAAATGTCCTTGAAATAGCCCGCGATGGGGATCGAGCCGCCACAGCCCACATAGGCCGCAGGGTTAGGCCATTCATCCGACAGCGCCAGCCGGGCCTTGTCGAACATCGGGTTTTCGATCGACATCTGCGAGGCCGGGGCCCCTTTGTCGGTGCGGTATTCGACTGTGAAACCTTCGGGCAGGCGGCTTTCCAGATGAGCGCGGAAGGCCTTGCGCACTTTGTCGGGGTCTTGCTGACCAACCAGGCGAAAGCTGACCTTGGCGCTGGCCTGACTGGGCAGCACGGTCTTAAAGCCCGCGCCCGTGTAGCCGCCCCAGATGCCGTTCACATCGCATGTGGGACGCGACCAGATCATTTCCAGCGGCGTGCGATCCTGCTCGCCTGCAGGGTGTTTCAGGCCGACTTCACCCAGGAAACTCGTGTGGTCAAAGGCCAGGCCCTGCCACTGGGACATGACCTCTTGGGGTAGTTCGGGCACATCGTCATAGAACCCGTCCAGCGTGACGCGGCCGGTGTCATCATGCAGCTCGGCCAGGATCTTGTTCAGGACGCGGATGGGGTTCATCGCAATGCCACCATACATCCCCGAATGCAGATCCCGATCCGGTCCGGTGATGGTGAAATCTTCGCCCAGAAGGCCGCGCAGCATGGTGACGATCGCAGGGGTGCTGTCGCCATACAGCCCCGTATCGCAGATCAGCGCGATGTCCGATTTCAGCTCGTCCGCGTTTTCCTGCATGAACGGGATCAGCGATGGCGAGCCGCTTTCTTCTTCGCCTTCGAAAAAGAAGGTGATCTTGCAGGGCAGGGCACCGTGAACTTCTTTCCAGGCGCGACAGGCTTCGACAAAAGTCATCAGCTGCCCCTTGTCGTCCGAGGCCCCCCGTCCGCGGATCACCTGTTTGCCGTTTTCTTCCTCGATGGCCGGATCAAACGGGTCGCGATTCCACAGCTCCAGCGGGTCCACGGGCTGTACGTCATAGTGACCGTAAAACAGGATATGCGGCCCGTCGCCCTCTACGTGTCCCACAACCATCGGATGGCCCGGTGTCTGCCGCTTTTCTGCTGCCACGCCAATGCTTTGCAGGTCATCCACCAGCCAGTCGGCGGCGCTTTGGCATTTATCGTCATAAGCCGGATCGGTCGAGATCGAGGGGATGCGCAACAGTTCAATCAAGCGGTCCAGGGCTTGGGGCAGATCGGCATCAATGCGGGACAGGACAGGGTCCAGGGTCATGGTCGCTCCTTTTCGTTCACCGCAGCTAGGGTAGCACCGGGCGCGTCACTGTCCAGCGGGGAACTTGATGGAAATCAAGGTCAACGAACCGGGCTGCGCGTACACCCTCGGCAGCGAACCGGAGGACACATCATGACGCGCGCCGATTATTCTGCCCAGCTGGACACCGCTTTGAGCCGCCTGCACGAGGAGGGGCGTTATCGCACCTTCATCGATATCGAGCGCCAGAACGGCAATTTCCCCCATGCTGTCTGGCGACGCGAGGACGGAACCAGCCAAGACGTCACCGTATGGTGTGGCAACGACTATCTGGGCATGGGGCAGCATCCAGTGGTTCTGGCCGCCATGCACGAGGCGCTTGATGCGACGGGCGCCGGCTCGGGCGGGACGCGGAATATCTCGGGCACCACAGTTTATCACAAACAGCTTGAGGCCGAGCTGGCCGACCTGCACGGCAAGGAATCGGCCTTGTTGTTCACCAGCGCCTATATCGCCAATGACGCGACGCTGAGCACGTTGCCCAAGCTGTTCCCCGGCCTGATCATCTATAGCGACGAGTTGAACCACGCCTCGATGATTGAAGGTGTGCGACGCAACGGTGGCGCGAAGCGGATTTTCAAACATAATGACGTGGCCCATCTGCGAGAGCTGCTGGAGGCGGACGATCCCGCAGCCCCCAAACTGATCGCATTTGAATCGGTCTATTCCATGGATGGCGATTTCGGCCCGATCGAGGCGATCTGCGATCTGGCCGACGAATTCGGCGCGCTGACCTATATTGACGAGGTGCACGCGGTGGGGATGTACGGCCCCCGCGGGGCCGGTGTGGCGGAACGTGACCGGCTGATGCACCGGCTGGATATCATCAACGGTACGCTGGCCAAGGCCTATGGGGTGATGGGCGGCTATATCGCGGCCTCGGCAAAGATGTGCGATGCGATCAGGTCTTACGCGCCGGGCTTTATCTTCACCACGTCATTGCCGCCTGCCGTAGCGGCCGGGGCGGCTGCCAGTGTGCGCCATCTGAAGACCGACAGCGCCCTGCGCGAGCGTCATCAACAACAGGCCGCCGCGCTGAAACTGCGCCTCAAGGGGCTAGGCCTGCCAATCATCGATCACGGCAGCCATATTGTTCCGGTGATCGTTGGCGACCCGGTCCATACCAAGCAACTGAGCGATATGCTGCTTGAACGGTTCGGCATCTACGTGCAACCCATCAATTTTCCCACTGTGCCCCGCGGCACCGAGCGCCTGCGCTTTACTCCGTCGCCTGTACACGGACCGCAAGAGATGGACGCATTGGTGCACGCGCTGGATGAGCTTTGGGCGCGCTGTGAGCTAAATCGCGCCGAATTATCTGCCTGACCTTGCCCAAAATGCTTTTTCGCTTGAGTTGTGCTAGAGTGAAGAAAATAAAGGTCGCGTCTCGAATCGGCAGGTTCGGAAAAGCGAATTGCTTAAGGGGCAGATGGGGATGATCAGGCGCAAGACACCGCGTATCGACGAGGAAGATAAAGTTGAACCCAAAGGGTTCGACAGTTTCGAGACTCGCCTAGGCGACATGATGCGTGGCGAGCGGGCCACCATGGGCAAATCCTTGCTGGATGTGCAACGAGAACTCCGCATCAAAGCGTCTTACATCGCTGCCATTGAAAATTCCGATCCTTCAGCCTTTGATACGCCCGGCTTCATCGCCGGCTATGTGCGGTCCTATGCGCGCTATCTGAATATGGATCCCGATCAGGCCTTCGAAAATTTTTGCCGGGAAAGCGGGTTTGCTACCGCGCATGGCATGTCGGCCGAGGCGTCCTCGATCCGCAAAAACAACGCGCCCAAAATGCCCGTCCATAGTGACACCGACCTGTTTGCCGGAAGCTCGTTCGCACCCAGCCGTGACTCGTTTTTCGCGAATATCGAACCCGGGGCCATTGGCTCGGCGCTGGTTCTGCTGCTGCTGATCGGCTCGATCGGGTTTGGCGGGTATTCCGTGCTGAACGAGGTGCAGCGCGTGCGCTTGGCGCCCGTTGAGAACACACCTGACGTTCTGGCCGATCTGGATCCGCTGGATGTGGGCACTGCCCCGCAGATGGCCGACTCTGGCCTGACCGCCCCGCGCGCGGATGCCCTGGATCGTCTGTATCGCCCGCAAGCGCTGGATGTGCCGGTGATGGTGGCGCGTGATGCGCCGATCTCGACGCTTGATCCAAACATGGTGGGCAGCTTCCGCACGGCCGAGACCGAGGCCGACCCCTTGGATGTGGCCCCGGTGCCCGAACCTGCGGCCACCCCGCAAGTGGTTGCCGATGCCGCGCCTCAGGTGGCCATGGTTGCCGTGCGCCCCGCATGGGTTCGTGTCCGCGCCGCTGATGGCAGCGTGATCTACGAAGGCATCATGGAGGCCGGCGATCGCTGGGTTGTGCCTCAGACCGAACAACCGCCCGTGCTGCGCGTGGGCGAATCCAGCGCGATCTATTTCGCGGTGAATGGCCAGCATTACGGCCCTGCAGGTTCTAAGGGCACCGTGACCAAGGACCTGTCCCTGTCACAAGACAATCTGACCACAGCCTATGCCGTGGCCACGTTGGAACAGCATCAGGAACTGGCCCGCACCGTGGCCGAACTGAGCCAACAGCCCGACAACTGACCGCAGCCCATTGAAGCGCGCAGGCGGGGGCGCTAAGTAGCCTCTAAGCTGATCTTCTGGATGCAAGGACGACCTCATGTCGCTGAACCATGTTCGCCCGTGGCGCAATATCTATCGCCGCCAAAGCCGCAAGATCCACGTAGGCTCTGTGCCTGTTGGGGGGGATGCGCCGATCTCGGTTCAGACCATGACCAACACGCTGACGACGGATGTAAAAGGCACACTGGATCAGGTGATCCGCGCCGCAGACGCCGGGGCTGACATCGTTCGGATTTCGGTGCCTGATCAGGAAAGCTCGAAGGCGCTGAAAGAGATCGTGCGCGAAAGCCCGGTGCCCATCGTCGCTGACATCCATTTCCACTATAAACGCGGGATCGAAGCCGCCGAGGCTGGCGCTGCCTGTCTGCGGATCAATCCGGGCAATATCGGTTCCGAGGATCGGGTGAAAGAGGTCATCCAGGCCGCACGCGATCATGATTGCTCGATCCGGATTGGCGTGAACGCCGGATCTTTGGAAAAGCACCTGCTGGACAAATACGGCGAGCCGACGCCCGACGCGATGGTCGAAAGCGGCATGGATCACATCAAGATCCTGCAGGACCACGATTTCCACGAGTTCAAGATCAGCGTGAAGGCCAGCGATGTCTTCATGGCCACCGCCGCCTATCAGCAACTGGCCGAGTTGACCGATGCCCCGATCCATCTGGGCATCACCGAGGCAGGCGGGCTGATGTCCGGCACGATCAAATCCTCGATCGGGTTGGGGAACCTGCTGTGGATGGGCATTGGTGACACGATCCGCGTCAGCCTGTCCGCCGATCCGGTCGAAGAGGTAAAGGTCGGCTATGAGATCCTGAAATCGCTGGGTCTGCGCCACCGCGGTGTAAATATCATTTCCTGCCCGTCATGTGCGCGCCAGGGCTTTGACGTGATCAAGACCGTGGAAACGCTGGAGCAGCGGCTGGAACACATCAAAACCCCCATGAGCCTGTCGATCATCGGCTGCGTGGTCAACGGCCCCGGCGAAGCGCTGATGACAGACGTCGGATTTACCGGAGGTGGGGCAGGGTCTGGCATGGTCTATCTGGCCGGCAAGGCCAGCCATAAAATGTCCAACGACCAGATGGTCGATCACATCGTGGAAGAGGTCGAAAAACGCGCCGCCCAGATCGAGGACGGCGCGGTCGAGGTCATGGACGAAGACGTCTGAGTCTCAGCTGTCCTCGCGGGCGGCCTCTACCAGCTCCATCATATCCGCCAGCGGGACATAGCCGCGCAGCAGGTCAGTCCCCAGCACGAATGTCGGCGTGCCCGAAATTTGCAGTGCCTGGGCCAGCTGATGGTTTTCACTGATGATCTGATCCACCAGCGGGTCGTTGATCTTGCCCCGGATCGCGTCGCCATCCAGCCCCAGTTTGTTCGCCAGACGGGTCAGGGTTTTTTCGCTGACGGCGGCTTTGGTTTCCATCATGGCGTTGTGCATCTTCTCATAGGCTTCGTCGCCGCCAACGATCCGCGAGGCGATGGCAAAGCGCGAGGCCAGCACTGATTGATCGCCCAGAATGGGGAATTCCTTGATGATCAGCTTGATGTTGCCATCGGCTTCGAGCAGCTGCTGGACCTCGGGGTGGGCTTTGCGGCAATAGCCACAGCGATAGTCCGAAAACTCGACCAGAACGATGTCGCCATTCGGATTGCCACCGACCCACGAATTCGGATCGTCAAAGATCTTGCCTGCATAGGCGGCGACCATCTGCTGCTCGATCGCGGCCTGGGCGGCGGCCTGGCGCTGTTCGTAAACCTGGTAGGCTTCCAGGATCACCTCGGGATTGTCCATCAGATAGGCGCGTACTTCGGCACGAAACGCCGAGCGTTCGGCATCGCTCATCTGGGTCAGGTCAGAGGCCTGGGCAGGGGCGGCCACACCTGCGATCAGCAGTGCCGCAGAGGCAAGAAGACGTTTCATATCAATTCCTTTTGTTTACAGCGGCTTTCGAGGCAGAAATCACATCCTGCGCCCGAAGCCAAGAGGCAGAACCACGAGGCAGCAGCCCCTCGGCTCGTTTGGCATGGATCAGCGCATCCTTGGGGCGACCGATCAAAGCATAGCGTTCGGCCGTGACGACCGAGGCCATGCCGGTTTGTCCAAGCTGCGCATAGGCCATCGCCAGATCACGCAGCAGGCTGGGGTTAGTGGCGTCACGCGCGCGGGCTTTTTCCAGCACCTGGCGCGCGGATTTGTGTTGGCCCGAAACCAGCAGCGCGCGCCCATACCCGCCCAGGATCAGCGCGTTCTTGGGGGCCAGGTTGGCGGCTGTCTTATAGGCTGCAACGGCAGCACTGGTTTTGCGCGATTCCAGCAGGATTTGCCCGCGCAGGTCATGCGCGAAGGCATCCTTGGGTCGCATGGCCACCAGACGGTCGATGGTTGCGATGGCTTTCGCGCTGTCGGGTTTGCGGTGATGGGCGACGGCCTCGCGCATCAGGCGAATGTCTTTGGTGGCGCTTTTGGGCGCACGGCGCAGCGTCCAGCTGGAGGCGCGCAGAAACGCCGACAGCTTTCCTTGCGCGCGCTGAAACCAATAGTCCGCCTTGGGATCGGGTTTGGGTGTTCCGTTCAGTGCGGTGACCTGCGCCTTGAAAGCGCGGATCCGGTCGCGGGTCAAAGGGTGCGAGCGTGCATAGGGATCCTGATGCGATGCCGACAGCATTTCCTGACCTCGAAAGATGTCAAGCACCTCCAGATAGGCCTGGGGGTTCACGCCGGCCGAGATCATGTAGCGCAAGGCTGAAAGGTCCGAGGCAGCTTCCTCGGCGCGGGTATGGGATAGGAACAAACGCTGTGCTGTCGCGCTGATCCCCGCGCCAATGCCTGATGCAGCGTCCGCATTGCCGGTGGTTGCGGCGGTCGCAGCTGCAAGCGCCATGCCAAGCCCTGCGATCGTGTTCGCTGCACGGGCGTTCTGCTGGCGCCGGGTGATATGACCGTTTGCAATATGGGCCGCCTCGTGCGCCAGCACCGATTGCAGCTGCGCGGCACTTTTCATTTTCAGCAGCAGGCCCGAATGAATGAAGATATGCCGCCGGTCGACGATAAAGGCATTATAGCTGCTGTCCTTGATCACCACGATCTTGACCGAAGAAGGAGATAATCCTGCCGCCGCCAAGATCGGACGGGCCAGTTGACTCAGCGAATGTTCAATATCCGCGTCCCGCAACAACGTAGCTGCGCGGGCGGGGACGGCCAGCACAAGGCAGAGCAGGGTAATTGTGGCCAATCGGCCCATGAGGTGCATTGACGGCGGTCCTGTTTCGCTGTGAATTGGCGTCTCTTTCGGCACCTTAGGAATGAACAGATGCGAAACTCAAGACGTGGCGAGGTTGATCCCTTTATTGTGATGGACGTGATGGAGGCCGCGCGCGCCGCTGAAGAGGCAGGGCGCAACATCATTCACATGGAAGTCGGTCAGCCCAGCACACCGGCCCCCGCCGGTGCGCGCAAGGCGCTGAGTGATGCCATGAACTCGGATTCGCTGGGCTACACCGTGGCCCTTGGACTGCCTGCTTTGCGAAAACGCATCGCCCGTCTGTATGGCGAATGGTATGGCGTCGATCTGGACTGGAACCGCGTGGTGGTCACGCCGGGATCGTCCGGGGCGTTCATCCTGGCCTTTACGGCCCTGTTCGATCGCGGCGCCCGCGTAGGAGTGGGCGAGCCGGGGTACCCGTCTTACAGGCAGATTCTGCGCGCTTTAGACCTGGAGCCGGTGGCCCTGCAGGCCAGCTCGGCCAACCGGCTGCAGCCCGTGCCCGCTGATTTTGCTGATCTGAACCTTGATGGGTTGATGGTTGCCTCGCCCGGTAATCCGTCGGGTACGATGCTGGATCGTCCCGCAATGGAGGCAATCGTCAAAGCCTGCGCTGACAGTGACACCATCCTGATCAGCGACGAGATTTATCATGGAATCGAGTATGACCAGAAAGCCGTAACCGCGCTGGAGATCACGGACGAATGCTATGTGATCAACTCGTTCTCGAAATATTTCAGCATGACCGGCTGGCGTGTCGGCTGGATGGTGGTTCCGCAAGACCATGTGCGACTGGTTGAACGGATCGCTCAGAACATGTTTATCTGCCCGCCGCATGCCAGCCAGGTCGCCGCCTTGCATGCGATGGACTGCACCGAAGAGCTGGACCGGAATGTCGCCATCTATGCCAAGAACCGCCAACTGATGATGGAGGGGCTGCCCAAGGCCGGGTTCGACAGGATCGCACCACCCGATGGGGCCTTTTATGTCTATGCCGACGTCAGCCATCTGACTGAGGACAGCCGCACCCTGGCCGCCGAAATTCTGGAACACGCGGGCGTTGCCGTTACGCCGGGTCTGGATTTCGATCCGGTGCGCGGGGGCGGAACCTTGCGCTTTTCCTATGCCCGGCAGACCGAAGATATCATTGAAGGGCTGGAGCGGCTGACCCGCTACATGGCTACTCGGGGCTGATTTTCGCGCAATGATGCGGCAGGGGGCTGGGCAGCGCCGCGCCCTTGCCGTATCGTGCCCTCAACGAGGCAGCCACACGCCGGAAAGAGCGGATGCGCAGTATTATTTGGGTAGTTATGGTTTTGCTGGCGGTGATGCCAGCCCGCCTGCAAGCACAAGAGCTGAGCGGGCTTGCTCGTGTGGACGTGGGATATTCGCAAATCCGCGACACCTGGGGCGGAGGGCTTTCGGTGGAGCTGGCGTTGACACAAGGCGTGCCCTATCGCGTCTACACGCTGGATCAGCCACGTCGGCTTGTCATGGATTTCCGCGAGATCGACTGGACCAACGTGTCCTCAGAGGTACTGTTGAATGCCAATCGCGCCTCGGATGTGCGGTTCGGAGCTTTCCGGCCCGGCTGGTCGCGGATGGTAATTGACCTTGCCGAGCCCCTGTTGCCCGATGCTATTGAGATGCAGATCGATCCGGCCACAAGCAAGGCCCGGCTAAGCGTGTCCCTGTCCGAAACGTCAGCGCAGGATTTTGCCGCACGTTCGGGCGCGCCCTATGATCCGCGCTGGGATCTGCCCCCCCCCGCCGAGGTGGCCAAAGCGCAAAAACGCGGGGACGGTCCGCTGGTGGTGGTGCTGGATCCCGGCCATGGGGGGATTGATCCGGGTGCCGAACGTGACGGGTTGAAGGAAAAACACCTGATCCTGAAATTTGCCAAGGAATTGAAAGAGGTACTGGTCCGTTCAGGCCGCTTCGATGTGGTGCTGACGCGCGAGGATGACAGCTTTGTCTCGCTTGAACGGCGCATCGCGATTGCGCACGAAGCCGGGGCGCATGTATTCATCTCGCTGCACGCTGACGCGCTGTCCGAGGGCAATGCGCATGGCGCCACGGTGCATCTGCTGCGCGACAGTGCCAGCGACGAGGCCAGCCAGCAATTGGCCGAACGTCATGATCGCGATGATATCCTTTCCGGCGTCGATCTGTCTGGTCAGGACGACGTGGTGGCTGGCATCCTGATGGACCTGGCCCGCCAGGAAACGAAACCGCGTTCAGAGCAACTGGCCCAAAGCCTGGTGCAGGGCCTGCGTGCCGCGCGTACGCCGGTGAACAACAAGCCCATCCGTTATGCGTCATTCTCGGTGCTGAAATCTGCCGACATCCCTTCGATCCTGCTTGAGATCGGCTTCATGTCCTCGGAACGGGATCTGAAAAACCTGCAGGACAAGAACTGGCGGCTGAATACTTCGGTGGCGATCCGGGATGCGCTTCGGGCGTGGATGGACGCCGATGCCAACCTGCGCGAACTGGTCCGGCGCTAGGAAAACAGCGGATTCTCGCGCGCTGATCAACGCTTCTTGTTTTGACGCTATGCGATGTGAGAAGTATAGAGACGCCAACAAGCATAGGGGCGCGGTGGGTGCTGAGGTTCATTCTTTCCTTTTTCGGAGCGATCTTTACGGCGGCGACGCTGGGGCTGACCGTTGTGGCTTTGTCCATTGGTGCGGTGTTCTGGATCTATGGTCAGGACCTTCCCAGCCACGAAAGCCTGGCCCAATACAAACCGCCCACCATCAGCCGGATTTATTCGGGCGAAGGTCAGATCATCGATGAATTCGCCAAGGAACGGCGCCTGTTCACCCCTGCGGATGAAATCCCCGACCTGGTGAAGCAAGCATTCATCAGCGCCGAGGACAAGAATTTCTATACGCACAAAGGCTATGACGCGCGCGGCATCGTTTCAGCGGCGGTGGATGCGGCCAAGTCGCGGGGCAAGAACCTGCGCGGGGCCTCGACGATCACGCAACAGGTGATGAAGAACTTCCTTCTGGGTGGCGAAAAGAAGATTGAACGCAAGATCAAGGAAATCATCCTGGCCACCCGTGTTGAAGAAACACTGAGCAAGGACCAGATTCTTGAGTTGTATCTGAACGAGATTTTCCTGGGCCAGAACTCGTATGGTGTGACCGCAGCGGCGCAGACCTATTTCAACAAGACTCTGGGCGAATTGGCCCCGCACGAGGCGGCAATGCTGGCCTCGATGCCCAAGGCGCCGTCCGACTATCATCCGGTTCGGAACAAATCGCGCCTGCTGGCGCGCCGCAATTTCGTGCTGAAGGAAATGGCCGAAAACGGCTACATCACCCAAGCGGTCTATGAAGCTGAGAAGGCCAAGCCACTGCGCTCGGTGCAGAACGGTGATTTCGAAAGCTTCCGCACTGCGCTTCCGCCGCGAGACTATTTCACTGATGAAATCCGCCGCCAGCTGTCCGAGGAATTCGGCGAGGGCGAGTTCTTCTCGGGTGGTTTGTCCGTGCGTGCCACGATCGACCCCGAAATGCAGGTGGATGCTGCCTCGGCCTTGCGTCGCGGCCTGGAAAAATACGACCGCAGCCGCGGTGTTTGGCGCGGAACCGAGGTAAAGATCGACGCCGCTCAGCTGGACACAGAGGAAAAATGGCGCGCCGCGCTGGACGCCACCGATGTGCCGCGCGACATCGTGCTGGACGGTCAATGGTACCCCGCCGTTGTGCTGGAATTGGGCAAGAATGACGCCCGTATCGGCATCGAGGGGATCGCCGAAGACGCCGATGGCCACTGGATCGTCGCCAAGGACGTGACCTGGGCCGGCAAGCAACTTGAAGACGGAAAAACTGGTAAAAAGGCCAAGCGCGCCAGTGATCTGCTTGAAGTTGGTGACGTGGTTCTTGTGCGAGCATTGACCAAGGAAAGCGACGGAAGTTTCGTCCGCTGGACCCTGCGCCAGGTGCCCGAGATCCAGGGCGGTTTCATGGCCATGGACGTTAACACTGGCCGCGTGATCGCCATGCAGGGCGGGTTCAGCTATCAGCATTCGGTGTTTAACCGCGCGACGCAGGCGAACCGTCAGCCGGGCTCCAGCTTTAAACCCTTCGTCTATGCCTCGGCGCTGGACAGCGGATATAGCCCGGCCACCATTGTGATCGACGCCCCGATCGAGATTGATACCCCTCAAGGTCTGTGGCGGCCCAAGAACTCGTCCAACCAGTTCTACGGCCCCACGCCGCTGCGCACCGGGATCGAGCAGTCGCGGAACCTGATGACAATCCGTCTGGCCCAAGAGGTCGGCATGGATGTGATCGCCGATTACGCCGAGGATTTCGGAGTCTATAACGCGATGGGTGAATTCCTGGCCAACTCGCTGGGCGCCGAGGAAACCACCCTGTTCAAGATGGTTGCGGCCTATGCGATGTTCGCCAATGGCGGCGAGCGGGTCGAGCCTACGCTGGTTGACCGCGTTCAGGACCGCTATGGCCAGACGATCTATCGCCACGACAAACGCACCTGCACCAACTGTTTCGATGGGTTCCTGAGCGCTGGCACCAAGCCCAATATCGTCAGCAACCGCGAGCGCGTGATGGATGCGATCACCGCCTATCAGCTGACCTCGATGATGCAAGGTGTGGTGCAGCGCGGAACCGCGGCGGGCATCGTTAATCTGGGCGTTCCCACGGCGGGCAAAACCGGTACCACCAACGAATCCAAGGACGTCTGGTTTATCGGCTTCACCAGCAATATCGTGGCAGGGTGTTACATGGGTATGGACACGCCGCGCCCGCTGGGCCGAGGGTCCTACGGGGGAACCATGTGCGGCCCCGTGTTCCAGGAGTTCATGAAGAAAGCCACGCAGAAATACGGTGGCGGCAAGTTCCGCGTGCCCGAGGGCGGACGTTTTATCAAGATCGACCGTTTCACCGGCGCGCGGCTGCTTGATGGCGAAAGTGGCTCGCATGTTGTGGCAGAATATTTCCGTGAAGGCGAAGAGCCGATCTTTGGCATCACCTATGATGGCGGTTTTGCCATGGGGTCGAACCTGCCGCTGATCGACGAGGTGCAGGAATACTCGCAAGAGGTCACGACCTCGACCGGGGGAACGGCGGTTGTGGGGCCCAAGGCTTCGTTCGGGTCCGTGTCTTCGGGCGGACTGTATTAACGCGCGCGCCTGCTTGCCCCGGCCTTCGGGCTGGGCTATCACCCAAGCCGGATAATAAGATATTCAGGGGCCTTCCATGCGCGCAGAAGTTCAGAACACGGTTGCAGCTATCGAGAAATCGCTGGCCCTGTTGCGTCAGCGTATGAACTGGGAAACTGTGCAATACCGGCTTGAGGAATTCGATGCCCGTGTCGAGGATCCGACCCTGTGGGACGATCCCGAAGGCGCGCAGAAACTGATGCGTGAACGCCAGTCGCTGCTGGATGCGGTGGCCAGTCACAATGACATCCAGACCGAACTCAACGACAATATCGAACTGATCGAACTGGGCGAAATGGAAGAAGACGAAGAAGTCGTCGCCGAGGCCGAGGAAACCATCAAGGCGCTGGCCGTCAAGGCCGCCGAAAAAGAGCTGGAGGCGCTGCTGGACGGCGAGGCTGACAGTTCGGACACGTTCTTGGAAATCAACTCGGGCGCGGGCGGCACCGAAAGCTGCGACTGGGCCTCGATGCTGGCGCGGATGTATGTCCGTTGGGCTGAGAAGAAGGGTTACGAGGTCGAGCTGCAATCCATCAGCTATGGCGAAGAGGCGGGGATCAAATCCGCCGCCTACAAGATCAGCGGGCATAACGCCTATGGTTGGCTGAAATCCGAAAGCGGCGTGCACCGTCTGGTGCGGATCTCGCCCTATGACAGCTCGGCGCGGCGGCATACCTCGTTTAGCTCGGTTTGGGTTTATCCGGTGGTGGACGACAATATCGAGATCGAAGTAAACCCTGCTGACATTCGCATTGATACCTATCGTTCCTCGGGCGCGGGCGGTCAGCACGTGAACACGACGGATTCGGCCGTACGGATTACCCACATCCCGACAGGGATCGTGGTGACCTCCTCGGAAAAATCGCAGCACCAGAACCGTGACATCGCCATGAAAGCGCTGAAATCGCGCCTGTACCAGATGGAGCTGGACCGCCGCAATGAGGCGATCAACGCCGCCCACGAATCCAAGGGCGACGCGGGCTGGGGCAACCAGATCCGGTCCTACGTGTTGCAGCCCTACCAGATGGTAAAGGACCTGCGGACGGGCTATGAAACCTCGGACAGCGCGGGCGTTCTGGATGGCGATCTGGACGGGCTGATGGCCGCCACGCTGGCCATGCAAGTGTCGGGTAAATCCCGCGCCGAGGCGAACGCGGAAGAGTAACGCACACCCTTGGGGATTGATCCAAAAGGGATTTTGCTAAATCGTGAGCGGGCAGGGGGCGACCTCTGCCCGTTTTGCGTGGGAGGGCAAATGGGCGATTTACTGGAACATGACGCGTTAAGCCTGTCGGGGATGCTGGCTCGCAAAGAGCTGAGCGCGGTCGAGCTGATGCAAGCCACACTGGCCCAAATCACGGCGTGGAACCCGCGGGTGAATGCCATCGTAAGCGCGATTGACCCCGATCAGGCGCTTGCCCTGGCAGCAAAGGCGGACAACGCCAAGCGAATGGGCTGGCTGCACGGGATACCCGTCGCGATCAAGGACTTGGCCAATGCACAGGGGCTGGAAACCTCGATGGGCTCGCCGGTTTTTGCGGGGCAGGTGGCGCAGGCGGATGATCTGTATGTCGCCCGGATGCGCGCTGCCGGAGCGTTGATCATCGGCAAGACCAATGTGCCCGAGTTTGGTCTGGGCAGTCATACCTTCAACCCGGTGCATGGGGCGACGGTGAACCCCTATGATCCGGGGCGC
This sequence comes from Thalassovita sp., assembly GCF_965218685.1. GTDB lineage: Bacteria > Pseudomonadota > Alphaproteobacteria > Rhodobacterales > Rhodobacteraceae > Thalassobius. The sequence goes on along the minus strand of NZ_OZ244657.1, from coordinate 2,632,369 downwards.
AGTGCGGGTGGGTCCTCGGGTGGGGCAGCGGCAGCGCTGGCCACGCGGATGCTGGCGATCGCAGACGGATCGGACATGATGGGCAGCCTGCGCAATCCGGCAGCGTGGTGCAATGTCTATGGTCTGCGCCCGACCTGGGGCCGCATTCCGAACGAACCTACGGGGGATATGTACCTGCATCCGCTGGCCACGAACGGGCCTATGGGACGCTCGCCGGCTGATATCGCTGCGCTGCTTGAGGTGCAGGCCGGACGCGATCCGGTGCAGCCCTTTGGTGTGGCCCATAATAACGTGTCTCGGGGGCTTGATGCGCCCATTCAAGGGATGCGGATCGGGTGGCTGGCCGATTGGGGCGGGGCCTATCCAATGGAGGACGGAATCGTGCAGCGGTGCGATGCTGCCCTGCAGGTGTTCCGAGATCTTGGGGCAGTAGTCGAGCATCTGGCACCGCCCTTTCCTGCGTCCAAGATCTGGGACAGCTGGCAGGTGCTGCGCTGGTTCGCGGTGGCTGCCAAGCTGGAACCGCTGTACCGGCAGGAAAAGACCCGCGCCCAACTGAAACCCGCCGCAATATGGGAGATCGAGAATGGTCTGGCCCTCAGCGCCATGCAGGTGCAACGGGCCAGCGCGCTGCGTTCAGAATGGTTCCGCGCTGCGGCCGTGATGTTCGAGCAATTTGATGCGGTGGTGCTGCCCACGGCGCAGGTCTGGCCGTTCCCCGTCGATGACATTCATCCCACCCGGATCAACGGCCAGCCAATGGATACTTATCATCGCTGGATGGAGGTGGTCGTGCCCGCCAGCCTGATCGGATTGCCCGCACTTTCGGTTCCGGTGGGTTTTGGAGTGAACGGCCTGCCCATGGGGATGCAGCTGATCGGGGCCGCCCGAGCGGACAATACCGTCCTGCATTTGGGCCAAGCCTATCATCAGGCGACGCTCTGGCCGCAGAAAATGCCCCCACGCCAGCCCTGAGCGCTTGATTTCGAGGGTAAAACCCGGTCCCATACTCAAAAATAAGAATGTATCGCTTTGGGAGGAGTGTATGCCGTACGAATTGGAACATGGTGCGCCGCAGATGGGGCAGGTGAGTCTCGGCATGCTGAAAGAGGCCCTGCGCCGTGGTTGGTCGGACATGAAACGTGCCCCGGTATTCGGGTTGGTGTTCGCCTCTTTCTACGTGGGTTTGGGTCTGATCTTTGCGTGGATCACCCTGGCCACGGGTAAAAGCTATTGGTTGGTCTTTGCCGCAGTCGGCTTTCCCCTGATCGGGCCTTTCGCGGCCGTGGGCCTTTACGAGGTCTCTCGCCGGCTCGAGCAGGGTCGCGCCATGGATATCTACAAGATTTTTGGCGTGGTTCTGATGCAGTCCAAGCGCCAGCTTCCGTCGATCTGCGCGATTGTGATCTTCATGTTCCTGTTCTGGTTCTTCATTGCCCATATGATCTTTGCGCTGTTCCTGGGGCTTAGCACGATGACCAACGTGTCCACCTCGTTCGAGGTCTACCTGACCGGCAATGGCCTGATGATGCTGGGGGTTGGCACCGTGGTCGGGGCTTTGTTTGCGCTGCTATTGTTCATGATCACCGTCCTGAGCCTGCCCATGCTTCTGGACCGCGAGGTGGACTTTGTCACCGCCATGATCACCAGCTTTCAGACCGTGGCGCAGAACTTGGTGCCCATGCTGATCTGGGCGTTTTTCATCGCGGTGATTACTTTCGTTGCGATGCTGCCGGCGTTCCTGGGGCTGTTTATTGTCTTGCCGTTGCTGGGGCATGCAACATGGCATCTGTACCGGCTTTTGTCCTCGTCGCAGGATTGACCTAGGTCAACGAGGCTCTTTCCATGGCGGGATATCATATCAGGGACGCGGAATGTTTTTTTCGGTGTCTTTGATTAAACGTGCCGCGTCTTTCTGACCTTAGGAGGAGAAGGAAAGAATATGCGACCAAAACTATCTGTACTGACGGCTTTTGCCTTTGTTGGCATGGCCTCGATCACTTCGGCCGATGAAATGGCCGATCCCGGACAGACCACGTTCCAGCAATATTGCGCGACGTGTCACGGTATGTCTGGCGACGGAGCTGGTCCGATGACCGAGATGATCACAGCAGCCGTGCCCGATCTGACCGGCATGACCGCCCGGAACGATGGCGTATTTCCCATGCTTCAGGTGATCCACATCATCGACGGGCGCACTGGGTTGCGGGGCCATGGTGGCCCGATGCCCGTGTACGGTGCAATCTTCGACGACGAGGCCTCGGATACTGGTCCGTACGGGGGGCCACTTTACACGCGTGGCAAGATCCTGTCGGTGGCTTACTATCTGGAAAGCCTGCAGAAATAGGCAAAAGAAAAGGGCCGGTGCAGACCGGCCCTTGGATTGTCGATTTAGACGTTTTCTTACAGACCGCGCGACAGCGCTGCCACGCCTGTGCGCGCAATTTCGACCAGGCCCAGCGGGCGCATCAGGTCGGCAAAGGCGTCGATTTTCTCGGGCGTGCCGGTGATCTCGAAGACAAAGCTTTCCAGCGTGCTGTCCACCGCGTTGGCACGGAAAATGTCGGCCAGGCGCAGTGCTTCGACCCGTTTTTCCGAGGCTCCCTGAACCTTGATCAGCGCCAGCTCGCGCTCCACGGCGTGGCCTTCGACGGTCAGGTCGTGAACCTCGTGCACGGGCACGATACGACCCAGCTGCGCCTTGATCTGTTCGATCACCTGCGGAGTGCCGGTGGTGACGATGGTGATGCGCGAGCGATGGCCCGCGTGATCAATCTCGGCCACGGTCAGGCTGTCGATGTTATAACCGCGCGCGCCAAATAGCCCGATAACGCGGGCTAGAACCCCCGCCTCGTTGTCGACGATGACAGCCAGGGTGTGCTTTTCGATAACATCGGAAAAATTGGGCCGCAGGTTATATGCGGAATGCTTGGTCGAGCCTTTTTTGATTTGCAGAGCAGACATGTCGTTTCTCTTCTTTTCTATCCTTCAGGGGCCGGGGGCAGGGTGGTGCCCCCAGGGCTCATCACACCAGAACCGCGCCGGTGTTGCCGATGGCGTCTTGGGTGTTGGCATCGCCCATCAGCATCTCGTTATGCGGCGCGCCCGACGGGATCATGGGGAAGCAGTTTTCGTGCTTTTCCACCAGGCAATCAAAGATCACCGGCCCGTCATAGTTGATCATCTCAAGGATGGCGTCATCCAGATCATCGGGGTTGTCGCAATAGATGCCCTTGGCGCCGAACGCCTCGGCCAGCTTGACGAAATCGGGCAGGGCTTCGGACCACGAATGCGAGTACCGCTCGCCATGCAGCAGTTCCTGCCACTGGCGAACCATGCCCAGACGTTCGTTGTTCAGAATGAACTGTTTCACCGGCAGGCGGAACTGCACCGCGGTGCCCATTTCCTGCATGTTCATCAGCCAGCTGGCCTCGCCTGCGACGTTGATCACCAGACTTTCAGGATGCGCCATCTGCACACCGATCGAAGCCGGGAAGCCATAGCCCATGGTGCCCAGTCCGCCCGAGGTCATCCAGCGGTTGGGATCTTCAAAGCCCAGGAACTGCGCGGCCCACATCTGGTGCTGGCCCACCTCGGTAGTGACATAGCGGTCATGGTCCTTGGTCAGGGCCTCAAGACGTTCCAGCGCGTATTGCGGTTTGATGATCTTGTCCGACCCGTTGTAGGTCAGGCATTTCACCGAGCGCCACGCGTCCAGCTGTTTCCACCATTCGCTCAGCGCGGCCTTGTCGGTCTTGCGACCGCGGGCCTTCCAGACCTTCAGGATGTCTTCCAGCACGTGGCCAACATCGCCGACAATCGGGATGTCCACGCGGATCACCTTGTTGATCGAGGACGGATCAATGTCGATATGCGCTTTGACCGAGTCCGGGCTGAAGGCATCGATGCGGCCGGTGATCCGGTCGTCGAAACGCGCGCCGATGTTGATCATCAGATCGCAATCGTGCATCGCCATGTTCGCTTCGTACAGGCCATGCATGCCCAGCATCCCCAGCCATTTGTCACCCGAGGCCGGATAGGCGCCCAGACCCATCAATGTGCTGGTGATAGGGAAACCGGTCTGCTCGACCAGTTCGCGCAGCAATTGGCACGCGGCGTTGCCCGAGTTGATCACGCCGCCGCCTGTATAGAAGACGGGCTTTTTGGCGGTTTCCATGGCAGCGACCAGTTCGTTGATCGATTCCATGTCGCCCTTGACTTGCGGCTGATAGCGACTGGTCGAAACCTTCTGCGGGGCGTTGTATTCACCAGTGGCGAACTGCACGTCCTTGGGAATGTCGATCAGCACCGGACCGGGACGGCCCGAGGTGGCAACGTGAAACGCCTCGTGCAGGGTGGCCGACAGCTCGTCGGTTTCCTTCACCAGCCAGTTATGCTTGGTGCAGGACCGGGTGATGCCGACGGTGTCCGCCTCTTGGAAAGCATCCGAGCCGATCATGAACGTCGGCACCTGGCCGGTCAGAACCACGATCGGGATCGAGTCCAGCAAAGCATCGGTCAGGCCGGTCACCGCGTTGGTGGCACCGGGCCCCGAGGTCACCAGAACACAGCCGGGTTTGCCGGTCGAGCGGGCATAGCCCTCAGCTGCGTGCACGGCGCCTTGTTCGTGGCGAACCAAAATGTGACGGATGTCATTTTGCTGAAAAATCTCGTCGTAAATCGGTAGCACAGCGCCCCCGGGATATCCGAATACGACGTCCACGCCCTGATCCTTGAGGGCTTGAACTACCATTTTCGCTCCGGTCATTTGACGTGTCATCTTGTTTGCTCCGTTTACGACGTCACTGTATGTGCCAAAGAAAAGCCCCCGATGTTTAATCGGGGGCGCATGGGGTACCGTTATGGTGTCCGTTACCGGCCCATGCGCCATTTACCTACGATTACGACTAGCGTTGTCATCAAAAGGCTCCTTCGTGCGAGCGCGACATTAGGAGCGCAGGGAAGTAGCGTCAACAGCGAAAATGCGGTCTTTGCGAACATTTCTGCCCTAAAATCTTTGCAAAAGTTGCGTCACGCGCGGTATCGAGTGAAATTTTCGGAATTTCGCGCCCGGATTCGGGCAGAATCTTCAGGCATTTTCGCAGGGTGACGCCACGACAGGTGGCGAAATCTCGCGCTGTCAGACAGCTTTCATGTTTTGTTTACACCTATGTCACGAAAAACATCGAATTCTCAGGACGGACGCTTTGACCCTCAAGGCGCGAACACCTTCTTTCATAGCTATTAAAGAGGCTAGCCATGCAAAAGCACGACAGCAGCGACCTGTCCTGGGATGAATTTGACGAAATGCGCGACCCGCGCCCCGAGGAGAACGGCTTTGACGCCGTCGTAGACCGCGCGATCTCGCGTCGCGGTTTCCTGGGTGGCGCTCTGGCCTTTGGGTCCGGTGCCGCCGTGTTCGGCTCGGGTCTGTTCGACAGTGCCGCAGCCATGACCAAGGGCTTCAAGTTCCAGCCCATCGACATCGCCACCGATTACGACATCCACGTGCCCGAAGGTTACGACTGGAAGGTCCTGACCCGCTGGGGCGACGCGCTGTTCAGCGAAGCCAAGGACGCCTATTCGCCCGAGACCGGCGTTTCGGTTGACATGTCGGACAAGGTTTTCGGCGAAAACACCGACGGGATGGAGCTGTTCGAAGTGGACGGCAAACAGCTGATCGCCGTGAACTCGGAATATGTGCGCCCCAAGCTGAACCTGCCCGCCGATGCCGAAGGCACCCCGCGCAGCGCTGACGAGGTCAAGTTGCTGAAGAACCTTCAGGGCGTGACCGTGATGGAAGTGGCCGACAACGGAAACGGCTATGAAGTTGTCGTCGACAGCCCCTATAACCGCCGCATCACTCACGACACCGAAATGATGCTGGCAGGCCCTCTGGCAGGTCACGACCTGGTGAAAACCAAGGCTGACCCCGAAGGCCGCACCGTTCTGGGCACCATGAACAACTGTGGCTCGGGCAAGACTCTGTGGGGCACCTACCTGACCTGCGAAGAAAACTTCAACGGCTACTTCGGCGCAACCGGCGAGATGCCCGTAGGTGACGGCTACAAGCGCTACGGTATCGGTGGTGAAGGCCGCTATGCCTATGAAAAGTTCGACCCGCGCTATGACATCTCGAACGAGCCGAACGAACCCCACCGCCACGGTTTCATCACCGAGATCGACCCCACTGATCCCACCAGCACCCCGGTGAAACGCACCGCCTTGGGCCGTTTCAAGCACGAGAACGCCGAAATGGTTCACGCCAAAGACGGCCGTATCGTGGTCTATATGGGCGATGACGAGCGCGGCGAATACCTGTACCGCTATGTCTCGAACGGCACCTATGTCGAAGGTGGCAGCACCGAAGGCCTGCTGGACGACGGCACGCTGTATGTGGCCAAGTTCAACGACGACCAGACCGGCGAATGGCTGGCGCTGACCCCGGAAACCACCGGCATGTCCGCCGCTGAGATCCTGGCCTTCACCCGCATGGGCGCCTCGGCTGTCAAAGGCACCACCATGGACCGCCCCGAATGGGTTGCCGCCAACCCGCTGAAGGTCGAGGCTTACTGCGCCCTGACCAACAACAAGAACCGCGGCAAGAAGCCCAACAAAGGCGGCGACGACATCTCCGTCAACGGCCCCAACCCGCGTGAGACCAACAACTACGGTCAGATCGTGCGCTGGACCCCGGCGGATGAAAACCACGCGTCGGACAGCTTCACCTGGGATCTGTATGTGATGGCCGGAAACCCGACCGTCTACAACAACGCCTATGCTGGCTCGGCGAACGTCAACGAAGGCAACATGTTCAACTCGCCTGATGGCATGGCGTTCTCGTCCGACGGGATGCTGTGGATCCAGACCGATGGCAATGACAAGAACGAGGGCGAGTTTGCCGGCATGGGTAACAACCAGATGCTGGTGGGCAACCCTGAAACCGGTGAAATCGCCCGCTTCATGACCGTCCCCAAAGGCGCCGAAGTGACCGGCCTGTGCTGGTCGGCGGACAAGAAAGTGGCCTTCGTCGGCGTGCAGCACCCCGGCGGTCAGTGGCCCGATGGCAACGGCAAGCCCCGTTCCTCGGTCGTGTCCGTCTGGCGCAAAGATGGCGAAATGATCGGCTAACCGATCGGCAAGGGCAGGGGGCGCGTCAGCGTCCCCTTTCCCCGAGGCAGCAGGCCGCCCAGGCCGAATGCCGAGATATCCAGTGCGCGCCCGTCAGGGCGCGCTCCTTCGGATCAAGACTGCTAAAGACTTACGCCTGTCCCCTGCAGCACACCATGTTCCAAAGCATAGCGTGTCAAACCCGCAGTCGAGGATATCCCCAGCTTCCGTTTGATATTCTTGCGATGTGTCTCCACCGTCCGCACCGAGATATCCAACACCAGAGCGACCTCTTTGTTGGACTTGCCCTGCGCCAGTTGCAACAGCACCGTCTGTTCGCGCCCGGTCAGCTGTTCGCGCTGCTCGTCCCCTTCGGGTTGCAGTGATCCCTTGGCGCCCGTGCACAGATACCGCTCGCCGCGCATCACCGTATCGATCGCGGTTTTGATTTCTTCGGTGGGAACATCCTTCAGCACGTATCCCTTGGCGCCGTGGCTAAGCGCGGACGAGATATATTCGGGGCTGTCATGCATCGAAAGGATCAGAATCCGCGTTTCCGGGCGCTGCTCCAAGATCATCTCTGTTGCGGTCAGTCCACCGATTTCGGGCATATTCAGGTCCATCAGGATCACGTCTGGGCGCAGGCTGTCCACCTGGTCCACGATCTCGCGACCGGTGCGCAAAGCGGCCAGAACCTCGAAATCATCATAGGATTCCAGCACCGCCTGAATTCCCTCGGCCACCATGGGATGGTCGTCCACGATCACGATTTTCACGGGTCCGCTCATTCAGCAGCCTTTTTCGTCGTTTCCAGGTCTTCCGGCGACAGCATGTGCGATAGGGGAACCTTGGCCTCGATCAACGTGCCATTGCGCCCTGAAGTGATGGTCAGTGTGCCATCAAGCTGTTCCATACGCTCTTGCATGTTGCGCAAGCCCATTCCTCCCTTTCCGCCATCCTCTTGTGTGGATTGCGATATTCCGCGGCCATTATCCCAGATTCTCAGCGTCGCGCCAGTGCGATGTCCGCGCAGGTCCACGGAAACCTCGGTAGCCCCTGCGTGACGTTCTACATTTGTAAGGGCCTCCTGCGCGATCCGGTACAGGGCGATCTTGCTTTCCTGATCCAGACGGTTGCGGAAAACAACAGTGGTGAACGAGGTTTCTATACCCGTGCGGGTGCTGAAGTCCTGGGTCAGCGATTTCACGGCGGGGCCAAGGCCAAGGTCGTCCAGCACACCGGGGCGCAGGTCGCGGCTGATGCGGCGGACCTCTTGGATGGCGCCCGACAGATGCGAGATCCCACGGTCCAGCATTTGCAGCCCGCGCTCGTCCTGTTCGGGCGAAAGGCGCCGACGTGCGGTGTCCAGTGCGTAACGTACCCCCACAAGGATCTGGCTGATGCCGTCGTGCAGTTCACGGGCGACGCGGCCGCGCTCTTCTTCCTGGGCGTCGAACACCCGCTGGGTCAGCTCTTTGAGCTTGGCGTCAGCCAGCATTCGCTCGCGGATGTTCAGCGCCATGCCCGAGACGAACACCACCATCAGCGCTGCAAAGGTTATGACGCCAATATTGTAAAGCGTACGCTCGACGCGCTGTTCGACCTCGGCCCGGGCCGCCGCGACCGAGGCTTTCACGTCATCGATGAAGACCCCCGTTCCGATCGCCCAACGCCAATCCTGAAGGCCCAGCACATATGTTACCATCTGCGCCTCTTGTCCGGTCGAGGGCTTTTCCCACAAGAACTGGTGATACCCGGCGCCCTGCTTGGCAAGATCGATGAAACGATCCACCACTGGGGTGCCGGCGCTGTCTTTCAGACCGGCCCAGTTTTTACCGATGAAATCGGTCTGGCGCGGACTGACAAGGTTGGTGCCATCATAATCGTAGACGAAAAAGAAACCGTCCGTGCCATAGATCATTGCCGCCAGAATCTGCGAGACCCGCTCTTTGGCATCCTCATCATCGGGCGCGGCCTGACCATAGATGTGGTAAAATCCGTTGCGCGCCTGGGTGACATAGTTGCGCAGCTCTTCTTTCTTGGCGTCAAGCATGCGCTGTTCCAGCGCCTGGATTTCGCGCTCGGCGAAGGCCCGTGACTGATGCGATACCAGAAGGGCGATCATCACCACCGACAAAACAAGCGGAAGCGTCGCCAGAAGGAACAGTTTCTGAGCGTAAGACGGGCGTAGGATGCGGCGTAGCCAATTCATGCCCCGAATCGATACGAGAACTTGGCCCCAAAAGCAAAGTGGTTCCGGATCAGCGCGAAAATTAGCTGTCAAATGATCTTTGCGATTCTCTCGTTTAAAGCTGTCCACGCGTAATAAGTGGCAAAAAATGCGGCGTTCTACGTAGAACTAGGTATTCACATCCGTAATTGGATAGCTAACCTGACCAAACTTCAAACGATCCGTCCGTCCAAGGGGCGGACTGAAAACTATCTGGGAGGATACATAATGGATCGTCGCTCTTTTTTGAAAACGTCTGCTCTGGGTGGCGCTGCTGCCGCTTCGACCACTGCTCTGGCCGCTCCGGCTTATGCGCAGGGTAAGCGCACCCTGACCATGGTCACCACCTGGGGCCGCGGTCTGGCTGGCGTGTTCGACGCAGCGCAGCGTACCGCTGACAACATCACCGCCATGTCCGACGGCAACCTGACCGTAGACATCAAGGCCGCCGGCGAGCTGGTTGGTGCTTTCGAAGTGTTCGACGCCGTATCGTCGGGCCAGGCAGACATGTACCACGGCGCTGACTACTACTTTGTCGGTCAGCACCCGGGTTATGCGTTCTTTACTGCAGTTCCCTTCGGTATGACCGCACAGGAACTGGTGAACTGGTACTACCAGGACGGCGGCATGGAGCTGCATGACGAACTGGGTCAGATCTTTGGCCTCAAGTCGTTCCTGGCAGGCAACACCGGCGCGCAAGCTGGTGGCTGGTTCTCGAAAGAGATCAACAGCCCCGAAGATTTCAACGGTCTGAAGTTCCGTATGCCCGGTCTGGGCGGTAAAGCCCTGGGCAAGCTGGGCGCATCGGTTCAGAACATTCCGGGCTCTGAAGTGTATCAGGCGCTGTCCTCGGGTGCGATTGATGGCACCGAATGGATCGGCCCCTGGGCGGACGAAAAGGCTGGTTTCCAGGAAATCACCAAGACCTACTATACCGCTGGCTTCCACGAACCGGGTGCAGGTCTGTCGGTTGCCACCAACCGCGACGTGTTCGAAGGCCTGTCGCCGGCGCACCAGAAGATCATCGAGGTCGCCTGTGCCGAAACTCACCAGTGGAACCTGTCGCAGTTCCTGGCCAACAATGGTGCCGCCCTGCAGCGTCTGCAGGCTGGTGGCGTGAAGGTCATGGAATTCCCCGACAGCGTCTGGGATGCGTTCGGCAAAGCTTCGCAAGAAGTTCTGGCCGAGAACATGAGCGACGAGCTGTTCAAGAAAATCCACGACAGCGCTATGGCATCGATGAAATCGTCGGCCGCTTGGCTGGAAAAATCGTCGGGCGCCTATACCGCTCAGCGTGGCCGCGTCCTGGGTTAATCCAGACGTTAGACGCTAATCTGATCCCCCGCCCACGCGGGGGATCGCTTTTCACTTGCCAGGCCACAGAAACCCGAAACGGCGTCAGGCGGCGGCAAGCAACATTCCGGGGGATACATGCAGGAAGAAAGTGGCGCATCCGCCATTGGTGCCCTGTTTGACGGGCTCTGGTGGGTCATTCAGAATATCGGACTTGCCTTTTACAACTTCGGCTATGCCGTAACCCATCCGCAGTTGTGGTTGGACTGGTCAGACAAAGCCTCGATCATGCGCTTTGTCTACTACGGCGGGTCGGTCGAGTTTTTCTTTGTCATCTTCACACTGTTCTTGGTCCTGACGGCTGTCGGGCTGTATTTCCGTGGCTTCATGTGGGGCATGGTTCGGGGATTTGAGGGATTTGCAAACACCGTAGGCCGGTTCTTTGCCTGGGCGGGTCTGCTGATGGTATTTCAGCAGATCATCATCGTGTTCATGCAACGCGTCTTTGCCCGGCCGGACATGTCCTTTGGCTTCGGCATTCCTCTGCAGATGGACATCAGTTGGTTCGCAGAAGAGCTGAAGCTTTATAACGCCATGGTCGTGTGCCTGTGCGCCACCTACACCTTTGTGCAGGGCGGGCATGTGCGCGTTGATCTGGTCTATTCCGGCATTTCGCACCGCGCCAAGCGCGTAGTGGACATGCTGGGCTCGCTTTTGTTCATGATGCCGATGGCGGTGCTGGTCTGGATGTATGGCTGGTACTTCATGTGGCGCCACCTGATCGTGCCGAAACCTTCGGCATCGGATACGCTTGAGCGTTTGGTCATGAAATCCCGCGCCCTGCGCTGGAACGTGGAAACCATCGGGTTCTCGCCCAACGGGTTCAACGGGTACTTCCTGTTCAAGATCCTTCTGATCGGCTTTGCCGCAATGGTGTTCATTCACGCCGTGGCCTTCTTCTACCGCTCTTTCCTGGAATTCATCGAAGGCGAGGAAAGCATCGGCAAGCACCTGGACAAGGATTCGCTTGGCGAAGGTGAAGAAGCCTATGAAGGCACGCATTAAATAAGGGGCATGCAGATATGCTATTCGGTCTAGATGGGGTCGAGGTCGGCCTGATCATCGTCTTTCTCTGCCTCTTTGGAGGCATCCTTTCCGGGTTTCCGGTGGCGTTCGCCATCGGTGGGGCCGGTGTCATCTCTTTCGGGATCATCGCCGCTCTGGACAGCTCGGGCATTCTAATTCACCAAGCCATTGATACGTCCTCGGCGGCGTATCGCGATCTGGTGAATGCCGGGATCAAGTCTGACACGATCTCGATATTCCGATATCCGGACTTGCCACGCGAGGCGATTTCGGTTTTCCCGCAAGGCTGGGAAACCGCGCTGGATCGCAACATCTCGTTCATTGTGAACCGCATGAACGAACGTGTGCTGGCGGGCCAGTCCATTGAAACCCTGCTGGCGGTGCTGATGTTCGTCCTGATGGGCATCACGCTGGAACGCTCCAAGATCGCAAATGATCTGCTGACCACCATGGCGCGCGTCTTTGGTCCGCTGCCGGGCGGTCTGGCCGTGTCGGTTGTGGTTGTGGGCGCCTTCCTTGCGGCCTCGACTGGGATCGTGGGGGCCACTGTGGTCACCATGGGCCTGCTGAGCCTGCCCACCATGTTGCGCAACGGCTATAGCCCGGAACTGTCGACCGGTGTGATTGCCGCGTCGGGTACGTTGGGGCAGATCATTCCGCCGTCCATCGTGATCGTTCTGCTGGGCACGCTGGCTGGGGACCTGTATTCCACCGCGCAAGAAAGCCGTGCTGTCACGGCGGGCTGTTCGGATGCGCTGACCTACCTGGGCGAGCCGGCCGTTGTGTCTGTGGGTACACTGTTCCAGGCGGCGATGCTGCCGGGGATCATGCTGGCGCTGCTTTATGCGCTGTACGCGTTTGGCTATGCGATGTTCAACCCGTCCAAGGCTCCTGCAGTGGAACTGGGCGCAACCAGCGACGAGCCAATCAGCAAAGGTGAGGGCTTTACCTGGTTCGTTGGTCTGCCGGTCGCGCTGATCGCGGGTGTGATGCTGCTGGGGCAGGTGAATATCGTGGGCAGCCAGGACATTTCGGTGTCGGGCTTCTCGGATGCGGGTCAAACCGCCAGCCTGCGGACCAATGTTTCCGATGACTGTAAAGCCTCGATGATCGAGCTGCACGGCCAGGAAAAATGGGATGCTGCTGTTGCCGAACAGAAAGCCATCGATGCAGCTGGCGGCGTCGCTCAGGCAGAACGCCTGACCGACGAGCAAATGGCCGACCTGCAAGAACAGAAGATCGCCGATGCCGCCCCAATCGGGACCGGAATTGCCACGATCATCATCTTGCTGGGCCTGACCTTGATCTTCGGACGCGGCGTTTCGCCGTCGGCAGATCCCAAACCGCTGATTGTTGGCGCGATTGGACTGCTTCTGCTGACTTTGGTGGATATGGTGCTGATCAAGCCGACGACCTCGTCCGGGGTCTCGGTGGTGCTGATGCTTATTCCGCTGGTGATTGCCCTGTATGGCTGCAAACACGCCGCCATGCGCTGCGCCAAGAACGAGCTGATCCGCGTGGTGTTCCCGCCGCTGGTTCTGATCGTCGCGGTGCTGGGCTCGATCCTTGGCGGTATCACCAACCCAACGCCCGCTGCGGCACTGGGTGCCGGTGGTGCGGTTATGCTGGCGGCTTATCGCAAGCTTCAGGACCAGGGCAAATCCGGCAAGATCATCCTGTGGGCAACTGGCGCCGTGGTGCTGATGCTGCTTGTGGGCATGAACTTTGATCTGCGCATCAACAACGCCGATGTCAGCTTTGAAAGCTGGGTTGGGTTCTTCGTTGCCTATGGCGCGTTCCTGTTCGCGGCCTTTGGTCTGGTCTATGCGGCCTGGGTCTTGTTCGCGGGCGGGGTGCTAAGCCCCATCGTGCGCGAAACGGCTAAGGTGACCTCGATGGTGTTTACCATCCTGATCGGGTCGCAGTTGCTGAACCTGGTGGTGATCTCGTTCGGGGGTGAGCACTATATCCAGCAGTTCCTGAAGTCCTTTGACAACGAGTTCACGGTCTTCCTGATCGTGATGCTGGTGCTGTTCATCCTGGGCTTTGTGCTGGACTTCCTCGAGATCATCTACATCGTGATCCCGATCGTGGGGCCCGTCATCTATGGCGGTACCTTTGATCCGAAATGGGTGACGATCATGATCGCGGTGAACCTGCAGACCTCGTTCCTGACACCGCCGTTTGGGTTCGCGCTGTTCTATCTGCGCGGCGTGGCCCCGGCCAGTGTGACGACGGGCCATATCTATCGCGGGATCATTCCCTTCGTGTTGATCCAGGTGGTGGGGCTGGCGATCCTGTGGTTCTTCCCCTCGATCGTGACCATCGTTCCGGCGCTGATCCCGAACTAAGAACGGGATCCGGAAAACAAGAAAGCCGCCCTTCGGGGCGGCTTTTTCATTTGGTGCTTTTCATTTGGTGCCTAGTGGTCGCGCAGATCAGGCAACGAGATATTGGCCACCTGTTCGGCAATCGGATCAGTCGAGGCCGGATGCAGTTCGGATTCGTAATCCTCTTCGGGGCGCATAGGCTCCCATTGACCTTTCGAGAACAGCTCAATCCCCTTGAAGCGCGCCTTGTATCCCATCTTGGGGCTGCCGGGCACCCAGTAGCCCAGATAGACAAAGGGCAGGCCAGCCTCGCGGGCGATTTCGATATGATCAAGGATGATGTAGGTGCCCAGACTGTCACGCTCGCGCTCGGGGTCGTAGAAGGAATAGACCATGCTGACACCGTCATCCAGGATGTCGGTCAGGCATACTGCAATCAGCTCTCCGGTGGCGGCGTCGGTGTATTCGATCACACGGGTGCGGATCGGGGTTTCCTCGACCATGGCTGCGAACTCGAACACGTCCATGTCAGCCATACCGCCATCTGCATGGCGCGCGTCCAGATAGGTGCGGAACAGGTCGAATTGTTCTTCGGTGGCCCAAGGCGACGTGGCCCGGCGTGTCAGATAGCTGTTTCGCTTGAGAACCCGGCGCTGCGTGCGGCTGGGGCTGAACGCATCGACGCGGACCCGCGCTGACAGGCAAGCGGTGCAGTCGGTACAGGACGGCCGGTACAGCACATTTTGCGAGCGTCGAAACCCTTGCTTGGACAGGCTGTCATTCAGCTGCTTGGCCCCTTGGCCCTGCAACGCGGTAAACAATTTCCGTTCCATCCGGCCGGCCAGATACGGGCAAGGCTGCGGAGCGGTCACATAAAACTGAGGAGCAAGGGGTAACGTATGGCGCATCGGGTCAGAAAATCATTCAACTGACGGAAAGATAACAATCATTTGCCGATGCGCCAAGGGGGGGTGAAAAACCCGCTTAATAGGTGTGTCAGAAACGTGCCGCGCGGTTGATCGCAACCGAGCCCATGACATAGTCGGTCACGCCCTGGCCGCGCTCGGTGGTGGCCATCAGGATGATCGAGCCGATCTGGATAGGCATAAAGGCAAAGGACACGCACAGGCCAACGGTATGCAGGAAGGCCTGGCCAAGTCCAAAGCGGCTGCCATCTGCGGCGCGGAACTCGATCGCAAGCAGACGCATCCCCGGAGTGGCCGATCCAGCGGCAAGCGTTATCACCCGGTAAACAAAGCCCACGATGGCCATCAGAAAGCCGAAAAAGAAGATGCCGGTGAAGGCCGTCAACGGCAGGATCGCCACGGTGATCACCGCGATCAGAACCGAATCGATGATGAATGCGAACAGGCGCTTCATCGGCACGTCGTCGTAAAATTCTGGCTGGGTCTGGGGGTCAGGCAATTGCCACGCGGTCATATCTTTAGGTCCGGTTGAAATGAGAAAGGGAAGGCCCGGATCTCTCCGGGCCGTTCGGTGTCTTATGCGTCTTCGCGCGCTTCGGGTTCTTCAGCGGCGCGGCGGGCCCGGTCTTCCATGAACTGGTCGAACTCGGCCTGGTCCTTGGCATCACGCAGACGCTGCAGGAAGGATTCGAACTGGTCTTGTTCTTCTTCCAGACGGCGCAGGGTTTCGGCCTTATAGGCGTCAAAAGCGCTGTTGCCCGAAGATTTCATGGCCGAGAAGCCGTGACGGGTCATAGGGTTGCGGCGTGTGCAGTTCTTGCCAAACATTTGCTTGCTCCAGATCATGTAAAAGAGAAGGGCCAGACCGACGGGCCAGAAGAAGACAAACCCCAGGACCATCGCAGCGATCCAGGCGCCTTTCCCCTTGCTGTCCAGCCAGGCCTCGGCGCGCGAAAGCCAACCCATTCGAGGGGCGGTCGGTGCGGTATAAGCGGCGGCGGGTGTCATCAGCGTCTCCTTGTTGTTTAACGATGTGAATGCTTTTCACATTACAACAGATCGGTGCTCACGAGGCTTTGCGCAAGGGTCTATGTGAATGTTTTTTACATTATTTTGGTTTGTTAGGAGAAATCAATGGTTTGCCCACCGGTTATTTCCGGCAAAAGGGCGGATTTCATCTCGAATACATGATGCGGAGTGCCCGCCGCAGCCCAGATCGTGGGAAATTCCAGCAAGCGAGGATCAACAAAGGCGCGGATCGGGTTCAGGTGCCCGATGGGGGCAACGCCCCCGATGGCAAAGCCGGTCTGCTTGCGGATCAGCGCCGCATCCGCCTTACCCAAAGGTTCGCCCGCGACAGCGCTGGCCTTGTCGGTATCCACCTGGTTGCCACCTGCCGTCAGGAACAGGATCGCCTGACCCGAGACCTCTCCGCGAAAAATCATGGACTTGGCGATCTGGTCCAGATGGCACCCGGCAACGTCTGCGGCCTGCTGCGCCGTACGGGCCAGCCCCAGTTCCTTTATCTCGGTCTCGATACCCAGATCTTCCAGCGCGCGGGCCACGCGCTTCAGGCTCTTGCTCATGGTGTTCTCTTTCCTGCGAATGGTCGCACTATTTACTGACTTTGACCTGTTGACCAGCCCCCCAAGCGGGCGCATCTTGCGGCCATGAGTTTCGCTGCACGACTAACCCGCTCGCCCCGTCCTTTTGATCCCGATCGCGGTGCCGAGGCGCTGACGCTATTCCCGGATTTTGCGCCTGAAGTGACCGAGGTGATCGCAGGCACCGCCGGCTGCAGCCCCTATCTGAAACGCCTGATGGAGAAAGAAGCCGCATGGCTGCCCGAGGCGTTGGACGATCCCGAGCAGGCCCTTGAGGGTGTCTTTGATGATATCCGCGCGATGGCCCCCGATAATCTGGCGGCCGGATTACGACAGGCAAAACGGCGGGTCGCCCTGCTGACCGCGCTGTGCGATCTGGCCGGGGTCTGGCAGCTGGAGGATGTTACCGGTGCGCTGTCCCGTCTGGCCGATCTGGCCTGTGACGTGGCGATGAAATCCGCCGTCGCAGCCGAGATCAAGCGTAAGAAACTGCCCGGTGCCACCGAAGATGACATTCCCACGGCCGCTGGTCTGGTGGCGCTTTCTATGGGCAAGGGCGGCGCATTCGAGCTGAACTATTCCTCGGATATCGACCTGATTTGCCTGTTCGACGAAACCCGTTACGACCCCGATGATTATTTCGAAGTCCGCGCCTCCCTGATCCGCGCCACCCGCAAGATGAGCTCTTTGCTGAACGATGTCACGGCAGACGGCTATGTGTTCCGCACGGACCTGCGCCTGCGGCCGGACCCCTCGGTGACGCCGGTCTGCATGGCCATGGCTGCTGCCGAGGCATATTATGAATCCGTCGGGCGTACCTGGGAACGCGCCGCCTATATCAAGGCCCGCGCCGCC
The DNA here is from genome assembly GCF_965218685.1 of Thalassovita sp. Taxonomy (GTDB): domain Bacteria; phylum Pseudomonadota; class Alphaproteobacteria; order Rhodobacterales; family Rhodobacteraceae; genus Thalassobius. Next base: position 2,614,935 of record NZ_OZ244657.1, on the reverse strand, counting down.
GCCGGGGATATCGCGGCTGGCGAGCGGTTCCTGGAAAGCCTGCGGCCGTTCGTGTGGCGCAAGCATCTGGATTTTGCGGCGATCCAGGACGCCCATGACATGCGACTGCGTATTCGCGAACATAAGGGCACAGGCCGCAAGCTTAGCCTCTTTGACCACAACATGAAGTTGGGGCAGGGCGGCATTCGCGAGATCGAGTTTTTCACTCAGACCCGCCAGTTGATTGCCGGCGGGCGCGATCCCGAGCTGCGGATGCGCGCAACCGTGCCCGGGCTGGCCGCGCTGGCTTCCAAGGGGTGGATCCCCGAGGATGCCGCCGAAACCCTGACCCGGCACTACCGCTATCACCGCGAGGTTGAACATCGCCTGCAGATGATCAACGACGCCCAAACGCACCAGTTGCCCAAATCCGACGAAGGCTTTGACCGGCTGGCCTGTTTCATGGGCACCGACACGGATGCCCTGAAGGCCGAGCTGACCGCCCGCCTGGAAGAGGTTCACGAAGTGACCGAGGGTTTTTTTGCCCCCGGTACCGCCGCACCAGAACCAGAGGTCGGCGAAGAGCTGGACTCGGAGATTCTGCAGCGGTGGCAAAGCTATCCCGCGATGCGTTCCGAGCGCGCAGTCGAAATTTTCAAGCGCCTGCGCCCCGAGTTGCTGCGCCGCGTTCAGGCAACCTCCAAACCGGCCGAGACCCTGCACGCACTGGATGGGTTCCTTTCCGGGCTGCCCGCGGGCGTGCAAGTATTCTCACTGCTCGAAGCGAACCCGCAGCTGGTGGATCTGTTGATCGACATCGCGGGGACCTCGCCGGCGTTGTCGGCACACCTTTCGCGCAATGCCTCGGTGTTTGATGCGGTGATTGGCGGGGCGTTTTTCGCCGATTGGCCCGGCGCTCAGGCCCTGACGCAAGAGCTGTCCGCCCGCCTTGCGGATGAACCCGATTACGAACGCAAACTGGACATGGCTCGCCGCTGGGCGAAGGAATGGCATTTCCGCATCGGTGTGCACCACCTGCGCGGGCTGACCGATGCGGATCGGGCCTCGCGCGAATATGCGGATCTGGCGCAGGCGGCGTTGGCGGCCTTGTGGCCGGTCGTGGTGGAAAACTTCGCAGAAAAACACGGGGACCAACCGGGGCGTGGCGCAATGTTGCTGGGCATGGGATCGCTTGGGGCAGGGCGCATCAACGCGGTCTCCGACCTGGACCTGATCGTCATCTATGATTCTGCAGGCGTTGACTATTCCGAGGGCCGACGTCCTCTGGCAACGCGCGCCTACTATGCGCGTCTGACACAGGCGATGGTCACGTCGGTCACCGCGTTGATGGCCGAAGGGCGGCTGTACGAGATCGATCTGCGGCTGCGTCCGTCGGGTACACAGGGGCCTGTCGCGGTTAGTCTTGGTGCGTTCCGCGAATACCAGAAAACCCAAGCCTGGACATGGGAACACCTTGCACTGACGCGCGCGCGTCCCGTCGCGGGCGAATCCGTCGTGGCAGGCGAGGTTCTGGACGTGCGCGCCGAGGTCCTGGCGATGCCGCAAGACGTGCCCAAGTTATTGCAGGACGTGGCCGATATGCGTCAGCGGATCGCTGACGCGAAGTCCCCAAATGGGATATGGGACGCCAAGATCGGACCGGGTCGGCTGCAGGATATCGAGCTTTTGGCCCAAACAGGCGCCTTGCTGACCAGCTTTGACGGCCACACGATCCACGGTGCGATTGCGCATTCAGCGCGATGTGGGTTCCTCTCTGAACCCGAAGCAGATGTACTGATCCGTGCCTATGATCTGTGCTGGCAGGTGCAGCTTGTCTCGAAGTTGTTGACAACCAAACCGCTGGATCCTGGGGCCGTTGGCGAAGGTGGTCGCCAGATGCTTTTGCGTGAAACCGGATTTGACAGTATTGATGCGCTAAGCGATGCGCTGTCTCAGGCGGTTTCGGCGGCCGAAGAGGTGGTGAAAAACGTGTTGGCCCGTGATTTCACCCCAGAAGTTCAGGAATGACGAATGGATAAAAATCCACATGATCCCAAAGGCTTGATCCGCGAAGCTTATCGCATTGAGGGCATCGGCTCGGCCGAATGCCGGACTATATTTCTTGATTGGGCGCTAAGCTTGCAGGACGGTCACGACCAACATGTCGCTTTGGAAAACCTGTATCAAACCTATGCAGAGGCCGATCCCGATCACCCCATGTCCGAGGTGCTTCAGATGGGGTTGAAACAGATTACAGCGCCGCGTCGGCGCGGGGGCTGGCGCGGAAGAAGCCGTAATTAATCAACGTATTGCTGGGTGATATTAAAGTGCCGCAGCGGTTCGGGCCAGATCCTGGATCGCCGTCCAGTCACGCTGGGCGACCAGATCCGCGGGCGCGACCCAGCTGCCTCCGACGCAGCGCGTGTTCGACAGCGACAGGTATTCCTGGACGTTATGAGGGCCAATGCCTCCGGTCGGGCAAAACACGATCTGCGGCAAAGGCGCACCGATGGCCTTTAGCGCCGCCGCACCGCCCGAGGCTTCGGCAGGAAAGAATTTTTGCACGGTATAGCCGCGTTCAAGCAGGGCCATTGCCTCGGAGGCTGTCGCGGCGCCGGGCAAGATCGGTAGATCCAGCTCTTCGCAGGCGGTCAGAAGGGCGTCCGTCGCACCAGGAGAGACCGCAAATTTCGCGCCGGCCTCTTTCGCCGCTTCAGCATCCGCACGGGTCAGGACGGTTCCGGCGCCAACAATGCCCCCCTCGACCTTGGCCATCTCGCGGATGACCTCCAATGCGCTTTCGGTGCGAAGTGTCACTTCCAAAACTGGCAAACCGCCGGAAACCAGGGCTTGCGCCAGTGGGAATGCGGTGCTTGCATCCTTGACGACCAGCACCGGAATGACCGGCGCCTTTTCACACAGGGATAGTGAAATACCGGAAGCTTTTTCTGGGGTTATCATGCAAACCTCATGTAATCGCGCTGGCGCCTTCGCTGGCGGGGCCCACTGATTGGCGGAAGATTTCAAACAGCTCGCGGCCCATGCCGAAACTGTTGGCGGACAGATCTGCCTGAGCGGCAGGACGGGTCATGAAATCGGCCGAGAGATTTTCCAGAATGCCGGCCTCGGCGTCAACGCGAATGATATCTCCGTCCTGAACATGCGCCAGGGGGCCACCCATCGCGGCCTCGGGGCTGACATGAATGGCCGAGGGTACCTTGCCCGATGCGCCGGACATGCGCCCGTCGGTGACCAGTGCGATTTTCAGCCCGCGATCTTGCAGGACCGAAAGGGTTGGCGTCAGGCCATGCAGTTCGGGCATTCCGTTGGCCTTGGGGCCTTGGAAGCGTACGACAACCACCGTATCGCCCGTGAATTCACCGGCTTTGAAGGCGTCTTTGACGGCCTCTTGGGTGTGAAATACGCGGGCGGGGGCCTGGATGACGCGGCGTTCGGGCGCGACGGCTGAAACCTTCATCACGCCAAGACCCAAGTTGCCTTGCATCATCGACAATCCACCGGACGATTGGAAAGGATCCGAGGCAGGGCGCAGGATCTTGTCGTTCAGCGAGCTGCGGGGGGCGTCGTCCCAGATCAGCTTTTCGTCCTGCAGTTTGGGCTCGTGTGCGTAGCGCTCCAGCCCCGGCCCGGCAATCGTTTGCACATCGGGGTGCAGCAGCCCCTGTTCCAGAAGGTCCGAGATCATGAATCCCAGCCCCCCGGCGGCGTGGAAATGGTTCACGTCCGCCAGCCCATTGGGATAGACCTTGGCCATCAGCGGAGTGACCTCGGACAGTGCGCTGAAATCCTCCATCGTGAGCATGATGCCGGCGGCGCGCGCCATGGCGGGCAGGTGGATCAGCAGATTGGTCGAGCCGCCCGTCGCCATCAGCCCCACGATCCCGTTCACAAACGCACGCTCGTCCAGGATGTCGCATACGGGTGTATAGGCGTTGCCCAACGCGGTAACGGCGGCCACACGTTCGGTGCCAGCACGGGTCAGGGCTTCGCGCAGCGGCGTATTGGGGGTAACGAAGGATGCGCCGGGCAGGTGAAGGCCCATGAACTCCATCAGCATCTGGTTCGAGTTCGCGGTGCCATAGAAGGTGCAGGTGCCGGGGCCGTGATAGCTGGCCATCTCGGCCTCCATCAGCTTGTCGCGGCCGATTTTCCCTTGGGCGTATTCGTTGCGGATGCGGGCCTTTTCGTCGTTGGGCAGCCCGCTGGTCATAGGGCCTGCAGGCAGGAAAATGCCGGGCAGATAGCCAAAAGTTGCCGCCGCGATCACAAGGCCGGGCACGATTTTATCACATACACCCAAATAGATAGCTGCATCAAAGGTGTTATGCGACAACGCAACCCCGGTGGCCATTGCGATGACGTCTCGGGAAAACAGCGACAGTTCCATGCCCAGCTGGCCTTGCGTGACCCCGTCGCACATCGCCGGAACACCGCCCGCGACCTGTGCCGTCGCCCCGCATTGCGCGGCTGCGTCTTTGATAATGGCCGGATAGCCTTCGAAGGGCTGGTGGGCGGACAGCATGTCATTGTAAGTGGTTACGATGCCCAGATTAGGCGCGCGCGCCCCGGCCAGAGCGTCCTTGGCATCTCCCATGGCGGCATAGGCATGGGCCTGGTTCCCGCAAGTCAGATGCGCGCGGCGCGGGCCGTCTTCGGCAGCGGCCCGCATTCGTTCCAGATAGGCCGACCGCGTCTTGGCGCTGCGCGCGATAATCGTGTCGGTGACCTTGGAAACTGTTGCGTTCAAACTCATTTGGGACCTCTTCAAACTCGAGGTTCGTATATACTGTTAGCGTTAACGGCGCAAGGACGGCAGCGATGACTGCACTTGTCATCATTTGGTTTCTGGACGCAGGACAGATGTCATGTCTATCCTTGCGGCATGTTGCGATATTTTTTTACCTTTTTCTTACTGATTTCAACCCCGGCGGCCCTGGCTCAGGTGATGGACAAGCCCTTGCAGGACTATGTGACCGCGCAAGAGGCGATCATGGACGGCCATTTCAGGCAAGGCGATTACATGGCGGCAGAAGCGGTGCTTGTCCCCTTGATCGCTCACCTGTCCGAAAAGATCGGCCCCGAGCAGATCAAGGTGCTGCGTTTGCGCCAGGCCTTGGCCAACGTGATACGCCTGCAAGGTCGCCCCGCCGATGCCCTGTCCGAGATGGAGGACGCGTATAAGATTTGGGAGGCGAACTATCTCAAGTTCCACCCGGCGCGAATGGATGCGGCTATGCAGCTTGCAGTGCACCTGTCGCGTATGGGTTATTCCAACGACGCGCTTCCGCTTGCACTTGAGGCGACCCGCTTTGCCGAGATCGTTTGGGGGCCAGACAATGACCAGACGATGTTATGGCAGTACAACACAGCCGGGATTTTCAAAGAGCTTGGCCACTGGGAAAAAGCGTTAGAGCTGTTTCAGAAGGTGCTGCCCATGCTGGATGCTGCCGGGCGCGAAAGGACCACCTATTATGCCTGCGCTGTCTCCAAGGAAACGGCGCTGTTGTTAACTGATTTGGGCCAGTTCGAAGCCGCCGCCACGCAGTACGAAGACGCTCTGCGGCGCATGCAGACATGCCATCCGCCGCACCACCCCGAAACCGTTTTTGCCTTGGGTGAATACGCCTTGGTTCTGTACTATCTGCGCGACATTCCCCGGATGCATCAGATCCTTGACCGATGGCAAACCGCTTTGCTGGCCACCTTCGGTGAGAATTCGTTGCCCTATGCCGAATTTCTTGAACGGCGGGCGCTTGCCAAATCGTGGGGCAATTTCGGCAAGCCCGAATTTCAGCAAGCGCTTGTGGATATGCGGGCTTCGGTCAGTTTGCGCGAAACGCTGCTTTCGCCGACGCATGAACGTACCGGCCGCGCCTATCTGAACCTTGGTGCGATGGAGCTGGACATGGATAACCTGCCCGCCGCATGGGAGATGGCCAAAAAGGCCGAGGCCGCGGGGCAAGGAAGCCGCGCTTTGCTGCAAAAAACGCTGGTGCGGATGCGTGATGCCGGGTTGATGGCCAAGGACAAGGCCGCCGCCGAAGCCTTTCGTTTGGCTCAAGTGAACTATGATAGCGCCGCCCGCGCGGCCTTTGCGGCGCTGGCCCAGCGGGTCGAGCAAGGCAGTGGTGAAAAGACCCGGATGATGCGTGACTTTACGGATATGCAGCGCCGCCAGACCCAGTTGCAGGACGAAATGTCCTATTTTGCAGGCCTGCCCAGCGCCGAACGCCGCCCAGATATCGAACGCGAAATTCGCGCCGAGATGGAGGCTTTGTCTACCCAGATCAATGACATGGGGGCCGCATTGCGCAAACTTGAACTGCCGTTCGAGGCGATGTACAACGCTGACCCGTTTTCCATCCCCCAGACGCAGGCTCTGTTGGGGCCGACCGAGGCGCTGGTGATCTTCGATGTGGGTGAACAAGAGGATGACTGGAACTTTGTTCTGGTCGTCACCCAAGATGCCGTCACCTGGCGCGAAATGCCGTTAAGCCCCAGCAGCGCCAAGGCGGCGATCTCGGATATCCGCGGTTCGATCGATCTGCAGATGGGGGTGCGTGCTGGCATAAGCCTGAAGGACCGCGAAAAGCCAAAAGAGCAGGGGTTCGAACTTTATGCCTCGTATTGGATATACCGGCAGACCTTCGGCGTGATCGAGGATCTGCTTGAAGGCAAGGACCACCTGTATGTCGAGCTGCGCGGCCCGCTGACGGCGGTGCCACCGCAGATGCTTGTCCGAAACGATGCGCCGGGGCTGGCACAGGCCGATTGGCTGGTGCGGCACCACGCGATCACGGTGATCCCCTCGGTCCATGCGCTGAACCTGTCGGCGCGGCAGGACGCGCGGGCCTCAAAGCCGTTCCTGGGGTTTGCCGATCCGGTTTTCGGGGACGCACCGGTGTCGCAAAACGGGCTGCGCGGGGCGCTGTCGCCTTTGCCTGAAACCGCCATCGAGGTGCGCGAGGTCGCCCGGGCCGTTGGCAGTGACGCGACGCAATACGTGCGCGCGCAGCTTCAGGCCAGCGAGGCGCAACTGAAACAAGAGACCTTGCAGGATTACCGGGTACTCTATTTCGCCACCCATGGTTTGGTTGCCGGCGACATGGTCCGCCCCGGAGAAGCTCTGACAGAACCGGCGCTGGCGTTGACAGCCGGGGACGGTCAGGACGGTATGCTTACGGCGTCGGAAATCGCCGGTTTGAAGCTGAACGCCGACTGGGTGATCCTGTCCGCCTGTAACACGGCCGTCGGGGATGAACCGGGCGCCGAGGCTCTGTCCGGTCTGGCCGAGGCCTTTGCCTATGCCGGGGCCCGCGCGCTGATGGTCTCGCACTGGCCGGTGGAAAGCCGCTCTGCCGTGGCGCTTATGACCGATCTGTTCGCGCGCCGGGCCGCAGATCCGGGCCTGAGCGCGGCCAAGGCGCAGCAACAGGCGATCCTGGCGATGATCGACACGCCTGCGCGCCCCGAATGGTCTCATCCGGCCTATTGGGCGCCGTTCATCCTGGTGGGCAACCCGGACTGATCCGAAAGGTTTTCAGTGCTTTCCCCGCCTTGCGAACCGGGATAGAAGCGCCGCATGACACAGACATCGCACCCCACCGTCCGCCTTAAACCCAAGGCCAATGCCCGCGCCATCCGCCATGGCTTTCCTTGGGTCTATGACAATGAAATGGTCACAGATCGGCGCACCAAGTCGCTGGCAGCGGGCAGCATCGCCGTGCTGCAGGACGCAGAACGCAACGACATTGGCCTGGTTGCCGTGACCCCTGGCAGCCGTATCATGTGCCGGATGCTGGACCGGGATCTGAATGCCCAGATTGACAAGGATTGGTTCGCAGCCCGGATCGGCAAAGCGTTTGAAATGCGAGACCGCCTGTATGACCAGCCCTATTATCGCCTGATCCACGCCGAGGCAGACGGTCTGCCAGGTGTGATCATCGACCGCTTCGGGGACACCGCCGTGGTCCAGCCCAACGCCGCATGGGCTGATGCGCGGCTGGACGATCTGGTGGCTGCACTGGTAGACGTGACCGGGGTGCAAAACGTGCTGAAAAGCGCCTCGGGGCGGGCGCGGGCACTTGAAGGTCTGGACGATCAATCCGGGCCCATCCTTGGCGCCGCCCCGGCAGAGCCCCTGCCGGTGCCCATGAACGGTGCCACCTATATGGCTGATCTGGTGGCGGGACAGAAAACGGGCCTGTTCTTTGATCAACGCCCCAACCATGCCTTTGCTGCCCGCCTGTCCAACGGCGCGCGTGTGCTTGATGTGTTCAGCCACGTTGGCGGGTTTTCCCTGGCTGCTTTGGCGGGCGGGGCTTCACAGGCGCTGGCAGTGGATGGCTCCGAGGCGGCCCTGGCCCTGGCTGAACAGGGCGCCGCGCATATGGGCGCGTCCGAGCGTTTCAGCACCCGCAAGGGAGATGCATTTGATGTGCTGACCTCGTTGGCCGCGGAAGACGCCAAATTCGACGTCGTGATCTGCGATCCTCCGGCCTTTGCGCCCAACAAACAATCGCTTGAGGCCGGTTTGCGTGCCTATGAACGTATCGCGCGTCTGGCGGCCCCCTTGGTGGCCGAGGGGGGCTATCTGGGCCTGTGTTCATGTTCTCACGCGGCCGAGCTGACCCGGTTCCAAGGTGCCTGCGTGCGCGGCATCGGACGGGCAGGGCGCTCGGCTCAGCTGATCCACACTGGGTATGCAGGTCCAGACCATCCGCTGATGCCGCAATTGGCCGAAAGCGGGTATCTCAAGGCGTTGTTCTTCCGCCTATGAAGGTATTGCTGGACACCTGCGTTCTATATCCCACGGTGATGCGGGAGGTGCTGCTGGCCGTTGCGCGCACCGGCGCTTTCCAGCCGCTCTGGTCAACGCGGATCCTTGAAGAATGGGCCCGCGCGGCCCGCAAACTTGGCCCCACCGGCGAGGCTCAGGCCCGCGCCGAGATCGCGCTGGTTCAGGCAAACTGGCCCGGGGCCGAGGTCACATGGCCGCCTTCGCTGGAAAACCGCCTGTATCTGCCCGATCCTGCGGATGTGCATGTTTTGGCCGCGGCCATTGCCGGGTCTGCGGATGTTTTGCTGACCATGAACGCCAAGGATTTTCCGAAACATACGCTGACCGAAGAAGGCCTGTCCCGGCAAACCCCGGACGAATTGCTATATAGCTGCTGGCTGGACGCACCCGCGCCTGTGGCCGAAGCGGTCGAACAGGTCCGCATGACGGCAGATCGGCTGTCAGGGCAAAAATGGGACACACGCAAGCTGCTGAAAAAGGCCCGGCTGCCGCGTTTGGGTAAGGCGCTTACTCGGTAAGGCCCCACTTGGCCTCGTGCTCTTCGATTGCGGCGATACGCTGGGGGGTCTTGGGGTGGCTGATCAACCATGCAGGCATGGCGCCAGCGCGAGCGCCTGTCAGCTCTTCCAGTTTGGCGAAGAGTGATTTCTGGGGGCCTGTGCCAAAGCCCGCCTTGACCATCAGAGCCGAGGCATATTCGTCCGCCTCGTATTCATCCGAGCGCGACATCCGCGCAGCCAGCAGGGTTGTCAGCGTATTGGCAATCCAAACCCCAACACCGGGCAAAAAGCGCGACAGGAACATCGCCAGCGCGGCCCGCAAAGCATTCTGCCCAGAAAAATCAATCATCCGGCGCCGTGTGTGGCCCAGCGCCACATGCCCCAGCTCGTGCGCGATGACGCTGGCCAGCTCCTCGGCGGTGACTTCACCGTTCTGGAACTTGCGGTAAAAGCCACGGGTCAGATAGACCTTGCCGTCGGGCGAGGCGAGGCCGTTCACCGGGTCGACCTCGTACAGATACACCTTGATCTGCGGAACCTCCAAGGCGGCGGCCAGACGGTCCAGAACGGGGAACAGTTTTGGGTCCATCAACTGCGTTGAGCGGTCGTTCAGCTCTTTCTTGGTCCGCCAGGCAGACACGCGATACATCGCGACGGCATAAAGGATGGCCAGCAGAAGAGGAGTGAATTTCAACATGGGTCTGATATGGGGCTGCGCACGGAAATGAAAACCCTAGCGGGTCAGCTCTTTCATGCCGCGTTCCAGACCTTCCAGGGTCATCGGGACCATGTTGCCCTCGAAAATCTCGTCGATCATCTTGATGGACTGGGTGTAGGCCCAGTATTTTTCGGGCACCGGATTGATCCACAGGTTAGATTGCCACTGATCGCGTGCGCGTTCCAGCCAGACCTGACCGGCCTCGGGGTTCCAGTGTTCGTTAGCCCCGCCCGGATAGTGGATTTCATAGGGCGACATCGAGGCGTCACCGACGAAAATGCATTTATAATCAGGGCCAAAGGTGCGCAGGACCTCGTGGGTGGGCATCTGCTCGTCCCAGCGGCGGCGATTGTCTTTCCACACGCCTTCATAAAGGCAATTGTGGAAGTAGAAATGCTCCAGATGCTTGAACTCGGATTTCGCGGCCGAGAACAGCTCTTCCATGACTTTGATATGCGGATCCATCGAGCCGCCAACGTCCAGAAACAAAACCACTTTGACCGCATTGCGCCGTTCGGGGCGGGTTTGCACGTCCAGATAACCGTGTTCGGCGGTGGCGCGGATGGTGCCGTCCAGGTCCAGCTCGTCATGGGCGCCATCCCGGGCCCAGCGCCGCAGACGTTTCAGGGCGACCTTGATATTGCGAGTTCCAAGTTCAATGTTGTCGTCTAAGTTCTTGAATTCGCGCTTATCCCAGACCTTTACAGCCCGCTGATGACGGCTTTCTTTCTGGCCGATCCGTACGCCTTCGGGGTTGTACCCATAAGCCCCATAGGGCGAGGTACCGGCCGTGCCGACCCATTTGTTGCCACCCTGGTGTCGGCCCTTTTGTTCCTCGAGCCGCTTTTTCAGCGTCTCCATGAGCTTTTCGAAGCCACCCATGGCCTCGATCTCGGCTTTTTCTTCTTCGGACAGGTGCTTTTCGGCCATCTTTTCCAGCCAGTCAGCCGGCAGGTCGATTGCCTCAAGCACCTGGCCCAGTTTAATCTGGTCCAGCCCTTCGAAACTGGCCGCAAAGGCGCGGTCGAACTTGTCGATATTTCGCTCGTCCTTAACCATGGCCGTGCGCGCAAGGTAGTAGAACCCCTCGACGTCATAGGTGACCAACCCGGCCTTCATTGCCTCCAGAAAACTCAGAAATTCGCGCAGCGATACGGGCACGCCGGTTTTTCTGAGGTTTTCAAAGAAGGGCAGGAACATGGATCAGACCGCGATTCTGTGGACGACAATGGTGATGAACAGACCGATGATGGCAAACAGGATGGCATAGACAGCCGCGTGTTGGGCCATGTCCTTGGCGTTGCCACCCCGTGCCTTGGCGCGGATGACGCCAATGATGATACCTACGATAAGACCTGCAATGACGATCATGATTGCTCGTTTCCTCTGTTCAGCGGGGAAAGTGCGGTAATCTCGCGCAGTTTGGCACGCACCGCCCTGTCCGGGCCAAATCCGTATCGTGCCCAACCCAGACTGTCCAGCCTGACGGTCCGTGCTTCCTCGGCGCGGCCAAGCAGATCCAACGCCTCGGCGCGCAGCAACAGCAGGGTGGACAAGAGCGCCGCGTTTTCATGGCGCGCTGCGACGGCCAGATAAGGACCGGTTTGCAGTAGCGCTTCCTCCGCGTTGCCCTCGGTCAGGGCATAGGCCGCAAGCTGCGCGGCCACATGGGCGGCGTGCAGCTGTGTCACGGACGAGCGGGTATAGAAGGTTTGCGCTGCACGGAAATGCGACAGGGCAACATCAGCGTTCACCCCTTGTGTCAGCCGGCCCAGCGCGTAATGCGAGAACGCCCGGCGATGATCGGTCCAGCCCAACCCTTCGGCCAGGGCCAGCGCGTCGCGCGCGGCGGCATGGCGCAGGGCTGGCGGCGTACCGGGGCCCAGGGCCATCTGGATATCCTCGATCCAGCGGCGCGGGGTATCACGCAGCGGCCGCGAGGGTTCCGAGCGTCCCGCCGGGTTCAGCCGGGACAGGATGCGGGGCAAACGCGCTGCCACCTGGGCGCGGCTCATGCCATTGTGCAATTCCGGAGCGTAATAGGCCCGCAGGATCAGCATGTCATAGCTGGTCAGCACCGTATGGATATTATCGTCGTTGAACACCGAGTCGGGCAGGCGATACAGGTCATTGAGGGGTCCAAGTGCCTGGGCAAGTTCCTCGTGCAGGCAATCGCGCAGCTCTTGCGGGGGGGAATCGACCGGGATGAAGATCGCGATCTTGGTCCGTTCGCGCAGTTGCAACCAATCCGTCCGGGGCGCACGGGCCGCGCGGGCATATTCGCTTAGGTCCGAGATGTTGGGCACCACGAAACAGGCCGCCTGCGGCAAATAGCGTTGAATGTCGCGCCGCCGGACGGCGTTGATGGTGATCGAGGCATCGGCCGCCGAGGTCATCGTGATGTTAATCCCTGCCTCGGCCTTTAGACGGGCCAGCAGGCGGTTCAAATCGCGCTGCAGATAGGATGGCGCGTTGCCGGTCAGGCGCAGAGTGATTGGGCCCTCGAAACGGGTGAAAACCTGCAGATCACGGCCAGATTCCAACCGAAAAGACAGGTCCAGAAAATCACGGGCGATGTCCTGGTTCGAGGCCCGCGGGCGTTCAAGCGTTTGCCCTTGAAAACTTTTCATCGGGGGCAGGGATTGCGCCGCCCGGGTCGTGGCGGACGGTCCCGCAGGCGTGCAGGATGCCAGCACGGCAAAAGCCGCAATGCCGAGGAAAAGTTTTCTCATACAGCTATCCTGCCCCTGCTGGCGCGTCCGAACAATGGCAAATCCCGCATTCACACCATCAGGGGTGTTGAGGGCGGGAATTTGCCTGTCTTTGAGCGATTACCGCTGTCCACGCGCCATAAAGGCCAGACGTTCGAACATATGCACGTCCTGTTCGTTCTTCAGCAGGGCGCCGTGCAGCTTAGGCAGCGCGTTGGCGCCATCGCGTTTCAGATCCTCGGGGGACATGTCCTCGGCCAGCAGCAGTTTCAGCCAGTCCAGCACTTCCGACGTCGAAGGTTTTTTCTTCAAGCCGGATGTATCGCGGATCTCGTAGAACTGGGTCAGCGCTGTGGTCAGCAGCTTTTCCTTGATGCCGGGATGGTGCACCTCGACGATCTGCTTCATCACCTCGGGTTCGGGGAAGCGGATGTAGTGGAAAAAACAGCGGCGCAGAAACGCGTCGGGCAGCTCTTTTTCGTTGTTCGAGGTAATGATCACGATCGGGCGCTGAATGGCCTTAATCGTCTCGCCGGTCTCGTAGACGTGGAACTCCATCTTATCGAGTTCCTGCAGCAGGTCGTTGGGAAATTCGATGTCTGCCTTGTCGATCTCGTCGATAAGCAGAACGACCTTTTTGTCGGCTTCGAAGGCCTGCCAAAGCTTGCCCTTCTTGATGTAGTTTTTCACATCATGGACGCGCTCTTCGCCCAGTTGGCTGTCGCGCAGGCGGCTGACGGCATCGTATTCATAAAGGCCCTGCTGCGCCTTGGTGGTCGATTTGATGTTCCACTCGATAATCTCGACATCCAGCGCAGTGGCCACTTGCTTGGCCAATTCGGTCTTGCCGGTGCCCGGCTCGCCCTTGACCAGCAGCGGCCGTTCCAGCGTGACAGCCGCGTTTACGGCGACTTTAAGATCATCAGTGGCGACATACGCGTCCGTGCCCTGGAATTTCATAATTTCGGTACCTTATTGCCCTTTTTGTGCGCACACTAACGTGATCAGTTGTGCACCGCAATCTGTGGCGTTTATGGGTAGTGACAATGTTAAAATCTTGGGGTAAACGCGGCGTCGGGAGGGCTCCATGAACGTCAAAAACAGTTCCTTGACTGAGATGGACCTTGATGAGGGAAGCAAAATGAACGCGGAAACGCTTATTGCCGATGATTATCGTCCTACGGACGACGAACCATTTATGAATGATCGCCAGCTGGAGTATTTCCGGCGCAAGCTGAACGATTGGAGGGCCGAACTTTTGGCCGACAGTCGGGACACGATCGAAGGACTGCAGGACAGCACCCGGAACATCCCGGACATTGCAGACCGCGCCAGCGAAGAAACCGACCGCGCCCTTGAGCTGCGCACCCGTGACCGTCAGCGCAAGCTGGTCTCCAAGATTGATTCGGCGCTGCGCCGGATCGACGAAGGTGAATACGGGTATTGCGAAGTGACCGGCGAGCCGATCAGTCTTAAACGCCTGGACGCGCGCCCGATCGCCACCATGAGCCTTGAAGCTCAGGAGCGTCACGAGCGCCGCGAAAAAGTCCACCGCGACGACTGACCATGCGGTCCCGAAAGGGGCTGCGACTGACTGAAATATCACAAAGCGCCGGGGGCTCGCCCTCGGCGTTTTGTCCTTTCGAAAGAACGACATGAGCCTTCTGGGGATGAAAATCGTAGTGATCGGCGCGGGGATTGCCGGGCTGGCCGTCTCGCGGGCACTGGCGATGCGCGGCGCTTCGGTCACGGTGATGGAGCAAGCCTGCGAAATCACCGAAGTAGGCGCCGGTCTGCAAATCAGCCCCAACGGATTCGCTGTTCTGGACGCGCTTGGCTTGGGAAAAACGCTGGCCGAAACCGCCGTTCAGGCCGAGGCCGTGTCCTTGCGCGATTACCGAAAAGGAGAGGTCACCCGGCTGGACCTGACCCGCTTGCAGAACCGTCACTACTATTTCGTCCACCGCGCCGATCTGATCGACCTGCTGGCAAGCGGCGCCCGCGAGGCCGGTGTGAAAATCCGTCTGCTGCAGCATGTGAAACAGGTTGTGTCCGGCCCGCGCCCCGAGGTTCAGCTGAGATCCGGCACCACCCTGCATCCTGACCTGGTGATCGGCGCCGATGGGCTTCACTCGCCCACGCGCACTGCTTTGAACGGTGCTGACAAGCCGCTCTTCACCAACCAGGTTGCCTGGCGCACCACCATTCCCAACACGCTGAACCTGCCCCCGGTTGCACGGGTCCACATGGGGCCGGGACGGCATGTGGTCAGCTATCCGTTGCGGCAGGGCAAGCTTATCAACATCGTCGCCGTACAAGAGCGCCACCAATGGGTCGAGGAAAGCTGGACCCATGCCGATACCCCCGACAATCTGCGCTCAGTTTTTGCCGATTTCGGACCCGAAGTGCAGCAAATGCTGGATCAGGTGACGGAAGTGAAGCTTTGGGGCCTGTTTCGCCATCCTGTTGCCGCCAATTGGCACGCTGAAAATACCGCGATTCTGGGCGATGCGGCCCACCCGACGCTGCCGTTTCTTGCTCAGGGCGCCTCGATGGGGCTTGAAGATGCATGGGCGCTGGCCGAGGAGCTGTCACAGACGGACGATCCCAATGCCGGCCTTGCTGCCTTTCAGGCGCGCCGCCGGGCGCGTGCCTGCAAGGTGATAGACGCGGCTTCGGGCAATGCGTGGAAATATCATCTGGGCTTTGGCCCGCTGCGCCTGGCGGCGCATACGGCGCTGAAACTTGGCGGTGCGATTGCGCCAGGCAAAATGCTTCATCAGTTCGATTGGTTGTACCTGCACGACGAGACGCGCCGCGCGTAAGGCTCAGGCGTCAAGTTCGACCCAGACCGGCACGTGGTCCGAGGGCTTTTCGCGGCCGCGAATTCCACGGTCGATCTGACAATCGCGCAACAAGTCCGCGCATTGCGGGGTCAGCAGGAAATGGTCGATGCGAATACCGTCATCCTTGTTCCATGCGCCCGCTTGGTAATCCCAGAATGAATAATGTCCGGGCCCTTGGGTGCGGGCGCGGAATGCCTCGGTGAAACCAAGGTTCAAAATCTCGCGATAGGCCGCGCGGCTTTCGGGGCGGAACAGGGCATCCTCGCGCCAGACCTCGGGTCGTTTGGCATCTTCTTCTTGGGGAATAATGTTGTAATCTCCGGCCATTAGCGCGGGCATTTCATCCGCCAAAAGCTGTTCGGCCCGCGCCTTCAGGCGCTTCATCCAGCCCAGTTTATAGGCGTATTTGCCCCCCTCGACCGGGGTGCCATCCGCGTTCAGCTCGACCGGGTTGCCATTGGGCAGATACAGCCCGCACAGGCGGATCGCGGTTTTGCCAACCACCGTCGCCTCGATCCAGCGGGCCTGTTCGTCGCTGTCATCACCGGGCAGGCCGCGCGCAACATCCTCGAGCGGCAGCTTGGACAGGATCGCCACCCCGTTAAAGCTTTTCTGGCCATGGGTTTCGACGTTATAGCCGCGCTCTTCGAACAGCTCGCGGGGGAAGTTTTCGTCGACGGATTTGATTTCCTGTAGCAGCGCCACGTCGGGCTGCGCCTCGTCCAGCCAATCGCCAAGCGCCTTCACGCGTGCCTTGATGCCATTGATGTTGAAGGTGGCGATTTTCATGGCGGCTCTCCTGTCGGTTTGGGGATGTATGGCCTGCCGCACGCGTGGCGCGCAAGAGCTGAGTTTGCCGCCTTGGGAGAGCGGGGATTTGAGTATTTACAAGAGCAAAGAAGGGGAGATGCGTGATCAGGTTTTGGTCTGGTTAGATCGAAAACGAGGTCCCGCAGCCGCAAGAGGCCGTCGCATTGGGGTTGTCGATCACGAAGCGCGCGCCGATCAGCTCTTCGGTGAAATCGATCGTGGCCCCGGTCAGAAACGGCAGGGACGTGCTGTCGATCAGAACTTTTTCCGCACCATTGCCGAGGATCAGATCATCATCCGTGGGGGTATCCAGCTTGATTTCATACTGAAAGCCCGAGCATCCTCCGCCCTCGACCGCGACACGCAGGGCTTGGCCCTGATCAGCGGCGCCGATCTCGGCCAGACGATCAAAGGCGCGATCAGTCACTTTAGGGGGCAATTGCATGGTTTTGGCGCTCCTGAACGGTTTAATTGGCCTGTGGCTTGGAATATAGGTTTGGATAGGACAGGCGACAAGCACCAGTTGAGGACCAAGCAGGCATGGCAGCCCCTTTTGCAACCGATCCCGGCAAAACCCGTGGACGGCTTTACGACGAAAAGGTCAGCACGTTCCGTTCGTGTTTTCACCGCGATCGCGACCGGATCATCCATGCCAGTGCGTTTCGCCGGCTTAAGCACAAGACGCAGGTCTTTATCGAACACGAGGGCGATTATTTCCGCACGCGGCTGACCCACTCGATCGAGGTGGCGCAAGTGGCGCGGACCATGGCGGGCACCCTGGGCCTGAACCAGGAGTTGACCGAGGCGATCGCCCTTGCGCACGATCTGGGCCACACACCTTTCGGCCACACAGGCGAGGATGAGCTGGCCGAGTTGATGGAGCCCTATGGCGGGTTTGATCACAACGCGCAGGCCATTCGCATCGTCACCGATCTGGAACGTCACTATGCTGAATGGGACGGGTTGAATCTTAGCTGGGAAACCCTTGAAGGGATTGCAAAACATAACGGTCCGGTGACCGGAGATATCCCTTGGGCGCTGGCGGATTACAACCGTCTTCATGATCTGGAGCTGCACACCCATGCCAGCGCCGAGGCTCAGATCGCCGCATTGTCTGACGATATTGCCTATAACAACCACGATCTGCACGACGGGCTGCGGGCCGAGTTGTTTTCGACTGACGAGTTGGCCGAAATGCCCATTCTGGACGGATGTTTCGCCGAGGTGGACCAGCTTTATCCCGGTCTGAACTATTATCGCCGCCGCCACGAGGCGTTGCGCCGTTTCTTTGGCATTCTGGTCGAAGACGTGCTTGCCACCACCAAGACCAACCTGGACGCGCTGAACCCTCAGCGGGTCGAGGATGTGCGTGATGCAGGACGGATGATGGTGCAATTCTCGCAACCTTTGTGGGAAAACCTGAAAGTTATCCGCGAGTTCCTGTTCCACCGCATGTACCGCGCCCCCGAGGTGGTCGAGATCCGCAGCTATGTCAAAGGCGTGGTCCGCGAACTGTTCGCCGTTTACATGGAACAGCCCGAGCTTTTGCCGCGTCAATGGCGTAAGGATGTGGATGCCGCCCAGACCGAGGTGGCACTGGCCCGGATCGTCTCGGATTACATCGCGGGGATGACGGACCGCTTTGCCCTGCAAGAGCACGAACATCTGACCGGCCGTAAGGCGATTCCCGCAGGGCGGCGGGCAACTCCGGTCCAGCGAGGGGGCTGAGGACGTTCGGGGCGTTGACCTTTGGGCTTTGCGTGGTAAACCCCGGCCAAGCTGAAAAGGATGGAACCCATGAATCTCTTCACCGAAATGCGCGGGCTGGTACTGGACGCACTGAACCAGATGACTGCCGAAGGTGAGCTGCCCGAAGGTCTGGATTACAAAAACGTGGCGGTTGAACCTCCGCGTGATCCGGCCCATGGGGACATGGCGACCAATGCGGCGATGGTTCTGGCCAAGCCTGCGAAATCCAAACCCCGCGATATTGCTGACAAACTGGCCGCCCGTCTGGGTGCAGATCCGCGCGTCACCAGCGCCGAGGTGGCAGGGCCAGGCTTTTTGAACCTGCGTCTGGATGCGGGCCTGTGGCAAGGCGTCGTAAAGACGGCCCTGACCGTTGGAACCGACTATGGCCGTTCGACCATGGGGCAGGGCAAGAAGGTGAACGTTGAATACGTCAGCGCCAACCCCACCGGCCCGATGCACGTGGGCCACACCCGCGGTGCTGTCTTCGGCGATGCGCTGGCCAGCCTGCTGGATTATGTCGGCTATGATGTGACCCGCGAATACTACATCAACGATGGTGGCGCGCAGGTGAACGTCTTGGCCCGCTCGGCCTATTTGCGGTATCTCGAGGCACACGGCCAGTCAGTGGAATTTCCCGAAGGTACCTATCCGGGCGATTACCTGGTTCCGGTCGGGCAGGCGCTGAAAGAGAAATACGGCGACAGCCTGGTCGGCAAACCTGAAGAGGTGTGGCTGACAGATATCCGCGACTATGCCACCGAAGCGATGATGGAGATGATCCGCGGGGATCTGGCGGCTTTGGGTGTAAAAATGGACACCTATTACAGCGAAAAATCCCTGTATGGCACCGGCCAGATCGAGGCCGCATTGGAGCGTCTGAAGGGTCTAGGCCTGATCTATGAAGGCGTGCTGGAACCGCCCAAAGGCAAACTGCCCGAGGATTGGGAAGAGCGCGAGCAGACCTTGTTCAAATCCACCGAATACGGCGATGACGTGGACCGCCCGGTGATGAAATCGGATGGCGCGTGGACCTATTTCGCGCCGGACATCGCGTATCACTACACCAAGGTCGAGCGCGGCTTTGATCTGCTGATCGACGTGTTCGGGGCTGACCATGGCGGCTATGTCAAACGGATGAAAGCGGCCGTGGCGGCCTTGTCCGAAAACCGCGTGCCGCTGGACGTCAAGCTGATCCAGTTGGTCAAACTGTTCAAGAATGGCGAGCCGTTCAAGATGTCGAAACGGGCAGGGACCTTTGTCACCCTGCGCGATGTGGTTGAACAAGTGGGCGCGGATGTGACCCGCTTCCACATGCTGACCCGCAAAAACGACGCTCCGCTGGATTTCGACTTTGACAAGGTGTTGGAGCAATCCAAGGACAACCCGGTTTTCTATGTGCAATATGCCCATGCCCGCGTGTGCTCGGTTCTGCGCAAAGCGACCGAGGCAGGGATCGCGCATGATGACGCGACCCTTGCTGCGGCGGATCTTTCCGGCCTGACCCATGACGCGGAATTGGCCGTCGCCAAGAAACTGGCCGAATGGCCGCGCCTGGTTGAAATTGCCGGCCGGACCAATGAACCGCACCGGATCGCCTTCTTCCTGTACGAGCTGGCGTCGGATTTCCACGCGCTGTGGAACCGGGGCAATGACGACGTGTCGCTGCGTTTCCTGCAAGAGGGTGACGCCGCCACCAGCCAGTCGAAAATCGCCCTGGCACGGGCCGTAGCCGTTGTAATTGCAGCAGGTCTTGGTATTCTGGGCGTGAAACCGGCAGAAGAGATGCGTTAACGCACAACGCGCCGGTTCGGCAGAGCATGTAACCCGGGGCCGCATGGGCCCCATGGGATCAGAGGCGAACATGGCGCAGATACAGGCGGATGGGGGGTTCGACGCCCCCGAAAACGGCATTGCATTCGGAACTATGGCGAACCTTGCAGGGGCGGCGGTGTCGTTGGTCCTGTTGGTGGGTGTTGGCGTCTGGGGCTATCAGCTGGTGACACGGGACGTCAGCGGCATTCCCGTGGTGCGTGCCGCCGAAGGCCCGATGCGTATCCAACCCGAAAATCCCGGTGGGGCGGCAGCCGCCAACCAAGGGCTTGCAGTGAACGCCGTTGCCGCTGTTGGCAGTGCGGAAAAACCCGCGGACGAGCTGATCCTGGCGCCCAAACCTATTTCCCTCAGCAACGAGGATAAGCCACTGGGACAGCTTCCCAAGGTCGATGAGACCGAGGTTAGCTCTGCCCCGCAAGTTGCTGATGAAACTATGAAAATGTCAGTTGAAGATTTGGTTGCCAGCCTGACCAAAGATGCCGATCCCCTGGAAGAGGTGACGCCCGCGTCGGTACCCGCGCCGGCCGTTGCGTCCAAGCCCGAGGTCAAGATCGTGTCCGGTGGTATCGGGCGTTCCTTGCGTCCCTCGGCGCGGCCGGCGGGGCTGAAACCGGTCCGGGCCTCGGCTCCGTCTGCAATCGCTTCGGCATCGGGGGCTGTTGATGTTGATGCGGCAAGCTTGCCCGCCGGCACACGTCTTGCACAACTGGGCGCCTATGAAAGTGCCGCGGTTGCCCGCACCGAATGGGACCGGCTTTTTGCCCGTTTTGGTGACTATATGCACGAAAAGAAACGCGTGATCCAAAAGGCCGAAAGCGGCGGGCGTACCTTCTATCGCCTGCGCGCACATGGATTTGCGGACATCAACGACGCGCGTCGGTTCTGCTCGGCCCTCGTGGCTGAAAAGGCCGAGTGCATTCCCGTGACCACCCGATGACATTCGGCGCGACGATTCTTGACCCGCTTGGCCTGCGGTTGAGCGCCGAGGAAAAGACGTTCTTTCGCGATGCCGATCCGTTTGGCTTTATCCTTTTTGCCCGCAATCTGGACACACCCGATCAGATCCGCGCCCTGTGTGACGAGCTGCGCAATGCTGTTGGCCGTGAGGCGCCGATTACGATCGACCAGGAAGGCGGCCGTGTGCAGCGCCTGCGCGCCCCGGTTTGGCGCGAATGGGCGCCTCCAATGGATTTTGTCACGGCAGCCTCTGACGCGCCCCAGGCCATGTACCTGCGCTATCGCCTAATCGCGCACGAGCTGCGTCAGCTTGGCATTGACAGCAATTGCGCGCCTTTGGTCGACGTGGCCACGCAAGCAACCCATCCGTTCTTGCGCAACCGGTGCTACGGGACCACTGCGCCCGAGGTATCTGATCTGGGTCGCGCGGTTGCGAATGGTCTTCTGGACGGTGGCGTTTTGCCCGTGGTCAAACACATCCCCGGACATGGGCGCGCCGAGGCCGACAGTCACCTAGAGCTGCCCGTGGTAAAGGCGGACCCCGAAACATTGGACGCGGTGGATTTCGCGCCGTTTCGCGCCCTGAATGATCTGCCCATGGGAATGACAGCGCATCTGGTTTACAAGGCGCTTGATGATGCACCGGCCACGTTGTCGCCCAAGATGATGGCGCTGATCCGCCAGCAGATCGGTTTTGACGGTTTGATTATGACCGATGATCTGGGAATGAAAGCGCTGAGCGGGTCGCTTAGCGATCTGAGCCGTCAGGCGCGCAACGCGGGCTGCGACGTGATCTTGCACTGCAACGGCTCGCTCGCCGACAAGCAAGAGGTTGCCGCTGCGGCTGGCCGCATGGACGCCGATGGCCAACGCCGCGCAGAAGCCGCTCTTGCAGCGCGAAAACAGCCGGACGAGGTTGACATTCCCGCGCTCGAAGCCAAGCTGGACGCCTTATTGAACGGATAGGCGTGCATGGCGGACGAGACATTCGAGCAGATGGCCGAGGGACAGAACGAGTTGTTCCAAGAGCAAAGCGTAGCCGAGCGCTTGGCTGCCGAGGCGCTGATCATCGACGTCGACGGCTATGAGGGACCGCTGGACCTGCTGCTGACGTTAAGCCGCACGCAGAAGGTTGATCTTCGCAAAATCTCGATCCTGGATCTGGCGCAGCAATACCTTGAATTTGTGGAACGCGCCAAGGCGCTGCGGCTGGAACTGGCCGCTGACTACCTGGTGATGGCCGCCTGGCTGGCGTTTTTGAAGTCCCGGCTGCTGCTGCCCCCTGATCCCAGCGAAGAGGGCCCCTCGGGCGAGGAACTGGCCGCGCATCTGGCCTTTCAGCTGGAGCGCCTGCAAGCCATGCGCGAAGTGGCCGCCAAGCTGATGGCCCGTGATCAGAAGGGTCGGGATTTCTTTGCGCGCGGTATTCCCGAGGACGTCACGCGCGTGCGCAAAGTCAGCTATACGGCGACGCTGCTGGATCTTATGCAGGGCTATGCGCGCATCCGCACCCGCGACGAATTCCGCCCCTTCGTGATGGACCGCGAAAGCGTATTCACGATGGAGCAAGCGCTGGACCGCATCCGCGGCCTGATCGGTTTTGCCGGCAGCTGGACCGACATCAGTAGCTATCTGCCCCCCGGTTGGGAGGATGACCCGGTCAAGCGGCGCTCGGCCACGGCCGCGACCTTTGCCGCCTCGCTTGAACTGGTCAAAGAGGGCAAGGCCGAAATCCGCCAGTCCGGCATGTTCGAACCTATACATCTGCGCCGCAAGGAGACCCCGGATGGCTGAAGACATCAGCGAAAACGGCGAAAGCCTGTTCGAAGCGCCGCCCATGGCGGAGCAGGAACGCATGGTCGAGGCGATCCTGTTTGCCACTGCCGAACCCATCACAGTGCGCGAGCTGGAATCGCGGATGCCGCATGGGTGTGACGCGCGCGAAGCGCTGGAACATCTTCGCAAACGCTATGAGGGGCGGGGGGTTCACGTTGCTAAGGTTGGCGACGCATGGGCGATCCGCACCGCGTCGGACCTGAGCTTCCTGATGCAGAAGGAAACAGTCGAAACACGTAAACTTAGCCGTGCGGCGGTCGAAACCCTTGCGATCATCGCCTACCACCAACCTGTAACTCGCGCCGAGATTGAAGAAATCCGCGGCGTATCCGTCTCGCGCGGGACAGTGGATCAATTGCTTGAAATGGAGTGGATCCGCTTTGGTCGCCGCAGGATGACGCCGGGCCGGCCCGTGACCTTTGTGGTGACGCAGGAATTCCTGGATCACTTCGGCCTGGAAAGCGCCCGCGATTTGCCGGGCCTAAAAGAACTGCGCTCGGCCGGATTGTTGGAAAGCCGCCCGCCGCCCAGCTTACCTGACCCCATGGGCGACGAAGACGAGGACGACGATCAGACCGAATTGTTCGACGACGAATAGGCGCCCCGAAAATGGCATATTCGGTGTGTAGGGTGCCCGCAAACATGCATTCGCAGGTAAGGAGCACGCAAATGAACGCCAATCAGATCATCAACATGGTGATGCGCATGGTTTTGCGTAAAGCCGTGAACAAGGGTGTGAACGCCGGGATCAACCGTATGGCCGGAGGAAATCCGGGCAAGGCCGGGCAGCATCAAAAGGCGGTAAAAGGCGCTAAGCAAGCGGCGCGGATCACTCGGCGGCTGAATAAGTCCTGAACCCACGCGGCCACAGTGTTTCGGCGCAGGCAAAAACTGCAAAAAGCGCCGAAAAGGCAAGGCACGCCGCCAGTCCGCCATATTCAAATGGCACACGAAACAGGAAGGCGCCTCCTACAACGGTGGCATAGCTTACGGCCGAGTTCAGCCCCATGATCGCACCGCGTCGGCCCGGGTCCAGGCTGGTCAACCGCTCGACCACCATATTCAGGGCGAAATGCTGGAACATGCCCCATACCAGCGCGATCGAGACCAGCGCAACATAGTCCTTGGCCCAATGATCCATCAGAAGATAAGTCACGGAAAGACCTGCGAAAGCAAAGACACCGGCCGCACGTAGAGACAGTTTCTCAAGATGCCGGTTCAGTAACGACGCCAGCCCGAAACCGATCCCGTAGAACATCGTCAAAATCCCGGCGGACGAGGTGCTGCGTTCAAGGTTATGGACGATATGACTGCCCAGGTACAAATAGGCACCGTTGAAGGCCAGCATCAGCATCGCATTGGAAAACAACCCGCGCAAAATGCCCGGCAAACGTAATGCGGAGAATGGCGAGGCAGCACGTTCCGCGTGGTGGTCCTGGACGTCAGGAAAGCTGCAGCGACTAAGCAGCAACCACACGGCAGCAGTCAGAGCCGCCATCAAGCCGTACACCATTTGCCAACCGCCCATATCGGCGATCATCGCGGATAACGTGACCCCTCCGATCAACGAGAACGTCCAGCCCGACAGGACAAAGCCGATTGTCTGTTTCGTACGACCGGCGGGGGCGATCTGCACGGCAAGAACATAAATCGTGGGCAGCGCAACACCGGCGCCCAGACCGGCCAGGGCTTGCCCAAGGATCAGAAGGCCGACAGTGGGAGCAAAAGCAGACAGCGTTAACGCCACGATAAGAACAGCGCAGGCCGACCTAAGCGCTCGGGCTGCGCCGATCACATCCGCGCGCGGGGCCAGAAGCAGGGCGGACAAAGCGGTTCCGCCACCATAGGCAGCGGCGGCTTGAAGTATCTTGGCGACGTCGGTCGACAGATCAGCGGCGACTGCCGGCGCAATCGGCGGCAGAACAAGGGAATTGGCGCCAATCACAGCCATAGTCGCTGTCAGCAGCGGGACCGTTCGCTGAAAAACTCTCATAGGTAGAGAGTAGGCCAGTCAAATCCCGCTTGGTCAAGGGCAAACGCAGGCGTGCGGTGCTTTACCTAAGGCTTACCTAGCGTCAACCTTGAAGTGCTTGCTAAGCTTCAGGCCTTGCCCCTGGTAGTTCGAGGCAATACCCGCGCCATAAAGCTGTTTGGGAACCTGGGCCATTTTTTCATAGACCAGGCGACCAACCACCTGTCCATGCTCCAGCGCAAAGGGCGCTTCATGGCAGCGCACCTCAAGCACACCACGCGATCCAGCACCGCCTGCGGCGGCATGGCCAAACCCGGGATCGAAGAAGCCCGCATAATGCACGCGGAATTCGCCAACCATGGCCAGATAGGGGGCCATTTCGGCCGCGTATTGTGGTGGGATATGCACGGCCTCGCGGCTGACGAGGATGTAAAACGCACCGGGATCCAGGATGATCTGGCCGCTCGTGGTGCGGATCTCTTCCCAATATTCGGCGGGATCGTAATGCCCGATCAGATCCAGATCGATCACGCCGGTATGCGGCTTGGCGCGATAGCCAACAAGATCACCTTGTTCAGGTTTCAGATCGACGGAAAAACCCAGACCCTCGCTGATCACAGCGTCGCCATCCACCAGAGGCGTATCGGCGTGCAAAGCGGTCAGGGTCTCGTCCGACAGCACTGCCTGACCCTGACGGAAGCGGATCTGGTTCAGCCGCATGCCCGGACGCACCAGAACAGAAAAACTGCGCGGACAGATCTCGGCATAAAGTGGGCCGCTGTAGCCGGGCTGAATACGGTCAAACTCTTCTCCGCCATCGGTGATGGTGCGGGTCAGAAGGTCCAGCCGCCCGGTCGAGCTTTTGGCGTTGGCCACGGCCTGAATACCTTGGGGCAGGTCAAGCGATTCCATCAGCTCGACGACATAAACGCACCCTTTTTCAAGAACATAGCCGCCGGTCAGGTCGATCTGGTGCATCTCGAAGTCGGCCAGACGATCGGCTACTGTCCGCCCGTGGCCAGCCAGGAACGACGCCCGCACCCGCCACGCTTTGGCCCCCAGACGCAGGTCCACGCTTGCGGGCTGGATCTGTTCGGGAATGATGGCTGGCTCGGCGCAAATCTGGCCCGCCTCAATCATGGTTTCCAACTGTTGGCTGGGCAGAACACCGATCATCAGATTTCCCCTTTGAATTGACCTGTCTTAGCAAATGAGAGGCTTGAAACAAACGAGAAAAGGGCCGTTCAAGAGGCCCTTTTACATGGTTTGACCCGTCATGACCGCTTATTCGGGGCGAACGCGGGCTGCGGTCTTGTTGCCAAACGCTTCAAGCCGCCCGCGCGAGGCCGGCTGCGTATTCACAATCCCGGCCACCACGGATTCGGCATAGGCCGCATCCAGTGCCGACATGTTCTGCATGTGGCTGATCGCCGAGCAGATAGCAAAGTTCGACAGGGGTGGGTTTTCAGCGGCGGCACGGGCCAGCTCAAAGGCCGTGGCCTCGCTATCTTCGACAAGATATTGCGCCAGACCAACCTGGATCGCCTCGTCCTGTTTGTAGACACGCCCCGTCAGCATCATGTCAATCATCCGGGCCTTACCGACCAGATCAGCCACTCGGATCGTGGCGCCACCGCCGGTGAACAGACCGCGCTGACCCTCGGGAAGGGCGAAATAGG
The DNA here is from genome assembly GCF_965218685.1 of Thalassovita sp. GTDB lineage: Bacteria > Pseudomonadota > Alphaproteobacteria > Rhodobacterales > Rhodobacteraceae > Thalassobius. Next base: position 2,588,521 of record NZ_OZ244657.1, on the reverse strand, counting down.
TGCTTTGGTCCGCGACGCGAATATGGGCCGCGCTGGCCAGTTCCAGCCCACCGCCCACAACAGCGCCTTTAAGCGCCGCGATGATGGGAACCCCGCCATATTCCATTTTGTTGAACGCCTCGTGCCAGCGCAGGCAGACATGCATGAAATCTTCGGGGCGTCGGTCTTCTTGGTGGTGCTCCACCAGATCCAGCCCGGCGCAGAAATGTGTGCCTTCCGCGCGCAAAACGACCGCACGAGCACCCATGCGGGGCAGCGAGGAGAACACATCGATCAACTCTTCGATCGTTTCAGCATTCAGCGCGTTTCGTTTGCTGGCGCGGTTCAGAGTCACGGTGGTGATTCCATGCTCGTCCATCGTAACCAACAGATTTTCCAATTGAAAATCATCAACGGTCTTAACCATGCTGTGCCTCCCTTTTAGCTGGCGATGCCCGTTCGGGCCGTCTGCATCCAGCTTGGGTTTTGGGGCAGGGAAGTCAATATGGCGTCCGGGTAAAAATGACCACTTGGTCGGTTTTGCCGTAAGGTAAAAAAAACCGCCCTGACAGGCCCAGGAATAAAAGGACCTGTCGGGGCGGTTCTTTTTGGGGAAAATGGTCGGGCTAGCAGGACTCGAACCTGCGACCTTCCGTCCCCCAGACGGACGCGCTACCAGGCTGCGCTATAGCCCGACGGTTCGCTCTTCATACTGATTTTCCGGGCAGGGACAAGAGCGTTTTCGCACTTTTTCAAACTAATCAGCCTGCGCGCATCCGCTTACTGATCTCGCGCAGTTTTTCCTGCAACGACTGCAATTGCGCACGGTCTGAAACGGCTGCGTTGGCGCCGGCCTGCCACAAATGTGTCAGAACTCCGGGCCCAACATCCGAGCTGGCGTCCACGGCGACATCCGCCACATGGATTTGCGGAGAGCCGGATTCAAGTGGTTCGACCGGAGCTTCGTCGGGCTGCGCCACTGCGTCAGGATCCACCGTGTCGAACATGCTGAAGAAACTGGGCGCTTCAAAATCCGCGCCGCCCTCGGGCTTCGCTTCGGTCGTATCCTCGGGCTTTGCCTCGGCAGTGGGGCTGGGCGCCAGATCCTCGGCTGCTTGCTCATAGCTGGTTTCGGCCAGCTCGTCCTCGGCCGCGTTCGCAGTGCCGGGGAACTGCAGCAGGGTCGCGCTTTCGGGCGTTTCAACCTTTTCCTTAAGCGCTTCGACCTTTTCCACCGAGGGGACAAGCTCGCCTGGTTCGGCCATCACATCCAGCGGCTGCGACAGGCCCGCGACATGCTTAATACCTTGCTCACGCAACAATTTTTGCACGCCCTTGATGGTCATGCCTTCATCATGCAGCAGCCGTTTGATGCCGCCCAAAAGCAGCATGTCATCGGGGCGATAATACCGCCGACCGCCCGCGCGTTTGATCGGTTTGATCTGGGTGAACTTGCTTTCCCAAAACCTCAGCACATGCGCCGGACGGTCAAGCCATTCGGCAACTTCGCTGATGGTGCGAAAAGCGTCGGGGGATTTGGTCATGCCATCGCCCCCCCGTTATCAGGATTTGTTTCCTGCGGCGACCCGCTCTTTCATCAAGTGAGAGGGTCGGAAGGTCAGCACGCGGCGCGGGTTGATCGGAACCTCTTCACCGGTTTTCGGGTTGCGGCCAACGCGGGCAGCCTTGTCCCGAACCGAGAAAGTGCCAAAAGACGAAATCTTAACCTGCTCGCCGTCGACCAGAGCGTCCGACATGTGCTGAAGAACGCTTTCAACCAGTTGGCTGGCATCGTTACGTGACAGGCCGACCTCGCGGAAAATTGCGTCGCTCAGGTCCATACGTGTCAGAGTTTTTTCACTCATAATCAATCCCCTAGTTTGGGACACCATGCTTCATGGCATTTTCCGAGTCAATATCAATGGCTTGCTACACGCAGTTTCAGCGCCTGCCACAAAGGAAACGGGCTGTTACCAGCGCAACACGACCGAGCCCCAGGCCAGACCGCCGCCAATCGCCTCGGTCACCAGCAGGTCGCCGGGTTTGATCTTGCCTTCTTCGACGCCCACGGACAAGGCCAGCGGGATGGACGCAGCCGAGGTATTCCCGTGTTTGTGCACGGTGACGATCACATTCTCCATCGGCACGCCCAGTTTCTTGGCGGTACCCTGAATGATGCGGATGTTGGCTTGGTGCGGAACGATCCAGGAGACGTCGTCGTCGGAAAGCCCTATTTTTTCCAAGGCGTTAGTGGCCGTTGTGGTCAGTTTTTCCACAGCCTGACGGAACAACAGGTTGCCCTGCATCCGCAGCTTGCCCGAGGTGCCGCTGGTGGACACGCCGCCGTCGACATACAACATGTCGCGGTAACGCCCGTCAGAATTCAGATCCGCCGAAAGGATGCCACGATCCGAGGTGTCCCCGGTGCCTTCTTCGGCGCCCAGAACCACAGCGCCGGCGCCGTCTCCGAACAGAACGCAGGTGGAGCGGTCTTCCCAATCCATGATCCGGCTGAAGGTCTCGGCTCCGATCACCAGAACGCGTTTGGCCTGGCCGGACAGAATCAACGCGTTGGCATTGGTCAGGGCGAAGACGAAGCCTGCACACACGGCCTGAACGTCAAATCCGAAGCCGCGGGTCATGCCCAGCTTGTCCTGCACCATGGTGGCAACGGACGGAAAAGTCAGGTCGGGGGTCGAGGTCGCCACGATCACCGCGTCGATGTCATCGGCGGTCAGCCCGGCGGATTTCAGCGCCGCTTGCGCCGCGTAAGTGGCCAAATCCGAGGTTGCTTCATCCTCGGCGGCGAAATGTCGTTGCTCGATCCCGGACCGGGCGCGAATCCATTCGTCACTTGTATCAAGTGTTTTCTCGAACTCACTGTTCGGAACGATTCTTTCCGGCAGGTAGTGCCCAACGCCCTGCACAACGGCGCGTAGTGTCATTTTGTTCGCTGCTTTCCGCTACTCTGTGTCGGCATTCTTAGCCTGTGCGGTGGCGGATGCAACCCGCGCGGCAAGTTTCTCTGAAAAGCCCGACTGAGACAGCTGGAATGCCAGCTTGACTGCGGCCGAAACACCGGTCGCGTCGGCCGAGCCATGAGACTTCACAACAGTGCCGTTCAGACCCAGGAAAACTCCGCCATTCACGCGGCGCGGATCGATACGTTTTTTCAAACGATTGAGCGAGGTCATGGCCAAAAGGGCCGCGATCTTGGACAGGAACGAATACCGGAAAGCCTGACGCATCAGATCGCCGATAAGGCTGGCGGTGCCTTCGCCGGTTTTCAGTGCAATATTGCCGGTGAAGCCATCGGTGACGATGACATCACAAACATCACCGGGAATATCACCGCCTTCGACGAACCCGACGAAATCGAATTGGGCCTTGGGGGCCGCGTCTGCGATCAGGTCATGGGCGGCCTTCAGCTCGGCGCGGCCCTTGTGCTCTTCAGTGCCGACGTTCAGCAGCCCGATGCGGGGGCAATCCAGGTTCAGACCGTTGCGCGCATACGAGGTGCCCATCAACGCGTATTGCAGAAGATCCTGTTCGTCAGCGCGGATATCAGCGCCCACGTCCAGCATCACGTTGAACCCCTGAGGGTTACGCGAGGGCCACAGGATCGCGATGGCAGGGCGGTTCACGCCGGGCAGTTTGCGCAGGCGGATCATGCTTAGCGCCATCAGGGCGCCGGTGTTCCCGCAGGAAACGCAGACATCGGCCTCGCCGTCGCGAACCGCGTTCAGCGCGGACCACATCGAGGTTTTCTTGCCGTGCCGCATCACCTGAGAGGGCTTGTCGTCCATCGTGACAACATCGGTGGCGTCACGAATCTCGACCCGGCCGGCCAGCGGCTTGCGCTTGGCGACCAACAGTTCCAGCTCGTCCTTGGGACCATGCAGGATAAAGCCGATTTCGGGGTTCACGACGGCAGAATCAGAAATACCGGCGACAACAGCCGCCGGTCCCCGGTCTCCGCCCATAGCATCGACAGAGATAATGGTGCGCCCGGCACCCGCCATCGCCTGATCATTCTGAACGGACATGCGGACGCCGGTCCCCAATCGAATTATGCTGCGTCTTCGTCCAGCTCGATCTCGTCGACCACCGCGACCACTTCACGGTCGGCGTAGTGGCCACACGAGGGGCAGACGTGGTGCGGGCGTTTCAGCTCGCCACAGTTGGTGCACTCGTTCGGGTTTGCCGCTACCAGCGCGTCATGTGCGCGGCGGTTGTTGCGGCGCGACTTGCTTACTTTGTTCTGTTGGACAGCCATGTCACAATCTCAATTTGCTGTGGGCGTGTCGCCCTGTTTCACGTGGGTGCGTGGCTCATATTCGGTCAACGCCGACATGTCCAACCCAAAATTCGGATGAGGGGCGGAAAATACTGCTATTTCGCAGAGTCGCAAGTGTTTTTTCGCCTCAATCAATCTTCTTTGTTCTGCAGTTGGTCGCGCAGGGCGGCCAGACCGGCGAAAGGCTTGAGATCAGCATCACTTAGGGCCTCTTTGCCCGGTTCTGTGTGGATGGTTTCGCCAAGCACGGCGCCTTCCGCCCGCGGATAAAGCGGCAGGACCAGCGCCAGCGCCTCAATCATCACGGTGGCGGGGTCAATTTCGGGGCCCAGCGGCTCGATCGAGTCGTCCTCGGTCATCTCGATCTCGTCGTCCTCTTCCGCTTGTTCGGGAAGATTGGCAAGGAATCGCCGGGTAACGGATTCTTCGATACGGGTGGTCACGGGTTCAAGCGTCACCACGCAATCCTGGATCACCGTCGCGCCCAGATTCGCATCAAGCCGCCAGTCGCGTTTGCCCTCGGCGGTGATTTGGCCCTTGAAACGCAGCTTGCGCAACCCGCGCAGACCCAACTCGTCGGCAATGGCCAAAAGGTCCTTTGCTTCGGGGATCAGCTCGAACCGGGTGGGCTTGGATTGCGGCAGATCAGCCACGCGCAGCGCATGTTTGGACAGTTTTGTCATCAGGGTCGGGGCTTCCTTAACTTGAACAGTGCTCGTTCCTTCTGTAATCGGATTAAAAGGCAGGTGATGCCAATACAAGAGGCTACCACAGGGAGCAACCATGTCGCGCATGGGCAAATCGATCAAATTCGGACTCATGGGCGTGGCTATGGCCGCGTTGGTGGCATGTACGGCTCAGTACCGCAATCACGGCTATGTACCGCTTGCGGATGATCTGACGAATATCGTCGTGGGCATCGATACCCGCGACAGCGTGGCCGAAACGGTCGGCACGCCCTCGACCGAGGGGATCCTGGATAACAGCGGGTATTATTACGTCCGCTCGCGCGTGCGCCACTATGCCTATCAAGCGCCCAAGGTCATCGACCGCGAGGTCGTCGCGATCACCTTCGACAAACGCGGTGTCGTCAGCAACATCGAGCGCTACGGCCTGGAAGACGGCAAGGTCGTCTCGCTGGATCGCCGCGTGACCGACTCCGCAGTTGCCAACCTCAGTTTCCTGCGCCAGCTTCTGGGCAGCCTGGGCAAGTTCAACGCGGCTGACTTCGTCGAATAAGTACTGGGGTGTTGACGCGGGCGGCGTCACACCCTTGATACAATGGATATGCTAGGGCGGTCGAAAAGGCCGCCAATTGGTCACGACAACTGCAGGACCGCTCATATGCTGCTGATGAACAAGGGCCGCTTTCGTGCGCGGCTTGCCGAGACACAGGACGATATTCGGGCGGCGCAAAGCCTGCGTCACCTGTGCTTTCATGGCACGGGGCAGGGCGTTGATGCTGACGAGTTCGATGTAATTTGCGACCATGTTCTGATTGAAGAGGCGCGCTCGGGCCGGCTGGTTTGCACTTTCCGGTTTTTGCCGCTGTCAGATGGAGGCCAGATCGGCCGCAGCTATGCCGCACAGTTTTACGAACTTTCCGCTCTCGAGGCTTTCTCGGGGCCGATGGTCGAAATGGGCCGATTCTGCATCCATCCAGACATCAATGATCCGGACATCCTGCGCATCGCCTGGGGTGCGATGACGCGATTCGTTGATGATAACGGGATCGAGATGTTGTTTGGCTGCTCGTCCTTCCACGGCACGGATGAAGAAAAATACCTGGACAGCTTTGCCATGCTCAAAGAGCGTCACTTGGCCCCGCGTCGATGGCTTCCCCGGGTCAAGGCACCTCAGGTGTTCAAATTTGCCCAGAAACTGCGGCGCAAGCCGGATGCGAAAATGGCGATGCTGCGCATGCCGCCCTTGCTGCGGACCTATTTGCTGATGGGCGGCTGGGTAAGCGATCACGCGGTGGTGGATCCACAAATGAACACGCTGCATGTGTTCACGGGGCTTGAAATCAACGCCATTCCACCCGCCCGCAAACGCTTGCTGCGCGGAGTGGTGGGCTGAGGCTCATTTTTGCATAGGGCGCTTGACCTTGCAGGGGTGGCTGGTTAGCTGCGGGCTATGGCACGTGCACCTCTTTTACAGCTTACCGATATCTCGCTGACCTTTGGCGGGAACCCTGTGTTTCACAACCTGTCCCTTGTGGTGCAGCCCGGCGATAGGGTGGCATTGGTGGGGCGCAATGGGTCTGGCAAATCGACCTTGATGAAGGTGATGGCGGGTCTGGTCGAGGCCGACAGCGGTGATTGTATCGTCCCGCCGGGCGTGCGGGTTGGATACATGGAGCAAGACCCGGACATGAGCGGTTTTGCAACGCTGGGCGATTTCGCAACCAGCGAGCTGGATCCATCCGAGATGTACAGGGTCGAGATGGCCGGCGAAGGGTTGAAATTCGATCCCGCCAGGCCCGTTGAAACCGCCTCGGGAGGGGAACGCCGAAGGGCTGCGTTGGCCAAGCTGATGGCCGAGGCCCCCGAGTTGATGCTGCTGGACGAACCGACCAACCACCTGGATATCGAAGCGATTGCCTGGCTGGAAAACGAGCTGAAGCAGACCCGCGCGGGCTATGTTCTGATCAGCCACGATCGCGCCTTTTTGCGTGAGCTTACCCGCGCAACTCTTTGGATTGACAGAGGAATGGTGCGTCGACAAGAGCGTGGATTTGATGAGTTCGAGGCCTGGCGTGACAAGGTCTGGGAAGACGAGGACATGCAGCGCCACAAGATGGATCGCAAGATCAAGTCCGAGGGGCGTTGGGCTGTCGAAGGCATCAGCGCGCGGCGTAAGCGTAACCAGGGACGGCTTCGGGCTTTGCACGATTTACGGGCCGAGCGCGCTTCGCAAATTAGGCGTCAGGGCACGGCCGCGATGGAGCTGTCCTCGGCCTCGAAATCTGGCAAGAAAGTTATTGAAGCTGACAAGATTACAAAGGCTTACGGAGAGAAGGTAATCCTGAAGCCCTTCTCGATTAAGATCGAGCGCGGCGACCGCGTTGCTTTTGTCGGCCCCAATGGCGTTGGAAAAACCACGCTGCTAAAAATGTTGATGGGGCAGGAAGCGCCCGATAGCGGCTCGGTCAAGCTGGGCACGAACCTGATGCCCGCGATCTTCGACCAAAGCCGCGCGCAGCTGGATCCGGAAATGACCCTGTGGGAAAGCCTGGCCGGTGATCCGGAAATGCGCGTCTCGGGCAAGGCCGACCAGATCATGGTGCGGGGGCAGCCCAAGCATGTGGTTGGGTATCTTAAGGAATTCCTGTTCGACGAAAGGCAGGCTAGAGCGGCCGTTAAGTCCTTGTCAGGTGGCGAAAAAGCTCGTCTTCTTCTGGCGAAGCTGATGGCGCGGGAAAGCAACCTGCTGGTTCTGGACGAACCCACGAACGATCTGGACATCGAAACGCTGGACCTGTTGCAAGAGCTGCTGGACGGCTTTGACGGCACTGTACTGCTTGTTAGCCACGACCGGGATTTTCTGGACCGTGTGGCAACCCAAACCGTTGCGATGGAGGGGGATGGTCGCGCGACCGTCTATGCGGGTGGATGGAGCGATTATCAGGCGCAACGGCAAGACGCGCCCGAAGAAAGGCTCATCAAGGACAAGCCCACCAAGAAAAAGGCCGAATCCAAGCCCGAGAAAGCCAGCGAGGGATTGAGTTTTACGGAAAAACACCGGCTGGAAGCTTTGCCCGGAATTATCGAGCGGCTGGAAGCCGAGATCGCCAAGCTGGAAGAGTTCCTGATGGACCCAGAGCTGTTCTCGAAAGAGCCAGTGAAGTTCAAGAAAGCCAGCGAAGCCTTGGCTGAACGGCAACTCGCCCTTGCTGCAGCAGAAGAAGAATGGCTGGAGCTGGAAGAGAAGGCCGGCTAGCGGCGCGCTGAATTTCAGCGCGCCGCCAATAGGTTACTGCATACGCAGGGCGCCATCGATGCGGATGACTTCGCCGTTCAGATAGCCGCATTCGCAGATGAAGCGCGCCAGCGAGGCATATTCACGCGGATCGCCCAGACGCTTGGGGTTGGTTACGTCCACGGCCAGTTGGTCGCGCACTTCTTCGGGCAGGCCCATTAACATCGGGGTCAGGAAGATACCCGGAGCGATGGCCATCACGCGGATACCTTCGCGCTGCAGATCGCGCGCCATGGGCAGGGTGCCCGAAACGATACCGCCTTTGGACGCTGCATAGCCAACCTGGCCCTTTTGGCCGTCAAAGGCTGCGATCGACGCGGTCGAGATGATCACACCGCGTTGACCATCCTCGGTCGCGTCGTTCTTGGCCATAGCCGCAGCGGCCAAACGGGCCACGTTGAACGAGCCAACCAGGTTGACGTTCAGGATGCGCTGGTAGTGCTCCAGGCTGTGCGGTCCATCGCGCCCCAGTGTCTTTTCGGCGGTGCCGATGCCGGCGCAATTGATAGCCGTGTTGACCTTGCCCATTGCTGCAACGGCGGTGTCGATAGCGTTCTGGACGGACTCTTCGCTGGTCACGTCGGTTTCAACAAAGGTGCCGCCGATATCGGCTGCGACCTTGGGGCCGCGTTCTGTGTCGCGGTCCAAAAGGGTGACCTTGGCGCCCGATTCCGCGAACAGGCGGGCTGTTGCTTCGCCCAGGCCCGACGCGCCTCCGGTGATCACGGCGCAGGTTTCATTCATTTGCATGGTGACGTCCTCTCTCGTCTATAAATGAACATATGTTCATTAGATTGGTATAAGTGTCATGTGTCAAAGCCTCTTGCGGTCCATAAAGCGGACAACAGCTGTCATTTCGACAACAGTCAGGATGATGCGATAGATGTGGTGCAGCGTTACGATGGCCGGGTTTGCGCGCAGGGACAGGGCGATCAGCGCCATCTCGGTTACACCGCCAGGGGCGAACGAGATAAGCAGCACGTCAACCGGCAGCCCGGTAATCGGAACTAGTATCAAGGCGCAGATCAGCCCCAGAACCAGCATGGATGAAACAGACAGCACCGACAGCCACGACGCCCGGAACAGAGCGTCCTTTTTCAGGCCAGCGAACCTCATGCCAAGGCTGGTACCAATGACCACCTGGCACATGTTGATCACCCATTGCGGGATGGACAGGTCGGTAAACCCGCTAAGCGTGGCAATCGCAGCCACCAGCAGAGGCCCGGTCAACAACCCGGCTGGAATTCGAAGCAACTTTCCGATACCCAGACCGATCGCGCCCAACAGCAACACCATCGGCATCGCATGAAGATCAGCGCCCGTTTCGGCAAGGCTGAGCCCCGAGGCCGAGCCAACTGGCGCGCCATACCACAGGGACATCCCGATGGGCATCAGCGTGATCACCGCAATGATCCGCAGGAATTGCTGAATGGTCAGGACGGCGATGTTCGCGCCGGCCGCTTCACCCATTGCAATTGACTCGATCAACCCGCCGGGAGTGCCGGCATAAAACGCCGTGGGATGATCATAGCGACCGATTTTGCGAAAGATGTGATAATTCACCCAATGCGCGACGCAGACAAAAATCGTCAGAAAGGCGAACGAGGGCAAATAGTCCGCCAGGGAAGAGACAACCTCGGGCGTGACACGCGTTCCAATGGTCACCCCGATGATCGACATAAAGATCATGCGGAACTTCATCGGGAATTTGTAATTGTCCGGAATTCTGTGCGTCAGGAACATCGCAATCACACCCGACGCGATCAAACTGCCCAGCATATAGGGCAGGGGCGTATGTAGGTATGACGCCACAAACCCGCCAACACTGGCGATTGCCAACAGGATCAGGGTGGTCAGCGCGGTTGTCATATGTGAAGTCACAAAAAGCTCATTGGTATATAGCTATATCGCATAACAATATGTGCAATGCAATAGTTTGACCCCAGTCAGGAACGCACATACGGGCCCAAAAGAAAATGGCAACAAAAGAGGGGATGGAGCGGGTAGCGGGAATCGAACCCGCGCGTTCAGCTTGGGAAGCTGACAGGCTACCATTACATCATACCCGCAATGGTGGCCCCGAGATATAGCCGGATCAGGGCCAAGTTCAAGCGGATTATGGGGCTTTGTCATGCTCCAGTACGGGCGGGTCGGGGCGGTCGTCCTCGTTAGCGGCATGGGGCTCGGATTTGCTGTTGTGGTGGCCCAGACGGGCGACCAGCCACTCGGTATGCTCTTCACGTTTACGCAAAGTGAAAGCGCCAAACTGCTGCACCGCAACGGCAAAAATGCCAAGACCCACGAAGATGAACACCGTGGTGCCGATCCGGCCCAGGTCCGTAGCCGGAACCAATTCGCCGTAACCAACAGTGGACAAGGTCACAACGGTAAAGAAATAGGCGTCAATCCAACGCCAGCCTTCGACATAGTGAAAAAAGATCGTGCCCCCCAGAACGACACCCGCCAGAGAGGACAAAAGGAAGAAGATGCCCAGAAGGGTCTTCATGCGTCCTCGGCGCGCTGAGCGATGATGTCATCCATCACCTTCAGCCACAGATCAGTCGGCTGGGCGCCGGGTACCGCGTGTTGCGAGGCCACGATAAATGTCGGAACCGAGTTTACGCCCATCTCGCGGGCCGAGGCATCCTTGTCGCGGATCAGTTGAATGTCTTCTTCGGTGGCCAGAAGGCGCATGATCACGCTGGCATCCATGCCGCAACTGTCCGCGATATCGGCCAGCGTGTCGTGATCACCGATATCCCGGCCGTCATTGAAATAGGCGCGGAACAACGACGAAACGATGGCGGTCTGACGCCCTTCGATGCCGCCCCAGTGAATCAGGCGGTGTGCATCCAGCGTGTTGGGGGTGCGCTGCATTGCCTCGAAGTCTATCTCAAGCCCGGCTTGCTGCGCATGTTCGGCCACGGGGGCATAGGCGCGCACGGCGCCTTCCTTGCCGCCGAACTTGGCCTCCAGATAGGCGCGGCGATCCATGCCTTCGCGCGGCATATCGGGGTTCAGCTGGAACGGGTGCCATTCGATCACGAAAGGATGGTCGGGGCGCTGCTCAAGCGCGCGGTCCAGATTGGCCTTGCCGATATAGCACCAAGGGCAGATCGGATCGGATAGGATATCAAGCTTGACCATCGAAGACTCCGTTTTTCACGTCGGGTATAGGTACCCTTTGCGGCGCCGAAGGAAAAGGGGGTCAGCGGGGAAACAGGGGCTTAAGCCCCTTACGCGACAGTTTTCCATTGGGGTTTGTCGGCATTTCCGCCAGTCGAACCCAGGCACGCGGTTGTTTGTAGCGGGCCAGGCGGTCCTGGGCAAAGGCGGTCAGGTCAGGCTCGGGGATGGGCGCATCCGAGGTATAGAAAGCAGCGATGATCCGTGCGTCTTCTTTGATCTCGATATCCGTGACGCCGATTTCGTTGATCTGAGGGTGGGGCAGCAACGCGGCCTCGACCTCCAGCGGAGAGACACGGAAACCGCCAGCGTTCATCATATCATCGACGCGGCCCATGAAAGTGATGTCGCCGCTGGCATTCATCGAGGCATGATCGCCGGTCAGGAACCATTCTCCCTGGAACTTGGCGGCAGTGGCGTCTGGGGCGCCGTAATAGCCCAGCATCAGGCCCGGATCTGATCGGTGCACGGAAATAATTCCTTCTTTTCCGTATTCTACAGCCCCATCCTCATCCAAAATGGCGATCTTGCGGCCAACCTGTGGACGCCCCAAGGACCCCTGCGCCGCAGGATGCGCGGGGCTTGCCGAGATGAAGGTCGAGCACTCGGACATTCCATAGGCTTCGAACAGCTGTTTCCCGTCGGTGGCATCGGTCCAATGTTGCCGGATCGAGTCCGAGAGCTTTTCACCAGCAGTCAAGCCATGCCGCAGCTTGGGCAAAGGAAGCGCGGCGCGATGGTTGAGGATTTTGCGATAAACGCCCGGAGCAGCAGCAAAAATCGTTGCATCGTGGCGCTTCAAAAGCAACGGAATCGCCTCGATCGGTACCCCTTGCGCGGGGATAAGTGCGGTTGCGCCAACGCTCCAAGGATCCATCAAGCCGGTGCCAAGGGTAAAGGTCCAGTTGAAGGCGCCGGCGTGCAGCAGCCGATCTTCTTCGGTCAGCCCATACCATCCTTCGTGCATCATCTGACGTGCCCAGATCGCCCGGTGTGCATGCATCACCGCCCGCGGCGTGCCCGAGGTGCCCGAGGTGTAGATGATATACGCCAGTCGTTCGGGATCACCCATGTCATAGCTGGCGGGGGGCAGGTCTCGCATCTTAAGAAGGGCTGCCGTGTCGATGATAGGCAAGCCGCAATCCATCGGACAGGCAACCTCGGTGTCATGCAGAATTCCCGCCGGGGCAAGCTGCGTGATCATCTTTTCCACTTCGCGAGCGGTCAGCATTGACGAGGTCGGCACCGGCACAATCCCCACTGCTATCGCACCTAAGTAAGCCAGCGGAAACTCTACCGTATTGCCAAGACGCATCAGCAGGATGTCACCGGGTTTGAAGCCGGCCTCAAGCAACCCGGTGCCCGTGCCCAGCACAGCGGATTTCAGGCGCCCATAGCTCCACCGCTCCGATCCCGATTGGGACAGCACCGACAGGGCGATTTTCTCGGACAAAGCGTCGGCGCGCTGCAGGACATGAGCGGCCAGATTGAACGGTGTGGGGCAGGGGGCAAATGGCCCCTGATCAAAGATGGACATCATGGTCTTGGGTTACGCCCAAGCGTTCACAGTTGCAAGCATGCGGCGCCACGCGTATCTGTGTTGGCATGACCCAGAAAGATCCCAAAGCGTTGATCCGTATCGCCCGCGAGACCGGGCTGGAGGAACTTGCCGAGCCGCTGAACCTAGCCGAGCGTGTTCGCGAATTGCGCAAAGGGCGCGGCATGACGCTTGAACAGGCTGCAAACCAGGCGGGGCTGGCGCGCTCGACCCTGTCGAAGATTGAGAACGGGCAGATGTCTCCGACTTATGAGGCGCTGAAAAAGCTGGCGACGGGCCTGGAGATTTCCGTGCCGCAGTTGTTTACACCGCCGGTCAAGGATCAGGTCAACGGCCGCATGGTGATCACCCATAGCGGCCAGGGCGCTGCGCATGCAACGGCCACCTACGAACACGAGCTGCTGGCCAACGGGCTGACAAAGAAGCAGATGCTGCCCTATCGTGCGCGCATCCGGGCGCGCAGCATGGAAGAGTTCGACGGTTGGGTTCGCCATGATGGCGAAGAGTTCCTGTTCGTTCTGACCGGGGTTATCCGGCTTTACACCGAGTTCTACGAACCCGTTGAAATGCGTCGCGGCGACAGCGCCTATTATGACGCCACCATGGGGCATAACGTCATTTCGGTCAGCGACGAGGATGCGACCATCCTTTGGGTCACGTCACTGGCCTAGGCTTAGCGGAACAGGCCCTGGACCGAACGCGCTGCGCCCGAGATGTCCTGGCCCACGCCATCAACCGTGGCACAGCCCGCAAGCAGGGCGATAACACCCAGAAATGCAAGTTTCTTCATCAGTTCACTCCTCTTCGTACCACCAGACCTCGGGGCTCCAGACCAGCTGTGCGCCGTAGATCGGAATAGTGTCGGGATATTTCAACTCTTTCGCATGAGCAATCCTGTCGGGGCCATAGCTCCAGATCGGGATGACATATCGGCCGGCACTCAGGATGCGGTCCAGTGCGCGGGTGGCAAAGATGAAATCCTCGCGCGAACGAGCGGTCAGCATCTTGTCGATCATCGCTTCGGCGGCGGGGCTGTTCATCCCCATCAGGTTGCGCGTACCCGGCGTGGTGACGCCATTCGCGCCCCAGTAAAGCTTCTGTTCGTTTCCAGGGCTCAGCGAAGCTGACCGGCGATAGGCCGCCATGTCGAAATCATAGTCCAGCTCGCGGGCTGCATATTGGGCATTGTCAACGGTGCTGATGGTCATCTGGATGCCCAGACGCTCCATCGCGGGGCGGTACAGATCGAACACCGATTGGCCCGTCCGGTCACCTTGGCGCAGCAGTACCTCGAATGTGAAAGGTTGGCCATCCGCGTCCACCAGTTTGCCGCCTTGTACGGTCCACCCAGCCTCGGCCAAAAGCTTGGTGGCGCGGCGCAGATCCTTGCGATTGCGGGGGCTGGTGTCACCTTGGGGCAGGGTATAGCCCTCTAACGTGCCAGGAAGCAGCTGATCCGCCCAGGGTGCCAGCAGATCGGCCACGGCGCCGGTGGCTGGGCCAGATACCATCCCAAGCTCGGAATTTGAGAAATACGACGTGATCCGGTCCTGTCGCCCGCCGGTAATCGTGTCGTTGATATAGGGGAAGTTGAACGCCAACATCATTGCCTCGCGGACGCGCCAATCATCGAAAGGCTTGCGGCGGGTGTTCATGACGTAACCAGTGATACCTGTGGGGCGCTGGTGCGTGACTTCGGATTTCACGACGTCACCCCGCTGAACAGCAGGGAAATCATATCGGGTCGCCCAGGCTTCGGCATTGAATTCGCGCTGAAAGGTAAGTTCGCCTGACTTGAAGGCCTCGAACAAGACCGAGCTGTCCCCGAAGAATTCGATGCGGATTTCATCCAGATTGGCGAACCCTTTGCGCAGCGGCAGGTCCTTGCCCCAATAATCGGGGTTTCTCACTAGGCTGACAAAACGACCCTGCTCATAATCGCCCACCATGTATGGCGCAGTCCCCATCGGAACATCATGGATGGTCGAGGCGGTGAAATCGCGCCCGTCCCACTGGGATTTCTGCAAAATGGGACGCATTCCGGCGATCAGCGCCAGTTCGCGGTCCTGAGTGTTGAATGTGATCCGAACCGAGCGGTCCCCCGTCTGAACGATGCTTTCGACCTTGCTGTGAAAGCCAAGGTAGCGCTGATGCCCAACGGTGCCCAAAGTTTCATAGGACCAGATCACATCCTCGACCGTAACAGGGCTGCCATCCCAGAACCTTGCCTCTTCGCGCAAGGTGAATTCGACCCAGGACCGGTCGTCAGGAATTTCGATGGATTCGGCAAGCAAACCGTAAAGCGTGAAGGGTTCGTCATAGCTGCGCCCCATGAGCGATTCGTAAGCAAGGAATCGCAGCTGCCAGGGGACCGTGCCCTTCCGTATGAAAGGGTTCAGCGAATCGAAACCGCCGGTGTTTCCGACCACGAATTTCCCACCCTTGGGGGCATCCGCGTTGGCGTAGGGTAAAGACCGGAAATCCGCCGGCAGGGCCGGGGCACCGTACATGGCGATTCCGTGCGATGGTTCAGCCAAGGCGGTCTGGCCCAACAAAACAAGCGTTAAACCGGCCGCACCGGCCCGTAGCTTCTTGAAAAACAGTGATCTCATTTCGGGGACAATCCTGCTCGGCCCTTTGTTTCTTAGGACTTAGCGTAACGGCCATTTGAAGTCTTTACAAACTTTTGGCTTGGAGTCGGGCGGGCAATTGCTTATAAAGAAGTCACTGCTCGATAGGTTTCTTGCCTGTATGAAACCTGCCTCAATAACTTAACGCCGGCTTCGTGCCGGCGTTTTTTTTGTGCCTGCAGCATCAGCGTCACCATTTGGTAGGTGTTTCTACCTGTGACTTTTTTCCACAAACTCCCCCTGCAACGTGCTATCTGCATCCTGTAATGCTGCAAGTGCGAAAGATGGAGGACGCATCATCATGACTCTGACTGGGAAAACCGCGGTCATCACCGGCTCGAACTCGGGCATCGGCCTGGGGGTTGCGCGCGAGCTGGCGCGCGCCGGGGCGAATGTTGTGCTGAATTCGTTCACCGACCGTGACGAAGATCACGCCCTGGCTGCCGAGATCGCAAAAGAGTTCGGCGTAGAGGCGCGTTATATAAAGGCGGACATGTCCAAGGCGGATGAATGCCGCGCGTTGGTCGAAACTGCGGGCTCCTGTGATATCCTGGTGAACAACGCCGGTATTCAGCACGTCTCGCCCATTGACGAGTTTCCGATCGAAAAATGGGACGCGATCATCGCGATCAACATGAGCTCGGCTTTCCATACGACGGCGGCTGCGCTGCCGATGATGCGCAAGGCGGGCTGGGGCAGGGTGGTTAATATCGCCAGCGCCCATGGTCTGACGGCCAGCCCGTTCAAATCGGCCTATGTAGCGGCGAAACATGGTGTTGTAGGCCTGACCAAGGTCACCGCCCTGGAAACCGCGCGCGAGCCGATCACGGCCAACGCCATTTGCCCCGGTTATGTATCCACCCCGTTGGTCGAAGCGCAAATTCCCGACACGATGGAAAAATACAACATGAGCCGCGAGGACGTGATCGAGAAGGTGCTGCTGGAGCGCCAGCCCTCAAAGGAATTTGCCAGCGTCGAACAGCTGGGCGGCACCACGGTGTTCCTGTGCTCGGACGCAGCCCAGCAGATCACCGGTACCACCATCAGCGTGGATGGCGGCTGGACCGCTCTGTAAGGGCCACTAGGGGGCTTTGCCCCCATCGCGCCTTTCGGCGCTCCCCCCGAGTATTTCACGAGCAAAGAAGAGGCAAAAGTTTTGGCAAAAAAAAGGATCAGCCTGGCGTTGCAGGGGGGCGGTGCGCATGGGGCTTTCACCTGGGGTGTTTTGGATCGGTTGCTTGAGGAGGACGATATCGAGATCGTCGCGATCTCGGGGTCGTCGGCAGGCGCGATGAACGGCGCGGCTCTGAAGTCGGGCTGGCTGGAAGGCGGGGCCGAGGGCGCGCGGGAAAAACTTGACTGGTTGTGGTCCAAGCTGGGCGCCGTGCATGACATGCGCATGACCACCTGGCTGGCTGGACTGTTGCCGGACGCCACCGACCTGATGCATACGGCGCTGGAATATTCCTTGCCCTTCAGCATCGCCGATACGATGGCGCGGATGTCCTCGCCCTATGCGCTTGGTCCGTTCTACCAAAACCCGCTGCGCCCGATTGCCGAGGCTTTTGAATACGACAAGGTTTGTGCCAACGCAGGGCCTGCGCTGTTCGTGGGGGCCACCAATGTTCGCACTGGCAAGATCCGCGTTTTCGAGGCTGAAGAGCTTAGCGCCGAGGTGCTGCTTGCCTCGACCTGTTTGCCGACATTGTTCCAGGCGGTGAAGATTGATGATCCAAAGACCGGCCAGACCGAAGCCTTCTGGGACGGCGGATATACCGGAAATCCCGCGCTGTTTCCACTGTTCGGGCGGCAGTTTCCCGATGACATCCTGATCGTGAACATCAACCCGCTGGAGCGCGACGAGGTTCCGGTTACCCCGCAGGAAATCCAGAACCGGATCAATGAGATCAGCTTTAACACCTCGCTTCTGCGCGAGTTGCGAGGGATTTCCTATGCTCAGGCCATGCGTGGAAGACTGGACAGCAATCGCGATGGGATGTCGAACATCAACATTCACATGATCGCTGATGATGTGCTGATGAATGAACTGTCTGTCAGCACCAAGATGATGCCCAGCCCATTCCTGACAGTGCGGATGAAGCAAGCCGGGCGCGACGCGACCGATGCCTTCCTTGAAAGTCACTCGGACGATCTGG
This sequence comes from Thalassovita sp., assembly GCF_965218685.1. Taxonomy (GTDB): domain Bacteria; phylum Pseudomonadota; class Alphaproteobacteria; order Rhodobacterales; family Rhodobacteraceae; genus Thalassobius. Next base: position 2,570,734 of record NZ_OZ244657.1, on the reverse strand, counting down.
GCAAGCGCAGCAGCATCGATCTGGAAGAGATGTTCCTGTGAACCGCTATTTGGGCGGCTGGGTCGGATCCTTGGCGTTGGGATAAACCAGCCCTGCCGAGATCACCAGCTTGGCGGCATCCTCGACGTTCATTTCCAGCTCGATCACGTCGGATTTGGGGAAAAACAGCAAGAACCCCGAGGTCGGGTTCGGCGTTGTGGGCACGAAGATGCTCATGAGTTCTTCGTCGGTGTTGGCCAGGCGGGCGACCTCGCCCTTGGCGCGGGTCGAGACGAAACCAATCGCCCAGATCCCCTTGCGCGGATATTCGATCAGGCAGGCCTTTTCAAAAGAGCGTTCCGACTGCGCAAATACCGTCTCGGCGATTTGTTTGGCGCCGGAATAGATCGTGCGTACCACGGGCATCCGATCAACAAGAGATTCGCCCCAGCGGATCAAAGAACGACCCATCAGACCCTTGGCGATCCAGCCGATAATGACGGTGAAAACCAGAAAAAAGATGATCCCGACACCGCGCAGGTTGATGCCGATATAGGGTTCGGGCTGAAAGCGTTCGGGCACCAGCGGCAGTACCACACCGTCAACCCAGCCCATGAGGGTCCAGATCAGCCAGATGGTCAGCCCAACCGGGGCGATCACAACGATCCCCGTCAGAAACGAGGAGCGCAGGCGCGCCAAAAGCCCCGGACGGCGGGGTGTAGGCGTTGGGTTTTCGTCGAAAGGTGTGGTCATGGCGCTGCGGTGGGTCCGAACCAGAATGTATATTTGCTATGTAGGGACTTTGGTCGCATGCCACAATGGCGTTGCGCTCGCATTACTGGTGTTTAACGATCTTTGGCCAACTCGCCGGCAATACGGGCCGCCAGTGCGGCGTTATTCAGCACCAGGGCGATATTCGCATTCAGCGACTGGCCGCCGGTCAGATCGAAGATCCGGCGCAGCAGGAACGGGGTGACCTCTTTGCCGGCGATCTGCATTTCCTCGGCGTTCAGCGTTGCCTCGGCGATGATCGGGGACAGCTCCTCGGGCGGGATTTCGTGCTCGGCCGGGATGGGATTGGCGACCAGTTGCCCTCCCGGCAGCCCCAGCGCCCCGCGCATCCGGTGCGCCTCGGCAATATCGGCGGCATCGTCCATACGCAGCGGCGCTTTCAAACCCGAAGAGCGTGACCAGAACGCCGGGAAATCGTCCTGTCGATGGGCGATCACCGGAACGCCTTGGGTTTCCAGAACTTCCAGCGTTTTGGGCAGGTCAAGGATTGCCTTGGCGCCAGCTGCGACGACGGTGACCGGTGTTTGGGCCAGCTCCAACAGATCGGCCGAGATGTCAAAGCTCAGCTCGGCGCCTTTATGGACACCGCCAATGCCGCCCGTGGCAAAAACCTCGATCCCCGCCAGATGCGCTGCGATCATGGTCGACGCGACGGTCGTGGCCCCGGTTCCCCCCAAGGCCATGCAGGCAGCAAGGTCTGCCCGGCTGAGCTTGGCAACGTTTTTGGCCTGCGCCAGTTCCTCAAGCTGTTCTGCGGTCAATCCAATGTGCAACGTGCCGTTCAGAACCGCGATCGTGGCGGGCACGGCGCCCATATCGCGCACCATCCCTTCGACCGCGCGGGCGGTTTCAAGGTTCTGAGGATAGGGCATCCCATGAGTGATGATCGTACTTTCCAGCGCCACAACGGGCTGGTTTTGCTCCAGCGCCAGGGCAACATCGGGGGATTTGAGCATTGGAATCATGCGGGCACTTCTCCGGAGACATAGGTGGCGGCGGCGCTTAACGCGCGGTTCAGGGCCTTGGCCCCGGTCGTTCCTGCGTGTTCGGCGGCGATATGGGCCGCCATGAAAGTATCGCCCGCGCCGGTGACGCGCGTGACAAGAACCTTCGGAGGACGCGCCGTCAGAATGGCTTGACCCGAACCTTCGGCGGCCATTTCGCCGCCGTTGGTTACCAGAACTCGGGCCGCGCCACGTTCAAGCAGGGCCTGAGCCGCCCCCGAGGCATCCTGGAATTCCTGAGCGCACAGCAGGCCGGCCTCTTCAAGGTTCACATAAAGCACAGCGCGCGGATGGCGCAGAAATGGCAGCAAACGTTCCGCCTTGCCGGGCGAAGCAGGGGCCACGCGCAGATCGGCGCGGGCAAAGGCCGGGTGCACGGCAATTTCCTCGAGCAACGCAAGGGTCAGATTGCCGTCCAGCGCGATCAGCCCCTCATAGGGGGCATCCGCGCTGCCCAACCGGCCATCAAGCAGGGGCGCAAGTATCTTGTCCCCGGCCAGCTCGAGCGAATGGGCATCAGCGATGGCGGCGATCAGGCCATTTGCGCCTTCGACGGCCATATAGCGATCCGTCGGCAGATCATCCGACCGATAGGCCAGGCCTGTCTGAACGCCCAGCCGGTCGCAGGCGGCAATCAGCTCGGATCCTTCGTCGTCGCGGCCGATGGCCGTCAGCACCGATGGGCGCAACCCGAAGCGAACAAGCGCCATAGCGATATTCATGGCTACACCGCCAGGCAATCGGCTGATCCGCCCCGGCACGTCCGATCCCTGCCGCAATACTGCGGGTGAGCGTCCGATCACGTCCCACAGGACCGAACCGATGCAAAGGATATCGGGGGAATTTGTCATGCCCCAGCCTTTGTCGGAAATACGGCGAATGGCAAGCCTGCCTTGCGGTCAGCCAGCATCATTCCGGCACCGCAAATGTCAACGAAGCCCAAAGAGATTCCCATTGCGCGTTATATCGCGCTGCCAGCGTGGCCGAGGGTTCGCGCAGAACCACGGCGTCGACCAGATAGCTGTGGCCGGGCAGGACGGGCAGGGTCGCCTGGCCCGCCTTGTCGGTGCGGTGATACGTGACCGAAATTGTTCCGTCGGGGGCCCGTGAGAACAGCTCGATCTGGGCATCAACGCGTGCGGCGCCCTGATACAGCACCTGCACAGGCATCGCGCTCAGTTTGCCCTGATAGGGATTGGCAAGGGCGACAATCTCGGTCTCAAGCCCTGTAACAGTGTCGGCACCCTTGCCATGCCCAACAGAAAGAAGAGACTTGGCGAAACGGGTGTACACCTCGCGCAGCGGCGTCTGAGCCAGCCCGCGCTCCAAATGGGCCCCGCGAATGTCCCCCAGATCCTTGTGATCAATGAAGGCCTGGAACTTTTCCCAGTTTTCATAGGTCAAAGTCTTGGGTTTTGATTGATGCACCAGCACCACCAGCCCCGGACGTGTCTTCAGACCCTGGATTGCAGGCAGATCGCCGGAGCGGCCATCAATTGCACGCGCCTTTCCGCGCACGACCACATCGAACCGGTCGATCTGGCCGGAAAACCAGCTTAATTCGATACCGCTGAACTGCTCTCCGTTCTTCAGGGATGCGGTGATTTGGCCACCTTTTTCGACTTGATAGTTCTGCGGTTCTATCCAAACCTCATGGGCTATTGCGCGATTGGACAGCAGCAAAAGGAGCAGAGTGATGAGAGGCTTTTTCATGTGGTTGAGGCTGGCGTTCCTGACCGTAATGTCAAGCCTTCTGGTGCAGGGCGCGCTGGCACATGAGGTTACGCCCGGCATTGCGAATTTCCAACGGCAAGGGGACGCGCTGACCTTTGAATTCCGCCTGAATGCCGAGGCGATTCTGGCCGGTATCGATCTGGATGGGCTGGAGGACACCAACGCCGCGCCGGGGGCAGGGGCGTATGACGACCTGCGCGCCCAGTCTCCTGAGGCGCTGACACAGTTGGTCACCACCGCATTTCCACGGCTCTTTGGGCAGGTTCAGGCCGAATTGGACGGACAACCCGCAGTATGGACCCTGCAAGAGGTCGAGGTGCTGCAGCCACCCTCGGACGAGCTGGCGCGCGCGACGGTTTTGAGCGCGATTTTGACGGGCGCACAGGCGCAAGAGCTGACCCTTACCTGGCCCAAGGGATATGGCACCTTGATCCTGCGCCAGAACGGGGTTCAAACGGCCTATACCGGCACGCTGCAGGGGGGTGCCAGCACCGAGGCCATCCCCCTGGCCGGCGGGCAAAGCCCGAGCGCGCTTGGGGCCCTGCTGCAATACATCCCTGTCGGGTTTGACCACATCCTGCCCAAGGGGCTGGACCATATCCTTTTCGTGCTGGGGCTGTTCCTGCTGTCCACACGGATGCGGGCGCTGATCTGGCAAATTTCGGCCTTTACGCTGGCCCATACGGTCACCTTGGCGGCTGGCGCACTGGGCTGGGTCGAGGTACCCGGCAGTGTTGTCGAGCCGCTGATCGCTGCCTCGATCTGTTTTGTGGCAATCGAAAACATTTTGGCCAAAGGGCTGACCCCATGGCGCCCCGTAGTGGTCTTTGGCTTTGGTCTGCTGCACGGTTTGGGCTTTGCCAGTGTTCTGGAAGACTTCGGCTTGCCGGAAGCTCAATTCATTCCGGCGCTTGTCGGCTTTAACATCGGGGTCGAGCTGGGCCAGCTGACAGTCATCGCCATTGCGTTCCTGACCGTTGGGGCATGGTTCGGGGGCAAACCCTGGTACCGACATGTAATCATCATACCCGGATCGCTGATTATCGCGTTTATCGGCGCGTATTGGGTTCTGGAACGGGTCTTTTTCTAAACCTGCCGCAACAGGGCTTGCGCTTGGTCTGCCTTTCCCTTAAAGGACCGGCATTCAAACCCGCAGGCGGGGTTGGGCTTATAAGGGAGACATCCTTGTTGGTCCGCCGGTTGAAGCATTTGCTTCTCTCCCCCGTCGAGGCGAAACCGGAAAAGGAAAAAGACATGGCTCTTCCCGAGTTCACCATGCGCCAGCTGCTGGAAGCAGGCGTTCACTTCGGCCACCAGACGCAGCGTTGGAACCCCCGCATGGGCGAGTTCATCTACGGCTCGCGCAACGGCATCCACATCATGGACCTGACCCAGACCGTTCCCATGCTGGACGCGGCTCTGAACGTCGTTCGTGAAACCGTCGCCAAAGGCGGCCGCGTTCTGTTCGTTGGCACCAAGCGCCAGGCAGCTGCCCCGATCGCTGACGCCGCTGAAAAATGCGCTCAGTACTACATGAACCACCGCTGGCTGGGCGGCACCCTGACCAACTGGCAGACCGTTTCGCAGTCGATCAACCGCCTGAAGGAAATCGACGAGAAACTGGATGGCGGCGCCGAAGGCCTGACCAAGAAAGAACGTCTGAACATGGAACGCGACCAGGAGAAGCTGCAGGCTTCGCTGGGCGGTATCCGTGAAATGGGCGGCGTGCCGGACCTGCTGTTCGTCATCGACGTGAAAAAAGAAGCACTGGCCATCGCCGAAGCCAAGAAACTGGGTATTCCGGTTGTGGCTGTCGTCGACACCAACTGCTCGCCTGATGGCATCGATTACATCATTCCCGGCAACGATGACGCGGCTCGTGCCATCGCTCTGTACACCGACCTGGTGTCGCGCGCAGCCCTGGACGGCATGACCGCTCAGATGGGTGCTGCAGGCGTTGACCTGGGCGCTCTGGAAGAGACCGTCGAGGAAGCCATCGAAGGCGCCGAGGCCTAAGGCCCGACCGTCATCAAACTGATACGGGCCGCGGGCTATGTCCGCGCCCGGTGACTAGATTTCAATTCGAGGAGAGCCACTATGGCGATCACTGCTGCACAGGTAAAAGAACTGCGCGAATCCACCGGCGTTGGCATGATGGACGCGAAAAAAGCCCTGGTCGAAAACGATGGCGACATGGAAGCCGCCGTTGACTGGCTGCGCACCAAAGGTCTGGCCAAGGCCGCCAAAAAAGCTGGCCGTACCGCTGCCGAGGGCCTGGTGGCCGTCGCCGTGGACGGTGGCAAAGGTGTTGCTGTCGAAGTGAACTCGGAAACCGACTTCGTTGCGAAAAACGCCGAATTCCAAGGCATGGTCAAAAGCATCGCCGGCGCTGCTCTGAATGTTACGGACGTTGACGCGCTGAAAGCGGCTGACATCGGTGGCAAGACCGTCGAAACCGTCATCACTGACAAGATCGCCACCATCGGCGAGAACATGTCGCTGCGCCGTATGGCCGTGATCGAAGCTGGCACCGTTGTGACCTATGTGCACAACGCGGCCACCGACGGCATGGGCAAAATCGGCGTTCTGGTTGGCCTGAACGGCGGTGATGAAGCCTTCGGCAAGCAGGTTGCCATGCACATCGCAGCCGCGAACCCTGCCGCTTTGGGCGAAGCTGATCTGGATCCGGCCGTTGTCGAGAAAGAAAAGCAGGTTCAGATCGACATCGCGCGTGAGTCCGGCAAGCCCGAGAACATCATCGAAAACATGATCAAGGGCCGCATGAAGAAATTCATCGCTGAATCGACCCTGCTGGGCCAGGCATTCGTTGTGAACCCCGACCTGACCGTCGAGGCCGCAGCCAAAGAAGCCGGTGCCGAGATCGTTGGTTTCGTCCGCATGGAAGTTGGCGAAGGCATCGAGAAAAAAGAAGAAGACTTCGCAGCCGAAGTCGCCAAGGCCGTTCAGGGCTGATTGCCCAAACAGTCGAAAATCAGAAAGCCTCGGACCCAAGTCCGGGGCTTTTTCTTGTCTGGCATTGGGGCAGGGGGCACAAAAAAATGGTGCCACCGCCCAAAAAGCAGTGGCACCTAAAATGTCGACCGACCCCCGGACTATTTGGGGATGAGCGAGGATCGGTCTTTAAGGCGCTGGCCTGGGCCCCAAATAAAACCCAAGCCAGCATCCGGATTGAAACCGGAGACCGCGAAGAGCCCTGAAATCACAAGGATACGAGGTCTTTGTTCCTAGGCTAAAGCCACCACTCACGGAACGCTGCCAACTTGCAGTTTTACGTAGGGAAAATAAAGTATGGGATTCCCTACCTGTGGCGAAACGCTCGGTCACGAAATCAAATACTTCCATTATTTCAGCGCCTTGCAAAGCAATTCAGCCATCAGAAATACTGCAACTGTTGCCTTTCAGGCTCCAAACCCCGCGTGGATCTAGCTTTCCATGACGAACATCTGGTTTTGCAAAGCGGCTTTCAACACCGCTTGGGCAGTGGTTTCCACGCTCAGCGCCTCGCGCGCCAGGCGCAGATGTTTTTCGAGGTCAAACCCATCAGCAAAGCGATATCCTGCGTGGTTTTACCGTCGCCAACCCATTGCAGCGCCTCACGCTGGCGCTTGGTCAGTTGGCGCGTCGGCCCAGAGTAGGGCAGGGTCATGATTTTCAGATGCGCCACGTTGTTGATGACCAGAATTTCGTCCCCATAACGTTCCCATGTGGCATCGACACGTTCCTGGCTCAATTCGCTTCGCGCCGTCAGTGCAATTGCGCCCTTGGAGCGCGGTGAGATTGATTTGAAACTGACTGAATACCCCGAAACAACGCCGTGCTTTCGATTGAACTCGATCACTTTCTTTTCTTTCTCAGACATCATGCCATTTTCGGCAAGATGTGGGAGGATATTCCAGCTACAGGCGCCTTCGTTTTCTAGAACCCATTTCACCATCGGGGCGTCATGATGCAGGCCGCCTGCGACGAAGGCGTCGACGTAAGACGGTTCATGGGTTGTCAGAATGACGTAATCTTCGGGATCACCCAATGAGCTGCCCGAACGAAACCTTGTGAAGCCATAAAGAAGCCGGTCAAAACCGTAGCTGGCCATCTTTTTTGTGTGCATGTCCCAGAGCTCTTCAATGCTTTGCGCATTGGTCAGCGCCGTCAGATATTGAGAGAGCGACACAGATTAGACCCCTTAGTTACTTCAACAACGATCATCGACCCGATAGGCAAAAAGCGCGCAGGCTTAATGACAGGCTTTCGAGTGGAATTTAAGCCCTCGGGCAATAAACATTCTAAGCGGGCGTTTGTCGAGAAGACTACTGACCAAATAGTCTAAATATTTGAACCATGGGTTTTGACACCACATTTTTTTAACATAATACTGATTATACGTTTAGTGATGAAGGGGTCTTGTAACCTAATTGGCCCCCTAGCGTGCTCCAGTAAAATGAATGGCGCGCGCGCCGGCCTCGATCCACAGCCCTTTTGCAACACGCAATTTGTCCTGATACGCATCGATCGGAGCAATTGGCAACGCAGTTTCATCCCCATTCAGCACAGCCCGCGCAAGACTGCGTCCGATGACCGTTCCCGGTCCAATCCCGCGACCAGAGAATCCGAATGCACTGTAGCCTCTCTCTCCAAGGCGTTGTATTTTAGCGATATAATCCACACTCATTCCAATGCGTCCGGACCAGAAAAATTCGAAACTCTGGTCTTTCAACCCCGGGAAAAGCCGCGCCATGGCACGTCTGGCCCAGTTTTCGTGAATACCCATTCGATCAGGCAAACCCATGGCGCCCAGAATAAAACGCCCGGCTTTGTCCTTGCGAAAGGACGTCATCACCAGGCCGGTGTCCCAACACCCCTGATGTTGCCCAAGAATTTCGTTCAGCAGTGATGCGGGCAAAGGCGGCGTTGCAAGTTGGAAGAAATTGACCGGTGTCATACGCACGGATTCAGCCCCGCGGAAACCGGTATGATAGGCGTTGGTCGCCAAAATCAGGGATTTGGCCCTGACCGAGCCACTTTTACACCGCGCAAGCCAATCGCCCGAGAAGCCCAGCTGCATGACGCTGCTGTTTTCAAAGATTTGCGTGCCAGCTTGCGCAGCTGCACGTGCCAGACCTCTGACATAGCCCAGCGGTTGAAGCGTGCCTGCGCGCATGTCCTGCAAGGCTCCGTAATACACGTCTGTACCCGTGGCCTGCGCTGTCTGCGCGGCGTCCAGCAATTGCACGGGCGCGCCGCGGCGCAGCTGTTGTTCGTAACGTGTGATCAGATCGTCCAGACCGCCTTTGGAATGCGCGCAATGCAGCGTTCCATTGCGAATGGCCTCGCATTGGATGCCATGTTCGTCGATCAGGGAAAAAACCGCGTCCGGCGCCTCTGCCAGGGTGGTATTCAGGCGCTCACCCGCCGCCTGCCCCATGCGCTGACACACGGTATCGGGCGGCAGCCACAGCCCGGCATTCACCAGCCCGACATTGCGCCCGGACCCGCCAAATCCGATCGTTCGAGCTTCTATCAAAACGACCTTGGCACCTTGTTTTTCTGCCTCAAGAGCAGCGGAACAACCTGTAAAGCCTCCACCGATGATCAGCAGATCAGCGGTCAGATCCGCATCCAAGATGGGCGCATCAAACTGCTCGGCGCAGCTATGATTCCAAAGGTTTCTGTCCCTCATGTAAAATCGGTAGGCCCGCCTGCGCGTTGGCGCAAGCGGAACCTATGGGCACGACGCCTTAGAAAAAGGCCTGCAGCCCGGTTTGTGCGCGTCCCAGGATCAACGCGTGCACGTCATGGGCACCTTCGTAAGTGTTCACCGTCTCAAGGTTAACCATGTGACGAATCACACCGAATTCCAGGCTGATGCCGTTCCCGCCATGCATGTCCCGCGCCATGCGCGCGATTTCCAAAGCCTTGCCACAGTTGTTGCGCTTGACGATGCTGATCATCTCGGGCGCGGCGTCGGCTTTGTCCATCAAGCGCCCTACCCTCAGGCTGGCTTGCAGGCCCAGGGCAATCTCGGTCTGCATGTCGGCCAATTTCTTCTGGTACAACTGCGTCCCTGCCAGGGGCTTTTTGAACTGATGGCGATCCAATCCGTACTGACGCGCTGCGTGCCAGCACCATTCGGCCGCTCCCAGAACACCCCAGCTGATGCCGTAACGCGCGCGGTTCAGGCAGCCGAACGGGCCTTTCAGGCCTTCGACATAGGGCAGCAGCGCGTCCTCGCCAACCTCGACATTATCCAGCACGATCTCACCGGTGATCGAAGCACGCAGAGACATCTTTTTTTCGATTTTCGGCGCGCTCAGCCCCTTCAGTCCCTTTTCCAGAACGAAGCCACGAATTTTCCCGCCATGCGCCTCTGACTTGGCCCAGACGACGAAGACATCAGCGATCGGGCTGTTCGAGATCCACATTTTCGAACCGTTCAGAACATAACCGCCCTCGGTCTTGGTGGCGCGGGTTTTCATACCAGCCGGGTCACTACCGGCGTCGGGTTCTGTCAGGCCAAAACATCCGATCCATTCCCCGCTAGACAGTTTGGGAAGGTATTTTTTCCGTTGTTCTTCAGACCCATAGGCATAGATGGGGTACATCACCAAAGAGCTTTGCACCGACATCATTGACCGGTATCCGCTGTCTACACGCTCTACTTCGCGGGCGACCAGACCGTAGGACACATAGCCCGACCCCAGACCGCCGTATTCTTCGGGAATGGTTGTGCCCAGCAGCCCCATCTCGCCCATCTCACGGAAAATCTCGGGGTCGGTGTATTCGTTCTGAAAGGCTTCCAGAACCCGCGGCTGCAGCTTTTCAGCGCAGTAAGCAGCGGCGCTGTCGCGGATCATCCGTTCGTCTTCTTGCAACTGATCTTCCACTTTGAAGGGGTCGTCCCAAACAAAGCCGTGCAGATCCGGAGCGTCTTTGGCGCGCAAGGTGGGTTTTTCGGTCATTGGTCAATCCTTTGGATGAATAACATGCGTTGAGGTTGACAATAGCTGGCGTAAAACCGCAAAAATAGTGAAATTTTGGCAACCAATCATGAGTTATTCGCATAGATGAGCCTTTCCACCCGCCTACTTCCATCCATCGCTTCTCTTCGCGCGCTCGAAGCACTGGACCGTTTGGGGTCAGCCACAGCCGTGGCAGATGAGCTGAACCAGACCCAAAGCGCGGTAAGCCGGCAACTGCAAGCGCTCGAGGCGCATTTGGGCATCCAGTTGATCCTGCGTGAACGCAAACGAATGATCTTGACGCCCGCCGCGCAGGACTATGTCAACGAGGTTCGCGCAGCCCTGCAACAGATCGCCCAGGCCAGTCTAAACTTACGCGTGAATCCAGAAGGCGGGAACCTGAACCTGGCTATTCTGCCGACCTTTGGGATGCGCTGGCTTGTGCCGCGCCTATCTGAATTCTCCAAGCTGCACCCCGAAGTAACAGTCAACATGTCCACCCGACTTTTGAACGTGAACTTTGCCGCAGAACCATTTGATGCAGCAGTACAATATGGTGAAGGTGATTGGGCGGGCTCGGGTCACCTGAAGCTTATGTCCGAGCAGGTTTTACCTGTTTGCGCCCCTGATTTGATCGCGCATCAGACCATTGCACACCCGCGGGACCTGATGGATTATCCGCTGCTGCAGATCCAGACCAGGCCTCAGGCATGGGCACAGTGGTTCGCAACGTTCGGCGTGTCTGCGGATAAGGTAAGCGGAACGATGTTCGACCAGTTTTCCACCATTATGCAAGCCGCGATTCATGGGCTTGGGATCGCCTTGGTGCCCGACTATCTGGCGCAATCCGAGCTGAAATCTGGTCGCCTGGTGCCAGCCTATGGATCGGCTACGCGCAGTTTGGGCAGCTACTATCTGGTCTGGCCAAAGGAAAAGGCGCGCAAACAGGCGTTAACCCTTTTCCGCGACTGGTTGGCCACACAGGCCGAAACCGAGGACGGGCTGCCGCGTTAACGGCCCCTGCCCTTACCCCAGTGCGTAACCTGCCCCGCGCACCGTGCGCAGCGGATCCGAGCCGCCAAAACGGGTCAATGCCTTGCGCAACCGGCCGATGTGCACGTCCACGGTGCGTGTGTCGACATAGATGTCACGGCCCCAGACGCGATCCAGCAACTGCTCGCGGCTCCAGACACGGCCCGGTTTCTCCATGAATGTGGACAGCAGACGGAATTCAGTCGGGCCAAGTTTCAGGGCTTCACCGCTTCGGGTGACACGGTGGGTTTCGGCGTCCAGAATGATATCCTCGAACTCCAGCCGTTCGCCAACGGTGGCAGGGCGTGTGCGGCGAAGCTGTGCGCGGACGCGCGCCATCAGCTCGATCACCGAGTAAGGCTTGACCACATAGTCATCCGCACCGGTTTCCAGCCCGCGAACCTTGTCCACTTCTTCAGAGCGGGCCGAGAGCATCAGGATCGGGATCGCGCGGGTTTCGCTTTTGGTCTTCAGGCGGCGGCAAACCTCGATCCCGGACACGTTCGGCAACATCCAATCCAGTACGATGATATCGGGCGTTTCCTCGTCCACCATGATCAGGCCCTCTTCGCCGTTTTCGGCTTTGACGACACGGAAACCTTCGGCTTCAAGGTTATAGGCCAGAACCTCGCGCTGAGCGGGCTCGTCCTCGACGATCAATACGGTGGGTTGCGTTTGTGCGGACATCGGATTTTCTCAGTTCAGACTTGACCCAGTTCGGGATTGACCGAGGTCATGTCCCCTTTGGGGCGGAGGTCATCGGGCAGATCGCCCGTAACAAGGTAAACCACCTGCTCGGCGATCGAGGTGACATGGTCGCCCATGCGCTCGGTGTTCTTCGCGATGAAATGCAGGTGCATACAAGGGGTGATGTTGCGCGGGTCTTCCATCATGAAGGTCAGGAATTCACGGAACAATGCGTTGTACATCTGGTCGACGTCGCGGTCACGGTGGATCACGTCGATGGCCAGTTCGGCGTCGCGCTTGATGTAGGCGTCCAGTGCGTCTTTCAGCATCAGCTGCACTTCGCGGGCCATACGGCGCAGCGCGGCGTAAGAGCCGTTGATGGGCGACATCTGCACCAGAACGCCGTTCCGCTTGGCCATGTTCTTGGCATAGTCGGCGATGCGTTCCAGGTTACCGCTGACTTTCATCACGGTCAGGATCACGCGCAGGTCGACGGCAGTCGGCGCGCGCAGCGCGATCAGCTTGGCGCAGTTTTCATTGATCAGCTCTTCCAGATCGTCGATGACCCGATCGCTGTTGCGGACTTTCTCGGCCAGCTCTTCGTCGCGCTCTTCCAGCGATTTGGCAGCGTCCAAAATGGCTGCCTCGACCAGCCCGCCCATTTTCAGGATCTGAGCCTGAATGGCCTCGAGATCCCGGTCAAAAGCAGAAACGATGTGTTTATCTGACATTGGCTGGCTCCTTAGCCGATCCGACCGGTGATGTAGCTTTCGGTCCGGGGGTCAACGGGGTTGGTAAATATCTGGGTGGTGTCGCCATATTCGACCAGGTTGCCCAAGTGGAAGAAGGCGGTCTTTTGGCTGACGCGCGCGGCTTGCTGCATCGAGTGGGTCACGATCACCACCGAAAAATTGCTGCGCAGCTCGTCGATCAGTTCTTCGACCTGAGCGGTCGCGATCGGGTCCAGCGCCGAGCACGGCTCGTCCATCAGCAGGACCTCGGGTTCCGTGGCAACGGCGCGCGCAATGCACAAACGCTGCTGCTGACCGCCCGACAGGCCGGTGCCCGGCGCGTCCAGGCGATCCTTGACCTCGTCCCAAATGGCACCGCGGCGCAGGGACTTTTCAACGATCTCGTCCAGCTCGGCCTTGTTACGGGCCAGACCGTGGATACGCGGGCCATAGGCCACGTTGTCATAGATCGACTTGGGGAACGGGTTGGGTTTCTGGAACACCATCCCAACCTTGGCGCGCAGTTGCACCGGGTCGACCTTGGGGTCATAGATATCTTCGCGGTCCAGCAGGATGTCACCCTCGACGCGACAGATGTCGATGGTGTCATTCATGCGGTTCAGACAGCGCAGGAAGGTGGACTTGCCACAGCCCGACGGGCCGATGAAGGCAGTTACGGTCTTATCTTCCAGATTCACGCTCACGTCTTTGATGGCATGGGTGTCGCCGTAGTAGACCTGAACGTCCTTGGCGGAGATCTTTATTTCTTTCTGGTCCACTGTCTTCTCCAGGCTTGGTGCATCGTACATATTCATTCCCCCGGCTCTTACCAGCGACGCTCGAAGCGGCGACGCAGGATAACGGCGATGGTGTTCATGGTGATCAGGAAAACAAGCAGGATGATGATCCCACCCCAGGCACGTTCATAGAACGCGGGGTCAGCCCGTTTTGCCCATTCGTAGATTTGTGCCGGCATGGCCGAGTTCGGCGACATCAACCCTTCGGCGATCGAGCCCGGCGCGTTCGAGGCAATGAAACCGATCATCCCGATCAGCAGCAACGGTGCGGTTTCCCCCAGCGCCTGTGCCAGACCGATGATGGTGCCGGTCAGAATGCCCGGTGCGGCCAGCGGCAGCACGTGGTGAAACACGGCCTGCATCTTGGATGCGCCGATCCCCAGCGCGGCGTCACGGATCGACGGCGGCACCGATTTCAGCGAGGCGCGGGTCGAGATGATGATCGTCGGCAGCGTCATCAGCGTCAGCACCAGGCCACCGACCAGCGGCGCCGATTGCGGCAGATGCATGTAGTTGATGAACACGGCCAGACCCAGAATACCGAACACGATGGACGGCACGGCTGCCAGGTTCGAGATATTCACCTCGATGATATCAGTCAGCCAGTTCTTGGGCGCGAATTCTTCCAGATAGATCGAGGCCGCAACACCGATGGGCAGCGACAGGGCCAGCACCACCAGCATCATGAAGAACGAGCCTGCCATGGCGACGCCCATCCCGGCCGCTTCTGGCCGTTGGTCCGAGGCATCCGCACCAAGGAAGAAATCGGCGTTAAAGCGTTTCTTGATCACGCCCGCGTCTTTCAGCGCGTCGACCAGATCCAGCTGAGCGGCGTTGATATTCTTGTCATTCGCGATGCTCTCGCGGGTGACGCGCCCCTTAAGGTAGCCATCCACGCGGCTATTGGCCAGAAAGGTAAACTCGATCGTTTTGCCGATCTGATCGGGGTCGGCCAGCACGTAGTTCCGCAGATCAGCAGCGGCCGATTTCGACAGCAGCTTGACCTGATCCTTGGTTTTCAGCGTGGTCTCAATACCATTTTCTTCGACCGCCGCACCCAAGGCATTTTTCAACAGGGGCGAATAGCCGAAGGTCGAAACCTTCTTGATGTCGTCAATGTTACGCTCGCCCTTTTTGTCCAGTTTGCTTTCCAGCAGTTCGACATTCAGGGTGACAAAGGTCTGTTGGAACGCGCCCATGCCGTTGCCGACGATGGTGACAACCAGCAGGATCAGCATAGCCAGACCGACGCCAATGGCGGCCATTCCGTAAAGTTTGAACCGTCCTTCGGCTGCGTTCCGCTTTTTCGTGCGGGCGTCCGGGCTCAGGATCGAGGTGCTTGTGTCGGTCATTCGTACTGCTCCCGGTATTTGCGCACGATATAAAGGGCCAGGACATTCAGGCCCAGCGTCAGAACGAAAAGGGTCAGGCCAAGGGCAAAGGCCACAAGGGTTTCAGGCGAGGCAAAGTCACCGTCCCCGGTCAGCTGGCTGACAATTCGGGTGGTGATCGTGGTCATGCTTTCCAGCGGGTTGACCGAGAATTTCGCGATGGCCCCTGCCCCCATCACCACGATCATCGTTTCACCGATGGCGCGGCTTGCGGCCAGCAGGATGGCACCCACGATGCCGGGCAATGCTGCGGGAACAACGACCTGACGGATGGTCTCGGACTGGGTGGCACCCAGGCCCAGGCTGCCGTCGCGCATGGATTGCGGCACCGCGTTGATGATGTCGTCAGACAACGAGCTGACAAAGGGGATCAGCATGATACCCATCACCACGCCCGCGGTCAGAACGCTGGTTGCGCCAGTCATCCAGTCGACACCCAGCGTGCCGTTCTCTCCGAACAGGCGCAGCAGGATCGGGCCAACTGTCAGCAGAGCAAACAGACCGTAAACGATGGTCGGGATACCGGCCAGGATCTCCAGCAGAGGTTTGGCAAAGCTGCGGGTCTTGGGGCCGGCATATTCGGACAGATAGATCGCGGCGAACAGGCCGATCGGCACGGCCACCAGAAGCGCAATCACCGAGATATACAGCGTGCCCCACAGAAGCGGCAGGATCGAAAGCTCCGAGTCGCCGCGGAAGTTGGGCGCCCAGGTCGCGCCGAAGAAGAAGTCTTTCCAGTTATGTAAACCGAAGAAGTTCACCGTCTCGAACAGCATCGACAGAACGATGCCAACGGTGGTCAGAATGGCCAGAGAGGCCGCGCCGATCAGCAGCACCATGATGGCGTTTTCCACCACGTTGCGGGCGCGAAACTCGGCCTTAGAACTCATGACCGCCCACAAGAACCCCGCGATCGAGGCAAGCAAAACCAGAACAGTCATGTACAGGTTCCCCGCGGCGGTCATCGCGCGGTACTTCTGCGCGGCGCCAAGAACCTCGGGGCGCACGTCCGAGCCAAGCGCAACACCGATCCCGGCCAGGCGGCCACGAACGTCGGACAGGCTGGCGCGCAGCTTGCCGGCTTCGCTTTCAGTCATGTTGCCAGATGCAACGGCCGTATCCAGGCCATCAGCGACCCGGCGCACGTCCGACATCAGCAGATCCAGAGAGGAGCCTTCGGCAACCGCGCTTTCGGGGATCATCTTCGCGATCGAAGAGTTGATTACGATCGGTTGGGCCAGCAGCCAGATCGCAAGCAGCAAAAGCGACGGCACCGCCGTAAAGACGACGGCGTTTGCCCCATAGTATTTAGGAAGAGAGTGCAAGGCACGGCTGTCTCCGTTCACGGATCTCAGCGCACGAATGCGGCTGAATACAAATCCGATGACGGACAGAGCTGCGACAATGAGGAGAAGCCAGAGTACGGGCATGTCTGCTCCGAAAGTTGTGGGAATTGCCATGCTGCAGTAGCAAGGGGTGGAAAGAGCGGCAAGGGCCGCTCTTTCCGAAGGGTCTTACATGTTCGAGCCCATGGTGGCTTCGTCAGCCACAGCGGCTTGGGTCTTGGCCAGCTCGGGGTCCGAAACCAGGCCGTATTCGGCCAGCGGGCCGTCGGGGCCTGCGATCTCGTCCGAGATAAAGAATTCAGCGTATTCTTTGATGCCGGGGATCACACCCAGGTGGGCTTTCTTGATGTAGAAGTACAGCGGACGCGACACGGGGTATTCGCCGGTTGCGATCGACTCGGTCGAGGGAACGATGTCGGCCATGGTTGCAACTTGCAGCTTGTCGGTGTTGTTCTCGTAGAACGCCAGGCCGAAGACGCCGATGCCGTCTTTGTTGCTGTCGATGCGGGCCAGGGTCTCGGTGTAGTCACCGTCGATGTCCACGGACACGCCGTCGGTACGCAGCGAGATACAGGCTTTCTCGGCAGCTTTCTTCTTGGCTTTGGCGTTGTCGCCTTCAGCGGCGGCCAGCAGGTGCTCGAATGCGCCGGTGGCTTCGCAGCCTTCCAGGATCACTTTGTCTTCGAACACTTCACGGGTGCCGTGCTTGGTGCCGGGGATGAAAGCTTGGATCGGCTGGGCGGGGAACGCGGGGTTCACGTCGGCCCAGGTTTTGTTCGGGTTGGCAACCATTTTGCCGTCAACCAGGATCTCGTTCGACAGAGCCAGGAACCAATCGGTCTGGGTGAACTTGAAGCTTTCGCCTTTGATGTCGTTTGCGAAAACGATGCCATCATAACCGATGCGGACCTCGATGATGTCGGTCACGCCGTTTTCGGCACATTTCTTGATCTCCGAGTCTTTGATCTTGCGCGACGCGTTGGCGACGTCGATGGTGTTTTCGCCAACACCTTCACAGAAGCGCTTCAGACCGGCCGACGAGCCGCCCGATTCAACAACGGGGGTCGGGAAGTCAAAGTTTTCGCCGAAAGCTTCGGCAACGATCGAAGCGTAGGGCAGAACGGTGGACGAACCGGCAACCTGCACCTGGTCACGGGCAGCAGCAGCGGTGGCGGAAACAGCGGCGATCGCCAGAGTGGAGGCGGTCAGTTTCACGAAGGACATAGGAAACTCCTGATTTCGATTGCTGGGTCGCACGTTACTGGCGACCTCTGGGCCGCGATCTATCGGGCGAATACCAACCTTTTGTGACGTGTTTGTAACAGGCTTATGACAGTTGGCGTCCTAGTTGAGCCTCGCTGTTACATTAGCAATTTAGATTGTTATAAACCAACGCCTTACGTTCATCGAAAATGCAGAAGCCTGATGAGAACGAGTGAAGTTTTCGTCACAAACTTCTGAATTCAGGCCCGGTTGGTTCCGAAATTTGACGAATGTAACAGAATCATTTCTTGGAATACGACGCGGATCTGCCCGACCTTCTACTTTTACGGTCAATTAACCCGAAAAAGTACCCCGCAGAGTTATGTTCAGGCGAATGAGCCCTCACATTGGCAGAATCACAGTGAACACGCTGCCCTGGCCCAGCTCACTTTCTACCTTCAGGCGGCCGCGGTGACGGTTGATGATGTGTTTCACGATGGCAAGCCCCAGGCCCGTGCCTCCCATCTCGCGCGAGCGGTGGCTGTCCACTCGATAGAAACGTTCGGTCAGGCGCGGCAGGTGAATCGGGTCGATTCCAGGCCCCTGATCCCGCACTGAAACCCGCACCCCTGGGGCGCGCAGCGCCGGATCTTTGTCCATTACTGACAAGGACAACGTCACTGTTCCGTCCACGCCTCCGTATTTGATCGCGTTCTCCGTCAGGTTCATCAGAACCTGTCGTATCTGATCGGCATCTGCGGCAAGCTTCACCGGCTCGGCCGGAACGTCCTGCTTGATGGTGACATTCGAGGCCTCGGCCAGAGGTGAGAGATTGCGGATCACCGAATCCACCATATCGGTCATGTTGACGCTTTCACCCGGCCGGATACGCTCTTGCGCCTCGACTTGACTGAGCGACAGAAGATCGCGCACCAGGCGGTTCATCCGCCCGGCCTCGTTCGCCATGATGCCCAGGAACCTGTCGCGGGCGACAGGATCGTCGCGCGCGGGGCCTTGCAGCGTCTCAATGAACCCCAGCAACGCCGTCAGCGGCGTGCGCAGCTCGTGGCTGACGTTGGCCACGAAATCGCGGCGCATCTGCTCGGCGGTTTCCAGATGAGTGATATCTTCGAACGTGACCAATACGCCCGAGCGATCCTCGTTCCGCACAAACCCGCAATGCACGCGATAGGTCATATCCTGCCGGCCAACCGTCGTCAGATAGCGCGTGGTGCGCGCGGCCTGGCTGGCGCGGCAAGCTTCAATCGCATCCAGGACCGAGGGCTGGCGCAACACAGTCAGCAGGTGCATCCCAGCCAGGTTTTCCGACTCCAGCAGCTTCTCGGCCGCCTTGTTGCCGTCCAGAATCCGCTCGCCGGCGGCCACGACCAGAGCAGGCATGGGAATTGCAGCCAATGTATCGGTGATCAGCGTGTCGGTCATCGCCTTGCCCTGCCTGTTCTGCTTAGCATGCTCAGCCTGCGACGCTCAGCCCATCGCGGAACCGGCGCATGTTGTCCTGATAGTGCAACGCGCTGAGCGTCAGGCTTTGGATCGCGGCCTCATCCAGCTGACGCACCACTTTTCCGGGCGAGCCCATCACAAGGCTGCCATCCGGGATTTCCTTACCTTCGGTGATCAGGGCATTGGCGCCGATCAGGCAATTCTTGCCGATCTTTGCGCCATTCAGCACCGTGGCCCCCATCCCGATCAGCGAATTGTCCCCGACCGTGCAGCCATGCAGCATCGCCTTGTGCCCGATGGTGCAGTTCACGCCGATTGTCAGCGGATAACCCCGATCGGTATGCATCACGGTGTTTTCCTGCACGTTGGACCCCGCGCCAATGTCGATCAGCTCGTTGTCGCCGCGCAATGTGCAGCCAAACCAGACCGAGGCGCCCTGCCCCAGCCGGACCTGCCCCACCACATTGGCATCAGGTGCAACCCAGAAATCACCGTTTTCGGGCAGTTCAGGGGCTTTTCCATCCAGGCTGTACAGGGTCATTTCAGTTCCTCGAATTCCGTTTGCAGCGTCCGCACGTGATCCACCAACACCGGCTGCTGCACCCGTCGCATGCGGGTTGCGGCCACGATAGTCTTCAGCTCTTCAGCTGTCTTGTCCAAATCATCGTTGACCAGCACATAATCATAGCTGCCCCAGTGGCTGATCTCGTCCCAGCTTTTGGCCATGCGTTTGGCGATCACCTCGTCGCTGTCCTGACCGCGACTGACCAAGCGGCGGTGCAGTTCCGTGATCGAGGGCGGCAGGATGAAGATCGACAGTACATGCGCGGCCAGCGACGAATTGGTGATCTGCTGCGCCCCTTGCCAGTCAATGTCGAACAGCACGTCCTTGCCATTCTCGATCGCGGCCTGAACCGGCGCTTTGGGCGAGCCATAGTAGTTCCCGAATACCTCTGCGTGTTCCAGCATGCCGTCTTCGTGCACCGTTTTCTTGAACGCGTCCTGCGTCATGAAATGGTAATGCTCGCCGTCCACCTCGCCGGGGCGCGGATCGCGGGTGGTGGCCGAGACCGAAAAGTTAATCTCGGGATCCCAGTCGCGCAGACGCCCTGTCAGTGTGGATTTTCCCGCCCCCGAGGGCGAGGACAGGATGATCAAAAGGCCACGTCGTTGCATGGTTTACTCCACGTTTTGTACTTGTTCGCGCATCTGGTCGATGACGGTTTTCAATTCCAGACCAACGCGCGTCAACTGCGTGTTCTGCGATTTCGAGCACAGGGTGTTAGCCTCGCGGTTGAATTCCTGCATCAGGAAGTCCAGCTTGCGCCCAACCGGTCCGTCCTGGGCCATCAACTCGCGCGCGGCATCGATATGGGCGCGCAGGCGGTCCAGTTCCTCGGTGACGTCTGATTTCACCGCGATCAGAGCCAGTTCCTGGGTTACGCGCTGCTCGTCTGCCTCGCCAATGTTCTGTATCACCCGCGCCAAGGCGTTGCGCAGTGCCTGTTCGTTTTCCTCCGCGCGCGAAACGACAACCTCGGCTGCTTCGGCGGTCAGAGTGGCGATCTTGTCAATCTGGCCACCAAGAACCTGATGCAGCGCCGCCCCTTCGCTGGCGCGCATGTCAAGAAAACGCTCAAGGATGGG
Organism: Thalassovita sp.; assembly: GCF_965218685.1. Classification (GTDB taxonomy): domain Bacteria; phylum Pseudomonadota; class Alphaproteobacteria; order Rhodobacterales; family Rhodobacteraceae; genus Thalassobius. Next base: position 2,549,953 of record NZ_OZ244657.1, on the reverse strand, counting down.
TTGGAAATCGGTCAGCAAAGCCTCGCGCAGCCCGGCGGTATCCTCGTCAGCCGAGCGGGTCTCGGCAACGCCACGCATGGCCAGCACTTCGGCGGCGCTGGCGGGCGTCAGGGAAACACCCTTGGCAAGGGCGGCTTCTTCGATCGCGTGCATGCCTTCCAGCACCGAGTTCAGAACACTGGCGTTCACCGCAAGGCTGCCACCCTGATCTTCGCGCGACAGCTTCAGCGACAGCGCCACGCTGCCCCGACCCATCGCCTTTGTCAGACGCGTGCGCAGTCCCATCTCAAGCCCGTCGATCCAGTCCGGCACCCGCAGACGCAGATCCAAACCCTTGGCATTCACCGAACGCAGCTCCCAGCTCCAGCTGAAGGTTGCGGTTTCACCGGTGCCCGAGGAAAAGGCGGTCATGGATTTCAGCACGGGCGGCTCCTGTTCGTTCGTGGTATTCGGCACAGCCCTAAGCGATTTGGCCCCAAAGGGGCAAGCGCCAGCTGTCCGGCAATCATTAACCTTTCACTACGAAAACCGCAGCAATTTTCATCAACCTATGGAATATTAAGATTTAGGTAACCTTTGCCGCGTTAACCTTTGAAATCACTCAAGGTCGCGGCAAAGGATGGAAAAGCAATCACGGGTGAAGGCCATGTTTTTTAGCGGCTATCTGGGCAATAGCGGCCCCAAGACTTCTGAGAACGTCATCGAGATCGGTAAACACGTGTCAGAAAACAGATTTCCTCAGTTGGCCGAGGTGGACGCCTATTGGACTGCTCTGAAGGGGTCGCGCCAAATGCCCTCGCGTTTGGAGATTGACCCGCGGGGAATCGAGGGCGCGCTGGCGCATACTTTCATGATCGAACGTATCGCGCCCGGCGTGGGCCATATCCGCTTGGCCGGCTCGCACCTGAATGACCTGATGGGGATGGAAATCCGTGGCATGCCTCTGACCGCGCTTATCGCGCCGGAGCATCGCGCGCGTTTTGCGGACTATCTTGAGCAGGTCTTTACCGCGCCGGCCCAATTGATCGCAGACCTGAGCGCCGAGCGGGGCTTGGGTAAGCCAAAATGTCAGGCGCGGATGCTGGTGTTGCCATTAACCGATGACGAAAACCGTGTGACCCGTGCTTTGGGCTGTCTGGCCACTTATGGGGGCGTCGGGCGCCCGCCGCGCAGGTTCCGGATGGATACACAGCGCCTGACGCCTTTGACCGGATCAGTTCCGTTGCCGCGTTCGGTTCCGCGTCAGAATATGACCCCCGATCCGGTGTTTGCAGAACCTGCCCGGCCGTTCGATCTTACGACAAAATCGGGGCGCAAACCTGTGCTTAGGCTGATCAAGTCAGACAAATAAAAAAACGCGCCCGGACAGGCGCGTTTTTCCGTTTCAATTCCAGGTGTGGATCACACGGCTTTAGCTTCTTTGCCTTCACGCAGCGCCGAAAGTTCTTCGGCCACCAAGAAGGCCAGCTCCAGTGATTGCGAGGCATTCAGACGCGGATCACACGCGGTGTGATAGCGATCCGAAAGGTCCTCTTCGGTGACAGCACGCACACCGCCAGTACATTCGGTCACGTCCTGGCCGGTCATCTCGAAGTGCACACCGCCGGGAACGGTGCCCTCGGCGCGGTGGATGGCAAAGAATTCCTGCACTTCACGCAGCACACTTTCGAAGGGCCGGGTTTTATAGCCCGAGGCCGACTTGATCGTGTTGCCATGCATCGGATCACAGGACCAGACAACATTGGCGCCCTCTTCCTGCACGGTCTTGATCAGACGCGGCAGGTGTTCACCCACTTTGCCTGCGCCGAAACGCGCGATCAGGGTCAGGCGGCCGGCCTCGTTTTCCGGGTTCAGCTTGTTCATCAGAACCTTCAGATCCTCGGCCGTGGTCGTGGGGCCACATTTCAGACCGATCGGGTTCATCACTCCGCGCAGGAATTCAACATGCGCGCCGTCGGGCTGACGGGTGCGATCGCCGATCCACAGCATATGCCCCGAGCCTGCCAGCCATTTGCCAGAGGTCGAATCCATCCGGGTCAGCGCCTCTTCGTATTCCAGCAGCAGCGATTCATGGCTGGTGTAGAAGCTGACGGTCTGCAACGCGTTGGTATGCGCGCTGTTGACGCCCGCGGCTTTCATGAAGTCCAGCGTGTCGCTGATACGGTTGGCCATCTCGCGGTATTTCGCGGCCTTCTCGCCCTCGGTAAAGCCCAGGGTCCACTGGTGAACCTGGTGCACATCGGCATAACCGCCGGTGCTGAAGGCGCGCAGCAGGTTCAGCGTGGCCGCCGATTGCGTGTAGGCCTGCAGCATCTTGGCCGGGTCCGGGATCCGGGCGTCCGAGGTGAATTCCAACTCGTTGATGATGTCACCGCGATAGCTGGGCAGCTCCAGACCATCCACGGTTTCCGTAGGGGCCGAGCGCGGCTTGGCGAACTGACCGGCCATACGGCCAACCTTGATCACCGGCACCTTGGCACCATAGGTCAGTACCATCGCCATCTGCAGCATCACCTTAAAGGTGTCGCGGATCGCATTTGCACTGAATTGATCAAAGCTTTCGGCACAATCGCCACCTTGCAGCAAAAAGGCCTCGCCGCGCGAGGCGGCTGCCAGGGATTCTTTCAGCTTGCGCGCCTCTCCGGCGAAGACCAGCGGCGGATATTTCGACAGCTGATCCTCGACCGAGTTCAGTGCCGCCTCATCCGTATAGTCGGGCATCTGAACCCTGGGCTTGTTGCGCCAGTTGGTTTTTTGCCACTCACTCATCGTATTTCTCCGATTGGTCCTCTGTTCAGGTCGCCCTTCTATATCCGAGCGTGCGCGCCTGCGCCATATGCAATTCGTCTTATTAGGCCAGTGGAATGCCCGCGCCTTTAGCGGGTGTTTCCAAGCCCTCTTGAACCGGGCAAACAAAGGTGCTGAACTTGCGCGCCGACTCAGGGAAATGCCGATGAACGACACTGTGACGCTGACCCCAGCCTCAAGCAAACTGGACAAGCCCAAACGCTTTGTCTTTGTTTTGCTTCCCAATTTTACGCTTCTCAGCTTCGCTGCTGCCTTGGACAGTCTGCGGATTGCGAACCGTGTGGCCGGACGGCAGGTCTATGACTGGATTCTGATCGGCAGCGGCGGGGACACGGTCAACTGTTCCGCCGGGACCGAGTTCAAACTGGATGACGATCTGATCGAGCTGTCGCGCGATGACACTGTTCTGATCTGCGGCGGTGTTCAGATTCAGGACGCAACCACGAAAAAGCTGATCGGGTGGATGCGCCGCGAGGCAAGGCGCGGTCTGACCCTTGGCAGTCTGTGCACCGCCTCTTATGCGCTGGCCAAAGCCGGGTTGCTGGACGGCAAGCGCGCGACGATCCACTGGGAAAACCAGGACAGTTTTATCGAGGATTTCCCCGAGATTGAACTGACCAAGTCGGTGTTCGTGATAGATGGGAAACGTCTGACAACGGCGGGCGGCACCTCGTCCATCGACCTTATGCTGAACCTCATCGCGACGGATTTGGGCGAAGAAATGGCCAATGCCGTGGCCGATCAGCAGATATATAACTCGATCCGCACCGATCAGGATATTCAGCGCCTGTCCACGCCCACCCGGATCGGCGTGCGGCACCCCAAGCTCAGCCAGGTCATCCAGGAAATGGAGTCCAATATCGAAGAGCCGATCTCGCCCGCGATTCTGGCCAAGGGTGTGGACATGTCGACGCGACAGTTGGAGCGCCTGTTCCGCCGGTACCTGGATCGCAGCCCCAAGCGGTATTACATGGAACTGCGCCTGCAACGCGCCCGCAACCTGCTGATGCAAACGGACATGAGTGTGATCAACGTGGCGCTGGCGTGCGGCTTTGCCTCACCCTCGCATTTCTCGAAATGCTATCGCTCTCACTATAGCACCACGCCCTATCGCGAGCGTGGCAGCTACGCCGGCAAACCCTAGTCGGGAACCAGGCGGTACAGCGCGCCCTGCCCTTCGCTAAGGAACCAGATCGCCCCATCCGGCCCGGTGCGGATATCGCGCACGCGCAAGGTTTGAGGCAGCTTGATTTGCTGAACCTCGCGCAAGGGATCACCCGACAGGCGCGCGATATAGTCGAACTTGAGCGAGCCAACAAAGGCATCCCCACGCCAGTCCGGGAACAGATCCCCGTCATAGAACGTCATCCCCGAGGGCGCGATGGACGGATCCCAGTAATGCTCGGGCTGCTCCATTCCCGGTTTTGCCGTGCCCTCGCCGATCTTCAGGCCCGTATAATGCCGGCCATAGGCGATCACCGGCCAGCCATAGTTCGCGCCTTTGTGAATGCGGTTCACCTCGTCTCCGCCGCGGGCGCCGTGTTCATTCACCCACAGCTGACCGGACCCATCCAGCGCCGCCCCTTGCGGGTTTCGGTGCCCATAGGACCAAATCTCGGGCGCGATACCGGCATGGCCGGTGAATGGGTTGTCGGCGGGCACCGAGCCGTCCGGATTGATTCTGATTACGCTGCCATTGTGCCGGCGCAGATCCTGCGCCGAGGGACGATCTCCGCGCTCTCCGACGGTCAGGAACAAGGTGCCATCGGGCGCCTCGACCATGCGACCCCCAAAATGACGCCCGCCCGAGCTGCCCCTGGTCATCTGAAAAATCTGTTTCACGCCGGTCAGTTGTGTGGCTTCAGGTTTCAGCTGTGCCCTGACAATCGCGGTGCCACTGCCACGTCCTTGCTGTGCCGAGTAACTGAGAAACAGATGCCGCGTGCGTTCGAAATCCCGCGGGATCAGCACATCCAACAAGCCGCCTTGCCCCTTGGCGACCACCTGAGGCAGCCCAGAGATTTGCGTTTTCGCGCCCTGGGAATCAATCCGCCACAGCTCTCCGTCGCGGTCGGTGACAAGAATCGCACCATCAGGCAGGAAACCGATGCTCCAGGGGACATAGAATCCCTCGGCTACTTTCTTGGCCACCACCCCTGCCCACGCGGAAGTCGTGAAAGACGCAATAAGCATGACGTAAAGGCATGCCGCACTTAAAGTCGCAAATGCACGATACATGGTCGATTTCCCCCTAAATATAGACAGTCAAACAGCTAGACCGCGTGGTCAAAATATCGAGGCATACAATTGTAACCGCCCAATAAATCCTTCTGGAAAGAATCTTTTCTTTTCGCTGGGCCACGGCTAGGCTCGAGTCCGGATCATTGTTCCAACTGGGAGTAAAACATGAAAAAGTTTCTTATGGCGAGCGCCGCAACCGCTCTGATGGCTGGCTCGGCCTTTGCTGGTGGACACGGCAACGAAGTGAAGCTGGGTGTCATTCTGGGTTTCACCGGCCCGATTGAATCGCTGACCCCTGCAATGGCAGCGGGCGCCGAAATGGCGATGGCTGAAGTCACCGAAAGCGGCAAACTGATGGGCGGCGCCAAGGTCACCCCCGTGCGCGCAGACTCGACCTGTGTTGACGCCGGCGCCGCGACCGCCGCTGCTGAACGTCTGATCACGTCGGACGGTGTCAAAGGCATCATGGGCGCTGACTGCTCGGGTGTGACCGGAGCGGTTCTGGCCAACGTGGCCGTGCCCAACGGCATCGTGATGATTTCGCCCTCGGCGACCTCTCCGGCGCTGACCGCTGCCGAAGATAACGGCCTGTTCTTCCGCACCGCCCCGTCGGATGCGCGTCAGGGTCAGGTTGTGGCCGAGGTGATGATCGAGGCTGGGATCAAGTCCGCCGCCGTCACCTATACCAACAACGACTATGGCAAGGGCCTGGCCGACAGCATCGCTGCTGCGTTCAAGGCTGCCGGTGGCGAAGTGACCGCGACCGCAGCACACGAAGATGGCAAGGCTGACTACTCGGCCGAAGTTGGCGCTCTGGCCTCGGCTGGTGGCGACGCGCTGGTGGTTGCCGGCTATGTTGACCAGGGTGGCCCCGGCATGATCCGCGCCGCGCTGGACTCGGGTGCGTTTGACACGTTCGTCCTGCCTGACGGCATGATCGGCTCCGCGCTGGAAGAAGCCTTTGGTGACGAGATTGACGGCTCGGTCGGCACCGTACCCGGCACAGAAAGCGAAGGCGCAAGCATGATGGCAGAGATGATCGCCGCTGCGAACATCGAAGGCGGTGACGGCCCCTATGTCGGCGAAAGCTATGACGCTGCTGCGCTGATCATGCTGGCCATGCAGGCCGCTGGCTCGACCGAGGCAGGCGACTACAAGGCCAAGATCATGGATGTGGCCAACGCCCCGGGCGAGAAAATCTATCCCGGTGAGTTGGGCAAAGCGCTGGAGATCATCGCCGGTGGTGGTGACGTGGACTATGTCGGTGCGACCGCGGTCGAGCTGATCGGCCCCGGTGAAGCCGCTGGTGGCTATCGCCAGCTGGAAATGAAAGGTGGCAAGCTGACCACTGTGAAATACCGCTAAGGGCCTGGCCCGACGCAACAAAGCAGCCCGGCCATGCGCCGGGCTGTTTCAAAATAACAGCGCGAAAAAGCGCATTTAGACGGGGGATGCCTATGATTGTCGTCGAAGACCTTCATAAGCACTTTGGGGGCTTTCGTGCCGTAGACGGAGCCAGCCTGAAGATCGAGACTGGCTCGATCACTGGGTTGATCGGTCCCAATGGCGCGGGAAAAACCACATTGTTTAACGTGATTGCGGGGGTACTGCCCCCGACCGCGGGCCGCGTGATCATGGATGGCGAGGACATCACCGGCCTGCCGCCGCATGAATTGTTCCACAAGGGCCTGCTGCGCACGTTCCAGATCGCGCACGAATTCGGCTCGATGAGCTGCCGCGAGAACCTGATGATGGTGCCCGGCGGGCAATCGGGTGAAAAGCTGTGGAACACTTGGTTCGGCCGCAAACGCATCGCCGACGAGGAACGTGCCCTGCGCGCCAAGGCTGACGAGGTGCTGGAGTTCCTGACTATTGAACACATTGCCGACCTGAAGGCGGGTGAAGTGTCCGGCGGGCAGAAAAAACTGCTGGAGCTGGGCCGCACTATGATGGTGGACGCCAAGATCGTGTTCCTGGACGAGGTCGGCGCCGGCGTTAACCGCACGCTGCTCTATACCATTGCAGACGCGATCAAGCAGTTGAATCAGGAACGCGGCTATACCTTCGTCGTGATCGAGCACGACATGGATTTTATCGACAAGATCTGTGACCCGGTGATCTGTATGGCCGAAGGCAAAGTCCTGGCCGAGGGCACGCTGGCCGAGATCAAGGCGAACGAACAGGTGATCGAGGCCTATCTGGGCACGGGCCTGAAAAACAAGGACAAGGTGGGCGCATGACCGGGAACCCATACCAGGACGATCACGGGAACAAGGATGCCTCGATCACCAATCCCGACGGGGTCGGAACGATGCAGCCTTCGCCCGGAACAGGCGCAGCAGCGCACACGGACGAAGCATTCCTGATCGGCGACAGCATGACCGGCGGCTATGGCAAAAACGGCCCCGATATTTTGCATGACTGCACCATCGCGGTGAACAAAGGACAGATTGCCGTGATCGTGGGCCCCAATGGCGCGGGCAAGTCCACCGCGATGAAGGCGACCTTTGGGATGCTGAACCTGCGACAGGGCTCGGTTCGCCTAGATGGTCAGGATATCACTGACCTCAGCCCGCAGGACCGCGTGGTCAAGGGCATGGGCTTTGTGCCGCAAACCCATAACATCTTCACCTCGATGACGGTCGAGGAAAACCTGGAGATGGGCGCCTTTATCCGCAAGGACGATTTTGCAGACACGCTGGCGCAAGTGTACGAGCTGTTCCCGATCCTCAAGGACAAACGCCGCCAACCGGCGGGCGAGCTGTCAGGTGGGCAACGTCAGCAGGTGGCCGTAGGCCGCGCGCTGATGACCCAGCCCAAAGTGCTGTTGCTTGACGAGCCCACTGCGGGCGTGTCCCCCATCGTGATGGACGAGCTATTCGACCGCATCATCGAGGTGGCGCGGACTGGCATTTCCATCCTGATGGTCGAGCAGAACGCCCGGCAAGCGCTTGAGATCGCGGATCGCGGCTATGTGCTGGTTCAGGGTGCAAATGCTCATACCGGAACGGGTAAGGAACTTCTGGCGGACCCCGAGGTTCGGCAGAGTTTCCTGGGGGGATAAGGCAAAATGATCGACTTTTTGAATGCAATCGTTGCGCTGTCCAATTTCGTGTTGGTGCCCGCCATTGCTTATGGCTCTCAGTTGGCCATTGGGGCGCTGGGGGTCACGCTGATATATGGCATCCTGCGGTTTTCCAACTTCGCGCATGGCGACACGATGGCCTTTGGGGCCATGGTTGTGGTGCTGGTGACATGGCTATTCCAGGGCTGGGGGATCAGCCTGGGCCCGCTGCCAACCGCCCTTCTGGCCCTGCCCTTTGGGATCGCAGCCTGTGCCTTGCTGGTGTTGGGGACGGACCGCGTGGTCTACAAGTTCTACCGGACGCAAAAGGCCAAGCCCGTAATCCTTGTGATCGTGTCGATGGGTGTGATGTTCATCATGAACTCGGTCGTGCGTTTTATCATCGGGCCGAATGAACAGCGCTTTGCCGATGGCGAGCGTTTCATCATCACCGCGCGCGAATTCAAGCAGATGACTGGCCTGCGCGAGGGGCTGGCGCTGAAAACCACCCAGGGGCTGACGGTCGTGACCGCCGTGATCGTGGTTGCGCTGCTGTTCTGGTTCCTGAACCGAACGCGCACCGGAAAATCCATGCGGGCCTATTCGGATAACGAGGATCTGGCGCTGCTGTCGGGTATCAACCCAGAACGCGTCGTGATGATCACCTGGCTGATCGTTGCCGCGCTGGCGACCGTGGCCGGTACGCTTTATGGGCTGGACAAAACCTTCAAACCCTTCACCTATTTCCAGCTTTTGCTGCCAATATTTGCCTCTGCCATCGTGGGGGGGCTCGGCAGTCCTCTGGGGGCCATCGCGGGCGGTTTTGTCATCGCGTTTTCCGAGGTCACAATCACCTATGCGTGGAAAAAGGTTCTGGTCTATCTGCTGCCTGAAAGCCTGGAACCGTCCTCGTTGGTGCAGCTTCTGTCCACGGACTATAAATTCGCGGTAAGCTTTGCGATCCTGGTGATCGTACTGCTGTTCAAACCCACCGGCCTGTTCAAGGGGAAATCGGTATGAGCGATACAGCAAAGAAATTCGGGCTGTTTGCCCTTGTCGGCCTGCTGATCATCGGCACTGGTTTTGTGCAAAGCTGGAACTCGGCCCTGTTGATCCTGAACATGGGACTGATCAGCGCCATCATGGCGCTGGGGGTAAATCTTCAGTGGGGCTTTGCGGGGCTGTTTAATGTGGGTGTCATGGGCTTTGTCGCGCTTGGCGGGCTGGCCACTGTTCTGGTCAGTACTGACCCCATCCCACAGGCCTGGAGTGCGGGCGGTTTCCGTATCGTTCTGGCTTTGGTGCTGGGCGCAGCCACGGTCGGCGGTGCCATCGTGCTTTATACCCGTATGGCCAAAGGCAAAACTCGGACGCTGGCCCTGCTGGGCGTGCTGATCGCGGGCTTTTTCATCTATCGCGCGGTGTTTGATCCTGGCGTTGCCGCGGTCGAGGCGATCAACCCGGCCGCAGCGGGCAACATCGGCGGACTTGGCCTGCCGGTTTTGTTGGCCTGGCCCGTTGGCGGTCTGCTGGCCGCAGGGGCTGCCTGGATCATTGGCAAAACGGCGCTTGGGTTGCGCTCGGACTATCTGGCCATCGCAACGCTTGGCATCGCCGAGATCATCATCGCCGTCATGAAAAACGAAGACTGGCTGGCCCGCGGCGTGAAAAACGTGATCGGCTTGCCTCGTCCTGTCCCCTATGAAGTTGACCTGCAAAACAGCGCAAGCTTCGTGCAGCGGGCCGAGGGTTTGGGCCTTGATCCCACCACGGCCTCGACCCTGTGGGTCAAGGGGCTTTATGGCATTCTGTTTGCCGTGGTGCTTGTTTTGATCCTGTGGATGGCGCAACGGGCGCTGCATTCGCCTTGGGGCCGAATGATGCGCGCGATCCGTGACAACGAAACCGCGGCCGAGGCTATGGGCAAGGACGTCACCAGCCGTCACCTGCAAATCTTTGTGCTGGGTTCAGCCATCTGCGGTATTGCAGGCGCCATGATGACCACGCTGGATGGCCAAATGACACCCGGCACCTATCAGCCGCTGCGCTTTACCTTTCTTATCTGGGTGATGGTGATCGTGGGCGGGTCCGGCAACAACCTGGGCGCAGTTCTTGGTGGTTTCCTGATCTGGTTCCTGTGGGTGCAGGTCGAACCCTTGGGCCTTGCGCTGATGCAGCTGATCACCTCGGGCATGGCCGAAGACAGCGCGCTGCGCGATCACCTGCTGGACAGCGCCGCCCATATGCGTCTGCTTACGATGGGCTTGGTCCTGCTGCTTGTGCTCAGGTTCAGCCCACGCGGGCTGATCCCCGAGAAATAACACCGAAAAAGGGCGCTGATATTCTCAGCGCCCTTTCTTCAACGTCCTTTGAACAGGCTTCCCAAGATGCCTCGGACGATGCGTTTACCCGTGGTGCCTTTCAGCTCTTTTACCAGCGCCTTGCCCAAGGCCCCACCGATCGTATCCCCACGTGAATTGCTGCGCGACGAACTAGAGCTTGAACGCTTGACCCGCGTTCCCGAATAGCGGCGCGCGGCCTTGTATTCTCGTTCAGCTGCGGCGGCCTCTTCCTCGGCGCGTTCGGCCTCTTCAGCCTCGCGGGCAGCGTCCTGCGCACGCTGCGCCAGTATTTCATAGGCCGAATGACGGTCCTGCAGGGTCTCGTACTTGCCAGCGATGGGTGAGGCGTCGATCAGTGCCTTGCGCTCGGCCGGCTCGATCGGACCCAGTTGCGACGAGGGCGGCCGGATCAGCGTGCGCTCAACGACCCCCGGCACACCTTTTTTCATCAGGAATGAGGTCACGGCCTCGCCCACGCCGACCTCGCGGATCGCCTGCTCAGTGTCAAAGCGAGGGTTGTCGCGATAGGTTTCGGCGGCCATGCGCAGCTCTTTGCGGTCCTTAGCCGTAAAAGCGCGCAAGGCGTGTTGCACCCGGTTGCCCAACTGCCCCAGGATATCCTCGGGCACGTCTGCGGGGTTTTGGGTGATGAAATAAACCCCAACGCCCTTCGACCGGATCAGGCGGGCCACTTGTTCAACCTTGTCCACAAGCGCTTTGGGGGCGTCATCGAATAGCAGATGCGCCTCGTCGAAGAAAAAGATCAGCTTGGGTTTGTCCGGATCGCCCACCTCGGGCAGCTGTTCGAACAGCTCGGACAAAAGCCACAGAAGGAAGGTTGCATAAAGCCGCGGTGAGGCCATCAGCTTGTCAGCGGCCAGAATGTTGATCCGTCCACGCCCGTCCAGATCGGTGCGCATGACGTCCGACAGCTCAAGTGCGGGTTCGCCGAACAGATTGGTGGCCCCCTGATTTTCCAGAACCATCAAGCGGCGCTGAATGGCGCCGATGGACTGGGTCGAGATGTTGCCATAGCGCAGGCTCAGATCCTTGCGGTTCTCGCCCAGCCAGACCAACAGCGCCTGCAAGTCCTTGAGATCCAACAAGGCCATGCCCTGTTCGTCAGCCAGCCGGAACGCGATGTTCAGGATACCCTCCTGCGCTTCGGACAGCTCCAGCAGGCGGCTCAGCAACAGCGGTCCCATCTCGGCCACGGTGGTGCGGACTGGGTGTCCTTGCTGGCCAAACATGTCCCAGAAAGTGACCGGGAACGCGTCATAGGCGTAGCTTTCAAACCCGATCTTGCCCGCGCGCTGGGTAAAGGCGTCATGCAGCTTGAATTTCGGGCTTCCAGCCCTGGCAAGGCCAGACAGATCGCCCTTTACGTCCGATAGAAACACCGGCACGCCCGCCGCCGAAAACTCCTCGGCCATGATCTGCAAGGTTACCGTCTTGCCAGTGCCCGTGGCGCCAGCGATCAGGCCATGCCGGTTGGCGTATTTCAGCTTCAGGCCCTGCTTTTCGCCGTAATTTTCACCACCGCCACCGATAAAGATATGGTCCTGCATGACCCGCCCCTTTTTTACCATCCGGTATGAAAATACACTGTTAACCCTTTTATGCCACAGTGAAATTTGTCTTCGGGGGCTGGTGTCCTCTGGCCTCGGGGACAAACTTCCTCCCTGTTAGACTGGCCGCGCTTTTTCAAGCGCGGCTTTTTTTGACGACAGGCTTGAAATGCCAGTTGACCAACACTAGTGGATCGCCTAGCGTTCACTCAATTACTAAGTCGGCCAGTCCGACGGGGAGCAATAATGAAAGGGGACCCTTACGGTCCCTTTTCTAATTTTCGGGCTGCTGCCTTAAATGCGTTTGGCAATTTCTTGCCCGCATCACGCGATGATAGCCAATTTGTAACCTGACACTGGTCCGCGCTCGTGTTAATCCGTGCTGCAAATGAACCGAAAATACTGAGGAACTCATGTTCAAACTTCGCACTGCTCTGCCTGCCCTGTTGACTCTGGCTATGGCAGCGCCGCTTGCTGCTCAGGAAACCACAGCCCCCAAGGACGAACTGTCCATGGGCGAAGAAGTCAAAGAGGTTAAGCCCTATTTCCGCGAGGAGTCGGGTGATTGGAAACTGGAATGCCTGAGCACCGGCCAGGAAGAAGAGCCCTGCCAGATGTTCCAGGCCGCCTTTGATCCCGATGGCAATCAACAGTCCAATATCCGCCTGTTCAAATTGCCCGAAGGCGGTCAGGCCGTTGCGGGCTCGGTCATCGCTTTCCCGCTGGAGATTTTGCTGACCGCGCAGTTGACGATGACCGTGGATGATGGTCCCGCGAAACGTTACCCCTTTTCGGTTTGTGACCCGCTGGGGTGCTATGCGCGCGTCGGCTTTACCCAGGAAGATATCGATGCGTTTAAACGTGGCTCGAACGTAAAGTTCGAGGTGGTCCCCTTCGTTGCTCCGAATGAGCGTGTGGTCATCACCATCTCGCTGAAGGGCTTTACCGCAGGCTACGAAAAAATCAGCGTCATCGAGCAATAAGCTCTGATCCAACACGCAAAAGGCCCGCGCCAGACTGGACGCGGGCCTTTTTTGTATCTGCCGGTTTGTGACTTAGATCTTTTTCAGCGCCAGCACGGCGTTCAGGCCGCCGAAGGCAAAGGCGTTGGACAAGGCGTATTCCACATCAGCCTCGCGGGCCTCGTTCGGGACCACGTCCAGCGCGCATTCAGGATCGAATTCCTCGTATCCGATGGTCGGAGCGATCACCCCGTCACGCAGCGCCATGATGCAGGCCAGCAGCTCGACCGCGCCGGTCCCGCCGATCAGGTGGCCATGCATCGCCTTGGTGGACGAGATCATCAGGCTGTCAGCGTGGGCCCCGAACACATCCGCAACGGCTGCGCATTCGGTCTTGTCATTGGCGGCCGTCCCAGTGCCATGGGCGTTGATATAACCGACCTGGTCCGGGTTGATCCGCGCATCATTCAAGGCGCCCGAAATTGCGCGCGCTGCGCCCTGTTTGCTGGGCATCACAATATCTGACGCGTCCGAGGACATGGCAAACCCTGCAACCTCGGCCAGAATTTCGGCGCCGCGGGCCTTAGCGTGCTCGTACTCCTCGAAGACGAAAATCGCAGCGCCCTCGCCCTGCACCATCCCGTTGCGGTTGGCGCTGAACGGGCGACAGGCGTCCTTGGACATCACGCGCAGCCCTTCCCAGGCTTTTACCCCGCCAAAGCACAGCATGGATTCAGACCCGCCGGTGACCATTGCCTTGCACAGCCCCCCGTGAACCATCTGAAAGGCCTGGCTCATGGCGTGGTTCGAGGACGCGCAGGCCGTTGCCACAGTAAACGACGGCCCCTTGAGGTTGAACTCCATCGATACGTGGCTGGCGGCGGCGTTGTTCATCAGCTTGGGCACCACGAAAGGATGCACCCGGTTCTTACCATCCTCATAGACCGTGCGGTAATTGTCATCCAGCGTGGTCATCCCACCGCCGGAATTCCCCAATACCACGCCGGAACGCGCGGCCAGCTCGCCCGAGAATTCCAGCCCCGCCTGCGCAATCGCCTGGCGCGCAGCAATCAGGGTAAACTGGGTGAACCGATCGAAAAGCGCCAATTGCTGACGGTTGAATTTCACTTCGGGATCGAAGTCCTGAACCTGTCCGCCGATCTTGATGGCCAGACGGTCGACATCGCGAAACTCCAGCGGGCCGATGCCGCAGCGGCCTTCGCGCATGGCCTCCAGGGTTTCTTCAACCGAGTGGCCAAGGGCGTTGATCGTTCCCGCCCCGGTAATGACGACGCGCTTCATGCTGCTTGCTCGGCCACCAGTTGTTCGATGCCCGCGATGATCGACGCCACCGAGGAGATGTCAAAATCGCTCTCTTCCGGCTCGTTGGCATTGAAGGGAACGGTAATGTCGAAAGCCTCTTCGATTGCAAAGATCGATTCCACCAGCCCCAGGCTGTCAATGCCCAGGCTTTCCAAAGTGCTGTCCAGCGTCACGTCCGACGGCTCCAGCACGGCTTGCTCTGCGATGATTTCGATCACTTTGTCCTTGATGCTCATGATCCCGGCCCTTTCCTCGTGATGAGGTTTATCTAGTCTTTGTCTCGCGCCTTAGAAAGCGATTTTTGTAACATGGATATGTCACGCATAAGACGCGGCAGGCGGCGCAGCGATTTGTAGACCTCGATGTGCTGGTCCATCTTCATTGCCGGATAGCCCAACAAAACACGGCCCTTAGGCACGTTTGACAGCACTTTCGTGGCCCCGCCCGTGATCACATGATCGCCGATAAAAATATTATCGCTCACGCCGGTCTGGCCGCCAAGCACCACGTTATTGCCGATCCGGGTCGAGCCCGCGATACCCACCTGCGCACAGATAAGACAGTCATTTCCGATTTCAACATTGTGGCCAATCTGGGCCAGGTTATCGAACTTTACCCCGTTGCCGACGCGCGTATCGCGGACCGTGCCGCGGTCGATACAGGCGTTGGCGCCAAGCTCGCAATCATCCCCGATGGTGACGTTGCCCAAAGAGTGGATGCGGGCATAGGGCTGCCCTTTCATTTCACCCTGATCGCCAAGGCTGCCGCGTACGCGTTCCACGGCTGATTCTTCGGGCGTAACAAACGAGAACCCGTCTGCACCGACCGTGGCACCCGGCTGAGCGATAAAGTTGCGCCCAATGGTGACGCGCGCGCCCAGCTTGACGCCCTCGCGCAGAAACGCGCCCTCGCCCAGAGTTACGTCTGTTCCGATGAAACATTGCGGCCCGATGACGGAACCGGCACCGATCTTGGCACGGGCACCGATCACAGTCAGCGGCCCAACCGAGACGTCTGGACCCAATTCTGCCGTGGCGTCGATCACTGCCGTGGGATGAATGCCGCCCTCGTAGCCCTGCCCAAGATCCATCATCTGGCTGAGGCTGGACATGGCAAAACGCGGACGCGGCGCAACCAGCATCGCCTTCAGACCCATTGCCTGCCAATCAGCCCCGGCCCAAAGCATGGCGACCTGCGCCTGCCCCTCGGCCAGCCCTTCCGCATATTTGGGGCTCATCGCAAGCGCCAGATCACGCGGGCCGGCCAACGCGGGCTCGGCCACGCCATCAATCTTCAGGGTTACATCCCCGAACGCCTCGGCCCCTAGGGCAGTTGCGATATCTTGGACGGTATAGGCCATTTAGGACGCCTCCAGAATTTCTCTGGCGGCAGATTTAGCCCTGAACGGCGCCCAATGCCACCCCTGCGCTGGCCAGAGCCTTCCAAATTCGTCCGTCACGACCATAGACGTCACGGCGGAATTCCAACTGGCCCTTCGCGGTGGTCAAAGCGGTGCGATAGATGATGTGCACGGGTACCTTGGTTTCCAGGTTCACCTGTGTTTCGCGACCGGTTTTCAGATGGCCGTGGAACTCGCCCTTGGGGTTGCTGCTTTGCGGTTTCAGCAAGGCATAGGCAAACTCGAAGGGTTGTTGCAGACGAATGCAGCCGTGGCTGTAGGCGCGGGTTTCGCGGGCAAACAGGCTTTTGGCGGGGGTGTCATGCAGGTAAATATTATAGCGATTGGGGAACATGAACTTCACCAGACCCAGCGCGTTCGACCGCGACGGAGGCTGCTTCATGTCGAACGGAAAGTTCTTTTCGTCATACTGGCTAAAGTCGATATTCGCGCGGCTGACCGAACGCCCGCTGCCGTCCAGCAGCTTGAGGTGACCGGCAGCATTGGCGTTTTTCTGCATCATCGGCAGGTATTCTTTCACCGCGATCGAGCGCGGCACATTCCATGTCGGATTGATGATCATATGCTCCATCAGGTCCGAAAATTCGGGGCTGCGGCGATCATGCTTGTTTGCCCCCACAACCGAGCGCGTACGGAAGGTGACCTTGCCATTGTCCATGATCTTAGCGGTATAATCGGTCAGGTTAACCAGTACGTGGCGCTTGCCCCGCTCGCGGTTGAACCAACGCTCCCGCTCCATCGCGACCAACACCGATTTCAGGCGACTTTCAGCAGTAACATTGATCTCTTGCAACGTAGTGGCACCGGCAACACCATCATCGGCCAAGCCATGTGCGGCCTGGAATTTTTGCACTGCCTTGGTAATCGTCGCATCATAGCTGCGCGTGGACGAGCGCTTCAGATAGCCCATCGCGATCAGACGATTGCGCAGGGCAACGACTGCATTGCCGCTGTCACCGGGCTCGAGCTTTTTGCCGGGCACCTTGGGGCCCCAGCCCCCCTTGGACACAACCTGTTCCATCTGCAGACGTGCCTTCAGCAGGCGTGCATACTCGCCCGTCTGAGGCGGCAGCGCCCGCATGAATTTCGCCGGATTGCTGTCAACGAAGGCGGTCAGATAAGATTTCCGGTCGCGCAGCGGCGCCTTGCGTTTGATGTCACTGTCAACTTCCGAGGGCGTCAGAATTCCACTTTGAACGTCGCGGGCATACGAGATGAACGCCTTGCTCATCGCGACCTCGACCTTGCCCAGATCACGTGGGCTGCGCACGGATTTCAGCATCTGCGTCAGTTCGGCCGCATTGTAACGGTCCGCCGGAAGACCGTGCAGCGGCGCAGAGTTCAAAGCCTTGATCAGAGCATTGCGCCGTTTGCGGTCCGTTCCTTGTTTGCCGGTCCAAACCGGGGCATACCCGGAATCACGGTAAAATTCGGCTATATCACGGTCCAGCGCGGCGGCCTCGGCCACTGCTTGCTTGAAGGCCATATCCTGGGCCTGCGCCTGCACGCCCCCAAATGCCAAAATAAAAACCGCAACCAGGGTTGCACCAATATACCGGACCAAGCCGGAACGGGTCAGCAGCAGCATGATCTCGTCCCTTTCAAATTCTATTCGCGCGTTATTTTGTCTTAATGTCACAAATGGATGACGCCCCTGTCTAATCACATTTGCCTCAGGAGAAAAGCTTCTGTGACCAGTGATGTAATCAGGGCGCAGTTTTCGGCGCTGGTTTCGCAAGTTTGCCACACAGTAAGATTTTCAGCAAAATTTCGCCGAAGCCCCTTGAATTAGACAATTTTATAAAAATCGACGTTGGTCACGGGGAAAACTTGTGTAATAAAACCCGTGCATCTGGGGGATGACAAGGCAGGTGCCGCGTAACATCGCGGCCAGACAAGAAGCGACGGGACGGCGCTTAATATGACGACAGATTGCTCGAGGAGCATTTCGCGACGTGCGTTACTGGGCGCATTCGCAGCTACCGCTGTAACCGCGGCTCCGACATTTTCCAATGCGGCAGGCTTCCTGCGTGGATCCGGCGACATTCGCCGCATTCGTATGTATTCGGGTCGGACCGGTGAAAAAATCGACATGATCTATTGGATCGAGGGTAAGTACGTCAAGGACGCCCTCAAAGAGATCAACTATTTCATGCGTGACTGGCGCACCAACGGCACCAAGTCGATGGATACCCGCACCCTGGATATCATCGCAGCGACCCACAACCTGCTGGACGTGAACGAGCCCTACTTGTTGCTGTCGGGCTATCGCAGCCCGCAGACCAACCAGATGCTGCGTTCGAAATCGCGTTCGGTTGCCAAGAATTCCCTGCATATGAAAGGCCAAGCCGCTGACCTGCGCCTTGCGTCCCGCTCGGTCAGCCAGATCTACCGCGCGGCCTCCAGCTGCAAGGCTGGTGGGGTTGGCCGCTACAGCCGCTCGAATTTTGTTCATATGGATTGCGGTGTGGTGCGCAGCTGGGGCCGGTAATACTGGCTGCCATTAAGATTTCAGAGGCCCGTCGGTATTTCGACGGGTCTTTTTGTTTGCCACACATGATCTGGCGCGACGAAGTTAGCGCTTTCCTATAACTCTGCGATCTTTTATCTCCTGCCCAGCCGCAACATGCGAAAGATCCGCCGATGAAACCTTTCCTGATCCTGCAACTGCGCCCTGAGACCGAAGCCTCGGATGATGAATACGCGGCCTTTCTGGCCAAGGGTGGTTTGACGGCAGAGCAGACCCACCGCATCCGGCTGGAGCAAGAGGACATGCCCGAACTGGATCTGTCGGATTACTCGGGTGTCATCGTCGGCGGCGGTCCCGGTTGCGTCAGCGACCCGATCGATAAGAAGGACCCGCTCGAGGCCAAGATCGAGGCCGAAATCCTGTCTTTGATGCCGCAGATCACCGAAAACGACATCCCCTTCATGGGCTGCTGTTATGGCATCGGCATCCTGGGGCATCACCTGGGTGCCAGCGTGTCCAAAGAACAATATGGCGAACCCGTGGGCCCCACCAACTGCAAGATCACTGCGGCCGATCCCATGCTGGACGGTGTGCCGGACGAATTTCTGGCCTTTGTTGGCCACAAGGAAGCTTTGCAATATCTGCCCGACGGCGCAGTGCACCTGCTGGCCTCGGACCCCTGCCCGTTTCAGATGATCCGCTACAAGCAGAATGTCTATGCCACTCAGTTCCACCCCGAAGCCGACAGCGCCGGGTTTGAATTGCGCATCCGTCTGTACAAGAACAAGGGCTATTTCCACCCGGACGAGGCCGACAGCCTGATCGCCATGTGCCGCGCTGCGGACGTGCATGCGCCCGAACGCATCTTGCGCAACTTCGTTAAGCGCTACGGGCGCTAAGGATTTCTGCCGCGATCTTGAACGAGGTGATGCGTTTTTCAATGTCGTGGATTTGCCCGTTCAGGATCAGCTCGTCTGGCTGATATTTCTGAATAAGCTCTTCCAACATACTGGCCACACGTGCGCGGCCGCCATAAGCGCAGACCGAAAGCTGCTGGTTGACCGAGCGCAGCATCACTGGATCAATGTGATCCTCGATCCGCTCAACCGGTTTAGGCAGCTTGCCACGTTTGCCCACCCGCATCAGCGCAAAGGCCTGCTGCATCGAGCTACGCAGATATGCGCCCTCGTCATCATCAGTGCCCGCAAAGACATTCACGGCCAGCATGAAATATGGCTTGTCCAAAAATCGCGAGGGCTGGAACGTCGTCCGGTAAACATGCACGGCCTGATCCAGATCCGCGGGCGCGAAATGCGAGGCAAAGGCGTAGGGCAGCCCCAGATAGGCCGCCAGCTGCGCGCCATATAAAGACGAGCCCAACAGCCATACCGGCACATGCGTCCCTTCGCCCGGAAAGGCGTGGACCTGTTGTTCAGGTGTGGGGTCCTGGAACAGCTGTACCAGCTCCATCACGTCCTGGGGAAACCGATCCGGCCCCGACATGTTCCGTCGCAAAGCCTGCATGGTCACGCCATCAGTGCCGGGCGCGCGTCCCAGCCCGAGGTCAATCCGATCAGGGTACAAGGTTGCCAGCGTGCCGAACTGTTCGGCGATCACCAGTGGCGCATGGTTGGGCAACATGATCCCGCCCGCGCCAATTCGCATCCGTTTGGTCTGGCCCGCGACATGTCCGATCAGAACCGAGGTCGCCGCACTGGCAATACCCGGCATATTGTGGTGCTCGGCCATCCAAAAGCGGTTATACCCGACTGCCTCGGCCTCTTGCGCAAGGTCTACGGTGTTTGACAGGGCGTCGGAAATCTTGTGCCCATCCGGGACAGGGGATAGGTCCAGCACGGAAAAGGGGATCATCAGGCGCTCCTTGGTTGGTGGCCTGACATTAGCGCAGAAGCGTTCCGCGTCCAGCCTTATCGCAGGGCGACCCGCTTGGCGTCTTGATAGGCAAACTCGATCAGCGCGCGCACTTTGCGCGGCAGCGTGCGGCCCTCAAGATAGACGGCGCTAACCGGTAAGGGGTCAGGGCGCCAATCTTGCAGAACCTCAACCAATTGGCCCTTGTCCAATGCCTCGGTCAGGGCAAAGCTGGGACAGGCCGCGATTCCCATCCCCTTGATCGCCTGGTCCCGCGCAACCCGAGCGCTGTTGACCATGAACCGCGTGCGCACATCCACCATCATCGTTCTGCCACCTTTCTGAAGGCTCCAGCGCGTCGCAGCGGCCCGGTTCGTGTCTGCGATACACGTATGATCCAACAGGTCTTGTGGCACCTTTGGGGTGCCATGGTCGGCCAGATACGCTGGCGCGGCAACCACCTGCGTGGCCATTGACCCGATCCGCCGCTGCCTGAGGGAAGACACCGACAAGGTGCCGATCCGAAAGGCCAGATCGATCCCTTCGCTGGCCAGATCTACGTGGGAATCGTTCAGGCGCAGGTCGATCGTCAGTTCGGGGTGGTCAGCGGCAAAGCGCGCCAGCATATCCTGGACATAGACCTCGCCAAAGGTCACCGGGGCCGAGATTCTCAGGACGCCTGCAAAACCCCGCGTGCCTTCGGACACTTCGGACAGCATCTCTTCTACTTCGTCCAATAGTGCAGGGGCGCGCGCCAGCATGTTTTGCCCGGCAGCCGTCAACCCGACCTTGCGCGTGGTGCGCTGCAAAAGCCGGGTACCAAGGCGCGCCTCAAGCTCGGCCACGTATTTCGACGTTAACCGGTTCGAAATGCCCAACCGATCCGCCGCCGCGGTGAAAGAGCCCGTCTCGGCCGTAGCAACAAAGGCGCGAAGCCCGTCAATCAGATCCACATCGGCCCCCTTTAGGAACATATTGGCGATATTCATTCCATATCATCGCCATTTTATTCCCTCAAGGAAAAGCGCACCTTCTGGCCCATAAGAACAACAACCACTCATCACCGCGGCCCCAAGGGTCGCATCAACAAACGGACCAAGACAATGATTGACAACAAAACCGCTCCTTATGCTGCCCTTGTTCTTCGTATCACCACGGGTGTTCTGTTTATCCAGCACGGCCTTCTGAAACTGATGGTCTTCACCCCCGCCGGTACCGCTGGTTTCTTCGAAAGCCTGGGGCTGCCCGGTTGGCTGGGTTACCTGACCATGATCGCCGAGATCGCAGGTGGCGCGGCTCTTATCCTGGGTATCGCAACCCGCCTTGTGTCGGCCGCGCTGGTCTTCCCGCTGCTGGGCGCCGTGATCTTCGCACACTGGGGCGCCGGCTTTGGCTGGACCAACCAAGGTGGCGGCTGGGAATACCCGGCGATGTGGGCCCTTGTCCAGGCATCGTTGGCCCTGCTGGGGGATGGCGCCTATGCGCTCTACCCGCTGAAACTGAAAAAAGCTGCCGCTTAATCAAACAACCAACGGGGCCGCGTGGTTTGCGCGGCCCTTTGCAAACCCAAACCCCTTACAAAAGGAGCAGACCGATGAGCATCAAACAATCGCTGCAAAACCTCAAAGACAGCCTTCGCACCTCGGACCGGATGCCGGTCGTGTTCCTGGGCCATGGCAGCCCGATGAACGCCATCGAGGACACCGAATATTCGCGCAGCTGGACTGCCTTGGGCAAAACCCTGCCGCGTCCGCAAGCGATCCTGGTTGTGTCGGCGCACTGGATGACCCGCGGCTCGACGCTGGTGGATGTCTCGGCCTTTCCGCGGACCATCTATGATTTTTACGGCTTCCCGGACGCGCTGTACCAGGAAAGCTATCCTGCCCCCGGCCATCCTGATCTGGCCAAAGAGGTGGCAAGCCTGCTGGCCAGCCACCATGTCGAGGGCGACGACACCTGGGGCCTGGATCATGGTGCCTGGACCGTGCTGAAGTTCCTGTACCCCGAGGCAAACGTGCCCGTGTTCCAGCTGTCAATCGACATGACCAAGGACCTGCCGCACCACCTGGAAATCGGCGAGGCCCTGTCCGAACTGCGCAACCGCGGCGTTCTGATCTTGGGGTCGGGCAACATCGTTCACAACCTGCGCGCCATGCGCTTTGGTGGCCGCCCCTATGACTGGGCGTTGGAGTTCGACAGCATCTTCGCTCATAGCCTTGAAATTGGCGATCATCAGCTGATCACCGACCGCAAGGCACTGGGTCCCCTTTTGCAGATGGCACACCCTTCGGTGGACCACTATCTGCCCGCGCTGACCATTGCAGGTGCGGCCGACGACAAGGACCAGCTTACCTTCATGAACGATTCGATCGACATCGCTTCGGTTTCGATGCGCAGCTTCATTTTCCACTAGGGGACGGACATGCTTGTAGACGGAAAATGGACCAAGGACTGGAACCCGGTGCAAAAGGCCGACAAGGACGGCCGGTTTGTCCGCCAGGTTTCAGGCTTTCGGAACTGGATCACACCTGACGGGGCCCCAGGCCGCACCGGCACCGGAGGCTTCAAAGCCGAGCCGAACCGCTATCGTCTGTATGTGGCCTTTATCTGCCCCTGGGCCTCTCGCGCGTTGATGGCGCGCAAACTGAAGGGACTGGAAGAGATGATCCCCGTGACCATCGTCAACCCGACCCTGACGGATGAAGGCTGGTCCTTTGGCGGTTATCCCGGCGCAGAAACGGACCCGCTGTTTGGAGCGGATTTCCTGCACCAGATCTATACCCGCGCCGATGGCGGCTATACCGGTCGCGCGACAGTGCCTGTTCTTTGGGATACGCATCAAAACGTCATGGTGAACAACGAAAGCGCCGATATCCTGCGCATGTTCGACACCGCGTTTGAACACCTGGTGCCCTCGGACTATCGCCTGTATCCCGAAGATCTGGCCCCCCAGATCGACGCACTGAACACTGCCACCTACGAGCCCTTCAACAATGGGGTTTACAAGGCCGGGTTCGCCTCGTCGCAGCAAGCCTATGACGAGGCCGTGGAAACGGTATTCGACACGCTGGACATGCTGGAACAGCGCCTGACCGCGCCCTACCTGCTTGGGGATCAGCTGACCGAGGCCGACATCCGCGTCTTCGTTACCTTGATACGCTTCGATGCCGCCTATCACGGGCTGTTCAAAACCAACTGGAAACAGATCAAGGACTATCCGCGCCTCTCGGCCTATATGGAGCGTATTTTGGGTCTGCCCGGCATCCAGGAAACAGTGAACTTGGATCACATCACAAAAGGCTACTACTCGATCAAGGCTTTGAACCCCAACGGGATCGTCCCGGCCCTGCCCCGCCATGTTGCCGGCCTGATCGCTGGCTAAACCAAGAACTGCCCCCTGCCCCGGGGCGGTTTTTCCCTAGAAACGGATATTTCGTTTGCGCGGAGAATACGCGCAAGTATAGTGCCTGGAAGGCTTTTTTCGCCTTTATGTTAATGTCAAATACTTGCAAGGTTTCTATGCACCGCACTTTTCTTCCGATCGCCCTTCTTTCCGCTTCTCTTCTTTCCGCCTGCATGTCCGCCCCCACAGGGGGATCGTCTAAACCCTCGCTCTGGAGCGAAGGCGGCGTTTCCGCAAATCTTGTGTTGGGCGATGCCAAGGATGTCTCGTTCGGCCGGGCACAAACCAGCTTCATGAACATCAACGGCACCTCGCAATACGCCAAGCAGCCGATGCGCTTCACCGCGTCGCTGGGCAATTCCGAGGCCGCACAGGCCGTCAAGGCAAAGGGCCAGCCGCTGTATATCTATGCGGCGACCAAACTGCTGATGGAGACCGTCGACAAGGGCAAGCCGGGTGTCAAAACCGGGGGCGTCAGCCTGGAAGGCACCGCATGCGAAGGATACCGTTTCGTTCTGCACCCGGGCAACAATTACAGCGTTGATATTTACGCCGAACCCAAGATCCGCATCCGCAGCACCACCCGCGCGGACACCATTATTGGCCGCTACTCCAGCGACTGGGCCGCGACCCGTGTCGAAGCTTTTTCGGACGTCATCGCCATCCGCTCCAAACCTTTCATGGTTGTCGAATATGGTGATCGCTACATCAACGCGGTCAACTATGGCCCCGCAGTTGCCGTGACCCGCGATTTCGACAAGGCCTGCACCCTGAAACAGTCCAAAGAGGCCTTCAAAAGCAAGGGCAACCGCAAGAATCGCTCGGGGAATATCGTGCAAAGCGCCCCACGGGCACCGCGGTAACGGAGGCTGGAATGGGTAACAAACTGACCTCTACCGCTGTCCTGCTGTGCGGGCTGATCGTTGCTGTGCCCGCCGGGGCCGGCAACCTTGGCGCCCTGGTCCAGCAGGGCAACAGCACGTTCAACAAGATTGAAAAGGGCAACGCCGAGTGGCTGGAGCAAGAGCGGGCTGCAGACGAACGGCGCCGCAAACTCGCCCAGGAACGCGCCCGTCAACGAGCCGAGGAAGCCCGCCGTAACGGGACCTATAACTCGGCCGCCCCCGAAGCGGACGCCCCTTCAAGCTCGGGCAGTACGTCAAGTAAACCGTCGAAATCCGCGAGTTCGTCGGGACCCAGCAAAGGGGTTCGTTCGATCACGGATGGGGGACGTGTGTCCGGTACAGACAAGCGCGCCAGCAAGATCCAATGCAACAACGGCCGCACGCACCGTATTTGGCGCTCGAGCGGACAATGGTGGTACGGATCCGGCGCGCAAGGCGGCCAAAACCGCAACCTGCAAGAGCAAGCCGAATTCCTGTGCGACTAACGCGCGGTGTCGGCAATTTTCCAGGGAAATGGCGCACCCGAGAGGATTCGAACCTCTGGCCTCTGCCTTCGGAGGGCAGCGCTCTATCCAGCTGAGCTACGGGTGCCTATTGGCGTCTTTACCCAAAGCCCGGACGGGGTGCAATCCGTAACGCACCCGGGCTTTGGAAATTTTCGTGTTCAACCAAACAGATCGTGCGCAAGTTCCAGCGCGTCAATCAGTGCGTCGACCTCGGACTTGGTGTTGTACATCCCGAACGAGGCGCGGCAGGTCGCCGGGGTGCCCAGATGATCCATCAGGGGGCCGGCACAGTGATGCCCTGCCCGCACAGCCACACCTTTCTTATCCAGAATGGTGGAAATGTCGTGCGCATGAGCTGCGCCTTCCATCGTGAACGAGAAGATCGCCGCCTTGCCAGGGGCCGTGCCCTGAAGGTTCAGCCAGTTGATACCGGACAGACGTTGTAGCGCGTATTTGGACAGCTCTGCTTCATGCGCGGCGATGTTCTCCATCCCGATGCCCATCATGTATTCCAGCGCGACGCCCATGCCGATGGTCTGGACAATCCCCGGCGTGCCTGCCTCGAATTTCATAGGCGGGTCGTTATAGCATACCGCGTCCTTACTGACCTCTTTGATCATGTCACCGCCGCCCAGAAAGGGCTGCATCTCGGCCATGCGTTCCTTGCGGATGTAAATCGCACCCGAGCCTGAAGGACCGTACAGTTTATGCCCCGTGATCGCGTAGAAATCGCAGCCCATGTCGGCCACGTTAACCGGCATGTGCACCGCCCCTTGCGAGCCATCAACCAGCACCGGAACGCCTTTTTCGCGGGCGGCGTGACAGATGGTTTTCACATCAACAATGGTTCCTAACACATTGGAACATTGAGTGATTGCCACAAGTTTGGTTTTCGGACCGATGGCATCGATCACTTTTTGCGGATCCAGAGACCCATCAAGTTCAGTGTCCACCCATTTCAGCACGACGCCCTGACGCTCGCGCAGGAAATGCCATGGCACGATGTTTGCGTGATGCTCTGCCACGGACAGGATGATCTCGTCCCCTGCCTGCATCCGCGGCATTGCCCAGCTATAGGCGACAAGGTTGATCCCCTCGGTCGTACCCGAGTTGAAAACGATCTCGTCCTCGTCCGGCGCACCTAAGAATTTCGCCACGATGCCGCGCACGGCCTCGTACTTGTCGGTGGTCAGATTCGACAGGAAATGCAGTCCGCGATGCACATTGGCATATTCGTTCCGATAGGCATTGGTGACCGCATCAATCACCGCTTTGGGCTTTTGTGCACTTGCACCATTATCCAAATAAACCAGCGGCTTGCCATTCACTTCTCGTGCAAGAATGGGAAAATCCGAGCGGATTTTTTCGATGTCATACATGGGTCAGAATCCTGTACCACCGGCCCCGATCAGGAGCAGAAAAAGAGAAAGTCCAAATGCAAAGCCAAAGCCGGCAATCAGCATCGTCACGATGGATTTTCCAAGCGACTGCCACCCTTGGGCGACGTCGATGAAATTGACAAGAATCCACAGCCCATAGAGCCCAACCATCAACGAAACCATATCCGCCAGCCCCGGCAACACAAAGATCACCACGATCACACCCAGTTGGGCGGCCGCGCGCAAAGCTTGCAGCCAGATCACCAGCGGCAGCAGATCCATTAACCTGGCGCGCCCACCCATCAGCTGGCCGATCCACGCCAAGACCATCGAACCGATGACCATAACGGCCACCATCAGCGCAAGATACAGGAATGGCAGGTTAAAGCCGGACACGATGCCAACGCGAGCCTCGAGCAAAGTGACCGATGCAGAAAACAACAAAGCGTTTAGTACCGCGACCAGCGCAAGCGCTGTCCAGATGGCCTCGGGGCGCAGCTCCAGCGACAATATCCGTTCAGCGGACTTGCGCGGAGTACGGATCGTCTCGATCGCCAATTCCTTTAGGGGAATCATTGCCTTATCCCTTCTGAGCGGGCGGCCATTCAGCCTGCCTCAGCCCTGAAATCCAGAACCACAGAAATACCACCAGCCAGATAAGACCAACCAGTGTCAGGGCGCCCCCGGCCCCAATAAAACCCGCAACCATCCCTTGCAGCAACAAAAGCGGAGACGAGGCCAGCAGCGCCCAGAACAGCGCAATCCGCGCGCCATATCCCGTACCCTTGCCTCCTGCGGCGCGGGCCACAAGATGAGAGATGAAGGCCAGCGCATACAACAGCAGTGGCGCAATCATCACCCAGGCCAGCAAAGTGGCGCCCAACAGCATGTTAAGCTCTACCTCGGGGTCCAGATGCGCCTGACGCGCCAGTCGCGGCCATTGCGCGACGAACACCACGGTGCAACCGGCCATCAGGATGGCCAGCGCCCGATCTTCGCGTTGCCCCATCTGCAGCAGACGCGCAACTACGCGCCCAGGCCGGCGATAGCTGGTAACTATGTCCGAGGTGACACCCATCAGTCGCGCCGACGCTCCAGCCAGCCTTCCAGACGGCTGACGATCTCGTTGCGAAGCTCTTCGGCCTCGATCTCGTCAACGGCTTCGGCAAGGAAGGCCAGAACCAAAAGGTCCGTCGCTTCGTGCGTCGGCACTCCGCGCGAACGCAGATAGAACAGCGCATCTTCGTCGATCGCCCCCGAGGTCGAGCCGTGCGAACAGGCCACGTCATCTGCGTAAATCTCAAGCTCGGGCTTGGCCAGGAACTGGCTGTCGTCGTCCAGCAACAGCGATTGGCTGATCTGGTAGCCATCGGTTTTCTGAGCGCCGGCCTTCACCAGGATCTTACCCTGGAACACGCCAGTCGCCCCGTTGCGAAGCACTTTCTTGAACACCTGGCGGCTTTCGCAGTTCAGCGCGTCATGCGTCACGAAAACCGTGTCATCGTGATGAAAATCGCCATCCCCCATGCAAGCGCCGGCCACATGCGCCACGGCGTTATCGCCCAGCAGCTCGATAAAGCATTCATTGCGGGTCAACACGCCATTGGCGGTCAGGGTAAAGCTTTTGAACACGCTTTCGGTGCCCAGACGGGCAAAAATATGGGTGGCGGCACGGCGTTCGTGGTCGCGGCCCTGAGCGCGGACATGGTGGAATTGCGCTTTGTCGGCAACTTCGACCTCCATGCATTTGTTGAAACGCGCAGCGGCGGGGCCGTTTTCCAGCAAGGTGAACGAGGCACCTTCCTCGACCTTAACAACGTGGTGCAACACCGCGTCCGAGCTGTCCGAGCCATGAATGTAGACCAGGCTGACCGGCTTGCTGGGGGTCGCAGAAACCCGGATCAGCACACCATCGGTTGCCAAAGCGGTGTTCAGCGCGGCCAGCGGACGTTCGACCGGGGCCTGACCGTTTGCTTCAAGCACGCCATAGCTGTCCTTGGCCCAATGAATATCTGCAGCGCCTGCGGTTTCCAAACGTTCGATCTCGATCCCTTCAAGGGTCAAGTCGTCGCTAGCCTCGGCATCAAAGACGCCGTCCTGAAAGACCAGCTTCAGACGATCCACATCGTTGAAAACAGGAATTTCGTCGCCGGTATCAAACAGGGCGGCTGCGGGGGCCACCTGCGCCGTCAGAGTGTCAGGACGCGTGTATTTCCAGTACTCATCCCGGCGCACGGGCAGACCCATGGCACGCACGCGCGCCAAGGCATCCTGTCGCGCCGCGGCTAGCCAGCCGCCAGAAGCCGGCAACGAGACATCGGCAAGACGCGTCTGTGTCGCCTCGAGTTTTGCCTGCAGCGCTGCCATTATTCGATCTCCGCCAGGATGTCGGCATAGCCGTTCTTCTCGACTTCCAGGGCCAGCTCGGGACCACCGGATTTGATGATGCGACCGGCAGCCATGATGTGCACCACATCAGGTTTGATGTGATCCAGCAGACGTTGGTAGTGGGTGATCACCAGGAACGAGCGGCCCGCGTCGCGCAGCGCGTTCACGCCCTCGGACACCAGCTTCATCGCGTCCACATCCAGACCCGAGTCGGTCTCGTCCAGGATGCACATCTTTGGCTGCAGCATAGCCATTTGCAGGATCTCGTTCCGCTTTTTCTCACCACCCGAGAAGCCAACATTCACCGGACGTTTCAGCATGTCCGCGTCGATTTTCAGGGTCTTGGCCTTGGCGCGGACCTCTTTGAGGAAATCGGTTGCCGACAGCTCTTCTTCGCCGCGCGCCTTGCGTTGCGCATTCACGGCCGTCCGCAGGAACGTCATGTTGCCCACACCGGGGATTTCCACCGGATATTGGAACGCCAGGAACAAGCCGGCTGCGGCGCGCTCTTCGGGCTCCATTTCCAGAATGTCTTCGCCTTCCAAGGTTGCTTCGCCGTCGATGACCTCATAGCCATCCTTGCCGGACAGAACGTAGGAAAGCGTCGATTTCCCTGACCCGTTGGGCCCCATGATCGCATGGACCGAGCCCGCTTCGATTGACAGGTCGACCCCCTTCAGGATCTGCTTGTCTTCTTCTTCAAGTTTGACCTGCAGGTTCTTGATTTCCAGCATGTTTTTCCCTTTTCAATCACTGCGCATTGCTGCGCTGTCTGGCCTGGATCCCTGGCTGTTTTCTAGCGCGTTCCAGGGGCAAGGCCGTTGTTCCTTGGGGCCTGCGCCCCGCTTAATTCATTCAACCATCACTGCGGTGCCCGAAGCCGAGACCATCAGCATTGACTGGCCGACAACTTCGTAATCCAGATCCACGCCGACGACCGCATTGGCACCTAAAATGGCAGCGCGTTCCTGCAGCTCACGCAGGGCCGTGTCGCGGGCATCCTGCAGCTTGGATTCATAGGCACCCGAGCGGCCCCCGATGATGTCGGTGACGCTGGCGAACAGATCCCGCACAACGTTGGCGCCCATAATGGCTTCGCCCACGACGATGCCCTTGTAGGCGGTAATACTGCGACCTTCGATCGAAGGAGTAGTAGTAATGATCATTTTAGCACCTTTTCAACATGATACAGGCCAAACTTAACCTACGGACCCTTCCAGAGAGATCGCCACCAACTGCTGTGCTTCCATGGCGAATTCCATCGGCAGCGCCTGCAACACGTCCTTACAGAACCCGTTCACAACCAGCGCGACGGCCTCTTCCTCGTCCATGCCGCGTTGACGGCAGTAGAACAGCTGATCGTCATCCACCTTGGAGGTGGTTGCCTCGTGTTCGACGCGGGACGAGTTATTCTTGACCTCGATATAGGGAACCGTATGGGCCCCGCATTTATCGCCGATCAGCAGGCTGTCACATTGGGTGTAGTTCCGCCCGTTCTTGGCCTTGGGGTGCATGGACACCAGCCCGCGATAGGTGTTCTGCGCCTTGCCGGCGCTGATACCTTTGGACACGATGCGGGACTTGGTGTTCTTGCCCAGATGCACCATTTTCGTGCCGGTATCGGCCTGCTGCATGTTGTTGGCGATGGCGATCGAGTAGAACTCGCCCTGGCTTTCGTCGCCGCGCAGGATGCAGGACGGGTATTTCCAGGTCACTGCCGAGCCGGTTTCCACCTGCGTCCACATCACCTTGGAGCGATCCCCGCGGCAATCGGCCCGCTTGGTCACGAAATTGTAGATACCGCCGTTGCCCTCTTCATCACCGGGATACCAGTTCTGAACGGTCGAGTATTTCACCTCGGCGTCTTCTTCCAGAATGATCTCGACCACGGCCGCGTGCAGCTGCGCGGTGTCACGCTGGGGCGCGGTGCAGCCTTCCAGATAGGACACATAGCTGCCTTTGTCGGCGATGATCAGGGTGCGTTCGAACTGACCGGTATTTTCGGCGTTGATGCGGAAATAGGTCGACAGCTCCATCGGGCAGCGCACACCGGGGGGCACGTAAACGAACGAGCCGTCCGAGAACACGGCCGAGTTCAGCGTGGCGTAATAGTTATCCGACTGCGGCACCACGGTGCCCAGGTATTTCTTGACCAGTTCGGGGTGTTCGCGGATCGCCTCGGAGATCGAGCAGAAGATGACGCCGGCTTTTTTCAGCTCGGCCTGGAATGTGGTACCAACACTGACAGAGTCGAACACCGCATCCACAGCAACCTTACGGCCCTCGGCGGGCATATCCTCGGCGCCTTCGACACCGGCCAGGATCATCTGTTCTTTCAGCGGGATGCCCAGCTTTTCATAGGTCGCCAACAGCTTGGGATCGACCTCGTCCAGCGACTTGGGCTTCTCCTCCATCGATTTGGGACGGGCATAGTAATATTGGTCCTGGAAATCGATCTCGGGATAGCTGACCATGGCCCATTTGGGCTCTTCCATCTTGGTCCACCGCTCCAGCGCTTGCAGACGCCATTCGGTCATCCATTCGGGCTCGTCATTCTTGCTGCTGATCAGCCGGACGATATCGGCGTTCACACCCTTGGGCGCGTACTCCATCTCGATATCGGTTTCCCAGCCGTACTTGTACTTGCCGCCGACTTCGCGCACGGCATCGACCGTTTCCTGGTCAACCCCTTCTTTAACGTCGCTTTGATCCAAAGCAGCCATGATGCACCTCTTGTTCGCGTCTTTGTCTCATGCCACGCGGGCACGAAACTTCTGTTGTTTGGACAGCCAGCTTTCAGCAAAGCGCAGCACGTCCTGTTTTGTCGTCTCCAGCCCCAGTGAAACGCGGATCGCGCCCTTGGCAGCCTCTTCGTCATAGCCCATGGCCCGCAAAACCGGGCTGGCACGCAATTTTCCCGAGGAACAGGCCGAGCCCGCCGAAATGGCAAACCCCGCAAGATCCAATTGCATAACCTGTGTTTCGCCTTTCCAGCCGGGCGTTGCAAAACACGCAGTATTGGGAAGACGCTTTGCACCTTTCCCGACAAAAATAGTATCTCTCGCCTCGGCCTCAATGGCCTCTTCCAACAAATTACGCAAGCCCTGCACTTCGTCCCAGCGGCCATTCGCCAGATCACGGACCGCAGCCTCGGCCGCTGCGCCAAAGCCAGCAATGCCGGGGATGTTCTCGGTGCCGGCGCGGCGGCCCATTTCCTGACCTCCGCCTTTCAGCTGAGCGGCAACTTCGGTGCCCCGCTTGACCACCAGCGCGCCGATCCCCTTGGGGCCACCCAGCTTGTGCGCCGAGACCAGCACCGCCTGAGCACCACACCAGTTGAAGGCAAACGGTATCTTGCCGAAACCCTGCGTTGCATCACTTACGGCCAACCCATCGGGCAGGTCCTGCACCACACCGGTTTCCGAATTGGCCAGCTGCAACGTTGAGCCCGCCGGTTCCTCGACCGTCACGCGCCCATCGGCATCGACCAGCAGCACCGGATCTATCCAAGACAGAACCGCATCATGCTCGACCGCAGCGCCCTTCAGCCCCCGGCCCGCGCAGATCAACGCAGCGGCCTCGGTCGCGCCCGAGGTAAAGATCACATCCGCCCCGTCAGCCCCCAAAGCCGCCGATACCTGCGCGCGCGCGCGTTCAACCAATCCCTTTGCGGCGCGCCCTTCGGCATGCACGCTGGACGGGTTGCCCACAACGTCCATGGCCGCAATCACCGCTGCTTTGGCTTCGGGGCGCATGGGGGTTGTTGCATTATGATCCAGATAGACCCGCGACATCAGTCCTCGTCCACCACCGCGAAAAGACCGGGCACTGCCGGACACGGCGCCAGAGAGTTGTCGATCACATCCGAAAGACGTGCGTTATGCAAGAAGACATAGACATTTGCGCTCAGGCTTTGCCACAAGCGGTTGGTCATTGATTGCGCACGGCTGCCCGAGGCCCCGCCGCTGGCGCCAGCGCCCTTGTGCATGGCATCCACGGTTTCATCCACGGCGCTTAGCACCTCGACCACGCGAATCTCGCTTGGCGGGCGCGCTAGACGGTACCCACCACCAGGACCACGCACCGATTCCACCAGCCCCGCACGGCGCAGCTTGACGAATAGTTGTTCCAGATAGGCCAAGGAAATGTCCTGCCGCTTCGAGATATCGCCCAAGGAAACCAGCGTTTGCGCCGGTTGCAGAGCGATATCAGCCAGCGCAACCATCGCATATCGTCCTTTTGTGCTAAGTTTCACGCCTCGATTCCCTCGTGAATTGATTGACGATACGGCCTACAAGGCTTATCTGCATTGCAGCCCACTGGCCCTGCCAGGGAAGAATTAGAACCGTTCTAAGCAGCTTGACCAAATTTGTCAAGAATGAACGGCCCAGCGAGGAGAGACGCAAGACATATGCCCGAGGTTATTTTTCCCGGTCCCGAAGGTCGGCTGGAAGGTCGCTATCATCCGCAAAAAGACCGTGACGCCCCGATCGCCATTGTCCTGCACCCGCATCCGCAGTTTGGCGGCACCATGAACAACAAGGTGGTGTATAATCTGCACTACGCCTTCTACAACATGGGCTTCACGGTTCTGCGTTTTAACTTCCGCGGTGTTGGCCGCAGCCAGGGCGAATATGACCAGGGTGTGGGCGAGCTGTCTGACGCCGCTTCGGCGCTGGATTACCTGCAATCGATGAACAGCAATTCCAAGCATTGCTGGGTCGCCGGTTTCAGCTTTGGTGCCTGGATCGGGATGCAGCTGCTGATGCGCCGCCCCGAGATTACCGGATTTGTGTCGGTCGCACCGCCCGCCAACATGTATGATTTCTCGTTCCTGGCGCCCTGCCCCAGCTCGGGTTTGATCATCAACGGCACCGCCGATCGCGTGGCCCCTCCTGCGGATACGGCGTCGTTGGTTGGCAAGCTGCACGAACAAAAAGGCATCACCATCACGCATCAAGAGATCGAAGGCGCCGGGCACTTCTTTGAAAAAGAAGAGCAGATGGACAACATGATCGGCAATGTCACCACCTATGTGAAACGCCGTTTGACCGAAACCACACGCTGAGGCCAGCATGGGGATCACCGAAGATCTTGCCGACGCCCTTGCCAAGGACGCGATCGAAGCGGCCGAGACCTTGGGCGACGAAACGCTGATAGACCAGATCGGCAAATCGCTGGGCGACAGTTCGACCACCACGCAAGAGGCCTTTTTGACCGCGGTGCGCGTGCGTCTGGCCGAACGTCGTGCCCGGCAGATGCTGAACGCCAAGATCGAGGCCGCGTTGAAAGCGCAGTCGGGGAATGACTGAGCGTCTGGACGCGCAGATGGCCTTTCTGACCGAGGCCTGCAAGCTTAAAACGGTGACCCGCGCAACCCTGCTGTGCGACGCCTCGCGGCGCGAAAACTCGGGCGAGCACAGCTGGCATCTGGCATTGTATGCCCTGACGCTTGCCGAACACGCCCCCAATGGGGTGGACATCAACCGCGTGATCCGCATGCTTTTACTGCATGATCTTGTTGAAATCGACGCTGGCGATGCGCCGATTTTCGGCACCCATGACATTGCCGAAACCGAAGCGCAGGAACAGGCCGCCGCAGACCGGATTTTCGGTATGCTTCCCGGGGATCAGGGCACCCAATTGCGGGCCCTGTGGCAGGAATTCGAAGACAACCAGAGCCCCGACGCCAAATTTGCCAAATCACTGGACCGGTTCCAACCGCCCAACCAGAACCTTGCCTCGGGCGGGGGCAGCTGGGTGGAATATGACGTGGATTTTGACACCGTCGCCACCAAGGTCGGGGCAAAGATCGCCCATGGCGCGCCCGGATTGTGGGACTGGATCGCCCCAAAAATCCGCGCGTTTCTCGTGGCGAAGGGCTGACCGCCTCTACTTTGCTTTCTTGCGCTTCTGCTCGGCGATCACCTTTTCGGCCAGATCACGCGCGATTGCGAAGGCACCTTTGATCTTGTCGCTGTCCTTGGCCCAATCGCGGCGCACGACGATCTTGTTGTCCTTGACCTTGGCCAGCCCATTTTGCGCCTGGATATATTCCACCAGCCCCTGAGGCGAGGCGAACTTGTCGTTGTGGAACTGAATCGTGGCCCCCTTGGGGCCGCCGTCCAGCTTGGAGATACCGGCGCGTTTGCACATGGCCTTGATGCGGACGATCAAAAGCAATGTGTTCAACTCTTTAGGCAGTTTTCCAAAGCGGTCAATCAGCTCGGCGGCAAAGCCTTCAAGTTCAACTTTGGTATGCAACCCACTGAGACGACGATACAATCCCAAACGCACATCCAGATCGGGCACGTAGTCTTCGGGGATCAGGACCGGAACGCCCAGGTTGATCTGCGGCGCCCATTGATCGCCTGTATCGCTCAGGCCTTCCATCTCGCCGGACTTGATCTTGGCGATCGCCTCTTCCAACATTTGTTGGTACAGCTCGTATCCCACATCGCGCATTTGGCCGGACTGCTCTTCCCCCAAAAGGTTGCCTGCGCCGCGGATATCCAGGTCCTGGCTGGCCAGGGTAAAGCCCGCGCCCAGCGTATCCAGAGACCCCAGAACGCGCAGGCGTTTTTCGGCGGCGGGTGTCAGCGGCGCGCGGGGTTTGGTTGTCAGATAGGCATAGGCGCGGGTCTTGCTGCGCCCCACCCGGCCCCGAATCTGATAAAGCTGCGCAAGACCGAACATATCGGCGCGGTGCACGATCATCGTGTTGGCCGTGGGAATATCCAGACCGGATTCAACGATCGTTGTGGCCAAAAGCACGTCGAATTTGCCATCATAAAAGGCATTCATCCGCTCGTCCAAATCCGTGGCGGCCAGCTGGCCATGGGCGGTGATAAAGCTGACCTCGGGGACGTGATCGCGCAGGAATTGCTCGATCTCGGGCAGGTCCGAAATGCGGGGAACCACGTAAAAACTTTGCCCGCCACGGTAATGTTCGCGCAGCAGCGCCTCGCGGACGGTGACGGCGTCAAACTCGCTGACATAGGTGCGGATGGCCAGACGGTCGACCGGAGGCGTTCCGATGATCGACAGATCGCGCACGCCCGACAGGCTGAGTTGCAGCGTGCGCGGGATCGGCGTGGCGGTCAGCGTCAGCACGTGAATATCGCTGCGCATCTGTTTCAACCGCTCTTTGTGGCCGACACCGAAATGTTGTTCTTCATCGATGATCAGAAGGCCAAGGTTCTGGAAACGAATGTTTTTCGCCAGCAACGCATGCGTGCCGACGACGATATCCACGGTGCCCCGCGCCATCCCGTCACGGGTCTTCGCAGCCTGTTTGGAACTGACGAAACGCGACAGGGCGTGGACCTCGAGCGGGAAGCCACGGAACCGCTCCGAGAAGCTTTTGTAGTGCTGACGCGCCAGCAAGGTGGTGGGTGCAATCACGGCCACCTGCACGCCTGACATGGCGGCGACAAAGGCGGCGCGCATGGCGACTTCGGTTTTCCCAAAGCCCACGTCACCGCAGATCAGGCGATCCATCGGACGGCCGCTGGTCAAATCGTCCAGCACATCCTCGATCGCGCGCAGCTGGTCATCGGTTTCCTGATATGGAAAGCGCGCGCTAAAGGCCTCCCACGCGTGATGCTGTGCTTCAAGGGCGGGCGCCGTTCGCAGGGCGCGTTCGGCGGCAACCCGGATCAGGCGATCAGCCATCTCGCGGATGCGTTCCTTGAGCTTGGCCTTCTTGGCCTGCCATGCGCCGCCACCCAGCCGGTCAAGCAGACCTTCGTCATGGCCGTATTTTGACAGCAGCTCGATGTTTTCGACAGGCAAATACAGCTTGGCGCCTTCGGCATATTCCAGCAGCAGGCATTCGTGGGCGGCGCCAGCGGCCGTGACCACCTCGAGCCCGAGGTACCGGCCGATCCCATGATCAACGTGAACGACCAAATCACCCGCGGCAAGCGACTGGGTTTCGGTCAGGAAATTCTCGGCACGTTTGCGTTTACCCTGCTTGCGAACCAGACGCTCGCCCAGCACGTCCTGCTCGGAAACCACCGTCAATCCGGGCGCTTCAAAGCCGT
Source organism: Thalassovita sp. (assembly GCF_965218685.1). Classification (GTDB taxonomy): domain Bacteria; phylum Pseudomonadota; class Alphaproteobacteria; order Rhodobacterales; family Rhodobacteraceae; genus Thalassobius. The sequence continues at coordinate 2,513,257 of NZ_OZ244657.1, read as the reverse complement.
GCTCCAATGGCCAAACGGCCAGATGCACCCCGTATTTGCCGACCCCGCCCATGTCCGAAACAGGCACCGCGCCCAGAAGGCCCTCGTCTTCAAGCAGGCCATCCAGACGTTCGCGCGCACCCTCGGAATAGGATGCAACAACGACCGGACCATTCGCAATTTTGGCATTAATATGGTCATTCAGAGCACTGAAAAGGTTTACATTTTCCAGCTGCCTTTCGGGTGAGAAATTGCGGCCGATACGCCCGCCTGCGTCCACCACACCGGGCCCCGAGGCTTGGGGAAGCGGATGAAACTGTACCACGCGCCGGCCATCGATTGCGGCATGCCATGCGGTGTCATCAAGATACAGCTGCTCGGGCGGCACGGGTTTATAGATCGTGTCGAGCCGCCCTTTCTGAGACATGGCAATCTTACGCGTTTCGTACTGGTCGGCGATCCCTTCCCAGCGAGAAATACGCGCGGGCGTAATCTGGTCATCCAGCGTGATCGGCGCTTTTGGCAAATAATCGAACAGAACCTCCAGGCGGTCATGAAAGAACGGCAGCCAATGCTCGATCCCCTGGTGTTTGCGACCGGCGCTGACCGCCTCGTACAGCGGGTCATCAGTGCCTGCCGCGCCAAAGGCGATACGGTAATTCTGGCGGAACCGCAGAATCGCGGCCTCGTCCAGGATCACCTCGGACACCGGGGCCAGCTCGATCAGGTCCAATTTTTCGATTGTTCGCTGACTGACCGGGTCAAAGCGGCGCGCCCCGTCCAGGACGTCTCCGAACAGGTCCAGACGGACGGGACCGGTGTCACCGGGCGGAAAGATGTCGATGATGCCGCCGCGGATCGCATAGTCGCCCGGCTCCATCACCGTGGGCGCCTGCGAAAACCCCATACGCACCAGGAAATCCCGCAGCGCCTTTTCATTAATCCGCTGATCGACGCGGGCGGTGAATGCGGCCTCTTTCAGAACCTCGCGCGCGGGCACCCGCTGCATAGCGGCGCTGAGCGTGGTCAGCAGGATAAAACGCTGGGGCATCCCGTGCACCAACCCCGCCAGCGTGGCCATCCTCGCAGCCGAGATATCCGCATGCGGGCTGACCCGGTCATAGGGCAGACAGTCCCAACCGGGGAAGGTGACCACCGGCATATCCGGCGCAAAGAAGCGCAAGGCGGCCTCGGTGGCCGCCAGTCTTTTGTCGTCTCGGGCGATGTGAATCACGGGGCCAGTGGCCTTGTCGACCTCGGCCAGGATCAGCTTGGCGTCAAAGCCCTCGGGGGCGCCCCCGATCGTGATCTGCGGGTTGTTCGACATTAGTATTTTGCCCCAAGTGCCAGAAATTATTAGGAAGATTGACCGTATAGATTTGGTAGATGCCCCAAATGGTCGTCACGAAGATCGAGATCATCCCGATCACCTGAACCCAGATGCGATGGCGGGTCAATCGCTTGCGCAGTGCGGCGCCCGAAAGCTCTTCGTCGCGGATACGGCGGGCGGTGTTCAGGCTGAGGATGCCCACGATGGTCAGCGGCGCAAGCAAACAGAAAACCGCCTGCGCCAGCTGCACGTCATAAACAAAGCCAAGCCCGGCAAGGATAGTGAAGAAAAAGCACCCCAACCCAAGCAGCCACAACCCGGACACGCCCGAGATATACAGCAGCCTGTTGATATTCACGCGGACCAAATCCTCAAGGTCCTGCTGCGTCTGGTTCGGCCCCTCGCGCTGCGCATGACGGCCTGCACGGATCACCAGATCAAAAGGAACCCCCAACACCCAATGGCTGGTCGTCGACCACATGACCGCCAGTGCGATCCAGAACCAAAGGTTCGAGAAGGACCGCATGTCGATCATTTCATTGAGAAGTTCGTACCAGCTCACCTGAGGCACCCTATTCGTGTTTTCGCCTGATTACCCGGCCTGCGCGGCAATTCCTACCCTTGAGTGCGCGCAAATTCCATGCGACCCATGCAACAGACAGGAAGGAAATACCAGATGCCCCATCACACTCAGGCCCCCTTTCCCACCGCACGGCACCGCCGGACGCGTCAATCGGCGCAGATTCGGGCGCTGGTACAGGAAAACACGCTGAGCGTCGGCGATCTGATCTGGCCAATTTTTGTCCGCGATGGCGAAAGCATTGCCGAGCCTGTCAGCTCGATGCCTGGTGTGCACCGGCTGTCCGTGGACAAAATCGTGGACGCCGCGCGCGAGGCCGCCGATCTGGGCATTCCGGCGATCTGCCTGTTTCCCTACACTGACCCCACGCTGAAAACCGAAACCTGCGAAGAGGCCTGGAACCCCGACAACCTGTCAAACCGCGCCAGCCGCGCCATCAAGGACGCAGGCATCAACATTGCGATCATGTCGGACGTGGCGCTGGATCCCTATAACGCAAACGGGCACGACGGGATCGTGAAGGACGGCAAGATCCTGAACGATGAAACAGTCGAGGCTCTGGTCAAGCAGGCGGTCGAACAGGCCCGCAACGGTGTGGATATCATTGGCCCTTCGGACATGATGGACGGGCGGATCGGTGCCATCCGCAGCGCGCTTGAGGCCGAGGGCTTCGCTGACACGATGATCCTGTCCTACTCGGCAAAATATGCCAGCGCCTTTTACGGGCCGTTCCGGGATGCGGTTGGTGCCTCGGGGGCGCTCAAGGGCGACAAGTCGACCTATCAAATGAACCCCGCCAATTCCGACGAGGCACTGCGGATGATCCAACGCGACCTGAACGAAGGCGCGGACATGGTGATGGTCAAGCCCGGCATGCCCTATCTGGATATCTGTCAGCGCGTGAAAGACACCTTTGCCGTGCCCACCTATGCGTATCAGGTGTCCGGCGAATACGCGATGATCCAGGCCGCCGCACAGAACGGCTGGATCGACGGCGAGAAAGCCATGCTCGAAAGCCTGATGTGCTTCAAGCGCGCGGGCTGTGACGGGGTATTGACCTATTTCGCCCCGGCCGTGGCGCGAATGCTGCAGGCCTAAGGCGCGCCTTTCTGCCGACAATCGACGTCGCGCGGCGCCGCTAGTGACAGGGCTGCGGCGCGCGCGTATAGTGCCTCCATAACCGGCCCGATCCAGAGGCCGCACTCACAGGCAACAAATACAGGCGATCCCCATGACCCAATTTACCCGACGCAGCTTTACGCTGGCCGCGCTGGCCGGTGCTAGTGTAACCGCAGCGTGCTCGAACGGCGCGGGCACCCCCAATGCAGATACGATCGACGCCCGCGTCAACGCGACGATGGACTATCTGCAAAGCAACTATCCCAACCTGCAAGAGGTGATGGACAAATCCGTTGGCCAGCTGGTGATGCCCCTGGTGACCGAGGCCGGCCTGTTCGTCGGCGGTGGCTACGGTCGCGGCGCCTTGCGGATTGATGGGATGACCGTCGATTACTACTCGGCCGCAAAAGGCAGCTTCGGCCTTCAGATCGGCGCGCAGCAATATGCGCATGTCCTGTTTTTCATGACCCAACCCTCGCTTGAGAACTTCCGCCGCAGCAGCGGCTGGGCCGTTGGTGCGGATCTGGAATATGTCTTCTCGGATGTTGGCGAGAATATTCGCACCGACACCACCACGGCAACCTCGCCGGTGCTGGCCGTGGTATTCGGTCAGGCAGGCATGCTGGCCGGCGCCAGCCTTGAGGGGCTGAAATACACGCGGATCATCCCCTAAAACCCGCGCTCAGACGGGCATTTTGCAGCGTTGAAATCGCACCAGTAATCAAAGGGCCATGGGCGGCATTCCCCTCCTGGCCCTTTTTCACGCGCAAAGGTCCATGGTTTTGATTTTAATTACAGAACCTTAGGGTGTTTTTTCTCACTTAGTCCGGGCCGTGGAACATGGACCATTGCACCCCGTATATGGGCTCTGATATAACTTGTGTAACAAAATATAGACACTCCAGACCGAGCGGTGAGACCACGTGAGCGACACGCCTCAAACTCCTGATAACGAAGAAGAAAAGGCGCCCGCGCGCCCGACCTACGACGGACCCAGCATTTCCATCACGGACGAGATGAAATCGTCTTATCTGGATTATGCCATGAGCGTCATCGTCAGCCGGGCGATTCCCGACCTGCGCGATGGGCTCAAGCCAGTGCATCGGCGCATCCTTTACGCGATGCACGAGACCGGGAATGGGCACGATAAACCCTATCGCAAGTCGGCCCGTCCGGTCGGTGACGTCATGGGTAAATATCACCCACATGGCGACAGCGCGATCTATGACGCTTTGGTCCGGATGGCGCAGGACTTTTCGATGTCACTGCCCTTGCTGGATGGTCAGGGCAACTTTGGCTCCATGGACGGGGATAACCCGGCGGCCATGCGGTACACCGAAGTGCGGATGGACAAGCCCGCTGCGTTTCTGCTCAGCGATATCGACAAGGACACCGTCGATTTCCAGGACAACTATGACGGCAAGGATCAGGAACCGACTGTTCTACCGGCGCGTTTCCCGAACATGCTGGTTAACGGCGCAGGCGGTATCGCGGTCGGTATGGCCACGAATATTCCGCCGCATAACCTGGGCGAAGTGATCGACGCCACGCTGGCCCTGATTGAAGAGCCGGACCTGACCAGTGAACAGCTTATTCAATATGTTCCCGGCCCCGATTTCCCGACAGGTGGCATCATGCTGGGCCGTTCGGGCGCGCGAAAAGCCTATCTTGAGGGCCGCGGCAGCGTCGTGATCCGCTCGAAAACCCGGGTCGAGGAAATCCGCAAGGACCGCTATGCCATCGTCATTGACGAGATCCCCTATCAGGTGAACAAGGCCTCGATGATCGAAAAGATCGCCGAAGCTGTCCGCGAAAAACGGATCGAGGGTATCAGCCACGTACAGGACGAATCTGACCGCAACGGCGTGCGTGTCGTGGTCGAGCTGAAGCGTGACGCCACCGCCGAGGTGGTGCTGAACCAGCTGTTCCGCTTTACGCCGATGCAAACCTCGTTCGGGTGCAACATGTTGGCGCTGAATGGCGGTCGTCCTGAACAGCTGACACTGCGCCGTTTCCTGACCTCGTTCATTGATTTCCGCGAGGATGTCGTGGCACGCCGGACGGCCTATTTGCTGCGCAAGGCGCGGGAACGGTCGCATATCCTGTGTGGTCTGGCCGTCGCTGTCACCAATGTCGACGAGGTCGTTGCCACCATCCGGTCCAGTGCCGATGCAGCCGAGGCGCGCGAAAAACTGATGACACGCCGCTGGCCTGCAGGGGCCATCGTGGAATATCTGCGACTGATCGACGATCCTCTGCACCCTGTGAATGACGACGGGACCTATAACCTGTCCGAAACCCAGGCCCGCGCCATTCTGGAATTGCGCCTGCAACGCCTGACCCAGATCGGTGTGCAGGAAGTCACTGACGAGCTGGAAGAGCTGGCCGGCAAGATCAAGGAATACCTGGAAATCCTCGGCAGCCGCGATCGTATCATGGGCATCATCGCGGACGAACTGCGCGAGGTGCGCGAGCAATTCGCCGTTCCCCGCCGCACCGAAATCGTCGACTGGTCCGGTGACATGATGGACGAGGACCTGATCGAGCGTGAAGACATGGTCGTGACCGTGACCTCGGGCGGCTATATCAAGCGCACGCCGCTGGCCGATTTCCGCGCTCAGAAACGCGGCGGCAAGGGCCTGTCGGGGATGCAAACCAAGGAAGAGGACGTGGTCACCACGCTCTTCGTGGCGAACACCCATACGCAGCTGCTGTTCTTCACCACCGATGGCATGGTCTACAAGCTGAAGACCTGGCGCCTGCCCCAAGGTGGCCGGACCGCCAAGGGCAAGGCTATAATCAATATCCTGCCGATCCCGCAGGGTGTGTCCATCGCCGCGATCATGCCCGTGGATGTCCCCGAGGATGACTGGGCCAACCTGCAGATCGTTTTTGCCACCAGCGCGGGCGACGTGCGCCGGAACCGCCTGTCGGATTTCACCAACGTGAAATCCAACGGCAAGATCGCGATGAAACTGCCCGAGGATGGCAGCGTCAACCTGGTTAACGCGCGCATCTGCTCCGAGGATGACGATGTAATGCTGGTCACCAATTCGGGCCGCGCGATCCGCTTCTCCACCACGGATGTTCGGGTGTTCGCGGGCCGGAATTCGACCGGGGTGCGTGGGATCAAGCTGTCGGGGGGTGATATCGTGGTTTCGATGTCGGTGATCCGCCACTTTGACGCTACGCCGGACGAACGAGCCGCTTACCTCAAGATGCGCCGCCTGATGGCCGGTGTCACCGAAGAGGCCGAGGGCGATGAGGACGGCGGAAATGCAGATGCCGCCCTGCCCCAGGAACGCTATGCCGAGATGTCGGCGGCTGAAAACCTGATCCTGACCATCACCAGCGAGGGCGCGGGCAAGCTGTCCTCCAGCCACGACTACCCGGTGCGCGGACGCGGCGGCATGGGCGTTATGGCTATGGACAAGGCGATGCGCGGTGGTGAACTGGTGGCTTCTTTCCCTGTGGAAATGGACGATCAGGTGATGCTGGCGACATCGAAAGGGCAATCCATTCGGGTTCCGGTCGAAGGGATTTCCTTCCGCTCACGTTCGGCTGGTGGGGTGAAAGTGTTCAACACCGGCAGAGGCGAAGAGGTCGTCTCGGTCGCGCGGATTGCCGAACAGGGCGACGAGGAAGACGGCGAAATCGAAGAATAAGTTCTTCCGACAACGCTCTGATTTATAAATATAAAAGCCCGCCTTGAATGATTTCAAGGCGGGCTTTTTCATCAAAGCTGATACAGATCGCTGAACTTTGCCGTCAGGTAATCCACCAAGGGCTTTTCACTGGGTGGATGTCCGCAGGCGTGGGTGATCGTGTCCTGCGGGTTGCGCAAACCGCCATGAGTTTGCAGCTTATCCTTCAGCCAATCCGTGGCCGGCAGGGTGTTACCCGTGGCAAGCGCGTCATCCAGATTAGTGACATCCTTGCGCAGCGCCGCATGCAGACAGCCAGCATAGACATTGCCCAGGCTGTAGGTCGGGAAATAACCGAACAGACCCACAGACCAGTGCACATCCTGCAGACATCCATTCGAAGGTTTGTCGACCTGGAACCCGAAATCAGCCGCGAAACGGTCGTTCCATGCGGCGGGAAGGTCAGAAACCGACAGGTCTCCGGCGATCATGGCGCGTTCAAGATCAAAGCGCAGCATGATGTGCAGGTTATACTGGACCTCGTCCGCTTCGGTTCGGATGAACCCGTTTTGCAGACGGTTGACCGCAGCATAAAAGGCCTCTTCGGTGGAGACGCCGATATCCCCGAAGTAATCACGCATCTGCCCGAACAGCCAGCCGGTAAAGGCGCGACTGCGGCCCAGTTGGTTTTCATAAATGCGCGATTGGCTTTCGTGTACCCCCATCGAAACGCCCTGCCCCAGCGGGCTAAGCAGATAGGCGCGATCGATGTTCTGCTCATAGCAAGCGTGCCCGACCTCGTGGATGGTCGAATAGATGCAGTTGAACGGATCGCGTTCATCCGTGCGCGTGGTGATGCGTACGTCCAGCCCCGAGCCCGAGCTGAACGGGTGCACAGCCTTGTCCAGCCGGCCATTATCCAGATCGTATCCAAAGGCTTGGGCCAGCAGCGTCGCCAACTGCATTTGCTGGGCGGCGTCAAACTGGCCTGACAGACCTTGCGGCGCTGGTTTCTCCAAGGCCGCAGCGCGCAGCGACACCAGATGAGGGCGCAGCGCGTCAAACATGGCTTGCAGATCGGCGGCTTTGCACTCGGGTTCGTAGTCATCCAACAGGGCGTCATAAAGATCGCCCCCCTGGGCCAGCGCCTGGGCCTCTTGTCGGCGCAGGCGCAAGACCTCGTCCAAGACGGGCGCAAAGGCGGCAAAATCCTCGTCAGCGCGCGCTTGCGCCCACTGACCTTGCGCGCGGCTGGTGGTGCGGGCCAAGGCAGACGCCAGATCAGCTGGCACTTTTTGCGCGCGCTCGAAACTGCGGCGGATGTGGCGCAGCTGTGCGGTGGCCACGTCACCGATTGGCTCGGCCTCGGTCAGCCATTCGGCAACCCGCGGGTCGGTCCGCCGAGCGTGCAGAACCGATTCCAAGGCGGCCATTTCCTCGGCCCGCTGCTCTGCTGCGCCGCGCGGCATCATCGTTTCCTGATCCCAGCCCAAGCGGCCTGCCACCTGCGCAAGGGCCATTGTCTCGCGGGTAAAGCCCATCAGGGCGTCATATGCGGTCATATCAGCCCCTGCGGATCGCGTCGGTGATCGGATAGCCGGACAAGAAGCGCGCCCGCAGGATCAACACCCAAACCAAAACAGCGATGATCTGGTGGGTCAAAGCTACATGCGCCTGTACGCCCGAGAACAGCACGTAGATCCCAAGGCAGACCTGACCAAACACAGCGATCGAGGCCGCGATAAAGGCCGCTCGGGTGCTGGCATTGGCGGACTTGCGCCCCTTGATAAGTGCCATGATCGTCATCGCCAGCAGCAAATAGGCCACCATACGGTGGATGAACTGCACCAGTCCGGCGTTTTCAAAGAAGTTGCGCCAGACGGGGGTCAGATCGAAGGCCTCGGGCGGGATGAACTGGCCGCCCATCGTGGGCCAGTCGGTAAAGCTTTGGCCCGCGTCAATGCCTGCGACCAGCGCCCCCAGAAGGATCTGGACAAAGGCCAGATGCAACCAACCGGTCGAGATCCCCCACAGTTTCGCCTCGCGCAGGCGGCGAGCCTGCATCAGGTCCCGCTCTTCGCGGCCAAGTTGGAAGATATACCAAGCGATGGTGCCCAGGATCACGAAGGCAAGCCCAAGGTGCGTTGCCAACCGGTACGAGGCCACGTCCAGCATCGTTCCGGTCAGTCCCGAGCTGACCATCCACCAGCCCACCGCGCCTTGCAGACCGCCCAAAGCACCAATGGTCACCAAACGTCCGGTCCAACCTGTGGGAATGGCCCGAGCCAGCGCGAAACCTGCAAAACCCAAGGCCCAGACCAGCCCGATAAAGCGGCCCAGCTGACGATGGCCCCATTCCCACCAGTAGATGGTTTTGAATTCCTCAAGGCTCATGCCTTTGTTTTGAAGCTGAAATTCTGGGATTTCCTGATACTTGGCGAACTCGGATTCCCAGTCAGTCTGAGACATGGGCGGGATCGCGCCCGTGACGGGTTTCCATTCGGTGATCGACAGCCCGCTGTCGGTCAGACGGGTCAAGCCGCCCACGGCGATCATCACCACGACCAGGGCGAACAATACCGCCAGCCATACGCGAATGCCGCGCCGCGCGCCGCGTTTGCCTTGGTCGATCATGCCGCCCACGGGGGCCTTGCGCTCGGTCGGACCCGCGTCCGAGACCTCTTCGAAGATGCTGCGTTTGTCGCTCATGCGCGTGTCATCCTTTGCTTTTGCCGCAAGTTAGGGCGATGGGGCCTTGTCGTCCAGCGCTCAGCCGCGTTCTTTCCAGCGCACCATTTGCCGCATGATCCCGTGCAACATCTGCACATCGCTGCGGGTCAGGGGCATACGGCTCCAGAGGTTGCGCAGAACCACCTTCATACCCTCGGCCTTGGTCTCGGGGAAAAAGAACCCGGCATCGTCCAGGCGTTGTTCGTAATGTTCGGCCAGCTTTTCCACCTCGATGGTGCTGGCCCAGTCCGCGCCAGCCATTTCCACCGTTTCGGCCACCGTTTCCACGGACTGACGGCGCCATTCATAGGCCGTCAGCAGCACGCATTGCGCCAGGTTGAGCGAGGCAAAATCCGGGTTCACCGGAACCGAGATAATGGCATTGGCCCGCGCAATATCCTCGTTTTCAAGGCCCGCGCGTTCGGGGCCGAACAGTACGGCAACCTTTTCCCCGGCCGCGATTTTTTCGCGGGCCATCTCCATTGCGCGTTCAGGCGTCACGACAGGCTTGGTCAGACCGCGGTGCCGTGCGGTGGTGGCAAAAACATAGGTGCAATCCCCGACGGCCTCGGCCAGGTCATCATATAGCCCGGCCTCGTCCAGCAGCCGACCAGCGCCACTGGCCATGGCCACTGCTTTCTGGTTCGGCCAGCCGTCCCGCGGGCTGACGATACGCATGCGATCCAGCCCGAAATTCCACATTGCACGCGCGGCGCCGCCGATGTTCTCGCCCATCTGGGGGCGCACCAGGACAAAGGCGGGTTGAGGGGTCTGGCTGGGCATCAAAACTCTCCGATTTTTCACCGATTGCTGATACGCCAGCGCCGCAGTGTTTTCCACCCCTGCAGTGCCCCATTTTCAAACCCTTCGATCCGCGTTATAGCAGCGCAACACAAGTGACAGGAGCCAAGCCATGGCCGAGACCGAGCAGCCACAGATCTATCTCATTACCCCGCCCGAGTTCGAGCTGTCGCAATTCCCTGACCAGCTGGGCCGCGTTCTGGACAGCACCGAGATTGCCTGCGTGCGCCTGTCAATGTCCACCCGAGACGAGGACCGCCTGTCGCGCGCCGCCGACGCGCTGCGCGAGGTGACAATCGCCCGCGACGTTGCGTTGGTCATGGACAGCCATATCCTGATGGTAGAACGGCTGGGTCTGGACGGCGTGCATCTGACGGACGGCGCGCGCTCGGTTCGCAAGGCGCGCAAAGAATTGGGTGATGACGCCATTGTGGGCGCCTTTTGCGGTGCCTCGCGCCACGACGGGATAAGCGCTGGCGAAGCTGGCGCCGACTATGTCAGCTTTGGTCCCGTTGGTCAGACCCCCTTGTTTGACGGCACCGTGGCTGAACACGAGCTGTTCGAATGGTGGTCCATGATGATCGAAGTGCCCGTGGTGGCCGAAGGCGCGCTGAATGCGGATCTGATCGCAAAAATCTCGCCCGTCACTGATTTCTTCGGCATCGGCGAAGAGATCTGGAAATCCGATGATCCCGTGGCCGCGCTGACCGCCCTGAAAGCCGCGTTTTAATGCGCCCCCTGACCCAGCCCGCGTAACACAGCGCGGGCGGCGCGCAGGCCGGGGGCCTCTCCTCCGCGACCCAATCGCTCCATTGTGACACGCATCGCGTCCAGTTGAGCGCCCGGATTGTCCAAGACCTCAAGCAGGCCGGCGGCGATCTTTGAAGGCTTGCAATCAGCCCCGATAAACTCGGGCACCGCGCGCGTGTCGCTTACCAGATTGACCAGGGTGACCGTGTCCACCTTCAGCATCCGGCCAATAATCTGTCGGCTAAGCCAGTTCATATCATAGGCGATGACCATGGGCGTATTCGTCGCGGCCAGTTCCAGCGACACCGTACCCGAGGCCGCCAAAGCCGCATCCGCCGCCGCAAAACACGCCCGTTTTTCCGCCAGATAGGCATCTTTGTCCTGACCCTGCGGCGACAGGACAAGCGGCTTCACCGGCCAGTCAGAGACTTGCTCACGCACCAGGTCAGTAACGTTTGCCGTGGTCGGGATCACAAGCTTTAATTCCGGACGCGCGGCCAGAACCGTCTGCAGCGTTTGTCCAAAGATTGGTGCAAGTCGTGATACCTCACCCCGGCGCGAGCCTGGCAAAAGCATCAACAGCGGCTTGTCCCCAATCCCGTTCGCGGCGCGAAACGCTTGGGCGGCGGCCGGATCGGCCACAGGCTCGGTTGCGACAGGGTGACCGACAAAATCGCATTCCATCCCCTCGGCCTGCATATACGGCGGCTCGAACGGAAACAGAGCCAGCACATGGTCGATCTTCTTGGCCATTTTGGCGGCACGCCCCGCGCGCCAGGCCCAAACCGTGGGGGCCACATAGTGCACTGTACGGATGTTGGACTGTTCTTTGACCCGCGCCGCAACGCGCAGGCAGAAATCAGGGCTGTCGATCGTGATCAGCACATCGGGTTGCGCCTTCAGCACGGCCTGCGAGGTCTCTTCCATCCGGCGTTTCAGATGGCGGTATTTCGGCAGCACCTCGGCGATGCCCATGACGGACAGCTCGTCCATAGGAAAGTTGCTCTGCATCCCCTCGGCCTGCATCAAGGGGCCGCCCACACCGATGAATTCAACCTCGGTCAGGGATTTAAGCCCGGCCATCAACGCCGCGCCAAGTTTATCACCCGAGGCTTCTCCGGCGATGAGGAAAACCCGGATCACAGCTGCCGCCCCAGGATAAAAATATCCGCATTTTCCGCAGCTTGCAGGGCATTGCTACGATCCAGAAGCAATACCTGCCCAGCCTGTACCACGATACCCTGAACACCTGCACGCGCGGCGTTTTCCACTGTCACGGCACCAATGGCCGGCATGTCAACGCGCAAATCCTGCCCTCGTTTAGGGGACTTCACAAAGACCGGCGCCTGCCCGCGTAGCAATTGTTTGGGGGTCTGGGCGATCATCTGCAACAGAGCGTCCGTCCCCTGAATCGTTTCGATCCCCACGCAGATCCCACCGGCCACCACGCAGCCCTGCCCGACATCAACCGGGGCCAGCGCGTTCAGGATGTCAGCTGCGCGATCGGCGTCCTTCAATGCCTGCTCGGAGGGCTGAGGGCCGCACAAAAGCCCCTCGGGCACGGTCAGAGCGGGGGCGATTTCATGGGCCCCGACAACCTCGAACCCCTGCTCCTCGAAAATCTCGATCACCAGGCGCAACAACGCGTCGTCGCCCCCTTGCATCCCCGCCAGAAGACGCGGCGCCAGGGCCATCATCGTCGTATCGAACTTTGCCGGATCCAACGGAGGGCGGCTCATGGAGCCCCCGAAACTAACCTGTGTCACCCCGTTAGAGCGCAAATCCTCAAAAAGCGCGCCAAGCTTTTCGAACTGGTGCTGATGTGCGTGGTCCAAATCAGTCGGAACCCCGGCGAAGCTGACACAATATGCATCCGGAGCGGCGTTGGCCAATGCAACCGGCAAACCGCCACTGCCCGCCAATATGGCCAGGCGTCCGCTCATGTTTTCGGGGTCAGGAAGGACCGATCGGATGCGCCCGTGACGAATTCGACGATCTGACGCACATAATCGCTGTCGGTTTCTTCTCCCAAGGCGCGCGCGCGTTCCTGGAACGAGCCTTCGCCCGCGCCCAAACGTTTGAACGCCTCTCGCAGGGCCGAAATATCTGCCCGCGCAACACCACGTCGTTTCAGACCGACAAGGTTCAGCCCGTCCAGCTCGCCCCGGTTGGCCTGCACCAGGCCATAGGGCATCACGTCAGCGGTCACCATTGTCACAGCGCCGATGATTGCGCCCTGCCCGATCCGCACCCACTGGTGAATACCCGACAGACCACCGATGATCACGTCATCCTCGATGATACAATGCCCCGCCAGCGCGGCCGAGTTCACAACGATCACCCGATCACCAAGGATAACATCATGGGCCACGTGACAGCCCGCCATGAACAGCCCGTCATCGCCTACCTTGGTCAGCCCGCCACCGCCTTCGGTGCCCGCGTTCATGGTGACATGTTCACGGATACGGTTGCGTTTGCCGATCTCAAGGCGCGTCTTCTCGCCCGCGAATTTCAGGTCCTGCGGGATCTCGCCAATAACGGAGAAGGGAAAAATGACCGTTTCCTCGCCGATCTCGGTGTTGCCGGTGACAACCACGTGGCTTTTCAGCTCGACCCGGTCACCCAGGACGACCTCGGGGCCGACGATACAGAAAGGACCGATCTTGACGCCTTCGCCCAGTTGGGCGCCGTCTTCGATGATGGCCGAGGGATGAATGTCGCCGCTCATGCGCGCGCTCCTTAGCCTAGGTCCATCATAGCGGTAAACTCGGCCTCTGCGGCCATTTCACCGTCAACCGTGGCCACACCCGAGAATTTCCACACTTTGCCGCCGGGTTTGCCGCGCACGGTGGTGACGCTCAGCTCAAGTACGTCGCCGGGCACGACCATGCGGCGGAACTTGGTTTTCTCGATGGCCATGAAATAGACCAGCATGTTCTTGTCGGCCATGTCCAGCGCAGTGCCGACCATAATCGCGGCGGTCTGGGCCATTGCCTCGATGATTGTGACGCCGGGCATGATCGGCTTGCCGGGGAAATGCCCCTGGAAATGCGGTTCGTTCATGGTGACATTCTTGATGCCACGCCCGGATTTATACCCGTCGATATCGACGACCTTGTCCACCAGAAGGAACGGATAGCGGTGCGGGATGATCCGCTGAATCAAGGCGATATCCGCGCTCAACAACTGCTCTGACATGGTCGATTTCCTTTCTTTTGCTTGCTCCATCCCCTACCAACTGAGACCCCGCTGGGCAAGCGTCACGGCGTGTCTTTCGTGGTTTCGTCAGGGGGCGTTTCATCCACTTGTGCGCCGTCGCCTATTTGGGCATCCAGACGTTCGATCGCCAGATTGGTCACGTCGATGGACAGCCGGCTCAGGAACACTGAACGCTGTTCGACGATAATGGCCGCATTAGTTTCGGTCATGATCTCTGCAAGGATCGGCTGTACGGCCGTCAGAAAATCGCGGCGGCCGACATCCAGCCCCTGGGTCAGGGTGCGCGACTTCGAGGATTGCGCGATCCGGATTTCTTCCACCTTTTCATCAAAGGCATCCGCAAGCGCGCGAAATTCGTCGGGCGAAAGGCTCGAGCGTTTCTCGGTCAGGTCTTTTTCCTCGGCAATCAGCTCGGCTTCGATCTTGCGATTCTCAGCCTCCAGGGCGCGGCTGTCGGCCTCGAATTCCTGGGTGACGCGCTGACCGAACAGCGACTCGGCGAACAGGCGCTCGGAATCGATGGTCAGAACAGCGCTGGTCTGAACGGTCTCTTGCTGCGCCAGTACCGGTACCGGGGACGCCAGAAACAAAAGGGCCAGCACAGCCAGCCCTTTTGCACGTAACAGTCCAGTCACACCGCCCCCCATTAGAAGGTGGTCGCGATGGTCAGGTTGAAGGTTTGCTCTTTATCCTGAGCCTCTTTCTTCAGCGCCTTGGAGAAGTTGAACCGCAGCGGACCGATCGGCGTGTTCCAGAACACCGAAACACCAACCACGTGACGCGCGGTGAAGTCCTCGTACAGGACCGGGTTCGTTGCGCTGCTCAGATCGTTGATCCCCCAGACCGAGCCGACATCGTAGAACAGACCACCTGTGATGCCGTATTCCTCTGGCAGACCCAACGGGAACTCGGCCTCGAACTTTGCGACGGCGAACATGTCACCACCCAGCGCATCATCAACAGTGCCTGCCGCATATTCGCGCGGGCCTATGCCATCAGGCTCGAAGCCGCGCATGATGCCAGCCCCAATGTTGAAGCGATCCACGGAACGACCCGTCGTGCCCGAACCATAGTTCAGCATTCCCGCCTCAAGGCTGGCGCGCAGGGTGACCTCTTCGTGGAAGATCTTCTTCTGGGCGACCGCACGGGCCGAGGTTTTGATATACTCGTTATCCCCGCCTGCGCCGGCGAATTCCTGGCCAAACTCGAACAGCCAGCCGGCGGTCGGATCCAAACCTGTGCGGCGGGTATCAAAGGTGTACTTGTACCCCAAAGCGCTGGACCACAGCGAACCTTGCGCGATCTCCGAGGCTACGATGCCGCCCGTGGTGCTGCCATTGTCCAGCATCTCGGTACGTTTCGCACCGTAGTAAAGATTCAGCCGGCCGTTATCACTTAGCGGGAAACCAAAGCCAGTGCGGAAGCTGCCCTGCGTGGTGTCATAGTTGGCATAATTCCCTTCGGTCTCGGCATAGTTAAGCGCGATGTTATAGCTGACGTCACGCCCCAGGAAAGCCGGTTCAGTAAAGCTGAAACCATAGCCCGCTTCGTCATCAGCGCCCGAAAAGGACAGCACCAGTTGCTGACCGCGGCCAAGGAAGTTGTCCTCTTTCAGCTTGACCACAAGGCCTAGGCCGCTGTTCGTCGAATAGCTGCCGCCCAGGGTCAGCGAACCGGTGGGCTGTTCTTCCACATCCACGTCCACGATCACCTGATCGGGCGCCGAACCTTCGCGCGCCTTCACATTTGCATTGCCGAAATAACCCAAGGCACGAATGCGTTCTGCGCTTTGACGGATTTCGCGCGGGTTGAAGGGGTCGCCCTCGGCGATGCGGAACTGCTGGCGGATCACACGGTCCAGAGTGGCAGCGTTGCCTTCGATGTCGATGCGTTCAACAAAGACACGCTGACCACGCTTGATCAGGAATTCCACGTCCAAAGTCAGGTCGCGATCGTTGCGGGTGATGCGCGGCTCGACCCGGATAAAGTCCAGACCCTTGGCAACGGCCAGACGTTCCAGACGGGTGATCGCGTTCTCGATCAGGCTGGGCGAATAAACCACGCCCTCGCGCAGCTTGTGCGCCGCCCCGAATTCGTCCGCATCCACATCCGACAGGTCGGTGCTGGTGCTTACTTTACCCAGGCGGAATTGCTGACCTTCCTGAACGTTGATCACCATGAAATAAGCGTCGCGTTCCTCGGACAGCTCAACATTGGTGCCGGTGATGCGGAAATCGACATAGCCGCGCGACTGATAGAAATCGCGCAGGACCTGCTGGTCAAAGGCGATCCGGTCCTCGACATAAGTGTCCGAGCGGATCAGCTGGCGCAGAATACCGGCCTGTTTGGTCGACAGCACCCGGCGCAGGCGACGATCGCGGTAAGCCTCGTTGCCAACAAAGCTGATGCGCTCGATCTCGATCACACCACCTTCGAAAACTTCGAACACAAGGTCCACGCGGTTGTCGCTGCGGCGGATGATCTTGGGGCTGACACGGGCAGACAGGCGACCCTCCTGGGCATAGGCCGAGGCGATAAGTTCGGCGTCAGCTTCGACAACCGAGGGCGACAGTACCCGGCGGGGCTGCGATTGCAGCGCAGGCAGCAGGACCTCATCCTTGATGCGGCGGTTGCCTTCGATCGAAATGCGGCTGATCGTGGGATACTCCACAACCTTGATGACCAGGGTGTTGCCGCGGGGCACGATCTCGACGGTTTCGAACAGACCGCTGTCAACGACACGCTGATATGCGCCGTTCAGCTCGGCTGCCGAGACGGTCTGACCACGGGCGATTCCCGCGTAGGTCAGGATCGCGTCACCACCGATCCGCTGATTGCCCTCGATCCGCACCGAGGTAAACGTATAGCTTTGCGCCGTCGCCCCCTGCGGAACCGAAGCAAAAGCCATTGCGATCAAAAGGAAAAACAGCGCGCCGAAACGGCGAATTTCAATAAATTTCTCGGCGCGGCTTGCCCGCCGACCGCCCTTGTAAGTGGTCATTTTTTCAACTCGATCAGACATCCCATTGACGTCCTGACTACCGGGAAAGCCCAGAGTTGTCAAAACAGCAAAACGCCCACCTGAACGAACAGGCGGGCGTCTTTTATGCACAACAACCAGAGTTACTCAGAAAGAACGCCAGTAAGACCCCAGGGTCAGGGCAAGCATCAGCATGCCAACCATCAGGAAACGGTCCCAATTCAGCAACAAAAGCAGACCCAGACCACGGGTTCCATTTTGAAGAGTTTGCATCGTTTCCAGCCTTCCAAGGGTTTTCGTTACCTGAAAAGCTATCGGCGGAAAATGGCGGAAATGGGGCGCAATGGCGGCAATCCGTCGGCACGCCCTGCCCTTATGGGCAGAACAGATCGTTGGACAGGGCGAACAACATGGTGGTCAGGATCAGCGCCAGGCCCGCCGTCATCAGGATGCGCAGCGCCTTGTCGCTGGGGGTTCGCCCAGTGACGGCCTCGTAGGCGTAGAAAACCAGGTGGCCGCCATCCAGCACCGGGATCGGGAACAGGTTCAAAAGACCCACGGCCGCTGACAGCACGCCGATAAAGTAGATAAAGCTTTGCGTGCCCTGGCTGGCCATCGCGCCCGAAACTTCGGCAATGCCAAGCGGGCCGGACATGTTACAGCTGCTGATCGCGCCAGTAATCATGTGATACAGCCCCGAGATAGACCCGCGCATAATCTCCCACGTGATCATGACGCCGCTGGTAAGGGCGGTCCCCAGCCCCGCGTATTCGGTGGCGGGTTCAAAGAACATGCCTCCGACGATGCCGATGCGCCAATGGGTCTTGAAGCCGCCCTCGGGTTGCGGTTCATCCACGCGGCGCGGCGCAAGGGTAAAGTCCAGCACCTCTCCGTCACGCCAGACGGTTACAACCAGCGGTGCGCCCTCGGCGGCAACGACGGCCTCTTTCAGCTGATCGAAAACGGTGATGTCCTTGCCGTCCACGGCCAGGAAAACATCCCCGATTTTCATGTCGATGTCATATGCAGCCGACTGCGGCGCCAGCTGAGAGATGATCGGCGTCATCGGATGGGGCGCGGTCACGTCCAGCAACTGCCCGTCGCGCTTTACGGTATAGGTCAGCGTGGGCTGCACTGGCAGCGCATCCATCAAACCATCCATATAGCCGGCTTTGTATTCAGAAAGGCTCAGCCCCTCGATGGCAACGACCTCGTCACCCTCGGCCAGGTCCACATTGTAGGGCATGGGCAGCACCGAGCCCACGGTCAGAGGATCCTTGATCACCCCCGCAGTCAGGCCAATGCCCGTAAAAACAAGGATCGAAAAGATAAAGTTGAACACCGGCCCGGCAGCCACTGTTGCGGTGCGCGCCCACAAAGGCGCCCCCAGCATGGTGTGGCGCTGCATGTCGGGTGTCATTGCGGCCACGGCCTCTTCGTCGGGGCCACTGGCGGCGTTGGCATCGCCCAGAAATTTCACGTATCCACCAAAAGGAAGCGCCGCGATCTGCCACTGCGTGCCCCGTTTATCAACTCGCGAGAACAGCACCGGACCAAAGCCCAGCGAGAACACCTCGGCGTGGATGCCAGACCACCGGCCAACGATATAGTGGCCATATTCATGGATCGCCACGATCACGGACAGCGCGACCACAAAGGCCAACAAGGTCGAAAGGACACCGCCTACTGCGGGGATTGCGTTAATAAATTCCACTTGCCTGTCCCGTTTCTGCCTGGGTCATTCTGCCTCTTGCGCCGCCATGATTTGATCGGCCCTGTACCGGGCCATTTGGTCGGCTTTGGACACGTTATCAAGGGTAAAATCGGCGCCAATAAGGCCATTATCGGATGACAATTGTGTCATCACGTCCTCTACGACGCGGGCCATGTCCAAAAATCCAATCTGCCCCGCAATGAACGCATCCAGGGCGCGTTCCTTGGCCCCGTTGAATATCGCGCCCATCATGCCCCCCGTTTGCATAACCTCTTGGGCTAGGCGTAGCGCGGGATAACGCTGCGGGTCAGGTGCGCGGAATGTCAGCTGACCGATCTGGGCCAGATCCAGCCGTTCGACCGGCAGCTGACGGCGCTCGGGCCAGTGCAAAGCATAGCCGATTGCATGGCGCATATCAGGTGCGCCCACATGCGCCATCAACGCTCCATCATTAAAGCCGACCAGCGCATGGACCATGGATTCAGGGTGCACCAACACCTCGATCTGCTCGGGGAGAACGCCAAAAAATTCTTTGGTTTCAATAACCTCAAGCGCCTTATTAAACATAGAGGCGCTGTCGATCGTGATCCGCTGCCCCATGTCCCAATTGGGATGCGAGGAGGCCTGTGCAAGCGTCGCCCCAGCCAGCTTATCCAGCGGCCAATCGCGGAAAGCGCCACCGCTGGCGGTGATGATGATCCGCTCTACCGCGCTTAGATCTTCGCCCACAAGGCCTTGGAAAATGGCGGAATGTTCGCTGTCCACAGGCAAAACGGTGGCATTGTGCTTGCGGGCGGTTTCCATCAGCAAGGGTCCGGCCGTGACCAGCGATTCCTTGTTGGCCAGCGCCAACGTAGCCCCTTGTTGAAGCGCCGTCAGGCCCGGCGCCAGACCAGCCGCTCCTATGATGGCAGACATGACCCAGTCCGCCGGACGGGCCGCGGCCTCGTTCAGCGCCTGGGTGCCGGCGGCGGCCTCGATCCCGGTTCCGGCAAGCGCATCGCGCAGATCGTCCAGCAGGTTCTCGTGCGCGGTCACGGCCACGTCTGCGTTAAGCGAAATCGCATCACGGGCCAAATGCGCGATATTGCGCCCGCCGGTTAACGCGACAACGTCATAATCCTCGGGGGCGCGCGCAATCAGATCCAGCGTGTTCTGCCCGATCGAGCCTGTGGCCCCGAAAATGGAAACCCGTCTCATTGCACCCCCGGTTGAAAGCCGATCAATAGGCTTGCGATAATGAACAGCAACAACGCGCCCAGCATCCCATCAAATCGGTCCAGCAACCCTCCGTGCCCCGGAATAAGGTTCGAGCTGTCCTTGACCCCGGTCTTGCGCTTGATCGCGCTTTCGGCCGCGTCCCCCATCTGCGAGGCAAAGCTCATCACCATGCTGATCCAGAGCAGACCGAACCCGGCGCCGGTGAACCGCATGAAAAGAAGCGCCACGATCGCCGCGCCAACCCAGCCGGCAACAGTACCGGACCACGTTTTCTTGGGGCTGACCTTGGGCCAAAACTTGGGGCCGCCGATGATGCGCCCGGCGAAATACCCCGCCACGTCCGTCACCACCACAACGCAAACCAGCCACAACATCCAGATCACCCCGTGATCCAAACGCAGCACTACTGCGCCCAGACAGGCCAGCAGCAGCGCGGGCGCATAGGCCAGATAGATACGCTTATGAGCCTTCAGAAAGCTGAGCCCCACGATCCCCGGCGCGATCAACAGCGGCAAGGCGTAAACCGGAGGAAGATAGACCGCCAAGAGAATGGCCCCTGCCCCCAAAGCGCCCAGTTGCACGGCGATCGCAGGCGTATCGGGCTGCAGCATCCGTACAAGTTCCCACACCATCAGGCCGCAGACCGCGGCCAGTAGCAAAGTAAACACCAATCCGCCCAGCCATATAGCTATGCCGCCCACGGTCAGCATCGCAATCGCGGACAGAACGCGCGGAAGAAGGTCATCCCATTTCGAGGACATCAGGCTTTTACCCCACCATATCGGCGGTCCCTATTGGCGTAGCTGCCGACGATATTGCCGAAAATCTCGGCGGTGAAGTCGGGCCACAGAGTGTCGATGAACTCGTATTCGGCATAGGCCGATTGCCACAAAAGAAAGTTCGAAATCCGCGCCTCGCCGCTGGTGCGGATCACCAGATCGGGGTCGGGCAAAACGCAGGTATCCAGGTATTTGGGCAGGGTTTCCTCGTCCACGCTGGCGGGGTCCAGACGGCCATCAGCCACATCCTGCGCCAGCCGTTTAGTGGCACGGGCAACCTCGTCGCGGCCGCCATAGTTCAGCGCAATGGTCAGGTTTACCTTTGCATTCCCGGCGGTTAGCTGCTCTAGCTCATCCATCAGGCTGATCAATTTCTTGTCCAGCCGCACCCGGTCACCGATGAACCGAACGCGCACGCCCTCGGCCTTAAGCGCGCGGGCCTCTTTGGTGATATAGCGGCGAAACAGGCTCATCAGCCCCGCCACTTCCACTTGGGTGCGCTTCCAGTTTTCGGTCGAGAAAGCAAAGATCGTCAGGTATTCCACACCCAGATCGGGACAGGCCTCGACAATCTCGCGGACACGGCGGGCCCCGGCATGGTGGCCGAACAGGCGCGGTCTGCCGCGCGCTTGCGCCCAGCGTCCGTTGCCATCCATTATGATGGCCACGTGGCGAGGGCCACGTCCCACAGATCCATCAGCGGGCATCTGATCCCCTTTCGGTCATCAGACCTGCATGATTTCCGCTTGCTTGCTTTCCAGCGCCTTGTCGACGCCAGCGATGTGCGTGTTGGTCAGTTCCTGCACTTCGGTCTCCCAGAATTTCTGGTCGTCCTCGGACATGCCATTCGCCTTGGCCTTCTTGATCTGGTCCATCCCGTCACGGCGCACGTTGCGGATTGCGATGCGGGCGCGCTCGGCATAGTCGCCTGCAACCTTGGTCAGCTCGCGGCGGCGTTCCTCGTTCAGCTCGGGGATGGGCAGCATGATGATGGTGCCGTTCAGCTGAGGGTTGATGCCCAGACCGCTTTGACGAATGGCTTTTTCGACGGGGCCGACCATGGATTTGTCCCACACGTTGATGGTGACCATGCGCGACTCGGGGACGTTAACGGTGCCGACCTGGTTGATAGGGGTCATCTGGCCGTAGGCTTCGACCTGGATCGGGTCCAGCATCGAGGCCGCCGCCCGTCCCGTCCGCAGCGAGGCAAATTCGTTGCGCAGCGCGTTCATGGCGCCATCCATCCGGCGCGACAGATCGTCAGTGTCGATCATGAATTCTTCGTCAGACATATTCTAGCTCTTCCTGTTTGCCCGCTCACCGGGTCTGAGTGCCTTTGAAGCAGGATACCCTTATCCCGCCACCGTTGTATAGGTGCCTTGCCCGCCCAGAATACCCCGGAAGCCACCCGGTTCGTCCAAAGAGAACACGATGATCGGCAGATTGTTGTCCCGCGCCAAGGCGATCGCACTGGCATCCATCACACCCAGGTGCTGCGCCAGCACGTCATCATAGCTGACGGTCTCAAAGCGCTTGGCGTCGTCGAATTTGACCGGGTCCTTGTCATAAACGCCATCCACCTTGGTGCCCTTGAAGATCGCCTGACAGGCCATTTCATTCGCGCGCAGCGTGGCCGCCGTGTCCGTGGTGAAATAGGGGTTGCCGGTCCCAGCCGCAAAGATGCAGACGCGTTTCTTTTCCAGATGACGCACGGCGCGGCGGCGGATGTATGGCTCGCAGACCTGATCCATTGGAATAGCGCTGATCACACGCGTGAACACGCCAAGGCTTTCCAGCGACGATTGCATCGCCAACGCGTTCATCACCGTGGCCAGCATGCCCATATAGTCGGCCGTGGTCCGCTCCATTCCCTGTGCACTGCCCGAAAGGCCGCGGAAGATGTTGCCGCCGCCGATGACCATGCAGATCTCGACCCCCATGTCGTGAACTGATTTCACCTCGCGGGCGACCCGTTCCACGGTTGGCGGGTGCAGACCGAATCCCTGTGGGCCCATCAGCGCCTCGCCCGAAATTTTCAACATCACCCGCTTATACTTGACGTCAGAGGCAGGCTGGGCGGGGGTTTGGGCGTCATCGGCCATGGGGTGCTCCGGTTAAGGTAATTCTGGTTGCGCGCAAAATGTCGGAAAACGCGTCCGGGTTCAATCCGAGAGTCCGGCGAAAGCCGAGGAAAGGTGAATTACCGCCGTGGCGCTTTGCCAAATGCGCCCGAAAGGGCTATGGCGGGGCCATGATAGACCTGACCACCATACCTGCCGACCAGCCGGTTTTGATCGCGGGGCCCACGGCCTCGGGGAAATCGGCGCTGGCGATGGAAATCGCGCAGGCCCAGGGTGGCGTTATCATCAATGCCGACGCGCTTCAGGTCTATGATAGTTGGCGGATCTTGTCGGCGCGCCCGTCCAAGGAAGACGAGGCCGCCCTGCCCCACATGCTGTACGGCCACGTGCCCGGGGATCAGGATTATTCGGTCGGGCATTGGCTGCGGGACGTCGCACCCCTTCTGTCGGGGCCGCAACGGCCGATCATTGTGGGCGGAACGGGGCTGTATTTCTCGGCCCTGACGCAGGGGCTGGCCGATATCCCAGCCACGCCGCCGCATATCCGGGCCGAGGCCGATCAGATCATCGCCGCGCATGGGCACCAGACCCTGCTTGATGCGCTGGACGCCGAAACGCGCGCGCGGATCGACACGCTGAACCCAATGCGGGTGCAGCGCGCATGGGAGGTGCTGCAAGCCACCGGCAAGGGGCTGGCCGAATGGCAGGACGCAACGCCGCCGCCGCTGTTGCCGTTGAACCAGACCACCCCCATTCTGTTCGACGTGGACAAGGATTGGCTGAACGCGCGCATCGCCCGCCGTTTTGACCTGATGCTGGACATGGGCGCCCTGGAGGAGGCGCGCGCCAATCTTCCCGGCTGGGACCCAGCGCGCTTGTCCGCAAAGGCCATCGGCGCGCCCGAGCTGATCGCTCATCTGCAGGGCAAACTAACCCTGAACGAGGCCCGCGAGGCCGCCACGATCGCCACCCGACAGTTCGCCAAACGCCAACGCACCTGGTTCCGATCCAAGATGAAGACATGGCAACGCCACTCCCCTTCGGATAGTTAAAGATTTACTTTTTCTGATCTTTGGGGCTAAGTTACGGGAAAATAACCGCATTCTGTTGCCGAAACCGGACAAATGGCCCCTCCTTCGCCTGACCCACAATCCGATCGCATCACCGTGTCTTCGCTGACGCGCTGGAACCGCTCGGGCGGGTGGCGGCTTGGTCAGCTACACGAACATGACAAGGACCTGTTGATCTGGGTCACCAAGGGTCAGGGGCTGGCCCGCCTGCAGGGCGTGCGGCGCGGTGTCGGTGCCCATAACGCCTTTCACATCCCGGCGGGCACACTGTTTTCGCTTGATACCGGCCGGACTGGCTTTGGCCTTGTCGTCGAGTTTGCACATGATCCCGCACTGGGGATGCACGAAGGCCCGACGTTGCTGCGGATCCGCGACGTTCATGCGCAATCCGAACTGACTGGCCTTCTGGACAACCTGCAGCGCGAGCTGGAGCAGGATGCCCCTTTTGCGAACGAGGCCGCATGGGCCCAGGTCACCCTGATTTCGGTCTGGATGCGCCGGCAAGCCCTAAGCCTGCATGGCCCGGACGAGCCCAAAAGCCCCGCAGGACAACGCCTGGTCGAGGCCTTCTGCTCCCTGGTCAGCCAAGAGTTTAGGACAGGCAAGCCGATGGCCGAATATGCCGCGATGCTGGGGGTCACTCCGACGCATCTGTCGCGCGCCTGCAAAGAGTTCACGGGCATCACAGCTGCGGAAATCCTGACGCAACGCAGCCTGTACGAGGCGCGGATGCTGGTCGAAGCGTCAGATACACCGCTGAAACAGATCAGCGAAGATCTTGGCTTTGGCAGCCCGGCCTATTTTTCGCGGTTCATCATGCAGCATCTTGGCAAATCGCCATCCAGTCTGCGCCAACAGGCAAAATTGGCAGCGCAAGAACCAAAGCGCTGATCACTCGGCCTTTGCAGCATCCAATTCCTGCAGCAATGGCCCGTACCGCGCATCCGTCAGCGTACGCAAAAAAGCCACCAAAGCGTCGATCCGCATATCATCCAGCGCCGGCCCTGTTTCCAGCTCTTTCATAGACAGGGTTCCGGGCACCTCGGGCGGGCGCCATTCCTGATCTGTTTCGGGGTTGATCTGCCGCTTGTCCGAACGCGCATTGTACTTGTTGTAGAACAGCACAACGGTGCGCAAATCCTGAAATACACCATTGTGCATATAAGGCCCGGTAACCGCCACGTTGCGCAGGCTTGGCACCTTGAACTTACCCACCTGAGCCGGATCGTCGACCGCCGGATTGTCCAGAAGGCCCTGATCGTTCACCGCGGCCCCAAGCTCGGCCTCAAGCGTCAGGTTCGCAGGCACGCCGATATTGTGGAATTCGTAGTTCGAGAATGTCTCGGCCAGGTCCACCTCGCTGTCGCGCAGTTTGTGGCAGATATTGCAGTTGGTGAATTGCTGAGAAAAGAACAACACGCGACCCAGATCCTCTTGTTGGGTCAGTTGAACCTCGCCGCGCAGGTATCGGTCATATTTGCTGTCGAAGGGTGCGAAAACGGAAGTCTGTTCAAAGGCCGACAATGCTTGGGTCAGCGCAAGATAAGCGCGGTCGCTATCGTCAAAAACATCTGCGCCGAACAAGGCCATGAACGCCGATACATAGTCAGGGTTTTCCTGCAGTCGCTGCACAACGGCAGCTTTATCGGGCATCGCCATTTCAACAGGGTTCAGGAAGGGACCGCCCGCTTGCTCGGCCAGGTCCGCAGCGCGCCCGTCCAGAAATTGTCCTCCAACCCAGGCACCATCCGCGCGCTGGTGAAATCTGGGAGAGAACGCCGCATAAGCCGCCGTCGGAGCGTTCCGTGCCCCCCGCGAGGATCCGTCATCCCCGATCGAGCTGGCCCACCCGTCCCGGGGGCCGTTGGCATCAACGAACCCCGTGTCCGGATCATGGCACGAAGCGCAGGCCTGGCTGCGATCGCGTGACAGCTCGGTATCAAAGAAAAGCATCTCGCCCAGTTGGGCTCTTGTGACGTCGGCCAGGCTGACCTCAGGGGCGAACAAGGCGAAGAATGCCGAAAAAATGACAGTGGTTTTGAACGAGAGGATCATGGTCTGGTGCCTGTATCGAATAGGAGCGCGCCCGTCGCCCACTGGTGACACAGAGATCAAACAATTACCAGAGTATTTTTGTCGATTTTAGCTACCCCAGATCGCGCGCACGTATCCTTGGGTTTCCTTATAGGGCGGAACACCGCGATATTTCCTGACCGCTTCCGGGCCAGCGTTATAGGCCGCAAGGGCCAGTCGCCAGGTGCCAAAGCTGCGATATTGCTCGGCCAGATAGCGCGCACCGCCATCCAGGTTTTCAAAGGGAACAAGCGGATCCACACCCAGAGTTTTCGCGGTTTGGGGCATCAACTGCGCCAGTCCCAGCGCCCCTTTGTGCGACTTCGCCTTGGCATTGAACCGGCTTTCCTGATGGACAAGACGCAAGAACAACTCTTCCGGAACACCATGACGGCGCGCGGCCGAACGGGCCATATCAACATAGGGTCCGCGATAGGAACCGTCATACATCAACGGGCCCCATTTGGTCGGCGTATGAATGCTGGGAGGCTGTAGACCCACGCTGTTTTTGTATTGCGAGGCCGCGCGGGTATCCAAAACATCCGTCTGCGATTTGAACAGCTTCAGACGGGACTTGGTGGACAGAACATCAGCGCTTGCCGCTCCGCCCGACGCGATCAATATCGCGCAGCCAATTGCCAGAACTTTCCGCATTATAATCGCCCAAACCCAGTATGAATTGACCACAAGATAGGCAAAACCCGCGCGAAATCCAGCCCCGGCGCAAAGATGGGCGGTGGCTTGCTGATTTCGGCGCAAGCGATCCTCCGATCATAACTTTACCTTTGGCCGCCCTCATGGTGTAAGCAGGAACAAACGATTCAACGGGAGAGACAGATGGCCGGATCGGTGAACAAGGTAATTCTGGTAGGCAACCTGGGTCGCGACCCCGAGGTCCGCCAGTTTCAGAACGGCGGCAAAGTGTGCAACCTGCGCATCGCGACCTCGGAAACCTGGAAAGACCGCAACACCGGCGAGCGCCGCGAGCGGACCGAGTGGCACTCGGTCGCGATTTTCCAAGAGGGTCTGGTCCGCGTGGCCGAACAATACCTGCGCAAGGGCTCGAAAGTGTATATCGAGGGCCAGCTGCAAACCCGCAAATGGCAGGACCAGTCCGGCGCGGATCGCTATACGACCGAGGTGGTACTGCAAGGGTTCGGCGGCACGCTGGTGATGCTGGACGGTCGCGGTGAAGGTGGCCAGGGCGGCGGAGGCGGCTATGCCAGCGGTGGTGACCAAGGCGGTTACGGCGGCGGCGATCAGGGCGGCTATGGTGGCGGCTCGCAAGGTGGCGGCGGCCCGGCCCGCGGCGGTGACATCGACGACGAGATCCCGTTCTAAGACATATTCCTTTAAAGCTGCCCCCCGGGGCAGCTTTTTACATCAACGCTTCGATCCCCCATAAAACCAAGGCAACCGGCACAGACAGTACGGTTGCGACCAAGATCAGCGCCTGCCATGTCAGGCGCGGTGGCGGGTATTCTGGTGGATATTTCCTCGACATATCTGACGTTAACCGCAAATTCACTGCGCTTTGGTTAACAAGAGCCATGCGATTGACCCCTTTTCAACAATCAGATGCCTATGCCAGCGCCCTTACGACCATGGGCGCACGTGTGCGGTGCCAAGAGCAGACCAGTATCTTGCGTCGGCTCCCCATTTTGGGCGATCTGGTCTATCTGCCGCGCGGGGACTGGCGAACAGGGCCGACGCGCACCACGCTGGTGAACGCCCCTGACGCCGCTCAGGATCACGCGTGGCACAACGCCGGCGCTGTGCCATTGGTATCGCCTCAGTGGCTTGCCGTGCTGGAGCTTGCGGAAGAACCACAGATGCTGGCCGCGATGCATGGCAAGTGGCGCAACAGGCTGCGCGCCGCCATGAGGGGGCCTTTGACCCTGCACAGCAGTCCTTTTTGTCCGAACAAACACGACTGGCTGCTGCAGCACGAGGCGCGTCAGCGCGAGAAAAGGCGCTATACCGCCCTGCCCCACGCGGTACTGCAACATTTGCCAACGGATCAAACCCTGCTGATCCAGGCTTGTTTGAACGGCACCCCGGTCGCGGCTATGCTATTCATCCTGCATGCCCCGGGCGCCAGCTATCACATCGGCTGGTCCGGTCGCGACGGGCGCGCACATCATGCACACAACCTGATCCTCTGGCACGCGGCCCGAAACTTGCGCCGCCGCGGCGTGACCATGCTGGAGCTGGGCACGCTGGACAGTAAACACACGCCCGGGCTGACCCGTTTCAAGCTGGGCAGCGGGGCAAAACCGGTCAAACTTGGCTTTACCTGGCTATTTCTGCCCGGCCTCTCGCCCCTGATCCGCACGATCCGACGCTGGGGCGGCATTCCCTCTGGTCTTTTTCGCAAAGGCAGTATAGGCGGACCCCGAACAAGTCAGGATACGCCTCATGGATCTGCGCAACATCGCCATTATCGCCCACGTTGACCACGGGAAAACCACCCTGGTGGACGAACTGCTGAAACAGTCCGGGGCCTTCCGGGAAAACCAGGCCGTCGCCGAACGCGCCATGGACAGCAACGACCTGGAACGCGAACGTGGCATCACCATCTTCGCCAAGCCCACCAGTGTCGAGTGGAAAACCACCCGCATCAACATCGTGGACACCCCCGGCCACGCAGATTTCGGCGGCGAGGTTGAACGTATCCTCAGCATGGTGGACGGCGTTGTTCTGCTGGTCGACGCGGCTGAAGGCCCGATGCCCCAGACCAAATTCGTGACCTCCAAGGCGCTGGCGCTGGGTCTGCGCCCGATCGTGGTGCTGAACAAGGTCGACAAACCCGATGCCGAGCCTGACCGCGCACTGGACGAATGCTTTGACCTGTTCGCCAGCCTGGGCGCCGACGAAGACCAATTGGACTTCCCGCATATGTACGCCTCGGGGCGCAACGGCTGGGCCGACGCTGATCTGGATGGTCCGCGCAAGGACCTGCACGCCTTGTTCGAGCTGATCGTGAACCACGTCCCCAAGCCCAAGCAGCTGGCGCACCAGGACGAGGATTTCCGGATGCTGGCCACCACGCTGGGCAGCGATCCCTTCATGGGCCGCACCCTGACGGGCCGCGTTGAATCGGGTACTGCCAAGGTTGGCGCCACCGTTCAGGCGATCAGCCGCATCGGCCAGAAAATCGAACAGTTCCGTGTCACCAAGATCCAGGCGTTCCGTGGCCTGGCCATGCAGGAAATCGACGAGGCCGTGGCCGGAGACATCGTGACGCTGGCCGGGATGGCCAAGGCCACTGTGGCCGACACGATCTGTGCCCTGGCGGTCGAGGAACCGCTGGATGCACAACCCATCGACCCGCCCACCATCACCGTGACCTTCGGCATCAACGATTCGCCGCTGGCGGGCCGTGACGGCAAGAAGGTTCAGTCGCGCGTCATCCGTGACCGCCTGATGAAAGAGGCCGAATCCAACGTCGCCATCAAGATCGGCGAAACCCCCGGTGGCGAGGCCTTCGAGGTGTCGGGCCGTGGCGAACTGCAGATGGGCGTTCTGATCGAAAACATGCGCCGCGAAGGGTTCGAACTGTCGATCTCGCGTCCGCAGGTAATCATGCGCGAAGAAGACGGTGTCCTCATGGAGCCCGTCGAAGAAGCCACCATCGACGTGGATGACGAATACTCGGGCGTCGTGATCGAAAAACTGACCAGCACCCGCAAGGGCGAGCTGGTCGAGATGAAACCCGCCGGCGCTGGAAAAACACGGATCGTGGCCCATGTGCCTTCGCGCGGGTTGATCGGTTACCACGGCGAGTTTCTGACCGACACGCGCGGCACCGGTGTTCTGAACCGCGTGTTCCACGGCTGGACCAAGCACAAGGGCGCCATTCCGGGCCGTCGCGCGGGCGTTCTGATCTCGATGGAGAACGGCGACGCCGTTGCCTATGCGCTGTGGAACCTCGAAGATCGCGGCAAGATGTTCATCGGGGCGCAGGCCAACGTCTACCAGGGCATGATCATCGGCGAACACAGCCGTGAAAACGATCTGGAAGTGAACCCGCTGAAAGGCAAGAAACTGACCAACGTCCGCGCCTCGGGCACCGACGAAGCGGTCCGTTTGACCACACCCATCACCCTGTCGCTGGAAGAGGCAATCGCCTATATCAACGATGACGAACTGGTCGAGGTCACGCCCAACGCGATCCGTCTGCGCAAACGCTATCTGGACCCGCACGAGCGTAAGCGCATGGCCAAACAGGCCTGATCGTCACGCACCTCACAAAATCTGCGCATTTGCGCACAAAGCCCGGCCTTGCCGGGCTTTTTTGTGCGCGGTATCTTACCTCAAACGGAGGAGACAATGCGCAAGATCCAAGCTCAGGGCGTGCACCACATTACCCTAACCGGCGCTGACCGGCAGACGTCCATCGATTTCTGGGAGGGCGTGCTGGGCATGCCCTTCGTTTTCGACCAGCCCAATCTGGACAACCCGGACGAAGGCCACCTGTATTTCGATCCCGGTGACGGGCGCCTGATCACGATTTTCACCAACGAGACTCGCAAAGCAGACCGCCGCCGCACCCCCACCGAGCCGGGCTGCGTACATCATTTGGCGTTTAACGTCAGCCGCGCCAGTTTTACCCAGGCGGCCGAACGGCTTGAGGCTCGTGGAATTGGTCATTCGGGCGTCAAGGACCGCGGGTTCATGGACTCGATCTACTTCAAGGATCCACTTGGCATGCTGATCGAGCTGGCCACCTACAAATTCGAACCACCCGTGGGCTGCACCCATGCGGATGTAATGATCCTTGCCCATAAGTTGCGGGTCGAACGCGGAGATTACAACATCCAAGAGGTCCATTTGGCAGATGCGATTGAACAGCTGGTCGAGGAATGCCAATCCTCGCTATCGCAGGATCGCAGCGCAAAGAACCCCTTCTAAACCCTTGTAACAAAAGGCCGCGCCGGGATGGCGCGGCCTTTGAAATCAGTAGGATTGGGTCACTCGTTGGTTTCGACTACCAGCAATTCCCGCTCGGATGCACCTTGCGCATATTGCAGCGCTTCTTGGTATTCATCGCTGTGATAACACGCCACTGCCGTGTCCAGATCGGGGAAGCGTGCGACCACGTTTCGCGGGCGCTCTTTGCCCTCAAGCTGAACATAGCGTGCAGCGCGGGCAATGAACTCGCCCCCGTTCTTGGCAATCGCCGAACCAGCCAGCGCGGCATATTTCGCATAGGCTTTTTCGTCGGTCACGGTGACATGTGCGATCCAGAGTGCGCCCATCTTATCCTCCAATAACTGCTTTGGCCGCGTCGATGGCCTGTTTTGCATTGCTTGCGTCACGCCCCCCACCCTGAGCCATGTCAGGACGGCCACCGCCACCCTTACCGCCCAATTCAGGAGTTGCGGCGCGAACCAAGTCTACCGCGGAAACCGTTCCGGTCATATCCTCGGTGACGCCTGCGGCCACGGCAACCTTGCCATCTGCATCAGCAATAAGCAGAACCGCGCCCGATCCAATACGGGATTTATGTTCGTCGATCAACGCGGGCAGGTCCTTGCCCGACACGCCCGACAGCACTTGCGCCAGGAATTTCACACCGTTTACGTCCTCGGCTTCGGGGCCACCACTCTGGCCTGCCCCGCCCGCCATGGCCAGCTCGCGGCGCAGTTGGGCAACCTCGTTGCTCAGCTGTTTGCGTTCGCTCAACAAGGCTTCGACACGGTCGCTCAGCTCGGAGGGTTGCGCCTTCAATGCGCCCAGAACCGCGTTCAGCGTTTTGGTCTGCTCGCTCAGATAGTCCAAAGCGCCCTGCCCGGTCAGCGCTTCGATCCGGCGCACCCCGGCGCTGGACGCACTGTCGCCCAGGATCACGCACATGCCGATATCGCCGGTCTGTTTGACGTGGGTACCGCCGCAAAGCTCCAGCGAATAGGTCTGACCGTCCTGGCCCTTGCCGGTGTCCGCACGGCCCATCGAGACGACACGCACCTCGTCACCATATTTCTCGCCAAACAGAGCCTGCGCGCCAATCGCACGGGCGTCATCCGGCGTCATGATCCGGGTTTCGACGGGGGTATTCTGACGGATAAAGGCGTTCACATCAGCGGCGACCTTGGACAGCTCATCCTCGGTCAACGCCTTGGCGTGGCTGAAGTCAAACCGCAGCCGATCCGGTGCATTCAGCGAGCCACGCTGCGCGACGTGATCGCCCAGGGTCTCGCGCAGGGCTTCGTGCAGCAGGTGCGTCGCCGAGTGGTTCGCCCGGATAGCCGAGCGGCGGGAATGATCCACCTCCAGTTCGACCGGCTCATTTTTGGCGATCGTACCGCGTTCAACATCGACACGGTGGGCAAACACTTTGCCCTCGGCAAATTTGCGGGTGTCGGTGACCGAGGCCACGTCATCGCGGTCTTCGATCCGGCGGATCACGCCCGTATCGCCCACCTGACCACCGGATTCACCATAGAACGGGGTCTGGTTCACGACGATCCAGCCGCTTTGGCCCTCGGCAATCGTATCAACCAGCGCACCGTCAACGATCACAGCGGCGACCTGTCCCTCGGCCTTTTCGGTGTCGTAGCCCAGGAAATCGGTGGCGCCAGCGGCGTCAAGAACATCGAACCAAACCGCGTTATCCGCGGCCTCGCCCGAACCGGCCCAGGCGGCACGCGCCTTGGCCTTTTGCTCTTCCATCGCAGCGTCGAAACCGTCGGTGACCACGGTCAGGCCCTTTTCGCGCAGCGCGTCCTGGGTCAGGTCCAGCGGGAAACCGTAGGTGTCGTACAGCTTGAACGCAGCCTCGCCGGGCAGCGCGCCACCGTCTTCCAGACCAGAGACCTCGTCATCCAGCAGCTTCAGCCCGCGATCCAGGGTCTGCTTGAAGCGGGTTTCCTCCAGCAGCAGGGTTTCTTCGATCATCGCTTGCGCCTGGCGCAGCTCGGGATAGGCATCGCCCATCTGCGCGGTCAGCGCGGGCACCAACTGGTGCATGACCGGGTCCTTGGCGCCCAGAAGATGCGCGTGACGCATGGCGCGGCGCATAATCCGGCGCAGCACATAGCCGCGGCCGTCATTGCTGGGCATTACCCCATCCGCGATCAGAAACGAGGTCGAGCGCAAATGGTCCGCGATGACCCGGTGATGTACGTTCTTGTCACCGTAAGGGTCCACGCTGGTGGCATGGGCCGAAGCCTCGATCAGTGATTTGAACAGATCGGTGTCATAGTTGTCATGGCTGCCCTGCAGCAGCGCCCCGATCCGTTCCAGTCCCATGCCCGTGTCGATCGATTGCATGTCCAGATCGACCATCGAGCCGTCCTCGAACTGCTCGTTCTGCATGAAAACGACGTTCCAGATTTCGATGAACCGGTCGCCGTCTTCCTCGGGACTACCCGGAGGGCCACCCCAGATGTGATCTCCGTGGTCATAGAAAATCTCGGTGCAAGGGCCGCAAGGGCCGGTCGGGCCCATCTGCCAGAAGTTATCCGACGTCGCAATGCGAATGATCCGGTCTTCGGGCACACCAACCTTCTTCCAGATCTCGAACGCCTCGTCATCGGTGTGGTACACCGTGGTCAAAAGGCGGCTTTTGTCGATACCGAATTCCTTGGTGATCAGTTCCCATGCAAAGGGGATCGCCTCGCTTTTGAAGTAATCCCCAAAGCTGAAATTCCCCAGCATTTCGAAGAACGTGTGGTGGCGCGCCGTATAGCCGACATTGTCCAGATCGTTGTGTTTACCGCCCGCGCGCACACATTTCTGCGAGGTAGTCGCACGCACATAGTCACGCTTTTCAACCCCGGTAAAACAGTTCTTGAACTGTACCATGCCCGAGTTGGTGAACATCAGGGTCGGATCGTTACGCGGAACCAGCGGGCTGGAGGGCACGATCGTGTGCCCTTGCTTCTGGAAATAGTTAAGGAACGTCGAGCGGATATCGTTCAGGCTGGGCATGCGTTTCAGGTCTTTCCGGACAAGGCCAAATGGTTCCGCAGATTTAGCCCCGCCCGCGCCCGGTGTCCACAGTTAGCTGCGCCCTTTCCTGCAAGGCAAAGGCCGGCCCCATTTCTGGAGCCGGCCTCTTGTTGAAATTCCTGTCGGCTTACGCCTC
Source organism: Thalassovita sp. (assembly GCF_965218685.1). Classification (GTDB taxonomy): domain Bacteria; phylum Pseudomonadota; class Alphaproteobacteria; order Rhodobacterales; family Rhodobacteraceae; genus Thalassobius. Next base: position 2,479,095 of record NZ_OZ244657.1, on the reverse strand, counting down.
CAGAATATCCTCGTCCTCGTTGGACATATCGAAATCCAATCCGTGCGCGGCGCGAATCTTGTCCTCGATTTCCAGGGCGACATCCGTGTTTTCCTTGAGGAAGGTCTTGGCGTTCTCGCGACCCTGCCCCAGACGTTCGTCATTGTAGCTGAACCACGAACCCGACTTGTCGACAACGCCGACCTTCACGCCCAGATCCAGCAGTTCACCAGTCTTCGAGATCCCCTCGCCATACATGATGTCAAACTCGACCTGCTTGAACGGCGGCGCGACCTTGTTTTTCACCACTTTCACGCGGGTCTGGTTGCCGACCACCTCGTCGCGGTCCTTGATCGCACCGATGCGACGAATATCCAGACGGACCGAGCTGTAGAATTTCAAAGCGTTGCCGCCGGTGGTGGTTTCCGGGCTTCCAAACATCACGCCGATCTTCATCCGGATCTGGTTGATGAAGATCACCATGCAATTCGAACGACTGATCGAACCGGTCAGTTTGCGCATGGCCTGGCTCATCAAACGAGCCTGAACTCCAACATTGCTGTCGCCCATGTCGCCCTCAAGCTCGGATTTCGGGGTCAGTGCGGCCACCGAATCGACGACCACCATGCTGACAGCGCCCGAGCGCACCAGCGTATCCACGATCTCAAGCGCTTGCTCACCCGTATCCGGCTGGCTGATCAGCAGCTCATCAAGGTTAACACCCAGTTTTTTGGCGTATTGCGGGTCCAGCGCGTGCTCGGCATCCACAAAGGCGCAAATCCCGCCTTTTTTCTGCTCTTCGGCCACGCAATGCAGCGTCAACGTGGTCTTACCCGAGCTTTCAGGACCATAAATCTCGACGACTCGCCCCTTGGGCAGACCGCCGATCCCCAGAGCGATATCCAGCCCCAAAGATCCGGTCGAGGTCGCCTCAATCTCCTGTACGGCATTCTCGCCGCCCAGTTTCATGATCGAGCCCTTGCCGAATTGACGTTCAATTTGCGAAAGCGCGCTATCCAGCGCCTTTTGCTTGTCCGCGTTGCGTTTACTGTCCATCGAAAGAAGATCTGCCGTTGCCATTGTTCACATCCTTATCCCACACACTCTGCCGTGCGGCAATCGCCGCGTTTGTTCGCTGTATGTTCTATTCTGCACTATGCGTACAAAATAAGAACATTTCAATCAAAATTTTCGTGGTTTAAATTTCGCGCCCGCCCGTTAAAGTTCGGTAAACAGGAATGACACTTTAAAGCGCATAAGCAGGGTAATTGACATATGTTGATGTTTTGGAAAGAAAAACTTGTCTTTCTTTCGGTCCCTAAAACTGGAACAAGCGCCTATGAAGAGGCCCTGCGCACCCGCGCCGACATGGTGGTCAGCGATCCCCCAGAGCTTAAGCACGCACCGATTTATCGCTACAATCGCTTTTTTCGCCCGATGTTCGAAAAGCTAGGCGGTGAAAATTTCGAGACGTTAGCGGTTGTTCGTGAACCCATAAGTTGGCTGGGAAGTTGGTTTCGCTATCGTCAACGCCCTTTCATGGCCGGGCATGCCAATGCAACTCATGACGTCAGCTTTGATGACTTCGTCACTGAATACATGAAGGGCAAGCCCGCCGAGTTTGCCAATGTTGGCAGTCAGTTCAAGTTTCTCGAGCCCAGACCAAACGGAACGCGCGTCAATCACCTGTTTCGGTATGAAGACCAGCCCTTGCTGAAGAGTTTTCTGGAAGACCGTCTAGGCGAAAAAATTACTTTGGGACGGGTAAATGTTTCCCCTCAGATGGATCTTACCTTGTCGGCCAACGTCGAGCGCCGCCTGCGCAGAAAGCGCCCCGAAGAATTCGAGCTTTGGGAAAAAGCCGCCAGACTGTCATGACATCTGGCCTTGAACTGTTTCCAATAAATCATTCAATGAGAACGGCTTGGGCAAGAAAACCGAATTTTTTACGGGTTCTGCGCTATCATCCAGAGCATCTTCTGCATAGCCGGAAACGAAGATAACTCGCGTATCTGGCCGTGCTTCTCTGGCCTGTCTGACCCAGGTTGGCCCATCCATGCCGGGCATGATCACATCGCTTACGAACAGATCGACATGCAAACCATCGTCGTTAAGCAACTCTATTGCCTCTTCGCCGGTTCCGGCCTCGATCACGGTGTATCCGCGCAATTTCAGAGCCTGAGAGGCAAAGGCTCGAACAGGCGCCTCATCCTCGACAAGAAGTACAACGCCTTCGTCACGCTCGATCCCCGGCTTTTGAACTGTCTCAGCGACAGGTTCGATTGTCTTGGGTTGCATGGCGCGATGCGAAGGCAGCAAAATGGTGAAAACGGCGCCCTCGCCGACGACGCTGTCAATGAAAATGAAACCGCCACTTTGTTTGATGATGCCATAGGCCGTCGACAAGCCAAGCCCCGTCCCTTCCCCTGTGCGTTTGGTGGTATAAAACGGCTCGAACACTTTTTGCAGCTTGTCCTTTGGAATGCCGCAGCCCTGATCCGACACCCGAACGCTGACATAATCGCCTGGCGGCACGGTGGCGCGGTCACGTCGAAGTTCTTTTTCAAGGGTTTGCCCGCGCGTTTCGATGCGAATTTCACCCCCATCGGGCATTGCATCGCGCGCGTTTACGACAAGGTTCATCAAGACCTGTTCAAGCTGCCGTTTATCCGCCCGCACTGGCATAAGAATCGGATCGTGACTTAGCGTAAGCGTCACCTTCTCGCTGACCAACCGATTAAGGAGATGCGTCAGGTCGGCAAGAGTGTCTCGTAAGTCCAACACTTCCGGGCGCAAGGTCTGCTTACGTGAAAACGCCAACAATTGGCCGACCAGCGCAGCCGCCCGGTTGGCGTTTTGCGAAATCTGAACAAGGTCGGAGTAATCGTTGTCCTCTTGATCGTGCCGGAGCAGCAGCAAGTCACAATGCCCGGATATCGCCGTCAGAAGGTTATTGAAATCATGAGCGACCCCACCAGCCAGCTGGCCAATCGCCTGCATTTTCTGGCTCTGAACAAACTGCGCTTCAAGACTTTTGAGCTCGGTCGCGTCATGCAGGACCGCCACCAGAACATGTTCCCCCCCAGGTGTGGAAATGCGGCCAAGCGAGACCTGCAAGAACACCTCGACCTCGGCGCTTTTAAGGCGCAAAAATTCTGATTTATTCAAATATTTCCCAAGCGCGGCATCGGCAAGCCAGTCGCTGATCGGCCGCCCCAGCCCTTCAAGCACCCCCTGCAGGGTGTTCCCATCGGTCGTCTCAAGGTGCAGCAGCTCGCGGGCCAGCCGGTTGGATTGAGCTATTTCTCCATCATCCTCAAGCCGCAGCACCGCAACCGGAAGACGGTCAAAGGCCGACCATTCCGATTTGTCAGGCGCATCCCGCAGGCTGACGGGCAGAAACACAAATTCTCGTCGGCCGGGGTTTGTGGCGGTTTCAGCTACCGCGCAAGGATGCAATTTTCCCCGTTACGGGCCACGCTGATCTGACCATGTTCGGGGACACCCTCGGGGAAAATATCCATCAACGAGCGAGCCCGGTCACCGACAAAATGTCGGGCGGATTCGTTCATGGACAAAATGGCGTTCCGGCGCCCAATTGTAACCGTCGGCAGACTGGGGCCGCGCCCGGCGCGAATGGGTGCATCGCGCGTTTCCTCAATCCTCCAGGCAATTTCGTTCTCGCCCAGGGCCGTCGCCTTCAGCCGCAGATGTCCGCGCCGCGTTGTCACGTCTTCATCGGCGCCGCCCGTTTCAACGGTGCGGATTTGCATGCGCGTCAGCAGCGTTCCGGGGTTTCCCATCAGATCCTTAAGAGCAAAGGCAAGGGTTTGACCGATTTCGGTCGGCAAAGCCTTTTGCGCCGCCGCGTTGGCAAAGGTGATGCGTCCAATATCGTCAGCAATGAAGCAATAGCTATGATCATTGGCCAGGTAGGTACTGATCACTCGTCGCTTCAGCCCCGCCAGATAGAGGCCGTGCAAGTAAACGGCACCAATCGCGACGCCGGCCGTACACAATCCAGCCGCCAAAGCCAGCAGAGCCTGTCCGCCAAGGCCAGAACCCACCTGCGTGGACGCAACGGCACAAAGCGCAGCAAACGCCAAAAGTACCAAAATATGCCGTGCATTGATCTGCCCGCCCAAACCCGGAGCGGCCGGTGCCGAAACGTCCATTCAACTTGCCATTTGCTGATTCCCCGTCGCTACAGTCTCGGCGCGCAACGGTTAATTCACCCTTAATTGGAAACAATTCCCTTCAGGGTAGAATTATTCAGCAAATCGGGTCAAGCATGCTGCGAAAAAACCGTCGTTTTCCGGCCCGGGCAGCCAATTTTCCTGCCACTCACAGCGCCAATCCGGATGGCTGGCCAAAAACGCATTGATACGGTTCTGGTTCTCGGCCTTAAGAACCGAACAGGTGGCATAGACCAAGGATCCACTTTGCCCCACAAGGCCATGCGTTTTATCAAGTATATCACTCTGAATGGCGTTCAGTTCATTCAGGGCATCCAGGCTTAGTGCCCATTTCGCTTCGGGCGAGCGACGCCATGATCCGCTTCCTGAACAGGGCACATCGCACAGGACAAGGTCAAAGGGGGCGTGTTCGCTCAGTTGTGCAGCCTCGACAACCTGCACGGACACACTTGCCCGACATGCGCGTTCTGGTAAATCCTTCAGGCGCCGGGGATTCGCGTCATGAGCGTAAAACTTGCCTTGGATCCGGCCTGCAATCGCCAGGGTTTTCCCACCGCCGCCCGCGCAGTAATCCAGCACGTTTTGGCCGTCTTGCACGGCAATCCGATCAACTAGCGCCTGAGAACCGCCATCCTGCAGCTCGACCAGACCCGAGGCGTAAGCCTGCGAATTGTTTACCTTGCGCATGCCTTCAGTGACGATCAGCGCGGTGTCCGAGATCTGCGCAGGTTCGGCCGTGATACTGTCGCCCGCCAGCGCCGCGATGGCCTGATCGCGCGTTCCCTTGCGCGTGTTCACCCGCAGCATCACCGGCGCGCGGCTTTGCAGCGTCTGTGCAACCTGTTCCGCCCGGTCGCCCAAGCTGTCCTGAAAGACCGGGATCAGCCAGTCGGGCAGGTTCATCGCCTCAGCGCTTGAAGGCGCGCGCGGGATCAGCTCGTCCCCGGTCAAAGGTGAGGGCGCATGGCCCTGACCGGTAAAAAGCTCGGCCGGGTCCTGCCCCGCGGCCCGCAAGGCTCCGATCATCAATCCGCGTCCGGTGCGCGCCCCCCCCAAGGCCCCGTAAGAGCGTAGGTTGCGCAGCGCATCGAAGACATGATCCCGGATCGCGGCACGATCCTTGGATCCGGCAAAACGCGAGCGCCGCGCCCAGCCGGTCAGAGCCTTCTCGGCCGGGGTGCCGTCCAGAATCTGGTCAAGCAACTCGGCCGCTGCCTGAACTCGTGCCGCAGGGGTCATACCAGATCAGCCGATCCGGTAGTTCGGGCTTTCGCGGGTGATCTGAACGTCATGCACATGGCTTTCCTTCAGACCCGCGCCCGTGATTTTGACGAAATTGCTGTTCTTGCGCATTTCTTCCACGGTGGCATTCCCGGTATAGCCCATGGCCGCACGCAGACCGCCCACCAACTGGTGAATCACGGCGCCAGCCGAGCCTTTATAGGGCACCTGGCCTTCGATCCCTTCGGGCACCAGCTTGTCGCTGGCCGCGTCCTTCTGGAAATAACGGTCGGCCGAACCGCGTGCCATGGCGCCCAACGAGCCCATGCCGCGATAGGACTTGAACGAGCGGCCCTGATACAGGATCACCTCGCCCGGGCTTTCATCGGTGCCCGCAATCATCGAACCGACCATGGCGCAGGACGCGCCGGCCGCGATCGCCTTGGCAAAATCGCCCGAGAACTTGATGCCGCCGTCAGCGATCACCGGGGTGTCACCCGCCGCAGCGGAACAATCCATGATCGCGGTCAGCTGGGGCACGCCAACGCCGGCCACCATCCGCGTGGTACAGATCGAGCCCGGCCCGATTCCGACCTTCACAGCATCCGCACCTGCGTCGATCAGCGCCTTGGTTGCCTCGCCAGTGGCGACGTTACCTGCAATCACCTGCACCTCGTTGGACAGGTTCTTGGCACGGCTAACGGCCTCCAGCACACCCTCGGAATGGCCATGCGCGGTGTCCACCACCAGAATATCCACACCGGCATCCACCAGCGCCTCAGAGCGTTCAAAGCCCGCAGCACCCACACCGGTTGCCGCAGCCACACGCAGGCGGCCCAGCTGGTCCTTACAGGCCGTGGGGTTCAGAACGGCCATTTCGGTGTCTTTCAGCGTCAGCAGCCCGGTCAGCTTGCCCTGGCCATCATGGACCAGCAGCTTCTCGATACGGCGCGATTTCATCAGGCTCTTGGCCTCGTCCAGATCCGCCGGTTCGGCCAGCATGGCCAGATCATTGCTGGTCATCATTTCCGAAACGGGCATGTCGTCCGAGCTTGCAAAGCGCATGTCACGATTGGTCAAAATACCAACGACCAGCCCCTTGTCATCAACAACCGGGAAACCGGTGAAGTTGTAGCGCTCGACCAGGGCCTTGGCGTCGGCCAGGGTCTGATCCACCCGCAGCGTAACAGGGTTATAGACGATACCGGATTCGAAACGCTTGACCCGGCGGACCTCTCGGGATTGTTCGTCCACGTTCAGGTTCTTATGGATCACGCCCATGCCGCCGGCCTGAGCCATTGCAATCGCCATGCGCGCTTCGGTCACCGTATCCATCGCCGAGCTGAGCAGCGGGATATTCAGTGCGATCGAGTTCGTCACGCGCGTGCGTGTGTCCGCAGTCGACGGCAGAACGCTTGACGCGGCAGGAACCAGAAGAACATCATCGAAGGTTAGGGCCTCACGAATTTCCATTTGGGACTCCGGAAAAATGGGGATCGGTGTTGGCACGTCCCTATCTCATGACTGCAGCAGAAAGAAAAGCCCCAACTGACGTTTCCTGCCCGGTTTATGCCGCACGAGGTTCTTGTCGTCAGCCGCCACGACCGACATTGTGGTCCCACAAGCAGGAGAGACCATGGCACACGGATACGAGAGCGGCAGGCTGGATCTGCCCTTTGTTGGCATCGCAACCTTCGGCAAGCGCCCAAATCAGCCTGACTGGGATCAGTTGGAGGCTGACGTGGCCATCATCGGCGCGCCCTATGATTTCGGTACGCAATGGCGCTCGGGCGCGCGGTTCGGCCCACGCGCGGTGCGCGAGGCATCGACCCTGTTCAGCTTTGGCCACGCGGGCGCTTATGATCACGAGGATGACGCCACCTATCTGCCCGGCTCGGTGCGGATCGTGGACATGGGCGACGCGGACATCGTCCATACGGACACCGAGGCCAGCCACGCCAATATTGAAACCGCCGTGCGCGCCGCGCTGAAGGCCGGCGCCCTGCCCGTCACCATCGGCGGCGATCACTCGGTCAACATCCCCTGCATCCGCGCCTTTGACGATCAGGGCGATTTTCATGTCCTGCAGATCGACGCCCACCTTGATTTCGTGGACGAACGCCACGGCGTCCGCCATGGCCACGGCAACCCGATGCGCCGCGCCGCTGAACAGCCCTACGTTACCGGCCTTACGCAGGTCGGCATCCGCAATGTCTCCTCTACCGCCCGCGAGGGGTACGAGGACGCGCGCAACATGGGCTCGGACATCCTGTCGGTGCGCCAGGCCCGTAAACTGGGCCCAGAAGGCCTGGCCGCGCGCATCCCCGCCAAAACACCGGTTTACATCACCCTCGATATCGACGCCTTCTGCCCCTCGATCGCGCCGGGCACAGGTACGCCCAGCCATGGCGGCTTCCTCTACTACGAAATCCTAGAATTACTGCAACAGGTCGCCCAAAAACACGACATCGTCGGCATCGATCTGGTCGAGGTCGCCCCCGATTACGATCCCACCGGCTCCACCGCTATCCTTGCCGCCCAAATCCTGCTCAACACTCTGGGCTTCATCTTTCACACCCGCGGATTTCGCTGACCGCCTTCTTTGCTCCCCAAATACTCCCGCCGGAGGCTCCACCCTTCCCTCCGGCGCCGACACGAATGATGACGCGCCGTGCGCATCAAATGCCGTTTCCCGGCTTTCCTTCGCCCGCCAAGGCCCTATGATCCGCCGCAACGCGAACACCCAAGGCCTGAACCATGTCCGACCCACTTGTGATCTTTACCCCCTCTGGCAAACGAGGCCGTTTTCCGGTGGGCACCCCTGTTCTGACAGCAGCCCGGCAATTGGGCGTGGATCTGGATTCTGTTTGCGGCGGGCGGGGCATCTGCTCGAAATGCCAGATCACGCCCTCTTACGGCGAGTTCCCCAAACACGGCGTCACGGTGCAGGAAAACGCCTTGTCCGAATGGAACGCAGTAGAGCAGCGCTATGACGACAAACGAGGCCTGCCCAAGGGTCGCCGTCTGGGTTGTCAGGCCACTGTTCAGGGCGACATCGTGATCGACGTGCCGCCCGAATCCCAAGTCCACAAACAGGTTATCCGCAAGGCCGCCAGCGCCCGCGCGATCACCATGGACCCGGCCACGCGGCTCTATTTCATCGAGGTGGCCGAGCCTGACATGCACGTCCCCACCGGCGATTTCGAACGTCTGAAGGCCGCGCTGCGGGATCAATGGAACATCGCGGACCTGCGCGCCGACCTGTCGATCCTGGCCAAGCTGCAACCCACCCTGCGCAAGGGCAAATGGCAAGTCACCGTCGCTCTGCACCATGATCACACCGGTACCGCGCCGCGTTTGATCGAAGTCTGGCCCGGCCTGCATGACAGCGGCCTGTACGGGCTGGCGATTGATCTGGGCTCGACCACCATCGCCGCGCATCTGTGCGATCTGCAAACCGGCGAGGTGATTGCCTCGTCCGGCCTGATGAACCCGCAGATCCGCTTTGGCGAGGACCTGATGAGCCGCGTGTCCTATGCCATGATGAACCCCGGCGGCGATGCCGAGATGACTTCGGCCGTGCGCACTGCTTTGAACGATCTGGCCGCGTCTTTGTGCTCTGAGGCTCAGATTGACCCGGCCCTGCTGGTCGAGGCCACCTTTGTCTGCAATCCCGTCATGCACCACCTGCTGCTGGGCATTGATCCGGTCGAGCTGGGCCAGGCGCCCTTTGCGCTGGCTTCCTCCGACAGCCTGTCCTTGCCCGCCGCGCAGTTGGACCTGACCGCGCTGAACCCACGCGCGCAGGTCTATGTTCTGCCCTGTATCGCGGGCCATGTGGGCGCCGATGCCGCCGCGGTTGCGCTGTCCGAAGAACCGAACAAGTCCAAAGACCTGGCACTGATAGTTGATGTGGGCACCAATGCGGAAATCCTGCTGGGCAATACGGAACGGGTGCTGGCGTGCTCGTCCCCCACCGGCCCGGCATTCGAGGGCGCACAGATCAGCAGCGGTCAGCGCGCGGCCCCCGGCGCAATCGAACGGATCGAGATTGATCCCACCACCAAAGAGCCGCGTTTCCGCATCATCGGCGTGGACATGTGGTCGGACGATCCGAGCTTTGCCGAAGCCGCCGCCGCGACCGGGATCAGCGGCATTTGCGGGTCCGGCATCATCGAGGCCGTCGCCGAAATGCGCATCGCAGGGCTGTTGGATCCCTCGGGACTGATCGGCTCGGCTGAACAAACCGGCACTGCCCGCAGTATCCCCGAGGGCCGCACTCATGCCTATGTCATCTGGGACGGCACGGCGGACGGCGGCCCTCTGATCACCGTCACCCAGGGCGACATCCGCGCCATTCAGCTGGCCAAATCCGCGCTCTATGCCGGGGCGCGTTTGCTGATGGACGAAATGGGCGTCGACAAGGTGGATCGGGTGGTGCTGGCCGGCGCATTCGGCGCGCATATCAGCCCCAAACACGCGATGGTGCTGGGCATGATCCCCGACGTGCCGCTGGACAAGGTCCAAAGCGCGGGCAACGCCGCCGGAACCGGCGCGCGGATCGCTCTGTGCAACATCGCCGCGCGGGCCGAGATTGAACAGACCGTCCACCAGATCACCAAGATCGAAACCGCGATCGAACCGCGTTTCCAAGAACATTTCGTCGCCGCCAACGCCATCCCCCACGCGACCGAACCCTTCCCCGAACTGGCCCAGGTCGTCGCATTGCCCACAGTCAGCTTTAACGTCAAAGCCGAAGGAACAGGCGGACGACGCAGGCGACGTCGTTAATTCGTTAACTTTTCACGCTACCGTAGTCTCAACATCTGGCCCGCCCGCGCAAAACATGTTAGCGCGGGCTGGAACAACCCAGGACAACTGCCATGACTACGCGCCCCGCGCTGTCTCGTGTCGAGTTCATTGCCCTTATCGCAATGCTCTTCGCGACGATTGCCTTTTCCATCGATTCCATGCTGCCCGCCCTGCCCGCCATTGCGGCCGAACTAAGCCCGGATGACGTCAACCGCGCCCAGTTGATCCTGACCAGCTTTGTGTTGGGCATGGGCGTGGGTACGTTGTTTTCCGGGCCGCTGTCTGACCGGTTCGGACGCAAGCCGGTGATCCTGGCGGGCGCGGGCCTTTACATTCTTGGGGCCGCACTGGCCTATTTCGCCCAAGGGCTAGAGCTTTTGCTGATGGCCCGCGTGATCGGAGGCCTTGGCGCCGCTGCTCCGCGCGTCGTTGGGCTGGCCATTATCCGCGACCTATATGCCGGGCGCGAAATGGCCCGTATCATGTCTTTCGTGATGATGGTTTTCACCCTGTTCCCGGCCGTGGCCCCGCTGCTGGGATCGATCATCATCGGACTTGCCGGTTGGCGTTCGATCTTTCTGGTTTTCATCCTGTTCGGAGGCCTTGCAGCAGCCTGGTTGGCCATCCGCCAACCTGAATCGCTGCCCCCTGAGAATCGCCGCTCACTTAGGCCCGCGCTGATGTGGGCCGCAATGACCGAAATGTTCATCCATCCGCGTGTTCGCATCTCAATCCTGGCGCAAACCCTTGCATATGCGATGCTTTTCATGGCGATCACCCTGATCCAGCCCATCTTCTCTGAAGTTTTCGGACGCACCCAAACCTTCCCCTATTGGTTCGCGGGCATGGCGCTGCTGGCGGCAAGCGGCAATCTTCTGAACGCCGCGCTGGTGGTGCGTCTGGGAATGCGAAACCTTGCCACCTTCGCCTTTGGCGCTCAGGCCGTTCTGTCCGTGCTGATTACGCTGGCCTGGCTGTCCGGCCTGTTCGGAGGCGCCATGTTCTTTATCTTTCTGGCCTGGCTGACCACGGTCTTCTTCATGGTCGGCCTGACGCTGGGCAACCTGAACGCCATCACGATGGAGCCGATGGGCCATATCGCGGGCTTTGCCGCCAGTATCTCGGGTGCGCTGGCCACGGTGATTGCCGTGGCGCTGGCCGTCCCGGTTGGGTTGAGCTTTGATGGCACACCCCTGCCGTTGACAATCGGCGTCCTTGCGACCAGCGGCGCGGCCTTCGTGGTCATGCTCAGAATGCGCCAGCTGGATCTTCGCAACCCTCAATGGGGATTTTAACAATGAGCGACACACTGCCCCAAGACGAAACGCCACCGCGCAAACACACCCTTTTGGCCGATGCGCATGGGTTGATGTTCGGCAGCACCATGGCCGCCGCCGCGATGGTACTGCTGACCCATATGGGCCTTGTGACCGGGCAGACGGCAGGGCTGGCGGTGCTTTTGTCCTACATGACCGGCTTTAGCTTCGGAGAAGTCTTCTTTGTCGTGAACCTGCCCTTCTACTGGTTGGCGTTCCGGCGCATGGGCGTGCGCTTTACCGTGAAAACCTTCATAGCGGTTGGGCTTTTGTCGGTGATTTCACAGTTCATGCCAAACCTGTTTGAAATTCAGCATCTGAACACCGCCTTCGGCGCGATCCTCTTTGGCCTCATGTCAGGGGCTGCGCTGCTGGCGTTGTTCCGGCACGGTGCCAGTTTAGGCGGCGTGGGTATCCTGGCTGTTTATTTGCAGGACAAGACAGGGTTTCGGGCGGGCTATACCCAGTTGCTGTTCGATGTGGGTGTGTTTGCCCTGGCCCTTTTCGTGATCGACCTTCCCGCGGTGCTGTATTCGCTTCTGGGGGCATTCATCGTGAACACCACCATCGCAATCAATCACCGCAAGGATTGGTACGTCGCGACCTGACGCATGGTCGGGGGCACAGCCCCCGCCCGTTAGTCCAGCGCGCGCAGCCGTCTGAGCAGGCTGGAAGTATCCCAACGCCCGCCGCCCAGTTTCTGCACATCCTTGTAGAACTGGTCCACCAGCGCCGTGACAGGTAGGCTGGCCTGGATCTCGTCGGCGGTCGACAGGCAGATCCCAAGATCCTTGCGCATCCAGTCCACGGCGAAACCGTGCTCAAATTCGTCATCCAGCATGGTTTCATAGCGGTTCACCATCTGCCAGCTGCCCGCAGCGCCGCCGCCGATCACCTCGACCACGGCGCGCCCGTCCAGACCGGCCTTTTCGGCGAAATGGAGCCCCTCGGACAGGCCCTGCACCAGACCGGCGATGCAAATCTGGTTCACCATTTTGCACATCTGGCCCATACCGCTGTCACCCAGACGTTTGCACATCTTGGCATAGGCGTTGATAACCGGCTCGGCCGCGTCATAGGCCGCCTGATCGCCGCCGCACATCACCACAAGCTGGCCATTTTCAGCGCCCGCCTGCCCACCCGATACGGGCGCATCAACGAAAGCCAAGCCTTGCCCGGCCAATTCGCGTGTAACAGCCGCCGATACGGTGGTGTGATCGACAAAAATCGCCCCGTCAGACATCCCGGCAAAGGCCCCGTCGTCCCCCACGCAAACCGAGCGCAAATCATCATCATTGCCCACGCATGCCATCACGAAATCACATCCCTGCGCTGCCTCGCGCGGGGTTAGTGCCATCGCGCCACCATGTTCGGCCACCCAGGCTTCGGCCTTGGCTGCGGTGCGGTTATAGACCACCACCTCGTGCCCTGCTTTCACCAGGTGACCGGCCATCGGATAGCCCATCACCCCAAGGCCCAGGAACGCCACTTTTGCCATGTCTCACTCCGCTAGCATTTGTATTCATCCAAGTTTGTGGCTAGCTAACGGAACAAAGGCAAGAGCGAACGGGGACTCACGGCGCATGGCGATATTCATCAAATGGCTGTTTCGACTGTCCGGAGCGTTGATCGTCCTGCTCGTGCTGGCGATCCTGGTGGTCTATTATCTAGCCTCTCGGTCTTTGCCGGACTACACCAAGTCACTGGAAGTTAAGGGCATTTCCGCCCCGATCGAGATTGTGCGCGACAACGCAAACGTGCCTCATATATTTGCGGCCACAGATGCGGACGTGTTCTATGGGCTGGGTTATGCCCATGCGCAGGATCGGTTGTGGCAGATGACGGTGATGCGCCGCACTGTGCAGGGCCGCCTGTCCGAGGTCTTTGGCATCCGCACGCTGGAAATCGACAAACTTCTGCGCCGGTTTGACCTTTACACAGCGGCGCAACGCTCGGTCGCGGTGCAGGACGCACGCACTCAGACGGCGTTAACAGCCTATGCGGCCGGGGTGAACGCCCGCATCAACGAGATCAACCGCGACGCGCTGGGGCGCGGCGCGCCCGAGATGTTCCTGTTCAACGCGCCGATTGCCCCGTGGACCCCGGCGGATTCGCTGGCCATCGTCAAGTTGATGTCCGTGCAATTGTCCGGCCAGCTGGAAACCGAGGTGCTGCGCGCGCGAACCTCTTTGTTGTTGCCTGACAATGATCGCCTGTCTGACATCCTGCCCGATGCGCCGGGCAGCGGGGTGGCCGCGCTGGCCTCGTATGCCAGCCTGTTCGACACGCCTCTGCCGCGCTTTGCAGAAGGCCAACGGATCACTGACCCCCTGTCCCCGTTTCCCAGCAAAGAACTTGCCGGTGCCTCGAATGCATGGGCCGCAGCCAAGCACCGTTCTGCGGCGGGCGGGACCTTGCTTGCCAACGATCCCCATTTGGGATTCAGCGCCCCGACCATCTGGTATCTGGCTCGCCTGCAGCTGCAGGACGGGGGTGTTATCGGCGCCACTATCCCCGGTATTCCTTCGGTTCAGTCTGGCCGCTCCGAGGATCTGGGCTGGGGCGTTACGTCGTCCTACATGGATGATCTGGACGTGTATATCGAACGTCTGAACCCGGAAAACCCCGAGCAATACCAGACACCTGACGGTTTCAAAGCCTTCCGCACCCGCAAATCCATCATCCAGATCAAGGACGCCGAACCGGTCACCGTTACCTTGCGCTGGACAGATAACGGCCCCGTCCTGCCCGCCAGTCACGCCAATCTGGGCACGATCACCCCGCCCGGTCACGTGGCCAGTATCGCCTGGACTGCGTTTGCGCCCAATGACACCACGCTCAGCGCCGGGATCGGGCTGATGTATGCCAAATCGGTGCAACAGGCCTTGTCTGCGCTGCGCCCCTATGTGGCGCCCTCGCAGAACGTCACCATGGTGGATCACGACCAGATTGCGCTGAAAACCGTGGGTGCGATGCCGCGCCGGTCCTCGCGCCACCAAAGCCAGGGGCGCATGCCAACGCCCGGATGGATTCAGGAAAACCGCTGGCAAGGCCACAGTGCTTATGCTGCCAACCCTGAGTTTCTGCAGCCTCTTGGCGGAATCGTCGGGAATACCAACAACAAAAGCGTCGACCGTCCCTTTCCGCTGCATGTTAGCTTTGACTGGGGCGATACGCAGCGTGTTCAACGCTGGCAGCGGCTGATGCAATCGCGTCAGGTCCACACCCGCGACAGCTTTATCGAAGCTCAGCTGGACACGGTCAGCCCCGCGGCCCGCACCATTCTGCCCTTGATCGCTGCCGATCTGTGGTTCACCGGAGAGGCCGCCCCAGACGGTACGCCCGAACGCCAGCGTCAACGCGCCTTGTCCTTGCTGGCCGAATGGAACGGCGAGATGTACGAGCACGCCCCCGAACCGCTGATCTACTCGGCCTGGGTCCGCGCCCTGCAAACCCGCCTGATCCAAGATGAACTGGGCCCCTTGACCAAGGAATTCACGCATGTCGAGCCCCTGTTCATCGAGAGGGTCTTCAAAGATGTGAACGGTGCCTCGGTCTGGTGTGATGTGCTGCAGTCGGCACCAATCGAGACATGCTCGGACCAGGCGCGCCTGGCACTGGATGACGCCATCCTGTGGATCGAGGAAGAATACGGAACGCAACTGGAATCGCTGCGCTGGGGCGACGCGCATCAGGCCACCCATGACCACCCGATCCTGGGCGAGGTGCCGCTGTTGCGCTTTTTCGTTAACATTCGCCAGTCCACAAGCGGCGGGGATCACACGCTTAACCGCGGTAAAACCAGTGGCAAGGGCAACGCTCCCTTTCAGAACTCACACGGGGCGGGATACCGAGGGGTGTACGATTTTGCGGACCCCGACAGCTCGGTCTTTATAACGGCCACCGGCCAGTCCGGTCACTTCCTGTCGCGCCACTATGACGATCTGGGCGAGCTGTGGCGGCGGGGAGAGTATATCCCCATGTCACTGGACGCAGACCTGGCCCGAGCAGCCTCGGTCGGGGTGACGCTACTGCGGCCATCGCCTTGATGCACTACATCAAGATTGCCGCCTAATTATATGTCTCGAAATCGTTTTTCCTGACGATTAGTCCAGCGAACCGTCAGGTTAAAGCCGGTTTCGTCCTGAGTTTCGGACTCGACCACGTCTTGCTGGAACAGCCACGCGCGCTTACGCCCTTCAGCGAAGGTCAGATGGAATTCGCTGATATGGTGTTCGGATTCAAGTGCGCGGGTGATGCGCTCCATCAGGTCGGGCAGCCCCTCGCCGGTGATCGCCGAGATGGCAAAGATATCGTCCTCGCGCGCGGCGCGGGCCAGATGCGCGGCGCGGGCATCATCATCCAAATTGTCGATCTTGTTCCACAGCTCCAGCACCGGAACACCCTCGGGCACGCCCAGTGACTCCATGATCTCATGGACATCACGCGCCTGATTTTCCGTTTCCGGATGCGAGATGTCACGCACATGCAGGATCAGGTTGGCTGACAGCACCTCTTCCAGCGTTGCACGGAACGCGGCAACCAGTTCGGTCGGCAGATCGCTGATGAATCCCACCGTATCGGACAGGATCACCTCGGGGCCACCATCAGGCAGCTCGACCCGTCGCATCGTGGGGTCCAGCGTAGCGAACAACATGTCCTTGGCCATCACATCAGCGCCCGTCAAGCGATTGAAAAGCGTAGATTTTCCGGCATTAGTATACCCAACAAGCGCGACGATCGGAAACGGCACCTTCGCGCGCGAGGCGCGGTGCAGCTCGCGGGTTTTCACCACTTTGGCCAGTTGCCGACGCAGGCGGGTCAGTTGTTCGTCAATGGCGCGGCGGTCGGCCTCGATCTGAGTTTCACCGGGACCGCCGACAAAGCCCAAACCGCCCCGCTGACGTTCCAGGTGTGTCCATGCGCGGACCAGCCGGGTCCGTTGATAGGACAGCGCGGCCATTTCCACTTGCAACACACCTTCGCGGGTGCGGGCGCGGTCGCTGAAAATCTCAAGGATCAAACCGGTCCGGTCCAAGAGTTTTACCTTCCACTCTTTTTCCAGATTCCGCTGCTGCACGGGTGTGACCGGGCCATCGATCAGAACCAGTTCGACTTCGGCTGCTTTCAGCTTGGCTTTCAGTTCCTCGATCTTGCCCGATCCAAAGAACAACCCCGGCTGAGGCCGTTGCACACGAACGGTTTCAGCCCCCACGACCTCAAGGTCAGGGAGCGCTGCAGCCAGCGAAACGGCCTCGTCCAGCGCAAAAGCCGGATCGCGCCGTTCACGTTCGGATTTGATGTCAGGATGCAGAACCCAGGCGCGGGTTGCTTCCTTGTCATGCGTCATCAATTGGCGTCGTCACCGTCATACAAGTTGATCGGCTGCGACGGCATAATTGTCGAGATCGCATGCTTATAGACCAACTGGGACTGACCATCGCGGCGCAGCAACACACAAAAATTATCAAACCAGGTAATTACGCCCTGCAATTTGACACCGTTGATCAGGAAAATGGTGACCGGAATTTTGGTCTTCCGCGTGTGATTTAGAAACGCGTCCTGCAAGTTTTGCTTATCGGAAGCCATGAAATAAACCTTTGTTCTTGCGAAGAGTCGCGGACCGACCCTAGTTTTCTGGGCCCGAGTATGTCGCGGCAACTACCGAGATTCTAGCCCAAAAGTTAAATTGTTCGCGTGCAAAGTGATTGGCGCCGTCAGCTACGCCATACATCGCTTGTCAGAAGGGCAATGATTGCCAGCATTTCAAGCCGTCCCAGAATCATCGCCGCGCAGAAGGCCAGCTTGGCCGTACTGGCCAGTTCCAGCAGGCCCAGACTGTTCTCTGGTGCGATAGTGATAAGCGGCCCTGTGGTCGACAAAGCCGAGATGGAAAGGACAATCGCGTCCTCGAAGCTTAGCCCAAGCGCGGCAAAAATCACGGTGAACCCGGACAGTGACAGCGCAAAAAGCATGAAGAAGATCCACGCGATATAAGCCCCCTTCTTACGAATCCGGCGCGACATCCCCGTGCTGCGCCCAACCGAGGACGGATGCACAAGCCGGTCCATCTCGCGCAGACCATTGAGATACAGCGCCCAGACCCGCAGCAGCTTGACCCCGCCCGCGGTGGTGGCCACCCCGCCGCCGACCAGCGACAGGCCAAGGAAAATCAGCCCCGGTGTGGACATGCCCGACCACAGCTGCGCCGTTTCCCATTCGGCGCTGACAAACCCGGTGGTCGTCAGGAAGGACAGCGCGGTAAAAATACTGCCCCACAAAGCCCGCAAGGCGATCATGACCCCGCCAGCCTGGGTGCCATCCACCGCCTCGGCGCCCCACCAGTGACGCAGGAACAGCAAAGCCGGAACGGTGATCACGACCACCATGCCCAGACGAAATTCGGGGTCAGTGTGGATACCGCGACGCGCCGTGGTGATCGTGTCACTGGAAAAGGTCAGTCGTGACAGGGCAAACAGCATGAACAGCGCCATCACAACCTCTCCGGGGATGCCAGAGCTTGCGCTCTGCGCGCCATCGATCGGGGAAATGCCACTGGTCGCCATCACGGACATTGCATGGCACAACGCAACCAGAGGGCGGTCTCCGCTGATGACCATCATGATCCACAGCGCCAGCGTCAGCCCGCCATAGATCGGGATCAGCTGCCCCGAGATTTTCAGGATGCGCCGCTGGGGATCGGTGGTATCCAGACCCCTCTCTGTGCCCTCGCCCCGCCCCGGTTCGGCCGAGGCCGTCACCTCGAAACCGCCAAGGTTCAAAGGCGCAAGGATCGCAGCCGCCGCGATCCACATCAGCAACCCACCCAGCCAACCGACCTGCGCGCGCCACAGGTGCTGCGTGGTGCTAAGCCGGTCCGCATCAAACAGACTGGCCCCGGTGGTGGTGAGGCTGGACACCATCTCGACATAGGCGTTCAGGAAACTTGTGGTACGGATCGTTTCGTATAAAGGCACCGCCAACATTGCCGGCAGGACCACGAAACAGGCGAACAGCGCCAGCAGATCCCCCATTGAACCACGTTTGCGCACCCGTCCCCACATGGCCAGCGTGACCAGTGCAACGATCAACAGGAACAGCGTTCCCGAATAAAAGAAGGTCCGCGCCTCAAAGAAATTCTGGACCGCCAGAGCATGAGCGGCAGGCAAAAACATCGACAGTGCGCCGATGGCCATCAGCAGCAGAAACAGCGGTTGATCTCGCAGCTGGCCCAACATGGCTTAAAAGAAGTCAATCGAAACTTGCAGCAGCCGCTCGACCTCGGGAACGTCTGAGGCCATCGAGAACAGGCAGATCACGTCACCTTCGTCCACGCGGGTATCGCTGCCGGGTTTGACCACGCGGTCGCCTTTCAGGATACCGCCGACCAACACGCCCTCGGGGAAATCGATGTCGCGCACCCTTTGGCCCGCAATGGGCGAGGTCGACAGGACCTCGGCCTCGATCATCTCGGCCTCGGCATCCCCGATCGAATACACGCCCCGCACCCGGCCATGCCGGATATGCCGCAGGATCGAGGAGACGGTGGTCGCGCGCGGGTTGATATAGGCATCAATCCCCAACGGCCCCATCATCGTGGTCAGCGTCGGATCATTGATCAGCGCGATGGCCATCGGGCAGCCTTCGGTTTTCGCGCGTACCGCCGCCAGCATGTTGGTTTTGTCGTCGTCGGTCACACACAGGATCGCGTCGGCCCGGCTGATATTCGCCTCGGCCAGCAGCGCCGAGTCCAGCCCGTCGCCATGCAACACAATCGTCCGCTCAAGCGCGTCAGCCGCAATTTCCGCGAACCGGCGTTTTTTCTCGATAACCTTGGCGCGGATACGGCGATCCGTTCGCGATTCGAGCGCGCTGGCCACGGCCAGACCGACATTGCCGCCACCGATGATCACCACACGTTCCTGGGTTTTACTGGTCTTGCCGAAAACCTCCATCGTGCGCGGGACGTCCTCGTTGACGACAAAGACATAGCATTCGTCCCCAACGAACAGCTGGTCACCGGGCTCGGGAGCGAACAATGTCCCTTCACGCCGCACGCCGACCACCACGATCCGCAGGGTCGGAAACAGCTCGTTTAGCTGCCGCAAGGGGGTGTTCACCACGGGGCATTCTTCCTCGATGGTGATGCCCAAAAGCTGCGCGCGTCCGCCCAGAAAGGTTTCGGTGTCAAAAGCTGCCGGCGAGGCAAGTCGCTGAAGCGCGGCCTCAGCCACTTCGCGTTCGGGGCTGATCACCACGTCAATCGGCAGGTGATCGCGGCGATAAAGATCCGAATAAATCGCTGTCAGATAGCTTTGGCTGCGCAGACGCGCGATTTTTCGCGGAATGGCAAAAACCGAGTGAGCGACCTGACAGGTGACCATGTTCACCTCGTCCGAGTATGTCGCCGCGATGATCATATCCGCGTCCCGGGCGCCTGCCCGGTCCAGCACGTCCGGATACGAGGCAAACCCCGCGATCCCCTGCACATCCAGCGTATCGGTCGCGCGGCGCACCAGATCGGGGTTGTTGTCCACCACCGTCACGTCGTTACGTTCCCCGGACAGGTGACGCGCAATCTGCCAGCCGACCTGACCAGCACCGCAAATGATGACCTTCATGCCAACACTCCCTTTCGTGTCAGAAGCCCTGAATCGCATGCCCCCTGATGAGGGTCAATTGATTAATGATCCAAAAGGCTTCAAACTGAGGACATGGGGACACAACCCGATGATATCGCTTGATTTGAACGCGGCGCAGCGCCGGAAAGAGCCCTACACGCCGTTTCATACAACAAGCTTTTTGCTCATCAGACGAAAGGACCCAACACATGCGTGTTCATTCACTCTTGGCCTTCGCTCTTCTCGCCGGCTGCTTCCCGGTAGACGTCTATCACAAGAACGGGGCCTCTTTGGCGCGGCTTCAGTCGGATGAAACCGCCTGTAAGGTTAAAGCGCTGAAAGAGGTGCCTGTGAACAAGCTGACCCGCGTCACACCGGTACATGTCATCCCACATCAGACCTGCGACAGCGAGGGGAATTGCGAAACCACCTATACCACCTTCGGCGGTCACGTGGTCGTCTATGACGCCAACAAGGACCTGCGTGCGCGGTACGAGGCCCAGTGCATGGTCGACAAGGGTTATGCTCAGGTCGAGCTGCCGATCTGCCAGGGCCCTGCCCCCGAAACGCTTCCCGGCAAGGTACCTGCCCTGACCGAGGACAGCTGCGCCGTGCGCACCAAGACCGGATATCGCGCTGTGACGCCGAACTGACCGCTTTGATCAGGCGTCTGCGTCCTCGTTTTCCACATGGGCCACGCGGGCACCAGATTTGTTCGAGGTCACCACGTTCAGCGATTTCAGCTTGCGGTGCAGCGCGCTGCGCTCCATCCCGACGAAATTGGCCGTGCGGCTGATATTGCCGCCAAAGCGGTTGATCTGGGTCAGCAGGTACTCGCGCTCGAACACTTCGCGCGCTTCGCGCAGCGGCAGCGTGGCCAGCGCCCCGGTCAGCAGAACGCGTTCTTCCTTGCTACCGCTGTCAGTTTCCTGCGGCAGGTCTTTCACCTCGATCGGCTTGTCCCCATCATGCAGGATCAGCACCCGTTCGATCAGATTGCGCAGTTGGCGCACATTGCCCGGCCAGACCATCGTCTGCATCAACGCGGCCGCATCCCCCGAGATCTTGCGCAGCGGCAAGCCTTGGGTGCGGTGGAACATTTCGATGAAATGCGCGGCAAGTTCGGGAATATCTTCGCGGCGTTCCTCAAGCGAGGGCACGGCAATCGGCACCACATTCAGGCGATGATACAGTTCTTCGCGGAAATTACCCGCGCTGATCTCGGCCTCGAGGCTGCGGTTGGTTGACGAGATAACCCGCAGGTCGACCCGCACCTTTTCGGACCCACCAACCCTTTGAAATTGCTGATCAACCAATACGCGCAGAATTTTCGACTGTGTGCCCATTGGCATGTCCGCGACTTCGTCAAAGAACACCACACCACCGTGCGCTTGTTCCAAAAGGCCAGGCTCGATGCCCTTTTCGCTGCTTTCACGGCCGAACAGAACCTCTTCGACGCGGTCCGGCTCGATCGAGGCGCAGCTGATCGTGATAAACGGCCCCGACGCCCGGTTCGAATTGGCGTGAATATAGCGCGCCGCAACTTCCTTGCCCACGCCCGCCGGGCCGGACAACATCACCCGGCCATTGGATTTCGTCACCTTGTCCAGCTGATTTAGCAACGCGCGATAGGCCGCGGACGAGCCGACCATCTCGAACGAGCTGACCTCGCGCTGTCGCAATTCGCGGTTTTCCCGACGCAGCCGCGAAGTTTCCATCGCGCGGCGGATCACAACCAGCAACTGATCAATATTGAAGGGTTTTTCGATGAAATCGAAGGCGCCCTGCTTGATCGCCGCCACCGCGATTTCGATATTGCCATGCCCCGAAATGATCACCACCGGCACGTCCGGGTTATCGCGTTTTGCCGTCTTCAGGATATCGATCCCGTCCATCCGGCTGTCTTTCAGCCAGATATCCAAAATCATCAGCGCGGGGGCCTCGGCGTTGATTTCTTTCATCGCATCGTCCGAGTTTCCGGCCAGACGGGTCGTATAGCCCTCGTCCTCAAGAATATCCGAGATCAGCTCGCGGATGTCGCGTTCATCATCGACAATCAGAATATCACCCATGGGTCCTCAACGCTCTACTTGTTCTTGGTTAGCTTCAACAATTTCCAGCAATGGCAGTCGGATCACCGCCATGGCACCGCGGCGACCGGTGTCATCAAAAGGATCGGCATCCACCAGATCCAACGTACCGCCGTGTTCTTCGACAATCTTGCGTACGATGGGCAGGCCAAGGCCCGTCCCTTCGCTACGAGTTGTCACGTAAGGTTCGAACAGACGGGCACGGTCTTCAGGTAGGCCGATGCCGTTATCAGCGATAGTGATGACAGCTACACGCCCTTCGACGCTAGCTCGCACTCGAATTTCCGGGCAAAAATCCGCGCTTTGTTCTTTTTTAATATCAATGGCTTCCCCGGCGTTTTTCAACAAATTCGTAAGCGCCTGATTGATCATTGTGGCGTCCAGATCTGCCATCATCGGATCCTCACCCAGATCCGAGGTTATCAGCACCTCGGGTTGGCCGCTTTGCTGCAGCAGAACGGCCGCCTCGGCCAGTTCTCGCAGGCTGACGGTACGCAGCTCGGGCTCGGGCATCCGCGCGAATTTTGAAAACTCGTCCACGATCCGCCTCAGGTCATCCGTCTGCCGCACGATCACACCGGTCAGTTGCGACAGATCGTCGGTCAGCGGCTCGTCCAGATGGCGACTGAACTTACGCTTGATCCGCTCGGCGCTCAGCTGAATGGGAGTCAGCGGGTTCTTGATCTCGTGGGCAATGCGGCGCGCCACGTCGCCCCAGGCCGCCATACGTTGCGCAGCCACAAGATTTGTCACATCGTCAAAGGCGACCACATATCCTTCAAGCTCGCCACCTTCAGCATAGCGCGGGGACATGCGCACCAGCAGGTTTTCCAAGCGGCCATTGCGGGTGACCTTGATTTCTTCCTGAACGGCCGCCCCCTCGCCCGAGATCAGACGTTTGAAAAGCGCGCCAAACTCGGGCACCGCCAGCTCCAAGCTCAGGGACTGGTGTTCGTCATGCCAATCCAGCAACCGCTGCGCCGAGCGGTTCACAAAAGCCACACGCCCCTGATCGTCCAGCCCAACAACGCCCGAGGTGACCGAGCTGAGCACGGAATCGAACAACCGGCGCCGACGTTCGATCTGGTCGGTGTTTTCCAGCAGCGTCGTGCGCTGCGCCTTCAGCTGGCGGGTCATCTGGTTGAAGTAGCGACCCAGCATGGCGATCTCGTCATCGCCCTCTTCTTCGATCACACGCACGTCCAAGTCGCCGGCGCCCACACGTTTCGCCGCGCCCGTCAGGCTGCCGACAGGCCGCGAAAGCCGTTCTGCAAACCACAGGCCCAGCCAGATTGCGGCCAGAATCAGGATAACGGCGAACCCAAGATAAATGAGGCCGAATTCAAACAGGACGCGGCCACGCTCATTTTCAAGTTGTTGGTAGAACTGCGCCGTTTCCTTGGTTTCGTCCAGAAGGCTAAGCAACTCGCCGTCCACGTCGCGACTGACGTACAAAAAGCGATCCACAAATGCGTTCAGACCGACCAAGGCCCGAAATTCGTTATTTTCCCAATCTTCGATGACCAGGATGCCCTCGGTGCGGGCGGTTTCGATCTGCGCCTCGCTGGGCTTTTCATAATCGAACAGGTACGAGCGTTCACCGCGCGATATGATCTCGCCCGCTCCGTCGATAACGAAGGCTTCGCGCAAGCCGCGTTGGATCTGGGCCTGGCCCTGCGCCAGCACGTTGCGGATGCCATTATCCCCCATGAAGAAGGTGCGCTGGCGGGTGGCGTCCAGAATGCCGGCAAGAATCAGGGCGTCCTGGCTCAGGTCGCGGCGGTGCTCTTCCTCGTAGGCTTCGGCCGCCTCAAGCGAGCTGCCCACCACCTGCCGCACCCTGTCCGAGAACCAGCCCTCGAGGCCCACGTTCACCGTCAACGCCGCGAAAATCGCGACCGAGACCGTTGGGATCAGCGCAAGAATGGCAAACGCGCCGGTCAGGCGCAGGTGTAGGCGAGAACCTGCCGATTGAGCGCGCCGCGCCGCCACCAACGCCACGATCCGCTGCAAAACCAACGCCGCAACGACCAGAACATAGACGAAATCAGCCAGCAGGATGAGTCGCAAACTGGGAGAGGACGACCCCTGATCAAGGGGACCAAGAATCAAGAATGTGCTGATGACCAGAACCGGCCCCAGCGACACAAGCGCAAAGGTTGCCATGTTCTGCACACGGCGCTGACGCCTTAGACGTCGCAGCCTTTGCCAAGCTGATGGATGTCGTGCCCGGGTTGTCACCCGCCACTCCTCGTTGATGCGCCGCTATGTTGCGGCTTCCGCCTCTTTTATGACCCGATGCAATCGAGCCACGCCTGTTGCGGTTTTACATCAATTTGCGGCGACGAGTCACGCGAATATCCAGATCGGTGATTTTCTTACGCAAGGTATTGCGGTTGATCCCCAGCAAATCGGCACATTTGGCCTGATTGCCGCCAGTCGCCTCAAGCGCGATTTCGATCAGGGGCTGCTCGACCTCTTTCAAAATCCGACCATACAGGCCCGGCGGAGGCAGCATGTTGCCATGCAGATCGAAATATCGACGCAGGTGACGCGCGACCGAGGCCGACAGCTTTTCTGCGTCCCCACCGCCAAGAACCGGCTCCATCTCGGGCTGGTTGCCCAGGACGGCCTCGACCTCGGAGCGGGCAATCTCGTCCGAGCGTGATGTCAGCACCAGACGCTTAATGGCATTTTCCAACTGCCGCACGTTGCCAGGCCAGCTGTAGACGCGCATCAGTTCCAGCGCGTCCTTGGACAGTATCCGCTTGGGTGCCCCGTCCCGCTCCGACCGCACCAGGAAGTGGTCTGCCAGCAGCGGGATATCCTCGACCCGTTCGCGAAGCGAGGGCACCAGCAACGTCGCGCCGGACAGGCGGTAATACAGGTCCTGACGCATGTTTCCCTTGTCCAGGGCATCGGACAGGTCGCTTTGGCTGGTGGCCATGAAGCGCGGAACATTGTCTCCGGGGCTGTCCATCATGCGCACGATACGTGCCTGAACCTCAAGATCGATGTCACCGATCTCGTCGATCAGCAGGGTGCCGCCCTTGACGCGGGCCAGAATGCGCGCGGGGCCTTCGATATCTTGCAAATCCGCAGCGGTGGCCGTCACGAAGGGCAAGGTGCGCCGATCCGAGAAATCGTGGATCGCACGGGCGATCAGCGATTTGCCGGTGCCGCTTTCACCCGCGATCAGAACGGGCAAATCGGTGTTCATCACCTTCGCAACCAAACGGTACAGCGACTGCATCGCCGGAGTGCGCCCCACAAGCGGCAAATCGTCGGGCCGCTCGTTTGCCTCAGCAGGCGCTGCGGCGGGGGCCGCGCGGCGGCGTTGCTCCAGCGCCCGCGCGGTGCGTTTCATCAGGTCAGGCAGATCGAAGGGTTTTGGCAGATAGTCATAGGCTTCGGCCTCGGCGGCCTGAATCGCGGTCATGATCGTGTTCTGCGCCGAGATCACAATCACCGGCAGGCCCGGTCGGTCCTCGGCAATCTTGGGCAGCATCTCAAGCCCGTTGCCGTCAGGCATCATCACATCACTGATGACCACATCGCCTTTGCCCTCGCCGACCCAGCGCATCAGCGTGGTCAACGAGGAGGTCGCATGAACCTTACAGCCTGCACGGGTCAAAGCCTGGGTCAGCACCGTTCGGATCGTGCGGTCATCATCTGCTACAAGTACGGTACCGTCCATTACTGGCTCTCCTTTTTCTTACGCCGCGTCTGGGTTGGATCCAAAGGCAGTGAAATCTTGAAAACAGTGCGGCCGGGCACCGAGTTGACGGAAATCCAACCGCCATGGTCCCCGATAATCTTGCTGACCAAGGCAAGGCCCAGCCCCGTGCCGTTTTCGCGCCCCGAAACGAAGGGATCGAAAATGTCGCCCTTGATGTCATCGGGCAGGCCGGGGCCGTCGTCCACGATCTCGACCTGCAGGGGCAATGCCTGGCCGGTGCCATCGCTGCGGCGCAGACGGAAACTGTGTTCATAGAATGTGCGCAGCCGAATGGTGCCGCCTTCCTTGCCCGCCGCCTCGGACGCGTTCTTGATCAGGTTCAGAACCACCTGCAAAAGCTGGTCAGGATCACCATAGGCCATCGGCAACGAGGGGTCGTACTCTTCGAGGATCTTCATGTGGGCGCCGAAGCCCAGCAACGCCGAACGCCGCGCGCGGTCCAGAACATCGTGGATATTCACGGCCTGACGCTCCGGTTCAGTCAGGTTGCCGAACTGTTCGACCTGCTCCAGCAGTTTCACGATACGGCGGCTTTCGGCCACGATCAGATCGGTCAGCTCGAGGTCTTCGGCCGACAAGTTCATCGAAAGCAGTTGCGCCGCGCCCGTGATCCCCGCCAGGGGGTTCTTGATTTCATGCGCAAGCATCTCGGCCATGCCGATGGCAGATTTGGCCGCGGATTTAACGCTGTGGCTTTGGGTCAGCTGCCCGGCCAGCTCGCGCGGAGAGATCAGGAACAGCATGTGCCCCTCCATCCCCAGCATCGGTGCAATCTGCAGGTTGCAGTGCAGCGGAGCCCGCTCGCCGGTGCCGACGTCCACGTCGTTCACGAACAAAGGGGTTTTGCTGGTCCGGGCACGTTGGAACGCCTCTTCCAGCGGCGCGTCGATCATGATCCGATCCCACACCGGCTGCCCCTTGATCGAGCGGGCCGAGGCATTCAGGAACCCCTCGGCTGCGGGGTTGATATCAGCAATATTGTCGTTTTCATCGACCAGAACGCCCGGCACGGGCAGGTTTTGCCAAATCAGATTGTCCTGCATCACGCGGCGACCTTTTGCTGAGGGTTCAGGGCATCGGGCAACAACCCGATCACCTGCGCTGGATCGCGCGAGGTCAGCACGGCACGGCGCAGTTGCGGGCCGGTGCCCGCCTCGTCCATGTACCAGCCAAGATGTTTGCGGGCGACGCGCCCGCCCAGATCAGCGCCATAAAAGGCCAGCATCGCCTCGTAATGCGCGATCACCATTTCGACCAGATCCGCGCCCGTGGGCACCTGGGGGGCCTCGGCGCCATAAAGCTCGTGCGCGATCTGCGCCAGAATCCAGGGCCGGCCTTGCGCCCCGCGCCCGACCATTACGCCATCCGCTCCCGAGCGATCCAAAGCCGTGCGGGCGGTGTCGGCGCTGACAATGTCCCCGTTCGCGATCACCGGGATCGAGACAGTTTCCTTGACCCGCGCAATCGCATCCCAATCGGCACGTCCCTTGTAGAACTGGCACCGCGTACGGCCGTGTATGGTAATCATCTGAATGCCCGCGTCCTGCGCGCGCTGCGCCAGCTCGGGAGCGTTGAGCAAATCATCATCCCAGCCAAGGCGCGTCTTCAGCGTCACCGGCAAATCGACCGCATTTACCACGGCCTCGATCAAGGTCAGCGCGTGGTCCAGATCTTTCAGCAACGCCGAGCCGGAATAGCCATTCACGACCTTCTTGGCCGGGCAACCCATATTGATGTCGATGATCTTGGCACCGTTGTCCTGCACCATCTTGGCAGCCTTGGCCATCCATTCAGCGTCGCGCCCCGCCAGCTGCACCGAGGTATTCGCAGCCTCAAAGCCCAGCTCGGCCTTTTCGCGCACGCCGGGCTTGGCCTGAACCATTTCCTGGCTGGCGACCATCTCGCTGACCACCAGACCGGCCCCGAAACGGGACACCAGGTCACGGAACGGCAGGTCCGTGATTCCGGCCAGGGGCGCCAGGAAAACCGGTGGTGTTAAGTTTTTGCCCGCAATGCTCAGCGACACTTGCCTAATCCTTGTGCATTTGCCTCTGGACTAGCTTATCCCCCTAGCGGCTTCAATGAATTGCGCCCAGAAATCAGCCCCCTTTGGGGGTTGCGCCTAATTTTTAATCACATGCGCGGACCCCATGGATGGATTGCCCTTCACGCCCACACGCCCTATGCAACAAAGAAAGGCAGTCAAATCCGGGGATTCCATGCGCACGGACGCCATCATAGTAGCCGCAGGACGCGGGCGTCGCGCCGGGGGCAGCGTGCCCAAACAGTGGCGCGATCTGGGAGGAGCCTCGGTGGCCGCTCGGACGGTGCAGGCGTTTCTGGATCATCCAGAAATCAGGCGGATCGTTTTGGTCCATCACCCCGATGACACGGATGAAGTCAGCGCCCTGCCCGGTCTCGATCGGCTGATTTGCGTGCATGGCGGCCAGACGCGCAACAGTTCGGTTCGCAACGGGATGGAGGCGCTGGCAAGCACCCCGCCTGACCGTGTGCTGATACATGACGTGGCCCGCCCTTGCGTGCCGGCGCAGGTCATCTCGGATGTGATCAATGCTCTGAAGGACGCCCCCGGCGCGGCACCTGCCTTGGCAGTGACTGACGCCCTGTGGCGCGGCGACAACAATCACGTATCCGGCGTGCAGGACCGTGCGGGGCTGTATCGCGCGCAAACCCCCCAAGGGTTTCGCTATGCCGATCTTCTGGCTGCGCACCGCAAATTCGAGGGCGAGGCCGCCGATGATGTTGAGGTCGCCCGCGCAGCCGGCCTGCATGTCGCCATCACACCCGGCCACGAGGACAATCTGAAAATCACCCATCCCGGCGACTTCGACCGGGCGCTGAAAATACTGCGAGGACAAATGGATATTCGCTTGGGAAATGGCTATGACGTACATCGGTTCGGGCCGGGGGACCATGTGATCCTGTGCGGCGTCGAAATCCCTCACGAGCGCGGCTTGCAAGGGCACTCGGATGCGGATGTGGGCATGCACGCGGTCACCGACGCGATCTATGGCGCCCTTGCAGAAGGCGACATCGGCCGCCATTTCCCACCCTCGGACCCGCAATGGAAAGGCGCCGCCAGCCAGATATTCCTAAAACACGCCGCCGATCTTGCCCGCGAAAAAGGATTTGAGATCAGTAACATCGACTGCACACTGGTTTGCGAGTACCCCAAGGTCGGTCCCCATGCTGCCGCCATGCAGGCGGAAATGGCGCGGATCATGAGCCTGGAACCCGCGCGCGTGTCCATCAAGGCCACAACCAGCGAACGCCTCGGCTTTACCGGCCGCAAAGAAGGCATCGCAGCTATCGCAACCGCCGCATTGGTGAAACCATGATTAGACTGATCAACACCTTCTTCTACACCGGCCTGCTGCGCCCCGCGCCGGGCACCTGGGGATCACTGGCCGCGCTGGCCGTTGGCTGGGGGATCGAGCGTTACCTGGGGTTCTGGCCGCTGGTCGTGGCAACGCTGATCGCCACCGCCGTCGGATTTTGGACCATCGGAATCGAGCTGAAGGACCGCCCCGGTGATGACCCTTCCGAGATTGTCATCGACGAGGTCGCGGGCATGTGGCTTGCGTTGCTGTTCCCCGCTGCGGGCTTTTACATGCGCGACATGCCCATGGTCTGGCCGGGTCCCGTCGCGGCCTTTCTGTTCTTCCGCCTGTTTGACATCACCAAACCTTGGCTTGTTGGCCGCGCCGACCGTCGCCACGACGCGCCTGGTGTGATGCTGGATGATCTTTGGGCCGGGCTATTCGCGGGCGTTTGCACGCTGATCGCTGCCGCGCTGTACCACGTGGTGCTGATATGAGCGTCGCCGCCCTGCTGGAGCTTTACATGGCCAAGGGCCTGCGGATCGCCACCGCTGAAAGCTGCACGGGGGGCATGGTCTCGGCTGCGATCACGGATGTTGCGGGGTCTTCTGCGGTATTTGAACGTGGATTTGTCACCTACACCAACGAGGCGAAAATACAGATGCTGGGCGTCCAGAAGGACACGCTTGATGCACTTGGCGCGGTCAGTGAGGAGGTGGCCGCACAGATGGCTTTGGGGGCGCTGGCCAACTCCGAGGCAGACGTGGCCGTAGCGATCACCGGCATCGCGGGACCAGGCGGGTCAGATTTCAAACCCGAGGGCCGCGTCTGCTTTGCACTGGCGACGAAAACCGGGCCCGTGCACACAGAAACAGTGGAATTCGGCGCGATAGGGCGGGACAACGTGCGGGCCCGGTCTGTGCAAAAATCCATCGACTTGCTGAAATCCGCAGCAACCTAAGCACGCTTATTTTTGCATCATTTAGTGTTTTTTTCGCCTATTTTTTGCCCGTTTTATAAACTGCGCGTATTTTAATCGGCTTGAAACCGTATTGCTTCTTTCTTTTGCACACCGTTTCCGTTTGATCCCCCGCAAACAAAATCCAAGGGAACGGAAAGGAAAGACACATGAACGGAGCGGATACCGCCTGGATCATTGTCGCAACAGCACTGGTGCTGTTCATGACGCTGCCGGGGCTGGCACTGTTTTACGGGGGGCTTGTTCGCGCCCGTAACGTGCTGAGCGTCTTTATGCATGTTTACGCCATCGCCTGCCTGATGAGCGTGCTGTGGTTCGCCGTCGGCTACTCGGTCGCATTCGGGGACGGCGGCGCCTATTGGGGCGGCCTGGGCAAGATGTTCCTGATGGGCATCGACGCAGACACCCTGTCGGGCACCCTACCCGAGGTGCTGTTTTTTGCCTTCCAGATGACCTTTGCCATCATCACCCCTGCGCTGATCGTCGGCGCATACGTGGAGCGCATCGGCTTTGGGTTTGTGCTGCTGTTCTCGGCCCTTTGGATGGTGCTGGTTTATGCCCCCGTCACCCACTGGATCTGGGGTGGAGGCTTCCTGGCGGATGGCGGTATCTTCGGTGAAACCGGCGTCAAAGATTTCGCAGGCGGCATCGTTGTGCACGAAACCGCAGGTATTGCCGCGCTGGTGCTGGCCGTCATGCTGGGCGCCCGTAAGAATAAAACCACCCCGCCGCATAACCCCGGCTATGTCATGATCGGCGCGGCCATGTTGTGGGTTGGCTGGTTCGGCTTCAACGGCGGCTCGCAACTGGCAGCTGACGGCGGCGCTGCGATGGCGTTGACCGTGACGCATATTTCGGCCGCGACCGCCTCGTTGACCTGGGCGCTGTGGGAAAAGATCAAGTATGGCAAAGCCTCTTTGGTGGGTATCGTCACCGGCACGATTGCCGGTTTGGCCTCCATCACGCCGGCCTCGGGCTTTGTTGGCCCGATCGAGGCGCTGATTATCGGTGCCGTTGCAGGGATCATGTGCCAAGAGGCCGTGAACCTGATCCGCAACAAGGCCAAGATCGACGACACGCTGGACGTTTTCGCCGTGCACGGTGTGGGCGGTATCTTCGGTACCATCATGATCGCGGCCTTCGGCGCTGGATCCTGGGCGGCTCAGCTGGGCTCGCTGGTGATCGTGGGTGTGTTCACGCTGGTCGTTTCGGTGATCATCGCCAAGGTGGTCGGCCTGATCACGCCGCTGCGTGTTGACGAGGAAACCGAGACCAACGGCCTGGACCTGTCGGCCCATGGCGAGCGCGCCTACGACCACAACTCGTAAGCCACTTATCCAAGAAACCAAAGGCCGCCCCCTACCGGGCGGCCTTTTGCGTTGGGATCAGGTGTAAAGGTCGGCAGCCCGGCGTTCAAAAGCACGGACAATCCGCTGCATCGCCTCGTTGAAGACCACGCCAATGATGCCTTGCAGCATGGCATTGCGGAATTCGAAATCGACGAAGAACTGAACCTCGCAGCCCCCCTCGACATCGGCGAAATCCCAGGACGAGCGCATATGCTTGAACGGGCCATCCAGGTATTCGATCTCAAGCCGTTTTTGCGCGGGCCGCATCACCACGTTCGAGCCGAACCGTTCACGAAAAACCTTGAAGCTGATGACCAGGTCCGCCTTCATCAGGCTGGCCCCCTCGCCCATATCTGTGACCGAGCGCACACGCGCCGCCGCGCACCACGGCAGGAACTGCGGATACTTCGCCACGTCCGCCACCAGATCGTACATCTGTTGCGCAGTATAGGGCAGAATGCGGGTCTCGGAATGGGTTGGCATCGTAGAGCTTGTTTTTCGCGTGACAGTGAGGGGCTATTTCGTAGACTGAGGCCGGAAATTCAAGGGGGTTTCAGGGGGAACTCATGCCACAGCGTCCTTATGTCATTGACGAAATGATCTCGGCCAAGCAAATCGCCGCCCGGATTGAAGAGCTGGCGACCCAGATCAAGGCCGAATATTGCGACACTGACAAGCTGGTTGTGGTTGGCCTGCTGCGTGGCAGTTTCGTGTTCATCGCCGATCTGGTGCGCGAGTTGGATCTGCCGGTCGAG
Organism: Thalassovita sp.; assembly: GCF_965218685.1. Taxonomy (GTDB): domain Bacteria; phylum Pseudomonadota; class Alphaproteobacteria; order Rhodobacterales; family Rhodobacteraceae; genus Thalassobius. The sequence goes on along the minus strand of NZ_OZ244657.1, from coordinate 2,446,697 downwards.
GTGGATTTCCTCGAGGCATCCTCGTATGGGAATTCCACGGAAAGCTCGCGCGAAGTGCGGATTCTCAAGGACTTGCGCGGTGAGATCGAGGGCCGCGACGTGCTGGTGGTCGAGGATATCGTGGACACTGGATATACCCTGCACCATGTCCGCCACCTGCTGGAAGGTCGCGCGCCGCGCAAGATGAAGATCATCGCCCTTTTGGACAAACCCGCCCGCCGCGAGGTCGAAATGCAGGCCGATTGGACCGGGTTCACCATTCCTGACGAATTTGTCGTTGGCTATGGCATCGACTTTGCGCAACGAAATCGCAATCTGCCTTTCATCGGCAAGGTCCGCTTCGAAGACGAGGGCTGAGCCCGTGATCTGGTTTATGCGCATGGCCCGCTGGGCGCGAAATCCCCCGTCTCAGCAGCGCGTGGTCCTGGTGCTGGTGGTTATTGGCCTTTGCCTTGCGCTTTTTGCTGTCGAACGCTGGATCGGATGGCCCGAGGCGCTGACGGTGGAAAAATTGCGGAGGTAAGGGATGCGCTGGATTATAGGACTACTGCTGCTGGCAGCGGCGGGCTGGTTTCTGACCGCCCCGTCCCATGTGGATACGCAGCAGTATGGCAGCCTGCAAGGCAGTGCAGACAGGGGTGAAACAGTATTCCACGCCGCTGGTTGCGCCTCTTGCCATACGGCCCCGGATGCTGAAGATTCGGACCGGCCCATCCTGTCTGGCGGCCGCGCCTTCGCCAGCGAATTTGGCACGTTTTATGCCCCCAATATCTCGCCTGACCCGACCCAAGGGATCGGCGACTGGAGCTTGCCCGAGATGGCAGATGCGCTGGTTCATGGCACCTCTCCTGATGGGCGGCACTATTATCCCGCCCTGCCCTACACGACCTACGCAAAGGCCGCCCCGCAAGACATCGCGGATCTTTTTGCATTTCTGATGACCCTGCCCAAAGACGCAACGCCCAACCGGGCACACGAGGTTGGGTTTCCGTTCAACATTCGCCGTTCCCTGGGCGGTTGGAAGCTGTTGTTCGCTTCGGATGACTGGATGACCGACGCCCCGAGCGAGCAATTGCAACGAGGCCGGTACCTGGTCGAGGCTCTGGCGCATTGCGGCGAATGTCACACTCCGCGGAACGCATTGGGTGGGATGGATCGTGCGAAATGGCTGCAGGGGGCGCCGAACCCTTCGGGTCGGGGGAAAATCCCCGATCTGACCACGTTGGACTGGTCCCAAGATGATCTGGTGGAATACCTGACCAGCGGCTTCACCCCTGATTTCGACAGCGCAGGCGGAGAAATGGCCGAGGTGGTGCAGAACATGGCCCGCCTGCCCCTTTCGGACCGCGAGGCCATCGCCGCTTATCTGATCGCTCTGCGCTGATCAGCGTTTCAGGGGATACCTGTCGCCCTCTTCGAAGACGTCAATGGCCTTGGTATCCGCCTTGATCACGCCGCTGTGGACTACGCCAGCGGGGATGTCATAGGTATCGCCGTTGCGATAGGTGCGGGTTTCGTCCCCGATGGTCAGCTCGATCTCGCCATCAATGACCGTGCCCCACTGGCCCAAGTGCGAATGCGGCGGCAAAACCGCATCCTTGTGAAAATGGAAAAACGCGACCAGCCCGTCGTCAGATGCGATGGCACGAATGGTCACGTCCTCTTCGGTGAAAGCGGTTTCCAGGCTGGGAAAACGGTGAATGAATTCGGCAAAATCGCTCATTCTGCCCCCAATTTCGCCAGACGGTTTTCGCGCAGTCGGGCGAAATCATCGCCCGCGTGATAAGACGAGCGCGTCAGCGGCGTGGCCGACACCATCAGGAAACCCTTGCCGTAAGCGGCCTTTTCATAGGCTGCGAATTCATCAGGATGCACAAAGCGGTCCACGGCGTGGTGTTTCGGCGTCGGTTGCAGGTATTGCCCAATGGTCAGGAAATCGATGTCAGCGGCGCGCATGTCATCCATGACCTGATGCACGCCCTGCTTATCCTCGCCCAGGCCGACCATGATACCGGATTTGGTGAACATGGTTGGGTCCAGTTCTTTGACCCGCTGCAACAGGCGCAGCGAGTGGAAATAGCGCGCACCGGGGCGCACCTCGGGGTAGAGGCCGGGGACGGTTTCCAGGTTGTGATTGAACACGTCCGGTTTCGCGGCGACCACAACCTCCAGCACGTCATCCGAGCATTTCAGAAAGTCCGGCGTCAGGATTTCAATCGTGGTGCCGGGGCTGCGATGCCGTACGGCGCGAATGGTCTGGGCAAAATGCTCGGCGCCGCCATCCTCCAGATCGTCACGGTCCACGCTGGTGATCACCACGTGGTTCAGTCCCAGTTTTTGCACAGCATCGGCAACACGACCCGGTTCGAATGCATCCAGGGTCTGAGGCTTGCCGGTCGCGATGTTACAGAAGGTGCAGCCGCGGGTACAAATCTCGCCCATGATCATCATGGTGGCGTGGCCTTGGCTCCAGCATTCGCCAGCATTCGGACAGCCCGCCTCTTCACACACGGTGACAAGTTTGTTTTCGCGCATGATCTTGTGCGTTTCCTTGTATCCTTCGGATACCGGAGCTTTGACGCGAATCCAGCTTGGCTTCTTCGGCTGAGCATTGTCCGGACGGTGGGCCTTTTCCGGGTGGCGCTGTTCGGGAATTTTCAGGTCACGCACGATCATATTCCTGCTGTTTGTTCAGGCACCACTATAATTCTTAGGCAGCCCAAGCACCAGTGACGCCAAAGCTAAAAAGTAAGCAACAGTCATGCCAGTGCTGCATAGCGGCAATTTTTCATTACCTTCCATAGCTTTGTTCACACAACATGCAGAAAGCATGCACCTTTTCCCACACTGCGACGCAGAATTTGGTCTTGGCACTAGTTTAGAAAGGTTTTAAGAAGTCCGCAAATCAGCCTTTAACCGCAAAAGAGGATCTATCGATGCAAGCTGGCGCAAAACTGCCTAACGTCACTTTCCGTACCCGTGTTCGCGACGAATCCGTGGGTGGCCCGAACCCGTTCCGCTGGGAAGACAAAACCACTGCTGACTTCTTTGATGGCAAGCGCGTGATCCTGTTCTCGCTGCCCGGCGCGTTCACCCCCACCTGCTCGACCTACCAGCTGCCCGGCTTTGAAAAAATGGCTGGCGAGTTTGCTGAAAAAGGCATCGACGAAATCTATGTCATGTCGGTCAACGACAGCTTCGTCATGAACAAGTGGGCGCAGGACCAGAACCTGGAAAACGTCAAAGTCATCCCCGATGGTTCCGGCGAATTCACCCGCAAAGTTGGCATGCTGGTCGCCAAAGACAACCTGGGCTTTGGCATGCGCTCGTGGCGCTATGCGGCCATCGTGAACAACGGTGTGATCGAAGCCTGGTTCGAAGAGCCCGGCCTGTCCGACAACCACGGCGAAGATCCTTACGGCGAAAGCTCGCCTGAAAACCTGATGAAATACCTGGACGCTGCTGGCGAAGCCGTCGCCGCCGAGTAATCCGGTTTTCCTGAGAATTTGATCAAGGCCTGCCCCTTTGGGCGGGCCTTTTTCATGCAGCGATTTCCCGCGTGGATTGTATCAGCTCGCGCCCTGTCTGTCGCAGGATCGCGGCCAGATCGCTGAACCATCCGTCATCCACCGAGGACGCCCTGCGCACCAATCCGATCATTCGCGCAGGCTGCGGCTCGGCAAAGCGCAGCAAATGCATGTCAGGGGCAGCGCGCTGTTCGGATATCGCCGCCATTTCCGGCATCAGCGTCAAGCCAAAGCCGGCCGCAACCAGCCGGGTCAGCGTCGCAAGCGAGGACGCCCCCATGTTGATCTGCCCCTGCGTATCGCGGGGCTGGCCACACACCTCGAGCGCCTGATCGGTCAGACAGTGCCCATCCTCAAGCAGCAACAGTTGCGCCGGGCGCAGTTCGGTCGGGCGCAGAGTTTCAGGGGTGCCAAGCGCCTGCAACCGCGCCTTGGTGCCAGCCAGCAGGAACCGGTCCTCGAACAGGGGTTCCTCGACCAGCCCGGATTCAGAGCTGGGCAACGCCAGAACCGCAGCATCGATTTGCCCGGATTTAAGCGCGTCCAGCAGCCTGTGCGTCTTGCCCTCTTGCACCTGAACGTCCAGCTGGATGTCTTCTGATCGCAACGCGGCCAGCGCGCCGGGCAGCAAATAGGGCGCGATAGTGGGAATCACTCCCAACGTCAAATGCCCGGACAGTCCAGTTTTCCACCGCGCCGATTCTTCAAGCACGCGCACGTCGTCCAGCACCCGGTTCGCCTGCCGCAGGATGCGCCGTCCAAAAGGGGTCAACAGCACGTCCCGCGCCTGTCGCTCAACCAGCGGGCCGCCCAAAAGCGCCTCCAGCTCTTTGATCTGTACAGACAGAGCGGGCTGCGAGACATGCACGATCTTTGCCGCACGGCTGAAGTTACGTTGCTCGGCCAGGGCCTGGAAATAGCGGAGTTGGCGTAGGGTGACACTCATAAGTGCACCCTATCATTTGGGCGAATGACTACAAGATCAGCTTATTCTCAACCGATCATCTGCGCGGCGCTGCCTTGCGATTCATAGTGGCGCTTCAACCGTTGCAGCGCGATCCTCAGTACAATCTTGCCTGAACGCGCGGACCAGCCCATGCGTCTTTCAGCAGTTTCCAGCCCTTCCAGATAGCAGCAGCACCGCAGCGCCACATCGCCCAGCCCCGGACCAAGATCCCGCAGCGCCGATGCCATGCGCGCGCGGGCTGCGGACGGGCCGGTGATGCCCATCTCGGAACTGCCAAAACTGCCGCCAGAAGGGCCGCTGAGGAAATGATCCCAATTCTGGGTCACACCGGGTTCGATCTGGGACAGCTCGAAATCCTCGCGCAGACGTTCACCCGCTGCGACCAGATCGTCGCTCAGGAACGGCTTACCCTCCTTGTCCTTTCGACGCGCCAGCAGGGTCAGCGGGGAATCCGGCGCCGAATAGCGGCTGCGCCCCGTGGTACGAACGCGCCCGCCCCCGACGGAAATTTGTTCGACACCGGCAAACCCGGCCTGCGCCTCGGCAAAGCCCGGCTGGGCGGAATTCTCGCGTTTGGCCAAAAGCGAGGCCAGTGCCGCCCGCCCCATCGAGGTGATGCAATAGCGCGAAATCCGCCCCGGTGCACCGCAGGTGATCCAGTCTTTCAGCGCCATGGCCTGGGCCACCTGGCGATCGACCACGGCGGTGCGCGTGGTGGTGCCGCTGTCGTTTTCCCGCACGACTACGGCTTTTTCCATTTCCTGGGCCACGGCCAGCACCGCGCCTGTTTCGCTCAGGCGCCGCAGGATGCGGGCGGCCTCTTTTTCGAAGGCCTCGGTCTCTACCAGGGGAAGGGAATTTTCTGGGACGCTCATGGTGTCAGGCTCCGGTTTCTTGGTCTCTGAGGTCGATCTTGGCGCCTGAAAATGAGTTTTGCTCAGGCGCAAGAGGGCTTCGTCAACCAAAAGATCTTCTCGTCGGCACTCCAGCTTGCGGATCTGCCGCAAGACAGTCGAGGCATGACATCCAGCCTCGCGCGCGATGGCCCGGATGGTTAATCCGGCCTCGGTATGGGCAAGATAGCGTACCGCACTGTCTGGCACCCACTCCGGCACAGGACCGGTACTTGCTTGCATCGCGATTGCATTCGACATGTCAGCTCCCTGAAGGTCACAGTAGTTGACCGGGTTATCCACGCAATATCCCCAGATCGTTCGCAACCTAAGCGCGGGTTTGTTACCCTTTGGTTAACATTAAACGTTCTGACAATCTTTGTTTCCATTTCGTAAACATTTAAATCGGGCTGCGTTCGGTAGTTTTCGCCATCACGCAACACTACCCTAGGATGTGTCATCGTGTCGGTGAACCTCGTAATCGGAGACCCTGACATGATGGATTTGTTGAGCTTCCTGAGCACCCTGCACCGCCCCCGCCTGCTGATCCGGGCCGCGCGCTATGGAATCGCCGAATATCGGCGCGACATTCATCTGCCACGTATCCTGGAAACCTCGCGTCTGCCGCGATCGGCGGCAGCGCTGTCAGAGCTGATCAATCTTGAAATGGAGGCAGACGATCTTCGGCGCCAAAAGGCGGCCGACTACTCGCCCGCTCAGCATGTCGAATTGTTGATCGCAGTGATGGGAGAGGCGCAACTGCTGCGCGCCTCGACCCAAGCCATCAACTGAACGCGTCGGGCATCGAGGCTTTTTTGCTGGCCACGTAAGCGGCCAGTTCCTCGGCCACTGCGGGATCTATGGCGGGCGCTACAAAGTCCGCCAGCATCTTCTGAACCCGCGCGGATGCCAATGCCATCGTATCGCGCGAGCCTTCCTCGGCCCAGGTCTCGAACGGTTTGTAATCCAGCACATCCGAGCGCCAGAATGCCGTCTGAAAATTCGCCTGGGTATGCGCGCAGCCCAGATAATGCCCGCCCGGCCCGACCTCGCGGATCGCGTCCAGCGCCTGAGCGTTATCGTCCGCACTGATGCCAGCGGCCATCTTGTGCAGCGCGCCCAGCTGATCGGCATCCATCACGAATTTTTCGTAGGACGACACCAACCCGCCTTCAAGCCAACCGCAGGCGTGCAGCATGAAGTTCACGCCTGACAACAGCCCCATGTTCAGTGAATTGGCGCTTTCATAGCCCGCTTGCGCATCCGGCAGTTTCGATCCGGTGAAGCCGCCCGAAGACCGGTACGGTAGCCCCAGACGCCGCGCCAGTTGCCCTGCACCATAGGTGACTTGCGCAGCCTCGGGCGTACCGAACGTAGGCGCCCCCGAGTTCATGTCGATCGAGGTGACAAATGCCCCCATGATCACCGGCGCGCCTTTGCGGATCAGCTGTGAATAGGCAACGCCGGCCATTGTCTCGGCCAGCACCTGCGTCAGCGTCCCCACGACAGAAACAGGCGACATCGCTCCACCCACGATGAACGGGCTGATAATACAGGCCTGATTGTTGCGCGCGTAAACCTCAAGGCTGCCCATCATTACGTCATCAAACGTCAACGGCGAGTTAATGTTGATCAGCGAAGTCATCACAGTGTTCTGCTGGATGAAGTCCTTACCGAACAGAATTTCGCACATATCCACTGAATCCTGCGCGCGGCTGGGCTCGGTGACAGAGCCCATGAAGGGTTTGTCCGACAGGGTCATATGGGCGTGGATCATGTCCAGGTGGCGTTTATTCACCGCAACATCAGTCGGCTCGCAAACCGTGCCGCCCGAATGGTGCAGCCACTTGGACATGTAGCCCAGTTTCACGAAGTTGCGAAAATCCTCGATCGTGGCATAGCGCCGACCACCTGCTGCATCATGCACGAAAGGCGGGCCATAGACTGGCGCCAGCACCAGGCTGCCATCCCCGATCACGACCGAGCGTTCGGGATTGCGCGCATGTTGCGTGAACTGACCGGGGGCGGTCTGGCACAGCTGACGCGCCAAGCCGCGGGGAAATCGGACCCGCTCGCCCTCGATCATCGCGCCAGCGTCGCGCAGCAGGTCCAGCGCCGCAGGGTTGTTGACAAAGTTCACGCCGATTTCTTCCAGTACGGTTTCGGCGTTGTGCTCGATAATCTCAAGCGCTTCGTCGTTCAGCACCTCCAGGTTGGGGATGTTGCGTTGGATGTACTGTGCGGTCTCAAAGGACACCGCCGTACGTGCTGCCCGTCTTGCGGCGCCGCCGCCCCCGCGCCGTCTGCGCCCGGCCTGTTCGCTCATTCCTGATTCTCCCCGGAGTGTTGGTTGTTCTCAGTTTTAAGCCCGTTCCAAGGCTTAGCTTGGAAGGAATGCGGCCTTTGAGGCGCAAAAACGACCTCTGCCCCGGCTAAGGCCCGCTTTGTCGCGCCGCGCCCTCTTGCACGGGCATTCAAGCCGCCTTATTGGGCGTACATGACCCAAGACACCCATGACCGCCTTCTCATCATCGACTTTGGCAGCCAGGTCACGCAGCTGATTGCGCGTCGCCTGCGCGAGCTGAGCGTCTATTGCGAAATCCACCCCTACCAGAACGTCACCGACGCGTTCCTGGCCGAATTTGCGCCCAAGGCCATCATCTTTTCGGGTGGCCCGGATTCGGTGATGCGCGAGGGATCGCCCCGTCCGCCGAAATCGGCCTATGATCTTGGTGTGCCGATCCTGGGCATCTGCTATGGTCAGCAGGTGATGATGCATGATCTGGGCGGCCGCGTCGAAGCAGGTGAACACGCCACTGCCGAATTTGGCCGCGCTTACGTGACGCCCAAGGCGACGCATCCCGATTTCCTGACTGGCTGGTTCCTGGAAGGGCAAGAGCAGGTCTGGATGTCCCACGGCGACCACGTGGCCGAGATTGCCCCCGGCTTTGAGGTCTTTGGCACCTCGCCTGGCGCTCCGTTTGCCATCACCGCGGACCTCAGCCGCAACTTTTTTGCCGTGCAGTTCCACCCCGAGGTGCACCACACCCCGAACGGCGCCACGCTGTACGAGAATTTCGTCAAACTGGCGGGCTTCAGCGGCGATTGGACCATGGGTGCTTACCGCGAGGAAATGATCGCGAAAATCCGCGAACAGGTGGGCGACAAACAAGTCATCTGTGCCCTGTCTGGTGGCGTGGACAGCTCGGTCACCGGCATCCTGCTGCACGAGGCCATCGGCGATCAGCTGACCTGTGTGTTTGTGGATCATGGTCTTTTGCGTCTGAACGAGGCCGAGCAGGTCGTCTCGATGTTCCGCGACAATTATAACCTGAACCTGATCCATGCCGACGAAAGCGACCTGTTCCTGGGCGAGCTGAAAGGCGTTTCCGATCCGGAAACAAAACGCAAAATCATTGGCAAACTGTTCATCGACGTATTCCAGAAATACGCAGACGGAATCGAAGGCGCCGAATTCCTGGCACAGGGCACCCTGTATCCGGACGTTATTGAATCGGTCTCGTTCAGCGGCGGCCCTTCGGTCACCATCAAATCGCACCACAATGTGGGCGGTCTGCCGGAAAAAATGGGTTTGAAACTGGTCGAGCCCCTGCGCGAGCTGTTCAAGGACGAGGTCCGCGCACTGGGTCACGAGCTGGGTCTGCCGGCCAGCTTTATCGGTCGTCACCCCTTCCCCGGGCCGGGCCTGGCGATCCGCTGCCCCGGCGAGATCACCCGCGACAAGCTGGAGATCCTGCGCAAAGCAGACGCCGTCTATATCGACCAGATCCGCAAGCACGGCCTTTATGATGACATCTGGCAAGCGTTTGCCGCGATCCTGCCGATGCGCACCGTGGGTGTGATGGGCGACGGTCGGACCTATGACTATGCCGTGGCGCTGCGGGCGGTGACGTCCGTGGATGGGATGACCGCAGATTACTACCCGTTCACGCATGAATTCCTGGGCGAAACCTCGACCCGGATCATCAACGAGGTGAAGGGTGTGAACCGCGTCTTCTATGATTGCACCTCGAAACCGCCTGGCACGATCGAGCTGGAATAGTCCATTTCTCGCCCCGCCGGACACGATCCAGCGGGGCGTTTTTCTGAATGGCGCTTCGGCGGAACACCTCATGGCTGTACGCAAGCACCCCCAAACCACCCAGAAATCGCCGCGCCGCAGCATGGCCGCGCCCGTTTTGCGCCCGAAATGCAAATAATTGCGCTGATTTATTGGGCATTCCGCGTCTAGCACCCAAAACCACCCCCCTCAATTTTGACTCAACCCCACCCTATCGCCTTCGATGAAGGTGCAGGGCGCTTAGGGTTCCGCTGTCATTCTCTCCCTCCCTTGAATGACAGGTCTGGTCCGAGAAGAGCCACCTTGGCGGCAAATTCCGCTCGGGCACACGGCGGGCCAAAATCCCGGGAGACTACTGCGCAGGTTTCGGCCGCGCCCATACGTCTTTGTTCCGCCAGCGCAGCGAAACCCACCCAAGAAAAACGGCGGGACGCACAACGGGGAATGTTATGATCAAGAAAAGCCTTCTATCCGCTGCCGCCCTTACCGCCGGGATGCTGAGTGCGGCTGCTCCGGCGCTGGCCGAGGAAAAAACCGAATTCAAACTGGCATGGTCCATCTATGTCGGCTGGATGCCTTGGGGATACCTCGAGGACAGCGGCATCATGGACAAATGGGCCGACAAATACGGCATCACGGTCGATATCGTTCAGATCAACGACTACGTGGAATCCATCAACCAATACACCGCCGGCGAGTTTGACGGCGTATCCGCCACCAACATGGACACGCTGTCCATCCCGTCGGGCGGTGGTGTGGACACGACCGCGCTGATCGTGGGCGACTATTCCAACGGCAATGACGCGGTGATCCTGAAAGGCGAAGGCGGCCTGGCCGATCTGAAGGGCAAGCCGGTGAACCTGGTTGAACTGTCGGTCAGCCACTACCTGCTGGCGCGCGGCCTGGACACCGTGGGATTGTCGGAATCTGATCTGGACGCGGTAATCAACACCTCAGACGCGGACATGATCGCGGCCTATGCCACCTCGGATGTTGAAACCGTTGTGACCTGGAACCCGCTTGTCAGCGAGATCCTTGGCTCGAACCCGGATGCCAACAACATCTTCGACAGCTCGATGATCCCCGGCGAAATTCTGGACCTGATGGTCGTGAACACCGAAACGCTGGCTGACAACCCCGCCTTTGGTAAGGCCGTGGCCGGTGCCTGGTACGAGGTCATGAGCCTGATGGCCGCAGGTGACGAGGCCGCGCTGACAGCCATGGCCGAAGCATCCGGCACCGATTTGGCGGGCTACAAGGCTCAGCTGGCCGCGACCGAGATGTTCTTTGATCCTGCTGCTGCTGTGGCTCAGGCCAGTGCCCCAGAGCTTCCCACGACCATGACCAACGTGGCCGAGTTCCTGTTTGACAAGGGTATCCTGGGTGAAGGCGCCCCCAGCGCTGATTTTGTCGGCATTGAATATCCGGGCGGTGTGACCACCGGTGATGCGGGCAATATCAAGTTCCGCTTCGACACGACCTATATGCAGATGGCCGCTGACGGCGCGCTGTAAGCACCCATGAAACCATGAGCGGGCCGTCGCTGTGGCGGCCCGACCACCCGGACCCCAGGGGGCATCATGCGACTGATCAACCACATACCAGGAAGACCCATGGGCCTGTTATTGGCAGCCCTGCCCTTCGTGGCCATACTGATCGCCTATACCGTGGCATCGGATATCCGGCTCGAAGCCAACCCGCAGGACAAGTTGCTGCCTGCTTTGGACACGATCCGCGACACGGCCGCCCGCCTGTTCACCCAACCCGACAAGCGATCCGGCGACATCCTGTTGTGGAAAGACACCGGAGCTTCGCTGGCCCGCCTTATCGGGGGTGTCGCCATATCAGCCATTATATCGCTGGTGCTGGGGATGCTGATCGGGTTGTTGCCCTATGCGCGGCGCACCCTATCGGATTTCGTAGCCGTACTGTCCATGGTTCCACCCCTTGCGCTGCTGCCCATCCTGTTCATCGTTTTCGGCCTGGGCGAAGTGTCGAAGGTCGTGCTGATTGTCATCGGCATCACACCATTTATGACGCGAGACCTGTCGCAACGTGTTCTGGACATCCCGCACGAACAGATCGTCAAGGCGCAGACCCTTGGTGCCTCGACCGCGGTGATCGCTTTGCGTGTCGCGCTGCCTCAGGTGCTGCCGCGCCTGATTTCGAACGTTCGCCTGTCGCTGGGATCGGCCTGGCTGTTCCTGATCGCGGCCGAGGCTGTGGCCTCGAATGTAGGGCTTGGCTACCGCATCTTCCTGGTGCGGCGCTATCTCGCGATGGATGTGATTCTGACCTACGTGATTTGGATCACCCTTCTGGCCTTTGTCATCGACTGGGCGCTGAAGACCCTGTCACGCAAAAGCTTCCCCTGGATGGAGGCCGGCCTATGACCCGTTTGAACAAGGAGGCCCGCATATGAGCTTCGTATCCGTCTCGAATGTCTGGCAGGCCTATGGCGGCCGCTCGATCCTGGAGCGCGTCAACGTGGACATTGCCCAGGGTGAATTCATCTCGATCGTTGGCGCTTCGGGCTGCGGCAAATCCACCTTTCTGCGCATGTTGCTGGCCGAAGAAACCCCTGTGCGCGGTGACATCCGCATTGATGGCGGCGAACCCGCACGCGAGCCGGGACTGGAACGCGGGGTGGTGTTTCAACGCTACTCGGTCTTTCCACATATGACCGTGCGCGAAAATATCCTTGCTGGCGAAGGCTTTGCCACCGGTTGGGGCAAGTTGTTCGGTGCCAAGCGCAAGGCCGCGAACGAACGCGCCGACCAGATGCTGGCCCGCATCGGCCTGAACCATGTGGCCGATCAATATCCAGCCAGCTTGTCAGGCGGGATGCAGCAGCGACTGGCTATCGGTCAAGCCCTGACAGCAAAGCCGCGAGTGTTGCTGCTGGATGAACCCTTTGGTGCACTGGACCCAGGTACGCGCCTGCAAATGCATGATTTCCTGATGGAGCTGAAGGCCGAAACCGGCATGACCGTCTTTATGGTCAGCCACGATCTTGAGGAAGCCTTCAAGCTGGGCGACCGCGTGCTGGTCTTCGATAAACCCCGATGGGATCCGGTTGATCCGGGGCTGTATGGCGCGACCATCACCTATGATTTTGATGCGCGGGACAAGGGTATTCCTTTCCAGAACATTCTGGATCAATACCCCTCGCTGGTACCTGCCTGACCCTTTGGCCGCGCGCGCCGCTGGGCCCCGCGCGCTGGCCTCCACCAAGGCCCGGAAGACCGCCCCAAGGGGCATAATGACGATTAGGAGACAGGTATGTTTTCGGATCTTGGACGTTCGCGTTCTCACCATCCGCGCGATGCGCGCACCGCACATGAGGCGCGCGAGCGTCGGCCACACCACCCGGACCTCAGCAAACTGGCTGGCTGGAAGGCCATGCAAAAAGAGGCCGACCTGCCCGAAGGCCGTGCCGACGAAGAACGCCGCTGGGCGCTGCGCATGGGCCTGACAGGCGCAGACTCGATCGAGGATAAATCGATCCCAACCTTCGCACGCGGCGAGCTGCCTCATTTCGCGGGCATCAACACTTTCCTCAAGGCCCCATATGCCGAGGACGTGCTGGAGGTCGCCAACTATGACGCTACCGTGCTGGGCATCCCCTTTGACGGCGGCACGACCTACCGGCCCGGCACGCGTTTCGGACCGCAAGGCCTGCGCAAAATCTCGGCGCTGTACACGCCCTATAACTATGAGCTGGGCGTTGACCTGCGTGAACAGATGACCATGTGCGACGCGGGCGACGTGTTCACCATCCCCGCCAATATCGAGAAGAGCTTTGACCAGATCAGCCGGGCGGTCAGCCATGTGTTTTCGTCAGGCTCCTTGCCCATCATGATCGGCGGCGACCACTCGATTGGCTTTCCTTGTGTGCGCGGGATAGCCGAGTGTACCTCCAAGAAAATCGGGATCGTTCATTTCGACCGCCATGCCGACATCCAGGAAAAGGATCTGGATGAACGCATGCATACAACCCCTTGGTTTCATTCAACCAACTTGCCGAATGTACCCGCCAAGAACCTTGTCCAAATCGGTATCGGAGGCTGGCAGGTCCCGCGCGAGGCCGTCAAGGTCGCCCGCGAGCGTGAAACCAACATCATCACCATGGGCGACATGGAAAAGATGGGCGTCGACAAGACCATCGAAATGGCGCTGGAGATGGCCTGGGATGGTGTAGACATGGTCTATATGTCCTTCGACATTGACAGCATTGACTGCGGATTTGTCCCCGGCACCGGCTGGCCTGAACCCGGCGGGTTCCTCCCGCGCGAGGCGCTGGCGCTGGCATCGGGCATTGCGGCCGAAGGCATCTGCGGGATGGAGCTGGTCGAGGTCAGCCCGCCCTATGACACCAGCGACATCACCGCGCTGATGGGCACCCGCGTGATCGTGGACGTGCTGGGGGCCCTGGTCTCCAACGGCAAACTTGGCGCGCATAAGAAATTCATCGACAAACCCGTCACCACGCCGCATGGCGAGTTTTCGGGCAAACGCTGGTCGAATGACGGCCCGCACAAGATTGGATGAGCCATGCCCCATGATCACCCGCATCACCACCACCACTCCCATGATCATGACCATGGCCATTCCCACGGTGCAGGACATAACCACGCCCACGGCGACCACCTGCACAGCCACATGCACCACGAAGACGAGGCGGCGGACCTTCAGGTTCTGGCGACACAGTTCATCGAAGGCTTCCTGCAGGCAACCGACAAAACCAGTTACCTGAAACTGGCCGGGGTCCCGTTCGAGCGTCCCTCGAAAGATGGGGCCAAGGCGCTGAAGCTGATCGATGTCGAGCTGAAGACCGATTGGCAGGTGGGCACCGCCTCGCCGTCCTTCGGCTCGCGCGAGCTGAGCTATCTGCCCTTCCCCGGTGAAATGGTGCAGGAACGCACCAACATGTCGCTGATCTATGTCTCGATGGATGAAAAATCGACGCTGGATATTCGCGACTTTCTGTTTGATCGAAAAAAGGAAATCGACGCATGAAACGCCTGATCGCAATTTTTGGCGCAACCTTGCTTGCCTCGCCTGCCATGGCACATGGCGGCGCGCACCTGCATCCGCACGGCTTTGAACTGGGCACCGCAGCCCTGGCCGTTTGCGCGGTACTGGCCGTGCTTTGGGTGGCCAAACGCCGCTAAACCCACACGAAACCAACAGGAAAGGAGCGCAACGTCAGCGCTCCTTCTTCAACTTTACGCTTCTGTTCTGACATTTCTACGCGTAACGAGAGAGCCAGCCCCGGCCTCTTGGAAAGAACGACATGTCAGAGCGCGCAAATGTCCTCAAAGCAAGCCTGTGGATGACCGGTTCCATCGCGTCGTTCACGGCCATGGCCATTGCAGGCCGCGAGGTCAGCGGCGAGCTGGACACGTTCGAGATCATGACCTTCCGCAGCATCGTGGGCGTCATCGTGGTGCTGATCTGCGGCGGCATGGCAGGGACATTAAACCAGATCACCCGGCGCCACCTGGGAACACATTTCATCCGCAACATTGGTCATTTCGCCGGCCAGAACCTGTGGTTCTATTCCCTGCCTCTGATCTCGCTAGCGCAGGTTTTTGCGCTGGAATTCACGGCGCCACTATGGGTGATCCTACTGTCTCCGTTGATTTTGGGCGAGCGGATCACGCCGGTCCGTGCCCTTGCAGCAATCTTCGGCTTCATCGGGATCCTGATTGTCGCGCGTCCCACCCCCGAGACACTTGAATTCGGCCAACTGACCGCGGCCCTGGCTGCGATCGGGTTTGCCATCTCGATCATGTTCACATCCAAGCTGACGCGCACCGAAACCATTACCTGCGTGCTGTTCTATCTGACCACGATGCAGGCTGCATTCGGCATCATATGCGCCGGAATTGATGGCGATATTGCCTTACCATCGCTGCAGGCAACGCCTTGGCTGGTGTTGATCGGGCTGGCCGGGCTGATGGGGCATTTCAGCCTGACGAACGCGTTAAGCATCGCTCCGGCAACCGTTGTGGTGCCCTTTGATTTTGCCCGTCTGCCGCTGATCGCCCTGATCGGATGGTTGTTCTATAACGAAGCGCTGGAACTGTGGGTGGGCGTCGGGGCGCTGGTGATTTTTGGCGCCAATTATCTGAATATCTGGGGCGCCACGCGCAAATAAGCATCTTTCGGATTGGGCCCGCCACCAAAGCCCATAATGTTGCCGCATGAGCCAAACACAAAAAACCATTTCCCCGCGCGCCTGGGCCGAGCTGACCCTGCTGGCACTTATCTGGGGCGCTTCGTTTCTGACCACCGCCCTGATCTTGCAAGATGTCAGCCCGTTGTGGTTGGTTGCCTACCGCATCAGCGGGGCCGCCGCGCTTTTGTGGATCTATGTTCTCAGACGGGGCATTTCGATCCCAATGGCGCCGGGCATCTGGGGGGCATTCTTTCTTATGGGGCTGTTGAACAACGCCCTGCCCTTTACGCTGATCACTTGGGGGCAGCAGCATATCTCGTCCGGATTGGCAGCGATCTTGAACGCGCTGACGGCGGTGCTGGGCGTGCTGGTCGCGGCGGTTTTATTCTCGGACGAAAGGCTAAGCGCCCGCAAGGCCTGGGGCGTGGGCCTGGGCTTTGCCGGAGCGGCTGTGATCATTGGCCCTGCTGCGCTGACGAGCCTTGACCTTGCCTCGTTGGGTCAACTGGCCCTTTTGGGATCGTCCATGTCCTATGCCTTGGCGGGCGCCTGGGGGCGTAAAACCCTGTCCGCGCAGCCCCCTGCAATGGCCGCCACGGGGATGCTGACCTGCGCGGCGCTGATCATGATCCCGATGGCGCTTTGGTCCGAAGGCGCCCCTTCGGTGCCGCAATCCCCGCAGATCTGGGCGGCGCTGCTGTATCTGTCACTGATCGCGACGGCCGGGGCCTATCTTCTTTATTACCGCGTTCTGTCCATGGCCGGCGCGGGAAATCTGTTGCTGGTTACGCTGATGGTGGCGCCCTGCGCGATCATTCTTGGCGCGTTGGTGCTGGACGAGACACTGCCCTTGCGCGCCTATGCCGGCTTTGCCCTGCTGGCCGCGGGGCTGATCATCATCGACGGACGTTTGCTGCGCCGCAATAGGGTTTGACCCCTCGGGCCTGCGCGGCTAGGACTGCGCAGGTCAAAGAGGCAAGCGCATGATCTACCAAACCGCGAATGACTGGCTGAACGCCGAGAAGAAAAAAGTGCTGTTTTTCGGCATGTCTGGGCTGGGCAAGACCTTTGTTTCGAACATGCTGCGCGATCAGGGCGCGTGGTTTCACTATTCGATCGATTACCGCATCGGCACGCGTTACATGGGCGAATACATCGCCGACAATGCAAAACGCGAGGCGATGAAGAACCCGTTCCTGCGCGAGCTGTTGATGTCGGATTCGATCTATATCGGCTCGAATATCACCTTTGAAAACCTGACGCCTGTGTCGTCTTACCTGGGTAAACCGGGGGATGTGGCCAAGGGCGGCCTGCCCTATGCCGAATACACCCGCCGCCAGTCGCAATTCCGCACCGCTGAAATCGCGGCGTTGCTGGACACGCCCTATTTCATCGAACGGGCCGAGGCCTTGTACGGCTATCCGCATTTCATCTGCGATACCGGCGGGTCGATCTGTGAATGGGTGAACCCCGAAGACCCCGAAGACCTGGTGCTGAAAACGCTGTCGCAAAACGCGCTGATGATCTGGATCGAAGGCTCGGACGCCCATACCGAGGAACTGGTCCGCCGTTTCGACAAATCGCCCAAGCCCATGTCCTATCAGGGTGAATTCCTTGAGCGCGCCTGGACCGAATATCTGGAGCTGAAGGGCTGCAACGAAACTCAGGTGGACCCGGATGATTTTATCCGCTGGACCTATGCTCAGGCCATGGCGCACCGACAGCCGCTGTATCGCGCGATGGCGCAAAACTGGGGCGTTTCCGTCAAGGCCGAAGAGATTGCGCAAGTCAAAACCGCGGATGATTTCGATCAGTTGATCGCACAGGCCCTTGAGCGTCGGTGATCCCTGCCTTATCTCTGGGCCTCCAACCTTATCGGAGCCTGAAAGATGCCCATCAAACTGCCACGTGACCTGCCCGCCTATGACGTTCTGACGAACGAAGGCGTCATGGTCATGTCCGACGAGATGGCCCAGCATCAGGATATCCGGCCTTTGCGCATCGGGCTCTTGAACCTGATGCCCAAGAAAATCCAGACGGAAAACCAATTCGCCAGGCTGATCGGTGCCAATCCCCTGCAGATCGAATTTTCCCTGATCCGCATGAGCGAGCACGAGTCCAAGAACACCGGCGCGGCCCATCTGGAAAGCTTTTACCGCCCCTTCAGCGAGGTGAAGGCAAGTGGCCAGAAGTTCGACGGGCTGATCATCACCGGTGCCCCAATCGAGCACCTGCCCTTCGAAGACGTGACCTATTGGGACGAGCTGAAAGAGGTGTTCGAGTGGACCCAGACGCATGTTCACTCGACCTTTGGCGTTTGCTGGGGCGGCATGGCGATGATCCACTATTTCCACAACGTTCAGAAATACGTTCTGGATGAGAAACTGTTCGGCTGTTACCGACATATGAATTTCGCCCCGCAAAGCCCCTATTTGCGCGGCTTCTCGGATGATCTGATCATGCCGGTCAGCCGCTGGACCGAAATGCGCCGGGACGAGATCGAGGCCGCAAACCTACCGATCCTGCTGCACTCGGACGTCGTGGGCCCCGCGTTGGTCGAGGACCCCGCACACCGGGCAATCTATGTTTTCAACCACCTGGAATATGACAGCGACACGCTGAATCAGGAATATCAGCGCGATCTGGCCAGCAACCAGATCGAGGGCGCCGAGATTCAGATGCCGTTCAATTATTTCCCCGAGGACGACCCCAGCCAGCAGCCTCAGAACCGTTGGCGCAGCCATGCGCATTTGCTCTATGGAAATTGGGTGTCCGAGATCTATCTGACTACGCCATATGATATGTCCCTGATCGGCAAGGTGTCGACGGACTGGCGTAAACAGGACTAGGTTTTGGTTGTTAAAGGACTGGCATTTCTTGCCCTTTTGATCATCGCGCTGCATGGCTACACC
The DNA here is from genome assembly GCF_965218685.1 of Thalassovita sp. Taxonomy (GTDB): domain Bacteria; phylum Pseudomonadota; class Alphaproteobacteria; order Rhodobacterales; family Rhodobacteraceae; genus Thalassobius. The sequence continues at coordinate 2,428,133 of NZ_OZ244657.1, read as the reverse complement.
CTGCAGCGCGCCGCAAAGCATGAAAAACGAGCGATGGCCACACATCCGCCCGAGGGGCAGATCGTGATGGTGGACGGACATCGCGTTCATGCGGTGGTTTTGGCCCCCGAAAACCCGCGCGCGGATGTGGTGCTGATCCATGGGGCGTCGGGGAACACCCGCGATTTCACTCACGATCTGGCTCATCAGCTGGCGGAAACCTACCGCGTGATCGTGTTTGACCGGCCAGGGCTTGGCTATACTGACCGGATCAACCGCACCGGGGCGACGCTGCAACAGCAGGTGGGACTGCTGTCAAAGGCCGCCTCTCTGCTGGAGGCCGAAAAACCTATCGTGCTGGGGCAATCTTATGGCGGTTCCGTCGCCCTGGCCTGGAGCGTCTACCACCCCGACCGCCTGTCCGGCCTGGTCCTTCTGGCGGCAGCCTCCCAGACATGGGAAAGCGGGCTAAGCACCTACTACAAGGCGCTTTCGCATTCCTGGATCGGGCCCTTGGTGATTTCCTATCTGACGGCCTATGTCCGGGACGAGAGGGTCTCGCACGAGCTGAACGCGATATTCACACCTCAACAGCCCCCCAGCGGCTATGATCAACATATCGGGGCCGGTCTGACCCTTCGGCGCGACAGCCTGCGGGCCAACGCCCTGCAACGCGCCAACCTGAAAGAGGAAATCCGCGCGATGATGCCGTATTACGGTGACATCGCCGTGCCTACCGAAATTCTGCATGGTGACGCGGACATGACCGTCGGCTTGCACATCCACTCGGTGCCCCTGTCGGGCCAAATCCCCGATGCCAACCTGACCGTCCTGCCGGGTATCGGGCACATGCCACAGCATACCTCGAAGCCGCAAGTCATTGCCGCCATTCATCGCGTCGCATCCCGAGCCGGATTGAACTAACCGGCCGCAACAGCCATATTGCTTGTAAACAAGTGGAGAGGCCCATGGAGCTGCCCTTTGATGGCGCGATCAGTGCATTTTACAAAAACGACGCCCCCGAAGACGTCCGCAACGCGATCAACCGCGCCGAAAAGGGCGATATTCTGACCCCCAGCTATCCTCATTCGGAAAAGCTGGCGCGCAAGCCCTATGAAAAAGACATGGCGAAGCTGCAGATCGAGTTGGTCAAGCTGCAAAGCTGGGCCAAATCGACCGGCCAGCGCATCGCCATCGTTTTCGAAGGCCGCGACGCCGCTGGCAAGGGGGGCACGATCAAGCGCTTCCGCGAGAACCTCAATCCACGTGGGGCACGCGTTGTGGCGCTGTCCAAACCCTCGGACACGGAACAGACCCAGTGGTATTTCCAACGCTATATCGACCACCTGCCCGCAGGCGGTGAAATCGTGTTCTTTGACCGCAGCTGGTACAATCGCGGCGTGGTCGAACATGTCTTCGGTTTTTGCGAACCTGACCAGCGCGAACATTTCTTCACCCAAGTGCCTGATTTCGAACGGATGCTGGTCGACGAAGGTATCCTGCTGTTCAAATTCTGGCTGAACGTCGGTCAGGCCGAACAGCTGAAACGTTTTCTGGATCGCGAGAACGATCCGCTGAAGCAATGGAAGCTTAGCTGGATCGACGTCGAAGGCCTGAAGAAATGGGATGCCTACAGCGATGCCATCACCGAAACCCTGCGCCGCAGCCATACGGATTTGGCGCCCTGGAAGGTGATCCGGTCCGATGACAAGAAACGGGCGCGCATCTGCGCCATCCGTAACGTCCTGCACGCCGTGGATTATGACCGCAAGGATGCCAAGGCGATCGGTGCCGTGGACAACCAGATTTGCGGCGGACCGGACATCTGGGATGCCTAAGAAACGCGGATATCACCACGGCAACCTGCGCCAGGCCCTTGTCGAGGCAGCGCTGAAGCTGATCGAGGAAAAGGGCCCGACCGGCTTCACCCTGTCCGAGGCTGCCAAACAGGCTGGCGTGACCCCGGCCGCTGTCTATCGCCACTTCGAAGGGCGCGAGGATCTAATCGCCGAAGCCGCCCGACAGGGATACGAGATTTTCGGCGACGTGATGCAGTTCGCCTATGAATCCGGGCAGCCCTCGGCGCTTGCCGCATTCGAGGCCACAGGGCGCGCCTATCTGGCCTTCGCGCGCAAATATCCGGGCCACTACATCGCCATGTTCGAATCGGGAATCTCGGTTAACCGCTCTCCCGAATTGGCTTCTGTTGCAAAAAAAGCACGGGGCGTGCTGGAAAAGGCAGCAGAGGAACTATCCGAAAATATCCCTCCGGAAAAGAGACCTCCTGCATCTATGTTTTCCGCGCATATTTGGGCAATGAGTCACGGTGTTGTCGAGCTTTTTGCCCGCAATTCACCCGGAACGCAGTCACCTTTCCCGCCCGAAGACCTGCTTGAAACCGGAATTGGGGTGTATTTACGGGGTCTGGGACTCATTTCGCCCGATAAATAGGCAGGTTTTTGGGGTGTATGGTTGCGCTAAAAGCACTTCATAAACTCTTCATATTTGACCTCAAAATCAGCGTTTACATTTTCCGCACTGCAGCGTTAAAGGTTGCTTCGACGGCTGAGCAGGGGACGCTCTGAATCACACTCCAATCTGGTTCAGATCTTCTTCACTCTCCTTCGTTGATCGAAGGTCGAGAAACGCTTTCGCCGCGCATGAAACGCAATACGTTATGAAGGGACATCGTATGTTCACGCAAAAAACTCTGGCAGCTGCTGCTGCAATCGCACTGCTGCCCGCCGGCGCATTCGCTGGCGAATTCTCGGCCTCCGCAGGCTTCGAAGCTTCGATCGACTTTGACGACTCGCTGACCGCAACCGGCGACGCAGTTGAACTGACCCTGGGCGGCGAATACGCCGAAGGTGGCTTCTCGGCCGCTCTGGACCTGACCTTCGCCGAAACCGGCGGCACTGGTGACGAAGTTGAAACCGAACTGTCGCTGGCCTACGCAGGCGATATCTCGGACAAAGTCGGCTACGAAGTGTCGGTTACCTCGAACTGGCTGAACGACTCGGGCTACGACACCACCGAAGCTGAACTGGCCTTCTCGTTCGCTCTGGCAGAGGGCATCGACGGTTCGTACGCTTACACCTACGACCTGGAAACCGAAGCTGACTACCACGAAGCCGCTATCGAGTTCGCTCTGGGCGACTGGTCGGCTGAAACCGTTCTGGGTCTGGACCCCGCAACCGACGTCGTTGCTTGGGAACTGAACTTCGGCTACGAGTTCGAAAACGGCATCGAGATGGGCATCGAATTCAGCGACGACGACGCACCGGGCACCGATCTGGGCGCATCGCTGATCTTCGGCTACAGCTGGGACCTGATCTAAGCGATCAAATACACCGCGTTTTCCAATCGCGCGGTTTGTATTCTAAGGCGGGCTCCCTCGGGTCCGCCTTTTTTCATGCCTGAATACCGGCTGCCTCGAATGCACGCAGCCCCCCACCCCATCGGGCACATCAGAGCAAACAGCAGACAAAGAAAAAGGCCACCCGAACCGGGAGGCCTTTTCCATAAGTTCTGTATCGAAGATTAACGCTTCGAGAACTGGAACGAGCGGCGAGCTTTGCGCTTACCGTATTTCTTACGTTCCACAACGCGGCTGTCGCGGGTCAGGAAGCCAGCGGCTTTCAGCGGTGCGCGCAGCGACGGGTCAAACAGTTGCAGGGCTTTCGAGATGCCGTGCTTAACCGCGCCGGCCTGACCGGACAGACCGCCGCCTTTCACGGTGGCGACAACGTCGAACTGGTCTTCGACACCGGCCACACCGAAGGGCTGGCGCACGATCAGCTGCAGAACGGGACGCGCGAAGTAAGCGTTCATCTCTTTGCCGTTCACGCTGACTTTGCCCGAACCGGGTTTCACCCACACACGGGCAACAGCGTCTTTACGCTTGCCGGTGGCGTAGGAACGGCCCAGCTCGTCACGAACGGGTTCGCGGGGGGCTTCGACTTCGACAACGGTTTCAACACCGGTTGCCGCGGCCAGGTCTTCCAAAGTATTGATTTGATCAGACATTTATCAGCTCCGGGTGTTCTTGGAGTTCATGGACTTGACGTCCAGAACTTCGGGGTTCTGCGCTTCGTGCGGATGCTCGGCGCCCGCGTAGACACGCAGGTTGGTCATCACTTTGCGCGACAGGCGGTTGCCCGGCAGCATACGTTTGACAGCGGCGGTAACGACGCGCTCGGGGTATTTGCCTTCCAGGATCTGACCGGCGGTGCGGTGCTTGATGCCGCCCGGGTGGCCAGTGTGCCAGTAGTATTTCTTGTCAGCACGTTTTTTGCCAGTCAGCTGGATTTTGTCAGCGTTGATGACAATCACGTTGTCGCCCATGTCCTGGTTCGGAGTGAACGACGGCTTGTGTTTGCCACGCAGACGCATGGCGACAATCGATGCCAAGCGGCCCAGCACCACGCCTTCGGCGTCGATGATGATCCACTTTTTCTCGATGTCTGCCGGAGTAGCAGAGAAGGTTTTCATCGCGGGATTACCCTTGTTCAGTTGCGGAAAAGGGCAAGAGGCCCATATCCAAATTCGATTGCGCGGTTATATAGGGCCTGCAAACACAGTCAAGGCACTAGGAAGCCAATTTTTACCACCAAAACAACAGGTTAGAAATTAGGTATTAAAATACCCCACATTTTTGACATCAAACCGTGAATTCTTCGCGTGGATTGTCCAGCAATTGGCGGACCTGCACCACACCGGCCTCATAGCGAGCTACGTCGACCTGCCCATTTACCGCCAACCGCACCGCATGCGGCGCACGAGCGTGGCGCAGAACGAACTCTTCGGCGCTTTTGAGGATCACCCCCTGCCTTTCGGCAGCACGAACAAAACTGGCGGCGCGCCAGCCCTCGGGCAAGGAAATCCACATAAACGGCACGTCTTCGCGCCAGGTCACATTATGCCCGCCCAGATGGTTGATGGTCATCCGCAACAGCTCGTTCACGCGGGCACGGGATTTCGCAGCAACGCTGCGCAACCGGGGATCGGACATAAAGGCAAGCGTCACCTCGGACAGGGGGCGGGACAGGCCGAAAAAGGCATAGGCGGCAGTTCGGGCCAGTTCTGACACTCGCTCGCGCGGCGCAACGGCATAGCCGACACGCAAAGCCGGTGTCAGAGATTTCGACAACGACGACACGTACCAACCCAGCCCCGGCACAAGTGAATGATAACTTTCGGCCATATGCGGCCCAATCACATAGCAATCGTCATCCAGAATATTCAGCCCCAGCCGCGCCGCCATATCCGCGATTTCGTGGCGCCGCCGCCGCGAGGTCGCGCTGACCGTCGGATTATTCACCTCGGACGAGGTGCAAAACAGCTGCACCCCCTGCTCGCGCACCGCACGTTCAAGCGCCTCGACGATGGGCCCTTCGGAATCGCTGGGAATACCAACCACACGGGCGCGGTTCAGCTCAGCCGCACGGCGAAACCCCGGATAGGTCAGATTTTCAACCGCGATGGCGGGATCAGGCCCGCGCAGCACCGTTTGCATCACGAGCATCAAGGCATTCTGCGCGCCATGCGCCAACACAACATCCTCGGCCGTGAAATTGCCGATAGGTAGGTCGTCCATCCACCGGCGCAAAGCACGGCGCAGCGGCAGATCCATCTTTCGGTCGGGATAGTTCAGAAACTCTTGCGCTGGCATGGCATCCGCAGTCGCATGCAAGGCATCGCGCAGCAACGCGCTCTGGCCGACGTCGGGCAACAGGGGGCTGCGCAGGTTCAGCACCTGTGGCCAGGCCTCCGAGGCATCCACCTGGCTCGAGGCCTCGGTCACGAACGTGCCCCGCCCGACCCCAGCCTGCAAAACCCCCTCTTCGGTCAGCAAGGAATAAGCCCGCGCCACGGTCCCCGGCGTGATCGACAGTTGATAGGCCAGCTCGCGCACCGGCGGAAGCTGAGCCCCGCAGGACAAGGTGCCAGCTGCGACGGCGCTGCGGATCTCGTCCGCCAGCGCCTTGTACTTGGATCGGCCGGCCTTGCTCAGGTCCGGAGTCCAATTTGTACCCATAACAATATTTTCCTAGACGGTTTGTATCTGCTGATTGTATCTTTTGACTCGTAGCAATATCGCTATTTTGTGTCAATACAATTGAAGGATTTGTCCCATGTCACAGCAACAAGCATTGCTGGCCGCAAACGTCATCAACTACGATTTTGGCTATCCGGCGCCGATCGTCGCCCGTTGGGCAATGGCATTCGCGGTAACTGTGACCAAATGGGACAGCCGACACCGCACCCGAAAGGCGTTGCGCCAGCTGTCAGACGCGCAGTTGAAGGATATCGGCATCTCACGTGACGCGGCTTATACGGAGGCCCGTCGCCCATTCTGGCGCGCGTAACGACCCCGTCCGCGTTAGAATGTACTTGGCCGGGGCTTGTCCCCGGCCTTTTTTATTTTGGCGGTATGGAATAGGTCATCGAGGCCCGCGCAACCGGGGCCTCCTTACCCTCGGAATAGATCAGAACATCCCCCACGGCCAGAACACGCCCTAATTTCAACAGGGTACACTCGCTGATCAGATCTACGCCTGCCTCGGGCTTGCGCATGAAATCCATCGAGCAATTCGTCGTCACCGCCAAGGCCTTGGGCCCTATCATCGCCAGAATTGCCAGATAGATCGACACATCGGCCAGCGCGAACATACTGGGGCCGGACACAGTGCCGCCCGGACGCAAATGCTGTTCCTCAACGCGCAGGCGAATGCGAACGCCCATCTCGCGGACCTCTTCGATCACGAATTCCTTGTTCACCTGTGGGAATTGCTGCTCCATGAACTGCGTCAATTCCGCTGCGGACATTTTTGCCGCCATCGCTTCCCTCCCTCTCCTGTTGCTCCTAGACTTGCCGCGAATACCGAGGAGGACAAGATGGCAATATTGGAACGTTACGACACCGGCGCGGTGGCACATCTGACATTGAACAGCCCCGAAAAGCTGAATGCGCTTAGCGACGAGATGCTTGCCGCCCTGCAGGCCGAGTTCGAGCGGTTAAGCAGCGACACCAGAATCCGGGCGGTGATTTTGTCGGGCGCCGGCAAGGTGTTCTGCGCAGGCCACGACCTGAAAGAGATGACCGCAGGCCGCCAGGCCGAGGACGGCGGCAAAGCCTATTTCAAGGACCTGTTCGACCGATGCGCGCGGATGATGACCTCGATCCAGAAGCTGCCCCAACCCGTGATCGCGCAGGTTCATGGCATTGCGACCGCTGCCGGTTGCCAGCTGGTGGCCTCGTGCGACATGGCCGTCGCCGCCGAAGGCACCAAGTTCGGCGTCAATGGCGTGAATATCGGCCTGTTCTGTTCGACCCCGATGGTGGCCCTTTCGCGCAACATCCCGCGCAAACAAGCCTTCGAAATGCTGTCCACCGGCCAGTTCATCCCCGCCGATCGCGCCGAATCCCTGGGTCTGATCAACAAGGTCGTCGCCCCCGACCAGCTTGAGACCGAAACGCTGAAACTTGCCAACTTGGTCGCTGGCAAACTGGGCGCAGCCGTGAAAATCGGCAAAGAGGCGTTCTATAACCAGATCCAAATGCCCCTGGATCAGGCCTATGCCTATACCGGAGACGTGATGGTGGAAAACATGCTCTATCGCGACACGGCCGAAGGGATCGCCGCATTTTTGGACAAACGCGATCCGGATTGGCAGCAATAAGGCAAGCATTTCCGCTATTGCCCCTTTTGGGTGGTCATTCCGGTGAATTTCCGCCCAAAATCCCCTGCAGCGTTTCCAATTCGTGCACTATTCTTTTCCGACTTGCCACTATTCTGCCGTAAAATCTGTGGGTATACAGGGGGCATAGAGGACGCGATGAACCTCTTGATCATGCGAGTGTGGGTCACCCTTTGCGGGCTGTCTCTCTCGGCTGCGATTGCTCAGGCGGCCGATTTGCCCAATGCGGTGACCCACTCGACCTTTCCCGACACCGATATGACGCTGGTCCTGCTGGGGCGCGATCTGTTTTATGATCCGGTCCTGTCTGGCAATCGGAATATCTCTTGCGCAAGCTGCCATCATCCCAGTCTTGGCACCGCCGACGGGGTCAGCCTGTCACTTGGCGAGGGCGGCACTGGTCTGGGCCCGGATCGCACTGCGGTTACCGGGCAAGAGCCCCCCGCCCGCATCCCCCGAAATGCCCCGGCGTTGTGGAATCTTGGGGCCTATGAATACGCGACCATGTTCCATGATGGCCGGGTCGAGCTGGACGACACCGCCCCCTTTGGCCTGCGGATGCCTGCAGATCGCCCCTTAGAACGCGGCCTGCCCTCGCCGCTGGCGGCACAAGCGATGTTGCCGCCCCTCTCGCCCGAGGAAATGGCCGGGCAGCGCGGCGAAAATGCTGTGGCGGACGCCGTGGCGCGCGGGGACGCCAGCGCCGCTTGGGCCTTACTGGCCAACCGGGTCGACGAACTGCCTGGATATCGCGACCGGTTCACTCAGGCAATCGGCCAATCCCCAGTGCATTTCACCGACATTGCCACCGCTTTAGCTGAATTCATTACCTTTGAATTTCAATCGATTAACGCCCCCTTCGATGCCTATCTGAACGGCGACAACAACGCGCTAAGCGTACAGCAGTTGCGCGGGATGGACTTGTTCTACGGCAAGGCCGATTGTGCCACTTGCCATGCGGGCACTTTTCAGACGGACCATGATTTCCACGCGATCGCCATGCCGCAACTTGGTCCGGGTAAAAAGCCGGGCGGCTATGCAGATCTGGGCCGCCAAGCCATCACAAATGACCCCGAAGACCGCTATCGCTTTCGCACGCCGTCTTTGCGGAACATCACGGAAACGGCCCCCTATGGTCACTCGGGCGCCTTCTCCGAGCTGCGCAGCGTCGTTCAGCACCACGCAGCGCCCGTGCGTTCGTTGATGCAATATGACCGCAGCCAAGCCATCCTGCACGATTTGCCTGTCAACGAATGGCAGGCAATGGATGACACGGACGAACTGATCGAGATTGCCGCCGCAACAGAGCTGCCCGACATCCCTTTGACCGAGGCCGAAATTGACGACATCGTCGCGTTTCTGGGCACCCTAACGGACCCGGCATCGCTGAATGGGCGACTGGGCATACCTGACAGCGTTCCCTCGGGTCTACCGGTAGATCGCTAACCCGAAAGCGCAACAGGGCTTTTCAAACGCGCCCGCCTGCCCTACATCGCGGCCATGGAAAACACTCTTCATATCGTTGGCGGCGGCATGGCCGGATCCGAGGCAGCCTGGCAAGCGGCCAATATGGGCGTTAAGGTGGTCATCCACGAAATGCGCCCGCAGGTCGAAACCTTTGCCCATCGCACTGGCAATCTGGCCGAGATGGTCTGCTCGAATTCGTTCCGGTCTGATGACAGCGAACAGAACGCCGTTGGGCTGCTGCATTGGGAAATGCGCGCGGCGAACGGCCTGATCATGCAAATGGCCGACAAGCATCGCCTGCCCGCAGGTGGCGCCCTGGCCGTGGATCGCGATCCGTTTTCCGAAAGCGTGACACAGATGCTGATGGATCACCCAAATGTCCGCGTTGAATACGGTGAGATCACCGAGCTGCCCTCGAACGGACACTGGATCTTTGCCACTGGTCCGCTGACCTCGACCGCGTTGGGCGCTGCGATTCAGGCCGAAACCGGGGCCGAGCGCCTAGCGTTTTTCGACGCCATAGCCCCCATCGTTTATGCCGAAAGCATCGACATGGACGTGGCCTGGCTGCAATCGCGCTATGACAAGGGCGAGACCGAGGAAGAGCGTAAGGCCTACCTGAACTGTCCGATGACCAAGGACCAGTACGAGGCCTTCATCGACGCCCTTCTGGCCGCTGACAAGACTGAATTCCACGAAGGCGAGACCGCGGGCTATTTCGACGGTTGCCTGCCGATCGAAGTGATGGCCGAGCGTGGCCGCGAAACCCTGCGCCACGGGCCGATGAAACCTGTGGGCCTGACCAACGCTCATGACCCCGAAAACAAGGCCTATGCGGTGGTCCAGTTGCGCCGCGACAATGCATTAGGAACGCTGTATAACATCGTGGGCTTCCAGACTAAAATGAAATATGGCGCCCAGACCGAAGTGTTCAAAATGATCCCCGGCCTGCAGGATGCCAGCTTTGCTCGTTTGGGCGGGATTCACCGCAATACTTTCCTTAATTCACCCACGCTTCTAGACGATCAGATGCGCCTGAAATCGCGGCCCAACATCCGTTTTGCCGGTCAGGTGACGGGCGTCGAGGGCTATGTGGAATCTGCCGCGATGGGCCTGTTGGCAGGGCGTCTGGCGGCGGCGGAGATCTTGGGGAAAACGCTGGACACGGCGCCTCAGGACACGGCGATGGGCGCTTTGATCCATCACATCACAGGCGGCGCCGAAGCCAAGACCTTTCAGCCGATGAACGTGAACTTCGGCCTGTTCCGCCCCGTGGATGGGTTGAAAGGCGGGCGTCGCGGGCGAAAAGATCGTTACAAAGCTTACACCGACCGCGCCAAAGATACTTTTAGTCAATGGCTTGAAGGTCAAAGCTAATCAATGATCACCCGGTTCGCCCCCAGCCCGACCGGGCCGCTTCATCTGGGCCATGCCTACTCGGCGATGCTGGCGCATGACATGGCGCGCGCCGACGGTGGCCAGTTTCTTTTGCGGATCGAGGACATCGACCAGACCCGTGCCCGCCCCCATTGGGAAGAGCAGATCTATGAAGACCTCGACTGGCTGGGCATTACCTGGGACGCGCCGCCGCTTCGGCAATCGGACCGCTCGCAAGTTTATCACGAAGCACTGAAAGCCCTGTGGGACAAGGGCGTTCTGTACCCCTGCACCTGCAATCGGAGGGATATCATCACCGCTGCATCAGCCCCGCAAGAGGGCGCCGAGCCTGCCTATGGCCCTGATGGACTGATCTATCCGGGCACCTGTCGCCAGCGCGAACGCCCCGCGGATATGCCTGCGCAGACTGCATTGCGCCTTGATCTGAGCGCCGTGTCAGATGCGCCGGAAACCCTGTCATTTCTGGAAATGGGTGAAGTTACCAACGACACGCCCAAGACCGTTCGCTTTCAGCTTGAGGATTTGAAGACCCAGGTGGGCGACTTCATCGTTTCACGCCGTGAGTTTCTGGGATCCTATCATCTAAGTGTGGTTCTGGATGACGCGGCTCAGGGCATCACGCACGTAATCCGTGGCCGGGATATCTTTGACGCCACCAAAATTCACGTGCTTTTACAGCAGCTTCTGGGCCTTCCGACACCCACATACCTTCATCATAGGTTGATCCGGGACGAGGCCGGAAAACGTCTGGCCAAGCGTGATGACGCGCGCGCCATATCAAAATTCCGCGCCGATGGAGCAACCCCTGCGGACATCCGGCGAATGGTAGGATTGGATATCGCTTCCCGTTAATGTTCGGGGGCCATCAGCTCGACCTCGGCGCCGTCCCGCACGGCAGTGTAAAAGCAGCTGCGCCGGTTGGTGTGGCAAGCGGGCCCGGTCTGGTTTACGCGCACCAGCACACAATCGCGGTCGCAATCATACCGGAAATCCACCAGCTCTTGTACATGGCCGCTGCTTTCACCTTTGACCCAGAACGATTGACGCGAGCGGCTCCAGTACGTGACCTTTCCGGTCTCAAGAGTGCGGGCGACAGCTTCGGCGTTCATCCAAGCCATCATCAGCACTTCGCCGGTTTGATCATCCTGAGCGATCGCCGGGATCAAGCCTTTGTCGTCATATTTCAGCGCGGCAGGATCGAAGGGCATATCAAAAAACCTTTTGAATTTCGGAATTGCCCCCTATCTATGGGACAAACGAACAAAGGAAAAGCCATGAGCGGCGACACCGACCTGATCAAGCTGTACTCTGAACGCATCCTGGCGCTTGCTGCGGACATGCCCAATGATGAACGGCTGGCACACCCGGATGCGACGATCAAGAAGCGCTCGCCCTTGTGCGGCTCGACCGTGACCGTGGATATCACCGTCAAAGATGGCCGGATCGCCGAGTACGGACAGGACGTAAAGGCTTGCGCACTGGGTCAGGCAGCTGCATCGGTGGTCGGAGCCGCTGCGCCCGGCTGCACCCGTGATCAGATTGAAACGGCCCGTGACCAGTTGAAGGCGCTGCTGAAGTCTGACGGCCCCACGCCGGACGCACCCTTTGACGGGCTTGAGGTGCTGCGCCCTGCTCGGGATTATAAGAATCGCCATGCCTCGATCATGCTTGCGCTCGAGGCCACTCTCGAAGCGATGGACAAAGCCGCCGAAACCGCCTGCGCCTAAATTTGCTGACAAAAAAACCGCCGCACTTCGGGAACGAAGGCGGCGGTCAGTTTTTGCGTTCCCGCTGGGGATATCCGGAATAACGAGAGAGGCATTCTCGTTCGACTTAAGAACAGGCAGAAAAGTCAGGCGCCTTGTTTGGGACAGGCAGCGCCGGGGCCGGACATTGGGCGGTACGCAGGCAGAAACTCAGACAAGGCTAGGAAGGTGCAGCGCGACCACGGTCATCACGACCAGCGCAGCCATGCCTAAGGTATCCGACAGCAGAGTATCTTCGGCGCGAGTGATGATATCAGCGATCTGACGAAACATGGCGGCAACTCCTTGTTAACCTTTGTTGCTCTTTTGTTCTCATATTTCCCCGACTCGATCAAGAACTTTTTGAGAACATTTGTGAACAAAGTGTTAGTCCAGCGAAACGACTACCGCTAACCGACTGAGATCAAACGAATTGCCTCGTCCTGCCCCATCAACCACAAAAGAACGCGCGCGGCCTGACCACGCTCGGTCTTGAGTTCGGGATCCTGTGCCAGCAATGCGCGGGCATCTGATTGCGCGGTCTGCATCAACGCGGTCTGCGTCTCCATATCGGCCACGCGGAACCGTGGAAGCCCCGATTGCGCCGTGCCGATCAGATCGCCGGCCCCGCGCATTTCAAGATCTACTTCGGAAATTTTGAACCCATCCTCGGTGTCCCGAAGCGTGGTCAAACGCCGCTGACCGCCTTCGGACAACGGGGCGTCATACATCAGAAGGCAGGTTGATTCCGCGCTGCCCCGGCCCACGCGTCCACGCAGCTGGTGCAATTGCGCAAGGCCGAAAATCTCGGCCCGCTCGATAACCATGATCGAGGCGTTGGGCACGTTCACACCAACCTCGATCACCGTCGTGGCGACCAAAACCTGGGTGCGGCCAGCAACGAAATCGGCCATCGCGGCGTCCTTGTCAGCCGGGGGCATCTGCCCATGCACCAATCCAACATGCCCCTCGCCCAGAACCGCGCGCAGATGTTTAAAGCGTTCTTCGGCGGCGGTCAGGTTCACAACCTCGCTTTCTTCGACCAGCGGACACACCCAATAGGCCTGCCGCCCCTCGGCGATGGCGCGGCGCAGGTGATCGACCACCTCCTCCATGCGCCCGGTCGAGACCATAGCCGTCTTGATCGGCTTTCGCCCCGGAGGTTTTTCGTCCAGCACCGAAACATCCATGTCGCCATATTGCGCCAGCGCCAAGGAACGCGGGATTGGCGTAGCTGTCATCACCAACACATCGGCCTTGGCGCCTTTCTTGCCCAGCTCGAGCCGTTGGCGCACACCAAAGCGGTGCTGTTCATCTACCACTGCCAGGCGCAAGTCATTGAAACTCACGTCTTTTTGGAACACAGCATGGGTGCCGACCAAAATCTGAATCTCACCGCGTTCCAGCGCCTCAAGCTTGGCACGACGGGCTGCGCCTTTGTCCCGACCGGTCAACAATTCCAGCGTGATGCCAGCCTGATCGGCCAGAGGTTGCAGCCCTTCCAGGTGTTGACGCGCCAAAATCTCGGTCGGAGCCATCATCACGCCCTGTCCACCAGCCTCGACCGCGACCAGCAACGCCATGAAAGCCACCAAGGTTTTACCCGCCCCCACATCACCCTGCAGCAAGCGGTTCATCCGCACAGGTGCGGCCATGTCGGCCTCGATCTCATCGATGGCACGCAGCTGCGCCTTGGTCGGACGATAAGGCAAGGCGGTTAAAACCCGTGCCTTCAAAGCGCCGGGCGCCTTGGTCTGCCGCCCTTTTGATCGCCGCAAGTTCGACCGCGCAAGCGCCAAGGTCAACTGATGCGCCATGAATTCGTCATAGGCCAGCCGCAGGCGTGTAGGCGCCGTCTGCGCCAAATCCGCAAAATCCTGCGGGTTATGAGCGCGTCGCACCGCATCGGCCCAATCGGGCCAGTTTTCCTGTGCTTTTTGCTGCGGATCAATCCATTCGGGCAGATCGGGCACGCGGGTCAGCGCCCCCGCGACGGCCTTGCCCATCTGCTTTTGCGTAACCCCGGCGGTCAGCGGATAGGTCGGCTCGAAAGCGGGGATGTCGCCAGCATCCTCGACAGGCACCACGTGTTCGGGATGCACCATCTGCGCCATGCCATCGAACATCTCGACCTTACCGGACACCACACGCTGTGCCCCAACCGGCAGAATTTTCTGCAGATAGTCCGCACGCGCATGGAAAAAAACCAGCTGAAAGGCAGTCTCGGCGTCCTCGACATTCACGCGATAGGCCCCGCCGCGCGACCGTGGGGGCGCGTGGGCGCCGACCGTCACCTCAACCGTCAGCACATCCGGCAAAGTCGCCCCACGAACCGAGCGGCGCAGCGTTCGGTCCACGCCGCTGAAAGGCAATGTAAACAGCAGATCCCGTGGCCGTTCGATCGCCAAGTTTCCCAAGTTTTGCGCCGTCTTGGGACCAACACCGGCAAGTGTTTCAAGCCCGGCAAAAAGCGGGAACAAGATCTCTGGCCGGCTGCTCATGCATCACCGATCAGAGTTAACCATCCGTTTTCGTCCAAAATGCGTATACCCAGCTCCTTGGCCTTTTTCTCTTTCGAGCCCGCACCGGGCCCTGCGACCAGTATATCGGTTTTCTTGCTAACCGAGCCAGAAACCTTGGCGCCCAACGCCTCGGCCCGGGCCTTGGCCTCGGCGCGGGTCATTTTTTCCAAGGTTCCGGTGAATACGACGGTCTGTCCCGCGACAGGGCTGCCGGCACTGTCCGGCTGTTCTGCCTCTTCAATATCCAGATGCGCGACCAGGGCATCGATGCCTGCCCGCTCGCTGTCTTGCGAAAACGCCGTCACCAACGAGCGCGCCATGACCTCGCCGATGCCATCGATGCTCAGCAATTCCTCCCAGTCGGGGCCGGACAGGCCTGCAGCGTTCTGCATGGCCTGTTCGAACAATCCCCACTGACCGTAGTGCCGCGCGATCAGGGTGCTCGCAGCCTCGCCCACGTGCCGAATGCCAAGGGCAAACAGAAGACGCGAAAAACTAATTGTTCTTTTACTATCAATAGCCTGAAAGAGGTTGTTCGCGCTTTTTTCACCCCAACCTTCGCGGTTTTTCAGCTGCTGCATTCCGCTGCCAAATCGCTCCCGCAGGGTAAAAATATCCGCAGGCCCCGAGATCCATCCATCCTTATAAAACTGCTCGACCTGTTTTGCGCCCAACCCCTCTATGTCGAACGCGCCGCGACTTACGAAATGCTTCAGCTTTTCAACGGCTTGCGCGGGACAAATAATGCCTCCGGCGCAGCGACGGACCGCATCACCCTCTTCCCGGATCGCGTCACTGCCGCATTCCGGGCACTTGTCGGGAAAGATGAACGGGTCAGCGGTTTCGGGGCGTTTGGACAGATCTACATCGGCAATTTTGGGGATAACATCGCCCGCCCGATAGACCTGCACCCAGTCGCCAACGCGGATATCCTTACCATCGCGGATCTGGTTGCCCTTCGAATCGCGGCCGGCAATGTAGTCTTCATTGTGCAATGTCGCATTGCTGACCACCACGCCGCCGACCGTCACCGGCTGCAAACGCGCAACCGGCGACAGAGCCCCCGTCCGCCCGACCTGGATGTCGATACCTTCAAGGCGGGTCCATGCCAGCTCGGCCGGAAATTTGTGCGCAATCGCCCATCGCGGCGTCGTAGAGCGGAACCCCAACCGACCCTGAAGTTTCAGGTCATTAACCTTATAAACAACACCGTCGATATCATATCCAAGGGTCGCCCGTTGCTGTTCGATCATGCGGTAATGCGCCAGCATTTCATCCTGAGACTGACATAGCTTTGTAAGCGAGTTCGTCTGAAACCCCAGCTTTTTCAGTCGCTTAATAGCTTCGAATTGCGTTTCAGCCAACGCCGTGGACAGCTCACCCCAACTGTAGGCAAAAAACCGAAGCGGACGCGCACGTGTAATCTCGGAATCCAACTGGCGAAGAGACCCCGCAGCAGCATTGCGAGGGTTTGCAAACTGTTTTTCGTTTTGCGCCGCCTGTCGCTGGTTCAAAGCATCAAAGTCGGCATGGCTCATATACACCTCGCCGCGCACCTCAAGAATCTCAGGGGCATCTGCCAGCTGCCGCGGAATATCCGAGATGGTTTTGGCATTTTCGGTGACATTCTCACCTGTTTCACCATCACCGCGGGTTGCCGCCTGCACCAGTTTTCCACGTTCGTACCGCAACGACAGGCTAAGACCATCAATCTTGGGCTCAGCGGTGTAGCTCACACTGCCAACGGGCTGACCAAGATAGCCACAAACGAACCCATCGAACTCCGAAACTTCAACGTCGTCAAAAGCATTGCCAAGGGACATCATCCGAACGGCATGCTTAACCTTGCCGAAGCCCTCGGCGGTTGGGGCGCCAACCACATCGGATGGGCTATCTGGACGTTTCAGGTGCGGAAAGAGGGATTCGATCCGGTTGTTGCGCGCCTTCAAAGCATCGAATTCAGCATCCGAGATTTCAGGGGCATCATCGGTGTGATAGGCGGTATTGGCCGCGGCGATTACGCGGGCCAGGCGCGCGAGCTCGTCGCGGGCCTCTTGCTCTGTCAAATTTTCGACGGCAATTTTGTCGGTCACGGTCCCACCTCTTTGTCTTTGGCAAAGTGATAGGGCCGCCTTGCAACGACGTCCAGTCTTGGGCCAGTCCGTGAGTGGTGATTTGTTCCTTAGGCACCGATGGCCAGCTTATCCTCGGTCATGTTTGCGGGGTTGGGATCACGCAACACATACCCACGGCCCCAAACCGTTTCGATGTAATTTTCCCCCTCGGTCGCCTGACTTAACTTTTTACGCAATTTACAGATGAAAACGTCGATGATCTTCAGCTCTGGCTCATCCATTCCGCCATAGAGGTGGTTCAAGAACATTTCTTTCGTCAGTGTGGTGCCCTTGCGCAGGCTCAGCAGCTCCAGCATCTGGTATTCCTTACCGGTCAGATGCACGGTCTGGCCGCCGACATCCACGGTTTTGGCGTCCAGGTTGACGTTGATTTTTCCGGTGCGAATGACGGATTGCGAATGCCCTTTCGAGCGCCGGATGATGGCGTGAATGCGCGCGACCAATTCTTCGCGATGGAACGGCTTGGTCAGATAATCATCGGCGCCGAATCCAAAGCCCTTGATCTTGTTGTCCGTGTCGTCCGAACCAGACAGGATCAGAATCGGTGTATCCACCCGTGCCAGGCGCAATTGGCGCAGCACCTCGTGGCCATGCATGTCTGGCAGTCCCAGGTCCAAAAGGATCAAATCGTAATCATAAAGTTTCGCCAGATCGATACCTTCTTCGCCCAGATCGGTGGAATAGACGTTCAGATTGGCGTGAGTCAGCATCATTTCGATGCTCTTTGAGGTCGTCGGGTCGTCTTCAACTAACAGCACACGCATGAATGGGTTCTCCGCAATTCGCTTGTCATTTGAGTTAACCGTCGCGAATAAAGGTTAATCACCCGTTACCGCCGAAGAACAAATAGCATACTATCGCTAAAGTTGTCTATACTTCTGCAATGCTGTGACCTTAAGCGCAGCCTCGCCATGGCTGGCAATCAATTGACACCACTCCATAAATTCCTCGTCACTCAGACCATAACGCCGCAGAGCTGCCTCTTTGCTGATCAAACCATATAAAACGCCGCGTACAACTGCTGCTTTGCGGCTGGCGACCCATCTGCGGGTGCTGTCAGGCGGCAAATCCGCCTGGGTCATGACCCGGCCATCGGGCAACGTGACTGCGCGCACACCATCGGCTTTTTTCAGGTACATTCCGGTAATCCTCGCTCTTTGATGCAAGGATCGGACGGCACACTTAACAGGATGTGAAACCGGGGCTTGAGAGTAGTTAGGATTTTCCTATATTCTCGCAGACTTTCATGGGAACACGCATCATGCTGGACGAGATGACAAAACTGAATTCGCTGGGCTTTGCCAAGCCGCCGTCAGAAACGCGGGTGGTTGTGGCCATGTCTGGTGGTGTGGACAGCTCGGTCGTGGCCGCGATGCTGGCCGAGGAAGGCTATGATGTGGTCGGCGTTACGCTGCAGCTCTATGATCATGGCGCGGCCTTGGCCAAGAAGGGTGCCTGCTGCGCCGGGATCGACATTCATGATGCCCGCCGCGTGGCCGAGGAAATGGGCTTCCCTCACTATGTGCTGGACTATGAAAATATCTTCCAAGAGGCGGTGATCGACGAGTTTGCCGACAGCTACTTGGGCGGCGCCACGCCGGTGCCCTGCATCCGCTGCAACGAGCGGGTGAAATTCAAGGATCTGCTGGAAACCGCCAAGGACCTCGAGGCCGACTGCATGGCCACCGGTCACTATATTCAGCGGATGGTGGGCAAAAACGGCCCCGAGCTGCACAGCGCCGCAGATGCCAATCGCGATCAAAGCTATTTCCTGTTCTCGACCACGCCGGAACAGCTGGAATATTTGCGCTTTCCGCTGGGCCACCTGCCCTCGAAGGACGCCACGCGCGAACTGGCGGCTAAATACGGGCTGGCCGTGGCTGATAAACCCGACAGCCAGGACATCTGCTTTGTGCCCAACGGCAACTATGCCAGTGTGATCGAAAAACTGCGCCCCGGTGCCGCCG
This sequence comes from Thalassovita sp., assembly GCF_965218685.1. GTDB lineage: Bacteria > Pseudomonadota > Alphaproteobacteria > Rhodobacterales > Rhodobacteraceae > Thalassobius. Next base: position 2,409,219 of record NZ_OZ244657.1, on the reverse strand, counting down.
AACCCGGACAGATTGTCCACGCGGACGGGCGCGTTCTGGGCGAGCATAACGGCGTGATCCACTATACCATCGGTCAGCGCCGCGGTCTGGGCATTGGCGGGTTGTCCGAGCCTTTGTACGTGGTCAAACTGGATGTTGAGAACAAGCAAGTCGTTGTCGGCCCCAAAGAGCTGCTGTCGACCCGCACCGTCCCCGTACGCGAGATCAACTGGCTGGGCGATGAGCCCTTCACCTCTCGCGATGAATGGCACGTTTCGGTCAAAATCCGCTCCACCCGCCCCCCGCGCGAGGCGATCATCCGGCCCCTGTCCGATACCACGGCCGAGGTCGAGCTGCTGACCGCTGAAGAGGGCGTGTCACCGGGCCAAGCCTGCGTGTTCTATGAAACCGAGGGGTCCCGCATTCTGGGCGGCGGCTGGATCTGGAAAGGTTAAGCGTCCGGCATGGCGCTGCGCACGGTCTTTTCGGCATAGGCCGCCAGGCTTTTGCGATTGGGGAAATCATCCACGCGGACTGGCGGATGATAGACCACTTTCACGCGGCCCTGCCGCGGGTTTGCCAACACTTTCAGCAGGTGCGAGCCGAAATCCATCTCACCCCACCAGCCGTAAAACCGCGGGTCTTCACCCTTGCGTGGGCTATAGATCACGGTGGCGGGCTGAATGTGCATCTCGTGCCTCAGGTGATCTGTAAAGAACGCCTGAAAAAGCGTTGATTTAAAAGGCAAAACCACTAATCCGTCAGTCGAGGTTCCCTCGGGGAAAAACAACAGTTTATGCCCGGCCAGAAGGCGGCTTTCGAACACCTCTTGCTGCGCTTTCGCTTCTTTGCGGTCGCGCCGAATGAACACTGTCCCCGTCGCGCGCGCCAGCCAGCCGATGCCGGGCCAATTGGCGACCTCGGCCTTGGACACAAAGTAAATCCGTTTGCGCGCGTTCAGGGTGAAGATATCCAGCCACGAGCAATGGTTCGCCACCACCGCTCCGCGCTGGCGCATCACATCGCCTTGCGTTTCAAACCGAAAGCCCATGATCCGAAAGGCGTTACGGCAGACAAACTGAGTGATGTGAGGGGTCACAGGACGATGCAGACCGAAAATCGGGCGTTCGATCAGGCGCACGAGCAACAGGATCAGCAGTCCCCCGAAGACCAGGATGGCCAGAGGAATGCCCCGCGCCAAGGCTAATGCCCAGCCCAAAAACCCGATCGGCTGCGGCGCTGGCTCGGGCGGCATATCCCACTCAAGGCTCACCCCGCGACCCCCTTGGTGTAAATACTGCGCTGTTTTGCGTTCAGTTTCTCGGTGTCCATGATCAGACAGACGTCAATCGTATTGAAGTCACGATCAATATAGGCGCCCTGCCCGACCACGCCACCCAAACGCAGGTAAGCCTTGATCAAGGCAGGCACCGCCAACATCGCGGCCTTGCGATCAAGCTGCTCTTTGGGCAACAGATTCATCGAAGTGCTGCTGTCGGTTTTCACCGTCGCGCGCAAAGCCTCGGGCGCAAGGTGATTGTGATGCAGCATCGATAAGGGCTGCGCCAGTTCTTGCGGATCCGTGCCATGAAAACTGGCCACACCGAACAAAATTTCAATACCGTTTTCAAGCACATAAGCCGCCAGTGCGTTCCACAAGTGAAACATGGCTGCCCCACCGCGATAGTCCGCATGCAGGCACGAGCGCCCCAGTTCCAGCAACTTGCGACCACTGTTTTTCAGCGGCGTCAGATCGTACTCAGCCTCGGAGTAGAACTGCCCGATCTTGGCGGCCTGATCGTCGCGCAGCAGTCGGTAGACCCCGATCACCTGCTCCTCCAACACGTCCGAACGCGCCACGTCCAAAAGAATCAAGTGATCGAAAAATGGATCGAACTGGTCGACCTCAAGGCGATTGGCATGGTCCACCATCGCCCCGCCGGCACCCAACTCGGCCACGAAAACATCATACCGCAAGCGCTGCGCGGCTTTCAGCTCGGCCTCGGATTCGGCAAGTTTTACAACGAATTGCGGTTCGGTCTGCGTCATTTCAGTGGATCCAGGCAAGCTCTTGCCGCTTTTACGCAAGGCCCTGGCGAAAATCAATGTAGGGCATCAAGGCTTTACTAAACCTTAGCGAGTGTTAGGCTTTCATTAACCCTTATTAGTCATCAAACACGGGTATCAACAAGATGCGAGAGCCATCAATGACCACTTTGCCGGCCTCGGGGAAATTAACGGTGATTTTTCCATGAATGTTGGACTGCACCTGCCCTGTGCCCCAATCGGGCTGGCCTGGATGTTTCACCCGCATTCCGGGTTCGAGAAAACTGTTCAGATCGTCCATTGGCGGTGCGTCCATGAAGGAGGTTGATTTGCCCAACGATAGCCTTGATCTCAGCGCTTTGATAGGGTCGCGCGTGTGCCACGATCTGATCAGCCCCATCGGCGCGATTGGCAACGGGCTGGAGCTGTTGCAGATGGGCCACCCCCAAACCCCCGAGATGCAGCTGATCGCGCAAAGCGTGCAAAACGCCACAGCCCGGGTCAAATTTTTCCGCATTGCTTTTGGCAAGGCCTCGCAGGACCAACAGGTCAACATGGGCGAGGCCTATTCGATCTTGCGGGATCTGTCCGAGGGTGGGCGGATCACCTATGAGCTGGACTCCGACATCGACCCTGATCGCGCGGGCCTGCAATCGGCTTTTCTGGGCGCGCTTTGCCTGGAAACCGCGCTGCCTTATGGCGGACGGATCTCGATCAATCATTCACTGGGCATGTGGGAGATTTCATGCACTGGCCGACGGATCGCCCTGACGGACGCATTGATGGCGCAGATGACGGGCAAAAGCACCGGGGACGAGGTCAAACCCTCTGAGGTGCAATTCCTTCTGTTTCCCGCCAGCCTGGTCGCGCAGGGGCGCTCTGCCAAGGTCAAACGGACCGAGACAGAGCTAGCCCTGTTTTTCTAGTGACATTTAGGGACGCGTGGTGCCGTCGCCCTCGACCAGATACTTGAAGCTGGTCAGCTGAGCGGCGCCCACCGGGCCGCGAGCGTGCATTTTGCCAGTCGCGATACCGATTTCAGCTCCCATGCCAAACTCTCCGCCATCGGCGAACTGGGTCGAGGCATTGCGCATCAGAATCGCGCTGTCCAGACGTTCAAAGAACCGGTCTGCCACGGCGTCATTCTCGGTAATCACGCAATCGGTATGGCTGGAGCTGTACTGCCGGATATGCGCAATCGCACCATCCAGATCGTCCACTACCTTGGCGGCAATGATCGAGTCCAGATACTCTTTGCCCCAATCCTCGGCCTGGGCAGGGACCGAGCCGTTCAACCCTTCTGCGCGCACCTCGACACCGGCCTGCATCAGAGCAGAAACCAGATCGGCGCCCAGACCATCGGCAATGTCCTTGTGAATCAGCAGACATTCCGCGGCGCCACAAATACCCGTGCGGCGGGTCTTGGCATTCAGCACCACGTCCATCGCCTTTTTCGGGTCAGCGTCCTTATCCACATAGATATGCACGATGCCTTCAAGATGCGCGAATACCGGAACGCGAGCCTCTCGCTGCACAAGCCCAACCAAGCCTTTGCCGCCACGGGGCACGATCACGTCCACATAGTCGGTCATGGTCAGCAATTCCTGAACCGCCGCACGGTCACGCGTCGGCACCAGCTGCACCGCGTCCTCGGGCAAATTGGCGGCGCGCAGACCTTCGACCAGGCAGGCGTGGATCGCACCAGACGAGTGGAAGCTTTCCGAGCCGCCCCGCAGGATCACCGCATTCCCTGATTTCAGGCACAATGCGCCGGCATCTGCTGTGACGTTCGGGCGGCTTTCATAGATCACGCCGATGACACCCAGCGGGGTGCGCACGCGGCGGATATGCAGCCCCGAAGGCATGTCCCATTCTGCAAGAACCTCGCCCACCGGATCGGCCTGTTCGGCGACGGCGCGCAGGCCATTGACGATCCCCATGATGCGGTCTTCGTCCAGCATCAGGCGGTCCATCATGGCGGGACTCAGCCCCTTTTCGCGGCCATAGTCCAAATCCTTGGCGTTAGCTTCGATGATGGCCGCGCGGTTTTTCCACACCGCATCGGCGGCGCCAATCAGTGCGGCGTGTTTACGCTCGGCGCTGGCATATCCCAGCTCGGCGGCGGCGGCCTTGGCGCGCGCGCCCAGGTCCAGCATCATCTGGTGAATATCGGTTGCGTCTTTCATGTTCTGACCTCCGGTTCCCGTGTCAGTGTATCTTTGGTGGCGTCAAAGCGCCATGTCATCGCGATGGATCAAGGCACCCCGGCCCGAATAGCCCAGCAGATCTTCGATCTGCTCTAGTCGGTGACCCTTGATCTGAAGAGCCTCGGCCGCGGTATATCGGCTAAGCCCCTGTCCAAGCTTGTGCCCATCTGGGCCCAGGATGGCCACGGGGTCTCCGCGGCCAAAGGCTCCTTTTATGGTGCTGACACCGGCGGGCAGCAGGCTGTTTCCTGCATGCAGAGCAGTGACAGCGCCTGCGTCCACGGTAATCTCTCCGCGCGGTTTCATTGAATGAATCCAACGCTTTCGGGCCTGGTGCGGATCACTTTGCGCCAGGAACCACGTGGCATTCGCGCCCTTTTCCAATGCAGTCAGGGGCCGCATGACCGAGCCTTCGGTGATCGCCATGGTACAGCCCCCGGCGATGGCCATCTTGGCCGCCATCAGCTTTGTCACCATACCGCCCTTGGACAGGCCCGAGACCCCCTCGCCGGCCATGGCCTCGATCTGGGGGGTGATGTGCTCGATAATATCAAAGCGCAGCGCACTGGAGTCCTGCTGTGGGTTGGCCGAGTAAAACCCATCGACATCCGACAACAAAATCAGCTGGTCAGCGCCCACGGTCACGGCGATCTGGGCGGCCAGACGGTCGTTGTCACCATAGCGAATTTCGTCCGTGGCTACGGTATCGTTTTCATTGACGATGGGCACGACGCCCAGCCCGATCAACTGGTTCAGCGTGGCACGGGTATTCAAATAACGACGGCGGTTTTCGCTGTCCTCTAGCGTCACCAGCACCTGCCCAGTGGTGATGTCATAGGGGTTCAGCGCCTCTTGGTAGGCGCGCGCCAGACGAATTTGCCCCACGGCCGCGGCAGCCTGAGATTGCTCCAGCGCCAGATCGCTTTGCGGCAGGTTCAGCACCCGGCGCCCCAATGCGATTGACCCGGACGAGACCAGAACCACGTCCTTGCCCTGCCCCTTGAGCCACGCCACATCAGCAGCCAGCGCCTTTAGCCATTCGTCGCGCAAAGCGCCGCTTTCCCGGTCCACCAACAGGGCCGAGCCAATCTTGATCACAAGACGTTTGGCTGCGGTCAGGGTCGCCACGCTTCATCCTCGTCTTCGGTTTTCTTTTGTCGCAAGCGGTTGTCGTCGATCTGAGCCCGCAACGCGCGTAGCACGTTGTCCGTCCCCTCGCGCGAGACGCCCGACATCAGCATGACTGATTCACCACTGGCGGTTTCCAGCTCTTCCTTCAGAAAGGCGCGTTCCTCGTCATCCAGCGTGTCGATCTTGTTCAGAACGGTAATGCGCGGTTTTTCGGCCAACGCGCCGCCATAGGCCTCAAGCTCACCAATGATTGTGTGGTAATCCTCGATCAGCGTGCCCGAGCTGCCGTCGACAAGATGCAGCAGAACCGCACAGCGTTCAACGTGACCCAGGAACAGATCGCCCAGACCACGGCCTTCGCTGGCACCCTCGATCAGGCCGGGGATGTCCGCCACGACGAATTCCACGCCATCGATCCCCACAACGCCCAGATTGGGGTGCAGGGTGGTAAAGGGATAGTCCGCAATCTTGGGCCGTGCGTTCGACGTGGCCGCCAGAAAGGTCGATTTACCGGCATTCGGCAAGCCCAGCAGGCCAACGTCTGCGATCAGTTTCAACCGCAGCCACAGCGTCCGCTCTACGCCCTCCTGCCCCGGATTGGACCGGCGCGGCGCCTGGTTGGTCGAGGATTTGAAATGCAGATTGCCCCAGCCGCCGTTACCACCCTTGGCCAGCAACACGCGCTGGCCGACTTCGGTCATGTCCGCAATCACCGTTTCCTGATCTTCGTCCAGAACCTCGGTTCCGACCGGTACCTTCAGGATGATGTCTTTGCCATCGGCGCCGGTGCGCTGGTTGCCCATGCCCGGACGGCCGTTATCGGCAAAGAAATGCTGCTGATAGCGGAAATCAATCAGCGTGTTCAGCCCTTCGACAGCCTCGGCCCAGACCGAGCCGCCACCGCCACCGTCACCCCCATCGGGGCCGCCATATTCGATATACTTCTCGCGGCGGAAGCTGATGCAGCCCCCTCCGCCCGAACCGGACCGGATATAGACCTTTGCGAGATCAAGAAATTTCATGGTCGTCTCCTAACGCAAAGGTCCGGTTGTTCGCAATCCGGTCTTTGCTCAATCCAATTTGCGGCTATAGGTCCAGGTCTGGACCTTGCTGTTTCGCGCAACCGAAAACGTTTCGGCATCGCCCAGGTATTCAAATCCACAGTTCGTCAGCACACGGGCCGAGGCAGGGTTGTCCTGAAACACCTCGGCAAACATCGTGGCGCTGTCCTGCGGGTTAGCCTCGATCAGGGCCGTCACCGCCTGCGAGGCCACGCCGGTATTCCAGAACGCCGGCGCAACCCAATAGCGGATCTCGGACTGGTTGCGGTCCATGTGGTCCAGCATGATCAGCCCCATGACCTCGCACGCGCCCTGTTTGGTGCCATCAATGGCCCAGACATCCTCGGTGCGTTCGTCTTCCATCGAACGCACGATCATCGCCTCGGTGGCACCGGGCGGCAGCGGGTGCGGGATCGAACGTGTATTTTTCGCCACCCGCGGATCCGAGCAGTACATGTCAATCAACCCCAGATCGGACTTGCGCAGAGGACGCAGGTCGAACCTGTCCGTTTCAATCACGGGCTGGTTGGTGATCTTGTCCAACATCATTTCAAATTCCTCCCAAAATACGCCGGGACTTCACCCATTCGAGCCTGAACGCTGTCTCCTCCACAGCGGCTAGCCCAAGGTAAAACCGAATATTGTCAAACAGATGGCGCACGAAACGCCAATTACTAGGGGTGTCGCCAGTAACATTTGCGACATGCTCAGGGACGTCCAGCCCGCGCACCGTTCCCAGGGTGCGGAGATGGTCAGTCAGATTGTAAAACAGTCCGGCAACGAACATTGGTTGCCTCCTTGAACGAAAAAGGGGACCGGCGGTTTGCCGATCCCCTTATGAACTTATGCCCTTAAGGTCGGCTTACTCAGCGGCCTCCGCCACTGGCAGAACCGAAATAAAGGTGCGGCCTTTCAGGCCCTTGTGGAAGGTCACTTTGCCTTCGACGGTAGCAAAGATCGTGTGGTCACGTCCCATGCCAACGCCTTCACCCGGCCACCACTTGGTGCCGCGCTGACGCGCGATGATGTTTCCAGGGATAGCGGCCTGACCACCATACAGTTTTACGCCAAGGCGGCGACCAGCAGAGTCGCGACCGTTACGGGATGAGCCGCCAGCTTTCTTGTGTGCCATGAGTCGTTACTCCTTACTTAGCGGCCAGTTCTTTGGCCTGTTCCACCCAGCCTTCGCGCTCGATACGGCCTTTGAACGACAGTTTTTCGTCGAACTCGGCGATATCGGCCTCGGTCCAGGCTGCGATTTGGGCAAAGCTGGTGACGCCAGCGGCGAGCAGCTTCTTCTCCAGCGCGGGGCCAACACCCGACAGCGCTTTCAGATCGTCCGCGCCAGCTGCGGCCGGTGCAGCAGCAGGAGCAGCAGCGGCCGGAGCGGAACCCGCGCCGATGGCTGCTTTGACGCCCGAGGCAGCAGCGCCCGAGGACAGAATGTCAGTGACCTTGATCAGCGTCAGTTGCTGACGGTGACCCTTGGTGCGCTTCGAGCTGTGCTTACGACGGCGCTTGACGAAGTTGATGACTTTGTCGCCCTTGATCTGATCTACGACCTCGGCCTGAACGCCAGCATCGTCAACCAGAGGCGCGCCCACGACGAGGTTATCGCCGCCCAGCATCAGAATCTCGTTGAATTGGATAGTTTCACCTGCATCAGCAGCCAGTTTCTCAACGCGCAGAATATCGCCCGCTTGAACCTTGTACTGCTTGCCGCCGGTTTTTAGGACCGCAAACATTTGCTTTTCCTTCATTTTCCCGCGTTCTGTGGTCCCCGTCATCAGGAGTTTACGGCTTATGCCACCTCGAACAGCGCGTCATTTAAGACGTCATTAACAACAACACGGGCAAGGTTCCCCCAGCCCGAGATGCGCGCTTTTCCTCTGGAATAGATACAAAGTCAAGCCAAAACCCAGCAAAATAATGGAAAATCGCCTAGAGCTCTTCTCCGAGGGCCTGAACGGCAAGCGCCCACCCAAGCGCCAGCGACAAATCCGCATACATCCTGTCATAGGCTTGGAAAATCGCCTGCGTCACCGCACGTCCGGGCGGTGTGCGCGCAAATTTGGTGTAGGCGTTGATTTCTTCGATCGACTGAGGCTCGAAGGACAGCATCAGGTACCCCATCAACCATTCCTGGGTATCGGTACGCAGTTCGTCTTCGATGGCCCAGGCGTCGTCCAGGATGTCCTCTTCGGTCATATCCAGATAGCCACCCCGGGCCAGCCCCTGGAAAAACCTAAGCTGCGCAGTCATGCCCCCCATCACGTTGTATTCCACCAGCTCGTTCGCATCTATGAAATCGGCCAGTGCCCGCGCTCGTGCCAGGGGCAGCGATTTGGCCTCATTGCGAGAGGCTTCTTCAACGCCCGCGTTCAGCATGGCGCGCCGTGCTGCCAGTTCCGAGGCCACGACCTGTTGCCCTAGCGGCGTTTCAAAAAAGGCTTCGGCCTCGGCGCTAAGCTTGGGATCCATGGACTGAACAAAGACCTGGGCAACGCCGCCCTGCATTCCCTCCAGTTCGTAAAGCCGCTCCAAACGCTGATGCCACAGCTTGCCGCCGCCATCTGGCAGCAGATCCTGGCCCAACTCCTCGCCAAAGCTCAGCCCCTCTTGGCGCATCACTTCAACGAACTCATCCATACGCAGCAATCGGTGCAAATGCACCGGGTCAGCCGCGGCAGGCAGTGCCCAAAGCACTACACACAGAACACTGATTAAACGTTTCACAGATCAGGTCCTACAATTCTTCTGACGGTCGTAAATCAGCCATGCGCGCCGCCAGTATTTCATAGCGATGCGCGGTAATCTCGAATTGGATGGCGTTCACCAGCCGGTAAACCTCTTGCATCTGCGGGGCTTCCAGCGCCTCGGTGTACTGGCGCAGCTCCTCGTCGCTGAGGGACTGATAAGTATAGGCCGCATTGGCCATGGCATTGGCCATGATCGCCGCGCGAGTCTGCGTTTCTTGTTGGCGGAAAAAGGCGCGCATGTCCTTCTCGTCCATTTGCAGGGCGATTACCCCGTGCGCGGCAGCCGTCAGCAGGAACCGGATCTGGATTTCCTGCACCGCTCGCAAGGACATCCCATCGCTGTCCACCGCATTGTTCATACGCCGCAGATAATCCAGTCGGGCGCTGCCCTCGGCCCCGACCCGCACCAGAGCCGAGACGATCTCTTGCCCGGCTTCAGACTTGGAAGCTTCGTCTTCAATCATGTGCGATGCGTTTTCGACACGCACCACCTGCTGGCCCAGTGCGGAACCATAAAAGTCCAGAGCATGATCCAGCATTTCCTGGTTCAGCGTCTGTTCCAGCATGTCCGTGGCCGTGGCCACGATTTCTGCCGGGCGCATCACGTCCTCGACCACGCGGTTCCACATGATTCCGAAATCACCCGGATCCCGCCCCAGCATCTCGGGCGCTTTCTTGGCGCCAAGACCCATTGATTCCAGAGCGACATCAAATCCTGTCACCTCCAGAAAGCGCGCAACATCCGCGCGCTCGGCGGCCTGCGCATGATTGGCCGGGGTTAAAATCACCACCAGAGCCAACAAAACAAGACCCAGTGGCGCAAACACTGCGCGAATGGGATCAGAGAGTTTAAATAAATTGGTATACATGGCCTTCAAATTAGAAAAAAACTTCGCAGAAACAATGCAAATCGCACTTGCCACTCGTGAAAAGAGCCTTTAAACGCCTCCACCAGACCCCCGCGGAGAGGTGCCGGAGTGGTCGAACGGGGCGGTCTCGAAAACCGTTGTGGGTGCAAGCCCACCCAGGGTTCGAATCCCTGTCTCTCCGCCACTATCCCCTTGAAATTTATGATTAATCAAAAATTTCAAGGGGATAGTGCGCTTTTCGATCGGGCGGCCTCCCCACGCGTTTCATACAACGGCCTTGGACCGATGTATCCGGGGGTTCGGGACAGTTTGATTTTTCACTACGGGCGTTGGCCATTTTCCGCCGGGCAGGACCAATTGTGCTGACGACCAGATTGATCGCGGCCCTTCCATCGCTCAGGCGCTTTTACTCGAAGCCAGCCCTTCGGCATAAACCTCAAGCTTTTCGCGGGTTTCGGCCCACAGTACGCGCAAAGCTTCGGCCCACATGTTTAATTCGACGGTCCCTTGATACCGCAACTTGTTTTCCAGCTGGGACAAAGAGTTGCGCAGCCGCGTCGCGCCGATCATTGCAGCCGTCCCGGACAGGTTATGCACGGCGGTCAGCGCCTCGTCATGTGCCCAGCCCTGTTTCTGGTTCAGCGCGTCGATAAAAGCATCCCCTTCATCAAGCACACCCTGGATCATGGTCTTGAAACTCTGCGCGGGCATCGAGCCGGACAGCTGATCCAAAATCAGGGGGTCCAGGGTCGCCGTCCGGCGTGTCGGCATTGCATCAGGCGTCTTTCCTGTCAGCACCCCTCGGATGTTGCGGCGACTTATGGGCTTGGCCACGACCGCATCCATGCCGACTTCGTGATACAGCTGCGCATCCTGATCCAGCACATGAGCCGTAAGCGCGACGATCCTGGTATCACGATTCAAACCATCCAAGCGAACCTCGCGCGTTGCCTCGACCCCGCCCATCACGGGCATATTGATGTCCATCAAGATCACATCGAACGGCTGTTCGCGCGCCATTTCCACCCCGACCTGGCCGTTCTCAGCCTCTTTTACGGTATGGCCGTCCTGCTCCAGCATTTCTCGCAGGACAAAGCGGTTGGTGGGATTGTCCTCGACGATCAGGATGCTTAGGGCGCGGGACTCTTCAAACGTGATTTCCTGCGCTTTCAGGTCATAGGCCTCTTGAAGCGGGACGACAGGCAGACGCACCCAGAACAGGCTGCCCTCGCCCGGCTCGCTTTCCATCCCGATCTCACCCTTCATCACCGTGACGATGCGGCGCACGATGCCCAGCCCAAGCCCGGTGCCTTCGATCTTGGTGCTTTCATCGGTCCGGGCGCGAACGAAATCATCAAACACGTTGGTTTGCTGGTCCTCGGGAATGCCAATTCCGGTGTCGATCACCTGGATTTCCAAGCCCATGCCATCTGGTGTGGGCTGCGTGGTCACCAGCAGTTCGATATCCCCGTTTTGCGTGAACTTGATTGCATTGCCTAATAGGTTGGCCACGACCTGCCGCAATCGCATAGCATCACCATCGAAATGTCCAAGCCGGGGCGGCAGTTTTGACAGAGTCAGCTTGTTGCCCTTGGCTTCGGCCGTCGGCCGCATCGAGGCGACAATCTCGTCCAGAATGGCATCAAGATCGAAGGGCGCGTTGTTCAAAGTTATGCCGCGCGCTTCGATCTCGGTCAGGTCCAGAACCTCGTTAACGTGCTCCAGTAGCACCTTCCCCGATTGCTCAAGCACGGACAGATAGTGGCGGTTCTTGGCTTCGGTCAGGCGGTCTTTCATCAGGTCCACCACGCCAAGGATCCCATTCAGGGGCGTGCGCATCTCGTGGCTCATGACAGCCAGGAAATGCGCTTTTGCCTGTTCGCCTGCAACGGCCTTGTCCAATGAAGCCTGCAGATCTGACTCGGCTTGCAACCTGTCCGAGATATCGCGCAGGAAGTAGACATAAACCGGCCGCTGTTCCAGCGAGGTCGCGCCCTGCGATACCTCAAGCGGCAGCGTCAAACCTGACAGAGTGCGCCCGCTCAGGCGTTTGCGGAACACTGCGCCGCCAGGCAAGGGCAATTGCACGTTCTGGCCGTCTGCATCCCGCAGCATTTGGGCGAAACCCACCCCCCGCGCCTGGTCAGGGGTATAGCCCAGAAGGGCCGCGGCGGCACTGTTGAAATCCTCGATGCGGCCCTCGGTGTTGGTCACAACGATCGCATCGGGCGAGGTTTCGATCACCGTGGCCAGACGCTGTGTGGTCAGCAGGTTTTCTTCTGCCCGACGTCGATAGATCACGAACAATCGCGAAAACAGAAAGGCCCACCCGAACAACGAGCCAAAAAGGACCAGCGAGGTCACGCCAAGCTGCATCACCAGTTCTGCAGTTTCACGCCGGTTGGTTTCGGTACTGGTAGTCAGGACATAGTTGGCATTGGTGACCACCCGGCGGGTATCCGGGCGAATTCGTCCAAGCTCTTGCTGCAGGAATGCTGCGCTGTTCAATAGATCGGCCTTGTCACCGTCCATCAACGGCAGCAGCGCTTCGATCCCCTCAGAGATCCGCTCCAGCGCGACGATCTCACCCGATATCGTAATGGCCGAGCGATACAGCGGGCTTTGCTGCAATGTGCCCACACGACTGTAGAAAACATCGAAGCGGCGGTGAAGTTCGGGCAGCGCGGCCTCGTCCTCGATCTGCAACCGCAATGCGGCTTTTTCCAGCTCCAGGAACTCGACCTCAAGCTGGGTAATCGTCCAGATCACGTTGTCCCGACGCGAGACCTGCATCTCTTCCAGACGTTCGGTCACCTGAACCCAGATCGGCACCAGCAGCATCAGAGACACCAGCCCAGCCAGCATCATCAGGACACTTTGGACCCTGCGCCCCCTGATCTGTCGACGAGACTTTTGCACCATGAAAACTCAGCCCTTACCTGCGGCCTGCCCTGCCCGATGGCTGGGTACGGCACCGGGCAGCTTAGCGGTAAACCTCGATCCGGTCCAATTGCCAAATGCTTTGGGCATAGATGGACTCGGTCTGAAATTTCGCATCCGAGTCATATGGGAATACCACCCAAAGCGGGCCCTTGTCGCGGGGGCTCATGGGCTTGCCATTCCATTCATAGGCCACCAGCGGCCCGCCGGGCACGATGTCTTCGAACGGGATTTCGATCAGGTATTCGTTCAACGCACTGAAATCCAGTTGACCTTCGAAAATCTCCAGATGGGCCAGAAGATCGCTCAGCCAGACGCCACGAAAACGTTGGACGCCATCTGTCCAGATCGTCGTGGTATGGAATTCTGCGGCGGGCAGCGACTGCACCTCGTCCAGACTGACCTGCCGGTTCAAGACCGGCTTTTCCGCGTGATCCAGAATTACGACCTCAAGATGAAACTCATCCTCTGCCTCTGCTGCGACCACGTTCGTGACCCCCAACACAAGGGCGAGCAGCAATGCGATCAAAGCCTGAAATCGTCGCATATTAAATCCGGAATATTACCCAGCCAAAGTTATACAACTTATTGCGGTAGGAATTTGCGCAGGTCTATAGCCCTATTCCTATGGATAGGTTAGGGTATCAGGTATTGGAGAAGGGCCCAGGCCAGTATATCCGCAGTTTCTTGAATGAATAACAAGTATAGCCGACAGCAGCGTTTTTATGACACGTATACTGATTGCAGATGATCACGAGCTCGTCCGTGGGGCGATTTCAACCTATCTCGAGAACGCCTCGGGGTTCGAAGTGATGCAATGTGCCGATCTGAAAGCCGCGTTGGGCCTGATCACCTCGGAGGGTCCTTTTGATCTGGTGCTGCTGGATTTCACAATGCCCGGCATGACCCTGCCCGAGGGGCTGACCAAGACGATCCAAGCCAACGCCCCTGCCCCCGTGGCCATGCTATCGGGCACGGCAACGCCTGATGTAGCCCGCCGTGTGCTGGCCACCGGCGCCAAGGGCTTTTTGCCCAAGACGATGGCCCCCGAGACCCTGATCAGCGCCGTGCGCCATATTCTGGCCGGTGATACCTATGCTCCGCTGCGGTTTCTGGAATCCGAAAGCCTGCGCCCTGACGCGCCGCGCCTGACCCCGCGCGAGCGTGACGTCCTTCGCGGTTTGAGCGACGGGAAATCCAACAAGGAAATTGCCCGCGATCTTGACCTGCAAGAGGTGACGATCAAACTGCATGTCAAGACGCTCAGCCGAAAGCTGAACGCACGCAATCGCACCCATGCTGCGATGCTGGGCCGCGATCTGAACCTGATCTAACTGCCCTGAGCGGCCGCGATCGCACAGCCATCCAGCGTCAACTGCCCCGAAGGCACGGCCCAGACCGGGATTTCGCGAAGGATTGGCTGGTATGGCCCCGGTCTGCGGAAGGCCTCGGCGAACCCTAACGCATTTAGGTCCCCGGCCAGCGCGTTTCCGACGCTCCCGCCCAGAAAGATACCCCCGCGCGCCAAGTGGCCAAGCGCCAGATCGGCGCAATGGCTGGCCAGATAGCCCGAGAAACGCCGCACTGCCTGAATGGCTGCAGGATCGCCGGCGGCGAAGGCCTGCGTGACGTCCTCGCCGCGTGCATTCTGATCGCCGCCGAAAAACGCCCACAAACGCGCCAGCCCGACGCCGCTGATCACGCCCTCGATCGGACAATGCCCCAAATGGGCGCGCACGGCCTGTGCGATCTGAAGATCCAGCGCATCAGCAGCGCCAAAGGCCGCATGACCGGCCTCGGACGGCGGAACGAACAAACGCCCGTTTAGATCGTGCGCCACAGCCGCGTTGACCCCGGTGCCAACCGCCACGATCACCCGAGGGGCCCCGGGCATGTCCAAGCCGTCCAGAACCGGCACCAGATCCGAGCGCTTCAATGCGTGCAGTGCATAACCCTGCGCCTGCAGATCGTTGAGAAATATCAGCCTGTCTGTACCCGTCTCGGCCGCAAGCTGGGTGTGCTTCAGCGTCCAGGGATAATTGGTCAGAACTACGCCCTGTTGGGTTACCGGCCCCGCAGCTGCCACACAAGCCGAGCTGATCGCGGGATTCGCTTGTTCGGACAGATAACTGCGGATCGCCTGCATGGGCCCAGGAAAGTCGGCATTGCGATAGCGCCGCAGACTTGAGGGCGCGACCTGCCCGTTATGGGCCAGTGCCAGCCTGGTGTTGGTGCCTCCGAAATCAGCGACGAGGGTATACATCAAGGCTCCGCAGTTTTGGGCAGGCTAACCCCGCCCCGGCCAAAGAAAAAGACCCCGCATTGCGGGGCCTTTGACAAGATCATCCGCGACGACGACGCCCGCCACCCCGACGGCCACCACGTCCGCCAGCAGCCTCGGCCCCGCCGGCAGGTTTATTGAAGTTGATCCACTCGCCACCATGCGGGTCGTTGTTTGTCAGCAGGTTGGCCGCGCGAACGGCCTCCATTTCCTTGCCCGGAAGCGGCTTGGTCGAGCCCAGACCGAACATCTGGCAGAACGCCTCGTCATCCATGCCTTCGGGCAGGATGATCCCGGCGGCTTCGACCTCGGCGCGTTTTTCGGCCAGTTTCTTGGGGCCAACCGGCAGCGTAATCGGGTTCATGATGGCACTGGTCATGCCGGCGGTCATCGCCATGGGCAAGAACGCGTTGTTGATGCCGTGACGGTTGGGCAGCCCGAACGAGATGTTCGAGGCGCCGCAGGTGGTGTTCACGCCCAGCTCGTCCCGCAGACGGCGCACAAGGGTAAAGACCTGATGTCCGGCCGTCGCCATCGCGCCGATTGGCATGACCAGAGGGTCCACAACGATGTCATGGGCGGGAATGCCGAAATCTGCGGCGCGTTCTACGATTTTCTTTGCGACGGCGAAACGCACATCGGGGTCTTCGGAAATCCCGGTATCGTCGTTCGAGATCGCCACGACCGGCACGTTGTATTTCTTGACCAGCGGCAGAACCAGTTCCAACCGTTCTTCTTCGCCGGTGACCGAGTTCAGCAGCGGGCGGCCTTCGGCGGCTTTCAGCCCTTCCTCCAGCGCGCCGGGAACCGAGCTGTCGATGCACAGCGGCACGTCCACGATGGCCTGCACGCGCTCGATCAGGGCCTTCATCAGCGGCGGTTCGACAAAGTTGTTGTCGGCATAGCGCGGATCTTCGGCCATCTTGTTGGAAAACACCGCGCCCGAGTTGATATCCAGCACCGTCGCCCCTGCCATCACCTGCGCGATCGCGTCAGCCTCGACGGTCGAGAAGTCATCCATTTCCAGCTCGGCCGCCAGTTTCTTGCGGCCCGTCGGGTTGATCCGCTCGCCGATTACGCAAAAGGGCTGATCGAAACCGATGATGGCGGTCTTGGTTTTGGATTCTACGATGGTGCGGGTCATGTCTTATCCTTGTTGGTTGGCCGGAACGCCCGAGGCGCCGCCATGGTC
Organism: Thalassovita sp.; assembly: GCF_965218685.1. Taxonomy (GTDB): domain Bacteria; phylum Pseudomonadota; class Alphaproteobacteria; order Rhodobacterales; family Rhodobacteraceae; genus Thalassobius. The sequence continues at coordinate 2,392,754 of NZ_OZ244657.1, read as the reverse complement.
CTGAGTCCACTTGGCCGAGGTCTTGATACCCCCCAGCGGGAACATGTGAACATTAGTGATGTTGAAATCAGGGTTTGCAGCCTTGTGCGCGGCCAGTTGGGCGACCAGTTCGGTCGGCTCGTAGGGCAGCAGCAGCTTGGTCACGTCCATCGCGCGTTTTTGCAGCACCCTTAGCGAAGGGCCGACACCGCAGGCGATAGCGAATTTGATCAGGGTTTGCAGCTTGGCAGGGCCCGCAATGCCGATGTGGATGGGCAACTTGATGCCCTCATCCGTCAGGCGGCTGGCCCAGTCGATCACGGGCTGCGCTTCGAAACAGAACTGCGTGGCCAGCGCCATGTCGGCATCTGTCCGGTCGGAAAACGCCTGTTTCCAGCGCAGGGCGTCCATCACCATCCGGTCGCCGCCATCGGGGTCGATATCCTTGTTGCCTTCGGGGTGGCCCGCAACGTGCAGACGCTTGAAACCCGCACGGTCAAACAGCCCGGTTTCCAGCAATTGCATCGAGGAATGAAAGTCGCCATGCGGCTCGGTCACTCCGCCCGCCAGCAACAGCGCCTGCGTCACTCCGGCCTCGCCCTGATACCGGTTGATCCAGTCCTCAAGCGTGGGGGCATCCGCGATGATCCGCGCCGGGAAATGCGGCATGACGTCAAAGCCCTCATCCGCCAAACGCGCGGCGGTGGTGACCATGTCCTCAATCGGGGTACCATCAATATGAGCGATATAAACGCGGGTGCCGCGCGGCAGCAGGTCGCGGAAATCGTCGATCTTTTCAGCCGTGCGCGGCATGACCTCGATCGAGAACCCGCCCAGAAACGTTTCCATCCGGGGGTCGACGGGCTGGCCCGCCTCGTCGCGTTTTCTGAAATTCAGCAGAGCCATCAAGGCCTCCATTATCGCAGCGGGGGTCATGCCCATCCGTCATTGGCGATCAGCGCCTTCAGGCGGTCCTGATCATATTCGGCCTCCAGTCTTGCGACCTCGGCTTCGACAACGTCTTGGGGGGACCCCTCGACCGGATAGGGGGCGGCCTTGCGCCATTCGGCCAGATAGGCATCGGTTTCCGATGCGCCGACCTTCATGGCAGCCCGGTCAATCGCCTGTTCGAAGCGTTCGGCCAGTGGCTTTTTCGCGCCCCGGCGGCCCTTGCCCACGATCACCTGAGCCGGAATATCCCGCCAATAAACAATGGTGACGTCAGCCATGCGATTGATTCCCCTGTTTCCTTGGTTCCATCTGTAGACCAGCCCAATCGCGACAAAAGGGTCGTTTTCGACAGAAAGAACACGCTCTGCGACGTCCGTAGTTGTATCCGCACTGCCCGGCAAAGGGCCAGCGCCCATGATCGGAAAAATCCTAAACATCATCATGAGCCGCATCGCAGTGCTTGCGCGGGGGGCATGAGTTCACTAGGTTGAAAGTAACTTGAAATGGAGGGCGTATAGTCATGGCGCCCAAGCGTCCCAGAGGTGCGGGCGCATTCCCGAAACCGGTTGAGAGCTCCGCGCCCAAACCGCCCGATCCGGCCGAGCTGTATGCTGCGCTGGATTTGGGCACGAACAGTTGCCGCATGCTGATTGCCCAGCCCAAGGGCAGCCAGTTTCATGTGGTCGACAGTTTCTCGAAGTCCGTGCAACTTGGCGCGGGGCTTGAGAGTACTGGCAAGCTTAGCCGTGCCTCGATGGGGCGCACGGTGCAGGCTTTGCGCATCTGTCAACAAAAGTTGAAACGTCACAAGGTCAAACGGATGCGCCTGGTCGCCACCGAGGCCTGTCGGCGTGCGTCCAACGCACAGGAATTCATCAAAAAGGTACACCGGGAAACCGGGCTGCGTCTGGAAATCATTGAACCCGAGGAAGAGGCCCGCTTGGCGGTCATTTCCTGCGCGCCGCTGGTCAGCACCAAGACCGAGCAGTTGCTTGTCGTGGACATTGGCGGCGGCTCGACCGAGCTGGTGTGGATTGACCTGTGCTCCGTCCCCCGACGTGACCGCCCCCGCGCGATCATGCGTCTGCATCAGGGGTTTCACCCGCAAAACACTCCCTTCCCCGCCGCCAAGGTGGTGGATTGGATCAGCGTGCCCCTGGGTGTGGCCACTCTGCGCGATCAATTCCACGATGTGGATGATGACGCCGCCCGTTTCGCCCTGATGAGCTGGTTTTTCGAAGAGAACCTCTCGGAATTCAGCCCCTATGCTGAAGAACAGTGCAAAGAGGGATTCCAGATCGTCGGAACCAGCGGCACCGTCACCACGGTGGCAGCCTCGCATCTTGGGCTGAAACGCTATGACAGGACCAAAGTCGACGGGCTGCGCATGACGTCCGAGCAGATCGACAAGGTCATCCGGGGTTATCTGAATCTGGGCCCGACCGGCAGACGCCGCGACCCGCGCATCGGGCAGGATCGGCATGCGCTGATTATGTCAGGCTCGGCGATTTTGCAGGCGCTGCTGCGTTGCTGGCCCACCGACCGGCTGTCCGTGGCAGACCGGGGCCTGCGTGAGGGGTTGCTTTATGCGCAAATGAGCGCGGACGGCGTTCTGGAAGACGCCCCCTACTGATTGATCTGCGCAAAGCGAATTTTGCGGTTCGCGCTACCTCTGATACCATGTTCGGGATTGTCAGGGGGATACATCATGACAGATTTGAACCAACCGGCTTATCGGTGGGTGGTGGTCATTGCTTCGGCCTTGATACTGGCCGTGTCGATGGGGGCCATCGTGAATGGCATCACCGCTTTTGTCGTACCTATGCAAGAGGCCTTTGGCTGGCAAAGGGGTACGGTATCGCTGATAAATTTCTCAGGCATCATCGGGCTGGCTTTTGGCGGTATGGTGATGGGCCGCGTGGCCGACAAACGCGGCGTGCGCCCGGTTGTGCTGTTTGGCGCGGTGATGCTGGGGCTGACCTATATTCTGGCCTCATTCATGCACGAGCCCTGGCAGTTCTATGCCCTATTCGTATTTGGCGGCTTCTTTGGCGCCGGAGCGATTTTCGCGCCGGTGATGGCCGCCGTAGGCGGATGGTTCCGGCTGGGCGCTGGCCTGGCCATCGGCATCGCTTCGGCCGGTCAGGCCCTGGGACAGGGCGGCGTGCCGTTTGGCTCGACCTTTCTGATCAGCGGTTTCGGGCTAAGCGGCGCATTCATGGCCACCGGGATCATCATGCTGGTGGTGCTGGTCCCACTGGCGCTGTTGTTACGCCCTGCCCCAGCCCAGACCGCGACAGCCGCCGCCCAAACTGCGATGGACGAGCAAGACCTGCCGCCCGTCAAAACCCTGATCGCATGGATGAGCCCCGCCGTGGTTCTGTGCTGCACCTGCATGTCGGTGCCGCTGATGCATCTTGTTCCGCTGCTGCAGGACAAGGGCCTGGCCCCGGAACGCGCCAGCAGCGTGATTTTCGTGATGCTGATGGCTGGCATCCTTGGACGGATCGCCTTTGGCAAACTGGCCGACATCATCGGTAGCCTCCGCGCTTACATGACCGCGACGGCATGGATGACTGTTATGGTGGCCGGGTTCCTGATCGTGGATACATTACCAACGATTTACCTATACGCGGTGATCTATGGCTTTGGCTATGCGGGCGTGATGACAGGTATTTTGGTCAGTGTTCGGATGCTGACACGGGCCGAGCATCGGGCCGGCGCCACGGGCACCATCACCCTGTTCGGCTGGTTCGGCCATGCAATCGGGGGCACGTTTGGCGGCGTACTTTTCGATCTGACCGGAGCTTATACCGCGACCTATCTGATCGCCGCTGCGGCGGGCGTAGTGAACCTTTTGATCATCAGCACCTTTTATCGCCGGATGAACGGCCCCAGCGCACCGCTGCTGGCCACCGCCAGCTAGCCCCCTTGCCCCCTGTCGCACTGGCAGGTATGCGTCGGGATGACGAATGGAGACGAAACAGGTGACCAAGAATACATCCGGGCGCGGACAGCGCGATCTGAAGGTCAAGGTAAAGACCGCCCGTGGGCGCAGCCTTAGCTCGACCCGGTGGTTGCAGCGTCAGCTGAACGATCCCTATGTCAAACGCGCCAAGACCGAGGGTTATCGCGGTCGCGCGGCCTTCAAGATTCTGGAGCTGGATGACAAGTTTCGCTTTCTTGTGCCCGGCGCTCGTGTCGTGGATTTGGGCTGTGCGCCCGGAGGCTGGTGCCAGGTCGCGGTAAAACGCGTCAACGCACTGGGCGAGAAGTCCGGCAAGAAAATCGGCACTGTTCTGGGTGTCGACCTGCAGGAAGTCGAACCCATCGCGGGTGCCGAAACCCACCAGCTGGATTTCATGGCCGATGACGCCGATCAGCAGGTCAAGGAGTGGCTGGACGGTAAGGCTGACGTGGTGATTTCGGACATGGCGGCCTCCAGTTCTGGGCATAAACAGACCGACCACCTGCGCATCATCGCCCTGTGCGAGGCCGCAGCCTATTTCGCGTTTGATGTGCTTGAAGAGGGCGGCACCTTCGTTGCCAAGGTGCTTGCTGGCGGCGCCGAGGGTGATCTGCAAAAGCTGCTGAAGCAGAAATTCACCAAGGTGGTGAACATGAAACCGCCTGCGTCACGCTCGGACAGTTCCGAAAAATTCGTGGTCGCGATGGGGTTCCGGGGTTAAAGATACCCGCCAATCGGCTTGGAAAAGGACGCATTGGCCGCCGCCAAAAGCGACGCTTCGGCCGGATCGTCCAGCGCACGGGTTTTGCGCCCCACACGGCTGGAAGCCGTCAGGTTCTGCTGGCGCAGCAGCTCGAACAGGCGCGCGTGTTTTTCCAGGCTGACCCGCAGATGATGCGGCATGTCTTTGGCGGGCATGGGGGCCTCCGGCGGTGCAACTCACCGTCCAGTCTGCAGACAGATTGCGGCGCAAATGGCGCAAGCCCAAGGAAAACCTAAGGAAATCCCATACTCTGAAGCGAAATCAGTTCAGATCTTCCAGCAGGCGGCCATGCTTGCGGGTCTCGGTCAGCATGTCCCCGAAGGTACGGATACCGCGCGCCTCCATCATGGGAAGCATCTTGCAAAGCACCTCGGCGGTGGCATAGGCGTCACCCATCGCCGTGTGGCGCAACGCCTCGGGGATGGTCACGCCCAGACGGTCACACAAGGCATCCAAGGTATGCGTCTGGCTGGCCCCAAACAGCACAGCAGACACCAGAACCGTGTCCAGCACCGGGTGATCCCATTCCAGCCCCAGCCGCTTGCCGTGACGATGCATAAAAGCCATGTCGAATGGAGCGTTATGCGCCACGATGACCGAGCCGCGGGCGAAGCGGTGAAACTCAACCGCCGCCGTGTCGATCAACGGCGCATCCGCGACCATCGCATCGCTGACCCCATGCACCTGGGTCGAGGCCGCAGGGATCGGCATCTGCGGATTGACCAGCGTGTCGATCTGCTCGGCCGGGACGATTTTTCCGCGCACCACGCGCACGGCACCGATCTGAACGATCTCGTCCTTATGGGGCAAAAGCCCGGTCGTTTCGGTATCGAACACCACGTAAGTCAGATCAGACAAGCAGGTTTCATCCGCGCTGGTGCCCGCATTTTGTTCCAGCAAATCAAAGTCATAAATCAGCGGTCGCGCTGCTTCGGGGGTGATATGTGCCTCAAGCGCGTCGATCACCAGCAAATAACCCGCGCCCTGATCCAGAGGCTTCATACGCAGATCAAAATACTCGTCACTGCCCACGCCGTCAGCGCTAAAGGCCACCTCCATCCCCTCTTTGGTCATCTTCTTCCAGGCCGTTTCAATGGCGGACTGATCAAAATAATCAAAAATCGGGCTGTTCAGACGCGGTGTGTGAATCTGGGCCAGAACGGCCGCTGCTTGCCCATCATACAGTACGATCTGGTGGTTGGGATTAACCAGAACCGTGGCCACGGGGATTTCGGTCAGCAGGGCCGTCAGGCGGTCCCGCTCGGTCGCCAGTCGTTGGGTTTCAGCAGCGACCAGGCTTGCGGTATTGACGGCGGTTTCCGACAACTGCTTGGACATGGCTTGCGCAGCGGGGGCAAGATCACCCAGGTATTTGGCGGCATCGTCCGTCAAACCGGTTCCCACACCTGCATGTGCCTGCGCGCGCAGCCCTGCGGCCAGACGCTCGATCGGTTTGGCGACGTTTTCGTCAAACAGCAACCATACGCCTGCGCACAGGCCCAGCAACCCAAATCCTGAAATAATCGCCGCCAAGGTGAACCCCGAGGTCGCATCCCCGGTCAACGCCTTGTTATACCCGACAAAAAGAGCGCCCAGCACAACAGCCAGACCGCCCACCCCCAGCAGAACGAAGAACAGAAATATCCGTATCCGCAGGCTTAGATTGGTCAGCATCACGCACCTCCGCAAGCCAGCTTGAAGGTCGGCTCGTCCGCCGGAATCGGTCCCCACTTGGCCCCGATCAGAGCGCCGTTTTCATCAAAGTTCACTTCCTCGGGAACCAGCGTCTGCATGTTGTTCGTACAATCGAACATCACCGCCAGCGTTTGCAGAGGTTGCCAGCGGCCAAAGAACAGCAGGTCCACCAGAACTTTGCCCGGCTGATCAGGGTTGCGTCGCGCTGTGCCCACATCGACGGCCACGAACCGCTCGATATAGGGTTTGGCATAGGTCCAGGGACGGTACATCGCCTTGCTTTCGATGGTTTCGGCCACCTCGATCCCTTCGGGAAGAGGGCCCGCCGTCCGGCTGTACCAGCTGTATTCGCTACTGATCGTCGACAGCAGCATCGCTGCCCCAGCCGCGACCGGGATCAACCAGCGTGGCAGGCGCCCACCTAAGGCGCGGTTCACCAGCATCAGTACCCCTGCGGCGGCAATCCCTGCGATGAAGGTTGCGATCAATTCCAGAAACATGCGGCCTCTCCTCCTTGGCGCGTTGGGTCTTAGCCCACGGCCCCTTTTCCGTGTCCGACCGCAGATTGCAAGCTTTTGACGACCACGAATGCATTGCGCAAGTGGCTGCGTTCAAAATCAGACAATTCGGCCAATTCCATATAGTTATCGGGGGCGTCACCCCGTTTGATCTGACGCGACTGGTGCAACAGGCGGGTTTCGGCGATCAGATCATAAGCGTCCAGCAGATCGCGCGCACCCGACGGGCTAAGCACCCCTTTGGCGCCGGCTTCCTCAAGTCGGGCGCGGGTGTTCACGGCCGTCAGTTGGCCTTGCAGCGCGTAAATGCGGCCAAGATCGACGATCGGCACGACGCCGTTGTGCTTCATGTCCAGAGTATTCTTATGCTCGCCCGAGCGGATAGTCGCAAAACCACGCAAAAGCCCCAGCGGCGGGTGGTGCTTCAGCGAATTGCCGATCATATGCGCCACGAAGATCGAGTTCGCCTCGGCCGCTCTTAGCGTGTCCTCTTGCAGATCCTGAAACAGGCCGGTGGAGCCACCGATGGGGCGAAGATCAAACATGACCGAGGCCAGCATCTGCGCCATCGGATCGGGCTTTTGGATCCAGCTGCGGAAATATTCCCTCCACACACGCAGGGGCTGACACCATTGCGGGTTGGTCGCCATCATGTCGCCGGGACAATACACATAGCCACATTCATCCAGACCATCGCAGACGAATTTCGCCAGCTGTTCGAAATAGGGCATTTGGGCGTCGGTCACGGCGTCATCCAGGAACAGGCAGTTGTCCTGATCGCTGACCCCTGTCTGCTCTTGCCGTCCTTGGCTGCCGCAAGCAAGCCACAGATAGGGGACCGGTGGTGGGCCCAGTTTTTCCTCGGCCAGGGCCAGCAGGCGGCGGGTAGCGGTATCGGCGATATCGGTGATCAGGCGGGTGACGACCTCGTGACGGTTGCCGCCAGCGACCAGTTGGACCAGCAGCTGCGGAATGCGCGCGGTCACCTTGGCCATCTCGCTTGCGGTGGCGGCATGGGCGATCTCGGACACCAGTTCGGCCGAGGATACGGCCTGGAACCGGGTCAGGTCGGTTTGGGTGACGATGCCCACAAGCTTACCGCTTTCGCAGATCGGGATGTGGCCGATCTTGCGCTCCATCATCGCGTGCAGAACGTCCGATCCGATGGCGCTGGGGGACAGGGTAATCGGATCGCGGGTCATGATCCGGCTGATAGGCGTGTCCAAGGGCAGCGCCCCGGCCAAAGCCTTGTTGGACAGATCGCGCACGGTCAGAATGCCGGCCAGTTTTTCCTGATCAATGATACACAAGGACGAGATGCCGAAATCGCGCATCATGACGGCAGCAGTCTGCACGTCCGTATCCGGATCGCAGGTCTGAGGCGCGCGCGCCATCAGCGTGTCCACCCGGCTGGTGGCCAGATCATTGTCCTTGGGTTTTTGGCTGCGCGAACGATCAAAGAAGCGACGAGCCTGCTCGTTGGTTTCAAGCAGTGCTGCGAAGTCATGGGCGGGAAGCAGCAGCAAAGTGCAATCCTCGACCGCCTTGGCGCTGGTGACGGCGCGACCATCGCGCAGCAGGCCCCGCTCGCCAAACGAGTTACGCATCCCCAGCAGGGACACAGGAACGTCGTTTTCGTCGCGCACTTCGACCTGCCCCCAATGGATCAGGTAAAGACCCGGCAAATCCTCGCCATGGGCATAGACGATGTCCCCTGCCGACAACTGCAGCACCTGAAACTTGTTGGCCAGCACCTCCAGCTCGTCGGGGGGCAGCACGTCATAGGGGTGGACCGAGGTCAGAAAACGATAAAAATCTGGCAATCGAGAGGGCATTTATGGCTCCACAAGGCTCTGAAATCGCGCAGACGATAGCCTGTCAGAAGGCGCTGCAACATGATCCATCTCAGAAACGGGGATCTTTGCAAGCAATTGTTCGGAAAAAGTAATCCCGCCCATGCTTGGAATGGGCGGGATTGGAAGTTGGCAGGGACATAACGGGAGTTCGATGCCCCTGCCAGGGGATCTTAGTGGTCCTGGGCGGCACCTGCGCCACGGGGGACGCGGACGCTTTCGACCAGTTCCTTGATCTCGTCAGGGGTTTCCTCGGTCATGCCGGCGACGACATAGGCAACTGCGAAGTTGACCACAGCACCGATAGCACCGAACGAGGTGGACTTCACGGTACCCAGCAGCGGATCAGCATCGCTGAAGCTGTTGGTGCCCGGGATGAAGAACCAGCCCTTGTGCAGGAAGATGTAGACCAGGGTCACAACCAGACCAGCCAGCATGCCAGCGACGGCACCCTTGTTGTTGATCTTGGTCGAGAAGATACCCATCATCAGCGCCGGGAAGATCGACGCAGCGGCCAGACCGAAGGCCAAGGCCACGGTTTGAGCAGCGAAGCCCGGAGGGTTCAGACCAAGGTAGGTCGCAACTGCGATAGCCACACCCATAGCAACCCGCGCCGACATCAGTTCGCCTTTTTCCGAGATGCTCGGGTTGATGGCGCCCTTGATAAGGTCATGCGACACAGCAGACGAGATTGCCAGCAGCAGGCCCGCAGCCGTCGACAGCGCAGCTGCCAGACCACCCGCGGCGACCAGACCGATCACCCAACCCGGCAGGTTGGCGATTTCGGGGTTGGCCAGAACCAGGATGTCACGGTTGAACTTGGTCAGCTCGTTGCCTTTCCAGCCGTTCTCGGACGCGATTGCCTGAAGATCGGCATTCTTGTCGTTGTAGTACTGGATGGCACCGTCGCCGTTCTTGTCTTCCCAGTCCAGCAGACCGGTTTTCTGCCAGGTCGACATCCAAGCATAACGCTCTTCAGTTTCGATCTGTTGCGTGGTCACAGCACCGCCCTGGATGCCGCCGTTCGGCCACATCATTTCAGTGATGTTCAGACGCGCCATGGCACCCACAGCCGGAGCCGTCAGATACAGCAGAGCAATGAACACCAGGGTCCAGCCAGCCGACCAACGTGCGTCAGCAACGCGAGGCACAGTAAAGAAGCGCATGATCACGTGAGGCAGACCCGCAGTACCGATCATCAGCGACAGGGTGAACAGCACCATGTTGAAGGTGTCGGCGTGGTGTGCGGTGTACTCGTTGAAGCCCAGCTCAGTAACCACTGCGTCCAGTTTGGCCAGCAGAGGCTCGCCCGAAGCGGCGTGCTCGCCGAACAGACCCAGCGCAGGGATCGGAGTGCCGGTCAGTTGCAGCGAGATGAAGATGGCCGGGATAGTGTAGGCCATGATCAGAACACAGTACTGAGCAACCTGGGTGTAGGTCACACCCTTCATGCCACCAAACACAGCGTAAGCGAACACAACACAGGCGCCGATCAACAGGCCGGTGGTGTTATCCACTTCCAGGAAGCGGCCAAAGGCCACGCCCACACCGGTCATCTGACCGATCACATAGGTGGTCGAGGCAACGATCAGACAGATAACGGCCACGATACGGGCGGTTTGGCTGTAGAAGCGATCGCCGATGAACTCGGACACGGTGAACTTGCCGAACTTACGCAGGTAAGGTGCAAGCAGCAGTGCCAGCAGCACGTAGCCACCGGTCCAGCCCATCAGGAACGAGCTGTTGTCATAGCCGGTGAACGCGATCAGACCCGCCATCGAGATGAACGAGGCTGCCGACATCCAGTCAGCTGCAGTTGCCATACCGTTGGTGACAGGGTGAACGCCCCGGCCAGCAGCATAGAATTCAGACGTCGAGCCCGCGCGGGCCCAGATCGCGATGCCGATGTACAGCGCAAAAGACGCGCCAACAAACAGCAGGTTAATTGTAAACTGATCCATGGAACTTACTCCTCAACGCCGTGTTCTTTGTCCAGCGTGTTCATGCGCCAGGCGTAGAAAAAGATCAGCGCCAGGAACACAAGGATGCTGCCCTGTTGCGCAAACCAGAAGCCCAGATCGGTACCGCCGACTGCGATGCCCGACAGGGCCGGACGCAGCAGAATACCAAAGCCGAACGACACGACAGCCCAGATAACCAGGCTGACGAGAATAATACGGACGTTGGCAGACCAGTAGGCCTTGTCCGACTCGCGTGTAGTGTTTTGATCCGTCATGAAACGGGTCCTCCTCTTCCTCCAGAGCCCCGCCGATACGATGAGAGACGGCGGGACGGTGAAAACCTTACGACATTGCCTTTTCGACAATTTCCGCAAGGGCATTCGCAATCGCATCAATATCGCCCATGGCGTTGATGCCCTGCAAAACTTTTTGATCGTCGTAATACGCGATCAGCGGCGCGGTTTGCGCGTGATAGGCCTCCAGGCGGCTGGCCACCGTTTCGGCGTTATCATCTGCGCGGCGCTTCATCTCGGTGCCGCCGCACTTGTCACACACACCATCCTTGGCAGGCTGTTTGAAGCTATCGTGATAGCCTTCGCCGCAGCCAGCGCAGGTGTAGCGCCCCGAAATCCGGGTCACCATCGCCGCGTCATCCACCTCAAGGCTGATCGCAGCGTTGATTTTCTGACCGCTTTCGGCCAGCAGCGTATCCAAGGCTTCGGCCTGCACCGTGGTGCGTGGGAAACCATCCAAAATAACGCCCTTGGCGCAGTCGTCCTCGGCCAGCCGGTCACGCAGGATGTTGATCACGATCTCGTCGCTGACCAGCTCACCTGCTTCCATCACGGCCTTTGCGGCCAGACCAGCCTCGGTTCCGGCGGCAACAGCTGCACGCAGCAGATCACCGGTCGACAGTTGAACCAGCCCGAATTTCTCTTCCAGAACACGGGCTTGGGTTCCCTTCCCGGCACCCGGAGGGCCGAGAAGGATCAGAACAGCGGGGGTCGCAGCAGTCATCTGCCTTACCCCTTATTCATTCTGTTTTCGATGAGGTCGTCGACGACGGAGGGGTCAGCGAGTGTTGAGGTGTCGCCGAGGGATCCATAGTCGTTTTCTGCGATTTTGCGCAGGATGCGGCGCATGATCTTGCCCGAGCGGGTTTTCGGCAGGCCGGGCGACCATTGGATCAGGTCGGGTGCGGCGATCGGGCCGATTTCCGTGCGGACCCAGGTACGCAGTTCCTTGCGCAGCTCCTCGGTGGGTTCCACGTCGTTCATCAGGGTGACATAGCAGTAAATGCCCTGGCCCTTGATGTCATGCGGATAGCCAACCACGGCGGCCTCGGCCACCTTGGCGTGGGCGACCAGCGCGCTTTCGACCTCGGCGGTGCCCATGCGGTGACCGGACACGTTGATCACGTCATCGACGCGGCCGGTGATCCAGAAGTCACCATCGGCGTCGCGGCGGCAGCCGTCACCGGCAAAATAGTAGCCCTTGTAATCCGAGAAATAGGTCTTCTCGAACCGTTCGTGATCGCCCCAGACGGTGCGCATCTGGCTCGGCCAGCTGTCGGCGATGCACAGCACGCCCTCGGTCGGGTAATCGGTGATCTCTTCGCCGGTATGCGGGTCCAGAACCACGGTTTTGACGCCAAAGAAGGGCTTCATCGCCGAGCCGGGCTTCAGCGCGTGGGCGCCGGGCAGCGGGGTCATCATGTGGCCGCCGGTTTCGGTCTGCCACCAGGTGTCCACGATCGGGCAGTTGCCCTTGCCGACATTGTCATTGTACCAGTTCCAGGCCTCGGGGTTGATGGGTTCACCCACCGAGCCCAGAACCTTCAGGTCGCTCAGATCGTATTTTTCCACCCATTCGGTGCCCTGGCCCATCAGGGCGCGGATCGCGGTGGGGGCAGTGTAGAACTGGTTCACCTTGTGCTTTTCACACACAGCCCAGAACCGGCCCGCATCCGGATAGGTCGGCACACCTTCGAACATGATCGTGGTCGCGCCATTGGCCAGCGGACCATAGACGATATAGCTGTGGCCGGTGACCCAGCCCACATCCGCGGTACACCAGAAGATATCGCCCTCGTGATAGTCAAAGACGATCTCGTGGGTCATCGAGGCATAGACCAGATAGCCGCCGGTGCAATGCACGACGCCCTTGGGCTGGCCGGTCGAGCCCGAGGTATACAGGATGAACAGCGGATCCTCGGCGTTCATCTCGGCCGGCTTGGAGTAATCATCCGCCTCCAGCGCCAGTTCGTTATAGTCATAGTCACGACCGTCAACCCAGGTGGTCTGACCTCCGGTGCGTTTTACGACAAGACACTTAACAGTGTCCTTACAGTGCAGCAGCGCCTCGTCAGCGTTGGATTTCAGCGGGGTCTGACGGCCACCGCGCGGCGCGTAGTCGGCGGTGATCAGAACCTTGGCGTCACAGCCGTTCACACGGGCCGCCAGCGCGTCCGGGCTGAAGCCCGCGAACACGATCGAGTGGATCGCACCGATGCGCGCACAGGCCAGCATCGCATAGGCCGCCTCGGGGATCATCGGCAGATACAGGATGACCCGGTCGCCCTTGCGCACGCCCATGTCTTCCAGGATGTTGGCCATCTTGCAAACGCTGGCATGCAGCTGCTTATAGGTGATGTGCTGCGCCTCTTCGGCCGGATCATCGGGCTCGAAAATGATCGCCGTCTGATCACCGCGGGTTTCCAAATGACGGTCGATGCAGTTGGCCGCAACGTTCAGCGTGCCGTCCTCGTACCACTTGATCGAGACATTGCCCGGCTCAAAGCTGGTATTCTTTACCTTCGTGTAAGGCTTGATCCAGTCCAGACGCTTGCCATGCTCGCCCCAGAACGCATCAGGATCAGCCATCGAGGCCTCATACATCGCGTCATATTTCGCTCCATCAACATGCGCGCCGGACGCAAAGGATGCAGGTACTGGGATAATGGGGTCGGACTTAGTTTCGGATGTCACTGCAAGGTTCCTCCCTTGGATATTAAATCGGGGCCCATCATAGTTGACAGGCAAAATTAAAATTATCCGCGCTCCGACTAGAGCATAATCGAAAATGAAAACATTGGAATAAGTATGCAGAAAAGCTGAATTTATTTGTAAAATTTTTTCACTTTTCTGGAGGCCATTGTAAATTACGCTATGTGACGCGGCGTAACTGGCTGCAAAACAACACGAAAATGTGAAAACCCCGAGAGGTCGTCAGGAAGCGCAAGTCAATCGCGGGACCGCCCAGGCCAAGGGACTCCCCGGAACGGCCTGTGTGACAGAACAACACGGTCTTGATTCCCGCTCATAGAATCCCATGAGCGCAAGCTTCGCCTTTACAGTGCACTCCGCAAAGCGGCGGGTACCGTCACCCGGCGTGGGGCCTGGGCCATGATCGCATGGTCCACGACACGTTTTTTGCCGTCATGCTTGATCGCCTGGTTCAGTAGCCGCGCGCATTCGTCGAAACCATCCGAGACATCAATGTCCTGCGCCCTGGCGAAATGGGCGAACTCTTTTTCGCGGATCATCGCGGGGTCGGACCAGTTGATCCAGAAGCGTTTACCGACATTGGCCGGATCGTCCGAGCTGTCGTTATGCGCCTTGGACTGGGCGACGATCTCTTGCCTCTCGGCCATGCGCTGCGCGTAGTCGGGGGTCACATAGTGCAAGTGAAACAGCAGCAGCTGCGGATCGATGGTGAACCTGCCGCGCACCAGACCATGGCCACCGATCGTATAGACCACGCGCGATTTCACAATGCAGGGCTTGGTGTATTTGGCGCTAAGGATCGCCTGCGGATGGGCCTGCAGCACCCCGTCCGAGACATCGGCCTCGCCCTCGCTGGGGATCAGGTTCAGCCCGACAGGGGACAGTGCAACGGTGTCCGCCTGGCTGCGCGCCAAGTGATCCAGCAACCCACCGTCGTCGCCGGTATAGACGATCAGCTCGTCCACATCGGTGCAGATCACCCGGTCATAAAAGGCCAGCAGCCCGTTCGTCACCCCGCCCAGCAGATCCCAGCGGCGGCGATCCAGATCAATGGTCAGCTCTTCGCGGGGGATGTGGATGACGTTGCAGCCGGCGGCGATCTCGTTGATCTTGGGGTCTCCGCCGTGATTCAGAACATACAGGTTCCGCCGATCCACATATTGCGCATTGTGGCGGACCCATTTGTCCAGAAGCCAGTAGTCTCGCCATACCATGGTCACGAACGCTAGCTTCATACCTTTACCCTTCTGCCGTGGGACTTTGCTAACACGGATACCCCCCCCTGCCTAGCGGTTCACGCTTGGCAGCGGCACCCAAAGACAGTACGCATGCGAATAAGTTGAGGAGGAGTAAACATGACCCAGACCCCGCTGACGGAACCCACCCCGCAGGATGGCCTGTGCATCGGCCAGACCCATGGCGAAACCCGCCTATTGTGGCTGAACCTGCCCAAGCGGCGCAACGCCCTGTCGCCCGAGCTGCGCGAAGAGCTGCGGGTGCAGCTGCTGGCCGCCATTGCAGACGACGCGATCCGTGCCATCGTCATCGCCGGGGTTCAGGGGTGCTTCAGCGCGGGTGGGGACATCTCGACCATGAAGGGCATCACCTCGGTCGCTGGGCGCGCGCGGATGCAGACGGCGGGCGCACTGATGCAAACCATCATCAGCAGCCCCAAACCCATCATCGCTGCGGTCGAAGGATGGTGCGTTGGCGCCGGCCTGTCGCTGGCGGCGGCTTGCGACATCGTCGTGGCCTCGCAGGACGCCAAGTTCTCGTTGCCTTTCGGCAAGCTGGGGCTGATCCCCGACTTGGCGTCACTGTACACCCTGCCCCCGCGCATCGGCACTGGCCGCACCAAATGGCTGGCCTTTACCCGTCGGGTCATTGATGCAAAGCAAGCATTGGATTGGGGCCTTGTCGAAGAAGCCGTTGCGACAGACGCAATCCAACATGCGCTGACGCTGGCCGACGAGGTTTCCCAAGGCGCGCCCCTAACCCATGCCTATTCCAAAGAGTTGATGTCCCGGCTTCCCCTGACCCTGCCAGAATTCCTGGCGGCCGAGCGGGACACGCAGGCAATCCTTTATACATCTGAGGATTTCGCCGAAGGCTGCGAGGCGTTCTTTGAAAAGCGCGCGCCAGACTTCAAGGGCCGTTAATCAGCCAGACTTGCGCCCAGATGGCGAATGGCCAGCTCGTATCCGGCCACACCAAACCCCGCCATCACCGCATCAGCGCGCTGGCTGACATAGGAATGATGCCGAAAGGCCTCGCGTTTGTGGACCTGGCTGATGTGAACCTCGATCACCGGGCCCTCGAAAGTGTTCAGCGCGTCCAGCAACGCCACCGAGGTATGGGTCAACGCCGCCGGGTTGATCACGATCGCGGCTGCCTTTTCACGGGCCTCGTGAATCCAGTCGACCAGTTTGCCTTCCCAGTTGGATTGCAGCAGATGCACGGACAGGCCGAACTCGTTCGCGACAGAGGCGCAGGTCCGCTCGACATCCTCAAGCGTGGCGTGCCCATAGATTTCAGGCTCGCGCTTGCCCAACAGATTCAAGTTCGGGCCGTTCAGAATATAGATAGTGCGAGTCATCCGCTTTACCTTGGTCCTTGATCGTCGAGCCCTTGCGGACCCCTGCCCCTTATCGCGCGTCCGAAGGCAAGTGTTAAGCCCTAGTGTGCGTGCAGACCAGCTTGGAACTTGGCCGCGTTGAAAATCGCCGCCTGACTGGTGACCCCGTCAATCCGGAATTTGCGGCCCACGGGCACGGCGTCCAGATCCATCCGGCGTAGCCAACGTGACCAAACGGCGGGGACGATTCCGATCGTATGGGTCGCGCCCATCTGCACCGTGCAGGCCACCATCTGGCCCATGATCACGCTTTGCACCTGGATCCGCCGCGAGGCCGGAACGTCTTCAGCTATGAACAAGCGCGAGGCCTCGACGATGCGCGGGTCAACGGGCGCCTCGATGAACAGGACATCGCGGGGGATCTGCCCCAGCATCCCGCGTTGTGCGTCCCGCAGCATATAGGAAAACCCGCCACAACTGGCCGTTGTCGGCGCCAAACGGAAGCCGCCAAGTATCTCGCCATATTCGTGTACCGCCACCCAGCGGCACTGGGGCGTGTCGTACTGATCGAACTCCATGCCCTCGGTATGGGGCAAGTCCCAATGCAGCCGATCGATGAAGGTCCGCTTGCGCGCCCTCAGAAAATTCGGCAGCAGATCACCGAAGTGACCCACGTTCGAGAAAGACATCATCGTCGAACGAACATGTCCGGTCGGCGATGGGGCAGGCCTTTTGGCCGAACGTCGCACCCCCCCTGCTGGGCGGCTGGACGAAACGGGTTCAAGTTCCGGAAAGACCTGCAAAGAGCGCCCACGACGCCCTGCAACTGCAATATTCATTATTCCTGCCCGATCTTTTTTTCCCAGTTTAGACAAGCGCTTGCGCAAATCACCCAAGTTTTTTCGCTTCATAACCAAAAAAACGCCACAATGGTGCGTGTGCAACACATGTCGTAGCGTTAAGAGTGCAAAAGCAATGCAATCTTGGCCTGAAGAGCCAAGATAAGCCCCCTTTTTTTGCATCCTTTAGTTTATTTTTACTATTTTAGCGGGTTTATGCCTATTCACCAACCATTTTAAGTCATTTTTCGCCGATTAAATTTTGACCAAAAGGAAGAATGGCATTTCTCGCCGAACTTTCGCCAATTTCGTAAATTAGAAGTGAATGGCAACAGATAAGAAACGATACGGCAGCTTACGCCATGCCCCTTCGAGCATTCATCACCCAAAGCCAGCAGGATTGGCAAAAACCCGAGCGGCTTGAGCGCCAGCTTCGGGACTATGTCGATGTCACGACCAATCTGATTTGGCAGCGGCAGGCAATTTTCCTGGCCGCGACACTGTTGACGGCGTTCTACTTCAACGCGACCACGGCTGTCATCACCTACTCGGGCGTACTCTGCTCTGAGGTGTTGGACCTGATCGTTGCGCGCCGGATGAAACGCTGGAAAGGTAGCGACCTGCGCGTCGCCTATCGTTTTTTGACCGCAATCCTGTTCAACACGCTTGTCAGTTCGAGCGCGATTTGCCTGTTCATTCTGGCGGTTGCACTGCAACAGGACTCTGGCGGTCACTTCACCCCGCTGTTCTTCTTGTTTGCCGCAGCGCTGTTTGCCGCCATGAACAACCACCAGGTCGTGCCCGCATTGGTGCTGCGCCTGCTGATCTATGGCGCGACCTTTACCTATATCGCGTTGATGGACATCCTGCGGTACTACCCGCCCATCGACTCGCAGCCCTGGCTGGAGTTTTTCACGATCATTTTCGTGATGTACTTCATCATCGATATCTCGTTCCAATTCCTTAAGCTTTACCGCGCCCATGTCCGTCAGCTGGAAGAGCTGCGCCGTGAACACGAACGCACCCTGGCCGCGCTGACCGTGAAGTCTCAGTTCCTGTCCACAGTCAGCCACGAGCTGCGAACGCCGCTGACCTCGATCAAGGGTTCGCTGGACCTGGTGAATAAAGGCACGCTTGGCGAAGTGCCCCCGCAGTTGCATTCGGTGCTTGAAATCGCGGGCAAGAACTCGGTCCGTCTGGCCAACCTGATCGACGACCTACTGGATCTGCAGAAATTCGAAGCCGGCGAAATGGTGTTCAACTTTGAGGACCTCAGCGTCAAGCGCCTGCTGACCGACGCGATCGAGGCCAACGATGGCTTTGCTCAAAGCATGGACATTCAGGTCACCCCGCTGCTGCCCGAAAAGGACTTCCTGATCAAAGGCGACCGCAACCGCCTGATGCAGGTGCTCAGCAACCTGCTGTCCAACAGTTCTCGAATGAGGGCAGCCATGTTGACGTACGCGCCCGCGCCAGCGAGGACGAGGTTACAATCGCCATCATCGACTATGGTGTCGGCATTCCCGAAGGCTCGGAAGAGCGCGTTTTCGGCCAGTTCACCCAGATCGATTCCACCGACCAACGCAAAGTGGGCGGTACCGGGCTGGGCATGAATATCTCGAAACAGATTGTCAGCCGCCACAAAGGCCGGCTGGAATACCTCAGCACCCTGGGCGAAGGCACGACGTTCCTGCTGACGCTTCAGCGCGCTCATCCTGAACAGCAACCCGAAAACTGACAGCGCAAACCAGATCATAAAATCCCGTCGCCCCTTTTTATTAGTAACGAATGTAAGCGAAAATGTTCCACCCAATCCCAACAGACCTTAGCCAGCGCTATCTCAGCACGATCCTCGAAGAGCTCCACGACGAGGTCTACGTTTACGATTCGGATACCCTTCAGCTTGTCTATGCCAACAAAACCGCCAGGCTGCGCTGCGAATGGACCAAGCCCGAAGTGCGTAGCAAAAAAATCTGGGATTCCTCGGCCAATTTCGACGTCGATGGCTTTCACAAACATGTCGAACCTTTGCGCCTGGGGCTGGCCGATACGGTCACCATCGAAACCCTGCATGAAAAAGGCCTGGTCGAGATCAGCACCCGAATGCTTACATCCCTGAACAGCGGCAAGGTCTTTGTCTCGGTTCTGCGCAACCGCGAACACCGCCGCCAGTTGGAACGCGCCCGCGCCGAAGCCTTTTCCGAGATTGTCCACGACCTGCGCACGCCCCTGACCTCGATCATGGGGGCATTGAAACTGATGGAAAATGACACTGTTGGAGAGCTGCCCGCCCAGGCAAAAACCTTGGTCGCCCTGGTACAGCGCAACGCCGAGAACATGCTGTCCATCGCCGAGGACATCCTTGATCTGCAGAAACTTGGCGCCAACCCATCGGATGCAGCCGAAGATCACGAATTGCTGGACCTGGTCGCCTTGGCCAAAGAGGCCGTGACCGCACATCTGGGATATTGCGCCGTACACAATGTCTCGATCCAGCTGGTTGCCGCGCCGGATCATGGTTGGGTCAATGGCCTGCCGCTGCGTCTGCACCAGCTGTTGGCAAACCTGCTGTCCAACGCAATCAAGGCATCGCCCCCGAACGAGACCGTTCACGTCAATATCCACGAAGAGGATGAGCACTGGCAGATCCGCATCACCAACGGCGGCGAGACAATCCCCGAGCACCTGCGCGCCTCGATTTTCGACAACTATGTCCAGGCCGCTCCTGGATCTGCCTCGAAAGTGAAAGGGACCGGGCTGGGGCTGGCGATTTGTAAAAAAATTGTCAAATCACATGGTGGCGAAATCGGCGTCTCGTGCAATAGTGGGGACAGAACGACCTTCTACGTGAATCTGCCCCGGCAAACACCGCCATCGGTGCCGCGTTGATCCGCTGGAAACTGGCCGCGACAAAAAGAAGACGACCCGCGATGGAAGAGCTGAAACGAATTCTGCATGTTGATGATGACGAGGATATCCGCGTCATTGTTAAAATGGCGCTTGAGCTGGTAGGCCAGTTCGAGGTTGAGCAGTATGAATCGGGCCCCAAAGCCATCGCCAATGCTGCAGAATTTGCGCCTCAGCTGTTTTTACTGGACGTGATGATGCCGGAAATGACCGGCGAAGAAACCTGGCATCGCCTGCGCATGATCCCCGGGTTTGAAAACATACCGGCCGTGTTCCTGACGGCCAAAGCCGAAAGCGCCTTTGCCGAGCGGCTGCTGGAACAGGGATGTCTGGCCGTAATCACCAAGCCTTTCGACCCTGTGGATCTTTGCGCCAAGATCAGCCAGCACTGGGCTCAGTTCCAGTCCGAGAACGGCTGAACCCCGCTTAAATCGGCGTCCCTTCGAACACCTTGATCCCGACCCCTGCCCGTTCCAGCCCGGTGCGTACAGCGCGCGCGATCTGCACTGCGGTCGGCGTGTCTCCGTGTAGGCAGATCGTATCAATCCGCGTGGGGATGTGCTTGCCTGTTTCGCTGATGATCGCCCCTGCCTGAACCATTTGCAGCACCCGCGCGGCCGCCGCTTCAGGATCATGGATCACCGCGCCTGGCTGGCTGCGATCGACCAGCGTTGCATCGTCATTATATGCGCGATCGGCGAATAATTCGCACGCGGTTCTGCAGCCCAGTTCATGGGCCGCAGCCTGTTGCTGCGTGCCCGCCAGCACCATGATGATCAACTGGGGATCAATCGCCAGGGCCGCGCGATAACACGCCAGCGCCATCTGTTTGTCCTCTGCGGCCATGTTGGCCAATGCGCCATGCAATTTCAGGTGCCGGACCCTGCCGCCCTGCCCCTGCGCCATAGCTTGCGCTGCGCCCAGCTGGTAGGCGACAAGATTGGCCAGACTATTCAATGGCATATGCAGCTTGCGCCGGCCAAAGCCCTGCAGGTCGGCAAAGCCTGGATGGGCACCAATTCCAACACCGTTTTCCCGTGCCAGTCGCATGGTTTGCGCCATTGTATCCCAATCGCCCGCATGCATCCCGCAGGCCACATTGGCCGAACTGACAACCTGCAGCAACGCTGCATCATCGCCCATGCCCCAAGGCCCAAAGCTTTCGCCCATATCGGCGTTCAGATCGACGGTCAGGGTCATGGCATGTCCTCTTCTGTGCCTGCAATGGCACCGCTGATCAATTGATAAGACAGCAGATCGCCGATGTCATGCGGATCGCGGATCAAAGGGTACAGCGCATTGGGCAATGCGGCCAGATCGGCGCGATGACGTCGTTCGGCCTCCAGCGCCTCTTGTTCGGAAACAAAGTGAAACTTCAGGCTCTCTCCGGGGCGGGCCTGCACGACCCGCGGCAGATCACAAGGCAACACCGTCCCGATCCGAGGGTAGCCGCCCGTGGTCTGACACTCGGCCAGCAACACGAAGGGCGCGCCGTCCCCGGTGATCTGGATATCGCCCGGGGCGATCACCTCGGACAGGACGCTCAACGCGCCATCAAGGGCAAATCCGGGGCCGTCACTGGCCATTTTCACGCCCATGCGATTGCCACGCACATCCCGCGTAAACGATGTATTTTCAAAAACTTGTAGGACATTATTAAACAAATGTGTTTGCAGAGAAGCGACCATCCGCACCGTCCCGCCGCCCATCCGCGGCAAGGGGCGCAACCCTTGACCGGTCAGTTCTGTGGTATCCACACCGATGGGCAGCGACTGGCCCGCCTCAAGAAGACCTCCGATTCCGGCGGCCAAGTGGGACGAACGCGCGCCCAGTTGCAAAGCGCTTTCTACGCCGCCACCAAGATGCAGATAGCCATAGCTGCCACATACCGCAGCACCGATGGTCAATACCGCCCCCTTGGGCAACAGGTGGCTGGCGTTCCAGCGCAGCGACTGATCCCCGATCCGAGCCTGCATCTGCGCTCCGGTCAGCGCAATTCGCATGTCGTCGGAGGCAGTGAACTCGCCTCCCATTCCAGCCATTTCAATCGCGGCGCATTCAGGGGATTGCTGCAACAGCGCCGCGCCCTCGGCCAAAGCCACACGGTCGACCGCCCCGCCTCGAGACAGGCCATACGCCAAAAAGCCCACACGGCCCTGATCCTGAACGCTCAATCCCGGCCCGGCTCGCAGAACTGTCAGGTGGCGGGTCATGGCAGCTCCTCGCTGATGGCACCGCCCAGCGGGTCGTCCCGCAATGTGTCCAGTGTGTCCAAATCGATCGCGGGGAACTGCACCTCGTCTCCGGGGCGCAGCACAAAGGGCGTGTCAGAAGTCGGATCAAACAGACGGATCGCCGTCTGGCCAACCTGCCGCCATCCTGTCTGCGTGGCCACCGGGAAAAGCACCAGCTGACGGATCGCCACACACAGCCCGCCGGCAGGCACATTCGGTGTCAAATCCGTCTGCCGAGGGATATCCCACGCCTGGGGCAGCGCGCCCAGATAAGGCATTCCCGGCGCAAAACCAATGGTTTGCACCCTGACACGCGCCGAAGATAGCGCAGTGATCGCATCAATTTCCGACATCCCGGCAAGACCGGCAGCCTCGGCCAGCTGAGGCGCCAAGGCACCGCCGTAAACAGTTGGTATCCGCCACAGCCGGCGCCCCTGCGGCAGGGGCGCGGCGTACCAATCACGGCCATCCATCAGGCCTTGCAGCTGTGTTCTTAGCTCCTGCGGATCGACCTCCAGCGGTTCATAGCGAACATAGCAGGACACTAACGAGGGCGCAGTTTCAACCACCCCGGCAAAGCCAGCGCGATCTACGGCCGCCCGAAAGGCCAGCGCAGCGCGGTTTGCAGGCTCGCTTAGGCTGCCACCAAAGCTGACCAACACCCCATCCAGACCCACGGACCGAAGACTGGGCCAGTTTTGATTGGATGCGGACATGCAGCGCCTTTCAGGGTCAAACAATTGAGGCAGCACTCTTGGCAATTCTCGGCGTCGCCGCAAGACGGAATTTGCATCCTGCCTGGGCAGGCTGGCCGCAAACATTTGCGCGGCCAGAAAAATCATGGAACAACACGGCAGACAACAGCCAAGAAAGAGCCATGAGCACAGCCACCCCCGCCACCCGTTATCTGGCCAAACAGGGCCTCGCCTTCGAGGTGTTGGAATACACCTATGCGCCGGGCAAAGACCGTGTCGGCCTGCAAGCCGCCGAAGCAATCGGGATGCCCGCGGATCATGTGTTCAAAACCCTGATGGTCGAAGTTGACGGCAAACCGGCCTGCGTGGTGATCCCCTCGGATCAGACGGTATCAATGAAGCGGGCAGCGGCGGCGTTTGGCGGCAAGTCAGCCAAGATGATGGATCAGGCCAAGGCCGAGCGTCTGACCGGCTACCACACGGGCGGCATCAGCCCCTTTGGCCAGAAAAAACGTGTCCCTGTTGCGGTGCATGAATGCCCTGCGCTGGACACGCCATTGGTGGTTAACGGCGGCAAGCGCGGAATGATGCTGCGGTTGGATCTGCGGGCGGCCGCGCAGCAGCTGAACGCGCAGTTTCGCCCCCTTTGCGCCTGAGGAAAGCATGATGACCCTGACAGACACTTTGCTAAAACTCACCTCTTTTGACACATCAACTTTGCCGGACAAGAGTTTGGTAATGGCTAAGTTTTCCCTTTTTGACTGGATGGTGTGTGGACGCGCCGGCATTGGCGAACCCGTGGCAGCCCACCTGCGGGCACTGGCCGAGGAAGAGCGCGGTTTCGAAGCAGCCTCGATCTTTGGGGCAGGAAAGGCGCCTGCGCGGATGGCCGCTTTGGTTAACGGGGCCACCTCGCATGCGCTGGATTTTGACGACACGCATTTCGCCCATGTCGGCCATCTGTCCGTTGGCATCTACCCCGCCGCGCTGGCGGTGGGGGAAGAGGTCGGGGCCTCGGCCAATGACGTGATCGGTGCTTTCCTTTTGGGCGCCGAAGCCGCGATCCGTGTGGGTTTGACCTTGGGCGCGGCCCACTACAATTTGGGCTTTCACCAGACCGCCACGGCCGGTGCGTTTGGGGCCACGGTGGCGGCCGCGCGGCTGATGGGACTGAACGAAGCGCAGACCCGCACCGCGCTGGGGCTGTGCGCCACGCGAGCCTCGGGGCTGAAGTCGCAATTCGGGACCATGGGCAAGCCCTATAACGCCGGGGTGGCGGCCGCCAACGGGGTGGAATGCGCCAAGCTGGCCCGCCGGGGCATGAGCGCCCCCGAAGACGGGCTTATGGGGCCTCAGGGGTTTGTGCCCACGCATACGCCTCAGGTGGGGGACTTCCCGCCCGCGGGGCAGTTTCTGTTCGACAATGTTAAGTACAAGTTTCACGCGTGCTGCCACGGCACCCACGCAATGATCGAGGCTTTGCAGGACGCTCGGGCGCAGTACGGGCTGACTTTGGACAATGTGGCCAACCTGCAGCTGCGGACCAACCCGCGCTGGCTGAAGGTGTGCAACAATCCGGCGCCCACCACGGGGCTTGAGGTCAAGTTCAGCTATAAATGGTTGGCCGGGATGGTGATGGCGGGGCGGCCCACACAAAGCGACCGCGAATACACCGATGCGCTGGCCGGGGACGCGCGCCTTGGCAGATTCGCCCGGCAGGTCGAGGTGATCGCGGATGACAGCCTGTCGGATATGCAGGCCGCGTGCCAGATCACCCTGACGGATGGAACCCGGATCGAAGCTTGCCATGATCTGGATACCCCCCTGCCGCCCGAGGTGACCCAGGCCAAGCTGCGCCGGAAGGCCGAGGCCCTGATTGGGCCGGGCGCCCTGACAGAGGTTTTGGACGCACCCCAGCAGTTAAGCGCCGCAGATCTGGGCGCCATGGTCCGCGCCTTATGAAGACATGTCGATGACCTGGCGGATCGCCTGGCCCGAATGCAGGCGGTCAAAGCCTTCGTTGATATCATCCAGCGCGATCTTGTGGGTCATCAGGCGGTCCACCGGCATCCGTCCTTGCGCGAACAGCTTCAGGAACAGGGGAATGTCCCGGGTGGGAATGCCCGAGCCCAGATAGCTGCCCTTAAGCACACGCTCCTCGGCGGTCAGGGTGACGGCGGGGATCTCTAACTTGGCATCGGGATGTGGCAGGCCAGCGGTCACCGTGGCGCCACCGCGCCGGGTGGCCTGATAGGCAAAGCCCAAGGCATGCACATTTCCGGTGAAATCCAGCGCCGCGTCCACGCCGCCGTCCGTGATCTGGCGCAGTTCTTCCAGGGCATCGGGGTCCTTGGAGTTGATCACATGGGTCGCGCCCAGCTCTTGCGCGATCTTCAGCTTGTCAGGCAGGATGTCGACGGCCACGATTTTTTCGGCCCCCGCAGCATGGGCAGCCATGACGGCGGACAGACCAACGCCGCCCAAACCGACCACCGCCGTGGTGCAGCCCGGGGTCACGTCGCCCGTATTGAACACGGCCCCTGCCCCCGTCAGCACCGCGCAGCCCATCACGGCAGCGATGTCCAACGGCACGTCCTTGTCCACTTTGACCAATGAGTTCTGCGAGACCGTGGCATACTCGGCAAAACAGCCCACCCCGGTCATGTGATAGATCGTTTGCCCGTTCCGGGACAGGCGCGTGCCGCCGCCGATCATCTCTCCGGCGCCATTCGAGGCCGCCCCCGGTTCACACAGCGCCGGACGGCCCGCACGGCAAGGCGGGCAATGGCCACAGCTGGGCACGAAGACCGTAATCACGTGATCGCCGGGCGCAAAACGGGTCACTCCGGGGCCGACCTCTTGGATCACGCCCGCGCTTTCGTGGCCCAGCACCATGGGCACCTGGCGCGGACGGTCGCCGTTGATCACCGACAGGTCCGAGTGGCACAGCCCCGCCGCCTCGATCTTGATCAGAACCTCGCCTTCGCGCGGGCCTTCCAGGTCGATTTCCTCGATGGTCAGCGGGCGCGTTTCGGCATAGGGGCCGGGGCGGCCGATTTCTTCAAGAATGGCGGCTTTGACTTTCATAATATTCTCCCTCGTCCTGCGAATTGGACATGTCTTCTGACGCGTAGCCTACAAGATTTTTCGCGCCTGTCGTGGGGTCAATTTCCGTTCTCCCGTAACGTCGCGATGGCGCCATGCCAGGCTGCAAAGCCATTTGAAACCGGCGGCAAGCGGTGTAAATTGGGGGCATGAGCATCCCGTTCAAGCAAGTCTTTCCCCTGCGCCGCGCGCGCGTTCACGAGGTTTACGGCCCCGGTGCGCTGGGATTCGCCGCTGTTTGCTGCGCCCAAAACGACCGGTCTGTGATCTGGGTGCGCGAGGGCTGGCGGCACGAACAGCTGAACCCCGTTGGCCTTGGCCGTTTTTTCGACCCCGCCCGCCTGCTGATCGCCCGCGCGCCTAGCCAGACCGACTCGCTGGCCGTCACCGAAGAGGCCCTGCGCGATGGCAGCGCCCCCCTTGTAGTGGTGGAGCTGAGCCAGGAAATTGGCCTGACCGAGGGGCGCCGCCTGCAACTGGCCGCCAAGGCGGGCAAGGCCACCGGCCTGTGCCTGATCCCCGAAAACATGGGCAGCAACGCGGCGGAAACCCGCTGGCACGCCGCCCCTGTGAACGATCCCCTGTCTGATCGGGGGGCAGAGGACTCGACTCTGATGCGCTGGGATCTTAAAAAGAACAAATCAGGAACACTTGGGGTTTGGGATGTTCGTTGGACGCACGCGACGCATTGTCTCGATGTGGTTTCCCCGGTTGGCAAGCGACCGGGCTCTTAGGGCGCGCCCGACGGATGCGCCCTTTGCGCTGACGCTGAACCAGGCCAATACCGAACGGCTGTATTGCCTGAACGCGCAAGCTGAGCGACAGGGGCTGAACCGCGGCATGACCTTTGCCGATGCGCGCGCCTTTTGTCCCCAGCTGCAAAGCGCCCCCGCCACACCGCTGCAGGACGCCCGGTTTCTAAGCGCGCTGAACCGCTGGGCCACGCGATATTGCCCTTGGGTGGGCACCGAAGGGTCGGATGGGCTGGTGCTGGATGTGACAGGCTCGACCCATCTGTGGGGCGGAGAAGAACCGCTGCTGCATGATATCCGCGCCCGGCTGGCCCGCGCGGGCCTGTCGGTGCGGTTGGGGCTGGCGGGCACCCGCGGCGCGGCCTGGGCCTTGGCGCATTTCGACGAAGGCATCGCCCCACCGGGTGTTGAACAGGGCGGGATCGGCCACCTGCCCATTGCCGCCCTGCGCCTGCCTGACAACATGGTCACCGGGCTGCAACGGCTGGGCTTGCGACGCGTGCAGGATCTGACGGAAACCGCCCGCGCACCGCTGAACCGTCGCTTTGGGCCAGAGCTGCTGCAACGGCTGGATCAAGCCTTGGGCGATCAGCCCGAATCCATCACGCCTGCGCAGGACCCGCCCCATTACGGCACCCGCCTGACCCTGCCCGAGCCCATCGGCCGGACCGAGGATGTGATGGCTGGCACCTCTCGTCTGTTGGACCAGCTCTGCGCCAAGCTGAAGCGCAACGAGGCTGGCGCCCGCATCCTGTGCCTGACCCTGCGCCGGGTCGATCAGGGCAGCCAGCAGGTGGAACTGCGGCTGGCCAGCGCCATGCGCGATGCGCAGCGTATCCTGCCCCTGTTCGAACGGGGCGTGGACGACGTGGATGCAGGCTTTGGCATTGACCAGTTGCGGCTGGAGGCCGTGCAGGTCGAACCCCTGCCCGTTCAACAGATGGCCACCGCCCATAGCGGGCGGCGTGATCAGTTGGACGACCTGCTGACCCGCATCGGCACGCGCATCGGGCTGGAGAATATGCAGCGCTTCCTGCCCGCCGACAGCCATATCCCCGAGCGAGGCTTTGTCATCGCCCCCGCCGCGTACTCCAACCCCGAAGGGCCGTGGATCAGCCTGCGTCCGCGCCCCTTGTCGCTGTTCCCCCCCGAACCCATCGCCGCCACGGGTCCGCGCCCGCCGCAACGGTTCCGCTGGCGGCGTATGTCGCTGACCATCGCGCGCGCCACGGGACCGGAACGCATCGCGCCGGAATGGTGGCTGCCGGACGAGGCATGGCGCAGCGGTGTGCGGGATTACTGGCGCATCGAAACCCGGCAGGGACGCCGGCTGTGGCTGTTCCACACGCCGCAAAATCCCGGCTGGTTCGTACAGGGGGAATTCGCATGAGCCGCCCTCCTGACACGCCTTCCGTCCCGCGCCAGTTCGGCGGCCCGGATTATGCCGAGCTGTGCGTGACCTCGAATTTCACGTTTCTGACCGGCGCCTCGCACCCCGAGGAACTGGTCACCCGCGCCGCCGAGCTGGGCCTGTCGGCCATCGCCATCACCGACCGCAATTCGCTGGCCGGGGTGGTGCGGGCCTATGCGGCACTGAAAGAGCTGCGACGCGAGGCCGACGAGGCGCAACAGGCAATCCGCATCCGATCAGAACACCGCACCGACAGTAGCTCGCGCCAAGAGGTCGGCACCCCGCAAGACATCCCCCGCCCCGCCGACATGTCCCTGCCCCGGCTGATCGTGGGCTGCCGCCTGGTGCTGACCGATTGCCCTGTCCACTGGGTCGCCCTGCCGCGTGACCGGGCGGGCTATCAACGGCTGTGCCGGCTTCTGACGCTGGGCAAGCGCCGTGCGGAAAAGGGCGACTGCCTGCTAAGCTTGGCCGACATGCTGGAGGGCTGCGCGGGCATGATCCTGATCGCCCTGCCGGGAGCTGATCTGCACGCAGCCCGCGCCCCCATTCAGCGGCTGCAACGCCGCTATCCCGGCCATGTCTTCGTGGGGGCGGCCCCGCGATATGACGGCTCGGACCAAGCCTATTTTGATGCCTGCGCAAGCCTGGCGCTGCGCTGCTCGGCCCCCATGGTGGCGGTGGGCGACGTGCTGATGCACCGGGGCAACCGGCGCCAACTGGCCGACGTGCTGACCTGCATGCGCGAACATATCACCATCGACCAGATCGGCACCCGCGCCCTGCCCAATGCCGAACGCCGCCTGAAGGGGCACGCGGATATGGCCCGGCTGTATCGCAACCACCCCGCCGCCCTGCGCCGCTCGCTTGAGATTGCAGCCCGGTGCAGCTTTGATCTGTCCGAGCTCAGCTATGAATACCCGGACGAGATCGCGGATGGCGAAACGCCTCAGCAGCGGCTGGAACGTCTGGCGGGCGAAGGCTGCGACATCCGCTATCCCAAGGGCACGCCCGACAAGGTGCGCGCGCTGGTGCAAAAGGAATTGGGGCTGGTCGCGGATCTGGGCTTTGCTGCCTATTTCCTGACCGTTTATGACATCGTGCAATTCGCGCGCTCGCAGGGGATCCTGTGTCAGGGGCGCGGATCAGCGGCGAACTCGATCCTGTGTTACCTGCTGGGCATCACCGATGTGGGCCCGGATCAGATCACCATGGTGTTCGAACGCTTTGTCTCGAAATACCGGGGCGAGCCGCCGGACATCGACGTGGATTTCGAACATGAACGCCGCGAGGAGGTGATCCAGTGGATTTACCAGCGCTATGGCCGCCACCGCGCGGGCCTGTGTGCCACGGTGATCCATTTCCGGTCCCGCGCCGCGATCCGCGAGGTGGGCAAGGTCATGGGGCTGAGCCAGGACGTGACGGCGGGCCTGTCCAGCCAGATCTGGGGCCAATCCAACGGCGGAGCCGACCCCAAGCGCATCCGCGAGCTGGGCCTGGACATGTCCGACCAGCGCCTGACCCAGACCATCCGCCTGATCGGAGAGGTGATCGGCTTTCCCCGTCATCTAAGCCAGCACGTCGGCGGCTTCATCATCACCAAGGGCCGTCTGGACGAGCTGTGCCCGATCGAAAACGCCGCGATGGACGACCGCACTACCATCGAATGGGACAAAGACGATATCGACACGCTGGGCATCCTGAAGGTGGATGTCCTCAGTCTTGGGATGCTGACCTGTATCCGCAAGGCCTTCGACCTGTTACAAACCCATGAAAACACCTCGCTGACCCTGCATGACGTCCCCCAAGAGGATACCGCCACCTATGACATGCTGTGCGTGGCCGATGCGGTGGGGGTGTTTCAGGTCGAAAGCCGCGCGCAGATGAACTTTCTGCCCCGAATGCGGCCGCGCACCTTCTATGATCTGGTGATCGAGGTCGCCATCGTCCGCCCCGGCCCCATACAGGGCGGTATGGTCCACCCCTATATTAATCGCCGCCAAGGCAAGGAACCGGTGCATTTCCCCTCGGCCGATCTGGAAAAGGTGCTGGGCAAAACGCTGGGCGTGCCGCTGTTTCAGGAACAAGCGATGCAGATCGCGGTGGTCGGCGCGGGCTTTACCCCCGAAGAGGCCGACCGTCTGCGCCGATCCCTGGCCACGTTCCGCCGCATGGGCACGATCGGCACCTTCCGTGACCAGTTTATCGCCGGGATGCTGGAACGCGGCTATGACACCGATTTTGCGGAACGGTGTTTCGGCCAGATTGAAGGCTTCGGCGAATACGGATTTCCCGAAAGCCACGCGGCGGCCTTTGCCATGCTGACCTATGTGTCGTCGTGGCTGAAATGCCATCACCCGGCGATCTTTGCCTGCGCGCTACTGAACTCGCAACCGATGGGGTTCTATGCCCCCGCCCAGATCGTGCGGGACGCCCGTGAACATGGTGTGGAACTGCGCCCCGTCTGCGTCAACCACAGCCACTGGGACAACCAGCTGGAACGGCGCGCAGATGGGTCCTTGGCGCTGCGGCTGGGGTTCCGTCAGATCAAGGGGTTCCGACAGGACGATGCCGACTGGATCGTGGCGGCGCGCGGAAATGGCTATCCCGACCCCGAGGCGCTGTGGCTGCGCGCCGGCGTGGCCCCTGCCGTACTGGAACGACTGGCCGAAGCCGATGCCTTTGTCGGGATGGGCCTGACCCGGCGCGATGCCTTGTGGCAGGTGCGCGCGATCCGCTCGGCCAAACCACTGCCGCTGTTTGCTGACCCGCTGGATGGCGAGGGCGCGGCCGAGCCTGACGTCACCCTGCCCCCCATGCATCTGGGCGAGGAGATGGTCGAGGATTACGTCGCCCTGCGCCTGTCCCTGCGCGCCCACCCGATGGAGCTTTTGCGCAGTTCGATCCCCGATCTGACGCCGCATACAGAACTGCCCGCAGCCCCGCTGGGCCGCCTGAATGTCTGCGGGCTGGTGATCACGCGGCAGCGGCCTGGCACGGCCTCGGGGGTGATTTTCCTGACGCTCGAGGATGAAACCGGCGTGTCCAACGTGGTTGTCTGGCCTAAGATTTACGAAAAATACCGCCGCACCGTGATGGGCGGGCGGCTGCTGCGCGTCAGTGGCTTCATCCAGCGCGAAGGGCTGGTCGTGCATGTCATCGCCGAGAAAATCGAGGATCTGTCCCACAAGATCACCGAGCTGGGTCACCCTCTGGAGGACGCCGTCGGCATCACCCAGCCTCAGGCCGATGACGCACCGCGCAAACCGCGCTATCCCCCTCGCGCGCGCCACCCGCGCGAGCAAGCCAAGCGCCTGTTTCCCAGCCGCGATTTCCACTAGCTGCCGTTGCCAAGCCCCTGACCTGGTGGCACAGTTGCCGAAGGAGCACCCGGACATGAGCAAGCTACAGGTCAAATCCATTAACGCGCTGGAACGCGGGCTGAAGGTTCTGCAGATATTGCAGACCACGGGCGCCGCATCGCTGGCGGATCTGCACCGGATGACGGGTATCCCCAAGGCCTCGTTGTTGCGCATCCTGAAAACGCTGATGGAACAGGGCATGACCTGGCAGCGGATGGCCGATAATGCCTATGTGCCGTCCTATTCCCTGACCGAACTGGCCCGCCGGATTGACCACGAAAACGCGCTGGTCGAGGCCGCCTCGCCTGTCCTGCAGGCGCTTAGCGACGCGGTGCAATGGCCCTCGGTGCTGGCGGTACCGCGCCTGACCCATATGGAGGTGATCGAGACCAACGCCAGCCGCGCTGGCATCGACAATGTGCCGCTGGGGCCCGTTGGGTTTCAGATCAACATGCTGCGCTCGGCCTCGGGGCGGGCGTTCATCGCCTTTTGCGAGGACGCCGTCCGCGAGGCCACGCTGGAACGTCTGCGCCTGTCAGGGCGCCCTGGTGACAGATGGGCTCATGCACCTGAATATATTGAAAAACTTCTCTCGGAAACCCGCGATCAGGGCTTTGCTTTTCGCGATCCGGACTTTGGCGGCAGCTTCGATCAAAGCCGCATGGGCGAGGATGACAAACGCGACTCGATGGGTGTTCCGATCCGTCTGGGCAACCATGTGCCCGGCGCGATTAACATCACCTGGTCCCGTCGTGTTTTTACCCGTGAAAAGGCCGTTCAGGTCTTTGCTGCCCCCCTGCTGGACGCTGCCGAACAGATTGCCCGCAAGCTGTGACTTGCCGCCGTTTCACTCAGTGAAATCACCATAGATGCCAGATTGAGCTCGGCTGCATTGCCCCCCTAGGCTCGCCTCAACACATATTCGCTGCAGGAGGAGGGCACGCCATGAGCGGGCTAACACGCGACGACATCAATCACATTCTCAACCTCATCGACGGCTCGGATTTTAACGAGCTGAAGCTGGAAATGGGCGACGTCAAACTGGAACTGCGTCGCCGAGGAGCAGGCGCCGCCTCAGCGCCCGCTGCGCCCGAGGCACCGGCGGCTAATCCCGTGGCGGCCGCTGCCTCGGCGCCCCAGCCGGCGGCGGCGGCACCCGCCCCGGCTGGTGGTGGCAGCGATGTGCCCGCCCCCCTGCTGGGCACTTTCTACCACGCGCCCAAACCCGGTGACCCGGTCTTTGTGCAGGTCGGGGACACCGTGACCGAGGACACCGTGATCGGCATCATCGAGGTGATGAAGCTGATGAACCAGGTGAAGGCAGGCGTTGCTGGCACCGTGACCGAAATCGTCGCCCCCAATGGCGAGCTGGTCGAGCATGGCCAAACCCTGATCCGCGTGCAGCCGGCCTGATCCCATGACACCGATCAAACGCATATTCATCGCCAACCGGGGCGAGATCGCCGTGCGCGTGATCCGCACCGCCCGCGCCCTTGGGATCGAAACGGTTCTGGGCGTGTCCGAAGCGGATCGTGACAGCCTGGGCGCGCAGCTGGCCACTCGGGCCGTGTGTCTGGGCCCCGCCGCCGCGACCGAAAGCTATCTGAAGGTCGAAACCGTGGTGCAGGCCGCGCTGGGAACAGGCTGTGACGCGATTCATCCCGGCTATGGGTTCCTGTCAGAAAACCGTGCTTTGGCCGAGGCTTGCGCCAAGGAAGGGCTGATCTTCATCGGCCCTGACCCCGCCAACCTAGAGGCTGTCGGAGACAAGCTGACCGCCCGCACCCATGCGGAAAATGCCAAGGTCCCTCTGGTGCCCGGTGGCACTGTGGACACCGTCGAAGAGGCGCTGGAGCTGTCCGAACGCGTCGGCTATCCGATGCTGATCAAGGCGGTTTCCGGCGGGGGTGGGCGCGGCATGAAACGCGTCGACCGGGCCGAGGATTTGCCGGGCCAGCTGGATCTTGCGATTTCCGAAGCGACGGCCGCCTTTGGCGACGGGCGCGTTTACCTTGAACGCTATGTCCGTGTGGGGCGTCATGTGGAAGTGCAAATAATCTCGGACGGCACAACGGTGTTACATGCGGGCGAGCGGGATTGCTCGATCCAGCGGCGATACCAGAAAGTCGTGGAAGAGGCCCCTGCCCCCGAACTGCCCGAAAAACTGCGTCAGGGCGTGCTGCAAGCCGCCACTGACTTCGCACGCCACATCGGCTATCGCTCGTTGGGAACGGTGGAATTCCTGGTCGATGTGGAGCGCGAGGAGTTCTATTTCCTGGAAATGAACGCCCGCGTGCAGGTCGAACACCCGGTGACCGAGGCCATCACCGGTCTGGACCTGATCGCGACCCAGATCGCGATTGCCGAGGGTCGGCCGCTGGACATCACCCAAGGCGACATCATTCTGTCCG
Organism: Thalassovita sp.; assembly: GCF_965218685.1. Lineage (GTDB taxonomy): Bacteria > Pseudomonadota > Alphaproteobacteria > Rhodobacterales > Rhodobacteraceae > Thalassobius. The sequence continues at coordinate 2,358,770 of NZ_OZ244657.1, read as the reverse complement.
GCCACGCTATCGAATGCCGCCTGAACGCCGAGGACATCGACAATGACTTCATGCCCAGCCCCGGCCGGGTGACGCAGGTCTGGTTCCCCTCGATGCCCGGGCTGCGGGTCGACAGCCATATGCAACCCGGCGCGATGATCTCGCCCTATTACGACAGCATGATCGCAAAGCTGATCACATGGGCGCCCACGCGGGCGCAGGCGATTGATCGAATGCAAGATGCGCTGCGCGTGGTCAGCCTGGAGGGGCTGAAAACCAACGCACCGCTGCATGCCGCGATCATGGACGACGACATTTTCGGCAAGGGGGGCGTGGACACCGGATACCTGCCCGACCTGCTGACCCGGCTGGAGGAAAGCCAATGAGCACCATCAAACTTCTGGACACGACGGTCCGTGACGGCAACCAGTCGAACTGGGGCGCCACCGGGCTGGACACCGGCATGATGCAACAGATTGCGCCCGTGATGGATCGGGTGGGGTTTGACGCGATTGATTTCACCACCTCGACCCATATGGCCGTGGCCGTGCGGTTCAAAAAAGAGGACCCGTGGGAACGCCTGCGCCTGTTCCGCGAGGCAACGCCAAACACGCCGCTGTCCTTTCTGACCACAGGAATGCGCTTCATCAGCTGGGAGGCCGCCAGCGAAGAGCTGATGGAGTTTGCCTTCCGTCTGTTGGTGAACAACGGCATCCGCCGCTTTGCCGTGATGGACCCGATGAACAACGTGCCCGCCATGCTGAACATGGCCGACCTGACGCGCAAGGCGGGGGGCGAACAGATCGTGGCGGCGCTGACCTTTACCCTGTCGCCGATGCATGATGATGCGCATTGGGCCGAAAAAGCCAAGGCACTGACTGAAACCGGCAAGTTCGACAAGCTGTATATCAAGGATCCCGGCGGGTTAATCTCGGCTGAACGGGCCAAAACGCTGATGCCTGCGGTCAAGGCGGTGATGGGGGATATTCCGCTGGAATTCCACTCGCACACCACCATCGGGCTGGCCTCCTTTGCCTATCTCGAGGCCGCAAACCAGGGTGTCTACAGCCTGCATACCTCGGCCAGTTCAGCTGCAAATGGCACCGGCCAGCCGTCCATGAGCACCACCATCGGCAACCTGCGCGACATCGGCCACACGGTTGATGTGGATGACGAGGCCGTGGCGGAAATGGACAGCTATTTCAGCGTCTTGGCGCAGGCCGAGGGCTTGTCCGCGCGTGGCCCCGGCGACTACGACCGGCGTTATTTCCACCACCAGATCCCCGGTGGCGTGCTGGGCACGATGATCCGCCAGTTGCAGGAAACCAAGCGCGAGCACCTGTTGCCCGCCGTGTTGAAAGAGGTTGAAAAAGTCCGCGCGGAACTGGGCTATCCGATCATGGTGACGCCTTTCAGTCAGTTGGTTGCCACGCAGGCGCTGCTGAACGTTACCTCGGAAGAACGCTATCAGGTGGTCCCGGACGAGGTGACGCGCTATGTTCTTGGCCGTTTCGGCACACCCGCTATGCCGATGGATGCCAATATCGAGGATCGGATCAAATCCTCGGCCCGCGCCAAGGAACTTGAAACCGAGGCCAAGATGGCCTCGTTGGACGAGCTGCGCGCGCGCATCGGCAAGGGTTATTCCGACGAAGAATTCCTGCTGCGCGCCACTATGCCCGCCGATCAGGTGGATGCGATGGTAGCAGCCGGCCCTGCACGCCGGGGATACAATCCCAAAACCAAACCCGTACTGGACCTTGTACAAGAACTGACTTCGCGCAAGAAACTGGGCGGTGTGAAGATCGAAAAACCGGGCTTCAAACTGGAGTTAAGCGAATGAGCCAGATGCCAGATCATCCCATCCGTGCCGCCGTGTTCGACATCGACGGTACGCTGGCCCTGATGAACAAGGAACAGGGCACCTTTACCGCCCTGCCCGGTGTGATCGAGACACTGGCCGCGTGTCGCAAGGCTGAAATCCAGGTCGTCGCCTATACCAACGGCACGTTCTTTCCTCCCGCGCATTACTATCCCTTGCTTGCGGATGCAGGCATCGTGATCGATCCCGGCCACATCCTGACCCCGGCCGAGGTCGCCGCGCAGGCCCTGAAACGGCTGGGCTATCAGCAGGTGATGGTCATGGGAGGCGACGGCACCCGCGTGCCCGTTCAGGACGCGGGGATCGAAGTGATCGACCCCACCCCCAACGCCCCCAAGGTGGACGCTGTATTGCTGGGCTATACCCGCGATTTCGGCGCGACCCAGCTGGAATCCGTGGTGCAAGCCGTCTGGGACGGGGCCAAGCCCTTTGCCGGGTCGGTCGCGCCCTACTTCGCCTCGTCCAAGGGGCGGATGCTGGGCATTTCGGGCGCCATTGCTGCGGCTTTGGAGAACGCAACCGACGTGCCCGTTACGGTTTTTGGCAAGCCCGAAACCGCCGGGCTTGAGATCGTCACCACGCTGACTGGCGTGCCCCCGCATGAAATGGCCGTGATCGGTGATGACCCCAAGCTGGAAATCCGCATGGGCCGCAAGGCAGGCGCCTTTTGCGTGGGCGTCACCACCGGCATCGCGGACACAGCGTTTTTCAACAGCTTCCCGGCCGAGGAACGCGCCCATGTGGTGCTATCCAGCATGGAAGAGTTCACAGACCAACCATGGTTCAAGGGGATCCCCGCATGATCGAAGAAGGTGACATCCTGTGGGAGGCCTCGGACACGCGCCGAGCCGGATCGCATATCTCGCACTATATGGGCTGGCTGGCCGAACGGCAGATGCCGCAAAGCGATTACTGGTCGCTGTTCAACTGGTCAATCGAAGATCCCAAGGCATTCTGGCAGTCGCAATGGGACTATTTCGACATCCTGCACGACGGCGAAATCGATCAGGTCCGCACTGATGACCCCATGCCCCGCACCCGCTGGTTTACAGGCACCAGACTGAACTATGCCGAACACGTGCTGCGCCACGAATTCAGCGGCGATCCCGCGCGCACCATGCTGCACCACAGCTCGGAGCTGCGCGAAGCTTCGGAGATGAGTTGGGGCGAGGTAGGAGCCACGGTCCGCCGTCTGGCGCAGAACATGCGGGATATGGGCCTGGGTCCGGGCGATCGGGTGGTCGCCTATATGCCAAACATCGCCGAAACCGTGATTGCCATGCTGGCCACCACCGCCATCGGCGCCACATGGTCCAGCGCCGCGCCTGAATTTGGCGCGCAGACGGTGATCGACCGTTTCAGCCAGATCGAGCCCAAACTGGTTTTCGCCAGCAACGGCTATCGTTTTGGCGGTAAAGATTTCGACCGGATCGACGATCTGGAGCGGATCATGGAGGCGCTTCCCTCGGTCGAGCATCTGGTGATGCTGGACTATCACCCAACGGCTCGCAAAGCGCCCAGGTTCAAGGGGCAGACCGCCACCTGGGGCTTTATGATCAGCGGCCCGGATGTGGGCGCAGACCAGTTCGAATACACTCGCGTGGCCTCGGACCATCCACTGTGGATCTTGTTCTCGTCCGGCACGACCGGCCTGCCCAAACCCATCGTGCAGGGCCATCATGGTATCGTGCTGGAGCACTACAAATCCGCCGCCTTGCACTTCGAAATCCCCAAAGATGGCGCGCTGTTTTTCTACTCCACCACCGGCTGGATGGTGTGGAACACGCTGATGTGGGGGCCGCTGATGAACGGCCGCGCGGTGCTGTATGACGGGCATCCGGCCTATCCCGATGCAGGACTGTTGTGGCAGATCGCGGACGAAAGCCGCGCGACCACGCTGGGTGTCAGCCCGACTTATCTGCAGATTGTGAGACAGCAAGGCATTGAACCTAAACGGGATTTTAGCCTAAAGGCGCTGCAATCGGTGATGCTGGTGGGCAGCCCCGCCACGCCCGAGGTATTCGACTGGGTGCTAACCCATGTGAAATCCGATGTCTGGGCGACTTCGCAATCTGGCGGAACCGAGTTCTGTTCGGGGATTCTGGCAGGTTCGCCACTGCTGCCCACCCGCGCAGGCGAGATCCAGGCCCCTGCGCTGGGTCTGGATGCCGTAGCCTTTGACGAAAACGGAGAACCCGTCGTCGGCGAAGTCGGAGAGCTGGTCCTGCGTCAGCCCGCACCTTCGATGCCATTGTTCCTGTGGGGGGACGATGATTTCAGCCGCTACGATGACAGCTATTTCGACGTCTACCCCGGCATCTGGCGTCACGGCGACCGGGTAAAGTTCAACGAGCATGGCGGCAGCTTTGTTCTGGGCCGCTCGGACGCCACGCTTAACCGTTATGGCGTACGCATCGGCTCGGCCGAGATTTACCGCACGCTGGAAGGTTTCCCGCAGATTTCCGACAGCCTGATCATCTGCATCGAAGAGGCCGGCGGCACGTTCTATATGCCGCTGTTCATCAAGATGGCCGACGGAAAAGAGCTGACCCATACGTTGGCCGCTGAAATCTCGAAAAAGCTGCGGTCAGAACGCAGCCCCCGCCACGTCCCTGACGAGGTGATCGAGGTCGCAGACATTCCCATGACCCTGACCGGCAAGAAAATGGAGGTTCCCGTGCGCAAGTTGCTGCTGGGACTGCCACTGGACAAGGTCGCCAGCAGGGACGCGATGCGCAACCCCGAAGCCATCGACTGGTTCGTCGACTTCGCACAGAAACGGTTGTCGGCATGAGCGCGGACATCTTTGATCTGACAGGAAAGGCCGCGCTGGTATCTGGCGCGGCCCAGGGTCTGGGGCGCGAAATGGCCAAAGCCCTGATCGAGGCAGGCGCGCAGGTGCTGTGCTTTGATCTGGACGGCCCTGCACTTGCCGCTACTTGCGCCGATCTGGGTCCGCGTGCCCTGGCGATGGAGGGGGACGCAACCGACGCTGCCCGAATAAACGCCGCCGTAGACATGACCGTCAGCCGTTTTGGCGCGCTGGATATTGTGGTGGCCAATGCTGGCATCTCGGACCCCACGGCGCAGCTGTTTCACGAAGCCGCCGAGGCCGACTGGAACCGCGTGATCGACGTGAACCTGAGCGGGCTGGTGCATCTAAACCGCGCCGCGCTGCGCCAGATGATGCAGCAGGGATCGGGCAAGGTGATCAACGTCGCCTCGATGTGGGGGATCGCAGGTCCTGCCGGGCTGTTCCCCCGGCCCGCTTATGCGGCGTCAAAGGGCGCGGTGGTGAACCTGACGCGCGAGCTGGGGTTGGAATACGCTCCGCACGGCATCCAGGTAAACGCGCTGTGCCCCGGGTTTTTCCGAACAGAAACGCGCCCCCGCGATGCCGCCCACGCAAAAATCATGGAGGACTACACCCCCATGGGCCGCATTGCCGACGCGTCCGAGATCAAAGGCAGCGTGTTGTACCTTGCCTCGTCCGCATCGGATTTCGTTACCGGAACGACGTTGGTTGTGGATGGTGGTGTGCTTGCGCGATAGGCCTTAACGGCCTGTCGCTACTTGAAAAACAGCCCCTGCCATCGCGTCCGCAGCCTTGACCTGACACATCAGACGGCTGTTGTCCCGCGGCTCGTTGGCCATGAACTCGATCGTGTCCGCCTCGTCATCCAGCGGGGCGGGCATTGCGCCATCCGCGGCCTCGACCACATAGCAGTGACAGGTCGCGCACATGGCCGAGCCACCGCATTCGGCGATAATTCCCTCGACCCCGGCATCACGGGCTGCATACATCAGCGGCTCGCCAACCTTGGCGTCAATTTCGCGGCGGGTGCCGTCCTCTTCGATGAAAGTCACCTGTACCATTTGTTTGTCCTTCTGCTCAGATGAATTGCTTGCCGCCGTCGATGACCAGTGTCTGGCCCGTGGTAAAGCTGGCCAAATCCGAGGCAAGATACAGAGCGCCGCCGGTGATATCCTCGGTCTCAGCGTTGCGTTTTAGCGCAGCGCGCTCCACACCATAGCCCTTGGCGTCTTCGATTTGTCCCAGACTGGCCTCGGTCAGGGTAAAGCCCGGCGCGATCACGTTAACGCGGATATTGTCGCCGCCCAGCTCTTTGGCCATCACGCGGCTCATGGCGATCACGGCGCCTTTTGAGGCCACATAGTGCATCCACTGAGGCGAGCCCGAGAACACAGTCGCCGACGCGATATTGACGATCGCGCCGCCCTTGCCTTTCATTAGTGGTGCCACCGCGCGGCTCATTTGCCAGACACCTTTGATGTTGACCGCCATGACCTGATCCCAGACCTGCTCCTCGATCTGATCGAAGGGCTTGCGTTCCAGCGTGCCATAAAGCGCGGCATTGTTGATCAGCGCATCGACCGAGGCCAGCTGATCGCGCGCAGCCGCAGCCAGGGCCTGACAGCTTTCGTTGCTGGTCACGTCCACCTTGGCGGCAAAGGCAGTACCCCCGCCCGCGCGTATGACCTGAGCGGTTTCCTCGGCGCCGGAAAGGTTCACGTCCGCCGCCATCACCTGCGCACCAGCATCGGCAAAAGCCTGCGCAAAGGCGCGGCCCAGACCGCCTGCGGCCCCGGTGACAATGACGCCCTTTCCCTGCAATCCCAACTCGCTCACCATTCCACTCCTTCTTCGGCTTTTACCTCGGTAAATTCAGGGCCGTGGCCCAGATATTTTTCGATCTGCAACTCGGCCCGTACTGCCTCGGTCTGGCCAATGGCCAGCGCGCGGCCCGCTTCTGTCAGCATCAGCCCGTTGGACCGTTCGGTCAGCATCAGGATAATCTGGCTCAGAGGCACCTCGTACCAGCCGGCAATCGTGCGCATCCCATGCGGGGTCGAGCGCCAGCCCTTGTCGGCATCCTTGACCACCGCATCCTCCAAAGACTTGGCGTGTTTGGTGGTGTCATGACCGTCGATGATGTCCAGCACGGCCTGAATGTCCACGCCATCCGGGCGGCGTCGTTCCAGGATTTCGCGGGCAATTTCAACGCCGTATAGCTCGTGGTCGCGCACCAAATCCGGGCGCGAGGGTTTGCGGCCCACCGCTTCCAGCAACAGTTCGGGCGGGACACGTTTCCAGCCGACATCATGCAACACGATTGCGGGCAGAACCACGCTTTCGTCCGCTTGGGGGATCTGGCTCAGCAGCACCTTGGCGATGTTGTACGAGATGATCGTGTGCTCGTCGTTATTGCGCACATCCAGATAGGGTTTCGCCTCGTGCCAAAGCGGCAGATCACGCGGCAGAAAGATATCCTCGGGGGTCATGAGGGCACCTCGTAGCTTAGGTAAATCGTTTTGTATTCCAGATAGGATTCAACACCATAGCGCCCCTTTTCGCGACCGATCCCGCTTTCTTTCATGCCCCCGAAAGGGACATAGTGCGAGGACCGCTGAATATCGTTCAGCCAGACCGATCCGGCCTCCAGCCCCTCGCACAGGGTCAACCCCAGCGCCAGGTCGCGGGCGAAGACAAACCCAGCCAGCCCGTAGCGGTTGTTGTTGGCGTGGCGCAGCCCCTCAAAGCCGCTGTCGACCGGACAAATGCCGATGACGGGGCCGAAGGTTTCCTCGGTCAGGATCAGCATATCATGCGTGGCGTCGGCGATGATCGTGGGCGGAAAGTAAAAGCCGCCATCATAGCCCTCGCCTGTCTTGCGGTCCCCGCCCAGCAAGATACGCGCGCCCTTGGAACGGGCGTCGTCGACCTGAACACCGCTGTTGGCAAATATCTTTTCGTTGACGATCGGACCAAGGTCGCCGTCGCCATCGCTGGGGGCCAGCGTCAACTTGGCCGCTTTGGGCACCAGCCTGTCCAGGAAAGCGTCATAGACCTTGCGGTCAACATAGACCCGGTTCACGCGGTAACAGAACTGACCGGAATTGGCGAAGCCGTGGCGCACGATCGCATCGGTGGCCTTGTCCAGATCGGCATCCGCGCAGACGATGGCGGCACTTTGGCCCCCCAACTCCAGCGTGACACGCTTCATCGTGCCAGTTGCAGCGGCCGCGATGGCCTTGCCGGCCGCTGTCCCACCGGTAAAGGCGATTTTGCGCGGGAGGGGATGCTCGATCAGGGCCGAGCCAATGCCCCGCCCCCGGCCCGTGACCACGTTGAAACAGCCGTCGGGCAAACCGGCGGCGCTGAAAACCTGGGCCAGTTTGAGCGTAGACAAAGGCGTATCTTCGGCAGGTTTTGCCACGACCGTACACCCCGCGACCAGCGCAGCACCCAGTTTGAACATCAACAGGTTAATCGGATAGTTGAACGGAGTGATCGCCACCACGACGCCCACCGGATCGCGGGTAACGATGGTTTTTTCACCCTGCGCGGCGCCCAGGCTCATGGTTGACTGCAGGCGCAGACCCTCTTCGGCGTAAATGTCCAGCAAATCCGAGGAGCGCTGGATCTCGGTCAGGCAGGCCGGCAAGGGACGACCCAGTTCAGCATGCAGAAGCGCGGCGATATCATCGGCATTATCCCGCATCGCCTGCGCACAGGATTTCTGAATTTTTACCCGCTCGGCCATCGGGGTTTTAGACCAGCTTTCAAAGGCGCGCGCGGCGGCCTGAAGGGCAATTTCAGCGTCAGCGGCATCGCCTGTTGGCACCGTGTCAAAGACCTGTCCGGTGCGCGGGTTGGTCACCGGTTGGGTGGCGCCTGATATGGCCTCTGCCCAAGCCCCATCTATAAACATATCCATCGCGCTCTCCCTCAAAGAACGTGCAGCATCAAATGCTTGCGAGTCTTTTCTAATGTAACTTCTGCCAGCTCACGGCCCAGGTCGGTTTCCAGCTTGTCCAGCTCGCCAGCGACCCTTTCAGCATATTCACCGGGGGTCACGCCGAACCAGTCCGCCGCAACCGAGATCCCCGTCACCTCGTAGCGCCACAGCTTATCAGCGTCGCGCACGATACGATCGTTCAGATGATGCGGATCAGGGCGCGTGTCGTGGCCGTCGATGATCTGGCAAACCTGCGCGATGATATCTTCGCTCCAGCCGGTCGCGCGCAGCACTTGGGTGCCAAGACGCACGCCCTCTTCCTCGTGCAGATACCGAACATCTGATTGCAGGATATTATCGCTGCGGAACCCTTCGGAAATAATCCGGTCCATGTCGATGGAATACCAGCCGATGTCATGCAGCAAGATGCCCAGTGAACACACATCGCGGTCGGCCTGAACGTAGTGATCCAGCAACCGCTGAGCCCAAGCAAAGGACAGGGGTATATGCACGTCATTCTTGCGCGCGCGCATGTAAGGACGGGCCTCGCGCCAGACCGGATCATAGCGCGACAGGTCATTTGTCTGCGGCACCGCGGACCTCCTGTTGGAACGGGCGAAAAACCGGGGGACGCTCTGGGTGCGTCCCCCGGGCGAACGGATCAGTCGAGGATTTCGACCGTGCCGTCATTGCCATTCACACGCAGGCGCATGCCCGTGGTGATCTTGGAAGAGGCCGTGCCCGTCCCTGTCACCGCCGGCAGGCCGTATTCGCGGCAGACGATGGCGGCGTGGCTCATCATGCCGCCGATGTCTGTCACAGCCGCGCTGATCTTGCCGAAGACAGGCGCCCAGGACGGTGCGGTCACTGGGGTCACCAGGATCTCGCCCTTCTTCAACTGGCTCAGCTCGTCGGGGCTGGACAGTACGCGGGCGACGCCTTCGACCAGACCCGGTGCAGCGGCCATGCCCTTCATGACATCCGAGTCCTCGTCCGTTGCAGTCCAACGTTCGATCGCATCCGAGGTGATACCCCACAGCATGATAGTGAAAGGCTCGGTGATGACCTCGGGCGGGTTGTTCAGTGCGGGCAGCGGCCGTTCCTTGGACAAAGCGGTGTGGATCTCGCGACGTCGCGCGATTTCCGCGGGCCACACATCGGTACCACGATAGGGAACGCCAATGGCCCAACCGGCCGAGTAGTCCCACAGCACGTCACGCACTTCGTTGCGGTTCAGGAAGAACATATCGTCCTCGTTCTCCCAGAAGCCCTGCTCGGACAGCAGCTTGGACAGCTCGCGCATCTTGCGCCAGAACACGCCGATCGCCCAGTGCTCGATATAGAAGTTGTGATCTTCCACATAGGGGAACACGGTGCGGGCCAGGCCCAGCTTTCCGTCGAACACGGCCTGAGCCTCTTCGTCCATCATTTCGCGATATTCCGCAGTAATCCGATCGCGTTCCTTCAGCAGAGCCTCGGTCGGACGCATGATCTCATCACCGTCTTCCACGCGCTCGATGTAATCGCGCAGATAGCCCATCGGGATGTCCAGATGGTCGATCCAATACTTGTCGGTCGAGTAGAACCCGTTGCCACTGGTGAAGTTGAACCACGGATCTTTGGCACCTTCCCACTGGGCCAGCCATTTGTCACCGCCCGGAGCATTGGCCACGGCAGCCAGCGCCTCGTCGACGGTGCCGGACTTCAGAGCATCCGCGCAACCCAGTTCCACTGCCAGCTTGGCCAGCTTCTTGATCTCGTCATCAGGACGGAACAGTTCGCTATCCACACCCTGAACCATCTTGGCAATCGCCTGATCGGGGATGGTGGGGAACTGCTCTTTCATGAAGCCAAAGAAATCCAGATAGGCCGCATAGCCCAGGTTCAGGAATTCAAAATGGTGCTGCCAGATCTTGTAGCAAAGCTCGATCGCCTTGTCGTACTGGTCGAACAGCTGGTTGGTGCTGTCCAGACCGACACCTTCGGTGACGACCGAAATATCCTCGACATCAGGCAGCGCAGTGAAGTTGATTGCTTCCAGCTCGTCGATCTTCGCCAGAACCTTTTCTTTCCAGTTGGCGTAAAGGTCGTTCCAGTTCATGAAATAGTGACCAGCACGTTCCATGAATTGCGGCACACGAGCCTCGATCTGCTCAGGCGCGACGGCCACGGGCGAGAAATAGACGTATCCGTTCAGAATCCGGTAATCCACGCCGTTCGCGGGCGGCACCAGCAGGTGACGCGTGTTGTACTGCCCCAGACCTTTGATCGCGAAGTCCAGCATGATCGTGTCAAACGGACGGAAAGGCGTCGGCCAGTGCTGCGAGTTGCAGAACCAGAACGTTGCATCGTCCTGCTCGCGGCGCGAGGGCAGGAAGTGAGTGTAATAGGGGTAGAGCTCTTTCCAGCCCTCGCCCCCTGCCGGCGTTGCAACGTCAAAGGCGCTTGGGAACAAGCTTTTCTGTGCGTCCATTCGAATTTCCTCCCAGAGAATGGTTTATTGTTTCTTGATTATTTCGAGCCGACCGGATTGGTCAGCGTATTCACGATGCCCATCATCCCGGTCATATAAGTGGCCTGTTTTGCGGCCGGTTTTTTCTGTGACCAGATGGTTTCGGGGCGACTTTGCAGCGCCAGCAGGTTTTCCCCTTCGGGCAGATCGGCATCGATGGCCCATTCCACATCCTGAGGACATTTGTTCTGCTTTTCCAATCGCTTGGCCAGGCGGGCAACCGCCATCACCTCGGCATCGGTCAGACTGGTGACTTTGCGGCGCGCCTCGTCAACGGGGCGTTCGATCGCCTCGCCCAGCTCGGCATCCCCGACCATTTCGGCATGTTTGTCCGAAATGGTACGATCCAGGATCTCCTCCAACACCTTTTCAACCACGAAGTTATCCGGCGTTACCACGCCCGAGACGACCATTTCGCCCAGGCCCCAGCTGGAGTCGATCACGATACGCGTCCGGTCCCCGGTGCCGGGGTCCAGCGTCATCGCGACGCCAGCACATTTGGCGTTCACCATTTTCTGCACGCCCACACTCATCAGAACGTCGATATGGGGGATGTTGTTTTTCTCGCGGTAAGCCACCGCACGGGTGGTGTACAGGGACGCCCAGCAATCACGCACATGCGAAACCACATCATCAGCGCCACGCACCCACAGATAGGTGTCCTGCTGGCCGGCAAAGCTGGCGTCCGGCAGGTCCTCGGCGGTGGCAGACGAGCGCACAGCGACGGGGATGTCGTCACCCATCGCGGCATAAGCCTCGCGGATGGCGGTCTCGACCTCTTCGGGCAGGTGATGCGAGCGGATGCGAATGCGAATGGCCTGCGCCGCGCGGTCCACCTCGTTGAGGTCATCGGGATTGACGCCTTCCAGATGGCGCTCAATCTCGGCCCTCAGCCCATGCGAATCCAGCATCGCAGCATAGGCATCGGTGGTCACCGCAAAGCCCGGAGGCACGGCCACACCGGCTTGGGTCATCTCGCCCAACGAGGAACACTTGCCCCCCACTCGTGCGTGATCAGCGCTGCCAATTTCCGAAAAATCGAGTGTATAAAGTCCGGTCTGGGTCATGCCATGTTATCCCATTCTACCATGACCGCTGTGGGCACACGGAAGGTGATGTTTCGGTGGTATTCGGCCTGGAAATCGGGGGCCAGGCGCAGGGTGGGGAAGCGATCTGCCAGCTGCTTCAGCAGCTCTTGCGCCTCCATTTTAGCCAGCTGGAACCCCAGGCAGTAGTGTATGCCATAGCCAAAGGACAAATGCGTGCGGGCATTCTTGCGGGTGATATCCAGCTGCTCACCGTTGGGGTACTGAGCTTCGTCCCGGTTCGCCGAGCCTGTCAGCATGAGGATTTCGGCGCCCTCGGGCAGTTCGACCCCGCCAATGGTCTTGGCCGTGCGCGCCTTGCGGCGCCACCCAACGACGGACGGGGTGAAGCGCAGCATTTCCTCGACCGCGTTGGGGATCAGGGAATGGTCTTCCTTGATCGCCTGCCAGGCCTCGGGGTGATCCATCATCGCCATTACATAGTTGCCCATGAAGGTCGAGGTCGTCTCGTGCCCGGCGAACAGCGTGGAATACAGAACGCCCGCGATTTCTTCGTCGGTGATGTCGGCGCCTTCGGCCTGCAATCGCAGCAGATCCGAGGGGAAGTCATCGCCCGGGTTTTCGCGACGCATATCCAGCAGGTCATGGATGTATTTCCAATAGGCGACCATGTCGTGGGCGACGGGGATCATTTCCTCGTCCGTCAGGTCCGACCAGGTCATCTTGCCCCGGCTCATGCCGTATTGCTTGATCTTTGGCACGTCCTTTTCAGGGATGCCCATTAGCGTGAACAGCACATGGGCAGGCACAGGAAAGGCCACGATCTCCCAGAAGTTCACGGGCTTGCCAGCTTTGCCGGCCTCTTCCAGCATATCCAAATGGCGCGAGACGATTTCCTCGATCTGTGGCGCGATGGACTTGAAACGGCGCGGACCAAAGCAGCCCTGCGCGATCTTGCGGATGCGGGTGTGATCCGGGGGAACGCGTGCGGTCAGCCCCGAGTAGGCAGTAAAACCGCCCTCTTTCAGGATTTTCCGGCCCTCTTCGGACATCGGGCGCATCGGTTTTTGCGCGTTTTCCGAGCTGAAAGTTTTCCAGTCGTCAAAGATTTCCTTGATGTCTTCATAGCGCGAAACCACCCAGTATCCCGAGGGTTCGTGGAAGAAGATTGGCTTCTCCTTGCGGAATTCCTCCCACTGGGGTTGCGGTACGTTAAGGTCAAACGGATCGTATGCATCCGACCCGCGGATGTCATCAATGGCGTTCATAAGATTTCCTCCCAATGGCCAAGTTCGGCCGACTGAGAATCACCCTAAGTAAAGCGCTTTGGTTTTTCTTTGGTTTTTACACAAAAATTCTAACGTGTTGTTAATGCTCGATAAGTTCGCTGAACCTCTGACCCTTCCGGGGTGGAGCCAATCGCCATCATGGCTTTTTTGTACTGGCGGTACTGACGCGCGACCGCATCCATTCGGCCCTGAGCATGGAAAACCTTCAACGTCTCGATATTCACGTCATCACTGCTGGGATCCAGCGCCAAACCTTTCTGACAATGTTCCAGTGCGGCGCGCAAACGCCCCTTTTCCCGCAACAGCGCCGAGAAATCGCGCTGCAGCTTCAAGGCCACCTCGCGCAGCCAAATTCGGCGGGCCATGCACCAGTCCTCTTGCTCGTTATCGATATAGTCCAGCGGGATGTCTTCAAACAAATCACCGGTATAAAGCTTTTCCGCGGTCGAGTAGATCAGCTGCGCCTCTTCGCTTTGACCGCGCTTGAACAGGGACACGCCACGGCGGCACAGTTGCTCGAAACTGGTGATGTCGACCCAGCTGCCTTCGGGCGGGTTCAGCCGGTAGAAATCCCCCGAGCGGATCACGGCATCCTTGCGCCCCAGTGTTCTGCGAAGCATGGCCACCGTGTGGTGCAACCGCGCGCGCTTGCTTTTTTCGGTGCCGTCTTCGGCCCATAAAAGCTCGGCAATGCGGTCAACATGGGCGCCCCGTTCCCCATGGGTCAGCAGATAGGCAAACAGGGTGCGCGTTTTCTTGGGTGCGCCCCCCTTTATGTTCCAATCGATCCGCTCGGACCCATTGCGATAGACCCTCAATTGGCCCAGGCAATAGATCTGCCATCGTTCAGCCCTGTCACTGGGCGCCATCGGCTTGGACGAGCGCACCAGCCAATCAGGATCGGCCCCATGGGCGGCGAAGCGAAGGTCGCGCTCGAAAAAGTTGGTCCCGGCATAGTCGGGCACAATCCGTCCCAGCACAAAAGACATCTGTTCGCCTGCGGGTTTGTTGGCCAACTCCATCGGAATCCAGAACGGATTTTCATAGACCCCCGAGGGCACAAGGATTTGCTGATGCGCCCTGAACGAGGCTTGCAGCAGGTCCTCGACAATCAGCTCTCGGTTATAGACCGAGATCACCGGCAACCCATAGCGCTTGTGAATCTGGCTGGAAATCTCGCCCCAGGATTCGACCCGCAAGGCGCCCTGCATCTGCTTTGACACCCAGCTCATGTCGATGATGAAACACCCCTTGCTAAGCTCGGTGCTTAGCCATTGTTGTAGCGCCTGCACCACGTCGGCCGCCACGATCTGTTCGCGATCCAGGCCGATCTCGGTCGCGCTCAGGCGCATCATCGCGTGGCCCGCACGCAAGAAGGACGGATTCTCGGAAATGATCAGCATATTTTCATGCCCCGAGACATTACCCAATGCCTTCAGAACAAAGTTCGCGTCCCCGGATTCAGCAAAAATTGCAGCGTTTGCAACCTCTTGAGAAGGATTGCTGACATCGCGACGCGGCTTGGTCATCTCTGATATTGGTTCCATTTGCGCACCTTACCTGGCGGGTTAAGAAGTTCCTTTAGCAAAAAGCCAAAGAAAAACCAAAGCAAGAGCAATAACGTGATTCGCAGGTTTTGGCCTCAAGAGCCTGACCACTGGGAGGAAGATTTTACATGAATTACCTACGGGTACACCGATTCAGTCGGGTTGCGCAGCTGTCTTTACAGACCAAAGGGCGCCGCCACCATGGCTGAATTCGACTATGTGATCGTGGGCGCAGGTTCGTCCGGTTCGGTTCTGGCGAACCGGCTGAGCGCCGATCCAACGGTGCGTGTTTGCCTGATCGAGGCCGGCCCCGAGGATCGCAGCCCCTTCATCAAGATCCCGCTTGGGCTGATCTGGCTGTCCAAGGACCGCCGGCACAACTGGCTGTTCAGATCGACCCCCCAAAAGGGGCTGGATGGCCGCGAAGTCTCGATCCCTCGGGGTAAAGTGCTGGGCGGTTCGTCCGCGATCAACGGCATGATCTACATCCGCGGTCATCGTCAGGACTATGACGATTGGGCTTCGGCGGGCTGCACGGGTTGGGATTACGCGTCCGTCCTGCCCTATTTCAAGAAATCCGAAGCAAATGCCGATCCGTCCAAATCCAGCGAATTCCACGGTCGCGACGGCCCGCTGAGCGTTCAAAACTTGAACGATGCCAATGCGATGGATCACGTCTTTGTTGACGCGGCGACACAGCTTCAGCACCGCGCCTGTGACGATTTCAACGCGCCCGACCCCGAGGGTGTGGGCATCTATCAAGTCACGCAAAAAGACGGACGGCGGCACTCGACCGGAGCGGCATTCCTCGCGCCTGTACGCGCGCGCGCCAATCTGCATGTGATCACCGGCGCCGAGGTGCATCAGGTGATTGTCCGGGACGACCGCGCAGCCGGGGTACAATTGGCGACGGCGCAGGGGCCTCAGTTCGTTGAGGCGCGCCACGAGGTGATCCTTTGCGCCGGGGCCATCGGCTCGCCTGATATCCTGCTGCGTTCGGGCATCGGTGACGGTGCTGCCCTGCAGGCGCTGGATAAGGACGTCGTGCAGCACCTTCCCGGTGTGGGGAAAAACCTGCAGGACCACGTTGACGTGATGGTGATCTGCAAATCGCAAAGCGCGGCGCCATACGGACTGTCCTTGCAGGCTGCGCCCAAATTGGCGCTAGAAGGACTGCGCTGGATCGGGGCACGGCGCGGGATGCTCAGCTCGAACATGGTCGAGGCCGGGGGCTTTCTTCGCACCTCACCCGCCGAGGATCGTCCGGACATCCAGCTGCATTTCATCCCCGGCCGCAAAAGCCATCGAGGCCGGATGTTCGAATACGGGCACGGAGTGTCGTTGCACACTTGTCTTCTGCGCCCAGAAAGCACGGGCAGCGTGACCCGCAACGCCCCTAACGGCGCGCCGGATATAGACCTTGGCCTGTTGTCCAACGAGGCCGACACAATCCGTATGACCAGGGCCGTGCGCATGGCCCGCGATATTCTGCGCCAGCCCCCCTTTGCCAAGCATCGCCTGTCCGAGATTATCCCCGGCGACGACGCTCAGACTGATGACCAGATCAAGGCATTCATCCGCGAACATGCCCGCACTGTGTACCACCCGGTTGGAACCTGCGCGATGGGCACTACCCCCATGTCCGTAACCGATCCGCGCCTGCGGGTGTACGGACTGCGTGGGCTGCGGGTCGTGGATGCCTCGATCATGCCCAAGATTGTCAGCGGGAACACCAACGCACCGGCCATCATGATTGCCGAAAAAGCCGCTGACATGATCACCGAGGACAGGCGGAACGCCGCCTGACCCATCTACCCACCAGAGGCCCGGAAGGGTCCGAAATAATCGATTTGTCATTCCAGGGAGGAAAACATGACGAAACAACGTAAACTTCTGGCACTGGCCAGCGTGATGGGAATGGGCTTTGCGGCCCCTGCCATGGCGGCTCCGATGTGCGGCGCTAATACCGGCCAGGCAGCCAGCGGCGATCCGATCATCGTCGGCGGCATTCACGGCAATGCTGCGCCCGGCGATTTCTCGGCCGCGACCGATGCCGCGGCGGCCTATTTCAAATGTGTGAACGCCAATGGCGGCATCCATGGCCGCCCCGTGGATTATCGCGTTGAAAACGACCAGTGGAACCCCGAACTGGCCGCTCAGGCCGCGGCAAAACTGGTGAATGACACCAATTCGGTGGCGCTGGTCGGCAACGGCTCGTTCATCGAGATGGCCGTGAACGCAGGTACCTATAAAGACGCTGACATCATGGTCATGGCCTCGGCCTGTGCGATTTCGGAATGTTTCGAAAGCTCGAACATCGTGTCGACCAACCAAGGCCCGCTGCCGTCGAACCTTGGCGCGGTGCAATATGCCCGCGAGGAACTGGGCGCGACCAATATCGCGTGCATCGGCCTGAACATACCCAACAACGGCATCTGGTCCTGTGAGGCGTCGATCAACTATATGAAGGACAACGGCGGCGACGGCAGCATGGCGCTGCTGAACCCCGGTGCTCCGGACGTGAACTCGGCTCTGCTCGAGGCCGTGTCTTCGGGTGCGGACACCATCCTGATCAACCAGCCTGCCGGTCTGGCCCTTGCCATTCTGAAAGCGGCTGAAGAACAGGACCTGCGCGATGCGTTCAACTGGATCGCCCCGACCCCGCTATATGACCTGTCGGTTCCTGATCAGGTGGGTGACTACTGGCACGGCCACATCTATGTGAATGCCGAACTGGCGCCGTTCCAGGTCAACGGCCCGGACGCACAGAACTGGATCAAGGTGATGGACAGCTATGCCAACCCCGAGGATCCGCGCGATACCTTTGCACAGGCAGGTTATCTGTCGGCCAAATTCTTCACCGAAACCATGCTGGCCATGGACCCCGCCGACGTTGATGACCGCGACAAGGTTGGCGATGCGATCCGTGCCATCAAAGGTCTGGAATCTGACCTGATGTGTGGCCCCTATTATGTGGGTGACGCCGATTTCCATATGCCCAACCACGCGGGTTATATGGTGAAGATCGTCAAGGGTGGCTATGAAATCGTGCGCGATTGTTATGAATATGACAGCGCCTATTTCGAGCCTCACATCGCCCTGGAAAAAGAGCTTGGCCTGCGCTGAGCCTAGCTAAGCCTATCAGGTGTAGCAGGGCCAAGCGCCTTGCTGCACCCAACTTTCGGGCGGGACCCAATGAAAAAAACCACTCTCCTCAACTGGGGGCTTTACCTGGTGCTGATGGCCGTCATCCTGACATGGCTCGGCTGGGGTAAACCCATGAAAATACAGGGCTTGTTCCTGGCCTCTGGCCTTGCGACTGGCTCGCTTTATGCGCTGGGCGGGATCGGCATGGTCGTGCTGTTCCGGGCCACGGGCGTTTTGAATTTCTCGGGCGGGGCCGCAGGAGCGGCTGGCGCCATGACAGCATGGCAGCTGGTTGAATGGGGCGTCTGGGGCCCCGTCGCCTGGAGCGCCTGCATCCTGATGGCGCTGGCGATCACCCTGTTTTACGGCCGCATGATCGCGCCGCATCTGGCCTGGCGCGAACCTGTGGTCAAAGCCGTGGCGACGCTGGGTTTTGCCCTGATCATCCTTGGCCTTGTCAGTTTTCTGTGGATCGACGATCCGCGCTCGATCTCTTTGCCGACCGACAAGATCGGCATCCGTTTCCTGGGCCTGCGTGTGACCGCGACCCGTCTGATCGTCTTTGCCGCGTCAATTCTGATCGTGATCGGCATTTACTTCTTTCTCAGCCGCACCAAGGTGGGCCTGCAAATGCGCAGTCTGGCCAATGACCGCGATCTTTCGGCCCTTATCGGCATCCCGATCCTGAAGGTCGAGACCATCGCCTGGGGTATCTCGGGTGTGCTGGCGGGTTTTACCGGGTTGATGTTTGCCGACCTGATCCGGTTAGAGCCGACGGTTATCACCTTCATGGTCATCCCCTCCATCGCCGCCGCAATCTGCGGACGGTTGGACAATCTGGCCCTGGTGCTGGTGGGCGGCCTGTCGATGGGCGTGATCGAGAATATGCTGACGCTGTCCTCGACCCTCAAAGGCGTGCGCCCCATTGCACCGTTTGTCATCGCGGCGCTGGTGCTGCTGTGGTCGCAGCGCGGATCGCGCCTGACATTCGGCGGGAGGGACTGACATGGACAAGCGTTTGTTCCAAATCACGCCTTCAGGCTGGAGCGGCCTGATCTTCGCCGCTTTCGCCATCGTCATTCTACCGCTTGTGGCCGGAAACCTGTGGCTCAGCGTGTTCATCTCGACCGGCTGTTTCATGCTTGCGATTGGCGGCGTGGCCTTCATGTATGCGCGCCTTGGCATGGTCAGCCTGACCCAGGTCGGTCTGATGGGGGTCGGCGGCTGGGTTATGCTGCGCCTGAACCACGCCTACGGCCTGCCATTCGAGGTGAACCTGATCCTGTCCGGGCTTGTGACTATGGCCTTTGGCTGGTTGCTGGCCCTGCCCGCCCTGCGGATGCGCGGGCTGTACCTGGCGCTGGTCACCCTTATGGCCGCCGGAGGGCTAGAGATCCTGTTTGCCACCTATCAGTTCCCGAATGGGGGCGAAGGCTTCTGGGGTGTGAAAACCGGCTCGGCCGATGCGTTCCGGCGCCCGTGGCTGGCCCAATCCCCCGAGGCATATTTCCGCTATACCGTGGTGGTCGTCCTGCTGGGCTTTTTGTTCATCGAGGCGCATCGCCGCCTTGCCCCCGGACGGGCCTGGGCGCTGATCCGCCGGTCCGAGGCCGCCGCCATGTCCGCAGGCGTCAATGTCACCCTGTATAAAACCTGGGCCTTTGGCATTGCCGGTCTTCTGGCCGGTGTGGCTGGCGGCTTGCTGGCGGGATCACTGGGTCTTCTGGATGACGCAACCTTCAAGGCCAGCGAAAGCGTCATGGTCTTCGCCTTGGCGATCGTTGGCGGCGCGCGGTACTGGCTGGGCGCACTGATCGCGGCCACACTGTTCCGCATCCTGCCTGCCCTGCTGAACAACTGGGGCGTGGATGCGGACCTAAGCTTTGTCATCTTCGGCGCAGGTTTGCTGCACGCGATCATCACAGCGCCCAATGGGTTGGCCGGTCAGTTGATCGACGCGGTGCAAGCCCGTCTGAGCCCCAAGAAGGAGGCCGAGCAATGATCAAACTCGATAGCGTAAGTGTGCATTTCGGCGGTGTTGTCGCGCTGGATCAGGTTTCGGCCCAGTTCACGGCGCCGGTGAATGGCATCATTGGCCCCAACGGCGCGGGTAAAACCACACTGATGAATGTGATCTCGGGCTTTGTGCATGTGCACGGGGGCCGGATCGACATGGATGGCACCAGCCTTCTGTCCCTTGCCCCGTATCGGCGCGCGCACTGGGGGTTGCGGCGTTCGTTCCAAAAGGAAGAGATCGCCAATGATCTGAGCGTTTTTGATAATGTTCTGGTGCAGATCGACCATGCCGGGGCCTCGGGGCCCAAACGCGACGAGGTACAGCGCATGCTGGAGCTGGTCGGCATGGCCGACAAGGCCGATCGCATGGGCCGTACTTTGGACGGGTTTGAACGCCGCCTGACTGACATGGCCAAATGCCTTGTCGGAAACCCCAAACTGGTGATGTTCGATGAACCCGCTGGCGGCCTCTCGATCGAGGAAACGCACCGGCTGGGCGATCTGATCATGGCCGTGCCCAAGGAAACCGGCGCGCAGGTTCTGGTGATCGACCACGATGTCGAGCTGATCTCGCGTATATGCACGGACACTCTGGTGTTGGATTTCGGCAAGAAAATCGCCTTTGGCCCCACGGCGGACGTGCTGGCCGATCCCAAGGTCAAAGCGGCCTATCTTGGCACGGAAGAGGTATAATCCATGGCATTGGAACTGAAAAAACTCAGCGTCGTGCAGGATGGGCGCACCTTGGTGGACCAGATCGACCTGCATCTGGCCCCCGGCAGCGTAACCGCGGTCTTGGGTGCGAATGGCGCGGGTAAATCCGAACTGGTTCTGGCCATGGCCGGGATGATGGCAGTCTCGGGTGGGCAGATGACACTGGATGGCGCGGATCTGACGGGCAAAGGCCCTGACGTGATCCGCGCGGCCGGAATCGCTGCCGTTCCCGAAGGCCACCGGGTTCTGACCAAGCTAAGCGTAGATGACAACCTGCGCGCGGCCGGGTCACTGTTGCCGGACGGGTTGGAGGAAACGCTGGCCGAGACCTACAGCTTTT
The DNA here is from genome assembly GCF_965218685.1 of Thalassovita sp. Lineage (GTDB taxonomy): Bacteria > Pseudomonadota > Alphaproteobacteria > Rhodobacterales > Rhodobacteraceae > Thalassobius. The sequence continues at coordinate 2,337,537 of NZ_OZ244657.1, read as the reverse complement.
TCCCCGAACTGGCCGAACGCAAAAAGCAGATCGCAGGGTCCATGTCGGGCGGGCAGCAGCAAATGCTGGCACTGGGACACGCAATGATGAGCCGCCCACGCTTTTTGCTGGTCGACGAGATGTCCTTGGGACTGGCACCTTTGGTGGTCAAACGCCTGATGAGCTTTGTCACGGATCTGAAAACGCGCGGTGTCGGCATTTTGCTGATCGAGCAATTTACCGACCTTGCGCTGAGCGTTTCAGAAGAGGCGCTGGTGCTGCGCGGTGGGCAGGTGCGCTACAGTGGCCGGGCCGAGAACCTGATCAAGGATCCCGAACTTCTGGACCAGGCCTATTTCGGTATCGACGCGGTCGAGGAAGGCGCCGGTTTGGCGGCCCACTAGGGGCCGCCGGGCTAGCCGCTCATACCACCATCGACAGACAGGATCGTGCCGGTGGTAAAGCTGCTTTGATCCGAAGCCAGATAGAGAACCGAGCGCGCCACCTCTTCTGGGGTGGCGTGACGCCCCATCGGGATAATCTCGTCAAAGAATTCTGTGCCATCACGACCGATGATTTCACCCAAGTCATCCTCGACCCGCTGCTGAAATCCGTTGGATACAGGGCCGGGGTTGATCGTGTTCACGCGAATGCCGCGCGGCGCCAGATCCTTGGCCAGCACCCGCATCAGCCCGGTCAGCGCATGTTTTGCGGTGATATAGCCATACACGCCCGGATCCCCCCGCAACCCCGCCACGCTGGAGGTGATGATGATGCTGCCACCCTGCCCCATATGCGGCACCGCATGTTTGGCGGCCAGAAAGGCCCCGCGCACATGAACGGCCAGAACCTGATCGAAGACTTCGGTGGGATAATCCTCGATCGGGGCGACGGTGCCAAAATTGCCTGCATTGCTGAACAGGACATCAATCTGCCCAAACAGCTCGATCGTCCGCGCGATGTACTGCGCCACGTCCCTTTCATCCGAAACATCCGCAACACAGGTCTGAATTGAACCAAGTTGATCGGCAGCGGTCTGCAGCGCGTCTGCGTCGCGGTCCACCAGCATCACCTTTGCGCCCAGATCCAGCATCTGACGCGCCGAAGCCAGGCCAATACTGCCCGCCCCGCCAGTGATCAGACAGACCTTACCTTTCATTCCGAAATCCATCGTTTTCTCCCCCTCGCTTTGGGTGTCAGACTAAAGGATAAACCCGCTAGGGCCTATGATTTATTTAAGAAATTCCTTGCCAATCCGACCCCAAACGCGCCTATCATCACAAGCAGGAGAAAGGGAGACAGCGCTGATGACAGACACGGAAAAACAGGGCCAGCCCCTGGCCGCGGGCGCCGCGATGTTCGGTAAGTTGAAAGCGCTGGGCGTGGACTATGTGTTCACCAATTCAGGCACGGATTTCCCCCCGATCATCGAGGGCTACGCCGCCGCCAAGGCCGCCGGCCACGCCTTGCCCCAGCCGATCCTTGCCCCACACGAGCATGCGGCTGTGTCTATGGCGCACGGGTTTTATCAGATCGCAGGCAAAGCGCAGGCTGTGATGCTGCACACGAATGTGGGTCTGTCAAACGGCGTCACCGGCGCGATTAACGCCTGGTGTGACCAGATCCCGATGATCCTCATGTCGGGTCGCACACCGACCCTGGAAAGCGGGCGTTTCGGTGCGCGCACCGTGCCCATCGGTTGGGGGCAAGAGATGTTCGATCAGACCGCATTGGTGCGAGAAACCACCAAGTGGGATTACGAGTTGCGCTTTCCCGAACAGATCGCCGAGGTGCTGGATCGCGCCTGGGCCATTGCAAACTCGACCCCACAAGGACCCGTGTACCTTAGCCTTCCGCGCGAGGTCCTGTGCGAGCCGGGCCCCGAGACGGGCATGAGCCAACCCTCGACCATGGCGCCAGTGATCACTGCAGCTGATCCTTCGTCGCTGGAACGTGCAGCCCAGGCGCTGGCGAATGCAAAGGCTCCGCTGATCATCGCGCAGCGCGGCGCGGGCAGCGAACAGGCGTTTGCCGCCCTGTCTGAATTCGTGCAGGATCGCGCCATTCCGCTCGCGCATTACTGGTCCAACCAATTGGCCATTCCGATCGCGCACCCGATGCAAGTCGGCGCCGACCCCGAGCCCTGGCTTTCGCAAGCCGACGTCGTGCTGGTGATCAATTCCCTGGCCCCGTGGTTCCCTGATAAAACCGGCCCCAACGCGGATGCAACCGTGATCCAGCTGGGCCCTGATCCACTGTTCTCGCGCACGCCCATTCGCAATTTTCCCGCCGATATCACCTTGGCCGGCGCTACCGATCAGACGCTTTTGGCCTTGATTGAAAAGGTGACGCAGATCGCTGGGGACAGCGAGGAAATCGATCAACGCCACAACAAGATAACCTTTTATTCACAGAAGGTTAAAGAGAAAACCTCACGCGTCGCCGAAACTGGAAATGCCTCGCCAATGACCAAGGATTGGGTCTCGCTTTGCCTCGGCCGGGCTATCAAGGGGCGCAAAGCCACAGTCTTTCACGAGCTTGGCTGCCCGCTGCAACCTCTGGATCTGGACGCGCATAACAGCTATTTCCAAGAGCCCCATTCAGGCGGTCTTGGCTGGGGGTTCCCCGCCGCGCTTGGCGCTCAGCTGGCGGACCCGGACAGACTGGTTTTCGCGACGATGGGGGACGGCAGCTATATGTTTGCGAACCCCACCGCCTGTCATTTCATCGCCGAAGCGCACGAGCTGCCCGTTATCGTCCTTGTTCTGAACAACGAGGAATGGGGCGCGGTGCGTGCCTCGGTCGAGGGTCTGTATCCCAGCGGCAACGCCCGGATGGAGAACGAAACGCCCATGACCTCGTTGCGCCCCAGCCCCGATTTCACGCAAACCGCAGCCGCCAGCCGCGCACATACGCAGACCATTACCGATGGCGCTGACCTACCCGCAGCACTGAAACGCGCGATCGAAGTCGCCACGACCGAACGACGTCAGGTCCTGCTGAACATCGCCATCGCGCGGGCCTGACGGGCGTGTCTCTGGCGCAACAGAACGCTTTTTTGCCCTGTTCGAACCCCAAAATGCCCAAATACTGGGCCATGCTGTGGCCATTGTATACGCGATGATCAGGCATTTATCTTCTTATGGCAGCTAATCCTAACAAAACGCACAGTGTTGCCTTTGTCCTGCCTTGCCTGAACGAGGCCCGGACGATCGAAGCCTGCGTGCGCCAGGCAAGCAAAGCAATCCAGACCCTTCGTGACCGTCATGGCCTGACTGGTGAGGTGATCGTTGCTGACAATGGCAGCACTGATGGCAGTCAAGAGCTGGCCACAGCGGCGGGCGCAAGGGTCGTTGATATTCACGAACGTGGGTACGGTGCGGCGCTGCTCGGTGGGTTCGAGGCTGCAGAGCAAGCAAGTTATCTGGTGATGGGGGACAGCGATTGTTCCTATGATTTTCTAGAGGCAGTGCCGATGGTGGAACGGCTTATGGATGGGGCCGACCTGTGCATGGGTTCGCGCTTTGCCGGCGAGATCAAGCCAGGCGCAATGCCCTGGAAAAACAGATACATCGGCAACCCGGCGCTTTCGGGTATCCTGCGCTTTCTTTTCAAGACTGACATCAGTGATGCGCATTGCGGGATGCGCGCCATCCGAAAAGAGGCGTACCAGTCACTATCGCTGACCTCGCAGGGGATGGAGTTCGCCTCGGAAATGGTGCTCAAGGCGGTGTTGCATGGCAAACAGATCGCCGAGGTGCCGATCACGCTCTGGCCCGACAAGCGTGAACGAGCGCCGCATCTGAATCCCTGGCGCGACGGGTTTCGCCACTTGGGATACATGCTACTTCTAAGTCCCAGGCACTTGTTCTTGTGGCCTGCGGTCGTGTTTTTCGTCATTGGCCTTGCGCTATTCATCATCCTGCTGGGAAATAGCGATGCGAAAATCGTTCAGTTTGGACCGCTTCGTTTCGGCGATCACTGGGCCATCGTGGCCAGCGCGCTGGTGATCATCGCGGTTCAGACGGCCACCATCGGCATCACCGCAACGGTTTACAGCGTGCAGCAAAGGTTCCGCCCCAACAGCGGGCGACTGGTGGCACTTTTGCGCAGATCACGGCTTGAATACTGGCTGCTTACGGGCGCCACCTGCATCCTGACCGGAGCGATCTGGGCCCTGAATGTGACGGCCGGATGGATTTCGTCGGACTTTGCCTCGCTTGACAAAGTCCGCAGTTTAAGCGCAGCCGGAACCCTGACCGTGGTAGGTATGCAGATTTTTTTCACAGGCTTTCTTTATTCGGTGATCGCTGGCATCAGCTCGACCCACGGGCGCATATTCGGGGCGGATCAAGATTGAGCGATAAGCGTCGATATCCTGCGGTACACCCACCAATCGGTAGTTTGGTCAAATCCGTGCAGAGAAGCAGTTCTGCCATTTGGGGGGGCGCATGATCCCGTTGCAAATGTTGCAAAAAGCCTGGGCCATTCTTGAGCCACCGGCCAGACGGCGCGCCCTGCGCGTTCTGGCCGTGATCCTTGCGACCGGGCTTTTCACGGCAGTGATGGTCGGCTCGATCTTGCCGTTTCTAAGCGTGCTGGCGGACGAAAGCATAATTACGCGTGCGCCCGCCCTGACGTGGCTGTACGAGCAAGGCGGCTTCACATCGGGCAAGCAATTCGCCCTTTGGCTGGGTGTGGGGTCTCTGGTGCTGATCCTGATGGCAACCGCGGCCCAGATCGTGCGGGCTTTCATGATCGCCTCGTTTTCCGCTCAACAGAACAAGAACATCAGCACGCGGCTTTTCTCAAATTATTTGCGGCAGCCGTATTTGTTCTTTGTGGATCGTCATACCGGTGATCTGGGCACGCATATTCTGGTTCAAAGCAACCAGGTGGTCGATCAATTTCTGAAACCAGCCGCCGAGGTAGTCGCGGCAATTTGCACATCGCTTGCGATTATCTTCCTGTTGTTATGGGTCTCGCCTGTGGTCACGCTGGTCTGTACGGCAGCTCTGGGGGGAATTTACGGGCTGACCTTTGCGCTGACACGACGCAAGATCGCGCGCCTTTCGCATTCTGGGTATTCTGCCAGCAAGGCACGAAACCGGATTTGCATCGAGGCCATCGGCGGCATCAAAGCCATCAAAGTGCTCACGCGCGAAGAAAGCTATATCGACCGTTTCGAAATACCCTCAAATGACCTGGCGCATGCTCAAACGGTAACGAACGTTACGATGGAGATTCCCAACTATGTCCTTCAGGCGCTGGCGTTTGGAGGTGTCGTCACGCTGGCCCTTTTTCTTTTGGGCTCGGAACAGGGCAGCACTGCAGATGCGCTGGGCAACCTGCTGCCCACCATTGGCCTTATCGCCTTTGCTGGTCAAAGATTGCTGCCTGAATGGCAGCGCATCTACGCAGGGTTGACCCAAATCCAGTCCGGCTTGATTGCCGTGGATGTCGTTTACCGAGACCTATTCGAAACGCAGGACGGGGCCGTGCTCCGCAAGGTTAGTGGCGCCCGGATCCCCCTGAACGAGACGTTGGAGTTTGACGCGGTCACGTTCCACTATCCCAACGCCGAGCAGGCAGGGCTGTTTGACCTGTCACTACGCATTGGCGCAGGGGAACGCATTGGCGTTGTTGGCACCACTGGCGCTGGCAAGTCCACGCTTGCCGACGTTCTCTTGGGGCTAATTCTGCCTACCTCTGGTCGATTGATTGTAGACGACACGCCAATCGATGCAAACTCGGTCACGCGCTGGCAGAAATCATTGGGCTACGTACCGCAGGACATTTTCCTGACCGATGCCAGCATCGCTGAAAACGTAGCCTTGGGTTGCCTGCCCGAGGAAATCGACATGGCACGCGTAAAAAACGCCTGTCAAATTGCCCAACTTGACCAGTTGATCGAAAACGACTTGCCGAATGGATATGACTCGAAGGTGGGGGAAAGAGGCGTCAGACTGTCCGGGGGACAACGGCAGCGTATCGGGATTGCGCGCGCGATCTATCACGATTCAGACCTTCTGGTTTTCGACGAAGCAACCAGCGCCTTGGACACCGTTACCGAGCAAGAAGTCATGTCGGCAATCAATGCCCTACCCGGCGCCAAAACCGTTGTGTTGATAGCGCACCGGCTTTCCACCGTTCGGTCCTGCGACAAGATTATCGTACTTGATAATGGCAGGCTGGTGGCCGAAGGGCCTTGGGATACACTGATCGAGACCAGTACGCATTTCCGAGCGCTTGTTGAGGGGCAGAAATCGCTTCGCGCCTGACCAGAGGCCCTTGCTGAACAAAAAAGGACAACAAGAGACAATGCAGACCGAGAGCTCCGCTTATGCACCGTTCGTCACAGACTTTACCTTTACCCAGATCGAAACGCTGTGTGAATCCGCTTGGTTGGGACATGCCCCTTTTGCGTTGTGGCTGGTCGAGGCTTTGCGCCCGCTTAACATAGTCGAGCTTGGCACCCACAATGGATATTCCTTCTTTGCCTTCTGTCAGGCCATGCGTGACCTGGGTCTGGATGGGCAGGTACACGCGGTTGACACCTGGGCCGGCGATCCGCAGGCAGGTTTTTACAGCGACGAAGTTTATAGGGAGGTGGCACAAATCACGGCGTCGAAATTCCCCGGCGTCGGCACGTTGCACAAAATGACATTCAACGAGGCCAGAGACTCTTTTTCTGCGGGCGACGTCGACATCCTTCATATCGACGGGCTGCACACCTATGAAGCGGTCAAACACGACTTTGAAACCTGGCGCGAAACGGTTCGAGAGGGCGGCGTAGTTCTGTTTCACGACACGCAAGTGCGCCGCGATGATTTCGGTGTTTGGAAGCTTTGGGAAGAGCTGAGCGCTGAATACCCGTCATTCGAGTTTTTCCATTCTCATGGGCTGGGCGTGCTGGGTGTCGGCAGGGCATTCCCGGAAAAATTGGAGCAGCTTTTTGCCCTTTCGACGGATTCCCAAGAAGCTGCACAAGTCAGGCGGCAATTCGAGAGGCTGGGGAACCTAGTTGAACTACAGGTGTCTAACTCCAACCTCTCAAGCGAATTGAACCAAACATCCGCAAAATTGGCCTCGAATTTGGCCAGTCGCAGCTGGCGGATCACTGCCCCACTGCGCTTTGTACATGCAAATTCTTTCAGACTCGTGCGAAAAGCCAAACTTTGGCTGTATTTCCGTGCCTTGGCTATCGCAGATCTGCCTGCCTCGTTATTTCGCCGGCGTGGGCTTTTCATTGAAAGCATAGAGGATGGTGCCCAGAGCTCTGCCCCACTTAGCAAAGCCTGTGTGTTTGTGCATTTCGATAAGGACGGAAAAATCGATCCGCATGTGATCCACCATGTCAAAGCGATCTGCGACGCGGGCTTTCAGGTCATTTTTGTCAGCAACGCCCCAGGAGTCACCCCGGAAGAGATCGAGAAGATCAGACCGTATACTTGGCGTATCATACTACGCACAAACATTGGCTACGATTTTGGCGCCTGGAAAACCGGCATCCATCAGATCGAAAATATTGCCGAACTGGATTGTCTGCTGCTCTGTAACGATAGCGTTTACGGCCCCCTTGAACCACTTGATCAAGTCTTTTCGAAGATGAGCCAGCGTGATCATGATTTTTGGGGAATCGTGGACACATCCGAGGTGTCTTTGCATGTTCAAAGTTTCTTCGTTTGTTATGGCAAGCGCGTCCTAAGCAGCCCCATATTTCAAAAATTCTGGCGTGACTTACCGCTGTACAAGCAAAAGTTCCGGGTGATCTACAAGGGTGAAATTGGTTTGTCGAAAAAACTGCTGAAAGCAGGGTTTCGGATGGGCGCGTTGTGTTCTTATGACAAGATTTCGGATCGTGCGCCAAAACGTTTCGCAGAGGTTCAAACCCAAAGCGGTACTAGTTTCGTTAACCCGACCCGGTACTTCTGGGACGTTCTGATACGCGATATGGGTTGCCCCTACCTGAAGGTTGATCTGGTCCGCGACGGCCTTGCCACAAAAGAGGGCCCGCGGGGATGGGCCGACGTAATTGGCGAAGCATCCACTTTCGACATCCAATTGATCCAAGAGCACGCGGAACGGATCAATGCCGACACATCATATCGCTAAATACAGGGCAAGGTTGCGGGTACCACCTTGGAAATACAGGCCATTTTTCCATCCAAATAGCTTTCGTGCCATCGCTCCTTTGTCGGCTAGTTTGGAATAAGCCAGCAAAAATTCCCGTTCATCGACCCTCAGATTGTCACCCAAATGAATGGCTACCTCGTCGGCTTGCTTTCGTGTTTCTTCAAGAATTTTATTTGGAATTTCTAACGCACGATGCGGTGCAGATGCCGCGATTTTCAACTTTGCAAAGGCTGAATGCTTTTGGGCGCCAAAAACATTGCCAACGTGCTGCCGATAAAAGATCGACGGGCCATCCAATCGTGTAATTCGCCCCTGCAACGCACAGATCATTGCAAGCCACCAATCATGTGCAATCGCCTGCTCAGGTATCGGCAGGGCAGCTTTCAGCAGGGCCGCATTTCCGATCATAGCGCAGCCTGTCACCGTGTTTTGCAAAGTCATCAGCTTCCATGGGTCTTTCTCGGGCAGCATTCGGATTTTCTGATAGTCCCAAAAGCTTTTGGCGATCGTGTTCAATGCATGATCAACGACAATCAGGTCCGTGTGCACTATCAAAGGAGTTCTGGCGCCTTCCTTGGATTCCTGTTCACGAATTTCAGCGCCCAGCCGGGCGACCTTGTCTTCCAGCCAAACATCATCCTGGTCGCAAAGCAGAAAATAATCCGCGTCACAGGACTGCATCAGAGCGTTGAAATTGCCCGTAGCCCCCAGGCCCTTTTGTTCGTCCTCCAACAGCACGAACCGCGCGCCCTTATCCCTGCCCCAAGCACGCAGCATGGCCACCGTTTCGTCGCTTGATCCATCATCGCGCGCCAGCAGCCGCCAATTCTGATCCGTTTGCCGGTCAAGCGAGGCCAGCAGTTGGGGCAGATATTGGGCACCGTTGTAAGTCGCCAACAGGATATCCGTATCATACGCGCCCATGATCACCCCAGTTCGCTTCGAGTTGCAGCCTGCGCGTTCTCACCCCGGGCACCCCGCACGAGCCAGTTTTTCCTGGCTTTCGGTCCGCAATCGGGCCAGGCGCCCCTTGGCATCGGGCCGTCTTTGCATCCCCGAGGCCAACAAAGTTTCCTCGCTGACGACCATGACGCGATACTGGGCGCACAGCCGGGAAAGCGCCGTCTCGGGCACATGCTCCAGCGCCAGGATAATCGGTGCAGTACCCAAAAGCGGGTCGTTGCGCACCAGATCGTTCCCGTACCAGATCGGTTCGGCCAGGATAAACGCGATATCGGTATCAAGTCCGTGCAGATGATCCATCGCCTTGGCAAAGGGACGCACGGCGGCCTCGGTCTGCACCGCTCGCATTGGCAAGGCAACAGTGATCGAAACCACTGCCAGCATCACCGCAAAGCTATGCAGTCGGGCAAGCCCCGCGGACCCGGCTACGGCCCAGCCGTATCCTGCCAGCAACGCAATGTGGCCCATGCATTGGTGCAAATAGCGATAGCCCCAACCGTGACCCTGTGAGGGCATCAACAAAATATAAGGCACCAGAGAGGTGACCAAAGACCAGGCCAGCAAACGCAGCATCAAAGGCGCCCTCCGCAGGTGCCATAACGCCAGCCCTACCAGTGGCAAAACCGCAAGGTTCTGCCAAGCAATCAAGCGGGTTGCGTTGGTCGCCCAATAGACAATATCGGCAGAGCGTTGATCCCCGACGGCCTGAGTTACGGCCATGGCGACAAAGCCCAGGTCTCCGTCCACCGAAGGAGGCAGTGCGTCTTGCGCCACCGGCTCAAGCCCCTGCGCCCAAACAGCAACGTCAATCCAGAAAATCCATCCCAAACCGGCGGCGCAATAGGCCAGCCCATACACAGCCGCAAGGCCCCAGCGCCGCTGCCCAAAGGCCAGATGGACAAGAAAAGGAAGCGCCATGAAACTGTGAACATGCACGTGATGCAGACCAAGCGCATAACACCCCAGAACAATCGCAGCCGTATGCGATGCTGGCCGGTCCATCATGAACAGCCATATCCACACCAGCGTGGCCAGCAGATGCGCCGTCATGGTGTAGGGCGTCATCCCCGTGATCAGGAATTGGGACGAACTGGCAAAAAGCAGCACTGCACAAAGAACGGCACCTTCTTTCTGCGGCAGGACCCGACACGCAAGACGCCAAAGAACCAGAACCGAGGCCGCGCAAAACAGCGGCATCATCATCGCCCCAAGACCTATCAGGCTGAAACCTGCATGCAAGAACGCCGTGCCGGGGCGATACCCGGGGACCCATGTCTGATACAGGAAGTCCACCAACAAAAAGCCTGGCCGCAGCGCATAGGACAGGTCAAGCCATTCCTCGGGCACGGGCGCAAGCAGATAGCCATAGCGCAGCAGCTGCGAATGCCACTGCATCATGAATTCGTCCATCGAAAGCGCGAAATCATGGTAGATCAACGGCGTCCCCAAGGCGGTGATGGCAAAGACAACAAACGTCAGCAACACGACCATCCGCGCTCTTTCCGCATCCAGCCAAGGCGCCTTGATCTTATGCGACAGATACCAGGCAACCGGATAGGCCAGCACGGCAACGACCAGCCATTGCGCATCTTGTGTGGCAAGCAAATGAAAGGTGATTTGCCACCCGTTCTCCTGTGCATCCAAGCCCGGATGAACCGCGAATAATGCTCCGGAGAAGGCCAAACCAAGCAGAAGGATCAGGTAGGTAGTCCAGAACAACAATGAAAGACGCACGGTGCGCGTCGCCGGATCGGTTGTCGCGGAGGCAGGGCCGCGGGCGATGTTGCGATCCACGTCGTCCTGCATAATCTGAACTCTACCTCTGTACCTGTCCGCTCCGACAGGCCGTTCAACAATACCCTGCCCCGAACGCTAGCAGCCCACCCCCGCTTTTGCCAAGGGCGCATTGCATTTACCGCAGGCCGTCCCCCAAGGATCCGCAATCTGCATGTAATCCCGACAGTGGGCGGAATAGCTGCTTCACAGCTGCATTCAATTCCGCCACTCTGCCCAGCATGAACCATTTCGCCCTCAAGAGCCCTCTGCCATGACCCGGCCCACACCCAGTGACAGCCAGCCATGGCTCAGTGTGGTCATGCCGGTCTTCAATGGCGCCAGGACGCTTGAGGCAAGCCTGACGTCTCTGGCTCGGAACCCCGGGGACATCGAAGTGATTGTTGTGGATCAGGGCTCGACCGATGACAGCCTGCAAATCATAGACAGTTTTCGCGAACGATTGTCCTTGCGGGTTTTCCAAAAGCCTCAGCATCAAAACTGGATGCAAAATACCAATTTTGGTTTTGCAGCCGCGCGGGCGCCGTTTGCGACAATGCTCCATCAGGACGACATCTGGCTGGCCGGCCGTTTGGCGCTGCTTAAACGCATGTACGAAAAGGCACCCCAAGCGGTGCTTTGGGTGCATGGCGCGCATTACATCGACGCGGCAGGACAGAAAGTTGGCAGTATTGGCCCGCCGTTCGGGCGCCGCGAAAACCTGCTAAATCCAGAGCAATCCATTCCGCGGCTGATTGTGCAAAACACCATTGCGCTGCCGGCCGCCATGTTCAAGACGCGCGATGTGCAAGGCGCCAACGGGCTGGACGAGACACTTTGGTACACCGCCGATTGGGATCTGTGGCTGCGTCTAGCGGCAAACGGTCTCGTGGCCTGGTCGCCCGTCGCAGCCGTTGGCTTTCGCCTGCATCAAGGTAGCCAAACCATCACCGGCTCGCGCGATGCCAAGGCTTTTGCCCAGCAGCTTGCCCTGCCAGTCTTGCGGCACGCAGACGGGATGCCCAAAGCAGTTCTGAAGCGCGCCGCGGCGTCGAATGCGCTGAATGTCTGGCTGGCCAAGCGCTATCACAAGAACGCCGCGCCGTTTGCCCCAGTGGCAAAACAGCTTTGGCGGCTTGGTCCGCGCGGCTGGGTTGGTTTCCTCAGCGACACACGTATCTTGCAGCGCATTTTGGCCAGGCTGAGGGTGCGGCTGTAAGCAAAAGACTGATTAACCGACGTCAAGGTGCGGCTTTTCATCGACGGTACTTTCGGTGCTTATTCTGTGCTCGAAAAGAAAAAGGACTTAGCGGATGAACGCTAAGTCCTTGAAATCTTTGGCTCCGGCGGTAGGGATCGAACCTACGACCAATTGATTAACAGTCAACTGCTCTACCGCTGAGCTACGCCGGAACATGGGGCGGTGTATAGCTTTGAGTTTTTCCGGCGTCCAGTGCCTTTTGTGTCATTTTTCTGAAAAAATTCATCCGGCCGGGCCGCGAAGTCATTTCAGCGTGAAGCTTGTGGTCTCGGACAGCTCATTTTCCGGTTTGACCAGGTTTTTCCCCACCAGATCAACAAGATGGGCAAACACGTTCCGGGCCGCGGCGCCCATCAGTGCGGGGGGTGTTTCGGTGTAGATACGTTCAGCCAGTGAGCGGGCAGTGCCAGGGGCGGTCTCTAGTGCCTCGAGGATCGAGGTCTCGCGGCCTCGCCTGTGTGACAGCAGCCACTCAAGCCGTTCGGCCGGATTCGCAACCGGTGCGCCGTGACCGGCGTGATAGACCGTGGCGCGGTGCCCCTCCAGCCGTTCGCACGAACGCATGAAGTCCGTCAGGTCCCCATCAGGGGGCGAAACAAGCGAGCTTGCCCAGCCCATCACAAGATCACCCGTGAACACCGCGTCTTCCCATTCAAAAGACAGGTGGTTGCCAAAATGGCCCGGTGTCCACAGGGCGCGCAATTGCCAGCCATCGCCCTGGATGACCTGCCCGTCTGCGACGTTCTTGTCCGGGGTGAACTGTGCGTCTACTCCCTCGCCGCCGCCTGCCAGCCCCTTGGCGGCCAGGTCTTCCATCACCGCCGAACGGCCGGCACGGAAATCGCCATAGGCATAGATGGGCGCACCGGTGCGCGCTGACAGCGCCCGCGACAGCGGCGAGTGGTCCAGATGCGCATGGGTGACAATGATGTGCGAGATTCTCTGACCAGGGTGCAAAGCATCCAGAATCGCCTGCAGATGCACCGGGTCATCGGGGCCGGGGTCGATCACCGCGATGTCACGCTCGCCCAGCAGATAGGTGTTCGTGCCGCGATAGGTCATGGGCGAAGGATTGGGCGCCAGCAGCCGCCGCAGCCCCGTCGCCAGCTCCTCGGCAACACCCGGCTGCGGATTGAAATCGTCCGGTGGCAACATCGTCTATTCCTCTCCCATCGCTCGCCGGTTAGGTTTAGCCCATGTTCTTTCGCTGGCTCAAACGCTATTTGCCCCGCGGTCTGTATTCCCGTGCGGCACTGATCCTGATCCTTCCGGTTGTCACGCTGCAGCTGGTGGTGTCGGTCGTGTTCATGCAGCGCCACTTTGAAGGCGTAACCCGGCAGATGTCGCAAACCGTCGCCCGCGAGGTGCAGATGCTTGTGGGCGAGCTGCCACCCGATCTGGCCGGCGCCGCGATCACCGCCCATCTGCGCCCCTTGTCCGACCCGCTTGAGATCACCGTTTTCCCACCCGGCACCACGCCCCCTGCCCCCATGGGCTTACGGCGGTGGTACGACATCACCGGGCTGTATGTGCAATCCAGCCTGTGGGAATCCCTGCCAGAGCTGGCAGGCATCTCTTTGCCTGATGATTACGACGCGCTTTTGTTCGTGGACACGCCGCAAGGGCAGATCGTGCTGCAACTGGACCGCGCGCGGCTGTCGGCTTCGAATGCGCATCAGCTGTTTGTACACATGGTGTTTTTTGGCGGGTTGATGACGCTGATCGCCTTTATCTATCTACGCAATCAACTGCGCCCCATCACCCGTCTGGCCCGCGCGGCCGAGGCATTCGGCAAGGGCCGCACCCTGCCCTATCGGCCCACCGGCGCCACCGAGGTGCGGGCCGCCGGTAATGCCTTTTTGGACATGCGCGCCCGGATCGAGCGCCAGATCGAACAGCGCACGCAGATGCTGTCGGGTGTCAGCCATGACATGCGCACCCCTTTGACCCGGCTGCGGTTGGGCCTGTCCATGCTGGATGAGGACGACGCGCAGGATCTGCTGCATGACGTGGATGATATGCAGCGGATGCTGGACGAATTTCTGGCTTTCTCGCGCGGGGCGGCCGAGGGCGATCCCGAACCCACGGACCCGTTGCAATTGGTGCGCGGCGTGGTCGAGGACGCCAAACGCTCTAACCAGGACGTGACCTTGATTGAGGCAACGGGCGAAGGCACCGTTCAGTTGAACCCTACGGCCATGCGCCGGGCCCTGTCGAACCTGGTGGAAAACGGTGTGCGTTATGGCGGGCGGGTCGAGGTTTCGGTGACGCTGACCGACAAATCCCTGCGTATCCGGGTCGAAGATAACGGCCGCGGCATTCCCCCCGAAGAACGCGAACACGCGCTAAAGGCCTTTACCCGGCTGGACAGCGCCCGCAACCAGAACCGAGGCGGCGGCGTTGGTCTGGGTTTGGCCATCGCCAACGACATCGCCCGCGCTCATGGCGGTGTGCTGCGCCTGGGCAGCAGCGAGACCCTTGGCGGCCTGAAGGCCGACATCGTGATCGCCCGTTAAACCGGGTGATCAGACCAGAACAATAGCTGCGATCACCCCGGCCCAGAACACCGCGGCCAGTATGACAGCCAAGCCCAGTCCGGCCCCCGGCGACCTTCGATCTTCCCTAGGTTGTTCGCTTTGGGCCTCTGAACCCTCACTGAACAAAATGTGGTGTAGTTCATCCATACTCATCCCTCAAGTGCATGAGGGAGAACACTCTCTCCCATAGGTAACATTCCACAAGATACATGTTGACGCAAGGTAAAGTTACCCATGCCCCTTATAATGAAGTTTTTCACCACTTCACACGCCCAGAACTTGGGCGTTCTGCCCATAGGTGGCACGACCATCGATTGGCTGCTGCATCACGTCTGAATGGCGGGAAAATGGTAGGCCCGGCAGGATTTGAACCCGCAACCAAAGCGTTATGAGCGCTCTGCTCTAACCGTTGAGCTACAGGCCCGCCTTGGCGTTGAATACGGCGCTGCGCGGGACCCGTCAAGCAGTGCGATCGCATCCGGCAATGACGCCACGACACCTGGCTTGTGACGCACCGTTCCCAAGCGCGCCGCCTAGACAAACTAAACCGATCGTTTCAGTTCACCCCCTGACAGTCCGCGCCACGTCAGGCGCCATGAGGAGGAAACCATGCTAGGTCAAATGATGCGCCAAGAGCTAACGATCAGCTCTTTGATTACCCACGCCGCCCGTTATCACGCCGACACCCAGGTCGTCTCGGTCGAGACTGACGGATCGGTGCGCCGCACCAGTTGGGGCCAGACCGAACTGAACGCGCGCAAGCTGGCCTCGGCGTTGGAAAACCGTGGGATTCAGATGGGTGACCGTGTGGCCACCATCGCGTGGAACAACCAGCGCCATCTTGAGATTTACTTCGGGGCCGCCGGCGCCGGTATGGTTTGCCACACGATCAACCCGCGCCTTTTCCCCGAGCAGTTGGTTTATATCATCAACCACGCCGAAGACCGCGTCCTGTTTCTGGACCGCACCTTCCTGCCGCTGGCGGCCAAGCTGGGCGCGCAACTGAAAACGGTAAAACACATCGTCCTGATGGGCCCGCGCGATGACGAGGCCGCCCAGATGGTGCCCGGCCTGCTGTTCTATGACGAGCTGATCGAGGAAGGCAGCGACGCCTATGGCTGGCCGCATGTGGATGAAAACAGCCCGTCCTCGCTGTGCTACACTTCGGGAACGACGGGCAATCCCAAGGGCGTGCTTTACACCCATCGTTCAACCGTGCTGCACTCGCTTGGTGGCAATCAGCCGGACACTCTGAATATCTCAGCCCGCGATTGCGTGATGCCGGTGGTCCCGATGTTCCACGTCAACGCCTGGGGCGTGCCCTATATGGCGCCGGCGGCGGGGTGCAAACTGGTGCTGCCCGGCCCAAATTTGGATGGGGACAGCCTGGTTAAACTGATCGACGACGAACAGGTCACGCTGGCGCTTGGCGTTCCGACGATCTGGATGGGGTTGCTGCAGGCGCTCAAGGCCTCGGGTTCGAGGGCTGACAGCCTGACACGTACGGTCATTGGCGGCTCGGCCTGCCCGCCCTCCATGATCCAAAGCTTCCGCGAGGATTACGGCGTCGAGGTTATGCACGCTTGGGGGATGACCGAAACCAGCCCCCTGGGCACGCTGAACACCCTGCTGAACAAGCACGACGCCCTGCCCCAGGACGAACAACTGAAGATCCGCGAGGGCCAGGGACGCCCGCCCTTTGGCGTCGAGCTGCGCATTATCGATGACGAGGGCCATGTCCTGCCCAACGACGGAGAAACCCAGGGCGAGCTGCAGATCCGCGGTCATTGGATCGTTGATACCTACTTCAAGGTGGAAAAATCCGCGCTGACCATGGACGGTTGGTTCGACACCGGGGACGTCGCAACCATCGAACCCAACGGCTTTATGATCATCCGTGATCGATCCAAGGACATCATCAAATCCGGAGGCGAGTGGATTTCCACGGTCGAGCTGGAAAACATCGCGATCGCGCACCCGTATGTGGCGAACGCAGCCGCTATTGCAGCCCGTCACGAAAAGTGGGATGAACGCCCCGTTCTGGTGGCCCTTCTGCATGACGGGGCCAGCGTGTCCGAGGACGAACTGATCGCCTTTTATGATGGCAAGATTGCCTCGTGGCAGGTGCCTGACAAGGTGATTTTCGTGGACGCGCTTCCAATTGGCGGAACTGGCAAGGTTTTGAAAAACAAACTGCGCGAACAGTTTGGAGAGGTGCTGATCAACGCTGTTCAAGCCTGATCTCACCAACTCTGGCCCCGGCAAAGCCCACCTTTGCCGGGGCAAATTTTCCCTGATTCAGATGTGATGCAGATCGGCAGTTTCTCCCCTTTACCCTGCGCTGTTCGGCAGGGCATTTTTCCGTGAACTATTGATGACTACGGACATGTCCATGACCTGTTTTTCGACCCGCCACCCCGGGTTTTTCGGCATAATTCGGCCCCTTTCCCGTCACCTCGCATCCCTCTGGGCGCCCATATTTTACGTTAGAATGGGTCTGTAACCAGTTCCTGCGCGGGGGTTTTCCCCGCGCGCGTTGTGTGACGATCAAGAAAGGAGCCAGCCTATGGCACAGACCCAGCACCCTCAGCCCGCCAAGCCCGCGTCCGGTTCAAAACCTGCACCCAAGCCCAGCAAGGAACCGCAGCAGGCCAAGCCGATCTTCACGGATTTCGCCAGCATCTGAGGGCCGAAAGAGACTGATGACAGAGCCCCGCGCGCCGCGTAAGTTGCGGCCATGAGCAGCCCTGTTTCCACAATTCGCAACCTGGGCCCCGCCTCGGATGCGTCCTTTGCCCGAGCGGGCATTCATTCGGCCGAGCAACTGCGCGACATGGGGGCCGATGCCGCCTATGCCCAACTGATGGCCCATGGCACCAAACCGCATTTCATCGGCTACTACGCGCTGGTGATGGGCCTGCAGGGCCGCCCCTGGAACGATTGCCAGGGCGCCGAGAAAGACGCCCTGCGCGCCAAGTTCGACACGCTGAAAGCCGCCCGGTCCCCGGACAGCAAAAAGGGCCGCTCGAAACTCGAAGCGGCCCTTGATGAAATCGGTGTGATCGAGCGGAAGGCTTAGCCCACCAGCTCCAGACCCGAGAAGAAGTAAGCGATTTCGACAGCGGCGGTTTCCGGCGCGTCCGAACCGTGGATCGAGTTTTCACCCAGCGACAGAGCGAACTCTTTGCGGATGGTGCCTTCGGCGGCTTCGGCCGGGTTGGTGGCGCCCATGACTTCGCGGTTTTTCAGGATGGCGTTTTCGCCTTCCAGAACCTGAACGACGATCGGGGCCGAGGCCATGAATTCGCACAGCTCGTCATAGAAGGGACGCTCTTTGTGCACTTCATAGAACACGCCAGCCTGAGCTTTGGTCATGTGGATGCGTTTCTGGGCAACGATGCGCAGGCCAGCGGCTTCCAGCTTGGCGTTGATCGCGCCGGTCAGGTTACGGGCGGTTGCATCGGGTTTGATGATCGAGAAGGTGCGTTGGATGGCCATGGGGCGCGCTCCTGTTCTAAAATGATTAATCCTGGCCCGCCTCTAGCACGCGTTCGCATAGGGATAAAGAGCTTTCCTGCCCACACGCATTCGGACATTGACAAGCCCCCCGGCACTGGTCCACTGCGGGGCCATGTTACGGATCGAAGACCTGCACTATTCAATCGACGGCCGCCCCATTTTCGAAGGGGCCAGCGCCACCATTCCCACGGGCCACAAGGTTGGCCTGATTGGCCGCAATGGCGCGGGCAAAACAACGTTGTTCAAGCTGATCCGGGGGGATCTGCATCTGGACAGCGGCGTAATCCAAATCCCGGCGCGCGCCCGTATTGGCGGCGTGGCGCAAGAGGTGCCCGGAAACGAGGTCAGCCTGCTGGATACTGTTCTGGCCGCTGATACCGAGCGCGCCGCCCTGATGGCCGAGGCAGACACCGCCACCGACCCTGCCCGTATTGCAGACATCCAGACCCGCCTGGCCGATATCGACGCCTGGTCGGCCGAGGCGCGGGCCTCTTCGATCCTGCGGGGTTTGGGATTCGATGCGGAAGAACAGAAAATGCCCTGCAGCGCCTTTTCCGGTGGCTGGCGGATGCGTGTGGCCCTGGCCGCCGTGCTGTTTGCCCAGCCTGATTACTTGCTGCTGGACGAACCGACGAACTATCTGGATCTCGAAGGCGCTTTGTGGCTGGAAAACTATCTGGCCAAATATCCGCATACCGTGATCATCGTCAGCCACGACCGCGAGCTGTTGAACCGGGCCGTTGGGGCAATCCTGCATCTGGAGGGGCGCAAGCTCACCTATTACACCGGTCCCTATGACCAATTCGTGCGTCAACGGACTGAACAACGGGCCGTGCAGGCCGCGCAGGCCAAGAAACAAGAAGCCCGCCGCGCCCATCTGCAGTCCTTTGTCGATCGCTTCAAAGCCAAGGCGACCAAGGCCAAACAGGCGCAATCGCGTGTGAAAATGCTGGAAAAGATGGACGTGATCCGCGCGCCAGAGGACGCGGCGCGAACCGTCTTTAGCTTCCCCGAGCCTGAACCCCTGTCGCCCCCCATCATCGCGACCGAAGGCGCGAGCGTTGGTTATGATGGCACGCCCATTCTTAAGCGACTGAACCTGCGGATCGACCAGGACGACCGGATCGCCCTGTTGGGCAAGAACGGTCAGGGCAAGTCCACGCTGGCCAAGCTGCTGTCGGACCGGCTGCCTGTGATGGAAGGTCGGATTACACGCTCGTCCAAGCTGCGGATCGGGTTCTTCGCTCAGCATCAGGTCGATGAATTGCACGTTGATGAAACGCCCCTGCAACACATCCAGCGCGAGCTGCCCGGACAAACTCCGGCCAAGCTGCGCGCCCGTCTGGCCGGGTTTGGCCTGATGGCCGAGCAAGCCGAAACCGTGGTCGGCCGCCTGTCTGGCGGGCAAAAAGCGCGCTTGTCCCTGCTGTTGGCAACCCTGCCCGCGCCGCATTTGCTGATCCTTGACGAACCGACCAACCACCTGGACATCGAAAGCCGCGAGGCGCTGATGGAGGCGCTGAACACCTATACCGGCGCGGTGGTTCTGGTCAGCCACGACATGCATTTGTTAACCATGGTGGCGGACCGGCTGTGGCTGGTCAAAGACGGCGCCGTTCAGCCCTATGACGACGATCTGGCCGCCTATCGCAAAATGCTGCTGCAATCTGATAGGCCAGCGAAAGCCGAAAAACCCAAGCCCACCGCCCCGCGCAAGAAAGCCACGCGCGACGAAGTCATGGCCCTGCGCGCCGACGTGCGCAAATGCGAGGCGCGGATCGAGAAGCTGAACGAGATGGACGGCAAGCTCCAGACCCGCCTGTCCGATCCCAGCCTGTTCGCAGAACGCAAAGGCGAGGCCATCGTCCTGCAAAAGAAATACGCCGAGCTGCAAGAGGCATTGGCGCGTGCGGAATCGCTGTGGATGCAGGCGTTGGAGAAGCTGGAACAGGCTGAAGGAAGTTAAATTAATACATAAGCTGCACGATTTAATATGTTGTTATAATTATTTTATTCAGGCCATTAAACTCACTTCAATATCCGCTGGCGACAAGGCCGGCGCCCAGCTAGCATAGCTCTATGGATACTGCTTTTCTCATCACCGGGTTCGTCACGCTTTTCGTAATTATCGACCCGATCGGCCTGACCCCGATGTTCGTTGCGTTGACGCAAGGGATGCCCAGGCCAAAACGACGATCCATTGCCCTGCGCGGTGTAATCGTCGCTTTTTTCGTACTTTGCATGTTCGCCCTGTTCGGCGAGGCCGTGCTGAGCTTTGTTGGCATCTCGATGCCAGCCTTTCGCGTTGCCGGTGGTTTGTTGCTGTTCCTGACGGCGCTGGACATGCTGTTTCAACGCCGCACAAAACGGCGCGAGGATCAGGCAGAAGAGGACGATCACAGCGATGACCCGTCGGTTTTCCCTTTGGGTATCCCGCTGATCGCGGGCCCCGGCTCGATCGCAACGGTGATCCTTTTGTCCGGTCAGATGCCCGGCTGGTTAGGGCTTTCGATGACGCTGGGGATCACATTTGCGGTGCTGGTCATCGCCTTCGGCCTGTTTCTGACCGCCGACTGGCTGGAGCGCGCCCTGGGCAAGACGGGTATCAACGTTGTGACGCGTCTGTTGGGTATGCTTCTGTGTGCGCTGGCGGTGCAGTTTGTTCTGGACGGGCTGACTGCCTTTGGGATTGCGGGCTAGGTCTGTAAACCACGCCGCACGGACCTATATCTAAAACAAGCGGCAACAGGAGAGCATCATGGACAATTGGGAAGTTGGGCGGTTGGCCTATCTGGTCCTGTTGCTGGTTGCCGTTGCCTCGTGGTTTTTCACGCAGCGGCGCGGCAGCCTGTCCAAACTGCTGCAACAGGCGATGATTTGGGTGTTTCTGTTTCTGGGCGTGGTCGCCGCGGTCGGTTTGTGGGGGGACATCCGCCGCACTGTCCTGCCACAACAATCGGTGATGAGCACCGGCCAAATCGTCCTCCCGCGCGCGCCGGACGGGCATTTCTATCTTGTGGCTCAGGTCAATCAGGCTCCGATCCGTTTCGTGGTGGATACTGGCGCCTCGGGCGTGGTGATGACGATCGAGGACGCCAAGCGCGCCGGGTTGGAGCTGGATCAACTGGCATTCGTCGGCCAGGCCATGACAGCGAACGGACCCGTCAGAACAGCACGCGTCGTGCTTGAGGATTTCGCCGTATCCCCTTACAATGACAGCAATATTCGCGCTTGGGTGAACGAGGGCGAAATGGAAACCTCGCTTCTTGGGATGAGCTATCTGCAGCGGTATTCGAAGATCGAGATGACACCCGAATCGCTTGTGTTAAGCCGATAAGCGGGGCGTCATCGTGCCCTATTTCTCGGCCTTTTTCTCCCATCGACCTGACTCTTCCGACCAATACTGCGCCTTGCATCCCGCATCCGTCAGAGATTTCCATTGGACACGGGCGTGCTGGACCGCCTCGTCGTCGGTGCCATCGAAAATCACACAGACACGCTCCATCTGCGTGACCTCTTCGGGGCTGACCGGGGCGCCGTCAACGGCCATCAGGCATTGAGGATCATTCGTTGCCGGCCCGGTGGTTAAAAGCACCGGCTGCAACGCATCATGCTGACCACCGGCCAGACCGTGCGGCAGGAACCCGTCATCGGGCCCCAACCACAGTTTCTGGTCCAGCCATTCCATCCGGCCGGGATCCTGCCCGCGCACCGCCACTGTCCATCCGGCCTGACGCGACTTGGTCAGCAGCATAGGCAGCGTGGCCTCAAGCGGTTGCCGCGTCAGGTGATAGAAATAGACAGCGCCCACGGCGATCAAGCCTCGTCTTTGGGTTCATAGACGTCCTGCACCAGACGGTTCAGGGCCAACACGCCCCAACCAGTCGCGCCTTTGGGCGCCAGCGTAGTCGGGGTTTTGACCAGAGCCACCCCAGCGATGTCCAGATGGATCCAAGGGGTTTCGTCCTTGACGAAGCGTCTGAGGAACTGCGCTGCGGTGATCGACCCGGCAGGACGGCCAGCGCTGTTCTTGATGTCGGCGATGTTGGACTTGATCATGTTGTCGTAGGCTTGGCCCATCGGCATCCGCCACGCGCCTTCACCCTCGGTCTCAGCGGCCTTCAGGAAGTTGCGGCAGATCACATCATCATTCGAAAAGACGCCCGCGTTTTCATGCCCAAGCCCGACGATGATCGCGCCGGTCAGCGTGGCCAGGTTGATCATTCCTGCAGGCTCGAAGCGCTCCTGTGCGTACCAAAGCACGTCGGCAAGAACCAGGCGGCCCTCGGCGTCGGTGTTGATCACCTCGATCGTGTCACCCTTCATCGAGGTCACAACATCGCCCGGACGGGTTGCATTGCCCGAGGGCATGTTTTCCACCAGCCCGACCAGGCCGACCACGTTGGCCTTGGCTTTGCGCATGGCCAGGGTTTTCATCACGCCGGCCACAACGCCCGCGCCGCCCATGTCCATGGTCATCTCTTCCATGCCCGCCGACGGTTTCAGCGAAATCCCACCGGTATCGAACACAACGCCCTTGCCGACCAAAGCCAGCGGCGCCTCGTCACCGCCGCCGTTCCATTGCATCACCACCACTTTGGACGGGCTGTCCGAGCCCTGCCCCACGGACAAAAGGCTGCCCATGCCCAGCTCTTCTAGCTTGTCTTCTTCCAGAACCTCGACCTGCAGCCCCAGTTCGCTGAGAGCGTCCAGACGGTTGGCGAATTCAGTGGTCGTCAGATAGTTCGCGGGCTCGCTGACCAGATCGCGGGTAAAGAACACCCCCTCGGCGATAGCATTCAGGGGCGCGAAACGCTCGGCCACCTCGGTGGGGGTGCTGACCATAAAGGTCACGTCCCCGGCGGCCTCGGTCTCGGCGCTTTTGCGGGCGGTGAAGGCGTAGGCGCGCAAGGAAATCCCCAGCGCCAGCTCCTCGGCGCGGTTGATGTTGTTGCACAGAACCAGCAGAGGCTTGTTGCCCTTGGCGGCCCCGATCGCGGCACCGGATTTGCGCACTTCGGGGGATTTGGCACCCTTGTCCAGCTTGACCACGTCAATCGCTTCGGCAGCCATACCAACGGGCCAGCTGATCGACTTCATCT
The DNA here is from genome assembly GCF_965218685.1 of Thalassovita sp. Lineage (GTDB taxonomy): Bacteria > Pseudomonadota > Alphaproteobacteria > Rhodobacterales > Rhodobacteraceae > Thalassobius. The sequence continues at coordinate 2,314,267 of NZ_OZ244657.1, read as the reverse complement.
CGCCCGGCTTCATCTTTTCGAACGCTTCCGAGCCGATAAAGCGTTTCAGTGCGCCCTTGCAAAGACGGTTCACGCGGGCCGCGCCAGCATGCAGATTGCCCCGGCTGCCCAGAACCACGGCTATGCGGCCCTCGGCCTCGGCGATTTTTTCGATATCCGTCTCTGCAAAATTTACGCTTACGGGGGTGGTCATGCGGCTTCCTTCCAAAACTGGTTTGGACAGAGTCCTAGCGTGACCTTGCCACCTTGACCAGATAGCAGTTTTCCCCCGGCACCGGTTGGGGTAACACTGCCGGGTAAATGTCATTCCCGGGGGGGTATTTTGGCCAGATTCGACAGATACATGCTGTCACAGCTTTTGGTCCTGTTCGGATTCTTCTCGCTGGTGCTGGTGTCGATCTATTGGATCAACCGGGCCGTACGCCTGTTTGACCGTTTGGTCGGTGACGGCCAGTCGGCAATGGTGTTTCTTGAATTCACCGCCCTGACCCTGCCCAACGTGATCCGCATCGTACTGCCGATGGCGGTGTTTGCGGCCTCGGTCTATGTCACCAATCGCCTGAGCAACGAATCTGAACTGGTGGTGATGCAGGCCACTGGCTTCAGCCCGTGGCGGCTGGCGCGGCCCGTGGTGTACTATGGGCTGATTGTCGGGGTGATGATGACCGCGCTGACGCATTTCCTGGTGCCCGCCAGCCTGTACCAGATGCAAAACCGAGAGGCCGAGATCGCCGAGAATGTCACCGCAAGATTGCTAAGCGAAGGGACGTTCCTGCATCCGGCCGACGGCGTGACCTTCTTTATCCGCCAGATCACACCCGATGGAACGCTGGAAGACGTCTTTCTTTCGGACCGGCGCAAACCGGACAGCGCGCAGACGTTCACGGCCACACGAGCGTATCTGCTGAACCAGAACGATAAGGTCAAACTGGTGATGCTGGATGGCATGTCGCAAAGCTTTACCCGTGACGGCGATCGGCTGTTCACCACCCATTTCGATGATTTTTCCTATGACATCACCGCGCTGATCCGCGCTTCGGAAGATCGGGTGCGCGGCATCCATCAGGCCAGCTCGTGGGATATGCTGCTGCACCCCGAACGCGTGGCCGCCACCTCGCAAGAACAGGTCGGGCGGGTGATTGTCGCCGTGCATAACCGGTTTAACCAGGCCTTCTTGTGCCTGGCCGCCGCAATGATCGGATTTTCGACCTTGCTGTTGGGGGGCTTTTCCCGTTTTGGGGTCTGGCGTCAGATCGTGGCCGCGCTGGTGCTGCTGGTGGTCATCAAACTGATCGAGGGCCTGTCCGCAGATGCCGTGGAAACCGCGCCCGAGATGTGGCCGCTGGTCTATGCGCCCTCGGTTGCGGGGATCGCGATGGCGGTGTTGATGCTGGCCTGGGCCGGACGGTCCCGCCGCGCCCGCACTGCCCTGCCGGAGGCCGCCGCATGACGCTGTATTTCTATTTCGCCCGCAAGTTCACCGTGATTTTCCTGGGCATCCTGGGTGTTTTCTTCATGCTGATGGCGCTGATTGACCTGGTCGAGCAGATCAGCCGATTTTCCGCAAAGGGCGTGTCGCTGTCGCAGATTTTTGAACTTACTTTGCTGAACGCACCCAAGTCGATCTATGACATCCTGCCGCTGGTGATGATCCTGTCCACGGTCTCGCTGTTTCTGGGCCTGTCGCGCTCGTCCGAGCTGGTGGTTGCACGGGCGGCGGGGCGATCGGCGCTGCGCAGTCTGATCGCGCCGGTCAGCGTGGCCGCCGTAATCGGGGTGGTGGCGGTTGGTATGGCCAATCCCATCGTGTCGGTGACCTCGAAACGCTATAACGACCTTTATGATGGATACCGCAGCGAGGGCACAGATGTTCTGTCGATCAGCTCCGAGGGGCTGTGGCTGCGCCAGGGCGGCAGCGAAGGGCAAACAGTGATCCGGGCCAGCCGCGCCAATTCCGATGGCACGGTCCTGTACGATGTCACCTTCCTGGCCTATGCCCCCGAGGGCGGCCCCGTCCGCCGCATCGAAGCGCGCAGCGCAACCCTGACCGACGGGTCATGGACGCTGAGCAATGCCAAGGTCTGGCCCCTGACGGCAGGTCTGAACCCCGAGGGCAGCTCGGCCGAGCATGAGACGCTTTCACTGCCGTCAACACTGACGCTGGACCGGATCAAGGACAGTTTTGGCACGCCCGGCGTGATCTCGGTCTGGGATCTGCCGCAGTATATTTCACAGTTACAAGAGGCCGGGTTTTCCGCCCGTCGGCACGCCGTCTGGCTGCAAATCGAGCTGGCCCGTCCCCTGTTCCTGATCGCCATGGTGCTTGTGGCCTCGGCCTTTACCATGCGCCACACGCGATTTGGCCATACCGGCATCGCGGTGCTGGCTGCGATCATGCTGGGCTTTGGCCTGTACTATATCCGCAACTTTGCGCAAATCCTGGGTGAGAACGGTCAGCTTCCGGTGATGTTGGCGGCCTGGGCACCACCCGTGGCATCGGTACTGCTGGCGATGGGCATTCTATTGCACATGGAGGACGGATGAGCCGGTTTCTGACCCTTCTGAGCCTTCTGTTCATGACGCTGGCCAGCGCCGTTCTGGCGCAGGACCGCGCGGCTGTTCTGCTTGCCGATAGCGTACGTCTGGACGGGCGTGACCGCCTGATCGCCGAGGGCCATGTCGAGGTGCTGCACGGTCAGACACGCTTGCGCGCCAGCCGGATCGAGTTTCACCGCCCCACAGAAAAGCTGACCATCGAGGGCCCGATCGTCATGAACGACGGAGACCGGACAGTGATCCTGGCCGGCTCGGCGGAATTGGATCGCACCTTGGAAAACGGGTTGCTGCGCGGGGCACGTATGATCATGGATCAACGCGTGCAACTGGCCGCGGCGCAGCTGGATCGCTCGGGGGGGCGATACACGCAGCTGTACAAGGTGGCCGCGACCTCGTGCCGGGTTTGCAACGACAACACCCCACCGGTCTGGCAGATCCGCGCCAAACGCACCATCCATGATCAGGAAGACCGCCAGCTTTACTTTGAAAACGCCCAGTTGCGCGTGCTGGACGTACCGATCCTTTGGCTGCCGCGCCTGCGTCTGCCCGATCCGTCCGTCCGCCGCGCCACCGGTTTTCTGATCCCTTCGTTCAATCAAACCTCGGATCTGGGGTTGGGGGTGAAGATCCCATATTTCATCCGCTTGGGCGATCACCGTGACCTGACACTGACGCCGTTTTTCTCGGCCCAGACCAGCACGTTGGAGTGGCGTTATCGACAGGCCTTCCGGCGCGGCAAGATCGAATTCAACGGCGCCCTTAGTGATGACAGTCTGCAGTCCGGCCAAATGCGTGGCTTTGTCTTCGGCGAGGGCCTTTTTGCGCTGAAAAATGATTATCAGCTTAGTTTCAACGTCGAGGCCGTGACCGATCGCGCCTATCTGCTGGACTATGACTATTCCGACAAGGACCGGCTGGAGAGCGAGATCGCCCTGACCCGCACCAGGCGTGACCAACATCGCCGGCTGGCTCTGGTGGCCTATCAATCGTTGCGCGATGGCGAAGATAACTCGACCATTCCCACGGTGATCGTGGACGCCGAGCAAAGCCAGCGATACTTCCCTGCCCGACTGGGTGGCGAGCTGCGGCTGACGCTGGATGCGCACACCCATTACCGTTCGTCCAGTTTGACGACGGACGGGACAGACAGCGATCTGTGGGGCGACGGGCGGGACGTCACGCGGGCCCAGGCCTCGGCCAAGTGGTTGCGCAACTGGATGCTGCCCGGCGGCGTGCGGGCCGAATTCATGGCCGGTGCGGATATCGATGCATTCTGGATCAATCAGGACAGCGTTGCCAGCGTCGATCAGGACGTGGCGCTGACACCGCAGTCCACGCTGACCCTGCGCTGGCCATGGTTAAAGACCACGGCCACAGGGGTGGTCCACGTAGTGGAGCCTGTGCTGATGCTGGGATGGGTTGGCGGCAACAGCCTGGACCTCCCCAACGACGAAAGCACCCGCGTCGAGTTTGACGAGGGAAACCTGCTCAGCCTGTCCCATTTCCCCGCCCCCGACCGCCGCGAGCGTGGCGCTGCGGGCGCGATCGGCATCACCTGGACCCGCAATGCGCCCTCAGGGTGGAGTTCGGGACTGACCCTGGGTCAGGTTCTGCGCGAGGACGCCGATGCGGCATTCTCGGTCAGTTCGGGATTGACGGGGGTGACCTCGGACCTGCTGGTGGCCGGGCAAATCCAAACAGGCAAGGGGCTGGGCCTGACCGCACGCACCCTGCTGGGCAATTCGCTTGAGGTCCACAAGGCCGAGGCGCGTGCAGGCTGGCAACGAAACGATTCTGCCCTGGGCCTGTCCTATGTCTGGCTGGGTGCGGATGCCGACGAGGACCGTACAAACACCGTATCGGAATGGGCGCTGGATGGCTCTCATCGGTTGGGGCGTCATTGGACGGGAACCGTGGATTGGCGCTATGACATTGCGGGGCACCGCTCGACACAGGCGGGACTTGGCCTACGCTATCTGAATGAGTGTATCGAAATGAACGTCAGCCTCTCGCGCCGCTTCACATCATCGACTATCGTTGAACCGTCGACCAATTTCGGGTTTACCGTCAGTCTGAAGGGGTTTAGCGCCAAGAAGACGGACCAAAGCTATGCCCGCAGCTGCAGGAACTAAGGGATGAAGACCATTACAATGCGCCGAATAATTCTTGCATGTACCACAGCCGGAATGATGGCCTGTGCCGCCGTTTCCGCTCAGGCTCAGGGGCTGTTTTCCCCGGCCATCCGCGTGAACGATCGCGCCATCACCTATTACGAGCTGGAACAGCGCCAGCAAATGCTGGAGGTTTTGAACCCCCGTGGTGATGCAGTCGCCGAGGCACGCCAGCAACTGATCGAGGACCGCCTGAAACTTGATGCCGCCGCCCAGATGGGTCTGCGCGTCGAGGACGAGGAAATGACCAAAGGCTTGGCGGAATTCGCCGGACGGGCAAACCTGTCCGCCGAACAGTTCAAAACCATGCTGCAAACGAACGGTATCGCGCAGGAAACCTTTGACGATTTCATGTATGCGGGCTTGGTCTGGCGCAACGTGGTCAGCGCGCGTTTCTCTGCGCGCTCGGTCATCAGTGACGCGGATATAGATAAGGCGCTGCAGGCGATGGCCTCGAACAGCTCGGCGCAGGTGCTGCTGTCCGAGATCGTGATCCCCATGCCCGAGGGCAAAGAACAGCTGGCCATGGAACTGGCCGAGGAACTGGCGCAGGCCTCCTCGATCAAGCAATTTTCCGAGTTTGCACAGCGCTTTTCAGTCTCGAATTCGCGCTCTAAGGGAGGAAAGCTGGACTGGACCGCAGTGACCAAGCTACCCCCGCCGCTGCAGCCAATCATCATGGCGCTAAATCCCGGTGACGTCACAGATCCTATTCCGCTGCAGGGCGCCATTGCGCTGTTCCAACTGCGCGACATCGCCGAAAGTGCCTATCGCGCGCCGCAGACTGCCGCGCTGGAATATGCGACCTACCGGATTGCCGGGGGCCGTTCGCCCGAAGCACTGGCCACGGCGCAAGCCATTATCGACGACACCGACACCTGCGATGACCTTTATGGCCATGCCAAGGGCCAACCAGACGAGGTTCTGACCCGCTTTACCCAGAAACCCGGTGAGGTGCCCCGCGACATCGGTATCGAGCTGGCCAAGTTGGACAAGGGCGAGTTTTCGACCAACCTGACGCGCAATGATGGCCAGACTCTGATGCTGGTGATGCTGTGCGCGCGCACCCCGGTTCTGTCCCAGGATGCCTCGCGCGAGGAACTGGCCGCGCAGCTGCGCAACCAGCGTTTGACGGCATTGGCCGACGGGTACCTACAAGAGCTTCTGGCCGACGCCCGGATCATCGAGGAATGAGCCTTCCCATCGCGCTATCGTGTGGCGAACCGGCGGGGGTCGGTCCCGAAATTGCGGCCTCTGCCTGGGGTAAGCTGCGGGAAAACCTTCCCTTTTTTTATATCGGGGATGCGCGTCACCTGCCCGCTGGCACGCCGCATCACGTGATCTCGGATCCGTCGGAAACGGCGCAGGCAGCCAGGACCGGCCTGCCGGTTCTGCACCATCCCTTTGCCGCCCCCGCCACGCCCGGGCAGCCCGATCCGGCCAATGCTCAGGGCGTGATCGACGTGATCGCTCGCGGGGTGAAGCTGGTGCAATCGGGTCAGGCCAGCGCTTTGACCACTGCGCCGATCCATAAAAAAGCGCTGAAGGACGGCGCGGGCTTTGCTTATCCCGGTCACACCGAATACCTGGCTGCTTTGGGCGGCGTTAAGAGTGTTGTAATGATGCTGGCCTGCACGCAACTGCGCGTGGTGCCGACAACCATTCATGATGCGATTGCCGATGTTCCCAAGCTGTTGACGGCCGATCTGCTGGAACAAACCATCCGCATCACCCACGCCGCCTTGATCCGCGATTTCGGACTGTCCAGCCCCCGTCTGGCCGTCGCGGGCCTGAACCCTCATGCGGGCGAAGGCGGCGCGATGGGCACAGAAGAAATCACTTTGATCGCCCCTGTTCTGGACACCTTGCGCGCCGAAGGGATGCAGATAGACGGGCCCCGGTCCGCGGATACGATGTTCCACGCAGCCGCCCGTGCGGGCTATGACGCGGCGATTTGCATGTATCACGATCAGGCGCTGATCCCGATCAAAACGCTGGATTTTGCAGGCGGTGTGAATGTCACGCTGGGCCTGCCCTTTATCCGAACCTCGCCCGACCATGGCACCGCCTTTGACATTGCGGGCAGCGGTCAGGCGGACCCCAATTCGCTGATCGAGGCGCTAAAACTGGCCGCCCAGATGGCGGACGCACGAAAGGCCACAGTATGAGCGGCATCGACTCTCTTCCTCCGCTGCGCCAGGTGATCGAAGACCACGGCATCGCGGCCAAGAAATCGCTGGGGCAGAACTTTTTGCTGGATCTGAATCTGACCGCAAAGATCGCCCGCCTTGCTGGTGATCTGTCCCAATGCGATGTGCTTGAGATCGGCCCCGGCCCTGGCGGTCTGACCCGCGGTCTGCTGGCCGAAGGCGCGCGCAAGGTGCTGGCGATCGAAAAAGACAGCCGCTGTATGCCCGCCCTGGCCGAGATCGGCGCGGCCTATCCCGGCAAGCTTGAGGTGATCAACGGTGACGCCTTGGAAGTGGACCCGCTGGCCCATCTAACGCCACCGATCCGCATCGCGGCCAACCTGCCCTATAACGTCGGTACCGAGCTTCTGATCCGGTGGCTGACGCCAAAGGAATGGCCGCCGTTCTGGTCCTCGCTGACGTTGATGTTCCAAAAAGAGGTGGCGCAGAGAATCGTCGCTCAGCCCGGATCCAAGGCCTATGGCCGTCTGGCGATCCTGTCGCAATGGCGCACCGATACGCAGATCGTGCTGCACCTGCCGCCCGAAGCGTTCAGCCCTCCGCCCAAAGTCCATTCAGCGGTGGTGCATTTGACCGCTTTGCCTGAACCTCGTTTCCCGGCCGATGCGAAGACGCTGGAACGCGTGGTCGCCAAGGCCTTTAATCAGCGCCGCAAGATGCTGAGGGCTGCCCTGAAAGGCATTGCCCCCGATCTTGAGGACCGCCTGATCGCGTCTGGGATCAAGCCGACGGACCGGGCTGAAACCGTGTCGCTGGAACAATTCTGCGCGCTGGCCCGCAACATCAAGGCATAAAAAAAGCGGGTCACATGGACCCGCGTTTTCTTATTCGGTTGTCTCGGCTGCCGGTGGCGGGGTGTCTCCGGTGTTTTCCGGAGTGACGTCTGCCGACGCGGGCTTCTTAGGCCGCGGTTTGCGCGGATTGCGCGCGCGCTTTGGCTTGTCCTCGGGTGCTGCGGATTTGCTTTCGGGCGTTTCCACAAGACCTGCGTCACCGGCATCGTCAGACATGTCGAACGTGTCGGGCTGCGGTCCTTCACCGGCCGGTTTTTCGACCTGTTCAACGGCTTCACGCTCTTGACGGGCGGCGCGTTCACGGTCGCGTTCGGCCTGACGTTCGCGGTTCTGACGCTCTTGCTCTTCGCGTTTGGCCTCTTGCTCGCGCTGCGCTTCGGACAGCATACGCAGATAATGCTCGGCGTGCTGCTGGAAGTTTTCGGTGGCCACGCGGTCGTTGGCCAACTGGGCGTCACGCGCCAGCTGATTGTACTTGTCGATGATCTGTTGCGGGGTGCCGCGAACTTTACCCTCGGGACCGCTACTGTCGAACACGCGATTGACGATGTTCCCGACCGAGCGGTTATTGTTGCGGTTCGACTTAGACCGCGAGCGGCTTTTTGAAGATCTCATATTCCTGCTATCCAGCCCTGAATATCGTAGCGTTGCCCTCGCCCGGTGCCTCTTGCACCTTGAAAACTGACGAGATCACAACATTTTTGGCTTGATGTCGAAAGGGACCGCGCCAGAGTTGAACCGAGTGCATCCACCGTATCGACAGGTCCTGAGTAAAGCGTAAAGGGGCACAAGCACAAGGGCATTCGGATCAGTTTTCCCAAGATTCGGGAAAAAAGTGGGTCTGACCTGCGTGTTTTCAGCCGCGTGTGGCCACAAGGACGCGGTCGCGCCCATCCAGGTCGGTCTGAATGCCGACATCAGCCCAGCCAGCGTGGGCAAACAGCGCGGACACATCCGGCCCCTGTTTCCAGCCGATCTCGCACAGGATGCGGCCTTGGGGCACCAAATAATCCCGCGCTTCGGCCGCCAATATGCGGTAGGGGTCCAGCCCGTCGCCCCCCGGTGTCAGCGCCATATGCGGGTCATGGTTCAGCACCTCGCGCGACAGATCGATCATTTCTTCGTCAGAAATGTAGGGCGGATTCGACACGATCAGATCGAACACGCCATCGATTCCGCTGAACCAATCGCTTTGCAGAAATCCGGCGCGGTCCAGGACACCCAGATCGCGGGCGTTCGCTTCGGCCACCTGCAAGGCTGCCTCGCTCAGATCGCCGCCAATCCCGGTGGCCTGGGGCCGTTCGGCCAGCAGGCTGATCAGGATACAGCCCGAGCCGGTGCCCAGATCCAACACTGTTTCAAACGGCTGCGTCAGCGCCTCGGCCACCAGAATTTCTGTCTCGGGGCGGGGGTCCAGAACGTCTGCGGTCACGTTGAACCTGCGGCCAAAAAAATCGCGATAGCCACGGATCATCGAGGTCGGCTCGCCTGCGGCGCGGCGCTTGCAATAGGTTATCGCGCGGTCGTATGTGGCCGCGTCCAGCTCGTCATGCGTCATCAGCACAAGCCGTTCATGCGGCACGCCCATCGCGTGGGCCAGCAGCAGACGGGCCTCGCGCGCAGGAGTGTCGATCTGAGCGTTTGCCAAGATCTCGGCCAACGCGCGTAGCGCCTCTTGGATGCGCATTTATCCGTCCATCTCGGCCAGTTGCGCGGCCTGATGTTCAGCTGTCAGCGCGTCGATAATCTCGTCCAGATCGCCCTGCATCACCTGATCCAGCTTATAGAGCGTCAGGTTGATCCGGTGATCAGTCATGCGGCCCTGCGGGAAATTATAGGTCCTGATCCGTTCGCTGCGATCACCCGAGCCCACCTGCGCCTTGCGGTCGGCCGAGCGTTCATCATGCACCTTCTGCCGCTCCATGTCGTACAGGCGCGCGCGCAGCACGTTCATCGCGATCTCGCGGTTGCGGTGCTGGGATTTCTCCGAGCTGGTGACAACAAGCCCCGTGGGGACGTGAGTGATGCGCACCGCCGAATCCGTGGTGTTGACGTGTTGCCCACCCGCCCCCGAGCTGCGCATCGTGTCGATCCGCAAGTCATTGGGGTTGATTTGGATATCCACGTCCTCGGCCTCGGGCAGAACGGCGACGGTGGCCGCCGAGGTATGAATGCGCCCGCCGCTTTCGGTTTCGGGCACGCGCTGCACCCGGTGCACGCCGCTTTCGAATTTCAGCCGGGCAAAGACGCCGTCACCTTTGACATGAGCGGTGACTTCTTTGATGCCGCCCAACTCGGTTTCCTGCATTTCAAGGATGTCGAAGCTCCAGCCATGGGTTTCTGCATAGCGCTGGTACATCCGCAGAAGATCGCCAGCGAACAGCGCGGCCTCGTCCCCGCCGGTGCCGGGACGAATTTCGATCATCGCGGGGCGCGCATCGGCGGCGTCTTTCGGCAAAAGCGACAGTTGCAGCGCCTTTTCAGCGTCAGGCAGGGCAGCGCGCAGGCCTGGCAGCTCTTCCTCGGCCAGATCCTTCATTTCAGGATCATCCAGCATCGCCTCGGCTTCTGCGATATCGTCCAGAAGGCGGCGATACCCGTCGATCTGCTCGACCACGGGGCGCAGCTCGGCGTATTCGCGGCCAAGGGCCGCAATGTCCCCGCCCCCTTCGGCCATCTTGGCCTCAAGAAATTGGAAGCGTTGGGTAATCTGCTGGAGCCGGTCAATGGAAATCATGCTGGTTCCTTGCCCTGTTGGCCGGGTTTGGTCAAGCCCCGCCCCTGTGCTAAGATGTGGCCATGCGAGCGTTACTGGCCTTGATCCTTTTGACCGGACCTGCCTTGGCGGATGCCAATATCGGTGGGAAAACGGTCGATTGCTATTGCACCGACACGAATGGTGGCCGCGTCGAACTGGGCCAGACCATTTGCCTGTTCGTTGACGGGCGTATGTTCATGGCGCAATGCCAGATGTCGCTGAACGTGCCCATGTGGCGCGAGGTGGCCGAAGGCTGCGCCAGCTCATCCCTTGGACAAAGCCTGCAGCCATCCCTCGATCCGGGCCTTGTTGACGCCAACATCTGAGCGCCCAAACCGCGAGCGGCCCACAATGGCGATGCCGTCGTCGCGCAGCTCGAGCGTGGTGTAATCAGGAAACCCCCACAGCGCCGAGCGGGTGACATAGGTCACTCTGGAATCGGTCGCCGATCCGGCCAGAACTTTTGTACGGGGCGTGGCGCGGATTATTCCGTCCAGCGCGCCAAAGACCTCGGCATCGCCCGGAATGACCCGCAAAGCGCCGGATTTAAAGTCCTTGTCCGCAGAGCCATTAATCGGCTGGTGCCATTTTGCCGGATCGCTGGGCGCCAAACGCACGTAAAGGCCGATGCCGACCACCAGAACCACAATTACCCACAGCCAATTCATCGCGCGCATCCCCTGCTTGGTTTCCCTCGCACAGTTGGGACGTGGCGCGCCGGGGTCAAGCCTGACGGCGCGTCCAGGCCCAAAGGCAGATCAGTTCCATCGCGACATGCGCGCCCGCCACGGCAGTGGCGCCGGTGGTGTCATAGGGCGGGCTGACCTCGACGACATCCCCGCCAACCATGTTGATCCCGGCCAGATCGCGCAGGATTATGGCCGCCTGCCCGCTGGACAGACCACCCCAGACGGGTGTGCCGGTGCCGGGCGCAAACGCCGGATCCAGACAGTCGATATCGAAGGTCACATAGGTCTGATGATCGCCCACGATCTGTTTTACGCGGCGGGCAACCTCGGCGGGGCCTTGCTCGTGCACGGTGCGCGCGTCGATATAGTTCATCCCGCAATAATCATCGCATTCCGTCCGAATCCCGATCTGAACCGAGCGTTTGGGGTCTACCAACCCCAGCTTCACTGCCTTGTACATAAAGGTTCCGTGGTCGATCCGGTCCATGTCGTCATCGGCCCACAGATCGGAATGCGCGTCGAACTGAATGACGCTGAGGGGGCCGTATTTCTCGGCATAGGCTTTCAGGATGGGCAGGGTGATGAAGTGATCCCCCCCCAAGGTAACGGTGCCCACGCCCCCAGATAACAGCGTCTGGAAATGCTGCTGAATCGCTGCGGGCGTGCCGCTGACATTTGCATAGTCAAAGGCCAGATCGCCATAATCGATGATCGCGAACTCGCCCAGCGGATCGAACCCCCAGCCATAGGGCGGATCATAGGGTTGCAGAGTGCTGGCCTCGCGGATGGCACGCGGACCCATGCGGGTGCCGGTTCGGTTGGTTACTGCCTGGTCAAAGGGCACGCCGGTCACGGCCAGATCAACGGCGGTCAGGTCCTTGGTGTATTTGCGCCGCAGGAACGAGGTCGCCCCGGCAAAGGCGTTCTCATAGCTCAGCCCCTTCAGGTCCTCGCGGGTGAACGCTGCGTCGATCTGCTTTTTTGCGTCTTCCAGTGCCATTTTCCGACCCCATTCAATTTGATCAAATTCTACCGCGCCGCTGCACAGGGTCAAGCCCGGTGATGGCTGGACTCTGCCGCCGCGCCGCGCCAGTCTGCGCTCGACCAAACGACCCTACTCCTGCAACCGGAGCCCGCGATGCCTGATACCGACCTTATTCACAACCCCAAGGGCGGGATGCCGCGCCTGCTGGAAATCATGCGCTGCCTGCGGGACCCGGACAATGGCTGCCCTTGGGATATCGAACAGGATTTCAGCACCATCGCCCCCTATACGATTGAAGAGGCCTATGAGGTCGCCGATGCAATCGAACGCGAGGCCTGGGACGAGCTAAAGGGCGAGCTGGGCGATTTGCTGTTCCAGTCGGTTTTTCACGCCCAGATGGCCAGCGAACGTGGGCTGTTCACCTTCGATGAGGTCGCCGACACCATGTCTGACAAGATGGTCGCGCGACACCCACATGTGTTCGGCGACGAAAACCGGGACAAGTCGGCCGAGCAACAAACGCGCGATTGGGAGGCGATCAAGGCCGCCGAACGGGCGGGCAAACAACAGACCGGCACTCTGGATGGGGTGGCGGTGGGTCTTCCGGCGCTGCTGCGGGCTTATAAACTGCAAAAACGCGCTGCGCGGGTGGGATTCGACTGGCCTTCGACCGATCAGGTCATCGACAAGATCGCAGAAGAAGCCGCCGAACTGCGCGAAGCGCGCGACGAGTTGACCCAGGCCGAAGTCGAGGAAGAATTCGGCGATCTGCTGTTCGTGATGGCCAACCTTGGCCGCCATCTGGGGGTCGAGCCCGAAGCCGCATTGCGCGCGGCGAACGCAAAATTCATCAAGCGGTTTCAAGGCGTTGAAGAAAAACTTTCCAAGATAGGAAAACGCCCCGAGGATTCAGACCTCGAGGAAATGGATGCCCTGTGGGATGCCGTGAAAGCCGAGCAGCGCTGAACACCGCAATAAGCCGATTTTTTTAATCAGGTATTGACCTGAGTAATTTTGTCGAGTTAAACGCACCCCAGATAACGTGCCAACACCCGAGGACAAAATGTTCGTCAAAGCCAAAACTCTTGTCGCCAGCGCCCTGGTGGCCCTGACCGCCGCCCCTGCCATGGCGGCCGAGCAAGTCAACGTCTATTCCTACCGTCAACCCGAGCTGATCAAGCCGCTGACCGATGCCTTCACCGCCGAAACCGGGATCAAGGTCAACGTGGCCTATCTGGCCAAGGGCATGGTCGAACGTCTGCAAGCCGAGGGCAAACGCTCGCCGGCCGATCTGGTTCTGACCGTCGACATCTCGCGTCTGAGCGCCGTGGTCGAGGCCGGGCTGACCCAGCCCGTGCAATCCGAAGTTCTGGATGCCAACGTCCCTGCTGCCTATCACGACCCCGAAGGCCACTGGTGGGGTCTGACCACCCGCGCCCGTATCGTCTATGCCAGCAAGGATCGCGTCGCGCCCGGCGAAGTGACCACCTATGAGGATCTGGCCGACCCCAAGTGGCAGGGTCGCATCTGCACCCGCTCGGGCACCCATGCCTATAACGTCGCCCTGACCGCCGCAGTACTGCATCACCTGGGCGAGGACGGCACCAAGACCTGGCTGGAAGGCGTCAAAGCCAACCTGGCCCGCAAACCGCAAGGCAACGACCGCGCGCAGGTCAAGGCGATCTGGGCCGGTGAATGCGACATCGCCATCGGCAACACCTACTACATGGGCAAGATGCTGAAGGACGAAGAACAACAGGCCTGGGCCAACTCGGTCAACGTGGTGTTCCCGACCTTCGACAACGGCGGCGCACATGTGAACATCTCGGGCGTGGCGATGACCAAACACGCACCGAATGAAGATAACGCGCTGAAACTGATGGAGTTTCTGACTTCACCCTCCGCTCAGCAGATCTATGCGACCGCGAACTTTGAATACCCGATTGCGCCCAACACTCCTGCGGACAATCTGGTGCAAAGCTGGGGCAGCTTCACCGCTGACGACGTCAACCTGATGGAGCTGGCCAAGCTGCGTCCGGCTGCCCTCAAACTGATCGAGCAGGTCGATTTCGACGGCTGATCCGGCCAGCATCCGAACAACGGGCGCCCCTGGCAACGGGGGCGCCTTTTTTATTGCAGCGGCGCCCCGCTCAAACACCGGCCCAGACTGGACAACCGAGCAGCGCTATAGCAGGGTCGCCCCAACCCAAGGAGCGCCCATGACCAAGCATCGCATCATCATCGATACTGACCCCGGACAGGACGATGCGGTCGCTATCCTGCTGGCACTGGCCAGCCCCGAAGAGATCGAGGTTCTGGGCATCACCGCCGTCGCGGGCAACGTCCCGCTGGAGCTGACGGCCCTGAACGCCCGCAAAGTCTGCGAACTGGCCGGACGGCCGGATGTGCCGGTATATGCTGGCTGTGATCGTCCTTTGGGGCGCGATCTGGTCACCGCTGAGCATGTGCATGGCAAAACCGGTCTGGACGGACCCGTGTTGCCCGACCCGCAAATGCCCTTGCAGCCGCAACACGGGGTGGATTTCATCATCGACACCCTGCGCCGGGAGCCAGCTGGCTCGGTCACGCTGTGCCCTCTGGGGCCACTGACAAATATCGCCATGGCCTTTGAGAAAGCCCCCGATATCGTCACCCGCCTGCGCGAGATCGTGCTGATGGGCGGCGCCTATTTCGAGGTGGGAAACATCACGCCCACCGCGGAATTCAACATCTACGTGGACCCTCAGGCCGCGCGGATCGTTTTCCGCTCGGGCGTGCAGATCACGGTGATGCCGCTGGACGTGACGCATAAGGCGCTGGTCACCAAACCCCGCAACGATGCCTTTCGCGATCTGAACACCCCCGTCGGCGTGGCGGTCGCTCAGATGACCGACTTTTTCGAGCGTTTCGACAAGGAAAAATACGGCAGTCTGGGCGCGCCTTTGCATGACCCCTGCGTTACCGCCTATCTGGTAAAGCCCGAGCTGTTTTCAGGACGTCATATCAATGTCGAGATCGAAACCACGTCCGAGCTGACCATGGGCATGACCGTCGCAGACTGGTGGCGGGTTTCAGGCCGTGAACCCAATGCGCTGTTCATGGGGGACATTGACGCTGACGGGTTCTTTGCCCTTCTGACCGAAAGGTTGGCCCGCCTGTGACCGCATTGCATATGGCCCGACCGCAGGACGCCGAACGCCTGTTACCCCTTGTCGCCGCTTTTCACGCTGAAATGGGCCTCCAATCAACCGAGCCCGACCGCATGGCCGGGATCACTCCGCTGCTAGAGGGGTCACCTCATGGGGTTGCTTACCTGATGGGGCCGCAGCGCGCGCCGATTGGCTATGTGGTCATCTGTTTCGGCTGGTCGGTCGAATTTGGCGGTATGGACGGCTTTGTGGACGAACTTTATGTCCGCCCCGGCGTGCGCGGTCGTGGCATCGGCTCGGAGGTGCTGAACCAACTGGCCAAAGCCCTGTCCGAAGCGGGGATGCGCGCCCTGCATCTTGAGGTCCGCAAGGACGATGGAAAAACCCGCCGGTTCTATGAAAAGCTGCGTTTTGCTGCGCGCGAAGAATATGTCCTGATGACACGGCGCAGCTAGGCTTGTCCTTCGCGCCCCCTGCCTTATCTGCATGTCCATGATCATTCCGTTCCAGAACAGCTATGCCGCCCTGCCCCCGAAGTTCTATGCCCGACTGGCGCCCGATCCGGTGTCGGCGCCGACATTACTGGCTTTCAATAAAGCGTTGGCGGCCGATCTGGGCATCATCCCCGACACCGATGCGGTGATGGCGCAGGTCTTTGCGGGCAATACGCTACCGGATGGGGCCGAGCCGCTGGCGCAGGCTTATGCGGGGCACCAGTTCGGCGGGTTCTCTCCTCAGCTGGGTGATGGGCGCGCGATCCTGCTGGGCGAGGTGATCGATACCCACGGGAACCGCCGCGATATTCAGCTTAAGGGCTCGGGCCGTACCCCCTTCAGCCGCAATGGAGACGGGCGCGCTTGGCTAGGTCCGGTTTTGCGCGAATACGTCTTGTCCGAGGCGATGCATGCTTTGGGCATCCCGACCACCCGCGCGCTGGCGGCGGTAGCGACCGGCGAGCGTATCCAGCGCGAGCGCGGCCTGCCCGGCGCCATCCTGACCCGCGTTGCCGCCAGCCACGTCCGCGTGGGCACTTTTCAGTATTTCTCGGCACGGCAGGACTATACGTCGCTGCGCACCCTGTACGAACACGCCCGCGACCGTCACTATCCGGACGCGCAAACCCCGTTGGAGTTCCTGCAGCAGGTCATCGCACGCCAGGTCGATCTGGTCACCAGATGGCTGTCGATCGGCTTCATCCACGGGGTTATGAACACCGACAACACCTCGATCTCGGGCGAGACCATTGATTACGGCCCCGCCGCCTATATGGACACATACCACCCGGTCACCGTCTATTCCTCGATCGATCGTCAGGGGCGCTATGCCTATGATAACCAAGCAAATATAATTGCCTGGAACATGGCTCAGCTGGCAAGCGCGCTGGTGCCACTGATGCCCGATAGTGACGAGGCCGTACGAGATTTCACGACCGCCATCCACGGCATGGCCGGCCAGGTCAAATCCGCATGGCGGCAGGCGTTCGGGCAAAAAATCGGCCTGTCGCAGGCAACGGCCGAAGACGAGGCCCTGATCACCAGCCTGCTAAGCACCATGTCCGAAAACCAAGCAGATTTCACCAACACGTTCCGCGCTCTGGCAACAGACAGCGCCCCGCGCGATCAGTTCACTGACCCCGCCGCCTTTGACAGCTGGGAACCTGTTTGGCGCGCGCGCATCGCGGCCGAAACGGATCCGTATGGTCTGATGCAATCGGTGAACCCGGCCCGCATTCCGCGCAATCACCGGGTCGAGCAGATGATCCAAGCCGCCGAAGAGGGCGATATGGCGCCGTTCCAAAGGCTCATGGCCAGTCTGGCACATCCGTTCACCGATGATGCGACATTCGCGGATCTCACCCATCCGCCCAAGCCTGGCGAAGAGGTCAAACAAACGTTCTGCGGCACCTGAAGCGTCTAACGCCGGTTGATCAACACGATCCCCAGCGCCACCAGCACCAGCGCAGCGATCACGTTAAGGCCCAGCTCTTCGCCCAGCAAAAGCCAGCCCAACCCGACCCCCAGAACGGGGGTTAAAAAGGCAAAACTGGCAACGCCAGAAGCCGGGTAGATGCTAAGCAGGAACACCCAGAACAAAAACCCGAAGCTGGCCACGACCACGATCTGATAAACCATGCCCGCCATGTGCCATAGCGTGGGCTCGCGCAGAAACGGGCCGAACAGCGGGGCGGCCAGCAAAAGCAACACAGCCGAACCGAACAGCTGCCAGAACAGCTGTATCTCGGCGCGGTCTTTGGACAACGAGGTCAACCGCAAGGTCAGCGCGATTCCGGCCCAACCAGCGGCGCCTGCAAGGGCGGCCAGATCTCCGGCCAGGCTGGCCTGACCGCCCCCCGGCCGACCCGAAAGCACCAGCGCCACCCCGGCGATGGCGCACCCTAACCCCAGGGCGCGCATTCTGGTCAGGCGCTCGCCCGGCAGCAGGAAATGCGCAGCGATCGAAAGAATGACCGGCATGGTGTAAAACAGCAACGAAGCGCGCGAGACCGTAGTGTGATCCAACGCCCAGAAAAGAGCGATGAACTCCTCGGCGAACAGCGCGCCCAGCAGAAGACCGGGCCATACCGTGCCTTTGCGTATGGTCAGAGGTATGCCGCGCAGTTTCATCCACAGCAGCAGAACCAACAACGCCCCGGCCGATCGCACGCCCGCCATGAACACCGGCTGAAACCCGGCATTTCCCAGCTTCACGATCACCTGGTTGATCGCCAGCAGCAGGCTGAAGACAACCAACGAGGTGGCTCCGAAGGTATCGATTCTGTCTTTTCGTTCCATCCGGGCAGAAGAACGCCCAGCCCGGTCGCGGTCAATCGTCTTTGTGTGGACGATGGCGACGGAAGAAGCGAGGGTTACGTTTCACGAAATCGTCGATCATGCGCACCGGCCCGCCGTAATCCTGCCCCTTGAGGTACAGCCAGCCGCAGGCCGCGCCGAACAGCGCGCCGGCGGTGTCGACGATTAGGTCCCCCATCGTGTCCAGCAGGCCTGATTTTTGCATATTCAGGCCAAACAGCTGGTCCATTACAAACTCGAAAATTTCCCACATGGCGCCAACGGTCATGGCAAAGCAGAAGGCGAAGAACGCGATAACGACATGCGGAGCAGCAAAGCGGTCACCCTGGAACATCATGAATATCAGGACAAAGCCAATCAGGCCAAAGCCCACCGCGCTGCCGCCATGCATCGCGATGTCCCACCACCAGAACCGGTTATAGAAATCAAAGCTTTCCCCAAGGAACAACGTCCCCGAAAGAAACAGGACGATCGCTGCGACAAAGCCCGGAGGCACCGTAACCTGAACCCAGCGCGCCAACAGCACCGGCGCCATGGACAGGGCCAGCGTCATCAGCGCCACGAATGCCAGCGACCACCGAAAGGTCAACAACGCCCATGCCGCCAAAGCCAGCAGCAGGACCCAGATAATCCGTGTCAGCCATGCCTGTTCGCCGAACACCTCGTGACTTCCCCTTTTTTGCGTGCTGTATTCCCAATATGAGAGCACCCAGCATCCGCATTGCAAGCTATAACCTTCAAAAATGCGTCGGGATGGACCTGAGGCGGCGTCCAGATCGCTCGCTTAGTGTAATCGCAGACCTGGGCGCGCAGGTCGTGGTGCTGCAAGAGGCAGACAAGCGCTTGCCGCCACGTCCCGCCGCCCTGCCCCATGAAATGATCGAGGATGACGGTTGGAGCATCCTTCCTTTTGGCCAGCCCGGAGGCTCGCTTGGCTGGCACGGTAACGCGATGCTGGTGCGGCCGGGTGTGGGGCTGCTGCGCACCTCGCACCTGGAGCTGCCGGGACTGGAGCCGCGAGGCGCAATCCGCGCCGATCTGGACACAACGATTGGCCCGCTGCGGGTGATCGGTGTGCATCTTGGGCTGATCCGGCGCTTTCGCCTGCTGCAGGTCGCTGCCATCGCGCGGGCGCTGGCCGATCTGCCGCCCATGCCCACACTGATCGCCGGGGATTTCAACGAATGGGGTTCGGACCGACCGATGGACACGCTGCTGCAAGGGCAAAGCTTTGTGCCGGCCCGGCCCAGCTTTCCCGCGCCTCGGCCCGTGGCGCCGCTGGATCGGTTCGCGATCTCGCCCGAGCTGCGCGCTGAAGCGACCGGCGTGCATGTCGCACAACCGGCCCGCGTCGCCAGCGATCATCTGCCCGTTTGGATGGATCTTTGTCCCCACTGACCCTGTCCCGCCGCCCTTTGGCGTGCTAGGCCAAGGAAAACCAGTCTCTATTTATCCGGGTCCAAAATGAATTTCCTGCAAATCACATCGCTTTTGATCGTTCTGGCGGGCGCTTTCGGTGCCATTAACTATCTGTTCCTGAAACTGCCCTCGGCGATCGGTATCCTTGTTGTCTCGCTTTTAGCGTCGATCGTGGTGCTGGTGATGGACCTGTTCCTGCCCGGCCTTGGTATGGCCACCACCGCCCGGGACGTGATCCTGGGTATCGACTTCTCGGATGCACTGCTTGAGGGCATGCTGGGTCTGTTGCTGTTCGCCGGAGCGCTGCACGTCAAGTTGTCGGACCTGCGGGCGCAGTGGAAAGTGGTCGTGCTGATGGCCACGTTGGGGGTGGGTCTGTCCACCGCGATCGTCGGTGTGGGCTTCAGCTGGATCACCGGGATGCCGCTGATGGTGGCGCTGGTGTTTGGCTCGTTGATCTCGCCCACCGATCCGGTGGCGGTGATGGGCGTTCTGCGCGGGGCCAGCCTGCGCAAATCGCTCGAGACCAAGATTGCCGGTGAATCCCTGTTCAATGACGGTGTGGGCTATGTGGTTTATCTGGTGCTGGTCGCCATTGCCTTTCCGGCGATGGGCGGCCACGGCGAGCACGCGCCCGACGCTGAATTCGTGGTGACGCTGTTCGTGCAAGAGGCCGCGGGGGGCGCTGTACTGGGCATCGTGCTGGGCTGGTTGGTTTTCCAGGTGATGCGCCGGATTGATGACTACCCCCTTGAGGTGCTGCTGACCCTGGGCTTGGCCTTTGGCGGGTACGAACTGGCGGTCTGGCTGCATGTCTCGGCCCCGATCATGGCCGTTTGCGCCGGCCTTCTGATCGGCGACATCGGCACCAAGCACGGCATGTCCGAGGAAACCCGCAAATACGTTGATGCCTTCTGGGAGCTGGTGGACGAGATCCTGAACGCCGTGCTGTTCCTCCTGATCGGCTTCGAGGTGTTCGCGGTCGCCTTTGATGCCTCGTATCTGACAGCCGGAGTGCTGGCCATCGCGCTGGCCTTGGTGGCGCGTCTGGCCGCCGTGGCTGTGCCGGTCCTTTTGCTGGGCGGGCCGCGCCAGTTCGGGCCGGGCGTTATTCCGATCATGACCTGGGGCGGGCTGAAGGGCGGTATCTCGGTCGCGCTGGCCCTGGCCCTGCCTGACAATGAATGGAAACCGCTGATACTGACGGCGACCTATGTGGTGGTGGTCTTCTCGATCATTGTGCAGGGGCTGAGCGTGGGCAAACTGGCCGCCAAGGTCGGCCGCGAACCCGAGCTGGTCTGAGCCAAGCCAAAGAAAAACGGGGCAAGGTTTCCCCTGCCCCGTTTCCCGAGTTCACTGATCAAGCAGCGCGGTTGCTGCGCTTGGGTCCACCACTGCGACGTCCCCGGAACGGCTTTCCGCCTGCGTTTCCGGCAGCATTGCCGCCAGCGTTTCCACCGGGTTTGCCACCGCGACGACGATTGCCGCCGCCGCCGGGACGCCCACCGCCGGATTTCTTCTGCGGTTCGGCCGGTTCCCACGGACGGCCCGAGGCCACGGGGATGGTCAGTTTCATCACCTTCTGAATGTCTTTCAGCTGGCCCATTTCGTCGGGGGCACAAAAGGCAATCGCCTTGCCGTCCCGGCCAGCGCGCGCTGTCCGGCCGATCCGGTGGATATAGTTTTCCGGCACGTTCGGCAGCTCGTAGTTATAAACGTGACGCACCGCCGGAATATCCAGCCCGCGCGCAGCCACATCGGTGGCCACCAGGATCTTGGCTTGACCCGAGCGCACAGCCGCAATCGCGCGTTCCCGCTGGCCCTGGCTTTTGTTGCCGTGCACGGCCACAACCGAGAAACCGGCTTTTTCCAGCGTGCGCGCCAGACGTTCCATACCGTGCTTGGTGCGGCCAAAGACGACCGACAGCTCATCTTTATGTTCGCCCAGCAATTCCTTCAGAAGGTTGGTTTTTTCGGCCTTGGCGATGAAGTGGATCGACTGGTCGATCTTATCTGCAGCCTTACCCGGAGGGTTCACCTGCACGCGCTGAGGGTTCTTCAGATAAGTGTCGGCGATCTCGGACATCTGTTTGGGCATGGTGGCCGAAAACAGCATGGTGTGGCGTTCCTTGGGCAGGAACTGCGCGATCTGGCGCAGAGCATGGATAAAGCCCAGGTCCAGCATCTGGTCGGCCTCGTCCAGCACCAGGAACTTAGCCTGGTCAAGGCGCAGGGCCTTCCGGTCCATCAGGTCAATCAGACGGCCCGGCGTCGCGACCAGCAGGTCGGTACCGCGCTCAAGCCGTTTGCTTTGCGAGTTGATCGAGGCGCCGCCGACGACCAGGGTCACTTTCATCGGGGTGCCGTCGACAAAATCGCGCAGCGTATCGCTGATCTGTCTGGCCAGCTCGCGGGTGGGGGCCAGGATCAGCCCGCGCACCGATTTGGGTTCGGGCTTGCCCAGACCAGCCAGCATTTCAACCAGCGGCAGGCCAAAGGCCGCCGTTTTTCCGGTACCGGTCTGAGCCAGGCCCATTACGTCACGGCCTTCAAGCGCCAGGGGAATAGCGCGTTGTTGGATGGGCGTCGGTTCTTTCAGGCCCAATGCCTCGATCCGGGCAGCCAGCTTGGGCGAGATGCCCATCATTTCGAATTGGTTCACAAATAGTCCTTTCGGCTTTGCAACATGCAAAGCACATATCAGGCGGACAGCCGTCCGCCTTTTTCGGTGGTTGCCGACAGCGCTCTCCGAGGGTCTCGTACCCGCCGGTTGCTGACAGCCAATCCCACGCGTGATTTTGGGAAATCATTGGGTGGTGCCCCATGGCGCAGGCCTATTGCCTGCATTGCCCCTGCTCACGCGGCAGAGGGCACCGCTTGACGCCCAAATGGGGGTATGGGCGCACAAAGTCAAGGTTTATCGCTAGCTGACCCCGATACCAAGCTCATCCAGCTGCGCCAATACAGCGTTCAGCGCGGGGCCTTTGCGGGCAAGCGGTTCCTCGGTTTGAGGCGTCAGGGCAGCCCCGGCGCGATCCTCAAACAACAGACAAGCGCGTTTGGTATCGTCGCGCACGGACATCCAGATCAATCCGTCCGCGTCTGCATGTTCCTGATACAGCTCGGCCGCCAAAGTCTGGCACAGGGCGTATCCGGCACGGTCAAATGCGAAATGCTCGGCGTGCTTGCGGCCCATCTTGCCCAGTTCCATCCGATAGAGCTTGATCAGTTTCAACGGACGGGTCGCGACAACACTGCTGAGACTACGGTCGGTCAGCTTCCACTGCGGAACCGAGGCAAAGGGATCGGCCACATCCAGATCATGCAGAACCGTCTCGGCCAGCGCGGCCCGCAGGGTTTCAGCCCCATAAAGCGTTGGCACACACGTGCCCTTGACCCGCACCGGGGCAAAGCGCGTTGGATCCCCCATGCAGGGGTTGAACTGGGTTGCGTGAAAGCTGCTGGCGTGAATGCGGATCAAGGGTGTCCCGGCTGGCCAATTTTCGAACGAGGCGCTTGCAAGCGCGCCGCGCTCAGCCAACGGGCCCTTCCCCGGCCTGCGCTGCGGCGGCGATCACACGAGCATCCCCTTCGGCCAGCAAATCGCGCGGAGCCGCCCCGCCCAGATCCATGTTGCGCCGCACGAACCAGCCGGCGATGTCCCACGGGGTCATTCGGTCGGGAAACGCGGCCAGAACCTTGGCCATGATGGGCCAGGGCTTGCCTTGCGCGTCAAACTGAAACGCGGGGAACAAATCCTTGTCGCCCTGCCGGACGGCAAACACCTGCCCCTTGGTCTTCATCCGCGCCGCGACCTGCGACAGGTTCCGCCCCGTGCTGCCGCTAAGGCGATGCAGATCAGCGCTGACATAGCACGGCTCGGATTGCAAAAATTTCGAGCGGAAACGCGCCACCGCATCCTGCAAGCGCAGCTCGGCCGGTTTGGGGGGCACCAGGTCCAGCGCGGCCTCGACCAGCTTGTCGATCGTTGCGTCGCTGCGGGTCTGCAAAAGCGCCTCGCCCTGGCGCATTACGCGTTGAAGCAGTTCGAACAGCCGCTGATCCACTCCCTCGTTCGCCAGCATCACCACCTGCCCGTCCTGCAGCTGCATTTCCGCGCGCTGCCCGCCATCCAGATGCAAGGGCTGCAGCGGTGTTACATCCCCAAGCGACAGGCGCACCATATCCAGCCCGCCGTCCGACGGCTTCAGGTCACGAATGGAAATCGCATTGGTTTTCGGCACGCCGACCATGGCAACGCTCCTTTTGGGTGGTTGCGAATTTGGATATAAGATATATTTGATACCTACAAAGTCAAGACACCCGATGAAATCCGTCTGGAAATGACCGTGCGCAACCATTAAACAGGTCATAAAAAGAGGACCCGCCTTTTCATGACCGATACGATCACCACCCGTTGCGAGGCCATAGGCCTGCGTATGACCGGCCAACGCCGGACCATTGCGGCTGTTTTGGAGGAATCGGACGATCACCCCGACGTAGAGGAACTGTATGCGCGCGCGTCAGCCCTTGATTCCGGGATCTCGCTGGCGACGGTCTATCGCACTGTGAAACTGTTCGAAGAGGCCGGTATCCTGGAAAAGCTGGAGTTCGGCGACGGCCGCGCCCGCTATGAAGACGCCGAGCGCGACCACCACGACCACCTGATCGACATGACCACCGGCCAGGTCATCGAATTCTGCGACCCCGAGATCGAGGCCCTGCAGGAAAAAATCGCGCAAAAGCTGGGCTACACGCTGAAGGGCCACAAATTGGAACTCTACGGAGTTCCGATCAAAAAGCGCTGAGGGTGCTTGCCAGACCGGGGCGATGCACTAGGCTAAATTTCGCGAAAAGGAGCCCCGAATGTCCAAGCCGATCATCTATCACATCCCTGTCTGTCCGTTTTCTCAGCGCGTCGAGATCCTCTTGGCACTCAAAGGGATGACGGGTGCCGTAGAATTCCGCATCGTCGACATTACCAAACCGCGCGATCCCGAGCTGCTGGCCAAGACGCGCGGCACCACCGCCCTGCCCGTGCTGGAAACCGAAGATGGCAAGATCGTCAAGGAATCCCTGGTCATCCTGAAGTATTTCGAGGACCGCTTCCCCTCCCCGCCCGTTGCGCGCACCGATCCGTATGAACGCGCCGTCGAAAACATGCTGATCGCCCAAGAGGGCCCGTTTACCATGGCGGGCTATCTCTACGTGATGAACCAGGCCAAGGTCAAACAGGCCGAACACCGCGACAAGATGCTGGGGCTTTACGCGCAGCTGAATGATTTCCTGTCGCACCATGCCCCCAACGGTCCCTTTCTGTTCGACACGTTCGGCATGGCCGAGGCTGTCTTTACCCCGATGTTCATGCGTTTCTGGTTTCTGGACTATTACGAGGATTTCCAGATCCCGGACACGCCCGAATATGCCCGCGTCAAGCAATGGCACGACGCATGTATCGTTCATCCGGCCGCGCAGCAGGTCAGCTATGACAAGATCGTCAAGCTTTACTATGACTATGCGCTGGGGGCTGGAAACGGGGCGCTGCTGCCCGGCCGCAAGCTGTCCAGCTTTGTGTTTCAGCCTGACTGGCCTGAACGCCCCATGCCGCCAAGGGACAAGTGGGCCGGGACGGCCACGGACGCCGCCCTTGGCCTGACCTGACGGCACAAAGCCCCCATCTTTACCTCTGTGCCGCGCCGCTCTACAGGGGGTGGACAGGTGAAGGGAAACTCAATGAACAATTTGCGTGGGATCGCGCTGATCATCCTGTCGATGGCCGCTTTCGCGACCGAGGACATGTTCGTCAAAGCCCTGACCACGGGGCTAAGCGTCGGACAAGTGATGTTCATGCTGGGCCTTGGCGGCGCGCTGTGTTTCGCGGCGGCCGCGCTGTACCAATCCCAAGCGCTGTTTACCCCATTGTTGCGCAGCCCCATGCTGTTGCTGCGCACCGTCTCGGAAGGGTTCGCAGCGTTCTTTTTCGTCACCGCTCTGTCGAACACGGACATGTCCACGGTGGCCGCGTTGTTCCAGGCCACGCCTCTGGCCATCACACTGGGCGCCGCGCTGTTTCTGTCCGAAAAGGTCGGCTGGCGGCGTTGGGCGGCCATCCTGGTGGGTTTTGCCGGGGTTCTGGTGATCATTCGCCCGGGGCTTGAGGGCTTCCAGCCCAGTACCCTGCTTGTTCTGGGCACTGTCGCGGCGATTGCCACGCGCGATCTGGTCTCGCGCCGACTGCCGCGGGACATGTCTTCTGTGGTGGTCAGCTTTCACGGGTTCGGCGCACTGGTCATCGTGGGCGCCGCGCTAATCTTGTTGGGTCCGGCCGCACCGCAGGGGCTGAACGCGGCCCAATCAGGCCAGGTTCTGGGGGCGGTCGTGTTTGGCGTGCTGGGCTATTATGCGATCGTAATCGCCACGCGGACGGGAGATGCTTCGGTTATCACACCATTCCGGTATACGCGCCTGATCTTCTCGATGTTGCTGGGGATGGTGGTTTTCGCAGAACGGCCCGACCTGTGGACCTATGTCGGATCCGGGCTGATCATCGGCTCGGGGCTGTATGCGGTGCTTCGGGAACGCCGACTTTCGGCCCGTTCCCGCAGATAATGCCCGGCAATCGCCCTTCGTTAACGCAAAATGGGTGCTTGGCTCTTTTCACCCGGGGCAAGGCACTCTAAAAGCGCGCTCAAACGGCTTTTTCAAAAGGGAACCGACCCAATGAGCATCATTATCGACATCCACGCGCGCGAAATTCTGGACAGCCGCGGCAATCCCACTGTTGAGGTGGACGTGATCCTGGAAGACGGCACCCTGGGCCGCGCGGCCGTGCCCTCGGGCGCATCGACCGGCGCGCATGAAGCCGTGGAAAAGCGTGACGGCGACAAATCGCGCTACATGGGCAAAGGCGTGCTGGAAGCGGTCGCTGCCGTGAATGGCGAAATCGCCGAAGCTCTGGTCGGATTTGACGTGACCGAACAGGTTGCCATCGACGCGGCCATGATCGAACTGGACGGCACCCCGAACAAGGCCCGCCTGGGCGCCAACGCCATTCTGGGCGTGTCCATGGCCTGCGCCAAGGCTGCTGCCGACTTCACCGCGCAGCCGCTGTTCCGCTATGTCGGCGGCACCTCGGCCCGTGTTCTGCCGGTTCCGATGATGAACATCATCAATGGCGGCGAACATGCTGATAACCCCATCGACATCCAGGAATTCATGATCATGCCCGTTTCGGCCGCGAATATCCGCGAAGCCGTGCGCATGGGCTCGGAAGTGTTCCACACCCTGAAAAAAGAACTGACCGCCGCCGGCCACAACACCGGCCTGGGTGACGAGGGCGGCTTTGCCCCCAATCTGGAATCGACCCGCGCCGCGCTGGACCTGATCCTGACCTCGATCGAGAAAGCCGGCTATAAGCCCGGCGAAGACATCTATCTGGCGCTGGATTGCGCCTCGACCGAATACTACAAGGACGGCAAATACGAGATGGTCGGCGAAGGTAAATCGCTGACCTCGGAAGAAAACGCCGAATACCTGGCTCAGCTGTGTGCCGATTACCCGATCATCTCGATCGAGGACGGCATGAGCGAAGACGACTGGGAAGGCTGGAAAATCCTGACCGACAAGATCGGCGACAAGGTGCAGCTGGTGGGCGACGATCTGTTCGTGACCAACCCCGTGCGTCTGGCCGATGGCATCGCGCAGGGTGTTGCCAACTCGATGCTGGTGAAAGTGAACCAGATCGGATCGCTGACCGAAACGCTGAAGGCCGTCGATATGGCCCACCGTGCGCGCTACACCAACGTGATGAGCCACCGCTCGGGCGAAACCGAGGACGCCACCATCGCCGACCTGGCCGTGGCTACCAACTGTGGCCAGATCAAAACCGGATCGCTGGCACGCTCGGACCGGCTCGCGAAATACAACCAGTTGATCCGAATCGAGGAAGTGCTGGGCGAAACCGCGGAATACGCGGGGCGTTCGATCCTGAAGTAATCAGACCGATTCGGCCCTAGATTGAAACGGCTCGCCTTAGGCGGGCCGTTTTTTTGTCGTGAAAAAGCCGGCTTTCATTCAAAAGCCCGTCGAGTATGTCGTTACCGCCATCATAAGAACTCAATTAAACATACATCTGCGCCGATCTTTTTGTGACCTCAAATTGATGCTACCTTAGATATCACTACCAACTTTTTAATTATCCTAAAAAGAGAGGGCGCCTGCATGAAGGCGCTGGCCGGTGGAGCTATGTTTGATGGAACGAATGCAATTATCAGACGAATTTTCCGGGCCGGATTGTGCCTGTCGGTGACGCTGGCCTTGCTGTCAGCCTCATCCGGGCCGGACAGATACCAGGCCCGTGCGGCTCAACCCAAAGATTACGTGGTCATGAACGATCGGGGTGGTCTGGTCTCAGCTCGTCTGACCGAAATCGCTGAACTGACCGCCAAAGGCACTCGCATCCAGATCCGAGGACGTGTGTGCCTGTCCAGCTGCACCATGTTCCTGGGGGCCAAGAATATTTGCGTCGACCCCCAAACCCGGTTTGGGTTTCATGCGCCCACTGATCATGGACGCCCCTTGTCGCCCAAAGCGTTCGAGTATTGGTCTCATGTGATAGCCGCGCACTATCCCCGTTATCTGGCGAATTGGTACCTGAAGACCGGCCGACATCTGCACAAAGGCTATTATTATCTGACCGGCGCGCAGCTGATCGAGATGGGTTTTGTCGGCTGTTAGACGCCTAATTCGCAGGGTCGTACGACCAAATGGTCACAGCCCCCTTGTCGCACTCTGCGCGTCACACCCTTGAGATAACTCTTGAAAACATCGTATTTTCAAGTGGTTAATAATTTTCCGAAAAAGTCACCCCCTTTGTGGTCGTATAAACAAAGGTCGCATTCGCAGGGCAGCGGGCGCCCCCCTATGGTTCCTCCACATCCGGCTGCGCTTGGAAAAATTGGCCGGGTGGAACTGACTTAACGGGAGGAAAACATGAATCTCATCAACGCTTTGGCGATCTCGATCGGCGTGCTGGCCGCGGTCGCAACCTGGCTGTGCCTTGGCACGCCTTATGGCCTGTCTGTCTGGGCGCTGTTCATCGGCTGGGGCAGCTTTTATCACACCGGAGGCGGCACCGATGGCGTCGTCAAATCGGCCATCAACCATGCTTGGGGCGTCGTTGTCGCGGCGCTTGCACTGTTCATGGTCGGCACCATCGGCGGCGGCGTCGAGATGGCTTCGGTCATCGTGGGTGTATCGGTCGTCGTACTGGTGCTTGGGGCACATCTGCCCGCGCTGGCTACGATCCCGGCGGCTGTTTACGGCTATGCCTCGACCGCGGCTTTCTGCCTGCTGACCGGCGTCGCCCTGACCGAGCCCGCCGCCCTGGGTTCGGCTGCAGGAATGGTGCTTGTCTCGCTGGTGCTGGGCAACATCTTCGGCTTTGTCTCTGAAAAACTGGCCGGGGTTTTGACCGGCTCCGCAGAGGCCGAGGCCTGATCAGAAACATGCAAGTCAGGAAACAGGGGCTGCTTGGGCCCCTGTTTCACCGCGCGCATCTGGCCGCCGGGCCCTGCGCGTAATAGGCTCCCTGAAGACCAATCAGGAGCCCACCATGACCCAACTGACCGCCCAGCAGATCATCGATCAGCTGCGACTGCAGCCCCACCCCGAAGGCGGGCATTATCGCCAGACATGGGTCGCCGAGGGTGACGGGCGCGCTGCGGGGACATCGATCTATTTCCTGCTGCAACAGCACGAGCACAGCCATTGGCACCGTGTCGACGCAGCTGAGATCTGGCATTACTACGCAGGTGCGCCGTTGATCTTGTCCCTGTCTGAAACCGACACCGGGCCTGCGCAGGACCTGGCCCTTGGACCGCAGCTAGAATCAGGTCAGCAACCGCAGCTGATCGTACCTGCCCATCACTGGCAATCGGCCCGCAGCACCGGGGCATTTACGCTTGTCGGTTGTACGGTTTCGCCCGGATTTCAGTTTGATGGCTTTACTTTAGCCGATCCAGGCTTTGACATCCCAAGGTTACGCCACGTTAAGGAAAATTTGCTTGAGTGACGTGCACGTAAATAGCCTAGGATCAGCGCGCCTGCTAGCGAAAGGCACCTGGCAAGGCGCTTTGCGTCCTGCCCGTTCCCGATCGGTGGTTGAGTGGTTTGCGTTTGGTGTTTTTTGCCGATCGGGAACATCCTTCCCTAGGCGCTTTTCAGGCAGCCCAATGCACCACGGCGCGATCCAGAAACGCTGCGATCGGGGCATCTAGCGGATCCTGCCCCTGGGCCCTTTCCAACACCGCGCGCTTTTCCTCTCCGGTGACGACCACATGCAGCGACACCGCGTCCGCAAGCACGCGCGCGCTGAGGGTAATGCGCGGCTCGGGTTGGGCGCGGGTGCGCATTGGCACCAGGATGGGCGCGTCGGGCGCCAGGGCTTGCGCCAGCTTATCGGCCCCCGGAAAAATCGAGGCCGTGTGCATATCGGCCCCCATCCCCAGCAGCGCAACCGAGATCGGCAGGTAAGGCCGGATTACCTGCTCCAGCTGGCCCAATACCAGCTCGGGCCGATCAGCAGGGGCATAAAGCGGCAGCAGATGCGCATTGGCCGCCGGACCAACCAGCAGCCGTTCGCGCAGCAGCCGGGTGTTCGACCGGTCATGATCCAACGGCACCCAGCGTTCGTCGCTAAGCATCACATCGACCCGCGACCAGTCCAGATCGGCCGCGCATAAGGCATCGAATACCGGCCCCGGAGTTGTCCCGCCGGGCACCACCAGCGTGGCGCGATCCTGATGCATCAACGCGACTGTCAGCTCTCCGGCCAGGGCTTGGGCCAGATCGATCGCCATCAGGTCGCGGTCGGGGTACTCGATCAGATTCATATGCGTAAATCCCGCCATTTACGCCCATCCCGGTGCATCAGGGCCAAGGCCTCTTCGGGGCCCGAGCTGCCACTGTCATAAGGGATCGGCTTGGTCGCCCCCTTTTCCCAGGCTGCAATCAAGGGATCGGTCCATGCCCAGGCGGCCTCGACCTCGTCGCCGCGCATGAACAGGGTCTGGTTGCCACGCACAACGTCCATGATCAGGCGCTCGTAGGCATCGGGGATGTCCTCGCCTTCCGGGCCCAACGCCTCGGAGAAGGTCATGTCCAGCGGTACGTCCACCAGACGCATGCCGCCCGGCCCCGGTTCTTTGATGGTCACGTCCAGATCGATGCCCTCGTTCGGCTGAAGGCGGATGGTCAGGATGTTGCGGTGCCGATCATTGTCGTCGTCAAAAATGTTGTGCGGGGTCTCTTTGAAAACCACCGCGATCTCGCTGGTGCGAGACTTCAGGCGTTTGCCCGTCCGCAAATAGAAGGGCGTGCCTGACCAGCGCCAGTTCACCACGTCCAGCTTCAGTGCAATAAAGCTTTCTGTCAGCGAGCGCGGGTTTTCCACATGCTCCAGATAGCCCGGTTTTTCGTCATCCGCCAAATACTGACCGCGCACGATATCCTTGGGGTCCACCTCGCCCAAAGCTCTGATAACTTTCAGCTTTTCGTCACGAACCGCGTCGGGGTCGAAATGGCTGGGCGGTTCCATCGCGATCAGGCACAAAAGCTGCATCAGGTGGTTCTGCACCATGTCCCGCATCGCACCCGAGCGATCATAATAGTCCCCGCGCCCGCCAACGCCCACCGTTTCGGCCACGGTGATCTGGATGTGATCGACGTATTGGCTGTTCCAAAGCGGCTCGAACAGCATGTTGCCAAACCGGATCGCCATCAGGTTCTGCACGGTCTCTTTGCCCAGATAGTGATCGATCCGGTAAATTTGGCTTTCGTCAAAGTGATCGGCCAGGGATTTGTTTAGCGCCCGGGCGGTTTCCAGGTCGCGACCAAAGGGTTTTTCGACCACGATCCGCGTGTCGCTGTCGGCCATCCCATATTGATGCAAACGCAGCGCCAAATCGCCGAACAGGCTTGGCCCGACCGAGAAATAGAAGGCGCGCACGCGGCCCGGATGCATTTTTTCGGACAGTTCAGACCAGCCCAGCTCGCCCCGGGCGTCCAAGGTCACGTAGGACAGGATTTTCTGGAATTCTTTGATTTTTCCAGGCTCGCAGCCGCCCTTGCCCTCGTTAAACTCGATCAGAGCCTCGGCGATGAAGGCGCGATAGGCCACGTCGTCCATTTCTGTGCGGGCTGCGCCAATGATGCGCGTGCCGCGCTCCATCTGACCGGCGCAGAATCGACGGAACAAGGCAGGCAAGATTTTACGCCGCGCCAGATCGCCGGTGCCGCCAAAGACCACAAGGTCGAACGGATCTACTGGAATGATGCGTGATACCATCGTTTTCCCTGTCTAAATCCCTGTCTTATTTCCCTTTTCTGCGCATAAACGCGATTATCTGAGCGCATCAAGTAACCGACCGCTAGCGCAAACAAACCACCCGCACAAACGATCTGTGAAAAAATTCAGAGTGCGCCTTCATCCTAGCACTCAGTGTGACATTCACAATGGCGTCAGCGCGCAAAGGGGTGCTTTTCTATTCGATCAGAGCGCTTTAGCCTACCCCGCGTACAGCCAGACGAGGGTTCCATGAAGGACACGCACAGCCAGACGCAAATCGCCAACGCCGGAAAGTTCCGTGATCCCCTTGTCACGGCCGACGGGCAGCAACGTGCGACCGTCGCGCTGACCCACCCTGAAACGCTGTGGTTCAATACCGGCACGCTGTGCAACATCACCTGCGCCAATTGTTATATCGACAGCTCTCCGACCAATGACGCACTGGTCTATATGACTGCGGACGAGGTGCAGGGTTATTTGGTTCAGCTACGCGACCGGAACTGGCCCGTGCGCGAGATCGGGTTTACCGGGGGCGAGCCCTTCATGAACCCCGAGATGATCGAGATGGCCCGTCGATCACTGGAGGCTGGTTACGAAGTGCTGATCCTGACCAATGCGATGCTGCCGATGATGCGGCCCGCGGTACAGACCGGGCTTGTGGCGCTGAACGCCGAATTCCCCGGCAAGCTGACGCTGCGGGTTTCATTGGATCACTGGGACGAGACCCGCCATGATGCCGAGCGCGGACCGGGAAGTTTCTCCAAGACCCTGAAAGGTATGAACTTTCTACGCGATAAAGGCATCCCCATGGCCGTTGCTGGCCGCGCCTTGTGGCACGAAAACGACGCCTCTGCGCGCGAGGGGTATGCCCGCCTGTTTCAGGCAAACGGGTATAAGATTGACGCGTCAAACCCCGGCCAGACGGTCCTGTTTCCCGAAATGGACATGAGCGCCGAAGTACCCGAAATCACCACTGCCTGTTGGGGCATTCTGGATAAATCGCCCGATGCGGTGATGTGCTCGTCATCGCGGATGGTGGTCAAACGCAAGGGGGCGGACCGCCCTGCCGTGCTGGCCTGCACCCTGCTGGCCTATGAACCCCAGTTTGAACTGGGCGAGACCCTTGAGGAAGCCGAGCGGGACGTGCCGCTGAACCATCCCCATTGTGCCAAGTTCTGCGTATTGGGGGGGGCCAGCTGCTCGGCCTAATCGCCCTGCGGCATAGATATCTCTCCGCCGCCCACCAGCGCCTTGACCCCGGTAGTGGTTGGGCACGAGGTCGGCAGCCCGCGCGCAACACGGGCGGCCAGATACGCGAACGCCTGCGCCTCTAACATATCGCCGTCCAGACCCACGTCCTCGACCGGCTGAACCGGGCAATCAAGACCAACTGACAGCATCTGCATCATCACCGGGTTATGCCGCCCACCGCCCGTCACCAACACGCGTGCTGGGGGGGTGGGGCAATGCTCCATCGCCAGCATCACGGCGGTTGCGGCCATGCCGGTCATGGTGGCGGCAGCGTCTGCATCATCCAGTTCGCGCACCAAATCCAGCATGTCCGAGAACGCATCGCGATCCAGTGACTTAGGTGGCATACGCCGGAAATAGGCGTCATCCAGAAACAGCTCGAGCGCGCCATCTACCACCTGACCCTGGGCGGCCAAAGCACCGTCCTTGTCGAAGGGCTGACTGCGGCGCTGGCTCATCAGGTCGTTCAGCGGCGCGTTGGCAGGCCCCGTGTCAAAGGCCAGCAGCGCGCCGGGGGTTTCGGGGCCGGGCTTGGACGGATCGACCCAGGTCAGATTCCCCACCCCGCCCAGGTTGAGAAAACACAAAGGCTGCGTGGCGCCGATCCACTTGGCACAGGCAAAATGAAAGAACGGAGCCAGCGGCGCGCCCTGCCCGCCCATCTGCACATCGGACGAGCGGAAGTCCCACACGACAGGCACCCCCAATTCCTGCGCCAAACGAGCGCCATCCCCGGCCTGATGCGTCCCGCGCATTTCGGGATCATGCGCAAGGGTCTGGCCGTGAAATCCAGCCATCTGGACGCCCTCGAACCCCTGCATCAGCGAAATATGGGCATCCTCGACCAGCCGCGCGGCCTTGGCCACATCCGGCCCGCCCGGCCATTGCCCCAAGGCCTGACGCAGCGTGGATTGCTCGTCCTTGGTATAGGCGCGATAGGCGGTTTCGCCGAATTCCAGGATACGCTCGCCGTCGGTTAGCACCATGGCCGCATCCACCCCATCCAACGAGGTCCCCGACATCGTCCCCAATACCCAATGCTCTTTTGCGTCTTTCATGCCCCAACCTTGCCGAAAACCGGTTTCGCTTGCCCCTAATGCACACTATACAAAGCCGCGCAACGCTCAATAGGAACTGACACGATGACCTACCACCCCAAATCGGACTTCATGAACGTCATGATGCAACGCGGTTTTATCGCGGATTGCACCGATTATCAGGGCCTTGACGAGGCACTGAGCAAGGGCGTGGTTCCCGCCTATATCGGCTTTGACGCGACCGCTAAATCGCTGCACGTGGGTAGCCTGATCCAGATCATGATGCTGCGCTGGCTGCAAAAGACCGGCCACCAGCCGATCACCCTGATGGGCGGCGGCACCACCAAGGTGGGCGATCCGTCGTTCCGCGCCGATGAGCGCCCCCTGCTGACGCCCGACCAGATCGACGACAACATCGCTGGCATCAAACAGGTTTTCGCCAAGTATCTGGACTATGACCGTGCCGAAAACCCTGCGCTGATGCTGAACAACGCGGAATGGCTGGACGAGCTGAACTATCTGGATTTCCTGCGCGATATCGGGCGGCATTTCAGCGTCAACCGGATGCTGAGCTTTGAATCCGTGAAATCGCGCCTGGACCGTGAACAATCGCTGTCCTTCCTCGAATTCAACTACATGATCCTGCAGGCCTATGATTTTCTTGAGCTGAACCGCCGCTATGGCTGTCTGCTGCAGATGGGCGGCTCAGACCAGTGGGGCAATATCGTCAACGGCATCGACCTGACCCGCCGTGTTCTGGACAACGAAATCTACGGGCTGACCTCGCCGCTGCTGACCACCTCGGACGGTAAGAAAATGGGCAAATCCGCGGACGGAGCTGTCTGGCTGAACGCCGAAATGCGCAGCCCATACGAATTCTGGCAGTTCTGGCGCAACACCACCGACGCCGACGTGGGCCGCTTCCTGAAGCTCTATACCGAGATCGACGTCGAGGAATGTGACCGCTTGGGCGCGCTTGAGGGCTCGGAAATCAACGAGGCCAAAGCGATCCTGGCCAATGCCGTCACCACCCTGTGCCACGGGGCCGAGGCTGCGGCCGCCGCCGAACAGACCGCCCGCGAGGTGTTCGAAAAGGGCGGCGTGGGTGACGATCTGCCCACCGTCGAAATCAGCCGCGCCGAGCTGGGCGACGGTCTGTCGATCGTGCAAGCCATCGTGCGCTCGGGCCTGACAAAATCGGGCAAAGAGGCCAAGCGCCTGATCGCAGACGGTGGCGCCAAGATCGACGACCAGCCTTTGACCAACGCTGGGCTGATGCTGGACGAGAGCGCGCTGGCCTCGCCGGTCAAGCTTTCGGCAGGCAAGAAACGCCACGCATTGATCAAGCTGATCGACTAACGTCAAAGGCAGCCGCATCGGCTGCCTTTTTCACTCGCTCCAATACCTAAAGCTGTGCCTTACAGCGGCAGTGCCGTGGTGGATTTAATTTCCTCCATCGACAGCAACGCGGTGACGTTGTGCACCTTCACTTCGGAAATCAGCGACTGGTAAAACACGTCATAGGCCCGCGCGTTTTTCACCCGCACCTTAAGGATATAGTCGATGTCCCCTGCCAACCGGTGCGCCTCTTGTACTTCGGGGCGATCGCGCAATGCTTTCAAGAACTTGGCCTGCCAATCAGCCTCGTGTTCCGAGGTGCGGATCAATACAAAGAAACAGGCGTCGAACCCCAGCTTTTCAGCATCCAGAACGACTGTCTGGGGCCCCATGATCCCGCCCTCACGCATTTTGCGGATGCGATTCCAAACGGGCGTCTTCGAGGAGCCGACTTTGCGCGCGATTTCGTCCAGAGACTGCCCGGCGTCGCGCTGAAGCTCCATAAGGATTTTTCTATCCGTATCGTCTATTCGAACCGACATTCCCTCTCTCCATCAAATTCAGAACAAATCGCCCTTGTTGCGCCGCAGCATGTAACGTCGTTCTTATTTCTTCCCGCATATAGCGCATATAGGGGAATATTTTCTATATTACACCTCAAGTCAATCAGACAAACGAAACATCTTCCCAAGCTGAAGGATTTCCCCGATGCCGCGTCCCTTTACTCCCAAGGTGGTTACCGCCAACGCCCTGCTCGAGGGTGATGTTGTGTACTTTACCCAGGCCGACAGCTGGACGCGGTGTCTGTCCGAAGCTGAATTGATCGATGACGAGGCCCACGCCCAGCTTCGCCTGCTGGACGCCGAGCGCCAGCAAGATCAGATCGTCGGCGCCTATCTGGCCGACGTCAAGGCAGGCAGCAACGGCCCCGAGCCCACCCATTTCCGCGAGGATTTCCGCCGCACCGGTCCCTCGAACTATTTCCACGGCAAACAGGCGGAGGCCAACTGATGTACAGCTATTCTGATTTCGACCACGCCTTCCTGGCATCGCGCAACGCACAATTCCGCAAACAGGTGGAACGCCGCATCGCCGGCAACCTGACCGAGGAAGAATTCCGCCCCCTGCGCCTGATGAACGGCCTGTATCTGCAGCTGCACGCCTATATGCTGCGCGTCGCGATCCCCTATGGCACCCTGAACGGCGCGCAAATGCGCCAGCTGGCGTTCATCGCGGATAAGTTTGACAAGGGCTATGGCCACTTCACCACCCGTCAGAACATCCAGTACAACTGGCCGAAACTGCCCGAAGTGCCGGATATTCTGGACGCGCTGGCCGAGGTGAATATGCACGCGCTGCAAACCTCGGGGAACACGATCCGCAACGTGACCTCGGACCATTTCGCGGGCGCGGCAGCTGACGAGGTGGCAGATCCCCGCCCCGTGGCCGAGCTGATCCGCCAATGGTCCACCGACCACCCGGAATTCCAGTTCCTGCCGCGTAAATTCAAGATCGCCGTCATCGGGTCTGAAAATGACCGCGCGGTGCTGCGCTCGCATGACATCGGCGTGCAGATTGTCGAACAAGACGGCGTGACCGGTTATCGCATCTTCGTCGGTGGCGGCCTGGGCCGGACCCCTGTGATTGGCAAAGTTATCAATGACTTCCTGCCCAAGGCTGACCTGCTGCCTTATCTGGAATCCATCGTCCAAGTCTACAACCTGCTGGGGCGCCGCGACAACAAGTACAAAGCGCGGATCAAAATCACAGTCAATGAAAACGGTCTGGATGAATATCGCACGCTGGTGGACGAGCGTTTCGCGCTGATCCGCCCGCAATTCAGCGGCGTTGATCAGGACCAGCTGGCGCAGATTGAGACGCACTTCACCCCGCCCGCCTTCCGCAACGCGCCGGTGGATGCTTATCAGTCGGCCTATGACGCCGACCCGGTGTTCCGCTCCTGGGCCGACACCAACCTGACCGATCACAAGGCCGAGGGCTATGCCATCGTCACCGTTTCGATCAAGAAACATGGCGATACGCCGGGCGATGCCACCAGCGACCAGATGCGCGTTCTGGCCGATCTGGCCGAACAATACGGCCATGACGAGCTGCGCATCAGCCACGAGCAAAACGTGATCCTGCCGCATGTCCACAAATCGGACCTGCCCGCGATCCACGCTGCGCTGAAAGAGGTCGAACTGGCTACTGCCAATGTGGGCCTGATCAGCGACATCATCGCCTGCCCCGGCATGGACTATTGCGCGCTGGCAACGGCCCGCTCGATCCCCGTGGCGCAAAAGATCGCGACCCGTTTCGAAGAACTGAAGCTGGAACACGAGGTTGGGCCGCTGAAGATCAAGATCTCGGGCTGCATCAACGCCTGCGGTCATCACCATGTGGGCCATATCGGCATTCTGGGTCTGGACCGCGCTGGCGTGGAAAACTACCAGATCACGCTGGGCGGCGATGGCTCGCAGGACGCGGCAATCGGTCAGCGCGCGGGCCCCGGCTTTGCCTATGACGAGATCGTGGACGCGATCGAGCGGATCATCCGCACCTATCTGGACGTGCGCGAGGGGGCCGAGGAAACCTTCCTTGAAACCTATCGCCGGGTGGGGGCCGACCCGTTCAAGGCCGCGCTCTATCCGGAGGCTGCGAAGAAAAATGCCGCTTGAGCAACCCCTTACAGCGATCCCCGAGCGGGTCGAGCATCTGAACAGGCGCTATCAGCACCATGCCGCAAGCGCGGTGCTGAAGCGCGCCATGTCTGACCCTCAGGTCGGTCGCATCGCGATGGTTTCGTCCTTTGGCGCGGAATCCGTCGTACTGCTGCACATGGTGGCCGTGGTGGATCGCACCACGCCGGTGCTGTTCATCGACACGCAGATGCTGTTCCCCGAAACGCTGGAGTATCAGCAAGAGGTCGCGGACAAGCTGGGCCTGACGGATGTGCGCGTGATCCGCGCCGATGCCGCCGAGGTCGAGGCCGAGGATCCCTATGGCGCGCTGAACCTGCGCGACACGGATGCCTGCTGTGACCTGCGAAAAACCCGACCCTTGGAAAAGGCCTTGTCGGGGTTTGACGCCTGGATCACTGGCCGCAAACGGTTTCAGGCGGGCAGCCGGGCCACGCTGGATTTCTTCGAAAGCGAAGAGGACCGCCGGATCAAGGTCAACCCGCTGGCCCATTGGGACAAGCAGGACGTTCAGGATTACCTGATCAACAACCGCTTGCCCCGTCACCCGCTGGTGGCCAAGGGATACCCCTCGATCGGGTGCCGTCCCTGCACCTCGCCGGTGAAACCGGGTGAAGACGAACGTGCAGGCCGTTGGCGCGGCAGCGAAAAAGTGGAATGCGGCATCCATATCGTGGATGGCAAAATGGTAAGAACAGGAGCAGCGCAATGAGCGTGATCGTGACGGATACGGGCTTTGGCCGCGATAACTGGACCGCTGGCTTCACCGCCCTAGGCGAAGCTGCCAATGACGTGCTTTCGGTGGATCTGGCGTCAGACGCGGACCCGGCTGATCTGGCCGATCGTCTGGGCACCTTGGAAATGATCCGGGTGGATTTCCCCAGCTTTGCCGATGGGCGCGGCTTTACCATTGCGCGCCGTTTGCGCCTGATGGGCTATACGGGGCGCCTGCGGGCCAAGGGCCACGTGATTTCCGACCAATACGCAATGGCACGCCGCTCGGGCTTTGACGAGGTTGAGATCAGCGATGATCTGGCCGCCCGCCAGCCCGCCGACGAGTGGGTTTTCCGGGCCGATTGGCAGTCGAACGACTATCAATCCCGGGTCCGCGCTGGCTGAGACCAATCGACCTCTTCCATCTGATTTGGATCAAAGATAACTGGAGGATGCTGGTTTAGACCACCAGCCAACGAGACTTATGACCGAGATTAAACCAGTGACCGAAGCGAAAGCTGTCAAAGTACCCACCCTGCCCGACGCCCAGACCGTGACTCAGGTCAAACACTGGACCGACCGGCTGTTTTCTTTCCGTTGCACGCGTCCGGCCTCGCTGCGATTCCGCTCGGGTGAATTTGTGATGATCGGCCTGATGGGCGATCCGGACCCCAAGACCGGCAAACAGAAACCACTGCTGCGCGCCTATTCCATCGCCTCGCCCAGCTGGGACGAAGAACTGGAGTTCTACTCGATCAAGGTGCAGGACGGCCCGCTGACGAGCAAGTTGCAGCACATCAAGGTCGGGGATGAAATCATCCTGCGCCCCAAGCCCGTCGGCACACTGGTGCATGACGCCCTGCTGCCCGGCAAGCACATCTGGTTCTTTGCCACCGGCACCGGCTTTGCGCCCTTTGCTTCCCTGCTACGTGAACCGCAAACCTATGAGGACTACGACGAGGTCATCATCACCCATACCTGCCGCGAGGCCGGAGAGCTGACCTATGGCCGCGAGCTGATCGAATCGCTGAAAGAAGACGAACTGCTGAACGAAGTGATCGGCGAAGGCTTCTGGAAGAAGATCAAATACTACCCGACCACCACGCGTGAAGAGAGCCCCAAGATGGGCCGTATCACAGACCTGATGCGTTCGGGCGAGGCATTTGCCGATCTGGGGGTCGAACCGCTGAACCCTGAACACGACCGCGCGATGATCTGCGGGAACCTGGCCTTTAACCTGGAACTGAAAGAAATGTTCGAGGAATACGGGCTTGAGGAAGGCGCGAACTCGAAACCGGCCCATTACGTGGTCGAGAAGGCATTTCTGGACTGATCCGCCCGACACCGAAAAACAAAAAACGCCGCGCTTGAATGCGCGGCGTTTTCTTTTGTTCTGCCGATGGCATTACTCGGTGGCGTTCTTCAGCGCGTCCGAAACAGCATCCTTGGCCGCATCCATTGCACTGTCAGTGGCCTGTTCTGCAGCATCTTCGGCGGCCTCTTCGGCGACATCCCCAGCTGCATCAGTTACCGCATCAGTGACTTGGTCCGTCACCGACTGCACAGCGTCTTCAACTTCGGACGTTGCAGCATCAACGGCCTCTTCAACGGCCTCTTCAACAGCCTCACGGGCTTCTTCAACCGCTTCTTCCACAGCGTCAGATGCCTCTTCCAGGGCTTCTTCGACCACCTCTTCAACAGCGTCCGCAGGCTGGGTGGCGGGCGTCTCGGCAGGGGTTTCGGCGACTGGTGTCGGCGCAGGAGCATCTTCAGCACCCGGCTTGATCAGGAAGACATACCCAGCCAAGGCGATGGCAGCAACGATAATGATCCCGATTAAACTCTTCATGATAGGTAGTCCTTTTTATGTCGGGCGGCCCCCATGACCACACCCGGTACAACTGATTGAATGGGTTCCGGGCGAAAAAGTTGCAAGGGGAAAACCCCGATAAATGCGTCACAAGCAGGGAATTGCCGCTTGAAGAAACCCAGGCGGACGGATAGGTTACGACCTCGAAAATCGACAATTATCGAAGGAACAAAACCATAGCCCGCAGACCTCATAACGCGCCGCCCACCCGTGATACTGGCCCCCGGACGAACGAACGAATCCGAGCGACCGAAATCCGCCTGATCGGCGCAGAAGGCGAAAATGTCGGCGTTGTCACGCCGCAGCGTGCCCTGGCCATGGCCGAAGAGGTCGGCTTGGACCTGGTTGAAATCTCTCCGAACGCGACGCCGCCCGTGTGTAAGATCATGGACTACGGCAAGTACAAGTACGAGCAGCAGAAACGCGAATCCGAAGCCCGGAAAAAGCAGAAGATCATCGAAGTCAAAGAGGTCAAGTTCCGCCCGAACACGGACACTCATGACTACGACGTCAAAATGCGCAACGTGGTCAAGTTCCTGGAGAACGGCGACAAGGTGAAAATCACCCTGCGCTTCCGGGGCCGTGAAATGGCGCACCAAAACCTTGGCCGCGAGCTGCTGGAACGTGTGGCTGCCGACGTCAAGGAAATGAACCTGGGCAAAATCGAAAACATGCCCAAGATGGAAGGTCGCCAGATGATCATGATGATCGGACCGCTGCCCAAGTGATCCAGTCACATCTTTGAATTGCCTCGCCCCTGCGTTTCCTGCAAACGTGGGGGCGATTTCATTTACGGGGGTGCCCCATGTGGGAAAAACGCTACGCGACCGACACGTATGTTTTCGGCAAGGCTCCGGCAGTGTTCCTGGTGGATCACAAGGCGCTGCTGACGCCCGGTCAGACCGCCCTGGCCGTCGCTGACGGAGAGGGGCGCAACTCGGTCTACATGGCCGCGCAAGGCATGGATGTGACCGCGCTGGAGTTCTCGGCCTCTGCCATTGAAAAGGCGAAATCATTGGCCGCAGAGACCGGCGTGACTGTGGATTTCCGCAATACCGACGTGCTGGCCCATGACTGGCCCGATCAATACGACATGGTTGTCGGTATCTTCATCCAGTTCGTCGGCCCAGAAGAACGCGCGCGAATGTTTGACGGGATGAAACGTTCGGTCCGGCCCGGGGGGCTGATGGTGCTGCACGGCTATACCCCCAAACAGGTCGAGCTGGGCACCGGGGGGCCGGGCCGCACGGAAAACATGTATACACCTGACCAACTGGCCGCTGACTTCAAAGGTTGGGAGATCCTGGAAAACCGCGCCTATGAACGCGAAATCCAAGAAGGCGCCGGTCATTCGGGCCTGTCCGCCCTGATCGATTTCGTTGCGCGGAAACCTGCCTAGGCGGGGCTTCCCAGACCGCCTTGGCAATCGGCGCGATGGCCTTGCTCAGATCCGCTAGCGTTACCGGCTAAGAGCGCGGGCATCTGCAAAGGACAGAAGCGTCTTGGTATCTTCATCCCAAAGATGCAGCCGAGCGTTCGCAAAGCTTTCGCGGATCGTCATGCGATTGCCTTGTGCCAGGGCGCCGTGATCGCGCAGGACCTCAGGCAGCCGGTAAAACGGGATGCGGCTATAAAGGTGATGCACGTGGTGGATGCCAATATTCGCAGTCAGCCAGCGCAACACCGAAGGCAGCACGTAATGCGAGCTTCCGTGCAAGGCGGCCTCGTGCAGTTGCCAATCTTCTTCTGCTTCCCAATGCGTCGCTTCAAACTGGTGCTGCACATAGAACAACCAGACCCCGATCGTTGCGGCCAGCAGCGTGGTGGGCAGGAAAATCAGCAGAATTGGCATCAGGCCGCCAAAATATGCGATGACGGCCAGGCCAAGGAATATCGCCATGTTCGTCAACATTGCGCTCAGCCAGAAATTACCCTTGGTCATAAAGCCCAATGGCAGTCGGTTTTGCAGCAAAAACAAGTAACTGGGCCCCAAACCGAACAGGGTGATCGGGTGCCGGTACAGCCGATACATAAGCCGCCCCGAACGTGAAAGCGCGCGGTACTCTGCCACAGTAAGCGTGCTGATGTCCCCCATGCCGCGCCGCCCAAGGTTCCCAGCCGAGCTGTGGTGAATGGAATGCGAGCGCCGCCAAACGTCATAAGGTGTCAGCGTAAGCACCCCGATCACGCGCCCAAGCCAATCGCTTGTGCTCCGGCTTTTGAAAAATGCGCCGTGACCACAATCATGCTGAATGGCAAACAGCCGCAAAAGGAAAAACGCATTGACGAGCGAAATCCCGAATGTCAGCCAATAGCTGTAGGAAAGCGCCCACCAGGCAAGCGCCCAAAGCGCCACAAATGGGCCGAAGGTAACGGCCAGTTCCGTCCAGCTGCGCAGCCGACTCGGTTCGCGGTATTCGGCCAGAATACGGACCCAATCTTTCGCCTCCCGGACATCAGTTTGCATCTCGGAAGAATCTGAGAGATGGGTCATATGCCTGCATTTCTTGTCGTTGTTGATTGCAACGTCCTTAAACGATTGGGACGTATTCGCAAATGGCTAACATGCGCGATTTGTCGCGGCTGGGGACGATCCACGTAGAAAGTGCGGTACGTCGGACATTAAAAGGCCCCCTGACTTTGGGGG
The DNA here is from genome assembly GCF_965218685.1 of Thalassovita sp. Taxonomy (GTDB): domain Bacteria; phylum Pseudomonadota; class Alphaproteobacteria; order Rhodobacterales; family Rhodobacteraceae; genus Thalassobius. The sequence continues at coordinate 2,270,824 of NZ_OZ244657.1, read as the reverse complement.
CCTTTTGTTTTGGGGTTTATGTTTGGTTGTTGTCTCAGCAGGCCTCGACGGCGCGTTTGGTGAGAACCTTTGCGATGTGGGCGCGGTAGGCGCCGGTGCCGTGCATGTCGGTGATCATGTCATCGGCTGGCAACGACAGGCCTTCAATCGCAGCGGGGCTGAAGTTGGCCGACAGCGCTTCTTCGGCCTCGGACCAGCGGAACACGCCGTCATTGCCGGCCCCGGTCACGGCCACGCGCACGCCGCCAGCATATTTGGCCACGAAGACGCCGCACAGCGCAAAGCGCGAGGCGGGTTGCTCGAACTTCTGATAGCTGGCCGCCTGCGGGATCGGGAAGCGGACGGCGGTGATGATCTCGCCCTCCTCCAGCGCGGTGCCGAACATGCCGTCAAAATAATCATCCGCCGCGATCTCGCGCGCGGATGTCACAACCGTCGCCCCCGAGGCCAGCACCGCCGAAGGATAACACGCCGCCGGGTCATTATTGGCGACCGAGCCACCGATGGTGCCGCGATTGCGCACCGCCGGATCGCCGATCCCGCCCGCCAGCGCCGCCAGCGCAGGGTAATCCCCCGCACCCGCAGCCACGGCGGCATGGGTGGTCGCGCCGCCCACGGTCAGGGTGCCGCCCGCGGACGTCACCCCCTGCATCTCGGCAATGCCCGACAGGCTGACCAGGGACGTGGGCATCGCCAAGCGCTGCTTCATCGTTGGCAGCAGGGTCTGACCGCCGCCCAGGGGCTGGGCATCCTCTGATTTCAGGGCCTCCACGGCCTCGCCCACCGACGCAGGCTTCACGAAGTCGAAGTTATACATCTCTTTTCTCCTCCCAAAACGTCAGGGGCCGCGCCCCATTCCGCTTCTTTGTTCCATAAATACTCATGTCCCGGCCGCGCGGCACGCGCCACGCCGCCGGGGAAAAGAGCCTCAGCCCTGCTGCATCGCTTCCCAGACCCGCGCGGGGCTGACAGGCATGTCGATATGATCCACGTTGTAACCACCGCGCTGCAGCGCATCGATCACCGCGTTGACCACCGCAGGCGGGCTGCCGATAGCCCCCGCCTCGCCGCAGCCTTTCACACCAAGCGGGTTGTGCGTGCAGGGCGTCTGGCAGGAATGATCCACGTCATAGAACGGCACATCCGACGCGCGCGGCATGGCGTAATCCATGAAGGACCCGGTCAGAAGCTGGCCGTTTTCATCGTAGACGGTGTTCTCCAGCATGGCCTGGCCGATACCTTGCGCAACACCGCCATGGACTTGTCCGGCCACGATCATCGGATTGATCACGTTGCCAAAGTCATCCGCCGCGGTGAAGCCCAGGATCTCAACCTTGCCGGTATCGGGGTCCACCTCGACCTCGCAGACATAGGCACCCGAGGGATAGGTGAAGTTCGACGGATCGTAAAATGCCGTCTCCTCCAGCCCCGGCTCCAGGTTCTCCAGCGGGTAGTTATGCGGCACGTAAGCGGCCAGGGTCACATCGCCCCAGGCCACGGATTTATCGGTGCCCGCCACGCTGAACTGGCCATCCTTCAGCTCGATATCCGCCTCCGAGGCCTCCAGCAGGTGGGCCGCGATGGTCTTGGCCTTGTTGATGATCTTCTCGGTCGCGCGGACCATGGCGCTGCCGCCCACCGCGATGGACCGGGACCCGTAAGTACCCATGCCCATCGGCGTTTTGGAGGTATCGCCATGCACGATGTCGATCTGGCTGACATCAATGCCGATCATTTCCGACACGACCTGCGCAAAGGTCGTCTCGTGCCCCTGACCGTGGCTGTGGGACCCGGTAAAGACGCTGATGGATCCGGTCGCATTCACCCGCACGGTGGCAGATTCATACAGGCCCGCACGCGCGCCCAGCTGACCCACAAGGTTCGACGGCGCGATGCCGCAAGCCTCGATGAAGTGCGCCAGGCCATAGCCGCGCAGCTTGCCGCGCGCTTTGCTTTCCGCCGCCCGCGCCTCAAAGTTCGCATAGTCGGTCATCTCCAGCGCCTTATCCAGCGTCGCGTGGTAGTTGCCGGTGTCATAGGTCACCGCCACGGGCGTGTCATAGGGGAACTGCTCGGGCTTGATGAAGTTCAGACGCCGCAGCTCGGCCGGGTCCATCCCGATCTCGCGCGCGGCCTTGTCCACCACACGCTCCAGCTGGAAGGTCGCCTCGGGGCGGCCCGCGCCGCGATAGGCATCCACCGGCACCGTGTTGGTAAACACCGCCTTCACGTTCACATAGATCAGCGGCGTGGTGTAATTCCCCGCCATCAGCGTGCCATGCAGCCAGGTCGGGATCGAGGGCGCAAAGGTCGACAGATAGGCGCCCATATTGGCATAGGTGTCGGTGCGCACGGCGGTGAACTTGTAATCCTTGTCCATCGCCAGTTCGATCTTGGTCACGTGATCGCGCCCATGAGCGTCCGAGATGAAGGCCTCGGACCGGCTGCAGGTCCATTTGACCGGACGGTTGATCACCTTCGAGGCATGGGTCACAAAGGCCTCTTCGGCATAGTGATAGATCTTGGACCCAAAGCCGCCGCCCACATCCGGGGCCACGACGCGCAGCTTATGTTCCGGAATGGACAGCACAAAGGCCCCCATCAGCAGCCGGATCACATGCGGGTTCTGGCTGGTGGTATAGAGCGTGTATTCGTCGTTCGCGCGGGAATAATCGCCCACCGCCACGCGCGGCTCCATCGGGTTGGGGACCAGGCGGTTATTGACCAGCTCCAGCGTGGTGACGTGATGCGCGTTCTTGATCGCCTCGTCCACGGCCTCGCGGTTCTCTTCGACAAAACCCCAGTCATAACAGAGGTTTGACGTCAGATCGTCATGCACCTTGGTGGCGCCGTCCTTCAGCGCATCCTTCATGTTCAGGACCGGTTCCAGCTCTTCGATGTCCAGCTCGATCGCCTCGGCCGCATCGCGCGCCTGTTCCAGCGTTTCGGCCACCACCACAGCAATCGGATCGCCCACGTGGCGCACCTTGCCCTCGGCCAGGATCGGGTGCTTGGGTTCCTGCATGGGCTCGCCATGCCGGTCCGTCACCTGCCAGCCGCACGGAATGCCGCCCGCCGCCTCAAAGTCAGCCGAGGTGAAGATCTTCACCACGCCCTCCATCGCCTCAGCCGCGGCCGTGTCGATGCTGTTGATCTTGCCATGCGCCACTTCCGAGCGCAAAAAATACGCATGCGTCTGGCCGTTGATATTGATGTCGTCGGTGTAATTGCCCGCTCCGGTCAAGAAGCGGATATCCTCGCGGCGTTTCGTGCTGTCGCCGATGCCACCTTCTCTGGGCATGTCCTTGGGCATGTCATTTCCTCCCTGAAATGTCTTATTCGGCCGCCACGGCGCCAACGTCCTGACCGGACGCCGCCATGATCGCCTTGACGATGTTGTGATACCCGGTGCAGCGGCAGATATTGCCCTCAAGGTAATCGCGGATCTCGCCCTCGGTCGGCTGGGGGTTCTCTTTCAGAAGGGCCGCCGCAGACATCACCATGCCCGGCGTGCAAAACCCGCACTGAAGACCGTGATGATCCTGAAACGCCTGCTGGATCGCGTTCAGCGTCCCGTCCGGTGCCGCCTGACCCTCGATCGTCGAGACCTCGGCACCATCCGCCTCGGCCGCCAAAATCGTGCACGCCTTAACTGCAACACCATCAACATGCACAACACAGGCTCCGCACTGAGACGTGTCACAACCAACATGCGTCCCAGTCAAACCCAATCCATCCCGCAAAAAATCAACCAACAACGTACGGCCCTCAACACTGCCGGATCGGGAGACCCCGTTTACAGAAAGCGTAATATCAACCATTTCATCCTCCCTTGAAATGAGAGCGGAATTTTGTTCCGCCTTGTGGATCAAGTAAAACATGTCCGCGCCGGACAGCGATAGTATTTTCTGAGACAACTTTGACTTTAACGGCGTGCGCTGCGCGGCATGGGACGCGTGGGGATTTCTTTCAGCAGGCCCCCGACGCCCATTCCGGCAATATCTTCATGGGTGACCTCCAGCCCGCAGGCGATACGCGAAAGCACCCAGTCGGCGCCGTTCAGCGCAGGCGAGCGGGCACAGCCCGGCAAACCGATCACGGGGCGGTCCTTCAGCGCGCCGACAAACAGCAGGTTGCCGGGGTCGACGGGCATACCGAAGCGATCCACCTGACCGCCGGCCTGGCGCACGGCTTGCGGTGCGACATCCATCGGATCCGACGTGGCCGAGCCGGTCAGGATCAGCGCAAGATCGGTTTCGACCCTGGCAAGAGCCGCACCAAGCGGAGCCTCGGCATGAGGGACAGCCTCGACATTGACCAGCGTCATTCCAAGCGTTTCCAACCGGTTACGGATCGCTTCTACACCTTTTTCGCCTGCCCCGCCGGGGATTTCCGTGACGATCAGCGTGGCCGTGCGAAGGGTCACCGGGGCAAAATCGATTGCCTCGTGGGCCAGATCGCAGGCGCTTTGGATATCCTGCGCGGGCACCCCGTACGAGATAACCTTGACCGTAGCGACCATCCCGCGTGGCCCCATCTGTTGATACGCGGGCACCGTGGCAACGGTGATCATCGGGTGCACGCCATTTGCCGCGCGCAAACGATCCGTGTCCAGCAACGCCACCCCCGGTCCGGGGGCCAGTACGTTGACACGGCCGGTAAAAGCCTCGGTCTGTATCAATGGACTGCCGTGTTGGACCAAAGCGGCCGCAAAACGGGCGGCGGCCGTGTCTTCATGCAGGTCATCAGGGCCAAGGCTGGCGACGGTGACGCTGTCCAGCCCAGCGCTTTGCATCTGCGCGACATGGGCCCCGGTCAGGACCAGCCCCTTGCGCAGCTTTGCGCCGTTCAGCTCCAGCGAATGGGCCAAAATCGCGCCTTCGGCCTGAGAGGGGGGGACGGGGCCGAATTTCATCCCTGCCTCAGCACCTGTGTTGCCTGCGCCAGGATGGCAACGGCGATCTCGGCCGGGCTGGCAGCACCGATGTTCAGGCCAACGGGGCCGTGGATGCGGGCGATCTGCTGGGCCGAGAACCCCTTTGCAATCAACCGATCAACCCGCTTGGCATGGGTCCGGGTCGATCCAAGCGCCCCGATATAGAACACATCCGCGCCCAGCGCCTGTTCCAGCGCAGGATCGTCCAGCTTAGGGTCATGTGTCAGCAGCACCAGCGCGGTACGGATGTCCAGACCCAAAGATTTCACCGCGTCATCGGGCCAATCGTTCAGGATGGTTTCCCCCGGAAAGCGCGCCTGAGATCCAAAACTGTCGCGCGGATCAATGATCATGGGGTCATAGCCCGCCAGTCGCGCCATGGGCACCAGGGCTTGCGCGATATGCACCGCGCCCACAACGATCATCCGCAGCGGAGGATTATGGATCGCCACGAAAAATCGTCCGTCTTCTTCAAAGCCTGAACGGTCCATGCGGAAACGTTCGTCATATCCGTGATGGGTAAGCCAGCGGTCTCCGTCCACCAGGTCGGCCACAACGGCAACAGGTTTGCGGTCGGCACGCGCCGTGACCAGCCCTTCAAGCAGGTCCAACGGCAGCGCATCGCCAATCGGTTCGACCAGAACGCGGATGGTGCCCCCACAGGCCAGACCCACGGCAAAGGCATCCCCGTCACTGACGCCGAACTCCAGCACGCGCGCTTTGCCGTCTTCCATCGCCTCAAGCGCTTCGACCACCACCGCGCCTTCGACGCAGCCGCCCGAGACCGAACCTTCGATTTCGCCTTCGCCCGACACTGCCAGCTGGCTGCCGACCCGCCGCGGGGCGCTGCCCCAGGTTTCCACCACCGTTGCCAGTGCCGCGCCCTTACCTGCGTTGTACCAAGCCAAGGCAGTTTCGGGGATATTGTCGAACCGGTCCATCATGCGCCCTCCCTTTGTCATCAGCTAAGCCTCTGATCCTTCATGTCTAGCCATCCCGCAATATTTGCATCAAGCGGTCTTTCTCGCCCCCGTCATCAGGACGCGAGATCGCCTGGGCCAGTTGTTCCAGCGTAGCGATCGAATGCCCCGCACGAAAGGCATCCACATGCGGCAGCATCGCCTTGATACCCGAGGCCTTGGGCGCGAAACCATCCCAGCGCAACAGCGGGTTCAACCAGATCAGGCGACGCGAGGACAGGTGCAGGCGTTCCATCTCTTTGCCCAGCGCGCCCGCGTCACCGCGATCCAGCCCATCAGTAATCAGCAGTACCACGGCGCCCTGCCCCATTACCCTGCGAGACCAGTCTCGGTTGAAGTCATGCAGACAATCCCCGATCCTTGTGCCGCCCTCCCAGTCCTGCGCCTCGGCACCTGCGGCTTTCAGCGCCTGATCCACATCGCGTGTGGCCAGATGGCGGGTGATATTGGTCAGCCGCGTGCCAAAGGTAAAGGCATGCACCTTGGCCCAGCCTGCGCCTTTTTCATTGGCGACAGCGTGCAGGAAATGCAGCACCATGCGGCTGTATTGGCTCATGGAGCCTGAGATGTCGCACAGCACCACAAGATTGGGCCAACGCGGCTTGGGGGATTTCAGCGCGATCTTGTGCAGCTCGCCCCCACGGCGCATGGAGCCGCGCAAAGTGCGCCTCCAATCGATGCTACGCCCCCTCTGACTGGGTTGCGCCCGGCGCGAGGCGATGGGTTTCACGGGCAGTTTCAGACGTGCCAGCATCCGGCGGGCCTCGGCGGCTTCCTCAGCGCTCATCTGTTCGAAATCCAGCGTTTTCAGCCGTTCCTCGGTGGACATGGTCTGCGAGGCATCGACCTCGATCTTGGTCTCATCCTCGGGGGTGTCGGGTTCGGGGATGTCGGGCAATTGCCCATCCAGCAGCGCTTGGGCTGCACGTTTTTCAGCCGATTGCGCGGGCTTTTCCTCCTGCACGCCGCGAATGGCAGGCAGCATCATCGCCATCATATGTTCCATGTATCGCGGATCGCGCCAATAGAGCCGGAATATCTGGCTGAAGATCAGCCGATGTTCAGGTCGGTTCACGAAACAGGCATGAAGCGTCCAGTAGAAATCACGTTTGTCCGTAAACCCTGCTGCCTGCACCGCGCGGATCGCGTCAATCACCCGGCCCGGCCCAATGGGCAGCCCCGCCTTGCGCAGGGCGCGGGCGAAATAGGTGATGTTATGGGTGAGCTTGGGATTATCCGGCAGCTCGAGATCAGGAAGCGTGGCCATGGGCGTGCCCTCAGGCCGGGGCCAGTGCGGCCTGGGATTCCTCCAGCAGACGTTTCGCCTCGGAGCCTTGCAGACGTTGAATATCGTCCTGGTATTTCAGGATCGCGCCAATCGTGTCCGAGATCACCTCGGGGGACAGGGACAGCACATCCAGCGCCAGCAGACATTTCGCCCAGTCGATGGTTTCAGCCACACCGGGTTTCTTGAACAGATCCTCGGTGCGCAGACGTTGGACAAAGGCGACAACCTCTTGGCTCAGCGCCTCGGCGGCCTCGGGGGCGCGGGCTTGCAGGATTTCCACCTCGCGGTCGAATTCGGGATAATCCACCCAGTGATACAGACAGCGGCGTTTCAGGGCGTCATGCACTTCGCGCGTGCGGTTCGAGGTCAGGATGACGATGGGCGGTTCGGGTGCATGCACGGTGCCCAGCTCGGGGATCGTGACCTGGAAGTCGGAAAGCGCCTCAAGCAGGAAGGCCTCGAAGGGTTCGTCCGTGCGATCCAGCTCGTCGATCAGCAGCACAGGCGCGCCACCGGGCTGGGGGCGCATGGCCTGCAGCAAGGGACGTTCAATCAGATAGTCCTGGGTGAACAGCTCGGTTTGCAAGGCGTCACGGTCGGCACCGCCCCCGGCCTCGGCTGTACGGATGGCGATCATCTGGGCGGCAAAGTTCCATTCATAGACGGCAGACGACGCATCCAGCCCCTCGTAACATTGCAAACGGATCAGGCGCCTGCCCAGCGCTGCGGCGATGGCTTTGGCGATCTCGGTCTTGCCGACACCAGCCTCACCTTCCAGAAACAGGGGGCGCCCCAGCTTCAGCGACAGAAAGGCCACCGTGGCCAAAGCGCGTCCGCAGACATAGTCCTGCCCGGCAAGCGCCGATTGCACATCGTCGATGGAATTGATTTCAGTCATCCTCGTCCTCCCTTAGGGCATGAGAGAGCCCCATGCGCGATGCGTCAAGTGGCACCAAGGTGCAAGACGCTGCGTGACGTTGACGCCCCGGCCCAAGGCTGTCATGATTCCGGTAACGATTTCTGGGGTAGAACGGGACCACCCGCGGCCAGAGTATGGGCAGTGTCATGACCGAAAAAGACCCAATGGATCAGGGCGAGGCGTCAATGCGCATCACCGCCGTGACCTGTGTAAAAAACGAGGGGCCGTTCCTGCTGGAATGGATCGCCTTTCACCGTGTCGTGGGCGTCAGTGATTTCCTGTTTTACTCGAACGATTGCAGCGATGGGACCGACCGATTGCTGGATGGTTTGGCCACAGCCGGGATTGTCACCCATCTGCCCAACCCCGCGCAGGGGCGTAACTATCAGATGGAGGCTCTGCGCCACGCGGCCAAACAGGACATCGTGACGGGCGCCGACTGGGTCTGGGTCGCGGATGTGGACGAGTTTCCGAATATCCACGTGGGTGATCACACCCTGCCCGCGCTGATCAAGGCTTGCGACGATCCTCAGGCGATCTCTCTTACCTTCCAATTCTTCGCCAACGCGGGGATCGAGAAATTCAAAGACGTCCCGGTGATCGAGCAGTTCACCCGCACCCATAACCCCGATATCTGGTGTGGCGAGCTGGCGATCGAGGTGAAAACCCTTATGCGCCATGACTTTCCGCTGAAATACTTCGGCGCGCACCGGCCGTTCTTCCGCGATAAGCTGCCGCCCCGCAAGCATCCGCGCTGGACCGACGGGTCGGGGCGCGATGTGCCTCAGAAATTCCTGGTGGCCGCGAACCCCCGGCGTATTCGCAAGTTTCCGGCTGCGGGCGCACGCAATTTCGCGACGCTGCATCATTATGCCCTGCGCTCGCTGGACAGCTATCTGGTCAAGAACGACCGTGGCGACGTGAACCGGGAAAACCGCGCTTTTGACGACAGCTATTGGCGCGAGCGTAACGATGACGGGGTCGAGGATCACTCGATCCATCGCTACCTACCAGCCCTGCGCACCGAAATGACGCGCCTGCGGGCCCTGCCCGGCATCGCGGGCCTGCATGATGACTGCGTGCGCCTGCACCGCGAAAGATGCGCCCAGTTGCTGGAGCAGCGCCCCTATCGCAAAATGCGCCGCCATTTGCGCCAGACCTCGACGATTTCCGCCGAAGAAACCGAGCTGCGCGCACTTCTGGGGTTGGACACATGAGCGAACGCGTGCGGATCATCAACCTTGGCCTGCCCAAATCAGGCACGACGACCCTGGCCCATGCGCTGCGTGTCTCGGGGTTGCGGATCGCGGATTTCCGTATTCGCAAGCGCCAGACGCCGGACACGTCCTTGCACGGGGCTTATGTCGGCGAGCTGCTGTATCGCAATTACTTCGAAACAGGCGATCCCCTGCACGGGCTGGATCTGTTTGACGGGTTCTCGGAGATCAGCACCCTGCAACAGGGCGTGTCCTACTGGCCGCAAATGGATTTCGGCCTGATCGAGGCGATCCGCGAACACCACCCAGGCGCGCGCTTCCTGGCCACCTGGCGCACGCCCGAGCGGTTGTCGAACTCGATGCTGCGTTGGTCCAACTTGGGCACCGAACGTCTGCCCGAAGGCCAGGTTCCCGGCCTGCCCGCCCCGTTTGGGGGACGCCCGGAACACCGGATGCAATGGATCTGTGCCCATTACGCCCATCTGGAACGGCTTTTCGCCGGGGATCCGCGTTTCTTGTTGCTGGACGTCAGCGCGCGCAACGCGCCCCAAACGCTGGGCCAATTCCTGGGTCGTGAAATCCCCTGGTGGGGCAAGGCCAACCGCAACCCCGCCGCGAACCCACAAGAATCAGAGGCTGAATGATGCGGATATACCTGCATATTGGTCTTGAACAGGTGGGGGCTTCACGGCTGCAATCCGTGCTGAATGACAAGCGCGAACAGCTTTTGTCCAAGGGTATTCTTTATCCGCGCAGCCCCGGTGCCAAGAACCATACGCGCCTTTACATGGCTGTCACCGACCCGGGTCACGTGGACCCTCTGCGCGCCAGCCGGGGCTATGCGGATGCCGCAGATCAGGCCGCATTGCGTGCGGATGTCGTGACCAAGCTGCACCAAGAGGTCGCCAGCGCCAACCCGGACACGCTGATCCTGTCGGCCAGCCAGCTTGGTGCCTCGCTGTCGCGCCGGTCCGAGCTGGAGCGTCTGCGTGACTTGCTGGCACCGCTGTCCTCGGACATTCGCGTCATTGCCCATGTGGACGAGCAAGCGCGCGTTCTGGCCCGCCATTATGCCCATCAGGTCATGTCCGGCCGCGCCCAGTCTCTGGCGCTGGAGCAAGAAATGGCTGGCACGGCAGATTGGTGGGATGACGCCCTTTTGGACGGGCACGAGGTTCAGCCCGCACTGGGGCAGTTTCAGGAAATTCAGGCCCCGCCGTTCTGGCTGGACTACACACGACTTGTGACCGAATGGGAAAGCGTCTTTGGCCAAGGATGTGTCACCCTGCGGCCCTATGATGCCAAGCTGTTTCACTCTGAAGGCGCCACCGAAGAGTTGTGCACCGCCTTTGGCATCAAGGGGCAGATTGGCAAGGCCGCCGCAGCCTTGGTGCCCGGCCTTGTGCCCGCTGCCCACATAACGCGCGCCCGGCAGCTGAACGAGCTTCTGATGGCGCTGCTTAAACGAACCGGCAAGGTGATCCCGCGCAAACTGTGGAGCACGATGACCAGGGACGTGGCCATCGACGGCCCGCCGATCAACCCAGCCTCGTTGCGGCAAATCTCGGCCGGGTTCACGGAAGCAAACGCCAATCTGACCCAGGCGTTCCCCGCGTTGTCCGAGGCGCTGCGCCCGACCCGTGGCAAGGCCCCCGCCTGGTCCGAAGCGGACCCGGAAAACGGTTATCGGGCCTCTCAATATCTGCTGGCTTTCATGGGCCGGATCGACCGGGCCACCCGTCAGGAAAAACGTCTGCAGGACCCGCCCAAGGAAAACGTGAATGGGGCGCAACTGGGTGCCTCGCTGGCGCCGCAGATCCGCGCGATCATGCCGCCCCTGGCCCAGCAGAACCTGATCAAGCTGCAAAGCTCGTCCTTCAAGCCACACAACCGCATAGGAACCCTGCGCGAGGATCAGCTTGGCGCGCCCTATCCGTCTATGGTGCCGCGCAAGAACCGGCCGCGCACAGCCATCGTTGGCTGCATGAAGAACGAGGCGCCCTATATTCTGGAATGGGTAGCCTACCACCGGGCCATCGGGGTGGATGACTTCCTGATCTACACAAATGACTGCAGCGACGGCACAGACCAAATTTTGCGGCGCTTGCAAGAACTTGGCATCCTACAGCACCGCAACAATGATAACTGGTCCGGCAATTCGCCTCAGCAATTCGCGCTGGATAACGCCCGCCAGGAACCTGTGCTGAAAAACGCTGATTGGATCGCCCATATCGACGTGGACGAGTTCATGAACATCCGGTGCGGCAACGGCACCCTGGACGACTTTTATGCGATGGTGCCCGGGGCCAGCAACGTGGCCATGACCTGGCGCCTGTTCGGTCACAGCGGAGTGGACAAGCTGGCAGACAAGTTCGTCATCGAACAATTCGACCGCTGCGCGCCGAAATACTGCCCAAAGCCGCATACTGTCTGGGGTTTCAAGACCCTGTTCCGTAATATCGGGGCCTATGAAAAGCTCAGTTGCCACCGCCCCAACAAGCTGTCTGATGACATGGCTGATCGGGTGAAATGGGTCAATGGCTCGGGTCAGGATATGACCAACGACGCGCTGAAAAACGGCTGGCGCAGCTCGCGCAAGACGATCGGGTATGACCTGATCCAGCTGAACCACTATGCCCTGAGATCGGCCGAGAGTTTTCTGGTCAAACGCCAGCGCGGCCGGGCACTGCATGTGGATCGCTCGATCGGGTTGAACTACTGGATCCGCATGGACTGGAACGATCATCAGGACGTGACCATCCAGCGCAACGTCCCCCGTTTGCGCGCTGAATACGACCGGCTGATGCAAGACGACACCTTGCGCGCACTGCACGAAAAAGGGCTGGCCTGGCATCGCGCCAAGGCCGACGAGCTGCACGACATGCCCGAGTTCCAAGAGCTGTACGCCCAGGCCCTGTCGATCAAACTGACCAGCCCCGAGCGTGTCGCCTGGGCGCTGGCCCTGGACATGGAGAGCTGAATGCCGCGTATTCTGGCGATCCTGAGTGTGCGCAACGAGGGCAGCTTTCTGTTGGAATGGCTGGCCCATCACCAGGCCTGTGGCTTCACAGATTTCCTTGTTTTCTCAAATGATTGCCAGGACGGCACCGACACAATGCTGGACCGGCTGCAGGGCTTGGGGCTGCTGACCCACATCCGCAACCCCGGCCCCCATGACAAACAGGGCATCCAGTTCACAGCCATGCGCCTTGCCGCCCAAGCCGAGCTGACCCGGCAAGCGGACTGGATCCTACCATTGGACGTGGACGAGTTCGTGAATATCCATGTGGGCGACCGAACGGTTTCCGCTTTGGTCAAAGCATTGCCCGACGCGACCGCGATCACGCTGACCTGGCGGCTGTTCGGGAATGCTGGGGTGGTCCTATATGCGGACCGCCCGGTGACGCAGCAGTTCACCCGCGCCGCTCCGCGTGTGATCCACTGGCCTTGGCGCGCCGTGATGTTCAAGACGCTTTATCGCAATGACGGTACCTATGGGCGTCCCGGCGTTCACCGCCCCGCAGACCCAGATCCGACCCGGCTGGCGCAGACACGCTGGTTTGACACCGAGGGACGAGAGCTGGGCGAGGCGTTCCAGACCAGCCGCATCTTCTCGGATTACCGGCAGGAACACTATGGTTTGGCGCAGTTGAACCACTATCCCCTGGGCGCGATGGAATCCTATCTGGTCAAGGCTGACCGTGGCCGCGCCGTGCATTCGGACGATCAGCTGGGCATGGATTACTGGACCGAGAGGAATTACTGCACAGACGAGGACACCAGCATCACGGCCATGGCCGACCGGATGCGAGAAAACCTTGCCGCCCTGAAAAAGGATGAACAGCTGGCTCAGCTGCACAGGACCGCCGTCGAATGGCGCCGCGCCCGTATTCAAAACCTGCTTGAACAAGAGCCCTATCGCGCCCTGATGACCCGCATGATGCTGACGCCCCCGGCCCGGCCCATCCCTGCGCAGGCTGCGCGATATTTGGCCCATCACGCGGCGCGCGCGCACGACGGGGCTGCATCATCCCGCAGAAAGCCCTAGGATTCTCCGCATTTTCGCCCCATTGGACACCTAGGTCTGAAATCCTAGATAAAGTCTGCGTGGCGCAGGCGACGAAGGATAAGCGGTATGACGGATCTGTTGAAATTACTGGAAACCCCCCTGAACGGTCTGAAACGTCCGTCGTGGCTGGGAAAATTGCAGGACATTTCAGACGAAGCCGGCTTTTTCGAGCCGCTGGGCAAGCGCCACTTTGCAAGCTTCATCGATCTGAACGAGACACTGATTGTCACCTTCGAATCGATCCAAGGCATTCAGGCCCTATCAGAAACCGCGCAACCCATGGGTTGGGAAGTCGCGCGCGAACACGGCTGGTCGCACCTTGCGCTGATCTCGGACGGGGATACATGGTTCCGTGATCAGGCGGTCTATGACCTGTTTGACCAGTTGATCGACGATGGTTTCTTTGAAGAATTTGACCGGGTCGTGTTTTATGGCGCGGGCCCGTGCGGCTATGCCGCCAGCGTGTTTTCCGTCGCCTCCCCCGGCGCGACCGTGCTGGCCGTACAGCCTCAGGCCACGCTGGATCCGCGGGTTGCCGAATGGGACGACCGCTTTATCGAGATGCGCCGCACCTCGTTTACCGACCGTTTCGGATATGGCCCCGACATGATCGAGGCCGCCGACCAAGCCTTTGTTTTCTATGACCCTCACGAGGATCTGGACGCCATGCACGCGGCGCTTTTCACGCGTTCGAACGTGACCAAGCTTCGGATGCCCAACATGGGTGACGCGCTGCAAACCGAGCTGTTGACGATGGACTTGCTGTTCAGTGTCCTCAGCCAAGCGGGGCACGGAACATTCTCGGCCGCGTCTTTCGCCAAACTCTACCGCGCCCGTCGCAACAATGCGTCGTATCTGCGCAGCCTGCTGGCACGGCTGGACGTGCAGGACCGCCCCTATCTGGCCACGATGCTGTGCCGCAACGTGGTAGGCCGTATGCACGCCCCGCGCATTCGCCGCCGCCTGGACGCATTGGAAAAGGCCGCAGCCGAGGGCAATTTCCAGATTCCCGCCGCCTGAGGCAATTTCGCGCGCCAACCCTCTGGTCCACGCGCGCAGATCGGTGTAATCGCGAGGGTATGAGCACCTCGATCACCATCACACGCCCCGATGACTGGCACCTGCACCTGCGCGATGGCGCGATGCTGCAGGCTGTCCTGCCCGAAACCGCCCGCCATTTTGGCCGCGCCATCATCATGCCGAACCTGGTACCGCCCGTGGTCACCAGCGCCGATGCAGCTGCCTATCGCGACCGGATCATGGCCGCCCTGCCCGAAGGCATGACCTTCGAGCCGCTGATGACGCTCTATTTGACCGAGGATACAGATCCCGCAGATGTCGAGGCTGCCTTTACCTCGGGCCTCTGCTCCGCCGTCAAACTCTATCCCGCCGGGGCCACCACCAACTCGGCCTCGGGCGTGACGAATTTCGACAAGGTCCGCCCCGTGCTGGAAAAGATGGCCGAGATCGGGATGCCGCTCTGCGTCCACGGTGAGGTCACCGATAACGACATCGACATATTCGACCGCGAGGCTGTCTTCATTGACCGGGTGCTGGACCCGATCCGCCGCGCCACCCCGGGCCTGCGCGTCGTGATGGAACATATCACCACCAAGGACGGCGTGGATTACGTGAAATCCAACGACACCGATCTGGGCGCCACGATCACCACGCACCACCTGATCATCAACCGCAACCACATCCTGGTGGGCGGGATCAAACCGCATTACTACTGCCTGCCCGTCGCCAAACGCGAAGAGCACCGCCTGGCCCTGCGCGCAGCCGCGACAAGCGGTGATAACCGCTTCTTCCTGGGCACCGACAGCGCCCCGCATGTGGACGCGGCCAAGGAAACCGGCTGTGGCTGCGCGGGCTGCTTTACCGCCACTAACACCATGGCCCTGCTGGCGCATGTCTTCGAAGAAGAAGGCGCGCTGGACAAGTTGGAAGGCTTTGCCTCACTGAACGGCCCCGCTTTCTATCGCAAACCCGTCAACACCGGCACAATCACCCTGACCAAAGGCGCGCCCGCCGAATGGCCCGCCAAGATCCACAGCGAAGACGGCCCCGTCACCGTCTTTGATCCGGGCTTCCCCGTGCATTGGCACGTCACTGCCTAAGCCCGCTTCTTTGCTCACCAAATACTCCCGCCGGAGGCACCTGCCCGCAACGCCAGCGCCCCGGTTCAGATAAAAGGACACCGCAGATGATCCCCGCCGCCTACCCCACCAAAGAAGAGATCGCTCGCCTGACCGCGCGGATGCTGCTGGAAATCAAAGCCGTGCATTTCAACGCGGACGACCCCTTTACCCTGGCCAGTGGCCTGCCCAGCCCGACCTATATCGACTGCCGCAAGCTGATCTCTTATCCGCGCATTCGCTCGACTCTGATGGATTTCCTGACCGTCACCGTGATGCGCGAGGCCGGTTTCGAGGCGTTTGACAACATTGCCGGTGGTGAAACGGCTGGCATTCCTTTCGCCGCCATGGTCGCTGAACGCATGGCTCTGCCCATGACTTACGTGCGGAAAAAACCCAAAGGCTATGGCCGCAACGCCCGCATCGAGGGCGCCATGTCCGAGGGCGAGCGCGTGTTGCTGGTCGAGGATCTGACCACCGATGGCGGTAGCAAACTGTCCTTCGTGGACGCGATTCGCGAAACTGGTGCGTCCTGCGGGCACACAGCGGTAATTTTTTACTATGGCATCTTCCCCGAGACCGAGAAAACCTTGGGAGATCATGGCGTTAAACTGCACCACTTGTGCACCTGGTGGGATGTTCTGGCCGAGGCACGCGAATCCAAGGCCTTTGACGAGAACACGCTGAAAGAGGTCGAAGCCTTCCTGACCAGCCCGCGCCCCTGGCAAGAAGCGCGGAAGAAGGGCTGATTTCAGCCCGCAGAACACGCATATATTGACGAAACGCATGCGCTCGACGCATGATGTTGTAGGGGATAAGTTGCTCACAGCTTATCCCCAGAAACATACAATTTGCCTGTCTGCGGACAGGTTTTGTATGAACTCCTCCCATCGGGAGACAGGGAAAAATGAACGAGATTGCCAAGATCGACGGCGCAGGCCAGAACGGCGCCGAACAGGCCGACAGCGCAGATCCAATGCCGCATTCCATCGAGGCTGAACAACAGCTTCTGGGCGCGATCCTGACCAATAACGATATCTATGACCGCGTCGCCTCGATCATCGGGGCGGGGCATTTTTATGACCCTGTGCATGCGCGCATTTTCGAAGTGGCCGCAGCCCGTATCGCCAAGAACGCACTGGCCAGCCCGGTGACGCTGAAAGCCTTCCTGGAAGATGACGCCGGCCTGCAAGAGCTGGGCGGTCCGGCCTATCTGGCACGTCTGGCGGGGGCGGCGATCTCGGCCTATGCGGCGCGGGACTACGCGCAGATGATCTATGACATGGCGATCCGGCGCGAACTGATTGGCCTGGGCAACAACATCGCCAGCAAGGCGCAGCGCGTCGATGTGGCCTCGGAACCCAAGGAACAGATCGTCGACGCCGAACAGGCGCTGTATAAACTGTCCGAACAGGGCCAGACAGACAGCGGTTTCGTGTCCTTCCTGAAGGCCGTGACCGAAGCGGTGAACGTCACCAACGAGGCCTATCAGCGTGGTGGCGGCATGGCCGGGATTTCCACCGGGCTGACCGATCTGGACAAACAGCTGGGCGGCTTGCACCCCTCGGATTTGCTGATCCTTGCCGGGCGTCCCTCGATGGGGAAAACCTCGCTGGCGACCAACATCGCGTTCAACGTGGCCAAGGCCTATAAGCGCGGGTTGAAACCCGACGGGACCGAGGGCGCCGTGGATGGCGGCGTTGTTGGCTTCTTCAGCCTTGAAATGAGCGCCGAGCAGCTGGCGGGCCGGGTTCTGGCCGAAGCCTCTGAAATTTCATCGCATAAAATCCGTCAGGGCGACATGACCGAGGCCGAGTTCCGCCGCTTCGTCGAGGCCGCCAAGGAACTGGAGGCCTGCCCGCTGTTCATCGACGACACCCCCGCCCTGCCGATCAGCCAGCTGGCCGCACGGGCGCGGCGTCTGAAACGGACGCATGGGCTGGACCTGCTGATCATCGACTATTTGCAGCTGTGTCGCGGCATGTCCGACAACCGGGTGAACGAGATTGCCGAAATCTCGATGGGGATGAAGGCGATCGCCAAGGAACTGAACATCCCGGTGATCGCGCTGTCTCAGCTGTCGCGTCAGGTGGAAAGCCGCGATGATAAACGTCCGCAGCTGTCGGACCTGCGGGAAAGTGGCTCGATCGAACAGGATGCCGACGTGGTGATGTTCGTGTTCCGAGAGGAATACTACAAGGAGCGCGAAAAACCCGGCGAGCACGAGCTGGAAAAGATGGAAGAGTGGATCGCAGCAATGGAACGCCTGCATGCCAAGGCCGAGGTTATCGTCGGCAAGCAGCGTCACGGTCCCATCGGCACGGTCGAGCTGTCCTTCGAGGCCCAGTTCACCCGCTTTGGCAATCTGGCCAAGGCCTGGCAGCAGGATCAGCAGAACAACGGCGGGTACTGAGGCCAGATTGGAGTGTGGGTTTTGGGGGCTCTGCCCCCTTGGGGCCTGCGGCCCCTGCCCCCGGAGTATTTCACGAGCAAAGAAAGCGGCAGGGACTTGCGCGTTTGGCATTGTCGGGCTGCCGCGCTGGTGTTTACGCTTGACCATTTTGGGCACTCTGTCAAAACAGCCCCATGACGACGGCAACATTGACAATTGATTTGGCAGCGCTGGTGGCGAACTGGCGCGTTTTGGATGGCCTATCGGGCGGCTCTGTGGAAACCGCAGCGGTGGTCAAGGCCAATGGCTATGGGTTGGGCGCGGGGCGCGTGGCGCGCAGTCTGGCCCATGCAGGCGCGCGGCGGTTCTTTGTGGCTGTCGCCGAAGAGGCTGCAGCTGTCCGCGAGGCATTGGGCCCGGGCCCCGAGATTTGCGTGTTTTCGGGACATATGTCAGGCGACACGGACATGATCCACGATCTGCAGCTGACGCCGATGCTGAATTCGATTGACCAGATGCTGCGCCATGTCGAGGCTTTGCCCGGCCATCCGTTCGGCGTGCAGCTGGACACCGGCATGAACCGCTTGGGGATGGAGCCCGCCGAATGGGCCGCCCTGCGGGACATCGCCTTGGGGCAGAACATCCAGTTGATCATGTCGCATCTGGCCTGCGCGGACGAGCCTGACCACCCGATGAACGCCCAGCAATTGCAGACCTTCCGCGAAATGACGGACGGGTGCGATGTGCCGCGTTCGTTGTCGGCGACGGGCGGCATTCTGTTGGGCCCGGACTATCATTTTGACGTCACCCGCCCCGGCATTGGGTTGTATGGGGGCCTCCCCTTCGAAGACGCGCAGCCCGTGGCTCATATCAGCCTTCCGGTCATCCAAGTGCGCGACGTAGAGCCGGGCGAAAGCGTTGGCTATGGCAACACATGGCTGGCCGAGGCACCATCCCGGATCGCGACCGTTGCGGCGGGCTATGCTGACGGAATTCACCGGGCGATGGGGCCGAAAACCTCGCTTTTCGTGGGGGATGAGGCTTGCCCCGTGCGCGGTCGGATCTCGATGGATCTGATCGGTGTGGACGTCACCCACCTGACCGAAGAGCCCAAAGCCCTTGAGTTGCTGAACGCGGCGCAAACCGTGGACATGCTGGCCGACAACGCTGGCACGATCGGGTACGAGATCCTGACCTCTTTGGGCGCGCGCTATCGTCGGCGCTATACCAGCGCATGAACCTGACGGCCCCTCTGGCGGCGCTTGGGCGCCCTGTCCTGGCGTCCCTGGCGCTGATCGGACACGTGACGCTGTTCGCCGCGCAGACGGTGACGCATCTGTTTCGCCCTCCGTTTTACAGCCGCGAGTTTCTGAACGCGCTGATCCAAATCGGCTGGCTTTCGCTGCCTGTCGTGGGGCTGACCACGCTGTTCACCGGCGGTGCACTGGCGCTGCAGATCTACGCGGGCGGCAGCCGCTTCAACGCCGAGGCCGTGGTGCCTTCGATCGTGGCCATCGGCATGGTCCGCGAACTGGGTCCGGTGCTGGCTGGCCTGATGGTGGCGGCGCGGGTCGCATCATCCATCGCGGCCGAAATTGGCACCATGAAAGTGACCGAGCAGATCGACGCCTTGGTCACCCTGTCCACCCATCCGATGAAATACCTGACCCTGCCGCGCGTTCTGGCAGCAACAATCGCAGTGCCCGTTCTGGTGGGCGTTGGCGACGTGATCGGCATCATGGGCGGATATTTCGTCGGCATCAGCCGGCTGGGCTTCAACGCTTCGGCCTATCTGACGAACACCGTTGATTTTCTTGAAACTTTTGACGTTGTATCCGGCCTGATCAAGGGGGCTGCCTTCGGCTTCATCGTGGCCTTAATGGGATGTTATCACGGGATGCATTCGGGCCGCGGTGCCCAGGGTGTGGGCCGGGCAACCAAATCTGCGGTCGTGGCGGCTTCGATCCTGATCTTGGCGGCAAACTATCTGCTGACGGAGGTATTCTTCTCGGCATGATCGAACTGAAGGATGTCCATAAAGCCTTTGGCTCAAACCACGTGCTGCGCGGGGTCAACCTGACCATTCCCAATGGCAGCTCGATGGTGATTATCGGCGGCTCGGGCACCGGCAAATCGGTCGCGCTGAAATGCGTGCTGGGGCTGATCACGCCCGATAGCGGCCAGATTACGCTGGACGGCCAGGACGTGACCAAGGGCGACCGCGACGCGTTCCTGGCGCGTTTCGGGATGTTGTTTCAAGGCGGGGCGCTGTTTGACTCGCTGCCCGTCTGGCAGAACGTCGCCTTCCGCCTGCTGCGCGGATCGCTGAAACGCCCCAAGGAAGAAGCGCGCGAGATCGCCATCGAAAAACTCCGCCGTGTCGGCCTGAAACCCGAGGTCGCCGACAAGTTCCCGGCCGAGCTGTCAGGGGGCATGCAAAAACGCGTGGGCCTGGCCCGCGCCATCGCCGCCGAGCCCGAGATCATCTTTTTCGACGAGCCCACCACCGGCTTGGATCCGATCATGTCCGGCGTCATTAACGAGCTGATCCGCGAGATCGTCGTCGAAATGGGCGCCACCGCCATGACCATCACCCACGACATGACCAGCGTCCGCGCAATTGCCGACAACGTGGCCATGCTGCATGACGGGGTGATCAAATGGACCGGCCCCGTGGCGCAAATGGACGCCTCGGGCGACCCCTATCTGGACCAATTCATCCACGGCCGCGCCGATGGCCCTATCGAGGCGGTGCGGTGAGGGATGCGCTCCTGCTCTTACTTATTGCTATTCCCTTTGTTGCCGCAGCCTTCGTGATTGCCACGGGTTTTCGGATTCGTAGGAACGCGGAAATGCCCCGTACGGGTGCACTTCTCATCGCTCTGCCAATCTTCATTTTTCTTTGGGGGGTAGCGGTGTTCGTCCTCGCTGATGTCAGCCCCGCGTGGTTAACCCAGAGCTGGGTTCCCGTCGCTCCAATGATGACCAGCGGCATCTTGATCGGAATCCTGCTTGTTCGTGTTCTTTTCCGTGGCACCGCGCCCGTTCTCGGTACCCTGTCACTCGTTCTATCGTCGATTTCGGCATACTTGATGTTTGGAACCTTGTATCTGGGATAGTTCTGCCACGACAATCAAATCGCCTCCGGACAGCGCGCAGCCTAATGTTGTCATCTTTGGGCTTGGCAGGCGCATGTATGCGCCATAGATGCCTCTTATGATCAAGTATCTGAACCTGTCCCTGCTGATCCTGTTCCCCATCGCGTGGTTCGCGCCGCTTTTGCGCGCGGGGCTGTTGCCTCTGTTTGGTCTGTCCGAGATCAGCGTCATCTCGGGTCTGCAAAGCCTGTGGGACAGCGATGTGTTTCTGGCCCTGATCGTGACGGTGTTTGCCCTGTTCGCCCCCTATCTGAAAACCATCGGGCTGGCGCTGATCCATTTCGACTTGCTGGACAAACGCACCCTGCCCGCGCTGAACATCCTGGGAAAATTAGCGATGGCGGATATCTTTCTGATCGCGCTCTACATCACCATCGCCAAGGGCATCGGTGTGGGCACGATCGAAACGGCCTGGGGGCTCTACCTGTTCACTGGCTGCATTCTGACGTCCTTGGGCATTTCTATCGCTGCACGCAAGGAACGGGTTTGACCGGGGTCGCGCGCTAGGGCATCACTGCGCCCATGGCTAAGACAAAAACCTACTCCTGTACCGCCTGCGGTGCCACCACCAACAAATGGTCCGGGCGCTGTGATGCTTGCGGCGAGTGGAACACCATCATCGAGGACACACCCCTGTCGGCGGGCCCCTCGAAGAAATCGCTGGGCAATAAACGCGGGGCCTCGATCCAACTGTCGGATCTGGCGACGCAGGAAACCCCTCCGCCCCGCACCAAATCGGGGATGGATGAGCTGGACCGCGTGTTGGGCGGCGGCCTTGTGCCTGCCAGCGCTATCCTTGTGGGCGGTGATCCGGGCATCGGCAAATCCACGCTGCTGTTGCAGGCAGCGGCGCGCTTTTCCGGGGCCGGGCTGAAAACCATCTATATCTCGGGCGAGGAAGCCAGCGCGCAGGTACGCATGCGCGCGCAGCGATTGGGCCTGACTGATGCGCCTGTGCAATTGGGGGCCGAGACCAATCTGCGAGATATCCTGACCACTTTGGACACGGAAAAACCCCAACTGGCGATCATCGATTCGATTCAGACCATGTGGGCCGATAATGTCGAAAGCGCGCCGGGGTCGGTCAGCCAGGTGCGTGCAGCCGCGCACGAGCTGACGACCTTTGCCAAACGCAAAGGCATGTCGGTGATCCTGGTCGGCCATGTCACCAAAGAGGGCCAGATCGCGGGGCCCCGCGTGGTGGAACATATGGTCGACACGGTGCTGTATTTCGAAGGCGAGCGCGGCCACCAGTTCCGCATCCTGCGCGCGGTGAAGAACCGTTTTGGCCCCGCGGACGAGATCGGCGTGTTTGAAATGACCGGCGCGGGTCTGTCCGAGGTGCTGAACCCCTCGGCGTTGTTCCTGTCCGAACGGGGCGAACCCAGCCCCGGATCGGTGGTTTTTGCCGGGGTCGAGGGCACCCGCCCCGTGTTGGTGGAATTCCAGGCGCTGGTCGCCCCCACCCCGCACAGCCAACCGCGCCGGACGGTCGTGGGCTGGGACGGCTCGCGCCTGGCGATGATCCTGGCCGTGCTCGAGGCGCGCTGCGGCATCCCTTTCACCGGGCTTGATGTCTATCTGAACGTGGCCGGCGGGCTGAAGGTCAGCGAACCTGCGGCCGATCTGGCCGTGGCCGCCGCCTTGCTATCGGCCCGCGAGGACGCAGCCCTGCCCAAAGATACGGTTTTATTTGGCGAAATCAGCCTGTCTGGGGCCTTGCGCCCGGTAGGTCAGACCGAAAACAGGTTGAAAGAAGCGCAAAAACTTGGTTTCACCACTGCAATCGCTCCGTCCGGAGGCAAAGCGGGCGGCACCGGTGGCATGGCACTTCGGCAATTCGGGGACCTGACCGCCTTTGTAGGAGACATCTTCGGCGCGGGCTAAGCGTCGTCAAACAAGGACGGACTTATGGACGGGTTCACCATCATCGACGGCGTTGTGGCCGCCGTTATCATAATTTCGGCGCTGCTGGCCTATTCCCGCGGCGTCGTGCGCGAGGCCCTGGCCATCCTGGGCTGGATCGCTGCGGCCATTCTGGCCTTTGTCTTTGCGCCGCAGGTTCAGCCTCTGGTCAAGGAAATCCCGGTTCTGGGAGATTTCATTTCCGACAGCTGCGAGCTGAGTGTGATCGCAGCCTTTGCCGCCGTATTCGCGCTTGCGCTTGTGGTTGCGTCGTTGTTCACACCGCTGTTTTCTTCGCTTGTACAGCGCTCGGTTCTGGGCGGGCTGGATCAGGGCATGGGGTTCCTGTTCGGCGTGCTGCGTGGCATCCTGCTGGTGGCGATTGCCTTCTTCGTCTACGAAACCGTGCTGACCTCGCAGCAGATCCCGATGGTGGATGACAGCCGCTCGGCGCAGGTGTTCACCAAGATGACCGGCAAAATTCAGGACGGCGACCCCGAGCAAGCCCTGGGCTGGATCACCGGCCAATACGAAGATCTTGTCGGCACATGCGAGGAATAACCTGCGTGAAACCGACGCAGATTTCCCACACCCCATAAAAACACCACCGCCCGTGCATCAAACGGGCGGTTCTTTTATGATCCTTTCGTGACAGTTGCGTTCTCACGCCCTATGTAGGGGCCAACCTGCCAGCCAACGGATTCGGAGCACAGCCTTGTCCAAGCTCATGCCTCCCGCACACCCTTTCGACGATGACAAACTGAAAGAGGAGTGCGGTGTGTTCGGCGTCGTCGGCGTTGCCGACGCTGCCAATTTCGTCGCTCTGGGGCTGCACGCCCTGCAACACAGGGGCCAAGAGGCCGGTGGCATCGTCAGCCACGACCCTGTCGAGGGCTTCAACAGCGCCCGCCGCTTCGGCTATGTGCGCGATAACTTCACCTCGCAGACGCTGATGAAAACCCTGCCGGGGCCGCTGGCCATCGGGCATGTGCGGTATTCCACCGCCGGGTCCAAGGGCGCCGCGATTCGCGATGTGCAGCCTTTCTTTGGCGAGTTTTCGATGGGGGGGGCCGCGATTGCCCACAACGGCAACCTGACCAATGCCGACGCCCTGCGCCGCGAGCTGATCGAGCGTGGCTCGATTTTCCAGTCGTCCTCGGACAGTGAATGCATCATCCACCTGATGGCCCGCTCGTTGCAGCGGAACATCCCCGAACGCATGGAAGACGCCCTGCGCCGCGTCGAAGGCGCCTTTAGCGTCGTCGCCATGACCCGCACCAAGCTGATCGGTGTGCGTGACCCGCTGGGCGTGCGCCCGCTGGTTCTGGGCAAGATCGGTGACGGTTGGGCGCTCAGCTCGGAAACCTGTGCGCTGGATATTATCGGCGCCGAATACGTGCGCGAGATCGAGCCCGGCGAGATGGTCGTGATCACCGAAGAGGGCGGCGTCGAAAGCCTGCGTCCCTTCCGTCCGCGCCCGTCCAAATTCTGCATCTTCGAGCACGTGTATTTCTCGCGTCCTGACAGCATCCTTGGTGGCCGCTCGGTCTATGAGACCCGCCGCCAGATCGGTGTTGAGCTGGCCCGCGAGGCCCCGGTCGAGGCAGATCTGGTCTGCCCCGTTCCCGACAGCGGCACCCCCGCAGCGATCGGTTTTGCCCACGAAAGCGGTATTCCCTTCGGTCAGGGTATCATCCGGAACCAGTACATGGGCCGGACCTTCATCGAACCGACCGAGCAGATCCGCAACATGGGTGTGCGCCTGAAGCTGAACGTCAACCGCGCCCTGATCAAGGGCAAGCGGGTGATCTTGGTGGACGACTCGGTGGTGCGCGGCACGACCAGCCGCAAGATCAAGGAAATGATCCTGGACGCTGGTGCGGCCGAGGTGCATTTCCGTATCGCCAGCCCACCGACTGCCTGGCCCTGTTTTTATGGTGTGGACACGCCCCAGCGCGAAAAGCTGCTGGCCGCCACCATGAGCGAAGAGGAAATGCGCCAGCATCTGAACGTGGACAGCCTGAAGTTCATCTCGCTGGACGGGCTGTATCGCGCCGCGGGCGAGGCCGAGGGCCGCAAGGCCGACTGCCCGCAATATTGCGATGCCTGCTTTAGCGGCGAATACCCGGTGACACCCACCGACATGATCGACAAGGGTTTTCAGCTTAAAGCAGCCGAATAGCCCCGCGTCACGTAACGACTTTCAGCGCGCTGGCAGCCCCCTGCCGGCGCGTTGTTGCATCCGGGGACGGGCTGGACTAGGCATTGGCCAACCCTGAAAGGTACCTCATGTCTTTGCTTGCCCTTGATGCCCGTTGGCGCCGCTTCAACGATCCAGACCGCGAATGCCCCTGTTGCGGGCGACGGTTTTCGGGCGTGTATGACATAGCGTATGACCACCCCGCGCGCTGGCCGCACCCCGAACGCGGCGATCAGCCCTTTGTCAAAGCAGGTGAGGATCAGCTGGCTGCGGATTTGTGCCGCGTGGGTGGCGTGCGCCTTTTGCGCGCCCATGCTGCCTTGCCCATCCATGGGGCCGAGGACATGCTGCACCTGACGCCTTGGGTGGCTGTCCCGGACGAGGTATTCTTTGCCTATCTGGACACCACCGACAGCGCTGATGCGCCCCTGCCCGCCCCGGCCCAGGGGCTGCTGGACAATGATCTGCCCGATCTGGCCGAAACCGGAACCGCTGTCACCGTGCATTTCGACACGCGCGAGGCGCTGCCCCGGATCGAGGCCTCTGCCGGCCCTCTGGCTGATGCGTTGCAAAACGGGATCAGCTTTGACCAGCTCTTGGACCTTTATGCCGCGTGCGGAGACGACATCCGCCCGCATCTGCTGCGCGACTAAGCCGCGCGCTTTGCACTTGACCCGCCCGCCGTTTGGAAGGAAACCGCAGTCATGACACAGAAAATCGCCCTCATTACCGGAGCGACCCGCGGCCTGGGTGCCGCGCTGGCTGAAACGCTCTGCGAAACGCATCATATCGTGGCCGTGGGCCGCACCACCGGCGCGCTGGAGGAACTGGATGACCGTATCCAGGCCAAGGGCGGCCAAGCCACACTGGCGCCCATGGACATCACTAACGTGGATGCGATGGCGCAGCTGTGCCGCTCGGTCTATGACCGCTGGGGCAGCGTCGATGTCTGGGCCCATACGGCGATCCACTGCGCGCCCCTGTCGCCCGCCAATTTCATCGACCAGAAAGACTGGGACAAGTCGGTGGCCTGCAACGTCACCGCCACCGGTCAGCTGATCCCCTATATTGCGCCGCTTCTGGGCGAAACAGGCACCGCCCTGTTCTTTGACGACCCGCGCGGCGGGGCCAAGTTCTTTGGCGCCTATGGCTCGACCAAGGCCGCGCAGATCGCGCTGGCGCGCAGCTGGTCGGCCGAGACGGTCAAGACCGGCCCGCATGTCCACGTTCTGGAACCTGCGCCCATGGCCACGGCAACCCGTGCACGTTTTTTCCCCGGAGAGGACCGCGCCCCACTGGCTGCGCCCATGGATGAGGCCAAACGCCTGCTGGCCAGCATCGCTTAAGGCTGCGCGCGCACCTGACAACCCTTCACGCTTGCCCCCCTTGGTGGCTGGGGCTAGTAAAGGGTAACGAGGGTAAGGGCGGGCAAAACCATGCGAATTCTGATTACCAACGACGACGGGATCAACGCACCCGGCCTTATGGCCCTGCACGAGATCGCAACCGATCTGGCCGGCCCCGATGGCGAGGTCTGGACCGTGGCTCCGGCCTTTGAGCAGTCCGGCGTAGGGCATTGCATCAGCTATACCCACCCGATGATGGTCTCGAAAATGGACGAGCGCCGCTTTGCCGCTGAAGGCAGCCCCGCAGATTGCGTGCTGGCCGGGCTGCACCACGTGATGAAGGACGCACGCCCCGATCTGATCCTGTCCGGGGTGAACCGGGGCAATAACTCGGCCGAAAACGCGCTTTATTCCGGTACGCTGGGCGGCGCGATGGAGGGCGCCCTGCAGCGCGTGCCCTCGATCGCGATGTCGCAATACCTGGGGCCGAACAATTTCCACGCCGATGACCCGTTCGAGGCCGCCCGCGTCCATGCCCCTGCCATCCTGCGCAAGCTGCTGGATGCCTGGCCTGAAGAAAACGGTGGCTACCGGCTGTTCTACAACATCAACTTTCCGCCTGTGCCCGCCGACCTGGTGCAGGGGATGAGGATCACCGCCCAGGGTTTCCGCGAACACACGCGGTTCAGCTGCGAGCCGCACCTGTCGCCGTCAGGACGTCAGTTCCTGTGGGTCCGCGGCGGTGAACAGCACCGCCCCACCGCACCGGGAACGGACGCGGCCATGAACCTGGAAGGCTATGTCTCGGTCACGCCTATGCGCGCGGATCTGACCGACCATGCCTTGCTGGAGAAGCTGAAGGGGCTGGAATGACCGACGACGACGCGGACGCCACACGCAAGATGCAATTCCTATTCGCCCTGCGTTCGCGCGGGGTGACGGATTCGCGCGTGCTGTCCGCGATGGAAAAGGTCGACCGCGGCCTGTTTGTGCGCGGCCTGTTTGCCGAACGCGCCTACGAGGATATGCCCCTGCCCATCCCTTGCGGGCAAACAATCAGCCAGCCTTCGGTTGTCGGGCTGATGACCCAGGCGCTTGAGGTCAGCCCACGCGACAAGGTGCTGGAGGTCGGCACCGGCTCGGGCTATCAGGCTGCGATCCTCAGCCACCTGGCGCGGCGCGTCTATACCGTGGATCGTCACCGCCGCCTGGTACGCGAGGCGCGCGCCGCGTTTGACCAGTTAGGCATCGTCAATATCACCGCATTTACCGCCGATGGCAGCTTTGGATTGCCCGACCAGGCGCCCTTTGATCGCATTCTTGTGACAGCCGCAGCCGAGGACCCGCCCGGCCCTCTCTTGGCGCAGCTGAAAATCGGGGGTATCATGGTGTTGCCTGTGGGCCAGTCGGATGCGGTGCAAAGCCTGATCCGCGTACGGCGCCACGAAGGTGGATTTGAGTATGACGAGTTGCGCCCTGTGCGTTTCGTTCCGCTGGTCGAAGGGCTGGCGCGGGACGAATAAGCCGCAGCGGCGCCGGATGTATGAGCGAAAGCCCCGGCTAACAAGGGGCGTTTAGAGGATCTCGAGTATGACCCAACCCCGCCGTTTTACCTCGGCCCGCGTGATCATGGCAGGCTCTGTTCTTGCCCTGCTGGCGGCCTGTGACCAACCGCTTGATCTTGACCTGCGTGGCCATTTCGGAAACGCCTTCAGCACCACGGACGCCGCGCGCGGTGTCGTCGCTGAACGGCCCAAGCCGGACAACCGTGGCATAATTTCGTACCCCGGCTACCAGGTGGTCGTCGCGCGTGGCGGTGACACCGTAGCCGACGTGGCCAACCGCATCGGCATGGATGCTAACGAGCTGGCCACCTATAACGGCCTGAAAACCACTGACGTGCTGCGCCGCGACGAGGTTCTGGCCCTGCCCCGCCGGGTCAGCGAACCCTCGCCCGCGACCGGGGCTGAGGGCACCGGCCCCATTCAGCCGCCCTCGGACGTGGATATCGCCGGGATCGCGGGCGCTGCGATCGACCGCGCCTCGGCCTCGAAGGTTGAAACAACCGAACTGCCCGCAGCCAAGAAAGCCAGCGACGCCCCTGTGGGGATCGAGCCTGTTCGGCACAAGGTGGTTCGCGGCGAAACCGCCTATACCATCTCGCGCAGCTATGGCGTGTCTGTCCGGGCGCTGGCCGAATGGAACGGGCTGGGCGCTGATTTCAAGATCCGCGAGGGGCAGTACCTGCTGATCCCCGTGCCTGACTCTCCAGCCCCCAAGCGCAGCGCGCCTGCAGCCAGCAGCGCCCCTGGACAGGGTAGCGTTACGCCGACACCGCCCAGTGCGTCAAAGCCGCTGCCGGCCGAAAAGACAGCCCCAGCCGCCAAAGCCGCAGCCTCGACCGGGGCACCGGATCTGGGCAAGACCCAAACCGCCGCCAAGTCCGCCATGGACATGCCTGTGAACGGCAGCATTATTCGCGGCTACAAAAAGGGTAAGAACGACGGGATCGACATCTCGGCCACCCCGGGCACGCCCGTACGCGCGGCGGCCAGCGGCAGCGTTGCCGCCATCACCACGGACGCCGATCAGGTCAAGATCATCCTGATCAAGCATCAGGATAACCTGCTGACGGTCTATGCGAACGTGGATGCGATTTCGGTCAAGAAAGGCGACAGCGTGAAGCGCGGCCAAAGCATTGGCAAGATCGCCTCGGGCAAGTCAAACTATGTGCATTTCGAAGTGCGCAAAGGCTTTGATGCGGTCGATCCCACGGGCTATCTGCCCTAGATTTTCACGCCCTTGCGGCCGGCCAGATCGGTAAAATACTGCCAGGCCACGCGCCCCGAACGGGACCCGCGTGTGGCCTGCCATTCGATCGCTTCGGCGCGCATATCGTCATCGGCAATCTGAACGCCATAGGCCGCGCAATAGCCGCGGATCATATCCAGATATTCGTCTTGCGTGCAGGGATGGAAGCCCAGCCACAGCCCGAACCGATCCGACAAAGACACCTTTTCTTCGACAGCCTCGGACGGGTTAATCGCGCTTGAACGCTCGTTTTCGATCATGTCGCGCGGCATCAGGTGGCGCCGGTTCGAGGTGGCATAGAACACCACGTTGTCCGGGCGCCCTTCAATCCCGCCATCCAGCACGGCCTTCAGCGATTTGTAGTGCTGGTCATCATGGCTGAAGGACAGGTCATCGCAAAACAGAACGAACCGATGTTTGCTTGCGCGCAAAAGGTTCAGCAATCGCGCAACCGAGGGCAGGTCTTCGCGCTGCAGCTCCACGATCTTCAGGCTGTTGCCCCGTGCCAGAACCTCGGCGTGGATGGCCTTGACCAGCGACGATTTCCCCATCCCACGCGCGCCCCACAATAGGGCGTTGTTGGCGGGCAGGCCTTGGGCAAATTGCGTCGTGTTGGCCAGCAAAGTATCGCGCGAGCGGTTGACGCCGATCAAAAGCGACAGATCCACGCGATTGACCTGCGGCACAGGCGTCAGCCGGTCGGGATCCACATGCCAAACAAAGGCATCCGCCGCGTCAAAGTCCGGAGCGTCCAAAGGCGCCGGAGCCATCCGCTCCAGCGCCTCTGCAATACGTTTCACGGTTTTCTTCACGACTTGTTTCCGCTGTTGTCGACCATGCCGGGGTCGTCCTCTTCGTCGTTGTCATCCTCGTCGAATTCTTTCATCAACGGGTCGTCGAATTCTTCAGCGGGATCGGTCTCGGGCGTGTCGTCCGCGTCTTCGTCCTCGTCGTCATAGTACCCTTCGGCGCGCAGGCGTGCCTCGCGCTTGGTTTCGACACGGGCCACCAGGAAGATCGAAATCTCGTACAGCCCATAGACCACGACGAACAGGATCAACTGAGTGGTAACATCCGGCGGCGTGACCAAAGCGGCCACAGTCAGGATGCCGACAACGGCGTATTTGCGGGTGTTCCGCAGCCCCTTGGCCGAGGCAAGACCGGCCTTGCCCATCAGGGTCAGCAGAACGGGCAGCTGGAAACACAGCCCAAAGGCCACGATCATTTTCAGCGTGATATCAAGGCTTTCGTTGACCTTGCCGTTGAAAACAATGTCGATGCCTTCCTTGGCCGTCGTCAACGAGGCGTCCACGTCCTGACCCACCAGCATGGCAGAGACAAACGACGGAAAGTCCGCAAATCCCAGGAAAAACGCCATGGCCAGCGGGATCACTACGTAATGCGCAAAGGCGCCGCCCATCAGGAACAGCACCGGCGAGGCGATCAGGAAGGGCAGAAAGGCGTTCTTTTCGTTCTTATACAGACCGGGCGCCACAAAGCGCCACAACTGGTTGGCGATCACTGGGAAGGACAGCGCCAGCCCCCCCACCATCGAGATGCGGATCAGCGTAAAGAAATATTCCTGCGGCGCCGTGTACTGCATCACCGGGTTGGGATTTCCCAAGGCTCGCATCGTGTCCTCGATCGGGACCAGCAGAAAGTCCAGGATGTGCCGCCCGAACGCGAAACAGATCACCATCCCGATAACAAAAGCGATGACCGAGCGGATCAAACGCGTACGCAACTCGGCCAAATGCTCGATCAGTGGGGCCGAGCTGTCTTCGATCTCATTCGTGTCGGTCATGCCTTATCCTTTGGCACCTCATCCGAGGCGGGCTGGGCCTCGGCGGCTTGGGCAGCCTGCGCGGCCTCGGCTTCAGCGGCCTGACGATCTGCTTCACGCTTGGCGGTCGCTTCGTGGATCTTCTTGGCGACTGCAGCGCGGTCTTCGTCCAGGCTTTCGTCCTTGGTGGGGTCCCACTGGGTCAACCCGTCAGTGACGTCTTTGGTGGCCTCTTTGACCTTGTCCAAACCGAACTGAGCGGGATTGGCCGCAGCCTTGATCGAGGTCGAGATGTCCTTGACCCCCGCATCATCAGCCGCATCTTCCATGGCCCGCGAAAACTCGCGCGCCATTCCCTTGGCCTTGCCGACAAAGCGGCCGACCGTGCGGAACAGACCCGGCAGGTCCTTGGGACCGACCACGATCAGCGCAACGATCCCGATAACCAGAAGCTCGGTCCAGCCAAGATCGAACATGTATTAGACCTTGTCCTTGTCGGATTCGGGCGTCACGTCCTTGGCGGTTTCGACGGCCTGGTCTTCCAGTTCCTTGGTACCTTCGTTCACACCCTTCTTGAACGATGTGATGCCCTTGCCGACTTCGCCCATCAGCGAGCTGATTTTACCGCGACCGAACAGCACCAGCACGACAACGGCGATCAGAAGAAGGCCGGGCAGGCCGATATTGTTGAGCATGTTTTTTCTCCCTCTATGGGCCCGTCTTTTGCAAGCCCTGCGAAATGCACGATATGTATCTAATGTTGATCCGCCTCGGTTGGAAGAACCAAAGCGTTCACAGCTTCATTTTTCTGCATAAATGGCGTTAGCCCGCCGATGGAAAAACAAAGCAGCGGTCGCGGCGGAACATCAGCCACAGCGGATGGCCAACCTTGGGTAGGAAAACATTGGGCACCGTGGCCTTGAGGATCGTGCCGTCATAATCCATGCGGATTTCCACCAGGCTTTCGGATCCCATAAAGCGCGCGCGCATCACCTCGCCCCGCGCGGCAACGCCGTCCTGAGGGGTCGGCAGCGGCCCTTTGCCATCGCGGTCAAAGTCGATTTTCAGGTGCTGCGGGCGGATAACGATGTCCACCTTGCCCCCGTCCGGGACGCCGGGCGCAAGGAATTGGCCAAAGGGCGTGTCGGTCAAAGCGCCTTCAACTGTTCCAGATATCACATTGATATCACTGAAAAAAGAAACGGCCTGCTTATCCACTGGCGCGTTGTAAATATTATAGGGCGCGCCGCGCTGCACGATCTTGCCCTTGCGCATCAGGGCGATCTCGTCGCCCATGCGCAGCGCCTCTTCTGGCTCGTGGGTCACCAGCAGAACGGCGGCGTCTTCCTCTTTCAGGATCTCAAGTGTCTGATCGCGGATATCGTCGCGCAGACGGTTGTCCAGACCCGAAAAAGGCTCGTCCATCAGCATGATCTTGGGGCGCGGCGCCAATGCGCGGGCCAGGGCAACCCGCTGCTGCTCGCCCCCTGACAGAAGATAGGGGAAGCTGTCGATAAAGCGTTTCAGCCCAACCTTGTCCAAAAGCTCTTCGACACGGCTACGTTTTTCGCTTTTAGAGCCTTTCAACCCAAAGGCCACGTTGTCACCCACGCTCAGGTGCGGGAACAACGCGAAATCCTGGAACATCAGGCCAATCTGGCGCCGTTCGGGCGGGATTCGGAACACCGTGTCGCAGATCAGCTCGCCATCGACATAAATCTCGCCCGAATCCTGCATCTCGACGCCCGCGATCATTCGCAGGGTGGTTGATTTTCCGCAGCCCGAGGGACCAAGCAGGCAGGTCACCTGCCCCGGCATCACACTCAACGAGACATCGTCAACCACACGCGCGCCGCCAAAGCTGCGGGCGAGGTTGCGGATTTCCAATCTTGGGGCGGATTGCACGTCGCCGGGCCTCTTGCGGTTTTCCGATGGATTTTATCGGGCTTATCTAGGCAATTAACAAGAGCCGCGCCCGCCCGCAAGACCTAGCAACACGAGGCCGCGCCGCCGTCACCACCGCTTTCGCGTTCAAAGGGGCTTTCGCCGCCGCAGCCGTCGAAAATTCCGTAATGGGTCGAAAAATCCCCGATAAAGTCGAAATACGGGGCAAAGCGCGTGTCTGCCAGCATTTTCCAGGTGTTGCCGCAGACGGGGAATACTTTGCCAGTTTCAATGATGTGGTGGTCGTCCAGCTCGAACGCATGGGGGGCGTGGTCAATCGTGCCCTTGTAGATGACCGCCTGACCGTAATCCTCGCAGGCCGTTTCCAGTCCGTCCAGTTTGAACAAACGATAGGTGGCCGAGTTGAATTTCAGCGGGGCCACGCGTTTTTCCAACTCGGGGTTTTCAATGGTCAGCGGGCGTTGCGTGACAAGGCGAGGATCGCCAAAACCAGCGCGTTTGGCAAAAGTCAGAAAGTCGTTCCAGTACAGCGCACCGGACAGGCATTCGCCATACAGCACCTCGTCCTGCGCCATCGCCTCGGGGACGCGGCGATCAGCGTAAACGTCCGAGAAGTAGATCTCGCCGCCCGGTTTCAGCAGGTGATAGGCGCCGCGCAAAACCGCCTCTTTATCGGTGGCCAGATTGATCACACAGTTGGACACGATCACGTCAAAGCTGCCGGGCTCCAGATCCAGCTGGTCCAGCTTTTCAATATAAC
Source organism: Thalassovita sp. (assembly GCF_965218685.1). Taxonomy (GTDB): domain Bacteria; phylum Pseudomonadota; class Alphaproteobacteria; order Rhodobacterales; family Rhodobacteraceae; genus Thalassobius. The sequence continues at coordinate 2,237,017 of NZ_OZ244657.1, read as the reverse complement.
CTTCGTGGAATTCCACGTTGTCATAACCGAACTTCTCCGCGTGCCAAGGCTGATGGGTGCGAGCGACGTCCAGCTGTTCAGGGGTCATGTCCACACCGACGACGCGGCCCGATGCGCCAACCAGCTGCGCAAGCGCATAAACGTCGCGCCCCGCGCCGCAGCCCAGATCCAGCACGCGCGCGCCTTCCAGCGCATGAGGCATCACCAGCCCACAGCCATAATAGCGGGTCAGAACCTCGTCATGGATGTTCGACAGGGCGGATTTGACGAAATCAGGCATCGCGTCCGGGGTGCAGCAGGCATTGGTTTGCAAATCGTCACTGCCCTGCAGGACCTTGCCGTAATAATCCTGAACGTTCTCGTGTTTCATCATTTTCCCCGTCGGTTGTCAGCTTGGGCCAAGAGGTAACGAGGTCCGCTCCGACGCTCAATCCCCCCCGTGCGTTTTGACGAAACCGTGACTGGCGCACGGTTTCGTCTGTTTCAACGATTACAGCGTGGCGTTCAGCATCCCGCCATCCAGCAGGATGTTCTGTCCAACGATATAGCCCGCGTGTTGCGAACACAGGAACGCGCAGGCAGCACCAAACTCTTCGGCTGTGCCGTCGCGGCCTGTTGGGTTCTGAGCGACCCGCGCGGCGGTGTATTCCTCGACCGGAACGCCTTGCGCGGCCGACATTTTCTTGTCCATGCCGCGGATGCGGTCGGTGTCATGATTGCCGGGCAGCAGGTTGTTGATGGTCACGCCTTTGGGTGCCACCTGGCGTGCAGTGCCTGCGACATAGCCAGTCAGCCCTGCACGGGCCGAGTTCGACAGCCCCAGCGCAGCGATCGGCGCCTTGACCGAGCGCGAGGTGATGTTGACCACCCGCCCCCAGCCCTTGTCCATCATCTGAGGCAATAGCGCCTTCATCAACGCAATCGGGGCCAGCATGTTGGCGTCCAGTGCGGCGATGAAATCCTCGCGGTCCCAATCGGTCCATTTGCCAGCGGGCGGGCCACCCGCATTGTTGACCAGAATATCCACATTCTTGGCGGTCTCGATCACTGCCGCCTGCCCTTCGGCGCTGGCGATATCAGCAGCGACGGTGGTGACGGTGACGCCGTATTTGGCGCGGATCTCGGCGGCGGTAGCCTCCAGTGTTTCTGCAGTGCGCGCGTTCAGCACCAGATCCACACCCTCGGCTGCCAAAGCTTCGGCGCAGCCCCGGCCCAAGCCTTTGCTGGATGCGCAAACCAGCGCCTTCTTCCCTTTGATCCCCAGATCCATGATCACTCTCCGTATTGTTCTTTACCCAAGGTCTAAGTCCAGCCGGGGGCAAGGGCAATCTCTGAAGGCCTGAAAATCTCCGTTGCGTTGACCATATGCCGCCACATTCATACCTTACCGCTTGGGGCCGGAAAGACAGGTCTTTCCCCAAATACAGGACCACAAATGCCCAACGCCAACCGATCGCCCCTTTCCCTGCCCGTCCTGCGCGCCGATGTCCTGCGCGCCGACAGCGGTGCAAACCAGGGCGATACGCTGTCTTTTGCGGATGAGTTGATGCTGGATGACACCTATGTGCTGACCCGCGCCCCCGATCCGCAGCCGCTGGTTCTGCGCCCTGATCCCTTGGGCAGCTTCACCATCGCCCGCACCAGCAAGGTTGGCGCTGCTGGCGCGACGGTGCATCTGGACAGCGGGCTGACCTGGATGTCACCCGATGGCCAGACCCACGAAATGCTGGTGCTGGTCGAGCTGGATGCCGAAAGCATGATCGCCGAGCTTTACGTGCTGCCCCTGTCCCCACTCGGCCCTAAAACCGAATACCGCCTGGTCGGGATCGACAAAGACGGCGCGCGCTCAAGGCTGGCTCAGGTCGCCTGTGTTTCGTTCACCGCTGGAACCCATATCACCCTGTCCACCGGCGAGCAGCGCAAAGTGCAAGACCTCTGCGCCGGCGACAAGATCCTGACCCGCGATGATGGCCCGCAGGAACTTCGCTGGATCGGCCATTCGACCCAGCGCGCCATGGGGGCCTTTGCCCCGATCAAGATTGCCGCGGGCACGCTGCACAACTCGGCCGATCTGGTGGTCAGCCCCGATCACCGCCTGTTCATCTATCAGCGCAGCGACGAGCTGGGCCTTGGTCGGTCCGAGGTCATGGTGCGGGCGCGGCACATGGTGAACGGCCACTCGATCACGTGGATGGATGGCGGGTTCGTGGACTATTATCAGCTTTTGTTCGACACCCACCAGATCATCTATGCCGAGGGTATCGCTGCCGAAACCCTGCTGCTGGACGAGCGCACGGAACCCGCCCTGCCCGCAGACATGGCCGCCACGCTGATGGCGCAAACCCTGCATCACAGCTCGGATCACGACGATCTGGAGCTGGCAGACCCCGGCCATTCCGGCGCAGAGTTGGCCGACCTGTTGCGCCGCGCCAGCACCGGCTAGAACTGCCTTGATGTGGCTCATGGTTCAGGGGCACAAATTGGGCTAACCTGCTTGCATCCACCCACAGCCCCGAGGCCCGCCATGAGCAAACATATCCTTGTCGCCACCGACCTTTCCCCCCGCGCGGATCGGGCCGTGCGTCGAGCGGTCCGACTGGCCAAGGGGCATCAGGCCCGCCTGACCGTGCTGCACGTGCTGGACGACCACCTGCCGGACGAAATGCTGCGCCATTTACAGCCCAAAACAACCGAGCATCTGGACCGATTCATGCAGACCGTGGCCCCGGATTTGGCCTATGACCTGCTACCTTGCATTGGTCATCCGACCGAAACGATCCTTGAGATGATCCAGGATCAGGACCCCTCGCTTGTGGTGATGGGAATGCACCGCACTCGCCCTGTGCTGGACAGCCTGCGCGAAACCACCGTGCAGCGTGTGGTTCGGCTGACTGACTACCCTGTGCTGGTCGTCGCCGATACGGTTGATCACCCCTATCAGACCATCATGGCGGCAACGGATTTCTCGCCGTCCTCGGCTGCAGCGCTGAACCTTGGCCATTCGCTGGCCCCCACGGCGCAGATCACCCCGGTGAACGCGCTGCATGTGCCCTATCGCGGGCGCCTGGCCGGAGCGGGCCCCGAGACCGGCGACGCGCTGGCTGCCTCGTTCCTGGCCGAGGCCCAGGACGCCGATGCCGCCTGGCGCGCGGGCACTGCTCTGCCGGTATCGCTGCACCATACGCAATTCGTCGAGGGCTCTCCTTACAGCACGTTGAAATCCTTTGCCGAACAGGGCCAGGCGCAGCTGATCACCGCGGGCGCCCATGGCCGCGCCGGAGATTATCGCGCCTTGCTGGGCAGCTTGGCCAACGATCTGCTGCGCGACCCGCCCTGTGATGTACTGATCGCCCGCAAAGGGTGAAAGTTAAGCGACATCGTCATAAAATCGCGCCGTTTCGGCCTTATCCGTCACGCAAAGATCCTGTTTACCTTTGGTGAACGCGGCACATGAGGTTACTCTGGCCGACATAGATTTCTTTTGTACATTGGGATGTTCCATGGCCAACGCACATTACCCACTTGACCCAAACACGCTGTTGCTGGCCGCTGACAAGGCGCGCGAGATCGGCAAGTCCTATGCTGAGAAATATCAGTCAGGCGAGCCCTATCACCACATCTGCATCGACGATTTCCTGCCCGAAGAGGTCATCGACCAGGTGATCGAGGATATGAAGCTGCTGCCCGACGCGGTCGACAGCTATTCGCGAGCGCAGGAAAACCTTAAAAGCTCGTATAATCCTGACCGGCTGCCTGATTTCACGCGGCACCTGTTCCACAGCTTCAACTCGCGCCACTTCATCTTTTTCCTCGAGGAAATGACCGGCATCAAAGGCCTGATTCCCGACCCCTATTTCGTGGGTGCGGGCATTCATAAGACCCTTAACGGTGGCCATCTGGACATCCACGCAGATTTCAATGTCCACAAGGCAATGAAGCTGGAACGCCGCCTGAACGTGCTGATCTACCTGAACAAGAACTGGCAGAAAGAATGGGGCGGCAATTTCGAGATCTGGGACAATGACATGACCCACCAGATGGGCAGCTTTGAGCCGACCTATAACCGCATGGTCTGTTTCTCGACCGGGTCGGACACGTTCCACGGCAATCCTGAACCCGTGAACCATCCCGATGGCGATCCGCGGATTTCGATCGCGCTGTATTACTATACTGCCACATGGGACGACACGCGGATTGAACACACGACCCTGTTCAAACCTCGCCCTGGCACTAAGGATCAGGCCGACCGCAAGGTCGCGCGTGAACAGGCGCTTAAGGAAATCCTGCCGCCGTTTATCTTCCGCAAGGTGATCGGTCGGTTGCAACGCTTCGGGTTTTAACGACGTTTAAAAACCTGGGGCGGGGCTGCTAACCGTTGCCAAGCCCCGCATCCCCCAATATATGCGCGGACATGTTGGATACCGCCTCAAACCGCCCCGAATTGCCGCCCGAGATCGCGCGGCGCCGTACCTTTGCGATTATCTCGCACCCGGACGCCGGTAAAACGACGTTGACGGAAAAATTCCTGCTGTACGGTGGCGCGATCCAGATGGCCGGCCAGGTGCGTGCCAAGGGCGAGGCGCGGCGGACGCGCTCGGACTTCATGCAGATGGAGAAAGATCGCGGGATCTCGGTCAGCGCCTCGGCGATGTCCTTTGATTTTGGCAAGTACCGCTTCAATCTGGTGGACACCCCCGGTCACAGCGATTTTTCCGAGGATACTTACCGCACGCTGACCGCAGTGGATGCCGCTGTGATGGTGATCGACGGCGCGAAGGGCGTGGAATCCCAGACCCGCAAACTGTTCGAGGTTTGCCGTCTGCGCGATCTGCCCATCCTGACCTTCTGTAACAAGATGGACCGCGAATCCCGCGACACGTTCGAAATCATCGACGAGATTCAGGAAAACCTGGCGATCGACGTGACCCCGGCCAGCTGGCCCATCGGTGTGGGGCGGGATTTCATCGGCTGCTATGACATGCTGAATGACACGCTGGAACTGATGGACCGCGCCGACCGGAACAAGGTGGCCGAGTCCGTCAAGATCGAAGGGCTGGACGATCCCGAACTGGAAAAGCACGTCCCGGCAGAACTGATCGACCAGTTGCGTGAAGAGGTCGAGATGGCGCGCGAATTGCTGCCCGCTCTGGACCCTCAGGCCGTGTTGGAGGGGCACATGACCCCAATCTGGTTCGGCTCGGCCATCAACTCGTTCGGCGTCAAGGAACTGATGGACGGGATTGCCAAATACGGCCCCGAACCGCAGCCGCAACAGGCCAGCCCCCGCCAGATCGCACCCGAAGAAAAGAAGGTCGCCGGCTTTGTTTTCAAGGTTCAGGCCAACATGGACCCCAAGCACCGTGACCGGGTGGCGTTCGTCCGCCTGGCCTCGGGGCACTTCAAACGTGGCATGAAACTGACCCATGTGCGCACGAAAAAACCCATGGCAATTTCCAACCCGGTGCTATTCCTCGCCTCGGATCGTGAACTGGCCGAAGAGGCTTGGGGCGGTGACATCATCGGCATCCCCAACCACGGCCAGCTGCGCATCGGCGACACCCTGACCGAGGGCGAGATGATCCGCGCCACCGGCATTCCCTCGTTCGCGCCCGAATTGCTGCAAACCGTGCGGCCGGGCGATCCGATGAAGGCCAAACACCTGGAAAAGGCGTTGATGCAATTCGCCGAGGAAGGTGCCGCAAAAGTCTTCAAGCCCAATATCGGCTCGGGCTTTATTGTCGGCGTCGTGGGCGCCCTGCAATTCGAGGTTCTGGCCAGCAGGATCGAGCTGGAATACGGCCTGCCCGTGCGGTTTGACCAATCGCAATTTACCAGCGCGCGTTGGGTTGGCGGTGACAAGGGCGACGTGGACAAGTTCGTGCAAGCCAACAAGCAGCACATCGCCCATGACCACGACGGCGACATCGTGTATCTGACCCGCCTGCAATGGGATATCGACCGGGTGGAACGCGACAACCCCGAGATTAAGCTGACCGCCACCAAGGAAATGCACGGCGAATAGTCATTCTGTCTGGGTATCGAAGAGCGGGAGTATTCAACCCTGCCCTTCGCCGCAAATTTGCCATAACTTGTCCGCACAAGGCGTGTCACCGCCATCAAAGGAGCTGCGCGAAAGTCATGATCGCCCTGCGACGCCAATTCCAGATTGTGATGACTGTGCTGGGCCTTGTGCTGGCCGGCTCGGTGGCAATGGCCAGACCGGATTTGACGGATGTCTCGTATGGCCCTGACCCGCGGCACCGGCTGGACGTATACCTGCCCCAAAACGCGCAAAATGCCCCCATCATCGTTCTTGTTCATGGCGGAGGCTGGCGCTTTGGTGACAAATCCAACCCCAATGTCTGGCAAAACAAGGTTGCCCACTGGACGCAGCAAGGCACCATCGTGGTGGCCGTGAACTATCGTCTGCTGCCTCAGGTTGGCCCACTGGAGCAAGCCCAGGATGTCGCCCGCGCGCTGTCTTTTGTACAAAAACACTCGGGGGAATGGGGCGGGTCGGATCGCAACATGATCCTGATGGGGCACTCGGCCGGGGGGCATCTTGTCGCCGTACTTAGCGCCAATCCGACGCTGGCGCATATGCAGGGCGCAAGGCCGTGGCTTGGCTCGGTCGTGCTGGATACCGCGGCGCTGGACGTGCCGGGACTGATGCAGAGAACCCGGTCGCGGTTGTATCGTGATGCCTTTGGCGAGAACCCTGAATATTGGACCTCGGCTTCGCCACTGCACCAACTGAGGGCAGGCGCGCCGCCCGTTTTGCTTGTCTGCTCGACACGCCGCGCGACCCCCTGCCCCGAAGCGCGCAAGTTCCAGGCAAAGGCCGTCAAACAGGGCGGTAAGGCGCAAACGCTGCCGGTTGATTATTCACACCGCTCGATCAACGCGGTGCTGGGGCTGGACAAAGGCTTTACCGGGCAGGTTGATGCCTTCCTGACCGAGATTGGCCTTTTCACCAGCCCGGCGCAGACCGACAGATAGTCCTTGCCCCCTTCGCCCGGTCGGGCCATGCTTTGAACATGAGCAGAAATCCCCCAAAAAACACCTATCCGAACGGCTTTGACGGCGTTCTGGAGCAGATGGGAAAGCGAATGGCGCCAATAGCTTATGGCGAAGACGAAGCGCCCTTTCCGCTTGATCTGCCGCTGGGGCCGCTCAAGGATAAACCGATCCACCTGGAGGCGCCCGAGCTGGGCCGCTCGATCAGCCCTTACGCGCGCAAATACCGTGAGCTGGCGCGCGAATTTCATGGCCGGTCCGCGTTGCTGCACCTGCATGGCCTGCTGATCGCCCATTCGCGCCGTGACGCTCAGCCCGATCATTTCCCCGCCCTGTTTTGCCGCCTGTGGGACGAGCAATCCGAATTCCTGCTGGAACATCTGGACGCGCGCTGGCTGGTCTCGGCCGCGACGACCTTTGGTGATCATGGCCTGACACCCGAGCAGCGCCAACTTGGCCAGACCCTGTCGGTGCTGTTCAACACCATGAAGCTGTACGAGACTGAACGGCTTTATTCGGGGCACCCTGCCGATCATCCGTTCCCGTTGGATCAGCGGTCCGAGGGAAACCTGCCGATGCAGATGGACGCGTTCTCGATCACCGGGGGCGGGCTGGACGTGAATATGCTGGGCCGTCTTTGGCAACAATCCGAGCAAGACAGCACCATCCGCCCCTTGGCACAACGCCTTCTGAGCCTGTTGATCGAGGATGACAAAACCGTCTTTCGCCGTCTGCGCACGATGCGCACGCGCAAGCTGAAGCGGATGAAAAAGGCCGGCGTCCGAATGAAGTCCGACCGCGCGGGCCGTGCCATCGAGGTGCCCAGTTATCTGCACAAACCCCCGGGCTCGCTGCACAGCTGGGCCACTGTATCCCTAGTTAAAGCGCCGGTTCAGCAGATCGCCCGCTTTGCGGCCCATCATCTGGAGCTGGGCGCCAGCGAAGTACAACTGTACCTGGACGATGCTCAGCCGGGCGTTGCCACCTATCTGGGCGCGCATCCTCGGGTCCATGTCACTGAATGCGACGCAACCTTTTGGAAGGCGCAAAAACGGCCCCGTATGGACAGCCATCAACAGCGTCAGGTCTGGGTGGCAACCAAGGCCTATCATTTCAGCAAGGCCGACTGGCTGACCCATATCGATGTCGACGAATACCTGCTGCCTGCGCAAGATGACGCGCAGGGGATGCAGGCCCTGCTTGGCTCTACCGCCAATCACAAAGCCGGGATCAGGCTGCTGCCGGCCGAAATGCTGGCGTCTGACACGCCCGAGGCACTGTTCAAATTATTGCCAAAACTTGCGGCAAGCCCCATCCCCCCCGAGGATCTCTATCCCAATTTCGGCAATGTCCTGCCATTCGGGTTTCTTAGTCATACCAAGGGTAAGATCATGCTGCGTACCGGGCTGGACGGCGTCCGTCTGGGCGTTCACACAGCCATGCAAGGGGGCTTTGACATCAACAACCTGCACCGCCCAAAGGATGCGTTTGTCGGCCATGCTCATGCGCCGGATTGGGACAGTTTCCTGTCCCATCTAGAGTACCGCCTGACCCGTGGTTCCTATCGCAAGAACGAAGACGAAAGAATGCAGTTACAGGACATTCTGAACTTCATGAGACAGGAAGACGGAGACGCGGGTTTGCGCCTGTTCTACGACGAAATGTGCAAGGCCACGCCCGAACTGACGCGCAAGCTTGAGGCGCAGGGCCTGCTGTTGCGCCGCCGTCTGGATCTGGATGCAAAGGCGCTCAAGCATTTCGGCCCCCTGCCCGACGTGCCGGAGGCCCGGGATGGCTAAACCACGCTGGGGAATCGTTTCAACCATCAAGGCGCCGCTTCGCGATATCCAGAACTTTTGTGCCCATCATCTAGAGCTGGGCGCGCACCGGATCTATCTTTATCTCGATGACCCAGATCAGGATGGCGTGGAAAGCCTTCAAGCCCATCCCAAGCTGCGGGTGCGCACCTGTTCCCCGCATTACTGGAAGCGCCACCATGGCCGACGCCCCGCCAAGCATCAAAACCGTCAGGTGGCCAACGCTGCCCATGCCTATGCCCGCCGGGTCGAGGTGGACTGGCTGACCCATATCGACGTGGATGAATTCCTGTGGCCGCAAACGCCCCTGCACAAGCAGCTGGGCGCCCTGCCGGGTGACTGTCTGGTCGCGCGTGTCCGCCCCTCCGAGGCGCTTGCGAACCCCGCGCCTTCGAGCGTTACTCATTTCAAGCGCATGTCGCCGGACCGCGCCTTACGTGAACTGCAAACCACTGAAATCTATCCTAATTTTGGAGCTCACCTGAACGGAGGCTTCCTGTCTCATGTGCAGGGCAAGCTGTTCTACCGGACCGGGGTGGACGGATTGAAAGCCAAGATTCACAACGTTTTTGTCGGCGATGATAGCAACCCCGGTCAGCGTGAATTGCCCGAAACCGAGCTGCTGCACATGCATGCCAAATCCTGGCCCGATTTCCTGGCTGCCTTCCGCTATCGGCTGCAAAGTGGCTCGTACCGATCCGAGCTGAAGGCCCAACAAGGCGGTATGACTATGCATCAGCTGTTCTCGTCGATTTTCGAGCAAAAGGGCGAAGAGGGCCTGCGCGAATTCTACGACGAGGTCTGCACCGCCTCGCCCGATCTGCTGGCGCGTCTACGCACCCACGGGCTGCTGTCCAGCCACCAGATGGCGTTGGAACAGGCATGCGTGTTGCACTTCTCCCACCCAGACCAGGGGGAAACTTCGTAAAAGTTGACCCAGACCCCCAATTCAGCTACACCCCGCGCACAGGAAGACTATCAGGCAGCTGCCTTGGGCTAAACGGGCCCACCCTTCCCTGACGCTACGGGCCAAGACGTGTCCGTAAACAACGGATACACATGACAAAATTCTCTGATCTGAAACTCGATCCGAAAGTCCTTAAAGCCATTGATGATGCCGGCTATGAAAAGCCGACTCCGATCCAGGCCGGCGCCATTCCGCCCGCGCTGGAAGGACGGGACGTTCTGGGCATCGCGCAAACGGGTACTGGTAAGACCGCCAGCTTCACCTTGCCGATGATCACCCTGCTGGCCAAAGGCCGCGCCCGCGCACGGATGCCGCGCAGCCTGGTTCTGTGCCCCACGCGCGAACTGGCCGCCCAGGTGGCGGAAAACTTCGACACCTACACCAAGCACATGAAACTGACCAAGGCGCTGCTGATCGGCGGCGTCTCGTTCAAGGAACAGGACGCGCTGATCGACCGCGGTGTCGATGTTCTGATCGCCACCCCCGGCCGTCTGCTGGACCATTTCGAACGCGGCAAACTGCTGCTGACCGGCGTGCAGATCATGGTGGTGGACGAGGCCGACCGGATGCTGGATATGGGCTTTATTCCCGATATCGAACGCATCTTCAGCCTGACGCCCTTTACCCGCCAGACCCTGTTCTTCAGCGCCACCATGGCGCCCGAGATCGAGCGGATCACCAACACCTTCCTGTCCGCGCCTGAGCGTATCGAGGTTGCCCGTCAGGCCACCACCTCGGAAACCATCACGCAGGGCGTGGTGATGATGAAACCCTCGCGTCGTGACCGCGAAGGCAGCGAAAAACGCACCCTTCTGCGCGCTCTGATCGAACAAGAGGGTGAAAAGTGCAAGAACGCCATCATCTTCTGCAACCGTAAGGTCGATGTGGATATCACCGCCAAAAGCCTGAAAAAATACGGCTATGACGCCTCGCCGATCCACGGAGATCTGGACCAGAGCCACCGGACGAAAACCCTGGATGGGTTCCGCGATGGCACGTTGCGGTTCCTGGTGGCCTCGGACGTTGCGGCGCGTGGTTTGGATATTCCGAACGTTAGCCACGTGTTCAACTTCGATGTCCCCTCGCATTCCGAGGACTATGTGCACCGCATCGGCCGCACTGGTCGCGCCGGTCGCGAAGGTACTGCGCTGATGATCTGCACGCCGCGTGACGAAAAGAACTTTGACGCGATCGAAGCGCTGGTTAAGATGGAAATCCCGCGCGTCGAAAACCCGGTTCAAGCCAAGAAAGCCGCTAAAGCCGAGAAACCCGAAGAGAAGGTCGAAGAGAAGGTCGAAGAGAAGGCCGAAAAGCCCGCTCGTTCGAAACCTGCACGGTCGCGCAAGTCCAGCGAAAAGGTCGAGGCCGCCCCCGAAAAGCAGCCCGAACCCGTCAAGCAGGAACAGCCTCAGCAGCAGCCTAAGAAACAGAGCCGTGGCCGTGGCGGACGCGACAACCGTGTCGTTGGCATGGGCGATCATATGCCCAGCTTTATCGCTCTCAGCTTCGAAGAGCGCCGCGCCAGCTGAGCAAAGTCACAAACGAAAAAGAGCGTCCCTTTCGGGGCGCTCTTTTTTTGTGTTTATTCAGAAGCCTTTAGGCCAAGCGGCTAACGACTACCGTGACTTCGGGCTTTTTACCGATCTCATCCAGCGAAGATTTACGAACGATCTTTTTCAGCTCGGTCTCCAGCTTGTCGTCGTCTTTAAGGGTTGAGCCTTTGGCACGCCCCAGGAACTGATCCAGATCTTCCTCCAGCACGTCGACAAGCGGCGCGTTGGATTTTCCCAGCTCGGGCAGGCCCTTCAACTCGCACCAAGGTTCGCCCAGCAGCTCTCCGTCCTCGTCGATCGGCACCGTGACCAGAACATGCCCATTCAGCGCCATGCGAATGCGGTCGCGTACGATGCCATCCAGCGCGCCGATCAGAACCGAGCCATCCAGATACAGGCGCCCGGTTTCCACATAGCCAGCCACCAAGGGTTCATTGCCCGACAGGTTCACCATCACACCATTGGGCGCGACGATCGATTGGAAACCGTTGCTTTCGGCCAGTTTCGCATGTTCGCGCAGGTGGCGGTGTTCGCCATGCATGGGCACGACGATCTGCGGCCGGGTCAGCTTGTGCATTTCCACCAGGTCGGGGCGGTTGGCGTGGCCGGAAACGTGATACCGCCCGCCCATGTCGTCGACCACATCGACGCCCATTTCGCTGAACTGGTTCATGATACGGATGACGCCGCGTTCATTGCCCGGAATGGTCTTGGACGAGAACAGGAACAGGTCGCCCTCTTTCAGGGTGATGCCGTTGTACTTGCCGTTGGCCAGCTGCGCGCTGGCGGCGCGGCGTTCGCCCTGGCTGCCGGTGACCAACAGCATGACGTTTTCACGCGGCATACCGCGGGCATCCTCGGGTGAGATGACGGGCGGGAAATCGGTCAGCACGCCGGTTTCCACCGACGCCTGGATCATCCGGCGCATTGCGCGGCCCATCAGGCAGATCGAGCGGCCAGCGCGTTGCCCGGCCTCGGCCAGGGTTTTCACCCGAGCGACGTTCGACGCAAAGGTTGTTGCCACCACCATCTGGCCAGCTTCGGCCACCAGATTGGTCACTTCATCGGCGATGCTTGCCTCAGACCGGCCCGCTATGGGGCTGAAAACGTTGGTAGAATCGCAAATCAGCGCTTTGATGCCCTTTTCGGCCACCTTGCCCCACAGGACCGGGTCAAACGCCTCGCCCACGATCGGGGTTTCGTCCAGTTTGAAATCGCCCGTGTGCACGACGCGCCCGTCGGGGCTGTCGATGACCAATGCACTGCTTTCGGGGATCGAGTGCGAGATCGGCAAGAAAGAAACCTCGAACGGACCGGCCTTGACCACCTCGGGGAAGGCCGAGACCACGCGCACCACCTTGTCCGAGTGACCATACTCGGCCAGTTTGCCGCGCGCGATATTGGCGGTGAAGGCCCGGGCATAGATCGGCGCGCCCAGCTTTTCGTACAGGTGCCCCACGGCGCCCACGTGGTCCTCGTGGGCGTGGGTGATGAACACTGCCTCAAGCTGGTTCTTACGTTCCTCCAGCCAGGTGATGTCGGGCATGATCAGATCCACGCCCGGGCTGCCGTCCATGTCGGGGAAGGTCACACCCATGTCGACTAGGATCAACCGCTCGGCGCCCTCGGGGCCATAGCCGTAGACATAGCAATTCATGCCGATCTCTCCCGCGCCACCGAGAGGGAGGTAAATCAGTCGTTCGCTGCTCATATGTTGCCCTGATCCTTGTTGTAATTGTGAATGACCGTCAGGCCGTGCACGGTCAAAAATTCGTCGAAAACGTCAAACAGTGTATCCCCCTGACCGAACAGAGGTGCAAGCCCCCCGGTCGCAATCACGCGCATCGGGCGGTTATGTTCTGCTTTGATCTCCTCGCATACCCCACGGACCAGTCCGACATAACCCCAAAAGATACCGCTTTGCATACAGGCCACGGTGTTGGTGCCGATCACCTTGGTTGGTTTGGTCACGTCCACATGTGGCAGGGCGGCAGCCATCTTGTGCAGCGCCGACAGTGACAGGTTCACACCGGGCGCGATCACACCGCCCACATAGGCGCCGTCCTGGTCCACTACATCAAAGGTGGTGGCCGTGCCGAAATCGACGACGATCAGGTCACCGCCATAGCGATCATAGGCACCAGCGGTGTTAACCAGACGGTCGGGGCCGACCTGCGTGCCCGCATCCACGCGCGGATCAGCGGGTAGCAGGCAATCGGGGCGGCCAACGACCAGCGGACGGCAATCAAAATAGCGATCGGCCAGAACCCGCAGATTGAACACCACGCGCGGCACGGTCGAGCTGATGATCACCGCGTTGATGTCCATGGTGATCTCGTGATGCTGAAGCAGCCGGTCCAGCCAAACGAAATACTGATCTGCGGTGCGCTGGTGGTCGGTTGCGGTGCGCAAGGTACAGTGGATTTTCTCTCCATCCCAGATCGAGAAAACCGTGTTCGTGTTACCGCAGTCGATGGCAAGAAGCATGCATGAGCCTCCTTAAAAGAAAATCTCGGCCGCAGGGACCGTTTCGCGCCCGTTTGCTGTGGATAGGACAATATTACCCGCCTCGTCCACTGTCTCGAAGGTGCCCGTGGTTTCCTGACGCATGGTTCTGGCGGTAATGACCTCGCCCAGCTTGGCTGCGTGCGAAAGCCACAGTTTGCGAATGGGCGCAAAACCGTAGGTCTGAAAGCTCGCCTCGTGCCGGGCATAGGCCGGGGCCAGCAGATCCAGAAAATCCTGAGGCGTGATGCGCAGCCCGGTTTCCGAAAAAAGCGATACCGGCGGAACCGAACGTTGTTCCAAAGCGCCCGCTTCGGGCACCGAGGTCAGGTTCACCCCGATGCCGATGGCGATATGGCTGACGCCCTGCATACCGCCCGCGCTTTCCAGCAGGATACCAGCCAGTTTGCCTCCGTTCAGCAGTACATCATTGGGCCATTTCAGGCTGAACAGATCGGGCCGACCGGTTGCGGCCACACAGGCATCATACAGCGCCAACGAGGCAACGAAGGATCGCAACGCCACCTGGTCAGGTGTCTCATTCGGGCGCATAACCAATGTGGCCGCGAAGTTGCCCGCGGGATCTGCCCATGGACGGCCGCGACGGCCACGACCCGCGGTCTGGCGCAGGGCCAGGATCCACTCGGGCCCCGCAAGATCGGGCGCGATCCGGGCGGCCTCGGCGTTGGTGCTGTCCACGCTGTCCAGAATGCGGCGACCATAGCCTTGGGGCCAATCCATCATGTGCGGGCTTTCCTGTTTCAAACACAAAGCGACGCGCCCGAGGACGCGCCGCATTGGGATTTCAGTGGTCGGTCAAGCTTAGTTGACCAAAGCTTCGGCTGCGGCCGTGGCCATGGCCTCGATGCCCAGCAGGTCAATGCCCGGCAGCCAAGCCAGCCCGATGACGGCCGCGCTGGCCATCAAGAACCCCCACAGCACAGGCGAGCGGTTCTTGTCCAGACCTTCGCCCTCTTCACCGAAATACATGTAGAACACGATCCGCAGATAATAGAACGCGCCGATGACCGAGGCGATGACGCCCAGCACGGCCAGCCAGACAAGACCAGCCTGATAGGCGGCCTGCAGCACGTAGAACTTACCAAAGAAGCCAACCAGTGGCGGCACTCCCGCCAAAGAGAACATCAGCACAAGAACCGCCAGAGCCTTACCCGGTTCACGTTTCGAGTACATGTTCAGCGACTTGATGTCGGTGACAGGCTGGCCGTCTTTCTCCATCGACAGGATGAAGGCAAAGGTTCCGACATTCATGGTGACGTAAATCGCCATGTAAACCAGCAGCGCTTGCACGCCGAATGCGGTGCCAGCCGCCAGGCCCATCATCGCATAGCCCATGTGGGCGATCGACGAATAGGCCATCAGCCGTTTGATGTTGGTCTGACCGATCGCAGCCACGGCGCCCAGGAACATGGACAGGACAGCCAGCAGCGAGATGACTTGCTGCCAGTCGGCAACCACATCACCAAAGGCGTCATGCATAACGCGGGCAAACAGACCCATCGCAGCCATTTTCGGCGCGGTAGCGAAAAAAGCGGTGACCGGGGTCGGTGCGCCTTCGTAGACGTCCGGGGTCCACATGTGGAACGGCACGGCCGAGATCTTGAACGCCAGGCCCGAGATCACGAACACCAGACCGAACAGCAGACCCAGCGAGGCATGACCACCCGAAGCGGCCTGAATGATGCCCGAGAACAGCGTGGTGCCGGCAAAGCCGTAAACCAGCGACGAACCGTACAGCAGCAGACCCGAGGACAGGGCGCCCAGCACAAAGTACTTCATGCCCGCCTCGGTCGATTTCACACTGTCACGCCGCATCGAGGCGACGACGTAAAGCGACAAGGACTGCAGCTCCAGCCCCATATACAGCGCCATCAGGTCACCGGCAGACACCATCACCATCATGCCAACCGTGGCCAGCACGACCAGCACAGGGTATTCGAACCGCAGCAAGCCTTTGCGAGCCATGTAATCCTGGCTCATGACCAGAACGGCAGCACCGCCCAGCAGGATGACGACCTTGGCAAAGCGTGCAAAGGCGTCGTCGTTGAACATGCCGTCAAAGGCAACGTTTGTTCCCGACCCGCCAATGCCGATCCATGCGGCGACCAGCACCAGCACGGCCGCAGTGGCCCAGGTCAACAGACCGGCCAGCCGGTCCTTTCCGGTATAAACTGCCAGGACCAGCGCCAGCATCGCGTATACCGACAGAAGGATTTCCGGCAGGACAATATTCAGATCAGCCTGGATCATCTCTCAGGGCTCCCGTTTCAGTGCGATGCGGCGACTTGCGAGGCGCCGGGGGCGTCCGCAAGGGCCAGTTCATAGTTGTGGATCAGCGCCTCGACCGAGGGGCCAATGATGTCGGTGACCAGCGCAGGGTAAACACCCAGCAGCAGGGTCATGAAGACCAGCGGAGCAAAGATCGCCTTTTCGCGGGCAGTCATGTCCTTGATGGTTTTCAGGCTTTCCTTGATCAGATCGCCAAACACGACGCGGCGATACAGCCACAGCGCATAAGCCGCCGAGAAGATCACGCCCGAGGTCGCGATCAACGCCACCCAGGTGTTGACCTGGAAAATGCCCATCAGCGTCAGGAATTCGCCAACAAAGCCCGAAGTGCCCGGCAGACCCACATTCGCCATGGTGAAGAACATGAAGATCAGCGCATAGGCCGGCATCCGTGTGACCAGACCGCCATAGGCCTCGATCTCACGGGTGTGCATACGGTCATAGATGACGCCCACACACAGGAACAACGCGCCCGAGATGAAGCCGTGGCTGATCATCTGGAAGATCGCGCCGTCGATACCCTGTTGGTTGGCCGCAAAGATACCCATGGTGACATAGCCCATGTGCGCGACCGACGAATAAGCGATCAGCTTTTTCATATCGTCCTGCACCAGCGCCACCAGCGAGGTATAGACGATCGCAATCGCCGACATCCACAGCACCAGATCGGTCATTACGTCCGCTCCGATCGGGAACATCGGCAGGCTGAAGCGCAAGAAGCCATAGCCACCCATTTTCAGCAGGATCGCGGCCAGTACGACCGAACCGGCGGTCGGCGCCTGAACGTGTGCGTCCGGCAGCCAGGTGTGGACCGGCCACATCGGCATTTTCACCGCGAAGCTGGCGAAGAAGGCCAGGAACATCAGGGTCTGCATGCCGCCAACAATGTGAATGCCCAGCACGCTGAAGCTTTCGGATGCAAAGCTGTGGTTCATCAGGGTCGGGATATCGGTGGTGCCTGCGTCGACATACATCGCGACCATGGCCACCAGCATCAGCACCGAGCCAAGGAAGGTGTAGAGGAAGAACTTGAAGCTGGCATAGATGCGGTTCTTACCGCCCCAGATGCCAATGATCAGGAACATCGGGATCAGGCCTGCCTCGAAGAACAGGTAGAAAAGTACCAGATCCAGCGCCATGAACACGCCCAGCATCAGCGTTTCCAGAAGCAGGAAGGCGATCATGTATTCCTTGACGCGCTTTTCAACGCCCCAGCTGGCCCAGATGACCAAGGGCATCATAAAGGTGGTCAGCATCACGAACAGGACCGAGATCCCGTCGACGCCCATCTTGTATTTCAGGCCAAGGATCCACTCGCGCTCTTCCACGAACTGCATGCCCGTGTTTTGCGCGTCAAAGCCTGCCAGAATGAACAACGACACCAGGAAGGTGATGCCGGTCGCCACCAGGGCCGACCACTTGGCATTGCGCTGTGCGGCGGCATCCTCGCCCCGCAGGAAGACAGCCAGAATGGCGGCCGCCAACGCGGGAATGAAGGTGACAATGGAAAGAAGGTTATCCATTAGTGCGCTCCTCCGCTGAGCGCCATCCATGTGATCAGGACAACAATCCCGATCACCATGGCGAAGGCATAAGTAAAGATGTAACCGGATTGCGCGCGGCCAGCCAGGCGGGTGAAGAAGGGCACAATGCCCATGGCCACACCATTCAGGAAGCCGTCAATGACATTGCCATCCCCGCGTTTCCACAAGAAGCGGCCAATCGCCTGCGCAGGACGCACAAAGATGACGTCATAGATCTCGTCAAAGTACCATTTGTTCAGCAGGAACAGGTACAAGGGACGCTGAGCCGCAGCCAGGCGCTTGGGCATTTCGGGGTTCACGATATAGAACCAGATCGCAACAAGCAGACCGATGATCATCGCAACGAACGGGCTGACCTTGACCCAGGTGGGGGCATGGTGCGCGTCGTCCATCACGTGGTTGTCGGGGTGCATGAAGATCGCGCCTTGCGGGGCCAAACCGTGATCGGCGGCCTTTGCGTGCCCGTCACCGTGATCGTCCGCGGGTGCCGCGGTATGATCGTCGCCATGAGCTTCCCCGTGACCCTCGGCTGCTTCAGCATGATGCGCCGGGATACCGAAGAACTTGTTCACGCTGTTGTGGTCACCAAAGAACGATCCATACCAGATCATCCCCGAGAACACGGCTCCCAAAGCCAACACACCCAGCGGGACCAGCATGACGGTCGGGCTTTCATGGGCGTGCTCGTGCGTATGCTTGTCCCCGCGAGGTTTGCCCCAGAAAGTCAGGAACATCAGGCGCCAGCTGTAGAAGCTGGTGAACAGCGCTGCGACAACCAGCATCCAGAAGGCATAGCCGCCTTGCGTGCCGGCCCAGGCGCTTTCGATCACGGCGTCCTTGGACAGGAAGCCAGCGAAACCAATATGCGTCAGCGGGATACCAACGCCGGTGATGGCCAGCGTGCCCAGCAGCATCGCCCAGAAGGTATAGGGCAGCTTTTTGCGCAGACCGCCATAGTTCCGCATGTCTTGTTCGTGGTGCATCCCGTGGATCACGGAACCGGCGCCCAGGAACAGCATCGCCTTAAAGAACGCGTGGGTGAACAGGTGGAACATGGCCACGCTGTAGACGCCCACACCAGCCGCCACGAACATATAGCCCAGCTGCGACATGGTCGAATAAGCGATCACGCGTTTGATGTCGTTTTGCACCAAGCCAATGGTGGCCGCGACAAACGCCGTGGTGGCCCCCAGGAAGGTCACGAAACCCATCGCCTCGGGCGCGTATTCCATCAGCGGCGACATGCGGCAGACCAGGAACACACCCGCGGTCACCATGGTTGCGGCGTGGATCAGCGCGGACACTGGGGTCGGGCCTTCCATTGCGTCCGGCAGCCAGGTGTGCAGGAACAATTGCGCCGATTTACCCATGGCACCGACGAACAGCAGGAAGGCCAGCAGGTTCGCCGCGTTCCATTCCGTCCACAAGAAGTGCAGTTGCGTTTCGGCCAGTGCCGGTGCGGCGGCAAAGATATCGTCAAAGCGAATGCTGTCTGTCAGGTAGAACAGACCGAAGATGCCCAGAGCAAAGCCGAAGTCGCCCACTCGGTTGACGACAAACGCCTTGATGGCGGCCGCGTTCGCGCTGGGTTTCTTATAGTAGAAACCGATCAGCAGGTACGAGGCCACGCCCACGCCTTCCCAGCCAAAGAACATCTGCACCAGGTTGTCCGAGGTGACCAGCATCAGCATCGCGAAGGTAAAGAACGACAGATAGGCAAAGAAGCGCGCCTTATAATGCTCGCCATGCTTCCAGTTGTCGTCATGGGCCATGTAGCCGAACGAATAGAGGTGCACCAAGGCCGAAACCGAGGTCACGACGATCAGCATGATCGCGGTCAGGCGGTCTAGACGGATCGACCATTCGGTGCTCAGCGTACCGGACTGGATAAAGTCCAGGATATGCACGTGTTTGACGTGGCTGGCGTCCAGACCCAGGAAAGTGACCCAGGACAGCAGACAGGCCAGGAACAACAGGCCGGTGGTGACGTATTGCGCGCCCTTCTCACCGATCAGTCGCCAGCCGAAGCCTGCGATAAGCGCCCCAACCAGCGGGGCAAAGAGGATGACGGTTTCCATATCTCTTTACCCTTTCATGACGTTGACATCTTCGACGTCAATCGTGCCACGGTTACGGAAGAAGACGACCAGAATGGCCAGACCAATCGCAGCCTCGGCAGCGGCAACGGTCAGAACCAACAGCGTGAAGACCTGGCCCACCAGATCCCCTGCAAAAGAGGAGAAGGCGACAAGGTTGATGTTCACCGACAGCAGCATCAGCTCGATCGACATCAAGAGGATGATCACGTTCTTCCTGTTCAGGAAGAGGCCAAAGATACCTATGACAAACAGCGCGGACGCCACTGCCAGGTAGTGTTCTATACCAATCATTATTCCCTCGGTCCTTATTCGTTCCAGCGGCGGGCCTTAAAGGCCCTGCCCCGGTTTCACGTCTTTCAATTCCATGGCTTTCGCCGGATCGCGGTACATCTGGGCCAGCACGTCCTGGCGCTTGATGTCCTTGCGATGGCGCAGCGTCAGCAGGATGGCACCGATCATCG
Organism: Thalassovita sp.; assembly: GCF_965218685.1. Lineage (GTDB taxonomy): Bacteria > Pseudomonadota > Alphaproteobacteria > Rhodobacterales > Rhodobacteraceae > Thalassobius. The sequence goes on along the minus strand of NZ_OZ244657.1, from coordinate 2,216,744 downwards.
CGACCAGCAGGATCAGCCCGGCCAGCTGGAACAGCATGAAGTACTTATCGTACAGCAACAGCCCCAGCGCGGCGGTGTTCTCGATCCCTTCAGGGGTGACGGCCTGGCGCGCGGCCTCGGCATGTTCCGAGGTTTCCCAGGCGCCATAGGCCAGGCCCAGTTGCATCAGCAGCACCACCCCGATCAGCAGGGCCAGCGGCATATAGCGGGCCATCTCGGCCTTCAGTTCGGCGAAATCGACGTCCAGCATCATCACGACGAACAGGAACAGCACCGCAACGGCGCCCACGTAGACGATGATCAACAGCATCGCCACGAACTCGGCGCCAAGCAGCACGAACAAGCCGGCCGAGCTGAGAAAGGCAAGGATCAGCCACAGCACCGAGTGCACAGGGTTCCGGCTGATCACCGTGAACAGGCCCCCGATGATGGCGCAGATCGCGAACAGATAGAATGCCAGCGCTGCAATCGTCATTTGGTTTTATCCTCTTTGTCGTCCATGACCTCGCGGGCAAGCTCCATGCCCTTGTTCATGGCGGGTATGCCGGCGAACATCGACATCTGGGCGATGGTCTCGGCGATTTCATCCTTGGAGGCGCCAGCCTCGAGTGCGTGGCGCACAGTCATTCTGAGCCCGGTTTCGTTCTGGGCCCCTTGCATCGTCAACCCGGCCAGCGTCAGCAACAGCCGCGTCTTCGCGTCCAGCCCGTCTTTGCTGATCCCCTTGCCAAAGGCCATTTCCATCATGTCCTTGGACATGGTCGGCCAAAGTGCCTCGAACCCTTTCGGAGAGAAGGATTCAAGCGCCGGGTTCATGGACTTGGCCATGGCCTGCGCCTGTTGCATCAGCAGTTCAAACGGGTTGGAGGAATCGCTCATCGGTAGGGGGCATCCAGTTCCAGGTTACGGGCGATCTCGGCTTCCCAACGCTCGCCGTTCGCCAGCAGCTTGTCCTTGTCATAGAACAGCTCTTCGCGGGTTTCGGTGGCGAATTCGAAGTTCGGGCCCTCGACGATCGCATCCACCGGGCAGGCCTCTTGGCAGAAACCGCAATAGATGCATTTCGTCATGTCGATGTCATAGCGCGTGGTGCGACGACTGCCGTCGTCGCGGGGTTCCGCGTCGATGGTGATCGCCTGGGCGGGGCAGATTGCCTCGCACAGTTTACAGGCAATGCAGCGTTCTTCGCCGTTGGGATAGCGGCGCAGCGCATGTTCACCGCGGAAGCGAGGCGACAAAGGCCCCTTTTCGTGCGGGTAGTTGATGGTCACCTTGGGAGCAAAGAAATACTTCAGACCCAGCTGGAACCCTTTGAAGAAGTCAGCCAGCAGGAAGTATTTCGCGGCGCGTCCGTAATCGATAGCAGCCATGGATCAGCCTCCAATCGCCCAGCGGGCATAGGCACCGCCGAAGGCTTCGAATTTTGCAAGGAATGCCACGATCACAACCCAGGCCAGCGACATGGGCAGGAACACTTTCCAGCCAATGCGCATCAGTTGGTCATAGCGGTAACGGGGGGTAATTGCCTTAACCATCGAGAAGATGAAGAAGACAAACAGCATCTTGCCCACCATCCACAGGATGCCATCAGGCAGACCGGGGATCGGCGACAGCCAGCCACCAAAGAACAGCAGCGTGGTCAGGGCACACATCAGCACCACGGCGACCAGCTCGCCAATCATGAACAGCAGGAACGGGGTCGAGCTGTATTCAACCTGATAGCCAGCCACCAGTTCGGATTCTGCCTCGGGCAGGTCGAACGGAGGACGGTTGGTTTCGGCCAGGGCCGAGATCAGGAACAGGAACAGCATCGGGAAGTGCGGCAGCCAGTACCAGCTGAACAGGCCATAATCGCCGTCCTGCGCGCGCACAATGTCACCGAAGTTCATCGAACCGGTCGAGATGATCACACCGATGATGATCAGGCCAATGCTGACCTCGTAAGAAATCATCTGCGCGGCCGATCGAAGCGAGCCAAGGAACGGGTATTTCGAGTTCGACGCCCAGCCGCCCATGATCACGCCGTAAACCTCGAGCGAGGAGATCGCGAAGACGTACAGGATGGCGACGTTGATATCCGAAAGGACCCAGCCATCGTTGAACGGGATCACCGCCCAGGCGATCAGCGCCATCACCAGGCTAATCATTGGCGCCAGCAGGAACACCACGCGGTCAGCCCCGGCGGGAAACACGACCTCTTTGACGATATATTTCAGGAAGTCCGCAAAGCTTTGCAGCAGACCAAAGACGCCCACCACGTTGGGGCCCCGGCGCATCTGGACAGCGGCCCAGATCTTGCGGTCGGCATACATCAGGAAGGCCAAAGCCACCAGCAGCGGAACGACGATCAGCAGGACCTGCCCGATGATCACCAGCGCCATGCCCAGGTAAGTGTTAGCAAAGAAATCAGCCATAGGTCCTCACACCGTCGGTATTCCGTTTTCCGCGCAATGAGCAGCGACGACTTCGGCGTCGATCGTCCTCAAACCGCGAGGCAGCGCAGGCGAGATGGTGTAAACCGCATCTCCTCGCCACAGGCCGCCCTGTTGCTCTACATTCGTGCGCACGTGGCGCGCGAAACCATATCCACGGATCAACGCATATTGTGCGGCTGCACATTCGGCGTAATCCGAAACATCTTCACCCGTACGGGCGCCGGCCATGGTCACCACGAAGTTGACCAGATCGCCGCTTAGCAGCTGCGTGTCGATCCCGCGATAGTCGGGGCGAAATGCACCCCGTTCGGGCTGTGCTTGCACACATCCCGCCATCGCGCCCGCAAGGGCAAAGGATATGACCGCAGCGCGCAGCATCACTCGGCAGCCACCGGGGTTTGCGCACGCGCTTTTGCGTTTCCGGCCAATTCCCCCATCAGGGCGCTGGCGCGGGCGATCGCGTTGGTCAGGTAATGCGCCTCGTTCGAAGCGATGGCCAGCTTGAACTCACCGATTTTCAGATCAGCGGCTTCCAGCGCTTGCCATTCGTTTTCGATGACTTCGTCGATCTTGGCCAGATGCGGCACTTCGGCGATCATTGCCTGACGCAGCTGCGCGAGGCTGTCATAAGCCAAAGGCGCGCCCAGCTCGGCGCTTAGCGCGCGCAGGATAGCCCAGTTTTCCTTGGCCTCGCCCGGAGCAAACCCGGCGCGCATAGCCAACTGAGGCCGACCTTCGGTGTTCACGAACAGGCCGTTCTCCTCGGTATAGGCGGCGGCCGGCAGGATCACGTCGGCGCGGTGCGCTCCGCGATCACCATGGCTGCCCTGATAGATCACAAAGGGACCTTCGGCGATTTCGACCTCGTCCGCACCCAGGTTAAAGATCACCTCGGCACCATCCATGGCCTTTTCCAGACCACCTTCGGTGACGGCGCCCAGATCCATGGCGCCCACGCGGCTGGCAGCAGTGTGCAGGACCAGCATCTTGCCACCCAGTTTTTCGGTCAGCGCCTGCGCTTGCGCCAGAACCTTGATCCCGTCGCCTTCGCTGATGGCGCCCTGCCCCACGATGACGATTGCACCATCAGTGGCTTCGGCCTGTTTGATCTCTTTGTTCAACGGTGCGCGGCCTGGGCCGACATGCACGGTGTCATAGGTCAGATCCATGCCCGCAGGTCCGATCACGCGAACCTCAGCTCCCTTCAGCCATGCCTTGCGGATACGAGCGTTCAGCACAGGAGCTTCGTTGCGCGGGTTGGTGCCCAGCAGGTAAATCACCTTGGCAGCGTCGATGTCTTCAATCGCGGCAGTACCCACATAAGCCGAGCGGTTGCCAGCAGGCAGAACGGCACCGTTGGTGCGCGCCTCGATGGCACCCTCTTGGCTGTCAACCAATTGTTTTAGCGCAAAAATTGCTTCGGTCGGGGCCAGATCGCCGACCAGAGCGGCCAGTTTCTTACCCTTGATGGCGGCGGCGGCGGTGCTCAGCGCCTCGCCCCAGCTTGCGGGCCGCAATTTGCCGTTTTCGCGGACGTAAGGACGGTCCAGGCGCTGACTGCGCAGCCCGTCCCAGACATAGCGTGACTTGTCGCTCAGCCATTCTTCGTTCACGCCATCATGGTTGCGCGGCAGGATACGCATCACTTCGCGGCCCTTGGTGTCCACGCGGATGTTCGACCCCAACGCGTCCATCACGTCGATGGTTTCAGTCTTGGTCAGCTCCCACGGGCGAGCGGTGAACGAATAGGGCTTGGAAACCAAAGCGCCAACCGGACACAGGTCCACGATGTTACCTTGCAGATTGGAATCCAAAGTTTCGTTCAGATAGCTGGTGATCTCGGCATCTTCACCGCGACCAGTCTGGCCCATCTGAGAGATACCCGCGACCTCGGTTGTGAAACGCACACAGCGCGTGCAGCTGATGCAGCGGGTCATGTGGGTCTCAACAAGCGGGCCCAGATTCAGATCGTCCACGGCGCGCTTGGCTTCGTTGAAGCGGGTGTTCGAGATCCCGTATGCCATGGCCTGATCCTGCAGATCACACTCGCCGCCCTGATCGCAGATCGGGCAATCCAGCGGGTGGTTGATCAGCATGAACTCCATCACGCCTTCGCGGGCCTTCTTGACCATGGGCGAGTTGGTTTTCACCACGGGCGCCTGACCTTCGGGGCCAGGGCGTAGATCGCGCACCTGCATCGCGCAAGAGGCAGCAGGCTTGGGCGGGCCACCAACGACCTCGACCAGACACATGCGGCAGTTGCCCGCGATCGACAGGCGTTCGTGATAACAGAAGCGCGGCACCTCGACGCCAGCCTGCTCACAGGCCTGGATCAGCGTCATGGCACCGTCCACTTCGATCTCGTTCCCGTCGATGTTAATCTTGCGTAGGTCAGACATGGGGTCTCACTTTGCTCTCAGTAGTTGACCGATCTGGGTGCCCTTCGAAATCTCGGCGCGGCCAAGAGTGCAGAAGGTTTCCGGATCGGCATAGCTTACGCCGTTGGCTTTCAGGTAGGCTTCGCCCCGCTTACGCATCCGCGCTTTTTCGTCGGGGGATTTGACATAGGCGTCGATTTCGGCCTTCGAATAACCCAGATCGCGCGCCCGGCGCTCAAGGGCGTTCATATAGCCCAAGGCACGGAACATCCGGGCCGAGATGCTGTTACATTGCTTGCGGATCTCGTCGGCGACAGCCACGGCAAACAGGCCGTCATCGATCTCGGCCACGTCACGCAGCGGGACCTTCGCAAAGGCCGGCATGGCCGCAGTAATCGAGGCCGCAAGAACCAGGGGGAAAATCTTACGCATATCAGTTCTCCTATCAACAGGACGGCGCGGGCTGCGCACGGCAGACCGCCCATCTCTGGAAGAGATGGGGAATTGAGCGGATGTCATGCAATAACAATCGCTCTTACCCTTTGATATGACAAAAGATTTCATCATCCTTTGCAGCGCCCCCGCAGCAGCAGAATGTCGTCATTGACCACTACGTCACGGTCGTCGGTTTCGCGTACCACCAGCCATTCCAGGTTGGAATTGCCATAGCGGGTCACGCAGTGGCGCGTGGCCTCGTAGCGGCCCGCATCTTCGGCGGCCTCAAGGCTTTGGCTGGCACGGCGAACGGTTACGTCGAACATCTGGGGATCGTCCTTCAACGCCTTCAACGACGCTTTGAACGAGTAACCGTCAAAGGTCACCTGCTGCCTTTTGGTCAGGCTTTTGCCCCCGCAACCGGCCAAAAGGCCCAGACAAACAATGCTCAAAACCGCAAACCGCATATCGATCACTCCGCCGCCATGGCGCCCATGCGCCCGGTTTTGTTGGCCTTGATGCGGTCTTCGATTTCCTCGCGGAAGTTCTTGATCAGACCCTGGATCGGCCATGCAGCCGCGTCACCCAGCGCACAGATGGTGTGGCCTTCGACCTGTTTGGTCACGTCAAACAGCATGTCGATCTCTTCGATTTCGGCCTCGCCACGGACCAACCGATCCATCACGCGCATCATCCAACCGGTGCCTTCACGGCAGGGCGTACACTGGCCACAGCTTTCATGCTTGTAGAATTTCGACAGGCGCCAGATGGCCTTGATGATATCGGTCTGCTTGTCCATCACGATGACGGCAGCGGTGCCAAGGCCCGAGCCCAGCTCGCCCCGCAGGTAATCGAAATCCATGATCGCATCGCGCATGTCTTCGCCGCGCACACAGGGCACGGACGAGCCACCGGGAATCACGGCCAGCAAGTTGTCCCAGCCGCCACGGATACCGCCGCAATGTTTCTCGATCAGCTCCTCGAAGGAAATCGACATCGCCTCTTCGACGACACAGGGGTTGTTGACGTGACCGCTGATGCCGAACAGTTTCGTGCCCGCGTTGTTGGGGCGGCCAAAGCCAGCGAACCATTCAGGGCCGCGGCGCAGGATGGTCGGAACAACGGCAATTGATTCCACGTTGTTCACCGTGGTCGGGCAGCCATAAAGGCCGGCGCCGGCAGGGAACGGAGGTTTCATCCGGGGCATGCCCTTTTTGCCTTCCAGACTTTCGATCAGCGCGGTTTCTTCACCGCAGATATAGGCCCCTGCCCCGTGGTGCAGATACAGATCAAAATCCCAACCCGATCCGGCAGCGTTCCGACCCAGCATTCCCGCGTCATAGGCTTCGTCGATCGCGGCCTGCAGCGCCTCTTTTTCGCGGATATATTCACCGCGGATATAGATATAGCACGCATGGGCATTCATCGCGAACGAGGCGATCAGTGCCCCCTCGATCAGCGTATGCGGGTCATGGCGCATGATTTCACGGTCTTTGCAGGTGCCCGGTTCGGATTCGTCCGCGTTGATCACCAGATAGGCCGGGCGACCGTCGCTTTCTTTGGGCATGAACGACCATTTCAGACCAGTGGGGAAGCCCGCACCGCCGCGTCCACGCAGGCCGCTGGCCTTCATCTGGTCGATGATCCAGTCGCGGCCCTTCTGGATGATCCCGGCAGTGCCGTCCCAATGTCCACGTGCCTTTGCGCCCGCCAGGGTCCGCTCGTGCATCCCGTAGAGATTGGTAAAGATACGGTCTTGATCCTTCAGCATCCCATTACCTCTGATCGTTTTGGCGCGAACGCCAGATTTGATAGATCTTCACGATGGCCAGCGCAAAACCGACCAAGGCGATCAGGTCCAGCAGCGCGCGCGTGCGCTGATCCAGGCCCAGTTGTCCTCCGATGAAGGTGGCAAGCGCCCAGTACACGCCGGTCCCCGCAATCAGCAGCGCAACCTTGCGCCCCCGAGCAGCCGTATCCGTGTCCCGTTCAGCCATCCTTCATACCCCTCAGTACACGTCGCCCTTGTCGACGCGTTTCGAGAATTCAGTGTCTTCGCCCGAAGCCAGTTGAGTGGCCTGACCGATCCAGTCATCACGCGTGATCCGGCCCTTAAACTTCAGGCGGTTATCAACCCACGCGATTTCGGCCTCGGTCCACTTGGCGATCTGATCGAAGTGGTAGAAGCCCAGCTCGTTCAGGGTTTGCTCAAGCTTGGGGCCAACGCCCTTGATGCGCTTAAGATCGTCGGCACCGCCTTCACGCGCGCCGCTCAGCAGCTCGGGGGCGGATTCTTCGACTTCGGCAGCGGGGGCGGCCTTCGCGGCGGGCTTGGCTTTGGCCTCGACCTGTTTGGCCACGGGCTTGGGCGCGGGTGCTTCAGGTTCAGGCGCGGGGGGCGTCGGCGTTGCAGCCTGATCGCGGCCTTTCAGCCAAGGCGTCAGGATCGGCACTTCGGTACCGTCGATCCGCTTGATCGTGTCGCCAATATCGGTCGCCAGCTGCACCGAGGCGTTATACTTGGTGTGGCCGCTATCGAAATCCTTCAGCGAGGTCAGACCGCTTAGCGGCTCCGAAGCGAAACGCCCATTTTGCGGGCCCGGCACCGGCACTTTGCCAGCGGCCATGTCGTCCAGCATCTGCGAAAAGCCTTCGGCGGTCAGATCCTCGTAGTAGTCCTTACCGATCTGAGCCATCGGCGCATTGGTACAGGCGCCCAGACATTCGACCTCTTCCCAGCTGAACTTGCCATCGGCCGAAACGGTATGAGGGGTCGGTGCGATCTTTTCCTTACAGACCGCAATCAGATCCTCGGCGCCGCAGATCATGCAGGACGTGGTGCCGCAAATCTGAATATGCGCAACAGAACCAACGGGCTGCAGCTGGAACATGAAGTAGAACGAGGCCACTTCCAGTGCGCGGATATAGGCCATGCCCAGCATGTCGGCGATATGCTCGATCGCGGGGCGGGTCAGCCAGCCGGTCTGTTCCTGAGCCCGCCACAGCAGCGGAATGATGGCCGACTGCTGACGGCCTTCTGGGTATTTGGATATCTGCCCCTGAGCCCATTCCTGGTTGGCGGGCGTGAAGGCAAAGCTTTCGGGTTGGTCCTTGTAAAGACGGCGGAGCATTAGATCATCCCCTCGGCTGCGCGGCGGCTGTCGGAGCCTCCGGCGGGAGTATTTACAGAGCAAAGAAAGGCGGAGCGCGACATTAGCGGTCGATCTCCCCGAAGACGACATCCATGGTGCCGATGATGGCGGCGACGTCGGCCAGCTGGTGACCGCCCGCGACGTGATCCATCGCTTGCAGGTGCAGGAACCCGGGCGCGCGTAGCTTGGCGCGGTAGGGTTTGTTGGTCCCGTCAGCCACCATGTAGACGCCAAACTCGCCCTTGGGCGCCTCGACCGCAGCGTAAACTTCGCCGGCGGGGACGTGGAAGCCCTCGGTGTAGAGTTTGAAGTGGTGGATCAGCGACTCCATCGAGGTTTTCATGTCACCGCGTTTCGGCGGGGTCAGTTTCCCGCGTGCCAGCACGTCACCGGTGGCTTCGCGCAGCTTGGTGATCGCCTGACGGATGATGCTGGTCGACTGGCGCATTTCTTCCATGCGACACAGGTAACGGTCATAGCAGTCACCGTTTTTGCCCACGGGCACCTGGAATTCAAATTCGTCATAGCATTCATAGGGTTGCGCGCGGCGCAGGTCCCATGCCAGGCCAGAACCACGGACCATGACACCCGAGAAGCCCCATTCCTGTATGTCTTCTTCGGTGACGACGCCGATATCGCAGTTCCGCTGCTTGAAGATGCGGTTTTCGGTCAGCAGACCGTCGATATCGTCAAGAACCTTGGGGAATTCGATCGCCCATTCTTCGATATCGTCCAGCAGTTCGTCAGGCAGGTCTTGGTGGACGCCGCCGGGACGGAAATAGTTCGAGTGCAGACGCGCACCGCATGCGCGTTCGTAGAAGATCATCAGCTTCTCGCGCTCTTCAAAGCCCCACAGCGGCGGGGTCAGGGCGCCAACGTCCATTGCCTGTGTGGTGACATTCAGCAGGTGGTTCAGCACGCGGCCGATTTCCGAGTACAGAACCCGGATCAGCGAGGCACGGCGAGGCACCTCGACGCCGCACAGTTTTTCGATGGCCAGACACCATGCATGTTCCTGGTTCATCGGCGCCACGTAATCAAGGCGGTCCAGATAAGGCAGGTTTTGCAGGTAGGTGCGGCTTTCCATCAGCTTTTCAGTGCCACGGTGCAGCAGGCCGATATGCGGATCGCAGCGCTCCACGATCTCGCCATCCAGCTCCAGCACCAGGCGCAGCACGCCGTGGGCCGCAGGGTGCTGCGGGCCGAAGTTGATATTGAAGTTACGGATCTGCTGTTCGCCGCTTTGGGCGTCCACGCTGCCGTCATCAAATTTGGAGCCGTCCATCATTTGGCCTCTCCCTTCTCGTCACCGGGCAGGATGTATTCGGCACCTTCCCACGGGGACATGAAATCAAACTGGCGGTATTCCTGAACCAGCGACACGGGTTCATAGACGACGCGTTTTTGCTCTTCGTCGTAACGCACTTCGGTATAGCCGGTGGTCGGGAAGTCCTTGCGCAGCGGGTGGCCGCGGAAACCATAGTCCGTCAGCAGGCGGCGCAGGTCGGGGTGGCCCGAGAACAGCACGCCGAACATGTCGAAGACCTCGCGCTCGAACCAGTTCGCCGAAGGATGCACGTCGATGATCGAGGGTACCATTTCGTCTTCGCGGATCGACACCCGCAGGCGGAGGCGCTGGTTCTGGTACATCGACAGGAAGTGATACACCACGTCGAACCGCTTGGCCCGGTCGGGGTAATCCACGGCGGTGATGTCCACCAGGGTCGAGAACTTGCAGGTCGGGTCGGTTTTCAGGAACTCGACAAACCCCACGATGTTGCCGGGGGTTACGTCGATGTTCAGCTCGTCATAGGCAATATCCCATGCCAGAACGCAATCGGGGCGCTTCAGCTCGATATGGGTGCCAAGCTCGGTCAGGGCTTCGGTCATGTGTGTTGTCCTTCCCGCTTAGCGAACAATCGTGCCGGTGCGGCGGATTTTGCGGGCCAGTTGCATGATCCCGTACAGCAGCGCCTCGGCGGTGGGGGGGCAACCGGGAACATATACGTCCACGGGCACAATGCGGTCACAGCCGCGCACAACCGAATAGCTGTAGTGGTAATAGCCGCCGCCGTTAGCGCAGGACCCCATCGAGATCACGTAGCGCGGCTCGGGCATCTGGTCATAGACCTTGCGCAGCGCTGGGGCCATCTTGTTGGTCAGCGTGCCGGCCACGATCATCACGTCCGACTGACGCGGGGATGCACGCGGCGCAATTCCAAAACGTTCAGCATCATAACGGGGCATCGAGGTGTGCATCATCTCGACCGCGCAGCAGGCCAGACCAAAGGTCATCCAGTGGAGCGAGCCCGTGCGGCCCCAGTTGATGATGTCATCAACCGTTGTCAGCAAAAAACCCTTGTCCTGAAGCTCGCGGTTCAGCTCTTGCGTGGCGACTTCGCGATCAAAGCCTGCCGTATTCGCACCGGTCATCACTCCCATTCCAGGGCCCCTTTCTTCCACTCATAGGCAAAGCCAGCCGTCAGCACGCCCAGGAACACCATCATGGACCAGAACCCCACCATCGAAATATCCTTGAACGCCACCGCCCAGGGGAACAGGAAGGCAATTTCAAGATCGAAGATGATGAACAGGATCGACACCAGGTAGAAACGCACGTCGAATTTCATCCGGGCGTCGTCAAAGGCGTTAAAGCCACATTCGTAGGCAGAGACTTTTTCCGGATCCGGATTGCGCACCGCCAAAACAATTGCTGCAAGGATAAGAACAAGGCCAAGAGCAATGGCAATGGCCAGAAAGACGAGGATGGGAAGGTATTCCCTCAGCATCTCTTCCACAGGTGGCTCCTTTCATGCGCGCGGGCGCAGTCAGTAGGCTGATTTTATAGGCAGGGTTTACTCCTGCGTCACACTGGGGTCAACCGAACCATCGACACATTCACCAACGTGAAAGTGTTGTTTGTCTGCCAATGCATACAACGGCATACGGCGCATGCACACAGGGGGCTGCGTCAATTCGCCAGCCGTTTTAAAGGGTTTTTGCGCCCCTAGGGTCAAGAACGCGCGCCGCACGGGTGAATTCAATTGGATTGGTTAACGAGTGATTCCCCGTAAAGTCACGTCAGTCATGTATATTTAAGCAAAAATTACGACGCCCCTAAGGGCGCCGTGTCACTTATTTCATCGATAAAGATTCGCTTTTGGAAGCGGCCTGTTCAGCTCTGCCAGTTGGGTTTCCGTTTTCCAAAGAAGGCCCCGATTCCTTCCGGGGCCTCATCTCCTTCCCAGCAGGCGGCCAACTCGGAGATGGTGTGCTGGATTGTGGCTTCGTCGATCCGCGGCCCCAAAGCCCGCAGCAGCGCCTTGGCGCGGGCAACCGCACCTGGCGCGCATTCCAGGTAAGGAGCAACCTCGGCCTCGATCGCCGCGTCCAGATCCGCGGCCGGAACCGCGCGGGCCAGCAGGCCCAGTTGCACGGCTTCGGCGGCATCGAAACGACGGCCCGACATAAAGACCCGGCGGGCATTCGCCTCGCCCATCCGCGCGCAGACATAGGGGCCTATGGTGGCCGGGATCAGACCCAGCCGGGTTTCCGTCAGTCCCATCAGAACAGTGTCCGCCCCAATGGCAATATCGCAAACGCTGGCCATGCCAACACCGCCGCCAAAGGCATTGCCCTGCACCCGCCCGATCAGCGGTTTGGGCATCGTGTTCAGCGCCTGCAGCGCATAGGCCAGCTTCGAGGCTTCGGCCATGCGCACATCCGGCTTGGCCTCGAACTGCTCTCGCATCCACCCCAAATCGCCCCCCGCGCAGAAGCTTTTGCCCCGGGCGGCCATCACAACCACGCGCACGCTGTTGTCCGTGCCCAGATCGGTGGCGGCCTGGTGCAATTCGGCAATCATGGTGGCAGACATGGCGTTGTGTTTCTCGGCCCGGTCCAGCCACAGGGTGGCCACGCCGCGCGCGTCTTTCTCGATTTGGATTGTCTCGCCCATCTTTATCCCTCTTGGTTGCGCATGGCCCGGGCCATGTTCGCCGCGCGTGCCAGAACATCCGCGTCCAGCCCAGTGTCATATCCCAGATCGCTTACGCGGGCATGCACGGCCTCGGTGGCGACGTTGCCAGCCGCACCGGGCGCATAGGGACATCCGCCCAGCCCCCCCACGGCCGCATCGAACACCCGCAAGCCCTTTTCGATCGAGGCCTCGATGTTCGCCAGCGCCCGCCCCGCCGTGTCGTGGTAGTGGCCGGCCAAACGGGCAGCGGGCACCTGTGCCAGAACCGCATCCAACATGGCCGAGATGCTTTCGGGTGTGCCCTGCCCGATCGTGTCGCCCAAGGACACCTCGTAGCAGCCCATCTGGTCCAGCGCCTTGGCGACTTTTGCCACCTGCGCCGGATCGACCGGCCCATCATAAGGGCAGTCGGTCACGCAGCTGACATAGCCACGCACCTTGATCCCTGCCATTTGCGCCGCCTTGGCTACCGGAGCGAACCGTTCCAGGCTTTCGGCAATCGTCGCGTTGATATTGGCCTTGGAAAACCCTTCCGAGGCCGAACCGAAAATGGCGACCTCGTCCGCTTGCGCGGCCATCGCGCGTTCCAGCCCCATCATGTTGGGCGTCAGCGCCGCATAAGACACGCCGGGCGCGCGGGAGATACCGGCCAGAACCTCGGCACTGTCGGCCATTTGGGGCACCCATTTGGGGCTGACGAAGCTGGCGACCTCGATCCGGCGGAACCCTGCCCCGCTCAGGCAATCGACCAGAGCGATCTTGGCCTCGGTCGAGATCATCTGCTTTTCGTTCTGCAACCCGTCGCGCGGGCCGACCTCGAAAATCTCTATGTTCGCGCCCATGCGCAGCCTCCTGCTCTCATCAGGCCAGACTTCGAGCTGCTCGTCCCTGTCCGAGCCGCGCTGCGGGGTGCCCTCAGTCTTCATCTTCCAACCGCACCAGGGCGGCCCCCGCTTCGACCTGCGCACCTGCCGCGGCAAGAACCTCGGCCACTGTGCCATCGCGCGCGGCAAGCAGCGAATGCTCCATCTTCATCGCCTCGAGAATGGCCAGACGGTCGCCCTCGGCCACCTGTTGGCCCGGTTCAACGAACACCGCCTTGACCAGACCGGGCATCGGAGCCTCGATCAGGTTGCCATCACCTGCGGCACTGCTGGCGCGATCCAGCGGATCGATTGTGTGGAACACCTGCCCACCATCGGCAAACACGGTGATTTCGTCGCCCAGATAAGTAAAGGCCAGCTTTTGGCCATCAAAGCTCCAACCGTCGTTATAAAGAGCCTCGACCACCTGCCCATCCACGTCCACCAGGGCCGAGCCGGGGCGGCGCAGGCGAACGCGCACAAGGCGTTCTTCGCCTTTATGGTTGATCACCACCTCGCGCCACGAGCTGTTCCACAAGGTAAAGCCATCGTCCCATTTAGGCTGCGCCATCATGCCCGCCGCCGCCATGGCCGCCTGCGCGACCACCTGCGGGCTAGCTTGGGGCTGTGCGACCAACGCGTCCAGATCGCGGGCGATCAGGCCTGTATCCACGTCCCCTGCGGCAAACCCCGCATGATTGCACAGCGCACTGAGGAAAGTCAGGTTGGTCACAGTGCCTGCGACCTGCGTTTCCTCCAGCGCCTGGGCCATCTGTTTCAGGGCCACCTCACGGGTGGGGCCATGGGTGATGATCTTGGCGATCATCGGATCGTAAAACGGGCTGATCGTGTCGCCCGACCGCACGCCGCTATCGGCCCGGCACCCGCCAGGAAATGCCAGGTGTCCCAACGTGCCCGTGGCGGGCAAAAAGCCCTTGGGCACGTCCTCGGCATACAGGCGGCTTTCGAAGGCATGGCCGGTGATGGTCAGTTCGTCCTGCTGTTTAGGCAGGCCCTCGCCGCTGGCGACGCGCAACTGCCATTCGACCAGATCAACGCCGGTAATCGCCTCGGTCACCGGGTGCTCGACCTGCAGGCGGGTGTTCATCTCCATGAACCAGAACCCGTCAGGGCGCAGCCCGTTTGACCCGTCCACGATAAACTCGATCGTGCCGGCGCCCTTGTATCCGATGGCCGTGGCAGCGCGCACTGCGGCCTCGCCCATGGCGGCGCGCATTTCGGCTGTCATGCCAGGGGCCGGAGCCTCTTCGATGACCTTCTGGTGGCGCCGTTGAAGCGAGCAATCGCGCTCAAACAAGTGCACCGCGTCCGAGCCGTCGCCAAAGACCTGCACCTCGATATGGCGGGGCTGAAGAATGTACTTTTCGATCAGTACATCGGGATTGCCAAAGGCAGTACTTGCCTCGCCCCGGGCGCTGGCCAGTGCGTCGGCGAATTCGCCCGGTGCCTCGACCAGGCGCATCCCCTTGCCGCCCCCGCCCGCAACAGCCTTGATCAGAACAGGATAGCCGATCTCGGCCGCTTGCTGCGCCAGGAAACCTGCATCCTGATTGGCACCGTGATAGCCCGGAACAACCGGCACGCCCGCGGCCTCCATCAGTACTTTGGCGGCGTCTTTCAGGCCCATCTTGCGGATCGCATCGGCCGAGGGACCGATGAAGGTCAGCCCCGCAGCCTGCACGGCTTCGACGAAGTCAGGGTTTTCGGACAGAAAACCATAGCCGGGATGAATACCCTGTGCGCCGGTGGCCTGCGCCACCTTGATGATCTGGTCCCCAAGAAGATAGCTCTCGGCAGGGGCCGAGCCGCCAATATGGATGGCCTCGTCGGCCATGGCCACATGCTTGGCTCGCGCATCAGCGTCCGAGTAGACGGCTACGGTTTTCACCCCCATCCGGCGGGCGGTTTCGATAACGCGGCAGGCAATCTCGCCACGGTTTGCGATCAGGATTTTATCAAACATCTTTGAGCTTCCTAGCTTTGAACAGCAATCCACTTGCGACCGCCGCGAAACATATACAAAGCACTATTGCGCCTAATACGGACCACATCCTTGCCACCCCCAGAACCTGGTCAAACAACAAGAATAACCACAACCCAATCGCCAGTATCGGAAAGGTCAGGGCCGATCTCATTCCGGCATCGGCAGCCCATTTGCTGGAAATCGGTCGCGCGTAGAAACCAATCGCCTTGTCGCCTACGAGTTTATGGAACTCTTTGCGCACATCGAGAATGGCGTTGAAGGCGGCCAACACCCCTAAATACGAAGCCCAACCCGCGCCGACCCCGGCAATGGAAATTACCAGCATAAGAGGCGAGACATGGCTTTGACCGCTCTCAATGCAATTTGGAGCAGTTGTATTGTTGCCGGCGGCGTCCACAGCAGCGCAGGCCGAAAACACCTCAACCTGCAACAAGCCAAATGCAGTGAACAAAAACCCGTTCAGCGCAAGCATCCAGCCGATCCGGTTGTTCACAAGACCGTCTTCGGCTTCCAATTGGCTACGAGCATCGTGCCAGACATCCCGCATGGCGGGCGAGACCAAAGGTGGCGGCGGTGCGTCGTCACGTATGTCAGTCATTTCGGCCACCTACATCCGGAACACGCCGAACTGCGTGTCCTCAATCGGGGCGTTCAGGCTGGCACTTAGTGACAGGGCCAGGACGTCGCGGGTTTTGCGGGGATCGACAATGCCATCATCCCACAGCCGGGCCGAGGCATAGAGCGGGTGGCTTTGTTCTTCGAACATGTCGATGGTGGGCTGCTTGAAGGCGGCCTCTTCCTCAGGTGACCAACTGCCGCCCTGCCGCTCGATCCCGTCGCGTTTAACGGTGGCCAGAACCCCGGCGGCCTGTTCGCCGCCCATCACGCTGATGCGACTGTTGGGCCATGTCCACAAGAAGCGCGGACTATAGGCCCGCCCTGCCATGCCATAGTTTCCGGCCCCGAAGGAGCCCCCCACCAGCATGGTAATCTTGGGCACCTTGGTGGTCGCCACGGCCGTCACCATCTTGGCGCCGTGACGGGCAATGCCCTCGTTTTCATATTTGCGGCCCACCATGAAGCCCGTGATGTTTTGCAGGAAAACCAGAGGGATCTTACGCTGGCTGCACAGTTCGACGAAATGTGCGCCTTTCTGCGCGGCCTCGGAAAACAGCACACCGTTGTTGGCGACGATACCCACGGGGCAGCCTTTGACATGGGCAAAGCCGGTCACCAGCGTTTCGCCAAACCGCGGTTTGAATTCATCAAAGCGGCTGCCATCAACGGTGCGCGCGATGACCTCGCGGATGTCATAGGGGGTGCGCAGATCGCTGGGAACGACACCCAGGATTTCCGCAGGATCATAAAGCGGCTCTTCGGAGGATTGCCATTGCACCGTCGCGGGTTTGGCCCGGTTCAAGTGGCTGACCGCGCGGCGCGCCAGCGCGATGGCATGGGTGTCATCTTCGGCCAGATAATCGGCCACGCCGGACAGACGCGTGTGCACGTCGCCGCCGCCCAGTTCCTCGGCGCTGACGACCTCGCCGGTTGCGGCCTTGACCAAGGGCGGGCCGGCCAGAAAGATCGTGCCCTGCTCTTTGACGATGATGGTGACGTCGGACATGGCGGGCACATACGCCCCCCCTGCCGTACACGATCCCATCACCACTGCGATCTGCGGAATGCCCTTGGCGGACATGTTCGCCTGATTAAAGAAGATGCGGCCAAAATGTTCGCGATCGGGGAACACCTCGTCCTGTTGCGGCAGGTTGGCGCCACCGCTGTCGACCATATAGATGCAGGGCAAGTGGTTTTGCTCGGCAATCTCCTGAGCGCGCAGGTGTTTCTTGACCGTCATCGGATAGTAAGAGCCGCCCTTCACCGTCGCATCGTTGCAAACGATCATGCAGTCTTGGCCGTGAACGCGCCCGATCCCTGCGACCACACCGGCGCAGGGGGCCGCGTTGTCATACATGTTATGCGCAGCGGTAGCCCCGACCTCGAGAAATGGCGAATCCGGGTCCAGAAGCGAGCGAATGCGCCGTCGGGGCAACATCTTGCCGCGCGCCTCGTGGCGCTGACGCGCGCGTTCACCGCCCCCCAGACGCGCAGCCTCGGCCGCCTCGCGAATGGTTTCCAAAGCCTCCAGATGGTTGCGCTGGTTGGTCTGGAATGTCTCGGACGACGGAATGGCAGAAGACGAGAGTTTCATGGGGCCTCCGGTTTCATTTGAGTGGCGTCGAGGGGCAGGTCATGCGCATTCCTCGGCGGCTAATCGTTTCAGTTCCTTGCGGATCACCTTGCCGGTGACCGTCATCGGCAGGGCGTCGGTAAAGGCAATCTCGCGCGGGTAGGAATGTTTGGCGACGTGGTCCTTGGCGAAATCCTGCAGCGCCCGCGCCAACGTGTCCGAGGGCGCGTGCCCCGGCTTCAAAACCACATAGGCCTTCACGATTTCCGTGCGCAGCGGGTCCGGTTTGCCGATCACACCAACGGTGGCCACAGCGGGATGTTTGAGCAGGCAATCCTCGATCTCGGCGGGGCCAATGCGGTAGCCGGCGCTGGTGATCACGTCATCCTCGCGGCCGACAAAACGCAGGTAATCCCCCTGCCATTGGCCCCGATCCCCGGTCAGCATCCAATCGCCATAGAATTTCTCGGCAGTCGCCTCGGGGCGGTTCCAATAGCCCAGCATCATGCTGGCAGCCCCTTTGCGGATGGCAATGTCGCCCTCGGTATCGGTCGGTTGCCCGTCCTCATCCAGAACCGCGATGTCGAACCCCGGAGCAGGCTTGCCCAGACAACCCGGAGCGGCATCAAACAGCGCCCCGCAGGACGAGGCCACCATGTTGCATTCGGTCTGGCCGTAAAATTCGTTGATCGTGACGCCAAAGGCCTGCCGCCCCCAGGCCAGCATCTCGGCCCCCAAAGGCTCGCCCCCCGAGGCGACAGATCGCAACCCCGAAAGCGCGGCCCCCTCGGCCTTGAGCATCCGTAGAGCCGTCGGCGGAAAGAACACGTTGCGCACGCTGGTCGCGGCGACAATGCGCTGGCACTCGGCGACGGAGAATTTGTCCATCCGGGCGGCCACAACGGGAACCCCAAGGGCCAGCCCCGGCATCAGCACGTCAAACAACCCGCCAATCCAGGCCCAATCTGCGGGCGTCCACAGGCAATCGCCCTCTCGGCCCAGAAAATCATGGCTGACCTCGACGCCCGGCAGATGGCCGATCAGCACGCGATGCGCATGCAAAGCGCCCTTGGGCGCGCCGGTGGTGCCGCTGGTGTATATCAGCACGGCAGGTTCTTCTGGGGCGGTATGGGCGGTATCAAAGGGGATGTCTGACAAGACCAGCTCTTCGGGGATTACCTGATCGTGGCCCTCCATGGCCAACCAGTCGCGCAACCCTTCGGTGCCCTCGGGATCAGCGATGACCCAGGCCACGCCCGCATCCTCTAGCCGGGTCAACAGCGCGTCCGTGCCAAACAGTTTGAACAACGGGATTGAGATCGCGCCCAGTTTCCAGCAGGCGATATGCGCCGCCGCTGTCCACGGGGATTGCGAGCGTAAAACGCCCACGCGGTCGCGCCGTCGCACGCCCTTGGCGACCAGATCAACGGCCAGGGTGTCGGCCATGCGCCGCAGCGTGCCATAGCTGACATCCACGCGCGCATCCCCGGTCATGTCGATAATAGCCAAACGGTCTGGCGCGCGGTCAGCCCAGTCATCACAGACCTGACACGCCATGTTCAGCTGCGCGGGGATGTCCCATTGGAACCCCCGCACCAGACTGCCGTAATCCTCCCCTTTCGGCAGCATGGCTTAGCTCATGGCCGCCATCATTTCGCGCCCCACCAGCATCCGGCGGATTTCCGAGGTCCCTGCCCCGATCTCCATCAGCTTGGCGTCGCGGAAAATCCGGCCCACGGGGTTGTCAGACAGATAGCCTGCCCCGCCAAAGGCCTGTACGGCCTGGTGCGCAACAACCATCGCCTCTTCCGAAGCATAGAGACAGCAAGCCGCCGCATCCTGGCGGGTAACCTCGCCGCGGTCACAGGCCTTGGCGACCTCGTAGACATAGGCACGGGCCGAGTTCATCTTGGTGTACATATCCGCCAGTTTGCCCTGCATCAGTTGGAAATTCCCGATGGGCTGACCGAACTGCTTACGCTCGGCCATGTAGGGCATGACCTCATCCAGACAGGCGGCCATGATACCGGTGCCGATACCCGCCAGAACCACGCGTTCATAATCCAGGCCGGACATCAGAACGCGCACGCCCTTGCCCTCTTCGCCCAGAACGTTCTCAAACGGCACTTCGCAGTTGTCAAAGATCAACTCGGCGGTGTTCGATCCGCGCATCCCCAGCTTGTCAAAATGCTTGGAAGTGCTGAAGCCGGTCATGGATTTTTCGACGATAAAGGCTGTGATGCCCTTGCTGCCAGCCTCGGGGTCGGTCTTGGCGTATACGATCAGCGTGTCGGCGTCAGGACCGTTGGTGATCCAGTACTTGTTGCCGTTCAGCACATAGTAACCGTTGCGCTTTTCGGCTTTCAGCTTCATCGAAACCACATCCGAGCCCGCCGAGGGCTCCGACATGGCCAAAGCGCCAACATGCTGGCCCGAGATCAGACCAGGCAGGTATTTTTGCTTCTGCTCATGCGTGCCGTTCAGCTTGATCTGATTGACGCACAGATTGGAATGAGCACCATAAGACAGCGACACCGAGGCCGAGGCCCGCGCAATCTCCTCAACAGCGATCACATGCGCCAGGTAGGACATGCCAGCGCCACCGTATTCTTCGGGCGTGGTGATACCCAGAAGGCCCAACTCACCCATCTCTTGCCACAACTCGTTGGGGAACTCGTTGTCCAGATCAATCTGCGCCGCCATCGGCTTTACGCGTTCTTGCGCCCACCGGTGCACCATCTCACGCAAAGCGTTGACGTCTTCTCCCAGATCATAGGCCATCACTGCATTGAACACGGGCCGCTCCTCCGATCTCATTATTGAACAGTTGTTCATTAATAGACACAAGAACCGAGTCGGGTCAACCTGTTTCCCACGCGACAATCGCGTGATCCAGTCGAGCGCGCCATGCGCGCGCTTGGCCTCTCGGCGTTGGCCTATGGCCATCGCCTCGCGCGGAGCGCACCCTGACGCAAGATGATTGACTGTGGATGAAAGACGACAGCGCGTCACGCGACAGCTCGAGGCCGCCGGCCGAGATATCAAGCGCGCGCGAAGCGCGCTCCGCTTAGCAGCCTTGCCAGACCGCTCCGACTTCAGAGCGGATGATGCGGGCGATCAGCGCGCAGTCTTGAAGCGAGAATGTCAGCGGAAGTCGCATGTCCATCAGCCCGCTCAGAATCCGATCGGTTTCGGGCATTTTATCGGACTTGGCATAGCGCCAGCTGTCATAGCGGCTGGTAAACCCGGCAGGCTCGGCCCCACCGAACCATTTCAGCTCGACCCCCCTGCGTGCACAGCGCGCGACCAGATCCGAGATCGCCTTCTCGCTCCAGTCCAGCAGCAGGAATTGGATGGAGGAGCCGACATAGCTTTCCCCCTCGGGGCGTTCGACAATTGTCAGACCCGGAGTATTGCGAAGCCCATGCTCGACGACCGCATAGCGCTCATTCCAGCGTGCGCATTGTTGGGCCAGTTCACGCAGCTGCGGGCGCAGGATGGCCGCGCGCAGATTGTCCATCCGCCCCGAGACATTGGGCGTGTCGTACTTAATCTGCTCGAACTGCGCGGTCTCGGGACCTGCCAGATGGCGATCAAACAGCATATAGCTGCCCGACAGTATGGTCGCACGGGCCATGACCTGCGCATCATCGGTGACCAGCAGACCACCTTCGCCCGAGTTCATGTGTTTATAGGTTTGGGTCGAGTAGCAGCCGATCAGACCATCTGTTCCAGACAGCCGTCCGCGCCAGCGCGCGCCCATGGTGTGGGCGCAATCCTCAATAACCGTGACATCTGCGGCCTGGCACATCTGCATCAGCCGGTCCATGTCGCACAGATGACCGCGCATATGGCTCAGCATCAGCACCTTGGCCTGGTCCAGCTTGGAGGCCAGATCGTCCAGATCGATCACCAATCCTTCGGTGACCCCAACGAAAACCGGCTTGGCTCCGATGCTCGCGATTGCTCCGGGGACGGGGGCCAGGGTGAATGCATTGGTCAACACCGGGTCCCCGGGCTGCACGTCCACCGCACGCAGGGCCGTCGCCAGCGCATACCCGCCCGAGGCCACCGCCAGCGCATATTTCGTGCCCATGGCCGCAGCAAATTCCTGCTCCAGCAGGGCCGCCTCGCCGGCCTCGTCACCGACCGTGTTATAGCGGTGCAATCGGCCCGAGCGCATGACGCGCAAGGCTGCCTCGATCCCTTCTTCGGGGATAGGCTCTTGCTGCGTGAAAGCGCCGGTAAAGACCTCGGCAGACATCAGGCCGCCCCCAGCAGGTCGCGCACCAGATCAGGCAGATCATCGTAATGATCCAGCAATGCCTCGGGCTGCAGATCAGCCACTTTGCGCCCGTCCGGACCGAAAGTTACAAGCACACAGGGCACCCCCAGCGCGGCGGCGGTTTTGCGATCCGTCGCCGTATCCCCGATCAGAACCGAGGCCATCGGATCGCCCCCCGCCAAAAGCGCCGCCTGACGCAGAGGTTCGGGATCGGGTTTGCGCACAGGCAACGTGTCTGCGCCGATCATCGAGCCAAAGGCCCCCCGCACACCCAACCGCTGCAAAAGCGTTTCGGCCAGACCTTCGGGCTTGTTGGTACAAATGCCGACCTTATAGCCATTGGCCTTAAGCGTATCGACGGCCTGCATCGCACCGGGGTACAGGCGGGTGTGCCGGTCAATGTCCGCCGCATACGCATCAAGCAGCACGGGGTACCACTTCTCAACTTCACCTGTAATATCTGCGTGGGCCAACCGCTCTAGCCCCAGGGTCAGCATTGCGCGCCCACCATGAAAGGCGGTGCTGGCATCCCCCACAGGCGACAGCATGTCCCCGGCCCCCATCTGCTGAAAACAGGCATTGGCGGCCGCGATCAGATCCCCGCTGGTGTCCGCCAGCGTACCATCCAGATCGAAGATCACAGTTTTCATTCAAATCACCCCGAATGGCCCCGCTCAGCGCATTTTCGCCCGCAATTGTCACATGCCGCAACCACAAGTGAAGCCTTGCGCCCTTGCGCCCTGTCCCCAAGCGGATAAAACGAGCGAAAGACAAAGACAACAAGAGATATGGCATGAGCACGGCACTGATCATCCTCGCCGCTGGTATGGGGACTCGCATGAACTCGGACCTGCCAAAGGTCCTGCACCAGATTGCTGGCGCCCCCATGGTGGTGCATGCCATGCTGTCGGGCGCCTCGCTCAGCCCAGAGCGCACGGTGATCGTGACCGGTCATGGCGCCGATCTGGTCGAAACCGCGGTGCGTGCCCATGACCCCGAGGCCCGTTTCGCCCTTCAGGCCCAGCAGCTGGGAACCGCCCATGCCGTTGCCCAGGCCCGCGAGGCACTAGAGGGGTTCGACGGGGATGCCATCGTTCTGTATGGCGACACCCCCTTTATCCAGCCCGAAACGCTGGAGGCAATGGCAGCGGCCCGCGCCGAACATGATGTGGTGATCCTGGGATTTGAAGCCGCAGATCCCGGCCGCTATGGCCGGTTGGTGATGAACGGGGATACCCTGGAAAAGATCGTCGAGTTCAAAGAGGCAACGGACAAAGAACGCGCCCTAACTCTTTGTAATTCTGGCGTTGTTTGCGCCGATGTTCAGACTCTGTTCAGCCTGATCGACGCGGTCGGAAACGACAATGCGGCCGGGGAATATTATCTGACCGACATCGTTGAACTGGCCCGCGCCAGGGGTTTGACCGCAACCGCCGTTGTCTGCTCCGAGGCCGAAACGCTGGGCGTCAACTCGCGCGCGGAACTGGCCGGTGCCGAGGCCGCATTTCAAGCTCGTGCCCGCGCCCAATTGATGGAAGACGGGGTTACCCTGATCGCCCCCGAAACCGTCCACCTGTGCTTTGACACCTATATCGGACGCGACTCGATCATCGAACAAAACGTGGTCTTCGGGCCCGGCGTCACTGTCGAAAGCAACGCCCTGATCCGGGCTTTCTCGCATCTGGAAGGGTGCCACATCAGCCAACGCGCCAGTGTCGGCCCCTTTGCCCGCCTGCGCCCCGGCGCCGAGCTGGCCGAGGACTCCAAGGTGGGCAACTTCGTCGAAATGAAGAACGCCACGCTGGAAGAAGGCGCCAAGATCAACCATCTCAGCTATGTCGGCGACGCCCGCGTGGGTCCGGCCGCGAATATCGGTGCAGGTACAATCACCTGCAACTATGATGGGGTCATGAAGCATCACACGGACATCGGCGCAGGTGCCTTTATCGGGTCGAACACCATGCTGGTGGCCCCGGTCAAAGTTGGGGACTACGCGATGACCGCAAGCGGCTCGGTCATCACCAGCGACGTCCCCGCCGAGGCACTGGCCCTTGCGCGCGCCAAACAAGAGAATAAGCCGGGCCTGGCCGTGAAATTGTTCAAAATGTTGAAGAAACAAAAAGAAAAACGCAGCAAAGGGGCATCATAATGTGCGGTATTGTTGGGGTCCTGGGAAACCACGAAGCAGCGCCACTGCTTGTTGAGGCACTGAAAAGGCTTGAATATCGCGGCTATGACAGTGCGGGGATCGCCACCGTCAACGATGGCCATTTGGACCGTCGCCGCGCCGTCGGCAAACTGGTGAACCTCAGCGATCTTCTGGTCCATGACCCTCTGGCCGGAAAATCGGGGATCGGCCACACACGCTGGGCCACCCATGGTGCGCCGTCGGTTACCAACGCCCACCCCCACCGCGCCGGCCCCGTGGCCGTTGTGCATAACGGGATCATCGAGAACTTCCGCGAACTGCGCTGCGAATTGGCTGAAAAGGGCCTGAACTTCGTCACCGAGACTGACACCGAAACCGTTGCTCTGCTGGTGCAATCCTTTATGGCCGACGGGCACACCCCGATCGAGGCCGCCCGCTTGACCCTGTCGCGGCTGCACGGCGCCTTTGCCCTGGCATTCCTGTTCGATGGCGAAGAGGATCTGCTGATTGCCGCACGCAAGGGCAGCCCGCTGGCCATCGGTCATGGCGACGGCGAAATGTTTGTGGGCTCGGACGCCATTGCCCTGGCACCGCTGACCGACCGGATCACCTATCTGGAGGAAGGCGACTGGGCGGTTATCACCAGAAACTCGCTGGAGATCAGGGATGAGAACAACGCCCTGGCCAACCGCGAAACGCGCAAGATCGAGGTGGACAACGCCCGTGTTGACAAGGGTGGCCACAAGCACTTCATGGCCAAGGAAATCGCCGAACAGCCCAGCGTGATCGGCGAGGCCATCCGTCACTATCTGACCAACGATGCCGCGCATGTGCAATTGCCCGACGACACGCTGGATTTCACCCAGATCGACCGGCTGACCATGGTTGCCTGCGGCACGGCTTTCTACGCTTGTCTGACCGCGAAATACTGGTTCGAGCAGCTGGCCAAAATCCCGGTCGAGGTCGATATTGCCAGCGAATTCCGCTATCGCGAGCCGCCCATCACACCGCGCACCGTCGCCCTGTTCGTCAGCCAATCGGGCGAGACCGCGGACACCCTGGCCGCCCTGCGCTATTGTCACGAGAAGGCCGACAAGATCGTCTCGGTCGTCAATGTTCCTGAAAGCTCGATCGCGCGAGAAAGCGATCTGGCCCTGCCCATCCTTGCCGGAACCGAGATCGGCGTGGCCTCGACCAAGGCCTTTACCTGCCAGCTGAGCGTACTGCTGATGCTGGCCCTGAAAGCGGCCGAGCAGCGCGGCACAATCACCCCCGAACGCCTGTCGGATCTGCTGTCGCAACTTCGGGCGCTGCCCAACACGTTGAACCACGCACTGGACATCGACAAGGCCACTCAGAAAATCGCACGCCGGTTGGCAGAGGCCACAGATGTGCTGTTCCTTGGGCGTGGTCTGATGTACCCGCTGGCCCTTGAGGGTGCACTTAAACTTAAAGAAATCAGCTATATACATGCCGAAGCTTATGCATCAGGCGAACTGAAGCACGGCCCCATCGCGCTGATCGACAAAACACTGCCCGTGGTCGTCATGGCCCCTCGGGACGAGCTGTTCGAGAAGACCGTATCGAACATGCAAGAGGTTCTGGCGCGCGGCGGCAAGGTGCTTTTGATCACCGATCAGCAAGGCGCTACCGAGGCTGACGGCGACACCTGGAACACCCTGGTGATGCCGAATGTCGATCCGGTTCTGGCCCCCATCCTTTATGCTGTTCCTGCACAGTTGCTGGCCTATCATACGGCCGTCGCCAAGGGCACCGATGTGGACCAGCCGCGAAACCTTGCGAAATCGGTAACGGTGGAATAATGGCCAAACAGTTTGACAGTATCGCTCCTGACCACCGCGCCTTCATCGAAGCGCAGCACATGTTTTTCGTCGGCACAGCCGCAGCCGAGGGGCGGGTGAACATCTCGCCCAAGGGCATGGACAGCCTGCGCGTTCTTGGTGAAAACCGCATCGTCTGGCGCAACATGACCGGCAGCGGAAACGAAACGGCGGGCCATCTGAAACAGATCAACCGGATCACCCTGATGTGGTGCGGCTTCGAAAAGCGCCCGATGATCATGCGCGCCTATGGCTCGGCCCGCACGCTGCATCCTCGTGATGAAGACTTTGATGCACTCAACGCGCTTTTCCCGGACGAAATCGGCGCCCGTCAGATCTATGACGTGCAGGTGGATATGCTGCAGACCTCGTGCGGCTATGCGGTGCCCTATTTTGACCACGTGGGCGAGCGTGACACGCTGAAAAAGTGGGCCCAGGACCGAGGAAATGAGGGCGTCAGCGCATATTGGGCCGAAAAGAACCAGAAAACGCTGGATGGGCTGCCGACGGACGTGCTTGGGGATGGCAATGACGCTTGAGGACGCGCTGGCGCAGCTGCGCGCCCTGATCGAGCCCGGCCGCGCCGAGGGGATGCGCCAGTATCACAAGCAAACCCGCGAGGTTCTGGGCATTCCTAACCCTGCGATGAATGACCTGACCAAGGGATGGCGGCAGACGTTATCCGTGCCCGAACGGGTCGATCTGGCGCGCGAGCTTTGGCAGACCGATATCTTCGAGGCCCGGATTGCCGCCGCCAAACTGTTGACGCAGGCACGGATCAAGGATGACGAGCAGGTCTGGGTGTTAATTCAGGGCTGGGTGCGCGACTTTGACAGCTGGGCGATCGCTGATCACGTCTGCATGGCCGGGCAAAAACGTCTGTTGGCCAACCCGACCCGGGTCTCGGATGTCGAAGAGTGGGTTCACTCGACCCATATGTGGACCCGCCGCGCTGCGCTGGTGATAACCCTGCCGTGGACCAAGCAAAACAACCCCAAGCACACCGACCTTGAAATTCGCGACCAGGTTCTGGGCTGGTGCGCGCGCTATGCCGATGACAACGAGTGGTTCATTCAAAAGGCCATCGCCTGGTGGCTGCGCGACCTGTCCAAGCATGACCCAGAACGGGTGGTGAAATTCCTGGATCGCTACGGCGCACAACTTAAACCGTTCGCGCGCAAGGAAGCCTCGAAATACCTGTCGGCCTAGGTCAGTCCGCGTACACCACGACCTCGGGCAGGCCAGTCAGCGGCGCGTCCAGCAGCTGCATCGCGGACAGGGACAGACGACTGCCGGCGGTCGGCTCTCCGGGGATGGGGATCAGATCAACCTTGATGGTACGGCCTGATTTTTCATATTTCACCCGTCCCTTGCCGGGGGCAGATGCCAGCGGCGTTTCAATCCAGAACCCCGGCTTGGCCGGATCCCCAAGCGAGGCAACAGTGCGGCCCAGCATGCCCTCGGTTGCCGGTTCGACCACGGTTTCCTCGACCGGGTCAGGCTGGGGCAGCACCGCCACAGGTTCGGGCTGCGGATTAGGGCGGCGGAGGTCCAACCCCTCCAGCGGAGCGCAGGCGGACAGACCAAGAACAAGGACAAGCGGGGCGACAAGCGACATTTGTTTCATAGCCCGACGCTACGACCATTTCCTGAGACGATCAACGCCTTCTGCCCTTGCCGTGGCAAGGTTCCGCCCCTAGGTTCAGCCCCATGACTGCTCCTTTGATTGACCCTTTTCAGCGCGCTATCAGCTATTTGCGCGTTTCCGTGACAGACCGCTGCGATTTCCGCTGCCAGTACTGCATGGCCGAAAACATGACTTTCCTGCCTAAAAAAGAGCTGCTGACACTGGAAGAGCTGGATCGCGTAAGCTCGACCTTCATCCGCATGGGCGTGGAAAAGCTGCGGATCACGGGGGGCGAGCCGCTTGTGCGGCGCGGAATCATGACCTTTTTCAACGCCATGTCACGCCATCTGGAAAGCGGCGCGTTGAAAGAGCTGACGCTGACCACCAATGGCTCGCAACTGTCGCGGTTTGCCGACGATCTTTTTGCAGCGGGCGTGCGGCGGGTGAATATCTCGCTCGATACGCTGGACGAGGCAAAATTTGCCGACATTACCCGCTGGGGCCGCCTGCCCCAGGTTCTGAATGGGTTGGATGCGGCGCAGCGCGCGGGCATGCGGGTGAAGATCAACGCCGTTGCACTGAAAGGGTTCAACGAGGACGAGCTGTTCTCGATGACCGAATGGTGCCACGAACGCGACATGGACCTGACCTTTATCGAGGTCATGCCCATGGGCGACATCGGCAATGAAAACCGTCTGGATCAGTACTGGCCGCTAAAGGATCTTCGCGCCACGTTGGCTCAGCAATATACCCTGACCGACCTGGCCGAGCGCACAGGGGGCCCTGCGCGCTATGTAAGGCTTGAAGAAACTGGTCAGAAGATCGGCTTTATCACGCCGCTGACGCATAATTTCTGCGAAAGCTGCAACCGGGTGCGCCTGACCTGCACCGGCGAGCTGTACATGTGCCTGGGTCAAGAGGACATGGCCGACTTGCGCCCTGCCCTGCGCGATCACACCGACAGTGATCAGCCTTTGGAAGAGGCCATTCGCGCCGCGATCGGGCTGAAACCCAAAGGCCATGATTTCGACTATTCGCGGCAGGAAGTGGCCGGACAGATGTCCCGCCACATGAGCCACACGGGCGGCTGATCAGGCCGCGGGCATCCGTTGTTCGACGATCTCGGCCCACCAGCTGCAGCCCACAGGGATCGCCTCGTCGTTGAAGTTGTATTCGGGGTGGTGCACCATTGCCGTGTCGCCATTGCCGACCAGGATGTAAGCTCCGGGGCGTTCTTCCAGCATAAAGGCGAAATCCTCGCCACCCATGACCAGCGGGGCCTCGGCGCATTCGCCCGTGACGCTGCGGGCCACTTTGGCGGCAAATTCTGTCTGCTCTTCCGAGTTCACCATCACGGGGTAGTTGCGGATATAGTTCACCTCGGCCGTGCCGCCAAAAGTCGCCGCAACCCCCTGACAAATCTCGGAAATGCGCTTCTCTGCCAAATCGCGCATTGCCGGGCTAAGCGTGCGTACAGTGCCCAACATTTCCACCTTTTGGGGGATCACGTTGAAAGTCTCTGAATTGGTCCGGAACGAG
The DNA here is from genome assembly GCF_965218685.1 of Thalassovita sp. Lineage (GTDB taxonomy): Bacteria > Pseudomonadota > Alphaproteobacteria > Rhodobacterales > Rhodobacteraceae > Thalassobius. The sequence continues at coordinate 2,187,865 of NZ_OZ244657.1, read as the reverse complement.
GTCACTGAAACGACCAGCTGATCCACCGGGTCCGCATTGCGCGAGGCGATCGTTTGCAACGCCTGTACCGCCGAGGCGGCCATAACGGTGGTATCAATCGCGTCGTGAGGTTTGGCGGCGTGGCCGCCCTTGCCTTCGAACATCACTTCGAAGACGTCAGTGGCCGCAAAGAACGGGCCCGGGCGGATCGCGAATTTGCCCAGGGGCTGCCCGGGCCAGTTGTGCATGCCATAAACTTCCTGAATGCCCCAGCGGTCCATCAGACCGTCGTCGCACATAACCTTACCGCCGCCACCGCCCTCTTCTGCGGGTTGGAAGATGACAATGACCGTGCCGTCGAAATTGCGGGTCTCGGACAGGTATTTGGCCGCGCCCAGCAGCATCGCGGTATGCCCATCGTGGCCACAAGCATGCATGGCACCGGGAGTTTTGCTGGCATAGTCCAGCCCGGTTTGTTCGTCGATAGGCAGAGCATCCATGTCCGCGCGCAGACCGATCACTTTGCCACTGTCGTTCTGTTTGCCCTTGATCACCCCTACAACGCCGGTGCGGCCGATACCCTCGATGACGTCATCGCAGCCAAACTCGCGCAGCTTGTCGGCCACGACACCCGCGGTGCGGATGGTGTCGAACATAATCTCGGGGTGTTCGTGCAGATCGCGGCGCCATGCGGTGATTTCGGCGTGCAGCTCGGCGAAACGATTCTTAACGGGCATGAGAGGACTCCTGTAATATGCGCGCGCGCCAGCCCTTACCTGGCCTTACGGGGGAAAGATAGCTGCATCGCCAGCAAGGTCCAGCCCTCAACCGCTTGACCCGCCGGTCAGCACCATGTGCCCCGGCCCCACTTGCGTATATTCCGAGCGCGCCGGAACATAGTCCAGCGGATGGATGGGGGACGGCAAAGGTTTGAAGCTGAGATCGCGCATGTCATGGCGCCGCGCGGGATCGGCGACGGGCACCGCGCGGAGCAGCGCTTGGGTATAGGGATGCTGCGGGTTCTCGAACACCGCTTGGCGCGGGCCCATTTCGACAATCCGTCCCAAATACATAACGCCGACGTCGTGGCTGATCCTTTCAACCACTGCCATGTCGTGACTGATGAACAGGAAAGACAGGCCCAGATCGGCCTGCAGCTCCATCATAAGGTTCAGAACCTGCGCCTGCACCGAGACATCCAGCGCCGAAACGGCCTCGTCTGCGATAATCATCTTAGGGTTCAGCGCCAGGGCACGAGCAATGGCGACGCGCTGCCGCTGCCCACCCGACAGCTCGTGCGGGAACCGCTGCATGAAACTGCGCGGCAGTTGCACCCGGTCAAACAGATGGGCCACGCGGTCGGTCAGCTCTGACCCTTTGCGTGCACCGAAATTTCGCAGGGGTTCGGCCACCTGGTCGCCCAGACGCATCTGAGGATCCAGGCTGGCGAATGGATCCTGGAACACCATCTGCATGTCCCGTCGCGCTTTGCGCAATCCTTTGGGATCCAGCGCCATGATGTCGACGCCATCCAGATGGATCTGCCCCGAGTGTGGCTGCACAAGCCGCAGTATCGAGCGTCCGGCCGTGGACTTACCGCAACCGGATTCGCCGACCAAAGACAGTGTCCGCCCCTTAGCCAATGAAAAAGACAGGTCCTCGACCGCATGAACCTGCGCGACGGTCCGGCGCAGCAGCCCCCCTTTGATCGGGAACCGCGTGGTCAGGTTACGAACCTCCAGCAAGGTTTCGCTTTGCCCTGTAACTGGCTGAACATCATGACTTTCCCCACCCAAAACGGGCATGAGCCGCGGAAAAGACCTGCCCGCCATGTCGCCCAAACGCGGAACCGCGGCCAGCAGGCTGCGGGTGTAATCGTGTTGCGGGTCAGAGAAAATCTGCTCGACAGAGCCTTCTTCCAGCTTCTCGCCGTCGCGCATCACAACCACCCTGTCCGCGATCTGGGCAACCACGGACATGTCATGGGTGATAAACATCACCGCAGTCCCTGTTTCACGCCGCAGCTGGTCGATCAGAGCCAGAATTTCGGCCTGAATGGTGACGTCCAATGCGGTTGTCGGCTCGTCCGCGATCAGCAGACGCGGCTTGCAGGCCAACGCCATGGCAATCACGACACGCTGGCGCATTCCACCCGACAGCTCGTGCGGGTACTGATCCATCCGGCGTTCGGGTTCAGGGATTCGAACCTGCTTCAACAGCTCCAGCGCCCGGGCACGGGCCTGAGACCGACCCATCCGCATATGCAGGCGCAGGCCTTCGGTCAGTTGTTTGCCGATGGTAAAAACAGGGTTCAGCGCGGTCATCGGTTCCTGAAAGATCATCCCGATCTCGTTGCCCCGAATGCGCCGCATCTGAGCGTCATCAGCCTGGGCCAAATCGACCTGCCCCATGTCCTTACGATCAAACAGAAGCCGCCCGCCGGTAATCTGTCCGCCGCCGAATTCGACCAGGCGCATCAATGCCAGGCTGGTCACGGACTTGCCCGAACCGCTTTCACCGACAATGGCAACGGTCTGCCCCGGCAGGATCGAAATCGACACGTCCTTGACCCCCGGAACGGGGCCAAAACTGGTCTGGAACTCGACCCGTAACCCCTCAATCGAGGCAAGAGCTTGTTCGGACATTTGACTATCCCTGATTGTTTGCACAATCCACCACAAAACTAAAAAGAGTATTCGACCCCGATCAAACGCCGGCCATTACATGCGCCGGACGTCTAATTTGAAAGGCCAGACTCGACCCCTTAAGTTTGTATCGAGAAAAACCATGGAAACATAGGGGCTTATTGGTGCATCCTGATGCATATCTCGCGCGGGGAATCACCCGTAAGATGCATTGCAGCCTGTCTGCAATTCGTATCCAACCCGGAGAGCGATATGAAACTGACCTCTTTCATTTTGGGTGCCGTCGGACTGGCCGCCTCGACACAACCGACCTTCGCGCAGCGTGGATCGGATGGCCATGTGAACATTATTTACTGGCAGGCCCCCTCTATTCTTAATCCGTATTTGTCCGCCGGTACCAAGGACGTGGAATCCTCGTCACTGGTGATCGAGCCTCTTGGCAGGTTCGATCAAAACGGCGCTTTGGTTCCTTATTTGGCCGCTGAAATTCCGACCGTTGAAAATGGTGGTGTCGCGGCCGATCTGACCTCGATTACTTGGAGGCTGAAAGACGGGCTGAAATGGTCCGACGGCAGCCCGGTCACCTCGGCCGATGTGAAATTCACTGCCGAATACTGCATGCACCCCGAAGGGGGATGCGCCCAGCTGGCCCGGTTCGAAGGCGTCAAGAACGTCGAGACGATTGACGATCTGACGGTGAAGGTGAATTTTGCCGAACCCAAGCCCAACCCCTATTTGCCTTTCATGGGGGGGCAATCTCCGATCATTCAGAAGGCCCAGTTCGAAAACTGCATGGGCGCCAAGGCGCCCGAATGCACCGACCAGAACTTTGGCCCCATTGGTACCGGCCCCTTCGTGGTGGATGAATTCCGCACCAATGACGTGATCTCGATGTCGGCGAACCCCTATTTCCGCGACCCGGCCAAGCCGGCCTTTGCCACGCTCACGCTCAAGGGCGGCGGGGATGCCACTCAGGCCGGTCGCGCGGTGCTTGAAACCGGCGAGTTCGACTATGCATGGAACCTGCAACTGGCGCCCGATGTGATCTCGAATATGGAAAAGGGTGGCAAGGGCAAGGTGGTCGCAGCATTCGGATCGCTGGTTGAACGGCTGGAAATGAACCTGACCGACCCCAGCCCCGATCTGCCCGAGGGCGAACGCTCGACCGCCAAACACCCTCACCCGATCCTGTCTGACGTGCGGGTGCGCAAGGCGCTGTCCATTGCCATTGACCGTGATCTTCTGGTCGAGATCGGCTATGGGCCCACGGGCCGCCCGACCTGCAACCTGGTGCCTGCGCCCGCGCTCTATGCCTCGGACAACACCGAATGCCTGACCCAGGACATCGAGGGCGCCAAAGCCCTGCTGGAACAGGCCGGCTGGATGCCGGGCCCTGACGGGGTACGCATCAAGGACGGCCGGCGACTGCAACTGCTTTATCAAACCTCGACCAACGGGGTTCGTCAGGATTTCCAAGCCCTTATCAAGCAATGGTGGAGCGAAATTGGCGTCGAAACCGAGCTGCGCAACCTTTCGGGCTCGGTGTTTTTCGGCTCGGATCCGGGCTCGCCCGACACCTATCTGAAGTTCTATGCCGACGTGCAGATGTACGCCAACCTCTTTCACGGCACAGATCCGGAGTCTTATCTGGCCGAACATACCTGCGAAAAGGCCCCGCGGCCCGACACGCAATGGGCGGGCGAGAACGTCAACCGTTTCTGCGACCCTGAATATGACGCGCTGGTTACCGAGCTGACCAAAACCGGCGAGCTGTCCAAACGCGGCGAAATTGCCAAAAAGCTGAACGACATGCTGACCAAGGACGGGCATGTGGTGGTGCCGCTGGTGGATCGGGGCCGCGTGTCTGGCCATGCAAACTCTCTTGGCGGGGTGGTGCTGAACACTTGGGATTCCGAGCTGTGGAATGTCGCTGACTGGTATCGTATCAAGTAACTTGGTGACGCTTTTCGCCCCAGCAACCCAAGCCGCAAAGGCCCGTTCATGCTGACTTTCACAATACGTCGCCTGGTTCTGGCCGTGCCGACGTTGCTGTTCATCAGCCTGGTGATTTTCCTGCTGCTGGAACTGGCGCCGGGGGATCCGATGGCGCAAGTGCCGCTGACCGTGCCACCCGACGTCAAAGAGCGCATGCGCGAGGCGCTGGGGCTGGGTCAACCGGCGCATGTGCGGTTTTTCAAGTGGCTAACACAGTTTTTCTGGATCGAGCCGCAGGTTCTGATCGACAACTGGTTCGGCACCTCTCTGGCCGAGGGCGAACAACGCATCCTGTCGTGGCAAAGCCGTGCCCCGGTGATGGATATCGTGGCCGAGCGCCTGCCCCAGACCCTGTGGGTGGTCGGCCTGTCCTATGTCGTTGGCATTCTGATCGCGTTGCCGATCGGCATCTACTCGGCCTACCGGCAATATTCCGTCTTCGATCAGGCCGGCACTTTCGTGACAATGGTTGGCTTTTCCATCCCGCCGTTTTTCACCGGCCCGCTGCTGATCATGATCTTCGCGGTACAGCTGGGCTGGTTTCCTTCGGTCTATGACACCACCCATCGCGTTTCCGATTGGGACAGCTTTGTCTTTCAGCTGCGCCAGATGATCATGCCGGTAATGGTTCTGGCGCTGCAGACCACGGCGCAGATCAGCCGTTTCATGCGCGCCTCGATGCTGGACAACCTGCATCAGGACTATGTGCGCACCGCCCGAGCCAAAGGTCTGCCCGAGGCCCGCGTGGTAATGATCCACGTGCTGCGCAACTCGATGATCCCGGTGGTGACGGCCATTGCGCTTGGAGTGCCAAACGTCTTTGGAGGTGCCATCATCACCGAGATCGTTTTCAAGGTTAACGGGATCGGTGACCAACTGCTGAACGCTCTGCTGGCCAATGATCTGCCCTCTGTTCAGACGCTAACCTTCATGATCGCGGTGCTGATCGTGACCTTCAACATCATCGCGGACGTTCTTTATGGCCTGCTGGACCCAAGGATCCGCTATGACTGAGCGCGCCACATGGACCCAGTTCAAGCGTCACAAAGGCGCGCTGATCGGTGTTGGCGTTCTGGGGTTTGTTACCTTGGGCGTGTTGCTGGGCGATCTTTTGTGGGGTCTGGATCCCCAAAAATTGGATATTCGAAACAAGAACCTGCGCCCGATCTACACCGCCATTTGGGACAGCGCCGCCGCCGTTCAGTGGGCGCACCCGCTGGGAACCGATCATTTGGGCCGGGACGCACTGGCCAATATGATCGCAGGCGGGCGCACCTCTTTGGCGGTGGGTTGGGTCGCGATGAGCCTGTCTTTGCTGATCGGCACGGTCATCGGCGTTCTGGCGGGCTATTTCCGGCGTTTGGACGGGCTGTTGATGCGCTTCACCGACCTGGTGCTGTCGCTGCCGATCCTGCCGCTGCTGCTGGTTGCAGTCACCTTGTTCCGAGACCAGCTGCGCAGCACCTTCGGCCCCGAGCAAGGCATGTTCATCCTGATCGTCGGCGTGGTCGGACTGACCAGTTGGATGCAAACCGCGCGCATCGTCCGGTCCGAGGTGCTGGCGCTAAAGGAGCGAGAGTTCATCCTTGCTGCCCACTCGATCGGCACCACGCCTGGCGCGATTATCCGGCGCCATTTGCTGCCGAACGTGATCTCTCCGATCATGGTGTCGGCGACGCTGGGGCTGGCCACGGCTATCATCACTGAAAGCGCGCTGTCGTTTCTGGGCGTTGGCTTTCCCCCTGACTATCCGACCTGGGGCAAGATGCTGGCTGATGCGGTGCCGCGGATGGACCAATACCCCGAACGCGTGATTCTGCCCGGTCTGGCGATTTCCCTTACGGTTCTAAGCGTCAACTACATAGGCGACGGGCTGCGAGACGCTTTGGACCCGCGTATTCGCCGCAGATAAGGCAAAACCGCAAAAAAGGATCAGAATGCGGGGGGCCCTTTGCGGCTTGGGCCAATGTCGCCTTTATCCATTCACATAAATAGATTCGTTTCGCGATTGCTGATTTTTCAGAAAATTTTCCCACCCATGTCAAGGCGCACCCATTAATACAGACTTGATCCAAAAACGATTCCGCCTCATTTGGGAAAAAATTCCAATTCCCGCTGAGGACAGATCATGTTTGAAACCTTCGGCTTTGAAGAGCTTACCGCCCCCCAGGCAGCCGTTTTCTTTGCCCTGGCTATTGGGCTGGCCTTTGGTGTGCTGGCACAAATCACCCGGTTCTGCTTTCGCCGCGCCATCGTGAGGACTGACCGCAAACAAGCGGCGGGTATCTGGCTAACCGCGTTGGCCGTGGCCGTTCTGGGCACGCAAGGCGCTGTCGCTGCCCAGCTGATTTCCTTCGCCGAGCACCGCTTCATGGCCGCTGACCTGCCTGTTCTGGCCATCATCACCGGAGGTCTGCTTTTCGGAATTGGCATGGTCCTGACCCGAGGCTGCGTCTCGCGTCTGTCGGTGTTGACAGGCTCGGGCAACCTGCGGGCTGCGCTGGTTCTGGTGGTCTTTGCAGTGGTCGCTCATGCGACGATGAAGGGCGCGCTGGCACCGATACGTACCTCTCTGTCAGAGATCACGGTTCCTGTTGGGGCAGCCCTGCCCGGTGATGCACTGGTGTGGGCCGGTCTGATCGCCGCACTGGCGCTGCTGTTTGCCCTGCGCTCGGGTAACCGGCTGGGCCCCCTGGTTGGCGCCGCCGCCATCGGCGCGCTGGTCCCGCTGGCTTGGGTCGGCACGGGTTTTATTCTGTATGACGATTTCGACCCTATCGCGATGGAGGCCCTCAGCTTTACCGCGCCTGCTGCTGACACGTTGTTCTGGTCGATCGCCAGCACCTCGATCTCGGCCAATTTCGGCGTCGGCCTGTTTGCCGGTGTGATCGCAGGAGCGTTGATCGCTTCGGTTCTGCGTGGTCAGTTCCAGTGGCAAAGCTTCGAAAGCCCGCGTCAGACCGGCCGCTATATGGCTGGCGCCGCACTGATGGGGGTGGGCGGAGTATTGGCCGGAGGCTGCACCGTGGGCGCGGGTCTGTCCGGCGTTCCAACCCTGTCGGTCGCCGCGATCCTGACCCTGGCCAGCATTGCCGCTGGCGGCTGGCTGGCTGGTCGCGCGCTTAGTGCATCTTCTTCTGGATCCGGCGCAGCATCCACCACACCACCCCTACAACCGGCAGAGTAAGCGCCGCTGTCAGCTCGCCTTTGCTAAGTCCAAGCGCCCCTGTCAACGGATACGCCAGGTAGGACGCCAGCGAGACCGCGTAATAACTGATCGCTACCACGGACAGCCCCTCGACCGTCTTTTGCAGACGCAATTGCAGATCGGCGCGGCGGTCCATGCTTTCCAGAAGTTTCTGGTTTTGTGCCGAACGTTCCACGTCCACCCGCGTCCGCAGCAGCTCGCCGGCGCGGATCGCCCGGTCGGCCATGGCGGCCAGACGAGTTTGCGTGGACTTCACAGTACGCATGGCCGGGTCATAGCGGCGCATCATGAACTCGTTGAAGGTCTGACGCCCGTTAAAGCGCTGCTCGCGCAGCACATGAATGCGGTCATGAACGATCGCCTCATAGGCCGCCGTGGCCCCGAACCGGAAGGAATTGCGCGCGACCATGCGCTCCAATTCAGCCGAGGCCGTCAAAAGCCCGCTCAGCGTATCCTCGGGGGCGCATTCGTCCGAAGTCATCTGATCCATCATCCCGGTCAGCTTGGTATCCAGATCGGTCATCCGGGCCGAGATTTCCTTGGCCCGCGCGAAACCCAGCATCGACAGGCTTTTGTATGTCTCGATTTCGCACAGACGCTGGACCAGGCGGCCAATGCGGCGCGAACCGGATTCCGGCGCGGCAAATACGGCAAAGCGCAGGTGCCCGGCCGTGTCGATGCGGAAATCCCCGGCGATCACGGCAGCATCGTCCAGCACCCGCGTCGCGGCCAGGCTTTCGGGAACGAACCAGTCGTGCAGGCGTGCCATCATGTCCCGCTCGGGATCCCACAATTCGACCCGCAACAAGGCCGAGGTCACCCGAACCCCCGGCGCCTTGGTCAGCCAATCGGCTGGGAATACCTCGAAGTCGACCGGGTCAAAGGGACGGTCGCTCAGCGTATCGGTGAAAGCCGTGTAGGTCACGAATTCTGTGTGCTGTTCCCATTTCAGCAGGTGACGGCCGATGTTGCCAAAGTAATGCGTGGCCCCGGGCTGAGGGTGCGGCGCCCCATAGCGATCCAGCAGGTCATGCAGATGGGCCAAATCCAACGAGCGGTCCCGGCTGGCGGCGTCATTGGGCATCTTGATGGCCAAATAGGCCGCCGTGCAGGGCGCCTCAAGCGAGGGGAACGGACGCGCATGCAGTTCGTTCGCCAAGGTGTAACGCAGGTCATGATCAGGGATGGATTGCACTGGGGTCTCCTTTGAGGCCACATTACGCATCGCAGCCCAAAAGTAAATAATTCTTTTGTTTCATGCGGTTAAGGGAATACAACTGCATACCAAGGCGCCTTTCACCTACGCACAAGCAACAAAAAAGGGCGCCCGAAGGCGCCCTTTTCGATCACTTTGCGATGTTCCTATCAGCTGATCTTGGTCAGCAGATCGTCCAGCGACTTTTTCGCGTCGCCATAGAACATGCGGGTGTTTTCCTTATAGAACAGCGGGTTCTCGATACCCGAGTAGCCCGTACCCTGACCACGTTTGGACACGAAGACCTGCTTGGCCTTCCAGCATTCCAGAACCGGCATGCCGGCGATGGGGCTGTTGGGATCTTCCTGCGCCGCAGGGTTCACGATGTCGTTCGAACCGATCACAATGGCGACGTCCGTATCGGGGAAGTCCTCGTTGATCTCGTCCATCTCCATCACGATGTCATAAGGCACCTTGGCTTCGGCCAGCAGCACGTTCATGTGACCCGGCAGACGCCCCGCAACGGGGTGAATGGCGAAACGCACGTTCTTGCCCTTCGCGCGCAGACGCTTGGTCAGTTCGGAAACCGACTGCTGAGCCTGAGCAACGGCCATGCCGTAACCGGGGATGATGATGATGTTGTCGGCCTCTTCCAGCGCGGTGGCAACACCGTCGCTGTCGATCGCAACCTGCTCACCTTCAACTTCCATGGCGGGACCGGTGGTGCCACCAAAGCCGCCAAGGATCACGCTGATGAACGAGCGGTTCATCGCCTTACACATGATGTAGGACAGGATCGCACCCGAGGAACCAACCAGCGCACCGACCACGATCAGCAGATCGTTGCCAAGGCTGAAACCAATGGCAGCCGCGGCCCAACCCGAATACGAGTTCAGCATCGAGACAACCACAGGCATGTCCGCGCCACCGATACCCATGATCAGGTGATAACCGATGAAAAGCGCCATCAGGGTCAGGATCGCCAAAGGCAGGAAGCTGGCCGAGCTGAAGTACCAGATCAGGCAGACTACCGAGATGATGGCCGCACCAGCGTTCAGCGCGTGGCCACCGGGCAGCTTTTGCGCAGCCGAAGTCACTTTGCCCGCCAGCTTGCCATAGGCGATGATCGAACCGGTAAAGGTCACGGCACCGATCCAGATGCCCAGCGCCAGCTCGACTTTCAGGATGTTCAGCTCGACCGAGGTTTTATGCGCTATCAGCTCGGCGAACGAGCCCATGTGCTGGTCGTGGAACCAGGCCTGCACGCCCTCGGCGTTCAAGCTGGTGGGTGCATTTGCCAGAACCGAGGCGACGTTGACCATCTCGAAATGAGCGTTGAAGCCCACAAAGACAGCCGCCAGGCCAACCAGGCTGTGCATGGCTGCGACCAGCTGAGGCATCTCGGTCATCTGCACGCGTTGCGCGACGAAGTAACCGATCGAGCCGCCCGCCGCGATCAGGACGATCGACAGCAGCCACAGGCCCGAACCGGGGCCGATCAGGGTTGCGGCAACGGCCAGCGCCATGCCGACGATGCCATACCATACAGCGCGCTTGGCGCTTTCCTGGCCCGACAGACCGCCCAGCGACAGGATGAAGAGAACAGCGGCAACAACATATGCCGCAGTGGTAAATCCGAATTCCATGTGTCCCTACTCCTTAAGATTTCTGGAACATGGCAAGCATGCGCCGGGTCACGAGGAAGCCGCCGAAGATATTGATCCCGGCCATAAAGACCGAAAGCGCGGCGAGGATGATCACCAGGAACGAGCCAGAGCCGATCTGCATCAGCGCGCCCAGGATAATGATCGACGAAATGGCGTTGGTCACAGCCATCAGCGGGGTGTGCAGCGAGTGGCTGACGTTCCAGATCACCTGGAAACCAACGAACACGGCCAGAACGAACACGATGAAGTGCTGCATAAAGCTGGCCGGAGCAACGAGGCCCACGCCCAGCAGCAGAACCGCACCGACACCCAGCAGGGTGACCTGCTGTTTGGTCTGCGCTTTGAAGGCCGCAATTTCTTCGGCCCGTTTTTCTTCGGGCGTCAGCTCTTTGGGGGCTTCTTTGGGTTTCTGAGCAGCGATCGCCTGCACTTTGGGCGGCGGCGGCGGCCAGGTGATTTCCTTGTCAAAGGTCACGGTGGCGCCGCGGATCACGTCGTCTTCCATGTTGTGAATGATCTGGCCGTCTTTTTCGGGGGTCAGGTCAGTCATCATGTGACGGATGTTGGTCGCGTACAGGGTCGAGGACTGCGAGGCCATGCGCGACGGGAAATCGGTGTAACCGACGATGGTCACGCCATTCTCGGTCACGATTTTCTCGTCTGCGACGGTCAGTTTGCAGTTACCGCCCTTTTCAGCCGCAAGGTCCACGATCACGGAACCCGGTTTCATGGCTTCGACCATGTCCTTGGTCCAAAGCTCAGGCGCTTCGCGGTTGGGGATCAGCGCGGTGGTGATCACGATGTCCACTTCGGGGGCCAGTTCACGGAATTTGGCCAGCTGAGCCTCGCGGAATTCATCCGACTGAACCGAAGCGTAACCGCCGGTGGCTGCGCCATCCTGCTGCTCTTCTTCGAAGTCCAGGAAAACGAACTCGGCGCCCATGGATTCGACCTGCTCGGCCACTTCGGGGCGCACGTCGAAGGCATAGGTAATTGCACCCAGCGAGGTCGCGGTGCCAATGGCGGCCAGACCAGCCACGCCAGCGCCCACAACCAGAACCTTGGCGGGAGGCACTTTCCCGGCGGCAGTCACCTGACCGGTGAAGAACCGGCCAAAGTTGTTACCCGCCTCGATCACGGCGCGATAGCCGGCGATGTTGGCCATGGACGACAGCGCGTCCATCTTCTGAGCACGCGAAATACGCGGCACCATTTCCATGGCGATCACGTTGGCGCCCTTGGACTTGGCCAGCTCAAGGCCTTCTTCGTTCCCGGCCGGGTTGAAGAAACTGATCAGAGTCTGACCGTTGACCATGCGCTTCAGCTCGGTTTCGGTGGGCTGACGCACTTTGGCAACAACGTCGACACCTTTCCACAGCTGGGCAGCGGTCTTGATGATCTCGACCCCGGCCTTCTCATAGACCTCGTCCGAGAACCCGGCGGCGGCACCCGCCCCGGACTCGATGGCGCATTCGTAGCCCAGCTTCTGCAGTTGCAGAGCCGAGTCAGGAGTCATCGCAACGCGATTTTCTCCCTCGAACACTTCCTTAGGAGTTCCGATTTTCAACTTTTATGTCCCCCTTAAGAACAGTTAACCCCTTGGCCCCAAATTTTTCGGAGCGTATTTCTTTTTGACCGCGCAATATTATTGCGCAGCTTCCCGCACCAGATGCACTGAACCGCGCGTTGTGTCAAATCCAACGACGCGTCTTTTGACAATAGCGTGCGAAATTTGCGCGGAATTTGATCCTCAGCCTGTTTTCCTCTGGTATCACAAAGCGTTTTTCCAACAGCCACAACAGTAATGGCACCAACGGCAGAGACAATACGGCATCAAACCGCAATACCAACCCCGCCAAAAGCACTACATCGCCCAGATAAATCGGGTTGCGCGACCGCGAGAAGATGCCCGATGTGACCATCGTGTCTGCATCGCGGTGCGGAATGACGGTTGTCCGGTGCTTTCGCATCTCGAACACGGCCAGCAGCATTAACAGAATGCCCCCGCCAACCAGAATCCCTCCTACGAAATCAGCCCAATATCCCCCAAAGCTTAGCCCTGCGGGAAAGTAAGTGCCCTGTATCCAGGCGATTACGGCCGCCAGAAGCAGCCACGCAGGGGGGATATCAATCCACTTGAGCACGATGCCATACCTTTATTTTGCCAATTCAACAGGTGAACCGGTCATTGGGCGCCACGATGGGCAGGTTTATGGATACTCATCTACCACCGTTCGGATCGGGCAGCCACGCGGCATTATGCTTCCAGCCATCAAAACCCGTTTGCAGCACCAGCACATTTTCTTTGCCTAACAAGCGGGCAGCAAAGACCGCTTGCGCGGACAGGCTGCCGGTATTGCAGAACAGGATGACCATCCCTGTATCAGGCAGCTCGTCCAGACGGCCCGGAATCTCGCGCCAGTCGATGTTGATCGCACCGGGGATGGTGCCCGCTTTAAACTGCCCGGCATCGCGGGTGTCCACGAACAGCGCGCTTTCAAAGACCGCCTTGTCCAACTGCTGAGGCACGATGATGCCCGCGTCATAGGTAGCGAAGTCCATGTAATCGGTGACAGCCTCGAAAAGAGCCTCGTCCGCCAGTGCCGGCGCAGACACTGCCAGCGCCGCAGCAATCAGCAGGCGCTTCATTCCCATTCCATTTCTTCGAAGACACGGCCGGCGTTCTTGGTGGCCAGCTCTTCAAATGTATCCAGGTTTTTCCAGCGTTCCTGATCCACGTAGTAGGCCCCGGCCAGATCGCCGCCCTCGTCGATATGCGCGCCAATCTTTTCACGCAGATCCACCAGGTAGTCATGGGTATAACGTGTCACCTGGGCCATGTTGGTCGGATGTCCGTGCCCCGGGATCACATAGGTGGCGTTGATCGGGGCAAAATATTCTTCCCAGGTTTCGATCCAGCAGCTGGTGCAGGTGTCCGGAAAGATCGGCAGCATGCGTTCATGAAAGGCGATGTCACCGGCAATCATCATGCTCCATTGCGGAATATAGACCTGCGTGTCCCCTGGCCCGTGCGACGGCCCCAGATGGGTGATTTCAAAGGCCACGTCGCCCATGGTGACTTCGTATTTGTCCTCGAAAGTGATGGTGGGCATGACCACGCGGGTGCCCTCGGCCTTGTCACGGTTATAGCGTTCCATGCCTTGCAGGATGAAATCACCGTTCTCTTCGACCTCGTGGGCGGCATCCACATGCATCAGGATGTCCACGCCCTGATCCGCCCAGTACGAGTTCCCCAGCATCGCGTGACCCTGCCCGTTCTCGCTGATCACCAGCTTGACGGGCTGATCGGTGATGGCCTTGATCTCGTCATGCAGGGCCGCCGCCAGACGCGCCGAGGCGCCGCCGTTGATCACCACGACCCCATCGCCGGTGATGACAAAGGACAGGTTGTTGTTATGGCCGCTGTTTTCATAGGTCGGCGGTGCCGTGGCCCCAATCGCCGAGAAAACATGCGGGATCACTTCGACCGGTTTGGAATAAAGCTCGGACTGGGGGTACTGGTCGGCGATATCTTCGCTGGCCTGCGCCAGCGGTGCGACCAGGGCCAGCGATGCAATAATGCTGGCACTATACAAACGAGTCATGAAATCTCCTCCGGGATAGACTGCGCAACAAATTCACAGATGCGAATAAGTTTGTAAAGCCTTGCCTGACCGCGCGCTGACCAAAGTGACGGAACGGCGGACTTGCCAGAAGGCCCTGCCCTCGCAACCATACACGCAGTGGAGGAGGAGACTGACATGGATATCAAAGGTAAACACGCATTGGTCACAGGCGGCGGCACCGGAATCGGACTGGCAATCGCGCGAGCCTTGGCAGCGCAAGGTGTGCAGGTCACCATCACCGGCCGCCGACTAGAGGTTCTTGAAAAAGTCGCCGGCCCGAACATGTTTCCTGCAGCGATGGATGTCACCGACGACATCCAAGTGGCCGCAGTTATCGACCAGGCCGTTGCCCAGCGTGGTCCCATTCAGATTTGTATCGCCAACGCAGGCATCGCCGAGGGCCGCAAGCTTCACAAGACCGACACCGAATTCTGGCGGCGCATCATGGCCACCAACCTGGACGGCTGTTTCTATACGATCCGCGAATCTCTTCGTTCAATGCTGACCACCGATTGGGGACGCGTCATCGCCATCAGCTCGATCGCTGGGGTGCGTGGGGCGCCGGGTGCCGGGGCCTATGCGACCTCGAAACACGGGGTGATCGGGATGATCCGCTCGTTCGCCGAGGATTTCATGGGCGAGCCCTATACGTTCAACTCGATCTGTCCGGGCTATGTGGACACGCCGATTGTCACGCGCAACACCGACGCAATCGCCCAACGCGCAGGCATATCGGAAGAGGAAGCCCGCCAGATGATGGTGAAAATGAACCGCCACAAACGCCTGATCGCCCCTGAGGAAGTCGCCGCAGCCGCCCTATGGCTATGTCACCCAGTCAGCGAAAGCAGCAACGGTCAGGAAATCCAAATCGCGGGCGGGCAGGTTTAAGGCGTCAGCGCGCGCCCGAACAAAACGGCCAGCCGATGGATCGAGGCCCGAAAGGCCTCGGGCTCCTGCAGGCTGGTCTTTACCCCGTGCAGGGCATCATACAGCGTTTTGGCCACGTCTTCGGGCGAGCCGCCCAGATCCTGCAAAGTGATCTTTCCGGCATCGGCTCCCGCCTGCAACCAATCGGCATAGATCCCAGCCAGCCGCGAATCCCCCTCAGCTACAACCTCCATCGAGTGGGTGTGCTTGGTGTCCAGCAGTTCCTGCCCATGCGGAGAGGAAATCAACGCCTCGTATA
This sequence comes from Thalassovita sp., assembly GCF_965218685.1. Lineage (GTDB taxonomy): Bacteria > Pseudomonadota > Alphaproteobacteria > Rhodobacterales > Rhodobacteraceae > Thalassobius. The sequence goes on along the minus strand of NZ_OZ244657.1, from coordinate 2,172,364 downwards.
TCGGTCCAGCCTGAGCCTGAAACGCCTGGTGCAACAGCTCGGGCAAGGGAAGATCCTGCGCCAGCACCTGTGCTACGGCCTCGGCGGCCATGTCGTAATACCCCTGCGCAAGCGACTGAAAAATATCCTCTTTATTGCGGTAATGCAGATACAGCGCCGCACGGGACATCCCCGCCCCCTTGGCGATGTCCTCCATCGAGGTGCGCTTGAACCCATAGCAGCGGAACGCTTCGAAGGCCGAGGCCAAAATCGCCTGCTGCTTGGGATCTAAACCGGAAATTTTTTGTTTGATCGCATGCATTTGGATCGTGTCTGACATATTGCTCTAAAAATGTCAATTGACACACTGACATTTTGAATTCATTTTGTCAGTATATCCATTGCCGCTCATGAGGGAGCCATCGCCATGTCGAAAACGCTGACAATCAACGGCAAAAGCCACCAGATTGACCTTCCCGATGATGCGCCCCTTTTGTGGGTGCTGAGGGACGAGGTCGGCCTGACCGGCACGAAATTTGGCTGCGGCGTGGCCGCCTGCGGGGCATGCACCGTACAGATCGACGGCGAAGCTGTTCGCAGCTGTCAGGTACCCCTGTCCGATGTCGAAGGCGAGGTTACAACAATCGAGGGGCTGGGCACTCCGGACGCCATGCATGCGTTGCAAACTGCCTGGGTCAAACATCAGGTCGCGCAATGCGGTTACTGCCAATCGGGCCAGATCATGCAGGCCGCAGCGTTGCTGTCCGAGGTGCCGAACCCCTCGGACAGTCAGATCGACGAGGCCATGCAGGGCAATCTGTGCCGCTGTGGCACCTATCCCCGCATCCGCGCCGCCATACACGACGCAGCCGCCAACCTGGAGGGTTAACTCATGGCCAGCATTGGAAAAATTGCCCGTCGCTCGTTCCTGATCGGGTCCGCCGCAATCGCCGGGGGTGTCGCTTTTGGGGTCTACAAGATCAACCAGACGCCCGAAAACCCGCTGACCGCTGATGCGGGCGAAACCGTCCTGAACCCCTATGTCATCATTGACCAGAACGGGGTCACCATCATCACTCCGCGTGCCGAAATGGGTCAGGGTGTGCATACCACGCTGGCGGCGCTGGTCGCAGAAGAGCTGGACGTGGACATGGCTGACATCCGCACTCTGCACGGCCCGCCCGCTCAGGCCTATTTCAACCAGGCGGTTCTGGGCGCTGCCCTGCCCGGCAAGGAATACGCCAAAAGCGACTTCATGCACGGCGTCGCCCGGGCCGTGGGCAAGGCGGGCAAACTGTTGTCGCTGCAGATCACCGGGGGCTCGACTTCGATCGTGGATGGCTACGAAAAGATGCGCGCGGCCGGAGCCAGTGCCCGCGAGGCGCTCAAACAAGCCGCTGCAAATCGCTCTGGCGTCGCTATGTCGCGCCTAAAAACCGGGCAAGGACACGTGATCCTGCCCGATGGCACCCGGATCAGCTATGTCGATCTTGCCGCCGAGGCTGCCGAGGTCAGCCCTAAGCAAGTGCCTCTGCGTCCCTCCAGCGAGTGGAAGCAACTGGGCAAATCCATTCCGCGTGTCGACATGGTGGAAAAATCCACGGGCACCGCGACTTTCGGGATCGATGTCCGCGTAGAGGGGATGAAGTTTGCGGCGCTGCGCACCAACCCGCATCTGGACGGCACCATGATAGGCTTTGACGCAACCGATGCCCTGGCCATGCCGGGCGTTGAAAAGATCGTTGATCTGGGCGACGGCATCGCCGTTGTCGCCAGCAACACCTGGATTGCCATGCAAGCAGCCGAGGCGGTCGAGATCACCTGGGGCACCGGCCCGCATCCCCAGACGATGGAGGCCATCAACAGCAAGATCGCCGAAGCGTTCACGGGCAAGGCGAACTCGAAGCTGCGCGATGACGGGGACGCAGACACCCTGCCCGCCGGCGCGACCGAGATCACCGCCGAGTATCACCTGCCCTATCTGGCCCACGCCACGATGGAGCCGATGAACGCCACGGCGCTTTATACGGGCGATGCGCTGACCATCTGGGCGGGCAACCAGTCGCCCGTAATCGTCCGGGACAAATGCGCCAATATCGCCGGGCTGGAGCCTGAGCAGGTCGAGGTGCACACCACCTATATGGGCGGCGGCTTCGGTCGGCGCGGAGAGGTGGACTATGCCCAATACGCGACCAGTCTGGCCCTCGCGATGAAAGGCACCCCGGTTCAGCTGACCTGGTCGCGCGAGCAGGACATGACCCATGATTTTTATCGCCCCGGCGCCATCGCGCGGTTCCGGGGGGCGGTGAAAGATGGCAAGGCTGTTCTTCTGGACGGCCAGATCGCCGGGCAGTCGGCCACTGTGCAGGCTGGAGGGCGAATGACGGGTCTTCCGATGGCCGGCCCTGACAAGGTGTTGGTCGAAGGCAGCTTTGACCAGCCCTATCAGATTCCAAACTACCGGGTCCGCGGATACGTCGCCGATCTGGACCTGCCCGTGGGCTTCTGGCGCTCGGTTGGGGCGTCGTTCAACGGGTTCTTCCACGAGACATTCATTGACGAGCTGGCCCACGCTGCAGGCCGTGACCCGATGGCATTCCGACTGGAGATGATGGAGAACGAAGACCCGATCTCGGCCGCCTGCCTGAAGGCGGTGCGCGACATGTCCGGCTGGACCGGTAAAACGCCGGAGGGCGTAGGGCGCGGTGTGGCTTTCACCTATTCCTTCGGCACCCCGGTGGCCGAGGTGATCGAGGTCCGGCAGACAGAGGACGGGATCAAGATCACCAACGCCTGGATCGCCGCAGATGTGGGCACGGTGCTGGACCCCTCGATCGTCCAGGCCCAGCTTGAGGGCGGTCTGATCTATGGCCTGTCCGCCGCCATTCATGAACAGATCACATTCGAAGAAGGCGCGGTAGAGCAGCAGAATTTCCCCGATTTCGACGCGGTTCGGATGCATAACGTACCCAGGATCGAAACGCGGATTTTGCAGAACAAACCGCATATCTCGGGCGTTGGAGAACCGGGCACACCGCCCGCTAAACCGGCGCTGGCGAACGCTTTGTTCGATCTGACCGGCCAGCGCGCACGCTCGTTGCCGTTGATTGATCAATTCGACCTGCTTGCCTAACCCGTCAGAAAGCTACTTTTGCCCTGAAAAACACCGGAAAACTTGCTGAAATAGTCGAGTTCACGTAATGTAAACTCAAATGCCACGATAAAGATGGCACGTTGAGGCAAGTTCGAGGGTTTTCCCTCAGAGGCAGGAGCAGTTTCATGCCCACCGGTTTTTTGGTCAGTTTGGGTGATGGATCTCTGGATTCAGGCGACCAATTGAATACAAACGCCACCAGTTTCAGCACGGAGACCGTGTTGGGCTCGGGCAGTATTACGTTCAGTGGAAGGCTTGGGTTCCGGCTGAATGTCACCGAATACAACATGGAAGGCACCTATTACGAGGGCACGGATGGCAACGTCTATTTCGTGCCCGATGTCATGCCGCGCCGCATGGATTCTGGCGAAGTCAATGACGCCCCCGCCTATCCGCAGCCTGATGGCGTTGTCTCGGGCACCGGGGGCGATGATCTGATCGACGCCTCCTATGTGGATGTGGATACTGACCAGGTCGATGACGGCGTGGGCACCGGCGCAGGTGGGATGGGCGATAGTATCGAGGCGCAGGATGGCGACGATACCGTACAGGCCGGCGAAGGCGATGATGTTATCAGCGGCGGTGGCGGCAGCGATGTCATCGACGGCGGCGCCGGCAACGACACGATCTATGGCGACAACGTCACTGCGGCCAGCTCGACCTCTGAATTCCTGGACTGGAGCGCGGCAGGCCCGGATGAGGCCGACATCTCGGGTGGCTTTACCCAAACCACTGGCGTGATGGAGGTCACCGTCGGTTTCACCAACGACGGCAATGCAACCGGATTCTCCGTCGAAAGCTCCGGCTCGACCTATGTCGGAACGGGCGAGCCGTTTGATCCGTTCTCGACCCTGTCGCTTACCGGCAGCGGGCAAGGCGACACCTCGACCACGACGATTTCCTTCAGATCGACCGATCCTGATTCCTACTCGGATGACGTGCAGAACGTCAGCTTTCGGATCCACGATATCGACGGCTCCAGCGACAGCTGGCAAGACATCATCACAATCACCGCAATCGATGCGAACGGCAATACGGTCACTGTTTCGCTTAGCGGGACCGGCGACGACGCATTGTCCGACGGTACGATCACGGCCAGCCTGACGCCGAACAGTTTTACCGACGCGGATGGCTCGATCCTTGTGACCATCCCCGGCCCGCTGCAGTCCATCACCATCAACTATGACAACGGGTTTGGGAACGGTCAGGCGCTGTCTGTCTCGGATGTGCATTTCGAAACGGTTCCGGTCGTGGCTGGCGATGACACGATATCGGGCGGCGAAGGCGACGACCTGATCTATGGCGAGGACGGCGCCGACAGCCTAAGCGGTGACGCGGGCAGCGACACCATTTTTGGCGGCGACGGGGACGACACGATTTCGGGCGGCGACGGGGGCGACAGCCTCAGCGGTGGCGCGGGCATGGATTTCGTGGACTACAGCGGCTCGGACGAAGGCGTTAACATCGACCTGGGCGCCAACACCGCCACCGGCGGCGACGCGACCGGCGACACCCTGGCCGGCGGTCTGGATGGTATCATCGGTTCAGACTGGGATGACACGCTGACAGGCTATGACGGCCAGGGCGTGGACTGGACCAACGTCTTTTACGGTGGTGCGGGCAATGATTTGATGGATGGCGCCGGCGGCGACGACAGCCTGTTCGGCGGCGAGGGCGACGACACGCTGATCGGCGGCGCTGGCGCTGATGTGCTGGATGGCGGGGCGGGCGACGATCTGTTGCGCGTCGGCAGCGGCGACATGGTCACCGGCGGCAGCGGCGATGACACCTTCGAGCTGGACGAAGACTGGCTGGGCGGTGGCACCATCACGATCGAAGGCGGAGAGACCGGCGAAACCGATGGCGACACGCTGGATTTTGGCGGCCTTGTCGGTTTTGGCGACGTCACCTACACCAATACCGATGACCAAAGCGGGGGCCTCAGCGGCTTTGCGACCCTGCTGGACGGTACCGTGGTGAACTTCGAAAATATCGAGAATATCATCATCTGCTTTAAGGCGGGTACGCGCATCAGCACCCCTTTCGGCCCCCGCCGGATCGAGGAATTGCGCCCCGGTGATCTGGTCATTACCCGTGACAATGGCGTCCAGCCTGTTCGCTGGGCTGGGCGGCGCGAGGTAAAAGGCACCGGGGATTTCGCCCCGATCCGCTTTGCGCCGGGCGCGATTGGGAACACCCGTCCGCTGCTGGTGTCACCGCAGCACCGGATGCTGCTGCGTTCGTCCAACGTGAACCTTCTGTTCAACACGGCCGAGGCCTTTGTGGCTGCGCGGCATCTGGTCAATGGCAAGTCCATCCGGCAGGTGGAAAAGGACTGTATCGACTATGTGCATATCCTGTTCGACCAGCACGAGGTGATCTTTGCCGAAGGTGCGGAAAGCGAAAGCTATCACCCCGGTCGGCACGGGCTGAATGGCATCATGGATCACGCCCGCGAAGAGCTGTTCGCGATTTTCCCCGAACTGCGCTCGGACCCTGAAAGCTATGGGGACACCGCGCGCCCCTGTCTGAAAGAATACGAAGCGAAGTTACTGCAGTCGGCCTAAACTTAGGCCGGGCGCAGCACTTTTTCTTTCTTTCCCGCGGCCCAGGCCCGAACCGCATCACCAAATGCCGTGAACAAGGGACGTGAAACGGGATCGTTGGCCGCGTCCCATTCGGGGTGCCACTGAACCGAGCAGGTAAATCCCCTGGCCCCCTCGACATAGATCGCCTCGGGGGTGCCATCGGGGGCGTAGCCGTCAATCACGATCCGGGCGCCAGGGGTTTTGATCCCCTGCCCGTGCAGCGTGTTGGTCATCACCTCCTGGGCGCCCATCAGCTTGTGAAAAACCCCGCCCTCGGAAAAGCTGACCTTATGGCGCAAGGCAAATTTTTCCTCCAGCGTGCCGTCGGGCGGCATCCGGTGGTTCATCCGGCCCGGCAGATCGCGAATTTCCGGGTAGAGCGACCCGCCCATGGCAACGTTCACCTCTTGAAAGCCGCGGCAGATACCAAGGAAAGGCTGGCCCCGCTCGACGCAGGCGCGCACCAAAGGCAGCGTGATGGCATCGCGACTGCGGTCAAAATCGCCATGCGCTTCGGTCGGCGCTTCGCCATATTCCTCGGGGTGGACGTTGGGGCGCCCGCCGGTCAGCATAAAGCCGTCGCAGGCCTCAAGCAGTTCTTCGACGCTGACAAAACGGGGATCGGGCGCGATGGTCAGCGGTAAACAGCCCGAGACACACGAAACAGCCTCGGTGTTCATTTGCCCGCTGGCATGCACCTGATACGTGTCGTGAATGACATGCTGATTACCGATAATACCAACAATGGGACGTGTCATGGCGCGCCTTTTCATACTTTCACCGCACAGAATATATGCATCCCGTCCGCGACAAAACAAGAAAACTGCGCGCGAACGCACACCGGGGCAGCGTCTGCTCACTGATGCGGCAACAGATCAGGCCTCGCCGAACAGCCCCACGGATTCGATCCCGGCCAGCGCGGCGGTGGCGTCATTGTCCGAGGTATCGCCGGTCACGCCAACAGCCCCCACGACTACACCCTTCTTGTTGCGCACCAGCACGCCACCGGGCACCGGAACGACGTTGCCGCCATAGACACCGGCCAGCGCGGTCATGAAATAGGGCTGCTGCTCGGCCCGGGCCATCTGCGCCTTGCCAGGCATGCCCAGCATCACGGTACCGTAGGCCTTGCCAAAGGCGATCTGGAACCGACCTGGCGCCGCGCCATCCCCGCGTTCAAAGGCGATCACATTGCCGCCCGCATCCAGAACAACAGTGCTGAGCGGTTTAAGCTCCATCTCTCGGCCCACCTCGAACACCTTGCGAATGATCGTGCGAGCCTTGCGAAGCGATAGGTCTGCCATGGGATTATCCTGTGTTATTTGGGGAAACCGAGCGGGCCCAAGGGCCCTGCCCGACCGTATCAACCAGTTGCTTTGAGTTCCAGTCGGCGTTGATGCAAGACCGGCTCGGTATAGCCGCTGGGCTGCACGCGACCCTTGAAGACCAGATCGCAGGCCGCCTGAAAGGCAATTCCGTCAAAACCGGGGGCCATGGGACGATAGAGCGGGTCGCCCGCGTTCTGGCGGTCCACCACAGCGGCCATTTTGCGCATCGCCTCCATCACGCGCGCCTCTGACACAACGCCATGATGCAGCCAGTTGGCCAGCGCCTGAGAGCTGATCCGGCAGGTTGCGCGGTCCTCCATCAGGCCGATATCATTGATGTCCGGCACTTTCGAGCACCCAACCCCCTGGTCCACCCAGCGCACCACATAGCCCAGAATGCCCTGGGCGTTGTTTTCCACCTCGCGGGTGATTTCCGCGTCACTGAAATTGCGCCCCGTGGCCACCGGAATGGTCAGCAAATCGTCCAATGTGCCACGCGCGCCGCCGGCCTTGATCTGATCCTGACGGGCCAGCACGTCCACCTTGTGGTAATGCGTGGCGTGCAAAGTGGCGGCGGTGGGCGACGGCACCCAGGCACAGTTCGCGCCCGACATCGGGTGGCCGATCTTGGCCTCCAGCATGTCGGCCATCAGGTCGGGCATCGCCCACATCCCCTTGCCGATCTGAGCCTTCCCCTGCAACCCGCAGGCCAGCCCGATATCGACGTTGCGATCCTCGTAGGACTGAATCCAGGGCGTCGACTTCATCTCGCCCTTTGGCAGGAAGGGCCCGGCCTCCATGGAGGTGTGGATCTCGTCGCCGGTCCGGTCCAGGAAACCGGTATTGATAAAGGCCACCCGATGCTTGGCCGCGCGGATGCATTCCTTAAGGTTGGCCGAGGTGCGGCGCTCTTCGTCCATGATCCCCAGTTTCACGGTGTATTGCGGCAGGCCCAGGATGTCCTCGACCATCGAGAAGATCTCATCGGCAAAGGCGACCTCTTCGGGGCCGTGCATTTTTGGCTTCACCACATAAACCGAGCCCGTGACGGAATTGCGCATCCCGTCGGTTTTCCGCAGGTCATGCATGGCGATCAGGGTGGTGCACAGGGCGTCCATCAACCCCTCTCCGATCTCAAGCCCGTCGCGGTCCACAATGGCCGGGTTGGTCATCAGGTGACCCACGTTACGCACCAGCATCAGGCTGCGGCATTTGACTGGCACGGGAGCGCCGTCAGGGCCGGTATAGGTGAAATCGCCGTGCATTTCCCGGGTGATCGTCTGACCGCCCTTTTCAAAGGTTTCAGAAAGATCGCCCTTCATCAGGCCCAGCCAGTTGCCATAGGCCAGCACCTTATCGGCGGCATCCACGGCGGCGACGCTGTCCTCGCAATCCATGATGGCGGACATGGCGGATTCAAGGTTAACGCTGGCGATCCCAGCCGGATCGGTCTCGCCGATCTGATTTTCGGAGTTCACCAGGATTTCGATGCCCAAACCGTTGTTTTTGAACAGGAACATGCGCCAACCGTCGGGCTCGGCATGGCCCGCGTACTGGCTGGGATTCTTAAGGGAAACGGAGGTGCCCTTGGCCTCGATCACCAGGGCGTCGCCATCTACGGCCAGTTTATCTACGTCCGCCCAGACAGCCCCATCAAGCGGCAGTGCCTGATCCAGAAAGGACTTGGCCCAGGCAATCACCCGCGCGCCGCGTTCAACGTCAAAGGCCCCGCCCTTGGGCAAATCCCCCAGCGCATCGGTGCCATACAAAGCGTCATACAAAGAGCCCCACCGCGCATTCGCCGCATTCAGCGCAAACCGGGCATTCATGATCGGCACCACCAGCTGCGGGCCGGGGATCTGGGCGATCTCGGGGTCGACATTCTGGGTCTCGATCTGGAAATCAGCGCCTTCGGGCACCAGATATCCGATTTCTTCCAGATAGGCTTTGTAGGCCGCGGCATCGTGGGGTTGGCCCCGATGTGATTGGTGCCAAGCGTCCAGCATTTGCTGAAATTCTTCGCGTTTTTCCAACAGCGCCCGGTTTTTCGGACCCAGCTCGTGGGTGATGCGCGACAAACCCGCCCAGAAATCGTCGGATGAAACACCGGTTCCGGGCAGCGCCTCGCGCTCGATGAACTCCAGCAGCTCGGGCGCGACATGCAGCCCGTATTTGTCGATGCTATTGGTCATTGCGTTCCCCCTTGATTGGCCATCCTCTTGCCCCTGAATAGAGCGGAAGTTTCCTATAGGCAACAAGTGTGGTCAATTTTTTTTACCAATTTGAACCAAGCTGCTTCAAAAATTGGCGAATAATCCCATCCGCAGACTGGCCATTGAAGCCCACCGCCGATCCCCATAACGTCGCTGAAAACAACCCCAAGCCTGAGGCCCCGATGAAAGACGCTGCACCGCAAACCATCTACCTGTCCGATTACACGCCCTTTGGCTTTATCGTGGACAAGGTCGAGCTGACCTTTCGCCTGGCCCCCGATGCCACGCGGGTGATCAGCCGCATCGCGTTCCGTCCCAACCCCGAGGCCACGGACCGTTCGTTTTTCCTGCATGGCGAGCAGTTGAAACTGGTCTGGGCCAGGATCGACGGGGCCGAGGTCATGCCTAACGTGACCCAGCAGGGCCTAAGCTGCGATGTGCCGGTCGCCCCCTTCGTGTGGGAGGCCGAGGTTGAAGTCAGCCCCGTGACCAACACCGCGCTTGAGGGGCTCTATATGTCGAACGGCATGTATTGCACCCAATGCGAGGCCGAGGGGTTCCGCAAGATCACCTTCTATCCCGACCGTCCTGACGTGATGAGCGTCTTCTCGGTACGGATCGAGGGATCAGAGCCCGTGCTGCTGTCCAACGGCAACCCCACCGACAGCGGAGAGGGCTGGGCCGAATGGCATGATCCCTGGCCCAAACCCGCCTATCTGTTCGCTTTGGTTGCGGGCGATCTGGTGGCCCATCCGGACAGTTTCATCACCAAGTCGGGTAAAAAAGTAGACCTGAACATCTACGTCCGCCCCGGCGACGAGGGCAAATGCGCCTTTGGCATGGAGGCGCTGAAAAAGTCCATGAAATGGGACGAGGATGTTTATGGCCGCGAATACGATCTGGACATTTTCAACATCGTCGCCGTGGACGATTTCAACATGGGCGCAATGGAGAACAAGGGGCTGAATATCTTTAACTCGTCCTGCGTTCTGGCCTCGCCCGACACGTCCACCGATGCCAATTTCGAACGGATCGAGGCGATCATCGCCCATGAATACTTTCACAACTGGACCGGTAACCGCATCACCTGCCGCGACTGGTTCCAGCTGTGTTTGAAAGAGGGGCTGACGGTCTATCGCGACGCGCAGTTCACCGCCGATATGCGCTCGGAATCCGTGAAACGGATCGAGGACGTGATCGCCCTGCGTGGCCGTCAGTTCCGTGAAGATAACGGCCCCCTCGCCCACCCGGTGCGCCCCGAAAGCTTTGTCGAGATCAACAATTTCTACACAGCCACAGTGTACGAAAAGGGCGCCGAACTGATCGGAATGCTGAAAACGCTGGTCGGGGACGAAGCGTATTACAAGGCGCTTGACCTGTACTTTGACCGCCACGATGGCGATGCCGCCACGATCGAGGATTGGCTGCAGGTATTTCAGGACGCAACTGGCCGCGATCTGACCCAGTTCAAACGGTGGTATAGCCAGGCTGGCACACCTCGGGTATCTGTCAGCGATGCGTTCGACAACGGCACCTATACGCTTACCTTCCGGCAGGACACGCCGCCCACTCCGGGGCAGGACGTCAAAGACCCGCGCGTTATCCCAATCGCCGTCGGTCTGCTGAACCCCAACGGGGATGAAGTGGTCCCGACCACCGTGCTGGAGATGACCGAGGCCGAGCAGTCGTTCAAATTCGACGGGCTGGCCGCCAAACCCGTGCCCTCGATCCTGCGTGAATTCTCGGCCCCAGTGATTTTGCAGCGCGAGACCACCAATGCGGAACGCGCCTTCCTGCTGGCGCATGACACCGACCCGTTCAACCGCTGGGAATCTGGCCGCGCGCTGGCCCGCGATGGGTTGATCCGCATGATCCGCGATGGCGCCGCGCCCGATGACGCCTATCTGGAGGCGCTGACGGCAGTGCTGCGCGACGACACGCTGGACCCGGCCTTTCGCGCCTTGGCTACCAGCCTGCCCAGCCAGGACGAGCTGGCCCAAAGCCTGTTCGACATGGACGAAACGCCCGACCCCCAGACGATCTGGCAGGCGCTTGAGACGCAGAAACAGGCGATGGCACAGCATATGCAAGACCTGCTGCCGCGGCTTTACGCGCAGTATCAGACCGAAGACGTCTATCAACCTGACGCCGCCCAATCCGGGGCACGGGCGCTGGCCAATACCGCGCTGACCCTGATCTCTCGTCTGGATGGCGGCGCTCAGGCGCAGAAGCAATATGATGCCGCCGACAACATGACCCAGCAACTGGCCGCCTTTGGCTGCCTTCTGTCTGCGGGCAAGGGCAAGGCGGCGACGCAGGCGTTTTATGATCAATGGCAGCATGACCGCCTTGTGATCGACAAGTGGTTCTCGATGCAGATCGTGCAGGCTGATCCTGCGGCTGCGGTCGATGTGGCCCGGGCGCTGACACAGCACGCCGATTTCACCATGAAAAACCCCAACAGGTTCCGCGCCACCCTGGGCGCCCTGGCCATGAGCCCCGCCGCCTTCCACCAGGCAAGTGGCGCGGGCTATGCGCTGTTGGCTGACTGGCTGATCAAGCTGGACCCGCTGAACCCGCAAACCACAGCGCGGATGTGCTCGGCCTTTGAAACATGGAAACGCTATGACGCGGACCGACAAGCGCTTATCGCCACCCAGTTGGACCGGATCCTGTCCCAACCAGAGCTGAGCCGCGATACTCAGGAGATGGTCCAGCGGATCCGAAAGGCATAACCAGCCGGGAACCATACGCACTCGAACTGAAGCAAGCCTGTCACTATGCCTTCAAAAAAAGAGGCCAAATGCGATATCGCACGCTCATGTTTTCGACCGTTTCATCCATAGTTCATCTATGAATCGGATACATGAATACCATTGGCGTGGGTTGGACCCCCTGCATCTGGGTGCAGGGGCGGTAATCGTGCTGTTCTGGCTAGCCCTGTTTGGCCTGGCCAGGCTGTTGCCAGCCTGGCAGATGATGTTGCTGATTGGCGGCGTGGCCATCATGACCGCCATTTTTTGGCAACGGCTGACAAGCCGCAAACGCTCGGGCGCCTGGCTGACCGAGACGCATCTGAACGTCTATTACGGCGCCAAACACTGGACCTTTCCGCTGTCGGGGATTCAGGCCGTGGGCGCGCGCTCGGCCCCGTTTTATGCCCGCCCCCCGCATCTGGAGCTGGCCGGAGGGCGCCGCGTTCACCTGCCCCTGACCTGCTTGCCAGCTGCGCAGGAATTGCGCCGCTGGTTTGATGGCAAACCGATCCGGGTGGACGCAAAGGTCACGCTGACCTGATCATTTTCGGCATTCTGCCCCTGCAGCCCGAAATTGGAAAAATCTTGCAGTTAGTTACCGTTAGGTTAACTCGCCCGATAGTTGCTGCGCTATTTCCCGAAAACAAGCCACACTTGGCCATTTTTCCGCCAAAAACCAAGCCTCATATAGCGAGCATACCAAATAGGCGACTCGATTAGGTCACCCGCAACCGGAATTAGTATGAAGCACCTGCTGTCCAAACGTCCAAGCCTGAAGCTGCGCGCCCCAGCCCTGTTGCGGCGCAAGGCAAGTGCGCGTGCCCCTGCGCCACAGGTCGCGGAACCGCAGGCGCCCCCGGGCCCGATGCCGATCCGCCTGCAGCGGGCACTGGACATTCCGGTCACCGATACCTCGACTGAACAGTCGCGACGTGAATACGTGATCTCTCGGGGGCAGTTTCTGGCCCGTCAGGACATGTGGGAGGAGCTGGGTCAGGAACTGCGCCACCATGACCGTACCCGCGCCCGCACCAAGGCCGACATGCCCCTGGCCGATCTTCTGGCCTTTGGCGCGCGCACGGATGTCGTCGAGCCGCTGACCCGGCAAATTCGTTCTGGCAGGGTGAACCCCGGCGATGTCGAAGCCCTGCCTGCGCTTGAGCATCTGGAATTCGCGCTGGAGGACAGCCCCAAGGACTATGGCGTCGCGCTGGTGGTGCTGCACGCCTTGATGGACGTGGCCTGGGCCTTTCACGCGGTGGAAACCAACGTGGGCCCGAAAACCGAGGGCCTGTCCAAGCACAGCACCAAAGCTTTCCATGCCTGCATGGCCAGCGCACAAGAGATCCTGGACCGGTTCGACGCCTTCGAACAGAACAGCCCTGCCCTGGCCTCTGCACGCTGCAAATTGCTGCCCGCCCAGGAGGCGCCGGAAACCCGGGTGGTCGATGACTACGAAGACCTGATCGACCTGGACCCGCACAATCCCAATCACATGCGCCAGTTTGGCCGTTTCATGCTGCCGCGCTGGTTCGGCTCGCATCAACAGCTTGAGGTGCAGGCCCGCCGCATTGCTGCCTTGACACAGGATATCTGGGGCGCGGGCGGCTATACCTGGACCTGTCTGGACGCGTTGCGGCTGGACCCCGATGTTCTGGAGATGCTGGAGCCGAACCTGTTCATCGAAGGCATACGGGACATCATGAACCGCCGGCAGGATCAGCATACGGCGAACCTGTTTGCCGCGTTCTGTTCGATCACGCTAAGCGGGCGCCCCATGCGCAACAGCCCCTATCAGGATCAACTGACCGCCCTGCGCGGTGCGTTTGACTGGATACTGAAGGACCACCTGCGCGAGGTGCACCCCCTGATCTGGGCCATGGCCGAGCAAGACCAGGCCAGCGAAGAGGCCATGATCTATACCGAGAAACTGGCCGAAGAGGGCCGCGGCAGCGCTTTCCGCCGTATCTCGCGTCATTTCGAGACCGAGATTCGCAACGGCGCTCGCGTGGTTTTCGGCGAACAGGGTCCGCAAATTCTGCCCCGAGGCTAATCACGACGCGCAAAGTGGCGCGCAAACCGGCCCATGCCCTCTTGCCCCTTTGGCACCCCTGTCCTAGAACGCGATGGAATTGCTGTGACAAAGGGCGGATAGATGCTGGACCTGACCTATGAGACCCCGAAACCCAAGGTGATTGCCGGAGCCAAGCACGATTGGGAACTGGTGATCGGTATGGAGGTGCACGCGCAGGTCAGCTCGAAAGCGAAACTGTTTTCGGGTGCATCGACCAAATTCGGGGCGGAACCCAACTCGAACGTAGCCTTCGTGGATTCGGCCATGCCCGGCATGCTGCCCGTGATCAATGAATTCTGTGTCGAACAAGCCGTGCGCACCGGTCTGGGCCTGAAGGCCGAGATCAACCTTTGGTCCGCTTTTGACCGCAAGAACTATTTCTACCCCGATCTGCCGCAGGGCTATCAGATCAGCCAGCTCTATCACCCCATCGTGGGCGAGGGCGAGATTCTGGTCGATATGGGCCCCGGCGTGGCGCGCCTGGTGCGGATCGAACGTATCCACCTGGAACAGGACGCAGGCAAATCGGTGCACGATATGGATCCGAACATGTCCTTCGTGGACCTGAACCGGACAGGCGTCGCCCTGATGGAGATCGTGTCCCGCCCCGACATTCGTGGCCCCGAAGAGGCCGCCGCCTATGTCACCAAAATGCGCCAGATCCTGCGTTACTTGGGCACCTGCGATGGCAACATGCAGAACGGCAACCTGCGCGCGGATGTGAACGTGTCGATCTGCCGGCCCGGCCAGTACGAAAAGTACCAGGAAACCCAGGACTTCAGCCATCTGGGTACGCGCTGCGAGATCAAGAACATGAACTCGATGCGCTTTATCCAGGCCGCGATCGAGGTCGAAGCCCGCCGCCAGATCGCCATCGTCGAAGCCGGTGGCGAAGTCGTGCAGGAAACCCGCCTGTACGATCCGGACAAGAACGAGACACGCTCGATGCGGTCCAAGGAAGAAGCGCATGACTACCGCTATTTCCCCGACCCCGACCTGCTGCCCCTGGAGATCGAACAAGCCTGGGTCGATGATATCGCCGCCTCGCTGCCCGAACTGCCGGACGAGAAGAAGGCCCGCTTTATCGGCGACTTCGGCCTGTCGGAATATGACGCCAGCGTGCTGACCGCAGAAGTGCCGAACGCTGCCTTTTTCGAAGAGGTCGCAGGCGAGGCAGGCGACGGCAAACTGGCCGCCAACTGGGTCATCAACGAATTGTTCGGCCGCCTGAAAAAAGAAGATCACGACATCACCGACAGCCCGGTGTCGCCCGCCCAATTGGCCGCGATCATCAAGCTGATCAAGTCGGACGCCATCAGCGGCAAGATCGCCAAGGACCTGTTCGAGATCGTCTATACCGAAGGCGGAGACCCCGATAAAATCGTCGAAGAGCGCGGCATGAAGCAGGTCACCGACACCGGCGCAATCGAGGCCGCGGTGGACGAGATCATCGCCGCCAACCCCGCCCAGGTCGAAAAAGCCAAGCAAAACCCGAAACTTGCGGGCTGGTTCGTGGGGCAGGTAATGAAGGCAACCGGTGGCAAGGCCAACCCCAAGGCCGTCAACCAATTGGTCGCTCAGAAACTGGGCCTGTAAGCCAAGAGGCATCAGATGGCCAAGGATCTGAGAATTATCCTGCATCTGGGCCCGCATAAAACCGGGTCCACCTCGATTCAGCGCAGCCTTTTTTCCAACAAGGGCGTGTTGGCCGAACACGGGGTGCATTTTCTGGGGCAAAGGGGCGCCTACAAGAATCTGTACTCGGCCTTCATGACCGACCCCATGCGTGATCTGTGGAACCGTCGCTCGCGCCTGAGCGCCGAGCAGATCGAAAAGCGCGACGAGAACGTACGCTGGCAGCTTTTCAAACAGCTCAAATCGCTTAGCGGCACTGCGATCCTATCCAACGAATTCCTGTGTCTTATGAGACCTGCGGAACTGGCTCGCATTCATGCGGCCCTGTCCGAATATGGCGAGGTTCACGCGCTGTATTATTACCGCGAGCTGCTGCCCTGGATGGCTTCGAACAGTCAACAAATGGCCAAGGTTGGCGAGTTCTTTCGCCCCACCGCCTATGCCACTTCTATCCGTCGCATTCACCGCATCCCCTTGAACATAAAGCGCGAATTCGGCGCTGACAGAACCCATTTCATCAAGTTCGAGGACGCGGTGAAGCAAGGGCTGTGCAACAGCTTGCTGCGCGAATTCAACCTGCCCGATTTCGATACGCTTGGCCTGTCCGAAAGCCGCGAGAACGAATCCCTGTCCGCTCCGGCTGTGCGGGCCATGTACCTTTACAACCTGCAAAACCCACCGGGCAGCGGGCGACGGACTGACAAAGAAATTTCAGAACGTTGGAACCTGCCAGGTGACAAATACAGGATCGACGGGCTGCGGCCTCATGAAATACGCGACTATGCAAAGAAGCGGACCGAGGTCTCTGCCAAGCTGGGCTTTCATCTGGTGCCCCCACAGGACATCCCGCGCTCGCGGCACCTGGATAAGGAAAACGCCCGGCAGATTTGGCCTTACCTACCCCTCAAAGAGCGCGTGAAAGCGCTGCTTAAATCGTTGCGTCGTTTCTAAGCCTCAGACTGGTCAGCAGCGGTTGGTTTGACTAGGCTCTGCCCAAGACAGTCAAAGGAAACAGACCATGCAGCACCAGCCCCCCTTCATGTCCTCGGAAATGGAGGTCCTGCCCGAATGGATCGACTATAACGGCCATCTGAACATGGCCTATTACAACGTGTTATTCGATCGCGGGGCGGATCAGGCGTTCGAGCTGATGGGCTTTGGCCCGGACTATGCTGCCACCCGCAAACACACCACCTATAGCGCCGACTTTCGCGTGCGATATCTGCAAGAGCTGCATGTGGGCGCCAAGGTCAAGGTTGGGTTTCAACTGCTGGACAGCGACGGGCGCAAGTTCCATTTTTGTCAGTGGCTGTTTCATCAGGATGGCTGGCTGTCGGCGACGGGCGAAGGGATCGGACTGCATATCGACATGAGCGGGCCCAAGGTTGCCCCTTACCCCGATGATGTGGCCGCCAAGGTGCAGGCCATGCTGAAAGACCACAGCGCATCGCCAGTGCCCGATTTCGTGGGCAAGCCTATGACCATTCGCAAGGGCTGATCATCCACGCAAACGCCGGGCAATGCGGCCAAGTTTGCGGCGCGCCTCGTCCGCCGAAAGCTGCTTGCCGCCCTGCATCACCGTCAGCCCGAACTTCAATATACAGCTGGATCCGACCCACATCCGGTGACCGTTGCGGCGATTACGGACCTCGAAATGATAGCGCAGATTGCGCTGCCCACACAGCCCGCAGCGGCACCGGGCCGAGCCTCGGTCTGCAACGGTTTCGGTGAATATCCAGTCGGAATAGTTGCTGATCTCTCGGGTCATGGGGCACCTGTGTTGCGACCGCGATCAAGGTCTCAGCAACTGGTTGCCACGGCGTTCACTTACCGCCCGCAGCTTTGGACATTTTGCAAACGGCTGATATGATTGCCCGGATTTTCAGAACGGACATTTGTAATGCCAGTATTCGAGTACAAGGTAGTTCCCGCCCCGGTGAAGGGGAAAAAGGCCAAGGGCGTACGCGGCACCGATGCGCGCTTTGCGCTTGCGCTGCAAGAGGTGATGAACCAGATGGGCGCCGAGGGCTGGGAATACCAGCGCGCCGAAACCCTGCCCTGTGAAGAGCGCCACGGGCTGACTTCGGTCACGACCAGCTATCGCAACATGCTGGTGTTTCGCCGCCCTGCACAGGCCGCCGAGCAGACGACAGCGCCCAAGCAGTTGCCGGCGCCCTCGCCCGAAGAGCAAACAGAATCGCCGAACACTCCGTCCGATTTTTTCTTGGAATCGCAGGACAACGGCGTGGAAGATGCCGAGGACATGGGCTCTCCGGATGCCAGCCCGCTGATAGAACGCGCCGCCAGATTGAAAGCGGGCTCATCCACGCTCCAGGACGATCAAACCGAACCCGCTCAAGACAAGTCTGCCTGAATTTTACTCATCTGGTTTTGATTTATTTTCCAAAGGTTAGGCGATATTGCTCGGCAAAGCTCCGCCCAAAAGCCCAGTTATTCGCAGTTTTTTTCTCGCGCCCCCCCTTCAACTCAGCGCCAGAAAGTCTATTATCCACCGTCCGAGTCGAATAGGTGATCCAATGACTAAATCTGACCCTTTTGGTTTCGATATGTCGGTCAAATCGGCCAAGAAGAAAAACCCCCGCGGTCGACGGGGGATGAGCGGTGCTTCGGAAACCTCGACACGTGTGTGCGAACACGAGGGGTGCGAAGAGCCGGGCAAATACCGTGCACCCAGAGCACCGGATGTGCTGGATGAGTTCCTGTGGTTCTGCAAGGACCACGTGCGCGAGTATAACCAGAAATGGAGCTTCTTCGACGGCACGACCGAGGCCGAGATGAATGCCCAGATGTCCAAGGACAAGGTTTGGGAACGCCAGACCCGTCCCATGGGCGACCCCGAGGCCCGCGCATGGGCGCGCCTGGGCATCGAGGACCCACACCAGGTTCTGGGCGAAAACGCCACCAAGAACCCCGGCAAGGCCAATACCGGCGGGCGTCGTCTGCCCCCGACCGAACGCCGTGCCGTCGACATTCTGGAAGCTCAGGACAACTGGTCCAAGGCGGAAATCCGCAAGGCTTACAAGAAGCTTATCAAGGTGCTGCACCCCGACATGAACGGCGGAGATCGCAGCCAGGAAGAGCAGCTCCAAGAAGTCATGTGGGCCTGGGATCAGATCAAGGACAGTCGCAGCTTCAAGTAGGCTGCGACCGGACCCACCCACAAAGCCTAATCTTGATGCAGGACGCGGCGGAAAAGGCGACTTGCCCTTGCCCTTCGGGCATATATGTTGCACCACACAAGGGCTGGGCATCCGGCCCTGATTTTAGCACGTAGGCAAAGGCAAGCGCACAATGGAAATGAACGCCAAACCCACCGAAGATGTCTCTGTTCGCGATGTCTTTGGCATCGATACCGACATGACCGTAAAGGGCTTTGCCGAGCGTTCCGAGCGTGTACCCGAGGTGGACCCCACCTACAAGTTCGACCCTGACACCACCCTGGCCATTCTGGCCGGTTTCTCGCGCAATCGCCGTGTGATGATTCAGGGCTATCACGGCACCGGAAAATCGACTCATATCGAACAGGTCGCCGCGCGTCTGAATTGGCCGTGCGTGCGCGTGAACCTGGACAGCCACATCAGCCGGATCGACCTGATTGGTAAGGACGCGATCAAGCTGAAAGACGGCAAACAGGTCACCGAATTCCACGAAGGAATCCTGCCCTGGGCGCTGCGCAATCCCACTGCGATCGTGTTCGACGAATATGATGCGGGCCGCGCAGACGTGATGTTCGTGATCCAGCGTGTGCTGGAACATGACGGCAAACTGACACTGCTGGACCAGAACGAGGTGATCACGCCGAACCCCTATTTCCGCCTGTTCGCCACGGCAAATACCGTGGGTCTGGGCGACACCACCGGCCTGTATCACGGCACGCAGCAGATCAACCAGGCCCAGATGGACCGTTGGTCGCTGGTGGCCACGCTGAACTATCTCAGCCATGACGCGGAAACGCAGATCATCCTGTCCAAGAACCCGCATTACAACACCGAAAGCGGCCGCAAGACGATTGCTCAGATGGTCACGCTGGCGGATCTGACCCGGACCGCCTTTATGAACGGCGATCTGTCCACGGTGATGAGCCCGCGAACCGTGATCAACTGGGCCCAGAACGCCGAGATTTTCCGCAATGTCGGCTACGCCTTCCGCCTGTCCTTCCTGAACAAATGTGACGAGCTGGAACGTCAGACTGTGGCCGAGTTCTATCAGCGTTGCTTTGACGAGGAACTGCCCGAAAGCGCGGCCTCGATGGCAATGACCTGACCCCACGAAAACACAACTCAAAGATGATCGGCACCCTTCTGGGTGCCGTTTTTCGTTGAATTCACGCTATCTCAAAAGAATAGTTTTCAAACTGCCTACTTGATACGTCGTTTTTTGACCGTAAAGTCTAAAACATGAGCAGTTTAAAAACTTTTCTAACAAGCGCCCTGATCAGCGGCCTTTTGGCGCTGGTGGGCAGTCCTGCTGTGGCGATGTCGCCGGACGATCAGATCCGGTTCTTTGCGCAATGTGCAGGACGGCTTTCCGCGCAGATGGAATTTCAGTGGATGTTCGACGGCGTCGCCTCGGAGCGCACCAAGGCCGAGCGGCAATCTGCCATCGACATACTCGAGGCCATGACCCCGCCTGGCCGTGGCCGCGAGATTTTGCACTGGCGGATCGAAGCCAAGCAGGCTCAGGCGGTTCTTCTCAGCCAGGGGACGTTTCGGAGCGATGATCGTCGCGCCCGCCTGGCCTTGGCCATGGCCCATCGTCAGCTTAACGAGTGCCGGTCGGCCTTGATCAGCTAGAGCAACCGCTGCCCATTGCGCCTGCACCTAAGGTCATTGCCCCACATCCGACCCAACGGGACGCCCGCGAAGACTGGTCAATCGGCCCGGCCCGGATTAGGGTGCGGCAACGATATTTTTAACGCCCGGCGCCCGTGTCATGAAAAAAAACGACAACCCTGCAGATCCGTTCAAGAAAGCCCTTGCAGAAGCAACCAAGGTGCTGGCTGATGACGCCGATCTGAACGTGAATTACTCGGTCGATCCGGCCGGGATTTCGGGCGATACAATGCGCCTGCCTCAGGTGACGCGCCGGATGACGCGCGACGAGGTGCTGCTCGCGCGTGGCACCGCGGATGCCCTGGCCATGCAGCGCAAATATCACGACAACGCCGTGCACGATCGCTATGCGCCCCCGGGTGACATGGCGCGCAGCCTGTATGAGGCGATGGAAACCGCCCGCTGCGAGGCAATGGGCGCACGCGACATGCCCGGCACCGCAGGCAACATCGACGCCAAGATCGAAACCGAGGCCCTGCGCAAAGGCTATGACCAGATCAAGCAGACGGCCGATGCACCGCTGGCCGTCGCTGCGGGCTATATGATCCGTCAGCTGGCCACCGGCCGCGAGATGCCCCCCGCCGCCCGGAACGTGTTGGAATTGTGGAGCGGTTTCATCGAGGATCAGGCAGGCGGCACGCTTGAGGAGCTGCAGGAAAAGCTGTCGGACCAGACCGAGTTTGCCAAGTTCGCCCGCCAGATCATCGAGGATCTGGGCTATGGCGATCAATTGGGCGACGACCCGGACGAGCCTGAAGAAGAAGATCAGGACGACGCAGAAGACAGCGCCGAAGAGGAACAGGATCCCGATTCCAGCGGCCAGGACGACCAGGACGATCAGGACGCCGAGGCCGACCCCGAACAGTCTCAGGACGAAACGCAGGACAGCTCGGAAGCGCAGGTCACCACCGATGACATGGCCGACGAGGAAATGTCAGACGAGACCGAACTGCCTGAAGGCGACGCGCCGCTCGAGCCCCCGCCCCCTGCTCCACTGTCGGATGCCGACCCCAATTATACCGCGTTCAACACCGATCAGGACGAAGAGATTGCCGCCGAAGATCTGGCCGAGCCTGCCGAACTGGAACGTTTGCGGACCTATCTGGATCAACAGCTTGAGCCGCTGAAAGGCGCCGTGGGCCGTCTGGCCAACAAGTTGCAACGACGCCTTCAGGCCCAGCAAAACCGCTCGTGGTTGTTCGACATGGAAGAAGGCATTCTGGACGCAGGCCGCCTGGCCCGCGTGGTGGCCAACCCCACAACGCCCCTGTCCTTCAAGGTCGAAAAAGACACCGAGTTCCGCGATACCGTGGTGACGCTGCTACTGGACAACTCGGGCTCGATGCGGGGACGGCCGATTTCCATCGCCGCGATCTGCGCCGATGTTCTGGCCCGGACGCTGGAACGGTGCGACGTCAAGGTCGAGGTTCTGGGCTTTACCACCCGTGCCTGGAAGGGTGGGCAAAGCCGTGAAAAATGGCTGGCCGATGGGCGCCCGCAACAGCCCGGCCGTCTGAATGATCTGCGCCATATCATCTACAAAAAGGCCGACGCCCCCATGCGCCGGACCCGCAACAATCTGGGCCTTATGATGAAAGAGGGCCTGCTGAAGGAAAACATCGACGGCGAGGCGTTGGAATGGGCTCATCGGCGAATGCTGGCCCGGCCCGAGCAGCGGAAAATCTTGATGGTGATCTCGGATGGGGCGCCGGTTGACGATTCAACTTTGTCCGTTAACCCCGCGAATTACCTGGAAAAACACTTGCGGGACGTGATCTCGATGGTGGAAAAACGTAAACTGGTCGAGCTGATTGCCATCGGCATTGGCCACGACGTGACACGGTATTACCAGCATGCGGTGACCATCACCGATGTCGAGCAATTGGCCGGTGCGATGACCGAGCAACTGGCTGCCCTGTTTGACCAGGACCCGCGCGCCCGCGCCCGCATGATCGGCATCAAGAAGGCCAGCTAACATCGGAGACCCCATGTTCCAGAGTTTCACCGAAAGCGCGGACCCCAGCCAGGGTCCGGCCCGTTTGGCGCAGCTGCGTACTCAGCTGGAACATGATGGCCTGACCGGTTTCCTGATCCCCCGCTCGGATGTGCATCAGGGCGAATATGTCGCCCCGCGCGACGAACGCTTGTCCTGGCTGACGGGCTTTACCGGCTCGGCGGGATTCTGTGCGGCGCTGCGTAACGCAGCGGGTGTTTTCATCGACGGCCGTTATCGCACGCAGGTCAAAGCCCAGGTCGATCTGGATCATTTCCAGCCCGTCCCCTGGCCCGAGACCCGCCTGGGTGATTGGTTGTTGAAGCAGTTGCCGGACGGAGGTCAAGTTGGCTTTGATCCTTGGCTGCACAGCGTAGACGAGATCGAAGAGCTTGAGCAAATGCTGAACGGCTCGGGCATTTCGCTGCTTGCTTGCGCCAATCTGGTGGATCGCATCTGGCCCGATCAGCCCGCGCCGCCGCTGGGGCCCATCACTGCCTATCCCGACGATCTGGCCGGCGTGGATCACGCGGCGAAACGGGCGCGCATTGCCGCGCTCTTGCGCACCGCAGGACAGGAATCCGCGGTTCTGACCCTGCCCGATTCCATTGCCTGGCTGCTGAACATTCGCGGTTCGGACATTCAGCGCAACCCGGTGCCCCATTGCTTTGCCATTCTGCATGACACCGGTCACCTGTCCCTGTTCGTTGACCCGGCCAAGCTGGATGGGAACCTGCGCGAACATCTGGGCCCCGAGGTCACGCTGCGCCCGCCCTCGGCCTTTGCGGCAGCGGTTCGGTCGCGAACCGGGCCGGTGCGTCTGGACAGGGAAACAGCCCCCTATCAGTTGCAGCGCGAGCTATCCGAGGCCGGTGTCCAGATCGCGTGGGCGCAAGACCCTTGCGTGCTGCCAAAAGCCTGCAAATCAGAGGCCGAGATCGCCGCCACGCGCAATGCCCACCTGACCGATGCCGCTGCCATGTGCGAGTTCCTGGCCTGGTTCCACGCCCAAGCCCCTGGAACCCTGACAGAAATCGACGTCGTCAAGGCCCTTGAGGAACACCGCCGTGCCACTGGTGCCTTGCTGGACATCAGCTTTGACACGATCTCGGGTACAGGGGCGAACGGCGCGGTGATCCACTATCGCGTCACCGAAAACACCAATGCGCGGTTGCTGGATGGGCAGCTGCTGGTGCTGGACAGCGGCGGGCAATACCTGAATGGCACCACGGACATCACCCGCACCCTGCCCGTTGGCACGGTCGGTACCGAAGAAAAGGCCTGCTTTACTCGCGTTCTGAAAGGCATGATCGGCATTTCGCGCCTGCGTTTCCCACGCGGTCTTGCGGGCCGTGATTTGGATGCGATCGCGCGTTATCCGCTTTGGCAAGCCGGGCTGGATTATAACCACGGCACGGGCCATGGCGTCGGCGTTTACCTGTGCGTCCACGAAGGCCCACAACGCCTAAGCCGGGTCTCCTCGGTGCCGCTGAAGCCCGGAATGATCCTGTCGAACGAGCCTGGATACTACCGCGAAGGCGCCTTTGGCATCCGCATCGAAAACCTGATCGTGGTGCAGGACGCCCCCGCGCTGAAAGGCGCCGACGACCGCCCCATGCACAACTTTGAAACCCTGACATTTGTCCCGATTGACCGCAGTTTGATTGACGTTAGTTTGCTGTCCCAAGACGAAATCGACTGGCTAAATGACTATCACTTGGCCTGCCGCGACAAAATCGTCCCTCGGTTAACCGAGGCAGCTGCGATATGGTTGCGCGACGCTACAGAACCACTGTGACATCTGCCTGTCATAAATGCGGTAGATAACCCGAAAAACTCCGGGAGACGGACAATGAGCAAAGATATGACAATTCGCAACGCCGAGGGCACCTGGGTGGTGCGCGCAGGCGGTGCCGTGCTGGGTGAAACCCGTAAAGCATTGGAATTGAACGAAGAAGGTCTGGCCTCGGTGGTGTATTTCCCGCGCGATGATATTGCCATGGCCTTCTTGGACAAGACCGAAAAGGTGACGCATTGCCCGAAAAAAGGTGACGCTTCGCATTATTCGATCGTGACAAAGTCGACCACCCTGAAAGACGCAGCCTGGAGCTATGAGGCCCCGCTGGACGCGGCCGAGCGCATCAAGGGCTATCTGGCCTTCTACCCCTCGGACACGCTGGCGGTGGAACGCCTTTAAGAATGTTCCTCGGCCGCGGTTGCGGCCAAGGCGCGGTTAAACGCCTTTAGCGCATCGACATGAAACAGAGCGCCCTGAATTCGGGGCGCTTCGTCGTTTTCAGGCTTGGCAATCACGGGCAGGAATGGCGTGCCCGCCTTTTCAAACAGAGGCATGGCTTGTTCCAGCGTGGCATGGGCGTGGATAAAGATACCATCCTCGACCATCTCGGCGCAGCGCTGGGGATCGGCCGCACCCGGATCCTGTGGTTTGCGCATCAGCGTATCGGCGCGGAACATCGCCAGCAGATAGGCCTGAGGTCCCGCAGCCAGGTGAATATCGCGCCGTTCCAGCTGCGTCAAAAAGAAGGACCGATCCACAAGACGCGAGGCCAGCGCCGTGGACAGCGACACGGCCACCATCACCGCAAGCCCGGTTTGCCAGTCGCCGGTCAATTCAAACACGATCATGGTGGTCGAGATTGGTGCACCCAGAACGGCGGCCGCAACAGCCCCCATCCCCGCCAAGGCATACAGCGTATGCGAGCCCGAAACCTCGGGGAAAACGCCGGTGGCAATCAGGCCAAAGGCCAGCCCGGTCAACGCCCCCACCATCAGCGCGGGGGAAAACATGCCACCCCCCATCCGGCCTGCCATGGTGATGGCCACGGCGATGACCTTGAGCACGGCAAAGACGATCGCTTCGTGCCACAACAGCTGCCCAGTCAACGCGGCCGACGTCGTCTCATACCCAACGCCAATGATATGCGGAAAGGCAATCGCCAGTCCGCCAAGCAGAGCACCTGCCAGCGCAGGCCGCATCCAACGAGGCATTTTCGTGCCAGCCTGAATTTGGTTGCCCACGTCCTCGGCAATAAAAACGGCACGCATCAGGATAAAGGCAACAAAGCCGCACAGCAGTCCCAGCATCAGGAAGGCGGGTAATTCCACGTAAAATTCCAAGGTGTTGCCTTCGGGAAGATGAAATTCAGTGACCCCGCCAAATTCAAGCCGGTTGATGACGGTACCCGCCACGCTGGCGATCACGATGGGCGCAAAAGCGTGCACTGCGAAATGGCGCAACACCACCTCTAGCGCGAAAAGCGCCCCGGCGATGGGCGCGTTGAAACTGGCGGAAACAGCCGCCGCTACGGCGCAGCCCAGCAGATCACGCCCGGTGATCCCATCCGCGTGCAGCCTTTCGCTGACCCAGGACGAAATGACCGAGGCCATGTGCACCACCGGCCCCTCGCGGCCGGTCGAGCCGCCCGTGGACAGCGTCACCAGTGACGCAAAGGCCGAGGCAATGCCCGCCTTGCCCTCGACCCGGCCGTCATGCATGGCCGCACCCTCGATCACGTCAGCGACCGACCGAACACGCCCGTCGGGGGTGAACACATGCAGCACCACGCCGGTGATCAGACCGCCCAAGATCGGCAGCATGAGAATCCAAAACCACGGCAGAGACTCAGCATGGCTGTGCAGATGGGCAACATCCTCGGTGCCGTAAAGCGTGGACTGCAGCCAGTCGATTCCCTTGCGGAAAAACAGCGCCGCTAAACCAGCAGCAACACCGATGGCCAGCGCGATCAGCCAGAACTGGAACTGGCTGGGCCCCTGTCGGCGCACCAAGCCAATTGCATCGCGTCCGGCTTGCACCGATTGCGCTGCGGCCGAGGCCAGGACTTTCCCAAGTTGCAACGGCATTAACCATCTCCGCGCTGGCGGCGATATTCCCTTTTCGGCATCGCCCGCATAGCCTAGTGTTTCTACGCACCATCCGGAGGATACCCATGACCATCCAGACCGCACTTGAAGAGCTTACTAACTTACTAGGCCAACGCCTAAGCCGCTCCAAGTCCGATCTGGAGCAACATGGTGCTTCTGAGACGCATTTCCCGCTTACGCCCCCCGATGGCGTCGTTTACCCCCGCTCTACCGAGGAGGTCAGCGAGATCGTCAAGATTTGCGCGCGCAACGACTGTCCGGTGGTTGCCTGGGGGGCTGGCACCTCGCTTGAAGGTCAGGCCCAGGCGTTTTCGGGTGGTATTAGCGTCGATTTTCGCGAGATGAACAAGATTTTACGCCTTTCACCCGAGGACATGGATGTCTCGGTTCAGCCCGGCATCACCCGAGAAGAGCTGAACACCGATCTGCGTGCCACAGGGCTGTTTTTCCCGGTTGATCCGGGCGCCAATGCCTCGATCGGAGGGATGGCATCGACCCGAGCCAGCGGCACCACGGCGGTGCGCTATGGCACGATGCGGGACAATGTACTTGGCCTGCAGGTGGTCACCGCCGACGGACGGATCATCCGCACCGGCACCCGCGCACGCAAATCCAGCGCAGGCTATGATCTGACCGGCATGTTCGTGGGCGCCGAGGGGACACTGGGCCTGATCACCGAACTGACACTGCGCCTGCGGGGCCAGCCCGAGGCGATCACCGCCGCCGTTTGCGCCTTCGACCGGCTCGAGGATGCGGTGAACGCCGTGATCGACACCATCCAGATGGGCATTCCTATGGCCCGGATCGAATTTGTGGACGCGGCCACTGCGGCGGCTTTCAATGGTTATTCGGGGTCCAACATGCCTGAATGCCCGCACCTGATGGTCGAGTTTCACGGCTCGGAAGCCGGCGTAGAAGAACAGGCCGAAACCTTTGGCGATATCGTGGCCGATCACGGTGCCAAGGGCTTTGAATGGGCCACCAAACCCGAAGATCGCACCGCCTTGTGGACCATGCGCCACCATGCGCATTGGGCCGTTCTGGCCTCCAAGCCGGGGGCGAAGGCGCTGGTGACGGACATCTGCGTGCCGATCTCGCGCCTTGCAGATGCGGTGAACGAGACCCGCGACGACATCGCAGCCTCACCAATCACCGGGCCGATTCTGGGTCATGTTGGCGACGGAAATTTCCACGCCATCCTGCTGTTTGACGATGAAAACCCCACCGAGGCTAAGGCGGTCGAGGATCTGTCGCACCGCATGGTCCAGCGCGCGCTGGCCATGGGCGGCACGGCCACGGGCGAGCACGGCATCGGCGTCGGCAAGAAAAAATACATGGTCGCCGAACATGGCGAGGCTTGGGATGTCATGGGGCAGCTGAAACGCGCACTGGACCCGCAAAACATCATGAACCCGGGCAAACTGGTGCCGGGAAACTAAGTCTGATTACCCGGCCAGCAGCGCCTTAGCCGCGCCGCGCGCCTCGGGGGTGATTGTGTCGCCGGACACCATGCGCGCGATCTCGTCCACGCGATCCTCGGCGGTCAACGGCACCACGGTCGAGGTCGTTACCTCGTTCTGAACCCGTTTTTCGACCCGCCAGTGATGCGCGCCCAGGGCCGCCACCTGGGGCGAGTGGGTCACAACCAGCACCTGCCCATCCGCTGCCAGCGCAGCCAGACGTCGGCCCACCGCATCGGCGGTTGCGCCGCCAACACCGCGGTCAATCTCATCAAAGATCATGGTGATGCCCGATTGCTGCTGGCTCAGGCATACTTTCAGGGCCAACAGGAACCGGCTCAGCTCTCCGCCCGAGGCAATCTTGGCCAACGGCCCCGAGGGCGCACCGGGGTTGGTGGCTACCGTAAATGCTACCGTGTCTGCACCCTCTGGGCCCTGATCGGCCGGGGTGATCTGAGTCTGGAACACCGCGCGTTCCATCTTTAGCGGGGCCAGTTCGCCCGCAACTGCCTTGTCCAGCGCTTTGGCGGATTTGGTCCGCGCGGCGCTTAGCTGCGCTGTCAAAGAGGTGTAATGCGCTTCGGCTGCGGATAGTTCCGCCTTCAGACGGCCCAAGTCGGCATCCCCCTGATCCAGGGCATGCAGTTTGCCACGTAAATCATCCGCGAATGCGCCCAAATCATCGGGCAGAACGCTGTGCTTGCGCGCTGCGGCGCGAATGGCGAACAGGCGCTCTTCTGCCTGCTCAAGATCGTAAGGGTTGAAGTTCAGTGTATCCAGCGCCGATTCCACACCTGAAACCGCATCTGACAATTCGGAAAACGAGCGGCCAAGCGCCTCGATCGGGGCGTCCAGCGTGCCCTCGGCCTTGTCGGCCACACCTTCCAGCCATCGGATCGCGTCACCCATCGCGCTTTCGGCACCATCATTGCCCAACAGGCTCAGCGCGCGCATGACATCTTCGCGGATCTTCTCGGCGCCCTGCATCATGCGGCGCTGCGCGTCCAGCTGGCTTTCCTCGCCCGGCTCGGGAGCCAATTTGTCCAGCTCATCCACCGCGTGACGCAGGAATTCCTCTTCCTTGCGGACCTCGGCCAAGGCGGCCTCGGCCTTGCTCAGGGTCTTCCGGCGGGCCGAGGCATCACGCCAAGCGGCTCGCACGTCCGCGCGCAGGGCATCATAGCTGCCGAATTCGTCCAGCAAGGCCATGTGGCCGCGCGGGTCCAGCAGGCCGCGATCATCGTGCTGACCATGCAGTTCAATCAATGTGTCCGACAGCGCGCGCAACACCTCGCCCGAGCAGCGCCGGTCGTTCACCCACGCGGTCTTGCGCCCGTCCTTACGATTCACCCGGCGCAGGATCAGCTCGTCCCCCGAGGGCAGGCCGGCCTCTTGCAAGACGGCATGCGCGGCGTGTCCTTCAGGCAGTGCAAATTCGGCCAGAACTTCGCCCTGTTCAGCGCCTGCACGGACCAGCTCGGCCCGTCCACGCCAGCCCAGGACAAAGCCCAACGCGTCCAGAAGGATGGATTTACCCGCACCGGTTTCCCCAGTCAGCACGTTCAGGCCCGGCTGAAATTCAAGCTCCAGCCGGTCAATGATCAACAAATCGCGGATTTCCAGGCTGCGCAGCATGCCTTCACCTTTGTGATTGGGTCAGAGCCACTGGCCCTTGATCATCTGACGATAGACCCTGGCCAGCCAGTTGTCGCCGCGCGATTTCAGCTCCAGACCGCGAGCGGTCAGCAACTTGTAGGATGCCTCGTACCATTCGGTCGACTGGAAGTTATGGCCCAAAATGGCACCGGCGGTCTGCGCCTCGGCGGTCAGACCCAGCGACAGATAAGCCTCGACCAGACGATGCAGGGCCTCAGGGGTGTGGCTGGTGGTCTGGAAATCCTCGACCACGACACGGAAGCGATTGATCGCGGCGGCATAATGGTCGCGGCGCAAATAATAGCGGCCGACCTCCATTTCCTTGCCTGCCAGATGATCAAAGGCCAGATCAAACTTCAAAATTGCCGAACGTGCATACTCGGTGTCAGGGTA
This sequence comes from Thalassovita sp., assembly GCF_965218685.1. Lineage (GTDB taxonomy): Bacteria > Pseudomonadota > Alphaproteobacteria > Rhodobacterales > Rhodobacteraceae > Thalassobius. The sequence goes on along the minus strand of NZ_OZ244657.1, from coordinate 2,142,379 downwards.
ACGCTCGATCACGGTACGCAATGCTTGCAGCGCCTGAAAGGTCAGACCCTGATCACGGCCCACATCGTCAATTTGGTCATAATAGCTGAGCGCCAGAATATACTGCGCATAAGCCGCGTCATCCGAAGCCGGATAGAAATCAACATAGCGCTGCGCAGCTGCACGGCTTTCTTCGTATTCCTTGGCCCCGTGATGGGCAAAGGCCTGCATGATCAACGCGCGCTTGGCCCAGTCGGAATAGGGATAAAGGCGCTCGATCTCGCTGAAATACCTGGCGGCATCGGCGGGGCGCTTTCGCTCCAGCTCGAATTCGCCGCGGCCAAAGATCTGCTCGGCGGTGTAGAGTTCAAGATCCACATCCCCCCTGTTGACCTTTCCTCCGGCGCTGCAGCCCGCCAGCACACTGGCCAGAACCAAGCCCAAGAGAATTTTCCGGGATCCGACGCCTGTCATGCCTTGTTATTCCTCGTCTGATTTAGCGGGATAATATGCCCACTGCTCAGACTGGTCCTAGCACAGAATTTTCCGGTGCAAAACGTCTTTGGCAGGAAATGGCCGCTGGGTACGATCACAAGGTCAGGCGACGGCGGGCATCTCGTCCAGATGGACCCCCACGCCGGGCAGGCGCGCCATCTTGCTGGCATCACACGATACCATGCGGAAGCTGTCAGGATTGGCGAACATCGCGCGCAGCAGATCGTTGGTCATGGCATGCCCTGCGCGATAGCCGGTATAGCGTCCCAGAATCGGCGCGCCAGCCAACGCCAAGTCACCCAGAGCATCCAGCATCTTGTGACGCACGGGCTCGTCCGCGTGGCGCAGACCGCCTGGGCTAAGCACTTTATCGCCTTCGACCACGACCGCATTCATCAGCGTGCCACCCAAGGCCAGGCCATTCTGGCGCATATAGTCCACGTCAGCCTTACGGCAGAAGGTGCGGCTGTCGCAAAGCTCGCGTACGAACGAGCCATTGGCAAGTTTCAGCGTCTTGTGCTGCACACCGATCGCGGCGTCTTCGAAATCGATATGGAAATCGATGGTCAGGTCCAGACCGGGCTCGAGTCGGGCCCATGCGTCGCCCTTGCGGACCTCGATGGGTTTCAAAATCTCAATCGCCTGCACCGGGACGCTCTGGTCAGCCAACCCGCGCTGCAGGATCGCGCGCACGAAAATGGCCGAGCTGCCATCAAGGATCGGCACTTCGGGGCCGTCTACCTCGATCAGGGCGTTATGCACACCACACCCCGCCAAAGCGGCCATGATATGCTCGACCGTCGACAGGGTTACACCAGCCTCATTTTCCAGCAAAGTGCACAAAGGCGACTGGTTGACCGCGTCCCAACGTGCCGGAATCAGCGCGTCGCGTCCGATTACATCGGTGCGTTTGAACCAGATCCCGTATTCAGGTGCGGCAGGATGCACGGTCATCACGGCAGGCTGACCCGAATGCAGGCCGTTGCCAGAAAAAGTGACCGATGATTTGAGCGTGCGTTGCAAATTATGTCCCCGGACAAAGAAGCGCGAGCTTCCCTTAACGTGTGCAGGTTCTATTTAGAGACCGGGCCCCTGACCCTCAACTCAATCTTTGTAACGCATTGAAACATGGCCAAATCAGAATGGCGTATTCCTGCCTACCAAAACCCTACCTCGCTGTAATCAAACGAAAAAGGCCGCCCGATGGGCGGCCCTTGAATTCATGTGAACCCGACGTCAGTTGGCTTGACGACGCAGGAATGCGGGGATTTCGATACGTTCTTGATCGGGGTCCGCGGCCTGCTCTGACTCGGGAGCTTTCAGCTCGGGCTGCTGACGCGCGGCGGCTTGGGGCGCGCTGTCATGGCCGTGGCCGGTCATCCGGTTGATCAGCGAGTTGATGCCAAACCGCGAGCGATCAGCCTCGGGGGCCGGCGCAGGGGCCGGAGCTTCGGCAACGGGTGTACGGGGCGCCGGGTTCGAAGGCGCTTTTTGCACGGCTGCCTGCAGACGGGCCAAGGCTTCGGGCGACGGTGTCCCGGCGGTCGGAGCCTTGGGCGCAACAAAGCTGTCGGCGGGCTCTTCGGCGATGTCGGGCTGCGGGCGGAACTCGGCCGCTTGCGGACGGTACGCAGGCGGCGGCAAGTCATCGCTGCTGGCAAAGTCCTCTTCATAGACCTCTTCCGGTGCTGCAGGGGCAGCAGGCTCGGCCGGGGTTTCGATGCTGGCAAACAAAGTGGGTTCTTCAACCGGGGCCTCAGGGGCCGCTGCCGGGGCTGCGGGCGCTGCGGCGACAGGTTCGGCCGGTTGGGGCTGGGCGCTGACGGTCGGGGTCAGCGGCGCCGCCATCGAGCGACGCGGCACCGGGATGTCCGACACCACTTCCGAGGCATCAATACCGGTGGCAACCACGCTTACGCGCATCTGGCCGTCCATTTCAGTGTCCAGTGTCGAACCAACGATGATGTTGGCATCAGGATCCACTTCTTCGCGGATACGGTTCGCTGCCTCGTCCAGTTCGAACAGGGTCAAGTCGTGGCCACCGGTGATGTTGATCAGAACACCCTTGGCGCCGTTCAGGCTGATTTCGTCCAACAGCGGGTTGGCGATAGCTTTCTCGGCGGCCTGGATGGCGCGATCTTCGCCCCCGGCCTCGCCGGTGCCCATCATTGCTTTGCCCATCTCATCCATGACCGAGCGGACATCCGCGAAGTCCAGGTTGATCAGGCCGGGCTTGACCATCAGATCAGTCACACCTTTGACGCCCTGGTACAGCACGTCATCGGCCAGGCTGAACGCCTCGGTAAATGTGGTTTTTTCATTGGCCAGACGGAACAGGTTCTGGTTGGGAATGATGATCAGGGTATCGACCATCTTTTGCAGAGTCTCCACGCCTTCCTCGGCCTGGCGCATCCGCTTGGCGCCTTCGAACTGGAAGGGTTTGGTGACAACACCCACGGTCAGAACGCCCAGCTCGCGGGCGGCCTGAGCGATGATCGGGGCCGCGCCGGTTCCGGTGCCGCCGCCCATGCCGGCAGTGATAAAGCACATGTGGGCGCCGGCCAGGTGATCAACAATCTGTTCGATGCTTTCTTCGGCCGCGGCAGCGCCAACGCTGGCACGTGCACCCGCGCCCAGACCTTCGGTGACTTTGACCCCCAACTGCACACGGTTCTGAGCCTGGCTTTGCTGCAGAGCCTGCGCGTCCGTGTTGGCAACGACGAAGTCAACACCGGCCAATTCCTGCCGGATCATGTTGTTGACGGCGTTACCGCCTGCGCCACCGACACCGAACACGGTGATACGAGGTTTCAATTCTTCCTGACCGGGCACCGAAAGGTTCAATGTCATTGATCTGTCCGCCTGATGTTGGCCTGCTTTGAGCAGGTGATTTTTCTGCCTATTAGCCTTCATTGTTACCGGAGGCAGGGCGGATCGTCACGCAAAAAACGCAAAAAGACCACAAAATATGGGCTTCCCGGCGCTTGAAGTCGCGGGATTTCGCCGATTTTACCAGATTTTGCGAAACATCAACCAAGCAGCACAAAACAAACCGGCGCCGCGCGCAGGATTTGCGATAAACCTCGTTCAATTTTGCGGGGCATGCTCGATCGCCCGAATGGTCCGGTGTCCAGCACCGGTTAAGGGAATTCTACACCCGACAAAGCCCCGCGTCACCCCCTAACCACCAGACACAGGCGGTTTCACGCGCGATTTACCAGTTGTCGCGGAACCATTTGACCGCACGGCGCAAAGAACGGGCCGGATAGCGCTCGACCGGCAGATCGAAGTCCCACCATTCGTCCTGAGGATGCGCCGCGAACAGGCAAAGCCCCACTGCGCTGGCAAAGCCGGGGCCTGTCGCGGCCTGCGGCAGGCCGTGCACACGCAAGGGGCGACCCAGGCGTACCTGATGACCCAGAATGCGGCTGGCCAGCCCGTCCAGACCGGGGATCTGGCTGCCCCCGCCCGTCAGCACGATTTGCTGGCTGGACAGATGATCAAAACCGGCAGCGTCCAATCGGGCGCGAACCTCTTCCAAAATTTCCTCGACCCGAGGCCGCATGATCCCGATCAGCTCGGCACGGCTAACGGTTCGTCGGTCATGCTCCCAATCGCCAGTGTCGCCCTCCAAGTCGATCATCTCGCGGTCGTCCATACCGGTCGCGTGCACCCCGCCGTAAAAAGTCTTGATCCGTTCCGCCGTGGTAAATGGCACGGACAGACCCATCGAGATGTCTCCGGTGACGTGATCCCCGCCCATGCGCACGGTATCGGCATAGATCATGTGTTTCTTCATGAAGATCGACAGGCTGGTCGCCCCGCCGCCCATGTCGATACAGGCCGCGCCCAGCTCCTGCTCGTCTTCGACCAAAGCCGAAATACCAGACACGTAAGCAGACGAGGCGATCCCTGCCAGCTCCAGATCGCAGCGTTTGACGCAATGGGCCAGATTCTGCACCGCGGTCGCATCGACGGTCAACATATGCATGTCCGTAGACAGTGTATTACCGATCTGTCCGCGCGGATCGGACAGCCCCGAGCGGTGATCAAGTGCGAAATTCACCGGATGGGCGTGCAGCACCTCGCGACCGATCCCATAGTCGGGCACATCACACGAGGCCAGAACGCGGCTGATGTCCTGTTCGGACACCACGTTGCCTTCGACGTCGATCGCACCGGCCAACCCATAGCTACGCGGCTCGGCGCCGGCAAAGGCTGCGATTACGTGGTCCACGCGAATATTCGCCATTTTCTGCGCCGCCTGCACGGCGGTCCGAATTGCACGTTCGGTTTCCTGCATGGCGTCGATCTCGCCAAAGCGCACCCCACGCGAGCGGGTCGTCGCCGCACCAATCACACGGAACCCAGCCTGCCCGGCCATGGGGCCAACGCCCTCGGCGTCTTTCAAACGGTCCGAGCCGTCAAACCGCAGCACAAGGCAGCCGATTTTCGAGCTGCCCACGTCCAGAATGGCAATCACGCCCCGCTGCATGGCCGCTTTTCGCATGTTCCGCATTGCGCGTTGCGCTTCGTATAGCTGGGTCATGGTCCGTCAGTCTCCTGCACTGATCTTCTTGATTTTCCACCATTGCTGCACGGCCTCGGGGTTCATCCGAATGGTCGGCCGCGCGGCGATCCGCATGTCCACATGGGCCAGATCGCGCGCCATCATGTCCTGGGATTGGTTCAGCACCAGCACGCGCTCCAGCGCCTGCACCGGGTTTTCTACGGGCAGCAAGATACGCTGGCCGCGATCCAGAACCACGTCCCAGCGGCGCTGACCGATCCGTTCCAACCCGCGCACGCGCTCGGCCAATGGGCCGGTTGCTGCCAGGATCTGCTTGGCCTCGGCCACAGCCTTGTCGGCCCCTGCCCCTGCCATTACCGGCAATTCGGCATGTAGCGCGCGCGAGGCAGCCTCGCCCACGTAATTACCCTCGATATCCAGTTGCACCAGCCCCTGCGCCGAGCGCCACAAGATCACCGGCACCCGCTCGGTCAGGTCCACCTGCAACACGCCGCCGGGTTTGATCCGCACGCTTGCATCCGCAATTGCAGGCAGCTGCATGATTGTGCCGCGAATATCTGCCAGCGACAGATCGAACGAGCTGATGGGAAAATCGATCGCCACAATCTCGCGGATGTCTTCGGCAATTTCAGGACCGGCGCCGTCGATGGCCATCAGTTTGACCTCGAACTCGGGGCGCGACTCAATTTGTTTGCGCACGTCCAGAACGGCCAGGCGAATGGCGTCCACGCGGTCTTCGTCGGATAGATAGATCGAGGTCCCGCCCGCTGCGATCGCGAAAGGCAACCCAATACGCAGCAACCCGCGCACCAGCGGCGTCAGCATCATCCGCTGCATCCGGTAGGCCAGGCGCGAGGGCGCGGGATCGGCTTTGGGCATCACCTGTTGCATGACGCGTCCTCCACCAGCCAGCGACACAACGCTCCGAAACTGATCCCTGCCTTTTCAGCCTGTTCAGGCGACAGCGATGTTGGTGTCATACCGGGTTGCGTGTTGGTTTCCAGCAGGATCAACCCGTCCAGCCCGCGGCTATCATCCCAACGAAAATCGGTGCGGCTTAGCCCCTTGCAGCCCAACGCATCATGCGCGCGCAGGGCATAGTCTAGGCAGGCGTCGAAAATTTCGGCCGGAATATCTGCGGGCACCACGTGGTATGACCCGCCCTCTGCGTATTTTGCGTGGTAGTCATACCAGCCGTCCACGACGATATCGGTCACGGTCAGCGCGCGGTCGCCCATCACCGTGGTCGTCAGCTCGCGCCCCGGCACGTATTGTTCCACCATCAGCGTGTCGGGCATATCCTCGTTCAGTTTGGGCGGCGCATTCGCGGCCTCTTGCACGATGTACACCCCAACAGAGGAGCCTTCGTTATACGGCTTCACCACGTAAGGAGGCGCCATCACATGACGCGCTTCGACCTCGGACTTCTCCGCCAGAATGCTGTCGGCCACGGGCAGGCCATGGGCCCGGTAAACCTGCTTGGTGCGCTCTTTGTCCATCGCCAGAGACGAGGCCAGAACCCCCGAATGCGTGTACGGAATGCCCATCCATTCCAGCAGGCCCTGCACACAGCCATCCTCGCCCCAGCGGCCATGCAGGGCGTTGAACACAACATCGGGTTTGATTTCAGACAGTCGCGCGGGCAAATCGGGGCCCGCATCGACCTCGATCACCTGAAAACCTTCGTCCCGCAAAGCAGCGGCGCATTCACGCCCGGTGGACAAGGACACCTCGCGCTCGGCCGAGGGGCCACCCATCAATACCGCCACTTTCGGGGTTGCCCTGCTCGACATACCCACACTGTGCCTCAATGTTCAGACCGTTTACGCGGTCGTTTTATTGCTTTGATGACCCGTCTTTGCAGGCCTGAACCGGGGTTTTTGCACCCCTTAATCCGCGGCCGGTTCACCGACACGCATGATTTCCCATTCTAGCGTGATCCCCTGAGAATCGTAAACCTTTTTTCGCACCTCTTCGCCCAATCCTTCCAGATCGGCGGCCGTGGCTGCCCCTGTATTGATCAGGAAGTTCGAGTGCTTTTCGCTCATTTGCGCCCCGCCGCGCGTGGCGCCGCGCATCCCCGCGTTGTCAATCACCTTCCACGCTTTCAGGTCATGCACATCATCCGCGCGCCCGGTGCTGGAAAAGCCCGCAGGGTTGCGAAAGGTGCTGCCCGCGCTGCGGTCCTTGGTCGGCTGGGTTTCATCGCGTTTTTGAAGCTGTGCCTGCATCCGGTCCGCCAGTTCCTGCGGATCCCCTGTCGGCCCCTCGAACGTGGCTTCGAAAATCACCATGCCGTCGGGCAGGTTGGATTGGCGATACTGGAATTGCAGGTCCTCGGCGGTCAGGGTAACGATTTGGCCGTCCCGCGTCACCGCCCGCGCCTGCACGAACACGTCCGCGACATAGGAGCCATAGCAGCCCGCGTTCATTCGCACGGCCCCGCCGATACTGCCCGGAATGGTGCGCAGAAAGGTCAGGTCCACCCCGGCCTCGGCGGCTTTGCGGGCCACATGCGCGTCCAGCGCAGCGGTTCCGGCAGTCACCCGGTCGCCCTGAATGCTGATGCCGTTGAAGCCCCGCCCCAGCCGGATCACCACGGCACGCAACCCGCCATCACGCACGATCAGGTTCGAGCCAACGCCCATCGGGAACACCGGAACCGAGCCATCCAGCCCCGCCAGAAACGCCTGCAGATCCTTGACATCCGCGGGCTGAAACAGCCAGTCCGCCGGGCCGCCAACGCGCAGCCAGGTCAGCTCGGACAAGAGTTTGCCAGGGGTCAGGCGACCGCGCACCTCAGGCATCTGCATCTTTGGTCTTTCCTTTTCGCTTGAGCCAGCGGAACAGATAAATCACCGGCCAGCGCAAGACGGACATGGCGGCCACCAGGATCAGCGCACCGACCCAGAGCCCATGCAGATAAACCACCCCGCCAAGAATGGGAATGCCCACCGCGATCAGAACATAGGCGAAAGGCCAATGGTGGCGTTTGCTGGGCACCATGGCGCCCAAATTCGCAGTCACGAACCACGCGAAGGCAAGGATCAGCGCCCAGCTCATAGCAAACCCGCAATGCTGACGATCAGGGCCGCGCCCGCCAGGATCACTCCTACGACGGGCACCGCCATGGGCACCCGGAAAGGCGCCTGCGGCTGCGCGCGTTTCACGGCGATCAGCGCCAGGTTCACCAGCACGAAAACACTGAGAAGCAGGGTCGAGGTTGCCTCGGCCAGCGATGCGATCGGCAGGTTGGCAGCGGCGAAAATCACGATGGCACCCAAAAGGCCTGTGGCCAGAACAGGCGTGCCGAACCGGGAATGCGCGTGGTAGAACGGGCGCAAGAAAACATAGCGCTTGCCCAAACCGAACAACACCCGGCTGGCCATGACGATCTGCGCCAGCACACCGTTCAGCGCGGCCACCACGGCGATCAACGCAAAGAGATCGGCGCCTGTATCATGCCGTGCCTGCCACACCAGAACCAACGGCCGATCCGAGGCGGCCAACTCTTCCAGCGGCACCGCTCGGATGGCCGCAAAGCTGACAAGCGCATAGATGACGCTGGTGATCAGCAGCGATAAAAGTATGGCACGGGGCATGGTGCGGGTGGGGTTTTCCACCTCTTCGGCCATGTTGACGATGTCCTCGAACCCGATGAAGGCAAAGAAAGCCAGTACCGCGGCTGCGCCTACACCGGGCCAGACGGGCATCTCTGGAACCGTGAAGTTGGGCGAAGCCTCAGCGCCGAAACCGGCCCATACGACCAGAGCCAAACCAGCCAGTTCGGCCACCGTGAAAACCGCCGCCAAGGCAAGGCTCTCCAGCACGCCCAGGATGGCAACGATGGTCAAAGCCGCACCCACAACGATGATGGCCCAGGTGCTGGGCACATCCAGAACCGAGGTCAGATACCCCACCCCGCCGCGCAGCACGGCTGCGGCGGAAACCGTGCCCGCCATGACGATGGCCAGTCCGACGATCAGGGCAATCAGGGGGATGTTGAAACCCTTTGCGACATATGCTGCCTCGCCTGCGGCCTCGGGGATACGAGTGGAAAATTCCGAATAGCTGAGCGCCGTGGGGGCAGCGATCAGCCCCGCGATGGCAAAAGCCAGCGGAGACCAGATCCCCGCCTGATCGGCAACCGCGCCCACCAGCACATAGATGCCCGCGCCAACCATGACGCCAACGCCATAGGCGGTCAGCAGGCCAAGACCGATCCGTCGTTTCAGTTTCTCAGACATCCGCGCCCCCTTTCGTCAGTCGCGCGTGGCCAATCATGCCGATCACGCGCCATGCGTCCAGTGCCAAGCGCGCGCAGAGTGTCGCGTTATGCTTGCCCCAAACGCGCCGGCAGCCCGTGCGCCCATGCGCTGATCGTGCCAGCGCCCAGACAAACGACCATGTCGCCCGGTTTCGCCTCGGCGCGGACCAGCGCCTCTAGATCATCTTCGGAGGTGACGGCCAGCGCGTGCCGGTGCCCATGTTGAATCAGCCCTGCAACCAGATCATCGCGGCTGGCACCCTCGATTGGGTCCTCTCCGGCGGCAAAAACCTCGGCGATACCCACGACGTCGGCATCGTTGAAGCAAGCGCAGAAATCTTCGAACAGGGAATGCAGGCGGCTGTAGCGGTGTGGCTGGTGCACGGCGATCACGCGGCCCTCGGTCGCTTGGCGCGCAGCTTTCAACACGGCGGCGATTTCCACCGGGTGGTGGCCGTAATCGTCGATGATCGAAACGCCATTCACCTCACCCACCTTGGTAAAGCGGCGGTTTACGCCTTTGAACGCGTCCAGAGCCTCGCGGATTTCATCGGCCTTCATGCCCAGGTGACGGGCAACGGCAACAGCTGCCAAGGCGTTGGAAACGTTGTGATCCCCCGGCATCGGCAGGCGGCAGTTTTCGATGGTGATGCCTTCGGCCTGCAGCTGGATATCGAAATGCGCAACGCCCTTTTTATAGGTCAGGTTGGCAGCGCGCACATCCGCCTGTGCGTTAAAGCCAAAGGTCACGACGCGGCGGTCGGTGATCTTGCCGACCAAGGCTTGCACCTCGGGGTGATCAGTGCAGCACACGGCCAGACCGTAAAAGGGGATGTTGGACACGAAATCCAGAAAGCCCTGACGCAGGTTTTCGATCGTGCCCCAGTGTTCCATATGCTCGGGGTCGATATTGGTGACGATGGCGATGGTGGCGGGCAGACGGTTGAAGGTGCCGTCGCTCTCGTCCGCCTCGACCACCATCCACTCGCCCTCGCCCATCCGAGCGTTACTGCCATAGGCGTGAATGATGCCGCCATTAATCACGGTCGGATCCACGTTGCCCGCGTCCAGCAGGGTGGCCACCATGGTGGTCGTGGTAGTTTTCCCATGCGTGCCCGCGACGGCAATGTTGGATTTCAGGCGCATCAGTTCAGCCAGCATTTCGGCGCGGCGCACGACAGGAAGGCCCAGACGGCGGGCCTCGTCCAATTCGGGGTTGCCGGGTTTGATCGCGGACGAGATCACGATGACCTCGGCGCCTGCCAGATTGTCAGCGCGCTGGCCTTCGAAGATAGTCGCGCCCATCCCGGCCAGACGGTCGGTGATCTTGCTGGTCTTCAGGTCGCTGCCCTGAATGGTATAGCCATGATTCAACAGCACCTCGGCGATGCCGGACATGCCGATCCCACCGATGCCCACGAAATGGATGGGGCCCACATCGGTGGGCAGCTTGGTTGCTGCGTTCATGGTATCAGTCCTTCTTTGCCAGTGCTTCGACCATCTGCACCAGCTCTTCGGTCGCTTCGGGTTTGCCGCAGCTTAGCGCGGCATTCGCCATCATCAGTGCGCCTTGCGGATTGGTCAGCACCGTGGCTATTTGCTCTGCCAGCGCGGAAACCTCAAGCCGCTTTTCGGGGATCAGGATGGCGGCGCCTGCCTCGACCAGCCCGCGGGCATTGGCGGTTTGATGGTCACCGGTGGCTGCGGCAAAGGGCACCAGGACGGACGGCCGCCCGATCACGCTGATATCGGCCACACTGGACGCACCCGAGCGCGAGATCACCAGCTGCGCCTCGCTCATCCGGGTGGGAACGTCATGGAAAAAGGGCTGCACGTCCGCAGCGATGCCATGTTCGGCGTAGAATTCCGTGACCCGGTCGAAATCCTCGTCGCGGGCCTGATGGCTGACGCGGACATATTGCAACAGTTCGGGCGGAAGCGCCGCAATCGCACCGGGCACCACGTCCGACAGGATGCGCGCCCCCTGAGAGCCGCCCATCACCAGGATCGACATCGGGTACTCTCCGGGCGTGATATAGCCCGCCCCTGCGCGGTCATGCACCGCCTTGCGCACCGGATTGCCGGTATGGACGCCCTCGACCCCTTCGGGCAGATCGGTGGGCCAAGTGCCGCAGGCCACAGCGTCAACGCGCTTGGCAAAAACCTGGTTCACACGGCCCAAGATACCGTTTTGTTCGTGGATCATCCGCGGCAGTTTCAGCAGGGTCGCAGCGCCAATGGCCGGAATGGACGGATAACCGCCAAAGCCAACGACGACGGCGGGCCGGTCGCGTTTCATCCGCATCACCATGCCCAGAACGCCCCCCAGAATGCGAAAGGGCACAGCGGCTTTGGCCAGAATGCCCCCACGCGCAAAGGTGGCGCTGGAAACCTGCTCGATTTCAACCGAATGCGGAAAGCCGCCGGTATAGCGGGCACCGCGCGCATCAGTGGACAGTTTCACCCTCCAGCCACGGCGCAGCATCGCCTCGGCCAGGGCCTGCGCAGGGAACATGTGGCCGCCGGTCCCGCCGGCTGCAATCACCAGCAAAGGCTGCGTGGTCATTTGTATCGTCCTCGTAGAATGTCTCCGATCTCGCCCTGCGGACGTGTCCGGGTAAAGGCCAGCAGCATCCCCACGGCAATCCCCCCCGCGATCAGGGACGAGCCCCCATAGCTGACGAACGGCAGGGTCATGCCCTTGGCGGGCAGAAGGCGCACGGCCACGCCCATGTTGATCATCGCCTGCACACCGAACATCGCGGCCAGACCGGTACCGGCCAGACGGATGAACGGGTCACGTTCCTTCATCAGGCGGAAGAAACTGCGCAACACGATGACCGAGTAAAGCGCGATGATGCACAGCACCAGGATCAGCCCGTATTCCTCGGCGGCAACGGCGATGATAAAGTCGGTATGCGCATCGGGAAGCGACCATTTCACCGCGCCTTCGCCCACGCCGACGCCAAAAAAACCGCCCTCTTGGATGGCATTGGTGGCATAACCCAGCTGCGTGGTCGGATCGACATCGGGCGACAGGAAACCGTCAATGCGGCGGGCGAAATGCTCGGAATTATTGTAGGCGAAAGTGCCCGCCAGCACGACCATCCCGGCCATACCAACCAGCAGAAGCATCGGGGCACCTGCCACGAAATACATCACGCCCCAGCCAAACAGCACCAGGCTAGCCTGTCCAAAATCGGGCTGCAGTGCCAGAATGGTCACGATGACAATCGCCAGCGCAAAGGACCACAACCGCCCCGGAGGGCCGTTGATTTCCTGTGCAGAGGCCAGCAGCCAGGCGGCCACGATAACAAACGCGGGTTTAAGGAATTCAGACGGCTGCACCGACGCAAAACCTAGCGAATACCAGCGCACTGCACCCTTGCCAAAGTCGGTACCAAAGATCGGCAGCCCAAGCAGCGCAATGAAGGACACGATAAAGCCCAGCACCGCCAGTCTGCGTACCATCACTGGCCCCATCATCGAGGTGATCAGCATCACCATCAGGGAAATGCCGCCGAAAAAGGCTTGGCGTTGGACATAGTGAAAGGGCAAAAAGCCGTTCTTTTCGGCCAGCGGGGGTGATGCTGCAAAGCCCAACAAAAGCCCCACACCAAACAGCCCCAAAATACAGGACATCGACCACTTGTCGATCGTCCGCCACCATTTTGGAAGTACGGGCTCGCCCTGCCTTACAGGCATCGAGCCATAGACCATCTCAGTCATGGGTAACCGCCGTTTCTGCCTCTGATACGCCCCTTTGTGGGGTCTGTTCCCGCCAGTGTACCGAATCACACCCCTCGGGGCCAGAGATAAAAGCCCCACAAACCCTGCCTATCAGCAAGCCCTTGCCAATCGGGCGCGCATCAGGCAGGCGAGGCGTATGAACTATGACACGCTGATCCTTGGCGCCGGAGCCGCCGGCCTGATGTGCGCCGCCCATGCGGGTGGGCGTTGCCTTGTGCTGGACCATGCCAAGGCTCCGGGCGAGAAAATCCGCATTTCGGGCGGCGGGCGCTGCAACTTCACCAACATGTATGCCGAGCCGGGAAATTTCCTGTCCGCGAACCCGCATTTCGTCAAATCCGCCCTGGCGCGCTATACCCAGTGGGATTTCATTGATCTGGTCGGCAAACACGGCATCGCCTGGCACGAAAAAACGCTGGGACAGCTGTTCTGCGACGGCTCGGCCAAGCAGATCGTTGCCATGCTGCTGGAGGAAGCTGCCAAGGCCGATGCCACCGTCTGGCTTGAGGCCGGGATAGTAGAGGTTGCGCACGACGAAAGCGGTTTCCGCGTGATCACCGAGAACAACGGCCGCCGCAAAACCGTGACCGCGCGCAATCTTGTGGTGGCAACGGGCGGCAAATCCATCCCCAAGATGGGTGCGACCGGGCTGGCCTATGACATCGCCCGGCAGTTCGGACTGAACGTGACAGACACACGCCCCGGACTTGTTCCGCTGACTTTCCCCCCCGAACGATTTTCAGGGCTGGCGGGCGTGTCTTTGCCGGTGCGTGCGACGGCTGGAACCACCAGCTTTGACGAAAATATGCTGTTCACCCATCGCGGCATCTCTGGCCCTGCGGTGTTGCAAATTTCCTCGTTCTGGAACGAGGGACAGGACATTTCGGTGAACCTGCTGCCCGGCGCGGATGCGTTCGAAACGCTGCGCAGCCTGCGTCAGTCGGCGGGGCGCAAGAACCTGTCCACCATGCTGGGCCAGATCCTGCCCGCGCGGCTGGCCGATCATCTGAGCACAGAATGGGCGCTGATGGGCAATTTGGCTGATCAGAGCGATAAATCCCTGCGCGCGCTGGCCGACCTGATCCATGGTTGGGTGCTGACGCCCGCCGGATCTGAGGGGTACCGCACCGCCGAGGTCACGCTGGGCGGGATAGACACGGACGGGTTGAACTCGGCCACGATGGAGGCGAAAACCATCCCCGGCCTCTATTTCATTGGCGAAGCCGTGGACGTGACCGGCTGGTTGGGCGGCTTCAATTTCCAGTGGGCCTGGTCATCGGGTTGGGCCGCCGGTCAGGCCATCAAGGCGCGCAAAGCCTAGGCTTCAAGCGCCCTTTGCACGCAGTTTGCGAAATCCTCGCCGCGTTTTTCGAAGCTGTCATATTGGTCAAAGCTGGCCGCCGCAGGGGCCAGCAGGACGGTATCGCCCGGTTCGGCGTCCGCCATGGCGCGTGTGACTGCGGTCTCCATGTCAGTACAAACCTCGGCCTCGACCCCCTCAAGCTGCATCGCGAAATGGGCGGCCTCGCGGCCAATCACATAGGCCTTTTTCACATGGCCTGTGGCTGCGGTCAGCTGATCCAACCCGCCCTCTTTTTCCAGCCCGCCGCAAATCCAACGGATGTTCTGAAACGCCTGCAGAGCCTTGGCAGCGCTGTCCACATTCGTGGCCTTGGAATCGTTCACATAGCGCACGCCATCTGCCTCGGCGATGGTCTGGCTGCGGTGCGGCAGGCCCTGGAAGGTGTGAAACGCGTCCTCAATCAAGCGCGGCGACAGGTTCAGCGCGCGGCAAGCCGCATAGGCGGCGCAGGCATTCTGATGGTTATGCGCGCCGGGCAATCCCGTGACCTGACGCAGGTCAATCGAGCCCGCCTGCCGACCCTTGCGATATTCGCTCAGGAACCCTTTGCGCGCCCAGACCTGCCAGCCTGGACCGGTCAGCTTGCGTTCGACCGACACCTGGATCACCCGCGCATCCCCTGCCCCTTCGGACAGCTGGTTGGCCAGGTATTGCCCCTCGGGTTCGTCCACGCCGATGATGGCACGATCCGGACCGCCCTCGGCAAAGAGCCGTCGCTTGGCCGCGAAATAGCCACCCATGCCGCCATGGCGATCCAGATGATCGGGACTGAGATTGGTAAACACCGCCACATCCGGCGTCAGCGCGCGGGCCAGCTCGGTCTGATAGCTGGACAGCTCAAGCACCACCACGCCGCCATCTTCGGGCGGGTCGATATCCAGCACCCCACGCCCGATATTTCCCGCCAATTGCGAGGGACGACCGGCCTCGGTCAGCACATGATGGATCAAAGCCGAGGTCGTCGATTTCCCGTTCGAGCCCGTAACCGCGATCACCCGCGGCGGGGTTTCAAACTCGTCCCATGCGCCGCCCGCGAACGAGCGGAAGAACAGGCCGATATCGTTGTCCACCGGCACACCGGCGTTCCACGCTGCGGCGATGACCTTGTTCGGTTCGGGATAAAGATGCGGAATACCGGGGCTGACGATCAGGCTGGCGATGCCTTCGAACGCGCCCTGTTTCTTCAGATCGCGCGTGGCAAAGCCCTCGGCCTCGGCCGTCGCGCGTGCCGCGGGGTTGTCATCCCAACAGACGGGGACAGCGCCGCCAGCCTGCAGCGCCCGCGCTGTGGCCAACCCCGAGCGCCCAAGCCCCAGAACCGCCACCTGATGACCTTCGAACCCTCTGACCGGTATCATCTGCTGCCCCTTATGCTGTGCGGATTAGCGAACCTTCAGCGTCGCCAGGCCGATCATGGCCAGGATCAGCGCGATGATCCAGAACCGGATCACGATCTGAGGCTCGGCCCAGCCCTTTTTCTCATAATGGTGATGGATCGGCGCCATCAGGAAAACCCGTTTGCCCGTGCGTTTGAAGTACAGGACCTGAATGATCACGGACAACGCCTCGACCACGAACAGCCCGCCAACGATGGCCCAGACGATTTCGTGTTTGGTGGCAACGGCAATGGCGCCCAAAGCGCCGCCCAAGGCAAGCGATCCGGTGTCGCCCATAAACACGGCCGCAGGCGGGGCGTTATACCACAAAAAGCCCAAGCCGCCGCCGATCAGCCCCGCGACAAAGATCAGGATCTCGCCGGTGCCGGGCACATAGTGCACGTCCAGATACTCGGTAAAGTCAACGCGGCCTACGGCATAGGCGATAACGCCCAGCGTCCCACTGGCGATCATCACCGGCATGATGGCCAGCCCGTCCAGCCCGTCCGTCAGGTTTACCGCATTGGCCGAGCCGACAATCACGATCATCGCAAACGGGATGAAGAAGAAGCTTAGGTTGATCAGCGTGTCTTTGAAAACAGGCAAGGCCAGTTGGTATTGCAGAGCCTCAGGGTGGTACATCGTGGCCCAAAAACCCGCGATGCCCGAGATCACAAACCCCAGCAAAAGCCGCACTTTGCCCGGTACACCAGCGGTGTTTTGCTTGCTGACCTTGGCATAGTCGTCAGCGAAACCGATCAGGCCAAAGGCCATTGTCACGAACAGGACCAGCCAGACAAAAGGGTTGTCCAGACGCGCCCATAGCAGGGTCGAGGTCAACAGCGCCCCCACGATCAGCAGCCCGCCCATGGTAGGCGTGCCCGCTTTGACGAAATGCCCCTCGGGGCCATCATCGCGGATGGGCTGACCTTTGCCCTGCTTGCGGCGCAACACGTTGATCAGCGGTCGCCCAAACAGGAATCCGAAGATCAGGGCCGTCATGAACGCTCCGCCCGAACGGAAGGTGATATAGCGAAACAGGTTGAAGAAATCGCCACCGTCCGACAGCTCGGTCAGCCAATACAGCATAAGTTCAGTCCTTCCAGTCCGGCGTTTGGCCGACAGTTATTCAGCTTGGGGGGTCCCTTGGCTCAGTTTCTTGATGGCGTCAACAACCTCAGACACCTTACTCCCCTTCGAACCCTTCACCAGCACCACGTCACCGGCATCAATCAGCCGATGGACACGCGCGGCCATGGGTTTTGCCTCTTCTGTCCAGTCTCCGCGCTTGGCGGGGGGCAGTTTGGCCCAGAGTTTGTTCATGCGCGGCCCGACGCAATGGATGATGTCGACGCCCTGCAAAAAGGATAAATCCGCGATGGCTTCATGCAGCGCCATTTCATCGGGGCCCAATTCCAGCATATCGCCAAGGAATGCCACGCGGCGGCCCTGTGCGACGCGCCCCACCCCATCGATGGGACGCGCTGCCGCCAAAACTTCAAGCGCGGCTGCCATCGAGGTCGGGTTGGCGTTGAACGCATCATCGATCAACTCCAGCGCCTGTTCCTCCATCACCTTGTCCAGCTGGATCCGCTGACGGAAGCCCCGGCCTGCGGGCGGCACCCATTGCGCGATGTCCCCGGCGGCCATGGCAGTGTCCATGTGCAGCGCATGAGCCACGGCCATCACGCCCATCGCATTGACGGCAAAATGGCGACCGGCGGCCATGACCTTGAACAGCACCGGGCGACGCCAGGCACGGCCCTGAGCGATTGTCACGTCATCGACCAGCGTCACTTCTGTCAGCCGGTGATGATTGCGGCGCGCCTCACCGAAAGTGATAAGATCGGCCCCATAGCGGCGGGCGGTATCTTCCAGAATGGGACTGGTAGGCAGATCTCCGTTCACCACGGCCACACCTCTGGGCTCCAGCCCTTCGAAGATGCTGGCCTTTTCATGGGCGATCCCGTCAAGGTTCTCGAATGCCTCAAGATGGGCTGCGGCGACAGTGGTGATCATCGCGACATGCGGACGGGCCAGACGCGCCAGCGGAGCGATCTCGCCGGGATGGTTCATACCGATCTCGATCACGGCATAATCCGTGTCCTCGGGCATCCGCGCCAGTGTCAGCGGAACACCCCAGTGATTGTTATAGCTGGCCTCGGCAGCATGGGTCTTGCCCTGTCCGCTCAAGACAGTGCGCAGCATTTCCTTGGTCGAGGTTTTTCCCACCGACCCGGTCACCGCCACCACTTGCGCCTTGGTGCGTGCGCGGGCGGCTGCCGCCAGATCCTCAAGGCCGGTCAGCACATCATCGACAATCAGCAGCGGCGCATCCTGTGCCACGCCTTCGGGTATATGGCTGACCAAGGCGGCGCCGGCCCCTTTTTCCAGTGCCTGCGCGACGAAATCATGGCCATCGCGCGCGGCTTTCAGCGCCACGAACAAATCATTGGGCTGGATCGTTCGGGTATCGATCGAGACACCATCCACAGCCCAGTTGCCAACAGCGCGCCCCCCCGTTGCGGCGGCGGCCTCGGCGGCGGTCCAAAGGCTCATCATACACCTCCGTCCAGGGCCAATACGGCCACGCTGGCTTGCTCTGCATCATCAAAGGGCAGCACGTCGTCACCCACGATCTGGCCGGTTTCATGCCCCTTGCCCGCGATCAGCAGCGCATCGCCGGGCCCCAGGGCGTCAACGCCGCGCAGGATCGCCTCGGCCCGGTCGCCGATTTCCAGCGCACCTGGGCACCCCAGCATCACCGCCTGCCGGATCGCCGCCGGATCTTCCGAGCGGGGATTATCGTCGGTCACAATCACAAGGTCCGCGTTTTCAGCGGCGGCCTGCCCCATCAGAGGGCGTTTGGTGGCATCACGATCCCCGCCCGCGCCGATGATGGCGACAAGGCGGCCCATCACATGCGGGCGCATCGCCTGCAGAGCGGTCCGCACGGCATCGGGCGTATGCGCGTAGTCCACAAAGACCGAGGCCCCGTTTTCGCGCACGGCGGCCAGCTGCATCCGGCCGCGCACGCCGGTAAGATGCGGCAGGGTTTCGAAAACGCTCTCGGGCTCTTCGCCGCAGCCGATGACCAGACCGGCCGCCAGCAGGACGTTTTCCGCCTGAAACCCCCCGATCAAGGGCAGGTGGCACATGTGGACCTTTTCTTCATAGGAAAAGCGGATTTGCTGGCCCGTTGCCTCGAACCGCTGCCCCAGCAGGCGCAGACGCGCCTTTTCGCTGCGGCCAACCGTCAGAACCGCCTGTCCCCGTGTGCCAGCGATACGGGCCATATCTTCCCCGCGAGAATCGTCGATGTTGATCACGGCGACGCCGTCCTCGGACAGGACACGGTCGAACAGGCCAGCCTTGGCATCGAAATATTCCTGGAACGTCTTGTGATAATCCAGGTGGTCCTGCGTGAAATTAGTAAAGCCCGCCGCGCGCAGATGAACTCCGTCCAGACGACGTTGCGCAAGCCCGTGCGAGGAGGCCTCCATCGCGGCGTGGGTCACACCCGAATGGACGACGCGAGACAGCATCCGGTGCAGGGTGATCGGCTCGGGGGTGGTGTGAGCCAGAGGGGCCTGGAATGCCCCCTCGACGCCGGTGGTGCCAAGGTTAACGGCGTCATGACCCAGTTCAGCCCAGATCATCCGCGTGAAGGTCGACACCGAAGTTTTCCCGTTCGTGCCTGTCACGGCAATCATCACTGGCGGCTGGGCGCCGAACCAAAGCGCGGCACTAAAAGCAAGAGTTTGGCGAGGATCCTCGGCAACGACCAGCGCGGCATCCGACATTTCCAAGACGTCAGCGGCCAAACGGGCGCCCTCGGTATCGGTCAGAATGGCGGTGGCCCCATATTCCAGCGCCGAGGCGATATACTTGGCGCCATGCTCGGCCGTGCCTGGCAAAGCTGCAAACAGAAACCCCGGCGCTACCTCGCGGCTGTCCACGGCAACCCCCGTAATCACGGCATCGCGTCCGGCCTGCGCGGTCAGCCCCAGCTCGGAAAGTGATTTATGCTGCCCTGACATGTTCGCGCCTTTCCCGAGTTTGTCCCCGGCTTAATTCGATGTCAGCGTTATATCAGCCCGGCCCTCGGGTTCAATCGAAGGACGCAGCCCCAGCATGGGCGCGACACGGCGGATAATCTCGGCCGCGACGGGTACGGCAGTCCAACCGGCGGTGCGGCGCGGCTCGGGGCCGGTGGTGTCGACCGGTTCGTCCAGCGTCACCACCAGAACATACTTGGGATCATCCACGGGGAACATGCTTGCGAATGTAGCGATGACCTTGTCGTCATAGTAGCCACCGCCGTTTTCCTTGGGCTTGTCGGCAGTCCCGGTTTTGCCCGCAACGCCATAGCCTTCGACCTCGCCAAAGCTTGCGGTGCCTTCGGTGACCACTTTGCGCAGCATATAGCGCGAGGCTTCGGCCGCCTGGGCCGAGATCACGCGATTTCCGTGACGCGGGCCATCCTGGCGCAGAACAGTCGGTGAAACTTGGAAGCCGCCATTGGCGATCGCCGCATAGCCCGACGCAAGGTGCAGGGGCGTGGCCGACAGCCCGTGCCCATAAGAAATGGTCATGGTCGAAAGCTCGGACCAGTTGGGCGGAAGCAGCGGGGTGCCGCCGCTGGCCTCGGTGATCTCAAGCGGAGTTGGCTTGAAAAACCCCAGACGACCCAAGAAATCCTTCTGCCGATCCACCCCGATCATCTGGGCGAT
This sequence comes from Thalassovita sp., assembly GCF_965218685.1. Taxonomy (GTDB): domain Bacteria; phylum Pseudomonadota; class Alphaproteobacteria; order Rhodobacterales; family Rhodobacteraceae; genus Thalassobius. The sequence goes on along the minus strand of NZ_OZ244657.1, from coordinate 2,121,885 downwards.
ACGTGCCGTCCCGATATTCGAGGATTTCACGATCACCTTGGTCGTTGTCAGCTTGGGACCGTAATTGTGGAAGTCGCGAATCCGGTGCTTGCCCCAACGCAAGGGACCGCGAGTGTCGATCTCGGTCATAGGGTTGACCAGGCCCAGTTCCAACGCCTGGGCGGTGGTGAAAATCTTGAAGGTCGAGCCCAGTTCGTACACGCCCTGTACCGCGCGGTTGAACAACGGGCTATCAGCGGCGTGCCCCTTGGTCGGCGGGCGCGGACGGTCATTTGGGTCGAAATCCGGCAAGGAAACCAACGAGATAACCTCGCCCGTATGCACATCCATCAGCACGGCCGCGGCGCCCTTGGCATTCATCAGGCGCATTCCGCCATACAAAACACGCTCGGCCGCGTCCTGAACGGCCAGGTCCAGCGACAGCTGCAAAGGCTTGTCCGCGCGCGCCGGATCGCGCAGCTGCTCGTCGAACATCCGCTCGACCCCGGCCACGCCGATTACCTCGGCGGCGTTCACGTCTTCTACGCCAAAGCTGGCCCCACCCAGCACATGCGCGGCCAGCTTGCCGTTGGGATACAGGCGCATCTCGCGCGGGCCGAACAGCAGCCCGGGTTCGCCAATATCATGCACCGCCTGCTTTTGCTCGGGGCTTAGCTTGCGACGCAGCCACAGGAATTTGCGCTTGCCGGTGAATTGCTTCAGCAGCTTTTCCTCGGTCATCTCGGGGAACATCTGGGCCAGTTCACGGGCGGCGCGCTCGGGTTCGATCATCACCTGAGGCTTGGCGTAAAGCGAGTAAGTCTCGATATTCGTTGCCAGAATTCGGCCCTGACGGTCCACGATGTCGGCCCGCTGCGCCCGAATGTCCGCGCCTGCCACACTGGCGCGCGGCTCGGTTGGTTCGCTTGAGGCCAGAACCCCCATCCGCAGCCCGATCACCGCATAGGCGCAGAAAAACGCAAGCGCCAGAATCAGCAAGCGGCTTTCGGCGCGCGCACGCGCCTTGTCGCGCATCTGTTCGTGGCGCAGCCGGATGTTTTCACGCTCGATCGCGTCGGGATTTTCACCCTTGCTGCGGGCATCCAGAATGCGGGCCAGAGGTCGAAGCGGTGTGCGGATCATTGCTGCCCTCTTACCTCAACCGAGTTCGCAACCCGCGCCAGGGGATCCTCGGACGGATACGCGACCTGATCGACACGCCCGAATTGCGTGGGTGAAAAGACCATCAGTTCGAGCCGTTCATAGTTAATGACGGCCAGCTCTCGCAGGCGGTCAGGGCGGTTCAAATAGGCCCATTCGGCGCGCAACATCCCCAAACGAGCGCGCGATTGCGCGATCTGGCGGTGCAGTTCGTCCGCGCGGTCCAGTGCGGCCTGTGTCTTATAATTTTCGTGATACGCCCAGAAGGCCGATCCGATGACAGCAAGGGCGGTCAGAACAAAAAGCAAACTACGCATTACCGTTTCCCCTTTGCCAGCATGGGCATTCCCAGCTTCTTGCGATCCGTCTCGCCTGCTGGTGCATCGGTGCGAATTCCCACCCGCAGCTTGGCGCTGCGCGAGCGGGGGTTTTCTTCAAGCTCTTGATCGTCGGGACCGATGGCCTTGCGGCTAACTTGTTGAAACTGTGCGGGTTCTTCCTGAGCCTGAGGCGCATAGCGATTGCCCCCAGACACCCCGGCACGGGATTGAAAGAATCGTTTGACCATGCGGTCTTCGATCGAGTGAAACGTGACCACGGCCAGTTTTCCGCCGGGTTTGAGCGCGCGTTCGGCGGCCTCTAGCCCCCCGATCAGCTCGTCATACTCGGCGTTCACTGCGATACGCAGCGCCTGAAAGCTGCGGGTCGCGGGGTGTGACTGACCCGGTTTTTTGCGCGGCAACAGACGTTCGATCAGCCCTGCCAATTGCAGTGTCGTGGTAAAGGGCTGCGTCTCGCGGTCATTGACGATCGCGCGCGCTATGCGGCGGCTGGCGCGTTCTTCGCCAAAGGTAAACAGGATGTCGGCCAGCTCGGATTCCGAGGCGGTGTTCACGATGTCGGCAGCGGTGGGGCCAGACTGGCTCATCCGCATGTCCAGCGGGCCGTCCTTCATGAAGGAAAAGCCACGCTCAGCAAGGTCCAGCTGCATCGAACTGACACCCAGATCCAACACGACACCGTCCAGATCGCTGGCGTATTCGTCCAGCTTAGAGAACACGCCCTGAACCAGCTCCAGCCGGTCGCCATACTCGCCAATCCAAGGCGCGGCCATTTCAAACGCCAATGGGTCGCGATCTACGCCGATCACCTTGTCCGCACCTGCCGCCAACAGTCCACGCGTGTATCCACCTGCACCAAAAGTGCCGTCCAACCAAACCCCAGAGACAGGCGCGACCGCTTTGAGAAGCGGCCGCAGAAGTACAGGAATATGAGGGTTATCGGCGTCAGACATCAGTCATCCCCCAATTCGTCCAGCAGGGCCAGCGGGTCGGCCCCGGGGCCCATTTCCTCGACCCAGTCCTCAGCGAACTGGGCGTTTTCTTCGTCGAATGTTTCGGGTTTCCAAATCTCGAAGGTTTCGCCCATGCCGGCGAAATAGGCGGTGCCGTCCAGCGCGATCTTGTCGCGCAGCATCTGCGGCAGAACGAAACGGCCATCGCCATCCAGCTCGGTGGTGCGCGCCAGGTTCAGGATCATGCGTTCCATGATCTTGCGGCGCTTCGAACCACGCGGCAAAGCACGAATATCTTCGGCCAGCGCTTTGAAGCCGTCGAATGTGTAAACAGTCAGTTGTTTCTGAGTGGTGTGACCATAGACGATCACCATGCGGGGACGGCCAGTGCTGGCGGCCATCGGGTCGCCCTCGGTAAGTTCATGACGAAAATCGGCAGGGATCGACACGCGTCCCTTTCCGTCCACCTTGAAGGTGTGCTCGCCTATGAACATGCCGGCCAAAGCGGCGCTCCTTTACCTGTCCCAACCCGTTGCCGGGCTTTTTACGGAAAACGGCGAATTGAGCTGCTGCCACTGCCCAATTCGCCGCCCTCGTCCCGCTTTGCGGGGTGTGTCCAGCTGCACGCGCCACCTGGGGGGATGTCTGCTCGCCCGCGCGCCGGATCTCTTGGTTCGATGAAAGCGGAGCCTGTATGAAACCTGCTTTTTATTATTTTGGTTCGGGGTCTTGTTGCCCCTGTGCCCGTTCTCATTCGATGAACTATGGATGCCATGGGAATTCATGGAAATCAACAGGAATTCGAGGGATATTCCCACATGACTCCTGAACTCACCCCTATGGGAATCGGTTCGAGTCACAGTTTTCCGAAGGTTTTCAAGCACAATTTGACAAGAAGAGAATCACTGCCACTACATATAGTGTCAGAAACCCTCACCCTCTTTTCCCGGACGGATCTGAATTTTTTTGACGATTTTGGTGAAGATCGAAGCCGATGAGGCCAAGAGTCCGCGAAATTCCACCCAGTTCCCGCGAATTCCCAGCGCATTCCCATGGTTTCGCCGGGATTTATCAGAGCTCACGCCGATTTCAGCCGAAGTGATTCGCGCCCGCCCCCTGAAACCAGAGGCCGGGCGCGCCGGAATTCCCGTAAGATCCCAAAAGTACCATGCCGTCCCAGATCATCCTTGGATCGGGCCTACATGTGATCCAAGCCGTTCGAGGTCAGGCCATGCCGCCCTTGATCAGCCCTTCGGCCAGCTGAGCATAGGCCTGCGCCATCGGGCTGTCCCCGGTGGCAATCGGCGTGCCCGCGTCCCCAGCCAGACGCGTGTCCAGATCAATCGGCAGCTGCGCCAGCAACGGCACGCCCAGCCTGTCTGCCTCGTCCGCGACACCGCCGTGACCGAAGATATGCGCCTCGTGCCCGCAATTGGGGCAGTGATAGACAGACATGTTCTCGATCAGGCCCAGCACGGGGGTTTTCAGCTTATCGAACATGTCGATTGCCTTGCGCGCATCAATCAGCGCCACGTCCTGTGGGGTCGAAACGACGATGGCACCGTCAAGGAGCGTTTTCTGACACAGGCTGAGCTGGATATCACCTGTGCCGGGCGGCAGATCGATGATCAAGACGTCCAGCTGCCCCCATTCAACCTGGCCCAGCATCTGCTGCAACGCCCCCATCAGCATCGGCCCACGCCAGATCACCGCCTTGTCCGGATCCATCATCATGCCGATCGACATCAGCGTGACTCCGTGGTTGTGCAGCGGGGTGATTACCTTGCCATCCGGGCTGGCCGCGCGTTTGGTCGTGCCCATCATCCGCTGCTGAGAGGGGCCATAGATATCGGCATCCAGCAGGCCAACTTTGCGCCCCTGCTTGGCCAGTGCGACGGCCAGGTTCGACGAAACCGTGGATTTGCCCACGCCCCCCTTGCCCGAGCCGACGACGATGATCTTATCGATACCATCGGGCTTGGTCGGGCCGGCCTGCGGTGTGGGGTGACCACCTATTTTCAGGTTTGGCGCCGGCTTTTGCGGGGCCGCGGGCCCGTGGGCTGTCAGCGCGACCATCACCTTCGAAACACCGGGCAAGGCCTGCACGGCGGCCTCGGCCTGATCACGCACCGGACCCAGCGCCTGGGCAGCCTGAGCGTTCGGGGCCTCGATCACGAACGAGACGCTTTGCCCGTCGATATGCAAAGCGCGCATGAATTCCCGAGACATCAGCGTGCCCCCACCTGGGATCTGTATCTGGGCAAGCGCCTTCTCTATCTGGTCGCGCGTGACTGCCATCTGGGCCTCCTGTCAAAAAGTCGACGCAATAGGTGATGTATTTGGGGCAGGAAACAAGCCCCAAAATGAATCGTGACATGGGGATTGTTCAGAAACCTGCCGGATACCCAGTTTCCACATTTGGTATGGAAGCTTACGATAGGTCAGCAATACTTATGCATCTCATGCATAGCTGCAATGCAGCAAAAGGTATTGTGCAGATGCAGCAATATTCTAAATTAGACCCATCAGCACAGGAAACGCTGACGAACACGAACAAGACGAGAAACATTATGGCTTACGCATCAGACATCCAAAATGCCCCGCACGGCATCACTGATCGTTTCGCCGCCCTGATCAAAAACCTGGGCGCGCGTTACGCCCGGTACAAGACTTACCGTAGCACGCTGAACGAACTGGCCGCCCTGAGCAACGCAGAACTGCGTGACCTTGGCCTGTGCCGCGCTCAGATCCGGTCGGTCGCATACGAGCACGTCTACGACGCGCACTAAGAACAACGGTTCGGGAACCCCTCTCCTCCTCCCTGGGGTTTCTGGAACAGCGGTGGCATCTCTCCTCCTCCCTGATGTCACCGCACCTAATTCGGGCCGCAAAGCCCACACAGATACGGACCCCTCTTCCTCCTCCCTGAGGGTTTCGTAACTAAGAGCGGCGATCTCCTCTCCTCCTCCCTGGGGATCGCCGCACTTACAACAGAATACGATGGGCCCTCCTCCTCCCTTGGTTCCCATCGTTGTCAAGAGCGGCGATCTCTTCTCCTCCTCCCTAGAGGTCGCCGCATCCTTGACCATAATACGACCGCCCTCTCCTCCTCCCTGGGTGGGTCGTTGATAAGACGGCGGCACCCTCTCCTCCTCCCTGGGTGCCGCCGTTTTCTATTTCAGGACATGCAAAATCTGGACACGCGGAACCGACGGGCGCCCTGTCAGGGGCCCGTACAATTGCTTGACGCGTTTTGTGATTTAAAACGGAATGTCGTCCTGCGAGGTGACAAACCGCGCGACTACGCGCTTGCGGCCTGCCTTGTCAAACTCGATATCCAGCTTGTCGCCTTCTACATCCATCACTTGGCCATAGCCGAATTTCTGATGGAAAACGCGCGCGCCGATGTCAAATGACGCCACTGCTGTCGCGTCGATCGTCATGTTGCGGCTTTCGCGCGGCTGACTAACCGGCCGCCGAGACGAACGCTCCTGCATTCTGCGCCACCCCGGAGAATCATACCCGTCTGCCTCCGCCGCGCGTGTTTCCACCCCCGACGAGGGCCGCGCTGCGCCGAAACCACCGCCATAAAGCCCCGGAGGGGTTAAGACCTCAACATGATCCTCGGGCAGTTCATCGACGAAACGCGACGGCAACTGCGACTGCCACTGCCCAAACACCCGCCGATTGCTGGTGAAGGTGATGGTGCATAGCTCTTCGGCCCGCGTGATGCCCACATAGGCAAGACGACGCTCTTCCTCGAGGCCCTTCAAGCCGGATTCGTCCATGCTGCGCTGCGAGGGGAACAGCCCATCCTCCCACCCCGGCAGAAAGACCACCGGGAATTCAAGGCCCTTGGCGGCGTGCAGCGTCATGATGCTGACTTTGGCACCGTCATCCCCCTGTTCATTGTCCATGATCAGGCTGACATGCTCCAGGAAGCCTTGCAGATTTTCGAACTGTTCCAGGGCCTTGACCAGTTCCTTGAGGTTCTCCAGGCGGCCCGGTGCCTCGGGTGTCTTATCGTTCTGCCACATGGTGGTGTAACCGGATTCGTCCAGAATGATCTGGGCCAGTTCCACGTGCGAGACCTCGGGGTCGGCAAACTGAGGCTGCGCGGCACCGTCGTCAAGCACGTCGTCACCTGTATCCTCGAAAGCCAGAATCGGCCCCCGTGTCATCGCGTTCCAGCGCCCCAAATCGTCAACCAACTGGCGCAGATTCGCACCGCCCTTGCCTTTGATCAGTCCGTCTGCAAGTGCCAGCCGTGCCCCCTCAAGCAGGGGTACACCATTTGCACGCGCGACCGCCTGAATGGTCTGCTGTGCCTTGTCGCCAAGGCCGCGCTTGGGGGTGTTCACGATCCTCTCAAACGCCAGATCATCGCTGGGCGAGGTCACGACCCGGAAATAGGCCATGGCATCGCGGATCTCCATCCGTTCATAGAATCGCGGCCCGCCGATCACGCGATAAGGCAGCCCGATGGTCAGGAACCGGTCCTCGAACGCGCGCATCTGGTGCGACGCGCGGACAAGGATCGCCATCTGATCCAGACCGTAAGGCCGCAATCCACGGGTGCCGCGCTGTAGCGATTCAATCTCGTCACCGACCCAGATCGCCTCGGCCTCGCCGTCCCAAAGCCCCATCAGACGGACCTTTTCGCCCTCTTCCGCTTCAGTCCACAGGGTTTTGCCAAGACGCCCCTCGTTGCCCTTGATGACGTTGGCGGCCGCGGCCAAAATATGAGGGGTCGAGCGATAGTTCTGCTCCAGCCGGATCACCTCGGCTCCCGGAAAATCCTTTTCAAACCGCAGGATATTGCCCACTTCGGCGCCGCGCCAGCCATAGATAGACTGGTCATCATCGCCCACGCAGCAGATGTTTTTGTGCCCGCCCGCCAGCAGCCGCAGCCACAGGTATTGGGCCACGTTGGTGTCCTGATATTCGTCCACCAGAATGTAGCGGAACCAATGGCGGTAACGTTCCAGAATGTCGTCATGTTTCTGGAAAATCGTGACCATGTGGAGCAAGAGATCCCCGAAATCCACCGCGTTCAGCTCGATCAGGCGGCGCTGGTACTGGTCATAGAGCTCGGTGCCGCGATTGTTAAAGGCACTTGCTTCAGCGGCCGGCACCTGTTCGGGCGTCCACGCGCGGTTTTTCCAATTGTCGATGATCGAGGCCAGTTGCCGCGGCGGCCAGCGTTTTTCGTCAATGTTGTTGGCGCGGATCTGCTGTTTCAGCAGCCTAACCTGATCGTCCGTATCCAGAATGGTGAAGTTGGACTTCAGGTGCAAAGAGCGTTCCACGCCTCCTTGCGGCGCTTCAACATCCACACTGATCAGCTCGGCATGGCGGCGCAACAGCTTCACACAAATCGAGTGAAACGTCCCCAGCCACCGCATCCCCTCGGCGGCGTGGCCCAGCATCCCACCCACGCGGTTTTTCATCTCGCGCGCGGCCTTGTTGGTGAAAGTCACAGCCAGAATCTCGTTCGGCTGGGCGCGGCCGGTGTTCATAAGATGTACGATGCGCGTGGTCAGGGCCTTGGTCTTGCCCGTACCCGCCCCCGCCAGCATCAACACGGGGCCATCCAGCGCTTCGACCGCAGCGCGTTGGGCCGGGTTCAGCTCGTCCAGATAGGGCATCGGGCGCGCTGCCATGGCACGCTGGGACAAAGAGGCGCCCTCGAAGGCATCGTTTTCATCAAAGTGACTCATGAGGGGCAATCTAGCGCCACAACGACGCAAGATAAAGTGTTGTTCCCCCTATGTTCACACATATTTCGCGGTCTGCCCGATCATCCCGGCGCTGGACATTCGGCGCATCGCACGCCCAAATACGCCACATGGACCTGCATCAGAAATACCCTGCGATCCTGGATCTGAAGGCGCGTGCACGCAAACGGGTGCCCAGCTTCGTGTTCGAATACCTGGACAGCGCCACCGGAACCGAGGCCACGCAGGCCCGCAACCGCGCCAAGCTGGACGAGGTGTTGATGATGCCCTCGATCCTGCACGGAGAGATCACGCCAGACCTGTCGGTTGATCTGTTTGGGCAAACCCATCCCCTGCCATTCGGGGTCAGTCCGGTTGGGATGTCAGGCCTGTTCTGGCCCGATGCGGAACGTCTGCTGGCGGCCGAGGCAACGCGCAGCGGCATTCCTTATGGGCTGTCCACCGTCGCCAGCCGCACCCCCGAAGACGTGGCCGATTGCCTGAACGGCAATGGGTGGTTCCAGGTCTATCCGCCGCGCGATCCCTCGATCCGGTCGGACATGCTGAAACGGGCGCGCGATGCCGGGTTCCGCGTGCTGGTGCTGACCGTCGACGTCCCCGTGGCCAGCCGGCGCGAACGGCAGACACGTTCGGGGCTGACAAGCCCGCCCAAGCTGACGCCCCGTCTTTTGGCACAGGTGGCGTCCTGTCCGGCCTGGGCGTTTGGGACTTTGAAACACGGAATGCCCCGGATGCGGCTGATCGATAGTTATGCCGCCGAGGTGACGGGGCTGAGCTCAACTGAACATGCGGGGTACATGCTGCGCACCTCGCCCGATTGGGACTATCTGCAGGCGTTGCGTGATGAATGGGACGGACCGCTGGTGGTCAAGGGCGTGCTGGACGTGCGTGACGTCCCTCGGCTGGAGTCAGCGGGTGTAGACGGCATCTGGGTCAGCAATCACGCTGGTCGCCAGTTCGACGCCGCGCCTGCAAGCATCGAGGTGCTGCCTGCGATCCGCGCCGCCACGCAGCTGCCGATAGTCTTTGACAGCGGGATCGAGGGAGGTCTGGACATATGCCGCGCCCTCGCCTTGGGGGCGGATTTGGTGATGATGGGGCGGGCCTGGCACTATGCCTTGGGGGCCTTGGGTGCCGATGGCCCCGCGCATCTGATCGATATTCTGCGCCGCGATCTGCTGGCCAACATGGGTCAGCTTGGGACAACGTCCCTGATCGAGCTTTCGGGGCGATTGACGCGATTCGTACCTCATTCAGATATGTTGGCGCCAATTTGAGCCTTTGACCACGTTGAGGGCACGACCTAAAGAGCGCTCTCGGGTACTTATATTTATCGTTATTTTTTATTAATACCGTTTTTATTGCCAGCAAGCCGTTGGAATTCTGTCAGAATTGACATCGAATGTTACAGAAATCTAACGAACTCCGTACGACTAGGTATTGCGCCGCGTTGCAGCGAAACGTTAGCAATACGCATCCTTAACCAGGACAGATGCCAACAAGGGGAGCCTTCTGATGCCTGATTTTCAAAAAATCCTGATCGCCAACAGGGGTGAGATCGCAATCCGCGTCATGCGGGCGGCGAACGAGCTGGGCAAAAAGACCGTCGCGGTCTATGCCGAAGAAGACAAGCTGGGCCTGCACCGCTTCAAAGCGGACGAGGCTTACCGGATCGGCGAAGGGATGGGCCCCGTGGCCGCGTATCTGTCGATCGACGAGATCATCCGCGTCGCCAAGGAAAGCGGCGCAGACGCGATTCATCCGGGCTATGGCCTGCTGTCTGAAAACCCCGATTTCGTGGACGCCTGCGCCGCGAACGGCATCACCTTTATCGGTCCAAAAGCGGCAACCATGCGCGCCCTGGGGGACAAGGCCAGCGCCCGCCGCGTGGCGATCGAGGCCGGTGTGCCCGTCATCCCCGCCACCGAGGTTCTGGGCGATGACATGGCGGCAATCAAGAAAGAGGCCACCGAGGTTGGCTATCCGCTGATGCTGAAAGCTTCTTGGGGTGGCGGTGGTCGCGGCATGCGCCCGATCATGAGCGAAGACGAGCTGGAAGAGAAGGTTCTGGAAGGCCGCCGTGAGGCCGAAGCCGCCTTTGGCAACGGCGAAGGCTATCTGGAAAAGATGATCATCCGCGCCCGCCACGTCGAGGTACAGATCCTTGGCGACCAGCACGGCGAAATCTACCACCTGTGGGAGCGTGACTGCTCGGTCCAGCGCCGCAATCAAAAGGTCGTCGAGCGCGCGCCCGCGCCCTATCTGACGCAAGATCAGCGCGACGAGATTTGCGAGCTTGGCCGCCGGATTTGCGCCCATGTGAACTATGAATGCGCGGGCACCGTCGAATTCCTGATGGATATGGACAGCGGCAAGTTCTATTTCATCGAAGTCAACCCGCGCGTGCAGGTCGAACACACCGTCACCGAAGAAGTGACCGGCATCGACATCGTACAGGCTCAGATCAAGATTGCCGAGGGCAAACCTCTGGCCGAGGCCACCGGCAAAAACGACCAGTCGGAAATCCGCCTGAATGGACACGCTCTGCAAACCCGGATCACCACCGAGGACCCGCAGAACAACTTCATCCCCGATTACGGCCGCCTGACCGCTTATCGTTCGGCGACCGGCATGGGCATTCGTCTGGACGGCGGCACGGCTTATGCGGGCGGGGTGATCACGCGCTACTATGACAGCCTGCTGGTCAAGGTCACCGCCCACGCCCAAACGCCCGAGGCTGCGATCTCGCGGATGGATCGGGCGCTGCGCGAATTCCGTATTCGCGGCGTTTCCACCAACATCGCATTCGTGGAAAACCTGCTGAAGCACCCGACCTTCCTGTCGAACGAATACACCACCAAGTTCATCGACACGACGCCCGAGCTGTTCAAGTTCGATCAGCGCCGTGACCGGGGCACCAAGGTGCTGACCTATATCGCCGACATCAGCGTGAACGGGCACCCGGAAACCCAAGGCCGTGCCAAACCGGCCGAGGTACGCCTGCCCAAGCCCCCCGCCAAGGCCGAGGTCATCCAGCCTGGCACGCGCACCCTGCTGGAAGAAAAAGGCGCCAAGGCCGTGGCCGACTGGATGTTGGATCAAAAGCAACTGCTGCTGACCGACACCACCATGCGCGACGGGCACCAATCGCTGCTGGCCACCCGCATGCGCTCGATCGACATGATCCGCGTGGCGCCGGCCTATGCGGCCAACCTGCCGCAACTGTTCAGCGTGGAATGCTGGGGCGGGGCCACGTTTGATGTGGCCTATCGCTTCTTGCAGGAATGTCCGTGGCAGCGTCTGCGAGATCTGCGCTCCGCCATGCCCAACGTGCTGACTCAGATGCTGCTGCGCGCCAGCAACGGCGTGGGTTACACAAACTATCCCGACAACGTCGTGCGGGAATTCGTGCGCCAGGCGGCCGTCACCGGCGTGGATGTCTTCCGCGTGTTCGACAGCCTGAACTGGGTTGAAAACATGCGCGTTGCCATGGATGCGGTCGTGGAAAGCGGCAAGATCTGCGAAGGCACGATCTGCTATACCGGTGACATTCTGGACCCGGACCGCGCCAAGTATGACCTGAAATACTATGTCGGCATGGCCAAGGAACTGGAGGCCGCTGGCGCCCATGTTCTGGGTCTGAAAGACATGGCCGGCCTGCTGAAACCCGCCGCAGCCCGCGTGCTGGTGAAGGCTTTGAAAGAAGAGCTGTCCATCCCCGTGCATTTCCACACCCACGACACCAGCGGCATCGCTGGCGCCACCATTCTGGCCGCGGCCGATGCGGGCGTGGATGCGGCGGACGCGGCGATGGATGCGTTCAGTGGCGGGACCTCGCAGGCCTGTCTGGGCTCGATCGTCGAAGCGCTGGCCCACACCGATCGCGACACTGGTCTGGACATCGGCAAGGTGCGCCAGATCAGCGACTATTGGGAACAGGTGCGCGCGCAATACGTCGCGTTCGAAAGTGGCCTGGCTGCCCCCGCCTCTGAGGTATACCTGCACGAGATGCCCGGTGGCCAGTTCACCAACCTCAAGGCGCAGGCACGCTCTTTGGGGCTTGAGGATCGCTGGCACGAGGTCGCCCACACCTATGCCGAGGTCAACAAGATGTTCGGCGATATCGTCAAGGTGACGCCGTCCTCCAAGGTGGTTGGCGACATGGCGCTGATGATGGTCAGCCAGAACCTGACCCGCGATGACGTGGAAAACCCTGACAAGGAAGTGGCCTTCCCTGACAGCGTCGTCGACATGATGCGCGGCAACCTGGGCCAGCCTCCGGGTGGGTTCCCCGACACCATCTTGAAAAAGGTGTTGAAGGACGAAGCCCCCAACACCGAGCGCCCCGGCAAGCACCTGCCCCCCGTGGATCTCGAGGCAGAGCGTGCCAAGGTAAGCGCCGAGCTGGAGGGAATGGAGATCGATGACGAGGACCTGAACGGGTACCTCATGTATCCCAAGGTCTTCCTGGACTACATGGGTCGTCATCGCCAATACGGTCCCGTGCGCACCCTGCCGACCAAAACGTTCTTCTACGGGATGGAGCCGCGCGAGGAAATCTCGGCTGAGATCGACCCGGGCAAAACACTGGAGATTCGTCTGCAAGCCATCGGCGAAACCGATGAAAACGGCGAGGTTAAAGTGTTCTTTGAGCTCAACGGTCAACCGCGTGTGATCCGCGTGCCGAACCGTCTGATCAAGTCCTCGACCGCCGCGCGGCCCAAAGCCGAGGTCGGCAATGAGAACCACATCGGCGCGCCCATGCCCGGCGTTGTGGCCTCGGTTGGGGTTTCGGTCGGCCAGCAAGTCACCGAGGGCGATCTGCTTCTGACCATCGAAGCCATGAAGATGGAGACCGGCATTCACGCAGAACGCGCTGGCACCATCAAGGCGCTGCACGTCAGCCCCGGCGCTCAGATCGACGCCAAGGACCTGCTGATCGAGCTGGAGTAATCTGGCCGCAAGCCCGACAAACAACGCAAAGGCGCGCCCAACCGGCGCGCCTTTTTTCATGGCCGCAGCCCCCTGCCCATGGGCCTCGATATTTTTTCATTAAACCGTGATTTTCTTCTTGAACCCCCCGGCGATACGGAATATTTCACGCCTCACCCAAGGAAGCGGGCGTAGCTCAGGGGTAGAGCATAACCTTGCCAAGGTTAGGGTCGGGCGTTCGAATCGCCTCGCCCGCTCCAAACTTCCCTTCACAGGGAACACGAAAAACGCGGCCTCGGCCGCGTTTTTTCGTTTTAAATGCCCGAAAATCGCCGTCTATCCCCCCGAAAAATATCCACAATTTTTTCAGGATTTCGTGTCGTTTTCCCTTGCGGGACCCGCCCCATTTTCTTATTAACCGCCTCACGAAATGGTGCGGGCGTAGCTCAGGGGTAGAGCATAACCTTGCCAAGGTTAGGGTCGGGCGTTCGAATCGCCTCGCCCGCTCCAATTCGAAATCTTCCTGAAAATTCAGAACTCTGCCACCGCGGCGCTGCTGCGTCTGCTGACAGTTGCGCAAGAAAAATGGCGCCCGAAGGCGCCATTTCCGTCATTCGTTTGTCGCGCTAACTCAGGCTGCGCGGCCCATCAGAACCTCATCAACCTGCTTGGCAGCATCACCCTCGTCTGCGCCCGAAACCGCAGCCACTTCACGGGTCAGACGCTCCAGGGCGGCCTCGTACAGTTGACGCTCCGAATAGCTCTGCTCGCGCTGATCGTCAGTGCGGTGCAGGTCGCGCACGACCTCGGCAATCGCTATCAGATCACCCGAGTTGATCTTCTGTTCATATTCCTGCGCGCGGCGCGACCACATCGCGCGTTTGACCTTGGCCTTGCCTTTCAGCGTTTTCATGGCCTGGCTGACCACGTCAGGCGAGGACAGCGAACGCATGCCAATTTCAAGCGCCTTGTTGGTGGGGACACGCAGGGTCATCTTGTCCTTTTCGAACGAGATCACGAACAGCTCCAACTGGATGCCGGCGATCTCTTGCTCTTCGATGGACACGATCTGACCAACACCGTGGGCCGGATAGACTACGTACTCGTTCGGGCTGAATGCCGATTTCTTCGCTTTGCTCATGCAATCCTTCCTTGCAAGGATCACTTTCTTCAGGCGACAAAAGAACCGGCGAGGCAATACGTCGCCTCGTCAGTTTGTTTGATTTCGCAAAGCCCCCAATGGGCAGCAGCGCGAAGGCCAGATATCAAGTGATCTTCGTCATATAACGTTCATGATACCACAAAATGCGCCCTACTGAAACACCGGGGCTGCATTGCAGAAAAGCCCTTAGGAATAAGGGCTTTTGATCATATTCAACAGTCAAAGGCCCCGCAGTGGAACCAAATGGCGAATCGGCCTTAGCCGCCTTCGCCCGGCGCTTCCGAGAAATACTTGGTCACCTTGTCGGTTTCGCCGTCTTTCTCTTCATAGCCCGGCATGGGGTCCTTCTTGGACACGATGACCGGCCAGGCTTCCGAGTATTTGCGGTTAAATTCGACCCATTTTTCCATATCCGGTTCAGTGTCCGGACGGATGGCATCGGCAGGGCATTCGGGCTCGCACACGCCGCAGTCGATACACTCATCGGGATGGATCACCAGCATGTTTTCACCTTCGTAAAAACAATCCACCGGGCACACTTCGACGCAGTCCGTATATTTGCAAGCGATGCAGTTATCGATGACGACGTAAGTCATAATTCTCTTCCATCATTTTGTCTGGCCCTAGCTAGAACAATGGCCTTGATCATTCAAGTTCCCCAGCGCGACCAAGGTCGATCATTCGCCTGTCCCGCTTGGTTGGGCGTCCTTTGCCTTCAAATTTGGGCGACTTTGGGATGTCTTCCTTGGGTTCGGTCAAATCTTCGTACAGTGTTTGGGCCTCGGGCGCAGGGCCGCGCCGTGTTCCAAGCTGCAAAACCTTGACCACGCGAATCTGATTGCCTTGCGGCAAGGTCAGCACGTCGCCCGCCGTCACCCCGAACGAGGCTTTGGCGATCTTAGAGCCGTTCACGCGGATGTGCCCGCCTGTCACCTGTGAACTGGCCAGCCCGCGCGTTTTATAAAAACGCGCGAACCACAACCATTTGTCTACGCGCAGCTTTGATACGGCCAAGGTCATCGAGCCGCGATCAGCTGTTGTCTTTCAGCCCCATCAGCGCTGCTGCAAAGGGGTTGTCGGGGTCAATCGGCTTTTCTTTCTTGGGCGGGCGGGATTCAAAGGTCTTGGCCTTACCGCGACCCTGATCACGTCCACCTTTGCCATCACGGCGCGGTTTGCCTCCCTTGCGCTCGCCGCGGGGACGGTCGCCCTGTTTACCCTGAGGACGATCGCCGCGCTGACGATTACCGCCCTGGCGGCGTCCACCCCAGGTGAAGGTAAAGAACACTTCCATCTCTGGCTCGGTCGAGGCTGCGGGCTCTTCAGCGGCGGGCTCTGAGGCCTCGGGCGCTTCGGCAGAGGGTTCTTCTGCAATCTCGGGCGTTTCTTCGGCAGCAGCCTCCGGGGCGGCTTCAGCAGCCGGGGCTTCTGTCAGGGCTTCTGCGGGGGTCGCCTTGACCTTCTCGCGCTCGCCCTTGTCGGCGTTGTAGCCCAGACCCTGCATCAGGTCGGCGAATTGCTCCAGCGTCATGCCGGTGATCGACAGCATGTCCGCCTTGGCCTCGAAACCGCCACGGCTATCTTCGGCGCGCAGCATATCTGCCAGACGCTCCAGCATGTCGATGCGGATCGCACGTTCACCTGCGGCGCGATAGCCGGACATGGCGAAGAAGCCGTCGGGCATGCCTTCCAGCGCAGGCACGGTCACCAGACCGGGCGGCGGCGCCTCGGGGAAATCTTGCAGCCCCTTGGACAGCGACCACAGAACCAGACGCAGACGGGTCGGCGCGGGTTTCAGCAGAAGCGGCATGAAGATGGTGAACTGACCAAAACGCACGCCATGCTTGCGCAGCGTACCGCGCGCGTCCTGATCCAGAGCCTTCACCTCGTCGGCGACCTGGCCGCGCGGGATGATGCCAAAGTTTTCGACCAGCTGGAACGCAAAGCCACGTGCCTGTGCGGGCAAAGCCTCGTCCTGGCTCATTGCCAGCAGCGGTTCGAACAGGGCCGCGATCTTGCGGTCGATGAAGTGCTGCAGACGGCGCTGGACCTTCTGCGCCACGTCCGCGCCAGCCTCGTCATCGACAAAGGCGGTCACTTCGGGTTTCAACGGATCAGCGCCCGAGACCAGCTTGCCCACGGCATGCTCGCCCCACATCAGGCCACCCTGTTCGGTAAAGTCGATCTCGGTATCCGGTGCGTTATAGAACCGGTCCGCCCGCAAGTTGAAATGTGGCGCCAACGCCTGCAGGCTGGCCTGACGCAATGTCTTGGCCTCTTGCCCTGTTGCGTCCTTGTCCTGACGGAAACGGAACCCTTCCAACCGACCGACAAATTCGCCTTCGACGGTCACTTCACCTTGATCATTCACTTCGGCCAAAAGGGCCTCCTTCTGTTTGAGCCGCCGCAACAAAACCGATGTGCGCCGGTCCACAAATCTCTGAGTCAGGCGCGTATGAAGCGCATCTGACAGTCTGTCTTCTACAGCGCGAGTTTCCTCTCGCCAATGGGTTTCATCGTCAACCCAGCCTGATCGCTGCGCGACATATGTCCACGTGCGAATAAAAGCCAGACGTTTCGACAATGTGTCAATGTCGCCATCTGTCCTATCAATTCTCTGGACCTGCTTGGCAAGCCAATCACGCGGAACGCGCCCAGTTTCGTGCAAATCCTTGAAGATTTGCTCTAAAAGACCCGCATGTTCGTTGTGACTGATCCCTCGGAAATCGGGAATGCGACAAACATCCCACAACAGGCGAACAGAGGGGGCATCGCTAGCGCGCGCGCGGATTTCCGCCACTGACTGCAGCGATTTCAGCGCCATCAGGTCGTCGGCTTCGCGGGCGCGCAGCAAAAGTTGGTGGTTGGGTTGCTCTTCCAGGCTGCGGATCAGCGCGTCGATCGAGCCGAACTTCAGCGCCGGGTTGCGCCATTGGATCTTGCGGATCGGAGTAAATCGATGATCTTCGATCGCATCTACGGTTTCTTCGGGCAAATCGGGGGCCTCGCCGGTGACCCCAAAGGTGCCGTCAGACATGCCCCGCCCTGCCCGCCCAGCGATCTGCGCCAGCTCATTGGGTTGCAGATAGCGCATGCGCCGCCCGTCGAACTTGATGATCGAAGAAAACGCGACATGGTTGATATCCAGGTTCAGCCCCATCCCGATGGCATCCGTCGCAACCAGGAAATCGACGTCGCCGTTTTGATACAGTTCGACCTGAGCGTTGCGCGTGCGTGGGGACAGCGCCCCCATCACCACAGCCGCGCCGCCCCGTTGTCGGCGGATCAGTTCGGCGATGGCATAGACATCCTCGACCGAGAACCCGACGATGGCACTGCGCGGCTTCATCCGGCTGATTTTCTTGGGACCGGTATAGGTCAACTGCGACATCCGCTGGCGGCGCACGAATTCGACCCCCGGAACCAGCTGCGCAATGGTGCTGCGAATGGTATCGGCGCCCAGAAACACCGTTTCATGCAGACCGCGAGCGCGCAGCAGGCGATCGGTGAAGACATGGCCGCGCTCGGGGTCTTCGCACAGCTGGATTTCGTCGATGGCCACGAAGTCAGCGCCAATCCCCTCGGGCATCGCCTCGACCGTGCAGACCCAATATTGGGCACGCGGGGGAACAATTCGCTCTTCGCCCGTGACCAGCGCCACCACCGAGGGGCCACGCGCTGCAACGATCTTGTCATAGACCTCGCGGGCCAGCAGCCGCAGCGGCAGGCCGATCACGCCGGTCCGGTATCCCAGCATCCGTTCGATGGCATAATGGGTCTTGCCCGTATTGGTCGGCCCCAAGACAGCCGTAATGCGCGCATTCTGGGCCATGATGGGCCGTCCTTGTCCGACTTGGCGCCTAAAGCTTGGGTCCCGCGACCGTCGAGCCAAGGCGCGCAATGGCTTCCTTGGCTTCCTCGTAGTGCGGGTGAACGGTCAGTGCAAGGCTGTAAGCCTCAAGCGCCAACTTGGGTTTGCCGACTTGTTCAAGGATCGCACCAAGCCCAAACATAGCCTGAAAATTGTTCGGATTCAGATGCAGCGCGCGCTCCAGGTCATGCATGGCAGGACCATAGCGATCCATCCGGTAGAAGGTGCTGGCACGCTGGTGCCAACCTTCGGCAAATTCGGGCGCGTGATCGGTCAGGGCTGTCAGATGGCCGATCGCCTCTTCGAAATCGCCGCGCATCGCGGCCTCGGTCCCGCGCTTCAACAGCAGGTCCATTGCAGGCGAGCCAGAATGCCCCCACCGCAAAGCAATTTCTTTGGCCAAACGCTTGGCCTCGACCTCGTCCGCTGTTTTAAGTTGGGACAGCATATCCGGCACGGATTCGGCCTGAACCTGCGAAGGTAAGGAAAACGTTACTGTCAGCAGGGTTGCCGCGACGATACGTTTGAGATTGTGTTTTTTCACGCTCATAACAGGATCAACTGTAACGCGCCGGGCGCTTTTGACCAGCCCCGAGCCATCAAATAAAAGGGAAGAGACCATGAGCGAGAAAATGGAAGCCGCCGTCGCTGCACTGAACGAAAAGATCGCTGATGCCGATTTCGACGGCTCGGCCAAATTCGTGATCGAGGGCGAAGGCGCAATCGTTGTGGATGCCGACGGCGCTCGCCTGTCCGACGACGAAGCCGACGTCACCCTGACCGCCGATGCCGAAACGTTCGAGGCGATGATGACGGGTGAAATGAACCCAACCGCCGCATTCATGAGCGGAAAGCTAAGCGTTGACGGCGATATGGGCAAAGCCATGCAATTGGGCGCCGCCCTGGCCTGATAAATGACCCCAGCCCCTTTTCTGACCGATATTTGTGACATCGCGCCTGATGGCGCCGCCTATTGGTTGGAAACATCCGACGGCCCGCGCGTGCGCGCCGTTTTGTGGGGACAAGAGGCCGAGAAGGGAACGGTATTTCTGTTCCCTGGCCGCACGGAATATGCCGAAAAATACGCGCACACGGCCGCCGCCCTGCAACAGGGCGGTTATGCCACTTTTGCCATGGATTGGCGCGGACAGGGACTGGCGGACCGGCTGCTTGACGATCCCCTGATCGGCCATGTCGACAAGTTTACTGATTACCAGAACGACGTGCGCGCCATGGTGCGCGCCGCCCAAGAGCTGGAGCTTCCCAAGCCCTATTTCCTGATTGCTCACTCGATGGGGGGCGCGATCGGCCTGCGCGCCGTGATGGAAGGTCTGACAGTCAATGCCTGCGTTTTCACCGGACCGATGTGGGGCATCACCCTGCATCCGGCCGCGCGTCCAGCAGCTTGGGCGATCTCGTGGGCCAGCCGCGTGATGGGTGCCGCAAACAACCCGGTGCCTGGCTCGCGTATGCAGGCCTATGTTCTGGCCGAGCCCTTCAAGGGCAACACGCTGACCACGGATCCGGGCATGTATAGTTTCATGCAAGAGCAGCTTTTGGCCCAGCCTGAACTGTCCCTTGGCGGGCCCAGCCTGAACTGGGTGCACGAAGCGTTGAGCGAAACACTCGAACTCAGCCGTCGCCCTGCCCCCAATCTGCCCTGCCTGACCTTTCTTGGTACAAACGAGCGGATTGTCGACCCCAAGCGCATTCAGACCCGCATGGCCAGTTGGCCGGGTGGCGAGCTGATCATGGTCGAAAACGGCGAACACGAAGTTCTTATGGAAACCCCGCAGATGCGCGAAGCTTCGATGGCGCGGATCCTGGAACTGTTCGACAGCACCCGCATGGCCGCGCCACCCAAGGTCGCCTGCTAGGGTCTAGTCCTGCCCGACCTCTTGGCGCTGGTGACCCAGCCCCTCGATCCGCAGTTCCATCACGTCACCCGCTTTCAGATAGGAAGGGGGCGTCATACCCATCCCAACGCCCGGAGGCGTCCCCGTCGCGATAACGTCACCGGGTTGCAGGCTCATCATCTCGGTCAGATGTTCGATGATCTGCGCGATGGTGAAAATCATCGAAGAGGTGTTCCCCCGCTGCGCCGGTTTACCGTTCAGGTCCAGCTCCAGCACCAGGTTCTGCGGGTCAGAGACCTCATCACGGCTGACCAGCCACGGCCCCACCGGCCCGAAGGTGTCGCAGCTTTTGCCCTTTGTCCACTGCCCGCCGCGTTCCGCCTGAAACGCACGCTCGGACACGTCATTCACAATCGTATAGCCCGCCACATAGTCCAGCGCGTCCGCGGCCTTGACGTATTTCGCAGGCTTGCCGATGACGACGCCCAGTTCGACCTCCCAATCGGATTTTTGGGACCCTCGCGGGATCAGCACCGGATCATTCGGCCCGTTCAGCGCGCTGGTGGCTTTCATGAACACGATGGGCTCTTCTGGGATGGCCATGCCGGCCTCTTCGGCGTGATCGCGATAGTTGAGGCCGATGCAGACCAGCTTGCCAATCCCCGCCACGGGGATGCCCAGACGCGGGTTTCCGTCAACCAAAGGCAGTGTCTCTGGGTCCACCTGCGGCAGCGCACCCAGCACGTCGCCTGACAGGTCATCAACAACCCCGGACAGATCGCGCACGCGGCCCTCGGCATCCAGAACTCCGGGTTTTTCGGTCCCCGGCTGACCGTAGCGTACATAGCGCATAGTGCTCCCCTCTTTGTCGAAAGCCACCTTATCCGCACGCCCCGGACGCACAAGCCCTTGAGGCCCGCGCGCGCCCGTCCTATGTCTGTTTGGCAATCAACCAAGAGGTGCCTCATGTTCCAGCTTCCCTTCCCCGTGCGCGACGCAAATGCCGGGTCCGGCTCTGACGGATTGGGGGACCTGCCGGAATGGGATCTGACCGATCTGTACGCTGCCGATGACGCGCCCGAACTGACTGCCGATCTGGACTGGCTTGAAGGTGAATGCGCTGCCTTTGCCGCCGATTACGCGGGCAAATTGGACACGCTGGATGCCGCCGGCCTGCTGGAATGCGTGCTGCGCAACGAGAAGATCAGCACCAAGGCCGGGCGCGTGATGTCCTATGCGGGCCTGCGCTATTACCAGCTGACCGTGGATGCGGACCGCGCAAAATTCATGTCCGATTGCCAGGAAAAGATCACCAATTTCACCACGCCTTTGGTGTTCTTCACGCTGGAACTGAACCGGATCGAAGATGACAAACTGGCCGCGATGCTGGCCGAAAATGCCGATCTGGCCCGCTATAAGCCCGTGTTCGACCGTATCCGCGCCATGAAGCCGCACCAGCTGTCGGATGAGATGGAGCAGTTCCTGCACGATCTGGGCGTTGTTGGCGACGCCTGGGAAAAGCTGTTCGACGAAACCATCGCCGGGCTGGAGTTCACCGTGGACGGCGAAGAGCTGAACATCGAAGGCACGCTGAACCTGCTGACCGAACAGGACCGTTCAAAACGCGAGGCGGCCTCGCATGAACTGGCCCGTGTTTTCGCCGCCAATATCAAGACCTTCGCCCGTGTCCATAACACGCAGGCCAAGGAAAAAGAGGTCATCGACCGCTGGCGCAAGATGCCCACGCCTCAGACCGGGCGGCACCTGTCCAATGACGTCGAACCTGAGGTGGTTCAGGCCCTGCGCGACGCCGTGGTCGCTGCCTATCCGCGCCTGTCGCACCGGTACTATAACCTCAAACGCAAATGGCTGGGTCTGGACCGCATGCAGGTCTGGGATCGCAACGCCCCCCTGCCGATGGAGGACACCAAGACCGTCGACTGGGACGCGGCCCAAAGCATCGTGATGGAGGCCTACAGCGCCTTTGACCCGCGCATGGGCGAAATCGCGCAACCCTTCTTTGACAAGGGCTGGATCGACGCGGGAGTGAAACCCGGCAAGGCCCCCGGCGCCTTTGCCCACCCCACCGTCACCGAGGTGCACCCTTACGTGATGCTGAACTATCTGGGCAAACCGCGCGACGTGATGACCCTGGCGCATGAACTGGGCCACGGCGTGCACCAGGTTCTGGCCGCTGATCAGGGTGAGATGCTGTCCTCGACCCCGCTGACGCTGGCCGAAACCGCGTCGGTGTTCGGGGAAATGCTGACCTTCCGCAAGATGCTGGAAAAGGCTGAAACCAAGGAAGAGCGCAAGGTCCTGCTGGCCGGCAAGGTCGAGGATATGATCAACACGGTCGTCCGTCAGATCGCGTTTTACGACTTTGAATGCAAGCTGCACGCGGCGCGGCGCGAGGGGGAGTTGACCCCGGACGATATCAACGCCCTGTGGATGTCGGTGCAGGCGGAATCTCTGGGTGACGCGTTTGATTTCATGGACGGGTACGAAACCTTCTGGGCCTATATCCCGCACTTCGTGCACTCGCCCTTCTACGTCTACGCCTATGCGTTCGGCGACGGTCTGGTGAACGCCCTTTACGCCGCCTACGAGGCCGCGCCCGAAGGTTTTCAGGACAAGTATTTCGACATGCTGAAAGCGGGCGGGTCGATGCACCACAAAGAGCTTCTGGCCCCCTTCGGACTGGATGCCAGTGACCCCAAATTCTGGGACAAGGGCCTGTCGATGATCGAAGGCTTCATTGACGAGCTTGAGGCGATGGAGGACTGATCCAAACCGCTGCTTGGACATACGCGGCGTTCACAGAAAATGTAGCCGATTGGCCAGCAACCCTGGCCGGTTCCGGTACAGTCGCAAGGGGGCATTCAATGGGCAACGTTGAATGCCCCCGTTTGTTTGCAGGCGGTTACAACGCGGCGACGGCCTCTTGCAGGAAGGCGTTCACTTGGTCCGGCATTTCCAGCTGCGGGGTATGGCCGCAACCTTCCAGCCGGGTCACGCGCCCCTGAGGCGCCGCCTTGGCTGCGCGCTCGGACTGGGCGATGGGCAGGACCTTATCCTGGACACCGTGAATGAAGTGCGCCGGGCAGGCCAAGCGCGAGACCATGTCCATCTGCTCTTGCCATAGGTCTGCCTTGATCCCCTTCATCGACATCGTAGCCCGCAAAAAGGCCAGGAACGGAGTGGCAACGCCCTCGCGCATCGTGTTGCGGGTGATCACCTCGCGTAGTGCCTCGGTCGTGGTTTTCGCTGGGTCAACGAAAATGCTTTTGATCTGTTGTTCAACCGCCCCTTTGCCCGGCTTGTTAATGATCTCACCCAGAAACGGAAGTGTCATCAGGCGGAAGGGCAGGTATACCTCTTTGCCCAGCATCGCGGGGGCCAGCAGGACCAGGCTTGCCACCCGCTCTGGCGCTGCAGCGGCCGCACGGATCGACAGGGTGCCACCCAGCGAATTTCCGGCAAGCACAGCCTTTTCAATCTGCAATGCATCCAACAGACCCAACAGGGTTTCAGTATACGCCGACGGTGTCACCACAGCCGGATTCAGCTCGGACAAACCATGATTGGGGTAATCCCAGGCAATCAGACGCAGCTTTTGCCCCAGCGCGTCGAACTGCGGCTGCCAAAACTCTAACGAGCCAGTGACACCCGAGGAAAGAAGGACAGGAATGCCGCTGCCACCACTGTCGGCATAGCGGATCTTGGTGTCGTTAACGGTCACGAAATCAGTTTTCATGGGGTCTCTTTCTTCAATATGGGGTCATTATTCAGAAGTTTACGCATCGACAGCGGCTCGGCACGTCCCCGATCTTGCCAAAGTCCCACCAATCCGCGGGGGACATACAAGGCAAATCCGATCGCAACCAAACCGATCCCCGCCAGATACCAAGCGCCGAAATCCCCAAAGATCTCTTGCAGGGCGAAGAACAAAATGGCGCCCAGGATCGGGCCGATAAAGCTGCCAAGCCCACCCACCAGTACCATGAACAGCATGAACACCGACCATTGCACACCAAAGGCCGTGCGGGGCTGGAACGTGATTGCCGACGCAAGCCAGAGCCCGCCCGCCAGAGCGATACCAAAGGCGGCAGCAAGATAGATCATCCGCTTCACCCGCATGGTCGAAATCCCGACCGAGGCCGCGGCCTCTTCGTCATCACGAATGGCTTGGCTTTCAGCTCCCAACCGTCCGCGCAGCAACCGCCATGTAAAGACCAGCATGACGGCGACGGACCCAAGCGCCAGCAGATAGATCGCATTGCGGCGCAGATCGGGGTCATAAGCGTTCAGCGCCACCAGCGACGTGCCGGTTTCACCCTGAATAAGCGGATCGAACGAAACCAAAGAGCGGATCACCTCGGCCAGAACCCAGGTGGCAATGGCGAACTCGCCAGCTTTCATGCGCAGCACGAACCAGCTAAGCACCCAAGCTGCGAAAAGCGTCAGCGCGGCCCCGGCAAAGATCGCCGGAAACGGGGGCATTCCTGCATCGACGAGCCGGATCATCGCATAGCCACCCAACCCGACAAAAGCTTGCTGACCCACGGAAACCAGCCCGGCGTACCCCGCCATCAGGTTCCACATCATCGCAATCATCACATAAACGAACAGCAGCGTCAGTTTGTCGACCATCAACGCAGAGCCAACCAGCGGCAGCAGCAGCAACGCAGCGAACAGCGCAATCGCGACGGCAATCAAGCGACGGTCTCCGCGTGGCAGAGGGAGGATATTGGGCGTACTCATTCCGCGGCCCCCTTCAGATTGGAATGTTTTTTCTTTCGCGGAGGATCAAGCAAGGCGTGCAACATCGCGTGCCAGCCTCCTCGGGCGGCGGCGCCCTCATGGGCCAGCCGGACGATCAGAACAATCAGGAAGACAGTGTGCCCTGCAAGCACCGAAAACTGCGCGGAAATCATACCGCCAAGTGCTTGGCTAACACCAAGGATGATGCCTCCGACAAGCGTGCCCCACAACGACCCGATCCCACCGATTACCACGGCCTCGAACGCAAATATCAGCTGCATCGGACCGGCATAGGGCGTCACCTGTGCGCGCATCGCGAAAAAGATACCAGCCAAACCGGCCAGCGCCACGGCAATCGCGGCAGCGGCGCGGTGGGCCTTGGCGGCGTCCACGCCACACAGCTCGGCTGCTTCACCGTCCGAAGCGGTGGCCCGGATGGCGCGCCCCAGCTTGGTACGGGTCAAAATCAGGTGCAACACCACCAGGATCACCACAGCCGTGACAAAGGTATAGACCGGCAACTTACCGACAATGATCCCACCCGGCAGGGTCCAACCCGACCAGGACAACGCTCCGATATGCGCGCCCAGCGATTTGGTGTCCGACCCAAAGGCGGCGAACATCCCGTTCTGCAACGCGGCCCCCAGACCGATTGTGGTCAGGATCGGCACCAAAAACCCACCCCGCAGCGCGCGTTCAAACAAATAGGCCTGCATCATCCAGCCAAAGGCGCCCATCACCGGCAGCACCACGACAATCGCCCAGATCACCGGCACACCAAAGCCTTGTACCAGCCAATAGGCTAGCATCGCCCCCAAAACGGCCATGTCTCCGTGGGCAAGATTGATAAAACGGACGACGCCGAACATCAGCGACAACCCGGCAGCAAGCAGAGCGAAATAACCGCCCAGCAGGATGCCTTGAACCAGAGCGTCAAGCATGGGCCTGTTCCTCGTCTGCTTTGTGAATGCCAAAATAAGCGTTGGTGATCTGCTCGCGCGATAGAGCGTCAGGCGCGCCGTCCAGTTCCAGCACGCCTTCGGCCATGCACAGAATACGGGTCGAAAACGCCATCGCACGGGCCAGATCCTGTTCGACGATGATCATCGTCATCTGCCCCTTTAGCGTTTCCAGCGATTGATAAACCAGATCGACGGCTGCGGGGGACAGGCCCAGCGACACCTCGTCCAGCAGGATCAGCGACGGGTTGGCCATCAGGGCCCGGCCAATCGCCACTGCCTGACGTTGCCCCCCTGACAATCCGCCCGCAGTCTGGCCAAGCAACGGGGCAAGCTGCGGGAACGCCTCCAACACGATGTCCAGCGTCCAGTGGCCCTTGCGGCCGTTTTCACCTGCGATGGCAAGATTTTCGCGCACCGTCATTTCAGGAAACAACCGCCGCCCTTCCGGGGACATTGCAATGCCCGCGCGGACCCGCTCAAAGCTGGTCTGACGGCCGATATCCGCCCCGTTGAACGTCAGAGTGCCGCCCCCCAAGGGATGCGCCCCGGCAATCAGGCGCATCAGAGTGGTTTTCCCGGCCCCATTGGCCCCGATCACCGAAACGACCTCGCCTTCAGCGATGTCCAGCGAAAGGTCGTGAACAGCGGTCAGCAGACCATGTTTGGCGGTAATGTTTTCAAGCGAAAGAATTGTCATTCCGGGCTGCTCCCCAGATAGGCTTTCTGTACGTCGGGATGGGCCATGACCTCGGTTGGATTCCCCTCGGCCAGTACCCTGCCCTCGGCCATGCAGACCAGCCGGGTCACCACGCGCAGCAATGCGTGCAGGATGTGCTCGATCCAAACCACGGTCGTGCCTTGATCCAAAAGTTTGCGGATCAGTTCGACCAATTCGACGATCTCGCCCTCGGTCAAGCCGCCGCCGATTTCATCCAGCAGGATCAGGCTTGGGCCAGTGGCCAGGGCGCGGGCGACCTCCAGGCGCTTACGATCCAGCAAACCAAGCGCCGCTGCGGGCGTATTGGCAAGTGCCGCCAGCCCCGTCAGGTCCAGAACTTCGGCTGCACGCACTGTGGCATTTGCTTCGCTCAGGTCTGCCCCGGCACGGCCCGCAACCAGCACGTTTTCGAACACGGAAAGTCCTGAAAACGGGCGTGGGATCTGATAGGTCCGCGCCAGCCCTGCGCGGCAACGCTCGGCCGCAGAGTAGCCTGCAAAATCCTGTCCCGCAAAATGGATGTCGCCTGCGCTGGCCGGGAAAGACCCAGCCAGCGCACCGAACAATGTTGTCTTGCCGGCCCCGTTTGGGCCAACAATTCCCACGGCCTCGCCAGGTGCGACATGGAAATCCACTTCGTGCAACACTTTATAACTGCCGTAACTTTTCGATACGCCACGCGCGGTCAGAAGGTTGCCGGTTTCAGCTATGGGCATCTGCATTATGATCAGCCCGGTAGCTTATAGGCTGTCATTGGCGCGGTGGTGGGCACCGCAGGATGATCGGCGTTTGACACGATATCCAGCTGGAAATCCCACGGACCTTTTTCGGCCTTGTTCCACTGAGCGCCCACCAGATGGGTTTCGCACGCGTTGGCCACGGCGCCCCCCATAGCCCCGGCAGCAAAGTCGATTGGCCCAACGGCCGTATCGCATTTCAGGCTGCCCAGTGCAGCGGCAACGGCGGCTTTGTCCTTGGGTGCACCAGATGCTGCCAGTGCGGCAATTGCGGCATCCAGAAGCGACGCGGTCGCGCCGACCTGTTGGTTCCACTGCTTACCCGAGGTCTTTTCGTACCCTGCGGCAATCTCGGCCGAGGTCAGCCCCAAAGCCGGGGACGAGAACGGGAAACTGGGATGCCAATAGGCGCCCGCATGCAACCCATAACCAAGCGGCCCCATCGCCTCAAGCTCGGCCGCGAACAGGCCAGCCTTGGCCATCTGCATGATCTTGGTCTGAGCGGCCAGACCCTGCTGTGCCGCCTGACGCCAGAACACCGGGAAATCGGGCGGGAACGGAAAGGTGTTGACGATCTCGACACCGGAATCCTTGAACGCCTTGATATGCTTCGAGAAATCCGCGCTCATGTTTTCGTATGGTCCCGGATCGACGATGTCCCATCCGGCATCGGCCAAGGCAGGCACCAGCCCTGCACGAATGGCGTTGCCGTCAGCATCGCTGGGCAGCAGCACGCCGACCTTTTTGTTGGTTTCGATCTGCGACCACTGATCAGTATACAGCGTCACGAAATTCGAGGTGCCAAAGCAGAAATGGTAGGTCCATTTAAAGGTCTTTTCACCGGGCACACCGCCACGACCAAAGTAAAATGCCTCCCACGGGGCAGTGGTGGACAGGCAGGGCATCCCTGCCGCCTCACAAGCATCGGCCACCGGGTTCACCGTTTCAGGGGTCGAGCTGGTGATCATCAGGTCGATATTGTCACCGTTGATCATGTCCTTGGTGACCTGGCTGGCGCGCACCGGGTTGGACTGGGTGTCGCCCAGCACGACCTTGACCGCGTAGGTCTTGCCATTGATGGTCAGACCGTTCGCCATGTTGGCGTTCAGCTTGTCGATCAGAAAATTGTCGCCCTCGCCAAAGACGCCCAGCGGGCCGGACCGCGGCCCGACGAAACCTATGCGCAGCGTATCCTCGGCGGACGCAAAGGCGCGCGAAGCAAATGCGGGAACACTGGCCGTGGCAACAGCGCTGCCCAGCAATTGGTTGAACGACCGGCGTGAAATACCGATGATGTTGGATTTAGTCATTTTATTCCTCCCTGACAGGGGCGGATATTTCCGCTCCCCGATAAACCAGAGCCGACTCGCGACGCCTCTGGTGATTGTGTGAGTGGTGGCAGATCAAGAAATTCGGACGATCGGTTTGATCGCGGTGCCTTCGTGGCTGTCGTGGACGGCCTGATTGATCTGGTCGAAGTCGTAGAAGGTCACCAGTTTGTCGAAGGGGAAATTCCCCGCTCTCCACAGCGCGATCAGTTCCGGGATGAAACTGTCGGGCTGCGAGGCGCCCTCGACCACTCCGATCAGTTTCTTGCCTTGCGACATGAAATCCGTGTTATCGAAGGTGATCTGGCTTTCGGGCATCGGCGCGCCCAGGATGGCGCAGGCACCGCGCGGGGCCAAAGCCTCGACCGCTTGGCGGATCACGGCGGGCAGACCCGTCGTATCCAGCGCATAGTCTACACCGAAGCCTCCGAATTCGCGGATCTTTTCGACAACGCCCTCATCTGCGGCGTTGATGGTGTGGGTTGCGCCCAGCTCTTTGGCGGTTTCCAGACGACTGTCATTCAGATCGACCGCCACAATCGTGCCGGCACCCAGGGCCTTGGCCGCCATCACTGCCGACAGCCCAACCGAGCCTGCCCCGAAGACGACAAAGCTTTTGCCCTTTTTCACCTTCAAGGCATTCATGACAGCGCCGGCACCAGTTTGAATGCCACAGGCCAGCGGGCCAAGAAGTTCCAGATCGGCATCTTCGGGCACTTTGACCACATTGGTCGGGTGACACAGGGCATAGGTGGCAAAAGAGCTTTGGCCAAAGAAGTTCGAATGAATGCTTTCTGCCCCCTTCGACAGCGCCACCGACTCGTCGGGGCGGGTGGCAAAGAAGTTGCGCGGAAAGAACTCGTAGCAGTAAGCTGGCTCGTGCTCGCTGCAGGACGGACATTTGCCACAGGAATTGAAGGTCATCACCACATGGTCGCCCGGTTTGACCTTGGTCACGTCGGCCCCGACCTTTTCAACCACACCTGCGCCTTCGTGTCCCAAAACGGCGGGCATAGGGGTGGGCAAATGCCCGGCGATCACCACCAGATCTGTGTGGCAGATCCCGGTGGCAACAACGCGCACCAGCACCTCGTCCGCGCGCGGTTCTTCCAGCTCCAGCTCTTCCAGGGTCAACGCTTCGCCCGATCCACGGGCAACTGCTGCTTTGATTTTCATCTGTCAGTTTCCTTGTGCTCAGAACGGATAGGTTCGCGGTTCGGCCAAGGTGGTGACCCAAACCCACTGGGCGAATTCTTCCCAGATGGCTGGCCCCGAGATGCGGGTGCCGTTGCCCGAGCGACCGCGACCACCAAAGGGCGCAAAGGGGCTGGCGGCGACAGTCTGGTCGTTGATATGCAGATGTCCGACCTTCAGTTTGTCACCCAAACGACGGGCACGACCGGTGTCACCGGCGATGATCCCCGCAGCCAGTCCAAATCCGGTGGAGTTGACCATCTCGACCAGCTCTTCCTCGGAATTGTAAGCCACGACCACAGCGACGGGCCCAAAGATTTCCTCGTCAAAGGCGCGCATGCCGGGCTTCACACCGGACAGAACCGTGGCCGGGAACATGGTGCCCTGAGCGGTGCCGCCTGCGTGCAGCTTGGCGCCCACGACGACCGATGCTTCGACGATGCCCTGCACCCGTGTGGCCTCTTGCCCAGTGATCAGCGGTCCCAGCGCGCATTGTTCGGTGGCCGGATTGCCAACCGGCAGATGCGCGGCTTTGCCGGCCAGTGCTTCGGCCAGTTTTTCGGCAATCGCAGAGGGCGCCAGGATCATGCCCGTTGCCATGCAAATTTGGCCCTGATGCAACCAGGCCCCCCAGGCCGCATTCGAGGCCGCCGCGTCGAAATCCGCGTCATCCATAACCACCAGAGCGTTCTTGCCGCCCAATTCCAGCTGCACGCGTTTCAGGTTGCGGCCACAAGCCTCGCCAACCTTTGCGCC
Organism: Thalassovita sp.; assembly: GCF_965218685.1. Taxonomy (GTDB): domain Bacteria; phylum Pseudomonadota; class Alphaproteobacteria; order Rhodobacterales; family Rhodobacteraceae; genus Thalassobius. The sequence goes on along the minus strand of NZ_OZ244657.1, from coordinate 2,091,433 downwards.
CACTTCGGGGGACCCGGTAAAGGACACCATGGCGATGTTTTCGTCTTCGCAAAGGGCCGCTCCAACGTCGCCGCCCCCCGGTACGATCTGCAACAGATCAGCCGGCAGACCGGCCTCTTCGAACACACGGGCGATGATCATGCCCCCGCTGATCGGCGTACGCGGATCGGGTTTGTGCACAACCGCGTTGCCGGTGGCCAAGGCTGCAGCGATCGCCCGGATCGACAGGATCAGTGGAAAGTTGAAGGGCGAGATCACCCCGATCACACCATGCGGCACGCGGATAAGCTCTTCGTGGCGGCCGTCCTGGCTGGGAATGATCTTGCCCTGAGGCTCCACCGCTGCAGCAGCGGCAGCACGCAGGAACCCTGCGGAATGTTCGATCTCGATGCCGGCCTTCGGCGGGATCGAGCCGGTTTCGCGGATGATCCAGGGCATCAGCTCCTCGCCATTCGCCTCCAGGATATCGGCGGCTGCGTTCAGGATTTTGGCGCGCTCGTGCGGCGGGGTTGCCTCCCACGCGGGCTGAGCGGCCGCAGCCGCGGCGGCGGCGCGGGTCACGTCATTGGCGTTGCCCTTGCCAACGGTCGCGACAAAACTGCCGTCCGCAGGCGCGGTCACCTCGGTCTCGCCGGCCTCGGATGCGGTCCAGCCGCTGACGAAGATTTTTCCGCTCCAGCGAGGGGTATCAAGAAAGTTGTGGGCGTTGCCGTCCATGTGAAAATCTCCCTATGTGGTGGGAGGCGGCAAACACAGCTCGACCGGCATCTGCCGATGGCAGATTGCGGGCTTCAGCCTGCGTTGATTCCTCCCTTGAGCTCAGATGTTGTCTTTGTGCTTTATTCCAGCAACATCTTTCAGAAGATCGCGCGCATATTTCCTATATCTCATTGTTATTATTTATTTTTATCAGTCTTATGGACGACAAAAGTTTTTCATGAAATAGTGAAATATAGAAAATCTATTCATGAAATCAGACAAATGACCAATCGCATCTCTTTGAAAGAAGCCTCGCGCAAGGCGCCCGGAATGCTGGCGCGGGGCGACTCGGCCCTGCTTGAGGAAGGCGCGCCACCAACATTGTCGGATCTGGCGGGCGCTTTGCAGTTTGCCCTTGGGGACGGACGCATCTGGCTGAACGACGAACGCATGGTCCTGATGCAAACCCGTGTCTTTGGCCACCTGCGCAGCGAGATGATCGAGGCGCTGGGATTGGATGCAGCCAGGCGGTTGTTCATGCGGACGGGCTGGCGTCAGGGGAAGATGTATGCCGACCTGTTGCGCAAACGGTTTCAACAGGACGACCTGACCGCCGCGCTGGCCGCCGGACCCCGGCTGCATACGATCGAAGGCTGGGTCAAGGTGACCACTAAACGGTTCGAGTTCGATCTGGCCAAGGGGCATTACCACGGTGAATTTCATTGGCATGACAGCACCGAGGCCGCCGAACATCTGAGCAATCACGGCATCGCCGATTGTCCGGTCTGCTGGATGCAGGCCGGCACTCCGTCTGGCTTCACCTCGGAACTGCTGGGGCACCCGGTGATCTTCCGCGAGATCGAATGCGCCGGGCAAGGGGCCGAACGCTGTGTTGTCATCGGGCGTAACGCCGAAGAATGGGGCGACGACGTGCCCGAGCTGGAAATCTACGGCCTTGTGCAATCGGAATCGGGGCCGCGCTCGAAACCGTGGACCCCCCCGGTCGATGTCCCGGTTGAAACCCCGGTAGAAGCCCCCCACGCCATCATTGGGAAATCCGCAGCGATCGAACGTGCGCGCCGGTTGATGGAGCAGGTCGCAGGCTATGACCAGCCGGTCTTGTTTCTGGGCGAACCAGGCACCGGCAAAGAGCTGTTCGCCCGCCGCTTGCACGATATCGGCCGAACGCCTGCGGGGCCATTCGTCTCGGTCAATTGCAGCATGTATGAGAACGGGCTGGTCGATGGCGGGCTGTTCGGAGAGGAAGGCTCGATCGCGCGGGCGCGCGGCGGCACGCTTTTCCTGAATGACGTGTTGGCACTGCCTTTGGCCACGCAAGGGCAGCTGGCCACGACTTTGGTGCAGTTTGACCAGAACGGAACGCAGCTGCGAGTGCTGTCCGCCACTGGCGGGGACCCGCGCGCCGCGTTGGACGCCGAAAAGTTCCGCGCCGACCTGTTCTATCGCTTGTCCCTGCTGCCCATCGCCATCCCGCCGCTGCGCGAGCGCCGCGATGATCTGCCCGTCCTGATCGAGCATTTTCTGCGGCGCCATGCGCGCGCCCATGGCAAGCCCATTCGCACCATCTCGGGCTCGGCGATGGATTTACTGCTGCGCTATGATTACCCGGGGAACATCCGCGAGCTGTCCAACATGCTGGAACGCGGCGTGATCTATGCCGAACCCGGAGGCGACCTGGATATCTCTCATATTTTCACCGGGATCGAAGAGATGCCCGGATTCGTCGACGGTCTGCATCGTTCGGGCAAGATCGTGCGGCGATCCTCGATTGACGAGAGCGCGGGGGCGACGCGCAATTTCGAAGAGGTCGAGGCGGAAACCTATGCCAAAGCGCTGGAAGATGCCGGCGGCAACGTGTCCGCCGCAGCGCGCGCGCTTGGGCTTAGCCGCGCCAAGCTGGACTATCGTTTGTCCAAGTTCGGAATTACCCCGGCCCGCCCTGACAAAGGGTCATAACGCGCGGCGACTTCTGCACAACCGGGGTATTGCGGCGCACATTCTTGCGAATGTTGAACAGATCGCCCCCGTCAGAGCCACGCCAAGGTCGCCGCCGTCAACACCAGATAACGCGCGCCCTTGGCGACCAGCACAAGTATGAAGAACGACGCCAGCGGTTCTTTCATGACGCCGGCGATCACCGTCAGCGGGTCGCCCACGATCGGCACCCAACTGGCCAGCAACGACCAGCGCCCGAAACGGTGGTACCACCCTTGGGCGCGCTCTAACTGCGCGGGCGAGGCCGGAAACCAGCGTTTGTTCTGAAACCGCAGCACTGAGAGCCCCAGATACCAATTCACGACCGATCCCAGCACGTTTCCCGCCGTCGCGACGACCACAAGGGTCAGCGCCGGATGCAGGCCCTGCACCAATTGCGTGACCAAAACGGCCTCGGACTGCATGGGCAACAGGGTCGCCGCCAAAAAGGCAGAGCCGAACAGCAAGACATAAGCGATCATCCCTGGCCCTTCCCGCCGTTTCAAACCCTGCGCACAGCTACAGCGCTTGGTCCTGACGTGCAATGACGGCGCATCAAACCGGCGTGAGCGGGATAGCGCGATGGGGCTCTGTGGGCCACATTGGAAAAAACACCCCGGAGGAGACCCCATGCCCCTTAACCGCCGCACATTCCTGCTGATGCTACCCGCCGCCGCTCTGCCCCGGCTGGCCCATGCCATGTCGCCTAAGATCTATACCGAGGACGGCATCGCCGTGGATGGCAGTGACGTCGTCGCCTATTTCACCGAAAGCAAACCGGTCAAAGGGCGCAAGGACATCACGCATGACTGGATGGGCGCGACCTGGCGCTTTGCGTCCGAGGAAAACCGGGCGAAGTTTCAGGCCGATCCAACCGCCTATGCGCCCCAATATGGCGGGTACTGCGCCTATGCGGCGTCCGAGGGCTATGTCGCTCCCACCGACCCAGCAGCATGGACGATTTACGACGGCAAACTGTACCTGAATTATTCCAAGGGCGTGCGCCGCCGTTGGTCCAAGGACATTCCCGGTCGGATCGCGGCAGGGGATGCCAATTGGCCCGGAATTCTGAGATAAGACCCCGGCGCTAGTCCAGCTCGGTCCAGGGCCAGGGCTTGACGTCGCTTGCAGCTGTCATATAGCGCACGGATTTGGCCATCCAGACGCCCATATCGGTGCCGAAATCTGCCAGGTTTTCATTCGGCTCGCCCTTGTTCAGCGCCATGATGACGATCTGAATCAGGGTCAGCACGCCCAGGATGGTCTGGGTCAGGCTCATCATTACGCCGATGATCAGAACATACACGATGCGCATCAACAGCCCTTCGGGGCTATCCGGTTCGAGCTGTTCCCCGTGTAGGCGTCCGCTTACCTTTTCTTCGTCGTTCATTGCTGCCCTCGTCCTGACATCCAAACATGAAAAAACCCGGCTCTGAGGTCAGAGCCGGGTTTCATTTTAACACGATCAGGCGCTTGCCAGCATCCCTTTTTCGGAGGCAAGTTCACGCATCCGTTTTTGCAACTTCTCAAAGGCGCGAACCTCGATCTGGCGGATGCGTTCGCGGCTGACATCGTATTGCGCGCTCAGGTCTTCGAGCGTCACGGTTTCCTCGGACAGGCGGCGCTGCACCAGGATGTCCCGCTCGCGGTCGTTCAGCACGCTCATGGCTTCGGCCAGCAGCTCGCGACGGGCGTCCAGTTCGTCCTTTTCGGCATAATCCCCGGCCTGGTCGGCGCTTTCGTCCTCCAGCCAGTCCTGCCACTGCATGGTGCCCTCGCCGTCGGACCCGACGGTCGCGTTCAGCGATGCATCCCCGCCCGACATGCGGCCGTTCATGCTGATCACTTCTTCTTCGGTCACGCCAAGATCATGGGCGATCCGGGCGACGTTTTCAGGGCGCAGATCGCCCTCTTCGAAAGCACCGATACGGGCCTTGGCCTTGCGAAGGTTGAAGAACAATTTCTTCTGCGCTGAGGTCGTGCCCAGCTTCACCAGCGACCAGGAACGCAGGATATATTCCTGAATCGAGGCTCGGATCCACCACATCGCATAGGTCGCCAGACGGAAGCCTTTTTCCGGGTCAAAGCGTTTCACGGCCTGCATCAGACCCACGTTCGCCTCGGAAATGACTTCGGCTTGCGGCAGTCCATAACCACGATAGCCCATGGCGATCTTGGCAGCCAGACGCAGGTGGCTGGTCACCATCTTGTGGGCGGCCTCGGTATCCTCTTGCTCGACCCAGCGTTTGGCCAGCATGTATTCTTCTTCGGGTTCCAGCATTGGGAACTTCCGAATTTCCTGCATATAACGATTCAGACCGCCCTCTGGGGTCGGTGCGGGAAGATTCTTATAATTACTCACCTGTTGCTCCTCCTAATGTTTAGGGGCTTAACATTCCATCTAGGAGACATGCGCGCGCCTTTCAAGACGCCCATCGTCAAAAATCTTAACGGTATATGAGCGTATTTCCGTCGGAATTCGATGAATATGTCAGTGCGTTCACGCGCATGTGCTGTTTATTACGACCAGAATTGTGCGAAAATCAGCCCCTGAGAGCAGAAATCAGGTCCTTCATGTCCTGCGGCAGCGGGCTTTCAAAGCGCAGCTCCTTGCCAGTGACTGGGTGGACGAACCCCAAAACCGCCGCATGCAGTGCCTGGCGTGGGAAATCTCGTACCGCCTGCACGCCTTTTTCGGACAGGTTTTTCACCGCCAGCTTGCGGCGCCCACCATAGGTCGGATCACCCACCAGCCCGTGGCCCGCATGGGTCATGTGTACGCGGATCTGGTGAGTGCGGCCGGTTTCCAGCCAGCATTCCACCAAACAAGCAACGGCGGGCGCCCCGAAAGGCTCCACAATCCGCACCCGCGTCACCGCATGGCGGCCGTTTTCGAAATACACCGCCTGACGCTGGCGGTCGGTCTTGTGCCGGGCCAGATGGGTAGTGATCTTCATGATATTCCCGGCCTCAAAGCTGACACCACGCACGCCGCGCAAACGCGGATCATTGGCGTCGGGCACTCCATAGCAGACCGCCTGATAGTACCGCTCGGCCGAGTGCGCACGGAACTGATCGGCCAGCCCGTGATGCGCCTTATCGGACTTCGCAACCACCAGCAGCCCGCTGGTATCCTTGTCGATCCGGTGCACGATGCCAGGGCGCTTTTCGCCACCCACACCGGACAGGCTGTCGCCGCAATGGTGCATCAATGCGTTCGCCAACGTCCCTGTTGGCGAGCCTGGCGCCGGGTGCACCACCATCCCTGCCGGTTTGTCGACGACGATCAGGTGCTCGTCCTCGAAGACAACGGCCAAGGGGATATCTTCGGCGATCAGGTCGGTTTCTTCAGCCTCGGGGACGATCACCTCGATCACGTCGCCTTCGGCCACCTTACCCTTGGCGCTGGAAACCACTACGCCGTTCAGCGTCACCTCGCCCGCCTCGATCAACTTGGCCAGCCGTGTGCGCGACAGCGACGCCTCCTCTGGCGCATCGCGTGAAATCGCCTTATCAAGACGTGCAGGCGGATCGGCCTGAATGGCAAAGGACAAACGGTTGGAACCCATGGACGACACCCCTCAGCCCTCAGATCAGCCCTTGGACGCGGGCCTGTTGAAATTCCTCAAGGTGCTGGTCATCATTCTGACCGTCACCATGATTGGGGGCGTTGTAGCGATCGTCGCCCTGATTGTCATCCGCTACAATCAGACCCCGCCTGATTTCCCCGAAGTCCTGACCCTGCCGGCCGGCTCCACCCCCGAGGCCTATACCCAAACCAGCCGCTGGTACGCCATTGTCACCGACGATGACCGCGTCCTGATCTACAGCCGAACCACGCAAAAACTGGTGCGTGAGATAACGCTGGAGCAAGAATAATTAGCAGACGCAAGTGAGGAATGGTACCGCCTCCCTGGTTTGAACAGGGGACCTCTGGATCCACAATCCAGCGCTCTAACCAGCTGAGCTAAGGCGGCACTGAGGGGCGATTTAGCCGCACCAGCAGGGGAATGCAAGAGGGTTCATTCAGAAAACTGACATATCCTAGGCGCCGCCCGGAATTGGCGCTTTGCCTTGCCAAGTCATCGTGAAATCGCTAGCTGAAACAAGATCAAAGGAGAGCAACCATGGGCATCAACACCGAAAGCGACATCGAAGCCAACCTGCAGATCGGCCCCACCAGCGAGGGCATGGTCCGCCTTTTCATCGAGGCAGGCGACCTGGAAATCCCGATGGATTTCAGCCCCGAAGAGGCCACCGAGATCGCCGAGGAAATCCTGGCAGCGGCCGCGACTGCGAAAAACGTCTAAGGCTAAACCCGCGGGTCCCGCAGCGCCTGCAAACGGCGCGCGGCATGGGTGGCAAATTTATGCGTCAGCACTTTACGGCGCGCGGCGGGCAGCTTGTCCTCGGGGGCCATGCGAATGATCTCGGCGCTGTATTGATCCGCTAGTATCAAACCAGTGTCATCGGGCAGCAGCTCGGTCGGGAAATCGGCGTCCACGGCCCAGAAATACCGGTCGCACCAGTCCAGATAACCCTGCCACTTGCTGTCTGACTGAAAATCGGCGCGGCTGGATTTGCACTCGATCACCCACAGCTCTCCCTTGGGGCCCAGGCCCATCACATCCACGCGCAACCCGCGCGTTGGCACGAACTCTTCTATCGAGACGAAGCCATAGCCGTTCAGGTGGCGGCACACGCCGCGCGCCAACAGCTGGCCGGGTTGAATCAGGTCTTCCATGTGGCAAGTATGAACAAAGCATGAACGAATGCAAGACCTGTGCCCCCTTGCCCCTTGCGGTACAACGCACTAGATACCGCTAAGGCGGGTTCTGCTCTTCTCGATACACGGTTGCATTCCGGTGGCCTTAAGCAATTCCGAGGGAGCTGGCTCTGTTCAGGCCCTGGCCTGATTACCTGGCGCCCACCTGTACATACAGGTCCTCGGGAATGAGATAACCAAACGGTCGCTGCGGGCCCGCCGCCTTTCCACAAAAAAACCGGCCATCAAAGGCCGGTTCTGTCGTCCATTTGGATGCGCTTAGCGGCGCATGATATCCCGTTTTGCAGGGGATTCCTGACGGACACGGACCGGGCGGGTCATGTCCACGCGGATCGCATCACGGCGCCCACCGCCACCTTGGTTGTCATCCTCTTTCATGCGCATTACCGCGATGGCGAATTGCACACCTGCAAAGACGATGCCATTGGCGAACCACAGGATGCCGACGGCCAGAATACCTTGATCCGAATGCGTCACCAAGTGCCACAGATTGCCCAGGTTAAAATACAGCAACATCGCAACAAAGGCCGCAGCAATGGCAAAGCCGATCAAAACATTGGTGATATACATGCGGATGAGTTTGGGCATTTGGCAGCTCCCGGATTGATCCCTTAGAAAAATTATAGGTCAATCAGAGCGGCCAACAAGGGCGAAACATATCCATGCGCCAATAAATGCCTAAATCCAGATGTTTTGCGCAAGAAAACTGCGCATCAAGGGATTAACACCCGCTTAAGTGAGCAAAAACCCGAGGTCAGAACGACTCGGGGCGCGCCTCGCGGGCCATGTGATCCAGCACTGCGTTGACGAACTTCGGCTCTTTGCCCTCGGGGAAAAACGCGCGGGCGACGTCCACGTATTCGGTGATTGCGACCTTAACGGGGGCCTCGCCTTCCAACATTTCAGCGCCAGCCGCGCGGAACAGCGCGCGCAGGGTCGGGTCAATCCGAGCGATCGGCCATTTGGCCACCAGCGCACGGTCAGTCATCTGGTCAATCTTGGCCTGCCAGTTCACAGCATCGGTCATGGTTTTGGAGAACAGGTCCAGATCGCCCTCGGCCATTTCGTCGCCGTCATAGGTCGCACCGAAACGGTGGTCCTTGAACTCGTGCATCACAGCGTTGACCGTCTGGCCGGACTGTTCCATCTGGAACAGCGCCTGAACCGCGTAAAGCCGCGAGGCCGAGCGCATCTTGCGCTTTGCGTTATTCGACAGCTTCTTGGGCTGATCTGCAGGTTCGGTGGTCATGCCTTGGGGTTATCCTTGAGTTCGCCAGCCAGCTTGTATTCTTCGGCAGCCGGAACGAATCCGACGTCCTTCCGCTGGGCGCCCCACTTACGGCTGAGCGCGACCAGATGCAAGGCCGCAGCAGCCGCGCCGCCACCTTTGTTCTGATCGGCGGGATCGGCGCGCACCTCGGCCTGCGGGCGGTTTTCCACAGTCAGGATGCCATTACCGATGCAAAGGCCTTGCAGGCCCAGCAGCTGGATCGCTCGGCTGCTGTCGTTGCAGACCGTTTCATAATGCGTGGTTTCCCCACGGATCACGCAGCCCAGGGCCACGTAGCCATCAAAATTCGACAGGCGTTCAGCGATGCCGATGGCGGTGGGGATCTCCAGCGCGCCGGGCACCTCGATCAGGTCCCAGGTGCCGCCCACAGCCTCGATCTCGGCTTTGGCGCCGGCGATCATGTTGTCGGCGATGTCCTTGTAGTATGGGGACACCACGATCAGGATCTTCACCGATTTATTAAATTCGGGGCGCGGCAGAATATAGTGGCTTTCATGTCCGGCCATGTCAGTTTCCTTCCAGAATGGGGCGGGTGCCGGTGATGGTCAGCCCATAGGCATCCAGACCAACATATTTGGTCCGCGGGCTGTCTGTCAGCAGGATCAGTTCGCGCAACCCCAGCTTCGACAGCATCTGCGCGCCCAGACCCACCTGCTTGATGGTCTTAACACCGGCGTCATCAACGTCATCGCGGGCATAGAGGCTGTTGCGTGGCTCGCGGAACAGGCAGACCACACCGCGGCCTTCCTCGGCGATCAATTGCATCGCGCGAGGCAGTTCCTTCGAGGGCTTCGGCCCCAGTCCCAGAACATCCGTTGCCTCGTGCAGCGCATGGGTCCGGGTCAGCACGGGTTCGGGCGTGGTGATGTCGCCCTTGATCATGACCACATGTTCTACGCCATGGGTCTGGTCGGTATACAGCACCATTTCCCAATCACCGCCGAATTCTGAATTCACAGTCTGACGCGAGGTTTCTACCACCAGATTGTCATTGCGCGACCGGTACTTGATCAGGTCCGAGATAGTGCCGATTTTCAACCCGTGTTCCTTCGCGATCTCAACCAGTTCGGGCAGACGCGACATGGTGCCATCGGGGTTCATGATCTCGCAGATGACTGCGCTGGGATGCAGCCCGGCCAGGCGCGAGATATCCACCGAGGCTTCAGTATGGCCGGCACGCACCAGCACGCCCCCCCGTTTGGCCCGCAGCGGGAACACATGCCCCGGCGTGGCCAGAGCGGCCATGGTGTTCTGTTCATTGATCGCGGTGGCGATGGTCAGCGCACGATCGCCTGCGGAAATCCCGGTGCTCACGCCCTCGCGCGCCTCAATGGACACGGTAAAGGCTGTTTCATGCCGCGACGAGTTATTCACCGCCATCATCGGCAGGCCCAGAAGGTCAACGCGCTCGGCAGTCATCGGCAAACAGATCAGCCCGCGCCCATGGGTAGCCATGAAGTTCACAGCCGCCGCATCCGCGAATTGCGCTGGGATGATGAAATCGCCCTCGTTCTCCCGATCCTCGTGATCGACCAGGATATACATCCGGCCCTGACGAGCCTCTTCGATGATCTCTTCGATCGGGCTGATCGCATTGCGCAACGCGGCCTCGACCGGGCCGGGCGTTTCAAAGGCAGAGCTTTCGGACATCGGGACCCCCAATTCGGTGTTTCCCCTGCCGAATACCGCAGCCAAGCCACGAAGGCCAGAGCCAACGCGGCGTCTCACAGGCAGTGTGCGACAGCGATCAGATCAGGGAAATCCGGGTTTGTTGGCCCTTACCCGTGACTTTGTAGGCCTGCGGTCTGGCCTCGAAATAGGCCCGCCAGGATTTTTCAGATACATCCGCAAGAGTGATCGCGTGTCGCTTGCGGATTTCCGGGTTCACCTGGGAAATCGCCAGCCCCTTGGGATGCGCTTTAAAGACCTTTGTGATTGCGGCATCCACATCTGCGGGCTTGCCCTCGATCATCACCCATTTGCAGCAAGACCTGCGGAACCCCTCGGGCGCCTTGCCTTCGCCAGCGCCGATCACCATGGCACCCTGCTCGCGCAGACGTGTCGCTAGGTGCGAGAAATCCCCGTCCGAGCTGGAGATCACAAAAACCGTGGCCTTGCCTTCGTGGAACATCTGCATGGCATCTACGGTCAACAGTAGATCGGCGGCGTTTTTTCCGTCTCCTGAATGGATTAGCCGGACGCCTGGGGCCGCATCCCAGCCCGGGATACGCCGCGCATTGCCATAAGCTCGCTTGATCGCCAGGGTACCATGCCCCCCGGCCTCGACGATCAGTTTGCCCGCGAAGCCCGAGCTGATATTCTCACCGTCGATCAGCAGCGCGACACGTGCCTCTTTGTCGTCTCCCACCATTTACCCTCGCAATTCATCAGACGTAAAACTATCTAGTGATGAATTGGCGGCACATCAATATCTCAAAAAGAGTATTCTCGATCAAAACTGCCAGAGTGCTGGGACAAAGTGATAGGCATCCCCGTCACGGGCCACGTGGCCGACACCGGGGAACGGGAAGTGGTAGCCCACCACGGCGATCCGGTCGGCGGCGCACATGTCCAGCAAGCGCCGGCGCGTGGCCACGGTCAGCTCTCCGTCTGCATCGATGTCGTTAAACCAGCCGGGGTGCTGAAAACTCAAATAGGCATGGGACATGCTGTCGCCCAGGGCAATCAACTGCTTGCCACCATCCGCCAGCACCACACTCAGATGGCCAAGGGTGTGACCGGGCGTTGCCATGACGCGCACACCGGGAACAACCTCGTCGCCGTCCTCCAGCAGGTTCCATTCAACCCCGTCACAATTGATCGAATTGACGGCCCCAAGCACGAATTGCTGGTCGGTAGGATCCACAATGTTGATCAGGTCATCCTGCATCCAGTGGTCATGTTCGACACGGCCCATGAAATATTCCGCGTCAGGGAAAATCGCCTCGTCGAAATCATCGCGAATGCCCCAGATATGGTCAGGGTGCGCATGCGTGATGACCACATGGGTAATCGAGGCCGGGTCCACCCCCGCTGCCTCCAGATTCTCCATCAGCCGGCCCACAGTGTCAAAGAACCGGTTGCCCGAGCCGACATCGACCAGCACCACCGCGTCGCCCTTTTCGATCAACAGGTGGTTGGTATGCGAATAGGCCTCGTCCGGCGACAGAAAATGCTGCTCAAGGAACGCTTGCACCAGCGCAGGTTCCGCGTTCACGCCCAGCCCACTGGTGGGCAGCGAAAAATATCCGTCCGACAGGATCGTCAGCTTCGCCTCGCCCAAGGTAAAACGGAAATGCGCCGGATTCTCGCCGGTTGGCGGGCTCAATTGCGCTCGCGCGGCGCCAGGCAAGGCAAAGGCCGGCGCCATTGCGGCCAGTTTCAGAATCTCTCTGCGGCTGGGTTTGAAAATGGTCATGTGCGCCTCCCTCATCTATTCGAAACAATACCGAGGGAAAGTCTAAACGCAATACAATTCGTGAATATGTTCCAACGCAAAACGGGGCGCCATACAGCCCCCCGTTCACACAAATCTCTCAGTCAGCGCCCAGCCCGAGGAAGCGCCGGGCAGGCGCTGACGAGAAATAAGGCGCGCGCGCCAGCGCGCTCCTTCAGGTCAACCGCACTTGGAATGACCGCAGCTGCCGCAGGTCATGCAGCCCTCGACCATGCGCATGTCGAACTGGCCGCAGCTGGGGCAAGCCTTTCCCTTGGGTGCGTCGTCCAGGTTGACCACCTGCGCTTGCGGATCGGCCTTCAGGCCCATGCCTTCGCCTTCAATGAAACCGATGCGGATCAGGTGTTGTTCGATCACGCCACCGATCGCCGCCAGGATCGAGGGAATGTATTTACCCTGCATCCAGGCACCGCCACGCGGGTCGAACACGGCTTTCAGTTCTTCCACCACAAATGACACATCCCCACCCCGCCGGAACACGGCCGAGATCATACGGGTCAGCGCCAGCGTCCAGGCATAGTGCTCCATGTTCTTGGAGTTGATGAACACCTCGAACGGACGGCGGTGGCCGTTGATCAGAATGTCGTTGATCGTCAGATAGATAGCGTGCTCGGAATCGGGCCATTTCAGTTTGTAGGTATGGCCGTCCAGCGCCTGCGGACGATCCAGCGGTTCGGCCATATAGATCACATCGGCGCCGGTATCGACCTCGGGGGCCTTGTCGCTGTCTTCGGCGACAGACAGGACCGAGCCTGTCACGTCATTCGGGCGATACGTGGTGCAGCCCTTACAGCCGGTCTCGTAGGCCTCCATATACACCTCTTTGAACGCGTCAAAGCTGATGTCTTCTGGGCAGTTGATGGTTTTCGAAATCGACGAATCCACCCATTTCTGCGCGGCGGCCTGCATTTTCACGTGGGCCAAAGGCGCCAGCGTCTGAGCGTTCACGAAATAGTCGGGCAGCGGGGCGTCGCCGAATTTATCTCGCCACATCTGCACGGCGTAATCCACGACTTCTTCTTCGGTGCGGCTGCCGTCTTTTTGCAGAACCTTGCGGGTATAGGCATAGGCAAAGACCGGCTCGATCCCCGAGCTGACATTGCCCGCATACAGGCTGATCGTGCCGGTGGGCGCAATCGAAGTTAGCAACGCATTGCGGATACCGTGCTCGCGGATTGCGTCCCGCACGTCATCGTCCATCTGCATCATGTTGCCCGAGGCCAGATATTTGTCGGCATCAAACAGCGGGAAGGCACCCTTTTCCTTGGCCAGATCGACCGAAGCCAGATACGACGCACGCGCAATCTGTTTCAGCCAGGTCTCAGCCATGGCGGCAGCCTCATCGGTGCCGTACTCCAGCCCGACCATCAGCAGCGCATCCGCCAGCCCGGTCACGCCCAGACCGATGCGGCGCTTGGCCTGGGCTTCTTGGGCCTGCTGCTCCAGCGGAAAGTTCGAGGCATCGACCACGTTATCCATCATGCGGATCGCAGTGGCGACCAGATCACCAAGGGCTGCCACATCCAGACCCGCGCCGGGGCCGAAGGGGTCCTTGACCAGGCGGGCCAAGTTGATCGAGCCCAGCAGACAGGCGCCATAGGGCGGCAGAGGCTGCTCGCCGCAAGGGTTGGTCGCCGCGATCTGCTCGACATAGTTCAGGTTGTTGGCCTTGTTGATCCGATCGATGAAGATCACACCGGGTTCGGCGAAGTCATAGGTGGACTTCATGATCTTGTTCCAAAGGTCCCGCGCTTGCAGCGTGTGATAGACCTTTTCGCCGTATTTCAGCTCCCACGGGCCATCAGCCTTGACGGCCTCCATGAAGTCATCCGTGACCAGAACCGACAGGTTGAACATGCGCAGACGGGCGCTGTCGGACTTGGCGGTGATGAAGTTTTCGATATCGGGGTGGTCACAGCGCATGGTGGCCATCATCGCGCCGCGACGGCTGCCTGCGGACATGATGGTGCGGCACATCGCGTCCCACACGTCCATGAAGGACAGCGGCCCCGAGGCATCGGCGGCCACGCCCGCCACCGGCGCGCCCTTGGGCCGGATCGTGCTGAAGTCATAGCCGATGCCGCCGCCTTGCTGCATGGTCAGCGCGGCCTCTTTCAGCATGTCGAAAATGCCGCCCATGCTGTCGGGGATGGTGCCCATGACGAAGCAGTTGAACAGGGTCACCTTGCGGCCGGTGCCGGCGCCTGCGGTGATGCGGCCTGCGGGCAGATACTTGAAATCCTCCAGCGCGGCATAGAACTTCTCTTCCCAGGTTTTTGGGTCTTTTTCGACCTCTGCCAAAGAGCGCGCGATTCGCCTCCAAGTATCCTCGACCGTACGATCAACGGCGGTGCCGTCAGCCTCTTTCAGTCGGTACTTCATGTCCCAGATCTGTTCGGAAATCGGGGCGGCAAATCGTGTCATGGCAGGTTCCTGTTTGTCCGTGTTCTTATATTATCATCCGAAAGGCGCGGCAGATACATCCTTCCGAGGGGGTCTCGTCTAGGCCTTGATCCGAGCCCGGTCAACGCTAAATCTGACGAAATGAAAACTTATCGACAACACTGCATTTTGTGTTTGACGATGAAACCATACACCATCTATAGAGCTTTGTCATGAATCTCATCAAACTCAGCGTTGGCACGGAAAGCGTGGAAACCCTGACCGCCTGGCAGCAGTTGCCGCAGGCTCAGGGGCCGGACGGGTTGCCGCGACACGTCACACGCATGTGGCCCAAGCGCGAGTCCGAGATTCTGAACGGCGGGTCGATCTATTGGGTGATCAAGGGCATAATCCAGTGCCGTCAGCGCGTCTTGCGCATGGACGAGGTGATCGGTTCAGACGGGATCCGCCGCTGCGCCATCGTGCTGGAACCGCAACTGCATCGCACCGCCCAGGCGCAACGCCGCCCCTTTCAGGGCTGGCGCTATCTCAAGCCCGAAGACAGCCCTCCGGACCTGCCCCCCGGCCGCAAAGCCGAGGATGCGCTGCCGCCCGAGCTGTCGGCCGCCTTGTCCGAGATCGGCGTGCTTTAAGCCGGGGCTGATCCGGTCAGTCGATCCGCAAAAGCTTGACCAGTTCCTTCATCGTAGCCCGTTCGGCATCTGCCACCGGCGCCTTGCGCGAACGGAACAGCGTTGCCTGGCTTTTCAGCACCAGCCCGTCCGAAAGGATTTTCAGGTGGTTGGCGCGCAGCGTGTCCCCGGTCGAGGTGATATCGGCCACGGCCTCGGCGGTTTCGTTCTTCACCGTGCCTTCGGTCGCCCCCTGGCTGTCCACCAGCTGATAATCGGCCACGCCATTGTCGTACAGGAACTCGCGGATCAGGCGGTGGTACTTGGTGGCAATGCGCAGACGAAAGCCGTGGTTGGCGCGAAAACTGGCCGCCGCAGCGTCCAGATCGTCCAGCACGTCCACGTCCACCCAGCAGTTGGGGACCGCGATGATCAGGTCAGCGTGGCCAAAGCCAAGCTCGGCCATTTCTTCGACCTGCTGGTCCCACTGGCCCAGTTTTTCGCGCACCAGATCGGTGCCGGTCACGCCCAGATGGATGCGCCCTGCGGCCAGTTCGCGAGGGATCTCGCCCGCCGACAGCAGCACCAGTTCGACCCCGTCCACACCTTCAACAGCCCCCGCATATTCGCGATCCGAGCCGGTGCGCGACAAGGTAATGCCGCGTTCACCGAACCATTCGAAGGTTTTCTCCATCAGACGCCCCTTGGAGGGCACACCCAACTTCACGCTCATTTGCCTGTCTCCACGTCGATCAGTCGGTCGGGGCGGATGACACCGCCCACGGCGGGGATTTCTGCGCCCTGCCCCAGCACTCGGGTCAGCGCATCATAGCGCCCGCCTGCGGCAACCGGGGGCAAATCGGGGCGCGATGACTGATAGAAGCCAAAAACGAACCCGTCGTAATATTCCAGCGATGTCCGACCATAGCTGGCCTCGAAATCCAAACTGTCCACATCGACGCCGCGCTTGGCCAGGGCCTTCATCCGCTTGGACAGACGCTCAACCGCGGGCTCGATCGCGGGCATATCCACAGCGATGTCGCGCAGATGCTCCAGCGCGTTGGGCAGGCTTTCGCGGACGGACAAGATGGCATCCAGCAGCGAAACCTCGCGTTCGGACAGTGGTGGTGTGGCGGCATCGGCGCGCAGAGTTTCGATCCGCGCGGCGACCTCGGAACGGGTCCGCAACCCGATCTGGGGTGCGTTGCCAGCGAATGGATCAGCGGCCTTTAGCAGCGCCTTGCGGGCTGGCGGCACCGGGGTACGTCCGGCATAGCGGTCGATCAAAGCGCGGAACCGGCGCGGATGCCAGATATGACGGCGCAGCGCGGCCTTGCGCGCATCCGAGGTATCCAGCCCGTCCACGGCGGCCATCAGGATGCCGATATCACCGGTCGCGGCCCGCAGCGGCACATCGCCCAGCGCAGCGCGGATCACGGTGAAAACTTCGGCATCCGAGTCGATGGGGTTGTCGCGGTCAAACACCTCGTATCCGACCTGAACATATTCGTTGGGGCGCGCGGCGTCGTCCTCTTGGCGGCGGAACACCTCGCCGGCGTAGGTATAACGCGCCGGTTCAGCCCCGTATTTCATGTGCATCTGCACCACGGGTACGGTGAAATCGGGGCGCAGCATCTGCTCGCCGCGCAGCGCGTCCGAGGTCACATAGGCACGCGCGCGAATATCCTCGCCATAGAGATCCAGCAAAGTGTCCGCCGGTTGCAGGATCGAGGTTTCCACGACCTGAGCCTTTTCGGCCTCGAACACGGCGCGCACCTGGTCAGCGCGTGCGCGAATAGCTGCGCGTTCCATCAGTCCTGCCCTTCCAGAATTTCGCGCACCTTGGCGATCAACTGTTCGCGCGGCACCTCGTATTGGCTGGGGCGCTCTTTCCATTCTTCCAGAGTCGCGTTCTCGGCGATCTTGGCACCAAGGATCAGGTCCTTGATCTGCACCACGCCATTGGCCTTTTCATCGCCACCTTCGATCACAGCGATGGGGCTGTTGCGCTTGTCCGCATATTTCAACTGGTTGCCAAAGTTCTTGGGATTTCCCAGATAAACCTCGGCGCGGATGCCTGCGTTGCGCAGCTCGGCGACCATGGTCTGATAATCCGCCATACGGTCGCGATCCATCACGGTGATGATCACGGGGCCGGTGGCCTGAGACTGAACACGCCCCTTTTCGCGCAGGGCGGCCAGCAGGCGGTCAACACCGATGGACACACCCGTCGCGGGCACTTCTTGCCCGGTGAACCGCTTGACCAGATCGTCATAGCGCCCACCGCCCGAGACCGAACCGAATTGCCGTTTGCGGCCCTTTTCGTCAAAGATTTCAAAGGTCAGCTCGGCCTCGTAGACCGGGCCGGTATAGTAACCCAGACCGCGTACAACGCTGGGGTCGATGTCGATCCGGTCGGGGCCATAGCCCTGCGCCTGCACCAGCTCTGCAATCGTCTCCAGCTCTTCGATGCCCTTCTGACCAATTTGCGATCCGCCCACGGCGGCGCGCAGGTTGGCCAGCGTCCCGGCTGCATCCGCAGCCTTAGAGGTCAGGAAGGCAATCACGGGCTCGGCCTGATCATCCGACAGGCCAACCCCGTCGATAAACGCCCCCGAGGCATCCAGACGCCCCTTGGTCAGCAGTTCGCGCACGCCGGCCTCGCCCACCTTGTCGAACTTGTCGATGGTGCGCAGAACGGCGTCGTGATCGGCGGCCTCGCCCAGGCCCATCGCCTCGAGCACACCGTTCAGAACCTTGCGGTTGTTGACCCGCACGATGTAGTCACCGCGCGGAATGCCGACGGTTTCCAGCGTATCAGACAACATCGAGCAGATCTCGGCATCCGCTGCCACGCTAGCCGCGCCAACGGTGTCCGCATCACACTGATAGAACTGGCGATAACGCCCCGGTCCGGGCTTTTCGTTGCGCCACACCGGCCCCATCGCATAGCGGCGATAGGGGGTCGGCAGGTCATTGCGATGCTGAGCATAAACGCGCGCCAAGGGCGCGGTCAGATCATAGCGCAGCGCCAGCCATTTCTCGTCATCGGCTTCTTGCCAGGCAAAGACGCCTTCGTTCGGGCGGTCCACGTCGGGCAGGAATTTCCCCAACGCCTCGACCGTTTCCACGGCACTGCTTTCCAGCGCCTCGAACCCGTAATGATGATAGACCCCGGCGATCTGCTGCAGCATATGAGCGCGCTCGGTCACTTCAGCGCCGAAATAGTCGCGGAACCCCTTGGGCGTCTCTGCCTTGGGGCGGGGGGCTTTTTTCTGCTTGGCCATCATCCAGGTCCTTGCCGGTAAACTCGCGCTCGCGTCTATCGGATGCAGCCCATGGGGGCAAGACGGCAGGAGCCGAAAGGGCCGCAAACAAGGCTTCACCCCAGCCGTAGCCGTGCTATATCCTGACCCTGATCCAAAAGCGGAGCCCCAAATGACCGAGATCGAAGAAAAACTGGCCCATCTGACGCGCACGGTGGATGATCTGTCGGATGTGGTGGCCCGCCAGCAAGACGAGATTTCAGTGCTGAAACGCCGGGTTCAAATGCTGTTAGAGCGCGCCGCACAGCAAGAGACGGATCAGGGCAGCTATATCTATACCGGCCCCGAAAAACCGCCGCATTACTGAGGCTTATTCAGACCAAAGCGCCGGATCCATCCAGAAATCCGGCAGCTCCAGCGTGCCCGAGGGCAGCTCTTCGTCCAAAGACAGGGATTGCCACGCCGAGGCCCAACCCTCAGGCAGCGCATAGGGGGGCGTGACGGCATCTTCTTGCTGAAACCCGAACCGGCCATAGTAGTTCGGATCGCCCAGAACCAGCACCTGCTCGGCACCGCCAGCCAGCACGGCCTCGATCCCGGCCTGAACCAGCGCGGTGCCGATCCCGGCTTTCTGATGCTCAGGAGCAACAGCCAAGGGGCCCAGCAAGGCCGCTCGGTGCCCATTGACGGTCCCGTGCGCAAAACAGACATGCCCCATTGGATTGTCCAAAGACCCAGCAACAAGGCTGATCACATCGGGCTCGCCGATCATACGTTTCAGCAGCGGCAGCAAATCTTCGTCGGGAAACGCCTTGGTATATAGCGCATTCAGCGCGGGCAATGCAGTCGTGTCATTCTGGATAATCTCGGTCATCAGACCTCCTGTACGTCTACGACGCCTGCAAGGCTTTTCAGCGCGCCCTTGATCTGCGGATTCACGGGGAAATCATCGCCAGCGTCGATCTCGACCTCGCCGGGCAGTTCGGGGTGGATCAGGCACAGCTGCACCGGCCCCTTTCCCGACCCGCGCACGGCCTCGCGGGCTTTTTCCAGAATGTTGGCAACGCTTTGCAACGCCGCGGCATCCTCGATCAGCACCTTCAACCCCGAGCTTCCCGCATCCGCGATTACCGTGTCCATCGCCGCGACCGAGCGCCCCATCGGGTCGAACTGCCCCTCGTTGAAGCGCCCCTCGAGCGTCATCACAACCTGGTTGGTCTGCTCGAACACCTTGCGCGTGGCCTCGAAATCATCGGGGAACATGACCATCCCCGCCACCTGCCCCGTGGGGTCGCTGACGTTCATTCGGAAGAACCGCGTGCCCCGCCCGGATTTACGCTCTTGCAGGCCCGACACCAGCACGCCCACCTTGTCCCGCGCCACGCCGTTGTCTTCGGCCTTGAGACGCAGCGCCTCAAGCGTGAGGACTTTTTTCCGTTTCAAAGCAGGCAGATAATCGTCCAGCGGGTGGCCGGTCAGGTAAAACCCGACGGCCTTGTGTTCCTCGGCCAGCCGATCGGCGGGCAGCCAATCCTCGACCGGCAGAATGCGCGGTTCCGGCAGGTCGTCACCCGCTTCGCCGAACAGGGATACCTGGTTCGAGGCCTTTTGTTCGTGGATCGCAGAGGAATAGCCAACCAACGCGTCCAGCGCCTCGAATACGCGGCGGCGGTTGGGGTCCAGCTGATCAAAGGCCCCGGCGCGGGCCAACATTTCCAGCGGACGTTTCCCAACCCGTTTCAGATCCACACGGCGGGCGAAGTCAAACAGGGTCGCAAAGGGTTTATCTACGCCGTCCACTCGGCGCCCTTCCGTGATCAGCTTCATCGCCTCAAGGCCCACGTTCTTCAGCGCGCCCAGCGCGTAGATCAGCTTGCCATCGACCACATCAAACGTTGGCAAGGCGCGGTTCACGCAGGGCGGCACGATCTCGATATCCAGCCCGCGCCGCACCTCCTCGGCATAAATCGACAGCTTATCCGTCAGGTGGATATCGCAGTTCATGACGCCTGCCATGAACTCGGCAGGGTGGTTGGCCTTCAGCCAGCCGGTCTGATAGCTGACAACCGCATAGGCCGCTGCGTGCGATTTGTTGAAGCCGTAGTTGGCGAATTTCTCAAGCAAGTCAAAAACTTCGCTGGCCTTTTTCGCGGGAACCCCGTTCTCGGCGGCGCCCTGTTCAAACTTGGGGCGTTCGGCGTCCATCGCCTCTTTGATCTTTTTACCCATGGCGCGGCGCAGCAGATCCGCGCCCCCCAGCGAATAGCCCGCCATCACCTGAGCGATCTGCATCACCTGTTCCTGGTAAACGATGATGCCTTGGGTTTCCTCAAGGATGTGGTCAATCAGCGGGTGGACGGATTCGCGTTCTTTCAGGCCGTTCTTGACCTCGCAATAGGTGGGGATGTTTTCCATCGGACCGGGGCGATACAGCGCGACCAGCGCCACGATATCCTCGATACAAGTGGGCTTCATCCGCCGCAGCGCGTCCATCATGCCACTGGATTCCACCTGGAACACGGCCACCGTTTTGGCGCTGGCGTACAGCTTGTAGGTCGGCTCGTCATCCAAGGGAATTGCGCCGATATCATCCACGGCGCCCTCGGGTGGCTCATACAACTCGGTCCCGTCCGGGCCGATATGCAAATGCCGCCCGTTTTTCTTGATCAGATCCACCGCGTTCTGAATGACAGTCAGAGTTTTCAGGCCCAGAAAGTCGAACTTGACCAGCCCGGCCTGTTCGACCCACTTCATGTTGAACTGCGTCGCCGGCATGTCCGAGCGCGGATCCTGATACAGCGGCACCAGACGATCCAAAGGACGGTCGCCGATCACCACACCCGCCGCGTGGGTCGAGGCATTCCTCAACAGCCCCTCGACCTGCTGGCCATAGTCCAACAGGCGCTTCACCACCTCTTCGTTGCGGGCTTCTTCGCGCAGGCGTTCCTCTTGTTTCAGGGCCTCGGCGATGCTGACAGGTTTGACCCCTTCGACCGGGATCAGCTTGGACAGACGGTCCACCTGGCCATAGGGCATCTGCAAGACGCGCCCGATATCGCGCACGGCGGCCTTGGACAAAAGCGCACCGAAGGTGATGATCTGCCCCACCTTGTCGCGCCCGTATTTTTCCTGAACATAGCGGATGGTTTCCTCGCGCCGGTCCATGCAGAAGTCAATGTCGAAGTCAGGCATCGACACACGTTCGGGGTTCAGGAAACGTTCAAACAGCAAGGAGTACCGCAGCGGGTCCAGGTCAGTGATCGTCAGTGCATAGGCCACCAGCGAGCCCGCACCCGAGCCCCGCCCCGGCCCCACAGGAATGCCGTTATCCTTGGACCACTGGATAAAATCCGCAACGATCAGGAAATAGCCGGGAAAGCCCATGCCCTCGATGATATCCAGCTCGAAATCCAGTCGTTCCTGGTATTTTTCGACGGTGTCGGCATGTGGGATCACGGCCAGTCGGCGCTGTAGCCCCTCGTTGGCCTGACGACGCAACTCCATCACCTCGTCATCGGCGAACTTGGGCAGGATGGGATCACGGCGATAGGCCATGAAGGCGCAGCGCCTGGCGATTTCTACCGTGTTTTCAATGGCCTCGGGCAGATCAGCAAACAGCGTCACCATTTCCTGCTGTGATTTGAAATAATGCTGAGGCGTCAGGCGGCGGCGCGGCTCGACCTGATCGACATAGGCGCCCTCGGCGATGCAGATCAGCGCGTCGTGCGCCTCGTACATGTCATCCTTGGGAAAGAAGACATCATTGGTGGCCACCAGCGGAAGGCCCAGATCATAGGCCATTTCGACGAAGCCACGCTCGGTCAGGCGCTCGGCTTCGGGCAGTCCGTTCTCACCGGGGTGACGCTGCAGTTCAACGTAGCAGCGGTTAGGGTAGATCTGGGCGAACCGGCGCAGCATCTGTTCCGCCTGCGCGCGGTGTCCGGCCTGAAGCTCCAGCCCCACAGGGCCCAGTGCCCCGCCAGTCAAGCAGATCAGCCCCTCCGAGAACTCTTCAAGCTCTGCAAAGGTTACCTGCGGCAGCTGCCCGCCCTTGTCCACGTAAAGGCAGCTGGAAAGGCGCATCAGGTTTTCATACCCGGCCTCGGACTGCGCAAGCAGCACCACCGGCGCGGGGTCTTTTTGTTTCTCACCCGGCTCGGGCTGGTGCCAGGCGACGTCCACTTGACAGCCCATGATCGGCTGGATGCCCGCACCGCTGGCGGACACGGCGAATTCCAACGCCGAGAACATCGAGTTCGTGTCCGTAACGGCGACCGCGGGCATGTCCATGTCGGCGCAGACCCCCGGCAGTTTTTTCAGGCGTATCGCGCCCTCAAGCAAAGAATACTCGGTGTGGACGCGCAGGTGAATGAATCGGGGATCAGTGCTCATGACGGACATCCTATGCCAGCCGCCCGGCACCGGGAAGATGCGAAACGTCAGTGGCGTAATTCATAGGCGGTAACGGTCCCGCGATAGTAAGGTTGATACTGGCCATCGCGCATGTATCCAACCTCCCCACGGGTGGGGATGCGGCGGCCCGCAAGGGTTTTGTGATCAGAGAACACTCCCCGCCATTCGCGCAGGATCAACTGCCCGTTTTCCAGGGCAGGTCGGTCCTTGGCGCGCATTTCGACCACGTCGCCAGCTTTGTTCAGGATCAAATCCACCGAAACATCATGTAGCGTAACGCGAAAGACGTTCGGCGCGGGGACCGCCCAGCGCAGGTCGGGGTTCGCCAGGATCGCATCGGGCGCCCAGGGAAGTTCGGCCAGAAACCGCATCGCTTCGGAAACATCGACCTCGGGGCCTTTGGCGCGCACCACGGGAATCGCCCCTAAAAGCCGCACGATGAGCTGACCCCGGCGCTGCACATACGCGTCGATAACCCTAAGCCACACCAGACCCGCCTTGGTTTGGCGCGCTTGCCAGACGAAACCTGCTTTCGTGACGTCAATCCACTGCTGCGCCAGCAAGCGCTGCCATGCGGCACCGGGTGACAGCTCCATTTCTGCATTCTGAGTCAAATACACCCCCGAAGGCGTTCCAGTGGCGCCACATCTGGCCGCATAGGCGCGCACCTCTTCTGGCAAGTTTCCCTTTACGACCCAAGGCTTAGTTGACATTTCCTGCAACAAACGGCGCAGCTCTGTCCGCGCCCGCCATCGCCCGATGGCCAACCCCAGAAAGACAGCCCCCGCCAATATCAACACCACCCAAACAGCCCAAATCATGTCAGAAATCCTCTGGTTGACCGGCACAAAGCCTGTGCCCATTTTCCGTGCAAACGCTTCGATGACAACAGGACAAATCGCCAGTTTTTCTTGCCAAACGGTCAAATCCGCGCTTTGCTGAGGCGAACAACAGGGGCCTGTCCGTTTTCTACGCCGCATCGAAGACGGGCATTACTGGCAAATATCCGGTAAGGCGGCGGGTCATAAACATCATGGATGTCACCTTTCTTCTGAACGGAGAGAGCGTGGAGCTGCGCGACGTGAATGCCACCGAGACGCTGCTTGACTGGCTGCGCAATGCACGCGGCCTCACGGGAACCAAAGAAGGCTGTAACGAGGGGGATTGCGGCGCCTGCACTGTCATGGTGCAGGACGAGGACGGCAATCGCGCGCTGAACGCTTGCATCCTGTTCCTGCCACAGCTTAACGGCAAATCCATTCGCACGGTCGAAGGTCTGGCCTCGCCCTTGGGCGATCTGCACCCTGTGCAGAAGACGATGATCGAGCATCACGGCAGCCAATGCGGGTTCTGCACGCCGGGGTTTATTGCCTCGATGGCGACGTCGCATTTGAACGGGGACACCGATCACGCCACCGCCCTGGCAGGCAACCTGTGTCGCTGCACGGGCTACGTGCCGATCCTGCGCGCGGCCAAAGCCGCCGAGGATCAGCCAGCCCCGCCGCATCTGTCGGATTTCACCCTGCCCGATGCGTCGTCGGCCCTTCAGGGCGACGTGGTGCAGCCCGAAACCGCGGATCAGCTGGCCGAATGGTATATGGCCAACCCGGATGCCACGCTGATTGCCGGGGCAACGGATGTCGGCCTGTGGGTCACCAAAAACCTGCGCACCCTGCCCAAGGTTGCCTTCTTGAACCGCTGCACCGATTTGCAACAGATCACGGAAACCGAGGACAGTATCACCATCGGCGCGGGCGTCACCGTTGCGCGGTTGATCCCGCTGATGGATGAGCTGCACCCCTCGCTGGGGCAGATGCTGCGCCGCTATGGTTCCGCGCAGGTGCGGGCGGCGGCGACGATTGGCGGGAACATCGCCAACGGCTCGCCCATCGGGGACGGCCCACCGGCGCTGATTGCCTTGGGGGCCACCTTGCATCTGCGCCGCGATCTGTCGCGCCGGGAAATCCCGCTGCAGGATTTCTTTGTCGACTACGGCAAGCAGGACCGCGCCGAGGGCGAATTCGTCGAGGCGATCACCCTTCCCAAACAGGCCGACCGGCTGAAATGCTATAAGCTGTCGAAACGGTTTGATCAGGATATCTCGGCCGTGTGCGGGTGTTTCTACATTGATGTGGCGGAGGGCATGGTTACGGGCGCGCGGATCGCTTTCGGCGGCATGGCGGGCATTCCCAAACGGGCTACCCATGTCGAACAGGCCCTGATCGGCCAACCGTGGACCGACGATACCATCGCCGCCGCATGGGAGGCCTGGGCGCAGGATTTCACCCCGCTCAGCGATATGCGGGCCTCGGCTGAGTATCGGCTTGAGGCCGCGCGCAACATGCTCAGCCGCTATTTCCTTGAGGACTTGGGTGGGGATGTGTCCGTGCATGATGTGAGCGCGGAGGTGCAGCCATGAGCGTGACCCGCCCCCTGCCCCACGACGCCGCCCACCTGCATGTGACAGGCCAGGCGCGCTATGTCGATGATATCCCGACGCCGGCCGGCACGCTGCATCTGGCCTTTGGGCTGTCCACAATCGCTGCGGGCCGGATCGCCGCGATGGACCTGACGGATGTCCGCACGCTGCCCGGTGTGGTGGCGGTGCTGACGGCCGAGGATCTGCCCTTTGCCAATGATGTCTCGCCCTCGGCCCATGATGAACCGCTGCTCAGCGACGGAACCGTGCATTTTGTCGGCCAGCCCTTGTTCATAGTGGTCGCCGAAACCCATCTGATCGCACGTAAGGCCGCGCGTCTGGCCGTGGTATCCTACGAAGAATCCACCCCGATCCTGACGATGGACGAGGCTTTGGCCGCTGACAGCCGGTTCGAGGAAGGCCCGCGCATCTATACGATGGGCGATGCGGATGCTGCGATTGCCGAGGCTCCGAATGTTGTCGAAGGCGCGCTGGAACTGGGCGGGCAAGAGCATTTCTATCTGGAAGGTCAGGCCGCCGCGGCCATACCGGGCGAGGATGGCGATATGCTGATCCACAGCTCGACCCAGCACCCGACAGAAATTCAGCACAAGGTGGCCGAGGCGCTTGGCGTTGCGATGCACCGCGTCCGCGTGGAAATGCGCCGGATGGGTGGTGGTTTTGGCGGAAAGGAAAGTCAGGGCAACGCGCTGGCCTGCGCCTGCGCAATCGCAGCGCGACTGACCGGCAAGCCCTGCAAAATGCGCTATGACCGCGATGACGACATGGTCATCACCGGCAAACGCCACGATTTCCGCATCACCTATCGTGTGGGCTTTGATGACGAGGGGATGATCCAAGGCGTCGATTTCGTGCAATTGACCCGAGGCGGCTGGGCGCAGGATCTGACCCTGCCCGTGGCGGACCGGGCGATGCTGCATGCGGACAACGCCTATTACCTGCCCAACGTGCGGATCGAAAGCCATCGGTTGAAGACCAACACCCAAAGCGCCACAGCCTATCGCGGGTTCGGCGGCCCACAGGGGATGGTGGGGATTGAACGCGTGATGGATCATGTGGCCCATGCGCTGGGGATGGACCCGGCTGAGCTGCGCCGGCGCAATTATTATGACGCGATGGAACCATCCACCCCCGAAGGGGCGCCACAGGCAAAGGCACGCAACCTGACGCCCTATGGCCAGCAGATCGAAGACTTCGTGCTGGACCAGATGACTGACCAGCTGCTGCAAAGCGCAAGCTATGCTGAACGGCGCAAGGCCGTCGCCGCATGGAACGAGGCCAACCCGGTGCTGAAGAAAGGGATTGCCTTCAGCCCGGTGAAATTCGGGATTTCCTTTACGTTAACCCACCTGAATCAGGCCGGGGCTTTGGTGCATGTCTATCAGGATGGCTCGATCCAGATGAACCATGGCGGCACCGAGATGGGGCAAGGTCTGTTCCAGAAGGTGGCACAAGTGGCGGCCAGCCGGTTCGGCGTGGATATGCAGGTGGTGCGCATCACCGCCACGGATACGGCCAAGGTGCCCAATACCTCGGCCACGGCAGCCTCGTCCGGGTCGGACTTGAACGGGATGGCCGTGAAAGCCGCCTGCGATGAAATCCGCGGGCGGATGACCGAATTTTTGCGCAAATACAGCGGCGCGCAGGATGTGAGTTTTGCCGATGGCAAAGTGAAAGCGGGCAAGCTGGAGATGAGCTTTGCCGAGGCCGCAGCGCTTTGCTATCAGAACCGGATCAGCCTGTCGGCAACGGGGTTTTACAAGACACCCAAACTGGCCTGGGACAGGATCAAGGGCGAGGGACGGCCGTTTTTCTATTTCGCCTATGGCGCTGCGGTGACTGAGGTGGTTGTGGACACGCTGACGGGCGAAAATCGCATCTTGAGGGCGGACATTCTGCATGATGCAGGGGCCTCGTTGAACCCGGCCTTGGATATCGGTCAGGTCGAAGGCGGCTATGTGCAGGGCGCAGGCTGGCTGACCACCGAAGAACTCGTTTGGGACGACAAGGGGCGGCTGCGCACGCATGCGCCCTCGACCTACAAGATCCCGGCGTTTTCCGATCAGCCTGATGTATTCAACGTGGCGCTTTGGGATGGTCAGAACCGCGAAGAGACGATTTACCGGTCCAAGGCCGTGGGCGAGCCGCCCTTTATGCTGGGGATTTCCGCGTGGCTGGCGCTGTCAGATGCGATCTCGGCCTGCGGTGCGGACTATCCCGCGCTGGATGCGCCCGCGACCGCCGAACGCTTGTTGACCACAATCGGGAGGCTGCGCGATGGGGTTTGATCTGGACGCGTTGCGCGCTGCCGTTGCGACGCACGGACGGGTGGTTCGCGTGGTAATCGCCGCGATTGAAGGGTCCAGCCCACGCGAGGTCGGCGCAGCGATGCTGGTCTGGGAAAGTGGCCAGTCCGGAACCATCGGCGGCGGCGCGCTGGAATTTCAAGCCGCAACAGAGGCGCGCAGATCAAAGGCAGATCGGCTGTCCCGGCACGCCTTAGGGCCCGAGCTGGGCCAATGTTGCGGAGGGCGTATCACCCTGCTGCAGGAAGTTTATGACCAGCCACGGCTGGAAACGCTGACAGGTGAAGTGATTGCCCGCCCTGTTGATGGCTCGGACATGCCGCTTGCCGTCAAACGCACCCTTGCCCGGGCACGCTCGCAAGGCGAGGCGCCACAGACTGAACTGATCCAGGGCTGGTTCATTGAACCGCTCCACCGTCCTCAGCAGGCGCTGTGGATCTGGGGCGCGGGGCATGTGGGACGCGCTCTTGTGACCACGCTTGCCCCCCTGCCGAACCTTGCGATCACTTGGGTGGACACTGCCCCCGAACGTTTCCCCGATCCGCTGCCCAAGGGTGTCACCGCGCTGCCCGCTGCCAAACCCGAGGTTCTGGCCGCCCACGCCCCCAGGGACGCGCAACACTTGATCTTGACCTATTCTCACGCGCTGGACCTGGCGCTTTGCCACGCGTTGCTGTCGCATGGATTCGCCCGCTGTGGGCTGATCGGATCACAGACAAAGTGGGCTCGATTTCGCGCGCGGCTGCAGGATCTGGGCCACCAGTTGGCAAGCATTTCGCGCATTGAATGCCCCATTGGGGACCCGACGTTGGGGAAACATCCTCAGGCCATTGCGATCGGCGTGGTGCGTGACATACTGACAAAAACGGAGCGTAAGACTCCGCAACTCAAGGGAAAAACCGGGTGACAGGGACGCTGCTTTCGATACAGGGCCTGACCAAGGCCTATCCGGGGGTCGTCGCAAACAGCGACGTCTCGTTCGACATCAAAGAGGGCGAGGTACACGCCCTGCTGGGGGAAAACGGCGCGGGGAAATCCACGCTGGTCAAAATGATTTATGGTCTGGTCAAACCTGACAGTGGCACCATGACCCTGCGCGGCGAACCCTTTTCCCCGGCCGAACCGCGCAGCGCGCGCGCTGCCGGTGTGGCAATGGTGTTCCAGCACTTTTCCCTGTTTGACGCATTGAACGTGGCCGAAAACATCGCGCTTGGCATGGAAAATCCGCCAAAAATGGGTGATCTGGCTGCGCGGATCAAAGAGGTCAGCGAGACCTATGGTCTGCCGCTGGACCCCTATCGCACGGTTGGGGACCTGTCTGCGGGGGAACGCCAACGGGTCGAGATCATCCGCTGCCTGTTACAGGACCCGCGCCTGTTGATCATGGACGAACCCACCAGCGTTTTGACCCCGCAAGAGGTCGAAATCCTGTTCCGCACCCTGCGCAAGCTGACCTCGGAGGGGGTGGCCATCCTGTATATCAGCCACAAGCTGGAAGAAATCCGCGCCCTGTGTGAAAGCGCCACCATTTTGCGACTGGGCAAAAAGGTCGGCACCTGTACCCCGCGCGAGGTTTCGGCCCGCGAAATGGCCGAGATGATGGTGGGCAGCCAACTACATGTCCCCGAGCGCGCCGGGGGAGATCTGGGGCCGGTTCTTCTGGAACTGACGGATCTGGCGGTCAAATCGCCGTCGGAATTCGGGACCTCGCTAAAAGGGATATCGTTACAGGTACGCTCGGGTGAAATTCTGGGAATCGGAGGGGTTGCCGGGAACGGTCAAGACGAGCTGCTGGCCGCCCTGTCTGGCGAAATCCTGACCGCACCGGGCAGCGTAAAAATGGAAGCACAGCCCGTGGGCCGGCTGGGTCCTACCGCGCGGCGCAAACTGGGCTTGCTGACCGCGCCCGAGGAACGGCTGGGACACGCAGCCGCCCCGGACATGAGCCTGACAGAGAACGCGCTGCTGACGGCCTCGGTTCGGCAGGGGCTGGAGAGCAATGGTTTTTTGAAATGGGGAAAGGCGCGTGAATTTGCCGAGGCCGTGATCGAACGGTTTGACGTGCGCACCCCCGGCCCGGGAAATGCCGCGCGATCCCTGTCGGGGGGCAACTTGCAGAAATTCGTCATTGGTCGCGAAGTGATGCAACTGCCAACGGTGTTGATTGTGAACCAACCCACATGGGGCGTGGATGCCGCTGCCGCCGCCGATATTCGTCAGGCTCTGCTGGATCTGGCGGCGGGCGGGACCGCGGTGATCGTCATCAGCCAGGATCTGGACGAATTGATGGAAATCTCGGACCATTTCGGCGCGCTGAACGAGGGGCGCCTGTCGGATATCCGCCCCGCACGCGGCCTGACGGTGGACGAGATCGGCCTGATGATGGGTGGCGCCCATGGCATGGAGGAAGCACATGTTTAAGCTGTTGCCTTCATTGAGTATTTATAGAGCAAAGAAGGCGGGGGCCGGGCAATGCTGAGACTGGAGAAGCGGCCTCAGCCGTCGCAAATGTGGACCTATGCAACGCCGGTTCTGGCGGTTGTATTAACGATGATCGCGGGCGGCATCCTGTTCACCTTTCTGGGCAAGGACCCGCTGGTGGCGATCCGGACAATCTTCTGGGACCCGCTATTTTCCGAGTTCGCGTTTTACTATCGCCCGCAGTTGTTGGTGAAGGGTGCGCCCTTGGTGCTGATCGCGATCGGGTTGTCCCTGGGCTTTCGCGCCGGCATCTGGAATATCGGCGCCGAGGGGCAGTATATCGTGGGTGCATTATGCGGGGCTGGCGTGGCGCTGGCGCTATATCCGCTGGAGGCCTGGTGGTTGTTCCCGGCCATGGTGATCGCCGGCGCGGTTGGCGGGATGCTGTGGGCGATGATCCCGGCGCTGCTGAAGGTGAAATTCGGAACGAACGAGATCCTGGTCAGCCTGATGCTGGTCTATGTGGCCGAACAGCTTTTGGCCTCTATGTCCTTGGGATTGATGAAAAACCCGCAAGGGTTTGGCTTTCCGGGGTCGAGAAACCTGCAGCAGTATGACAGCGCTCATAATGCCGAGCTGATTACCGGATCGGGTATGCATTGGGGGGTCGTCGCGGCGTTTATCGCGGTAATTTTCGCCTATGTCCTGCTGAACCGGCACATGCTGGGCTTTCACATTCGCCTGACCGGCGAGGCCCCGCGCGCCGCGCGCTTTGCCGGGGTCATTCCGGCGCGGCTGATCCTGTTCTGCCTTGGGACATCGGGTGCGCTGGCCGGACTGGCGGGCATGTTCGAGGTTTCCGGCCCCTCGGGTCAGGTCAGCATTGATTTCAACGTTGGTTATGGGTTCACGGCGATCATTGTCGCGTTTCTGGGCCGCCTGCATCCGGTGGGAATTCTGCTGGCGGGTGGGCTGATGGCGCTGACCTATATTGGTGGTGAGATCGCGCAATCCAAGCTTGGCCTGCCCTCGGCCGCGATCCAACTGTTCCAGGGGATGCTGTTGTTCTTCCTGCTGGCGGTGGACGTTCTAACCAATTTCAAGATCAAAATGACCAAAGGGGAGGCTGCGTGATGGATATGTCCTCGATCAATCCGATCTTGCTGCTGGCGTCATTGATCGTGGCTGCGACCCCCTTGTTGCTGGCCGCTTTGGGAGAGCTGGTGGTGGAAAAAGCCGGCGTTCTGAACCTGGGCGTCGAAGGGATGATGATCACCGGCGCAATCTGCGGGTTTGCCATCGCGGTGAATACCGGATCGCCCGTTTTGGGGCTGGTGGCCGCAGCAATCGGGGGGGCGGCTTTGTCTTTGCTCTTTGCGATCCTCACGCAATTTGCCTTGGCCAATCAGGTCGCCTCGGGGCTGGCGCTGACGTTGTTCGGGTTGGGTCTTTCGGCTTTGATCGGTCAGGGTTATCAGGGGGTCAAGCCGCCTGCTTTTCCCGAATTTGACATCCCTATTCTGTCAAAAATCCCGGTGCTGGGGCCCATCCTGTTCACCCAGGATTTCGTAGTCTATCTGGCGTTTTTCCTGACCTTGGGCACTTGGGCCGTGCTGAAATACACACGTGCCGGGTTGATCCTGCGCGCGGTGGGGGAAAACCATGATGCGGCGCATGCTTTGGGCTATAAGGTTGTGCGCATCCGCGTTTTGGCCATCCTGTTCGGTGGCGCCTGCGCTGGTCTGGGCGGGGCCTATATCAGCCTGATCCGCGTCCCCCAATGGACCGAGGGGATGACCGCCGGTATCGGCTGGATCGCTCTGGCGCTGGTGGTGTTTGCCAGCTGGAAACCCTGGCGCGTGCTGCTGGGCGCGTGCCTGTTCGGAGGCGTGAACGTGCTGCAGCTGAACCTGCAGGCCGCGGGCATCGCCATCCCGGTCGAGATTTTGGCGATGTCGCCCTATGTCATCACCATCCTCGTCCTCGTCATCATGTCGGCTGACCGCAGCGGGGCACCTGCCTCGCTGGGCCGATCCTTCCACGCCTCGCAATGAGGCCTAACTAACCTGCAAGTAACAGGGAGAACCTGCATGAAACTCGTGAAACTTCTAAGCACCGCCGCGATGGCGCTGGGTCTGGCGACCTCGGCCATGGCGGATGACAAGACCAAGGTCGGCTTTGTCTATGTCGGCCCCGTCGGCGATGGCGGCTGGACCTATGAACACAACAAGGGCCGCCTGGCCGTAGAAGAGGCCTTTGGCGACAAGGTTGAAACCGTCTATGTCGAAAGCGTCCCCGAAGGCCCCGATGCCGAGCGTGTGATGACCCAGATGGCGCTGGAAGGCGCGGACCTGATCTTTACCACCTCGTTTGGTTACATGGACCCCACCCTGAACGTGGCCAAGAAATTCCCGAACGTGAAATTCGAGCACGCCACCGGCTATAAACGGGCGGCTAACGTGTCCACCTACTCGGCCCGTTTCTACGAAGGCCGCGCCGTTCAGGGCACCATCGCGGGCAACCTGACCAAGTCGAACGTCATCGGCTATATCGGATCCTACCCGATCCCCGAAGTGATCCGCGGCATCAACTCGGCCTATATCCACGCCAAGAAAGTGAACCCCGATGTCACATTCAAAATCGTCTGGGCCTACACGTGGTTTGATCCCGCCAAAGAGGCCGACGCCGCGAAGGTGCTGATCGAACAGGGCGCTGACGTGATCCTGCAACACACCGATTCCACCGCGCCGCAAGCCGCCGCACAGGCTGCCGGTAATGTGTACACCTTCGGTCAGGCCTCGGACATGGGTGAATACGCCCCGATGCCGCGCGTTTCCTCGATCATCGATGACTGGGCGCCCTACTACATCGCGCGCACCAAGGCCGTCATGGATGGCACCTGGGAAAGCAAAGACACCTGGGATGGTATCGGTGCTGGCATGGTCGGCATCGGCGAGATTTCCGATGCTGTTCCCGCCGACGTGAAAGCCGCCGCACTGGAGCTGAAGGCCGCGCTGGCCGATGGCTCTTATCACGCCTTCACCGGCCCGCTGAACAAACAGG
Source organism: Thalassovita sp. (assembly GCF_965218685.1). Lineage (GTDB taxonomy): Bacteria > Pseudomonadota > Alphaproteobacteria > Rhodobacterales > Rhodobacteraceae > Thalassobius. Next base: position 2,058,282 of record NZ_OZ244657.1, on the reverse strand, counting down.
ACGGCACCCCCTGGCTGGCCGACGGCGAAACTGCTGACGATGGCACGCTGGCTGGTATGGCCTTCTATGTTGAAGGCATCGAAGGCTCGATCCCCCAATAAGCCTTTCGGGATTGCGTTAGCAAACACTGGCCTCGCCCCTGCTGGCGGGGCCATCTTGTTTTCAGGGCAATGATACGGCGGCAGTTGCCTTGGCCCGGCTGTCGTGCCATCCCTTGAGGCATGACCAATAAGCTTAACCTGCCCGACACCGCCTCTGTTGTTGAAACCGGCCCTGATGGACGCATGTTCGCCCCATCGGCCGCCCGGAATATCGAAGCTATCGCCGCTGTTCTGGCCGAACATGCGCCTCAATCTGGGGCGGCGCTGGAAATCGCCTCGGGCACGGGCGAACACATCGCACACCTGGCCCCGCAACATCCCGGCCTAAGCTGGCAACCCAGCGATCCTGATGCGGCACGCCGCCGGTCGATTGATGCTCATGGGCAGGACATTGCCAACCTGCGCCCCGCAATTGATCTGGACGCCGCCACCCCCGGCTGGTCGGCCGAGCATCGCGGTCTGGACCTGATCTTGCTGGTCAACCTTCTGCACCTGATCCCTGAAGCCGCCGCCAAAACCCTGATCGCCGAAGCCGCCCTGGCCCTGGCCCCCGGTGGGCGTTTTGTGCTGTACGGCCCCTTCTTGCGGGACGGAGAGACCACCTCGGACGGGGATGCGCGCTTCAACGCAAGCCTGATCGCGCAAGACCCCACGATTGGCTACAAGGACGATTGGGATGTGATTGACTGGCTGCAGCACAATTGGCTGGAGCTGGTTCAGGTCATCGAAATGCCCGCCAACAATCTGTGTTTTGTCGCGCGGAAACCCTGAAAATCTGATCAGGATCAAAGCCCGCCGCGGCGCGGCATGGTTTCACGGCCTCACAAATATTAGAGAGGCTGAATATGACCTGGACAGACAAGCTGAACGGCACTCGCGACCAGTTGCGCTCGCTGAACAAATGCATCCCCGATACAACCCGCGCCTTTGGTGGCCTTGGCAAATCGGTCAAGGAAGGCGGCGTTCTGGAATTCAAAACCAAAGAGTTCATCGCCCTTGGCATCGCCGTGGCCATGCGCTGTGATTCCTGCATCGTTCTGCACGTCGAGACCCTGATCAAGGCAGGCGCAACCCGCGAAGAAGTCGGCGACGTGCTGGCCATGACCATTCAGATGGGCGGCGGCCCCTCGATGATGTATGCCGCCAAGGCGCTGGAATGTTATGACGAGCTGACGGCGGAATAAGCGCCGCGAGTTGACAAGCCCGTCAGATGCAAACGCCGGTCGCCTCCAAAGGCGATCGGGACCACCTTCAGATCTGGTCTGCTCTCAACATGTCGCAGATGGCCTGATCCCACCAAACCCAACGACTAAAGACCTCAAAACCTTGAAGTTTTCTTGATTGCGGCCAATGCCCGTCCTTTTCCTTGCCGGTTATTCTTCGAAATCGATGGTTGCGTGCGTCCCATCACAGAAGGGTTTGTTTTTCGATTTACCGCAGCGGCACAGCGTAACGCGATTGCGCGTTTCCAATTGGGTGCCGTCTGATTTCAGGATGGGAACGCCGCCAGAAACCCACAGCGGCCCTGCGGTTTTAGAGCGGGAATCTTTGGAAATCGCGGCAACCTCGCGCGGCATATCCGGCTCGATCTCGGTCATCTCACCATCCAAAGGCAACTCGTAAACGAAGGTTCCAGAAGGGCAGCGATCGACCATCGAGATAATTTGGCTTTTCGCGTTGGCGCTTCCGCTTTCAGGCATCAGTGCGCGGATGCCGCTGGTTTTATTGAAACAATACTTCGCGTGGATACAGTAAGAGTTGTCCACTTTCACCCGGATGCCATCGCCTTCCAGGATTTCCTGTGTCTCGGATATGGGCGCAAAGTCGGCGGAACCCTTGTCGTCAAAATCAATGTAATCATGAGTGCCATCGCAAAAAGGCTTGGTTTTGGACTGCCCGCAACGGCACAATACATAGACTTCATCGGTTGCAATCGTTTCCGTCGTCGCCCAGGTCAGCGCCTCGCCTTCGGCGCTGGTGACGCGCGTTTTGCGAACCAAAGGGATGTCGCCATGAACAGCATAGGGGCCGGATTCGCGGATCTCGATCCAGCATTTATGCGCATGCGCCGGAGGTCGATAGGCGAAATAGGAACCAACGGTGGTTTTACCATCACCTGACGGCATCTCGACCAGTTCTTTTATCAGGTGCCGCAGTTCGAACATCGTGCCGACAGTTTCACCGAAAAGCCTTGGCTCGCCAGCAAACGAGCGTTCCATCATCCGAAGCATGTCGCTGTAGCCCTGCGCTAACGCCTCCATCTTTTCACGTTCCGGACTGTCAGGGGGATAATCATTGATATCCGGATTTGTCCGCATGTTATGCACAGCGTCCCAATCCACTGTGAAAGCGTCACCAGTCGGGCCTGATTCCGCGGTGTCACCCGGCTGATAACTGCGCCCTTCAAGGATTTCCTGAAAGCGAAAATAGTGGCCGACCTCCTCACGTTCGGGGTGGAACATGTTGTGATCGCCATCAAAGACCGAAGCATGGTCCAGTCCCTCGCCCTGCTCTACGATCTCTTTCATCGCGTCCAAGGCGGATGACAAATCCGTAACCGCGATAAGGTGACCTGCTCCGCCGTAATAGGTGGTTTCGGCGGTCAGTTGCCAAGCCGGGTCGCCGGAAAAAACCGCCTCTTCCCCCAATGCCTCACAGCAGGACTTCAACCCCTCGATGATTGCCAAATAGAACTGGCCGATAGAGTGATAGTTTTCTTCAAGCGGCTCGGCATCGGTCTCGGCTGGTCGTTCGATTTTCATGAAGGTTTTTACGCCCTCGGGCGAAAACTTACCCAGGTTGACGATGAAAGAACCGTCACCATGCGGAAGCGGCGTTGGGTACGTGGGGATGAAACCATCGTAGTCAAATCGGGGTGTGCCGCCAATCGCATTCAAAATGTTGGCGGCCAATGCCATGTGCAGCATCTCTTCTAAAAAGACGCTCTTTATGACCTCGGCGGATTCAATATTGGTCCCGTCTTTTATTGAATACAGGGCTGACAGATAAGGCGCCAGCGTCGCGTGTTCCAGCTCGATTGCCCATTGCAGATGTTTCCGCAAGCTTGCCAGATTTGAAATAGTCATGATTTCCCCCGTTTATTTTTGTCACACTCCGCACAAGCGCACTGAAAGTTCGTCTTTAATTACAGGAAGATAGCTAAGTCACCTGGGCAACAGCTCTTTGATGTCATGCAGCACGTCTTCGATGCTGCTTTCCAGCTTGCTGTAGAGAGCTTCGACCCAACCATCGAGCTTTAGCTTTTCTTCCTTTGTCAGAATTTTCGCTGTCACGACGACGATAGGAATGTCATGCCAGCTTTTGTTTTTGCGATACTCTTCGACAAACTCGAAACCGTCCATTTCCGGCATCATCAAATCCAGAAGAACAAGCGAAGGCCGGTTTTTGGACATGGCTTCGACGCCGCGCCGTCCGTTATCGGCCTCGACAACTGTGGCGCCCTCTTTCTCCAGGAATTTGCGCATCATCGACCGGGTGGCCTTGTCGTCTTCGACAAGCAAAACGGTTGATCCTGCGCGTTCGATCAGGAACTTGTCGAGCACCGAAACCAGCTTTTTGCGATCTACGGGCTTTGACAGATATTCTGCTGCACCAAGAGAAAATCCCAAACTGCGATCTTCCGCGATTGTCACCATGACAACCGGAATATTCTCGGTCTCTTTCGACCCTTTCAGTTGGGTCAGAACCGACCATCCATCGGTATGCGGCATGACTACATCCAGGGTGATCGCATCCGGCTTCAGCTTTTTCGCCTTTTCCAAGCCTTCCTTTCCATTTTTTGCCAGCTCTGTGCGGTACCCCGAAGCGGAAAGATTGCGATGCAGCAGTTCGCGGACGTTCCTGTCATCATCAATGATCAGCACCAGCGGGGCATTCTCATCCACGTTGCCATCAAGGCCAAGATCGTCTGCATTCTGGTCTTCAGTGCGCAAGCTGTTCGCGTCGACAGCGACCTTCATGGTGAATGTTGTTCCGACACCGGCCTCGCTGACCGCAAAAATATCGCCGCCCAGCATCCGACAGAATTCGCGCGTGATCGTCAGGCCCAAACCGGTTCCCCCAAATTTTTTAGAGGTCGAGGAATCGGCCTGTGTGAATGGGTCGAAAATCTTTCCCAACTGCTCGGGCGTCATGCCGATGCCCTGATCCTTCACGTCGAAAGCGACAAGATCGCCAGGTTCAAGCCGGACATCCACGTGCAGCACGCCGTTTTCTGTGAACTTCGCCGCATTGGACAACAGATTGAACAGGTTTTGCCGCAGCTTGGTCAGGTCGGATTGGATTGTACTGACCGCTTTGTCGATCGAGATTTCAAGCGTGTTGTTGTTCTTTTCGACCAAGGGCTTGATGGTGTTCGACACGTCTTCAAGCATCTCGGCGACTGACAATTCCTCGATGAACAACTCGATCTTGCCGACCTCGATCTTTGACAGGTCCAGGATGTCATTGATCAACCCCAGAAGATGCTTGCCAGCGTTCTGAATTTTCTCGAGGTCGGGAATGTATTCCTCGTTGTCGTCATCCTCGGCATCGTCAATCAGCAACTCGGAATAGCCGATAATGGCGTTCAGCGGTGTGCGGAGCTCGTGACTCATATTGGCGAGGAACTGAGATTTGGCCGCATTGGCGCTGACTGCTTCGTCGCGGGCGACTTCCAATTCGTCCAGAAGCCGCTGTAATTCTTCCTCGTGTTTCTTGGCTTCTGAGATGTCAGTAAAGACCGAAACCGTACCGCCATCCTTGGTCGGGTAGCCTTCAGTGCGATACCATTTATCAAAGAACTTGTCCTCGGACTGGCGGGTTTTGTTTTCCGCACGACTTTTAAGGACAGTCTGAACCCAGGCTTCTCGCTCTTCCTCGGTGTCAAACGTTCTGGACGGGTTGCGCGAGCGGCGGATGACCGTTTCGAAGTTTTCACCGACTTTCGGGGCCACTCCACCGCAAAGCTGGGCCATGATCTCGGCGCATTTCTGGTTCAACAGAACGACCCGATCGGCCTCGTCATAAAGCACCAGCCCCTGATCCATGGCTTCGATGGCGGAACTCAGATGAGAATGCGCCACCTCGGCTTCCTTGGCGAGCCTCGCCAGCTCTTCTTCATGTTTCTTGGCCTCGGTAATATCTGTGAAGACCGAAACAGTGCCACCGTCTTTGGTCGGGAAGCCTTCGGTGCGGAACCAGCGATCTAACCACATGTCTTCGGATCGCCGGACCTTGTTTTCCCGGCGGTTCTTCAACACCGACTGGATCCAGGCTTCGCGGTCGTCCTCGGTCTCGAACTTCCGTGCGGGATTTCTGGCCCGCCGAATGTAGTCTTCGAAACTATCGCCAACCTGCGGTGGATGTCCGCCCGCCAGTTGCCCCATGATCTCGCTGCATTTCTTGTTCATGAGGACGACCTTGTCATCCGCGTCATACAGGATAAGCCCCTGGTCCATAGCCTCGATGGCAGAGCTCAGATGTGTATGTGCCACCTCTGCTTCTTTCGCCAGCCGGGAAAGCTCTTCTTCGGTATTCTTGGACTCGGTGATATCGGTATAGACTGAAACCGTACCACCCTCGGACGTCGTGAACCCTTCGGTCCTGTACCATCGGCCGTCTGGGGCCTGATCCTCGGAAAGCCGGGTCTTTGCGCTGGCACGATACTTCAACACCTCCTGTATCCAGGCCTTTTGCTCTTCCGGTGTTTTATCGGCATGGCGGATAACCGCGTTGTAAGTCAGTTGAACCACGAAATGCTCGCCAATCTTTGGTTCGACCCCCCCGGTAAAACTTCGGATGACCTCGCGGTATTTCTGGTTGAACAAAACGATGTGGTCGTCCGGGTCGAACAGCACGAACGCCTGGCCCATGGCCTCGACAGCGTCGTTCAAACGCGAATGCGCCACCGCCGCCTCTTTTTGGCTTAACGACAGTGCGTCCTCTGCGCGCTTGCGTTCTGCCACCGACCCCAATTGAGCGCCGACATGTTCCAATGTTTTTATGATTTCGATGTTTGCCGGAGAGATGTCCTGCGCAAAAAACTCCAACACACCGATAACTTGGGAATCCAGCGTGACCGGAAACGCCATGGCAGCCTTCAACCCGACCTTTTCGATGAATTCCTTGCGTCGAAATTCTGGCCGTGACGACAAGTTTTCAACCCAAACCTCGCGGCCTTCTGCCAACACCTGACCGGGAAGATCTGCGGTTTCACCGAACCTAAGGCCCTCGGTCGCTTGCCTTAGATCTGCCATGGCCGAGGACGTTTCAATATGCCAAATGCCGGTCGGCACAAGCGTGCTTTGGCCATCCCGATTTTCGACGATATAGGCGTGCCCCACCGGCCAGTTCGTGTAGATGCAGATTTCGTGCAGCGCCGTTTGCAAGGCTGCCTCGAAGCTTTCTGCACTGTTGGCGGCCAACACGATGTTCTGCAACAAGCGCACCGAGGCGGTCCTTTCGGCCACGCGTTGTTCAAGTTGATTGTTGGCGGCTATATGCGCCTTTTGCGCCTCGATTTCGGCGGTGATGTCCCGGCCGTAAACATTTGCGTACTCTTCACCATCAACCGGGGAAAAGCTAAACAGGAACGTCTGGTCCCCGCTTTCCAGTTTGACAGTTTGCGTTTCGCGCGTTCGCATCGCCTCGCCTGCGGTGTTTGCAAGCTGCGTGCTTAGGCGGATGGGTGGCCCCAGCTCGATTACGCCGGGAATGGCTTCCGAAGCGTTGTTGCAAAAAAGGACATTGCCATTGCCCAGCGCCCGCATCACCGGGTTAGGGTTTTCATTCGGAAATTTTGCAAGGTCGGCCGCCTGTTTCACCGCTTCGCGCATCGCGGTGACGTCGCGACCATAAATATTGATGTACTCAAACTCGTGCACCGGAACGATCGCCAGTTCGTAGATGACGTCGTTAACCGGATAGTCGATACGTAATTCCGTGTCGGCCTTGTACTGCGCAATGGCCGTTTTCACGAGGCTTGCATCAACCTTTTCGGTCTTCGGGTTCACCAGTTTGGTCAAGGTTCGGGAAAACTTGTTCGCGTAGAGAAGCAGCCCCTTAGGGTCCAGGCGCATCACCGGGCTGGTTGACTCATCCGGTAGTCGCGCCAACCCTTCAAGATCGTCGTGCGATCCCGGTCTGATCTTTTTCCTCTTCGCGACCATTTTCATTCCCTCTTTTGACGATCGGCCGAAACAGAAGCCACTGATCCAAGTGTACTTCGTTCTTCAGAGGCCTAGTCTTTTGAAACGGGGGGTCGACAGTCGGTGATGATTTAGCTTGGCGCGGAGCCCCCGGCATTGTTCGTAGCCGGAAGTTTGTCCGTGCAGATTCTGCCCGTGTTTTGCGGCAGATATCTCCCCTCCCAGAGCATTCTTTGTTTTTTTGGATAAACATTCCACAAAATGCTAGAATTGTTAAGGAAAATTGCCGGGACGGCTGGCACGCGGAAAAACGGGGCTAGTGATTTGACACGATCAGAGGAAAATACCGGCGCATCATCCGTGATCGCCTGCGAGTTTGTAATTGGCGTAACAGGGCACCGTGATCTGGTCGAAGCGGACCACCACAAGCTACGAGACGACATCGCCAAAGCACTTGAAAAAATCGCGGCAAATTTCGACCATCTGCCGGTAAGGCTGGTGACGGGACTGGCAGAAGGTGCGGACACACTCGCAGCCGAGGTTGCCCTTGAAATGGGTTTGCATGTGAGCGCGGTACTGCCCATGCCGCGAAAGTTCTACGAACAGGATTTTGAAGGTGCGGCTCTGACGCGTTTCAAAGAACTGGCCGACGATGAACGCGTGGACTGTTTCGAGATCCCGCTGGCTGAGGAAAACGAGGGCAGGGATCAGTTATCCTCTGAGGATCGTGTGGTTCAGTACGAGATGTTGATGGACTTCCTGACCCGTCGCTCCAACGTTCTGATGGCGCTTTGGGACGGTCTGATGCTGGAACAGAAGGGCGGCACCTCGGATGTCATCAGCACCTACCTGTCAGGCCGCGCCCGGTATCAGAACCCGGTCTTTCTGCCTTCGGGTGATATCCAGTTCGAAGATTGCGGCGAAATCGCCATCTGGATCAAAACACGCCGGGTGCAAAACCCAGATCATATCTTGACCGATGTGCCGGCCTATCTTGTGTCTGATGCCTCTGGCTCTTCTTTCCAAGAGATGAGCGATTGTCCACAAGGTTTCCTGAACCGCTGGGCCGGGTTTGAAGCTTTTGCACAGGATCGGTTCTCGGATATTTCTGCTGACCTGCCTGTCTGGCCGCTTGCCGAAGATGGCGAATTGGGTGGGTCCGCACAAGCGAAGGCCATAAACCGCGAATTCCTGAGAGCCGATCAATTGGCGATGGGGAACCAGAAGAATTCCGACGGGCTGTTTATGGCCTTTGGTTTTATTGCCGGCGCCATGGGCCTGTTCTTCCTTGTCTATGCCAAGTTGGCCGCCCTGGAAATCTTTCTTGTTTTGTACGTCGCCTTGTTTCTCGTCGGTTACATCCTGTTCAGGATCAGCGCTGCTCGGCATTGGCTGGGCAAGCACCTGTCTTATCGTGCTCTTGCAGAAACAATGCGGGTGCAATTTTTTCTGCTGGTGTCCGGTGCGGGCGCAGGGTTCAGCGTCCGCCGGGTGATGAGCCTGACCAGCGTCGATCGTTTCCAGCATTTTGAATGGCTGCCTGACGCAGCCCGCTGCATGGAGCCAGTGACCTACGAAGATCACAAGCCCAGCCCGGAACGGATGCAGGCGGTGCATGACCACTGGATCGATGACCAAAGCCAGTACTTCGCCAAGAAACTGCACCAGCTTCATGACCGGCACAAGCGGCTGGAGGTGATCAAGGCAGCACTACTGCTTGGTTCCGTCGCCGGTGCGGTGGCGCTAATCCTGTTCAAGTACGAGATGAAGAAATCCGGCTTTGTCGGTTTCAGCGTCAAGACCTGGCTGGTGTTCCTGATGGGCCTCTTGCCGCTTTGGCTGGCAGTGTGGGAGCTTTATCAGGGGAAAATGGCCATGCGGGAACTGATCTGGCAGTACGCCAACCAGCGTCGCTATTTCACCGCCGCAAAAGACCAGATGGCCGCCTGCACAACGCAGGAAGCGAAACAAAGGATCGTCTCGGACCTTGCCGAACGGGCGCTGGCGGAAATCTATCTCTGGTCCGCGCACCGCTACCACCGGGAACACGAACCACCGGCGGCTGGTTGACCGATGTCCGCCCCCTCGCCCGAGCAAACCACTTTCAAATCCCTCTTGTCAGAGTTGCGGCACGACCTGCGCACACCGATCGGGCATATCATCGGATATGCCGAGATGATTGCCGAGGAACTGGAAGACGACATGGTCAAGATGTTTTCGGGCGATCTGGAGGCGATCCAGAACGCGGGCCACAAGATGCTGGGGCTGATCGACCAGCACTTCAACGCAGCCAAGAATTCGGCGGATGAGATCGATTTTGCCGACGCTCAGTTCCAGTTGCGCCTTCAGCTGAACCACATCTCGGGCTATGCCGAAATGCTGCGCGAGGACGCGATTGAAGATGGGTTCGACGACATCATAGACGATCTCGACCACATCACTTCGGCGCAAGGCAATGTGTTGCAGATGGTGGAAAACATCGGCCCGCATTTCGCTGTAAAAGCGACCAAGAAAAAGAAAAGTCCTGCCGCCAAACCATCCGGGGAACAGCCCGCGCTTTCGTCGATTTTCGGCGTCGGCGGCGAAATTCTGGTTGTCGATGACGACCCATCCAACCGCGAACTGCTGGCCCGTCGGCTTGCCCGCAGCGGTTACTCTTCTACCTGCGTGGTTAGCGGAGAAGCCGCCCTTGAGGCGCTGGATGAACGTCGCTATGACCTGATCCTGCTGGACCAGAAAATGCCCGGCCTGTCCGGACTGGAAACTCTGGAGATCATCCAGAACTCGGCCCGGCTGCGTACCATACCGGTGATCATGCTGTCGGCGGCTGACGACTCCGAATTGATGGTGCAATGCATCCTTCACGGGGCCGAGGATTACGTCGCCAAACCCTTCAACCCTATCCTTCTGACCGCCCGCATAAACGCCTGTCTCGAAAAAGTCCGCCTGCGTCAGAACGTGGCCCGCCAGTTTCGTGTCTTTATCTCTTCGCCCGGCGACGTGATCCCCGAACGGCTGATCTGCAAAACGATCATCAACCGTCTGAACGAAGAATTCTCGGGCAAAGCCTACTTGGTTCCGATCCTCTGGGAAGAAGAGCCTCTTCTTGCCTCGGACACGTTTCAGGCGCAAATCCATCCGCCGCGACAAACCGATATCTACATCGGCATCCTGTGGTCACGCATCGGCTCTCCTTTGCCGGACACGATCAAACGCGAGGATGGGTCGATCTACGACAGCGGGACCGCGTTCGAGTTCGAGGACGCGCTTTATGGCTATCGCGAAAATGGCCGTCCTGAAATGCTGCTTTACCGCAAAAGCGGCGCGCCGCACCTGTCGCTTGCCGACAAAAACGAGGTGCTGGAACGGCTCGACCAAATTGATCGTCTGCAAAACTATGTCGACCGTTTCCTGATTGGCGAGGACGGCAGCTATGTCGCCGCTTTCCACATGTTCGACGACGGATCGACCTTTGAAGCCATGCTGGAAATGCACTTGCGCAAACTGGTGGAACGCCTGCTGACGAGTGACGAAAACAGCGAGCAGGTCAACTGACTTGCCAGCTCACGACTTTGTGTGCAAAATCTCAGACAACATGAAGTGGGGAAATCATGGTAAAAATATTGCTCGTTGAAGACAATGAAATGAACCGCGATATGTTATCTAGAAGGCTGAAAAAAAAGGGCTTCGAAGTGACGATGGCCTTTGACGGCCAACAGGGCGTTGACATGGCCACCCTGGAAGCCCCTGACCTGATCCTTCTGGATATGAGCTTGCCGGTCATGGACGGATGGGAGGCCGCGGGCCACCTGAAATCCAACGACAAGACCAAGGCGATACCGGTGATTGCGCTGACCGCACACGCCATGGCAGGCGACAAGGAAAAGGCGCTGGAAGCCGGGGCAGACGAATACGACACCAAGCCGGTAGATTTGAAACGGCTTCTGGGCAAGATCGACGCGCTTTTGGGAACCTGAAATACCATTTGTTGGTGACTGGAGGCGGGAATATTGGAAGCTGAGGCTATCAAGAAAGCAATGCTCTCTGGCGGTGACGATTGGCAGGCTGCAAGGGCGCATATCTCTGCAAACGATGCGCCTTTGACAAAAAGCGATTACTCGGAACAAAAACTCAACGAGCGTAATCTCGCAGAGTGCGACTTTTCAGGATCTGATTTTTTTGACGTGGACCTGACCCGCGCGAACCTGAAAAAGTCAATTTTCCACGGTGCCGACCTGACCCGGGCGCTGATGCATCAGGCCGCTCTTTACAAGGCCGACCTGACGGGCGCGGTCCTGCTAGAGGCCGACTTGTCCAACGCAGATATGTCATCCACAACTTGCCGCGGAGCAGATTTTCGCGGCGCGGACCTCAGGGGTGTCAATTTCACCGAGGCCGATCTGAGAGGCGCGGATTTTTCTCATTGCGACCTAAGCGGGGCCGACCTGACGCGCGCCAACATTACCGGCGCCAAATTCCACTTTGCCCAGATGACCGACGTGAATGTCACCCATCTTGTCTATGGTAACTACCGGGACATGATGGGGCTCTATTACGGCGTCCGGGGAATTGACCTGATTTACGGCAACGCAATCTATTTGCGTGACGCAAAGGACCAGGACTATATCGACACGCTGTATCAGGTTCTGATGGACAAAAAACCCGGGATGCTGCGCTCAATAGAGCTGCTATTGTTCAAATCCTGGGGGCTGATCGATCATGGCCGCAGCCTGCTGAAGGTCGCCTTCTACGCCTTCATCATCGCCACGTTCTATGGTCTGATCTACTTGATGGATATGGTCTATGGCTGGCACATCATGGACTATTCGAACTCTGCGCAGACCTGGTTCACCCCATTTTACTATTCCGTGGTGACCTACACGACGCTTGGCTTTGGTGACGTGACCGCCGACAGCCTTTTCGGCGAGCTGTTTGTGATCAGCGAAGTAATCCTTGGGTATTTCACGTTGGGACTGCTGCTGGCAATTTTGGCCAACACCATAGCCCGCCGAAGTTGATGCCCAGAACGCTGCGCCCTTTCAAACCACTGGTCAGAAATAGGGGGTTCTTATGGGGAAATTAGTTTGTCAAAGCTGCGGGATGCCGCTGTCCAAAGACCCCAAGCTTGGCGGGCTCGAAAAAGACGGGGCGCACAGTCAGAAGTACTGTTCGCTTTGCTACGACGACGGCGAATTCCTGCAACCTGACATCACGGCTACAAGCATGCAGCACCTCGTCATCCACGCCCTTCAACGGCAAGGATGGCCAAAGGCTATTGCATGGTTAGCGACAAGGCGAATTCCAAAATTGGAACGCTGGAAAGGGCCACGATAGCGGGTTTGGCGACAACGCATTCCCGGGTAGCCCCCGGGTCTTAAAGCGCCGTTTATCGTACCCTGCCGGGCCGCATGTGTTGTTTCTCAACCGGGGCGTCCTCTTCTTTTTCAACGCTCACGGGCGCAAGGCTTGAGCACACCAATTTGCTTACCCAATGCCAGCGCATTGAGCGTTTTCTCCAGTCACGATTTCTGACGAGAAATCCCGAAAATCGTCATTCCATCGCCGCGGGCATCCATGTCCCTGGCGGCAAACTCACGGCGCACGTCTGCACCGAACGCGAAGCTTTTCATCGGGTTGAAACGCTCAATCTGTTCTTGATCGGGCCAGACGACGCGGACCCATAGGAGATCGGACCGCCACACACACGGCTTAACGCCACCATGGATCACAGCCGCATACGCGGTACATCATTGGGGTCAAGTCGCAGCTCGATCAGCAGGGGTTTATTGCGTGCCTCGATCGCCTGGATGGCGTGTTCCAAGTCCTCGGCCGATTGCACCAACACCCCCTGCCCGCCCAGTGCGGTTGCCACCTGCGCGAACGAGGGCCAGTCGAACATGGTAAGCCCCGGATCCATCTTGCGATCAAGGAACTGTATGTGCTCGGCCCCATAGGCCGAGTCATTGGCAACGATCACGATCAGATCCTGTTTCATACGCACCGCGGTGTTGAACTCGTTGATGCCGCCCATCATGAAGCCCCCGTCCCCTGTAAACAGCACCACGGGCCTGTCGGGCACCGCATAGCCTGCGCCGATGGCCACCTGCAGCCCCAACCCGATCGAGCCGAAATTGGCTGTCGCGATAAAGCTTTCGGCATTGGGGCACGAAATGCGGCACCAGACCTCGGTCATGAAGCGCCCCCCATCGGTGGTCAGGAACCGATCCTTGGGCAACGCATCCTCAAGCCGGTCCAGGGCGTATTCATAGTTCACAAAGCCCTTGGTGGCCTTTTCAGGGTTCCCCTTGGGATGGGCGGTCAGCACCTGCATGTCCAGCTCGGCCGTGAAACCGCTGCCGGGGATCTCGGCCTCGTTCAGCCACCATGTGATGTTATCCGCGGTCAGCCCCGCATCGGCAATCAAGGCGGCGTCGGGATGAAAGTTCTTGGCAACCTCGGTGACTGTATTGTTGATTTGCACCACCCGCTTGCCCTTCATCAGGCCGCCCTTGTCCGTGGTGAAATGATGCAACGAGGTGCCAAAGGCGACCACGCAATCGGCCTTGGCGATGGCGTCATAGGCGGCGGGTGTCGACAGTGTGCCGAAGATACCGATGTTATAGGGATGCGCGTTGAACATGCCCTTGGCTTTCAACGTGGTGGCCACCGGGGCCTCCAGCCTGTCGGCCAGGCGGGTAATCTGGTCTACCGCGTCCCTGGCACCGATACCTGCAAGGATTATCGGACGCTTGGCGCTGGCGATCATGCCCACGGCTTCGTCCAGATCATCGCCCTGCGGCACATAGGACGGCGCAGTGAAGGCAGGAAAAACGTGGGTTTCATGCTCGATCTCTTGCCACATGAAATCGGCGGGCATGTTCAGCACGATGGGCCGCTTTTCGACCTGCGCGCGGTAAATCGCATGGGCCACGTCATAAGAGGCCGTCTGAGGAGAGCGCATCTGCTCAAACCCCGCTCCGGTCACGGCCACGGTCGCTTGCTGGTTGATGTTCTGCAGGTTCTGCGGGTTGGCAACGGGTGTGTCCCCCGCCAAAAGCACCATGGGGACCCGTCCGCGCGCGCCTTCGGTCAGAGCGGTGATGCAATTGGTCAGGGCCGGGCCGTGGGTCACCGTTGCGATGCCCACCGTTCCACTGACCCGCCCATGCGCCAATGCCATCAGAACAGAGCTGCCTTCATAGGCGACGGGGACAAAGGTTGCATCCCCGGCACGAACGAAATGGTCGACCAGGAAAAGGTTGGCGTCTCCCATCAGGCCGAACATCGTGTCGAGGCCATGATCAAGAAGGGATTGGGAAATGGATTGATAGACGTACATGATGCTGATCACCGATCGAAGGTCTGTTTGCGCTTGACCAACTTGTATCGGCGAAGGGTCGCGTAAAGTGCGCAATTATCCACATGAATCGACGCTATTTCGCGGCCATTTTGCCATTTAGAACAATATTACGCGCAATTCTCGCACAGAACGCCTGACCTTGGCCAAGCTCCATCGATGCGATCACATAAAGCTGGTCCGAAGCTTCGGGGGCCTCACCACGATACATCCGTGCTGTTTGGAACGTGGCAACAACGCCATGCTGGATCTGAGTTTACGCACCCAGACATGCAATTCCCTCTCTGTGGACGCGGGAAAATGTGCTTATCTGACCTCAGAGACTTGAGCCAGCGCCAAAGGGGCCAGAATGTCCGATCCCAAGAACCCGACCATGCCCGCCATGCGGTTACTGCTGACCGTTGCCGCCATCCTGGTGCTGATCATCGGGGTGCCGCTGTATTTTGTGCCAACCAGCACTCCGCTACTGTTTTCCTGGACCGTGAACCCGCCCATCACGGCGGCATTTCTGGGCAGCGGTTATCTGGCCGCATTCGTGATCGAAATGACCTCAGCCCGCGAACGCAGCTGGACCCGGGCCCGGATCGCAGTGCCAGCGGTTCTGACATTCACCACCATGACCCTGATCGCAACTTTGTTGCATTTCGACAAGTTTCATTTTGGACCGCAATTCCCCAAACTGACCCAATTCGTGACCTATGTCTGGCTTGTGGTCTATGTCGCGGTACCGGTGGTGATGGCCGTGCTTTTGTATCTGCAAGTACGGCGCAGCCGTCCCGATGCCCGCGCTCTTGCTCCGATGCCCGCCTGGAGCCGCGCCTTGTTCGCCTTGCAGGGCGTTATCCTGCTGGCGATGGGCGTCGCGCTGTTCTTTTTCCCCTCTGTATCAAAAGATATTGCCTGGCCGTGGGCACTTAGCTCACTGACGGCGCGCGCGGTTGGCGCGTGGTGTCTGGGCAACGGGCTGCTTTTCCTCCAGATCGCCCTGGAACGGGATTTCTGGCGTGTTGAAAACGCCCTCTCAGCGCTGTTCGTCTATGGCATATTGCTGCTGGGATCACTGATCCGCCTGTCTGGCGGCATGATGCCCGACGGGGCACCCGTGGTCGAGGTTTCCGATCCCGCCTTGTGGGCCTATATCGTTTTTGTGCTAGTCATGCTGTTCACAACCGGCCATGGGTGGCAGCAGGCCCGGCGCACTGGCTAGGGCCTAGCCCTGCAATTCATCAATCCGATCCGAGCGCAAGGGTTTTTGCCACGGCATCAGCGCAAAGCCATCTGTGATCTGGTGAAAGGTTTTGCCGGCCGCATAACCCTTGATCAGAATCGCGCGGATCATCGGGTTCTGCAACGCACGAAAGCCGAACCCGTCCAGGTGTTCATAGAACAGATTGCAGATCAGCTCGCCGCGCCGCAGATCGCGCCGAATCGAGCGCAGCCCCACATCATACGCGCCGCGCGCCGAGGTCCCCTGCGCCACCGCGCCCGCCACCGCACGTCCGGCCATTTCACCTGATCTGAGCGCATTAAAGATCCCTTCGCCCAGCAAAGGTTCAACCATGCCGGCGGCGTCCCCGGCGAACAGCAGACGTTCCTGGGTGGGTCGATAGGTTTTGCCGCCAAACCCCAAGGGGAACCCCATGATGTCCTGCACATCCTGAGTGCCCAGCTTGGCGCGCGCATAGTTGCGCAGGATGTCTTTGCCCAGCGGAACACGGTCGCGGCTGGTGTAGATGCCAACATTCACATGATCGCCCTTGGGAAAGACCCAGCCATAGCCGAAAGGCAGGCAGCCAAAGTTCAGCTCCATCCCCGGTGCGCCGGACAGGCTGGCGCGGGGCACGATCCCTTCCAGCGCGAAACCGCGTGAAAAGGCCCCCTGCGGATCGGCCAGACGACGGATCTGGCTGTTCGCGCCATCCGCAGCGATCAGATAGCCCGTGTTCAGACTGCGCCCGTCCCCCAAATCCAGACGCACATGGTCGGGTGCAACGGAAAGGTCCGTGATCCGATCCACTAGCTGGTAATCGGCGCCTGCCTGGCGCGCGCGATCCAGCAAAAGCCCGTCGAACTCGTGCCGCACCACGAAACCGCACAAAAGCCCCTGCGCCGAAATCGGCTGGCCGGGCGCAGCGCCAAGGCCCAAACTGATGCTTTGCGTGGACTTCTGCACGATATGAGCCACGGAAAAAGGCAATTGCGCCAAAGCCTTGGTCGACAGCCCGCCTGCACAGGGTTTAGGCCTTGATCCGGGCGCGCGATCCAAAATGGTGACGCGCACCCCCTGCCGAGCAGCGTGATAGGCCGCCATGGTCCCGGCGGGGCCCGCTCCGACGACGATCAGCTCGTGATTTTCAGTAGCCAAACCCTGACCGCCTTTCGTGGACTGCTTGCACGCGTGCCCCGATGATAGCCGCATCTGAGAACATGCCAACACAGCAATTTACGCAAGCCAGAAACCGACACATAGTCAATTAATTTCAGGGGGTTATGAAGAACATATGGTGCGGCCGAGATACACCGATATATGTTTGCTATCCATTCTTTCTGTGCTTCCTGCGTAAATAGTGCACATCTCAATGCGGCATCTTTCGACCATCAAGCGCGGATCAACCCAACCTTTCGAACGTCTTTCAGCATATTCGACGCGCCAATGACCGCAAAACGGACAAGTCGGGCCTTCGGATGTATTGGGTGAACAACCGCTTTGACGTGCCATGCAACTTGACGGCCCTGTTTGATGATCACGACAAGCGGTCAGATGATGTAACTCCCTTGAAAACACTCACGCCTGCATGCGCTGTTAATTTGTGGTATGGATTCACGAGGGAGGCAATTTGATGTTCTTAGAGGATGCATTGTTAAGAGACACTCTGGGTGCAGCAGTTCAGCACCGCGGTCGAACGCATTCGTCGGACTGGGACGAGGTGCAGGAATTCTGCAGGTCCGTCTATATGCCCTACCGTGTCCAGCCGCTGGAGAAGCTGTCACGCCCCGACGCAACCATGATTTCAGCCAAGGCGGGCCGGGTAACCATGACACGGTTTTCCTATGGCACTGGCATTCACCTCGACCGTTTTGATCCACAAGCGGGCAATATTCTCGTCCTCAATACGCTCAGGGGCGCGCTGCGCCACCAGAGCCAGGGCGGGGCAGCCCAAACTGGGGTCGGCGAGAGTTTTGTCGTCGACTGTTCGCGTACAGAGTATTGGCTCGACGGGGATCCCGACCACATGCAATTCAACCTGACCATACCGCACAAAGTGATGGAGGAGACCGCTGAAAGATGGTTTGGCTTTGTCCCGGACGATGAGCTTTGGACCAGTCGGATCAAATTTGGCGGCCCGGAATCCGCCTGGCTTTATCTGCTTGAATTCGCAGCCCGAAGCGCAAGTGGACCCGAACCTCTGTCCCCGGATGGCGTTCTGGGTCGCCATTTGGAGGAAACCATCTGCCTGGAGCTGCTGCGCCAATGGGCCAAAGGGGCGGGTGTGCCCCTGGAAAATGGGGCGCGGGCAGCGGCCCCCTGGTATGTGCGTCAGGCCGAGGAGATACTCGAAGCCGAAGCGCGCGAGGCCCCTCAGATCGGGGATGTTGCGTCGCGGGTCGGGGTTTCAGCGCGCACGCTTTCTGGTGGGTTCCAGCGGTTTCGCGGCCTGTCCCCCAGGGCCTTCCTTGCCGCGCGCAGGCTTGACGGGCTTCGCGCAGATCTGGAAACGGCACATGCGGATCGCAACATTGCCGACATCGCGGCGGACTGGGGTTTTGTGAACCTCGGGGCCCTGGCTGGTCGCTATGCCAAACGATTTGGCGAATTGCCCTCGCAAACCAGATCACGCGCCAAGGGCGTGCTTGTGCAGAACTGATTTTCCTTCCGATTTGGAACGCTGCGTGCCGGTCACGGACAGACCCGGCGCGCCATGTCGCCTAGGTTCAGCCCACAGTCTATCTAGGGAGGAAACTATGTCAGACTTGAAATCAAATTGCGATGCCGTACTCAAGGGCGTGGTCGAAAGCGACCAAAGGGTTCCGGGGGTCGTGGCGATGGTCACAGACCGGGAGGGTGACATCTATTCCGGTGCTGCGGGCGAGATGCGGATCGGTGGCGCGCCCATGGCTGAGGATACGGTGCTTGCTATCTTTTCAACCACCAAAGCCATCGCCGGCACAACGGCCCTGCAATGTGTCGAAGAAGGGTTGCTGGATCTTGATGCCCCGGCAAAAGACTATGCCCCGGCCATTGGCGAACTGCAGGTTATCGACGGATTTGACGATGCAGGCCAGCCAAGACTTCGTGCCCCAAAAAGCGATGTCACAACACGGCAATTGATGCTGCACACGGGGGGATTTGGCTATGATTTCTTCAACGAGACCTACAGCCGGTTGGCAGCCGAGCATGGCCAGCCGTCAGTTGTGAGCGGTTCACTCGCCGCAATCAAAACCCCACTTTTGTTTGATCCGGGCGAAAAGTGGGAATACGGCACCAATATCGACTGGGTCGGTCAGGTGGTCGAAGGTATTCGCGGCAAGCGTCTGGGCGACGTCATGCGCGAAAGGGTGTTCGACCCGCTGGGTATGAACGACATTGCCTTTACCCGTTCCGACGCGATGAAGGCCCGCACCGCGACAATCCACGCCCGTGGCGAGGACGGGTCGCTCGCGCCGATGGATGATTTTGCCCTTCCAGACGATCCAGAGGTGCATATGGGTGGCCATGGGCTCTATGGGACTGTTCCGGAGTACATGAAGTTTATCCGCATGTGGCTGAACGACGGATCAGGACCGAACGGGCGCGTACTGAAACCGGAAACTGTCGATTGGGCTGTAAAGGGCGCGCTGGTACCCCCGCAAAAAGTGACCATGCTGCCGGGTGTGATCCCATCGCTGTCGAACGACGCCGAGTTCTTCCCAGGACTTGCCAAGGATTGGTCTTATACCTTTATGGTCAATTCCGAAGACGCCCCCACGGGACGCCCCGCCGGAGCAATCGGCTGGGCCGGTCTGGCGAATTGCTACTACTGGATCGATCGCGCTAATGGCTTTGGCGGCTATTGGGGGACTCAAATCCTGCCCTTTGGAGATGCGGTCTCATTCGGCGGCTATATGGCTTTTGAAACCGCAGTGTACAACGCCCTGACCGCCAACAAAGCGGCGTAGCGTCAGGACTTTCCTGCGCGGGGTGCGCAACCCAGCACCCCGCAAACCATTGAAACGCGGTCCAGACCGCTTGGAGCTGTCGCGGTTTGATGCTGCTCCTTTGATAGCATTTATTGCAGCAAAGGAGGCGAGCAATGAGAACGAAACGAACGGACAAATTCCGTGTTGATACGATGCGGATCGCGCTGACAAGTAGGCTAAGCAGGCAGGTTGCGTCAGATTTTGGTATTGGCCTAACGACGCTGAACAAATGGGGGACGGCGCACCGTGACACTGATGTGGTGTCGGACAAGAAGTTGGACCTTGCCCGAGAAAACGAGCGGCGAACGAGCCCAACCGGAAAGGGGCGGGTGATCGGTTGGGCCGTGAGCAGCCGGACGAAACGTAACCTTGCGATCCGGGCATTGAAGATGGCTGTTGCGCTACGATAACCACCCAACGGCTGCATCCATCATACAGTTCGCGGCAGCCAATTTTGCTCTCACAATTATCAGAAGCTCCTGTGTCAGCGTGGCTTCCAGGCGTCCATGAGCGGCAAGGGCAACTGCTATGACAACGCCGCCGTCGAAACGTTCCTTAGGGTCAGGGGGCATTGATTTTCGCAGCACTGCGTGTTTCACGGCGCCAAAAACGGAACGATGAAATGAACGATCTTTATTGGCTGACAGACGAGCAGATGGCCAAGCTCTCCCCTTTTTCCCGAAGTCGTACGGCAGACCACGGGTCGATGACAGAGGGGTGCTGAGCGGGATTATCTTCATCAATCGCAATGGGTTGCGTTGGCGAGATGCGCTCAAGGAATACGAACCTCACAAAACGCTTTACAGCCGGAGGAAGCGTTGGAGCGAGAAAGGCATCTTCGCGCGGATGATGGCTGGTCTGGCCGCCGAGCACGGTGAAAGGAAAACGGTCATGATCGACGCCACATATCTAAAGGCACACCGCACCGCGACCAGTATGGCCGCGAAAAAAGGGGCCGTGGACGTCTGATCGGTCGGACCAAGGGCGGCAAATCTCCACCAATAGAAAGAGGCTGCGCACAACAGAGCCAAGATCCCATAAGAAAACCTGTGTTTGAACGCTGAAAGCACGACATAGAGCCAAGCTCCGATCGATGGGGCCAACAGCAGGTTGAGCCCCCAATTTACTGGAAAAAAGCTGACGCTGGATAGCTATTGAAGTCGCGCGTTACCCGCAAGTAATCGCCTTTTGGGAGGACCCAACAAATTATAGCGCGGCGGCTTGCGGCCCTTGGACTAAGCCGCTCCGCGGCATTGGCGCCTTTGGTTGGTGTGGTGACCTGACCAAATCAGTGCGCATTTTGCGATTTTGATGACCTGCCGGACGATTGGGGCCTTCTCAATCATTAGACAGGAGGTTTCCATGACAGAGGAGAGAGTAAGCCCGCTGCGTCAGCGGATGGTCGAAGACATGCGTATCCGTGGCATGGGCGACAAAGCTCAGAAAGCCCACATCCGAGCGATCAAAGACTTCACCGCATTCCTTGGCCATTCGCCTGATACCGCAACGCCGGAGGAACTGCGCGCCTATCAGCTTCATATGACCAACGCAGGGGTCACGCCGTCAACTTTCAATGCGCGGATCGTGGCGCTCAGGTTCTTCTTCGGCATGACCTGCGGGCGGGAGGAGATGAAGCGCTATATGCAATTCCGCACCGAACCGCGGAAGTTGCCGATCGTTCTCAGCGTCGAGGAGGTGTCCGACATCCTGATGGCGGCACCCGGGCCAGGGCTGAAGTATCGGGCGGCGCTCAGCATTTCTTACGGTGCCGGCCTCAGGGCAGCGGAAGTCTGTAATCTCAAGATCGGTGATATCGACAGCGACCGGATGCTGATCCATGTCGAGCAGGGCAAGGGGCGTAAGGATCGCAAGGTCATGCTGTCCCCGGGCTTGCTGAATCTGTTGCGTGATTGGTGGCGCGAGGCCCGCCCGGAAGGCTGGCTGTTCCCGGGCAAGCCAAAGATCAACCCGATTTCGCCGAGGCAGTTGAACCGTGCTTTCACCTCAGCCAAGCACATGGCTGGCATCAGCAAACCGGCAACACTGCACACGCTGAGGCACAGTTTCGCGACACATCTGTTGGAGGCCAACACGGATGTGCGGGTGATCCAGGTGCTGCTCGGTCACGCCAAGCTCACCACGACGGCGCAATATACCCACGTCGCCACCAAAACGATCCGCGACACGGTCAGCCCCTACGAGATGCTGGCCAAGCTGCAGGACCAGACTGTGAAGCGAAGTCTGGAGTGATTGGCTGTCGGGGTGCCCCGGCCAAAGCTAGAGATCGCTGACATCTTCCGTGCCCATGGTCCTGCGTGGCGGCAGGCCAATGCCGGGCATGTCAGCCTCTCGCAACTCAAGGTGATGTCAGCGATAGAAGCCTGCCGGACCGACGCGCTCGGCGGGCATGTGGCCGGTTGCACCAAGTGCGGCCACCATCACATCGCCTACAACAGTTGCAAGAACCGCCATTGCCCGAAGTGTCAGGGGCCGACGGCGCGAGACTGGATTGAGGCCCGCGCCGAGGACCTGCTTCCCGTGGAATATTTCCACGTCGTGTTCACGCTGCCCGCCGAGATCGCGCAAATCGCCTATTGGAACAAGAGGGCGGTCTACGCGCTGCTGTTCAAAGCGTCGGCGGAAACGGTCATGACCACTGCCGCCGACCCCAAACGCATGGGTGCGAAGGTGGGGCTGACCAGCGTCTTGCACACCTGGGGCTCTGCCATGACACACCATCCGCATATCCATATGATCGTGCCCGGCGGCGGTCTGTCGAGGGACGGCACCAGGTGGGTCGCCAGCAAGCCCGGGTTCTTCTTGCATGTGCGCGTGCTGTCCCGCCTGTTCCGCCGCCTCTTTCTGGACGGCCTGATGGCGCTGCACCAAGCCGGAGACCTGGCTTTCTATGGCGACCTGGAGCGGTTGGTCCGGCCGGATGCCTTTACCGCCTGGCTCACCCCATTCCGTAAATCCGAATGGGTGGTCTATTCCAAACCGCCCTTTGGCGGCCCAGAGGCCGTGCTTGCCTATCTGAGCCGCTATACCCACAGGGTAGCGATCTCGAACCATCGCTTGGTCAGCGCGGATGCCCACACTGTAGCTTTCCGTTGGAAGGATTATCGCATCAAAAATGGCGATCGCCAGAAGATCATGCGCCTTGCCACACCCGAGTTCATCCGCCGCTTCCTGATCCATGTCCTGCCCGATGGGTTCCATCGCATCCGCCATTACGGCCTGCTGGCCAGCGGTGTCCGCAAAGCGAACCTCACCAAAATCCGCGCGCTGCTCTGCGTCCAGCCAGTGGAACAGGCGGATAACCACGATCTTGAGCCAGAGGTTGCCCCTCTTACGCTGCGTGAACCCTGCCCATGCTGCGGCGGACCCATGCGTATCATCGAGATCTTCCGTCGTGGGCAAAAACCGATGTCGCGCGCGCCACCAAGGGAGCAGGCCGCATGACCGAACGCCTCGCAAAGATCATAAACCCATGCTGGCAGCTCCATGCAGGCCCGGCCCAAGCCACCTGCGCCGATCAGGTACCAGCGCGGTTCCAGACCGCACATGCACACAGTCCGACGGTTAGCGCTTGGCGGCTGGACTGGGAAGCCCGCGTGTCCACCGCCGTGAAAAACGTGAAACGGCCCGCTGAAATCGCCGTCGCATCAACCGCCGGCGCTCTTTCCCCATAGTCTCACCAAGACCCTCGCGGCTTCGTCCTTGGGAGGTTTTCCAACGCGGGTCGTCCGCCCGCCAAGGCGCCAACCTTACGCCGCGACCCGCATCAGAAAACCTTCACCATTCCGGACATTGAACCGGTCAAGCCGTTGCCGCAGTGCGGCCCGTAAGAAGCGACATTCGCCGCAGATGCAAAATCCGTGTGGCGGTGAACTAATACAATGCGGGCTTTGCGGTCGTTCGTTATTGAGATTGCAATGTCTGCTTTTCAATCGACCAAGTTGAAGCGCCTGTGCATAGTGCGGTCTAAAGGCTTCAACCCGAGTTACCTTTTGCTACCACAGAAACCCGTTTGCAGTTTCACTGATCCACACTATCGAGTGATCCGTATTGGATTGCCGATTCGAACTAGCAATCTCTGATTCTCGTGAGGTATCGACTTGGAAAACGCGTTCACTCTGGGCTGGGAAGAATGGCTAACCTTGCCAGGACTTGGTTTGCCTGCTGTCTGTGCGAAAGTTGACACTGGCGCCAGAACTTCCGCACTACACGCAGCTGCTATTGAACCTTTTGGCACACAGTCAAATCCCCAAGTACGCTTCTTGATCCAACCGGATCCCGACGACGAAAGCCTTGAAATCACGTGTTCAGCGAAGGTGGTCGACCGCAGGCAGGTCACGAGTTCGAATGGTGAGGTCGAGCTGCGATATGTTATTGAAACGCCAGTCTCAATAGGCGGCAGGGAATGGCCGATCCAGATCACCCTCACAAACCGTGAAACGATGACATATCGCATGCTTTTGGGACGTTCCGCCATTCAGGATGATATGATTGTTGACCCCAATTCTTCATTCGCTCAGCCCAAGCTATCATTTGCCTCGTATAAGGGGCTTCCGCGCAAGCGCCCTGTCAAGCGCCCATTGCGCATCGCATTGCTCACACGCGAGGCCGACAATTACTCTAGCAAGCGTCTCATAGAAGCTGCGCATGCCAAAGGTCATGTCGTTGAGGTCATCAATACAACGAGATGCTATATGAAGATTGGTGGGATTGTCCCAGAAGTTCATCTTGATGGCGCTGCCCTCCCACATTTTGACGCAGTTATTCCCCGCATCGGTGCCTCTGTAACCAACTATGGGATGGCCGTTCTTCGGCAGTTTGCAGCGACCGGTGCTTACTGTCTGAATACTGCGTCGGCAATCGGTGCATCGCGCGATAAATTGCTTGCACATCAAATTCTTGCCCGTGCCAATATTCCGATGCCGGTGACCACATTCGCGAACTCTCCGAAAGACACAAAGAGTCTCATCGCGCTCGCTGGAAAAACGCCCATCGTTGTAAAACTTCTCTCATCGACTCAGGGAAAAGGGGTCGTACTGGCCGAAACCCCAAAGGCAGCCGAGAGTCTTGTTGATGCATTTCGAGGGCTTGATGCTAACTTTTTGGTTCAGCAATTCGTCCAAGAAGCCGCTGGCTCAGATCTGCGTTGCTTTGTTGTTGGAAACAAGGTCGTCGGCGCCATGAAACGCACGGGCTCCGATGGCGATTTCCGCTCAAACCTGCATCAAGGCGGCACGGCACAATCCGTTCGAATAACCAAAGAAGAGCGAGAGACCGCGAAACGCGCTGCAAAAGAACTTGGACTTGCTGTTGCAGGTGTAGACATGCTGCAGTCTTCGTCGGGTCCGAAAGTGCTTGAGGTCAACTCCTCACCTGGTCTCGAAGGTATCGAACGAGCAACGGGTAAAGACTTGGCAGCGGTAATCATAGAGCATCTTGAACACCATGTAAAACCTCTGGCGCGCTATCGGAACAATAAGATATCGTCATCCCACCTCTAAAGTCGGGTGAATTCAGATCAATCTTGTCGATCCCTGCGGACCGGAACCTGCCGTTCGAACCTTGCGCAGCATCAGGTAAAGTGGGCTCTTCGCGGTCATCGGAGCTAACGCAGCATGTGATTTGTGGGAGATCTGGAGCGCCGAAGTGGACGGCCCAAGGACTAAGCCGCTCCGCGGCATTGGCGCCTTTGGTTGGTGTGGTGACCTGACCAAATCAGTGCGCATTTTGCGATTTTGATGACCTGCCGGACGATTGGGGCCTTCTCAATCATTAGACAGGAGGTTTCCATGACAGAGGAGAGAGTAAGCCCGCTGCGTCAGCGGATGGTCGAAGACATGCGTATCCGTGGCATGGGCGACAAAGCTCAGAAAGCCCACATCCGAGCGATCAAAGACTTCACCGCATTCCTTGGCCATTCGCCTGATACCGCAACGCCGGAGGAACTGCGCGCCTATCAGCTTCATATGACCAACGCAGGGGTCACGCCGTCAACTTTCAATGCGCGGATCGTGGCGCTCAGGTTCTTCTTCGGCATGACCTGCGGGCGGGAGGAGATGAAGCGCTATATGCAATTCCGCACCGAACCGCGGAAGTTGCCGATCGTTCTCAGCGTCGAGGAGGTGTCCGACATCCTGATGGCGGCACCCGGGCCAGGGCTGAAGTATCGGGCGGCGCTCAGCATTTCTTACGGTGCCGGCCTCAGGGCAGCGGAAGTCTGTAATCTCAAGATCGGTGATATCGACAGCGACCGGATGCTGATCCATGTCGAGCAGGGCAAGGGGCGTAAGGATCGCAAGGTCATGCTGTCCCCGGGCTTGCTGAATCTGTTGCGTGATTGGTGGCGCGAGGCCCGCCCGGAAGGCTGGCTGTTCCCGGGCAAGCCAAAGATCAACCCGATTTCGCCGAGGCAGTTGAACCGTGCTTTCACCTCAGCCAAGCACATGGCTGGCATCAGCAAACCGGCAACACTGCACACGCTGAGGCACAGTTTCGCGACACATCTGTTGGAGGCCAACACGGATGTGCGGGTGATCCAGGTGCTGCTCGGTCACGCCAAGCTCACCACGACGGCGCAATATACCCACGTCGCCACCAAAACGATCCGCGACACGGTCAGCCCCTACGAGATGCTGGCCAAGCTGCAGGACCAGACTGTGAAGCGAAGTCTGGAGTGATTGGCTGTCGGGGTGCCCCGGCCAAAGCTAGAGATCGCTGACATCTTCCGTGCCCATGGTCCTGCGTGGCGGCAGGCCAATGCCGGGCATGTCAGCCTCTCGCAACTCAAGGTGATGTCAGCGATAGAAGCCTGCCGGACCGACGCGCTCGGCGGGCATGTGGCCGGTTGCACCAAGTGCGGCCACCATCACATCGCCTACAACAGTTGCAAGAACCGCCATTGCCCGAAGTGTCAGGGGCCGACGGCGCGAGACTGGATTGAGGCCCGCGCCGAGGACCTGCTTCCCGTGGAATATTTCCACGTCGTGTTCACGCTGCCCGCCGAGATCGCGCAAATCGCCTATTGGAACAAGAGGGCGGTCTACGCGCTGCTGTTCAAAGCGTCGGCGGAAACGGTCATGACCACTGCCGCCGACCCCAAACGCATGGGTGCGAAGGTGGGGCTGACCAGCGTCTTGCACACCTGGGGCTCTGCCATGACACACCATCCGCATATCCATATGATCGTGCCCGGCGGCGGTCTGTCGAGGGACGGCACCAGGTGGGTCGCCAGCAAGCCCGGGTTCTTCTTGCATGTGCGCGTGCTGTCCCGCCTGTTCCGCCGCCTCTTTCTGGACGGCCTGATGGCGCTGCACCAAGCCGGAGACCTGGCTTTCTATGGCGACCTGGAGCGGTTGGTCCGGCCGGATGCCTTTACCGCCTGGCTCACCCCATTCCGTAAATCCGAATGGGTGGTCTATTCCAAACCGCCCTTTGGCGGCCCAGAGGCCGTGCTTGCCTATCTGAGCCGCTATACCCACAGGGTAGCGATCTCGAACCATCGCTTGGTCAGCGCGGATGCCCACACTGTAGCTTTCCGTTGGAAGGATTATCGCATCAAAAATGGCGATCGCCAGAAGATCATGCGCCTTGCCACACCCGAGTTCATCCGCCGCTTCCTGATCCATGTCCTGCCCGATGGGTTCCATCGCATCCGCCATTACGGCCTGCTGGCCAGCGGTGTCCGCAAAGCGAACCTCACCAAAATCCGCGCGCTGCTCTGCGTCCAGCCAGTGGAACAGGCGGATAACCACGATCTTGAGCCAGAGGTTGCCCCTCTTACGCTGCGTGAACCCTGCCCATGCTGCGGCGGACCCATGCGTATCATCGAGATCTTCCGTCGTGGGCAAAAACCGATGTCGCGCGCGCCACCAAGGGAGCAGGCCGCATGACCGAACGCCTCGCAAAGATCATAAACCCATGCTGGCAGCTCCATGCAGGCCCGGCCCAAGCCACCTGCGCCGATCAGGTACCAGCGCGGTTCCAGACCGCACATGCACACAGTCCGACGGTTAGCGCTTGGCGGCTGGACTGGGAAGCCCGCGTGTCCACCGCCGTGAAAAACGTGAAACGGCCCGCTGAAATCGCCGTCGCATCAACCGCCGGCGCTCTTTCCCCATAGTCTCACCAAGACCCTCGCGGCTTCGTCCTTGGGAGGTTTTCCAACGCGGGTCGTCCGCCCGCCAAGGCGCCAACCTTACGCCGCGACCCGCATCAGAAAACCTTCACCAAAGCGTCAAACGCTGCGAAAGCTCCGAATGTCTGCTTGCGTCGGACCCCCGTGCCAAATCACTTCAGAAATGGTCTGGGACATGGCCTGATGCTCCTTGTCACAGCTCATGCGCATAGCGCTTCTGCTTGGTCAGGAGCTTCGCGAGTTCTGTCGCGCGGGCCGTTTTGCGATGCGATAGTCCGGTTCTGCGCGCCCCTGCATCTGCCCCGATCAGAGACAGCACCACGATATCATCTCGCGTCTCGCCATGTGATACGGGCACCAACGCGACGCCCAGGCCTGCCGCTATCAAATCGAGCAATTGCTGGTCATTTGTTGCATGTGCAACCGAGGCGACCATAGATGGCACAAGCTCCATCCGATCTGCATTTGGGCAATATGAGCGGTGGATGAGCGGTTGTGTGCGCAGGTCTTCGATCCTGACCTCCTCGGATGCCGCTAGCGGATGGTGCCGAGCGACAGCCACTTTGAAGACTTCTTCAGCCAGAAGGATGAAAGAATGTGTTTCAGGTATGCATGCGTCTGAAACATAGGCGAGTGTCTGACGTCAGCGCTTATGGGGCCAAATAGGGCAATTTGATAAGAGAGTGTTTCTGGCTCATCGTCACCACTGAGGAGTTGAAGATGAGAAAGACAACCAAGAGCCCGGGCGAGAAGATCGTCAAAGACATCAAACGCGCCACGCGTAAACAGTATTCCTCCGAGGAGAAGATCAGGATCGTCTTGGACGGTCTGCGTGGCGAGGACAGCATTGCAGAGCTGTGCCGCCGTGAGGGGATTTCCCAAGGGGTTTACTACAAATGGTCTAAGGACTTCATGGAGGCAGGAAAGAAGCGGCTGGCGGGCGATACAGCGCGAGCAGCGACGAGTGACGAAGTCAAAGATCTGCGCCGTGAGGCCCGTGACCTGAAGGAGGTCGTGGCTGAGCAAACGCTGGAATTGCGCCTTCTCAAAAAAAGCATGACAGGCGATGGGGGCGACCACGAATGAGGTATCCCGCATCTGAGAAACTGGAGATCATCAGGCTGGTCGAAGAAAGCCACCTGTCAGCACGTCAGACACTGGCCAAGCTCGGCATTCCGCGCACAACGTTCTACCGCTGGTACGACCGATACCTGCAACGCGGCGAAGCCGGTCTTGCGGACCAATCTCCCAAGCCAAAGCATGTCTGGAACCGCATCCCGGACGAAGTGCGGCACAAGGTCGTCAAGCTGGCGCTGAAGGAAACAGAGCTCTCGCCGCGAGAGCTGGCGGTGACGTTCACGGATACAGAAAGCTACTTTGTATCAGAGGCTTCGGTTTATCGCGTACTGAAGGCGCATGATCTGATCACCAGCCCGGCCTTCATCGTGCTCAAGGCTACAAGCGAGTTCAAAGACAAAACCACCGCCATCAACCAACTTTGGCAGACGGACTTCACTTACCTGAAAGTTCTGGGCTGGGGCTGGTTCTATCTCAGCACGATCCTGGACGACTACAGCCGTTACATCATCTCGTGGAAGCTTTGCACCAATATGAGGACGGAAGATGTGACGGACACGCTGGACCTGGCGTTACAGGCTTCGGGTTGCGATCAGGTCCACGTCGTTCACAAGCCACGACTGCTGAGTGACAACGGCTCCAGCTACGTCTCTGGCGATTTGGCCGAATGGCTGCAGGACAAGGGAATGAAGCATTCTCGCGGTGCGCCGTATCACCCCCAAACCCAAGGCAAGATTGAGCGCTGGCATCAAACCCTGAAGAACCGCATCCTGCTGGAAAATTACTTCTTGCCCGGCGATCTCGAAACCCAGATCGGTGCCTTCGTCGATCACTACAACCATCAGCGCTACCATGAGAGCCTGAACAACGTCACGCCGTCCGACGTCTACTTCGGGCGCTCACAAGCCATTCTAAACCAAAGAGAAAGGATCAAACGAAACACGCTCGAAGCGCGACGCTTGCATCACAGAAAACACGCCGCATAATCAAACCAACCAGATGAGCCAAACTCTCACTCAGTTTAGGCCCGCTTTGGCTCCAAAAACCCTGACGACGTACACGAGTGCCCAAGATGTTCCATGACTATGCGGAAAGTGCATCTCACACGGATTCGATGTTCCACCGTAACGAAGTCATTTTCGAATAGGTTCAAACCGGTCGAAACGCTGGCGTCGATGTTACCGGCATCTGTACCCGCACGATGAAGGCCGGTGAAGCAGCCCGGATACCTGTCGCCTTTGTATCGGTCGGCTTCTTGGGAATCCTGAACGTCGCCGGTGAAATCGAGGCCGCCTATGGCGGAAGGTCCTACACGACCTGTAGGCAGCAGAACGTGTATGTCTGAATCTGACAAAGGATTTGGACCAGCTTGCACTCCCGGAGAATGACTGGTTGCCAGTCCTTGGTGTTTTTTCTGTATACGCAAGGTGTCGAAAGCTGCCGTTGAGGCCATTGCAGCAAAAGCTAACTTCGTCCTGCTCCCCTTCCGTTCGATGATGAATGGTGGCTGCACAGGCGGCGAAGGTCTGCTCCTTACCCTAGTGTGCAGCATGCGGCCGCCGCTTGGCTGCCAGATGCGGTGACTTTGCAAAGGGCGTTTTCTGCGCACGGCGGTCGTTCGTCAACGGCGCACCTAAGGTCGGCTGACCGCCGATTCGCCCGAAAATCCCTTTCGACGGTGTGTTGAGAAATCCCGACTTATCATCAAAGCACGCAAAGGCCGAGGGACCGCAACAAGAAGCGCATGAATCACTCAAAGGTGGACAGAAGGGTGGATGGGAATCCAGCAATCAAGCATAAGCAACTGATATTTCAGCGCTATTTCTGAAAATTGGTGCGGCCGAGAAGACTCGAACTTCCACTCCGGTTAAGGAACAGCGACCTCAACGCTGCGCGTCTACCAATTCCGCCACGGCCGCACGTGATCTGATCGTGGTGGGCCGTATAGACGAGCCTTGGCCCGATGTGAAGGGGGAAAACGCGCCTTGAACGCAGAACCGGGGCCAGTGTATGCCGGCCCCGGTTTTTGGCTTATTTGATCACGAAGCTTGGCAAGGCAGCAGCCGGGCTGGGCTTGGGCATGCTGGTGCCGTTCAAGGCGTCCGAAGCCGCCTTGATCATCTCGACCCGCTCGGGCTGACCTGGGGCGAAGGCAGGTTCGGCGCCGCTCTGCAGCGCCTGGATCGCCATGTCATACCAAGCTGCCGCCTGAGCCGCCGATTGCGGGGCGCCAAAGCCCTGCGACAGATGGTGGCCGACCAGCTCGGCATAGGGGGTCTGGCCCACCGCCACCATCAGCAGCGCCGCGCCCAGCGCCACATCCAGGTTGTCGCGGCGATAGCCTGAGTAGAGGCAGATCTTGGCGGTACCGCCCAGTTGCTCCATCGACATGTTCGAGTTGAGCACGAATTTCTGCACGTCCGAACGGACCGCTGCAGCATCCTTGGCACCCAGGCTGTCCACATAGGGCTGAAGCGCGGGACCAAAGGCATCACACTGGGCGTCGATCTGCGCCTGGCTAGCGCCCTGAACCTTGGCCACCAACGACTCGCCGGTGCTGATCGCGTAGGTGCGGGTCAGGCAGAACTGCTCGCTCAGCGCCAGATCGGGGTCGGTCATGCTGGACACGGTCATGAAGCCGCCATTCGAGTTGGTCAGCAGGCTGACTTTGCTGCAATGGCTGGCCAATGAGGCTTGCTGAGGCTCGTTTCCGGCCATGTTGAAGGGTTGGATACCACCAAGCCCCCCGCTCTGTCCGGCTGGCGCCTGCCCCGAAGTCATCACCGTGGTCGGAGCGCTGGGTTGCGGCGCCGGTGCGGGCGTTGGCGCGGGGGCCGCCGCCTGCGTCGGCGCGTTTTCGTTCAGCGAACAGTTGGTCAACTGACAGGTAAAGCTGGCCGGGGTGACCCCTCGGGCCTGAAAATCAATCCGCCGATACCCCTGCGGCGCCGATGCGAACACCATCACTGTACAATGCGAAGCTCCGCACCAGAACGAGCTACCGGACACCGAGGTATCCAGAATAT
Organism: Thalassovita sp.; assembly: GCF_965218685.1. Taxonomy (GTDB): domain Bacteria; phylum Pseudomonadota; class Alphaproteobacteria; order Rhodobacterales; family Rhodobacteraceae; genus Thalassobius. Next base: position 2,026,243 of record NZ_OZ244657.1, on the reverse strand, counting down.
AGTCGTTCTTGCCATCGTTGTTCAGATCAGCCAGCTGCATGAAACCAGACCGCTGCATCAGTTGCTCGGCGCTGGGTTCGGTGCTGGATGCGATCTCGTCAATGGCTTGGCTGACCTCGATCGGGACACCGCCATAGCCGCTGGAATATCCTGCGGTCCGGGTGCCCTGTGCCTCGTCACGCCAGGTGATCAGCAAACCGCGAATGCCCTGCGGGCCCTGCATCGCTTTGATGACCTGCGGGCCACCCAGTTGGGCGCGGTGATGGGACGAAACAAGGAAATCACGTTCGTACTGCGAAAGCCGCCCGGTCGCCGGATAGCCCATGAACACCTGATACTGCGAAACAGCCGCACGCGAGCGCGACCCCATAACCCCGTCAGGCGTCCCCGCGGGGAAAGCGAAGTAATTCAGCGCCGCCTGAGTTTCACGGTTTTGCTGCCGCGTCACCGACGAGGTCCCCGAGTATGTGCGTTTTTTGGATTTTGCCGCCTCGTTCACCAGCGCACCGCCAATGATGCCCCCGACAATTGCGGCACCAAGATTATCTGCGAAAACTGGGCTGGACATGGATGTCGCAACCAGCGACGCGGCTAGCGTCGTCTTTAGCGTCTTGGAAAACATTCCTCCCGCTCCTTATAACTATGAAACAATGGAATCAGGGTAACCCAGCACCTGCGGTCCGGGCGACTCAAAAAACGCGAAAACTGCCAAAGGTTGACGCAAACGGAGAAAAATCCCCAATGATCGAGTGGATCACGACAGAGGGCCTGACCGATTATGACACGGCGGTCGCCTTCATGGAGGCCCGAGTCGCCGCGATTCATGCCGGTGACGCGCCCGAGTGCATCTGGCTGGTCGAGCATCCGCCGCTATACACGGCAGGCACGTCGGCTAAGATCGAGGACCTAACCGATCCGGACCGTTTCCCCGTCTATGAAAGCAAACGCGGCGGGCAATATACCTATCACGGGCCGGGGCAGCGCGTGGCCTATGTAATGCTGGACCTGAACAAGCGCGGACGCGACATCCGCAAGTTTGTCCAAATGCTCGAAGAATGGGTGATCGCCACGCTGGACCAGTTCAACGTGCGCGGGGAAATCCGCGAGGGCCGCGTGGGCGTCTGGGTACAGCGACAGGACAAGCCGCTTGCTGCGACTGGTCAGATGCAAGAGGACAAGATCGCCGCCATCGGCATCCGCCTGCGCAAATGGGTCAGCTTTCACGGGATCTCGATCAATGTCGAACCGGACCTGGAGCATTTCAGCGGCATCGTGCCCTGCGGCATCACCGAACATGGCGTCACCAGCCTTGTTGACCTGGGTCTGCCCGTCAGCATGACCGATCTGGACGTGGTGCTGCGCGCCTCGTTCGATGCGGTGTTTGGCGAAGAATAAAAAACGCCGCCCGGATCAGGGGCGGCGTTTTCGTCACTTCAACGGCATTCAGGCGCCGATCATCAGGTCCAGGTTCTGCACTGCGGCCCCCGAGGCACCCTTGCCCAGGTTATCCAGCACAGCGATCAGCACCACGCGGCCTGTTTCGGCGTCTCCGCGCACCGAGATTTCAAGACGATTGGTATCGTTCAGCGCGGTGGGGTCGATACGGCTGTCCTGATCCTCGATCGGGGTGACGCTGATGTTGCCGCCGGCGCTGTAATGCGCGGCCAGCGCGTCGTGGATCGACTCCATCGTTGCGCCCGTTCCCAATGCTTTCAGATGCAGCGGGATCTGCACGGCCATGCCTTGGGCAAAGTTCCCAACTGCTGGCACAAAGATCGGCGTGCCTGTCAGCCCGGCATATTCCACGATCTCGGGCAGGTGCTTGTGCTTTTGCCCCGTAGCATAGACGAAATGCGCTGGCGCGGTGCCCTCATCATACTCGGCGATCAGCGCCTTGCCGCCACCGGTATAGCCCGACACGGCATTGATGGTGATGGGGGCATCAGCCGGCACCAGACCGGCAGAAACCAGCGGCGCCAACAGGGCAATCGCTCCGGTCGAATAGCAGCCGGGGTTGGCAACGTAACGCGCGGTCTTGATCCGGTCGGCCTGGGCAGCCGACAGCTCGGGCAGACCAAAGGCCCAGTCGGGGTTCACCCGGTGCGCAGTGCTGGCATCGATGATCCGAGTGTCCAGATCGGCCGACAGTGCCACGGCGGCCCGCGCCGCATCATCGGGCAGACACAGGATGGCCACATCGGCTGCGGCGAAGGCTTCTTTCCGGGCAGCATCGTCCTTGCGCAGGGCATGATCGATCTGCACCAGCTGGATATCCGCACGCGAGATCAGGCGGTCACGGATCTGCAATCCCGTGGTTCCGGCTTCGCCGTCAATGAATACCTTGGTCGTCATGGCGTCCTCCTGATCTGGGTGTTAGGTTGCCGCTGCCTACATCGGCAAAAGCCAAAGCAGAAGCCCCTTCGGCGCAAATTCGCCAAAAAACGCATCGCTGGGGGCGCATTTCGATCGAGTGCGACAATTCTGCCGGTCAAACCCCTGTTGTCTGTGCCGCATGGTGCAGTATCTAACACGCAACGCGCTACCTAAACTGGATAGAAGAGGCACGCATATGAAAAAACTTCTGATCGCATCCGCCGCCCTGATGGCTATGGCTGCTCCTGCAGTTGCAGGCGACGCTGAAGCCGGTGAAAAACTGTACAAAAAGTGCAAGTCCTGCCACATGATCGTGGCCGACGACGGCACCGAAATCCAAAAGGGCGGAAAAACCGGTCCAAACCTTTACGGCGTGATCGGTCGTCAGGCTGGCTCGGTCGAGAAGTTCAAGTATGGCAAGTCCTTGGCGGCTGCCGGCGAAGCTGGCCTGACCTGGGACGAAGCAAGCGTTGCAGCCTTCGTCGCTGATCCCAAAGCCTACCTGAAAGAGGTCACCGGTGATGGCGCAGCCAAATCGAAGATGTCGTTCAAGCTGAAGAAGGGTGGCGAGGACGTCGCGGCCTATCTGGCGTCGGTCGGCCCTGCTGTCGAGACCGAAGAAGCTGAAGAGGCTGCAGCGACCGAGTAATCGGCCCAGCCCCGGCCCTAGGGCCACATGGAATGCGAAAGGCGCGCGGCTTAGGCCCGCGCCTTTTTGTTTGGCGAATCAATGCGCCCGCGGGGATTCGCAAAGGATTCGCCAGCCCCCTGCGCAAACACCCTATTCCCGGCGAAATGCTCGCTCGAGGCGACCTTACCCGACCAAAGTCGGCAAAACCCTGAAAACCAGCCCCGTCATTCAAGAGGGTGCGACAAAATTATTTGATCTACATCAATATACGCGATTGCCGCCAAGGCACCGACATTCTAAAACCAGAATTGGACCACGGGCGCAGAACCTTCTCTGCGCCTTTACTCACACCAATAGGAGGCAGAGTATGGCAGACGCAGCCATCCATGGCCACGGACACGAAGACCAGCGCAGTTTCTTCACCCGCTGGTTCATGTCCACCAACCACAAGGATATTGGTATCCTTTACCTGATCACGTCCGCCATCGTGGGCCTGATCTCGGTATGTTTCACCGTTTACATGCGCCTGGAGCTGATGGAGCCCGGCGTTCAGTACATGTGCCTCGAAGGCTTCATGTCTGACCCCTGTACCCCGAACGGCCATCTTTGGAACGTGCTGATCACCTATCACGGCGTTCTGATGATGTTCTTCGTGGTGATCCCTGCCTTGTTTGGCGGGTTCGGCAACTACTTCATGCCGCTGCAGATCGGCGCGCCGGATATGGCGTTCCCGCGCATGAACAACCTGTCGTTCTGGCTGTATTTCTGCGGCACCGCACTGGGTGTTGCCTCGATGCTCAGCCCAGGCGGCAATGATCAGCTGGGTTCCGGCGTGGGCTGGGTTCTGTACCCGCCGCTGTCGACCTCCGAAGGCGGCATGTCCATGGACCTGGCGATCTTTGCGGTTCACGTTTCTGGCGCAAGCTCGATCCTGGGTGCGATCAACATGATCACCACCTTCCTGAACATGCGTGCCCCCGGCATGACCCTGTTCAAGGTTCCGCTGTTCGCATGGTCGATCTTTGTCACCTCGTGGCTGATCCTGCTGTCGCTGCCCGTTCTGGCCGGCGCCATCACCATGCTGCTGACCGACCGTAACTTCGGCACCACCTTCTTTGATCCGTCCGGTGGCGGCGACCCGATCCTGTACCAGCACATTCTGTGGTTCTTCGGTCACCCCGAGGTGTACATCGTTGTTCTGCCCGGCTTTGGCCTGGTCAGCCACGTGTTCGGCACCTTCGCGCGCAAGCCGGTCTTCGGCTACCTGCCGATGGTCTGGGCGCTGATCGCCATTGGTGCACTGGGCTTTGTCGTGTGGGCGCACCACATGTACACCGTCGGCATGTCGCTGACCCAGCAAAGCTACTTCATGCTGGCCACGATGGTCATCGCGGTGCCCACCGGTGTTAAGATCTTCTCGTGGATCGCAACCCTGTGGGGCGGCTCGATCGAGTTCAAAACCCCGATGCTGTTCGCCTTCGGCTTCCTGATCCTGTTCACCATCGGTGGTGTGACCGGTATCGTTCTGAGCCAGGCCGGTGTGGACCGCGCTTATCACGACACCTACTACGTCGTGGCGCACTTCCACTACACCATGTCCATGGGTGCAGCCTTCACCATCTTCGCTGGTATCTACTTCTACTTCAGCAAGATGACGGGTCGTCAGTACTCCGAGTTCTTCGGCAAGATTCACTTCTGGCTGTTCTTCATCGGTGTGAACCTGACCTTCTTCCCGCAGCACTTCCTGGGTCGTCAGGGCATGCCGCGCCGTTACATCGACTATCCTGAGGCATTCGCCTACTGGAACAAGATCTCGTCGATCGGCGCCATGATCTCGTTCGCTTCGTTCATCCTGTTCTTCGGCATCATTATCTACGCTCTGCTGAAGGGTAAGAAAGAAACCCGCGCGAACCCCTGGAACGAGTATGCGGATACTCTGGAATGGACCCTGCCCTCGCCGCCGCCCGAACATACGTTCGAAACGCTGCCCAAGCGCGAGGACTGGGACAAGGGCCACGCCCACTAAGGCGTCCCTGATCCAAGACATCGAAAGGCCCCGCAATTGCGGGGCCTTTTCTTTATGACAATCCCCCACTGCGGCGATCAGACCATCGACATTCGCGGCGTGGAATTTATACCAACATCTATGCCCTATCTTTGGACCGACGATTCCAACACCACCCAGATTCTTCGCCTGTGGCCGCACCGCTCGCTGCCGCGCAGAGGCTTTGCCGCGATGATCCTGATGGCTTTCACCTTGGGCACTATCCCTTTGTACGGTCTGCTGGGCACTGTGGTCTTGTGGGGAATATTGCCCTTCATCCTGGCCGTAGTCGGCGCCCTTTGGTGGGGGCTGGAAAAGTCTTATCGTGATGGCGACATCCTTGAGGTGCTCAGCCTGCGCCCGGACAATATGCTTGAGCTGCACCACCGCGCCGCCGACGGAACCGAGTATCTGTGGGAATGTAACGCCTATTGGGCCCGAACCGAAATGCATGTCAGCGGCGGTCCGGTGCCCTTTTATGTCACGCTTACCGGCAACGGCCGCGCCGCCGAGATTGGCCGCTTTCTGTCCGAGGACGAACGCAAAGCTCTGTTTGACGAATTGACGCGCAAACTGGACAAGTTGCGCAACCGCGCATGAAAAAGGGGGCCAGAAGCCCCCTTATTGTCGTTATCTGGTGCCCGGGATCAGCCGGACAGCTTGTCCTTGACCATCGGCCCAACGGCGCCAAAGTCCATCTGGCCGGTATACTTGGCCTTCAGCGCGCCCATCACCTTGCCCATGTCACGGATCGAGCTGGCGCCGATTTCGGCGATGGCTTCGTCCACGGCAGCGGCGGCCTCGGCCTCGGTCAGCTGACGCGGCAGGAATTCTTCGATCACAGAAATCTCGGACAACTCGCGTTCGGCCAGGTCCAGACGCCCACCCTCTTCATAGGTGCGGGCGCTTTCCTGGCGCTGTTTCACCATCTTGCCCAGAATCGCCAGAATCTCGGAATCGGCGACCCCTTCATCCTTGCCCTCGCCACGCAGGGCGATATCACGATCCTTGATCGCTGCGCTAATCAGGCGCAGGGTGGACAGACGCTCTGCTGCCTTTTCCTTCATGGCCTGTTTCAGGGCCGTGTTGATCTTTGCTCGCATATGCTTGGTTCCCATCCCCTAGGGTGTGCATCAGAGGCGGACCCTACCCAATCCGCCGCAAGTGATCAAGCGCACCTGCCGCCACGTGACCACCCTTGTTTTCAACACCGCAATACTGCCAAAGAAAGCACCTAATTGAGCGCGCTCTGCCCCTTGACCCCGCTGCCGCCGGACCATATTACCCAAGCAATTTGCCACCCCTCAGGAGACTCGCACCATGGCCCAGACGTCCTCTACTCGCCCGACCGCCTGCCTTGTTTTGGCTGACGGGTCTGTCTTCTATGGAATGGGCTTCGGCGCGACCGGGGTTGCCCAGGCCGAGCTTTGCTTCAACACCGCGATGACCGGCTATCAGGAAATCATGACCGACCCGTCCTATGCGGGCCAGATCGTGACCTTTACCTTCCCCCACATCGGCAACACCGGCATCACCCCCGAGGATGACGAAACCGCCGACCCCGTTGCCGCTGGCATGGTGGTGAAGTGGGACCCGACCGAGCCCAGCAACTGGCGCGCGACCGAGCGGCTGGCCGATTGGCTGGAACAGCGCGGCCGCATTGCCATCGGTGGTCTCGACACCCGCCGTCTGACCCGCGCCATCCGTCAGGCCGGTGCGCCTCATGTGGCGCTTGCCCATGACCCCGAGGGCAACTTCGACATCGAAGCTCTGGTCGCCCAAGCCCGCGCCTTCCCGGGTCTTGAAGGCATGGATCTGGCCAAAGAGGTCACCTGCGCCCAGTCCTATAAGTGGAACGAGATGCGTTGGGCCTGGCCCGATGGCTACCCGGTGCAGGACGCGCCCAAGCACAAGGTCGTCGCCGTCGATTTCGGTGCCAAGCGCAACATCCTGCGCTGCCTGGCCTCGGCTGGTTGCGACGTCACCGTGCTGCCCGCCACCGCCACCGCCGAAGAAGTGCTGGCCCACAATCCCGATGGCGTTTTCCTGTCGAACGGCCCTGGTGATCCCGCGGCCACCGGCGAATATGCCGTGCCGATGATCAAATCGGTGCTCGAGGCTGAGCTGCCCGTTTTCGGGATTTGCCTGGGTCACCAGATGCTGGCGCTGGCCCTTGGCGGCAAGACCATCAAGATGAACCACGGCCACCACGGTGCCAACCACCCGGTCAAGGAACACGGCACCGGCAAGGTCGAGATCACCTCGATGAACCATGGTTTCGCCGTGGATGCCCAAAGCCTGCCCAACGGTGTCAGCGAAACCCACGTTTCGTTGTTTGACGGCTCGAACTGCGGGATCGCGATGGATGATCGCCCCGTATTCAGCGTGCAGCACCACCCCGAGGCCAGCCCCGGCCCTCAGGACAGCTTCTACCTGTTCGAGCGCTTCGCCGAGAACATGGCTGCACGCAAAGCCTGATCAGGCAAACAGGCGTTAACCCAGCATTAACCGACCTTACGCAATGATCTTTTCCGGGCAACTGGGAGAGATCTTTGTGACGTTTCAGGAACGTCTGCCAAACCGGCGCGCACAGCGCTCGTTGGGGCAGTATATGATGGACCTGAATATCCTGTCGGCGTCGCAGATGCTGCGCGCCAAATCCCAACTCTATGGCTCGAACGCGGATCTGGGCACCTGGCTGGTGGCCGACAAAATCCTGACCCCCACACGCTATGCCATGGCCTGCGCCGACTGGCTTGGCGCCCGTTATGTCCCCGAAGAAAAGCTAAAGCCGGATATCGCGCTTTTGTCCCCCTATCTGGCGCGCAGCTATTTGCGACATATGATCCTGCCGCTTTACCGCGAACAGGGCTTTACCTATGTGGCCACCGCCCGCCCAGAACGGTTCGAGCGCGACTTGCACGCGCTGGGGCAGGATCTGGGGCCCGTGATGCCCATTGTGACCACCCCCGAAGCCCTGCAAAACTGCGTCGCCCGGCTCTTTTGCAACGAATTGACCCAAGCCGCCTCTCAACGGGTTCCAAGCGATGAAAGTTGCCGCCGCTGGGGCCGCAATTCGCGTTGGCGCATACATGCAACGATCGGTTTTGTCGGCGCGGTGCTGGGGCTTGCTCTGTGGCAGCCCCTATGGATGTTTACCGCGCTGACCGCCTGGGCCAGTTTCACTTTGCTGATCGCCGCGTTGATGCGGCTGATCTCGCTTGGGTCTTTTGTTTCATCTCCTGCGCCTCAGCCCGCCAGCGCCCCCGCCAACCAGACAGGCCCGCCGCGCGACCGGCCAGTGATTTCAGTGCTTGTCCCCCTGTTTCGCGAGAAGGAAATCGCGCAAGCACTGCTTAAGCGACTGGAAAGGCTGGAGTATCCCAAACACCTTCTGGGTGTCATTCTTGTGCTGGAAGAAAACGACCAGCTCACGCACGAGGCCGTCGCCATGACCGACCTGCCCCACTGGATGCGTGTGGTGGTGGTGCCCGAAGGCCACCCCAAGACCAAACCTCGGGCCATGAACTATGCCCTGGATTTCTGCCGAGGCGACATCATCGGCATATTCGACGCCGAGGACGCCCCCTCGTCCGACCAGCTTGGCAAGGTCGCCGCCCGCTTTGCTGAGGGCCCCGCAGATTTGGTCTGTCTGCAAGGCGTCCTAGACTATTATAACGCGCGGCAGAACTGGCTGGCACGTTGCTTCACCATTGAATACGCGACCTGGTTTCGGGTGATGTTGCCCGGCATGGCCCGGCTGGGCTTTGCCATTCCCCTGGGCGGCACGACGCTCTATTTCAAACGCGCGGCGCTGGAGCAGTTGGGCGGCTGGGACGCCCATAACGTGACCGAGGATGCCGATCTGGGCTTTCGCCTGGCTCGCCACGGATTTCGCACCGAGATGCTGCACACCACCACCCGAGAAGAGGCAAACTGCCACGCGATCCCTTGGGTGAAGCAGCGCTCGCGCTGGCTTAAGGGCTACATGGTCACCTATCTGGTCCACATGCGTCGTCCCGGTACATTGCTGCGACAGCTGGGGCCGCTTAAATTCCTGGGCTTCCAGATGCATTTTGTGACGGCCCTGTCGCAATTCCTGCTGGCACCGCTGCTTTGGTCCTTGTGGCTGATCGCGCTGGGTCTGCCACATCCCCTGCCATTGGTGGTTTCGGACGAGTGGATTCGCACCCTGGCCGCGCTGTTCATCGGCGCCGAGATCTGCACTATGATGGCTGGCTTTGTCGCGGTCTCGGGACCGGCTCATCGGCACTTGCTACCATGGGTGCCGACGATGCATTTCTATTTTCCGCTGGGGGTGCTGGCCGCCTATAAAGCCCTGTACGAGCTGATTTTCGCCCCGTTTTATTGGGACAAAACACAACATGGCCATTCGCTGAAAAGCCCCGGCCCAACGGCCGAGGTTCAGGCAGACGCGTCCAGTTTAAGCCGGGTGACAAAGGCCTTGGAAATGTGATCTTTCAAGGCCTTATAGGCCGCAGTCTCGTCATGGTCCTCGATCGCGCAGACGATGGCATCATGTTCCACCAGCGCGTCTTCGCCGCGCCCTTCGGCTGCCAGCGAGGTGGTTGCCATCAGCGCCATCGAACGGTGTACCAGATCCAGCTGCTGCACCAAATACCGGTTGTGCGAGGCAAGATGGATCTGCTTGTGGAACCGTCGGTTGGCGCGGGACAAGGCCGCCGGATCGCCCAGCAGCGCCTTGTCCTCTTCGACCATATCACGCAGCACGCGGACCTCTTCCTTGGTGGCATGACGGGCGGCCAGACGGGCGGCCAGCCCCTCCAGCTCGGCGCGGACCACGTATAGCTCAGACAGTTGGTTGTGATCCAGCGAAGCCACGATCAGGCTGCGCCCGTCGCGGGTCAGCAGCGATTGCGTCTCAAGCCGCTGCAGAGCCTCGCGGATGGGTGTCCGCGACACGCCAAACCTGTCTGCCAGTTCGCTTTCCACCAAACGGTCACCAGGTTTGTACACGCCGGTATCGATTGCCTCTAGAATGAGCGTATATGCATCCTTCTGCACTGCATTCCCCTTTTTCTGCCGCACCCCGTACATCCGGATACAGTAGGCAGGCCCATGCACTGCAATCAACCCTTACCCCTTGCGCCTTTCGTCGCGCCCCCCTAGCGTCGCCTCATGCCTAAGCAGTCATTTTCCCACGTCACCCATTGGGTGTTCGATTTGGACAATACGCTCTATCCGCCCCATGCCCGCCTGTTCGACCAGATCGAGCGGCGCATGACCGCCTATGTGATGGAACAGCTGGGTGTGGACGAGCAGCGCGCCAACCATCTGCGCCGTCACTACTGGCAGACTTACGGAACCACCCTGGCTGGTCTGATGCGCGAGCATGACATGGACCCCGAGCCCTATCTGATTGATGTCCATGCCATTTCCCTGGATCATCTGGAGAAAGACACCCATCTGGCCGACCAGATACGCGCCCTGCCCGGCCGCAAGGTCGTGTATACCAACGGAAGCGCGCCCTATGCCCGCCGGGTGCTGGACGCGCGCGGCCTTGAAGGGCTGTTCGATGCAGTCTACGGCGTCGAGGATGCCGGTTTTCTGCCCAAACCTGAACCCGAGGCCTTTGCTCGTATCTTTGCCAAGGACGGGCTGCCGGCGCAGACCGCCGCCATGTTCGAAGACGACCCGCGCAACTTGGCCGCCCCGCATGCCATGGGGATGCGCACCGTGCATGTAGCCCCTGATCCGCACCATGCCGAACATATCCACCATCACACCGATGACCTGGGCGAATTCCTGTCACGGCTGACCTGACGGCCTTAACGAAAATTTGAGCCGGACATCTCGCCGCACTGCGGCAATCCGAACCATTTAATTCAAAAAGACGAATGTTACATCAGCGCGACCACTAACCAACAGGAAATGCACATGTCTGCGATTGATGCCTCGGCCGCTCCGGCCGCCCCCGCCAAGAAAATCTCGACCGAGATCATGATTCTTCTGATCACCCTTCTGGCCGTCGTGGCTTGGGGTGCCTCGGTGTTTTTCTTTGGAATTCCGGGCCTTTACATCCCTGCCCTGGCCCTGGTGCCGGTGATGTACCTGATGCTGATCATCATTTCGCGCGGGTAAAGCGCGGGGATGACAGGATGCCGCTTGGAATGCCCCCCTGTTCGGCACTAGATTGCCGAACAGGAGGCCTGACAGATGAGCACTGAATTCCAAACCGTTGATATTCTGGTCTCCGGCGGCGGTGTCGCCGGTCTGACCGCCGCGGCCCTGTTTGGGGCCGCCGGGTTTTCCGTGATCTGCGTCGATCCCACCCCGCCCGTGACCGAGCGGGACGCCGAAGGTTCGGACCTGCGGACCACCGCTTTTCTTCAGCCCTCGCAGGCGTTGTTGGAGCAGGCCGGGATCTGGGACCGTCTGGACGCCTTCGCCGCACCCTTGCAGATAATGCGCATCGTGGATGCTGGCGGGGCCCAGCCCGAGCCTCGCATCGTCAAGGATTTCGACGCTGCCGACATCTCGGAACAGCCCTTTGGCTGGAACCTGCCCAACTGGCTGTTGCGCCGCGAGATGGTCGCCCGTCTGGCCGAGCTACCGAATGTCGAGTTCCGACCCGGCACCGGCACCGCCAGCCTGTTCACCCGGCAGGCCGAGGCCCGCGTGGGTCTGACCGACGGTACCCAGGTGCGCTGCAAACTGGTGATCGCCGCCGACGGGCGCCATTCACCAATGCGCGAAGCCGCTGGCGTGCCCGTTAAAACCACGCGTTATGGGCAAAAGGCGCTTGCCTTCGCCGTGACGCACCCCGTTCCCCATGAAAATGTCTCGACCGAGATCCACCGCTCGGGCGGGCCGTTCACCTTGGTACCGCTGCCCGATTATGACGGGATGCCCTCCTCGGCTATCGTGTGGATGGAGCTTGGACCCGAGGTTCTGCGCCTTTCCAAACTTCCCGAGGACGAATTCGAAGCCGCAATGACCGAGCGGTCCTGTTCACTGTTCGGACCGCTGAAACTGGCCTCGCGCCGGACGGTCTGGCCGATCATCAGCCAGGTAGCCGAGCGCATGTACGCCGAACGGGTCGCTTTGGTCGCCGAGGCCGCGCATGTCGTGCCGCCCATTGGCGCGCAGGGTCTGAACATGTCGCTGGGCGATATGCGCGTGCTGCTGGAGCTGGCCCAAGCCAATCCTGAAACGCTGGGCGATGCAAAAATGCTCCAGACTTTTCACCGCCGCCGCCACACCGAGGTCCGCGCCCGCGTTGCCGGAATCGATCTGCTGAACCGCGCCTCGATGATGGAGGCACGGCCGCTGCGCGACATGCGCGCGATGGGGCTGAACGCGATTTACTCGCTGGGGCCGGTACGCAAGACCATGATGCAGATGGGTCTGGGCACGCGTTAATGGTGATGATCTAACCCAACGCCCTTGGGTCAGGTCAGCACTTCATCCAAAACGCTGCGCAACCGCGCCACAGTGCCGTCCACATCATAAAGTTTGTCCAATCCGAACAGACCCAGCCGGAATGTCATGAACCCCTCGGGCTCGTCGCAAGCCAAGGGGACACCAGCGGCGATCTGCATGCCTTGGGCGGCGAATTTGCTGCCGTTCTGAATTCCGGCGTCATCAGTATAGCTGACCACCACTCCCGGAGCGCCAAACCCTTGGGCAGCAACGGATTTCACACCTTTCTCGGCCAGCATCGCGCGGACCGTGTCCCCCAGTTGCCATTGTGCTTGGCGCAGTTTTTCAAAGCCATATTCACGCGTTTCGGCCATGGTATCACGGAATGCGCGCAGGGCGTCCGTGGGCATTGTGGCGTGATAGGCGTGGCCGCCATTTTCATAAGCCTGCATGATCGCGTGCCATTTTTTCAGATCGATCGCGAAACTGTCCGATGTAGTTTGCTCCAACCGCTCCAACGCGCGGGCGGACATCATCACCAGCCCAGCCGAGGGCGAGGCCGACCAGCCCTTTTGCGGGGCCGAGATCAGCACGTCCACGCCGGTCGCCTGCATATCGACCCAGACGCAACCGCTGGCGATGCAGTCCAGCACCATCAGCGCGCCGACCTCGTGCGCGGCCTCGGCCAAGGCGCTGATATAATCATCTGGCAGGATCAGACCCGCGCTGGTTTCAACATGGGGCGCAAAAACCACGTCGGGCTTGGCCTCGCGAATGGCGGCGGTGACCTCTTCGATCGGTGCGGGGGCAAAGGGCGATTGAGCGCCATTGCCGGTCTGACGCGCCTTAAAGACGGTGGTCTGAGCGGTGAAATCCCCGGCCTCGAAAATCTGGCTCCAACGATAGGAAAACCAGCCGTTGCGCACGATCATCGCGTGGGCATCATGCCCGAACTGACGCGCGACGGCCTCCATCCCATAGGTGCCACCGCCGGGAACAAGGGCCACCCCATCGGCATTGTAGACCTCTTTGAGCATGTCAGAGATATCGCGCATCACCTGTTGAAACGCAGCCGACATGTGGTTCAGCGAACGGTCAGTGAAAACGACGGAAAATTCCTGCAATCCATCGGGGTCCACGGTGTCAAGCAAGGCGGGCATTGGCGGTTCTCCTTTTAGGGTTCGGGAAATCCTAGCGGTCTGCCCTCGCCTTGTCCAAGGGTCACGTAGCGGCCGGCTCCAGCGGACCGGGGCGGCGTTCCTCGCTTAGCAATACGTTCGCCTCGACATCGCCAGCGCCGGGCAGGGTCATGATCCGGCGGCGCAAAACCCGTTCAAAGTCCGCGATGTCGCGGGCCGTAACGCGCAGACGGTAATCATAGAGGCCAAGCACATGTTCAACCGTCTGCACCTCGGGGATGGCGCTGACGGCACGTTCGAAATCTTCCAGGCTGATGCGCCCCTTGGTGGCCAGCTTGACGCCCAGAAAAACGGTGACGCCAAATCCGAGCTTTTCGCGGTCCAGATCCAGCCGGCGCCCGGCGATCACACCCGCATCCGTCAGCCTTTTGATCCGCCGCCAAGTCGCGGGTTGAGACAATCCAAAACGCCGCCCCAGCGTGCTGGCGTTCTGGGTCGCATCCTGCGCTAATGCCAGCAGGATATTGCGGTCGATCTCGTCCAGCTCGGTCATAGCGGTAAAGTCTCGTCAGATTTGATGCGGGCGACGTGCATCAGAGCCTCGATATCGCTGATATGCGGCAGGGTCAGAATGCGGGCGCGATAGATTTCCTGATAATGCGGCATATCCCGCGCGATGACGGACAGCCGCACGTCCACGCGACCAAGGAAGGTCTGGATCTCGATCACCTCGGGGATGGCGCGGGCGGCCTCGATGAAATCGTCAAAGGCGCGGGTCTGGGTCTTGTCCAGGGTGATGCGCAGTGAAACCTCGACCGTGAAGCCAAGCGCGCGCCAGTCGATCACCGCACGTTGGCCGCGATAAACCCCGGTCTCGCGCAGCTTGTCTAACCGCCGTGTCAGTCGCGAGGGCGTCATTCCCAACAGATTCGCCAGATCCGGCAAGGACTGTTCGGGGTCGTTCTGCATGAGGCGCAGAATGCGCCGATCCAAATCATCAAGCATGATTTTTATCATAATTAGGCGTATGACGAATGAAAAGCCCGTAATTATCAGATTTTTCAAAATGGATTATCTGTTGGTTTCCGCCCAAAAGCGTATGATCCGCCCCAGAAACATAATGGAAGGAACGCCAACATGCGCGTCTACTACGATCGCGATTGCGACATCAACCTGATCAAAGACATGAAAGTGGCCATCCTGGGCTACGGTTCGCAAGGCCACGCCCACGCGCTGAACCTGCGTGACTCGGGTGCGAAAAACGTGGTCGTCGCCCTGCGCGAAGGCTCCCCCTCGGCCAAGAAAGCCGAAGGCGAAGGTTTGCAAGTGATGGGCATCGCCGAGGCCGCCGCCTGGTGTGACCTGATCATGTTCACCATGCCCGATGAGCTGCAGGCCGAAACCTACAAGAAATACGTGCACGACAACATCCGTGAAGGCGCCGCCATCGCGTTCGCCCACGGCCTGAACGTACACTTCGGCCTGATCGAGCCCAAAGAAGGCGTAGACGTCATCATGATGGCCCCCAAAGGCCCCGGCCACACCGTGCGCGGCGAATACACCAAAGGCGGCGGCGTGCCCTGCCTGGTCGCCGTTGACACCGACGCAACCGGCAAAGCGCTGGAAATCGGCCTGTCCTATTGCTCGGCCATCGGTGGCGGCCGCTCGGGCATCATCGAAACCAACTTCCGCGAAGAGTGTGAAACCGACCTGTTCGGCGAACAAGCTGTTCTGTGCGGTGGCCTGGTTGAGCTGATCCGTTGCGGTTTCGAAACCCTGGTCGAAGCCGGTTACGCGCCCGAAATGGCCTATTTCGAGTGTCTGCACGAAGTGAAGCTGATCGTTGACCTGATCTATGAAGGCGGCATCGCTAACATGGACTACTCGATCTCGAACACTGCCGAGTACGGCCAGTACGTCACCGGCCCGCGTATCCTGAAGTACGACGAAACCAAAGCCCGCATGAAAGCCGTTCTGGAAGACATCCAGTCGGGCCGTTTCGTCCGCGACTTCATGCTGGAAAACACCGTTGGTCAGCCCACCCTGAAAGCTTCGCGTCGTGCCAATGACGAGCACATGATCGAAGAAACCGGCGCCAAGCTGCGCGGCATGATGCCGTGGATCTCGGCCGGCAAAATGGTCGACAAAGAGAAAAACTAAGGGCCCTGCCCCAAGGTTGAATACTGCGAAAGCCCCGGTTTCACGCCGGGGCTTTCGTGCGTTTGGGGCATGGCGGCTGTGCGATTTTGCAATCTGTTATAGTATTACGCCCCTTCCTATTTGGGGGGCATGAAACACTATGACATCCAAACACGGCAGGGATTGCCGGCAGAGATGCGGACCCTGCTTCGGGACTATCCACGCGATGCGTGGCTGGATCACCCGAATTTCGCGCGCTCAATCCGCAATTGGATGGGCGCTCATGCTGGGTTTCGCGCGGCCTCAGAGCTGCTGAACGCGCAAAGCCATCAAGTGCTCGATCGGGACATTGACCCGGAACGGTTCATTGCCAACCTGGGCTATTACGGTCGCGGGCTGGTGCAAAACCTGCACGGCCATCACACGTGGGAGGACCTGAAATTCTTCCCCGAACTGTCCTCGGCCGACGACAGGTTTGACCACGGATTGGACATGCTGGAAACGGACCATGTCGAGATGGACGGACTGCTGGACGGCTTCTCGCGCACCATGAACCGTGTGCTGCTGCTGTCGCAAATGGCGCCGGATCAGGTTGAGGATGAGGTGCCCGAACTGGCCGAACAGACCGATGCCCTGCAAGGCTTCTTGCGCCGCCACCTGAGTGACGAAGAGGATCTGGTCGTCCCGATCCTGCTGCATCACAAGTTGCGTGGTTAACGAAACAAGGCCCTGATCCCCCGGATCGGGGCCTTATTCGTTGTACTCTGCGCGGTGCACGGCCATCCACAAATCCAGCGCTGATCGGGTTTCAGCCACGTCATGAACCCGCAGCATCTGCACACCATCCATCACGGCCCTCAGCCCGACCGAGACCGACCCAGCGGCACGGTACTTAGGCTCGGGTGCTTTGCCAATCGTGCCGATGAACCGCTTGCGCGACACCCCCAGCAGGATCGCACAGCCCAGCGAATGGAACAGGGACAAACGGTTCAAAAGCAACAGGTTATGCTGCAATGTTTTGCCAAACCCAATACCCGGGTCTACGATAATTTGACCGCGCGGAATACCGGCGGCGACCAGCGCCTCGACCCGTTCTTCCAGAAAATCGAAGACGTCCAGCAACACATCATCATAGCACGGGGCATCCTGCATGGTCTGTGGATCGCCTTGGGCATGCATCACCATCACGGGCACCTTGGCCGAGGCGCAATACCCGGCCAGATCGGTGTCAAAGGTAAATCCCGAGACGTCATTGACGATATCTGCGCCAGCCTGGACCGTGGCCTTCGCAACGGCCGCTTTGCGCGTATCGATCGAGATCGGAACGTCCATTTCAACCCGGATCGCTGCGATCACCGGGGCGGTGCGGGCGATTTCCTGATCATCGGGGACCAAGGTCGCACCGGGGCGGGTCGACTCGCCCCCCACATCGATCAAGTCCGCACCCTGGGCCACCATCTGACGGGCATGGGCCACCGCCCGATCGGGGGCGTTGTGGTCGCCTCCGTCCGAGAAACTGTCCGGGGTCACATTCAGAATGCCCATGATGGTTGGGCGTTCCATCGGTAGGCCAGCGATGTTGGCTCGCGGATCGGTCAGGCGCTGCAGAACGTCCGAAGGGGCCTCCTTGGCGGCGATCAGCTCAGCGCCTTCGCGGGTCAAAACCTCGATCCGGTCGAACCATGTCCACCCCCCTGCCAAGGTCAGCGCATCCGCGGGACGGTGCAGATCAGACTGAGGGATTGGGCGAAAATATCTTTTCATATCTGCCTCTTACTATCGAAGAGATTACAGGACCGTCACATCCAGCGCGACCGCGCGCAATGGCATTTCCTGACCCTGGGGCAGATCCTGACCAATGATCAACACATCCGCGGCCTGCATTTCGCGGGCGAACCACAGCACCAAGGCCAGCGCATCGCGCGGTAGTGCAGAAGGTCCGTCCACCGCGTCCAGAACGATTTTCGAAGGCGCCCAGACACTGATCTGGTCGTTCTTCATGGACCAGTCCAGCTCGGTCCTTGTGTTGACAACCACGCAGCGCGCGTCGCGGCCAGCCAAAACCCAGGCGTTTTGCTCGATCGCCAGCAGCTCGATCCGGCGCTGCGCCATGTTTGCGCCCGCTTGCGGCGCGGCCACATCCGGCGCGCCCACGCAAAGGACAGTGGGGCGGTGCTCGGCCTCAAGCTGGTCGATCCAGCCCTTCAGCAGCGGCGACTGGATCGCGGCATTGGACAAATAGACGATCTGAGGATGAGGCTTGTCTTCAAGATGCGGAGCGGGCTCTGCGGCCGAGCGGGCGCGCACGATTTCGACCCCAAGCGCGCCGGGGCCACGGTCCAGCTTTTCGATCCGAACGAACACCCGCATCGCCTGAGGCTCTTGCAGGATACGTTCAGCAATACGGTCGGCCAGAGTTTCAAGAAGGTTCAGGCGCTCGGCGGCCAGCTCGTGGGCAATCGCTTCGGTCACACGGTCATAAGACAGAATGCGGTCAACGTCATCGTCCACGGGACCGGTCAAAGGCTGCACCTCGACCACGATGTTGAAACGAATGCGCTGCGTGGTGCCGCGTTCCTGTTGGAAGGCCCCGATTTCCACCTCGACCACGTGATCGCGCAATGAAATGCGATCCAGCGGCCCATCGGCCGTGCCCTCGGCCCGTTCGGACGGGTGCGCGAAGGCCCATTTGATTTCCTGAGACATGGTCGTTCCTGAGTGTACGCTATTTGGCCGCCAACCTAGCCGGAAAGCGGGACAGATAACAGTCGCGGACCGTCATTCGGCGGCGAAAACCGTCACGGTGATTACTTCTGGGACAGCTCGGTCGGGTGGACATAGAAGTGGTGCACACCGATGGTAGCGGTGCGCGGGAACTTGCGCGACCAGTTCGGGCTGACGGCCTTGGTGTGATAATAGGTGGCACCTTCGGTCAGCTCGCGCGGGGCGCCGCTAAGCGCCAGCTTGGCCACTTTGCCGACCCGCTCGTAGGCGCCTTCTTCACGGATCACCTCGGCGATGCCATCGCAGGTATAGGTGAACTGGCACTGATATTTGCGCCCGGTGCCCTGTTTGATCACACCGCAAACGGTGTTGGGAAAACGCGGGCTGTCGACGCGGTTCAGTATCACCTCGGCGACGGCGAACTGCCCTTTGACGCTTTCACCGCGAGCCTCGAAATACAGGGCCTCGGCCATGCAAGCCCATTGCTCATCACCCTTGGCGACAGGCAAACCGTCCAACCACTCGCGGGTATAGGTGACGTCTTCGACCTTACCCTCGGGGCGCAGCAAACGGCTGAGCCGGAACGATGACAGCCCGAACAGCCCGCGCCGTTCTTGCTTGACCACCTGATCCATGGGGGTATCTGCAACGGCGGGCATAGCCACCGGCAGGGCCAACCCAAGGGCCAATCCAACGATCAAAAGGCTGCGCATTTTCTTTTCTCCGAACCACGAAAGTGCAAAAAGCACCATCACAGCCACGGGCGAATAGAGAAAAAATCCGGCTGCGTCCACCCAAGTGCAGGTTCACAAAAGGGTTAACAGGGCTGTGACGGCATCACCAACCCAATCAATGGATTCGAAAACCGTTAGAAAACGGTTAGTTAGCGGACTTTCCGAACATTTTGTCGCGGACGGCCAGTTGGGCGGCTGCCAAACGGGCAACCGGCACACGGAACGGAGAGCACGAGACGTAATCAAACCCTGCAGCGCGACAGAATGCAATTGATTCGGGGTTACCACCATGTTCGCCGCAAATCGACAGCGTCAGGTCAGACTGCGCCTCGCGAGCGCGGCTGGCCCCGATGCTCAGCAGCTCGCCGACGCCTTCGGTGTCCAGCATGTGGAACGGATCCTCGGGATAGACGCCCTGCTGCACATAGGTCGACATGAAACGGCCCGCATCATCACGCGACAGCCCATAGGTCATCTGCGTCAGGTCGTTCGTCCCGAATGACAGGAACGAGCATTGCGGCGCGATCTCGCCAGCGCGCAGCGCAGCCCGAGGCGTTTCCACCATCACGCCCAGACGATATTCAAACTCGACCCCGGTTTCGTTGCGCACGGCGACAGCAACAGCGTCGACACGGGTTTTGACCAGCTCGACCTCTCGCTTGGCAGAAACCAGCGGGATCATGATTTCAGGCACCACCGGATCACCGTCGCGGCTGGCGGCAATGGTCGCCTCGAAAATGGCGCGGGCCTGCATTTCATAGATCTCGGGCATGGTGATGCCCAGACGCACGCCGCGCATCCCCAGCATGGGGTTGTACTCGGACAAAGCCTCGACCCGGCGGGTGACATCCGACAGGGGCAGGTCCAGTGCCTCGGCTAATTCGCGGTGACCAGCGCGATCACTGGGCAGGAATTCGTGCAGGGGCGGGTCAAACAGGCGGATACAGACAGGTTGACCTTGCATGATGCGGAACAGTTCAACGAAGTCTTCGCGCTGCATGGGCAGCAGTCGTTCCAACGCGGCGCGTCGGTCCTCGCTGTCATCGGCAAAGATCATCTCTCGCATCACGGTCAGGCGATCGGCTTCGAAGAACATGTGCTCGGTCCGGCACAGGCCGATTCCCTGAGCGTTGAAATTCCGCGCGGTTTGCGCATCTGCGGGCGTGTCAGCGTTGGCGCGGACGCCGATATCGCGCAATTCGTCCGCCCAGCCCATCAACGCCAGAAACGCGTCATCCTGAGTGGCCTCTTGTAAGGGGGCTTCGCCGGCCAGAACCTCGCCATTGGTGCCATCAATGGTAATAACGTCACCGGCACGGAATTCCCGGCCATCCTGCGAGGTCAGCACATTGTTGCGCAGGTTGAACTTCAGGCTGGAGGCCCCCACCACACAGGGCAGACCCATGCCACGGCCGATCACTGCGGCGTGGCTGGTCATGCCGCCACGCTCGGTCAGAACGGCAACAGCTGCGTGCATGCCGCGAATATCCTCGGGGCTGGTTTCACGCCGCACCAGAATGCAAGCTTCGTCGCGTGCGGCACTTGCCTGCGCCTCGGCGGCCGAGAACACGATCCGTCCCGAGGCCGCGCCCGGACTGGCCGCGATGCCAAAGGCGATCGGGTCGCGCTGCGCATCCGGGTCCACCTGTCGGTGCAGCAATTCATTCATGGCGCGTGGCTCGATCCGCAGCAGCGCCTCTTCTTTTGTGATGATGCCATCCTCGGCCAGGCTGACCGTGATCCGCACCGCTGCCCGCGCCGAACGCGCAACGCGCACCCCATCCAGGATATGCACCTTGCCGTCCTCGATGGTGAATTCGGCTTGCATCTGCTCGCGCAGACGGATGCGCATCAGCTTGGTATGGGCAACCAGCTCTTCAAAGGCTTGCGGCGCCAATTCCTGCAGCGAAGGCCCGCGGGGGTCACGTTCAAGATACAACGCCTCGGTGCCCGCACTCAGCGCGTCGCGCCCTTGGGATTGCGATTTATAGCGTCCGGTGATCTGCGGCTCGCCGGTTTTCGAGTTTACCAGCTGAATGACCCCCGAGCCGCACTCGCCCCGGCCCATGCCCATGGCCATTTCCTGCACCACAAGCCCCAGACCCGCATCCGCGGGCGCCCCTTTGGCCTGACGCAGCAGCCGCGCGGTGGTGCCTTCCCAGGCGCGCGCCATCGAGCGCAGAACCTCGGCCAATTGAACCGCCGGATCCTGGGGAAAGACCTCTTCGGTTTCATCCTCGTAGGCCCGCAGCACTTCGGACAGCCCTTCCGAGCCTTCCAGCGTGACGTCCTCGAACATGTCAGGGTCCAGGCGGGCAACGTGGATCGCATAGGATTGGACGAACCGGCGATACATGGCGCTTGCGGCCTCTTGGCCCAGCTTATCACACAGATCAATGTATACCGCGTCGTTCATCCCGATATTAAGAACCGACCCCGGCCCGCCCCAATCGGGATCCTCCGAGGACGGACGTACGCACAAAAGCGGTGCGTTTCCAAAGGGTTCCAGCATGGCCCCGATATTCGGCAGCTCACCCGACGCAATCCGGTGCACCTGGTCAAAGCTGAGCGCGACGGTCTTTGGCACCGGCAATTCCAGCCGGACAAGACGTTGCAGACATTTCGCGCGGCCGCCATGGGTTGCAGTTGCAACCGGGGCAGAGGGCGTGATCAAAGTGACATTAGGGTCGTTTTGCTGCACTGCGGCACCTTTTTCTGAGTTGTCGCAGAATACGCCCCAGCCCAGACAAGGCAAGCCCGCGCCCGGAAAAATCCGGCCACGGGCATTTTTCTTTTCAAATATCCGTTGAAAGCTTGTCTTAGCCTTCGATCTCGGTCAGGGCGGCGACCGACAGGCAGATCGTGCGGATGCGCGACAGCAGGTTCAGACGGTTGCGACGCACCACTTGGTTGTCAGTGTTCACCTGAACCGCCTCGAAGAACGCATCAATTGGCGCACGCAGCGATGCCATGGCGCTCATGGCGGCCTCGAAATCCTCGGTCTCCATCGCGGGGGTGATCGCGGCCTCGGCGGCGTCCAATGCAGCGAACAATGCAGTCTCGGCATCGGTTTCGGCGAACTTCACGTCCGCGCCATACGCATATTCGACGCCATCCTTTTCCTCGGCCTGGGTCAGGATATTGTTCGCGCGTTTGAAGCCCTGCAACAGGTTTTCCCCGTCATCGGTCTTCAGGAAGTCTCCCAGCGCGCGGGCGCGTTTGACCAGCAGCGTCAGATCGTCATTGCCGGGCATGGCCAGGCAGGCGTCGATCACGTCATGGCGCAGTCCCTGATCGCGCAGATACACCTTCAGGCGATCGTGGAAGAAGCTGAGCAGATCGGCGCTGGTGTCCGGCACCGGCCCAGCGACGGCTTCAACCGTAGTCTTTGCGTCCCCGGTCAGGCGGTTCAGAACGGTTTCCAAGGCGGCGCCGAATACTCCGTGGTCGGCGATTTCATCGACCAGATCGTTCAATGCGGCCAGATCATCGCCGTTGGCGCCCGCTTGGTCAATCTGATGCTTCAGCAACTGACTGTCGATAAACCGATCCAGATTCACGCGGATATCGCCCGCCAGAATGATGCGGATCACACCCAAAGCGGCACGGCGCAGCGCAAAGGGGTCCTTGGACCCGGTGGGCTTTTCGTCAATCGCCCAGAATCCGGTCAGCGTGTCCAGCTTATCGGCCAGAGCAACGATCGAAGACACGGGTTCAGAAGGTACGTCATCCGAGGGGCCCAGCGGCTGATAGTGTTGCTCGCAGGCATTGGCGACGGGCTGCGGCAGGCCGGCGGCCTCGGCGTAATAGCGCCCCATCAGGCCTTGCAGTTCGGGGAATTCATAGACCATTTCCGAGGAAAGATCGGCCTTGGCAACCTCGGCCGCCTGCCCTGCCAGATCGGGTTCCACCGACAGGACCGGGGCAAATTCACGGCTCAGAGCGGCAATTCGCGAAATCCGCGCGGCCTGCGTGCCCAGCTTGTTGTGGAAGGTCACGTTGGCCAGGCGATCCGTCCATTCGGACATGCCCTGTTTGGCCACGCGCAGATCATTCTCCCAGAAGAATTTCGCGTCCGACAGACGGGCCGATAGCACCTTTTGGTTGCCCGCCAGGATGGTCGCGCCATTGTCCTTGGTTTCACGGTTGGCGACGGTAATGAAGCGCTCGATCCGCCCGGTCTTGGGGTTCTTCACGCTGAAAAACTTCTGGTGCTCTTTCATCGAGGTTTGCAGCACCTCGGGCGGCAGTTCCAGGAATTCGGCGCCGATCTCGCCCATCAGGACGACGGGCCATTCGACCAGGCCGGCGACCTCGGCCAGCAGCCCACGATCCTCGACGACTTCAAGGCCCGCGGCAAAGGCCATGTTGGTGGCGTCCTGCCAGATATGATCGGCGCGTTCCTCGGCGGACAGGATCACGTGGTCACGTTTCAGCTTGGCGACGTAATCGTCAAAGCCATGCACGGCGAACCGCCCCGAGGCCATGAAACGGTGCCCCTGAGTGGTGTTCCCGGCCTCGATCCCGTCGATGGACATGGGCACGGTGGCCACCTCGCCTGCGTCATTGGTCAGGATGCACAGGATCGAATGCAAAGGCCGCACCCAGCGCAGAGAACCCGCGCCCCAGCGCATGGATTTGGGCCAGGGGAAGTTGCGGATCGTGGCCTCCAGCACCTCGGCGACGATGTCGGCGGCGGGGCGGCCGGGCTTTTCGATGGTGGCGAAATAGACGTTGCCCTTGGGGGTTTCGCGCTCTTCCAGTTGATCACGAGTCAGCCCGGCACCGCGCAGGAAGCCCTCGATTGCCTTGTCGGGCGCGCCAACCTTGGGGCCTTTGCGTTCTTCGCGCACGGTGGGGCTTTCGTCCAGCAGGCCCTGCACGGTCAGCGTCAGGCGGCGGGGCGTGGAAAACGCGGCTGCCCCGGCATAGGTCAGGCCAGCCTCAACCAGACCGTCGGTGACGCGTTTTTTCAGATCCTCGGCGGCGCGGGCCTGCATACGGGCGGGGATTTCTTCCGAGAAGAGTTCGATCAGCAAATCGGACATATCAGTGGCCTTCCGGCGGAGTTGGGCAATCTGCGGGGACGGGCTCGCCATTGAACACGACTTCACCGCAATGGTTGATCTGGTGCCAGACATAGCCACGCCCGTCGTCCATCACGGCGACGATGCGATCAATGCCATAGCGATAGTTTTCCTGACCCATAAACGCCAGGGCCGAGCCGTTTTCCAGCGCGCGCCCCAGCTCCTTGGCGTCGAAACAATCGAACCAGCCGGGCGCGACCAGCGGTTCGGGCTGCGCATAGGTCTGGAAGGTTTCAGTCAGCATGGCCTGGCTGTGGCCGGTGGTGAAACAGGCGCGGAACCGGATCGGAGAGCTGTCTGAATCAATCGCCTGGAAATCGTCATAGACGATGGGTTCGGGCTGACCGCTGGCCAGCGAGGTGATCTGCACATCATCCGTGCCCGAGGCCGTGACCTCGTCATAATAGGCGTAAACCTGAAGGTAATACATCGCCACGCCGGCGGCCAAAGCAGTTATCACAATGAACCCCGCAATCAGTTTCCCGGTCATTCGGCTGCCCAGCCCCCGGCCTCGGTTTGCACAAAGGCGTCGGCGCATTTCTTGGCCAGTGCCCGGACGCGTCCAATATAGGCCTGACGTTCGGTGACAGAGATCACGCCGCGCGCGTCCAGCAGGTTGAACAGATGCGAGGCCTTGATGCATTGATCATAAGCCGGATGCGCCATGATGATACGCTTGCCGGTCTTGGGGTCCTCGTGTTCTTGCGCAAGAATGTCTTCGCATTCCTGCTCGGCCTCTTCGAAATGCTTCAGCAGCATGTCGGTATTGGCCACGTCAAAGTTCCAGCGGCTGTATTCCTGTTCAGTCTGGCGGAACACATCGCCGTATTTCAGCGCGATCGGTGCATCGGGCGTGTTGAAGGGCATGTCCATCACGTGATCGACGCCCAGCACATACATGGCCAGACGCTCCAGCCCGTATGTCAGCTCGCCTGAAACGGGATGGCAGTCATGCCCCCCGACCTGCTGGAAATATGTGAACTGAGAGACTTCCATCCCGTCGCACCAGACCTCCCAGCCCAGACCCCAGGCGCCCAGGGTGGGCGATTCCCAGTCATCCTCGACGAAACGGATGTCATGCAGATCCATGTCGATGCCGATGGCCTGCAGGCTGCCCAGATACAGCTCTTGCAGATCCGGCGGGCTGGGTTTGATCAGCACCTGATACTGATAATAGTGCTGCAAGCGGTTCGGGTTCTCGCCATAGCGCCCATCGGTGGGCCGGCGCGAGGGCTGCACATAGGCCGCCGCCCACGGAACCGATCCCAAGGACCGCAACGTGGTGGCCGGGTGGAACGTGCCAGCACCGACCTCCATGTCATAGGGTTGCATCACAGCGCAGCCCTTTTCTGCCCAGTAATTCTGAAGCCTCAGGATGATCTCTTGAAAGCTGCGCGGTTTGCTGGTCGTGTCTGCCATCAGTTCTGCCCTGACATTCGTGCCCTATCGCCCCAAAAGGGGGCAAAGAAAATTTCCAGCCCTACCTACGGTCCCCGGCAAGCGGGGTCAATTGCGCGAACCTGCATTATTTGGATGCAAGAAGCGCTTGATTTGCTAAAACCGGATCAAAGACGACGACTAAAACAGGGCAAGGACCATTTGAAATTATGTTGAGATTAGTGACCGCCGCCTTCCTTTTCGTGCTGCTGGCGACGCGCAGCCTTTATGCGCAGGACAATTCTGTCTGGGTGCAGATCGAGGCCCAACCCACCCTAAGCGAGGCCACGCAAAGCGCCCGGGCCTTCTCGGCTGAACTTCAGGACGTGTACGGATTCGCCATGCGCGGCGGCTGGTATGCCATCGCCCTGGGGCCCTATTCGCGCCGCGACGCTGAACAGGTGCTGCGTGTTTACCGCGCCGAAGGCACCATCCCGCGTGACAGCTTCATCGCTTTTTCAGATAACTTCGGCTCGCGGTTCTGGCCGGTTGGCGACACGCCGGCCCAGCCCGCCGCCTCGACCGAACCCCAGCCCCAGCCTGAGCCCGCCCCCGAACCCGAAATCCGCCAAGCTGACGAAACCCCACGCGAGGCCCGCGCCAGCGAAAACCAGCTAAGCCGCGACGAAAAGCAAAATCTGCAGCGCCTGCTGCAATGGGCCGGGTACTACAACTCGGCCATCGACGGCGCCTTTGGTCGTGGCACCCGCGCCTCGATGGCGGCATGGCAGACCGACAACGGCTATGAGCCCACCGGAGTTCTGACCACCCGCCAGCGTGCGGAACTGCTGGCGCAATACAACGCCATTCTCAAGGGTCTGGATCTGAAACTGGTGTCCGAAGGGCGCACCGGGATCGACATGAAATTGCCACTGGGCGCTGTCTCGTTCGAAAAATACGAGGCCCCCTATGCGCATTACGCCCCCACCGGCACCGTTCCCGGTGCTAAGGTGCTGCTGATCTCGCAGACCGGGGATCGCGGTACGTTGTACGGCCTGTATGACATCATGCAAACGCTGGAGATTGTCCCCCTGAACGGCCCGCGCAAGCTGGACAAGAACTCGTTCATGCTGGTTGGTGAAGGCGCTGATTTCATCTCGCACACCCAGGCCACGTTGAAAGACGGCGAGATCAAGGGTTTCACCCTGATCTGGCCCACTGGTGACGAAGAACGCCGGACGCGTCTTCTGGGCGAGATGCAGGGCAGCTTTGCCCGCACCGACGGTGTTCTGGACCCTGCCGCCGGCAGCAACATGGATCAACGCGTTGATCTGATCTCGGGGTTGGAAATTCGCAAACCCGCCGTGTCGCGATCGGGCTTTTTCGTGGATGATCAGGGCACTGTAGTGACCACCGCCGACGTGGTGGCGCAATGCACCCGCGTCACCATCGACGACGGGCTTGAGGCTACGGTTCTGGGCACCGACGGCAACCTGGCCGTGCTGCGCCCCACAGAACGCCAAGCCCCTGCCAATGTGGCCCGTTTCCAGACCGCCGTGCCGCGTTTGCAGTCGGAAATCGCCGTCTCGGGCTTTTCGTTTGGAGGGCTGCTGGACGCCCCCACTCTGACCTATGGCACCTTGGCTGACCTGCGCGGCCTTGCGGGTGAGGAAACGCTGGATCGTCTGACCCTGACCGCCCTGCCCGGCGACGCGGGTGGCCCCGTGTTTGACACCGGAGGCGAGGTTCTGGGGATGCTGCTGCCCACCGCCGCAAGCGGCAAGCAATTGCCCAAGGACGTCAGCTTTGCCCTTGATGGCAGCGAAATTCAGCGTGTGCTGAGCGATCTGGGGCTAAGCGCCGCCCAAACCGACATGATCACCTCGATGCCCGCCGAGGACCTGACCGGCCACGCCATGGGCATGACCGTTCTGGTCAGCTGCTGGCAGTAAAACTTGAGCAAATTTAAAAACAAAAGGGCGGCCAATGCCGCCCTTTCAACTTTCTATTTCTGTCTCTTCAGCCTCTGCGCAATTTCACAACTGCCCTGATGAGTTTTATTGTTTAGGATATCGCTAATCCTACCTTGATTAACACCAAAGCACGCAGCGATTTGATGCTGGTAAAGACCGTCCCAGTGCATCAACCAAACTTTAGGGGCGTCTGCCGATTTTAATTTTGCCATCGTTATCCTTTCGAATGGCGCAATGACTGAGACCTTGACTATTGCCCCATGCTATGAGACAAAATTTTTGCTTTCTAGGCTACCAGTCATTGGTAGGTTAAGTTTAACCGCAGGGCGCATACGCACCCTGCGGTTTTTCTTTTACCTGATTCTTGATCTCAAAAAAACCCTGCAATCAAAAAATCAACCATGCAAATTGTCGCATCATGATTTTTTACGCCCGCCAGAAACTGACGGTCAGGATGGCATAGACAGCCAGCAGCTCAAGCCGGCCGATCAGCATCCCGGCGATAAGCAGCCACTTGGCCGGGTCATTCAGCCCCGAGAAATTCCCAGACGGCCCGATCTGATCCCCCAGTCCCGGCCCAATATTGGCCACCGCCGTCGCCGCCCCCGACACTGCGGTGATGAAATCCAGCCCTGTCAGCGCCAGAAGCACCGCCAGAACCCCCAGCGTCACGATGAAGAACATGAAGAACGACATGACCGAGTTCAGCACATCGTCATCGATCTTGCGTCCCCCATAGCGCGGCGTGAAAACTCCGTTTGGCGATTGCGTCTTGTGCAGCTGCGCCCGGATCGAGGCAAACAGGATCTGGTACCGGAAAATCTTGATCGAACACGCGGTCGAGCCCGCGCAGCCCCCGATCAGCCCGATGAAAAAGAAGATCGAGATCAGGAAATTACCCCAGTTCATATAGTCCACACTGGCGTAACCTGTCCCCGAGATGATCGAGGTGATGTTGAACAAAGCCTCGCGGAAGGCCTGTTCCCAATGATGCGGAAAAATCGTGGTCAACACGAAATAGGTCACCATGACCAGCAGTGAGATTGTCATCAGGAAACCACGCACCTGCGGATCCTTCAGCAGCGCTTTCTGGTTGCCGTTCACCATCTGCACATAACGCACAAACGGCAACGCAGCCAGGATCATGAACACCGAGGCGACGTATTCAAGCGGGCCGGAAAAGGCCCCGAACGAGGCATCCCGCGTGGAAAACCCGCCGGTCGAGATCGTCGTCAGCGCATGCACGATCGCATCAAAGGGCTGCATCCCCAGCACCATGTAACAGATCAGGCACGCCAGCGTCATCGCCACATAGATCACCGAAATCTGCGTCGCGATCTCGGTTGCGCGGGGCAGGATTTTCCCCATTGTATCAAAGGCTTCAGACTTAAAGATCTGCATACCTCCGACCCGTAGCTCGGGCAGAAACACCATGGCCACGACGATGATGCCGATACCGCCCAGCCATTGCAGAATCCCCCGCCACAACAGCAGCCCGCGCGGCAGGTCATCCAGGCCGGAAAACACCGTCGAGCCGGTGGTGGTCATCCCGGACATGGCCTCGAAGAAGGCATCGGTGAAACTGGCGTCCGTTGCGCCCAAAACAAACGGGATCGCACCGAACAGCGGCAGCGCCACCCACACGCCCGTGGTCAGCAAAAAGGTTTGCTGGATGCTCAGCCGATCACTCAGGCCATTTTGGCAGGCCATGGCAAGCAGCAGGCCCGTCGCAAAGGTGATCAGCGCGCTTTCCAGAAAAGCGAACCAATGGCCCTGCCCCTGAACCAGATCTACAAGCATCGGCGGGATCATGGTCAGGCTCAGGCCAACGACCAACAGGCCGATAACATATCCAACGGGTCTTAGGTCAAACATGGACCGAGGCTTGGCCCTCTGCGCGCTCACTGTCAAGAGAGTGCGCGCGCGCCGGGCCCCAGATTTCAGCCTGCCGCGCGTTGGGCGGTCAATTCACCGCCGCCCGTCGCGCCCTTGAGGTCGTGCGGATCAGCGCTTCACCCTCGACCACGTTTGCCCCATCAACCGAGCAGATCGTCTCAAGCAATACGCGGCTTTTGCCCGTGTCCACTTCTTTGACGCGGACCTTGGCCTGAACCGTGTCCCCCGGCCGCACCGGTCCGACAAAGCGCATCTGTTGGGACATATAGACCGAACCCGGCCCCGGCAGATGGTTGGCGATCGCAGCCGAGATCGTACTGGCCGTCAAGAACCCGTGCGCGATCCGCCCCTTGAAGGGCGTGGTTCTTGCGAACTCCTCGTTGATGTGGATGGCGTTGTTGTCGCCCGAGGCACCCGCGAACAGGATGATATCGGCCTCGGTGATGGTCTTGGAAAAACTTGCGGTCATGCCAACCTGCAAGTCCTCGATGTCATATCCGTTGAGTTCATTCATTGGGTCAATCCTTATAAGAACAGGGGCTTAGACGCCGAAGTCAGCGGCTGTCAGCTCCAACACCGACCCCGCTCCCGAGGTCACCGTCACACAAAGCGCGGCGGCCTTCGGCAGGACGTTCTGCATATAGAACCGCGTGATTTTCAGCTTCGAGCGTGCATGATCGGGCGTCTTGCCCTGATCCAGACGGGCGGCAGCGGCGATCGCGGCATCCCCCATCGCCCACGCGCCCAGACAGATGCCGAAGCATTCCAGCACGTTTGCGGCCGCGGCCAGCGGTTCGGCACCGTTTTGCGCGACCACCCAATCCGTCAGCCTCTGGACAGTGTCGGCCGCATCCATGACCGCCGCGCACAGCATTGCCCAATCCGCCTCATCCGAGCGTTGCGCGCCCAGGGTTTCTGCCGTTTGACGCATTTCGGCCAGCAGTTCTTTGGCGGCCGCGCCTCCGTCGCGCTGGATTTTGCGGCCCACAAGGTCCAGCGCCTGAATGCCGGTGGTGCCTTCGTAGATCGTGGTGATCCGCGCATCGCGCAGATGCTGGGCGGCGCCGGTTTCCTCGACAAAGCCCATGCCGCCATGCACCTGAACGCCTAAGGACGCCGACGAGACCCCCAACTCGGTCGACCAGCCCTTGGCGATAGGGATCAGCAGATCCACCCTGCGCTGGTGAAAGGCCCGCGCCTCGGCGTCGGGCGAGCGGTGCGCATGATCCAACGAGGCCGCCGCACGGTAAGCCAGCACACGCGCGGCCTCGGTCCGGGATTTCATCAGGCCCAGCATCCGGCGAATATCAGGATGGCCCATGATGGTGGCTTCGGCACCCTGAGGTGTCCCGCCCTGTTTACGCTCCATCGCAAAGGCCGCAGCCTGCTGGGAGGCGTGCTCGGCCACACCGATGCCCTGCAGGCCGACGTTCAGACGCGCGTTGTTCATCATCGCGAACATATACTGCAGGCCCTTGTTCGCCTCGCCCACCAGATATCCGACGGCCCCGCCGTTATCGCCAAAGGCCAGCGTGCAGGTTGGGCTGGCGTGGATGCCCAGCTTGTGCTCGAGTGACACGCAGCGCACATCGTTGCGCGCGCCCAAGGACCCATCCGCGTTCACCATGAATTTCGGCACGATGAACAGGGAAATGCCTTTCACGCCCTCGGGCGCATCGGGCAGACGGGCCAGCACCAGATGGACGATATTCTCGGCCATGTCATGCTCGCCATAGGTGATGAAAATCTTCTGACCCGACACCAGATAGTGATCGCCCTGCGGTTCCGCCTTGGACCGGATCGCCGCCAGATCCGAGCCCGCCTGCGGTTCGGTCAGGTTCATGGTGCCCGTCCAGGCACCGGTGACCAGATTGGGCAAATAGGCCTGTTGCAGCTCTTCACTGGCATAGCCTTCTATCGCCTCAATCGCGCCCTGAGTCAGCATCGGACACAGCTGGAAGGACATGTTGGCGCCCTGAAACATCTCTTGAATACAAGCGTTTACCGCTTGCGGCAGTCCCATGCCGCCATGTTCGGGATCGGCGGTTGGGCTGTTCCAGCCCATCTCGACAATCTGGGTATAGGCGTCTTGCCAGCCTTCGGGCGTCGTGACGTTGCCGCCCTCGAACCCCAGCCCTTGCTGATCGCCCGAGGCATTCAGCGGCGCCAAAACCTGACCAGCAAATTTGCCAGCCTCCTCAAGGATTGCCGCAACCATGTCAGGTTCGGCTTCCTCAAGTCCGGGCAATTGGGCGATGTCCTCCAGGCCGCACAGGTCCTGAAGCACGAACAACATGTCCTCCAACGGAGCAGAATAAGTCATCCGGGTCTCCTTAAATCTTGGCGGTCAAATCGGGCAGCACATCAAACAAATCAGCGACCAGACCGAAGTCTGCGACCTGGAAGATGGGTGCTTCTTCGTCCTTGTTGATGGCGACGATGACCTTGCTGTCTTTCATGCCGGCCAGGTGCTGGATCGCGCCCGAGATGCCCACGGCGATGTAGAGCTCGGGGGCGACGACCTTGCCGGTCTGGCCCACCTGCCAGTCGTTCGGGGCAAAGCCGCTGTCGACTGCGGCGCGGCTGGCGCCAACGGCGGCGCCCAGCTTGTCAGCCAGGGCCTCGATCAGGGCGAAGTTCTCCTCGGAGCCGACGCCGCGACCACCCGAGACAACGACGCCTGCCGAGGTCAGTTCGGGCCGGTCGCTTTCGGCAACCTTGTCCTCGACCCATTCGCTCAGGCCGGGGTTGGCTGCGGCGGCAATCGCCTCGACCGGGGCCGCAGCACCGGTGCCGGCCGCGTCAAAGGTCGAGGTCCGAACCGTCAGTACCTTCTTGGAATCGTTCGATTTAACCGTCTGCATCGCGTTGCCGGCATAGATCGGGCGTTCAAAGGTCGACCCGTCCACAACCGCCGTCACATCCGACAGAACCATCACGTCCAGCAGCGCCGCGACGCGCGGCAGGATGTTTTTCGCCGATGCCGTAGAGGGGGCAACGATATGTTCATAATTGCCTGCCAGGCTGACCAGAAGGTCGGCCACAGGCTCGGCCAGGCCGTTGGCATAGGCCGCGTCATCGGCAACCAGGACCTTGGACACACCATCAATGGTGGCGGCCTCATCGGCAGCCGCTGCAGCGCCGGCAACCAGGACGGTCACATCGCCCAGGGCCTTGGCCGCGGTAACCGCCTTGGCGGTGGCGTCCAGCGCCAGCGCGCCGCCCGAGATTTCTGCAAGGAGAAGAACAGCCATTACACGACCCCCTTTTCTTTCAGTTTGGCCACCAGGTCATCGACCGAGCCGACGATCTCGCCAGCTTGACGTTCCGACGGTTCGGCGGTTTTGACGATTTCCAGACGCGGGGCGGTGTCGACGCCGTAATCGGCGGCGGTTTTCTCGTCCAGCGGCTTCTTCTTGGCCTTCATGATGTTCGGCAAAGAGGCATAGCGCGGCTCGTTCAGGCGCAAATCGGCGGTCACGATCGCCGGCAGCTTGACCTTGATGGTCTGAAGACCGCCGTCAACTTCGCGGGTCACAACGGCCGCATCGCCGTCAATCTCCACCTCAGAGGCAAAGGTCGCCTGACCCCAGCCCGTCAGCGCCGCCAGCATCTGGCCGGTCGCGTTCATGTCGTTGTCGATCGCCTGCTTGCCCGCAAGAACCAGGCCGGGCTGCTCTTCGTCGATCACGCCCTTCAGGATCTTGGCAACCGCCAGAGGTTCGATGTCCTGGTGCACGTCATCAGCCGCAACAACCAGGATCGCCCGGTCCGCGCCCATGGCCAGGGCAGTGCGCAGCGTCTCCTGCGCTTGTTTCACGCCGATCGAGACGACGATAACCTCGTCCGCCTTGCCTGCTTCTTTCAGACGGATCGCCTCTTCAACGGCAATCTCGTCGAACGGGTTCATCGACATCTTGACATTCGCGAGATCGACACCGCTTCCGTCCGCCTTAACACGAACCTTAACGTTGTAATCAATCACGCGTTTAACAGGTACTAGTACCTTCATTGTGAAGCTCCTGATACAAAGGATTGGAACGGCGGCCCCGTGCGGGGCCAGCCGATGTCAGAAGGATTTGCGCAGCATCTCGCGCAGCTCGCCGACGATGCCGCGGCGAAAGGCCAGAACGCACAGAACGAAGATCACACCCAGCACCACCGGCACCCAGGCGCCTAGCGGCCCCGATGCAAGGTAGTTCTGCAAAGTGATGATGACCCCCGCCCCGAC
Organism: Thalassovita sp.; assembly: GCF_965218685.1. Taxonomy (GTDB): domain Bacteria; phylum Pseudomonadota; class Alphaproteobacteria; order Rhodobacterales; family Rhodobacteraceae; genus Thalassobius. Next base: position 1,992,491 of record NZ_OZ244657.1, on the reverse strand, counting down.
AGCAGGCCCAACAATCGTGCCAAGCCCACCCAGCAGCGTCATCAGCACCACCTCGCCGGACATGTGCCAATGTGCATCGGTCAACGAAGCCAGCTGGAACACCACCGTCTTGGTCGCGCCCGCCAGACCGGCCAGCGTGGCGGACAGAACAAACGCCAGCAGCTTATAGCGATCCACGTCATAGCCCAGCGAGGTCGCGCGGTCCTCGTTATCGCGGATCGCACTGAGCACCTGGCCAAAGGGCGAGTGTACGGCGCGCGCAATCACGAAAAACCCAACGGCAAAGATCGCCAGGACAAAATAGTACATGTTCACGTTATCCTGCAGATCGATCAGCCCCAGCGCAGTGCCACGCGGCACGCCTTGCAGGCCGTTCTCGCCGCCAGTGAAGTCAGCGCTGATGAACAGGAAATACACCATCTGGGCCATGGCCAGGGTGATCATGGCAAAGTAGATCCCCTGCCGGCGGATTGCCAACAGGCCGATGGCCAGGCTCAGCACGCCAGCGGTGATTGCGCCAACCAGGATGCCCAGTTCGGTCGGCAGCCCCCAAACCTTCAGCGCATGGCCGGTGACATAGGCCGCCCCGCCGAAAAAGGCCGCATGACCGAAGGACAGCAGGCCTCCGTAGCCAAGGATCAGGTTGAATGCGCTGGCAAACAAGGCAAAGCATAGCAGTTTCATCAAGAAGACGGGATAGATCACGAAGGGCGCAACCAGCAGCAGCGCGATCGCAATGAGATAGGCGATTTTGGAATTCATAACGCGCTCCGATCAGGCGGTTTTGCCGAACAGGCCGGCTGGTCGCAGGACCAGAACAATTGCCATGACGACAAAGATGACGGTTGAGGATGCCTCGGGCCAGAAGACCTTGGTCAGCCCTTCGATGACGCCCATGGCCAGGCCTGTGACGACAGCTCCCATGATCGAGCCCATGCCCCCGATGACGACCACGGCGAAGACCACGATGATCAGGTTCGAACCCATCAGCGGGTTCACCTGCGTGATCGGGGCGGCCAACACTCCGGCAAAGGCAGCCAGGGCAACGCCATAGCCATAGGCCAGCGTTGTCAGCAGCGGCACGTTCACGCCAAAGGCTTGTAAAAGCTTGGGGTTTTCAGTGCCCGCCCGCAGATAGGCACCGATCTTGGTACGCTCGAACAGGAACCAGGTGAACAGGCACACCGCCAACGAGGCCACCACGACCCAGCCGCGATACCAGGGCAGGAACATGAAGCCCAGATTGATGCCGCCTTGCAGTTGCGGCGGCGTGGGATAGGGCAACCCGGAAGAGCCGAACAGCTTGACGAAGGTGCCCTCGATCACCAGGGCCAGGCCAAAGGTCAGCAACAGGCCGTACAGATGGTCCACCCCGGCCAGTCGCCGTAGCATCAGACGCTCCAGCAGCACGCCGAAAACGCCCACCACGACGGGCGCCACAATCAGCGCGCCCCAATAACCGATGCCCAGATAACGCATCAACGCCAGGGTCACGAAGGCCCCCAGCATGTACAGCGCGCCATGGGCGAAATTCACGATATTCAGCAGCCCGAAGATGACCGCCAAGCCCAGCGAGAGAACCGCATAGAAGGCTCCGTTGATAAGTCCCAGCAACAGCTGGCCGAAAAGAACTTGGGGCGGGAAGCCCAACAGGTCTGTCAACATGTCCCGATTGTCCCGGATATAAGTGTTGCGGGGACCGGCAGGCGCAGACCGCCTGCCGGATTGGTCAGGTTACTTGGTCGCGCAAGTGGATTCCGACAGAGGGCCAAAGGCCTCTTCTCCCGGAATGGTACGCACGATCTTCAGCAGGTCCCATTCTCCGCTGGAGTCCGCAGGCGCCTTGACCTCGGCCAGGTACATATCGTGCACCATGCGGCCATCGCTGCGCAGCACGCCGTTCTTGGCGAACATGTCCTGCACCGGCATCTCGCGCATCTTCGCCAGGACCACGTCGGTGTCATCTGAACCGGTGGCCTCGATGGCCTTCAGATAGTGGCGCACGGCCGAGTAGGTACCGGCCTGGATACCGGTGGGTTTCTTGCCGGTCTTCTCTTCGAACTTGGCTGACCAGGCGCGGGTCTCGTCGTCCATGTCCCAGTAGAAGCTGACGGTCATTTGCAGGCCGCGGGCGACCTCTTGGCCAATGGACTTGACGTTGGGCAGGAACACCAGCAGGCCGGCGATCTTTTGGCCAGCAGCGACCACGCCGAATTCATGCGCGGCCTTGATGGCGTTCACCGTGTCACCGCCTGCATTGGCCAGACCGATGATCTTTGCACCCGAGGCCTGGGCCTGCAGGATGAAGGACGAGAAATCCGACGAGGGGAACGGGTGCTTGGCAGCCCCCACGACCTTGCCGCCCTCGGCCTCGACCACGTTCGAGACATCACGCTGCAGCGCCTCGCCAAAGGCATAGTCAGCCGTCAGGAAATACCAGCTGTCCCCGCCCTCTTTGACGATGGCCGAACCGGTGCCCACGGCCAGCGCGCGGGTGTTGTAGGTCCAGTGCAGGCCGGTGGGAATGCAGGCGTCATTGGTCAGCGGCGAGGACGCCGCGCCCGACACAAGGGCGATCTTGTTCTGTTGCTTGGCAACTTCGAACACGGCCAGCGCAACCGAGGTGGTCACCAGCTCGGCAAAGGCATCCACCTGACCGGTGTCACCCCATTCGCGCGCCTTGTTAGCGGCGATATCGGCCTTGTTCTGGTGGTCGGCAGTGACGATTTCGATGGGCGCGCCCGCGACAGTGCCGCCGAATTCGTCAATCGCCATCTGCGCAGCCACAACGGTGCCCTGCCCCGCAATGTCCGAGTAGACAGCCGACATGTCGGTCATCAGGCCGATCTTGACCACGCCATCGCTGATCTGAGCGGCAGCGGCCGATGCCAGCATTGCGGCGGCGGACACACTGGTCGCCAAGGTTTTGAATAGTTTCATGATTTCTCCTCCGAAAGGGTCGTTTAGACTGTTAGGTATTCGTCGAAGACGTGCTGCTTTTCCTGCAGTTCGTCCTGGTGAATGACGGCGGCGATATGCCCGTGATCCATGATGAAGTGGCGGTCGGCCAATGGCGCAGCGAAGCGAAAGTTCTGCTCGACCAGCACGATAGTATAGCCGCGGGTTTTCAGTTCGATCAGCACCTCGGCCAGCTTGTCGTTGATCACGGGGGCAAGGCCTTCGGTGATCTCGTCCAGCAGCAGCACATTGGCGCCGGTACGCAGGATGCGGGCCATGGCCAGCATCTGCTGTTCACCGCCCGAAAGGCGCGTGCCCTGACTTTTGCGGCGCTCGGCAAGGTTGGGGAACATCTCGTAGATTTCCTCGACCGAGATGCCGCCGGGGGCCACGCTGGGGGGCAGTGTCAGGTTTTCCTCGACGCTGAGACTGGCGAAAATACCCCGTTCCTCGGGGCAATAGCCCACGCCGATATGCGCGATCGTGTGCGGGGCCGAACGGATAGTTTCCTGCCCCTTGAGCATGATCGAGCCGGTCCGCTGAGGCAGCAGCCCCATGATCGAGCGCAGGGTGGTTGTCCGACCCGAACCATTGCGGCCCAGCAACGTGACCAGCTCGCCCTGATCAACGGTCATGTCGATGCCATGCAGCGCGTGACTTTCGCCATAGAACGCATGCAGGTCCTGAATGCGCAGCTCTTCGATATGTTCGGACAGGTGTTGGCCGCCCAGCTCGTGATTTTCGATGGTTTGCGTGGTCATGCCGCTTTCCCCATATAGGCTTCCTTGACGCGCGGGTCGGCTGATACTTCCTGATAGGTGCCCTCGGTCAGGGTGGCGCCGCGCTGCAGAACGGTGATCGTGTCACACAGGCGCGAGACGACGCTGAGGTTGTGTTCAACCATCAGGATCGTGCGCCCGGCCGAAACCTTGCGGATCAGTTCGGTCACCAGCTCCACATCCTCGCGGCCCATACCTTGCGTCGGTTCGTCCAGCAGCATCAGCTCGGGCTCCATCGCCAGGGTGGTTGCGATTTCCAGCGCCCGTTTGCGGCCATAGGACATGTCGGCGACCTGACTGTCCGAGAACCGTTCCAGACCGACCATGTCCAGCAGCTCTTCGGCGCGGTCGTTCAGCGCGTTCAGCGACGCGACTGATCGCCAGAAATGGAACGAGGTCCCCAGCTTGCGCTGCAACGCCACGCGCACGTTTTCGCGGGCAGTCATATGTGGGAAAACCGCCGAGATCTGGAACGAGCGGATCACACCCATCCGCGCGATCTCGGCCGATCGGGCGCGGGTGATGTCCTGACCGTTATAAGTGATGGTCCCGCGGGTTGGGGTCAGGAACTTGGTCAGCAGGTTGAACACGGTGGTCTTGCCGGCGCCATTGGGCCCGATCAGCGCATGTATCTGGTGGCGCTGCACCCGCAGATCAACCTGATCAACGGCGGTAAAGCCTTTGAATTCCTTGGTTAATCCTTTGGTTTCAAGAATGTATTGTCCGGTATTGCTCATGGTTTTTCACCCAGAAAAAAATGGGGGGCGCAGGAGGGAGGACCCTGGCCCCCCGGGATTGGGGGGAGAGGCGATCAGGCCGCTTAAAGCGCCCGCGCTCGATCGCGCAGTACGAACTTCTGGACCTTGCCCGTCGAGGTTTTCGGCAAGTCGCCGAAGATCACCGTTTTGGGGGCCTTGAAGCGGGCCATACCCTGCCGACAAAACCCGATGATGTCCTCGGCGCTGGCCTCGGCTCCGGGTTTGAGGGCGATGAACGCACATGGCGTCTCGCCCCATTTGTCGTCGGGGCGCGCGACCACTGCGGCCTCCATTACGGCCGGATGCTTGTAAAGCACGTCCTCGACCTCGACCGAGCTGATGTTCTCTCCGCCCGAAATGATGATGTCCTTCGACCGATCCTTGAGTTCGACATAGCCATCCGGATGCATCACCCCCAGATCGCCACTGGCGAACCATCCGCCCTTGAAAGACTTGTCCGTGGCCGAAGGGTTTTTCAGATACCCCTTCATCACATTGTTGCCGCGCATGAAGATCTCGCCCATGGTTTCGCCGTCGTGGGGCGTGGGTTCCAGCGTATCGGGGTCGGCAACCATCAGGCCGGACAGGGCCAGGTTCTTGACCCCCTGGCGTGATTTCAGCGCCGCCTTTTCGTCGTCAGAATGCGCGTCCCACGCCCCTTTCCATGCACAGACGACCGAGGGACCATAGGTTTCGGTCAGCCCGTAGACATGGGTGACGTCAACACCCATGGATTCCATGTTGGCGATCACTGCTGCAGGCGGGCTGGCACCAGCGGTCATGACCTTGACCTCGTGGTCGAAGTCCTTCAGCGCATCCGGCGCATTGGCCAGCATGTTCAGCACGATCGGAGCGCCGCAGAAATGCGTGACTTTCTCGTCGCGGATCAGCTGATAGATCGGTTCGGCCCGCACCGCACGCAGGCACACGCAAACGCCCGCATTCGCAGCAATGGTCCAGGGAAAACACCAGCCATTGCAGTGGAACATCGGCAGCGTCCACAGGTAGCGCGCGTGATGCCCCATGCCCCAGGTAACAATGTTGGACAGCGCATTCAGCATCGCGCCGCGGTGGTGATAAACCACGCCCTTGGGATCACCCGTGGTCCCCGAGGTATAATTCAGACTGATCGCGTCCCATTCGCTGTCCGGCATGACGGGGGTAAACTCGTCCGAGCCTTCGGCCAGCAGCGCATCATAAGTCAGATCACCGATCAGGCGCCCGCCGTCAAAGCTGGGGTCCTCAATGTCCACGACCAGCAAATCGTCACGTCCGGTCATCTTGATCGCCCGGTCCACCACTTCCGAGAATTCGGGGTCCACCAGCACGGCCTTGGCCTCGGCGTGATTAAGGATAAAGCTAATCGCCTCGGCATCCAGGCGGGTGTTCACGGTGTTCAGAACTGCACCGCACATGGGCACGCCAAAATGGGCCTCGAACATCTCGGGGATGTTGGCAGCAATAATCGAAACCGTGTCGTTCTTACCGATACCGCGCCCTGCCAGCCCGCTGGCCAGCTGCTTCATGCGGGCAAAGGTCTGCCCCCAGTCGCGACGGATATCGTTGTAAACCACGGCGGTATATTCGGGATAGATCGCGGCAGTGCGCAGGGCGAAACTCAGCGGCGACAGCGCTTCGTAATTCGCGGCGTTGGCCTCCAGCCCCGCAGTGAAAATGCCAGTATTCGACATGAAGTTCCTCCTCTAGGCGCCGCACCGGGGTCACTGGTCCACGGGCGGCAGGAGGAATTACTCATATCGGTCTTGCGAAAGTTTGCGTCGAATGTACTCAATTGTGACACGGCCCAGAATAGACTTGGTAAATGACCTCGCTTGCCCGATCATTGCCGCATAAAGCACGACGAAACCTCGGAGTTCCCGGTGGCCAAACAGACCAACAAGATCGAAGATGCTGTCCATGTCCTGGAAGGGCTGGAGCATTTGGATCAGGGAATTACCATTTTTGATCAAGATCTTAGGATGATTGCGTGGAATCAGAAGTTCCTTGATCTTTATGGCTATCCGGCGCGCATGGCCTATCGCGGTGCCCCTTTCGAATCCTTCATCCAGTATAATGCCGAGCGCGGAGAATACGGCCCCGGAGACGTCGCGGCCCTGGTGCGCGACCGGGTGGAAAAAGCCCGCACCTTCACCAAGCACCAGATCGAACGCGTCACCTCGAACGGGGCGACCATCACCATCGCGGGCAACCCACTGCCCAATGGCGGCTTCGTGACGACCTATACGGACACCTCCAACCACGCGCGCCAAAAAGAGGTGCTCAAACAACAGGTGGACGAACACAGCGCGCGGCTGAAACTGACCGAGGAAAGGCTGAGCCTGATCGCCGACGAGGTTCCCGCTGGCATCGCCCATGTCGATAAGAACATGACGCTGCTTTACATGAACAAACGCTTCGCGCGGGCCTATCAGGTGGACCAGAAACAGGCCGTCGGGCTGAATGTCTTTGACCTGCTGCACAGCAACACCATGGAGGAATCGGCCCGCTTTTTCGAGCAGGCCCGGCGCGGCATCCTGGTGGATTTCGAGATGCGGATCGAGCTGCCAGGCGGCCGCTTCAAGGACATCCGTACGCTGCTGCGCCCGGACAAACCCTCGGACGGCGAGGTGATCGGGTTCTATCTGGTCTCGATCGATGTGACCCGGCGCAAATCCACGCTGAACGCGCTGATGCGGTCACAGAAAATGGATGCGCTGGGACGGATGGCCAGCGGTATCTCGCATGATTTCAACAACCTGCTGACGATCATTCTGGGCAATCTGACCCCTCTGGCCGAACAGATCGCCGACGACCTGGTCGAAGAGTTCGTCACCCCTTCGATCTCGGCGGCCAAGCGTGGGTCGTCGCTTACACGGCGAATGGTGACCCTGGCCCGGCGCGAACAATACGATCCCGCCCCCACAAATATCGGCAAAGCCATCCGCGATATCTCGCGCCTGCTGGAATCCTCGGTGCCCGAAACGCTGACGATTACGCGGCAACACGGCCCCGATCTGCCGTTGGCGCTGGTCGATCTTGCCCAGCTGGAGATGGCGCTGCTGAACCTGACGCTGAATGCACGAGATGCCACGAACAGCGCCGGACAGATCGACATCTGCGCGGAAGCCTTTGAAATGACGGCCGATATCTCGGATATGACACGTCTTCCCATGGGCACCTACGTGCGTATCCGCTTTTCCGATGATGGCTGCGGTATCCCCCCCGAAATCGCCGACAAGATTTTCGAGCCGTTTTTCACCTCGAAGGCAGCTGGCGCGGGCTCGGGACTTGGGCTGTCGATGGTTTATGGCTTTGTGCAGCAATCGAACGGGGCGATCTTTGTCGACAGTGCGCCGGGGCAAGGCACGACATTTTCGATCCTGCTGCCCAGTGTGGCCGTTCCCCAGGAAACCGCGCCCAAGCCACCCGAACCAGCGCCCGAGCCTGCGCCGACGGACCAAGACACCGGCCTGGCCCTTTTGGTGGATGACGATATCGACGTGCGCCGCACGGTCCGCCGCAAGATCGCCAGCCTGGGCTTTGCCGTGGTCGAGGCCGGGGATGCAGACGAGGCCATCAACCTGATACAACAGATCCAGGATATCGCGGTTGTGGTGTCCGATATCGACATGCCCGGCACCATGGACGGGCTGGGGCTGGCTCATCGTTTGCGCAGCCAACACAAGCAGATCAAGGTCGTCCTGATGAGCGGCCAAACCCGCCCCGAGGCCTATGGCGATCTGCGCAACGACGTGCCATTTCTTTCCAAGCCGTTCGAAGCCTCGGACCTGTCCCGGGCGCTGGGACTGGACGACAGCTCTGATCAACATCCCCATCTGGCCGAGACCAGCAAGACATGAAGACACTCATCTACCTTCTCGAAGACGATCCCGATATTTCAAGGCTGATATCGCGTACGCTGGGCACGCAAGGGATGGAAGTGGTCTGCCTGCGCCGCCTCTCGGAATTCGAGATCGCACTGAAACAACGCACCCCCGACCTGTGCCTGATCGACCTCAGCCTGCCGGATGGGGATGGGATGTCTTTGCTGGGCCAGTCAGGCAAGCTGCATTCATTGCCGAAAATCGTGGTCACTGGACGCGGAAACGTCACGGACCGGGTCGTGGGGCTTGAGATTGGCGCGGATGACTATGTGGTCAAACCCTTCGAGCCGCGCGAACTGGTGGCTCGCGTACGTGCAGTGCTGCGGCGGGTTTCGGCGGCCCCGACCAAGGCGCCCCCGACGCCGCGCAACGTGGTCCGTTTCGGCGAATGGCAGGCCGATTTCGATGCCTGTACCCTGACCCACACCGACGGCAGCGCTGAAACGCTTAGCTCCTCCGAGGCCTCGTTGCTGCAAGCCTTTGTGCTGTCAAGCGGGCGGGTATTAAGCCGCAATCAACTGCTGGACGCCACGGTCGGGCACCATGACGGCCCGTTCGACCGCAGCATGGACGCCCGCATCAGCCGCCTGAGGAAAAAACTGCGGGATGACCCGGGCGCACCCAAGCTGATCCGAACGGTGTACGGGGCCGGTTACGTGTTCTCGGCTTCGGTTCAGGATATCAGCTAGGCCCTAGGCTTTGTCTGCGTCCAGAACTTCCAGCGCACGGATGGCAAAGCGACGGGACAGAGGCGCCAGCTCGGATGCGTTATCGCCCGAGGCAACACCCGCCAGCGCCCGTTCAGCGATACCCACAAAGATCACTGCAAAGCGAAACAGGGCAAAGGCCTTGTGGAAGGGCTGCAACGGCCCGACGCTGGGCAGATGGGCGTGATAATGGGCGACGAATTCCTCTTCAGTGGGAATGCCCAGTGCCTTGCGATCCAGATCCAGCACCCCGCCATATTCCGCAGAGCTGGTGTTCCAGGGCATGCAGCAGAACCCAAGGTCGGCCAAGGGGTGTCCGATCGTGGACAGCTCCCAATCCAGCACGGCGACGACGCGTGGCTCGGTCGGGTGGAACATCATATTGCCAACGCGGAAATCCCCGTGCGCGATCGAGATCTGTCCGTCATCCTCGGGCAGCGTGGCCTCGATGCGTTTACGCAACTCGCGCAGCTCGTCCAGACCATCCAGGGTCGAGGCATCCAGCTGACCGGACCAGCGCCGGACCTGCCGTTCGAAATACCCGCCAGGACGGCCAAAATCGCCAAGACCCACCTCGTCCGGGCGCACGGCATGCATTTTCGCCATTGTCTCGGCCACTGACAGATACATCGCGCGGCGATCTTCGGGCGAAACGCCGGGGATGTCGGCGGTGTCGAACACCCGTCCTTCGACGTAATCCATCAGATAGAACGGTGTTCCGATCAGGTCGCGATCCTCGTAGAACAGCACCGGCTGAGGCACCGGCACCGGCGTCGGGCCCAGGGCCTCTTGTACGCGATATTCACGGTCGATCGCATGGGCGCCCTTGGCCACAATGCTGGGCGGTTGTTTGCGCAGGACCATTCGGCGATCACCCAAGGTGATCCGATAGGTCGGGTTCGACTGTCCGCCGCTGATCCGGTCGAAACTGACCGGGGCACCCGGCGCACCCAGTCGGGTCCGCAGAAAATCGGCCAGTGCGTCAGGGTCGAAATCCAGGCTGCCGTTGACGGTGATGGTGCTGTCCAGGGTCATGTCCGGGCCTCTTGAGTTTGCGTTGCAAGATCCGAGGCCGTTTGGCGCAGCTCGAATTTCTGGATTTTTCCCGTCGCAGTCTTGGGCAATTCGGTCACCACAAAGCGTTTGGGCACCTTGAAACCCGCCAGGATCGCACGGCAATGGGCCTTTAGCGCGTCCTCGTCGAGATCCGCATCGGGGCGGGTTTCGACAAAGGCAAAGGGCACTTCGCCCCACTTTGGATCAGGGGCGGCCACCACGGCAGCCAGGGTCACATCCGGATGGCTGTGCAGCGCGTCCTCGACCTCGAGGCTCGAGATATTCTCGCCGCCCGAGATGATCAAATCCTTCGAGCGGTCACGGATCTCGATCTGGTTATCAGGATGTCGCACGGCCAGATCCCCAGTGTGGAACACTCCGCCGGCAAAGGCCTTCTCCGTGGCCTCGGGGTCTTTGTGATAGCCGTTCATCAACGTGTTGCCCTGCAGCGTGATCTCGCCCAGGGTCTGGCCATCTGCGGGCACTTCGCGGCCCTGATCGTCAACCACCCGCAACAGGTTGGCCGAGATATGACGGGTCCCTTGGCGGGCAAGCATCTGCGCCCGCTCTTGGGGGCTGGCGTCCTGTTCGGCGCTGTCTAAACGGCGCATCGTGGCGGGGCCAAAGCATTCAGTCAGGCCATAAAGGTGAATGAATTCAAAGCCCAAAGCCTCCATCTGTTCGATTAGGGCACTGGTTGGCACAGCGCCCCCGCTGGCCACGCGCACCGGGATCGACGGGTCGCGGTCCGCACGTGCGGGGTCGTTCAGCAGCATGTACAGAACCACCGGCGCGCAGGCCATATGGGTCACTGCGTGCTGCTTGATCAGGGCAAAAATGTCGACGGGAATGACCTTGTCCAGACAGATTTGGACACCGCCCACAGCGGTTATCGCCCATGTGTGGCTCCAACCGTTCACATGGAACATCGGCAGGGTCCACAGGTAAGAGGTCTCGGCCGTGAAACCCAGGGAGATGACGTTGCCCAGCGAATTCAGGTATGCGCCCCGGTGGCCCAGCAGCACGCCCTTGGGACGGCCAGTGGTTCCCGAGGTATAGTTCAACGCGATCGGCTGATGTTCGTCCGTGATCGCCGCGGCGAAGGCGCATTCCGTGACGGGCGAGGCATCCAGAAGGCAAAGCCCCTCGGAGGATTTCTCGGTAGGAGGAAAGACAAATCGACGAAGACCAACCTTGTCTGCTGCCTTGCCCGTTACGTCCGCCCCGGCCGGATCGGCCAGAACCAGTTTCGCCCCGGAATGGGACAAGATGTATTCCACAACGCCCGGATCCAGACGTGTGTTCAGCGCATTCAGCACCGCCCCAACGGCCGGAATGGCGTAATGCGCAGCCAGCATTTCGGGCCGGTTGCCAGACATGACCGCCACCGTATCACCCGGCCCCACACCGTTGTCGCGCAGCATCTGGGCCATGTCGCTGACAATGCCGGCGAACTGGGCATAGCTCCAGCTGCGGCCGCGCCAAATGACGGCGGGATTATTGGGGAAGGCCTCAACCGCGCGGTCCAGAAAATCCAGCGGAGTCAGCGGGCGGTGATTGGCGGCATATGTCGCGATCTCAGCCATCTGTGGCGTCCCACGACCAGAAGTCGCGCCCCAGGTTGTTCAGGTGGCGGCTCAGCACCATCTTGTGCACCTCGTCCGCGCCATCGACCAGACGGGCCTGACGGGCATAGCGATAGATCCATTCCAGCGGCGTATCGGTGGAATAGCCCCGCGCGCCGTTCAACTGGATCGCCACGTCAGCGGCCTGATGCAGCAGGTTGGCCACGTGGATTTTCGCCATCGAAACTTCTTTTTGACCATATCGACCCTGGTCAATCTCGTAGGCGGCTTTCATCACCAGCAGGCGGCCGATTTCGATGTCCATGGCCAGTTTTCCCAGCATCATCTGGACGCTTTCACGCTCGATCAGTTTGACGCCAAAACCCATCCGGGACGAGGCATAATCGGTGGCAATCTCAACGCAGCGTTTGGACAGGCCCAGCCAGCGCATACAGTGGGTCAGACGTGCCGGGCCCAGACGGGCCTGCGTGACCTTCAGACCGCGACCCTCGCCCATCAGGACATCCGCGTCCGGGACTCGCAGTCCATCAAAGATCATCTCGCAGTGACCGCCATGTTCCTCGGGGCCCATGATCGGGATGCGGCGTTCGATGTGCCAGCCGGGGGTGTCCTTGTGGAACTGGAACGCTGTCAGACCACGGCGCGGATCATCCGAGGTGCGCGCCATCAGGGTGAAATGCGCGGCGCCTTCAGCCCCGGTGATGAACCACTTGCGGCCCTCGACCACCCAATCATCGCCATCGCGTGTGGCTTTGGTCAGCATCATACCCGGATCCGAGCCGCCACCGGGATGCGGCTCGGTCATCGCAAAGGCCGAGCGCACGTCGCCATTCACAATCGGGGTCAGCCAGCGTTTTTTCTGATCCTCGGTGGCCAGCATGTCCAGCATCATCATGTTGCCGTCATCCGGCGCGGCCGAGTTGAACACGACGGGACCAAAGATGGACCGGTTCATTTCCTCATAACAAACGGCCATGCCCATTTTGCCCAGGCCCTGCCCGCCCCATTCGCGGGACACTTGCAGCGCCCACAGGCCTTGCGATTTGGCCTTGGCGCGCAGGGGTTCCAGCGCGGCCTCGGAAATGTTGCCATGTTCGTCGAAATTGGCGCGATCTGCCTCGACAGGCAGAATTTCCGCCTCGACAAAGGCGGCGATACGGGCGCGGTAATCTTCGACCGCAGGCGATAGGGTGAAATCCATCAGGAACCTCTACAGGCTGGAAACAAGGTGGCCGCCGTCCACGGGCAGGGCGCAGCCGGTCACATAGGCAGCCCCCTTGGACAGAAGCATGAGAAGGGGCGCATCCAGGTCAGCCAACTGGCCCAAACGGCGCTGCGGAATGCGGCGGATCAGGGCCTTACCGGCCTCGGTTTCGAAAAATTCGCGATTCAGGGGCGTCTCGATATAGCCCGGACACAGCGCGTTGACGCGGATGCCATAACGCGCCCATTCCAGCGCGTGGGCCTTGGTCAGCTGGACCAGCCCGGCCTTCGAGGCGGTATAGGCGGACACGCCCCCTGCCACCCGCAGACCCAGGATCGAGGCGATGTTGACGATCGCCCCGCCCTGCCCGCGCGCCTTCATGCTGCGCGCCGCGGCCTGCGAGACTAGGAAAACCCCTTTGAGGTTGGTATCAATGACCATGTCAAAGACCTCTTCGGTCATGTCCATGGCCGCACCGTCCCCGGCGACACCAGCGTTATTGATCACCACGTCCGGTGGGCGGATCATGGCTTCGAACGCGGCATCAACCGAGGCGGCGTTGGTGACATCCATCTTCAACGGTTCTGCACTGCCGCCCGTCAGGGCGATCTGGCTGGCCAGGTCTGCAACCTTGTCCAATCGGCGCGCGGCCAGCAGGACATGATAGCCCTGACCGGCCAGAAGACGCCCAAAATGTGCGCCCAGCCCGCTTGAGGCCCCTGTGACCAGGGCAGTTTTCTGTGAAGTCATATTCACGCTCGTCAAAAGAAGGATGTCAGGCGGCGGACGCCCGAAGGGACAGAGGGGAGCGTGCCCCGGGCGTCCGCCATTCGCTTACTCGGCAGCTGTTGCGGGCTGACCGACATAGCCTTCGGGATGGAAGGTGCCGTTTTCATCGCGGAAGGCATAGGCAAAGTCAGGCCACAGCACCGTCAAACGGTCGCTTTCAGGATCGCGGTACCAAAACTTGCATCCGCCCTCCATCCAGACTGTACCCGAGGCACGTTCCTCGATCCCGTCAAGATAGCCAGCCTCGGCTTCAGGCGTGGTTTCCAAAACTTCGAAGCCCTTATCCTTAGCGTAATCCAGCGCACCCAGGATGTAGTCAACCTGAGCCTCGATCATGAAGACCATCGTGTGGTGGCCAAGACCGGTGTTCGGCCCCAGAACCATGAACATGTTCGGATAGCCCGGAACAGCGATCGAGTCATACGCCTGCATGCCGCGATCCCATTGATCGGCCAGCTTTTTGCCACCTTTGCCATAGACCACATGGGCCACAGGCGGTTGCGGTGCCTCGAACCCGGTCGCAAAGACCAGAACGTCAACGTCGTATTCGTTGCCGCTGACTGCCACGCCCTTGCCGCCATCAACGCTGGCCAGCGCCGAAGTTTCCAGTGTCACGTTGTCCTGATTGAACGACGGGAAGTAGTTGTTGGCGATCAGAACACGCTTACAGCCGATCTCGTAATCAGGGGTCAGCTTGGCGCGCAGTTCTTCGTCAGGCACCTGATCCGCCAGATGTCCCAGAGCCATGTCACGCGCTTCGGCCAGGGCCGTGGGCACGTTGCGGCGCTGTGCAAACATGGTTTCACCGAACCAGAAGATATCCTCGCGCAGCTTGTCCATCGTTTCGGGCAGACGCTCGAAGGTACGCTTTTCGGCCTCGGTATAGGCGCGATCCGGACGGGGGATCACATAGGGCGCGCTGCGCTGGAACATCACCACCTCAGCGGACGTCTTGGCCAGCTCGGGCAGGATTTGCAGGGCCGAGGCCCCCGAGCCTACGATGCCCACGCGCTTGCCTTCGATCGACACCGAGTGATCCCATTTCGACGAATGGAACGAGGCACCGGTAAAGCCATCCAGACCCGGAATATCGGGCAGAACCGCATCGGCCAGAACACCGGTCGCGGTGATCATAAAGCGCGCGCGCCAAGTGCCCAGCGGGGTTTCAACGGTCCAGCGCTGGGTTTCATCGTCCCAGGTGGCTTTTTCCAGGTTCGCACCGAAATGGATATGCGGAACCAGCCCCGATTTGCGGGCGCAATCACGCAGGTATTCCCAGATCTCGCCACCGGGCGAGAAAACACGGCTCCAGTCCGGTTTCGGCATGTAAGAGAACGAGTAAAGGTGCGAGGGCACGTCACAAGCAACACCCGGATAGGTATTGTCGCGCCATGCGCCGCCCACGTCGTTGGCGCGTTCAAGGATGACGAAATCGTCCTCGCCGTGCTCTTTCAGTTTCATCGCCATGCCCAGCCCGCCAAAGCCAGCACCGACGATGATGATGGATGTCTCGTGGATGATGTTTGTATCGGTCATCTTGGTCTCCTCCGGGCCTTAAGGTTTCACAGCGGGAATGCTTTCCCCGGCCGCGTATTCATCGGGGTTCATGTTGAACCGGTCGACAAGGCGCGTCACCTCGGCAGAGCGTTCAAAGACCACCGCGTGGCCCGAGCCGACCTCGGCATAGCGGGCATCATCAATCATCCCGAACAGCCCACGGCAGTGGTGTACGGCGACCATCTGGTCATAAGTGCCTGCGATCACCAGCGTCTTGGCCTTGATCTGAGGTACCAGATCCGAGATGTCGATGCGGGCGTTCAGCTCCATCTGGGCGTCAACGAATGCATCCAGCGGCATCGCGCCTGCGGTCATCATTTCCACCGTTTTGTCGGCCAGGAACGGCGCGCCAAAGGCTGCATAGATCGTGTAGTCGTTGATCTCGGGGACACCGGCGTTGCGCAGGGCAAACCAGGTGCGGTTGAAGAAGGTCATCATCGTGTCGGTCTTGGCCCAACCAGCCAGCAGCACGAGATTCTGAACCGCTTCGGGGTTCCGCGCGGCCAGAGCTGCGGCAACCACGGCCCCCAGCGAGAAGCCCAGCAAGGTCACCGGCGTGTCACCGCAGCTGTCCTTGATGACGGCCAGAACCTGGGCCTCAAGGTGCTCCAGTTCCAGCTTTTCGCCTTCGGCCACAGGCATCGCCATGTCCAGCGAGATGACCCGGTGGCGCACAGCCAGCATCGGGAAAATGAAACCGAAATGGCCCATGGTGGACCCCGACGAGCCGTGCACCAGCACGATCGGCGGCGTATCCGTGTTGGCCTGACCGGCCTCGTGATAGGTAACCGAGACCCCGTTCACCTCGATCTGGCGGGTCTCAACACCCACGGCCATGGCCGGTGCGATGTTCTCTGAATCTTTCACAGTTGCTCCTCCTTTGTCTGGCCACGCGCCAATTGGCTGCGGGCAAACATCTGAATTATCGGCCCTTCCCGCGCGGTGCGGTTCAGGGCGGTATTGCGCGTCCTTGTGGTGATGCTAGCGCGCCAATTCAGACGGGTTTGGCATCTTGGGCACGATTGATTTGCAGCGCGGGCAGCCCCTGCCCGCGCCTTGGGTCAATACCCGGTCGAGGGTCGCATCAGATCGCGACGTTCTTCGATCGGGGTTTCGTCGAACACCGCCTGGGCGCCTGCGTCGTCCTCGCGGACAAACCAGTGGACCTTGCGTTCGCTCAGCGCCTCTCGCACCGTTTCGGCCACCATCGCGGGGGTGACATGCACGCCAGCCAGTTCAACCGATTTGGCTGCATGATCCGCCTTGCTCAGCATCGGGGTATCCACATAGCCGACCATCAGATCGCACACCCAGATGCCTTGTCCCTCCAGCTCGATATTCAGGGCTTCGGTCAGGCCGCGGATGGCGAATTTGCTGGCCGAGTAGACGCCCAGGTCCGGCACCCCGTATATGGCGGCGGCCGAGCTCATGGTGATCACGCGCGCATCCCCGTGGGCCTGCAAAAACGGCAGGGCGGTGTGAATGCAGTTGATAACACCGGTGACATTAACATCGATCACCGACTGCATCCGCTCTGGCGAAGCTTCGGCAAAGGGATGCATGTCCAGCAACCCGGCCGAGTTGAAAAGCCCGCCCAAACGCCCGTCAGGTCCGGCAAAATCGGCCAGCGCATCACGCAAACCGCCGCGATCCAGAACGTCCACGCAATAGCCCCGGGCCATTCCACCCAGTTCCTCGGTCAAGGCCTGTACTGCTTGGCCATCGCGGTCGGCCAGACCCACGCGCCACCCATTTGCGGCCAGCAAGCACGCCGTGGCCGCTCCGATACCCGACCCAGCGCCGGTAATGAAAATGTTGTTGCTCATCTTGTGGTTACCCGATCAATCGACGAACTGACCGCCGGCCGAATACAGCGTCTGGCCGGTGGTATAGCTGCTGTCACCTGATGCCAGGAACAGCGCGGCATCGGCTTGCTCGCGGGCGGTGCCGTTGCGACCCATCGGGGTCAGGCTCATGGCCCATTGATCCTCTTCGCTGCCCTTGGGCACGTCCCACATCGGCGTTTCAGTAAAGCCGGGGGCCAGAGCGTTGACGCGGATGCCGGTAGCGGCCAGTTCCAGCGCCATCACCTTGGTCATCATGATCACACCGGCCTTGGCCACGCAGTACGGCCCCGAGCCGGGGATCGGGATTTTCCCCGCGGTCGATGCGATGTTGACGATGGTCCCACCGGTGCCCTGCGCCATCAGCTGATTGGCAAACGCCCGCGAGGAGCGCAGAACGCCCTTCATGTTGATGTCGATCATCAGATCGAACGCGGACATTTCCATTTCCAGAATCGGCATGGGATCCTGACGGATGCCAGCGGCAAAAACGCCTGTGTCCACCTTGCCAAATGCTTCGACTGCGGCGGAAACCATGTTCTGGCATTCTTCATCCGAGGTCGTGTTCACCTTGACCTGCATCGAAGTGCCACCGATGTCGGCGATCAGCTTTTGGGTCGCGTCGCTGGGATTCAGGTCAGCCAAAACCAACTTTGCGCCTTCTTCGGCAAATCTCAGGGCGACCGCTTGCCCGATCCCACTGGCTGCACCGGTCACCAGGGCGACCTTGCCTTCAAGTTTCCTGGTTGTCATGATTTCACTCCCTCTGATCTTGTGACTTGCGGCCAAGGCTAAGGCAGAGGACAGAGTGAACTTGCTGCGCCAAGCGCGATGATTTTGCGCTGCGGGCACAGCCTGTGCTGCCCTTTATGCACAAACGGCAAACAGGCGCCTTGAGACCAAGACGCCTGCACGCAGACCACAGCTTACGGAAGGGATTATGCTGCGGTATCAGCCTCGCCCAGATCACCGAGGTACAGATGGTGCAACATCTCGGGATCATTCAACAAAGTTGGGCAATCGCCCTCGTACACGATCTGGCCACGACGCATCACATAGGCCCGGTCGCCGATCTCGAGCGCGAGGTTGGCAAACTGTTCGACCAGCACCACAGCAAGGCCCTGATCGGCCAGACGGCGCACACCTTTCATCAAACGGCTGACCACTACTGGAGCAAGCCCTGCGGACATCTCGTCGATTAAAACCACCCGCGGGCGACCCACCAGGGCACGACCGATCACGACCATCTGCTGCTCGCCACCCGAAAGCATCATCGACAGAACATCGCGGCGGGCCAGGAGTTCGGGGAACAGCTCATAGACCTCGTCCAGGCTGCTGTCCTCGTGCATGCCAACACGCAGGTTTTCTTCGGTGGTCATCGAGCCAAAGATGGTCCGGCCCTGTTCCACATGTGCCACCCCCGCCAGCGCACGCGCACCGGGTTTCAGCTTGCCGACATCATTGCCTGCCAGCACGATCGTCCCGGCCGAGACCGGCGCCACGCCCGAGATCCCCTCGAGCAAGGTTGTTTTCCCTGCCCCGTTGGCGCCCAGCAGAACGCTGATCTCTCCGGCGCGGGCGATAATGCCCAGATCACGCACCACGGGGATTCCGACACGCTTGATTTCCAGCCCTTCGGTTTCCAGAACGTTCATTCCGCTGCCTCCTCGTGTTCGAAATCAATGCCCATATAGGCCTTTTTCACCACCGGTAGATCCAGCACCTCTTCGGTCGGGCCTGCGGCCAGAACGGTGCCGAAGTCCAGCACGGTTACTTCCGAACAAGCGGTGCGGACAAGATCCATATCGTGTTCGATCAGCAGCACCGAACTGCCGAACCGCGCGGGGATTTCGGCGATGCGTTTACCCAGCATCACGGCCTCGGCATAGGACTGACCGGCGGCCGGCTCGTCCAGCAGAATGACCGGAGGCCGCGCGGCCACAACGCCCGCCACATCCAGCAGACGGCGTGCGCCCGAGTCGACCGAAGTGATCAGCACATCGGCCGAAGGACACTCCAGCCAGGCCAGAACCGCGTCGATTTCCTGATCGCTCAGTCCCCCGCCCGAGGCCAGGTTCACGTATTCGCCCACTGTCAGTTCAGGCGCGATACGGGTGGTTTGCCATGTGCGGCGCAGACCCGCCCGGGCGCGCTGAGCAGCCTGCAGACCGTTTACAGACTCCCCTTGGAACAGCACATCTCCCTCATAGCCATGCAAGAAACCGGTGATGGCGTCCACACAGGTGGATTTACCCGCGCCGTTGGGACCAATCAGGCCGACAACAGTGCCTTTCGGTACCACGATATTGGCGCTGTTCAGGGCCACGACATTACCGTAGCGCACAGTCAGATCACGGGTTTCCAAGGCAATCTCGGCCCCCGCATCGGGACGTGCAGCAGGCAGGCATTCGGGGCCAGAGCGCGGACCAGAGCGTTCGCGGCGCGGCATCACCTTGCGGCCCAGACGAGCGAAGGTTTCGCTGATAGTCTCGCCCGTGCTCAGCGCCTGAACGGCACCCAGGCCAAAGACCACACTGCCCAGATCCTGCGGCAGCGACAGACGGCGCAGCAGCTCGGGGAACAGCGCAACCAGAATACCGCCCAGGATGGCCCCCAACGGGAAATGCGCGCCAACCATGGTCGCCACGGCGAACAATACCAACGACTGCATCATCGAGAAGTTATCGGCCAACAGCGTGCCCATATAACCCGCCAGCAAACCGCCTGCGATCCCCGAGATAAAGGCACTGATGGCAAAGGCGCTAAGCTTGGCTCCGGGTACGGAAACACCCAGCGACGCTGCCGCTCGCTCGGAGTGGCTGACGGCCAGCCACGAAGCCCCCAGACGCGAGCGCGAGACGAACTCCAGCGCGATTGCAACGACGCCATAGATCGCCAGCACCATGATGAAATAGCCGCGATCACTGTCAAAGCCCGACGGACGAGCAACCATTTGGAACGTGGTCTGACCGGGATAGGTGATGGTGCCCAGCACCACGCCAAAGGCTACAGCAAAGCCAAGCGTCACAATGGCCAGGTTGATGCCCCGCAAACGCAGCGCGGGCAGGCCGATGATCAAACCGAAGGGCAGCGCCGCCAGACCACCGATCAGCAGCCAAACCAACAGGCCCCCGGGAAAGTTCATCACGTTCAGATAACCCACGGTCCAGGCACCAACGCCGGCAAAGCTCATTTGACAGAGCGAGATCATGCCCGCGCGGCCAACTACCAAGCCAAGGCTTTGCAGCGACATGCCGATGATGAACACGGCCGTCAGCAGGAAAATCCAGTAATTCGGCAACAATGTCAGGCACAAAGCACCGACAACGATTACCATGGCCGCCGTTTTCAGGGCGGCGTGAATGCTATCGCGCTTCATCCCAACGCGCTCCTCTTTGTGACCACATAAGTACGGTCAGAATGACCAGGAAAGGCACGGCGGCCCGGTATTGCGCCAGGCCGACAAAGCCCGACGCCAGCCCTTCGATCACGCCGATAGCGATGCCGCCGATCAGCGCGGCGCGGAAGCTGTTGAACGATCCAACCAGCGCGGCCGCGAATGCAGGCACGACCAACAGGCTGAGCGAGCCGAAATCAGGCGAGCGTAGCGGCGCCACAAGTATCAGCGCGATGGTCGTCATGGCCCCCGAAAGAGCCCAAACAGCGATGGCCAGACGGCGAACGGGGATGCCCAATAGTTCGGCCGCCATGGGACGCTCGGACAGGGCACGCAGTTGCAGACCGGTGCGGGTACGCCCCAGGAATTGCTCGACCGCGATGGTCAGCACAATGGCCAGACCGATCGACACAAGCGAGGCCGCCGTGATCGTCACTCCTGCCAGCTGCAGACCAGCGCCGCCAACAAGATCGGGGAAAGCGCGCGGATGCTGCCCACCTGTCAGACGCAGGCCAAGGGCGATGATACAGACCAGCAAGGCGGCTGTAACGGCAGCTTTAACTGTTTGATTAGACCCGGAAAACCAGATGGTGGTGACAAACCCGACCGCAACCGAGGCCGCCGTCCCAGCAACCAGGCCGGTCAGCACGGCAGGCACCATGGGATAGCCCAGCTCGGTCAGCATAACCATGACGAAAGCGCCAACCGCCCCAAGCGCGGTCGCGGTGAAATTCACCACGGCAACCAGCCGGTAGGTGAAAACAACGCAGACCCCCAGGATTGCGTAGGCTCCGCCGGCGGACAGGCCGGCCACTGCGGATGTAAGAAGTGAATCCATTAGATTTTCCTTGTCAAAGGACAGGCCGGGAGCAGACAGCCCCCGGCCCATTTTTCATTAGTTGGCCGCGGGCACGTCCACCCACTCGGGGGTGACGACTTCCCACTCACCGGCAGTCAGCTTGACCACCTTAGTAGCACGCATCGGGCCATCGGTGGCGCCTTTGCCGAACAGGTAGGGACCCGTCGCGATGGGATAAGAGACGGGCTCCATCTCGCGCAGCGCTTTGGACACCGAGTCACGCGTCACAGGACCGTCGATCCCGGCGATGATGTCGGTGATGATCTGACCAGCCAGATAGCCACCCTGCGAGAAGGCGCTGGGGGCCAGACCTGCCTTGGTCACCATGTCCATCCATGCTTTGTTGGCTTCGTTTTCGATGGTGTAGGGTTCCCACTCGGCGCCGACATAGATCGGCTGCTTGGAGTCCTTCAGCGCAGATGCCACGCCCTGGGTATAACCCGAGGCCAGGAACACCCAATCGATCCCGGTGATGCCTTGTGCGTCAGCGGTGTTGATCCACTGCACGATGCCCGGCTCAACCTGGTTGGTGAACACGGCGTCACAACCTTCGTCACGTGCGCGGATCAGATAGGGGGTCAGATCGCCCTGCACCGGCAGGGTCATGTCCAGAACCTTCAGCTTGCCGCCGGTGATCTTTTCCCAGTCCGTCAGCGCGGTTTCCATGGCTTCACGCCAGCCGCCGATAACATAGTTGAAGGCACAGACGTTTTCAGCGCCCAGCTCTTCGCTTGCGTAATACAGCATGGCGGTGGACAGCGCGTAGGGTCCAGGATGGACAGGCGCTACCGAGGGCGAGCTGTAGCAGACCGGATCAACACCCAGGCCCGAGACGCTCAGCACGTTCGAACGCTGGTACAAGGCAGCGTTCACACCGCAATCCAGTAGGCTTGCGCTGCCAGCCATGACCACAACTTTTTCGTTGTCGATCAGGTTACGGGCGGCCTGGGTGGCCACCAGTGGGTCACCGCGGTCATCGGCCATTTCATACTCGACCTTGCAGCCGTTGATACCGCCCGAAGCGTTCAGCGCCTCGAAAAAGGCCTTGGTGGTGTTTGGACCTGCCGAAAAGTCCACCGGGCCGGTGATGGTCGAGACCGAACCGATCTTGATCGGACCGTCACAGCTGGGGCCTGCATAGGCAGCACCGGCCATGGCGAAAACGCCCATTCCGACAACCGAGCCCAGACGGGCCGCTTTCTTGATAGTTTCCATATTTTCCTCTCCCTGATTCATGTTTTGGGTGATTATATCGTCCGGCAATCAAGCCGTCTGAATTCCGTATCCGCCGTCCACATAGACGGGGTGCGCAACCGTGAAGGGCAATCCGCCAGAAGCCAGCGTGGCCACGGTGCGCCCTACGTCCTTTTCTTCGCCCCAACGATTCTGGGGGACGTGGCCCGCTGCGATATGCGCCTCGATTGCCTCGGTGGGCGAGCCTTCGCCCTGGGTGGTCATGGCCGTCCGAATAAAGCCCGGACGGACTTCGTGCACATGGATGCCATGTTCAGCCAGCGTCAGTGCGAACAGGCTCGAGACCATGGACAGGGCCGCCTTGGAGATGCAGTATTCGGGGATGGCCACTGACACGTGATTGGCTGCGATCGAGGTGATGAACACCATCGAACGATATGCGTCGCTTTTGCCCGCAGCTACCATCAGCCTTGCCACCGCCTGCGCCAGAAAGAACGTCCCGCGCAGATTGATGTCGGTGTTAAAATCATAAGCTTCGGGCGACAACGTCAACACGTCTGACAGCGCAATCGGAGCGACCCCAGCGTTGTTCACCAGACAATCGATGCCGCCGAATGCGTCCCAAGCGGCCTGCGCCAGATCCGCATGGCCATCGATTTTGCTCACATCGCCCTGTAAAAATTTGACCTTGGCGCCTGCGGCCTGCAAATCGGCCATCGTCTGGCGAGCCGTGTCATCTTCGTGCAGGTCGATCAAAACCAGATCGAAACCTTGCTCGGCCAGGGCCATTGCGCAGCCACGCCCCAAGCCCTGACGCCCACCTGTCACCACTGCTACGGGTCGCTTGTTCGCTTCCAAAGCCGCTTCCTCCCTACGTTTGGTTGCGACGGGCCAGGCCAATCGGCCCGCCCAATCGCAGGAAACACCACGCCCATTTGTGATTTCGCAGCATCCCGCAGGAGCAATCCAAAGGCTTTAAGGCGTTTCCTGAATGAACATTACGCAAGCCGCCGGGCGAGCTTTGACACTGCGGGCACTAATAATTTGCAGGACAGGCGCAGGTTTAAACGCGGTTTTCGCACGGCTCATTCAGCGACCTCGCAAAAAAAACAGGCCCCGCAAAAGGGCCTGTTTTCAATCTGTTATCTGGTAATTGGATCAACTGACCCGCTTCAGATCTGTGCTTTTATGAGCCAGCAAGTCACGCGGAGAGTGCCCGAAATGCGCTTTGAAGGCGCGGTTGAAGCTGGAGACATTGGTGAATCCCACCGAGTAGGCGATCTCGCAGATCAGCTGCTGACCGCCGGTTTGGCGCTCCAGCTCCATTCGGCACAATTCCAACCGGCGTTGACGCACCCAGCGCATGGGCGAGGTCCCTTCGGCGGCGAAAATTTCGGACAGATAGCGCGCGCTGATGCCGGTGCCCCGTGCGATCCGGGCGGGGTTCAGTTCGTCATCGTGGATGTGTTCCTCGATGAATTCCTGCGCGCGCTCAAGAATCTTGCGGCGGCCCCGGGTTGTCGACAAACGCTCGGCGCCCAGGTTCGAGTTCACCACTTCACCCAGAAAGCTAAGCAGCGAATGCGAGAATATCCGTGACCCGCGATCCGACAGCTCGTTTTGATCCGCGATTGCGCCGTACATCATTTGTTTGGCCACAAGCCCCAGGCCGCCTTGCACGTCCAGCGGGCGACCCAGTACATCGTCCACCGAGATCGCATGCGCGCGCAGCAGCTTGGCCGGGATGCGCAGCCAGATCGCGTCCAAAGTATCGGACATCGCGATCTCGTATTCTTCGTTGGTGTTCAGCAGGGTCAGATGGTGGGTCTGCACCTGGTTTTCGCGACCATTGCGGCGCACCTCGACACCGCCGACCAGAGGCATGCAGGCAAAATAGTGCCCTTCATCCTCGTCGGACATGTGCCGCTCTAACCGGCGCGAGACGCTTTCGTTCGCTTCGTGCATTGATCGGATCAACGACAATTCTCCCAGCGGAGAAACCACGAATTTGGCATGCGCATTCTTGGACCAGTTCAAATCCACACGCGTAAAGATCGAGCCCACAATATCGGGATCAAACGACCGCATGTTGACGATAGAAGTGCCAGCTTTTGCCCCGGTATTTCCGACGTGAACATTCATGGCGCCTCCTCCCTGGTGCGATGTCTGTGCCATATAAACGAGCTGGCGTCCTCCACGCCGCTGCCCACCTTGGCCTGCAGGTCCCGGCATCCGATCCGATTTCGAACCTTCTGCCAAGTACCGTCCTCCGATTCTACCACGTTTTCAGAACTGGAGCTTGACCTTTTCTAAAGCATGTAGGATTGTCCGACAATAGGAAAACGCTTGACACTTTCTGGAGGAGGATCAAAGTGCCAAGCCAAGAAGCAACATCATTCTACGAATAAAGTCAGATAGTTAGCGAATTTTACAGCGGATCCCCTGCGAACCTGACCTTGCCTGACCCGTCTGGAAGTTTCTTGCTGATCGTGGAAAACCGCCCTTTTTTTGCGGACCTGAGATTCGCCCGCAAACCCAAGAGAAAGTGAACGATCGTGGCCGCAACGCCCCCAAAATCCGCCTCGACCCTGACCAGCCTGAAGCTGGAGCCGGGATACAAACGCGTCGCCAACGCCATCGAGGCGCAGATCGTTGCGGGGCAGTTGGAGGCCGGGGAACTTTTGCCAACCGAGACCGATCTGGCCGAAATTTTGGGCGTGCACCGCTCGACCGTACGCGAAGGCATCCGGTCCCTGGAAAACGCCGGCCTGGTACAGCGCGGTGCGGGCAAGCGACTGCGGGTATCTATGCCCGACATGTCGGCCGTGGGGGCCGATGTCACGCGTGCCCTGGGTCTGAAACAGGTCAGTTTCTTCGAGTTGTGGGAAATGCAGATGGTGCTGGAACCCTTCGCGGCCAACCTGGCGGCGCAGCGAATTTCCAAAGAGCTTCTGAGCGACCTTCAAAACAACGTCGCCAGTCTGCGCGCGAACCTGCAAGACGACGACTATGTCGTCCGCAATGATACGGAATTTCACCAGATGATCGCCGAGGCCGCGCAGAACGCGGCCCTGTCAATCTCAACCGCTCCGATCGGCGCGTTGCTGTTCTCGGCCACGGTAAACCTGTATTCCAGCGTGCCCCAAGCACGCCACCGTTTGCTGGAATCGCACGAGGCCATCTTGGCCGCGATCACCGAAAAAGACGCTGAAACCGCCGAAGAATGGATGGCCCGCCACATCCGCGACTTCCACCGGGGATACGAGATTTCCGGTGTCGGCGTGCACGAGCCCATCGCGCTGGATCCCCGCGCAATGGGCTATGTTAAGGTTGAACCGGGCCGAAGCGCGACGCTCTAACGGCCGCTCATCAGGATGCGATAGCGCAGTTGATCAAAGATCACTGCCAGGATCAGCAGCACGCCCAAAAGCACCATCTGCATGTAGGAGCTGACCTGCGCCAGGTTCATCCCGTTCTGCACCAGAACGATGAAGAACCCGCCCAGCACCACGTTCTCGACCCGGCCAATCCCACCGCGGAGCGACACGCCAGCGATCACACAGGCCGCGATAGATTCCAACGCGATGGTCCCGCCCAGGTTTGCCTCGCCCGATTCCACGCGGGCCGTCAGCAGCAGCCCGGTCAACGAGGCAATCAACGCGCAGATAATATAGGCCAGCATCAGCGTCCGTTTGGTGTTGATCGCGGACAGGTGCGCAGCCTTGATGTTGCCTCCAACCGCATAGATTTGCGTGCCCAGACGCGTGCGCGACATGAACACCCACATCACCACGATGCACATCAGCGCAATGATCACCGGCACAGGTATGCCCCAAAGCCTGCCGAAACCGAACGTATCTCCGAACGCAAATGGCATCCCCGAGACCGGAACGCCCCCGGTCAGGAACAGCGCCAACCCTGCCCCCACCGAGGACACGCCCAACGTCATGATAAAGGGCGAAACCTCGAAATAGGCGACACCGATCCCGTTGACGACTCCGACCAGAATGGCTGCGCCAAAGCCCATGAAGGCCCCCAGAAGGATCGCCAGCCAGATCGCATCGGGAAAAATCCCCGCCAGCCATACCATTCCCAGCGCCGATACGACCGAGGTCAGTGCAATTGCCGTGCCCACCGACAGATCGAACCCGCCCGAGATCAGCACCAGCATTTGCCCCATGGACACCAGCACCAGATAAACCGACTGCCGGGCCACGTTGATCAGGTTCTGCCCGGTCAGGAATTTCGGGGACAGGATGGTAAAGATCACCAGCGCGCCCAGCAGGAAAAAGGGCAGGACTCCCACCTTGACAAAGACGCGTTTGATCAGGTCCAGCGCGCCAAATTCTTTCGTGTTTTCAGTCATATCTTGGCTCCGCTTTCGTCGAAGAAGTATTTCAGGGTTTGGTCCTCGGTCATGTCTGCACCGCTAAGTTCCGCGGTGATGTGGCCATGCGCCAGGACAAGCATGCGATGAGAAAGATGCAGCACTTCGGGCAGGTCGGACGAGATGATCACAACCGCTTTGCCTGCCTCGGCCAGATCCCTGATCAGCCGGTACAGCGCGGCGCGCGTACCCATGTCCACGCCCACGGTGGGCTCGTCGAAAATGTAGATATCAGCGTCCTGCCCAAAGCATTTTGCGAACAGAACCTTCTGCTGGTTGCCACCCGACAGTTGCGAAACCAGCTTGTTTCGATATCCCTCGTGCAGCTCAACATGATCGGCGATCTGCGCGCTTTGCGTTCGGACCTCTGGCCAGTTGATGAAGGTGCCACTGGTGGTCCCCTGCCCGCCCATCACCAGGTTCAGCGCCAGGTTATCATTCGAGGTTTTGGCCAGGTCCAACCCCTCGGCCTTGCGGTCGGGCGACAGGTAGTACATGCCCTGCCTGATGATCTTGCGCGTTGTGGCGTGGGTAATGTCCGCGCCCTTGAATTCCACCCGGCCGCCAAGGCGTGGGGCCACGCCCATCACCGCCCGGAACAGCCGCGATTTGCCGGAACCCACCAGCCCGGCCACGCCCAGCACTTCGCCCGCGCGGATGTCGAAATGGGCGTCTTGCACTCCGGAGGTCGATATCCCGTGGGCGCGCAGCAAAACCTCGCCGGGATCGTGTTTGATCGTGGGATAGATTTCAGTGATGGCGCGGCCGGTCATCATTTCGACCAGCGCGTCTTCGTCGGTGTCGGCCATGGCCACGGTGCCAATCTTGGCCCCGTCACGCAGCACCGTGATGCGATCCGCAATCCGCGCGAATTCCTGCATGCGGTGCGAGATATAGATGATGCCCACTCCGCGCGCCTTTAGCGTTTCAATGAAACCGAACAGGTGGTCCACCTCGCGATCCGTCAACGAGGCCGTGGGCTCGTCCAGGATCAGCACAGACAAATCACCGTGAAAGGCCTTGGTGATCTCGACCATCTGCTGCTGAGCCCGCGACAGATGCGCGGTGATCTGGGATGGATCGATGGGGAAATCCAGCTCTTCGAACATCTCGGCGGCGCGTTTGCGCATGGTGCGGTGATCAACGAAAGGGCCGATCATCGGCTCCCAACCCAAGAAAATATTCTCGGCCACGGTCAATGTCGGGATCAGCGAGAATTCCTGGAAAACCGTATAAATGCCAAGGCCTTGCGCATCCGCGACCGAGTTAAACCGTACCTGCTGACCATTCAGGTATATGTGGCCGTCACTGGGTGTATTAGCCCCGGCCAGCATGGAGATCAGCGTGGATTTACCGGCCCCGTTTTCTCCGAAAAGGACATGCACCTCGCCCGGTTTCAGGTCAAAATCGACCGCGTTCAGGGCCAGTACGCCCGGATATTGTTTGGACAGTCCCGTTGTTTTTATGAGTGGTGTTTGGTCCATGTCTGCCTCTGAGAAAAAGGGCCGGGTTGCCCCGGCCCATAGTTGCGGGGTTATTCTCAGTTCACCGAAAACACGGGTTTATAGCCGGCAGGCGGCAGGATGTTTTCGCGCGACACGTCGGCGATGTTGTCCGGGTCGACCACGAAAATCTTGGGCCCGACATGTTTGACATAATCCTTGCCTTCCAGGATGCGGACCGCCTGGTCCATCGCGATGCGTCCTTGCACAACCATCGAGTCTGCAGGCGCCGCCAGGATGAACCCTCGCTGGATGCCCGTGTAGACGCCCGGGGTCATGTAGAAGGCCAGCAGGTCAACCTTGCCCTTCAAGCCACGTTCGCGGATCAGGCCTTGCGCGGCTTCGGCCGTCACAGCGGTGCCCGCCAGATAGCGTACGTCGGGGTTGGCTTGCAGCACGTCCTCGACCAGTTTCAGCTGTGCCTCTTTGCCGGTATCGCCAAAACGAGGTTCCAGAACTTCAACGGCCGAGCCCTCTACAGCCTCCATGAAGCCTGCGTGTGCGGCCTCGACCCAACCTGCGCCTGCAGGGCCAGGGAACCAACCCACCTGCACGGGATCGGTGCCCGCAGGGTGTTTCTTGGCCAGGTAGGCGCCGGTTTCATAGCCCATGGTTTTGAACGAAACCAAGGACTTGGCTGCAATATCCGAGGATGATACGCCGTTGATCACGTCGATGACCGGCACGCCCTTGCCTGCGACCTCGGCGATCACGTTGTTCAGGCCTTCATAGGAAATCGCGCCCAGAACCACGGCATCCGCGCCGCTGGCGACGCAATCCTCGATCTGGCTGATTTGCTTGGCCAGCTCGGTGTAACCGCCCGCTTCGACCAGGTTCATCTTGACGCCCAGACGTGCGGCCTCGTCGGCGACACCATAGTCAACCCCCAGCCAATAAGCATCTTTCATATGCGGAAAGGACACGCAGATGTTCCACGGCTTTTCGGCCTTATCCACGGGGGTGTAGGTCACCGGGCTGATCGTGCCATCGGCGGAAAAAGCAGGCGAGACTTCTTCGGCGTCATAGGGGAACCATGCGTCATCGGCCATCGCACTGGTGGCAAAAGCCGTCGCCAGGGCCGCAGCTGTCGTTAGGGTGAGTTTCATTGTTCTGACCTCCTTGTCAGTTTCAATTATTCAGTGCGGCAAGCCGCGATTTTGTTGATTCAGAAGGTGGCGCTCTTACCCGAGCGCTTCTCTTATTTTGTTCAGCATGGCGTGGCGGTCTGCGCGTGCTTTCAGCGCCTCGTCCATGTCCACCCGGACGAATTTCACCTGGGTGTTGGGTTGCAACTGGCCAATCAGGTCCATGTCGGCCGAGATCACGGCCCCCAGCGTGAAGTACCCGCCCCCCGACACCGCATCACGGTGCAGGATGATTGGCTCGGTCCCGCCGGGCACCTGGATCGAACCATAGGAATAACAACCATCCACGATGTTCGACGGATCCGAGCCTGCGCCAAACGGTGCCTCGCGGTCCACGAATTCCAGCGGCTGCCCGCCCTTGAAACGATAGCCCATCCGGTCAGCCTCGGGGGCGACGGTCCAGGTGTCGTTGAAGAAGCTTTCACCTGCCTTCTCGGTCAGGCGGTACCAGTAAAGGCCCGGCAACACGCGCAGTTCCACCGGATTTCCGGGGCCACGGCGCAGGTCCTCAGGCACGCGGCGCCCCTCGGTCACCATCGGCGCTTCACCCACAGGAATGTCATCGCCCGCAGCGATTGCGCGGCCCTCGACCCCGCCCAGCGCACCGATCGGATAGGTCGAGCGGCTGCCCAGATCAACCGGGGTCGCGATCCCGCCAGAAACGGCGATATAGATCCGCGCGCCTTTGGACAGAAAGCCGAAGCTTAGAACTTGCCCAGCTTTCACAGTGAAACTGGTCCAGGTTTGCTGCGGTTCACCATCCACCATGATCGGCATCTCGCCCCCGGTGATGGCCACACTTGCGTCGGCGGTAAATTCAATCTCGGGGCCCATGAACACCGCCTCAAGACAGGCCGCATCCTCGGGGTTGCCGACCAGCATGTTGGCCGCCCTCAGGGCAAAGCGATCCATCGCGCCCCCTTCGGGAATACCAAGATGAAAATAGCCGGGGCGTCCAAGGTCCTGGATCGACGTCGCCAGGCCGGGTTTGACAATCTTAAGCGTCATTGAGAGCCTCCATCAGCTTGGCATTAGTGCCGGGGATGTCGGCATTAAATGCGTCCAGATCGAACTCGACCTCGGCAATGCGCGGCACATAGGTACCATCGGCCACCGCCTGTTCGATCCGGTCATATTCGGCGCGATCAATCGGTTTCCATTTCACGATGTCGCCGGGCTTGAAAAAGACCATGAAGTCCTTGAGGTGCGAGACCTTCTGTTCCGGGTCATAGATCGGCATCGGGGTGATCCCGAACATCTGATACCCACCCGCCCCACGGACCGAATAGATACAGGAAAAACACCCGCCATAGCCCACGGTCTGTTTCGGCGTATCGGTGCGGGGGCGCAGGTATTTGGGCACCTCAAGCTGCTTGTCGCGTTCGACCAGCTGATAGAGGAACGGTAAACCAGCAACAAAGCCCACCATGGACACGAACCAAGGCTGCGAATGGTGCGCCTCGATAAAGGCGTCCACGCTGTCAAACCCGTTGATCCGCGCGGCATAGTCCAGATCGGTGCCGGAGGGATCCTGGTGCCGTTCACGGAACCGCATTTGCGTTTCATGGGTCCAAGGGTCTTGATAATACACCGGAATTTCGATGATACGGGTTTTCAGGCGCTTCTCGGCGTCTGCCGATTTGTGTTCCAAATCCTTGATCCGGTCCATCATTTCCTCGGGCGGGGTGATGTCCGGGTTGAACCGCACCTGGAACGAAGCGTTCGCCGGGCAGATTTCGGTGACGCCGGGAATATTTGCCTCGCGCACCGCGTTGCTCATGGAAAGCGAGACAAAGAATGCATCCAGCGACATCTGCTCGTCGACCTCGACATAGATGTGTTCGTCGCCGCCATATGTGTAGCGTGTCTTCACGAGGCACCTCCTGTGGTTGCTGCCGTCAGGTTCCCGGCTTCCAGCCAGGGTTCCAGCCATTGCGTATGAAATGCGCCCTTTTGCACGCTGGCATCATCGGCTAGCGCCTTGTGCAGGGGCACGGTGGTTTTCAGCCCGTCAAGCCGTAGGTCGTTCAGCGCCTTGCGCAGCTTGGCAATCGCGTCGGCGCGGTCGGTGCCGTGCGCGATCAGCTTGCCCAAAAGCGAGTCATAGAACGGTGGGATCTGGTAACCTTCGTACAGGAAGTGATCAAAACGAATGCCTTCCCCCTTGGGTTCCGTCATCGCGCCGACCTTGCCGGGGAACGGCAGGAACTGCATCAGCGGGTCCTCGGCGTTGATCCGCACCTCGATCGCATGGCCATTGGGTTTGATGTCGGCCTGCGTCAGGCGTAGCGGTTCCCCATCACAGACACGGATCATCTCCTGCACAAGATCCACGCCCGTGATCATCTCGCTGATGGGGTGTTCGACCTGAATACGGGTGTTCATCTCGATGAAATAGAACGCGTTCCGGGCCTCGTCGTACAGGTATTCCAAGGTGCCAGCGCCGCGATAGTTCACCGACTTGGCCAGCGCCACGGCCGAGGCGCACAATTGTTCGCGGGTTTCATTGTCCAGACAGACAGCCCCCGCCTCTTCCCAGACC
Source organism: Thalassovita sp. (assembly GCF_965218685.1). Classification (GTDB taxonomy): domain Bacteria; phylum Pseudomonadota; class Alphaproteobacteria; order Rhodobacterales; family Rhodobacteraceae; genus Thalassobius. Next base: position 1,960,343 of record NZ_OZ244657.1, on the reverse strand, counting down.
TTCTGACGCCGCCGCTGAAGCGAGCATTCGCGTTCATAGCAGTGAATGGCGTTGGTGCCGTCGCCCAGAATTTGCACCTCGATATGGCGCGGGGCCTGTATCGAGCGTTCAAGATACAACCCGCCATCGCCAAAGGCCGCTTCGGCCTCGGCCTGGGCCTGCGGGGCCAGTTTGCGCAACTGCTCTTCGGTATCGGCGATACGGATGCCCCGGCCCCCGCCCCCTGCGGCGGCCTTGATCATCACAGGATAGCCGATGTCACCGGCGATCTTGGCGGCTTGGTCCACCGTTGCGATCCGCCCTTTCGATCCGGGCACAACGGGCACGCCTGCGGCCTCGGCGGCCTGACGGGCGGCCACTTTGTCGCCCATCCGTTCGATCGTGTCTGCCGAGGGACCAACATAGGTGATCCCCGCCTTTTCCAACGCCCGCGCGAATTCGGGGCTTTCGGACAAAAAGCCATAGCCCGGATGCACCGCGTCGGCATTGGTTGCCTTGGCGGCGGCCACGACATTTTTGATGTCCAGATAGCTTTCGCGCGATGGTGCCGGCCCCACGCAAACCGCCTCGTCCGCCAGTTTGACCGCCAGCATTTCGGTGTCACCTTCCGAGTAGGCCTGAATCGTATGAATACCCATGGCCTTGCCGGCACGGATGATCCGCACGGCGATCTCGCCCCGGTTGGCAATGAATAGACGAGAGATAGTCATCGGTCAGTTTTCCAGTTCTGCAATGATTTGGCCGGCGGTAACGGGTGCGCCATCTTCGGCCAGATACCCGGCAAAGGTGCCCGCGATTTCCGCCTTTACCTCGATAAAGGTCTTCATCACCTCGATCAGGCCGATAGTGTCCCCCACGGCCACCGTGTCCCCCGCCGATTTAAAGGCGGGATCCTCGGGCGAGGGTTTGTGGTAGAAAGTTCCAGGAAGCGGGGATTGAATCTGTGCCATTGATGTCTCCTTGACGGTCCGAGGTCAGACCGATTTTTCCAATACGGTTGCCGCAGGCGCGATGGTGATCCCGGCGTCAAGCAGCGCGTTTCTGATTGCCTTGCCGTTTTCCAGGGCGCCCGGCGTGTCCGAGTGAAAGCAGATCGATTCAAATTCTATCTCGATGTCGTTTCCGTCGACGGTACGGACCACACCTTCCTTGCAGGCGCGCACGCATTTTTCAGCGATGGCTGCCGGATCTTGCCGCACGACTTGACGCGCAAACACGATCGAGCCGCTGTCATCGTAATCGCGGTCGGCGTAAAACTCGCGCACAACCGGCTGGCCCATGCGTTTTGCGGCCTCGTAAGTTTTGGAAATGCCCATGCAAAAGACAATCGCCTCACCGCAGGTGCGGCGCAGGGTGTCGATCATCAGCTCGGACAGCTCTTCGTTGACAGCGGCCTCCATGTACAGCGCGCCGTGGGGTTTGACATGTTGCAGGGCGATACCGTGGCGGCGCCCAAACTCGCGGATCGCGCCGACCTGATAGACGATGTCGTTCACCAACTCTTCGCTGCGGGTCTTGATATAGCGGCGGCCAAAGCCCTGAAGATCGTGGTATCCGGGATGCGCCCCCAGCCCCACACCATGCTGTTGCGCCAGCTTCACCACCCGATCCATCGAGTTGGGATCACCCGCATGAAACCCGGCCGCAATGTTGGCTGAACTGATCAGAGGCATCAGCTGTTCATCGGGGGCCTCGCTTAGCGCCCAATGGCCGAAACCCTCGCCCATGTCACAGTTCAGATCGATAAATTCACGCATCGTGGAAACCTTCGTTAAGTTCCCTTTCATCTTCGCGCCGAGGTCTTGGTTTTGTAAAATTCTAAAATACGTGAAAGCATTATCGGGAAATCTGATGCCTAAATTATATGTCCCGCGCCCATGAACGTTGATTTTTAACGGTAATCTCTCAATTTTCTTGACCGCCGCGCCACATTATCGGATTTTCCAATAACGCCCTCACTTAATTCAGGAATACACGCGTTGAACCTACGCCATTTGAAGTACTTTCTGGCCACTGCAGAATCCGGGCAGGTCAGCCGCGCGGCCACGTTGCTGTCAATCTCGCAATCCTCGGTCACAGGGGCCATCCGCGATCTGGAAACCGAGCTAAGCGTCGATTTGTTCGTGCGCTCTGCCCACGGGATGGAGCTGACGGACGCAGGCCGCGAGTTTCTGGCCTCGACCCGCGAGATCCTGGAAAAGCTGGACGAGGCCAAGAAAGTCAGCAAGCGACACTCGGCCGTCAGTGGTACCATTTCGCTGGCCGCGACCTATACGGTGCTGGGCTATTTCCTACCCTATCACCTGGACCGGCTGGCGCAGCTGCATCCCAAACTGGACATCCGCTTAAGCGAGCTGAACCGCGAAAGCATCGAAGAGGGGCTACTGAGCAACCGCTTTGACATGGCGGTCGTGCTGACCTCGAACATCAGCAACCCCGAATTGGAAAGCGAAACCCTGTTGCGGTCCAACCGACGGCTTTGGGTGCCAAACAACCATCCGTTCCAAAGAAAGGGCAAGGTCAGTTTCGAAGAGATCGCGCAGGAAAAATATATCATGCTGACCGTGGACGAAGCCGCCCACACCACCATGAAGTACTGGAGCGGCACGAACTTTCAGCCGAACGTGAAACTGCGCACCTCTTCGGTCGAGGCCGTGCGCTCCATGGTCGCCAACGGACAGGGCATCACCATCCTGTCTGATATGGTGTATCGCCCATGGTCGCTTGAGGGTAAACGCATCGGCACTGCCGCCACCGAACACGAGATCCCCTCGATGGATGTCGGGTTGGCCTGGCGCAAGGGCGCCAAGCTGGAGCAGCCCGTGTCGATCCTGTACAATTACTTCAAGGATTACTACGCGCTGCCCCAGATCCACACACGCTAGGCCAGCGTGTAGGCGGTTTTCACCGTGGTAAAGAATTCGGCGGCATAGCTGCCCTGTTCACGCGGCCCAAAGCTGGATCCTTTGCGCCCGCCGAAGGGTACATGGAAATCCACCCCCGCTGTGGGCAGGTTCACCATCACCATCCCCGCGTGCGCGTTGCGTTTGAAATGGGTCGCATGTTTCAGGCTTGTGGTGCAGATACCAGCAGACAGGCCAAAGGGCGTGTCATTGGCCAGATCCAGCGCGTGATCATAACTCTTGGCCGGAATCACCGCGGCGACGGGGCCAAAGATTTCTTCTTGGGCGATGGTCATGTCGTTGGTGCAGTCAGCGAACAGGGCCGGAGTCAGGAAAAACCCGTCCGTGTCGCGTTGAACCCTGTTGCCGCCCCAGACCAGGCGCGCGCCTTCGGATTGGCCTGTTTCGATATAGCGGCAATCCTGATCCAGTTGGCTTTGATCAACGACGGGGCCGATATGCGTGGCCGGATCCATGGCGTGGCCAACCTGGGTGGCTTGCAGCCGCTCGGCCGCGGCGGCTACGAACCGGTCATAGATGCCTTCCTGAACGATCAAGCGCGAGGACGCCGTGCAACGCTGCCCGGTCGAGAAGAAGGCCCCATTCACGGCTGCATCCACGGCCACATCCAGATCGGCGTCGTCCAGAATAACCATCGGGTTCTTGCCGCCCATCTCCAGCTGCAACTTGCGCATAAACGGAGCCGAGTCCCGTGCAATCGCACCACCTGTGCCGACCGAACCGGTAAAGCTGATCGCGTCCATGTCCGCGCTTTCGACCATGGCCTGCCCCACGACCGAACCCTTGCCCATCACCAGATTCAGCACCCCGTCCGGCAGGCCTGCGCGGTGCAGGATATCAACGATGGCCCAAGCCGAGCCCGGCACCAGATCGGCCGGTTTAAACACGACCGTATTGCCGTAACACAGCGCTGGCGCGATCTTCCACGCAGGGATAGCGATCGGGAAATTCCACGGGGTGATGATGCCCACGACCCCCACAGGTTCGCGCGTCATCTCGACCCCGATACCGGGCCGAACCGAGGGGACCGTCTGCCCCGTCAGCCGCAATGCTTCGCCGGCGAAGAAGTCGAACACCTGCGCGGCGCGCACGGTTTCCCCGATACCTTCGGCCAGCGTCTTGCCTTCTTCGCGCGACAGCAGCGCGCCCAGCTCATCTTTGCGCGCCATGATCTCGTCGGCGGTTTTGCGCAGGATCGTATGACGCTGCATGATCCCGCTTTGCGACCAGGCGGGAAAGGCGGCCTTGGCGGCGGCAATGGCAGTCTGCGCATCCTCGGCGCTGGCGCGGGCAAAGTAGCCCACAACTTCGCTCTGGTCCGAAGGGTTGATGTTGGCGATAGCCTCGCCTTGAACCCAGTTGCCGCCGATCAGGTTGGGTTTCAGTTCATTCATGAGGGTCACTCCAGGGTCATCGATTGGTCAGAATAGCGAAAAGACACGGTCATCGAGCCTTCGTTCAGGCGCCATTTGTGCAAAGTGTAGCTGCGCACGCCCGCCTGATGCAGCGGATCGGCATCGGCCAGGGCGCGGGCCTCGGCCTCGTCCTTGGCGCGCAGGATAATCAGCCCGCTTTCGGGTCCATCTGCCCCGATATCCGACAACGGACCTGCCCCAAACAGCTTGCCCGCACGTTCCAGCGCGATTTGGTATTCAAGGTGTTCGGCCAGGCGTTCGGCGATACCGGGGCCGCGCGCCGGCTTGGTGCTGACCACATACAGTTCAAAGCCTAGCATTTTGGCCATCATGTCGGCGGGAGAAGTGTCGGCCATGGGATCTCCTTTTCATGAAATACCCCGCGCCATTGCTGGCGCGGGGATGCGTCAGGCGAAGGGGCCGTTAACGCTTGGTGATACCGGCGCTTTCGACCACTTCGGTCCAGACAGCGATCTGGCCTTCTACCAGCGCGCGGAACTCTTCGTTCGACGAGGCACCGGGCTGCGCGCCCAGAGCTGCGATCTTTTCCTGCACCTCGGGCACCGACAGCACGCGGGCCATTTCCTTGGTCAGGGTGTCAACCACGTCGGCCGGAATGCCAGCCGGGCCGCCGATGCCGGTCCAGGACAGAACGTCAAAAGGCTTGCCTACGGTTTCCGAAACGGAAGGCACATCCGGAGCAGACGACCAGCGATCCGACGAGGTGACGCCCAGGATGTTGAAGGCGCCCGCCTCGGCCTGACCCAGCGTGCTGGTACCGGTGCCGATCATCAGGTCAACCTCGCCGCCCAGAATGGCGGTCGAGGCCGCAGCCCCGCCTTTATACGGGATGTGCAGGAACTTGGCGCCGGTGGTCAGCTGCAGCAGCTCGCCAGACAGGTGCTGGGTGGACCCTACACCGGGATGACCGATCTTGACCGAGCCAGGGTTGGCCTTGGCCGCTGCCAGCATTTCGTCCATCGTGGAAAACGCACTGCTGCGCGCGGCCACAAAGAACGGGAACTTGCCGATGGTCGAGATGAAGGTGAAGTCCTCTTTGGCGTCATAGGGCAGCTTGTTGTACATCGCAGCCGCGACCGCATGGCCGCCAACCATCAGCTGCAGGGAATAGCCATCCGGGTCGGCCTTGGACACGAAATCCGAGGCCACGGTGCCACCTGCGCCAGGCTTGCTTTCGACGATAACCGGCTGCCCCAGACCCTTGGTCATTTCCTCGGCGATGATCCGGGCCACGGTGTCCGCGTTCCCGCCCGGTCCAAAGCCGTGATAGATGCGAACTGTCCGCTCGGGGTAGTCGGCAAAGGCCGGAGCGGCCATGGACAGGACCAGCGGTAGGGCCGTCAGTAGTTTTTTGAACATGTTTTCCTCCCTTGGAATGCGCCTGTTAACCCTGACGCTTGGTTTTTTGTGGTCCGTTTTGGACCGCTGTGCGTTTCGCGGCCTGCCACGTTGTGACAACCGAAAAAACGATGACGAAAATGGCGATAATGGTGATAACAGCGCTGATGGGGCGGGTGACGAAGACCGTGAAGTCCCCCCCGTTCAGCAGCATCGTGCGGCGGAAGTTTTCCTCAAGCATCGGCCCAAGAACAAAGCCCAGCAGAACCGGCGCGGCCTCGAACCGATAGCGTTTCAACGCATAGCCCATCAACCCGAACAGCAAGGTCATGATCACGTCCACAACCGAGTTGCGGTGTGAATAAACCCCCGCCGTGATCATCAGGATGATGACCGGATACAGGCGGTGATACGGAATGCGCAGCAGCATCACCCACAGCCGGATCAGCGGCAGATTGATCATGAACAGGATCACGTTGCCCACCAGGAAACTGGCGATGACGCCCCAGAACAGCTCGGGTTCATTGGTCATCAGGTTGGGGCCGGGAATGACGCCGTTCAGGATCAGCGCCCCTACCATCAGCGCCATCACGGCGTCCCCGGGGATGCCAAGCGTCAGAGTGGGAATAAAGCTGGTTTGCGCGGCGGCATTGTTGGCCGATTCCGGCCCGCTGAGACCTTGCAACACGCCGGTGCCGAAATTCTCGGGGGTTTTGGACACGCGTTTTTCCATCGCATAGGCCATGAAAGAGGCGATCGCGGCCCCGGTGCCCGGCAAGGCGCCGAAAAAGCTGCCCGTGCTGCCGCCGCGCAAGACGGGGCCGATCAGGCTGCGCGCCTCTTCGCGGCTGGGCAGAATGTCCCGCAATGTGATCTTGACATTAACCTTCCTGCGCTCGCGCTGGCCGATGTTGCGGATCAGCTCGCTTAGTCCGAACAGGCCCATCGCCAGCGACACAAGGCTGATCCCGTCGGCCAGTTCGGGGACGGGCACATAGCGGTACACACCCGACGTGATGTCCGACCCGACCAGGCCCAGGAATATCCCCAGCACCACCATGGCCAGCGCGCGGATCTGCGACCCGGTGCCGATCATCGTCGCCGCCAGCAGGCCCAGCGTGACCAGCATCGTGTATTCCGGCGCGCCAAATTTCAGGGCCAGCTTGGCCATGGGGATCGCCGCCAACACCACCACGGTGCAGCCGATGACACTGCCCAGAAAAGACGAGGTCGCCGTAACCACCAGCGCCTTGCCAGCCTGACCGTTCTTGGCCATCGGGTGCCCCTCAAGACAGGTCACAACCGAGGACGGCGTGCCCGGCAAGTTCAGCAGGATCGAGGCAATCGATCCGCCATATTGCGAGCCATAATAAATCCCCGCCAGCATGATGATCGAGGTCGTCGCGTCCAGATGAAACGTTACCGGCAACAGCAGCGATATCGCGGTAATGGCGCCGATCCCCGGCAGCACGCCGATCAGCTGGCCGATCACCACCCCGATCAGCGCATAGCCGAAAACCGCAGGATCAAGGACCGTAGAAAGGCCAAGAAGGAATTGATCAAGCATCAGCCTCTCCCGAATGCGGCCAGCGGCAGCCCAAGGATCTGGATGAACAAAAGCCAGGCGCCAAGACAGACAAGCGACGTATAGATCGCAGCGTCCAGGGGCCGTGCGTCGCGGTCGGCAAACTTGCTAAGCATCACGGCCACGAAGGTCGCAGGCACCAGCCCGCCCTTGTCGATCAGCCCCGCAAAGGCCAGCACGCTGGCAGCCGTGAACCCGATATTGCGCCAATGCACGCGCCCGGGTGCCTCAGAAGTTGTCTTGAATTCTGAAATCAGGCTCAGCGTGCCGAACCCCAGCAACAAAAATCCAATGATCCGAGGGAAAAAGCCCGGCCCCATCTGCGTGATCGAGCCAGCAGGATAGCTCCAACCAATGGCCAGTACGCTTATCGCGCAGACCAGCAAGGCGATACTGCCCAAGTGGCGTTCCCACGGTGCGTGTGCGTTTTGAAACGGCATGTTTCCTCCCTCCGTTTCGTTCAGGCCGTTTGGGCCATGGACGCGGGAAGACCCACACCCAGATCGGCCGCAAGGGCCGCCAGTTTAGTCAACGTGCCAGAGGCCAGCAGAACACCGTTGGCCTGCCGCTCACGGGCGCAGGCAAAGCCGCGCTCTCCGGGCAGCAACACCGCGTCCGTTCCCGGCGCTTTGGGCAGATCATGCAGCAGCCCTGACAGATGCCTGACATTAGCGCCGAACGTGGCCGGATCGCAGAACCGAGCGATGTCGATGGCAATGGCCAGCCCGTTCATGGCGCCGCCCTTGCCCTCAAGCGCGGGGGCGATCACAGGGTTGTTGGCCAGCAGGGAACACAGGATCTCGATCATCAGGGACAAGCCCGAGCCCTTGGGCCCCGCCATCGGCAACAGGGTCGCCACAGCGTTGGGGTCCTGCGTGGCATGGCCGTTTTCATCCACGCCCCAACCTTCGGGGATCGCGGCGCCAGCGTCTTTGGCTTGCATGACTTTTCCCAGCGCCACAGCCGAAGTGGACATATCCAGCAAAATCGGGTCGCCTCCGCTGGGTACGGCTATGGACAGCGGATTGGTCGATAGCGCCGATTGCGCCGCGCCGTGATAGGCCATCAGCGGCCCCGAGGCAGTCATCACCACCCCCACCATGTTCCGGTCGCTTGCCTGTTGAGCGTAGTATCCCACGGCCCCGGCGTGACTGATGTCACGCGCAACACAGCAACCGATGCCGTTGTGCGCGGCCAAGTCCAAACCGGTCAGCATCGCGGCTGTCATTGCCGAAGGCCCCGGTGCGCGCTTTGCGTCAAGAACGGCGGTGGCGCCGCTCTGCTGCGTGATGACAGGCTGGGCCTTCGGCGCAATTTTTCCCAGCTTAACCATTTCCAGATAGCGCGGGATGCGCAGCACCCCGTGCGAATCCGCGCCGCGCAGGTTGGCCCAGACCAGAACCTCGGCGGTGCGGGCGGCGTGATCGGGGGTATACCCCCCTGCCGCCAGCAATGCCTTGGCAAAGCTCTCAAGCTCTATGGCGTTCACCGTGCTCATGCGCGGCCCTGCACCGGCGTGGGAAAGAACTTGTCCAGCCATCCCTTGATCAACACCCGCGTGCGCGGTGCATCTTCGGGCGACAGCGGGAAATGCGACGTGCCGGTGGGGATCATCAGCTCGGCATTCTTGCCCGCGCGTTTGAACAGCTCCAGCGATTGCTCCATCGGAGTAATCACGTCGCCTGCGGTATGGAACAGCAGCAAGGGGCGCGGCGCGATATTGCCGACCACATCATCAGCGCGAAAACCGTACATGCTTTGCGCGGTTTCGGCGGTCACTTCGAACGTGGCCTTGGGCGACAGGTTATTGCGCAGATGTTCGGGGATCGGCACCACGTCAAAGCGCGAGACCCACAGGCTTTCGCCGGTTTCCTCTTTCTGCTTGCGGCCGTCCTTCAGGATGTTGGTGAACTTTTCCCAGGCTTCGGGCGTGGGATGCTGGCCGCGGAACTTGCGCTCGCCGTCGCCCCAACCACAGGACGAGATGCAGCAGGCCACCCGGTCATCGACACCCGCGGTGAAGACAGCAACCGCCGCACCAAAGCTGTGGCCAATCACGCCGATCTTGTCTGCATCGACCTCTTCACGTTCAGCGATGAAAGACAACGCGTTCTTGGTGTCCGCCACCTGATCATAGCACCGTACATCGCCCTTGCGGCCCTCGCTTTTGCCGCAGCCGCGCATGTCAAAGCGGAACGCGGCATAGCCCATCTGCTCCAGCATATCGGCCTGCAACTCGGCGTGGGATTCATCCTTTGTGCCGACAAAGCCGTGAAGCACCAGAAACGTCGGCAGTGCTTCGTCAGGTTTGCGTCCATCGGGGACGTGCAGAACACCGGACAGGGTCAGCCCGTCAGATTTGAAATCCAGAGGAATTTGCATGTGAATATCCTTTTCCGTCTTGCGGGCTTAGCTGCGCCCGGCGCAGAACTGTGCGAATGTCGATAGATGAGAGGCCAGAAAGGCGCGCGTGTCGTCCTGGGTCACAGTGCCTAGGTCGACGTCCAGTTTTCCTTTGGCGCCAGCGATCTGAACCTCGGGTTTGGCCATGATGATCATGCCTTGCGAATGCAGCACGTGACGCAGCCCCTCGTGCACCCGGGCACCGCCCAGCAGGCCCGGCGACACGCTCCAGATCGCCGCAGGCTTGCCGTCCAGCGGATGAGGCGACAGACGGGACAGCCAATCAATTGCGTTTTTCAACCCGCCCGGAACGGACCAGTTGTATTCAGGCGTGACGAACAGCACGGCGTCCACCGCAGCCACGGCTTCGGCATAGGCGTTCACCGTGTCGGGCATGCCCTGGTCCTGAATGTCCTGATTATAGATGGGCAGATCGCCAAAACTTGGCAGCGTCACAGGTTGAACCCCGTCTGGCATCAACCCCACCGCAGCGCGGGCAGCGGCGCCGGACAGCGCATTTTTGCGCAACGATCCGCATATGATTCCGATTTTGGTCATTTATCCCCCCTCACCCGTTCTGTGCAGCCCAGGGAAATTCATGTTCCAACCAGGGCTTCGGCGCAGGCTCGCCCCACACATTCATGTCGCGCACGTTGTCAGGGCGTTTCAGGTTGGTGACGATATTGGGGACATAGCGCGCCTCGTCATGTATCGAGGCCATGCCATGTGAAATCTCGCACATCGCACCACAGGCATCGATGTAATAGGCATAGTTGTTGTCACCGGGACGATGACGGCCGGGGCCCCAGATATAGTTCTTCTCGATCGTGTCCAAAAGATCACCCAAACGATTGTAATCGTTGAACTCTCCAAACTCGAACGAGTAGTGATGCAAGCCGGTGATGCCGCGCACTATGCCCAGAATATGGTGCAGACCATTGCCGCCACGCATCCAGGTCAGGCTGTCATTGGCCAGCTTTTCGGACATCCGCAGCCCCATGATCTGCTCGAACTGGCGCACGGTTGCGACGGGATCGGGCGACAGGATGTTGACGTGATCCAGCTGCAGCGGACCCGGCCCGGTCGAGGGCTTGCGGCCACCGTAGATATGCTCCCGAATGGGCGAGTGAACCTCGAACAGGTGCCCCTCGGGGGTGCGATAAGTGACCCCTGCCTCGCAGGCCTCCAAGCTGGGCGTTTCGCTGACGATTGTGCAGCCCGCGGCCTCGATCCGGGACTTCACGATCTCGATATTCTCGACGCTGGGCGCCTCGAACCCAATCGAATGGACCGAGTTTTCCTGCGCCCGGTGCAGCACCATTTCCACCTCGCGCCCGCCAGCGGACAGCCAGACGCTTTGATCGTCCGAACGGGTGACGCGCAGCCCCAGGATATTCGTCATCTCTTCGACCAGCGCGTCAACGTCCACCACGTTCAGTTGGACATGACCGACGTCATTTACCAGAAAGCTCATTTCTTTCTCCACCTATCCAGTTTCCACAGTGCCTAGCACGTGATTTTCGCTAATGCAAATATTTTCGAAAATTTAATCTTATTCGCCAATATCAGCATTTTAGACAGCTTCTACCGCGACCCGTTCTTTCTGAACGGCATTGCGCAACACCCCGATTCCTTCGATTTCAACCTCGACGACGTCTCCTTCGCGCAGGAATTCAGGCGGAGTACGGGTCGAACCGAACCCCGAACAGGTGCCCGTCACGATCACATCCCCCGGCACCAGCGGTGCAAAAGTCGAGACATAGTTGATCAGGTAGGGCACATCGAAAATCATCTTCGAGGTGTCGGTGCTTTGCTTTTCAACCCCATTCACGCGGGTGCGCAGCGCAATCCCTTGCTCTAGCGGCGGCAGGTCGTCAGGCGTCACCATCCAGGGCCCGAAAGCCCCCGTCCCCACAAAGTTCTTGCCCGGCGTGAACTGGTGCGAGTGTTTTTGCCAATCGCGAACACTGCCATCATTATAGATCGAATAGCCCGCCACATGGTCATAAGCGCGGTCCTTGGGGATATGCCGCCCGCCTTTGCCGATAATCACGGCCAGCTCGCCCTCGAAATCCAGTTTCTGAGAGCTTGCAGGCTTGATCAGCGGTGCTTCGTGCCCAATCTGGGACGAGGAGAGCCGCAGGAACAGCACAGGGAACGGCGGCTCTTTGTCCGTCGGGGCATCGCCCTTTCGATAGTTCACCGCAGCCATCGCGATCAGGTCGGGCTTGGGAATGACCGGCAGCAAAGTAACTTCGGACAGGTCATGGACACCTAAAGGCTTCAGATCCGCAGGCGTCTGATCTGTCAAATAGGATTTCAGGTCAGGCCAGCGCGTGCCAGGCTCACCCAACTGCTCAACTTTTTCGCCATCAATGCGGCCCCATGCTGGCACGCCGCTGATTTCGAATGAAACATACTTCATCAGAATCCCCATTATTTTCGAAAATCAGTGTATCGGGGAAAAGATGTAGAAACAGGCTTTTCATTCAAAAAATTCGCGGGTAATGTTGTTATTTTCGAAAATATTGGATGAGTTGAACATCCCTTCCAAAACAGCTATCTGTTAGACAAGCACACATCAAACGGGCAGAAGGTGAGGACAATCATGGGTAGAGCAGCCGCCAGCGGGCACGAGGTTGTCAGCAAACTGCGCCTGGACATCGTCAGCAGCGTTTTCGAGCCAGAGATGCGCTTGAAATTTGCTGACCTGACCAAGCGATACGACGTCGGTATCGGCACCCTGCGCGAGGCGCTGTCCTCGCTTCTATCCGAAGGTTTCGTCACTTTGGACGCTGGCAAAGGGTTCCGCGTTGCTCCGGTTTCTGCGGATGAACTGTCTGAAATCGTTGATCTTTACCTGGACCTGGAAACTCGCGCCCTGGCCGAGGCGATAACGAATGGCGATGACGACTGGGAAACCGATATCGTGGCGGCCTATCACCGGCTCAGCCTGATCGAAAGCCTGCCCTGGGAACAGCGGATGGAGCGGCACGACGAATGGGTCGAACGCCACCGCGAGTTTCATGAATCCCTAGTTGCAGCATGTGACAGCAGGTGGCTGATCCGACTACGCTCGATCATGTTCAACCAGCTGGACCGCTACCGATTCATCACCAAGATGTCGACCGAAGGACGCGGGAGGAAGAAATTCGAAGAACACCGCCTGATCAAAGAGGCCGTACTGGCACGCGACACCGACAAGGCCACCCGCCTGATGGAGGACCACATCCGAGATACCGCCACTCGTGCTATCGAAAAGATGTAGCTACCGCGCCTGCGACGACAACCAGTCGCGAAAGGCTGGCAACGGGGCGTCCTGCGATTTTTCCTCGGGCCAGACCAGCCAGTACGCCCCACGGACCGGAACGGCCTGCTGGAAAATCGGCACCAGGCGCCCCTCGGTTATTTCTGTCTGGGTCAGATAGTCAGGCAGCAACGCCACCCCAAGCCCTGAAATCGCGGCCTGGATCATCATGGAAAACTGATCCATCAGCATCCCTTCGGTGTTCGGAACGGGGGCGCCCTGCCCTTCGAACCAATCCGCCCAGACCGTGGGGCGCGATTCCAGTTGCAGCTTGGGCACGTCCGCGAGATCCGACAAGCTGCGCATCGGGTATTGCTGCGCGAACTGAGGCGAGACACAGGCCGTGACCTGTTCGTCAAACAGCTTCAGATGCTGACCTCCGGGCCAATCGGGCTGACCATAGAAAATCGCGGCATCAAACGCCTCGTCCGCGAAGTCAAACCGCCCGATCCGCGTGGAAAGGTTCACGGCCACGCCAGGCGTCTGCGCCAGAAAATCGCTCAGTCGCGGTCCCAGCCAACGGGTGGCAAAGGTCGGCAGCACCGCCAGCGTCAGCGTTCCTCCGTCCGGGTTGGCAACAACCGACATGCTGGCGCGCTGCACGATATCCAAGGCCCGCGCGATGTGTTTGTGGTACCCATGAGCGGCGGTATTGGGGATCAGCCGACGGCGTGCGCGGGTGAACAATTCCTTGCCCAGCTGCTGCTCGAGCGAAAGGATCAGACGGCTGACGGCGCTTTGGGTCAGGTTCAGTTCCGAAGCTGCCGCCGTGACCGAACCCAACCGCATCACCGCATCAAAAGCCAGAAGCAGGCGGATCGAGGGTAAAAAGCGTCGTGGCCGCATATGCATTCCCCCATGGAATATAAACTTGCTGTAATCTCGGTATTACTGAGAATTTATCTCAATATTATTTCCCAATCTGAATGCTTATTCAACACCGAGGTACCCCATGACGCAGGAATCCCCCCTGAAAGGCTTGAAAGTGATCGAGCTGGCTCGCATTCTGGCCGGCCCCTGGATCGGTCAAACCCTGGCGGATCTGGGCGCCGATGTCGTCAAGGTCGAGGCGCCCGAGGGCGATGATACCCGGCGCTGGGGGCCTCCGTTCTTTGAAAGACCGCTGAAGGACGGAAACACGGAAACCGTTGCCGCATACTTCCATTCGGCCAACCGGGGCAAACGCTCGGTCACTTGCGATTTTTCGGACCCCGATGCGCTGGCTAAGCTGAAAGAGATGATCGCCGAGGCCGATGTGCTGATCGAGAATTTCAAGGTTGGCGGTCTAAGGAAATTCGGGCTGGATTATGACAGCATCGCGCAAATCAATCCGCGTTTGGTCTATGCCTCGGTCACCGGGTTCGGTCAGACCGGCCCGCGCGCCAAGCAACCGGGCTATGACTTTCTGATGCAGGGGATGAGCGGCATCATGCACCTGACAGGCGATGCTGATGGCGAACCGCAAAAGGTTGGCGTGGCCTGGATTGACCTGTTCACCGGCCTTTATGGAGTGATCGGCATTCAGGCCGCGCTGGCCGAGCGCGAACGCTCGGGCATGGGGCAGCATGTGGACATGTCCTTGCTGGATTGCGGCATTGGCGTGCTGGCCAACCAAGGCGCCAGCCATCTGTTGGGGGGCACACAGCCCAAGCGGATGGGCAACGCCCATCCCAGCATCGTGCCCTATCAGGTTTTTCCCTGCGCGGACGGGCATTTCATCATCGCATGCGGCAATGACCGGCAGTTCTCGGCGCTGTGCGGTGCCTTGGGTCTGGACGGGCTGGACAGCGATCCGCGCTTTGCCACCAACCCCGCGCGCGTCGAAAACCGCGAGGATATCTGCCAACGGATCAGCACCGTCACGACCCGGCACGACAAGTCTGACCTGATCGAGCGGCTGGAACTGGCGGGCGTTCCCGTCGGCCCGATCAACACCATCCCCGAGGCGCTGAGCGAACCCCAGGTAGTCGAGCGCGAGTTGCGCATCGCCCCCGAAGGGATCGCGGGTATTCGCACTCCGATCACGTTCTCGCGCAGCGTTTTGGCCACCGATCGCGCAGCGCCGGCGCTGGGGCAAGACGACTAGGACAAAATCCGGGACACGCGGGCCTTACCCTTGGTCACAGCGGCCTGCTTGACCGGGCCAAAGCCGCGGAAATCCAGCGGCGCGGACAGGATTTCCTGCGCCGCCCCTTCAGGCAGGTGATCCAGCCGGGCGGGCAGTTCGTTCAGAATGCCTTGGAACCACAAGATTAATGCGCGCTCCTCCCGGCGTTCGGCAGTATGGCCGAACGGGTCAATCAGCGTGCCACGCAGCCCCCGCAAATGGGCCAGGCCCCGCAAAACCGGGGTCAGCCACGCTTTGAACTGGCGTTTTTGCGGCCGCCCCCGAGCGTCCTTCGCGCCAGACAAAAGCGGCGGAGCCAAATGGTAGTTCACCCGAAACCCCGGTTCGAATTCTTGCGCAAGCATCTGCGTAAAATCCGCTTGGGTATGCAGGCGCGCCACCTCGTATTCGTCCTTGATGGCCATAAGCTTGAACAGCGACTTCGCCGCCAAAGGCACCAGATCCGCCTGCCCTGTGGGAAGCGCCTTCTGGAAATCCTGGATCGTCTGGCGATAGCGCCGGGCAAAGCCTGCGTTCTGATAGGCAGTCAGATAGGCGGTGTGCCGGTCCAACATTTGCTCAAGTGTCTGAGGCTGCTTCTCGCCTTGCCCCTTGGTCACGCGCCCCGGATCAACGGCCAACACCCGCCCCAGATCAAAGGCCATGGCATTTTCCCGGACAGCCACCCCGTTCAGTTGGATTGCCTGTTTCAGGGCAAGCTCGCTGACAGGCACCAGTCCTTTTTGCCACGCCATACCCAACAGGATCACGTTGGCAAAGACGCTATCGCCCAGCTGTTCCTCGGCCAGTTTGTTGGCATCCAGACCGGACACATGATCCCCGACAACCGCACGGATCGCGGCCGCGCGCTGATCAATGTTCAACGCGGCATCCCGGCGCAGAACCAGATCACCCGTTGGCATCTCGGCCAGGTTTAGAACCACCCGAGTGCCGCGACGATAGTGGACCGACGCACGCGGGGACGAGGACACCACCGCGTCACATCCAATCACAGCGTCCGCCGCGCCGTGATCAATCCGCACCTGATGTATGTCGGATGGATGGTTGCCCAACCGGATATAGCTAAGCACCGTCCCGAATTTCTGGGCAAACCCGGTGAAATCCAGAACGCTGGCGCCTTTGCCTTCGATATGGGCGGCCATGGTAATCAGGGCTCCGACCGTCAGAACACCGGTTCCGCCCACGCCAGTGACAAGCAGATCATAGGGCTGTGCAAGCGATGGCTGCGCGGGGGTGGGCAGTTTTGCGCAGAGCGCTGGCAGATCATGCGCCACCGGGCTGCGTTTTCGCCGCACGCCGCCCTCGATCGTGACAAAGCTGGGACAGAACCCATTCAGGCAGCTGAAATCCTTGTTGCAGGTGGACAGGTTAACCTTGCGCTTGCGGCCCAAGGGCGTGTCCAGTGGCTCGATGCTCAGGCAATTGCTTTCGACCGAGCAATCGCCGCAGCCTTCGCAAACCGCGGGGTTGATGAAGGCAAACCGTTTGGGATCTTCCATGGTGCCCCGCTTGCGGCGTCTGCGCTTTTCGGTGGCGCAGGTTTGTTCATAGATCAGCACGCTGACGCCGGGCACGTCGCGCAATTCACGCTGCACGGCGTCCATCTGAGACCGGTCGTGAAAAGTGGTACCAGGCGGGAATTCATCTGGGCTGAATTTGCGAATATCGTCCGAGACCAGGGCGATCCGCTTCACCCCTTCGGCGCGGCAGGTAAAGGCAATCCCACTGACAGAAACCGGCCCGTCGACGGGCTGCCCCCCTGTCATGGCAACGGCGTCGTTATAGAGGATTTTATAGGTGATATTTGCCTCTGCCGCGACCGCCTGGCGGATCGCAAGAGACCCCGAGTGGTACCAAGTCCCCTCGCCCAAATTCTGGAAAATATGCTTACCGCCGTTGAACTTGCTGGCCACCACATGAGGCACGCCCTCGCCGCCCATTTGGGCAAAGCCTTCGGTATCGCGGTCCATCCAGCTGGCCATCACATGACATCCGATCCCCGAGGCCGCTTTGCTGCCTTCGGGCACCTTGGTCGAGGTATTGTGCGGGCATCCTGAACAGAAATAGGGTGTCCGCGTGGCCCCCGGAATGCTTAAAATTTGCGGTGGTTGATCAGTCAGCGAACGCGCCTTGTCCAGCAAACCTTCGGCGGGAAAGAACCGATCCAGACGTTCGGCAACATATGGGACCAGACCCAAAGGCGACAGCTCGCCCGTCCATGGCAGCAGGGGATCGCCCGCAGCCCGGTGTTTTCCCACCATTTTCTGGGGCTTATCCCCAGGCCAGTCATAGAAGTATTCCTTGAACTGGCTTTCGATAATGCCGCGCTTTTCTTCGATCACCATGACCTCTTGCTTGTCCCGTACAAAGGACAGCGCATCCCGGCGAGCCAGCGGCCAGACCATGCCGACCTTGTAGATGTCGATACCCAAACGGCGGCAGGCGGCCTCGTCCAGACCCAGCAGGCGCAGGGCCTCCATCAGGTCCAGATGGCCTTTGCCCGTCGTGACGAACCCGAATGTCGCCTTGGGCAGGTCATAGATGCGCCGGTCAATCGGGTTGGCCTCGACGAAAGCCTCGACCGCGGCCAGTTTGTGCTCCAGACGGGTCTCGATCTGGGGGCTGGGCAGATCGGCCCTTCGCACGTGCAGACCGCCCGGGGGCAGATCAATTTCGGGCAGGTTAAAATTGCGATCGGGGTGCAGCTCTACCGATTGGCCGCTTTCCACCGTTTCCGAGATCGCCTTGAAGCCGACCCATGTTCCTGAAAAGCGGCTGAGCGCCAGACCATATTCGCCAAACGCCAGATATTCGCCAACGGATGCGGGGTTCAGTGTGGGCATGAACCAGGTCATGAAGGCCACATCGGATTGATGCGGCATAGACGAAGACACACAGCCATGATCATCGCCCGCAACCACCAGCACCCCGCCCTTAGGGGCCGAGCCATAGGCATTTCCGTGTCGTAACGCATCGCCCGACCGATCTACGCCCGGCCCCTTGCCATACCACATCGAGAACACGCCCTCGTGCTGACAATCGGGGTCCAGACTGGCCTGCTGAGCGCCCAGAACAGCGGTTGCGCCCAGATCCTCGTTGACTGCCGGCATGAAGGTCAGATTTGCCGCTTCGATCACATCCCCAGCGCGCCACAGCTCTTGATCCAACATTCCCAGGGGCGAACCTCGATAACCCGAAATGAAACCGGCAGTATTCAACCCCGCCGCACGATCGCGGCGCGCTTGGTCCAGCATGATGCGGACCAAGGCCTGCGTTCCGGTCAGAAATACCCGACCTATTTCACGAATGTATTTATCCTCCAGCCGATATGGCTGGACCTGATGTGATTGGTCAGTCATCTGCGCTCTCCCTACCGATCACAATTCTGAACCATTTATTCTGGCTTTTTTGACCTGTTTTGGGATAAGAATTGAAGAAACTTGGCTAATCTTTCCGGACAGTAGCAATTCTATGGTATATTCATCCAATGCAACTTGACCGACGGGACCGCCTGATCCTGAAACTTCTGCAAGCGGACAGCCGCATATCCAACAGCGAGCTGGCTGAAAAAGTGGGCATGTCGCAATCGGCGCTGTGGCGCAAAGTCCGCGCCTTGGAACAGGCCGGCGCCATCGAAGGGTATCGTGCGGTCGTATCGGCCCCTGCCCTAGGCTTGCACTTTCAGGCGTTGGTCCAAGTCCATCTGACACGCCACAATCCCGAGCATCTGCAGCAGTTTATCAGCGCCGTGGAAAGCCGGCCCGAGGTTCTGGATTGCTATGCGACGACCGGGCAGTCCGACTATATCCTGCGGGTTCTGTGCCAGGATATCGGAGCCTACAACACCTTTCTCGAAGACTTTCTGTTCCGTCTGCCCGCCGTGGAAAGCGCGCAAACGAACGTGGTCCTGCGCGAGATCAAGCGCAGCCGTGACCTGCCCGTTTAAACCGTCCCAGGACAACGGGTATCAACCGACACCCGGCGGGTATTGGAAATTCAGGCTGTCAGGGGCGAAAATTCATTTAATTCCAAATTGTTCGGGAACAGCCCCTTGCCCTAGATCGATCAAATCGAAACCTCTATCGTCGACCTGCCCACCATCCGGGGGCATGTCCTGTCCATGACGACGATGTTGGTGCAATCCTTCGTGCTGGTGCGCGTCCGTTTTTCGAATGGATCGGTGGGTTTGGGCGAAGGCACCTCGATCGGGGGGATGAGCTATGGCGCAGAAAGCCCCGAAAGCATCAAGGCGGCCAACCGCTTGCGCACCTTCAGCCCGTGAGTCTCGCAACACCCCAGCACCAGGTCAGCATAGGATGGTCGCCGGGAATTCGGGATACAGGATAAAGCTTTGATCGCGCAGCTCATCAATGGTGATCCGGCCCGGTTTCTGGGTTGCCACCGTATCGGGCGTGGCGGCGATCAACGGCTCGTCCCCCAGCTCGAGCGTGCGAAATTCGGCGTCTCGCAAAGCGGGCCGCGCGAAGGCGAGGTCAATCTCGCGCCCGATCAGGCTGCGGTTCAGTTGGGCGTTGTTCATCGGTGACAGGGACAGGTTCACCTCGGGGTAATTGGCGCGGAAGGTCTTGATGATCGTCGGCAGAATTACAAAGGGGGAAGAGCCGACAAAGCCGATGCGTAACCGGCCCTCGGCCCCCTGCCCCAGGCGTTTGACCTAAGCCACATCTACCACGCCAAGCTGATGTGGGATCGCGGCGAGCTGGCAAAGCGCCCCTATGTTCAGCTCACGGTGAAAACCCTGTTCGGCGCTGATGCCCCGTGGTGCGCCGCCGGTATCGGACGCCATCAGGCCGATCTGAACCAATGGGCCGCCCAGGCGGGAGGGCATTTGCGCACTAGGCTTGAGGACAATATCCGTCTGGACAATAACACGCTGGCCCCATCCAACGCGGCTTTGGTTCAGCGCGCGGTGGAATATGCACAGCAAGCGGGCCGGACTGTGGCTATGGTCGCCCAAGCGCGGGAAATCCTTGACTTGCCCGCCACTTAACCTGCCAGATCAAATTTCTGGCACAAATCTTCCATGCAATGGTCGCGAAGCCCGTGTAGTGCAAGGATGGGCAGGTCGTTTCTCGACCCAAACCCGACTTACCCGCGCGGCGCAATTGCAGGCGTGTCCCGGCCCGGCAACCATCAGGGCCGAACATTTGCAGCTGTTGAACCAACGAATGGAAGAAACGAGCAATGTCTGAGCAGACGAAATCGATGGACCCTCGCGCCTTTCGCAACGCCTGCGGCGCCTTTGCGACCGGGGTCACCGTCGTCACCACCCGCACGGACGAAGGCGATCACGGCATGACCGCGAACGCGTTCATGTCGGTCTCGTTGGATCCGGCCCTTGTGACGGTCTCGATCGATAAGAAAAGCCGCATGCTGGGTAAACTGCGCCAATCAGGCCGATACGCGGTGAATATCCTGTCGGAAACGATGCAAGCCACTGCACTGCATTTCGCGGGACGACCGCAACCAGGCCAGGACCATGTCTTGGCCGAACGCGCGGGCTTGCCTTTTCTGCCCGGCAGCGCTGCGCTGTTCCTGACTGATATCGTCCAAGAGATCGAGGTCGGCGATCACGTGCTGTTCATCGGCCAAGTGGTCGAGTTTGACTGCGATCCGGCGCAATCTCCGTTGCTGTTTAGCGCAGGACAGTTTCGCCACCTGCCGACCCGGGCTGCCGCCGAATAGCGTCAAACCGATTGGCCGACTGCCAAAAACAGTGATACCACGGGGCGAGCCGAACAAAATCGGCGCATCCGTGACCACTTGTGAAGGCCGATCCGCGTGGCGACACAGACCGCAAATTTTCGCATAGATCCGCGCAGCCGTTTGCTTGGCGCAGGCGCGCACGCGATCGAGGTGCTGCTGCACGGCCTGGAACAGGGCCATTCGATCCTGACCCGCCAGGGGGCCCCGATCCGCACAAAGGCCGACACGCGGCAACGTCTTTTCGTGCAAACATCGGGCAGCAGCGGTGCGCCCAAAATGATCCGCCGCAGCCCGGAAAGCTGGATCCGCAGCTTCGATCTTGCGGCCGATCTGTTTGGCGTCACCTCGGCTGATACCTATGCAATCTTGGGCGATATCGGGCACTCGCTGTCCCTGTTCGCCACGATGGAGGCCCTGCATATCGGAGCGGATCTGGCCTGTCTTTCCGGCCTGCGTCCACGCAGCCAGCTTAGCGGACTGACCCAACACGGCGTCACCACGCTTTATGCCACGCCGACCCAATTGCGGATGCTCCTGAGCGTCTCAAACGGCCCCATTCTGCCCGATCTGAAACGGTTGTTTGTCGGCGGTGGATCGCTGGATCCTGCCCTGCGCAATGCGTTAAGTTCTGCGATCCCTTCGGCCGATCTGCGCGAGTTCTTTGGCGCCAGCGAGACGAGCTTCATCACCATGGCCGACCCCACGACGCCCGAAGGATCAGTGGGCAAGGCTTATCCTGGCGTCACACTGCGCGTCGCCGCGCCCTTTGAAACCGCCGAGATTTGGGTGCGCTCGCCTTATCTGTTCGATGGTTATGAACAGGGGGAAACACCTGACACGCAATGGGACCGGGATTTCCTTTCGGTCGGCGAGCTGGGGTATCTGGACGACGCCGGCAACCTGTTTTTGCGGGGGCGTAAATCTCGGATGGTGACCGTGGCCGATCAGAACGTGTTCCCGGACGAGGTAGAGCGCGTTTTGCTGCAACAAGATACCGTGCTTCATGCCGCAGTTTTGGCCCTGCCCGACACGCAACGCGGGCATGTCTTGGTGGCCATGATCCAACCTAACGCCGATCTATCCAAGGCAACACTGCGCGAGGCCTGCAAAAAGGCCTTGGGCGCGGCCTCGGTCCCGCGCCGGTTCATATTGCTTGCACGAATGCCGCTTTTGCCCGCTGGCAAACCCGACCTTCAGGCCTTGCAGGCGCAGTTGCGAGGGATGGTATGACCGAAACCGTGCTGATCGCCGCCCGCCGCAGCCCGATCGCCCCGCGAAACGGGGCCTTATCGCATTTGCAGCCACACCAGTTGGCGGCACCCGTGATCAAGGCCGCACTGGCCGATTGCGGCCTGTCCCCGAACCAGGTGGACGAGCTTATCCTGTCCAACGCCTTGGGAGCAGGCGGAAATCCGGCGCGGATCGCAGCTTTGGCCGCCGGCCTGCCTGAACGCGTTGCGGGCCTGTCCATCGACCGGCAATGCGCCGGGGGGCTGGATGCGGTGATCTTGGCGGACGCCCTTGTTAAATCAGGCCAGCACCAGATCGTTATCGCGGGCGGTGTAGAAAGCTATTCCCGCCGCCCTGTGCGCGCGCGCACCTTCCGTGACGGGCGTGATCCTGTCCCCTATGATCAGGCGCCCTTCACGCCGTGGCCCCAGCGCGATCCGGAAATGGCAGTTGCGGCGGATAAACTGGCCCTGAGCTTGGGAATTGATCAAGAGGCTCAGGACGCTTGGGCGATCAACAGCCATTCCAAAGCTCAAAACGCCGCGACAGATTTGGGGATCGTCTCGATGGAGGGGCTAAGCTCTGATCCCTTCACCCGAAACCTGACCCCACGCCATTGCGACCGGGCCAAGCGGGTGTCAGGCACTGTTACGGCTGCGAATATGGCGGTTGCGGCGGACGCTGCGGCCGTTGCCATCGTCACATCCCGGCAGGTTGCGAATTCGCTGAACCTGGACGGAATACAGATCATAGGCGGGCAGACAATCGGGGGCGATCCAGAAATGCCCGGCCTGGCCCCAGTTGCGGCGATCCAGGCCTTATTGCAGCGCGCTTCGCTGACCCCTCACGACATTCAAACCGCTGAAATCATGGAAGCTTTTGCCGTTCAGGCCATCGCCTGCTGGCGCGGGGCTGATCTGCCCGAAAAGATCGTTAACCGCGACGGAGGCGCCTTGGCGCGCGGTCATCCGATCGGGGCATCCGGTGCGATTTTGGCCGTGCATCTGTTCCACCAGCTTTGCCGCGCGCCCGGCAACGGGCTGGCAGCCATCGCTGCTGCCGGAGGGCTGGGCACCGCGCTGCTGCTACGAGGTTAATCGAAGCCGCGAAAGCTGGTGAATTCGGACAGGTCGGCCCTGTCAGTACGGAACTGGTTCACCGGCGCACTGCGATCCGGGTGGCCCACAGCGATGCCGCAAACAACCAATTCCTGCTGGGGCAGATCAAGATGGCGATGCACGATTGATCCGTAGTTGGCCAAGGCCCCGATGCCCGTCGCGCCCAACCCCAGGGACTCGGCCGCTAGCAGAAGAGTCATGATCGACATGCCCAGATCCATGAAACATCCCTTGCCCATGTTCCGATTAATGGTCACCACGATGCCCACAGGGGCCCCAAAGAACCCGTAGTTCCGCGCAAATTGATCTCGCCGCCCCTGCACGTCCCGCCTTTCGATCCCAAGCGCCTGATACAGCGCATAGCCCGCCGCGCGCTGACGCGCCTTCAGCTCGGCTGGCATGGGCCGGGGAAAATAGGAATATTCGGTTTCGATCGGCGCTCCGTCGTCGATCGCCTGCATCAGCCGCGCGCTGAGGCCAGTCAGGGCCGCGCCCGTCAAAACGTGAAAGCTGCCCGGCTGCAGATTGGCGCCGCTGGGCGCACGGCGCGCAACTGTGCAGATTTGCTCCATCTGCGCACGCAGGACGGGTTGGTCGGTGAACGCACGCACCGAACGGCGCTGCGCTGAAAGGCTGTCGAAATCGGTCATAGCCGTCCCATAACACGCAACAAAAACAATCGCACCAAGGTCTTGGCGTGAAAGACCCAAGAAAGCCTTCCCCTAGGGAACCCTGCCTTTGCCTTTACATCTTTACCTTCGCATGTTGTCCTTTGACCGCAGCTCGGAGCAGTGACGCTTTCACTCAAAGTCGATACATCCGGGAAATCAGCCGCGAGGGCTGGTGACTGGCCGTGAACCCGAAGATCCGCGGTCCGCTAAGTCGAAAAGATCTGGGAGGAAATCCTCTGATGAATACCAAATTGAAATGCGCCCTCGGCGCCAGTGCGTTTGCCCTGATGGGTGGGCAGGCCATGGCCTCGGATTGTGGGTCGGTTTCTATCGCTGAAATGAACTGGGCCTCGGCCGAGATGATGGCCAATGTCGACGCCATTATCCTGGAAGAAGGATATGGCTGCGAGGTCGAGCTGATCCCCGGCGCGACGCAAACCACCTTTGCCTCGATGTCTGAAAAGGGCCAGCCCGACGTGGCGCCCGAACTGTGGATCAACGCCGTGCGCGTCGCACTTAAAGCGGCCACCGACGAAGGCACGCTGATGGCCTTGAACGACGGCCCGATTACCGATCTGGGCGAAGGCTGGTGGATCACACCTGCCTTTGCAGAGGAACACCCCGAGCTGGACACCGTTGAAAAGGTTCTGGCACGCCCAGACCTGTTTCCCGATGTAGAAGACACCAGCAAAGGCGCCTTTGTTGGCTGCCCCGCTGGTTGGGGCTGTCAGTTGGTGAATGCTAACCTGTTCCGTGCCTTTGACATGGAAGCCAAAGGCTGGAAGCTGGTTGACCCCGGTTCGGCCGCGGGTCTGGACGGTTCGATGGCCAAAGCTGTCGAGCGCGGCGAGCCATGGTTCGGCTATTACTGGTCGCCCACTTCGATGATCGGTAAGTACAATATGATCAAGCTTCCGTTCGAAGCCGAATGGGCAGGTCGCGACAACTGGGACGGGTGCATTGCGCTGGCCGCTCAGGACTGTGCCGATCCGCAGCCGACTTCGTGGACCGTGTCCGAGGTGAACACCGTCGTCACCGACGATTTCATCGCCAAGGCTGGTCCGGCTCAGGACTACTTCAAAAACCGTGTCTTCCCCGGAGCGGTGATGAACTCGATGCTTGTATTCATGACCGAAAATCAGGCGACCGGCGAAGATGCAGCGTTTGAATTTCTGGTCCAGCATCCGGATATCTGGAGCCAATGGGTTCCGGCGGACGTCGCTGCCAAGATCAAAGACGCCCTGTAAGTTTCTTACATTCGCAAAGGCCCGCGCCACCCAGCGCGGGCCTTTCGCATAACAGAAGGAGAGAACCATGTCGTTCTTTACCGAATTCCCGTCTTTGGGCCGCGCCGACCTAAGCGCGCTGCGCCGCGGGATCGACGGCAGCTTTCGCGAATTCACCCGCAGTTGGGGCGAGGCAATCGAAGCCTTCTTTACCCCGCTACTGAAATTTCTGGTCTGGTTTGAAAAGGTGCTGCAAGCCACCCCGTGGCCGATCATCATCCTGATCATCGCTGGCCTTGCGTGGGCGGGGTCGCGATCGTGGAAGATCACGCTGGGCAGCGTTCTGGCCTTTCTGGCCATTGGATACCTCGGCATGTGGGAGGACACGATGTCCACCCTTGCGATCATATCCGTGGCAACACTGGTCTGTATCGTGGTGGGCATCCCGCTGGGCATCCTGATGGCGCGGTTCGACCGCGCCCAATCCCTCATCACGCCGATACTGGACGTGATGCAGACCATCCCGAGTTTCGTGTACCTGATCCCGGTGGTGATGCTGCTGGGTATCGGAAAGGTGCCAGGCCTGCTGGCTGTGTGCATCTATGCGCTGCCGCCACTGGTGCGCCTGACCAATCTGGGCATCCGGCTGGTCGACAAATCCGTGATGGAGGCCGCCGAGGCCTTTGGCGCTTCGAACAAGGAAAAACTGTTCGGCGTTCAGATCCCGCTGGCGCTGCCCAACATCTTTGCGGGCATCAACCAGACGATTATGATGGCTCTGTCCATGGTGGTGATTGCCTCGATGATCGGGGTGCAGGGTCTGGGTGTTCCGGTGCTGCGGGCGATCTCGAACCAGTATCTTGCGCTGGGTCTGATGAACGGTCTGGCCATCGTGGCGCTGGCCATCATCTTTGACCGGGTCAGCCAGACCTTTGGCAAAAGACTGCAAACCTACCGGGAGGCCGGCCATGACTGATACCAAGATCGCGATCAAGAACCTGTACAAGATCTTTGGCCCCTCGCCCAAATCCGCCCTGAAAAAAGTGCATGGCGGCATGGGCAAGGACGAACTGCTGGAAAAAACCGGCCATGTGCTGGGGCTTTCGGACATCACCTTGGACATCCCGGCGAACAAGCTGCAGGTGATCATGGGGCTGTCCGGCTCGGGCAAGTCCACGCTGATCCGGCACCTGAACCGCCTGATCGAACCCACCGCGGGCGAGATCTGGGTGGATGGCGAGGATGTGATGGCCATGGGTCAGAACCAACTGCGCGATCTGCGGCGGTTCAAGATGTCCATGGTGTTCCAGAATTTCGCGCTGCTGCCGCACCGCAGGGTGCTGGAGAACGTCGAATATGGTCTGGGCATTCAGGGCATCGAAGAGGCCGAGGCCGCAAAACGCGCGGTCCATTGGCTGGAACGCGTGGGGCTGGCTGGCTACGAGGATTACTATCCCGGTCAGCTGTCCGGCGGCATGCAGCAACGCGTGGGGCTGGCCCGCGCCCTGGCCACGGATGCCGACATCCTGCTGATGGACGAGGCGTTCTCGGCCCTTGATCCGCTGATCCGAATGGACATGCAATCCATTCTGCTTGAACTGCAGCAAGAGCTGAACAAAACCATCGTCTTCATCACCCACGATCTGGACGAGGCCATGCGGATCGGCGATTCCATCGCCATTTTGCGTGATGGTAAGCTGATACAATCGGGCGACGGGCAAGACATCGTGTTGAACCCGGCCGATGATTACGTCACCGAGTTCACCCGCGAGATCAACCGCGGCAAGGTGATCCGGATGCGTGCTCTGCAGCAGCCCTGCAACGGAGACACACCGACCGGAGAGCCCCTGAGCGCCTCGACCGTGCTGGCGGACGCGTTGCCCAAGCTGGCCGCCTCCGAGGATGGCGAACTGCCGGTGGTATGCAGTGAAGGCAAAGTAACGGGCAAAGTCTGTCTGGACGATGCTGTGGCCGCGCTCAGCGCCTGATAGTCAACAACGGGCGTCGCGCTGTCGCGGCGCCCGATCTGTCTTAGCCGACATACCCCAAGGCTGCCGACACTTCGGCCGCGGCCAGTTTCACGGCGGCGACTTGATCAGCGTCCGGTGGGGTGCCGATAAACTGGGTCAGGCTGACAATGGCCAAAGTGCCTGCCAATTCCCCATCTGCGCCGAAAATCGGACAGGCCAGCGCGTTCAGGCCCAGCATTGCCTCGTTCGGAGCGGTGGCCCAACCCTGTTGCGCGATATGCGCGATATGCCGGCGCATTTCGTCCACGTCCGAGATCGAATGCGCGGTGGATGCCGGCAGAGCCTGCGCCAGGATTCGCTCGCGCTGCGCCGCGTCCATCACAGCCATCGCAACCTTGCCCTGCGCCGAGTTGGTAAACCCAAGAAGCGATCCCGGCCGCACCCCAACCTCGATCTGCATGGTGCCGGGGACGGTCTGCAAAATGCGGATACCCTCGGGTTCGACCTGCGCAAGGCTGGCCGCCTGCCCCGTCACATCACGCAGTTTACGCATGGGCCCCTGCGCGACCCCGGCCAGATCAGCGGAATCGGATGCGGCCTTGCCCAACGCGATCAGACGGCTGCCGATTTTATAGCGTTCGGTGACCGGGTTTTGCTGAATATAGCCCAGATTCACCAGCGTCCGCAGATGTCGATAGATTCGGCTTTTCGTTGTCCCCAACGCCGATGCCAGCGCGGTCACGCCAATGTCGCCTTGGGTACCCGCCAGGGTCTCCAACACGTTCAAGGCCAGCTCAACACTCTGAATATTCTCTGATTTTTCCTGAGTTTCACCCACCTTGAGCGCCTCCTTACCATGCAAGTTTTTAGCCCGTGGAACGAACCAAAACAAGCGCCACAGCCGGCGCTTGACAGATTGGAGTATATCCGTTTACGTTTCGTTAGCAAGAAAGCTGTTTCATTAAGCGAAACATGCTCGGGAGGAAAAAGTGACATCCACCAGCCCCAATTTCCGGGACCGTTTCTTGGCGCAAGAGCGCCTTTTCGGCACGTTCCTGAAGATCCCGGCCTCGATGCCGGCCGAGATTCTGGGCAGTCTTGGCTTTGATTTTGTTGTCGTGGACGAAGAACATTCGCCCTTCAACCGCGAGACGACGGATCTGATCGTGCTGGCATGCCGCGCGGTGGGGATCGGCGCGGTTGTGCGTGTCCAAAGCCCCGATCCGGCTGGCATTCTGTCGGTGCTGGACTGCGGTGCTGACGGTATCTTGGTGCCCCACGTGACCGACGCAGATACCGCCCGCGCCATTGTGGCGGCCGCGCGCTATCGCCGTGGCAAGCGCGGCTTTGCTCCCACCACCCGTGCCGGCACTTTCGGTGCTGATAACACCACCACTCACATCACCAAGCAGGACGCCCGCGTCACCGTAATCGCCATGATCGAGGACCCAGAGGCCATCGAGAACATCGATGAAATCCTTGCGGTCGAGGGCTTGGACGGCGTCTTTATCGGCCGCGGAGACCTATCCGTGGCTTACGAAGATTACGATGGTTCAACAGGTGTCGTGGCCAAGGCCACCGCCCGTGTGCAGGCCGCCGCAAAAGCCAAGGGCAAGACTGTCGCAATCCTCCCAGGGGGGCCGGAAGACGCGGCCGCTCGGGCGGCAGACGGTGCCTCGGCCTTCATCCTCTCCTCGGACCAGGGATTTTTGCGCGCGGCCGCCAAGGGGGCGCATGTTTCGATTTCAGCGGCCGTGAACGCCGCCCTGAAAGGACAATCCGATGTATGACAAAACCGACCCCCGCGCCGCGCTGGCGCCGGTTTCCAAATCCATGCTGGGCGTTACGGGCCTGGTGGCCGAACCTCAGACCGGGTTCTTCTATAAGGAAGCCCCGCAGATTGACGACGCCACAGGCAAGACCTGGATCACTCGCAGTCACAATTTCATCGTCGCCCTGACCGAGGCTGCCCCCGGAGCGCAATTCGTCCGGCAGGGTCAGCCCGACGAATATGCCGTGCTGCTGCCCGAAGGCGGTGCCACGATCGAATGGAACGACACGCGGACCGACGCCGCCGGCAACACGCTTAGCTTTGTGCCTGCAGGCGACAGCACGGTTACGCTGCCCGATGGCGGTCGCCTGGTGCGCATCTTTTCGGTTCAGGCCTCCGATCTGGCCCAGGCTTGCGCCAACGCGAACGGCTATGACACCCCACGCACGCATATCCCCGATTTCCAGCCATGGCCGCAGCCCAAAGATGGCTGGAAGATCCGCACTTATGATTTGGACATCGCCCCCGAAGAGGGGCGTTTCGGTCGGATTTTCCGCTGCACGACCCTGATGGTGAACGTACTCTACCCGTTCGACGGGCCGCGTGATCCGTCCAAGATGTCCCCGCACCACCACGATGATTTCGAACAGGTTTCGCTGGCGCTGAGCGGCGCGTTCACTCACTACCTTCGCTGGCACTGGACACCCGACATGGCTGACTGGCGCCCGGACGAGGCGATTGAGATGGGCGCGCCCTCGGTCCTGGTGATCCCGCCCCCCGTCATTCACACCACCCGCGCCACCGGCGAAGGATCGAACGTTCTGGTCGATATCTTCGGCCCGCCGCGCGTGGATTTTTCGCTCAAACCCGGCTGGGTGCTGAACGCAGACGACTATCCCATGCCGGATCAAACGGCAGATCAGGAGGCTTAACCCATGAACGATATGACCGATAACAGCCGCGCCGCCGAAGTGGCCGAACTGCTGAAAGGCGCGATTGACCTGCATTGCCATTCCGGCCCCGCAGCCATGCCGCGCATTCTGGATCACCACGAAGCCCTGCTGGACGCTGCCGAGGCCGGATTCCGCGCGGTGCTTTACAAGGACCATTTCTATCTGGGCGTCGCCCATTGCGTGATGCTTGAAAAACTGGTGCCGGATACGGGCGTCAACCTGTATTCCGGGATCGCCCTGAACAACGCCAGCGGCGGCATCAACCCTTATGCGGTAGAACACGCCGCGGCCATTGGCGGGAAAATCGTTTGGCTGCCCACTCTGTCGGCGCAAAACCATCTGGACCAGGCCTCGGGCGCGGCGGCGACCTTCCCCAAGACCGCGATGAAGATGATGGACCCGATCGGCCTGACCGGCCTGGACGCCAATGGCGAGGTTCTGGACGATCTGAAAAAATGCCTGGATATCATCGCGGGCGCCGACATGATCCTTGCGGGGGGTCACCTGCCCGCCCACGAGCTGATCAAGGTCTTCGAAGAGGCCCGCGCACGCGGTGTCACCAAGATGCTGGTCAACCACCCGACCTATGTGGTCAACGCCACCGATGACGACATCCGCGCGATGGTCGAACTGGGCGCGGTGATGGAACACTCGATCTGCATGTTCATCGAAGGCGGAGCCAAGTGTTTCGATGAAAACGACCTGCAACATGTCATCGACGTCGCAGGCGTGGACAACACCATCCTGTCCTCGGATCTGGGCCTTCGCGGCTCGCCCCGCCCGATCGAGGGCTACCGCCAAATCGTGTCGATGCTGCTGGACCTGCAAGTCAGCAAAGATGACATCCGCACACTTATTTCAACCAATGCAGCAAAAATGCTGAACCTGGACTAAACTGTGCCCGGGCTCAGGTCCGGGACACTGCATGCCACCAGAGATCTCAAGGGAGGAGACTCGAATGATCACTCGTAGAACCCTGTTGAAAACCACTGCCGCCGTTGGCGCGACGCTGGCGATGCCGCATGTGGCCCAAGCGGCCAGCAAGCGCATTCGCATGGCCCATGCCGCCAACGAAGTGCACCCCGGCCACCGGATGGCCACCAGCTTTGCCGAGAACCTGGAAAAGCTGATGCCCGGTGCTTTTGACGTGCAAATTTTCCCGAACCGACAGCTGGGCGGGGACAAACAGCTGCTGGAGGCGACAATCGCAGGCAGCCTGGACATGTCAGCCGTATCCGGCGTGCTGTTCCCGCTGGTCACGGGCCGTCAAGCCATGAACGCCTGGCAACTGCCCTTCCTGGTGAAGGACTATGACCACTTTGCCGAACTGGCCCTGGGCCCCGTCGGTCAGAAAATCCTGGACGATCTGCGCCCGGCTGGCATCGTCGGTCTGGCGACGGCTGACGGTGGCCAGCGCCACTTCTTGTCGGTGAAAAAGCCTGTCCACTCGATTTCTGATCTGGCCGGTCTGAAAACTCGTATCGTTCCCGTCCCCCTGCATAAGCAGATCTGGGAAACTCTGGGCACCGCCCCTGCTGGCCTGCCCTATGGCGAGATTTACGGCGCACTGGAAACCGGTGTGATCGACGCGGTCGAGATCAACATCTCGTCCATGCTGGGTGAGAACCTGTGGGAGGTCGGCAAGAACTTTACGCTGACGGGCCACTATCCATGGCACATGGCGACGATCATGTCCGAAGCATACTGGAACGGCCTGAACGCCGAAGAACAAGCCGCTGTTACCGAAGCGGGCCGCCTGTCGGTATCCGACTCGCTGGCCTATGCCAAAGAGCAGGATGCCTCGGGCCGCGAAGAACTGGCGGCCAAGGGCGTCAACGTGATCGAGCTGGACGATCTGGAAGCAATGCGTTCCAAAGTTGCTGGCATGACCGCCGAATGGGCCGCCAAGGACCCGCTGATCGCCGAACTGGTCGCAGCAGCCTCGGCCTGAGCATGACGCTTGCAACATGTCCCCTCGCCCGCGCGGGCGGGGGGATTTCACGACAGGAGACCCCATGCCTCTAACCTCGATCCTTACCCCGCTGGCCCGCGCCTATCTGGCCGTGATCCGCATCGGAGCGGGGCTGAGCATGGCGCTGATCACCGTCATCATGGTGGTGCAGGTCTTTGCCCGCTATGTACTGGGAGACAG
Organism: Thalassovita sp.; assembly: GCF_965218685.1. GTDB lineage: Bacteria > Pseudomonadota > Alphaproteobacteria > Rhodobacterales > Rhodobacteraceae > Thalassobius. The sequence goes on along the minus strand of NZ_OZ244657.1, from coordinate 1,928,404 downwards.
CCTGATCTGGGCAGAAGAGCTGTGCCGTTACCTGTTGATCTGGCAAACTTTTCTGGTTCTGGGTGTCGCCTACAGCCGGGGTGATTTTGTCTCGCTTGATTTTGTGCCGGACATGTTGAACGCCCGCGGCGAATGGGTACTGCGCGCCGTGATGGCCGTTCCGATCCTGCTTTTTCTGTGGGTCATGGCGATGCACGGCGCTGACTATGCCTCGCGCTTTGACCGCCAGACCATTCCGGCAGTGGATTTCATCTGGGAATCGCTTTTTGATCGGCCGCTGGGGATGTCCATCAAATATGTCTACTATGCCGTCACCGTGGGCCTTTTGCTAATGGCCGTGCACGTGGTGGCCGATGTTGTCATAAGATTCCGTCCGCAATTCCTGGGCCAAGGGGAAATAACCCCGTTCCGCCTGTTCCAAAATGACGAGGGGCCCGAAGCCTGATGGGAAGCTTTTTCACCTTATTCGCGCTGCTTCTGGCCAGCGGCATCCCGATCGCGTTGGCGCTGGGTTTGGGCGGCACGGCCTATCTGTACCTGTCTGACAACGCGATGATGGCACCGATGCTGCCGCAGCGGATGATCGCGGGGATCGACCAGTTTGTGCTGCTGACGATCCCGTTGTTCTTGCTGGCAGGGTCGCTGATGAACGTGGGCGGCGTGACCGACCGCATCGTCAATTTCGCCCGCGCCATGGTTGGCCACCGCCGTGGCGGCATGTCTTCGGTCTCGATCCTGTCGTCGGGGTTCTTTGCCGGAATTTCGGGCAGCGCCACCGCCGAGGCTTCGGCGCTTGGCACTATCCTGATCCCCACCATGTCGCGGCAGGGGATGCCCCCCGCCTATGCTGCCGCGCTGATCGCCGTCAGCTCGGTCATGGGGCCGATCATTCCGCCCTCGATCACCATGATCATCTATGGCGTGCTGTCCGGTGCCTCGATTGGGCAGCTGTTCCTGGCGGGCGTCGTGCCGGGGATCGCCATTGCCACCGGCCTGCTGACCTATGGCACCTGGCGCGCAAAACGCGAAGGTTTCCCGGTGACGCCCAAGATGAACGCCCGTGAACGGCTGACCGCCACGCGGCGCACCCTGCCCGCGCTGATCCTGCCGCTGATCATTCTGGTCGGCATCAAGGCCGGCATCTTCACCCCAACCGAAGCCGCCGCCGTGGCCGTGGCCTATGCCCTGCTGATCGGTTTTATCTATCGTGACCTAACGGCCGAGCGGGTCTGGAAGGCGCTGATTGCCACCGCTTTGGTTTCATCCTCGATCCTGTTCATCACCTCGATGGCCAGCATCGTCAGCTTTGTCTTCACGCTGGAGCAAGTCCCCACGCGCATCGCCGATCTGATGCTGTCGATCACGGACGAACCTTTGATGATCTTGCTGCTGCTCAATATCTTCCTGCTGATCCTGGGCATGTTCCTCGAGCCGATTTCGATCCTGATCCTGACCATGCCGATTCTGCTGAAGATGCAGGCGCTGATCGGAATGGACCCGGTGCATTTCGGCACGGTCGTGGTGCTGAACGTGGTGATCGGCATGGCGACGCCACCGGTGGGGATACTGCTGTTCATAGCCTCGGCCATCTCGGGCGAGCCGGTCACGCGTGTGATCCGCGAGGCCCTGCCCCTTGTTGCCATCTGCCTGGGCGTTCTGGCTCTGATCGCACTGATCCCGCAGCTGACACTGTTCATCCCACGCTCGGTTTTCTAAGGCAGGACGGATACATGACTGAAAAACGTACCATTTTGATCGTGGTCGCGCATCCCGATGCGGCCTCGTTCAACCACGCGATGGCCCATGCGGCCGCGGATGCCCTGCGCGATGCGGGGCATGATGTGACAATCTCGGATTTGGCTGCCCAAGGGTTCCGCGCCGATTTGGGGCCACACGACATGACCCCGATGGAAGGCACCACGCGCTTCCACATCCAGGCCGAACAAGCAAACGCCGCCCGTCTGGGCAGTTTTGCCGATGACGTCGCCCGGCAGCAGGCGCTTGTGGCCGCGGCCGACAATATTATCCTGCAATTTCCGATGTGGTGGGGCGGTCCTCCAGCGCTAATGAAGGGCTGGGCCGACCGGGTGCTTGCCTATGGGTTTGCCTATGTGGACGGGCGCCGTTTTGACACCGGCCTGTTTAAGGGCCGACGCGCCATGCTGAGCGTTACCACAGGGGGCACACCCCAGCGGTTCTCGGCCGAAGGGGTCTATGGCCCCATCGGCCCGCTTTTGATGCCAATGCAACGCCTGACACTGGAGTATATGGGCTTCGAGGTTGAAGAACCCTACATTGCCCATGGTGTCCCGCGCTCGGATGAATTGGACAGACGCGCGCATATGGACCGTTTTGCCCAGGCCGCACTGGACATGGCAGCCAAGCCAGTTGCCCCGACCGATGCCTGGCGCACAGCACTGGACGAGGTGCCCGATGGCGCCTGGGCCCGCAAGGGCTGACGCCACCCGCTGGTCTGCTATTTTCCGTCCGCATCAGGATAGATACCCTTGGAGGTCTCAGCCCCGTCATCAAAGCCGGACAGATAGTCGATGATCATGGGCCGGTTGACGTCAAAGCCCTTATACTCGGCCAGCTCGTCGGGCAGGTCACGGATCACCCGGTGGAAGCGGCGCGCCCATTTCGGCACACTGACCAGATCCTCAAGCGAGATCAGGTAGCAGCGGATCGGAAACGCCAGCGCGTTCGAGCGTGGCAAGCGCCAGAAGGTCTGCAACTCGACCCGCAGGTATTGTTTCTGGCCGACGTTTGCGGGCGTCACCGTCCGCTTCTCCGGCCCCCATTTGTGATAGTTTTCCGGGCTGGTATCCAGGCGCGGGTTCACCGTCATCGTCCAGTTCAGCCGTCGCATCGGCTTACCCTGTTGCATCGCCAGCAGGAATTTCAGCGCACGTTGGAACACACCCATTTCGTGCGCCTTGGGCACCGGCGCGTGCCATTCGAAAAAGTTCATACCGATGTCGAAATCAAGGCTCCAGTCGGCCTGAGAGGTCACCATCCCCGCGTCCAGCCACAGGTTTCCGTCGCGTTGATCCAGCACCGCGAAATCGCCTTGTGCCTGCCGGGTGATATACTCCAGCGGACCACAGGGCAGCGTGGTCGGGTCCAGAAAGGTAAACCGCTGATCAATGCCCAGCGGCTTGTTGATCCAGTGCCAGCGATCCCCGTCTTTGTGCAGCTCGAACAGATCGGGATAATCCTCGGCCTTGCAGGTCATGATCAGTTCCAGCAAGTCCCAGCCCGCCAGGTCCATATGCGGCAAGGTCTGACAACGCAGCGGGTCCTCGGTCAGGGTAATCTCGCGGTCTCGCATCTCGCTGACATAGTGTTCATCCACGTCAAAGCGCACGTCAAACGGTGTACCGCCGGGGCCGCCGGCATGAGGCTCCATGTTGACCGAGTACATGTAATCATCGCGATCAAACGGGAACGGGAACCGCGCCACGGCGGCGGGCGTGTTGTGATAAGTGTAATCGTCGCGAAAGGTTTCGTCGTTGAATTGCAGGGTCATCTGGGCCTCTTATCTGTCAAGGATCAGCTCTTGCCCGACAAAGCGGGAAACGCAGGGCATGATTTTCTGTTGGGCGGATTTCTCGGTGTCTTCCAGCCAGTGATCGTGATGTTCGATGCGGCCATGGCAGGATTTCACCCCGGTTTCGCAGCGCCCGCAGGCACCACCACGGCAGGACCAATCGATGTCGATCTCTGCGCGCTCCAACGCCTCAAGCAGGCTTTCATGCGGGCCAACGGTGATGGTCTGGCCAGTGCTGGCGATGGTCACATCAAAGGGCTGACCGGGGGGTGGAGCCAGGAAAGCCTCGGAGTGCAGCATATCCCCCGGCCACTTCAGCCGCGCGGCGGTTTCATCAACGGCAGCGATCAAGCCTTCGGGGCCGCAGGTATAGACATGGGTGCCAACGGGTTGCCCCGACAGGATTGCGCCCAGATCCATCCGGTTCCCCTCGTCCGAGATATGTACGTTGATCTGCGGCAGATCGGGCAGCATCGTCAGGCCTGCGGCCTCGGCGCGCGAGCGCGCGGCATAGTGCAGCTCGAACGGGATTTGAAGGCGCAGGATCTGTTTCAGCTGCGCGATAAAGGGCGTAATCCCGATGCCTCCTGCGATCAGCACATGTTTGCGCGCTCGCAGGTCCAGCGCGAACAGGTTCAACGGGGTCGACACGCGCATCACGTCGCCGGCAGCCACCTGCGTGTGCATGAATTTGGACCCGCCGCGCCCACCGTCTTCGCGCCGTACAGCGATTTCATAGCCCGACCCGTCCAGCGGGTCGGAAATCAGGGAATAGGCGTTTCGGCGCAGGGTGTTGCCATCGGGCATTTCCACCACCACATGCGCGCCGCCAGAAAACAGCGGCAGAGATTTGCCCTCGGGGTCTTCGAACCGGAACCGGGTGACAAGCGGGGTCAGCTGGTCAACCGCAGCAACACGCAGCATTTGAGTGATCATGGTTGAATCTCCTCTGTTGCGGGAACAACGCCGGGGGTTTCGGCATCCACACAGACGCCCTGAAACACGCCCAGACGGCGGGAAAAGTGATCGCGCACGAACAGCGTCAGCCCACAATGAGAGCAGGTGAACGGGTCCGTGATGACGTTTTCGGTGATGCCTTTGCAATGCACGCATTGCATGGGCCGGGCGATGGATCCGCGATGCTCGGCCTGAATGGCCCCTGCTGGGAATCCCAAAGAGGTCGCCAGCGCGCTGGCCCGCCCGATCAAACCTTCGGTGCCTGCCAGATACAGCTGCGTGCCCATCTGCGCGTCGCTTAGCGCCTTGGTCAGACGTTCCTGTGCGGCGGCCAGGCTGGGCGCCTGATGAAAGAACTTGGGCTGCAATTCCTGCAGCGTGGGCCCGTGATCGCAGCCCGCGGGCACATAGATTACATGCGCCTTATCCATGACCGAGGCATCGCGGCCCGCAAGGTCAATCAAAGCCTCGGCGCCGGGGCCTTCGGCCAGCATGATGGCGGGCGTGGCGCCGTGGGATTGCAGCTCGGCATAGACCGGGCGGCTAATGATCGAGGGTGAGAATTCGGTTCTTTTCATATCGCTTCCCTGTCTTGCCCTGTCGGTTTTTTTGGGGGGTGGTGGGGCGAGGCAAGCACCTGCCTCGCCCGTGTTTGGCCAGGGGTAAGGGGTCAACCCTTGGCCGTACGGCGCAGCTTGTCCACGTCGTAGAACGGCATGGGATGGGCGATGGCCGCGATCTCGCCGTCCGGATTCTGGACGGTCAGGGCGGTGCCTTCGACCGCGCAATCCACCGGCATCCGGGCGATCCCGACGTTGTGTTCGTTCAGCGGGGAATACATGCCCACGGTCACGACACCGACCTGAACGCCGTCTTTCAACAGCGGCGCGCCCTCGGCGGCGGGTTCGGTGCCCTCAAGTTTGACGCCGTAAATCTTAAAGCGTTCCTTGCCCTTCAGGCGGTAATGTTCTTCGGCACCGCGGAACCCGGTTTTGCCGGGCGAGACGGTGAAATCCAGGCCCAGCTCCCACAGGGTATCGCCGCAGGCCTCGTCTTCGAACGGATACATTTCCGAGTTGTCATAGGGGAAGAACAGAAGATAGCTTTCGGCCCGCAGCAGATCCAGCGTGGTAAAGCGGGTGGGCAAGATACCCATCTCGGCGCCCTCGGCCACGATCTGATCCCAAATTTCCACAACGTCCTGACGGCGGCAGAAAATCTCGTATCCACGCTCGCCGGTATAACCAGTGCGCGAGATCATCACGGGCTTGCCAAACAGCGTTGTCTGGATATGGCTGAAATAGACCACGTCGCGAATGCCCGGAACGTGCTTTTCCAAGTAGTCCACGGCCAGCGGTCCCTGCAGCGAGATATCGTGCAAATCATCGTCGAACAGGATGGTGACGTTGCGCCCGGTCGCGGCCATTGTCAGTTGTTCATGCCCCGCGCCCGAGCCATGAACGACCATAAAGCTGTGCGGCCCCATGCGATAAATCACGCAGTCATCTACGAACTTGCCCGCGTCATTCAGCATGCAGGCATAGGTCGAGCGGCCGGGTTTCAGTTTTTCGATATTCCGCGTGGTGGCGCGGTCGATGACATGGCTGGCATGCGGGCCGATGATGTGGACTTTTTTCAGGCCCGACACGTCCATGATGCCGGCCTTGGTGCGGATGGCCAGGTATTCCTCGGTCTGGTCCTTGTCATAGGACCACGCGGTGCCCATGCCGCTCCAGTCTTCAAGATCCGAGCCCATGGCCCGGTGCCGGTCGGCCAGTGCCGAAAATCTCCATGATGCGGTCATTGCGTTTCCTTCGCGTTTCTTTGGATGTCTTGGGAGGCGTGGGCGGGACGAGCCGCCCACGCCGGTTGGCTTAGCTGTCTTTGGACACAGCGTCGTAGGCGTGTTTTTCGTGTTTCCACCCGCCGACGACGGCCGCAATCACCAGGGCCAGCGACACAAGGATCCACAGCCATTCAGCGCTGCCGTACCCGGTGTAAACCGCGCCGGTGATCCCGTCCCATGTACTTGCTTCAAAAGGGGCTTCCATTTGGTATTCCTTTCTTTTTCAGTATGTTACTCAGCGGGTGAAACGCTGGGATGCAGGGCTTCGGGATAGGCCGAGGCAGGCACTTTGGCCTTGTCCAGACCCAGGATTTCGGCCTCGGCAGGCACACGCAGCTGGCCGGTGACTTTCAGCAGAAGCGACACGAGGTAGCCGGGAACAAATCCCAGCAAGCCCATCACGATGGCGCCAACCAGCTGGCCGACGAACGAGATGGTGATGACGTCTTCGCCAAACATCGCGGGATAGCCCTGAGCGGCGATGCCCACAGCGATCAGGCCCCACATGCCCAGGAAACCGTGCACCGCAAAGGCGCCAACCGCATCGTCGATCCCGGCTTTTTCAACCAGCGAGGCGACGAAGGGCATCATCACGGCGCCCAGGAAACCGATGGCAAAGGCCATGGGCGGGTACCACAGGTCCAGACCCGCGGCACAGGAGATGATCCCACCCAGTGCGCCCGACATCATCCAGAACGGATCGCGGGTAACCATCCAGGCGCCAATGATGCCACCGGCAAAGCCCATCAGGGTGTTGAAGGTCATGCCCGAGATGGTCATGGGCGTACCGTAGATGGTGTTCTCCATTGTGGCGGACCAGCTCCAGGCTTCGCCCGGAACGATGACGCACCCCATCAGGAAGCCCCAGAATCCGGCGATGATCAGCATCAGGCCAATCAGGGTCATCGGCATCGAATGGCCAGCGATCTGGTTGGCGCTGCCATCGGCGTTGAACTTGCCGATCCTTGGCCCAAGGTTGATCAAAACACCCAAGGTAAAGAAGCCCGCGATCATGTGGACAACGCCCGCGGCGCCGAAGTCATGATAGCCGAACTTTGTGACCAGCCAGCCATCGGCATGCCAGCCCCAGGCGCCTGCCAGGATCCAGACGAACGAGCCCAGAATGACGGCCAGAACGATAAAGCCGGTCAGCTTGATCCGCTCGATCACACCGCCCGACATGATGGATGCGGTGGTGGCCGCGAAAAGCACGAACGCGCCCCAGAACACGCCCGAGGCGCGGTCATCCAGGTTGGGGCCCATGTATTGGCTGCTGGGCAAGGCTACGTCATTGGCATAGGCCAGACCGGAAATACCCATGGCGCCTTCGGACAGGCTCAGACCCGTGGGGAAGGCCCAATAGATCCACCAGCCCACATAGTAGAAAAACGGGATAATCATGGCGAAGGCCAGGATGTTTTTGATCCCCGAGGCCAGCGCGTTTTTCGATCGCGAGGCACCCATTTCGTAGGCCAGAAATCCCGCATGGATCAGCACCATGAGGGGGATGGTTAAATAGTAGAAAGTTTCGGAAAAGGTCGTACCGGTGCCGGCCGCCTTTGCCTTGAGTTCAGCGACTGTCGCCGCCAGATTTGCAAGCTCCTGTTCCACGTCTTGACTCCTTGTTGGGTTAAAATTTGGCGTTTCCCGCCTTTTGTTGTTGCCTCCCGTCGCGGCCCGTCAGGACCGCGGACGTTCCTTTTTCGGGTCGTAATGAGGGAAGGGTGAAATCCGGGCGGACAAGCGTTTCAGATGCCCGTCCAGCTGGCCCACCTCCAGGGCCGTTCCCTCTTCGGCATGGGCCACATCGACCCGCGCCAAAGCGATTACCTTGTTCAAACCGGGTGAGCGCATGGCCGAACAGATCTGACCCACCTGCGCGCGTCCGATCCGCAGACAATCGCCATGAACGGGGACGGTCTGGCCCTCGATCTCCAGCCCCACGAATTTACGGGACGGAGTGTCCTTGCGCCGTTGCAACGCGTCACGCCCGACAAAATCAGCGGTTTTGGATTTGATCGGCACGGTGAACCCGATGCCGGCCTCCCAGGGGTCGGTCTGATCGTCAAAGTCGTAGCCGGCGAAGACCAGCCCGGCCTCGATCCGTACCAGATCCAGCCCGGCCAGCCCCATGGGTTTGATCCCCATCGGCTCACCGGCGGCAAACACGGCATCGAACACGGCCGCGCCGTCCTTGGGATGGCAGAAAATCTCGTATCCCAGCTCGCCAGTGTACCCGGTGCGCGACAGCACGACCGGCGCGCCTTCGGGCCCGCCCAGACGGCCCACGGTAAAGCGGAACCAGCCCAGATCGGCCACGGCGGGTTGATGCGGCGGGGTCCAGATGATCTGATCCACCAGCTCGCGCGATTTGGGGCCCTGAACGGCCAGGTTATGCTGCTGATCGGTGGACGAGCGGATCATCACGTTCAGGCCCAGGCGCTCGGCCTCTTCGCGCATCCAGGCGCCGCCTTCGTCGCTGCCGCCGATCCAGCGGAAATTCTGATCACCCAGACGGAACAGGGTGCCGTCATCAATCATGCCCCCATGCGGATAGCACATGGCAGAATAAACCACCTGACCATGCCCCAGCTTGGAAACGTTGCGCGTCAGCACCCAGTTCATCAGCGCCTCGGCATCGGGGCCGGTGACCTCGAACTTGCGCAGGGCGGACAGATCGCAGGCGATCACGTCCTGACGGCAGGCCCAGTAGCTTTCGACCGGGTCGCATTCAGGAAAGGAATTGGGCAACCAGAACCCTTTGTATTCCACGAAATCGCGGGTCAGTTCGGCGAATTTGGTATGAAAGGCGCTTTGACGGGTCATTACGGGCTCTGCGTCTGGGGTGGCACGCCAGGCTGCCGCGCGTTGGAACCGCTCGGCGCCGTCATAGGTGCGCACGTGAATGTCGGAAAGGTGCCAGCCATTGGCAGCCGAGGTGTCATCGGGACAGGCCGAGCTGACGCAGACCAGTTCGGTCATCGCGCGCAGCAGCACATAGTCGCCGGGCCGGGACCAGGGTTCATCGGCGTACATCACGCCGTGCTCGTCGATCCCGGTGTTGAAGAAGAAGTTCGCCGCCATCCAGCCCGCGCGCGCAGGCACGCCATGCTCGGCCAGCGCGGCGTTGAAGTTGTCACTGCAATTGGCGTGACCGGGATACCCCAGATCGTCGTAGTATTTCGCCGCACAGGCCATGGCAAAGGCGTCGTGCCGCCCGCACGTGTCCTGAATAACCTCGACCAGCGGGGTGAAATCCTGATCGAAGTATTTCGCATGCAGGCCCGGCATCGGGTAGGCATGGCCCTGAATAGTGCGCGTGGTGGTCACATCCAGCGGGTTAGCGATGCCCTTGTCCAGTTTGCGCGCGTCAAAACACTGAAAATCGGTGCATTGGCGCCCATCAACGTCCAGCACCTGGATATAGTCTCCGGCTTTTACGCGATAGGCCTGCGCCGTGGCAGATTTCACCCGCAGATCCAACACCGGGTCAGCCAATGGATCTGGCAAGGCGTACTGGCCCACCTCGCGCGGGGTCGCGCGGGTGATAAGCACGCTTAGAGGGGTCGCCGTGTCTTGCCGTTCGAAATCCATTGGCGCGCCGGGGGCCGAGATCACGGCCCAGCCAGCGCCTTGCACGGTAAAGAACACCGCCTCGCCCGCGCGACTGGACGGGCCGAACAGGCCAATGGCCCGCGCGCCGTCCAATTTTACCCCACGGGTCGCCAGTTGCTGACGCAGCCTGGGTGTCAGGGCCGCCTGCAACCCGTCGGCCGCGCAATCCGCCTGCCAGCCCAAAAGCCCGCAATCCACGCGCCCGTCCGGGTGCGCAGCCAACAACTCGCATCGCTGACCACCTTCGTCGTTGATCAACTCGATCCGATCGCCGGGCGCGATCTGCACCACGATGATGCCCGCACCGGGCACCGAGTAACGCTCTTGATTGCGGGCCAGACCATAGGCCGCCGCCCGGCGGGACCGGGTGGGGCTGGGCGCGCCGGGGCGAAACAGGGCAAGTGAGGATTCCAGAGGCATCTTCTGTCCTTGAAAAAGCAGAAAACCGGGGGACGGCGCACCGCCCCCCAAGTCGAGGAGGATCAATTCTGCAGGTAGGCTTCCAGCGAGTCGTCCAGCGCGTCCTTCCACGGGGTGTGGTGCACAGGCGCCATGGTCCCGGTGATGACCGACTTGTAGCTGTGGTTGCGGAAGGCCATGATGTCTTCGGCCTTATGGGCCTTCCATTCAAAGAACGCCTCGCAGGCCCCGTCCACATCAAAGCTGGGGTAATCCGTGTCGGCAATCAGCTCTTTGACGTATGCACCCTGATACTTGATGGCATATTTGACGTCATCGCTGGCCTCTTCGCGGGTCTCGCGTTCGGACACATCTGCCATCAGCACCTGCTTGTCGGCGGGCACTTCAATACGGCCCATGATGATGTCGCGGACATACCAGGCCTGGGCGTCGAACATGTTGAAGGTGAACCACTGATCCTGCATGCCCAAGTAGAACATCTTGGGATTGTGGACATAGACCACGCCCTTATACAGGTCCGCCGTGGCCAGACGGTTGGCGGTTTTCAGGCGCAGATCGTCGGGCAGGAACGGGAAATAGTGCTTGTAGCCGGTGCACAGGATCACCGCGTCGATGTCCTTGGTGGTGCCATCCGCGAAATAAGCGGTCTTGCCGTCCAGTTTTTCCAGCGCGGGCTTTTCTTCCCAGTTGTCCGGCCATTTGAAGCCCATCGGTGCCGAGCGATACGAGGTAGTCACGGTCTTGGCGCCGTATTTCCAGCATTGCGAGCCGATGTCTTCGGCCGAGTAGGACGAGCCCACCAGCAGCACGTCTTTGCCTTCGAACTCACGTGCGTCGCGGAAATCATGGGCGTGCACGATCCGGCCGTTGAACTGTTCGAAACCGGGATATTCAGGCACGTTGGGCGACGAGAAATGGCCCGAGGCGCAGATCACGTGGTCAAAGCGCTCCTTGTAAACCTCGTCCTTGACCATGTCGTGAACGGTGACGGTGAAATCGCCCGCCGCGGGGTCGTACTCAACCCAGCGGATCACGCTGGAGAACCGGATCCATTCACGCACGCCGGCCTTGTTCACGCGGCCTTCGATATAGTCCACCATCACGGCGCGCGGCGGGTAGGATGCGATCTGCTTGCCGAAATGCTCTTCGAAGGAATAGTCGGCGAATTCCAGACCTTCCTTGGGCCCGTTGGTCCACAGGTAGCGATACATCGAACAATGCACAGGTTCGCCGTTTTCATCGACGCCCGTGCGCCAGGTGTAATTCCACAGACCGCCCCAGTCCGATTGCTTCTCGAAACAGACGATCTCGGGGATGTCCGCGCCCTTCTGGGCAGCGGATTGAAAGGCTCGCAATTGGGCCAGGCCAGAGGGGCCAGCACCAATGACCGCAACGCGTTTCACCATCTTCAGTTCTCCTAGTTATCGGTATGAACCAATTGGTCCAACTGGTTCCTTTTCATGAACCAATAACAGGGAATCGATACTGGGGCGGTCAATGGTTTTTCTTGTCAGGAATAAATATTTCCTAATTTTTGACCCTGCCATCCTAACAAATAAGGCGATATAGATGAAAATATGAGCAACAGTTCCTTCGCACAGCGCCTGGCGGTAACTGGTTCAATGCCCCGGATGCGGGTTCAGAATCAGGCACCAATCCGAATTGGCTTCCTTACCCCCCTGTCGGGTCCCGAGGCAGACTGGGGCCGTCCGGGCCTTGAAGGCTGCCGTATTTGGGCCGATTGGCTGAATGGGCGTGGGGGGCTGATGGTCGCCGGGCGTCGCCACCGGATCGAGATCGTGGCTCATGACAGTGCGCGCGATCCGCAAGCCACTTTGGATGCTGCACGGGACATGTTGGATCACCAGCAGGTGCGGTTGTTTCTGACGCTGGGCGGTGACAGTTTTGCGCCGGCCCTGCCCTTTTTGATGCAGCGACGTGCACTGGTGGCGACCCTGCTGCCTTCGGATCTGTCACCGGACACGCCCTATCTGATCGCCCCTGCCGAGGTGCATCCGTTGTTCAACGTCACCGGGGTGGAGTATCTGGCCCGCACGCAGCCCCAAGCCCGCAAAATCGCCATGTGCAGCCAAAGTGACAGCCTGGGCCTGCCCTCATTGGCCGTCTATCGTGCGGCGTTTCAGGCGGCAGGACGGAACGTGGTCAAAGAGCTGCGCTATGCCCCCGACAACACCGACGCCGAGGGAATCGTGGCCGCGCTGCTGGCCGAGAATCCCGATGTCCTGTGCTGGTGCTCCTCGGCGCCGCCGATGATGCAGGCTCTGACCAAAGCGGCCTTTGATCAGGGCTTCACGGGCCAGATATTGGCCTGTACGGCCGACAACTATCAAAACATGATCGCACGCACCTCGGGCGAGTTCATGTCACGCTTTACCTTCCAGTTCCCCGATTTTGACGATCCTGAACTGGCGGACACGGCGTTTTTCTTTCGCCGGCCCAAAGCGTTTTTCGAGACCTACAACGACCGGTTTCCGGGCCTGTGGACGGCGGTCAGCTGGGAATATGCCTCGATCCTGGACCTGTGGCATAACGCAGTGGAAACCGCCGAAACGACCGAACCGGTGTCGGTTCTGGCCGCGATGAAACGCGCGCAGCAGATGCCTCATGCGTTCGGGATGGCCCAGTGGTGGGGCAAAGAGGTCTTCGGGATCGACAACGCGCTGGTCGGGGACTGGCCGGTCGTCACGATCAAGGATGGTCGCGCGCGGATTGTCGAGTTTGGTTCCGTCATCGACTGGCTGTCGCGCCACGAGGACCTGCTGAAAACTCAAATGGAGGCATTGGGCCAGATGTGGCACCAGCGGCTGGCGCCTAGTCCTCTTGCAGCAACAGCTTCTGATCTTCGACCAGAGCCAGCTTCATGAACTCGGTCGCCTCTTCGATATCGCGCGCGGCGATGGCGTTGAACAGGGCGTTATAGCTGCGTTGATAAGCTGCGATCCGCGTGGGCGTCAGGTGACGGCGATACATGGCCGCGCGAAAAGCCTGCCGGCGCGCATCGATCACCAGATTGTAGCAGGCGATCAGCAACGGATTCCCGGTGCCCTCGGCCAGTTGCCGGTGGAAGTCTTCCTCGAGCCGAACAAAGGCTGAAATATCGGCTTGCACGGCCTCCATCTTGGACAGGGTTTCGCCCAGGGCCTCGATCTGGCGGGGCGGCATCGAGATGATGGCCAGGCGGACCATCTCGGGTTCCAGAATGCCACGAACCACCTGCAATTGCAGCGGACCGGTATCGGCGGCCACCGGCGCGGCCGACGAGGTGGAGCCGCTGGGATCATAGGTAACGAAAGACCCCGATCCCGCCCTGCGCCGGATCATTTCGCGATCTTCCAACTGGTCCAAAGCCTCGCGCACTGTGTTGCGCGCGACCCCCAGATCCTGCGCCAATTGCCGCTCAGACGGCAAGCGTTCATCCAACCCATATTCCTGCGCCACGATCCGGCTGCTAAGCGTGTCGATGACATATTGCACCGTAGCCCCAACGGCGGGGGCGTCTGTGGGCTGATGAGCGGGACGGCGGCTGGAAACGGTCACTGGATGGGCATTCTCTGACACGGGCGCACGGCGCGCCCGGTCAAAGAATAGCGCGAAACCAGCGGGGGTTTCCAGATGCCCCGTTTGGAATGTGGCTTATCCCATCCGTTCCGACGAATAACTGCCGGGCGAGGCCGGAAAGACCACCGTTTTGTTGCCGTTCAGGAACACGCGGTGATTGGCATGGGCGTGAATGGCCCGGGCCAGGACCTGGCTTTCGACGTCGCGGCCCAAAGACACGTAATCGCTGGCCGATTGAGCATGGGTAACGCGCACGATGTCTTGTTCGATGATCGGGCCTTCGTCCAGATCCGCGGTCACGTAATGCGAGGTCGCCCCGATAAGTTTCACCCCACGCTCATACGCCTGTTTATAGGGGTTCGCCCCCTTGAAGCTGGGCAGGAACGAGTGGTGAATATTGATGATCTTGCCGCTCATTTTCTGGCACATCTCGTCGCTGAGAATCTGCATATAGCGCGCCAGAACGATCAGGTCTGCGCCTGCGTCCTCGACCACTTGCATGATCGCGGCCTCGGCCTGGGGTTTGTTTTCCTTGGTCACCTTGATGCAGTGGAACGGAATGTCCGAATTCACCACAACCTTTTGATAATCCATGTGATTGCTGATCACAGCCACGATATCGACCGGCAGCGCGCCAATGCGGACGCGGTACAGAAGGTCGTTCAGGCAGTGGCCAAAACGGCTGACCATGATCACGACTTTCATCTTTTCGCTGTCGTCATGGAAGCTGTAGGTCATGTCCAACGCGGCAGCCGTTTCGGCAAAGCCCGACTGCAGATCGTCCAGCCCCGCGCCCTTTTCGGACGCAAAGCTGACGCGCATGAAGAACATGCCGGTTTCAGGGTCGTCATATTGCGAACTGTCAGTGATGTTACAGCCGTTGTCGGCCATATAGTTGGCAATCGCAGCCACGATCCCGCGTTGGGATTGGCAGGTGACGGTCAGGGTATAAATGCTCATGTTTCGCTCCCATCAGGTTGCAAGGTTGGGTCCCGGCTCTGAGGTCCGGTGTAAGTTTGAAATTCGGTTTTCGGGTTCTGTCAGGCGGTCAGGCCCTCGGGTTCTGTAAGGCCATTGGCGCGGCAGCAGGCGGTCAGCGTGTTGGCCAGCAGACAGGCGATGGTCATGGGGCCGACGCCTCCGGGAACCGGAGTGATCGCGCCCGCCACGGCCGCGCAGCTGTCGAAATCCACGTCGCCAACAAGCCGGGTTTTGCCCTCGCCCTTTTCCGGGGCGTCGATGCGGTTGATGCCCACGTCAATCACGGTAGCGCCCGGTTTGATCCAGTCACCCGGCACCATTTGCGGCCGGCCCACGGCCGCCACAACGATGTCGGCGCGGCGCACCACGCCCGGCAGATCCTGCGTCCGGCTATGGGCGATGGTCACCGTGCAGCTGTCGCCCAGCAGCAGCTGCGCCATCGGTTTGCCCACGATATTGCTGCGCCCGATCACCACCGCGTTCATGCCCGACAGGCTTCCGTGATGGTCACGCAGCATCATCAGACAGCCCAGCGGCGTGCAGGGCACCATGCTTTTCTGTCCGGTGCCCAACAGCCCTACGTTTGAGATATGAAACCCGTCCACATCCTTGGCCGGGTCGATGGCGTTGATCACCAGATCCTCGTTCAGGTGGTCGGGCAGCGGCAGCTGCACCAGGATGCCATGCACAGCGGGATCATCATTCAACTGACTGATAAGGCTAAGCAAATCGGCCTCTGGTGTGTCAGCGGGCAGCTTGTGTTCGTACGAATTCATGCCGACCTCGACGGTCATTTTGCCCTTGGACCGGACATAGACCTGAGACGCCGGATCCTGCCCGACCAGCACCACCGCCAGGCCGGGTGTCAGCCCTTGTTCTTCCTTCAGGCGCGCCACGTGTTCTGCAACTCGCCCCCGAACATCGGCCGCAAAGGCCTTGCCGTCTATGATGGTTGCGGTCATGTCTGTGTCTCCTTCGTCAGTCGGGCCGCGGTCGTGGTCAAAGCGTGCCACAGGCTGCGGGCCGAAGATCGCATTCCCAATATCCTGCCTTGCCCTGCAGCGCTATGGATCAAATAAACGCCCATATGTTCGATCACGGTGCGCGTGGCAGAGCCCGGGCCGAATGCACCCAGATCGACATTCACCAGCCTTTCCAGGAACGGGGTCAGGTCAGGTGCGGTGATGTCGAACGCGACCCAGCCGTCTGTCTGTTCGGTGACCGAGCAAGCTGGGGTCTGGGCTGCCAGATCGGGCAGGAACCCGTCGTCAGCGCGACCTTCAAGCGTGATCATCCATTGTTGCGGGCCGGTCCAGAATGCGCCGGCCGTATCATTGGCAGTCCAGCCACCCGTCTGGGGCAGTGTAATTCCGAATGGCGATGGTTCAGCCGCGCCGCGCCGCAACGCCAGCGAAGCTAGCCCCAGCTGAGAGTTTTCCCGCAGTTCCAGATCGCCAAATCGGGCGTTTTCTGGCGCGGATTGGCCCAAGGCCGTGATGGGGATCAGATCAGTCACGCAAGCGCCCTCCGTCCGGGTCCACGAAATGCGGGGATACGACCCGCAGTCGGAAAGTTTTGTTTTCCAATGGGTTGGCGGCGACGATGACCTCGCCCTCGCGCGCTTCTCCGCGCTCCAAATAGCCCAGACCGATACCTGCACCGATATGAGGCGAATAGCAGGCCGAGGTGATCCAACCCTGGTCGGTTTCGGTTTTCTGATCGTCCCCTTCGGTGAACAGGTGCGCCCCTGCAATCACCGGATCATCGCCATTCAGCGCCTGCAAGCCGACCAGCACACGCGCGTCCTGCTGCAAACCCGCACGGCGCGACATGACCGCTCCGATGCTGTCCTTTTTCGACGATACCATCCGCCCCATGCCCAGCATTTGCGCGGTGGTCTGGCCGTTCAGTTCGTTGCCGGCCGCGTGACCCTTTTCGATCCGCAACACGCTCAGCGTCTCGGTGCCATAGGGGGTCGCGCCCAGATCAGCGCCGACCTCCAGCATCCGCGCCATCAGTGCGCCGCCATAACGCGCAGGCACCGCGATTTCATAGGCCAGCTCGCCCGAGAACGAGATGCGGAACAACCGCGCGCGCAGCCCATTGCAGACCGTCAGTTCAGCGCAGGCCATGAAGGGGAACGCCTCGTTCGAGATATCGCGATCATCCACGATCCGTTGCAGCAACTGACGCGCGTTCGGCCCAGCAACCGAGATCTGCGCCCAGGCATCGGTGGTCGAGATCAGCTGCACGTCCAGCTCGGGCCACAGGCATTGACGGGCGAACTCCATATGGCGGTAAACCGGCCCGGCCTGCGCGGTGGTAGTCGTGACGACATAGTGATCCTGACCCAGCCGTGCGCAGGTGCCGTCGTCCTTGGCGAACCCGTCCTCGCGCAACATCAGACCATAGCGAACCATGCCGACCTTCAGGGTTTTGAAACCGTTACAATAAAGACGGTTGATGAACTCGCCTGCATCGGCGCCCTGCACGTCCACCTTGCCCAGCGTGGTCACGTCGCACAGACCCACGCCTGAACGGGTGGCCAGCACCTCGCGATCAACAGATTGACGCCAGTGGGTTTCGCCCGGCTGCGGAAAATACTGCGCCCGCATCCATTGGCCGACCTCGGTGAAAACCGCGCCTTGGTCCTTGGCCCAGTAATGGGTGGGCGTCAGGCGACGGGGGCGGAAATTCGCACCGGTGTCGCCCCCACCCAGCACCGACAGGGACACGCCAGTATATGGCGGGCGAAAGATCGTAGAGCCCGTTTCGGGAATGGATTTGCCCGTCAACTCGGCCATCACGGCCAAAGCAGTGACATTGGCAGTTTTGCCCTGATCGGTGGCCATGCCCAGCGTGGTCCAGCGTTTCAAATGCTCGACCGGGCGCATGTTCTCTTGGTGGGCCAGCTTGATGTCCTTAACCGTCACGTCGTTCTGAAAATCCACCCAGGCGCGTTTCCTGCCAGGCACGTGCCAAATCGGCGCCGGAATCGCAGCATTGTCTTCGGCTGCGGGCAGATCGGGGGCCTTGGCAAGGATGTCCAGCTCGGCCAGGGCTGTGCGCGCGATCTCTGACCCCGAGCGCAGCGCGGCCCCGGTCGTCCCCTGCCCCGCTGCGGCACCCGCGACATGCATGCCGGGGATGGCGCCGCGACTGGGCAGGAAAGCTTGGAGGGTTTCGTTCCACACTGGCCGGCCGCGGTGATGCGAGGCCAGGGCGACGTTGGGGTTCCACCCGCCCGACACCGCCAGAGTGCCCGCCTCGACCCAGCGCGAGGTGCCGCCGTTGCTGATCTGCACGCGGGTCAGGCCCAGACGGCCCTTGGTGTCCGTGATGACCGCTCCGGCCTCTAGCGGGTAATCGCCCAAAGCCTGCGCGTCTGCGCGGGCGTCCACGACGGCCTTGATCCGGGCGCCTTTGGCCATCAGGTCCAGCGCGGTGCGGTGGCCGTCATCGTTGTTGGTGAACACCACTACATTGTCCGCGCCCAGTGCGGCATGGCGATTGGCAAAGCCGCGCACGGCCCCCGCAAGCATGATGCCGGGGCGGTCGTTGTTGGCAAAGGGAATATGCCGCTCGGTCGCGCCAGCGGCCAGGACGGTGCGCTTGGCGGTGATGCGCCACAATGTCTGGCGCACCTGATTGCCCGGCTCGGCCAAATGATCCGAGACACGCTCGACCGCGCCATAGATCCCGTGATCGAAGGCCCCGAACACCGTGGTGCGGCGCAGGATGCGGACGTTAGGCAAGCTGGCCAGCTCGGCCTGAACCTGTGCGATCCAATCGGTTGCGGGGGCATCGTTCAGCGGATGGGTTTCCGACAACAGCCGCCCACCAAGGTGAAAATCTTCATCGGCCAGAATGACTTGTGCCCCCGCACGCCCGGCCGTCAGAGCGGCGGACAAACCAGCAGCGCCCCCGCCCACGATAAACAGATCGCAATGCAAATATCCCCGGTCATAGCTGTCCGGATCGGGCTCCATCGACAACCGGCCCAGACCGGCGGCGGCGCGGATCATCGGCTCATAGAGCTTTTCCCAAAACGCTTTGGGCCACATGAACGTCTTGTAGTAGAACCCGGCCGCAAAGAACGGCGCGAACAGATCGTTCACCGCCAGCAAATCACGGTTCAGCGGGCCAAGCCGGTTCTGGCTGTCAGCCTGAAGCCCGTCGAACAGCTCGATCATGGTGGCGCGGGTGTTGGGTTCGCGCCGCGCACCACTGCGCAGCTCGACCATCGCGTTTGGCTCTTCTGATCCGGCAGCAAACACGCCGCGCGGGCGGTGATACTTGAAACTGCGCCCCATCAGACGCACCCCGTTGGCCAGCAGGGCCGAGGCCAGCGTATCGCCCGGATGACCGGTGAAATCCTTACCATCGAAGGTGAAGTTCAAAGTTTGCGAGCGATCAATCAGCCCGCCGGACAGCCGGGTCATTGTGCCTCTCCTTTGTGGTTCAGCGCCACGTCGCGGGCCAGTTCAGCGCCCAGGATTTCGTGCGTGGTGGTATCCCGGGTCACCACAAGCCAGGACCTGTCGCCCTGTTCGTGGAACCACAATTCGCGGTGAACTCCGGCGGGGTTATCGCGCAGATAGACGTAATCGTGGAACTGCGCCGCAGCGTCCGGGGCCATGCCATCGGGACGTTCCAGCAGACGAGCATCACCCAAGTAGGTGAACTCGGACGCATCGCGCAAACCAAGAAGGGGATGAGGGATCAGCATGGCGGCCTCAGTGCAGGTTCGGCGTGGCACCCACGCCCTTTTCATCAATGATATGGCCGGTTTCAAACCGGTTCAGGCGATAGGCAGCGGCCGTGGGATGCGGCGCGTCATTGGCCAGAAGATGCGCAAAGGCAAACCCGCTGGCAGGCGTGGCCTTGAACCCGCCGTAACACCAGCCTCCGTTCAGAAACAGACCGTCCACAGGCGTACGGTCAATGATCGGAGACCCATCCATCGACATATCCATCACCCCGCCCCATGCGCGCAGCAGACGGGCCCGGCCGATCATGGGCATCAGGGCCATTCCCCCCTCGGCCACGTCCTCGATCACCGGCAGGTTGCCGCGTTGGGCATAGGAATTGTACCCGTCCAGATCGCCGCCAAAGACCAGCCCGCCCTTGTCCGACTGGCTGACATAGAAGTGTCCGGCGCCAAAGGTGATCACGCCCGGTATGGTGGGTTTCAGCCCCTCGGAAACGAACGCCTGCAAGGCATGACTTTCGATCGGCAGGCGCATTCCGGCCATCTGCATCACCCGGCTGGAGGACCCCGCCACGGCAACGCCAACCTTATTCGCGCCGATATACCCGCGCGAGGTTTCAACCCCTTCGACCCGGCCATTCTGAATGCGAAAGCCTGTGACCTCGCAATTCTGGATCAGGTCTACCCCGGCCATATCTGCCCCGCGGGCATAGCCCCAGGCGACGCCATCATGGCGTGCGGTGCCCGCCCGGCGTTGCAGCAGGCCGCCCTTGATCGGGAACCGTGCATTGTCGAAGTTCAAAAACGGCGCCATGTCGCGCACTTGCGCGGCGTCCAACAGCTCGGCATCCGCACCCGAAAGCAGCATTGCGTTGCCCCGGCGACGAAAGGCATCACGCTGCCCGTCCGTGTGGCACAGGTTCAGAATGCTGCGCTGGCTGACCATGGCGTTGAAGTTGAAGGCCTGCTCCATGCCTTCCCAAAGCTTCATCGAGAACTCATAGAAAGGCTGGTTGCCCGGCAGCAAATAATTCGAGCGGATGATGGTCGTGTTCCGACCGATATTGCCGGACCCAAGCCAGCCCTTTTCCAGAACTGCGATCCGGGCCTGACGGAATTCAGTCGCCAGATAATAGGCCGTGGCCAACCCGTGTCCGCCTCCGCCCACGATCACGTAGTCATAGGCGGGTTTCGGGTCAGGATCACGCCACAGGGGTTTCCAGCCCTCGTGGCCGCTTAGCGCCTCTTTGAGGACGCGAAAACCAGAGAAACGCATGGTTCAGGTCTTTCTGTTGCAAAGGAACGTGGCTTAGATGTCCAGCGTATTGTCCTTTTCCCACTTCGAGAAATGCGAAACGAAGGCATTCCATTCCTGGTGCTTCATCTTCACGAACGAAGCCGAGAAACTGTCGCCCAGTTTCGCCTTCAGCTCGGCATCCGCATCATAGGCGCGGATTGCGTCCAGCATGTTCAGCGGCAGCTTGGGGGCGTCCTTGATCGTGTGGCCTTCGGCATACATGTCGATGTCATAGCGCGGACCGGGGTCCGCCTTGGAGCCGATACCCGACAAGCCCGCCGCGATGATCACAGCCTGCAGCAGATAGGGGTTCACGGCGCCATCAGGCAGGCGCAGCTCGAACCGGCCGGGGCCGGGAACGCGCACCATATGCGTGCGGTTGTTGCCGGTCCAGGTAACGGTGTTGGGCGCCCAGGTCGCACCCGACATGGTGCGCGGCGCGTTGATCCGCTTATAGCTGTTGACGGTGGGGTTGGTGATCGCGGCCAGCGCCTCGGCGTGCTTCATGATGCCGCCCAGGAAATACCCGCCCTGAGGGGACAGGCCGACCTCGCCGATCTGACCGCCAGCATCGCCAGCAAAGGCGTTGGTCTTGCCATCCAGATCCCAGACCGAGATATGCGCATGGCAGCCATTGCCAGTCAGACCTTCAACGGGTTTAGGCATGAAGGTGGCGCGTAGCCCGTGTTTTTCGGCGACGGATTTGACCATGAACTTGAAGAACGAGTGGCGATCAGCGGTGACCAGCGCGTCGTCAAATTCCCAGTTCATTTCGAACTGGCCGTTGGCGTCCTCGTGGTCGTTCTGATAGGGGCCCCAGCCCAGATCCAGCATGTAATCGCAAATCTCGGCGATCACGTCATAGCGGCGCATGACGGCCTGCTGATCATAGCAGGGCTTCTCGGCGGTATCGAACGGGTCCGAGATTTTGTCGCCCTCAGGGGTCAGCAAAAAGAACTCAGCCTCGATCCCGGTTTTGACGCGCAACCCGGCCTCGGCGGCCTCTGCGACCAGCTTTTTCAATACGTTACGCGGGGCTTGTTCGACCGGAGAGCCCTCCATCACGCAATCGGCGGGCACCCAGGCGACATCGGGTTTCCACGGCAGCTGGATCACCGCGTCCGGGTCCGGCACGGCCAGCATGTCGGGATGCGCGGGCGTCATATCGAACCAGGTGGCGAAACCGGCAAAGCCTGCGCCGTCTTCTTCCATATCTGCGATGGCGGCTGCGGGCACCAGCTTGGCGCGCTGTCCGCCGAACAGATCGGTGTACGAGACCATGAAGTATTTGACGCCTTTATCCTCGGCGAATTTGGCAAGTTTGCTCATTTGTCTAACCTATTCCCTGTGGGTTGCGAGGGGCACGTGGCCCCTCGGATTGGCGTTTAGAAACCGGGTTTGCCGGGGTACCAGTTGGTGCCAGCCAGCGGGACCTGCGCCATGGCGGCGGCCTCCATGGTCAGGGCGCACAGGTCCTCGGGTTCCAGGTTATGGACGTGGTTGTGACCGCAGGCACGGGCCAGCGTCTGGCATTCCAGCGTCAGCACGTTCAGATAGTTGCGCAGACGGCGGCCAGCCTCGACCGGGTCCAGACGTTTCATCAGCTCGGGGTCTTGCGTGGTGATGCCCGCCGGGTCGCGGCCCTCGTGCCAGTCGTCATAGGCGCCGGTGGTGCTGCCCAGTTTCTGATACTCGGACTCCCATTTTGGATCGTTATCCCCAAGGGCGATCAGCGCGGCCGAGCCGATGGAAACCGCATCCGCGCCCAAAGCCAAAGCCTTGGCCACATCGGCACCTGTCCGGATACCGCCCGAGACGACCAGCTGTACCTCGCGGTGCATACCCAGGTCCTGCAGGGCCTGAACGGCGGGGCGGATACAGGCTAGCGTGGGCTGACCGACATGTTCGATGAACACATCCTGCGTTGCCGCAGTGCCGCCCTGCATCCCGTCCAGCACGATCACGTCCGCGCCGGCCTTGACCGCCAAAGCGGTGTCATAATAGGGACGCGCGCCGCCGACCTTGATGTAGATGGGCTTTTCCCAGTTGGTGATCTCGCGCAGTTCCAGAATCTTGATTTCCAGATCATCAGGGCCGGTCCAGTCGGGGTGACGACAGGCCGAGCGTTGGTCGATCCCTTCGGGCAGGCAACGCATTCCGGCGACGCGTTCGGTGATCTTCTGACCCAGCAGCATCCCGCCGCCGCCCGGTTTGGCGCCCTGCCCCACGACCACCTCGATCGCATCGGCGCGGCGCAGGTCATCGGGATTCATGCCATAGCGGCTGGGCAGGTATTGATAGACCAGCTTTTCGGAATGGCCGCGTTCCTCTTCGGTCATGCCGCCATCGCCCGTGGTGGTCGAGGTCCCGGCCAAGGTCGCGCCACGGCCCAAAGCCTCTTTCGCGGGCCCGGACAGCGAGCCGAAGGACATGCCTGCAATGGTGATCGGGATATCCAGCTCGATCGGTTTTTTCGCAAACCGCGTGCCAAGCGTCACCTTGGTTTCGCATTTCTCGCGATAGCCTTCCAGCGGGTAGCGGCTCATCGAGGCGCCAAGGAACAGCAGGTCGTCGAAATGCGGCACCTTGCGCTTGGCCCCGCCGCCGCGAATGTCGTAAATGCCGGTGGCAGCTGCGCGCCGAATTTCCGAGTTGGTCTCGTTCGAAAACGTCCAAGATTGGCGCGGCATCGTGTTGGGTGTCTTGTCCATGGGGATGTCCTCAGTATTCGCCAGCGTGGTCGATGTTGAAGTTGTAAAGCTTGCGGGCCGAGCCGTAGCGTTTGAACTCTTCGGGTTTGGCATCCGCACCGGCGCGTGCCAGCAAATCGGTCAGGATCTCGATATGCTCGGGGCGCATTTCCTTTTCGATGCAGTCCGCGCCCAGCGATTTCACGTTGCCGCGCACGAACAGACGTGCCTCGTACAGGCTGTCGCCTAGCGCGTCCCCAGCATCGCCCAGCACGACCAGATTGCCCTTTTGCGCCATGAAGGCGGACATGTGGCCGATGTTGCCATGCACCACGATGTCGATCCCCTTCATGGAAATCCCACAGCGCGAGGACGCATTGCCCTTGATGTTCAGCAGCCCGCCATGGCCCGTGGCCCCGGCGTATTGGCTGGCGTCACCTTCGATGGTCACGACGCCTGACATCATGTTTTCCGCGACACCCGGCCCGGCGGACCCTTCGACGGTGACGGATGCCTCTTTGTTCATGCCCGCGCAGTAATACCCGGTCGAGCCCTTGACGGTCACCGACAGAGGGCCATCCAGACCACAGGCCACCGCATGAGAGCCGCGCGGGTTTTCGATCACGTAAGCGGTGTTCGCGCTGTCCTTGGCGGCAGTCTGCAAGGCCGAGTTCAG
This sequence comes from Thalassovita sp., assembly GCF_965218685.1. Lineage (GTDB taxonomy): Bacteria > Pseudomonadota > Alphaproteobacteria > Rhodobacterales > Rhodobacteraceae > Thalassobius. The sequence continues at coordinate 1,904,082 of NZ_OZ244657.1, read as the reverse complement.
CTCGCGCAGCGGGGTTTGCGCCATATCAATCGTTTCCATGTCTCAACGCTCCCAGAAATAGACGGTGGCGGGTTCGGGTTCCCAGACTTTCGCGTCCTCGATCCCCGGAAGATCGGCAAAAGCCCGGTATTCGCTTGCAAAAGCGACATAATCTTCGGTTTCGGCCATGACGGCGGGCTTACAGGCGATCGGGTCACGGACCACGCCAAACCCGTTCTTGGTGCCGGTCACGAAGGTGAAAAACCCGTCCAGATCCTCGATCGTGCCTTCCAGCGCTTCGCCCAAGCTGGCACCATCGGCGATGCGCGAGCTGATATAGGCCGCGCCGACCTCGGTATCGTTTTCGCTGCGGGTAAAAACGCCCTTTTTCGCCAGCTTACGGCGCATCTGGTTGTGGTTCGACAGCGACCCGTTGTGCACCAGGCACTGGTCATCAGCGGTCGAGAACGGGTGCGCGCCCATGGTCGTCACGGCGCTTTCGGTGGCCATGCGAGTGTGGCCGATCCCGTGGCTGCCACCCATGTCACGCAGACCGAACCGCGCGGCGACATCCTTTGGCAGACCAACCTCTTTGTAGATCTCCATCGACACGCCCGAGCCCATGATCCGCAGACCTTTTTCCTCAAGTGCGGCAATGGCCTTGTCCTCGACCTCGGCCGGGACGATCAGCACGGCGTGGGTGTCCACCACCCGCATCGTCACCGGCGCATGAATGACCGAGGTCAGCGCCCCGTCCAGCTCGGCAAAGGCCGATTCGGGGGTATCCGATTGCACCGTGATTTTCACGCTACCTTCAACTTCATCCCCGTAGATGGCGATCCCCGCACTATCAGGGCCGCGATCAGTCATGGTGATAAGCATGTCCGTCAGCAGGTTCCCCAGCTGAGGGCGCATGGCTTCCTTTTTCAGGAAGAGGCCAACAATGCCGCACATAGTGTTCTCCGTCTCGTTTCGACTTCTTGTCGTCGAGACTTGCCTATCAGGAAATAAATTTGCCCTTCAAGACAATTTCTTTCCCGTGGAGAATAATTTTTGCCTACGCAGGGAATTGCCTAATTTCTGAGCAAAACCCGGATCAAACCGCGGTCTGCGGGCTATTTCTGCTGGGGATAGCTGATGATCGAAAGGTATTTGGCTGGCAGTTCCAGCAGTTCTTCGGGGCCATGGGGGGAATCGGCGTCGAACAACAGGCTGTCCCCCGGCTCCATGTCATAGATCTGATCACCGTGGCGATAACTGACGCGCCCCTCCAACATATACAGCATCTCCATCCCCTCGTGCTGAAACGCCGGAAAACGGTCGCTGGCGTCGGTCAGTTCGATCAGATAGGGCTCGACCACCACACCCGAGTTATTCGAACCGATATGCCCCAGCAGTTGGTATTGATGGCCCGCGCGGGTGCCGGCGCGTTCGATCTCGACCCCCTCGCCCGCTTTCACATGCATGGCACCACGGGGTTCTTCGAAGCCGGAAAACAACTGGATCAGCGGCACCCGCAGCGCATCGGCCAGCATTTGCAGCGTGTTCAGCGATGGCGAGATTACCCCGTTCTCGATCTTGGACAGCATCCCCACCGACAGCCCCGTTTGCGCGGCCAGATCTGACCCCGTCATCCGCTGCCGTTTGCGCAGCTCGCGCACCTGCCGCCCGATGGCCACCTCAAGGTTCTTCTCGCGCGGTTCCTTCACTGCGTGAGGGTTCTGAGACAGCTTTGCCTTTGCGGCGGCAGACTTGGATGGCATGGGGTCACCTTTCACTGTTCACCCAAACCGGGGTGATTTCTTTCCTGTCAGGAAAAATCTCGCGGTTTCGTCGTAAGGTCAAGGGAGGCTAAGGGCCCGACGGCCCAATTCAGCCCGCCATAACGCACAGGGCCGCTCCAGAAATGGAGCGGCCCCGGTTTGTTCGTTCAATTCAGATCAGAACGGGAAATGCTGATGCGGATCCTCGATCGTTACCCAGCGCACCGAGGTAAACGAGTCGATCCCCGCCTTGCCACCAAACCGGCCATAACCCGAGTCCTTGACGCCCCCGAAGGGCATCTGAGCCTCGTCCGCGACGGTCGGGCCGTTGATATGACAGATACCGCTTTCGATCCGGTCAGCCACGGACATCGCACGCTGGATATCCTGGCTGTAGACAGCGGCGGACAGGCCGTATTCGGTGTCATTGGCCACGCGGATCGCCTCTTCATCGTCCTTCACGCGGATGATCGGCTTGACCGGGCCAAAGCTTTCCTTGGCATAGATCGTCATGTCGGGCGTGGCGTTGTCGATCAACGTAGCCTCGACGACCGAGCCGTCGCGCTTGCCCCCGGCGATAACCTTGCCGCCCTTGGCGGTGGCATCGGCGATGATCGCGTCCATCTTTTCGGCCGCCTCGGGCGTGACAAGCGAGCCCAGCACCACCTGATCACGCGGGTTGCCAGCGGGCAGAGCGTTGGCCTTGGCGGCAAAAGCGGCGATGAACTCGTCCGCGATGCCCTCGTGCACGATGATCCGTTCAGTGGACATGCAGATCTGGCCCTGGTTCATGAAGGCCCCGAAGGCAGCACCGTTCACTGCGGCCTCGACATCAGCGTCATCCAGAATGACCAGAGGCGCCTTGCCGCCCAGTTCCAGCAGGACGGGCTTCAGATGGGTCGCGGCGGTTTGCGCAATGATCCGCCCCACCCCGGTCGAACCGGTGAAGTTGATGTGGCGCACCTCGGGGGCCGCGATCAGAGCGCCGACTACTTCGGCAGCATCCTCGGGGGCGTTGGTCACCACGTTCATCACCCCATCGGGGGCACCGGCGCGGCGGAAGGCCTCGCCAATGGCCAGATGGGTGGCCGGGCACAGTTCAGAGGCTTTCAGGATCGCGGTGTTGCCACAAGCGATCGCAGTCGCCACGGCGCGGGTGCCCAGAATGATCGGCGCGTTCCACGGCGCGATGCCAAGGCAGACGCCCAGAGGTTTGCGCTGTGCCATGGCCAGCGTGCCGGGTTTGTTGGCCGGGATGATCTCGCCCGTGATTTGCGTGGTGATGGCGCCGGCCTCGCGCAGCATGCCGGCGGCCAGCATGCAGTTAAAGCCGGTCCAGGGCGCGGTGGCGCCGGTTTCGCTGGTGGTGATGGCGATGATCTCGGGCGCCATCGCCTCCAGCTCGTCCGCTGCTTTCATCAGCACGGCGCGACGTTCGGCAGGGCTGGTTTTCGACCACGCAGGAAAGGCCGCTGCCGCTGCCTTGGCTGCAGCTTGTGCATCGGCTGCCTTGGCTGCCGGGGCAGTGGTGGCAACCTCTCCGGTTACCGGGTCCAGACGGTCAAAGGTTGACCCGTCCAGTGCGGCGACATCCTGGCCGCCAATCAACATGGAAATGCTCATGTCTCTTTTCCTTCTAAATCAGTTCAAACCATTCGAGGTGGCGTCGATATGCGCGCGCATGCCGCCATCGGTGGCGATGTTTACCCCGCGCAGCCAGACCGAGCCGTCGCTCAGCAGGAACACCACCACTGGGGCGATATCGGTGGGGGTGCCGGGGCGGTCCATGATCTTCATGTCTTCCTCGGCGCGCTCGCCCAGGGTTTCCAGGAAGTCCTTGAGAATCGGCGTGTCCACCGGGCCGGGGCTGACGGCGTTCATGCGGATGCCGCGATCGCGCCAGGTCCAGCGGTTTTCGTGAGTCCAGGCCACCAGCGCCTGTTTGGTATAGAAATAGCTGGTGTCAGCGGTGATTTCCTGCGCCGCACAGAAAGCCGGAACACCTGCGTGATCCAGACCTTCGGCGGCCTTGATCTTGGCGACCTCACCTTCCCAGCCGATCCCGGCCAACGACGCCAGGTTCACGATCGAGGCACCATCAGCCAGGCTGTCGACCAGACCCAGGGTCAGGCGTTTCAGCGCCACCAGGTTCACCGTCACAACGGTTTCGACGGGCGCAGTCGGCGGAACACCGGCGATGTTGGCCAGGCCATCGGCTTTGACGGCCTTCAACTCTTCGATCAGAGCGTCCAGCGCGGCTTCGTCCATCAGGTCCACCTGATGAAATGCGTCCAGATCAACGCTGGGCGGGTTGCGGTCAACACCGATGACGGTCGCCCCCTGGGCCTTCAGCTGCTTGGCCGTTTCCTGACCAATCCCCGAGGACACCCCGGTCACGATGATCTTTTTTCCCTCAAACATTCGTTCTCTCCTTTTGGGTATGTTCCGTCTGGGCGCCTCCACCCAGATAGGCCGCTTGCACGGCCGGATCGTTCAGCATGGCCTGGGCGGCATTTTCGCCGGTGATCTCACCGTTTTCGATCAGGTATCCCCGATCAGCGATGGCCAGGCTTTGCTTGGCGTTTTGTTCGACCAACAGCACGCCCATCCCCGTCGCGCGGATTTTGGACAGGTTGCCGAACAGCTCTTTGCTAAGAAGCGGGGACAGGCCAAGGGACGGCTCGTCCAGCATCAGGATTTCGGGGTTGGACATCATCGCCCGCCCGATTGCGACCATCTGCTGTTCACCGCCCGACATGGTGCGCGCGATTTGTGTCTTGCGCTCGGCCAGTTTGGGGAACAGCTCCAGTACGGCGGCCAGATTGTCCTGTTTGGCCGCACGGGCACGCTGGGAATAAGCGCCCAGCATCAGATTTTCCCAGACCGAAAGATCCCCAAAAATGCCGCGCCCCTCGGGGACAAAGGCAATTCCGGCCTCGACGATTTCGTCGGGTTTGCGGGACAACAGGTCTTTGCCGCTCAGATCGATGCGCCCCGAGGTGTCGCCCTCGCAAATGCCTGCAACGGCCCGCAGAAGCGAGCTTTTGCCCGCCCCGTTCGCGCCCAGCATCACCACGATTTCGCCCGGCGAGACGGTCAGGCTGACGCCGCCCAGCGCGCGGTGCAGCCCATAAGAGACAGTCAGGTTTTCAATCGTCAGCATCATTCGTCCCCCAGATAGGCGCGGATAACCTGCGGGTCCGACAGAACATCGGCCGGCGTCCCTTCGGCAATTTTCGCGCCCGAGTTCATCACCACGCAGCGATCACAAAGCGAGCGGATCGCATCCATCACATGTTCGACCAGAATGATGGTCCGGCCTTCCTTGCGCAGCCCGGAAATCAGGTCGATCCCGATCCGCAGCTCGCTTGGGTTCAGCCCGGCCAGCCATTCATCCAGCAACAGGATTTCGGGTTCCGAGGCCAGCGCACGGGCCAGCTCCAGTCGCTTTTGATCGATGTATGTCAGGCTATCCATGCCTTGGTTCTTCTTGTCGCCCAGCTCCAGCCGGTCCAGTAGAGCACTGGCAAAGTCTTCGGCTTCGCTTCCCCAGCGGGGTTTATGTGCAAAGGCGGCACCGGCAATGACATTTTCCATCACGGTCATCCCCGGCAGAATGCGCACCAGTTGAAAGGTCCGCGCCACACCGAACCGCGCAATTTTGTGCGGTGGCAGCGGGGTAAGGTCGTGGCCTTCCAGAACGATGGTTCCGCTGGTGGGTTTCAACGCCCCCGAGATCAGGTTCATCGTTGTAGACTTGCCCGACCCATTGGGGCCGATGATGCCCATAACCTCGTGTTCGCGGACGTCAAAGCTCAGGTCGTTGACAGCCACCAGCCCGCCGAAGCGCTTGGTCAGCCCTGATACATTCAGAATGGTCCTGCTCATTTCGCCGCCCTCCGTTTGAGTTGCTCGAAGAGACCGACAAAGCCGTTCGGGATCAGGTAGACGATCAGCAGGAACGACAGGCCCAGGAACAACGTGGTCGAGTTCGGGAACGAGATCGTGATCGCCTCCCACAGCAAGGTGAAGGGGATGACGCCGACAAGCGGCCCCCACAAGCGATGCACGCCCCCAAGCAGCGCCATGATCACCACCAGAAAGCTAAGCTCGGGCGAGAAGACGACATTGGGCTCGATGTAAGAATAGCGTGGCGCCACGATGGCCCCCACCAATGCCGCAAAGAACCCGGTGGACATGAACAGGATCACCTTGGACCATGCGGTGTTGATCCCGACATGGCGGGCAACCTCTTCGTCATTGCCGATGATGCGCAGGGCAAAACCCAGCCGCGAGCGGTTGATCCACCAGCCCATGACAAAGACCACAACGGCCACGGCCAGAAGCATCCAATAGATATGCTCCTCGCCGAAATCGGTCAGCACATACAGGCCGCGCGATCCAAGGAAGTTGTTCTGCACCCAGCTGACCAGATTGCGGATCATCTCGGCCAGGCCCAGCGTGAAGATCACGAAATAGACCCCTGACAGACGCAGCGTGGCCAGCCCGATCAGCAACGCCAGCACCGTCGCAACGATGGGCGCAATCAAGGCCATGGTCCAGAAGCTCTGGTAATAATCGCTCATGCCAGAGCCAACCAAATAGCCCCCAACGCCAAAGAACGCGCCAGTAGACAGCGCAATCAGATGCGTCGGCCCGGAAAACAGCGCCCAGCTAGTGGACAGCGCGATATACATCATCGCGGTGGTTGCAATCGACAGCCAATAGCCATCCGCCACCAGTGGCACCACCGCGGCCAGTGCGGCCAACACGGCACCAAGGCCAAGGTTTTTCATCTCAGCAGGTTTCATGCGCGCCTCCCGAACAGGCCCTGCGGGCGGAACAGCAGGATACCAAGGAAGATCACGTAAGCCGCCACCAGCGTCAGGCCGGGGTCAACGACCGTGGCCACAGTGGTTTCCACCAACCCCAGGATCAACGCAGCGATGATCGCACCCCGGATGTCGCCGACACCGCCCATGATGATGATGATCAGCGCCTTCATGGTGAAAATCACCCCAACCGAGGCATCCAACGTGATGAAGGTGGAAATCAGCGCACCGCCCATCGCGGTCACGGCCCCGCCCAGCGCAAAGGCCAGCGCGGACACTTTATCAACGTTGATGCCGACCAGACCGGCGGCCTCGGTGCTGACAGACACGGCGCGGACGGCGGTGCCCTTATAGGTGTGATTCAGCCAGTAATACAGCGCGCCGCCGATCAGCACGGCCAGTCCAAAGGCCACCAGCCTGTTCAGCGCCACGGTGCTGCCCAGGACCGAAAACGGCGTGGCCAGGTAGGAATAGGTAAAGTACTCGCCATGCAGCGAGACCATGATGCCCACCAGCGCAAAGCTCATGCCAAAGGTGGCCAGAATCGAGTCAACCTCGAGCTGGCCCTGGGTCTTGGCACGGCGCACCAGCGGCAGCAGAAGATAGCGGTACAGCAGCCAGTTCCCGGCAAAGGCCAGGGGCGCGATGATCACCGCAGTCAGAATGGGGCTGAGGGCAGACACGGTGAACAGCCAGAACGCGGCCAGTCCACCCAGGACCAGCATTTCGCCATTGGCAAGGTTCATGATGCGCGCGACGCCGTATTGCAGGTTCAGACCCATGGCCATAAGCGCATAGGTGCCGCCCAGCAGCAGCCCGGATATGAGGATATCCATAATATTTTCGCCTGATTTGAGGAGGCTACCCGGCCAGATGCGGCCGGGCAGCAAAGGTTGTGGAATTATTTCCAGCCGTCTTTGGGCGTGGCAGCGACCGAGTCGCCCATCCCGGTGTCAGCCACCGCGCGGAACACGCCGTTTTCCCACTGACCGACCGACCAGTAGCGTTCCGAGTTGTTGTTCTCGTCAAAGCTAATGGTGCCGATCACGGTGTCGAAGCTGTTGTTCTTGATGTAGTCCACGGTCGCCTTACGGTCGACGGTTCCCACGGCTTCGATCGCCTGTTCTAGTACCTGGAGGCTGGAATAATACGTGGCCGAGGCCCAGTAATCGGCCTCTTTTCCGGTCACCTCTTTGTGGGCCATGCGGTATTCCTTCATGGCCGGGGTGTCAGGGTTCACACCGCCTGCGCCCAGGTTTCCGTTGATCTTGGATCCGAACTTGCCCGCATAGGCCGGGAAGGCGGTTGCCACAGCGGTGTAGAACGCCTTGACGCTGAAATCTTCAATGATCGCCTGTTCGGTCAGCGCGAAGGTGTCCGGCGGATAGGACCAGGCCACAAACGCATCGGGTTCAGACGCCTTGGCGCCCTTCACCACGGGCGAGATATCTGGCGTGCCCAAGGGATAGGATTTGTCATAGACAATCTCGAACCCTGCCTCGGCCAGGATGGGGCGCGCCTTGTCGGCCAGCTCGATCCCAAAGGCATCCGCGACGTTCACCATGGCGATCTTGTTGCCGATGGTGCCTGCGTCCCGCATTTTGGTCAGCGTATCACGCACGCCTTCAACAAACCCAGTGGTGGACCCCAGCGTGAAGAACATGTTGGGGAACCGCTTGGACAACTCGGGCTGTTTGTCAGTGATCGCGCTGACGGCAACCAGCGGGAAGTCATACTTGGCATAGATCGGGGCCGCTGCGATGTTGAACCCGGTGCCATAGGGCGACAGCATGAAGTCAACCTTATCCTGGGTCGCCAGGCGCTGCACGGCCTTGATATGCTCGGACGGGTTGGTCTTGTCGTCATAGGTGATCACTTCGATCGGGCGCATTTCGCCATCGACTTTCAGGCCGCCACGGTCGTTCACCTGCTTGGCCCACAGTTCGATGTTCGGCGTATGGGTCACAGCCTCGCCCCCGGCCAGCGGGCCTGTCAGGTGAGCAACGACACCAAATTTGATCGGTTCCTGGGCCAGGGCGGTCGTGGCCATCAGGGTCGAAAGTCCAAGGGCAGCCCCGGTGCCGATCACCATTTTACGGCGTATCTTGTCAAAGGTCATAGTTTCCTCCCGATATTTCCTTTGAAGACCTGAGATCAGGTCGGTTCTGCGCTGGTCATCCAGCGCAATTCTGTGAATTCATGAATGCCCCAGCGGCCCCCGAACCGGCCGTAGCCGCTGGATTTCACGCCACCAAAGGGGGCATGAGGGGTATCGTCAAAGGTCGCGCGGTTGATGTGGCAGATACCGCTGTGCAACTGGTCCGCCACGTTCCGCGCGCGCGCCATATCCGTGCTGAAGACGGAACAGACCAGCCCGTATTCGCTGTCATTGGCGATAGTGATCGCCTCAAGATCGTTAACCACGCGGGTCATCGACACAAGCGGGCCGAAAACCTCTTCGTGATAGACGCGCATGTCCGGCTCGATCGCGTCCAGAAGGGTCGGTTCAACGCTGTTCCCCTGAACGCCGCCGCCGCCGACCAGACGCGCTCCCTTGGACAGCGCGTCGCTGATTAGCCCTGCGATACGCTCGGCCGCAGCGTGGCTGATCACAGGGCCGACATCGGTTTCGGGCAGGCGCGGATCGCCCAGGCTGAGTTGCGCGCGCAGGGCCTCGAGCTTTGCGGCAAAGGCATCAGCGATGGGGGCGGCCACGATCAGCCGCTCGGTAGACATGCAGACCTGCCCCTGGTTCAGATAGGCCCCGCGCAATGCCTCGCGGGCAGCGTGATCCAGATCGGCGTCCTCCAGCACCAGCATCGTCGATTGTCCGCCCAGCTCCAGCAGGGGCCGCTTAAGGTATTTCGCACACAGCTCGGCCACGCGCTGGCCCACGCGGGTGGACCCGGTGAAATTCACCCGCCGCACCACGGGCGAGGCGATCAATGCCTCGACGATTTCCTCGCTGTCCTCGGCGCGGGTCAATATTGGGGTCATCACGCCTTGGGGGAACCCGGCCTGATCAAACACCTCTCCGATCAGCCGCAGCGTACGCGGCGCAAAATCCGAACCCTTCAGTAATACCGTATTCCCACAAAGCAACGGCGCGGCCACGGCGCGGAACCCCAGCACCAGCGGTGCATTCCACGGCGAGATACCCAGACAAACGCCGCATGGCACACGCACGGCCTGGCTGGTGATGTCACGCGTTTCCTGCAGCGTCTCGGTCTTCTCGGCCTCGTCCGCGTAGACACCAACCTGGCGCAGGATTGACGCCGCAAACGAGATATTCGTATGGACCCACTTGGACGGAGCACCGATCTCTTCGGACAGGGCCGCGTGGAAATCTTCGCGGCGCGATTCCAGAACATCGGCGGCTCGGCTAAGCAGTTCCGCGCGCTGAGCCGCCGCCAGGGACGACCACGCAGGAAAGGCTGCCGCCGCTTGCGCGACCACATCCAAGCTTTGCGTTTTGTCCAGCGCGATCTCAGCGCTGACAATCCGCCCATCAATGGGGCTTTTGCGCTCGACCAGCAGCGCTCGCTGCTCGCTTTGCATCATCCGAGTAAGCGTCATTCCGTTTTCGGGCTGGGCCCGACCTCCCTTGAGTAAGCGTAGCTTGCCAGTATACTGACATGTAATGCTCGATTCTGGGCATTTATTGTTATTTTCTGGAAGACGCTATGAAAGACGGCTATGCCACGCTGCAAATCGAACGCGAAGCCCTGCACGACCAGATGCTGCGCGCCAGTCTGCCCCATGGATATGCCCGGCTGCTGTTTCTGGAACGCGGGACGCTGGTGACAGACGAATCCGAAGCCGCCACCACGGGCCCTGCCCTGTGTTACTGGCCACCCGAGCAAAGCCCGCCCCTGCGCTTGGGCGCCGGGTCGCGGGCGACGGTGTTGGGGCTAAGCGATACTATTATTCTGGATGCCATCGGCGCGCGCGCTGAATCCGTGCATCTGCGGATGTTGGCCGAAAAACCCTTTGTCGCCGCGCTGGACCAACCTGCTGATCACGAACAGGTGCTTGCTTTGATCCAATGGTTCAACGATGAACTGGCCACCCCCGAGCGCCGCTCGCCCATGTCGCTGGCCGCCTATCTGCGTCTCATGTTCATCTGCGCCCTCAGAACGCATCAGGCCGTCGCCGCCGAGGCAGGCCCTGAACAGACCAGCATCTTACGCCAATTCCGCCACCTGGTCGAATTGCACTACCGCGACCACTGGCAAATCGCGCGCTACGCGGACGAACTGGGTGTGGACTATGACCGCCTGCACCGGATCTGCAAACGTGAAACCGGCCGCAGCCCGGCCGAACTTGCGCACGAACGCATGACCGCCGAGGCCAAGGCCCGGCTGGAAAACTCGGGCTCGCCGTTGAAAAAGATTGCCGCGGATCTTGGCTTTGCCGACGCAACACGGTTCAGCCATTTTTTCAAGCGCCGGACCGACATGTCCCCCGGCGCTTACCGAGCCATCGTCTCGCGACCGGACGGCGACGACCTGACCGAGCTGCGGCGCGGCTTCTCGGACTGGCCGTAGCGGCGCATCAGTGGGAAATCATCCAAGGCCGCTTGGTTGGAAAGCTTTTCGATCCGTCGGGCCGATACAGGGTCTTCGAATTCTTCTTTTCTCCGCCCCCGCAGCAACCACATCCCGGCCCATGCGAGGACTTACGCGGGCTGTCTGCGCTGCGTTCGTTGGTTTCGTGCGCATGGCGGCGGCCTGAATCCATGACAGAGAGTTTCGGCGCGGTCATCATCACGCGCGGCGCGGGCAGCGCGCAGACCGGACAGGCACAGGGTTCCGAGAATTTCGACATCGGCACCAAGGATTCAAACGGGCCGCAATCATCGCACCAGTATTCATAGACGGGCATTGGGGTGTCCTTTGTTCGTGATGGGGCGGCAGGGTCCGCCGCCCCGGTTGCCTTACAGATCAGGGGCCAGCGGAATGTCGACCGAACCATCCAGGAACTTGGTCGGACCATCCGGATTAGGCATCATGCCATCAAATTCGAAGATATCCGTGGGCAGCCACAGCGTGGCACAGGCGTTCGGAATATCCACCACGCCCGAGATATGTCCCTGCACAGGCGCCGTGCCCAAAATCGCATAGGCCTGCGCGCCGGAATAGCCGAACTTCTTCAGATACTCGATCGCGTTCAGACAGGCCTGACGATACGCAATATGGACGTCCAGATAGTGTTGGGTGCCAGCCTCATCGACGCTGATGCCCTCGAAAATCAGGTAGTCATCATATTTCGGAGTGATCGGCGAGGGTTTGAAGATCGGGTTTTTCACACCGTATTTCGACATGCCCTCTTTGATCAGGCTGACCTTCAGGTGCAGCCAACCGGCCATTTCAATGGCCCCGCAGAAGGTAATCTCGCCATCGCCCTGGCTGAAGTGCAGATCCCCCATCGAAAGACCCGCGCCATCCACATAAACCGGGAAATAGATCTTCGACCCGCGGCTCAGGTCCTTGATGTCGCAGTTGCCGCCATGTTCGCGCGGGGGCACGGTGCGGGCGGCTTCGGCGGCGGCGGCGGCGCGTTCATCGCCCTTCATCGCGCCCATATGTGCGCTTTGGGTATTCGGCAGCGCAGCCAGTGGCGGCGTGCGATCGGGATCGGTATTGAACAGCGCGGTTTCACGCTCGTTCCACATGTCCAGCATCTTTCGATCGGGCAGACAGCCGATCAGACCGGGGTGGATCAGGCCGGCATATTTCACGCCGGGCACGTGGCGCGATTTGGTGAACATGCCTTCGAAATCCCAGATGGATTTCTGCGCTTCGGGGAAATGCTCGGTCAGGAAACCGCCGCCATTCTGTTTCGAAAAGAAGCCATTAAAGCCCCACTGGCTTTCTTCCTTGGCGCCGATGTCCAGGATTTCCACGACCAGCAGGTCGCCCGGCTCGGCCCCTTTGACACCGATAGGACCGGACAGATAGTGCACCTGCTCCAGTTCCACGTCGCGCACGTCACTGGCGTCGTCGTCGTTCTTGATCTGGCCGCCGGTCCAGTCATAGGTCTCGATCTTGAAATCGTCGCCAGGTTCGACCCAGACGTTGATCGGAATGTCGGGGTGCCACCTGTTGTGTACGTTCTCATTGGTGTGTGGGCTTTCGCTCAGGTCCACCGAAATCAGCGTATCTGCCATGTTACTGTCCTTTCTTTGATTAAACGGAGAGGAATTTCGAGACCTTCGCCTCGTCGATGCCGTCGCGCGGGCTGTCGTGTACAAACTGGCCGTTCTCGATGACCATCACCCGGTCAGCGACATCCAAAGCGAAGCTAAGCACTTGTTCCGAAACGATGATCGACAGGCCCTTCTGGTCACGGATCTTGCGCAGGGTGCGAGCCATTTCGCGAATAATCGAGGGCTGGATGCCTTCGGTCGGCTCATCCAGCAGCAGCACCTTGGGGTTAGAGGCCAGCGCGCGGGCAATCGCCAGCTGTTGCTGTTGCCCGCCCGACAGGTTGCCGCCCCGGCGTGATTTCATCTCCAGCAGCACGGGGAACAGTTCATAGATGTCGTCAGGCACCTTTTTGCTGCCCGTCACCGTCAGCCCCGTTTCCACGTTTTCCTGCACCGTCATGGCCGAGAAAATCATCCGCCCCTGCGGCACATAGGCGATACCCTTGGCGACGCGTTGATGAGATTTCAGCCCCGTTACCGGATCCGTCCCCACCGAGACCGCCCCGGATTTTTCCGGAACGATCCCCATCAGGGTTTTCATCAGCGTGGTCTTGCCCATGCCGTTGCGCCCCATGATGGCGACGATTTCGCCGGGTTTGACCTTTAGATCCAGCCCGTGCAGCACCTCGGATTCTCCATAGGCCGCGCGCAGTTCGCTTACATCCAGCATGTGATTTCTCCTTAGTGGCCTAGGTAAACTTCGATGACTTTGGGATCATTCTGCACCCGCTCCATCGAGCCTTCGGACAGGGTTTTGCCCTGGTGCAGGACGGTGACGCGGGTGGCGATATCTTCGACGAAACCCATGTCGTGTTCGATCACGATGACCGAGCGGTCCTTGATGATCCGGTTCAGCAGCTCTGCGGTTTTCTTGCGTTCGGCCACGGACATGCCAGCGACCGGTTCGTCCAGCATCAGCAGTTCAGGGTCCTGAATCAGCAGCATCCCAATCTCAAGCCACTGCTTCTGGCCGTGGCTCAGATAGGCGGCTTTTTCGTCCAGCTGATCGTCCAGAAAAATCGTCTCGGCGATTTCCTTGATCCGGGTTTTCACCGGGTCATCCCGGCGGAAGGTCAGCGCTCCGAACACGCCATGCCCCTTGGGATAGCTGAGTTCCAAATTCTCAAACACGGTCAGATCTTCATAGACCGAGGGAGTCTGGAATTTGCGCCCCACCCCGGCATGCACGATCTGATCCTCACGCATGGACAGCAGCTCGTGCCCCTTGAAATCAACCGAACCCGAGGTGGCCTTGGTCCGGCCGCAGATCAGGTCCAACACCGTGGTTTTGCCCGCCCCGTTGGGGCCGATGATCACGCGGCATTCGTTGGGTTCGACGTAAAAGCTCAGGTCGTTGACCGCCTTGAACCCATCAAAGGACACCGTCAGCCCCTCGACCGCCAACACGAAATTTGGGTTGTGAACAGACATGTAGGCTCTCCTTATTCGGCGGGGGTTTTGGCGCTGCCAGGCAGATCAACGTCCGAGGACTTTTTGAACAGCTTGGCGATGCGTGGGGCGATGTGGTCGGCGTAGATGCCTGCCAGACCGTTGGGAAAGAACATCACGACCGCGATGAACAATCCGCCCAATCCCAAGAGCCACAACTCGGGGAAGCTTTCGGAGAACGTGGTTTTCGCCCAGTTCACCGCCAACGCTCCATAGACCGCGCCCAGGATCGAAATCCGTCCGCCGACAGCGCAGAAAATCACCATCTCGATCGAGGGCACGATGCCAACCAGCGTGGGCGACATAAAGCCAACCTGCAGCGTGAACATCGCCCCGCCGATCCCGGCAAAAGCCGCGCCCAGACAGAAGACAAAGATCTTGAAATTCGCGACGTTGTAGCCCGAGAAGCGCACCCGGTCCTCTTGGTCGCGCATGGCGATCAGCAGACGGCCCAGCTTGGATTTTCGCACGTATTGCGCCGCCAGAAGCACCGCGAACAGCAGCACGCCATTGACGAAATACAGGATCTCTTTGGCCTCGTCGGTGCGGATGTCCCAACCCAGAAGCGTACGCAGGTCGGTGATGCCGTTGACGCCCCCGGTATAGCCCTGCTGGCCAATGATCAGGATCGTAAGGATCGCGGCAAAGGCCTGGGTGATGATGGCGAAATACACGCCGCCCACCCGCCGGGTGAACATCGCCACCCCAATGATAAAGGCAAAGGCCACCGGTACCGCGACCACCGCAATCAGGGCAAAGGTCAGGCTGTGGAAGGGCTCCCACCAGCCAGGCAGAGCGGTCAGCTGGTTCCAGTCCATAAAGTCCGGAATGCCCGGCGTGGACTGGATCGCGGTGTTTTCAGGCGTCGAGGCTTCGAGCTTGAGGAACATCGCCATGCAATAGCCCCCCAGCCCGAAAAACACGCCCTGGCCCAGGCTGAGGATACCCCCAGCCCCCCAGCACAGCACCAGCCCGATGGCGACGAAGGCATAGGTCAGGTACTTGCCGAACAGGTTCAGACGAAAGGTATCCAGCGCCATCGGTAGGACGACAAAGATGACGACGGCAAGGACGGCAAAGCCAATCAGTTCGGAACGGGAAAGAAAGCGGTTGGACGTTTCCATTGCGGCCTCCGGTTATTTGCGCAGTTTCATGGCGAACAGGCCTTGCGGGCGGATCATCAGGATGCCCACAACGGTCAGCAGCGTCAGAACCTTGGCCATCGAGCCGGACAGGAAGAACTCCATGATCGACTGGGCCTGGCTGATCGAGAAGGCGCTGGCGATGGTGCCCAGCAGGCTTGCCGCGCCGCCAAAGACGACCACAAGGAACGTATCGACGATATAAAGCTGCCCCGCCGTCGGGCCGGTGGACCCGATCATGGTAAAGGCCGATCCTGCCACGCCCGCGACCCCGCAACCGATGCCAAAGGTCAGACGGTCCGTCCATTCGGTGTTGATACCCACAGCACCCGCCATCACGCGGTTCTGGTTGATCGCGCGGACCTGACGGCCCCAGGTGGATTTGAACATCAGGATGTAGACAGCCGCCGAGATACCGACCGCCAGCACCATCACGAAAATCCCGTTGATCGGCACCTCGATCATGTCCGTCACCGGCATCGAGCCCATCATCCAGTCGGGAATGGTTACGCCCACTTCGCGCGCGCCGAACACGCTGCGATAGACCTGTTGCAGGATCAGGCTGAGGCCCCAGGTGGCCAGCAGCGTATCCAAAGGACGTTTATACAGGTGCCGGATCATGGCCCATTCCACCAGCAGCCCTAAGGCCCCTGACACTATGAACGCTAATATCATCGCCACAAAGAAATAGGCGCTGAACAGCGCCGGCATGTAGGTCGAAAACAGGTTCGACATCAAATAAGTGACATAGGCGCCCAGGATCATGAACTCGCCATGGGCCATGTTGATCACGCCCATCTGGCCAAAAATGATCGCCAGTCCCAGCGCCATGAGGACAAAGACGGAAAAGAGGATGAGCCCCGCGAAACCTTGCATGGCAAAGATCGCGCCCAGCTCGCTCATGGAATAGTCGGAAAACATCAGTTTCGCTCCTGTGGCCAGTCAGTGGATGTCATGAAAAGAGGTGGCCCGCCTGTCGCGAGCCGGGCCACCCAAGGGAGGATGACGACTTACTGGTAACCCTCGGGGAAGGGATCGGGCTCGACCAGATCGGCGGTTTCGAACACCACCTCGTACTGGCCGTCCGGCTTGGCCAGACCGACGCGGGTCTTGGACCACAGGTGATGGTTTTCGTGCACTTTCACATAGCCTTCGGGGGCCGAGGTCAGCTCGATACCCGGAGTGGCGGCGCGCACCTTATCGACGTCGAACGAGCCGGCGGCTTCAACGGCGGCTTTCCACAGCCACGGGCCAAGATAAGCAGCCTGGGTCACGTCGCCGATCACCATGTCTTCGCCCCACATCTCTTTGAAGGCTTTGACGAATTCCATGTTGTTGTCGTTGGTCAGCGACTGGAAATACTTCATGCAGGCATAGGCGCCATCGATGTTTTCGCCGCCAATGCCGCGGATCTCGTCCTCGGTCACGGAAATGGTCAGGACCAGCGGTTTTTCCTTGGTCATGTCGATGCCAGCGGCTTTCAGCTGCTTGTAGAACGCCACGTTCGAGCCACCCACGACGATCGCGTAAATCACGTCGGGTTTCTTCAGGCGGATCTTGTTGATGACCGAGTTGAACTGGGTGTGGCCCAGCGGATAGTAATCCTCGCCCACGACCTTGGCGCCGTCCAGGAAGTTCTCGATATGCTTGCGCGCGATCTTGTTCGAGGTGCGCGGCCAGATGTAATCGGACCCCAGCAGATAGAAGGTTTTTGCGCCCTTCTCTTTGGTGACCCAATCCAGACCTGCGATGATCTGCTGCGTGGCCTCTTGACCAGTGTAGATCACGTTGGGCGACTGCTCCAGACCTTCGTAGAAGGTGGGGTAATACAGGAAACCGTTATACTGCTCGAACACCGGCAGAACTGCCTTGCGGCTGGCCGAGGTCCAGCAGCCCATGACCGAGGCAACCTTGTCGTTGACCAGCAGTTTCTTGGCTTTTTCCGCAAAAGTCGGCCAATCGGATGCGCCGTCTTCCTGGATGTATTCGATCTTGCGACCCAGAATACCGCCCTGGGCGTTGATCTGCTCGATCGCCAGTTTTTCCGCCTGCACGGACCCGGTTTCCGAGATCGCCATGGTGCCTGTGATTGAATGCAGAATACCGATGGTTACGGTGTCATCGGTGACAGCCAGACCGGTGGTGTTGACGGCGGACGTGGGATAGTCGGCAGCCATCAGATGCTTGGGCGCGAACAGGGATGCAGTCAGTGCTGCCGCCCCACCTGCAAGAACGCTCCGGCGACTGACACCGGACGAGAGTTCATTGAGTTTTTTCTTGGACATATCGCCTCCTGAAACTTTGCGAGAAGTGACCTTGGGCGACTTTCTTTCCGCCCTCACCTCACAAGGTTTGCGGAAAATGCTGCAGTGCAGTATACGTCAAATGACGTATGTGAGTGCGCGTTTTTCCACCCCATAGTGAATTGCGGAACAGGGTGATGGACTCTTGAGGGAGGACGCGGGCGCAATCGCGCGTGCCCGCGCAAGAGGCTGTATCACACACACAAGCGGGAGTTCCCGATGGTGACAGCCTTGAAAGCGACAACAGAACGGCGACGCTATAATCGCTGGGTCGCGAACGAAACGATGGAAGATTTCGCGCTGCGTTTCACCGCTCGGCGGGCGCGCAGGTGGAGCTATGGCCGCGTGGCAAACACCGCGATTGGCTCGATCTCTTTTCTGGCGCTCGAGGCGATCGGCGGCACCATCACTTTGCTGTATGGGTTCGACATTGCTGTGGCCGCGATCATGCTGGTGGGGCTGTTGTTGTTCCTGACCGGATTGCCGATCAGCTATTATGCGGCCAAGCATGGCGTGGACATTGACCTGCTGACGCGAGGGGCTGGGTTTGGTTATATAGGATCAACCGTCACCTCACTGATCTACGCAAGTTTTACCTTTATTTTCTTTGCGTTAGAGGCCGCGATCCTGGCCCTGGCGATGGAGTTCTGTTTCGGATTACCGCTGATGCTGGGCTATCTGATCGCCGCTGTGGTGGTCATTCCGATGGTCGCCAAGGGCTTCACCAAAATCTCGGCCTTTCAGACCTGGACACAGCCCCTGTGGGTTATTTTGCACATTCTGCCCTTCGTGCTGCTGGCCTTTGTCGGCTATGATTTCGACACCTGGACCAGCTTTCCCGGACATGAATCCGAAACCAAGGAACGCTCGACCATCTTGATGATGGGGGCGGCGGCGGGCGTGGTGTTTTCACTGATCGCGCAGATTGGCGAGCAGGTGGATTTCCTGCGATTCCTGCCCGAGCCCAAGACCCGAGCTGACCGCCGAAAATGGTGGGCTGCCCTGATCACCGCCGGGCCGGGCTGGTCCATTTTGGGCGTGCTGAAAATGCTGGCGGGGTCCTATCTGGTCACGCTTGCGATCCGCGAATCTGTTCCCCTGGCCGAGGCCGCGGACCCTACCCGCATGTACTTTACCGCGTTTGATCAAGTGATTAACACGCCCTGGTTGGTATTGGCGCTGACAGGCATCTTCGTCATTCTGTCGCAGCTGAAAATTAACATCACCAACGCCTATGCCGGCTCGATCGCCTGGTCGAACTTTTTCTCGCGCTTAACCCACAGCCATCCGGGCCGGGTTGTCTGGCTGGTGTTCAACGTCGCCATCGCGCTGATCCTGATGGAGCTGGGCGTCTTTGCCGCGCTGGAAAGCATTCTGGCGCTCTATTCGCATGTAGCGCTGTCGTGGATCGGGGCGCTGGTGGCCGATCTGGTTATCAACAAACCGCTTGGCCTTAGCCCGCGCGGGATCGAGTTCCGCCGCGCACATCTATATGACGTCAATCCGGTGGGGATCGGGGGGATGATCGCAGCGTGTGTCATCTCGCTGGTGGCCTATGCCGGGGTGCTGGGAGAGATGTCCGAGGCCCTGTCCCCCGTGATCGCCCTGGGCACCGCTTTCGTTATGGCGCCGGTGATCGCCTATTGGACCAAAGGCAAATACTACATCGCCCGCGAACCGGTAAGCGCAGAACCGGGGCTGCATGAATGCTCGGTCTGCGAATACAAATTCGACGCCGAGGACATGACCCATTGTCCGTTCCATTCCGGACCGATCTGTTCGCTGTGCTGTACACTGGACAGCGCCTGCCGAGATGCCTGCAAACCCGAGGCCCGACTGGACAATACCCTGGCCGCGCTGGTTCATCGCACGTTTCCCGACCAGATCGCACATATGCTGATGTCGCGTCTGTCAATGTTCGGCATCGCAACGACCGGACTGGCACTGGGGTTCGGCGGGTTGCTTTTGATGATCCGTGGCTTCAAGGATCAGGCCAATTTTGACGCCGCACTGACCATCATTTTCTGCATCATGCTGATCATAATCGGCATCTGTGTCTGGATGTTCATTCTGGCCCATGAAAGCCAGGCCAAGGCCCGTGACGAAGCGACCCGCCAAACCGAAAGCCTGCTGCGTGAGATCCGCGCCCACGAACGCACCGACCGCGCCCTGCAAGAGGCCAAGGAAAAAGCCGAGGCCGCGAACCTGGCCAAGACCCGCTATATGAGCGGGCTAAGCCACGAGCTGCGCACGCCGCTGAACTCGATCTACGGTTTCGCTCAAATTTTAGAAAAAGACCCGCGAATTCCAGAGGAGCGCCGTGGCGCGGTCACTACGATCCGCCGGTCCTCGGAACATCTGGCCGGATTGATCGAAGGCTTGCTGGACATCAGCCGGATCGAGGCCGGCCGGCTGGAACTGACCCGCGACCGTATCAATCTGCGCACCTTCTTGCATCAGGTGGCCTCGATCTTCGAGGAAACCGCGCAAGAAAAAGGGTTGGACTTCAGCATCAAAACGCGTGGCGTCCTGCCCGACTGGATCGCCTGCGATGAAAAACGCCTGCGCCAGATCATCATCAACCTGATGTCGAATGCGATCCGATACACGCAGCAGGGCTCGGTTCAGCTGACCCTGAACTACCGCAACGAGGTCGCCGTGATCGAGGTCGCTGATACCGGCACCGGCATTCCCGCGCACGAGATTGATCGCATCTGGCGCCCGTTTGAACGGGGACGCGGCGCGATTGCCAGCGGGTCCGGGCTGGGCCTGACGATCACCAAACTGCTTGTCGAAATTCTGGGCGGCGAGATCGAGGTCGAAAGCACGCCCGGTCAGGGCAGCCTGTTCCGGGTTCGGATGATGCTGCCCTCGGTCGCGTATGAGAAAACCGCGCGCGCGGACGTGATCCGCACTTCGGCGGCGGGCTATACCGGACCACGCCGGACGCTGATGGTGGTGGATGATGACCTGAACCACTTGTCGCTGGTCGAGAATTACCTGACACCGGTCGGGTTTTCTGTGCTGCAAGCCCCCAATGCCGAAGTGGCCCTGGATATGCTGCGCGACATCCGCCCCGAGTTGTTCATTCTGGACATCGACATGCCCGGAATGGACGGCTGGCAACTGGCGCACGAGCTGCGTGAGGGGGGGCATGCAACCACCCCGATCGTGATGATCTCAGGCCATGCCTCGGACGCGCAGAAACCTGTGGCGCGCTCGGCCCTGTGCGATGCGTTTATCGCCAAGCCGTATAATCTGGATGACCTGCTTCTGCGCATCTGTGCGTTGCTAAAGGTCGAGCTGGTCCCCGAAAATCGCCCCACGGTCACCCCCGTTAGCGCAACAGGCCAGGTGCTAAAGCGTTCTGACGCGCTGTATATCCTGGAAATGGCCGATATCGGCCACACCAAAGCGATCCGCGACAAGATCACCGCGCTGGAGCTTGCCAGCGCCATTCCCCCTGACCTCAGCCTCTCATTGCGGCGCCGGATCGATCAGTTCGACATGGCCGGTGTACGCAACCTAATCGAAAAGGCCGATCAACATGCCGCTTGACCCCAACACGCACAACATCGCCCTGGTGGTGGATGACAGCCCCGAAGCACTGGAGTTTGTCTCGACCGCATTGGAGGACATCGGCATGACCGTCCTGACGGCGCGCGACGGGTCTGCCGCCATCGAACTGGTCAAACGTGTGCAGCCCGACGTGATCATGATGGACGCGATGATGCCCGGCATGGACGGGTTCGAGGCATGCCAAACGCTGAAATCAGCGCCCCATGCCACGGACGCACCGATAATCTTCATGACCGGACTGAACGACCGTGACAGCATCGTGCGCGGCCTGAGCAGTGGCGGGGTCGACTACATAACCAAACCGGTCGAGCTGGAAGAAATGATCGCTCGGGTAACGATCCATTTGCTGAATTCAAAGATGATGCGCAGCGCCCGCGAGGCATTGGACAGCTTCGGTCGTGCCGTTCTGGCAATTGACACCCAAGGCACCGTTATATGGGGGTCCCCGCGCGCCTATGACCTTTTGGACCAGGCCGGGTTGGCCGCCTCTGACCAGCTGGGGGCGCACGCGCCCCTGATGGCGTGGCTGGAACAGACCAGCACCCAACCTGTTTCCAGCATGGTGCCGCTTGAATGGCTGGGCTTGCGCTTCACCTATATCGGGCGGTCTTCGACAGGCGAATTACTTGTACGCCTTGACCCCACGACTGATGACCGCCCCCACGACATATTGGCTAAAGAATTGAACCTGACCGACCGCGAAGGAGAGGTTCTGTTCTGGCTGTCGCAAGGCAAGTCCAACCGCGACATCGCCGAGATCCTATCGCTGAGTGCACGCACGGTTAACAAGCATCTGGAAACGATTTTCCAGAAGCTTGGCGTCGAGAACCGGACCTCTGCCGCGATCATCGCCGATCGACGCCTGAATGGTCAGCGTTAAACCCGCCATATGCGCAAGACCAGATCATCCCGAGCGCGACCGGGTTCGGGTGCTGGACCATGACCAACGCCTCGTCGGCTAATGAGAGGGCGCGAACAGGCAGCCGGGCAGAACAACTGCCCGACCCTTTGGTGTCAATTCAGGTCTTCGGACCCGTGCCGCAACAGCAGTGATTGCGCCGTATAGACCAAGATCGCAATTCCGATAGCCCCAGCGACGGCAATCCCCAGAATCACGATCAGGTCGACCGGGCCGCCCAGGTCGCTCAACCGGGAACTGGTCATGGCCAACACAAACCAAACCGCTGCAATGGCACCAATAGGCATGGCCAGCTGTGCCAGCAGGAACTTGCGCCAGGAGATACTATGGTCCCGGATCAACACATATAGATAGGTCAGCGTCACCAGCCCCGCGATCACCACCATGGCCCAGAACAGACCTCGGCCAAAGATTTCCTCGAACACGGCCAGGATGGTGCTTAATGTCATGTCTTTCATGATATCTCTCCTTAGGCCCGGCCACGCAGCATGGCGTTATAGGTGGCTTTCAGCGCAACTTCTTTCATCAGCCAGCTGATCCACAACTCTTCCAGCGGTGCGATCACGCCGGGGAACGAGGGGGTCAGGTTGTTGTTATAGTCGAACTCGATCAGCATGGCGCGGCCGACGCGGGTAATCATCGGGCACGAGGTATAACCGTTGTAGCTTTCGGTTGGATCGCGCCCCTCGATGGCAGCGACCAGTCCATCCTCGACCACGGGAACCTGCCATTTGACCGAGGCTGCGGTTTTGCCCTTGGGCACGCCCGCCACGTCACCCAGCGCCCAGATGTTTTCATACCGCAAGTGGCGCAGGCTGAACTTGTCGCATTCCACCCAGCCCTGATCCGTCCATTTAGTGGCCCAACTGAGACCGGATTGACGGATCACGTCGGGCGCGCGCTGCGGAGGGATCACGTGGATATAGTCATAATCCATCTCCAGATCGATTCCGTCCGCATCAACGAAGGTCGCGCGTTTCTTGCCCGCATCGATGGATTTCAATGTGTGCTTCATCGAGGTTTCAATACCTCGCTGGCCGAACAGCATCCGCACCTTTTCCGCGACGATCGGCACGCCGAACAGCGCCCCTTGTGGCGCGGCATAACGGATTTCCATCTTGCTGCGAGTGCCGGCGGTGCGGGCAATGTCTTCGATCAGAAAGGTGTGCTTCAGCGGGGCGCCCGCGCATTTCATCTCGGTCGCGGGGCGGGTGAACAGACCCACGCCGCCGGTTTCGGTAAAGGTCTTTGCGGCCTTCCAGGTGGCGGCAGCATATTTCGGCCCGGCATACAGCGCACCGATGCCGTTTTCGCCGACCATATCCAGCGAAAACCCTTCGATCGCGTCGTGATCCAGCACCAGGCCAGGCGCGACGATCAGGAAATCATAGGCCACGGTTTTGCCGCCGCTGGTCGAAACGGTCTTGGCTTCGGGGTCGATGGCAGCGGCGGCCTCTTGGATCAGCGTCAGGCCCTTGGGCAGCCAATCGGTGGTCTTCGAGACCACATAGTCGGCGGGCTTCAGCCCCGCAGCCACCAGCGACAGGCCGGGCTGGTACAGGTGGTCGATCCGGGGGTCGATTATGGTGATCTGAGCCCCGTCCAGCCGCGAGACCAGACGATTGGCCAAGGCTGTACCCCCTGCCCCGGCGCCGATGATCACGATGCGCGCCTTTGTGGCGACCTGGGCCTGCGCACGAGGCGCTGTTCCAGCCGTGGCGAAAGCAGCACCTCCTGCGGCAAGGCTCAGCATTTGTCGCCTGTTCAGTTTAAAATTCATAATCTACACCTTCATAAGCATTGCAGCCGCGCGCGTTTCCTGCAGATCGACAAAACACAGCAAAGCCCCTCAGAGCCGGGATGCATCCGGCTTTCGCTGTTCCAATGCGATCGCCTCCGGCCCCCTTAAGTTGATTTTTCAATCCGCAGACGCGCACCGATTTCAGCCATATTCCACATCCTTGATGCACCTTTAGAGATTCATATTCTAATTGCGACATGTGTTTGTTGATTTAGGTCAAATTCCAGTTCGCGATTGAAATCTCAGCCACCACAAAGGTCATTTCCTTTTGGAAAATTGAACCGTTTCTATGTTGTCCTTCCCAAGGAACTCAAAATGGCTCACGCATCGGGGACAGCGCACGAAATGCAATTGCCAGGTCGTGGAGTGAGGTTCGTCACGTATACGCCCAAGTTATCCCAATCCATCGCTGCCTTTCCCGCATTACCGTTTCTGGACTGATCGAACAGAAACGGATTCGAAACGCTCGCGGATCGCAAACCGCTCTGCCTTGGTTCCAAGAACGCACCGAAAACCAACGACAAAGCCTTGTTTTATTGGTTGAACTAAAACTTGGAAAAACCGTCTTGTTTCTTTGGACTTGCTTGCATATACGGATCAGCGGAGACGTGGCCGAGTGGTCGAAGGCGCTCCCCTGCTAAGGGAGTATACGGGAGACCGTATCGAGGGTTCGAATCCCTTCGTCTCCGCCATCTATAATCATTTTGATTTGACTGTAAGTCGCGGTTTTTCAAGCGACTTTCTGGATTTCCATCAGCTCGAAGCAGTCTTTTAGATCGATTTTGCTATACAAAACGCTATACATTCTGCTTTACATCGACTGCGTAATGGCGAGGTGGCAATGGCGATCAAACCCCGTGGTAAGAAGCTCTCGCTCTACAGGAGGGTTCCCAAAAGGTATGAATCGGTCGAGCCGCGCAAGTTCATCTGGTTGTCTTTGCACACGGACAGCATGTCCGAGGCCGAGGCGAAAGCGGGTCCGGCGTGGGAGCAGTTGGTGGCCGGGTGGGAGGCCAAGCTGGCCGGTGACACGTCTGATGCCGAACAGCGTTTTGAGGCAGCTCGTGAACTCGCGGAGGCGCGCGGCTTCCGCTACATGCGCGTGGACAAGGTCGCCAAGCTGCCCACAGAGGAACTCCTGGATCGGATCGATGCGGTTCCGGTGAGCAAGGGTAGGCCAGACCTCCGGGAGGCGGCTGCACTTCTCGGCGGTGCCAAGGAGCCCGAGATCACCGTCACACGCGCCCTGGAACTCTACTGGGACCTGGCGCGCGAGAAGACCTTCGGTAAGAGCGCTGACCAGGTTCGCAAGTGGCAGAACCCCCGGAAGAAGGCCATCAAGACCTTTGTCACGGTCGTGGGCGACAAGTCCATGTCCGAGATCACCGGCGACGACATGCTCGATTTCCGCGCCTGGTGGCTGGACAGGATTGAAAATGAAGGCTGTCTGACGTCAGCGCTTATGGGGCCAAATAGGGCAATTTGATAAGAGAGTGTTTCTGGCTCATCGTCACCACTGAGGAGTTGAAGATGAGAAAGACAACCAAGAGCCCGGGCGAGAAGATCGTCAAAGACATCAAACGCGCCACGCGTAAACAGTATTCCTCCGAGGAGAAGATCAGGATCGTCTTGGACGGTCTGCGTGGCGAGGACAGCATTGCAGAGCTGTGCCGCCGTGAGGGGATTTCCCAAGGGGTTTACTACAAATGGTCTAAGGACTTCATGGAGGCAGGAAAGAAGCGGCTGGCGGGCGATACAGCGCGAGCAGCGACGAGTGACGAAGTCAAAGATCTGCGCCGTGAGGCCCGTGACCTGAAGGAGGTCGTGGCTGAGCAAACGCTGGAATTGCGCCTTCTCAAAAAAAGCATGACAGGCGATGGGGGCGACCACGAATGAGGTATCCCGCATCTGAGAAACTGGAGATCATCAGGCTGGTCGAAGAAAGCCACCTGTCAGCCCGTCAGACACTGGCCAAGCTCGGCATTCCGCGCACAACGTTCTACCGCTGGTACGACCGATACCTGCAACGCGGCGAAGCCGGTCTTGCGGACCAATCTCCCAAGCCAAAGCATGTCTGGAACCGCATCCCGGACGAAGTGCGGCACAAGGTCGTCAAGCTGGCGCTGAAGGAAACAGAGCTCTCGCCGCGAGAGCTGGCGGTGACGTTCACGGATACAGAAAGCTACTTTGTATCAGAGGCTTCGGTTTATCGCGTACTGAAGGCGCATGATCTGATCACCAGCCCGGCCTTCATCGTGCTCAAGGCTACAAGCGAGTTCAAAGACAAAACCACCGCCATCAACCAACTTTGGCAGACGGACTTCACTTACCTGAAAGTTCTGGGCTGGGGCTGGTTCTATCTCAGCACGATCCTGGACGACTACAGCCGTTACATCATCTCGTGGAAGCTTTGCACCAATATGAGGACGGAAGATGTGACGGACACGCTGGACCTGGCGTTACAGGCTTCGGGTTGCGATCAGGTCCACGTCGTTCACAAGCCACGACTGCTGAGTGACAACGGCTCCAGCTACGTCTCTGGCGATTTGGCCGAATGGCTGCAGGACAAGGGAATGAAGCATTCTCGCGGTGCGCCGTATCACCCCCAAACCCAAGGCAAGATTGAGCGCTGGCATCAAACCCTGAAGAACCGCATCCTGCTGGAAAATTACTTCTTGCCCGGCGATCTCGAAACCCAGATCGGTGCCTTCGTCGATCACTACAACCATCAGCGCTACCATGAGAGCCTGAACAACGTCACGCCGTCCGACGTCTACTTCGGGCGCTCACAAGCCATTCTAAACCAAAGAGAAAGGATCAAACGAAACACGCTCGAAGCGCGACGCTTGCATCACAGAAAACACGCCGCATAATCAAACCAACCAGATGAGCCAAACTCTCACTCAGTTTAGGCCCGCTTTGGCTCCAAAAACCCTGACGACGTACATATAATAATATTAGGGGGGCGTTACATGGAAATCTCCTTCCGGCAATTTTTCCCTCTTCCGGCTATCAGATACGCTCCCCGGAAATGAGACTGTTTAAAAAACCACTTAGCGTTATTCCGGATGGCGGGAAGTTATGCGCTGCTTTTCCCGGGCCTAATGTGGTCTGTGCGCGGCGAGGAATGGCTCGACATTTCGAGAGGGATGCACCGGCGACCCAACGGGAGGGCAAAGTCCTAGCAGAAAAGACAGCACATGAAGGGGATGTATTCTGGTGCGATAGCGTTGGGGCGCCTGAACGCTCTGTTTGCCTTCACGAAGGATGCTTGGCAGGTTCGTGTCTTGAGCGACCCTGAGTGCGAAACCTTTGCTGCTATTGCGCTGTTCAACCATCAGGTCCGCAAACCTTGGTCAATTGATAGGATACGTATCCCTGCTGTCGCGCCCGCTCCAGCACGGCCATGGCCTTGACCGACTGTGCTTCCGACAAAGGTCGCACTCGGAGCCGTGTAGCTGCCTCCAAGATACCGTCCTCAGTAGGTGTGAGACGCATGCCAGAACTGCGTGTCCAGTCCCGGAGGGAGGCCCATTCATCCGACCCGATTTCCGCGACCGTCGCCTGTGCCTTTATTCCGTCCACCATGCGCTGATCGCGACGGCCTTCCGAGGCTCTCTCGCGACGTTCCGCCGTGCCTATCAGCATGTCCGAAATGTCGCTGCGGAATTCGAGGTCCATCTTCATCGCGGACTCGACACAAGCTTTCTTCTTTGCCCATTCCGTCGGGTTGCTGCCGCCAGCTGGCGGGGACAGGAGATGCATGTGCATGGCTTCCCCATATTGATCGAGAACATCGACCAACGTATCGGGCAGATCTTGTGCATTCCAGATCTTCTTTAGGTCGATCGACTGTTTCTGCTCCTCCACGTCACGGACGAGCTTCGCGATCGCATAACAAACCGTGTTCGCGCGGAGTCCACCAGTATACCAGGAACTGGCAGCATCCGAGACAATCCGCTCGGTCTTGCGAAAAACAATCAATTTCGAAATCGCATTGCGGAACCATTCTTCCGAGAAAGCCTCGTCTCGCTTGTCCCACTCCTTGCCGATAGCGTGCGCAAAATGCGCAAAGTTCTTCTGCGCGCCGAGGCTCACGATTTCCGGGCGGCCGCGCCATGTCATCTCGGCTTTGGCGAGGTCCGTCTTGGTGAAAAGCTGTGTCCGTGGATGTTCGAGGTCGAACTTTCTCCGCTGTGCCGGTGTCAGGCGAGACCGGCGGTCCGCAAACTGGCCACGAGCGCGTTCATAGAACCATCGGCTTTGCGTAAAATTTCCATCTTTCGCCGGGGCATAGAGCCTGCGTGAGATTTCTTCCATTCTGACATGGAAGGGGTGGTTGGAGAAGAAGTCCGCCGCCGCGATCCGATTTTGACTGTTTGCATACCGGGAAATGTCCGGAACAATCTTCTCGGCTTTCTCCGCATCGACGATAGACAGCTTCATCTGGACGAACGTCTTTGACAGGTCCTTCCCGTCGCGCAGGGCCGCGTGGATGGATGCGCTGGTCTGTCCTCCGTTCACGATCTGTAAATTCGTCAGGCGGGTCATCATCGGAATGCCGTCGCGATTTTCGATCTCGACAGACTCGGCCGTCGCAGTGATCCCGTTATTGTATGCGAAGAACATCGAGGGGTCCTCCTCGATCGTCTTTCGGATGCCCTTGTTCACATTGCCGCGCGCTTGCAGGAAAACGCGCACATTCTGTTCGAGGAGCCGGGCCTGCCACCGGTCATAGATCGAGGCAAGAACCGACCCTGGAAGTGCCGCGAGGTATGCCTCGTAGGGCGAGTCCGGCATGTGGGCGGCAAGCACCGGGATCGCACCGCCGTGCTGGTCGAGTTCTACTACAATGTCCTCGCGCCCCATCGCGGAACTCTCGATACGCTCTAGGCGAGACACGTCCCATACACTGTAACTGACCGGACGCTCCAGAAACTCTGTCATCTCGCGACCATCGACACGGCTGCTCAGCTTTCGGTCGGTCAGGAGGAGAAGTCGGATCTTCTTTACTGACGACCACCGCGCTGCAATCATGTCGGCCAATTCAAATCCGGGCGACGTCTCCTCGAGCCTGTTTCGCCAATCCTCGTCGAGAGCGGCCTTGAGGAAACGGAGAGGCCTTTTGAACTGATTGTTCAACTCTGTGCCGGTCAATGTCGGGGCGTTCGGATCGTCTGCATGATCGACAACGAGAAGCGTTAGCTGCTTAGACTTCCTCGGGTCGCCGCCCCAGCCGTCCACGCGAATTCCGGATTGCGGTGTGCCCCGATGGTGGAAATACTCAAGGGTATCGATCTCGCCTGATCCGGTTATCGTGTCAGTCACCCGGGCGAAAAACGCCTCTTCCATCGACGTGCCATTCGCTTCGGAAAGCAGCCGGACGTCTTCGCGTAGCATATTGGCATACTGATCGACATCGCCCATGTTGTCATGCTCCCGTGATTAGATCAGCAAAATCGCGTTCGCCCAAATGGAATGGGGTGAGGTCCGCTAAGGGAAGGTCATAGGCGACTTCGATTGGGCCGTTGGGGTATGCACCAGGCACAATGCGTGGAAAGCCATCCTCGACCAAGTAGGCGTCAGTAGCACGATGCAGCACTCTAATTTCGTATTCGTGTGTGTCATCGAAACCGGCTTCGTCGAGGCATAACTCAAATGGCTTCTCCGTCTGGGGCGCGTCGGATGCGACCGCTGCTCGGACCTGCCTGACAATTCCGTGCAGATCGATCACGCCAACGTCATCCTCAGCGGCAGAGGCAAAGGTGTGCACGAGCAGGATCAGGCGGTGGCCGGGGACGTCGGCGAGTTGATGTTCGGAGGTGATCCGGATCTTGCTGCGCGCAGCTGCTCCACGCGCCTTGCATTCGACACACAGATCGGACAGCTCGAAGTCCTTAGGAGCTCGCTGCGAGCCTCGCCATCCTTTGACCGCTGGGTCCAGCCCCCTTGCTGGGGCTATGATATTCAAAATCGTCCACAGCTCACCGATCAGGCCAAGTTGCGATTCTCGGCTCAGCGTCGGCTTTCGTGCACCCTTCAAAAGAGCATGCCATTTCCACATCCGACCGATGAAGGACTGGACTGCGGTTGCCTCGTCTCCCGCCCTGGAGACCGTCTCGATAATGTCATCCGAAAGGCGTGTGAAGATGTCCGCATCATCTGAGTTTTCCAAGGCGACCGAGAGGATCGCCTTGCTGTCTTCTGAGCGGAGTCGTGCCTCGACATCCAACCCGGCGATTTTCGGTAGAGCGATGCCCGAAGCCGAGTCAGGGTCATGAACGAGAAACAGGATTCGTCGCCCGAGATGGTCGAGCGCGCGGAAAACCTCCCAAGGTCTGCTGTCTGCGACTAATCGACCATTGAGCCGGGTGCCGGCAGGCGATGTCGGAATATTCGACCAGGGATCGTCACTCTTCACGGTCAAGCGCCTCTCCAACCTCCTCGTCGATCTCGCCGCGATTCTGCTGCCACCAGATCGTGTTCACTTGATAACTCACTGTCTTTCCCTTTTTTCTCGATGTCGGGAAGCCGATGGTCCACGCCGTCACCGGCGGTTCGTCGAGCAACGCCCCGGTGTCCTTGTCGAGAAGTGCAATGACGTGAATTGCCAAGATCGGTCGCGACCGTCTGGCGAGATAGGCACTGTCCGCGATGTTTTTCGTGCCTTCGTTGTTGGCTTCGTTTCGAACGAGGGCCAACGCTTCCTTCGCCATTCCAAACCGGACTACACCGCGAGATGAGAAACGGCGGCTGGTCGCGACCACCTTGCCGTCCGCGCGTGAAGCCGGCGTCCGACCTTGGATCCGCAACGGGAAGCCGAATCCACCCCACGTAGCCGCGTCCGCTTTTTCACTACCGACGAAGACGACGTCCCATTCATCGAGATTCTCGTCTTCACGTTCCTCGATGTATCGTATGACCGGTTCCGTCTGCGTTCTCTCGGCATCTGAGTGATTGCGGAAATCCTGAAGGTAGTCCTTGACGATAGCAGAGGGGACAGCCTCGAATAGCTTGCTTTCGCCATCCATCTTTGAGGGATGATCAGCAAGACGACCATGAAGTCGGATCGCTGCTTGTCGGTTCTCTTCAGCTTCGTCACCGGGATCGTTGTCGTGGATAACCGTCGTCTCGATGCGGCTCCGCGACAGGCTGACGTCCACGATGACTTCCTGACCGCTACCGGCCTTGTTGCGCGCAGTTACCTCCAAGGCTGACGGATGACGCTGAACACGGAGGCCGAAGTCTCTCGGACTTGCACCCGATGCCGCCATATAACGTAGATCCTGACGCAGTTCTTCGGACGCCTCGGCAATATGGGAATACCATCGTCGGGCCTCATCCTTGATCCAAACGCGGCAAAGATCCTCATAATCGGGGCGATAGCCGAACCAGCGTGCCATCTGCAGAAGTGTATCGTAAGCCTTAGAATTTCTGAGAAAATAGCTTATTGTCAGGCCTTCAAGTGTCAGACCGCGCGAGAGAGAATATCCTCCTACCGCGATTGCAGTGACTTGATCGTTTTCCGCGTCCTTGACCTCTGGATACTCCAGTTTCTCGCCCGACTTGCTGTTGACTTCGTAGACGGCAGCCCTTTCGGCAACCTTATCCAAGAGTGGCAGGACATTATGCCATTCAACCCCCGCATCGGCGTATTCCTTTTCGAAGACTTCCCGCATCGCTTTCAACTCGGCATTCGCCTCGGCCTGCTCAGGTGAAAGCGAACAATGCAGGTTCAGTGCAGGGCGAATGCTCTCGTTCAGACGGTGACGGATGAGGTTCGCCACATCGGTTTGGACCGATGTCAAATGCGAGACGTTCACTAGCATCGAATGATGCTTGTCTCGTTGCT
This sequence comes from Thalassovita sp., assembly GCF_965218685.1. Lineage (GTDB taxonomy): Bacteria > Pseudomonadota > Alphaproteobacteria > Rhodobacterales > Rhodobacteraceae > Thalassobius. The sequence goes on along the minus strand of NZ_OZ244657.1, from coordinate 1,872,255 downwards.
TGCGAAGATCACGTATCGCGCCAGCAACGATGAACGTCCGGATCGCTGTCATCAGGCTTTCGGGAAGGTCACGGACCTGGTGCCCTTTCGGCATCTTCAATGGTAGATGCGGCTCGTTGTCCTCTATGTCGCGTGTCGGGCGTTCGGTTTCATCTTCGGGGTCGCCGAGGAATACCTTTTCTGCGCCGTAGTAGTTTCCAGGTCGGTCAAGCGCGATCAGGAAGTGCTCCGGGAAAAGATCGCGTCCCGCCTCTTCGTGGTGAAGATCCGGGTCGATGAAGATGTTGGCAAATGGTGTTGCAGTGAAGGCTACATAGGAACTCTTGCTAAAGAGGTTCAGAAGATCGCGGATTTGGCCGTTGATCCGCGAGACGGCCTCCGGTCCCTTCGCGACGTTGATCGAGGCATTGTCGGCTTCATCGTCGATCAGGATCATCGGTTGATTGATCGTCCCACCGCCATGAGTGAGGTTGAATGCCTTAAGCCAAGTCAGGAAGTTTCTGAGGACGCTCGCATTCTTCTTGATGACGAAGACGATCGGCTCCTTCTCCATGTTGACCAGCGGAATGCGCTGGTCGGCTTGTCCCTTCCGGAAATCCGCCTGACGAGTGGTCATGGCACTCGGTTCCCGAGAGGGATTGATCAACCCGACGCCCACTCGACCGTCGTCCCGAACGTTCTCCAGCCTCGAAACATCACTGTTCCGCCCGATCAGGCCTTCGTCGATGCGCGTCTGTGTCTGGCTTCGCAGGTTCTCATGAATCCCGGCGATGATGATGATCACCTTATAGCCAACATCGGCGGCCTTGCTAACAAGCGCGGTGTAGTTTCCTGTCTTGCCCGCCTGCACATCGCCCATCACCATGCCACGACGATCGAAGGGAGCGTCTCCCTGAGGATCGCCGCAAAGCTCGATTACCCGGTTGGTCTTCTCGTTCATTGCTTCGAGAACCGGTCCAGGGAAGCCAGATTGGGCGAGCTGTGTCCGGTAGCGTTCCCAATAAAACCAGTCTGTATTCCGGCGTCGCGTTGCGTCAAACCATGGTTTGAAACCCGGGGCCACAAGTGCCGCTCCCGTCTCTATTAGAACGCCGTGACGGATGCGCATCTCGTCGTAGAGCTCGTCAAGATTCTCTCTCTTCACCTCGTCACGCGCGAGCGGCGCGTATTTGTCGATCTCCGCCCTCAACTCTTCCTCGGTTCGGTGGGACTCGATCATGAAATCACGGATCAGCCCGCGAATATTCTCTAGTGTCAGGATTTTCATGGTGCCGACGCCTCTTGTTCGAGGAGTTCAGTTATTATCTTGTCATTCCCCGCATAGGGCGGAACAACTTTCATCATTGCCGCGATGTCCTTGCTAACATGCCCCATTTCCCGCAGCTGATCTATCAATTGCCTACCACTTGACCGTATCTCGGCTTCATCGAGGTTGTCCTGCTTGATGTCCGAAAAGTGTTCCGCCATGTCGTGGTAGAGCGCCTCAATCGGCAACCCCGCCGCGATCAGCCGCAATACTTCACCGAACGCGTTCTCCTGCGCTTCCGTCAGCATATCTGCGAATGCCGCCATGGAGGGGTGATCGTCATTCAAAGTGTAGCTGATCCGGTCGTCGGTTTTTGTCCGTTGCCAGAGTGGAAGTGGATTCTCATCCGTCAGCTTTGCACCGCGCTTGCGATAGACACGCTTGGACTTTCCGCCGAGACCTTCGATCAGTCTTCTGAGATAGTCCCGCAGCGCTGGCGGTGGTGATGCGGAGGCCTTGAGAACATCGATCTTCCAAGCCGCATCACTCTCATTGCCGATGTCGATACGGACACGCGCTAGCTGCGTCAGCCGGTGTTGCGGCGCCATCCTGAACCAGGTCGCATGGCGGATCAGGCGTTTGTTCCTGTAGAGGTAGAACCCCTGCGATTTCATGTGGCCTTCTGAAAGCCCCATCCTCTTCCATTCCGCTTCGGAGGTAACCTTGTTTCTATGTGGCAGGATAAACGGTTGGATCGTGACCGTGCCGCCTGCGTTCCGACGGTCCTCCGGCTGTCTGATTGTCGCATCATGCCATTCCGCAAAAGGGTCGACAGGCACCAGTTTCCTTCCGTTCATATCGAAGGAAACGGCTTTTCGTCCTTGTTCCGATTTCATGAACCGATGGAACACCAACTCAAGGTGCTTCGAAGCTTCATCCATGATACGCAAGAAGTTCTGACTTCCCAGCTCCAAGGCAACCCTGTCGAGCTTCTCCCAAAGGATGAGTGTTCCGTCGTTTTTTAGCAAGTCGGCGAAACGAACGCCCTGAGCCGTCTCGCGTGTCTCGACAACCCACGCATTTCGGGCAACGACATTGTCCAAATCCCAGATTGCCACGGATACGGCACTGTCACGGCGTGTCACAACCGACAATCGCCGACACTGGGAGAATGACGCGGTCTTCATGCCAAGCCCGAACCGTCCAAGGTCCGCGGCATTCCGAGTCTCCGTGGGCGACCGGGAACCTGGACGCATCGCCTCGAGAAGTTCCGCTCGCGACATGCCGTTCCCATTGTCGATGATGCCTATTGCGGCATCATCAGGGTCGGAGTGAACCCGGACCGATATCTCGGTCGCTTCGGCGGTGAGAGAGTTGTCGATGATGTCGGCTAAAGCGCTCGACATCGTGTAGCCGATGTCACGAAGACTCTCGATCAGCGCCCCTGCATTCGGGCGAACCTCATGATACGAGGCATTTCCGTCCCCAAACTGATTGGTCATGCAGGTATCGTCACCTTCTTTGCTTCAAGGGTGGACAGCTCAGGCGTGTGGAAGAGCTTTTCTAACACTTGGTGCAACGCTGCGGCGATCTTCCATGCGAGAAACGGTGGCACGGCGTTGCCGACCTGCACATACTGTTGTGTCCGGTTACCGTTGAAATGATAGTTGTCCGGGAAGGTCTGCAACCTTGCCGCCTCGCGGACGGTCATGCTCCTACACTGGGCCGGGTCGGGATGAATGAAATAATGTCCATCCTTCGACAGGTGGCAGGTTACAGTTGACGATGGAAGGTCCCAAGGCTGGACCCGGAACCGGTCATTGAACTTGCCCGATTTCCAATTGTCATGCTTCGGGGCAAGTTCATCTGGGAAATCTCCGGCCTTCGGCGACAGGCCCGTGGCGGCGGCCCACGTAGATGCGAAGAGATATCGCTCGAGATCGCCAACCATATGCCCTCGAGTTTCATGTTGGGAGAGACGGGTCAGGCGACTGTCCTCCAGCCATGAGCGCAGATCGTCAGGGCAAGATTCCGGCAACAAGGTTCCGCCTTTCGTGTCCTTGCGCCTATTGGCGGTGATTTTCCCCAACCTGCTAACGGCACCGAGAGCCTTCTCGAATTTCTTTGCGGGCTCTCCTTCCAAGCCATGCGACATGGCGGCTATCTGCTTAGCACCTTTCGCAACTGTCCGCTTCCAACCCATGAGATCATCCACGTATCCGCCCCTCGCGCTTATCCCGCTGCGGAGGGGCGGCATCGCGGAAAGGACATCGCGAACCGAGGTTCGCCGCGGGGCGCTTTCAAGCCGAGGCGGCTCGAACTCATGCATTCCCGAGATCAAGTCGCGTCTCAGGCCTACGATGATAACTCTATGACGTGCTTGCGGAACGCCGTGATCCTCGGCTGCGACAACGAAATCCTTAGGTTGCGCATGTTCATGCAAATCCGTGTTTCCAGCTAGCGGGAACAATTGATATTCCGCCGCACCGCCACCTGCCCTGAGATCGTCAGCGACCAGGTCGAAGACCTTGCGCTTCTCGATGCTGGACGAAAGCATGCCCTTGACGTTTTCCATCACGAAAGCTGCCGGACGCAGCTTCCTGAGCACGTTGATGTATTCTTGGTAGAGAAGGTGGCGGTTCTCATCATGCGCGACGTATCCCAGATCACTCGGCTTTCGCCCTCTGCCGGCGAGCGAATAGGCTTGGCAAGGTGGGCCACCGATCAGCACGATGCGATCTCCACGTCGTTTTCGGATTTCGTCGATACGCTTGTCCAGTGCGGCCGTAGTGTCTGCTTCTCCCAGCGTCAGATTCAATGTCTCCCGCTCGGCTTGCGCCCATTCGCGTGGGTATAGGTCTTTCCAGTCCGGTTGGGTGCCGCCCCGGTTCAAGAAGTCGATGTATTCGGGCGGGAAGTCTCCATTGAACTTTCGCAGGAAGGCCCGCAACCGCAGCGTCCCGTGCGCGATAGGGTCCTTCTCAACAGAAACGTCGATTTCGAACTGCCGGCCGTTACTGCTTTGATAGGCGCAGAAGCCCTCTCCCAGGCCGCCGGGCCCCGAGAAAAGATCGACAATTCCGAATTTTTCTTTCATTTTCTTTTTATTGGGCCACATGATCACAAAGCGAAAAAACAGATTTCTTCATTGTCAGGATACTGGACCATACAATCGCAAATGGAAAGATGGGAAAGGAGGCGTCGTCGTGGCAGATATCGTGAGTCCGGATGTCAGGTCTAGAATGATGTCTGCCAACAAAAGAAGGGACACGAAACCCGAACTGCTGGTCCGCCGATATCTGCATGCGCAAGGGTTCCGCTTCCGCCTCGATGTGCGCAAGTTGCCAGGTCGTCCCGACATTGTCTTAGCACGACATCACGTGGCGATTTTCGTCCATGGCTGCTACTGGCACCGACACCGGGGATGCCGTTTCGCTTCGATCCCCAAGAGCAATAGCGAGTTTTGGCAGGAGAAGTTTGATAGAAACGTCGAGCGCGATAGCCGCGCGAGGGATGATCTGCTCGAGAAGGGCTGGCGCGTAGCGGTTGTCTGGGAATGTGCGCTTGCGAAAAACACGCTTGCCGCCAACCTATCATGCCTAGCGTCTTGGATCCACTGCGGCAACACTACCATCGAGCTTCCCGATGCAGACACGGCAGGTTCCGCGTAGAGCCATCGCCTGGCGAAGTGTGCCGAAATTCGTGTGATAGTGATCAATGGGCTCAACGACAGGGAACATCCGGATAAATTGCGGTTGTTGGCCGCACGAGATGGAGCTCAGCTGGATGAAGTTATGAACACAGAGCAGCACGCTCTCTATGTCGCTGCGACGAGGGCTCAAGGTCACATTCGAATGTCAGGCGTAGATTCCGTCTCCGAGTTCTCGGTCGATCTTCTGGGGGAGTGAAGCCACGGTGTTATCATGTGTGAGGAGGTGACAGTGTGGGAGAAGAGGCTCTAGGTTTTGCTATACAAAACGCTATACATTTTTTGGTTTGTCAGCCCAATAAATACATATCTTTCAGACATTTGGCAGAATATTCAAAAAGTAGTGGAGGACTTCGTCTCCGCCACTACTTTCTCATATTGCATTGAAAATATGAGAAAATACTAAGCGTGCCTCGCGAATTTTCTCCCAATAGGTATCGGATCAAGCGCGCACTTTGTTCATTCGTATTCGTGCCGCTCACCCACGCGCGAAAGAGACCTTCTCGCATATGGCATTGCCATCACGCTTCCTTGCAGATTTGCCGATCGTCGACCTCGGCCCAAACCAGCCATCGCCGGGCATGCAGGATGCTGCAGTCGTAGCCCACATTCCGGCCATTCGCTGCAGAAGTAAAAACCGTCAATACTTGGAGGTCAGGAACGCGGGACAAAGCCGTCTTTCGTGCAACCGTGTTGAATGGCTGCATTTGAGCTTTGTCCTTCTCTTGGGCCTAACCGTTCAAAGCTGCGTCAATAGACTTCGATGCCCAGACAACAAGTGCCTCGGTATCTTCCAGCACCTCAGGTGGTGCCTTGAAGAATTTCAGCGTCCTCGCGTTGTCTTTGCCGTAGGTGTATTGCGGCATGCCCTTTTTCAGAAAGTCAGCCCGGTTCGCATCGTCGGCCTTCAGCCAGAGCACGCCGTGCTTGACCTTGGCAAAGGCCTTGCCTTCGACTAGGAGTGCAGTGCCGCCGAACATTGCCTTGGTTTCAAACGCGCCCAAATCCGCGAGTTGGTCCAGCACGAAGGCTTTGAACTCCTTGCCGTCAGGCATTTCCAACCTCCTTGAAGCGATCTACATTTCGCCTGCGATTAGCATATTCATTTCCGAAAACCCTTTGTCACGGGTCTCGATCAACGCTTGGTAGGCGTCTGAAGCGAACAGGTCTTCAACGGCTTGTTCGCTCGGAAAATCCATGACGAGGACCATCCCGCTAGGGCGACCGCTCGCAACCTTCGTGACCTTGAGACGTTTGACCAATGCGCCGCCCGCTCCCATCAGCAGAGGCATGACGCCTTTTAGATACAATTGAACGGCTTCCATTTCGGAAGGATTGGGTGTGCCGGTGACAACAAGCGTGGCTGACATGGTTTTTCTCCTTTATCAGAATGATTGTTCTGATATATATAAGCATTAATGGTGTCAATTGAGAATCTTGATGGGACGACGAAAAAACCTGAGTGAAGAAGAGTTGCTGGATCGCGCGATGCACGTTTTTCGCCGTGACGGCTTCGCGGGGGCATCTGCGGAAGTGCTGGTGCGGGAAACGGGCGCAAGCCGCTACAACCTCTACTCCAGCTACGGGAACAAGGAGGGGCTCTTCACCGCTGCACTTGACCGATACAACCAGGAAATAATTGACACGCGGTTTGGGCCATTGGAGCAGCCTAATGCTGACCTGGACGATATTCTGGCGCTTCTCGAATTTTATGGCGCTGCAGGTTCTGGCCCGGTTGCGGGACTTGGATGCCTATTGTGCAACTCTGCGGTCGAGTTCGGCGGCCGAAACCAGCCTGATGCGGTGCAGCAATACTTCGACAGGCTGAGCGGGGCGTTCAGGAACGCATTGGATAACGCCAAAGCGAAATCACAGCTACACACAGACGTAGACACAGTCGCGCTTTCGGAATTCTTGTGTACCAATGTCTTGGGGCTCTTCGTGCTCATCCGCGCGAATACTGATCCCGGGCGCATTCAGAACGCCGCAAAGCAGGCACGCGACTATCTGGACAGGCTACGACGCTGAATTCAGACATTCGTGCAGCGCGCAGCATCTGACACTTTGGGCTCGGAGCGGTCATGCGGCGGCGCGGAAGGCTTCTCGCCCAGGTGATTCTGGTGCGCGGGACGCTTCCGGCCCAAGGACTAAGCCGCTCCGCGGCATTGGCGCCTTTGGTTGGTGTGGTGACCTGACCAAATCAGTGCGCATTTTGCGATTTTGATGACCTGCCGGACGATTGGGGCCTTCTCAATCATTAGACAGGAGGTTTCCATGACAGAGGAGAGAGTAAGCCCGCTGCGTCAGCGGATGGTCGAAGACATGCGTATCCGTGGCATGGGCGACAAAGCTCAGAAAGCCCACATCCGAGCGATCAAAGACTTCACCGCATTCCTTGGCCATTCGCCTGATACCGCAACGCCGGAGGAACTGCGCGCCTATCAGCTTCATATGACCAACGCAGGGGTCACGCCGTCAACTTTCAATGCGCGGATCGTGGCGCTCAGGTTCTTCTTCGGCATGACCTGCGGGCGGGAGGAGATGAAGCGCTATATGCAATTCCGCACCGAACCGCGGAAGTTGCCGATCGTTCTCAGCGTCGAGGAGGTGTCCGACATCCTGATGGCGGCACCCGGGCCAGGGCTGAAGTATCGGGCGGCGCTCAGCATTTCTTACGGTGCCGGCCTCAGGGCAGCGGAAGTCTGTAATCTCAAGATCGGTGATATCGACAGCGACCGGATGCTGATCCATGTCGAGCAGGGCAAGGGGCGTAAGGATCGCAAGGTCATGCTGTCCCCGGGCTTGCTGAATCTGTTGCGTGATTGGTGGCGCGAGGCCCGCCCGGAAGGCTGGCTGTTCCCGGGCAAGCCAAAGATCAACCCGATTTCGCCGAGGCAGTTGAACCGTGCTTTCACCTCAGCCAAGCACATGGCTGGCATCAGCAAACCGGCAACACTGCACACGCTGAGGCACAGTTTCGCGACACATCTGTTGGAGGCCAACACGGATGTGCGGGTGATCCAGGTGCTGCTCGGTCACGCCAAGCTCACCACGACGGCGCAATATACCCACGTCGCCACCAAAACGATCCGCGACACGGTCAGCCCCTACGAGATGCTGGCCAAGCTGCAGGACCAGACTGTGAAGCGAAGTCTGGAGTGATTGGCTGTCGGGGTGCCCCGGCCAAAGCTAGAGATCGCTGACATCTTCCGTGCCCATGGTCCTGCGTGGCGGCAGGCCAATGCCGGGCATGTCAGCCTCTCGCAACTCAAGGTGATGTCAGCGATAGAAGCCTGCCGGACCGACGCGCTCGGCGGGCATGTGGCCGGTTGCACCAAGTGCGGCCACCATCACATCGCCTACAACAGTTGCAAGAACCGCCATTGCCCGAAGTGTCAGGGGCCGACGGCGCGAGACTGGATTGAGGCCCGCGCCGAGGACCTGCTTCCCGTGGAATATTTCCACGTCGTGTTCACGCTGCCCGCCGAGATCGCGCAAATCGCCTATTGGAACAAGAGGGCGGTCTACGCGCTGCTGTTCAAAGCGTCGGCGGAAACGGTCATGACCACTGCCGCCGACCCCAAACGCATGGGTGCGAAGGTGGGGCTGACCAGCGTCTTGCACACCTGGGGCTCTGCCATGACACACCATCCGCATATCCATATGATCGTGCCCGGCGGCGGTCTGTCGAGGGACGGCACCAGGTGGGTCGCCAGCAAGCCCGGGTTCTTCTTGCATGTGCGCGTGCTGTCCCGCCTGTTCCGCCGCCTCTTTCTGGACGGCCTGATGGCGCTGCACCAAGCCGGAGACCTGGCTTTCTATGGCGACCTGGAGCGGTTGGTCCGGCCGGATGCCTTTACCGCCTGGCTCACCCCATTCCGTAAATCCGAATGGGTGGTCTATTCCAAACCGCCCTTTGGCGGCCCAGAGGCCGTGCTTGCCTATCTGAGCCGCTATACCCACAGGGTAGCGATCTCGAACCATCGCTTGGTCAGCGCGGATGCCCACACTGTAGCTTTCCGTTGGAAGGATTATCGCATCAAAAATGGCGATCGCCAGAAGATCATGCGCCTTGCCACACCCGAGTTCATCCGCCGCTTCCTGATCCATGTCCTGCCCGATGGGTTCCATCGCATCCGCCATTACGGCCTGCTGGCCAGCGGTGTCCGCAAAGCGAACCTCACCAAAATCCGCGCGCTGCTCTGCGTCCAGCCAGTGGAACAGGCGGATAACCACGATCTTGAGCCAGAGGTTGCCCCTCTTACGCTGCGTGAACCCTGCCCATGCTGCGGCGGACCCATGCGTATCATCGAGATCTTCCGTCGTGGGCAAAAACCGATGTCGCGCGCGCCACCAAGGGAGCAGGCCGCATGACCGAACGCCTCGCAAAGATCATAAACCCATGCTGGCAGCTCCATGCAGGCCCGGCCCAAGCCACCTGCGCCGATCAGGTACCAGCGCGGTTCCAGACCGCACATGCACACAGTCCGACGGTTAGCGCTTGGCGGCTGGACTGGGAAGCCCGCGTGTCCACCGCCGTGAAAAACGTGAAACGGCCCGCTGAAATCGCCGTCGCATCAACCGCCGGCGCTCTTTCCCCATAGTCTCACCAAGACCCTCGCGGCTTCGTCCTTGGGAGGTTTTCCAACGCGGGTCGTCCGCCCGCCAAGGCGCCAACCTTACGCCGCGACCCGCATCAGAAAACCTTCACCTTCGCGGACATTCGTCGTAGGTTCGGTTGCTGCGGCGCAACTTCTCCTAAGCAAACATTGGCAGACGCTTGCAGCATTTACGTAAATGGACGGCCGCTATGCGGGACAACGCTCCCTTTCGCTGCGATTGCGAGCGCGACCGCTTTACCAAAAGAACCCCTTCACCTACTGGGAACGTCCCAATCCGAGGGGGGGACGTCGCGCCGCTGCAAGCGCAGTGCCAGGCCAACCGCGACGCCCACGCCGATGGCAACTGTCAGATCAGCTACAACCGTGAGGACAAGCGTGAGGACAAGAAGAAATTGGTCGGAACGCCGCTCTTTCAGATAGCTCACCCATCGATGCGGCTCGCTCATGTTCCAAGCCGTCAGGATGAGCAACCCAGCCAGTGCCGGCATCGCTAAAAACCCTGCAAGAGGTGCGGCGATCAGCATGACGACCAGGATCGTCACAGCGTGGACGAGACCTGCGACGGGGGTCTTGCCGCCCGCGCGAACATTCGTTGCTGTTCGGGCAATCGCGCCGGTCGCGGGCAGACCGCCAAAAAGAGATGATCCGATATTCGCGGCCCCTTGTGCGAGCAACTCGGCGTTCGGCCTGTGATGTCCCTGTATCATTCTGTCCGCCACCATTGCAGACAGGAGGGACTCAATCCCCGCCAGAAAGGCGATGACGAAGGCGCTTGGCAGCAACTCAGACACCCTCTCCAGACTGACCTCTGGCAAGGTAGGAAGCGGAAGGCTGTTTGGCAGATCGCCGAACCGGGAATGGATCGTGTCCACGGACAGCGCCATCACTGCAACAACGGCAGAAGTCACGGCGACGGCAACGATCAGGCCCGGCAACTTGGGCGCGAGCCTGCGAAATGAGACGATCAGGATCATCGTGACGATCCCAATGGAAAGTGCCGCGAAATTGATGCTGTCTCGCGCACCCCATAGGGCGTCTACCTTCCCAAAGAACTCGGCTGGCACGGTGTCAACGGAAAGGCCGAGAAGGTCCTTAAGCTGGCTGGTTGCGATGATGACCGCTATACCGATGGTAAAGCCGTTGATGACGGGTTCCGGAACAAAGCGCATTAGCCGACCAGCCCGCAGGAATCCCCCGATCAGCAGGATCACCCCTGCCATGAACGTCGCCAAAACCAGCCCGTTATATCCGTGTTCGGCAATAACGCCGTAGACGACGACGATAAAGGCACCAGTCGGTCCACCGATCTGGACCTTACTGCCTCCCAGAAGCGAGATCATGAAACCCGCGACGATTGCCGTGACGAGACCTTGCGCAGGGGACGCTCCGGACGCGATGGCAATTGCCAAGCTGAGAGGGAGCGCGACCATTGCCACTGACATCCCGGCCAGGATATCTGCACGGAAAATCAGTCCGTTATAAGTTTGAAGTGTTGTCAGGATTTTCGGCTTCATATCAGAAGCTTAACAAAGCCGCAGAATGGGATGAAGCGGAAGTTTCATTGGATAACAGAAAAGCCGACATTCTCAGCGCTACAGAAAGCCGGAAGTTTGGGCTCAAACCCAACATTTGCCTTCGCGGCTATTGCTGATGCGGCATCGGTTCGCTCTTGCCGCAACTACTTTGCTGCATTGAAGCCAATGTCGCTAAACCCGTCATTTAATCAGGTCTTTACAGGGCATCATGTCAGAGGCGCAAAAGGCGGCTTTTCGATTGCGGGCTCAACGGAGCGTCGCAACCCTTTACGGGACCATCTATTCCGGTGCCAGATATTGCATTCGTACATCAAGGGACATGCCAAGCAGTTCAAGAGCTTCAGGCGGCCTACTCTCAAGAAGCTTCGGCCGCTTGCGGAAGGTGAAGGCGGGCGGTGAACATCTCGGCGGTCTGTTCGAACGTGACGTCTCCGCCATGGACCCTGGCGACCTGTTCAACGATGGCCAGGCCAAGGCCTGTTCCCTCTCCGGCGCGCGCGACATTCCCGCGGGTGAAGGGGCGCAGCAGTTCGCTCACCATTTCCGGGGAGATGCCGGGCCCGGCATCCCGTACGTCGATCGTGAACCCGGCGTTGCTGATCCGGGCTCCGAGCACAACGGGCGGCTTGCCGTATCTGAGCGCATTGCTCAAAAGGTTGTCGAGGGCGCGAAGAAGGGCTGCCTCCTTCACCCGGATCACCACGTCCGATGGCGCGTCGAGCACGACGGCCGTGGGCTCGGCGCTGGCCTCGACGGCCTGCTGCAAAAGCGACCGCAGCGGAACCGCCCGTGTCTCTTCGGTCTCAAACCCGCGGGCGAATTCGAGGAACTGGCCGAGCATGTCTTCGATGCGAATAACGTTTCGCTCCGCCCCGGTGACGAGATCGGCATCGGCATTCTTCAGCATCGCCAAGGTCAGCCGCAGCTTGGTGAGCGGTGTGCGCAGGTCGTGACTGACCCCGGCCAGCATCAGCGCCCGGTCGGCCTCTGCCGCCTGTAGCCGCTTCGACATGTCCGTCAGCGCGCGGGACACGGCGGCGATTTCCCGCGGGCGGTCGATCTCGCTGTCATAGGCGTCAGCCGGATTGGACATGCGACCCACAGCTTCCTCTAGGCGCTTAAGCGGCAAGGCAATCCGTCGTTGAAGCGCAATGCCCCCGGCAAGAGCGGCAAGCAAGGCGATCACGGACGCAGCCACGAGACCGGCAATTGGGTCGGTCGCAGGCAAAGCTCTGAGCGACAGCCAATAGGGCTGATCTGCCGTGACCATGCGCACCCAGACGCGACCTTCGGCATCGACAACAACGTCGGACGCCGAAATTCCGTGCCGGTTCGACAATACGAGCAGGAAGTAGCGTGACAACCAACTGCGCGGCCTGTTCGCGTCTTCCGGCGCGGTCTCGGAAACCACGACATCCGGCGCGTCGCCTGCACTCAGGGCTTCTGCAAAGTGGATCTGCTGGAACGGGTCCATCTGCCGAAAGGACAGCTCCAGACTTCGGATCATCTGTGCCGTGTCCGCAGCCGACCGTTCGATATGTGGGCGCAGGACAAGGCCCGCGATCAGCACAAGTGAGACCAGGAGCGCGCCAAGGATTGTGGCGGCAAGAACCGCGATGTTCTGTTTCAGGAGTGAGTCAAACATCGTCAGACACCAGCACGTAGCCCACGCCCCAGACCGTCTTGATCAACTCGGCGTCATCGGCCCGGTCCCCGATCGCTCGCCGCAGCCGGGCGATCTGCACATCCACCGCGCGGTCTGTGACCTCGGCGTCGCGCCCAAGCGCGCGGTCGATCAGTTGTGCCCGGCTGAGCGGGCGCCCTCGGCTGCGCACCAAGGCTGCGAGCAGCGCGAATTCGCGGCTGGATAGCTTCAGCGCCGCGGCGTCGCGCATTACCTTTCGGGTCGAGAGATTGATCTCGAGTGAACCGACTGTGACGATGTCGTCCGTAGACACATCACCCTGACCCCGCGTGCGTCGCAGCACCGCTGAAAGACGGGCCACCAGTTCGCGGGGCTCAAATGGTTTGGGCAGATAATCGTCCGCGCCGGACTCGAGTCCGATGATGCGGTCGATCGGATCGCCCCGTGCCGTCAACATCACGATCGGCGTCATATCACCCGCCGCGCGCAGGCGTCTGCATATAGCCAGCCCGTCTTCGCCTGACATCATGAGATCGAGAACGATGGCATCTGCCGGGTTGCGCGACAATTCCCGGTCTAGTGCTGCGCCACCGTCCACCACGCGGGTCTCGAAGCCATGCGTAGACAGAAACCGGCGCAGCAGCGCGCGCAGCTCGGCGTCGTCGTCAACGACGATTACTCGGTCGGGTTTAACGCTCATGTCATCGACTTTGTCATGGTTGCGGCTTCTTGGGCAGCGCCAGGTCGTTGCAGGATGTTGCAAAAGTCGGCCCGTGTCACGGTTTGACACATATAGGCAGACTTCTGAAACATCCCTGAAATTTCGCACCTGTAGTTCCCTTGGTCGAAGCGACGACAGGGGGCACTGGGTTCGGACCCTCCGTTTGTTGCCTGGCAAGCCAATTGCGCCGCATTTCTAAAGGACAGGCCGATGTTCCGCACTATTCTGCTCGTTACCGCGTTTTCTGCTGCCCCCCTTCCCGCTCTGGCGCAGTCGCAGGACCCGATCCCGCAGATTCTGGCCAATTTTGACAAGATCGACGCAAACGGTGATGGTGTCATCTCGCGCGCTGAGTTCCGCACTGTCCAGGCCGCGCGTTGGCCACAGATCGACCGTAACGGCGATGGATACCTGAGCGAAGACGACTTTCCTCGCTGGGCCGCCCGCCGCGTCAGGACACAATTGGCAGAGATTGCTTATCTCGACGAAAACAGTGACGGGCGGATCAGTCAGAGCGAATTCGTCAATAAACCGGCCCCCGTGTTCCGTCGGATCGACCAGAATGCCGATGGCATCCTAACACGATCCGAGCTCGAAGCGGGGGGCTCTGGATGAAAAAGCCGGAGCAATAAGGCAAATGAAAGGTGAGCCATGAGAAAGAAATTTATCATCGCGGCAGGAATAGTGTTGGGGTCTGTTGCACTGATCCTTTTATTCCTGACACAGATTCTAAGCGCCATCGGCTTTCACCCGCATTATGAGAGACAAGACTTCGACCTCGCCGGGAAACGGGCGCTGATCATAGCGACGAACCACGGCACGCTCGGCGATCCGGCGGATGGTGTGGCGACAGGCGTCTATGGGTCGGAACTGACCATACCCTATTATGAGTTTTCGGATGCGGGCATGACCGTCGACGTGGCCAGCCCGTCTGGTGGCAAAATCCCGTTTGAACCCGTCGGCTTGCGATGGCCACTCGCCACGCCCGCCGACCACCGCTACCTCGATGACGAAGAGGCGCAGAACAAGACGGCCAATTCGCTCAGGATCGGTGAAATCGATGTCTCGGACTACGACCTCATCTTCATGTCGGGGGGGTGGGGCGCGGCATATGACCTCGGCGTAAGCCCCGAACTGGGCGAAAAAATTACCCAGGCCCACGCAGAAGACATCCTGTTAGGTTCGGTCTGCCACGGAGCCCTGGGCTTTCTGATGGCAAAGGATGTCGATGGCAGCCCGCTGGTCGAAGGGCGAACGATGACGGGTGTCACCGACAAGCAGGTCGAGGAACTGGGGATCGGCATCACTCCGCAACATCCTGAAAGGGAATTGCGCGCGCAAGGCGCGAACTTCGTCAGTTCCACCGCCTTCCGCGACTTCTTTGCCACGTATGTCGCCGTCGATGGCAACATCGTCACCGGGCAGAACCAGAACTCGTCCGGCGAGACGGCCCAGAAGCTGCTCGCGATGCTCGCGGAAAGGAACTGACCCGATGAAATCCGAAAAGGCAGAAATCCACGTTGGCAAACTCCATGACTGACGAAAAACGCACGGACGAGGCGCGCGACACCGAAGCGAGTCCCGGCGCGGTATCACTCGCCAAAGGCCTTTCGCGTCGGGACATCTTGACCGGTGCCGGGCTCGGCGCGTCTGGTTTGCTCGTGGCCGGTGGTGCGCATTTCATGAACAATCTGCCGGATGCGACCATCCAACGACTGATTGAGAAAGGCGTTGGTGCCAACCGGAACGGGGCCTTCTTTAACACGGATGCCCTGCACGTGATCACAACCGGCACGGGCGCCCCCCTTCCGGACCCCAAACGTGCCGGACCCCAGACAGTTGTGGTTGCCGGCGACCAGATGCTTGTTTTCGATACAGGCCCCGGAAGTACGCGCCAACTTGCCCTCACCGGTTTGGGTATCAGTTCCGTCAATGCGCTGTTTCTGACGCATTTCCACTCCGACCATATCAGTGATCTGGGTGAGTTCATGCTACAGCACTGGACAGGGTCTGGCGTGTCCGAGCCACTGAAAGTCTTTGGACCTCCTGGCGTGGAAGATGTCGTGGAAGGCTTCCTGCGCGCCTATCGGCTTGATCGCGGGTATCGCATCGACCATCATGGCGCGGAGGTCATGCCCCCGTCTGGCTTTGGAGGCGAGGCGCACACATTCGATCTAGGCACGGATCTCATGTCGAGCGATGTGGTCTACGAGGCAGGCAACGTTCAGGTCGTTGCCTTCAATGTCGATCATCCGCCCGTTGTACCGGCGGTCGGATTCCGCGTGAATTACCGGGACCGAAGCGTGTTGATTACCGGTGACACTATCTACTCGGACAGCCTCATTCACCACGCAAACGGGGCTGATCTGATGGTCAGCGACGCGTTGAACCACAAGATGTCACAATGGGTGGCCGATGCGGGACGTCACATGGAAAACAACCTGACCGCCGTTGCGGAGGATATCCAGGAGTCCCATATCAGACCTGAAGAAGCAGCAGTTGTCGCGCGCGAGGCCGGTGTTCCGTTGCTGATGATCACCCACGTGCTCCCCCCTGTGCCGGCCCCACTCGTCAATCCGTTCCTGAGGGATGCGCGCGCCATCTACAGCGGCGAGGTGCGGATGGCAAACGACGGCACATTGATCAGCCTGCCGGTCAATTCCGACCAGTATTCTATCCACGAACTTCTGGCGTAGGTACATGATGACAAAAAAAGAAAATTTCATCCGCGCCGTGCTGGTCGTTTTCTGGCTGCTCATTCTCACCCGCATACCCGCCTTCATCAACGGTACACTGGATGCCGTCACCCTTGTTTCGACCATCGTCGAATTGGGCTTCTTCATCTGGGGGATCGTGATCCTGAGGAGATCGGCTCAAGGCCCACAGTAATCGTGACAAGGGAATTTGGGAGTTCAGTCCACATGCGCATTAACGTTCGTTCCACAATCATGGGTTTGCTCCTGTCAGTCCCGCTGGGGGTCGCATCCGCGCAGGAGAGTCCATGCTTCGCCGAATTGGAAACCATGACCACCGAGGACGGCACCGAATTCGTCCGCACGCCGGATGCATGCTTCGAAAATCTGCCCGATTGGCCCTACGCCCCGGAATACGTGATCATTGATGGATTGCGCCAGGCATATGTCGATGTCGGACCAAGGGATGCTGACGAAACCATCCTCCTGCTGCATGGTCAGCCCTCTTGGTCCTATCTCTACCGCAAGATGATCCCGGTCCTGGTCGAAGCAGGTCATCGTGTCATCGCGATGGATCATCTCGGCATGGGTCGTTCGGATAAGCCGACAGACCCCGATTACTACCGATATCTCGACCACACATATCGACTTGAAACATTCATCCAGGCGCTGGAGCTCGATGACATCTCCTTGTTCGCTCAGGATTGGGGCAGCTTGATCGGACTGTATGTCGTCGGGCTGAATCCGGACCCGTTCCGCCGAGTAATTCTTGGCAATGGCGCTCTGCCCGTGTTCACTGAAACACCGTTCGAACTGCCGAAAAACCCCCTGATGACCCGGCAAATGTTTCACCGCAGCATGACTTCGATTCCTGCAAAGCAAACTGCTTTCTTCGACGCAGAAGGCAACCGGATCGATGGTCAGATCAGTGGTGATTTTTTTGGAATCTGGATCGACTACGCGAGGAACTTCAAGAGATTCAAGGCCTCCGACATAATCGAAGCAGTGACCTTTTTCGAGTTGAGCGAAGGCGAAAAGGCTGCATACGACGCACCTTTTCCCACGCGAATAGCCATGGGTGGACCACGTTCCTTCCCTGGCTTGGCAAACACGCTGGTCGGTGTCACCGACAAGGCGTGGCTTGGTTTGGGCACCTTCGAAAAGCCCTTTCTGACGATCTGGGGCAGCAACGATCCCGGAAACCTGGGTCGCCCGGAGGTTCAGCAGGCGATGATCGCGCAAGTGCCGGGGCCTGAAGGCTGGGATCACGTGCGTCTTCCTGAGGCCAGCCACTTTCTTCAAGACGATCAAGGCGAGGAAATCGCTCGTCGGATCAATGCCTTTATCAAAGCCTCGCCAGATGCCGCACCACGGTAACCAGCGTCAGTCGCACCATCGTCATGACAGCAAAAACGCTAAAAAAGTAATAAATCCGGCCTTTCGCAGCGGGATTGGCGAACTCTTGGCACTGATCTTGGCTCCGCTACGCCGACCAAACAATAACGGCAAAAGCGCTGATTGATCGGTTCGGTTGGAAGGCCACTTTCTCTGCTGCGGCAAAGCGTGGTTTTCGGCTGCGGCGCGGCCCGCCGAACCGGACTTGGCGGGCAAATGCACCAATTCGCTTGGCTGGACGGCCGTTGTGCGGACAAAACAGACTTTTGATAATCTGGATTTGATGTCTGCTTTATGCATATTCGACCTTAAGAAATTCTCGTTTGATTGTGGGGCAATAATATGAAATTTGCGGTGTTGGCCGACATTCACGGTAACTCTTATGCGCTAGAGGCCGTTCTTAAAGACATGGAGGCGCAAAAGGTAACAACTGCAATAAATCTTGGCGACTTCTTTAGTGGTCCAATCGACGCGGCCGCAACCGCTGACTTATTGATAGAACGTAACTTTATTTCAGTTCGCGGAAATCATGATCGATATCTCATTGAACAGGCCTGGTCTGACATGGGGCCTTCTGATCAAGTGGCGTTCGACCAGCTGAGCAAAAAGCATATTGATTGGATAGCCGACCTTCCTTCCACGCGAACCGTTTTTGATGAGGTGTTCTTGTGTCACGGAACACCGAAAAGCGACAATACTTATTGGCTTGAACGCGTTGAAGATAATGGCACAGTTAGAACGGCAACCTTGGAAGAGATAAGTCACGAAGCGGCAGGGATTGAGGCAAGCCTGATGCTTTGCGCACATACTCATATCCCACGTTGCGTTCGTTTGCTGGATGGCCGCACGATCATAAACCCAGGCAGCGTAGGCTGCCCTGCCTATGACGATGAAACCCCTGTATACCACCACATGCAAACTGGGACACCAAATGCTTCCTACACAGTGGTTGAAAAACTGTGTGGGGAGTGGACCGCGACATTTAGGTCCGTCCCATACGCAATGAGTAAAGCCAGTGAACTCGCGTTAAGGAACGGACGAAACGATTGGGCGAGAGCGTTAGAAACAGGGTGGTTTGAAAAGCTACCTGATTGATCTGGCCCAAGACTGCTAAGCTGATAAAGTAGTTATTGGCGCATACCGCAGCATTGGTGACTTTGGGCTATCTGCGGACTTTAGGTCGACCGCAGCATTCCGCTCTTTCAGTCGCGTTGTCGGCGGTTATGGCGGCTCAAACCAGCCATCGCCGGGCATTCAGGATGCAGCAGTTGCGGCCCGCATTCCGGCCATTGGCTGCAGAAGCAAAAACCGTCAACACTTGGAGGTCAGGAACGCGGGACAGAGCTGCCGTATCGATAGACAATTGGAGAGTCCACAATGGCCGCTCCCGTGCTTGAGATGAGCAATGTTACGCAAGTTTAGAAACTACAGTGAAGATCTCGTTCAAAAGCAAATCCGCGCAGTGATAGGGCGCCACGGCGCTGAACTGCATGAAAAGGTGCGTGAGTTTGCTAGTTCTGCAAAATGGCGCTTTCCCATTCGGAAAGATAACTCCGCTTCTTTAGCTGATCGAGGAAGACCAAAAGCCCTGGGCCAATGCGAATGCGGTTCAAGGCCGTATCCACCGGGCTGAGATCAAGGTCAGGGTGCACGAGCGATTGTGCCCCTGCCCCAAAGGACTGCCCAAGCAGGTGGTCAATGAAAAGCCCCGAAAGCTCGGGGGCGCGTGCGCCGTCGGGGATCATCGCGGTTCTCAACATCAAAGTGGTGAAATCCGCTGGCAAAATGATGGTGAACTCGTCGTAGTCTTCCCGGTTCACGATGTAGCTGCCCAACACATTGTAGGCGATCAAAAGCTCTCCGCTTTTCAGGGCTTCGATCATGTCGGAAGAACAACAATAAAGCCGCGCATCAAGCGCGCCCATAACCTCGGTCAGGCGCCAATAGGTTTCCGATGCGCGGGTATCCTGGGTCGCGAACAAGTAACCCAGTCCCGATTGCCGCACGTCATATGTGCCGACACGTCCCCGAAAAATATCGGGATACTGACGCAGAAGATTGATCAGGTCGTGGCGGTCCCTTGGAACCGGAAGGTTCTCAAAACCCGTTTTGGACACCACGATCGTCGCGGGTTCTTGTGTGAACGCAAACAGCATATCGTTCCAGGACGCCCAGGCGGGCAAAGATCGCGTCGCATCCGAAACATGCTTTTGGGCCCACCCGTCATTGGCAAGCTTGGTCTGCAGATCCATCGCGCTGGAGATCACCAGATCAAAGCTCTGTCCCTCCTCGATGATCGCCTTTTGCAGCTCGGTCGAGCTTGCCACGGTGTAGTGGATTGAAGTATCGGGATTTTCCGCCAGAAACGAGGTGATCATGGGCCGAAAAAATTCGATGTCCGCGGTAGAGATAACCTGCAATTGCTGCGCGCTGTCACGCGGGCCGAAATAGGCGACATCTTCGATCTCGAAGGCCGCGACCCATCCCGGCAAAAGGCTCAGGACAAGGGAAAAAGCAAACTGACGCATGCGCCGCCTCCGTGGTTGTTTTCGATTTTCAGGCGCCCGCCATGCGCTTCGACGACCTCTTTGACGATGGTCAGCCCAAGCCCAGATCCGACAACATTTTCCGTGTTTCCACCGCGCTCGAAACGCCCCATGAGATGTTTCATTTCAGCCTCGGGAAACCCGGGCCCGTTGTCGTTGATGTCGATCCACACATGTGCGTCATCGCGCGACAGCCTGACCTCAACCAAAGAACCGGATGGGGTATACTTAACGGCGTTGTCCAGCAAGTTGAGGATCGCGTTTTGCAGCAGGATCGGGTCGCCATCCAAAGTGGCGTCTTGGGCCTCTTCGATGGTAATTTCGATGTCTTTGAGCTCGGACATCGGACGGGACCGTTCAACGGTATCCTGCACCAACCGGCGCAGATCAATCTTGACCCGCACCAAGTGATCAAGCCGGAACGTCACCATCGCATGATCCAGCAACTGGCCCGCTGTGCGAGAGCTGACATCAATGGCGTGGATCATCTCTCCGAGGGACGCCAATGTTTGCGGATCATCTGTCTGCCGCTGCACAATCTCTGCCTTGGTGCGCACGATCGCCAAGGGTGTGCGAACACGATGCGCGGCCTCGGCGATAAAGTCCTCGGACCGGACCAAAGAACGCTGCAGCCGCTTCATGAATGAGTTCAACGAGGCAACAAGCGGGATCATCTCGGTTGGGACAGGCGCGGACACGGGGCGAAGATCCTTGGGGCCCCGCCGCGAGACGGACAGGGCTAGACGATCCAGCGGCCTGATCGTGCTGCGGGCAATCATTGCGGCCAACAGGACCGAAACCAAAAAGAAGGCCGCGCCAACGCTCATCGCGGACTGAGAAATCTTTGCGAGTGTTTGCTGTTGTCCCGACAGCGTCTGCGCAACCGAGACATAAAGCATTTTTTGACTATCATCCGTCGACACGCGCTTGTCCACGGTCGCGATGCGGACTGCAACATCAAGAAAATCTGCGGATACAAACGCTGCTCTGCCGTTTGAATTCCCCTTTGCACGCGGCAGGTTTTCGTACCCGCTCAGGAAGTCTTTCTCCAGCCAGATCGCATAGAAAACCCGCTCGTCCGTTATGCCATCAAGCATTGAAAGCGCCGAATACGGCAGGTCGACATTCAGCTGGCCGCCGCTGAACCGCGCGCTGTCCAGAATGGCCATCGCAGATGCGGCCAGGATGTTGTCCTGGCTTTCCTGGGCGACCTGTCGCGCCACCGATTGCACCACAAAGAACACCACCACGGCCAGGACAGCCGCGCTGGCCAACAGCGACATCAGCAAGCGGCGACGGATCGAGACCTGAGCAAGGGGTGTAATCATTCGACCACCAGTTTGTATCCCAGCCCCCGCAAGGTAACGATCTTGACGGTGGACTTTTCCAAATGCCGACGCAGACGAGCCACGTAAACCTCGATGGCATTTTCCGAGGCCTCTTCATCATAGGAAAAGAGACGATCAATGAGTACGGATTTGGGGAAAACCTGCCCCGGTGACTTGGCCAGAACTTCGAACAGGCGTAATTCTCGTGTGCGAAGCTGAATGTCCTTTTTGCCGATTTTTATCACTCCGGCATGCGAATCAAACTTGAGATCGCCGATCGAAAGCAGGTTCTGCGCAGAGCCACCCCGCCGTCGCAGCACCGCCCGACAGCGTGCTTCCAGCTCGGAAAAGTCAATTGGTTTGACCATGTAATCGTCTGCACCAAGGTCCAGCAGCCCGACCCGATCCGCCACTTCCGAACGCGCGGTCAGCACGATGACCGGTGTGCTTGATTCCTGATTTCTGTGGCTTTCCAGAAAGGTCCGACCATCGCCATCAGGCAACATAATATCCAACAAAATCAAATCATAAGCAGTCGTCGCCGTAAAATGCCTTGCCGTTGCAAGATCGGCAGAGTGATCCACCACGTGCCCGTCCAGCATCAGCCGATCCACTACGGCTTCGGCAAGTTGCAGTTTGTCTTCGACCAGAAGAAACCTCATTGGCCTCGCGTCCTCCCATTCCCTTTTTTCGGGCCGTGTCAGCTTTGTGTCAGCTTCAACGGTCAGCTTGTTCTGAACTGATCGGCAAGCACTGCCAATGTCAAATGGGAGGACATCATGACGAAATTGAAACTGGGCCGGCGCGCCCTGATCGCGGCTGCTGTGGCAGCAATGGCTGTGGGAAGCCCGGTCTTTGCTGATGGGCACAAAGTGCTGGATAAAGTGCATTTCCTGATCCCCGGCGGCGCCGGTGGCGGCTGGGACGGCACCGCCCGCGGCACTGGTGAGGCGCTGACCAAGTCGGGTCTGGTGGGCACGGCGTCTTATGAAAACATGTCGGGCGGCGGCGGCGGCAAAGCGATCGGTTACCTGATCGAAAACGCCGACAGCAGCCATGACACGCTGATGGTCAACTCGACCCCCATCGTGATCCGTTCGTTGACCGGCGTTTTCCCGCATAACTTCCGCGATCTGACCCTGGTCGCTGGCACCATCGGGGATTATGCCGCGATTGTTGTGGGCAAAGACAGCCCGATCAACTCGATGGCGGACCTGCTTGCCGCCTATGACGCAAACCCGTCCAAAACCGCAATTGGCGGTGGCTCGGTTCCTGGCGGTATGGATCACCTAGTGGCCGCGATGGCATTCGAAGCTGCCGGCAAAGACGCACTGAGCGTGAAATACATCGCCTATGATGCGGGCGGCAAAGCGATGGCCGCACTGTTGTCTGGTGAGATCGCGGCCCTGTCGACCGGCTTTTCCGAGGCCGTCGATCTGGCAGCCGCTGGCGAAGTGAAAATCATCGGCGTGACATCAGAGACACGTGTTGACGCGGCGCCTGACGCGATGACCCTGAAAGAGCAAGGCATCGACACCACTTTTGTGAACTGGCGCGGTTTCTTTGCGGCCCCGGGTCTGCCAGCGGACAAGCTGGCCATGTACCAAGACGCTATCGCAAAAATGTACGAAACCGATGAATGGGAAACCGTTCGGGCCCGTAACGGCTGGGTCAACATCCACAATTCCGGTGATGATTTCAAAACCTTCCTTGAGGGTCAGGAAAAGGTCATTGGCGATCTCATGAAGAAGCTGGGTTTTCTTTAATCACGGCTGAAAACTGGATCAGGGCGGGGTTTAACCCCGCCCTCACTCAATAAAGAGGGAGGGGAACATGGCGCTTGATCGTTGGATTGCGCTCGTCATCTTGGGAATTTGTCTGACCTATGGCTATACGGCCTGGTTTGCGATGGATGCAGGGCTTGCGCCCTTCATGCGCCGCGCGCCGATCTGGCCCAGCACTTTCCCAAAGGTTCTGTCGATCATCGGCATCATCACCTGTCTGATCATACTGCTTGGGTTCGAAAAGGGTGAGCCCAAGATCGGCGACATCGATTACCGCCGTTTGCAAGAGTATCATCTTGACCAAGCGGTTTTGTTGCTGGTCCTGATGGTGGCCTATGCCCTGTGCCTGCGCCCCTTGGGCTTTTTGATCTCGACCTTTGGCTTTCTGGTTCTTGGCTCAACAATCCTGGGCGAACGCCGTTGGCATGTCATGGCCATTGTCGCCGGGATTGCCACCTTTATCGTCTGGTATCTCGTGCAGCAGGTTCTTGGAATTTACCTGCGTCCCCTTCCCGGATTCCTCGCTGAAATGATAGGAGGCTGACATGCTCGAAGGACTTTTGATCGGGCTTCAAACGGCCCTGTCTGTACAAAACCTGTTGATGGTGATCGCGGGCTGTCTGATCGGCACCTTTATCGGCATGTTGCCGGGCCTTGGCCCGATGTCCATCATCGCGATCATGATCCCTGTCGCCATCTCGATGGGCGATCCGTCTGCCGCGTTGATCCTTTTGGCGGGCGTCTATTACGGGGCCATCTTTGGCGGATCTACCTCTTCGATCCTTTTGAACGCGCCGGGGGTCGCGGGCACGGTCGCAAGCAGCTTCGATGGCTACCCAATGGCGCGTCAGGGCAAGGCGGGCAAAGCCCTGACCATCGCCGCAATCTCAAGCTTCGCTGGCGGCACTGTGGGGGCGCTCCTGTTGATGGTCTTTGCGCCTGCCCTGTCCTCTGTCGCGCTGTTGTTCCATTCGTCCGAATATTTCGCGCTCATGGTCGTCGGCCTGTCCGCCATCGCGGCCTTTGCGGGCACCGGACAAGTAGCCAAGGCGCTGCTGATGACGGTTCTTGGCCTGATCATGGCGACCGTGGGCGAAGGCGCCCTGTTCAACATGCCGCGCTTTACGATGGGGATTATGGATCTTCAGTCAGGCTTTGGTTTTGTGACCCTGGCCATGGCCATGTTCGCCCTGCCCGAAGCCATGTTCCTTGTGCTTAAAAAGAAAGAAATGAGCGGCGATGGCGGCGAGATTTCCAACCTGCGGATCACTCGGGACGAGGCGAAATCCATTGCGCCCGTTATCGGCCGTCAATCTTTGCAAGGTTTCTTTATCGGCGTTCTACCCGGCGCAGGCGCAACCATCGCCAGCTTCCTGGGTTATGCAGTTGAACGCAATATCGCCACCAAGGAAGAGCAGGACGAGTTCGGCAAGGGCTCGATCAAGGGATTGGCTGCGCCTGAAACTGCGAACAACGCAGCATGCACAGGGTCTTTCGTTCCGCTTCTGACGCTGGGCATTCCGGGGTCCGGCACCACGGCGATTCTTTTGGGCGCTCTGATTGCGCTTAACGTGACGCCGGGGCCGCGCTTGATGATCGACGAACCCCAAGTGTTCTGGGCGGTGATCATGTCCATGTTCATCGGCAATCTTGTGCTTTTGATCCTGAACCTGCCGCTTATTCCTTATATCGCCAAAGTTCTGTCGGTGCCGCGCAACTACCTGATCCCTTTCATCCTGTTTTTCACGCTGATGGGGGCCTATATCGGGCAAAACAACGCTACCGAGTTGCTTATTCTGGTCGGTTTTGGTGTCTGTGCGACCGCGTTGAAATTTGCGGACTACCCGCTTGCACCGCTGCTGATCGGGTTCATCCTTGGCGGCATGATGGAGGACAACTTCTCGCGGTCCATGCAGCTGTATGACGGCGTGTCGTTCATCTGGGAACGTCCCATGACTCTTGGTCTTCTGGTTCTGGCCGGGTTGCTGATCGTCTTGCCCAGCTACCGGGCGCGGCGCGCACGCGCCCGCGCCGAAGGCGTGGCCGAAGGGGATTGACGATCCGCATGTCTCCTGCACAAAGCAAGATATGACACGTGCTTTGACATTTCTGATCGCTGGTTTGGGCAGTCTGGGGTTTTACGTCCTCGGGCTGCCCCTGCCCTTTTTGCTGGGGCCAATGTTCGCCTGCCTTCTGGCGGCGCTCTTTGGCGCAAAACTGCAAGGCGCGGGGCAGTTTGGCATGTTCATGCGCACGTTCTTGGGGGTCGCCGTGGGGGCCTCGGTCACGCCTGCGTTGCTGCATCACCTGCCTGACATTGCGCTTTCTTTGTTGTTTGTGCCGCTGTTCATCGCCGCGATCGCCGCCCTGGGCTATCCTTTGCTACGATATGTGTACGGGTTCGACCCCGTGACCTCTTGGTACTCGGCCATGCCCGGCGGTTTGCAGGACATGCTGATCTTCGGCGAAGAGGCCGGAGGCGACCCGCGCGCACTGTCGCTGATCCATGCAACACGCGTTGTTGTCCTTGTTTCCATCGCGCCTTTTGCCATTCAAACGGTATGGCAGCTGGATCTGTCGTCACCCCCAGGGCAGCCGATTTCTACGGTTTCGGTGGATCAGATCGTCCTGATGATTGCGGCTGGTCTTCTGGGTTGGAAGTTCTTTGAACGGATCGGCCTGTTCGGAGCGTCAATTCTGGGGCCGTTGATCGTCACGATGGTGCTGTCACTGTCCGGCATCATTGAAACCCGCCCCCCTGCCGAGATCATTCAGGCCTCTCAGTTCTTTATCGGCATCGCGGTTGGGGTCAAATACGTCGGCATCACCAGCCAGGAATTGCGCCTGAACGTATTCGCGGGGGTGGTTTATTCGGTCCTGCTGGGCGCGATTTCGCTGTTGTTCTTCGCGGTCATTTCAAAGCTTCAACTTGCGCCCTCGCTTGAGGCTCTGCTTGCATTTTTACCCGGAGGACAGGCTGAGATGGTCGTTATCGCGATCATTGCCGGTGCCGATCTGGCCTATGTCGTCACCCACCACATCCTGCGTATTGTTTTGGTTGTACTTTTGGCCCCCATTATCGGGCGGTTCCTTGGTAAACCGCCCAGGCACGAACAAACAAAGTAAGACGGGCTTCAGCGTGGGCTGTCAGGGCAGCGGCCATGCCCCTATAACGCCGGGATGGGCCCAGATCAGCACGATCCAGATCAGCAAGGCGATCCCCAGCCGCAATGGGGCGGGTGCGGATTGTGGTCTCCAAGACCCTGACACAAAAGCGGAAAACGGAACCAGCCCGGCGCGGCGGGTTTGCGCGCGCCACGCCTTGGGGCCGATCAGGCGGCGGCGGCGGCGCTCGACAATCCACATCCCCAAGCCCGAGAACAGCGCAAATGTGCCGAACAAGATCACATGCGCCAGATCGCCATTGGCCCACAGATGCGCTGCGGACCACAGCAAAAGCGCCCACAAAAGCGGCTGTCGCGTGACCCCTGCGATCCCCGGCCGGTCGGGATCAAACCCGTCCTCGCGGCCTTCGAATGAAAAGGGGTTGGGAGCGCCCACACCGAAACTGCCCAGTAAAATGGCCACCGGCAGCGCCAGGTTTACTGCCCAGCGCGCGGCCTCGGACTGGGGCCATAGCGGCACCACCGGCGCCCTACCGGCCGCCCAGACAACCCACAGCAGCAGCAAGACCGAGACCACGCTGAACAGCGCTGTATATCCATGCGCGCCCAGCACACGCTGCGCTGCACCTTTCACTCCCAGCATCGCCGGGATGCGGTGCGAGGCCATGAATACCCCCATCGCCGCGGCAAATTCCAACCACTCCACGCCTGTCCCCTTCCGGATTTGCGTCCTTGGGACCCAGCCTAACCGGTCCACACCCGCAAGGGCAGAGCCAGAAATCACCCAGCCGGGCAAAACGCCGGAATGTGTGACAAACATACGCGATTGCCTCAGATTGCACCGCTTTGGGCCCGGAATCGATAGACAGCTCAAACAGGATCGCTTACCCGTGGAACCGAGATTATTTTGGCAGGCTGTATTCATATGTTACTTCGAGATGACCTAACGAGCTCGGGTAAATCGGGCCGCCGCGCACTGCGGCTTGGGGCTTTGGCTTTGTTGATGAGCTCGGGCGCAGCCGTGGCCCAGCAAGAAGGTCCGTTCAACCTGTATGGCACACCGGGCGTCATCGACATGCCCTCGGCTGACATGGCACCAGATGCGACCCTGTCGACCACCTTTTCGTATTTTGGCGGCAACTCGCGCACCTCGATCACCTTTCAGGTGCTGCCGAAACTGACCGGCTCGTTCCGGTATTCGGCGATCAATCACCTGTATGTGCGCGGCTGGCCCGACCCCAGCTATTATGACCGCAGCTTCGATCTGCGTTATCAGGTCTGGGACGAAACGAACATCCGCCCCGCAGTATCCGTCGGCCTGCAGGATTTCATCGGCACCGGGCTTTACGGGGGCGAGTACATCGTCGCCAGCAAATCCCTGGGCAAGCGTCTGCGCGTAACCGGCGGGATCGGCTGGGGGCGTTTGGGCAGCTATCACCCACTTGGTTCGTTCGGCACCCGCCCCAGCGAGGTTCTGGGTGAAGGTGGCATTCCCACCTATGATCGCTGGTTCCGCGGCGATTTCGCAGCCTTTGGCGGGCTGTCCTACCAGGTCTCGGACAAGCTGACGCTGAAGGCTGAATATTCTTCAGACGCCTATGTACAGGAAACCGACACCACCGGGATCGGACCGGTGTTTACCAAGGATTCGCCCTGGAACTTCGGTCTGGATTACCGGTTCCGCAATGGCACGCAACTGTCGTTTTACCACATGTACGGCACAGAAATCGGCGCGCAGTTGACCTTCCACACCAACCCCAAGAAATCCAGCGTACCCAGCGGCACCGAAAAAGCACCGCTGCCGGTCCGCCCGCGCACCGCTGCGGCCAAGGGCGATCTGGGCTGGCAAAGCAATGGCGCGCTGGTCCAAGGGCTGCCTGCGCGGATGCGCAAGTCGCTGGCCAGCGAGGATCTGGTCTATGAGGGCATGACCCTGACCGCCCGCACCGCGACGCTGCGCCTTGCCAACAAAACCTATGGCTACGAGCCCGAAGCAATCGGTCGCGCGGCCCGTACCATGTCGCGCATCCTGCCCGGCTCGATCGAGACTTTCGTGATCATTCCCGTCGTACGCGGCATGGCCATGTCGGCCATCACGCTGAAACGTTCGGATCTTGAGCGGCTGGAAAACGCCCCCGCTGACCAGATGCTGGCCAAGCTGGGCATCGCTGACGCACGCGGCGGCGTTCCACCACTTGAGGGCGGTCTGCAACAGCGCCTGAACTGGTCGATCAGCCCCTACATGCAGCTAAGCGTGTTTGACCCGGATAACCCGGTGCGTTCGGACTTTGGTATCCGTGCCAAGGCGCAATATCTGATCGCGCCCAACATCATTGCGTCCGGCTCAATCGCGAAAAAGCTGTCGGGCAATCTGGACTCGGTTACCCGGACCATCCCGTCGGGCCTGCCCCGCGTTCGGACCGATTACGCTGAATACAGCCGTCAGGGCGATCCCGCGCTGGAACACCTGACGCTCAGCGCCTATGGCCGCCCGGGCAAGAACCTGTATAGCCGCATCAGCGCGGGCTATCTGGAAACCATGTATGCCGGTATCTCAAGCGAGGTCCTGTGGAAACCCGTGGACAGCCGCCTGGCCATCGGGGGCGAGCTGAACTGGGTACGCCCGCGCGACTTCGATCAGCTGTTCGGCCTGCGCAGCCGCAATACCGTCTCGGGCACCATCCCCGAGTTTAACGGCCATATCTCGGCCTATTACGACTTCGGCCGCGGCTTCCACGGACAGCTGGACGTGGGCAGCTATCTGGCTGGTGACATCGGCGCCACGTTCTCGTTGGATCGCGAGTTTGCCAATGGCTGGCGTGTCGGTGCCTATGCGACCTTCACAGACGCCAGCATCGACGATTTCGGCGAGGGCTCGTTTGACAAGGGCATCCGCGTCACGTTGCCCATGTCCTGGGCGCTTGGCAAACCGACCCGCAGAACCAACACGATCACGATCCAGTCCTTGACCCGCGATGGCGGTGCCCGTCTGAACGTGAACGATCGGCTTTACCCGATGGTGCGCGATTATCATCGGCCTGACCTGGCCCGCGAATGGGGGGTATTCTGGAGATGACCTGCATGCCCAAGCTTATACGTCCCGCCCTGGCCTGTCTGGCCGCCCTGCTGATCGCCGGGTGCTCGAACACGGGAACGTCGTTCGATTTCAAGGCCTCGCTTAAATCGCTGGTCCCCGCGAAAAAGTCCGCCCCGGCGGCACCTGCGCAGGCGAACCTGACTGCGGTCCTGCAACAGACCGCCCCAACCCCAGTGGTTCAGGTGAAGCTGGGCGGAAGCAACAGCGTCTCGGCGCTTATGCTGCAGATCGAAACCAATCGCGGCTATCGCACCTATGCGACGGCCTCGCGCCAGACGATCACCTTCCGCAACGGAATGATCACGGCCACCCGCGGGCTGGGCAATGACCTTATGGCCTCGGTGACCGGGGACAGCCTTGCCCTGATAAGTGGTCGGCGCAGCGGCACAAGCACCCGCGCTATGGAACATCTGAACGGCGCTGGCGAGACCATCCGACAGACCTTCAGCTGCGAGACCTTCATCACCGGATCTGGTCAGGTCAAACAGGGCGCCGTCAGCGCAGCCCCAACCGAAGTGACCGAGAATTGCGTGGCCGGTGCGACCAAGTTCACCAATGTCTATCAGGTGGATCGTGCGGGACTGATCGTCAGTTCAACCCAATGGATCGGTGCAGGTCTCGGCTATGCCGAGGTCAAGGTGCTGCGGCGCTAACGGCCCCACCCATGGAAAACGAAAAAAGGCGCGATTGGTTTCGCGCCTTTTTCTATTCTGTTTGTGGACGACTTAGGTGTCGCCACCCGAGGCAACGGCCACAATGGTAACCAGCGTACCAACGAGAAGCAGATTAGGACCACCCAAGTTCAGTGCACCCTGGGTCGACACAAAGGGGTCGTCAGTGGTGGCGGTATCCGCGACGGCCGGTGCGGCTGCGGCCAAAGTCAGGGCCGCAGCAGCGGCAATAGTAAATTTCTTCATAATGTCTCTCCAACATTTAGAATGCTTTCACACGGGAAATCCCGTCACCCTTTTGTCCCACAGGTCCGGACCAAAACAAACAAACATGCTGCACAGCAGCGCAAAAACCGGTGCATTTGCGTCGGTTTGCCTATGATTTGGCCCAAAACCGTGCCGTTCTGACAGGAAATACCCGTCAGAGGCGAGAAAATCAGGTATTGAAGAGGAAGTGCATGACATCGCCATCCTGCACGACATAGCCCTTGCCTTCGGCGCGCAGCTTGCCGGTTTCGCGGGCTTTGGCCTCGCCGCCACAAGCGACATAGTCGTCATAGGCGATGGTTTCGGCGCGGATGAAACCCTTTTCAAAGTCACCGTGGATCACACCTGCGGCCTGCGGAGCCATAGTGCCGACACGGATCGTCCATGCGCGAGCCTCTTTGGGGCCTACGGTGAAGTAGGTTTCCAGGTGCAGCAACTCGTATCCTGCGCGGATCAGGCGATCCAGACCGGCCTCTTCCAGACCCATTTCCTCAAGGAACATGGCGGCTTCGTCATCGTCCAGCTGGCTGATTTCTTCTTCGATCTGGGCCGAGATGATCACGTGAGAATTGCCCTGCTCAGCTGCCATCGCGGCAACCTTGGCGGAATAGTCATTGCCTTCGGCAGCCTCGGATTCACCAACATTGCAGACATAGAGAACCGGCTTGGTCGTCAGCAGCTGCAGCTGACCCCAGGTCTTGCGATCCTCGGCGTCCACTTCGACCAGACGGGCGGGTTTGCCGTTCTCCAGCATCTCTTGGGCTGCGGCCAGCAGGCGATCCTGATCCTTGGCCTCTTTGTCGTTGCCCTTCAGCTTGCGCACCAGGTTGGCGCGGCGCTTTTCGATCGATTCCAGGTCGGCCAGCATCAGCTCAGTCTCGATGGTTTCGGCATCCGCCACTGGGTCCACACGACCGTCCACATGGGTCACGTCGCCATCCTCGAAGCAGCGCAGCACATGAGCGATTGCGTCGGTTTCACGGATGTTGGCCAGAAACTGGTTGCCCAGGCCCTCGCCTTTCGAGGCGCCTTTGACCAGACCGGCGATATCAACAAAGGTCATCCGGGTGGGGATGATCTGCTTGGAGCCAGCAATCTTTGCCAAGGTATCCAGACGCGCATCGGGCACGGCCACATCACCGACATTCGGTTCAATCGTGCAGAAAGGAAAGTTCGCCGCCTGTGCCGCCGCCGTTTTCGTCAGCGCGTTGAACAGGGTCGATTTGCCCACGTTCGGCAACCCGACAATACCCATCTTGAAACCCATCTGCGGCCTCCGTGTGATCAGATGTCTGATCCGATAAAAATTCCAGTTGGCCGCTCTTAGAACGGGCGCGCCTGCATGGCAAGGCCGCTCACCCCGCTGCGGCCCATGGAAATTGCGCTTTTCGCGCGTTCCAGCCATTGAGTTCCGGCCCCTTTTGCGGCACATCGGGGCGAAGGACAGAATAGGGATCCCGGTATGACACGCATCGACGCCAAGTTCGCCGAGTTGAACGCAGCAGGCAAGAAAGCCTTCGTCGCCTATATCATGGCGGGCGATCCCGATTATGACACCTCTTTGGAGGTGCTGAAGGGCCTGCCCGACGCAGGCGTTGACGTGATCGAGCTGGGCCTGCCCTTTACTGACCCTATGGCCGATGG
Organism: Thalassovita sp.; assembly: GCF_965218685.1. GTDB lineage: Bacteria > Pseudomonadota > Alphaproteobacteria > Rhodobacterales > Rhodobacteraceae > Thalassobius. Next base: position 1,840,227 of record NZ_OZ244657.1, on the reverse strand, counting down.
CCCCACCATCCAGCTGGCCGGTCAACGCGCGCTCGAGGCGGGTCAGACCCTGCAAAAGACGCTGGATATGGCGACGGAATTCCGCAAGGGCGACGACACGACCCCGATCGTTCTGATGGGCTATTACAACCCGATCTTCAATCGCGGCGTGGACAAGTTCCTGGTGGACGCGAAAGAGGCGGGCATTGACGGGCTGATCGTCGTGGACCTGCCCCCCGAAGAAGACGAAGAGCTGTGCATTCCCGCGCAAAAGGCCGGGCTGAACTTTATCCGCCTGGCCACGCCAACGACCGATGACAAGCGCCTGCCCAAGGTGCTGCAGAACACCAGCGGCTTCGTCTATTATGTCTCGATCACCGGGATCACCGGTGCCGCAGCCGCCCAGGCCACAGACGTGGCCCCCGAAGTGGCCCGCATCAAGGCCAAGACCGATCTTCCGGTCATCGTGGGCTTTGGCATCCGCTCGCCCGAGACTTCGGAATCCATTGCCAGTGTGGCTGACGGCTGTGTTGTTGGCTCGGCCATCGTGGGCGAGCTGGCCTCGGGCAAACCTGTCAGCGAAGTGCTGGACTTCGTCAAATCCCTGGCCGACGGCGCCCACCGCGCCTGATTCTGCTGGGCGTATCCCGTGCGCCCTACCCTAGATTTCGCCGCAGAATGTGGGTGGTCGTGTAGGTCATGACCTTATCACCATCCTGATTAAAGGTGTCATAGCGCACCTGTGTTCGCCCGATGTCGGCGCGGCTTTTGGAAGGTTCGGATCCGATCACCTCGGCCTTCACTTGAAGGGTATCTCCGGGACGGACAGGTTTTAACCAGCGCAGATTGTCAATTCCGGGCGATCCCAGCGAGGCTTCGTTCCAGATATTTGCGTCGAGCGTCAGCAAGAAACCAACGACCATGGTTTGAAACCCGCTACCAATCAGCCCGCCATAGATCGTGTCCTTGGCGGCTTCTTCGCTGATGTGAAAGGGTTGCGGATCGTACTTTTTAGCGAACTCCAACATCTCTTCCAGCGGGATCTGTCGCGTCCCCGTTTCAAAGGTGAACCCCACAGGTAAATCGTCGAAAAACATGCTGGCCTCCTTTCAGCTTTGCTCAGAGTGTCGCAATCCGTCGCAGGGGGCAACGGTATTTGGGATTGCACCCTACGCGCCATATTGGTAAGGAAATCTCACCAATATAAGCAAAAAGGTCCCTGTCATGCCCGTCATCACCTGTATCGACGATCTTAAGCGCCTGTACGAACGTCGCGTGCCGCGAATGTTCTTTGATTACGCGGAAAGCGGTAGCTGGACCGAGCAGACCTTTCGCGAGAACACCAGCGATTTTGACCAGATCCGCCTGCGTCAGCGCGTGGCGGTGGATATGTCGGGGCGCTCGACCGCAACGCAGATGATCGGACAGGACGTGTCCTTGCCTGTGGCACTGGCGCCGGTGGGGCTGACTGGAATGCAGCATGCAGATGGCGAGATCAAAGCCGCCCGCGCTGCCGAGGCGTTTGGCGTGCCCTTCACCCTGTCCACGATGTCGATCAACTCGATCGAGGATGTGGCCGAGGCGACCACCAAACCCTTCTGGTTCCAGCTGTACACGATGAAGGATCAGGACTATTTGCGCCGTCTGATTGAACGGGCGAAGGCGGCGAAATGTTCAGCGCTGGTGATCACGCTGGACCTGCAGATCCTGGGTCAGCGACACAAGGACCTGAAAAACGGCCTGTCTGCCCCGCCCAAGCTGACGCCGGCCACCATTGCCAACCTGATGACAAAGTGGCGTTGGGGGATTGGCATGCTGGGCGCCAAACGGCGGCATTTCGGCAATGTGGTTGGCCATGTCGAGGGAATCTCGGACGCGGCGGACCTGGGGGCCTGGACGGCGGAACAGTTCGATCCCACGCTGGATTGGGGCAAGATTGCTGCGATCAAGGAAATGTGGGGCGGACCGGTGATCCTCAAGGGGATTCTGGACGCAGACGACGCGAAAATGGCGCTGCAGGTCGGCGCGGATGCCATCGTGGTGTCCAACCACGGTGGGCGGCAATTGGACGGGGCGATCAGCTCGATCAAGGCGCTGCCGTCGATTTTGGACGCGGTGGGCGATCAGGTCGAGGTTCACCTGGACAGCGGCATTCGCTCGGGTCAGGACATCCTCAAGGCCGTCGCGATGGGCGCCAAGGGTACCTATATCGGCCGCTCGTTCATCTATGGGCTGGGCGCGATGGGTCAGGCCGGCGTGACAAAGGCGCTTGAGGTGCTGCACAAGGAATTCGACACCTCGATGGCCCTGTGCGGGCGCCGGAACGTGGCCGAGCTGGACCGCTCGATCCTGATGATCCCTGAGGATTTCGAAGGCCGCTGGCAATAAGCAAAGGCCCTTGCAAAATAGGGCCTTTCCAAACGCCACAGACTCGTCTATACGCGCGGCTTCATGCGGGGATACAGCCTTGGAGGATCCCCGAAACCAAACTTAGGAGAATTACCATGGCTGGATCTATTCCTGATCTTCACGCCGAGGCCCGGACGGGGACAGGCAAGGGCGCCGCTCGTCAGGCACGTCGCGAGGGCAAAGTGCCCGGAATCGTTTTTGGAGGCGACGCAGAGCCGCTGCCCATTAGCGTTCCGTTCAACGAGCTATTCAAGCGCCTGAAAGCCGGTCGCTTCAAGTCGACCCTGTTCAACATGAAAGTTGACGGCCAGGAAGACGTTCGCGTGATCTGCCGCGACGTCCAGCGCGACGTTGTCAAAGACCTGCCGACCCACGTGGATTTCATGCGCCTGCGTCGTACCTCGCGCATCAACCTGTTCATCCACGTTGATTTCGCGAACCAGGAAACCTGCCCTGGCATCAAAAAAGGCGGCGTGCTGACCATCGTGCGCCCCGAAGTTGAGCTGGAAGTGCTGGCCGGTGAGATCCCTGATCACATCACCGTTGACCTGGCGAACGCCGAAGTTGGCGACGTGCTGCACATCAGCGACGTGACCCTGCCCGAAGGCGCCAAGCCGACCATCGACCGTGACTTCGTCATCGCGAACATCTCGGCCCCGTCGGGTCTGCGTTCGGAAGAAAACGAAGCCGAAGAAGGTGGCGAAGAGGCCCCTGCCGCAGAGGAATAATCTGCTCTCCCCACTGGGGGACAGTATCAGGCGCGGCCCCATGGGTCGCGCCTTTTGCATTTTATGGACAATCGCGGAGCGCGCCAATAATCTGCGCGCAACCGCAACAGGGGAACGGACATGCAGCTTTGGGTCGGCCTGGGCAATCCTGGCTCGAAATACGCAGGCAACCGCCATAACATCGGGTTTATGGTGCTGGACCGCATCGCCGAGGATCACGGCTTTGCGCCCTGGCGCTCGAAGTTTCAGGGCCAGTTGACCGAGGGCAAGCTGGATGGCGAAAAGGTGCTGCTGCTGAAGCCAGAGACCTTCATGAACCTGTCCGGACAATCCGTCGGCGAGGCGATGCGTTTCTTTAAGCTGACCCCTGCTGACGTCACCGTCTTTCATGACGAGCTGGACCTTGCCCCTGGCAAATGCCGCGTCAAGCAGGGTGGCGGCCATGCAGGCCACAACGGGCTGCGTTCGATCCACCAGCATATCGGTGCCGACTATGCCCGTGTGCGGCTGGGCATTGGCCATCCTGGCCACAAGGACCGCGTCTCGGGATATGTTCTGGCGGATTTCGCTAAGGCCGATCAGGATTGGCTGGATGACCTGCAGCGCGGTATCAGCGACGGGGCCGGCAAACTGGCCCAAGGCGACAGCTCGCGTTTCCTGAATGCCGTGGCGCAGCGCACCGCCCCACCGCGGTCCTCCAAGCCCAAACCCAAGGCACAGCCCAAGCCCGCCGCTGAAACACCGCCCGAGGACACTCGCAGCCCCATGCAGAAGCTGATGGACAAATTCAGCTAGGACTTGCGAGACAGGCCCTGCCTATGCTCCACTACTCGTGCAGACCCTCTGCAGCGGATCGGAGCGAGACATGGAAAAATACCCCTCAATCAATGTCTTGGGGCGCCCTCTTAAGGCATGCTCGGCGGACCCTGTGACAGGTTTCTTCCGCGACGGTCACTGCAACAGCTGCGCGCAGGACACCGGCAGCCACACGGTTTGCGCGGTAATGACGGACGAGTTTCTGGCCTATTCCAAGTACGTCGGCAACGATCTAAGCACCCCGCGACCAGAATTCGGCTTTGAAGGCCTCAAAGCGGGAGATCAGTGGTGCCTGTGCGCGGCGCGTTTCCTGCAAGCCCATGACGAAGGCTGCGCGCCGCAGGTCAACCTGGCCGCCACCCATGTGGCGGCGCTGGACATCGTGCGCCTGGAAATCTTGCAGGAACACGCGCTGGACCCAAGCGGCTAAGTTATCCACAAAAAATCACATATGGAACAGTCATCCGTGGTCCTTTGTGGATAAAACACCCGTTCATATCGCATATGTGAAAGCCCAAAACAGAAAAACCCCTGCCAGTGGCAGGGGTTTCATTCTATTCAGCGGGAATTAATCGCCAGTATTGATGTCCACGCCCAGATGTTTGGCGACGGTAAAGATGTCCTTGTCGCCGCGTCCACACATGTTCATGACGATGATGTGGTCCTTGGGCAGTTCAGGCGCGATCTTCATCACGTGGGCCAGTGCATGGCAGGGCTCCAGCGCGGGGATAATCCCCTCGGTGGTACAAGAGAACTGGAACGCCTCCAGCGCTTCTTTGTCGGTGATATAGACATACTCGGCACGGCCGATATCATGCAGCCAGCTGTGCTCGGGGCCGATACCGGGATAGTCCAGACCGGCCGAAATCGAGTGGCCTTCAAGGATCTGCCCGTCATCGTCCTGCAGCAGGTAGGTGCGGTTGCCGTGCAGCACACCGGGACGACCACCGGTCAGCGAGGCACAATGCTCCATCTCGTCGTTCACGCCCTTGCCGCCAGCCTCGACGCCGATGATCTTGACCTGATCGTCGTTCAGGAAGTCATAAAACAGCCCGATCGCATTCGAGCCACCGCCAATGGCCGCGATGACGGTATCGGGCAGACGCCCCTCGCCTTCTTGTTCGGCCAGTTGCCAGCGGACCTCTTTGCCGATGATCGACTGGAAATCGCGCACCATCGCCGGATAGGGCGCAGGGCCCGCAGCGGTGCCGATACAATAGAAAGTGTCGCGCACGTTGGTCACCCAGTCGCGCAGCGCGTCGTTCATCGCGTCTTTCAGCGTGCCCCGACCCGAGGTCACAGGCACCACCTCGGCACCCAGCAGGCGCATGCGGAACACGTTGGGGGCCTGACGTTCAACATCATGCGCACCCATGTAGACAACGCATTTCAGGCCGAACTTGGCGCAGACGGTTGCCGTGGCGACCCCGTGCTGACCCGCGCCGGTTTCGGCGATGATCCGGTTCTTGCCCATGCGTTTGGCCAGCAGAATCTGCCCCAGCACATTGTTGATCTTGTGGGCGCCGGTGTGGTTCAGCTCGTCCCGCTTGAGATAGATTTTCGCCCCGCCCAACCGTTCGGTCATGCCCTTGGCGAAATACAGCGGCGAGGGACGACCCACATAGTGTTTCCACAGATCATCCATTTCGGCCCAGAACGTCTCGTCGGTTTTGGCCCTCTCGTATTCCTCTTCCAATGACAGGATCAGAGGCATCAAGGTTTCCGAAACAAAACGCCCGCCGAACTGGCCGAAGCGGCCCTTTTCGTCAGGGGCATTCATGAAGCTGTTGAATAGATCGTCGGCCATGCGGCTCCCTCTCGATCGGGTGGAAATTGACATGTCGTGCATAAGGGGCAGTGCGGGGCAATTCAATGCAATATGCCCTTTTTGCCGATGCAAACCGGCAAAACCCATCCTTTGTGCACCTATGTTATTACGGCGCCGCGGCCCGAATGGATCAGATCACGCCAGCGCGGCCTGCACAAAGGCGCGGATCAGTGCGGTATCCTTGACCCCCGGCGCGCTTTCCACGCCCGAGGACACATCAACCTGGCGCGCGCCCGTCATCTGTACAGCAAGAGCCACGTTATCGGGCGTCAGCCCTCCGGCCAACATCCACGGACGCGGCCAATACTTGCGGTTCACCAGACGCCAGTCGAACGAAAGCCCGTTTCCCCCTGGCAGATCGGCCCCCTTGGGCGCCTTGGCGTCCACCAGCAGCTGGTCGGCCACTCCACCGTACAGGCTGATCTGCTCCAGGTCCGCCTCTTCCGAGATGCCAATGGCCTTCATAACCGGCAGACCATAGCGCGCACGAATTTCCGCCACGCGCTCGGGGGTTTCCTTGCCATGAAGCTGCAACATATCCAGCGGCACCGCGTCCATGATCGCATCCAGCGCGGCGTCATCGGCATTCACGGTCAAAGCGACCTTGGCCAAGCCCAGCGGCGCCTCGACGGCCAGATCTCGGGCCAGTTCGATCGATACATTGCGCGGCGACTTCGGGAAAAACACAAAGCCCACATAAGCCGCACCCGCATCAGCGGCCGCGTGCACATGTTCGGGCTGACTTAGCCCGCAAATCTTAACCTTGATATCCTGTGGCATGGGCTCAGGATTTGCTGTCCAGCAGGGCCAGAACCTCGTCCTGCTGTCCGGTTTCCACCGCCTTGCGCTGCTCTCGCTTCAGCTTGCGCTGCAGGTCGTGCACTTCGCGCTCTTTGCGGACGGCGGTGGCCCGGTGTTTATGCTCGCGCAGCCATTCCCAAACGAACCCGATCAGCAGGCCGGCCACGATGCCGCCAAAGATCACCGCGAACAGCGGTAACTGGATCGAGAAGTTCACGTTCAGAACCTCGGCCAGCGGTTCGGGCAGCACGGTCAGTGTCACCATCCCGCGGTTGGCCACGGCAACAGTGATCAGGACCACGCCCAAAGCAGCGAGGAAAGCATAGCGAAAATAGCGCATGAGCACCCTATTATTTCGAGTTCAGACGATCGCGCAGCAATTTACCGGTTTTGAAGAAAGGCACATGCTTTTCTTCGACTTCCACCGACTCGCCGGTGCGCGGGTTACGCCCAACCCTAGCATCCCGTTTCTTGACCGAAAACGCGCCGAAGCCGCGCAGTTCCACGCGATCACCCTTAGCCATCGCTCCGGTGATCTCGTCGAAAATAGTATTAACGATTTTCTCAGCGTCGCGCATGGTCAGCTGGTTCTCGGAACTCCGGTCCTGGTTTTCCTCGAAAATCTTTTGAATGAGCTCCGATCGGATCATCGGCGACCTCCCCCAGGTAAATTGGCTAATGCCCCCATCAATACCCGTGACTATAGAAAGAAAGTCGCATCAGGTGAACAAGAAGCTTTCGCAAATAGCCAGAAATGGCCGCCTAACCATCTAAATTCTCAACATAAATTGGCCCAGAAGCGCGATCAGAGGGCAGATGGCGCCGGTTTTGGCCCGCCGCGGCGCTGTTGCACCGGTTGATTCGGCATGAAAAAACCCCGCAACCAGGCGGCTGCGGGGTTCGATATTTCGGTCAGACCGAAAGGCTTACTCGTCGTCGCCTTTCAGCGCGGCGCCCAGAATGTCGCCCAGCGAGGCACCCGAGTCCGAGGAACCGTACTGTGCAACGGCCTCTTTCTCTTCGGCGATCTCGCGTGCTTTGATCGACAGACCCAGACGGCGCGACTTCATGTCGACGTTGGTGACGCGAACGTCGACCTTGTCGCCAACCGAGAAACGCTCGGGGCGCTGTTCGGCACGATCACGCGACAGGTCGGAACGACGGATGAACGATTTCATGCCTTCGTATTCGACCTCAATGCCGCCGTCTTCGATGGCGGTGACGTTGACGGTCACGATCGAGCCGCGCTTAACGCCGCCGGTTGCTTCGGCGAACTTGTCGCCACCCAGGGCTTTGATCGACAGCGAGATACGCTCTTTGTCGACATCAACCTCGGAGACAACCGCCTGAACCACGTCGCCTTTGCGGTAGTTCTGGATGGCTTCCTCGCCGCGCTCGTCCCAGGACAGGTCGGACAGGTGAACCATACCGTCGATTTCGCCGGGCAGGCCGATGAACAGACCGAATTCGGTGATGTTCTTGACTTCGCCTTCGACTTCGGTGCCCTCGGGGTGGGTTTCTGCAAACACTTCCCAGGGGTTGCGCATGGTCTGTTTCAGGCCCAGCGAAACGCGACGCTTGGCGGCGTCGATTTCCAGAACCATGACGTCGACTTCCTGGCTGGTCGAAACGATCTTGCCGGGGTGGACGTTTTTCTTGGTCCAGGACATTTCCGAAACGTGGACCAGACCTTCGACACCGGGCTCCAGCTCGACGAATGCACCATAGTCGGTGATGTTGGTCACGCGGCCTTTGTGCACCGATTCCAGCGGGAACTTGGCGGCAACCAGATCCCACGGATCTTCTTGCAGCTGTTTCATGCCCAGGCTGATGCGGTGGGTATCCTTGTTGATCTTGATGACCTGTACTTTGACAGTTTCACCGATCGACAGGATTTCGCTGGGGTGGTTCACACGGCGCCATGCCATGTCGGTGACGTGCAGCAGGCCGTCAACACCGCCCAGGTCAACGAATGCACCGTATTCGGTGATGTTCTTGACCACACCGTCAACTGCCTGACCTTCGGACAGGTTGCCGATGACTTCGGCGCGCTGTTCGGCACGCGATTCTTCCAGGATGGCGCGGCGCGACACAACGATGTTGCCACGACGACGGTCCATTTTCAGGATCTGGAAGGGCTGCTTCAGACCCATCAGCGGGCCAGCGTCGCGCACGGGGCGGACGTCAACTTGCGAACCGGGCAGGAACGCAACTGCGCCACCCAGATCCACGGTGAAGCCGCCTTTGACGCGGTTGAAGATGGCGCCGTCGACGCGTTCTTCGTTGGCGTAGGCTTTTTCCAGGCGGTCCCATGCTTCTTCGCGGCGGGCCATCTCACGCGAGATAACTGCTTCGCCACGGGCGTTTTCTGCGGCGCGCAGGAAGACTTCGACTTCGTCGCCAACAGCAATTTCAGGGGCTTCGCCGGGGTTTGCGAATTCTTTCAGATCAACGCGGCCTTCCATTTTGTAGCCGACGTCGATGATGGCTTGGCCCGCTTCGATTGCGATGACCTTACCTTTGACAACCGAACCCTCGTCCGGGGTGTCCATTTCGAAGCTTTCATTCAGGAGGGCTTCGAATTCCTCCATGGTTGCGTTAGCCATGTGGCTTTCATTCCTTTTCAAAACGTTTTTGCGGGCCGAGCGGTTGTCTCCGCCGGTCTTGGTTTGGTCAGGGCGAGGCGCAAAACAAAGAGGGCCGGTTGGTTCCGACCCTGCTCGATCTCTTTACTTTGCGGCGATTATCGCCTTGTCGACGGGGCGCATATAAACGCTGCGCCCCTTGTTGGCAAGGGGATTCGGCTTAGCAATACCGCTCGGGTCCGACGTTCTGACCCACACTATAGCGGTCGCCATAAGCCCAGCCGACCGGCAGGATCTTTTCGATCTTGGCCAGCTGCTCGGCGGTCAGGTCCAGATTGGCGCCGGTGACCAACTCGTTAAAGTGGCCGGTCGAGCGCGTGCCGGGGATGGCGATGATGTGTTCGCCCTGCGCCAGCACCCACGCGATGGCCAGCGCGGCGGTGGGCACGCCCAGTTCAGCCGCATAGGCGCGCAGCGGGTCGGTGGCGGCCAGGTTCAGGCTGTAGTTCGGCTCGATAAAGCGCGGGTTCACCTTCAAAAAGGCCAGTTCGGGGATGCGTTCCAGTGGAATCGGATCGTCAGTCAGCAGCGCGCGCCCCACGGGCGAGAAAGCAACAAGGCTGGCCCCAACCTCGGCGCAGGCCTGGATCAAGCCCATTTCGGGCAGGCGCGTGGCCAGCGAATATTCGTTCTGCACAGCGTCGATCTGAGCCTCGGTGGCCGCGCGGCGCAGGGTATAGGGGGCGATCTCGGACAGGCCGATTGCCTTGATCTTGCCCTTCTGTTTCAGAACATTCATGTGTCCGGCGACCTCTTCGATCGGCATGTCGGCCTGACGACGGTGCACATAAAACAGGTCAACGCAGTCAACACCCAGCTTCTCCAGGCTCTTGTCCAGCTCGCTTTCCAGATGCTCAAGCGAGTTCTTGAAGCAGCGATCGCCGTTTTCGTCCTTGGTGATCGCGGCCTTGGTGGCAATGTGGAACTGCTCGCGCGTGCCGGGGTTGTCCTTCAGGAACTGACCGATGGCGCGCTCAGACCGGCCCATGCCATAAACATTCGCCGTGTCGATGTGGGTCACGCCAGCGTCCAGCGCGGCCGAAAGGATGGCAAAAGAGTTCTCTTCGGTGGTCGGGCCATAGAATTCCGAAAAGGACATCGCCCCAATCCCCAAAGCCGAGATTTCGGGGCCGTTCTTACCAAGTGTGCGAAGTTTCATGCGTCTTTCCGTTTTTGATCAATAACGTCGATGGCCGCGGCGACGGCCTTTTCAATGGTCAGCGTGGATGTGTCGATGGTGACGGCATCCTGGGCGGGTTTCAAGGGCGCCTCGGCACGGTTCATGTCCCTTTCGTCGCGGGCAATGACATCGGCCAAAACATCAGCAAACGAGGTCTGGTGACCTTTGCCCTCAAGCTCGCGAAACCGGCGTTCGGCGCGCACCTCGGCGCTGGCGGTGACGAACAGCTTGGCCGGGGCATCAGGACAGATCACGGTACCGATATCGCGCCCGTCCAGAACCGCCCCGCCCGAGCGTTGCGCAAAGGCACGCTGGAAATCCACCAGAGCGGCGCGCACCTCGGCGATGACGGCAACCTTGCTGGCGGCCTGAGCCACCTCGGGCGTGCGCAGGCTGTCATCCTCAAGGTCCTTGGGCGTCAACGCGCGGGCGGCCTGGATCGCGTCGACCCCTTTCAGGGTCTTGGCCCCAACCGCCCGGTACAAAAGTCCCGTGTCCAGATGCGCAAAGCCGAAATGCGCTGCGACCGCCTTGGAGATCGTGCCCTTGCCTGCCGCTGCAGGTCCGTCGATGGCTATGGTAAAGGGCATGCAAATCTCCTGGTTCGGGGGGCCATCCGGCCTTGGGGCGGTTATATTGCCTCGGTCTTTTACGCGTGAACCTGCCCGGTTTCCAGCGCCGTTCCCACCCCCTAGGCGCCTTTCCAGCGCTTCAGCCCGGCGCGGCCCAGCAGGATCAAAGTCACGGCCAGCAGGACAAACTTGGCCTGTGTCGCCGCACTGGCCCAAACAACCAGATCCGCGGGCACCTGAGCCTCGTGCCATTTCAATATCTGCGCGATCAAAGCGTTTTCGGTCAAATCTGCCAAGGCGTAGGCGGGCCCCAGCCAAATCAGAACATGTGGGCGCACGTCCAAAGCGCGGGCCGACAGGAAAAGCCACAGCCCGAAAAGCATCGGAAAGGCGGTGTCCAGCAGCCGCAAAATTCCGCCGTAGAACGTGACTTGCACGGGATGAAGCGCATCCAGATAGGCCTGCGCCTCGGCAGCAGAATAGCCCAGTACCCGCAGATCAAAGGGTTGTTGACCATCGCCCGTGTCCAGATGCATCTGCCCCACGGACACCAGCACCACATAGACCGCGACCGTCACCAAGGTCAGCGCCCACCAAGCCTTGCGGGCGCCAGTCATCACGAACGCTCGATCTTTGCGCCCAAATCGGCCATCAGCCCCTCGAAGATGGGGAAGGACGTGGCGATCGGGCCGCCGTCATCGACGCTGACGGGGTTCTGGCTGGCCATGCCCATCACCAGAAAGGACATGGCGATGCGGTGATCCAAATGGCTGGCGCAGGTGGCGCCGCCGGGCACGTTACCGTGGCCGCGGCCCTTGACGATCCACCAATCGGGGCCGTCCTCGACCTCGACCCCGTTCAGGCGCAAACCGCTGGCCATCGCCTCGATCCGGTCGGATTCCTTCACGCGAAGCTCTTTGACGCCGCGCATCACCGTATCGCCATGGGCATAGGCGGCGACCACGGACAGAATCGGGTATTCGTCGATCATGCTGGCGGCGCGTTCGGGCGGCACCTCAATCCCCTTCAGGTCGGGCGAGAATTTCGCGCGCAGATCGGCGACGGGCTCCCCGCCCTCTTCGCGCATGTTTTCAAAGGTCAGGTCCGCGCCCATGTCCTGTAGGGTATAGAACAGGCCCGCGCGGGTGGGGTTCAGGCCAATGTTGGGTACCAGCACGTCCGAGCCGGGCGTGATGATCGCCGCACACACCGGGAAAGCCGCGCTGGAGGGATCGCGAGGTACGATGATGGTTTGGGGCTTCAGCTCGGGGCGGCCGGTCAGGGTGATAACGCGGCCCTCGTCCGTGACCTCGGTGGTGATCTGGGCACCGAAACCGGCCAGCATCCGTTCGGTGTGATCGCGGGTGGCCTCTTTTTCGATCACCACGGTTTCGCCGGGTGCGTTCAGCCCCGCCAGCAGCACCGCTGATTTCACCTGAGCCGAGGGCACGGGCACCACATAGCGCACGGGCACTGGATTTTCCGCGCCGACAATGGTCATCGGCAAGCGCCCGCCCGAACGGCCCACGGACTGCGCGCCAAACAGGGCGATCGGATCGGTAACACGCGCCATTGGGCGCTTGTTCAGGCTGGCATCGCCGGTGAATGTTGCGGTGATGGGCGAGGTCGCCATGCAGCCCATAATCAGTCGCACTCCGGTGCCCGAGTTGCCGCAATCAATCACGTTTTCGGGCTCGGCAAAGCCGCCCACACCGACGCCGTGGATATGCCAGGTGCCGTCCTCGTCCCGGGTTACCTCGGCGCCAAAGGCGCGCATGGCCTTGGCGGTGTCCAGCACGTCCTCGCCCTCCAGCAGGCCGGTGACCTTGGTTTCCCCGATGGCCATGGCGCCCAGAATGATCGAGCGGTGCGAGATGGACTTGTCACCCGGAACATCCGCCTGACCGGTCAGGGGACCGCAGGCGCTGGAGCTCATGGGAATAGGGGTGCCGTGGCCGGACATGTGCATCTCCTTGATCTGTTAGGGCCTCTTACCCCACCCTGCCCTGCCGGTCCATGGGCTTTGGGCCACGCGCTCAGCTGCGGGTGGGTTCTGTAATTTCACCCAGCCAGATGCGGGGGTTTTCCTCGGCGATCTGGCGGAAAATCTCCTCGCCCAAAGCATTGCGCAAGCGAAAGCACACGGCCTTTTCAGACAGCGCCTCTTGCCGGGTCATATAGAAATCGGATCCGAACAGGGTGCGGGCGCGCAGGCGTTCCCCAGCCTCGGTGTCTGCGGTCAGGAACAGGCGCAGGAAGGGGATGTAATCCTCGAAATGAAACAGCGTGTAGGAAATATCCGTCCAAAGCCCCGGATAATCACCCGATCCGATCATTTTGCGGATCTGCACCTGCCAGTTTTCGGCGCGGTCATAGTCCGGCCCCGCCTTAACGTAGGATTTCCAGTCATACTGCCCCCCGAAATGTGCCAGACAGATTCGCAAGTCAGGGAATTTCTGCATCACCGGCAGATAGGCGCGCGGGTCGGTAAAGCGGTTGGCCATATAATCCGTAGTGTCGCGCCCCTGCACGCCCCCTCGCGAACAATGGGTCATCAGCGGCAGGTTTTCGGCCTGCATCTTGGGGTAGACGCGTTCCATCAACACCGGATCATCGGGGGCAAATCCAAGACGAGGATAGATTTTCACGCCCTTGAAATGCAGATCGTCCAGGGCGCGGGCCAGCTCTGTGGCTTGGGGATCGGCGCGCGGGTCGATGGTGGCAAAGGGAATGACCGAGGCGCCGACTTCGGGGTCATGGGACAGGCGCGACAGCTCGTCATGCTGGTCCGGCAACGACACGGGCGGCGCCCCATGGCCGATAGCGCTTAGGTCCATGGGCAATACCACATAGCGCGTGTTCGACGGGTAATGCCGCTGCAGGTTCCGCAAAACGGCTTTCTGGTCAGGAGCCGCGGCTTCTTTCTGGAAATCATACAGCCGCCGGACTTTCTCGGCCAAGGGATGCTGCCCCAACATCGCCAGAACCCATGCGATAAACCGCACCAGTTGCGGGACCTTCTTCAAGGGGCGCAGAAAGGCAAAGGGATAGCTAACCGGCACGTGCCGGGTGGTAAATGTGTGCACATGGCAATTGGTGATACGAATATCTGGCACGAGAATCCCTCCGGTATGAATACCCGGAGAGATAGCACAATTCGCTTAGCGACGCACGAAGGTCAGGTAATGCGGCGTGCGCCCCTCGCGCAGGGCTTTTTGCTCATAGCGGGTCGAGATCCAGTCACCCCAGGGCTCGCGCCAATCAGCGGGGCGTTCGGCCAGCCATTCGAAGCCCGCCTTTGGCACCTCTTCCAGGGTTTGGCGCACATAATCGGGTATGTCGGTGGCCACGCGGAAAATCGCACCGGGCTTTAGGACACGGTGCAACGGCTGCAGATGCTCGGGTGTGACAAAGCGGCGTCGATGATGCCGTTTCTTGGGCCACGGGTCGGGATACAGCAGAAAAGCGCGGCTGATCGACTGTTCAGGCAGCACGTCAAACATATCGCGCGCATCACCGGGGTGAATGCGGATGTTATCACAGCCCGCATCACGGATTTTGCCCAGCAGCATGGCGACGCCGTTGATATAGGGCTCGCAGCCGATGAAGCCGACACCGGGGTTCTGCTCGGCCTGATGCACCATATGTTCACCGCCGCCAAAACCGATCTCAAGCCAGACATCGCGGTCGCCGAAAATCTGGTTCAGGTCCAGTTTTGTTCGCTCGGGGTTGTCTTCCCAGCTGACTGGACCGGGCGAAAGCTTGGCCAGGTCCTCGTCCAGATAGCGCTGTTGGCTGTCGCGCAGGCCTTTGCCCTTGAAACGGCCATAGAAGTTGCGCCACGGGGCGCCAGAGGGGTGTTTATCCTGTGTCATCGCCGCGCCGTGTAACGTGGCTGGCGCGGCGGATCAATAGGCGGCGTCATCAAACCGACAGGTTACAGCGCGGCCTTCAGCGCTGCGCCCAGATCGGTGTTTTCCCAGGAAAACCCACCATCCGCATCCGGTTTACGGCCGAAATGACCATAGGCCGCGGTGCGCTGATAGATGGGCTTGTTCAGGCTCAGATGCGTGCGGATCCCACGCGGGGTCAGGTCCATGACCTTGGGGATCGCAGTCTCAATCAGGGCCTCGGGGACGATTCCGGTGCCGTGCAGATCGGCATAAATCGACAGCGGGTGCGACACGCCGATGGCATAGCTCAGCTGAATGGTGCAGCGATCGGCAAGGCCTGCGGCAACCACGTTCTTGGCCAGATAACGCGCCGCATAGGCGGCCGAGCGGTCCACCTTGGTCGGATCCTTGCCCGAGAACGCACCACCGCCATGCGGGGCCGCGCCGCCATAGGTATCCACGATGATCTTGCGCCCGGTCAGACCCGCGTCACCATCGGGGCCGCCGATCACGAATTTGCCGGTCGGGTTCACGTGCCAAACGGTTTCGGCGTCGATCCAGCCCTCGGGCAGAACCTCGCGAATGTAGGGTTCGACAATTGCGCGGATGTCATCGCTGCTTTGGCTTTCATCCGCATGTTGCGTGGACAACACGATCGAGCTGACGCCAACGGGTTTGCCATTCTCGTACCGCACCGAAAGCTGAGATTTCGCGTCCGGGCGCAGGGTCGGTTCAGCGCCGGATTTCCGCGCCTCGGCCAAACGGCGCAGGATCGCGTGGGAATACTGGATGGGGGCTGGCATCAGATCAGGCGTTTCCGTCGTCGCATAGCCGAACATGATGCCCTGATCGCCCGCGCCTTCGTCCTTGTTTTCGGCGGCATCGACGCCCTGGGCAATATGCGCAGATTGTTCGTGCAGCAGGTTGGTGATCTCAACCGTTTTCCAGTGGAACTTGTCCTGTTCATACCCGATGTCGCGGATGCAATCGCGGGCGATCTGGTCGATCTTGCCCATGGATTCGGTCAGCTTGGACTGGTCCGACAGGCCGACCTCGCCACCGATCACCACGCGATTGGTGGTGGCGAATGTCTCGCAGGCGACACGCGCCTCGGGTTCCTGAGCCAGAAAGGCATCCAGCACGGCGTCGGAAATCCGGTCGCAAACCTTATCAGGGTGTCCTTCCGAAACGGATTCGGAAGTAAAGATGTAGTTCTGTCGGGACATGAAAAGTGCTCCATTGGTGTCTGCCCGCCACGTCAGGAAGCCGTTGTGACAGGGAATACCTCTTCGTTACGCGTAGCCGAGTCCGGGGTCAACGGGGTTTTGCTCGCATTGGTCCAAACCGAGCTAGCGCCGCGCCAACAAGAAGCAACCAGCACACAGCCAAAACGCCCCAGTCCCCGGTTTGGCGATACAGCGTGTCAAGGCCCGGTGCGGGCAGTACCGCGTCCACGTATCCAGCCTGCCCCAACCCGATCTGAGCGGTAATACGCCCCAACGGATCAATCATCGCTGACACGCCGGTGTTGGCCGCGCGGGCCAGCGGAAGGCCCTGTTCAATGGCGCGCAGACGGGCTTGGGCCAGGTGCTGATAGGGCCCGGAAAACGTCCCGAACCACGCATCATTGGTGATCTGCAGCAGCAGCGCCGGCCGGTCCGTGGCGGCGTTTATGTCGTTGGGAAAGACAGCCTCATAGCAGATCAGCGGCAACGCCTGGCCAATCTGTTCGCCCAAGTTCATCAGACGTGGACCCGGCCCCGCGGCAAAGCCATTTCCATCCCGCGCCGCCAACCCCCGCAGCCCAAAGTCAGACAACGCATCGCCAAGGGGGATGTATTCTCCGAACGGGACAAGGTGGTGTTTGTCATAGATCTGACCGGGCACCCCGTCGGCCCCCAGCAGAACGGCCGAGTTGAACATCCGCGCGCCCTCGAACCGCTGAATGCCCAACAGAACCGGCGCATGCGCGGCCTGAGCGATATGTTCGAAAACCAGGCCTGCGTCTTCCAATGCAAGCGGCACAGCGGTTTCGGGCCAGACGATCAGATCGGGCCGCCCTTTGCCGGAATCCTCGGCGGTGAAGCTGATCTGGCGCTGGAAAAAAACAGGTGTAAATGCAGGATCCCACTTCTGATGCTGTGGCGCATTGGGTTGGATCAGCCGAAGCACCGGGCCGTTGTCGGCCACCGCGTGCATCTGCAGCCGCGCAGCCCCCCAGACCCACGCCCCCGTCAACGCAGCCACTGCCAAGGTCGCGCTGAACCATTGCCGGTGCCAAAGACCTGCCAGCACAGCAGCGCCCAACATCACGAACAGGCCCAGCCCATGCGCGCCGCCCCACACAGCCATCTGGGCCAAAGGGGTATCGGTCAGTACATGCCCCGAAAGAGCCCAAGGGAAACCTGTGAAAATATACGCGCGCAGAATCTCGGCCAAACCCAAAGCCCCGGCCAGCGCCAGCACGCCCCGCCCCGCAGCATGGGCAACAGCGAAACCCAGCGCCCAGAGCAGCGCCAATCCACCCGCCATCAGCACCAGCGCAAAGGGCGCCATCCAGCCATGACGCAGCGGATCCACAAGAAAGGGCTGCACGATCCACACCAGCGACAGCGCGAAATAGCCCGTGCCCATGGCCCAACCCAGCCACGCGGCCCGCTTCCACGAAACTGCGCGCCTTAGCAAGATCGCGGCCACGCCAAATCCCGCCATGGTCAATAGCCACAACCCGAACGGAGCCTGCCCCAGACCTGCGACCGCGCCCAAAGCCATCAGCGCCAGCAAGCGCAAAATTGGCAGCAGGCGACGCACAGATCAGCCTTTGGACGCGCCGGGCACCCGCACCCGCAAACGCTTGATACGGCGGGGGTCGGCGTCGATCACTGTGATCTCGGGGCCAGCGGGGTGCTTTACGATCTCGCCGCGCACAGGAACCCGGCCCGATAGCATGAAAACAAGCCCGCCCAAGGTGTCGATTTCTTCTTCGTCGACCTCGTCCACATCCGTTAGGGACAGGCCAATTTCCTGCTCGAACTCATTCAAGGGGCACTTGGCCTGAGCCAGGTATTGCCCCTCTTCCTCGCGGGTCCACAGTTCGGCTTCTTCGGTGTCGTGCTCGTCCTCGATCTCGCCGATGATCTGTTCGATCAGATCCTCGATGGTCACCAATCCGTCCACGCCGCCGTATTCGTCGATCACCAGTGCCATGTGGCGACGTTCAGTCTGCATCTTCTGCAGCAACACCCCGATCGGCATCGAGGGCGGAACGTACAGAAGCGGGCGCAACATCTCGCGGATCTCAACCCCGCCGCCGCCCGTGCCATTGAACCCGTGCCGCAGCGCGAAATCCTTGAGGTGCAGCATCCCGATCGGCGTATCCAGCGTGCCGGTGAAGACCGGCAAGCGGCTGAACCCGGTCTCGCGAAAGCGCGTGACCAGATCGTCCTTGGTAATCGTGTCGGGAACCGAGACGATATCAGCCTTGGGAATGGCCACATCCTCGACCCGCATGCGCCGCAGCGAGGAGATATCCAAGGGAACCTGGCCATGTTCAGATGGGGCCGCGCTGGGGGTGTCGCCCGGCAGGGGCTCTCCCATATCCGAGGGGCTTAGCGCCCCGATCACGCGGCGAAAAAAGCCCGATTTGGGCCGGGTGGAATGTCGGTCATCCGATTGCGCGCTGTGCGCTGCCATAGAAGACCCGTCGGTGCTGTCGCCCATTTTACCTTTCCAATGATGCGGCGCAGTGAAACTGCAATGGCCGCCTAATGTTCTGAATATGGGTCAGGTATACCCATTTTGCCAAGTATTTCAGTCTCGATCCCTTCCATCAACGTGGCATCCTTGTCACGGATGTGGTCATAGCCCAGCAAATGCAGGGTCGCGTGGATGACCAGATGGGTCAGGTGATGGTCCAGTGGTTTGCCCGCCTCGGTCGCCTCGCGCGCGCAGGTTTCAAAAGCAATTGCAATGTCCCCCAGTTCCTCCGGCATGCCCGGCATGGCAGGGGCTGGAAGGTCCGGCGTGCCGCCATCCAGTTCGGCCCCGCGTTCCTCGGACGGCCAGGACAGCACGTTCGTGGCCGAGGGTTTGTCCCGAAAATCAGCGTTCAGCGTGGCAATATGCGCGTCATCACAAGCCAGAATCGCGATCTCGAAGTCATCAGCGTTCAGCGACAGATGCGCCAGGGCAGCCCGCGCTGCCGTTTCGGCAAGCTGGGGCAAGTTGGCCGCGGTCCAGCGGTCGTCCTCGATGATCGTATCGGTCAGCATGTTTCACCACAGCGTGGGGGCCAGCCCCCACACCCCCGGAGTATTGTCCGAGCAAAGAAAGGATCAGGCTTCGTCGGCCTCATACGCTTCGATGATCGCGGCGACAAGGGGGTGACGGACCACGTCTTTTGCAGTGAAGTAGTTGAAGCTGATGTTCGGGATGTGTTTCAGCAGCCGCTCGGCATCATGCAGCCCTGAGGACACGCCGCGCGGCAGGTCCACCTGGCTGCGGTCGCCAGTGATCACCATGCGCGAGCCTTCGCCCAGACGGGTCAGGAACATTTTCATCTGCATCGAGGTGGCGTTCTGCGCTTCGTCCAGCACCACGAAAGCGTTGGCGAGGGTCCGGCCGCGCATGAAGGCCAAGGGGGCGATTTCGATGCGTTTTTCCTCGATCAGTTTGGCGGTTTGCTTGCCGGGCAGGAAATCGTTCAGCGCGTCATAGAGCGGCTGCATGTAGGGATCGACCTTGTCCTTCATGTCTCCGGGCAGATAGCCGAGTTTTTCACCCGCCTCGACCGCGGGACGCGACAGGATGATGCGATCCACGTCGCCATTCAGGAACATCGACACGCCCACGGCCACGGCCAGATAGGTTTTTCCGGTACCCGCCGGACCGATACCGAAGGCCAGCTCGTGCGCGAACAGGCTTTGGACATAGGCCTTTTGCGCGTCGGTGCGCGGTTCGACCAGTTTCTTGCGGGTCTTGATTTCAACCTTGCCGCCCTTGAACATTTCAAGCTGGTCGCCATCACGGGCGCCGGTGTCCGCTTCAGAGCCGCCCATGCGAATCTCGCGATCAATGTCGCCATGTTCCACTTCGCGCCCGGCCTCGAGGCGTTCGTACAGCGCCTGCAGCACCTCGGCCGCTTCGGCGACTGCGGTCTCTTCGCCGTGAATGATTAACTGGTTACCGCGCCGGATGATCTGCACAGAAAGCTTCTGCTCAACCTGTGCCAGGTTACGATCGTATTCTCCGCACAAGTCAATCAGCAGCCGATTGTCAGGAAATTCCAGCTGCGTCTCGATCAGGGCGGCAGGATCAGTGGGCGGGGTCAATACGCTGGTAGCCAATCAGGTCTCCTTGGGCAGGTTTGTACAGATATGGTGGCAACTTGCGAACCATTCCGCAAGCGGTAGTAAGCGATTGTCACGAAATCGCGACAAAAAAGGCCGCCGGAAGTTCCCGGCGGCCCTTTCGTTAGGCATATGATGCGCAGCGCAAATCAAAGCGGATCCGCGATGAATGTGCCCTTCTTGAACGGGCCGGTGGCCACACCCGGAGGCGCCGCACCCGAACAGACGGGCTTGCCATATTTATCAAGGCGGGCAGACAGATAGCCCTCGACGCCATCGTCGATGATCCAGTGGTCACAGCCGTTGGGATCCACCCAGATGCCGGCCTTCAGCTGGCTGAGATGCTTTTTGTCGGTGCCCCGGTCCCGGGTCTTGTCGGTGCCCACAGGCGCATGTCCGCCGTAGGTGGTGCCACAGGCAGCCACCGAGGCGACCAGCAACAGTGCAGTGGCGATCTTGATCGGTTTCATCATTGGATACTCCCTCACTCGCTCACTTCACGCAGATGATTTCAACGCGGCGATTCTTCTGCATGTTCGCGGCCGAGGTGTTGGGCACCTTGGGCATCCGCTCGCCATAGCCGCGCACGTCGATGATATTAGCACCTGCGCTGGACGCCACTTTGGCGACTGCGTTGGCACGGTTATAGCTGAGCCGCATGTTATATGCATCCGACGCCCGGCTGTCCGTATGGCCGGCGATGATATACGCGCGGGCCGAGGACTTGTTGAAGAAGTCCTTCAGCGCGTTGCGCCCGCTGGCGCTGATGCGGTAGCTGTCAGTTGCGAACAGCTGATCCGAGTTCATCACACCGCAGACGTTAACCGGGTGGCAGACCGGAATGCCCTGACGGTTGGTGTGCGGGGTCATATACCCCTCGGCACCGTCATCCATGACCCAGTGTTCGCAGCCATCGGGATCAATCCAGATGGTGGGAACGTAACGCTCGCCGGTCACTGTACGCTGTTGTGCCTGAGCGGCGCTCGTGCTGGCGACAGCCAGCCCCGCTGCAAGCGCGCCTGCGACAGCAGCACGAAGCGTGTTTGAAAGAATTTTCGACACAGCCCCTGTCCTTTACCTAATTTCCCCCAGAGAGGCGCGATACTTGTTAACCCAAAACATAGGGAAATACCGGCCCCGACATAAACTTGTGCGCTTACTGTAGCAGAGACGCCGAAGTTGTGAAGCGATTTCAACTCCATATCGGGGTCAATATCGGAAACAATACTAGATATGCTGCGCCTGTGTTCATGATACGGAAATCAAGCGCCGCCGTTTGCGCGGCCCAGGGCCGCGCGGCGATTACCCCTGAACGATCTCGCCAGCCAGCGAATTGGGGCCGCTTTCTACGATCCGTACCTTGGCAATATCGCCGCGTTGGGTCTGCGCACCCGCCACATGGACCGCGTGCAGGTATTCGGATTTGCCGACCATCTGCCCCTCGAGCCGTCCCGGTTTTTCGAACAGAACCTGCACCTCGCGGCCGACCATGCTGTCCTGCACGGCGCGTTGCTGATCGGTGATCAGGGCCTGCAGGCGCTTCAGGCGATCGCTGGCCTCGGCATCATCCACCTGCACGCGCTCGGCCGCAGGGGTTCCCGGACGGGTCGAGTATTTAAAGCTGAACGCCTGCCCGTAATTCACCTGCCGGATCAGCTCCATCGTGTCCTGGAAATCCTGCTCGGTTTCTTCCGGGAATCCAACGATGAAATCGCCCGACATCAGGATATCGGGGCGGGCCTCGCGGATGCGCTCGATTAGTTTCAGATAGCTTTCGGCGGTATGGCTGCGGTTCATCCGTTTCAGGATCTTGTTGCTGCCCGATTGCACCGGCAAGTGCAGATAGGGCATCAGTTTTTCACATTCTCCATGTGCCGCGATCAGGTCATCGGTCATGTCATTGGGGTGGCTGGTTGTGAAGCGGATACGCTCCAGCCCGTCGATGTCATTCAGCGCCCAGATCAGCTTGGCCAGGGACCAGTCGCCATCCGGCCCGGTGCCATGATAGGCGTTCACGTTCTGGCCCAGCATGGTGATCTCGCGCACGCCGCGTTCGACCAGATCACGCGCCTCGGTCAGGATGCGGTCCACCGGGCGGCTGACCTCGGCCCCGCGGGTATAGGGCACCACGCAAAAGGCGCAGAACTTGTCGCAGCCCTCCTGAACGGTCAAAAACGCGGTCGGGCCGCGCTGCGCCTTGGGGCGGTTTTTCAACTTCTCGAACTTGTCTTCTTCGGGGAAATCCGTGTCCAGGGCCTTTTCGCCGGCATCAACTTTCGCCTCCATCGCGGGCAGACGGTGATAGGATTGCGGCCCCACCACCAAGTCGACCATCGGCTGGCGCAACATGATCTCTTCGCCCTCGGCCTGAGCAACACAGCCCGCCACACCGATTTTCAGATCAGGCTTTGCTGCTTTCAGCGGCTTGAAACGGCCCAGTTCCGAATACACCTTTTCAGCCGCCTTTTCACGGATGTGACAGGTGTTCAGCAGGATCATGTCCGCGTCTTCGGGCGTTTTGGTCTCGACATAGCCCTGCCCGCCCATGACCTCGGCCATGCGCTCGCTGTCATAGACGTTCATCTGACAGCCATAGGTCTTGATATAGAGTTTCTTGACGTCGCTCATTGGCCGGGTCCCTGTGCACGCTTTTTCAAGGGCTGGGCTATACCACACTCAGCACGCCTTGCAATGCACAGGGAATTCAGAGAGTTTCAGGATCAAAGCAAAAGAACGGAAAAACATGCAGTATTCGGGGCTCGAGGATTTCCTGCAGAACGGGCGCAGCGCGCTGGCCAAGGGGCCGATCGCGCTGATTTTCTGCGAGGACGAGGTCGAAATCGCAACGACCCTGCGCCATCATCTGGATTGCGGCTTTGCCACGGTCGTCGCACTGATGCCCGCCGCCTTCGATCTGGCCGAGGATGTGGCCGCCAAGGTCCAGCGCGTGGATCACGAAGCCCTGGGCGCTGCGGCCACCACGGCAGCAATCAACGCCATCATCCCAGCAGCCGCTGGCCAATGGCTGTTCTACTGCTACAACACCGAATACCTGTTCTTCCCGTTCTGCGAACACCGCACCATCGGCGAAATGCTGACCTTCCATTCGGAAGAACGTCGCGACGCCATGCTGACCTATGTGGTCGACCTATACGCTGGCGATCTGGGCCAGGCGCCGAACGCGGTGAACCTGGACCAGGCTTTTATGGACAAGTCCGGCTATTACGCCCTGGCCCGCAAGGACCCCGAAACCGGCCACCCCAGGGAACGCCAACTGGATTTCTTCGGTGGGTTGCGCTGGCGCTTCGAGGAACACATCCCCCAGGCCCGTCGCAACATAGACCGCATTTCGCTGTTCCGCGCGCGGGCCGGGCTGCAACTAAACGACGACCACCGTTTCAATGATCAGGAATACAACACCTATTCCTGCCCCTGGCACCACAATCTGACGACTGCACTGTGCTCGTTCCGAACCGCCAAAGCGCTGAAACGCAACCCCGGTTCCACCTACGATATCGAGACATTCCGCTGGCACAATTCGGTACCGTTCGAATGGCACTCGCGCCAGTTGCTGGACCTCGGGCTCATGGAGCCCGGTCAGTGGTTCTAAAGGAAAAGAGGGGGCACAGCCCCCTCACCCCGAGGCCGCAAGGCCGAGATATCCTGTGCGCGCGTCAGCGCGCCCCGCTTTACAGGTGTTCGGGCTGGGGCATCCCCAGCACGTGGAACCCACCATCAACATGGATAATCTCGCCCGTGGTGCAGGCGCCTGCATCCGACGCCAGATAAACTGCGGTGCCACCCACGGCCTCCAGCGTCGCATTGGCGCGCATCGGCGCGTTCTGGTCGGTGTGCTTATAGGTCTTGCGCGCTCCGCCGATCGCCGCACCGGCCAGGGTTTTCATCGGGCCGGGGCTGATCGCGTTCACGCGGATCCCGTCGGGACCCAGATCATTCGCCAGATAGCGCGTCGCCGATTCCAGCGCCGCCTTGGCCACACCCATCACGTTGTAGTTCGGCGTCACCCGGTTCGAGCCGCCATAGGTCAGCGTCAGGATCGTACCGCCCCCGGCTTTCATCATCGGATAGGCCCGGCGGGACACCTCGATCAGCGAATAGCACGAAATATCCAACGAGTTCTTGAAGTTCTCGCGCGAAGTATTGATGAAACGCCCCGTCAGCTCGTTCTTGTCGGAATAAGCAACAGCATGGACCAGAAAATCCAGGCTGTCCCAACGCGATTGCAGCCCTTCGAATGCTGCATCCAACGAGGCGTCGTCGGTCACATCCACATCCACCATGAAATCCGATCCGACCGAAGCCGCCAGCGGTTCAAGCCGCTTGCCAAAAGCCTCGCCCTGATAGGTGAACGCCAGCTCGGCGCCAGCTTCGGCCATGGCTTTGGCGATGCCCCAGGCGATCGAGCGTTCGTTGGCCACTCCCATGACCAGTCCACGTTTTCCGGTAAGTGCTGACATGTCTAATCCTCTTGCCCTTTTCGGTGACTAGGCCGTTTTGTGCTTTAGCGTCAAGGCCGCAATCAGGCTGGCGGGCCCAATCCCCAAATGAAAACAGGCCGCCCTTGCGGACGGCCTGCGCTTTGATCTGTCTTGGCGATCAACCGGTATACTTAGACATCAACATCGAGCCGTTGGTGCCGCCAAAGCCGAAGCTGTTGGTCATCACCGTGTCCAGCCCGGCGTTTTCCACCAGCTTGGTCGCGACCTCGCTCTCGTTGATGCCCGGATCCAGGTTTTCAACGTTGATCGACGGGATGATGAAGTCGTTATGCAGCGCCAACAGGCAATAGATCGCCTCTTGTGCGCCGGTCGCGCCCTGACTGTGGCCGGTCATCGACTTGGTCGAGGAAATCGGCGGCACGTTGCCTTCGCCAAAGATACGGCGGACGGCTTCAACCTCGCCGACATCGCCCACGGGGGTCGAGGTGCCATGCGCGTTGATATAGCCGATCTTGCGGCCTTCGCCCAGCGTGGACATGGCCAGACGCATCGCGCGCTCGCCGCCTTCACCGCTGGGGGCCACCATGTCGTGACCATCCGAGGTGGCCGCATAGCCGGTGACCTCGCCATAGATCTTGGCACCGCGGGCCAGAGCGTGTTCCAGCTCTTCCAGAACAACGATCCCGCCACCGCCGCTGATCACGAACCCGTCGCGATCCGCATCAAACGCGCGCGAGGCCCGCTCCGGCGTATCGTTATATTTCGAGGACATCGCGCCCATCGCGTCGAACAGGCACGACAAGGTCCAGTCAAGCTCTTCACCGCCGCCTGCGAACATCACGTCCTGTTTGCCCATCATGATCTGCTCGGCCGCGTTGCCGATGCAATGCAGCGACGTCGAACATGCCGAAGTGATCGAATAGTTGATGCCCTTGATCTTGAACGCAGTCGACAGGTTCGCCGACACGGTCGAGCACATGGTTTTCGGAACCGCGAACGGGCCAATCCGTTTGGTCGCGCCGGTTTTCAGAACGGTCTGATGCGCGGCCAGCATGGCGCTGGTCGACGGACCGCCCGAGCCAGCCACCAGACCCGTGCGCGGGTTCACAACGTCGGATTCTTCAAGACCCGAATCCGCAATGGCCTGCTGCATCGCGATATGGGCGTAAGCCGCACCCGGCCCCATGAAGCGCAGCGTGCGCTTTTCGACGTGATCTGCCACATTCAGCTTGATGTCGCCCGCGATCTGGCTGCGGAACCCATGTTCCTTCATCTGTTCGTTGGCGGTGATGCCGGACTTGCCAGCTTTCAACGAGGCCAGAACCTCTTCGGCATTGTTCCCGATGGACGACACGACGCCCAGACCGGTGACCACTACTCGGCGCATACGAGCACTCCCTTATTAGCTATTGCCTTAGTAGGGGTTGGCGCGAAGAGGTGCAAGATGGGTTGGGTCTACGTCGCTGAAACGGCGGGTGAAACGTGCGCTGATGGCCGGATTGCGGACAAAGTGAGCTTTCGCTGCGGTTGCGCCAAGGGCTGCAGTCAGCTTTCCTCATTGTCAAAGGCATCACGACCATACTGCGCGCGCAAATCAAACATCAGTTTGTGGACATCTTCGTCTATGTAGGCGTCGAACCACGTGCGGATGCCGAGTTGGGTGAGGCGTCGTTGATGCTGAAAATCCAGCTCAAAACTAAAACACTGGAGGCTGTAGCTCACCATAACGACGCGAACATCGTAGTCACCAGTCAGGCTTTGGAGCGCCAGCTCACGGGTGCGAAGGCGTCCCAAAATGGCATCAACATGGGTGTTCAGGTCGTCGGTTTCCAAAACGCCACTGTTAAGCTTCCAGTTTGTGAACGACCTTTTCTTATGCGGCCCTTTCGTCTGCCAATCATCGCCCTCAGACCATTCCTCATCAGGGTCAATGCCAAGAGCATTTGTGATCTGGCTGGATGGGCCTTTTCCCCGAATTCCAAGGTAAGCGTATTGGCGATAGGTTTGTGGTTTCAATGGCATGAGCGTCAGATACTTCTAAATTTGTGAGTTGATTATTCTTTCTACTGCTTAGCAGACATTCGAACGGAGCGCAGCATCCGTCGTTCTGGGCTCAATCCGGACATACCTCCCACAAAAAGGGCCCCTCGCAGGGCCCCTTTCCTATCCTAACACTCACGCAGCACTCAACTCTCGCTCAGCGCGACCTTCATGTCTTTGACTTCATAGATGACCTCGCCATCCGCTTCGACGATGCCGTCGGCGACGCCCATGGTCAGGCGGCGGGTTTGCACGGCTTTGGTGAAGTCGATCTTGTAGGTCAGCATCTTGCGGTCTGGGCGGACCATGCCTTTCAGTTTGACCTCGCCCACGCCCAGCGCATAGCCGCGACCCTGCCAGCCACGCCAGCCCAGGTTAAAGCCGGTCAACTGCCACAGGCCGTCCAGACCCAGGCAGCCGGGCATGATCGGGTTGCCGGGGAAGTGACAGTCAAAGAACCACAGGTCGGGGGTGATGTCGAACTCGGCCAGGATGTGACCTTTGCCATGGGCGCCTCCATCGGCCGACACTTCAGTGATCCGATCCATCATCAGCATCGGCGGAGCGGGCAGCTGGGCATTGCCCTCGCCAAACAGTTCGCCACGGGCGCATTTCAGAAGGTCTTCGCGGTCAAAACTGCTGGGGTATTGCGACATGCCGGTGGATTTCCTTTATACATAGGCCTTTGTTAGCTCCTCCTCTAGCACCCGGGGGAACCCTCCTGCAAGTCGGCACAGATGCCGCAGCTGGTACGCAGATGCCAGTTGCGACCGATTTTCATTTGAAATTCCCTGCCCGGCCCCCTTATATTAGCATGTGAAGCATGGGAACCGTGACATGAACGTGACTGAACAGGCAAAAACCCGAGGTGCCGCATGGCTGGCCGAGGCCGGATTGCGCCCCACCCGCCAACGTACCACCCTGGCCGCTTTGCTGGTGGGCGACGGGCAGCATCGCCATGTCACCGCCGAAAGCCTTTATGGCGCGGTGTGCGATCAAGGAGAGAGCGTTTCGCTTGCGACGGTCTACAATACACTGCGCGCGTTCTGCCATGCGGGCCTGATGCAAGAGGTGACGGTCGATGGCTCGCGCAGCTATTTTGACACCAACACCCACGAGCATCCCCATTTCTTCTGGGAAGACGAAGGCACGCTGACCGATGCCCCCAGCGAAGAGCTGGTCATCTCAAACTTGCCCAGCGCCCCCGAGGGCGCCGAGATCGCCAGCGTCGACGTGGTGATCCGTCTGCGGCGCAAGTAATCCTCGGCTGACTGACAGTTTCCGGGAAATCCGGCCCTTCGGATTTCTCCTTTGCGCGGCTTGTGCTACACAGGTGCGAAACCAACGAATAGCACCAGCACCACCATGAATACCGAAGGCCCAATCATACCGCGCGGCGCTGCGTTTTTCGACGTAGGCGCGTCCAGCACGGCGCGCGAGTTTGCCTTTCTGCTGTTACCGCAGTTCACGTTGCTGGCCTTCAGCGCGGCGCTGGACCCGTTGCGGATCGCCAACCAGCTTGCGCAACGCCCGCTGTACCGTTGGGCCGCCTATTCCGAGGACGGCGCGGCCGTGACCAGCTCGTGTGGGATGACGGTCAGCGTGGACAAGACGCTGGAAAGCTTTGCGCCAGGGGCCCATGCCTTTGTCTGCGCGGGCACGGTGCACGAGTTCGATACCTCGTCCAGGACCAAATCGGCGCTGCGACGCCATGCCAAGCACGGCGGGGTAGTCGGCGGCATCTGCACCGGGGCGATCACCCTGGCGCGGGCGGGCCTGTTGCAGGGCAAGCGCGCAACGCTGCACTGGGAAAACCAGCCCGCCTTCCGCGAGGAATTCCCCGAACAGGAAATTTCTACCGCGATTTACGAGATCGACGGAAAGGTTCTGACCTGCGGTGGGGGCGTGGCCTCTGCCGACCTGATGCTGACGCTGGTCGAAGAAGACTTCGGTCCTCAATTCGCCTTGGCCGTCGCGGACATGTGCGTCTATGGCGGCCGCCGCACCCAAAGCTCGCATCAACGCTCGTCGCTCAGTGTGCTGCTTGGCTCGCGCAATGCAAAGCTGGTGGAAATCGGGCGGCTGATGCATGACAACATCGAAGACCCCCTGCCCCTGGCCGAGCTGTGCCGCGAAGTCGGTGTCTCGCGCCGCCAGGTAGAGCGCCTGTTCGTCAAATACCTCGGCACCAGCCCGCTTAAATATTACCGGGGGCTGCGCCTGGACCATGCCCGCGCCCTGCTGCGCGAGACCGACATGAGCATTACCGAGGTCGGACTGGCCAGCGGGTTCGCTTCGGATTCAGCGTTCCTGAAAGGGTTCCGCGCGCGCTTTGGCATCTCGCCCAGCAAATTCCGCGGCACTTAATTTTTCAGCTTCTTCAGATCATCGCGCGAGCGGGCCAAACCACTCTCGAACCCGTCAGCGTCCCCGTATTCAAGGAAGCTGCCATAATGCGCATGGGTGCCATCCACGCGAGCTGCGTGTTTGATCGGGCACCAATGGGCCTCGGTCCGGCCGGCGATTTCGCGAACATAGGACAACAGCCCGTTACAGTAGCCGCAGTAAACACAGTTCAGCTTTTGCAGACCGTTCAGATAGGCCAGATGGTGCCGGTCGACGCGGATATGGTCGGCGCGCCGCACCTTTGGAATGCCATACACCGGAAAACAGATCGCGTGATAGATGGTGACAAAGATGTCCAGCAGCACAAAAGGAATGATCAGTGAATAGATCACCGGCGTGGTGATCACTGTCAGAGGCCGCGTGCGCCGCAAAAAGGCCAGCCAGCGGACCCGCAGGGCGCGGTGCTGGCGGCGGGCCTCTTCTTCCCAGACGACACGGCCGTTTTCCAGACGATACCGGAACGCCTCGCGGCGCCTGGCCAGCTCCAGTTCGAATTCGTCCTGAAGCAGTCGGATCTTTTCCAGCAGGGTTTCGGCAGTGTTGGGCATGACATCCTCCGGGATCTGCGCCACAGAAGGATAGCAAGGGAAGCAAAATGCGCAAAGCCCCACCGAAAAAGACGGGGCTTTGGCACAAATATCAGCCGATCAGTTGACCGAGACGATCTCGAACGCGAAGGTCAGCGCCTTGCCTGCCAGCGGGTGGTTGGCATCCAGGGTGACCTCTTCTTCTGTGATTTCCACCACGGTCACGGGTACAACCTGACCCGAGGGCGACTGCATCTGCAGCTGCAGGCCAACTTCCAGCGGGATCTCGGGCGGCACGTTGGAACGCGGGATCGCCTGGATCGCATCGGCTTGCGTTTCGCCATAGGCTTCACCGGGCTCGATCTCGACGGTCTTTTTCTCGCCGACGGTCATGCCGGGCAGGGCCTTGTCCAGGCCGGGGATGATCTGGCCGGAACCAACGGTGAATTCCAGCGGATCGCGCCCTTCAGAGCTGTCGAAGGTGGAGCCGTCAGCCAGCGTGCCAGTATAGTGAATACGGACGGTATCGCCCGATTTGACCTCGGTCATAAGATTTCCAGTCTTGTGATGGGGTGAATATCAGAGGCCGCGCATCGCGGGTGCTCGGGTGTGAATTGCCGGGCACCCTAACGATGCCCCCGGCGGATTGCAAACGGGTGACGGTTTAGGCTTTGCTGATCGGCCATCCCGTGCAAATCTGCCCCCGGGGAGGAGCTAACATGACCATCACAACCTGCATCTTTGATGCCTATGGCACGTTATTCGACGTCACCGCTGCCGCACGCGAGGCCGCCGCTGAGCCGGGCCGCGAGGGGCTGGCCAAGATTTGGCCCACACTGGCCGAGAACTGGCGCCTGAAGCAGCTGCAATACAGCTGGTTGCGCGCGGTGACCGGGCAATACACCGATTTCTGGCAAGTGACCGAGGACGGGCTGGACTGGGCGATGGAGGCCGCCGATCTGAACGACCCGGACCTGCGCGACCGGCTGCTTGCCCTGTATTGGGAGCTCAGCGCCTTTCCCGAGGTGCCGACCATGCTGCAGCAGCTGAAAGACGCCGGGCTGACGGCTGCGATCCTGTCCAATGGCTCGCCCGAGATGCTGGCCGGCGCGGTGAAATCGGCGGGGCTGAACGATCTGCTCGAGGACAGCCTCAGCGTTGAATCGGTGGGCAATTTCAAACCCGACGCGCGGGTCTATGACCTGGTCGGGCACCGTTTCTCTTGCGCGCCCTCGCAAGTGCTGTTTGTCTCGTCGAACGGATGGGATGCCTCGGCTGCGGCCAGCTATGGGTTCACCACGGCTTGGGTCAACCGGGCGGGTGATCCGGTGGACCGGCTGCCGGGCAAGCCACACCACATCCTGACCGACCTGTCCGGCGTTCCGGACCTGGCTGCCAGTTGCTGAAAGGACCACCATGCCGCACTTCACGACCTCGGACGGGCTGTCTCTGTACTACGAGGACGAGGGGACCGGCCTGCCGATCCTGTGCCTGTCCGGCCTGACACGTAACGCGCGGGACTTTGATTTCGTCGCGCCTTATCTGGCGGGCCACCGTGTGATCCGGCTGGATTATCGCGGGCGCGGCAAGTCGGACTGGGCCACAGACTACAGCACCTATTCGGTCCCCCGCGAGGCGCAGGACGTGCTGGAGCTGATGGCGCATATGGGGTTGGACAAGGTGGCGATCCTTGGCACCTCGCGCGGGGGGCTGATCGCCATGGTGCTGGCCGCCACCGCCAAGGACCGTCTGCTGGGCGTGGCGATGAACGATGTGGGGCCAGATCTGAACCTAGACGGGCTGACCGCGATCGTGGGCTATCTGGGCGTGAACCCAGAGGCCAAGACCATGGAAGAATTCGTTGCCCAGCGCGCTGACATGCCCGGTTTTGCCAAAGTGCCGCCCGAACGCTGGGCGCAAGAGGCCACGCATACCTATGTGCAAACGCCCAACGGCGTGCAGATCAACTATGACCCCAAACTGCGCGACGCGGTGATCGAGGGTATGGCCAACGCCGAGGCCCCCGACCTGTGGCCGCTTTTTGCTGCCATCGCCCCCCTGCCCTGTGCGGTGATTCATGGGGCCAATTCGGATCTGTTGTCGGCCGAAGCTGTGGACAAGATGGCCGATGCCATGCCCGGCCTGATCATCGCCCATGTGCCCGATCGCGCGCATGTCCCGTTTCTGGACGAACCCGAGGCGCTGGCGGCGCTTACCTCGTGGCTTGAGGCGATGCAATGAACCTGGAACTGATCCACGCCGCCGCTCAGCGACTGAAAGGGCGCGCGCGCGTTACGCCCCTTCTGGGATCGCCGTTTCTGGACGAGATCGCTGGGCGACGCGTGCTGATCAAGCCCGAGTGCCTACAGCACACCGGCAGCTTCAAATTTCGCGGTGCATGGTCAGCCCTTTCGGCGATGGACCCCGTCCAGCGAGACCGGGGTGTGATCGCTTTTTCCAGCGGTAACCATGCGCAGGGCGTCGCCTATGCGGCCCGACTGCACGGGACCAGCGCGGTGATCGTGATGCCTTCGGACGCGCCTGCACTGAAGATCGAAAACACCCGTGCGCTTGGGGCCGAGGTGATCCTGTACGATCGCGCAACTGAGGACCGCGATGCAATCGGTACCACCTTGGCTGACGAACGCGGGCTGACCTTGATCAAGCCTTTCGATGACCCCCAGGTGATTGCCGGTCAAGGCACAACGGGGTTGGAAATCGCCGCTCAGGCGGCAGAAATGGGCATCTCCCAAGCCGAGGTGATCGTCTGTTGTGGTGGTGGGGGCCTGACCTCTGGGATCGCGCTGGCGCTGGAACATCACGCCCCGGACATGCAGGTGCGCCCGGCCGAACCCGAGGGGTTTGACGACGTGCGCCGCAGCCTGCGAAGCGGCCAGATCGAGAGCAACGCGCAACTGACAGGCTCGATTTGTGACGCGATCATCACGCCTCATCCCGGTGCGCTGACCTTTCCAATCATGCAGCGGCTGTGCGGGCCGGGGCTGACGGTCAGCGATGACGAATGCCTGCACGCGATGGCGCTGGCGTTTCAGCGGTTGAAACTGGTGGCCGAACCGGGCGGCGCGGCGGCCCTAGCGGCGGCGCTTTTCCGCCCCGGGCAGCTGTCATCCGACACGGTGATCGTTACGATTTCGGGCGGCAACGTAGACGCGCAGATGTTCCAGACCGCGCTGCAACGATTCCTCTGACACCCTTAATTTCGACGGAAATCCGGCCCTGATCCGCCCTGTGGATCGGGGTTTTATCATGTAATTCAATACATTAACCGCCTCGATAGCCGCCTCAAAATTTAATTGACGAGGTTAATTATGTCCAATAAATTAGTTGACACTGTATATTAAAATAGCAAACTTCTTAGCGAACAGGGAGGAAAACATGCGTACACAAGTTGCCATCATCGGGGGCGGCCCGTCGGGCCTGCTGCTGTCTCAACTGCTGCACAAGGCCGGCATCGAAAGCGTCGTTCTGGAACGCCAGACCCGCGAATACGTGCTGGGCCGCATACGTGCCGGTGTGCTGGAAACCGGGTTCGTCAATCTGATGCGCGAGGCCGGCGTGTCCAAGCGCATGGACGCTGAAGGCTTCATTCATGACGGCACCCTGATCGCATATGACAACGAACAATTCAGGATCGACTTCGCGGAACATACAGGCGATCACGTGGTCGTCTATGGCCAGACCGAGGTTACGCGCGATCTGTATGATGCACGCGACGCGATGGGCGGCACCGTCATCCATGGCGTCAGCGATGTCGAGCTGAACGACCTGACCTCGGACAAACCCTACGTCACCTACACCCTGAACGGCCAATCCCAGCGCCTGGATTGCGACTTTGTTGCGGGCTGCGATGGCTTCCACGGCCCTTCGCGCCAGGCAATCCCGCTGGACGTGCGCCGCGAATATGAAAAAGTCTATCCCTTTGGCTGGCTGGGCGTCCTGTCCGAAACCCCGCCCGTGGATGACGAGCTGATCTACTCCAACTCGGACCGTGGCTTTGCGCTGTGCTCGATGCGCAATGCCAACCTTAGCCGGTACTACGTGCAGTGCTCGCTGTCCGACAGCCCCGATGACTGGTCCGACCAAGCTTTCTGGGACGAGCTGAAGCGCCGCATCCCCGAAGAGGCCGCCGACAAGCTGATCACCGGCCCTTCGATCGAGAAATCCATCGCCCCGTTGCGCAGTTTCGTGACCGAGCCGATGCGATACGGTGCGTTGTTCCTGTGCGGTGACGCGGCCCATATCGTGCCCCCCACCGGCGCAAAGGGCCTGAACACGGCTGCATCGGATATCCATTACCTGTATAACGGTCTGAAACAGCACTATCAGGACAAGGATTCCAACGGTTTGGACATCTATTCGCAAAAGGCTTTGTCCCGTATCTGGAAGGCCGAGCGTTTCAGCTGGTGGATGACCAACCTGCTGCACCGCTTCCCTGACCAAAGCGAATTCGACGTCAAAATGCAGCGCGCCGACCTGGAGTTTCTGCGCGACAATGATGCAGCGCAAAAAGTGCTGGCTGAAAACTACGTGGGTCTGCCCTTCTGATGCCATTTGCCGAGCTTCCAGATATTCGGCTCCATTACCGCGAACACGGAAAGGCCACCGGTGCACCGGTGGTCTTTGCGCATGCGCTGGGGGTGGATCTGACCGTCTGGGATCAGGTGGTCGAGGCCTTGCCCCAAGGGCTGCGGATCATCCGCATGGACATGCGCGGACACGGAAAATCACAGGTCACGCCCGCCCCCTATTCCATGGGCACACTGGTCCGCGACGCCGAGGCACTTCTGGACCATCTGAACATCCGCGAATGTGTCTTTGTCGGTCTGTCCATCGGCGGGATGATCGCGCAAGGGCTGGCCGTCAAACGTCTGGATCAGGTGCGGGCGCTGGTCCTGTCCAACACCGCAGCCAAGATCGGTCAACCCGGCGCCTGGCGCGACCGGATTGATCTGGTGCAGTCCAAAGGCATGGATGCGGTCGTGGATATGACGCTGGAGAAATGGTTCGGCCGCAGCTATCGCGCCAAAACCGATCTTGAGCCTTGGCGAAAGGCGATCACCAGCACCGACCCGCAGGGCTATATGGGCTGCTGCGCGGCGATCTCGGGCACCGATTTCTACACGCCCACGTCCGGCCTGCGCCTGCCCGTTCTGGGTATCGCCGGTTCTGATGACGGCTCGACCCCACCTGACTTGGTGCGCGAAACCGTCGATCTGGTCCCTGGCTCGCGCTTTCAGCTGATCCGCCGTGCAGGGCACTTGCCGTTTGTCGAACAGCCCCAGGCCTATTCCGAAGCTTTGACAAGTTTCCTGCGCGACATTGGCCACATCTAAACGCTCTTTCAGCTGCGCCCCTGCCCGTGTTAACACCGGCCCGACCACCAAGGGGACAGGCATGGCGAATATTCTGCTGATACATGGCGCGGCGCACGGAGCATGGTGCTGGCGCGATGTGATCCCCCGGCTTGGCGATCTTGGCCACACTGTTCGCGCCATTGACCTGCCCAGCCACGGGCAAGATCCGACCCCTTATTCCCAGGTCACGCTGGACAGCTATGCCGACGCCATTCTGGACGCGCTGGACGAACCCGCCGTTGTCGTCGCCCACTCGATGGGAGGGTATCCGGCCACTCTGGCGGCCGAGCGTGCGCCGGACCTGTTTCAGCGCCTGATCTATCTTTGCGCCTACGTCCCCGCCCCCGGCTTGTCGCTGGCCGAACGGCGCATGCAGGCGCCCCGCCAGCCGCTGCTGCCTGCCGTCCGCATGACCAAGGACCGCAAGGGTTGGAGCGCTGATCCCGCCCTTGCCCCCGGCATCTTCTATCAAGATTGCCCGCCTGAAACGGTGGCCTTTGCACTGGAACGGCTGAGCATTCAGGCCACGCAGCCCACCTCGGTTCCCGTCACCACCGGGGAAAACTATGCCCGCGTGCCCCGCAGCTATATCCGCTGCATGAACGATGGCACCATCCCGCCCGAATTCCAGGTCACCATGACCGCCGATTGGCCCTTGGACAGTGTCCATGAAATGCAGTGTGGCCATTCCCCGTTTTTCGCCGATCCCGCGGGGCTATCCGCGCTGATCGACACCATCCTTCAGAACTAAGTCAGGAACCTCTCATGGCTGCGTCGGTTTTCTCCTCCGAGCTTTTCACCCGCCTTTTCCCCGTCGGCGAGGCCGGCCGTCTGTTCACCGACAGCGCCGAGGTGCGCTCTTTGCAGCTGGTGATGGGTACGCTGGCCAAGGTGCAAGGACAGATGGGGATTATCCCAGAAGCCTCGGGCTTGTTCATTCACCGCGCAGCGCTTGAAATTCCGTTGGATCCCGGTGGACTTGCCGCCGCCACGGGCCAAAACGGTGTCAGCATTCCCGGTCTGGTCGAGACATTTCGCAAAGCGATGGAGGCACCAGAGCACGCGCAATACCTGCACTGGGGCGCGACCTCGCAGGACATCATCGACACCGCCCAAAGCCTGCGCCTGCGTCAGTTCCTGACGCTGATGGACAAAGGGCTGACGGCGCTGCTGCAAGACATGGCAACGCTTGCAAAGACCCACGCCGCATTGCCCATGCCGGCCCGCACGTGGGGGCAACAGGCCACGCCAACCTCTTTCGGGGCTGTCGTTGCAGGCTGGGGGGCGCCCTTGCTGGACCTGCGGGCCGAACTGCCCGCCCTGCGCCAACGCGCCATCTGGGTGTCGCTGTCAGGGGCTGCGGGCACCTCGTCCGCAATGGGGGACAACGCGCCTGAACTGCGTGCCGAACTGGCGAAGGCGCTGAACCTGACCGATCCGGGGCGCAGCTGGCACAGCGATCGTGGTCCTATCCTGGCGGTCGCTGCCTGGCTGACCCGCCTGACCGCCGCACTGGCCAAATGCGCCGAAGATCTGCTGCTGCTGACCCAAACCGAGATCGCCGAGGTCAGCCTGGGCGGTGCCGGATCATCCTCGACCATGCCGCAGAAACAGAACCCGGTGGCGGCTTCGGCCGTGGTGGCGCTGGCGCGCTCGGTCACAGGGCTTAATGTCACGCTGCAAGGGGCGGGCGCGCATCGGCAGGAACGGGATGGCGCAGCCTGGATGACCGAATGGATGACCCTGCCGCCGCTGAGCCTGTCCGCGGCCTCGGCGCTGGAACATGCCCAAGCGCTGCTGTCCGGCTTGGCCCCCAATCCGGACGCGATGCAGGCCGCGCTGCAAAGCAACGACCTGATCCACGCCGAAGCCCTATCCTTCCGGCTGGCCGAAATCATGCCCCGCCCCGAGGCGCAGGCCGCCACCAAGGAGTTGTGCCAGCAGGCACGGACGGGTGCGGGACTGGCTGCCGCGGCCCGCGCGGCCTATCCCGATTTGGCGCTGGACGACATCTTTGATCCGGTTCAGCAAATGGGTCAGGCCCCTGCTCTGGCGCGCGCCTTTGCCGACTGTGTGGGCACAAAAAGCTGACGGTCGGTCAATCAGATTTCCCCTTCCCCGAAGGACAAGCCGCACCTATCTAGATGGGGCGCCGCTGCGCGCGCCCATTTGTTTCGAGTGATTTTACCATGGCCAAACGCCTTCCGATCATCTTCATCATGATCACCGTGATGTTGGACGCAATGGGCATCGGGCTGATCATGCCCGTGATGCCCAACCTGCTGCAGGAAGTCGGCGGAGGCACCCTGGCCTCGGCAGCGGTTTGGGGCGGGATCCTTGCGACCTCGTTTGCGATGATGCAATTCCTGTTCAGTCCCATGTTGGGCCGCCTGTCCGACGCCCATGGGCGCCGACCCGTTCTGCTGGTCTCGCTTTTCGTGATGTCAGGCTATTACCTTGTGATGGCCGTCGCCGGATCGATCTGGCTGCTGATGATGGGGCGCATCGTCGGAGGCATTACTGCCGCCACCCATTCCACCGCCCATGCATATATGGCCGATATCTCTCGACCCGAGGACAAGGCCGCCAACTTTGGCCTGATCGGCGCGGGCTTTGGCGTAGGTTTTGTGCTGGGCCCTATGCTGGGAGGGCTGTTGGCAGAATATGGCACCCGCGCGCCGTTTTACGCCGCCGCTGCGCTGGCGATGGGGAACGCGCTGTTCGGCATGAGCGTGCTGAAAGAGACCGTCACCGAAAAGACCCGCCGCGCCTTTGACCTGCGCGCTGCCAACCCGTTTTCGGCCTTCCGCTCGATCGCAAAGCTTGAAGCGTCGGTCAAACCGCTGCTGTGGGTGCTGCTGCTGTATCACCTGGCCAACGTGGTCTATCCGTCGATCTGGGCGTTTTTCACCGTCGCCCGCTTTGGCTGGTCCCCCGAGGTGATCGGCCTGTCGCTGGGGGTCTATGGCATCTCGATTGCGGTGGTTCAGGGAGGGCTGATCCGTCCGGCCTCGCGCTATTTCGGGGACAGCCGCACCGTCCAGATCGGCATCATCATCGAGGTAATCGCCCTGACATTGGTTGGCCTGCTGTCGAACGGTTGGGTGGTGATGGCGCTGATCCCAATCTCTGCGCTGGGGGCGATTGCGCAGCCATCGCTGCAGGGCATCCTGTCGCGCATCGCGCCGGACGACCAACAAGGCGAGCTGCAAGGCGTGTTGTCATCGATCGCTTCGATCTCGATGGTGATTGGTCCGCTTTTGATGACGCAGGTCTTTGCGGTCTTTGCCAGCCCGGACGCGCCATTGCACCTGCCTGGCGCCCCTTTCCTGCTGGCGGCGGTGCTGATGGCTGTTGGCGGGGCGGTTTTCGCGGCAATTCACCGGCGAAACCGCGCCATTGCCTAGCGTCCTAGCGCCCCGGGCTTGCCATTGGTGCCCCGCAGATACATATTCCATGTAGCCAATGGATTGGGCGGGTCCTCTCGTCCTTTTTGTCCGAGCGTGTTAGGAAAGTGTGAAACAGCGCAGGATTAGACGAATTGAATATGCAATCGCCCCCCGCCCCGCCCTCTGAAATGGCCCGCAGCGCCCAGGATGCTGCAGCCTATCTGAAAACTCTGGCCCATGAGGGCCGGTTGATGATCCTGTGTCATCTGGGCTCGGGTGAAAAATCAGTGGGCGAGCTGGAAACCCTGTTGGAAATTCGTCAGGCCGCTGTCAGCCAGATGCTGGCCCGCCTGCGCGAAGAGGGTCTGGTCACAACCCGCCGCGACGGCAAGACCATCTATTATTCACTGGCCGATCAGAACACCTATGAGGTGATCCAGCTGTTGTATCGTCTGTTCTGCGGCCCCGCAGACGCCGAAGGCACCACCTGCTAACCGGTGCCGCGCCTTCGTATCCGCCTTGTTTTCGACGACGGCCTGAAGGTCGGTCCGGGCAAGGCTGACCTCTTGGAACTGATAGCTCAGAAGGGCTCGATCTCGGCCGCCGGGCGCGAGATGGGCATGAGCTATAAGCGCGCCTGGTCCCTTGTGGACGAGATGAACGCCGCCTTCGCCCAACCTTTGGTGCAATCCTCTCGGGGCGGGGCCAAGGGCGGCGGCGCCAGCCTGACCGAGGCCGGTCAGACCGTTCTGAACGCCTTTCGCACCCTGGAAACCAAGATGCAGACCGCCGGCGCACAGGAAATCGCAGTGATCTCGGATCTTCTGCTCGATATGTCCGGTGAAAAATAACGCTTGCCATCAAGGCCGCGCCAAGGCGATATGTTCATGAAAACATATTGAGGCCCGATGCTACGACTGATTGCCCTGCTGCTGACGCTGATACCAGCGCCCCTTTGGGCGCAGGACGTCACGGTTTTCGCCGCCGCCAGCCTTAAGAACGCGCTGGAACAGGCCGCGGCCGTCTGGACCCAAGACACAGGAACCAAGGTCGTGCTGTCCTTCGCTGGCAGCTCGGCCCTGGCCCGGCAAATTGATGCGGGGGCGCCGGCAGATCTGTTCATTTCGGCCAACGAGGGTTGGATGGATCATCTGGCGGCGCAGGGGCTTATCCAGACCGACAGCCGCGTTGTGCTGCTTGGCAACCGTCTGGTCCTGATCGGCCCTGCCGGTGCAGCCCCGCTGGGCCCGCTTGGCCCCGGCACCGATCTGGCGGCGCGTCTGGGGCCGGACCGTTTGGCACTGGCCCTGACCGAGGCCGTCCCCGCCGGGATCTACGCCAAGGCCGCCCTGGTCCATCTGGGCTTGTGGCCGCAGGTTGCCGATAAAACTGCCCCGACTGACAACGTTCGTGCCGCGCTGGCGCTGGTGGCCTTGGGCGAGGCGCCGCTGGGCGTAACCTACGCATCGGACGCGGTGGCACAGCCCAAGGTCAGCGTTCTTGCCACCTTTCCGGCAGACAGTCACCCTGCCATCCACTATCCGGCGGCGCTGATTTCGGACAAGGCACAGGCTTCGGCATTCCTCGACTTTCTGCAAACTCCGCGCGCACAGGCGATCTTTGCCGACGCCGGCTTTCTTATCCCGGAGGCTGAATGACCGACTGGATCACTCCTCAGGAATGGGACGCGATCACCTTGTCGCTGAAAGTCGCCAGTTGGGCGACACTGGGGGCATTGCCACTGGCCATCCTTGCTGCGCTGGCGCTTGCCCGCGGGCGGTTCCCCGGCAAACAGTTGCTGAACGGGCTGGTACATTTGCCGCTGATCCTGCCGCCGGTGGTGACGGGCTATCTGCTGCTGATCACCTTTGGCAAACGCGCGCCTGTAGGGGCCTTTTTGTACGAACATTTCGGGCTGGTCCTGGCCTTTCGCTGGACCGGGGCCGCCCTGGCTGCGGCGATCATGGCCTTTCCGTTGATGGTGCGGGCGATCCGTCTGGCAATCGAGGGTGTGGACCCCAAACTTGAGCAAGCCGCAGCAACGCTGGGTGCCTCTCGTATTGCGATCTTTGCCACGATCACTTTGCCATTGATCCTGCCCGGCATCCTGGCTGGCGCGATCCTGGCCTTTGCCAAGGCCTTGGGTGAATTTGGCGCGACGATCACCTTCGTGTCCAACATCCCCGGACAGACGCAAACGCTTCCATCGGCCATCTATGCGCTGTTGCAGGTCCCGGGCGCAGAAGGCTCGGCGCTTAAGCTTGTCGGCATTTCGGTAGTGCTGGCGATGGGGGCGCTTCTGGCCTCGGAGGCGCTGGCGCGCCGTGCACAAAAACGGGTGCAGGGATGAGCTTATCCGTCGATATCACCCATCAGTTCGATGACTTTCGCCTCAGCGTCAAGTTCGAGGCAGGCCCTGGCGTCACCGCGGTTTTCGGCCATTCTGGCTCGGGTAAAACCACGCTGATCAACGCCATCGCGGGCCTGCTGTGCCCCGATGAGGGCCGGATCCAGGTGAACGGGCGCACCCTGTTTGATCGCCCGTCAGGCATTCATCTTGCCCCGCACAAACGCCGCATTGGCTATGTCTTTCAGGACGCGCGGTTGTTCCCGCACCTGAATGTTGTGCAAAATCTGCGCTATGGGCAGCGGTTCCACAAACGCACCAGTCTGGCCATGGATGACGTGGTACAGATGCTTGGCATTGAAGCGCTGCTGCAACGCCGCCCCGGCGCGCTGTCGGGCGGAGAAAAACAGCGGGTCGCCATCGGCCGAGCCTTGCTGTCTGCGCCGGAACTTTTGTTGCTGGACGAACCTCTGGCCGCACTGGACAGCGCCCGCAAGGACGAGATCCTGCCCTATCTGGAA
Organism: Thalassovita sp.; assembly: GCF_965218685.1. GTDB lineage: Bacteria > Pseudomonadota > Alphaproteobacteria > Rhodobacterales > Rhodobacteraceae > Thalassobius. The sequence continues at coordinate 1,798,963 of NZ_OZ244657.1, read as the reverse complement.
CGGCTGCGCGATCACGCGGGTCTGCCGATCTTGTACGTCAGCCACTCGGTCTCCGAGGTCGCGCGGCTTGCCAACACCCTGGTCCTGCTAGAGCGCGGGCAGATGCGGCGCAGTGGCCCGGTTTCCGCGCTTTTGTCCGATCCCGAGGTCGCCCCCCTGATCGGCCTGCGCGAAACCGGGGCCGTATTGAGCGCCCGCGTACATCACCACCATGACGACGGGCTGACCGAGCTGCGCAGCTCGGGCGGGGCGCTTTTGCTGCCACGGATTTCCGCGCCCGTGGGCAGTGATCTGCGGGTCCGCATTCATGCGCATGAGGTGATGCTGTCACGTGAACGCCCCGCCGAGATTTCGGCATTGAACGTGCTGCCGGTGACCGTCCAGTTGTTGCGCATGGGCGACGGGCCCGGTGCTTTGGTGCGACTCAGCTGCGGTGACGATCACCTTCTGGCGCGGATTACTCGACGTTCGGCCCATGCACTGGATCTGCAACCCGGTACGCGCTGCTTTGCGATCATCAAGTCGGTCTCGGTCGCCCAGGGCGACGTTGGCGCCGCGGGCTGATCACTCAACCGCGAAAAGCGAGATCACGACCTGCCCGGCCAGACGCGCGCCCGTTCCCGAAAACAGCGTCTTGTTCACCCAGTCATAGCGCGGATCACCCGTTTCCAGCTGCGCCGTGGTGCGCATATAGTAACTGGCCGGATCCACATCATCCCCGCGTGCGACGGCGGCCAGAACCTCGGCCGGGCCGTGGCGATAGCCGTAGTTGCGGATCTCGATCAGGGCGCCGTCGGTGGTCTTGATGACATAGCGGGCCTCAAGCTCGGCTACTCCATTGGCCCAGATTGTCTGCCAATCTGCACCCAGGTTCAGGATCTCTCCGTTGATTTCCGGCCCCTCGGCGCGGCCACCAATAATGGGGATGATGCGGCGTTGACCGGCTTGGCCGGGCCCCATTTCCATGATCGGATCCAGTTCGACATACAGATCACAGACATGGCGCAGACCCGGTGGGGTCAGAACAGGTGCGTGGCTCATGGGGTCCTCCTCGAAAGTATTGCGGCCACCTTGCCCGTCGCCGCGCATCAGGGCAAGACGCGACAAAGCGAAATACCGCTGCGTAGATGTTGCCAATCGTCAGACATTATCGTGAAATGATCGAAACCAAAGTGGGGACCCATGACACAGGCCAAGACACAGGCGAAAAAAACGCTCAGCTCTGCCGATGCGCTGGCCCGAGATATCGTCCGGGGGCTTTACGCTGGCAGGTTCACCGCCGGACAACGTCTTGTGGAACCAGACCTGATGGAAAGGTTCGGGGTCAGCCGCTCGACCGTGCGTGAGGCGCTGCAGAAGCTAACCGCGCAGGGGCTGGTCGAGACCCATCTGAACCGAGGCGCCCGCATCCGCTCACTAACGCTGAAACAGGCGGAGAACACAGTGCTGATACTGGCGCAATTGCTGGCGCTGGCAGCACGACAAGCGGCCGAGAACATCGAAACCGGGGACGGACGTGCGCAGGTCGAAGAGGCGATGGCGCCTTTTGCCAGCCTTGAGCTTCCCGGAGATACATTCGAATTCGCGCGGCTGCGCAACAGGTTCAACCGGACACTGGCGCGTGTGGGCGGCAACGAGGAATTGGCGGCGATGCTGTCGAATATAAACGCGCATACAATCGGGCACCGGATGTCTGTTGCAGCCGAGGACAAGCGCCAGGCCTATTGCGGGATAGGCGCTGCGGTGCTTGAAGGCGATGCCGATCTGGCCGAGCAACGGGTGCGCGAGCACTTGTACGGCTATCTGGACGTACTGGCCGAGCGGTACCCCGAAAGTTGATAACGGATTGATCCAATGGGGCGCTGGCGCGCTCTGGATATCTCGGGCATATCCTGCGGATCTGCCCTCGGAGTGACGGGCCGCCGAAGCGGCCCTTGGCGCGTGTGGCCGAAGTTGGTCTGCCTTTAGGCCTGACCTTCGCGCAGCATCCGCTGCAATTTCGCCATTCCTCCAAGCCAGCGGTCATAGTCGGCCAGCTTATGCTCCATGTAGCCAGCAACCTGGGGATGAGGCAGGATCAGGAAACGTTCAGCCTCGACCCCGTCCAGGGCACAGTTCGCGACGTCCTGGGGTGACAGGATGCCATCCAGACCGGCCGATCCGCCACCGCCTGTGCCCTCGATCATCGCGGTTTGCACAGCTTGTGGGCAAAGCACAGAGACACGGATACCGCCGTCGCGGTGGGTAAACGCCAGATTTTCGGCAAATCCGATGGCCGCGTGTTTGGTGGTGCCATAGACTGCGCAACCGATCTGGTTAAGGACCCCCGCCGCGCTGACGGTGTTCAGAAAATAGCCCCCCCCGCGCGCCTGCATTCTGGGAACCAGGTGGCGAGCGGCGTGGACATGGGCCATCACGTTGATTTCCCAGGATGTTTGCCATTCCGCATCAGAAGCGTTCACCGACGTCGTCAGGCTGTCGTCCAGCCCCATCAGCACGCCTGCGTTGGAACAAAATAGACCGATGGGTCCGTGATCGGCCTCGATCTGATCAATCATCGCGCCCATGGCATCGCCGTCACGCACATCCAGCCCGACACCTTGGCCGCCGATTTGCTGCGCCACGGCTTGCGCCTTGTCGCCGTCCAGGTCCGCCACGATCACCCTGGCAGCGCCGCGTTGATGCAAAGCCTGTGCCAAGGCCTTTCCGATACCGTTAGCGCCGCCGGTCACAACGGCGGTCACCCCTTTGATTTGCATGATGGTCTCCTTCCCCTCTTCTCGCAGGGTGCAGTGTTTCGACTGGGCCGCGCTGACACAAGGGGCGGCGCGTTCTGACCGTGCGTCAGAGAGGACTGTCCACGATTTGAGGGGTCAGTTCTTGTGGCCTGAGGCTGCGCTGCCACAAGATAAGCCGCAATTTTCAGATGACAGGGGCGCCTGAGCCGTGCAAAATAAATGACAAGATCGGCCTGCGGGGTTATGGCCCCGCTCTGAAATCAGCGACAGAGGACCTTATGTCATACGCTCGACTGCCATCCTCGCCCTTTGCGCCAAACAAGGCGCCTGTCCTGCCCGTTTTGCCCGCCAAGACCGAGCTGCGCACCCAATTTGCTGCCCTGTGCTATCGTCAGAGCAAGGGCCAGACCGAGGTACTGCTGATCACCTCTCGTAAGTCTGGCAAGTGGATCTTGCCCAAGGGATGGCCGATGAAGGGGCATGTTCCTGCACGAGTGGCCGCGCAGGAGGCTTGGGAAGAGGCCGGCGTAAAGGGCACACCGATCGACCATTGCCTGGGGCTTTATTCCTATCGCAAGACCACCGCCCAAGGCGTGATCCTGCCCTGCATCGCCCTGATCTATCCGGTTCAGGTAAACTGTCTGAAAAAGCTGTGGCCCGAAACCGGCCAGCGCCGCCGGAAATGGTTCGCACCCAAGAAGGCCGCCCGCAAGGTGCGCAGCCGCGAGCTGGCGCGTGTTCTTCAGGATTTTGACCCCACACGGCTGCTTGGCTAGCTTGATTTTTCCCGCCTCGACGGTATTTAGTGGTTCAGTTCCCAACAGGGCCACACGGCAAGACCATGATTCAGTTCACCTTGAAATGCGACAAGGACCATCGGTTCGACAGCTGGTTTCAGTCCGGCGCGGCGTTTGACAAGCTCAAAGCCGCCGGAATGGTGACCTGTTCGATCTGCGGCTCGGCGCAGGTGGAAAAAGCAATCATGGCGCCGCGGGTGCGCCCGGCGCGCATGGCCGCGCCTGCACCGCCGCCCGAAGCTCCGGTCGATCTGCCTGCCCCCGCGTCACTGAGCGAGCCACAAAACGCCGCCGAAGAGGCCTTGGGCAAACTGCGCCGCAACATCGAGGAAAACTCGGAATACGTTGGCGATAAGTTCACCCAAGAGGCCCGCGCCATGCACGAAGGCGACAGCCCCGAACGCGCCATCTATGGCGAGGCCAAGCTGGACGACGCCAAGCAATTGATCGAGGACGGTATCCCCGTCCTGCCCCTGCCCTTCATGCCAGGACGTAAAACCAACTAACCCGAAAGGGAGCTGCCCATGCATATCGTCATCACCGGGGCCAATCGCGGCATCGGCCACGAGCTTTTCGCGCGCTACACCGCTGCTGGCCATCAGGTGACTGGCACTGCCCGGCAAGGTCAGGACTATGTGCCGCTGGATGTGACGGATGCGGCCTCGTTCGGCAATCTGGCAAGGGCGGTGGATGCGCAGCCAGTGGACCTGCTGATCTGTAATGCAGGGCTTTATCTGGACAAGGGCCAAACCCTGGCCGAGGGCTATCCGCCCGAGATGTGGGCCCAGATGATGGCCACCAACGTCACCGGCGTCTTCCTGTCCGTTCAGACCCTGTTGCCGAACCTGCAGATGGCCAAGGGCGGTAAGATCGCCATAATCTCGTCGCAGATGGCCAGCCATACGCGCGCGCCGGGGGGCAGCTATATCTATCGCGCTTCCAAGGCCGCCGTGCTGAACCTGGGCCGCAATCTGTCCACTGACCTGAAGGGGCTGGGCATCGCCGTTGGCATCTATCATCCCGGCTGGGTGAAAACGGATATGGGCGGTGACGGCGCTGAACTGACGGTGGAGACCGCAGCGCAGGGGTTGATGAACCGGTTTGAAGCCCTGTCCCCCGCCACCACCGGCTGCTTCGAGACATGGGACGGCCAGCCCCACCCCTATTGAGGCGCGACACAATCGCCACTTTTTTTCTTGCTGCTCGATGAAAACTTGCCCTTGGCCTCGCAAACCGTTAATCCGCGCTGAACCAAGGAACAAGGACTGACCATGCCCGTTCTCGTGATGAAATTCGGCGGCACTTCCGTCGCCACGCTGGACCGGATCAAACGCGCGGCCAAGCGCGTCGGATTGGAAGTGGCCAAAGGCTATGACGTGATCGTCATCGTCTCGGCCATGTCAGGCGAAACCAACAAACTGGTGGGCTTCGTGAACGAAACCTCGCCGCTGTATGACGCGCGTGAATACGATGCGATCGTCAGCTCGGGCGAAAACGTGACCGCCGGCCTGATGGCGCTGACCCTGCAGGAAATGGACGTGCCCGCGCGCAGCTGGCAGGGCTGGCAGGTGCCGGTGAAAACCAACAACGCCCACAGCTCGGCCCGGATCGAGGAGATCCCCACCGACAACATCAACGCCAAGTTTGGCGAGGGAATGCGCGTGGCCGTTGTGGCCGGGTTCCAGGGCATCTCGCCCGAGGGCCGGATCACCACGCTGGGTCGTGGCGGCAGTGACACCACCGCCGTGGCCTTTGCCGCCGCATTTGGGGCTGAGCGTTGCGACATCTACACCGATGTGGATGGCGTTTACACCACCGACCCGCGGATCAGCCCCAAGGCCCGCAAACTGGATAAGATCTCGTTCGAGGAAATGCTCGAACTGGCCTCGCTGGGCGCCAAAGTCCTGCAAACCCGCTCGGTCGAGCTGGCCATGCGCTATAAGGTAAAACTGCGCGTGCTCAGCTCTTTCGAAGAACCGTCTGATGAAGCCGGCACGCTTGTCTGTGCCGAGGAGGAAGTCATGGAAAACCGCCCTGTATCCGGCATCGCCTATTCGCGTGACGAGGCCAAGATGACGCTCGTTTCCGTCGCCGACCGCCCTGGCATCGCCGCCGCCATTTTCGGCCCCCTGTCCGAGGCCGGCGTGAACGTGGATATGATCATCCAGAACATCGCCGAAGAAGGTCGCACCGATATGACCTTCTCGTGCCCCACCGACCAGGTGCTGCGCGCGCAAAAGGCGCTGGACGAAGCCAAGGCCGCTGGTGACATCAACTTTGCCGAGCTGATCGCCGACACCGAGGTGTGCAAAGTGTCCGCCGTGGGCATCGGCATGCGCAGCCAATCGGGTGTGGCCGCGAAAATGTTCCAGACCCTGTCTGACGAAGGCATCAACATCAAGGTCATCGCCACCAGCGAGATCAAGATCTCGGTGCTGATTGACCGCAAGTACATGGAGCTGGCCGTTCAGGCGCTACATGACACGTTCGAGCTGGAAAAATCTGCCTAAGCCACGCTGCTTAGCTGTTCATCCAAGCCGGGGGAATTCGTTCCTCCGGCTTTCGTTTTGCCAGTTTCTGAATTGACAGCGCCCCGCTAATTTGGCCTGAATGACTGCAAGTAGCGTTTTTTCAGCGGCGCAAGCCGCGTAACAAAAAAGCGATCGACTTAGTTTGCATTCTATTTTAAGGCGTATTACTTCTTCACTAAAGAACGCTTGCACAACTTTAGAACCAAAGTGCGCAATTTAGTTCCGTTTTCGCATCTGTTTTCGCAAAATTCGTACTCATCCGGCTAATTACATTTTCCTTCCGGGCATGTTGTGCTCTATAACGCGTTGAAACCACTCGTAGGGAATCCCGCCCTGCACCTGAGAAATTTGGACAGCCCAAGGCATGACCGAGACAACGGAAAGTGAAAGCCGCAAATTGCTCGGCAGGCTTCGCAATGCGATGGCCGAGGAAAGCGCGGGTCAGACTCGTCTGGACAAGATCACGCATCTGATCGCCGATTCCATCGGCACAGAGGTGTGCTCGATCTATCTGTTCCGTGATGACGAAACGCTGGAACTGTGCGCGACCGAGGGCCTGAACCCCGAATCCGTTCACCAGACCCGTTTGAAGCTGGGCGAAGGCCTGGTGGGCCGCGTCGCCCGCACCGGCCTTGTGCTGAACGAGGCCGACGCCCCCAGCGCCAAAGGCTTCCGGTATATGCCGGAAACCGGGGAGGAAATTTATTCCTCGTTCCTGGGGGTCCCCGTTCAGCGCCTTGGCGAAACCCTGGGCGTTTTGGTGGTGCAGTCAAAACAAGCCCGGACATTCTCGGCCGACGAAGTTTACGCGCTTGAAGTCGTGGCCATGGTTCTGGCCGAGATGACCGAGCTGGGCGCCTTTGCTGGCGACAATGCCGCAATGGGTGCACGCCACCAGCAATCCGAGATGTTCCGGGGGGGCACGGGCCAGGAAGGCGCGGCCGAGGGGCACGTCTGGCTGCACGAACCGCGTGTCGTGATCACCAACCCCATCGCCGAAGACCCGCATAAGGAACTGGAGCGCCTGCGCACAGCCGTGGATCAGTTGCGCATCAGCGTGGATCAGCTGCTTGAGGGCGCATCAACCTCGGGCGACACCGAGCAGGTCGAAGTATTGGAAGCCTACCGGATGTTCGCCAACTCCAAGGGTTGGGCCCGCCGGATGGAGGAAGACATCAGCCGCGGCCTGTCCGCTGAAGCTGCTGTAGAAAAAGAACAATCCACCGCCCGCGCCCGCCTGAGCCAGGTCAACGACGCCTATCTGCGCGAGCGTTTGCATGACCTTGATGATCTGTCCAACCGGTTGCTGCGCATTCTGACCGGGCAAGGCTCGGAAACCGGGGCAGAAATGCCGGCCGATCCGATCCTGATCGCGCGTAACATCGGCCCGGCCGAACTGCTGGACTATGGCCGTTCGCTGAAGGGGATCGTGCTTGAAGAAGGCTCGGTCGGCAGTCACGCGGCCATCGTTGCACGGGCGTTGGCGATCCCGCTGGTTATCCACGCCGAACGTATCACCACCGAGGCGCTGAACGGTGATCACATCATGGTGGACGGCGATCAGGGCATCGCGCATCTGCGCCCGGACGATACGGTCGTAGCCGCCTTCCGCGACAAGATCGCGATGCAGGCCCAGGCGCTGGAACGCTATGACTCGATCCGAGGCGAGCCAGCCCAAAGCAAATGCGGCAAGGTCATCGCGCTGCACATGAACGCAGGCCTGATGGCCGACCTGCCCAGTCTGGATGGGTCGGGCGCCGAAGGCGTTGGCCTGTTCCGCACCGAGCTGCAATTCCTTGTTCGCAACAAGATGCCCAAGCGCACCGAACTGGCCGCGCTTTATGCCCGCGTGCTGGATGCGGCCAATGGCAAGCGCGTTGTGTTCCGCACGCTGGACATCGGCTCGGACAAGGTCCTGCCGTATATGAAGCCCAACGACGAGCCGAACCCGGCCCTGGGTTGGCGCGCGATCCGGGTGGGTCTGGACAAGCCGGGCGTCATGCGGATGCAGTTGCAGGCGCTGATCCGCGCCGCCAATGGCCGTCCGCTGACAATCATGTTCCCCTTCGTCGCCCAGTACGAAGAATTCACCGCCGCCAAGGCCGAGATGGAAAAAGCCATCGAGCGTGAACGCATTTTGGGCCACAAGACGCCCTCGAAGCTGGAAATCGGCGCGATGCTGGAAACGCCTTCGCTGGCTTATGCGCCCAATCGGTTCTACGACGAGGTCGAGTTCCTGTCGATCGGCGGCAATGACCTTAAACAGTTCTTCTTTGCTGCGGACCGTGAAAACGAACGGGTGCGCCGCCGCTATGACACGCTGAACGTCAGCTTCCTGACCTTCCTTGAACAGATCACCAAACGCTGCGAGGCGTCCAATACCCCGCTTAGTTTCTGCGGTGAGGACGCGGGTCGCCCCATCGAGGCCGCCTGTTTCGCCGCGCTGGGGTTCAAGATGCTGTCGATGCGGCCAGCGTCGATTGGGCCGGTAAAACACATGCTGCGCCGTCTGAACCTGGACGAGCTGCGCGAGGTCATCCACGAAGCCGGCGCCCGCGGCGAGCAATCCGTACGCCCAGCTGTGATGGATTATCTGCGCAAGATCGACTAGCTGAGCGGACCGGGCAGCGACACGCGCTGACGCAGCGCCTCGCGCAGCTCTTCCTCGGGGTGGTCGGTCTCGACCCCCAGGGCGCGGATGCGGAAATGCACATGCGCAATCTGCTGGTAATAGCTGGTGTAGGCATAGTTCGTCGCCGCCCCCGCCACGGCCCCCAGAACCGGAGCCGTCTGGGCGGCCAGTTTTTGCCCCAACACCGTGGCCAGACGCGGCGCCACGCGCGCGATCATCGTTTGCACCGCCACGCCCTGCAGGCTGGCTCGGGTAGCAAAAAAGGCCAGGTCAGCACCATCATCTTCGTCCAGTGGCCCTGCAGCGGACAGAACGCGGATACAATCGAACTGCACATTTTCAGCGGCAGGGTCAAATCCATGATCAACGGCGACGTCCTGAATAGAGCGCAAAAGAACGGTGGTGGTCACTGGCAGCTCGGCCAGGGCGCCGGGCAGGCCGCCAAAGCCCCCGGCCGCCCCCATCGCTGTGGCCACTGCGGTATTCAGCCATGGGGGCTGCTGGCCGACCACCCCGCGCGAGCCATGAGCCGCTTTCATAGCGACATTCAGTGCTTTTACCGTACCTTCTTCCAGCCGGGACCTTACGGGCGCAGGCAAGCGGTTCAGCAGGCTGTCCGCCTGTCCTCCGATCATGTTCAGCAATTGCACACCCATGCCGCCCGCCGATTGATAGCGCTGCGCAAGCTGTTCCAGCTCGGCTTCAAGATCGACGGGCTGCGCCGGGTCGGATACGAAAATCTGGGTCAAACGGGGCCACCATTGCTGAAGTTTATTTCATTCACATTGGCCCGATCGCCCACGTTTTCAAGCCTGCACAGGCGTGACTTTCCCTGTCACACCGTCCCAGGCGCCCGGCTCCAACGCTTGGCCAAGCACGCGATCAGGGTTGGTCGGCGGTGGCATCTGCACCCCGTCCAGACGTTCAAAACCGAACCGGCGGTAATAAGGAGCGTCCCCAACCAGCATCACCCGCGACCAGCCCAAGGCGCGCGCACGTTGCAAACTGTCGTGGATTAAAAGCGCGCCCAAACCCTCGCCCTGCCGCGTGGGGTGCACCGCAACGGGCCCCAACAATAGCGCAGAATGTTCCCCAATCTGCACCGGCCAATACCGGATCGCGCCGCCCACGATCCCATCAGGATCGCGCGCCACGATGGACAAGCCCTCGACCGGGGGCACGTCCTCGCGCAGACGATACGAGGAAAGCGCTGTCCGCCCCGGTGCGAAACACAGGTCATACAACGCTTCGACCTCCCACCAATCGTCGGGCGTTTCCTCGGTCAGGGTCAACATTCGAGGCCTTGGTCCTTACCATTCCACAAATTCCAGTGGAAACGCCCCTAGCACGACGCTAGGTCTGTGACAAACGCCAAACCGCGACTGACCAAAGGACGCCCGAGCAGATGTTTTACGAACCCAAGGACGGCCACGGCCTGCCACACACCCCGTTCAACGCCATTGTCACGCCCCGCCCCATCGGTTGGGTGTCGACGCGTGGCGCAAACGGCGTCGACAATCTGGCGCCTTATTCGTTCTTCAATGCCGTCGCCTATACCCCGCCGCAGGTGATGTTTGCCTCGACCGGAACCAAACCGGATCAGAGCGACGGTAAAGACACGGTCAGCAACATTCGCGACACCGGAGTATTTGCTTTGAATGTGGTCAGCTATGCGCTGAAGGACGCGATGAACGCCAGCTCGCAAGCGCTGCCCGCCGATCAGGACGAGTTCACCCATGCCGGGCTAGAAAAGGGTGAATGCCGCACGATTGATTGCCCCTATGTGGCCGCGGCGCCGGCCGTGCTGGAATGCAAGCTGACCCAAATCATCGAGCTGCCGGGTGAAAGCAACCGGATGGTTCTGGGCGAAGTGACCGGTGTCTATATGGATGACGCTTGCCTGGTCGACGGCGTTTTTGATGTGACCAAATTTAACCCACTGTCGCGGTTGGGTTATCGCGATTATGCCACCGTGCGCGAGCTCTTTTCGCTTGCGCGGCCGGATGACAAATAAGTGCCTTGCGGCGCGGCCCCGGTTGCGCCAACTTTCCAGCAACACAACCGGAGACAGGCAAGAATGCAGACGACAATTGGCGTGATCGGCGGATCGGGTATTTACGAGATTGAGGGGCTGGAAGGCGCCGAATGGGTCACGGTTGAAACGCCTTGGGGCGATCCTTCGGATCATATCCTGACGGGCACGCTGGACGGGGTGAAAATGTGCTTTCTGCCACGTCACGGGCGCGGGCACGTGCATTCACCAACCACGGTCCCTTATCGCGCCAATATCGACGCGTTAAAGCGCCTGGGCGTGACAGATGTGGTGGCGGTGTCCGCCTGCGGATCTTTCCGTGAAGAAATGGCGCCGGGTGATTTCGTGATCGTTGACCAGTTCATCGACCGAACCTTTGCGCGCGAAAAATCCTTTTTCGGAACCGGCTGCGTGGCCCATGTCAGCGTCGCGCACCCCACCTGCCCGCGCCTGTCCGAAGCCTGCTTCTCCGCCGCCACCGATGCTGGAATCACCGTCCACAAGGGTGGCACCTATCTGGCGATGGAAGGGCCGCAGTTCAGCACGCTGGCCGAATCCAAGATGTACCGCGAAAGCTGGGGCTGCGATGTGATCGGCATGACCAACATGCCCGAGGCGAAACTCGCCCGCGAGGCCGAGCTGTGCTATGCCTCGGTCGCGATGATCACCGACTATGACAGCTGGCACCCCGAACATGGCGAGGTCGACATCTCGGACATCATTGCCACGCTGATGGGCAATGCTGACAAGGGCCGCAACATGGTGAAACGCCTGCCCGCATTGCTGGGCGCGGATCGCGACCCCTGTCCGCATGGCTGTGATCGCGCGCTGGAATACGCCATCCTGACGGCCCCCGAAAAACGAGACCCCGCCGTAATGGCCAAACTGGATGCGGTCGCAGGCCGCGTCTTGGGGTAAATGGCATGACCATTGAACTCTGGCTCACCTTCGTTGCGGCCTCGACCGCGTTGCTGCTGATCCCCGGCCCGACGATCCTGCTTGTGCTTAGCTATGCACTTAGCCAGGGGCGCAGCGTGGCCGTTGCCTCGGCCACCGGGGTCGCGCTGGGGGATTTGATCGCGATGACCGCGTCCTTGCTGGGCCTGGGGGCGCTTGTCCTGACCTCGGCGCTGGCGTTTACCGTGCTGAAGTGGGTTGGGGCAGTGTATCTGGTCTGGTTGGGCATCAAGATGTTGCGTGGTGCAGGACAGGCCAAGCTGGGCCAGCTGGGCGATACGCGACCGCGCGCTGCCGCCGAAGTGTTCGGCCATGCCGCGCTTGTGACCGCGCTGAACCCCAAAAGCATCGGGTTTTTCATCGCGTTTGTTCCGCAATTCGTGGACCCGGCCGCGCCTCTGCTGCCGCAATTTGCGATTATGATCGCAACCTTCGTGGGTCTGGCCGCGTTGAACGCGCTGGCCTATGCCCTGCTGGCTGACAAGCTGCGCGAGCGCATCCGCCGCCCCGCCGTCCTGCGGGGGCTGACCCGTCTGGGCGGGGTGACCCTGATTGGAATGGGACTGCTGACCGCCACGCTGCGCCGCGCGGGCTGAGCGCCTTAGTCTTCGCTGTTTTCTTTCATGAAACGACGGATAAAGCCGCGAATCTCGCGGGCTGCGCTGGTGTCCATGTCCTTGCACAGCTCGACGAAAGCATCGCGTTCTTCCTTGTCCAGACGCAGCACCAGCTGGCTGTTCTTCTTACCCGATTTTTTTGAGTCTTTATTGCCCAAGATAGGCGTCCCCAATCCCACTTGACTTTTTCGTACAGACAATGTATATACATCATATATCCAATTGCTGCACACACTGTTTGCGGCAATAACAACAAAAAGGGAAGAGCAAATGACGTTACAGGCAGCAAAATCCATGCTTGTGCGCGATCGGATGGACTGGCGCAAGCCACATGTCCCCTGGTTGCCCTCGCGGTTTTATCGTTTCTTTTCAAACGATCACTGATATCCTGACAAAAAGACCGCCCCAGATTGGGGCGGTCTTTTCTTTGGGTCTTGCCCAATGGCGCCACATCGGCCACACCTGAATACAAGCAAATCTCAGGCAATCCCCAAAGGCACCATGACTCCGCAAAAATCCGTCCAAGACTACATCCGCACCATCGTCGACTTTCCGCATGAGGGGATCATGTTCCGCGATGTCACCACGCTGTTCGCCGATCCGCGGGGCTTTCGGCTATGTATTGACCAGCTGCTGCACCCCTATGCCGGAATGCGCATCGACAAGGTCGTGGGGCTTGAGGCGCGGGGCTTCATTCTGGGCGGAGCTGTCGCGCACCAGCTGGGCACAGGTTTTGTGCCTGTGCGCAAGAAGGGCAAGCTGCCCCACACCACCATCAGCGAAGAATACACGCTGGAATATGGCGAGGCGATTGTCGAAATACATGACGACGCAATCGATGCCGGTGAAACCGTGCTGATCGTCGACGACTTGCTGGCCACAGGCGGCACCGCCGAGGCCGGGATCAAGCTGGTCGAGCGTCTGGGCGGCCAGATTATCGGCTGCGCTTTCGTGGTTGACCTGCCCGAGCTGGGTGGGCGCAAGCGGATTGAGGCCATGGGTATGGATGTCCACGCCCTGTGTGCGTTTGACGGGTTGTAATCTGGCTTAAAGGCCGCGCAGGACCGCTCCGGGGTTCATGATCCCGTTGGGGTCAAAGGCCTGTTTCACCTGCCGCATCAACGCCAGCTTGACGGGGTCGCCGTAACGCTCTAGGTCCCCGACTTTCAGTCGACCGACCCCATGCTCGGCACTGAACGAGCCGTCCAGCTCGTGCACCAGATCATGCACCACGCGGCTAATCTGCGCCTTCTGCGCCACGTGGTCGACCTTGTTACCGCCCTTGGGGGGAAAGACGTTGAAGTGCAAATTCCCGTCGCCAAGGTGACCGAAGCAATTTATGCGGAAATCACCTAGCTGAGCGATGGCAGCATTGCCACGCGCGATAAAATCAGGGATCAGCCCCAGCGGAACCGAGATATCATGCGAACACACCGCCCCGATCGCGCGGTTCGCGGTGGGGATCTGCTCGCGCACTTCCCAGAATTCGGCGCGCTGCGTCTCGGACTGAGCAACCAGACCATCGCTGACCAAATCACGCTCGAACGCATCAACGAACAACGCCTCCAGTGCGTCCGAGGGCTCCAACCCTCGCCCCAGCCCCACATCTATCAGAACGAACCATTCGGGTGGGCTGGCGAAGGGTTGGCGTAAGTCAGGCATTGCCTCGGCCAGAAACTCAAGCCCGGTGCGATGGATTAGTTCAAAGGCGCTGATCCCCTCGCCCATGTGGTCGCGCGCAAGCGCCAGCAGGTCCAGCGCCGCAGCGGGGCTGCCCACCACCATCAACGCAGTGCCACTGCCTGCCGGAACAGGGCTAAGCTTCAGCGATGCGGCCGTGATCACGCCCAGCGTCCCTTCGGCGCCGATGAACAGATCCCGCAGGTCATACCCTGTGTTATCTTTGCGTAACCGACTGAGGTTATTCAGGATTTCACCGTTTGGCAGGACGACCTCAAGACCCAGGCACAGATCGCGCGCGTTGCCATAGCGCAGCACATTCACGCCACCTGCATTGGTCGCCAGGTTACCCCCGATCCGGGCCGATCCCTTGGCCGCGATAGACAGCGGGAACAGGCGGTTCACCTCTTCGGCAGCTGTATGGATATCCTCGAGGATCGCGCCAGCCTCGGCGATCAACACGTTTTCTGAGGGCAGAACCTCGCGGATGCGGGCCATGCGTTCAAGCGACAGCAGGATCGGAAGGGCGCCGTCCGGCATCACCTGCCCGCCCACCAAACCGGTGCCGCCACCATAGGGCACCACGCCGATGCGCGCCTCATTGGCCATGCGCAGAATGGTCGCGACCTCGGCGGTTGTTGAGGGCGCCGCCACGATGGCGCCTTGTCCAGTCCAGGATCCGCGCGGCTCTTCCAGATAGCGCGGCTCGACGGGGCGCAGAACTTTGGAAGGCAAAGCGGCTGACAGGCTGTTCAGAAAGTCGGGAGTTGCGGCGTTCAGGGTCATGCAGAATCCTTACCACGCCATGGCGTCAGGTCCAGAGCTTACGCCTGACCAACATCCGTCCGGCCGCGGCGATCCATCCGCAGGCACGAATACAGAACATGTGTGCGCCAGCGTCCGTCGATTTGCAGATAGGATTGCGCCACGCCCTCGTATTTGAACCCCGAGGTTTCAAGCACCCGGCGCGAGGCCGCATTTTCCGGCAGGCAGGCGGCCTCGATCCGGCTGAGATCCAGCTTGGCAAAGGCATAATGCACCACGGCCAGAATGCTTTCACGCATGTATCCGTGACGGGCATAGCGCTGCCCGACCCAATAGCCCAAGGTGCCGGCCTGTGCGGGACCGCGGCGGATGTTGTCCAGCGTGATCGCGCCCAACAGCGCCTGATCCTCGCGGCGGGTCAGGAACAGGGGCGTGGCCGACCCGCTTGAGATCGAACGCTGCGCCCAATGCACCCGGTTGGAAAACGCCTTGCGTGACAGGTGATCGCTGGCCCAGGAAGGCTCCCACGGTTGCAAGAACGCGCGACTTTCCAGCCGCAACGAGGACCACTCGCGGAAATCCGAATGGGTGGGCGGACGCAGGGTCAGCCGCTCGGTTTCGATCCGAACCTTGCGCTTGGGCAACAGCATCAGGCAGCGCGCCTTTCCTGCAGGGCCTCCAGGTTCGGGGCTTTTGCAACCGGCCCGTACAGCGCCAGCGCGGCCGGAGCCTGCACGGCGGTGACCTCGGCAAATGCCTTCACATCCTGGGTGGTGACCGCATCGATTTTCTGTACGACCTCGTCCAGTTCGGGAACCCGGCCCCAAATCTGCACCATACGTGCCAGACGCTCGGCTCGGTTCGAAGGGCTTTCCAGTCCCATCAGCAGCCCGGCTTTCATCTGGGCACGGGCGCGGGCGATTTCGGCCTCGGACATGTCGTCGGCGGCACGTTTCATTTCGTCCAGCGTAACCAGGGCCAGCTCGGCCAGTTGTTCGGCCGAAGTGCCCGCGTAGACAGTCATCATACCCGTGTCCGAGTAGGCCCCCGCCTGAGCGAAGATCGTATAGCACAACCCGCGTTTCTCGCGGATTTCCTGGAATAGGCGGCTGGACATACCGCCGCCCAACGCATTGGCGTAAATCTGCGCTGCGTGGATCGCGGGATCGCGATAGTCCGGTCCTTCGAAGCCCAGGGCGAAATGCGCTTGCTCCAGCGTCTTTACGGTCCGCGTTTCGCCGCCATGGAACCGCGCCTGGGCTGGTTCGACATTGACCAACGGGGACAGGTGCCCGAACAGCTGCTCGGCCTCGCGAACCAGCGCATCGTGGTCCACGGCGCCAGCGGCGGACAGGATCATCTGGCCCGGCCCGTACTGTTCCGCCACAAAGCCCGCCAGATCCTCGCGCGAGAACGCGCGGACGCGTTCAGCGGGCCCCAAGATGGTGCGCCCCAAGGGCTGATCGGGATAGGCCTTTTCCTGCAGCCAGTCGAAAATAATGTCATCGGGCGTATCCAGAGACTGCCCGATTTCCTGCAGGATCACGCCGCGTTCAACCTCGATCTCGCGGGGGTCGAACACCGGGTTCAGCACGATATCGGCGATCACATCCAGCGCAAGCGGCACATCAGCCTCCAGCACGCGGGCGTAATAGGCCGTCACCTCGCGCGAGGTATAGGCGTTCATATAGCCGCCCACATCCTCGATCGCTTCGGCGATTTGCAGGGCGCTGCGCCGCTTGGTTCCTTTGAACGCCATGTGTTCCAGGAAATGCGCAATGCCGTTTTGCTCGACCCTTTCGTGGCGACCTCCGGCCAGAACCCACAGGCCAATCGAGGCCGATTGCAAGCCCGGCATATGTTCAGTGACAATGCGAAAGCCGTTGGAAAGAGTGTGCAGTTGGACCGTCAATTCTGGATACGCTCGCGGATCAGGGATTCAAGGGCGCCCAGATCATTGCCGATCTCGGTTACCCGTTCCGGACGCTCATACAGGTCGCCCATGCGGGCTGGCAAGTCCGGATGCACGCCGGTGGCCTCTTTCACAGCCGCCGGGAATTTCGCTGGGTGCGCTGTGGACAGCGTAATCATCGGAACGTCTGGCTTGCGCTGTTCGTTCGCGACCTTCACGGCGACAGCTGTGTGCGGGCACATCAGCTCGCCCGTGGTGGCGTTCATTTGGGTGATCGTGGCGCTGGTTTCTTCCTCGGAACAGTTGCCGCTGTCGAAGAGTCCCTGCAGGGCCTGCAAGGCGCCCTGACTGACGGTGAAGCCGCCATTTTTAAGCTCGTCCATCAATTGGCTGACGGCGACGCCATCCTGACCATAGGCAAAGAACAAGGCGCGCTCGAAGTTCGAGGACACCTGAATATCCATCGACGGGCTGATCGAGGGGATCACGCCATCGGGGCGGTATTCGCCCGTCGTCAGGCAGCGGTGCAGGATGTCGTTCTGGTTGGTCGCGATCACCAGACGGTCGATGGGCAGGCCCATGCGCTTGGCGATATAGCCAGCGAAGATGTCGCCGAAATTGCCGGTGGGCACGGTAAAGCTGACCTTGCGATCCGGCGCGCCCAGGGCCACGGCCGAGTAGAAATAGTAGACAACCTGCGCCAGCACCCGCGCCCAGTTGATCGAGTTCACACCGGCCAGTTTCACCCCATCACGGAAGTCGAAATCGTTGAACATGTCCTTCACGCGGGCCTGACAATCGTCGAAATGACCCTCGACCGCCAGCGCGTGCACGTTGGGTTCGGCAGGCGTGGTCATCTGGCGGCGCTGCACCTCGGACACACGGCCATTGGGGAACAGGATGAACACGTCGACCGCGTCCAGCCCCTTGAACGCCTCGATTGCGGCAGACCCGGTATCGCCCGAGGTCGCGCCGACGATGGTCACGCGGCTGCCGTTGCGCTTCAGCGCGGCCTGGAACAGCTGACCGATCAGCTGCATCGCGAAGTCCTTGAAGGCAAGGGTCGGGCCGTGGAACAGCTCCAGCAGGAAGTGATTGCTGTCCAGCTGCACCATGGGCGCGCGGGCGGTGTGGCCGAACCCGGCATAGGCCTTGGCGATGATCTGTTTGAATTCCGCGTCGGTAAACGTGTCGCCGATATAGGGGCGCATGATGCGAAAGGCGGTTTCTTCGTAGGACAGGCCAGACAGGTCCGCGATTTCGTCCTTGGTCATGGTCGGGATGGTTTCGGGCACGTACAGGCCGCCGTCACGGGCCAATCCGGTCAGCATTGCCTCTTCGAAATTCAGGACAGGGGCCTGGCCTCGGGTCGAAATGTATTTCACGTGTCTTTCCCTTTCGCGGGTTTCCTTTGGCGCCATATGAACAGGCCCAGCATCGCCGTCCACACGGCGGCCAGACCGAACCATTGTACGGCATATCCAAAATGGTTGTTCGGGATGCCCTCGGGTCCCACTGGCATGGCCGAGACCGGGGCATCGTCATAAGAGGTTTCGCGGGCAATTACCAGAATGGGATCGGTGTTCAAAGCCTGCGCCAGCACGTCCACCTCGCGGGCAAACCAGATATTGGCGGTCAGATCGTTTTCGGGGGTGAAAAAGTCTCGCTCGTCCGGCCAATGCAGATTGCCGGTGACGGTGACGTTTTCAAAAGGCGGTTCGGACGGCAGGGCCTCAAGCTGGACATAGCCGCGATCAACCAAGATCACGCGTCCGTCCAGATCCATCGCATTGATCAGGCGATATCCGGCACCCTTAGATTTCTGGCTGACCAAAACCCGAATGGTCGGGGGCAGGATGGTACCGGTCGCCGTAACGGGCAGGAAACGGTCATCCTTGGGATCGGGCTGATCGGGGATCGCAACGGGGGTGTCATTGATCCGCGCCTCGATCTGGGCCAGCACACCCTCTTTCCAGACCATACGATCCAGCTGCCAGAACCCCAGCCACAGCAGGATACCAGCGCCAATCAGGCCAAAGATCAAAGGCAGAAGGATGCGGCGCATCAGAGCTGTCCCTTAGAAAACGAAAACGCACGAGGGGTTCCCCGTGCGTCTTGCTTTTTGCTGTTTATGAGCGGTTTTTCAACCTCAAACGAAGGTTAGCCACCCCATACGTAGACTGCGGCGAACAGGAACAGCCACACAACGTCCACAAAGTGCCAGTACCAGGCCGCGGCCTCGAAGCCGACGTGGGATTCGGGCGTGAAGTGGCCCTTCATCGCACGCAGCATGCACACAAACAGGAAGATGGTGCCGACGATCACGTGGAACCCGTGGAAGCCAGTGGCCATGAAGAAGTTGGCGCCATAAATGTTGCCCGAGAACCCGAATGCAGCGTGGCTGTATTCATAGGCCTGGAACGCAGTGAAGATCAGGCCCAAAACAACTGCCAGAGCCAGACCGTTGATCATGTCTTTGCGGTTGTTCTCGTGTGCGATCGCGTGGTGCGCCCAGGTGGCCGCCGCGCCCGAACACAGCAGGATCAGGGTGTTGATCAGCGGCAGGTGCCAGGGATCAAAGGTTTCGATGCCGGCGGGGGGCCAGACACCATCAACCATCGGGCTGTTTTCGCCCATCGGGTACATGGCGTGCTTGAAGAAGCTCCAGAACCAGGCCGAGAAGAACATGACCTCGGACATGATGAACAGGATAAAGCCGTAACGCAGGCCGATTTTCACCACGGGGGTGTGATCGCCGGTTTCGCCTTCGTTCACAACCTCGGCCCACCAGCCGAACATGACATACAGCACGCCAACAAAGCCGATCAACAGCATCCAGGGCGATTCAGTGTGGAAATAGATCACCGCGCCGAACAGCATGATGAAACCCGCCAGAGCACCCAGAAGGGGCCACAGGCTTGGGGGCAGAATGTGATAGTCGTGGTTTTTTTCGTGCGCCATCGCGTTTCCCTCGTTGGAGGCTTTTAGTTTAGGGTTTTGGACGTGTCAGTGTCGAGTGCAGCATGCTGCTCTGGCACGTCAATTTCGTAGAAAGTGTAAGACAGGGTGATGCTGGACAGGTATTTGCCCTCGCGGTCCTCGACGATTTCGGGGTCCACATAGAAGCTGACGGGCATCATCACCCGCTCGCCCGGTTGCAGCACCTGCTCGGTGAAGCAAAAACAGTCGATCTTGGTGAAATAGGCCCCGGCCGCATAGGGGGCCACATTATACGAGGCCTGCCCGGCAACCGGATGATTGGTTGGGTTATACGCCTCGTAAAAGGCCAGGCCAGTCTCACCGATTCGGATTTCCATTTCGCGCTGGACGGGCTTGAACTCCCACGGCATGCCGCGTTCCTTCGAGGCGTCAAAACGCACCTTGATGGTCTGGTCCAGGATCACGTCCGCGCCAGCATCGGCAGTTTGCGTGACACCGCCAAAGCCAGTCACACGGCAGAACCAGTCGTAAAACGGCACCGAGGCCCAAGCCAGCGCACCCATGGTCAGAACCACGGCGACCAGCTGAACTACGGTTTTCTGCTTGCCTTGCAAAGCCATCAGTTCTGCGTCTCCTGTGCAGCAGGTTTCGGACCCAGCCCGCCCGAGGTCACCTTGACCACCGTCAGGCCAAAAACGATGCCGATAAAGGCGACCAGAACCAGGCCTACACCAACGTTGCGGCCAAAGCGGCGTTTATGAAGCTCGTGTTCGACTTGGATACCCATCTTACCAGCCCCCCAGACCATAAGGTTTCAAGGCGGCCTCGGCCAGGATCGCGCCGAAGTGCAGGAACAGGTACATCAGCGACAGTCCGAAGAAGGACTTCTCAAGCCGGTACTTGTCGACCTGCGCTTGCTCTTCCTTGCGGCGCCAGATTTTCACGGCGCCCAACAGGAACAGCGCGTTCAGCACCACGGCCACGGTCAGGTAGATCGGCCCACCGATCGAGGTAAAGCCCGCGCCAATCGCAATGGGGGCCAGCAGGATCGTGTAGATCAGGATATGATTACGGGTCACGCGGCGACCGTGGGTCACGGTCAGCATCGGCACGCCCGCTTTTTCGTAATCCGAGTTCATGAACAGCGCCAGCGCCCAGAAATGGGGGGGCGTCCACATGAAGATCAGCATGAACATCAACACCGATTCGACGCTGATGCCGCCGGTCACGGCCGCCCAGCCGATCATCGGAGGGAAGGCACCCGCCGCGCCACCGATCACGATGTTCTGCGGGGTCCAACGCTTCAGCCACATGGTGTAGACGACTGCGTAGAAGAAGATGGTAAAGGCCAGCAGGCCAGCGGCGACGATATTGGTCGCCAAAAACAGCATGACGCAGGAAAATACCGACAGGGTCAGGCCGATGGCCAGCGCCTCGCCGCCAGTGACCTTGCCCGAAGGGATGGGGCGCGAAGTGGTGCGCTTCATCACCTGGTCGATATCTGCATCCCACCACATGTTCAGCGCGCCCGAGGCACCGCCACCAACGGCGATGAACAGCACAGCGCAGAAGGCAATGAACGGATGCACGCCACCCGGCGCGGCCAGCAGGCCGACCAGCGCGGTGAAAACGACCAGGGACATGACACGCGGTTTCAGCAGCGCAAAATAGTCGCTGAATCCGGCCTCGCCGCCCTGAGTTTCGGTGTTGATGCTTGCGTCGCTCATGGTTTGCCTTCAGCAGCTGCGCACGGCGCGCAGCCAGTCAGTGGGTAGAGGGGATGCGCCCCGTTACGGGGCGCGATCCGATCCTTAGTTGGCCGAAGCCACGGTCAGAGTGCGCGGGGTGCCGGCATACTCTTCGATCGCGCCGTTCAGCCATGCTTCGTAGGCTTCTTGCGAGACGACCTTGACGGTGATCGGCATGTAGGCGTGGTCCTTGCCGCACAGTTCCGAACACTGACCGAAGTAGATGCCCTCTTTCTCGGCTTTGAACCACAGCTGGGCGATACGACCGGGAACGGCGTCTTGTTTCACGCCGAATGCGGGGATGGTCCACGAGTGGATCACGTCGGCACCGGTCACGTCCATGACGACAACCTTGTTGACCGGAATCACGACCTGAGTGTCGGTGGCAAGCAGGAATTCGTCTTCGTTGTAGCCCAGGCCCTTCAGCTTGGCCTTCATCGCGTCGCTGTTCACAAAGTCAGCAGCACCAGCATCATAGTCGGCATCTTGCATGGTGGCAGGATGGCCAATCATGTACTGGTCAAAGCCGAAATCGTGGTCGGTGTACTCGTAGCCCCAGTACCACTGGTAGCCGGTCACCTTGATGTGGATGTCACCCTCGGGGATTTCTTGCTGCTTGAACAGAACCGGCAGCGAGAATGCACCGATGAAAACCAGGATCACGATCGGAATGACGGTCCAGGCGATTTCAAGCGGCGAGTTGTGGGTGAAGGTCGCGGGGGTCGGATTGGCGCGGCGGTTGTAGCGCACGATCACGATCGCAACCAAGACAGCCACGAACAGGGTGATCGCGGTGATGATCACCAACAGCAGATGATCCAACGACTGCAGGTCGCGTGCCAGTTCGGTTGCGGCTGGCTGAAAGCCCAACAGGCCAGATTGCGGTTTGCCAATGGTTTCCACGTCCTGGGCAAGGGCCGGGGCCGCGGTAAAGGCTGCTGCTGCCGCCAGAAGGCTGGATTTCAGTTTCATATGTCACCCTGATCGGTTGAGGTGTGTATTGTTCATCTTTGACGCAGAATTCTGCCCTAGCGGCAAAACCCGTTGTTTTGTCGCCGCTAGAAACCATATTCTGCTTCACAGAACAACAATGGCACTTGCGGCAAACGGACGCTTTTTTTGATTTAGATCAAATCGTCGCCGCTGAAAAGACAGGAAAAACAGATATGAGCGATGCGCCTTTTCGCCCGTTCGAGCAATCCTTGGACCAGGACAAAGCCCTTGAATTGCTGAAACAAGCCACTCAAGGGGCGGAAGATGGCGAGCTTTTCCTGGAACGTCGGCGGTCCGAAGCGATCGTATTCGACGATGGTCGGGTAAAAACAGCCAGCTATGACGCCTCCGAAGGGTTCGGCTTGCGCGCCGTGCATGGCGAGGTCGCCGGATATGCCCATTCCACCGAGATTTCAGAATCAGCTCTGCGCCGCGCGATGGCCACCACGCGTCTGGCCGTTGGCGAGGGAGGAGGCACCCTGGCCCTGCCCCCAAGCGCCACGAATACGCGCCTTTACACTGATTCCGACCCGATCGGCGGCGTTTCCTTCCCGGTCAAGCTGGACACGTTGCGCGACATGGATGCCTTTGCGCGGGGGCTGGACAAGCGCGTGGTGCAGGTCAGCGCCTCGATTGCGGCCTCGCTGCAAGAGCTGGAAATTCTGCGCCCCGAGGGCACGCATCTGCGCGATGTACGCCCCATGACGCGGGTGAATATCTCGGTCATCGTGGAACAGGACGGACGCCGCGAAACCGGAACGGCAGGCGGTGGCGGCCGTGTGGGTCTGGACGGATTGCTGGACCCGGCCGACTGGCAAACAAAGGCCCGCGAAGCGTTGCGGATCGCCCTTGTGAATCTCGATGCGGTCCCTGCCCCGGCCGGCGTAATGGATGTGGTGCTTGGCCCCGGCTGGCCCGGTATTTTGCTGCACGAGGCCGTCGGCCACGGTCTGGAGGGCGATGCGAATCGCAAGGGCTCGTCCATTTTTGCCGGTATGATGGGGCAACAGGTGGCCGCCAAGGGCGTCACTGTGCTGGATGACGGCACGATTCCCGACCGTCGCGGCTCGATCAGTTTTGATGACGAAGGGACGCCCTCGGGGAAAAACGTCCTGATCGAGGACGGCGTGCTGGTCGGCTTCATGCAGGATCGTCAGAACGCCCGACTGATGGGGGTTAAGCCCACGGGCAACGGCCGACGCGAATCTTTCGCGCATATCCCCATGCCGCGGATGACGAATACTTATATGACCGGCGGTGCGTCTGACCCGGCGGACATCGTCGCGGACCTCAAGGATGGGATCTATGCCGTCGGCTTTGGCGGCGGTCAGGTGGATGTGACCAATGGCAAGTTTGTCTTCTCGTGCACCGAGGCCTACCGCGTTCAGAACGGCCAGATCGGCGCGCCCGTCAAAGGCGCAACCCTGATTGGCGACGGCGCGACCGCGCTGAAGCAGATCCGGGCACTTGGCAATGACATGGCCTTGGATCCGGGCCTTGGCAACTGCGGCAAACAGGGTCAATGGGTGCCCGTTGGCGTTGGCCAGCCAACCGTGATGATCGGTGGCCTGACAGTCGGGGGTGCCGCCGCATAGATCGCCCCGCACCTGCTTGGTAAACCAAACTTTCGATTTTGGTTTACCCGCCATTAACCGGCTTGCCGCTAAACCTGATTCTGCAAGAAGGCGAGGCGACGATGATCGACAACATTCATCCTTCCACTCACCCCCCACTCCCACCCACCACGGAAGATGAGCGGGTATCGTGGCTTCGTCTCTTGCGATCTCGCCGGGTGGGTCCGGCGACGTTCCACCGTTTGATGAACGAGCATGGCACGGCCACCGCCGCGCTTGAGGCTTTGCCCGAGGTCGCTAAAGCCGCCGGGGTCGAGAATTATCAGGTCTGCCCCGAGGGCGTCGCCTGGGCTGAACTAAAGGCCGCGCGGGCGTTGGGAGCGCGTATGCTGTGCCACGGCGCCCCGGACTATCCCGCGGCCCTGGCCCAGATCAGCGATGCGCCCCCGTTCGTCTGGGCGATCGGCAATCTGGACGCACTGAAACGGCCGATGATCGCCATGGTTGGCGCGCGAAATGCCTCGTCCTTGGGGATTCGCATGGCCCGCGCCCTGGCCAAAGATCTGGCCGATCAGGGTTACGCCATTGTGTCCGGGCTGGCGCGCGGCATTGATACCGCAGCTCATACTGCAAGCCTGAACTCCGGCACACTTGCCGTCATGGCGGGTGGTGTCGACGTTATTTATCCGGCTGAAAACACACGTCTGGGTCAAGACATCACCAAAACAGGTTTGCGCCTGTCCGAGCAGCCCTTTGGCCTTACGCCCCAAGCCCGGCACTTTCCGCGTCGAAATCGGATTATCTCGGGGCTGGCGCAGGGGCTTATCGTGATTGAGGCCGCCGCTAAATCCGGCAGCCTGATCTCGGCCAAGAACGCCCTTGATCAGGGCCGAGAGGTCATGGCCGTCCCCGGACACCCTTTCGACGCGCGTGCAGCGGGGTGCAATATGCTGATCCGCGATGGCGCGCGCCTTGTCCGCACCGCCGAAGATGTGATCGAGGCCCTCCCCCCGGTGCAGCCCGCCCCGGCACAAGACGAATTGAACTTGTCCCCGCCGCAACCGGACGTGCAGCCCGGCCGCTCAAAAAAACGTAGCCTGCGTGAGACAGCGCAACTCCACAGCCAAATTCTTCAACGCCTCGGCCCCTCACCCATGGCCGAAGACCAACTGATCCGCGATCTTGGGCGCCGCGCCCGAACCGTGGGCCCGGTACTTACGGATCTGGAGCTTGATGGGAAAATTCAACGTCAACCGGGGGGGCTTTTGTCGCTGATTCCGTGAGCCTTGGGATGGGTGCGACCACGCCACACGTTTTCAATGCATTGACAAACACCCTCTTCGACCCACATTTTCCGCCGCCATAGGCCGAGGTGCGAGTCGAAAGGAAATTTCATGCCAGTTGTCGTTGTCGAATCCCCAGCGAAGGCCAAGACAATCAACAAATACCTCGGTTCTGATTACACGGTTCTGGCCTCGTACGGACACGTCCGGGATCTGCCTGCCAAGAACGGTTCGGTAGACACAGACCAGGATTTCGACATGACATGGGAGGTTGGCGCCGACAGCCGCAAACATGTTAAAGCCATAGCCGACGCCCTGAAACAGGACAACGCGCTGATCCTTGCGACTGACCCCGATCGCGAGGGCGAGGCGATCAGCTGGCACCTGGAAGAGACGCTGCGCAAGCGCCGGGCCATCAAGAAAGACACCCCGGTCAGCCGCGTGGTTTTCAACGCGATCACCAAATCCGCCGTCACCGAGGCGATGAAAAACCCGCGCGAGATTGACCAGCCGCTGGTCGATGCCTATCTGGCGCGCCGCGCGCTGGACTATCTGGTGGGCTTCAACCTCAGCCCCGTTTTGTGGCGCAAACTGCCCGGTGCGCGCTCGGCTGGCCGGGTGCAATCGGTCTGCCTGCGCCTGATCGTTGAGCGTGAAATGGAGATCGAGGCGTTTAACCCTCGTGAATACTGGTCAGTCAAAGCGCTGATGACCACGCCCCGCGGCCAGGAATACGAAGCACGCCTGACCGTTCTGGCCGGCGACAAGCTGGACAAATACTCGATCGAGAATGAAACGCAGGCCGAACTGGCCGTGCAAGCGGTCAACAGCCGTGACCTGACCGTAAAATCGGTCGAGGCCAAGCCGACCAGCCGCAACCCCGCTGCGCCTTTCATGACCTCGACCCTGCAACAAGAGGCCAGCCGAAAATTTGGCATGGGCGCCCGCCAATGCATGAGCACCGCGCAGCGTTTGTACGAGGCCGGTTACATCACCTATATGCGGACAGATGGTATCGATATGGCGCCCGAGGCCGTCAGCGCCACCCGCGACGCGATCAAAGATCGGTATGGCGCGGACTATGTGCCCTCCAACCCGCGGATCTATAAAAACAAGGCCAAGAACGCACAGGAAGCGCATGAATGTATCCGCCCGACGGATATGACCCGCGATGCAGACAGCCTGAAAGTGACCGAGCCTGACCAGAAAAAACTGTATGATCTGATCTGGAAACGCACCATCGCCTGCCAGATGGAAGCCGCCCGGATGGAGCGCACAACCGTCGATATCGCCAGCGCAGACGGTCAGGTTGGCCTGCGCGCCACCGGTCAGGTGGTGCTGTTTGATGGGTTCCTGCGCGTCTACGAAGAAGGCCGCGATGACAGCGTTCTGGATGACGACGACAAGCGCCTGCCCCAGCTAATGCAGGGCGAGCCAGCCGTGAAGCGCAATATTTCCCCCGAACAACACTTCACCCAGCCTCCGCCCCGCTATACCGAGGCAACGCTGGTCAAGAAAATGGAAGAGCTGGGCATCGGCCGCCCCTCGACCTATGCGTCGGTGATCACCACGATCCAGGACCGCGAATATGTCCGCAAGGACAAAAATCGCCTGTTCCCCGAGGATAAGGGCCGGATCGTTACGATTTTCCTGCTGAACTTCTTCCGTCAGTACGTGGGATATGAATTCACTGCGAATTTGGAAGAACAGCTTGATGATGTCTCGGCCGGGGATCGTGACTACAAGGAAGTACTCAGCCGGTTCTGGCGTGATTTTTCCGCCGCGATTGCGGAAACCAGCGAACTGCGCATCGCCGAGGTGCTGGATATCCTGGACGAGGCCCTGGCCCCGCAGCTGTATCCCCCGCGCGAAGATGGCAGTGATCCGCGTGTCTGCCCGAAATGCGGCAACGGCCAACTGCACCTGAAAACCTCGCGCACCGGCGGGTTCGTGGGCTGCGGCAACTATCCCGAATGCACCTATACGCGCCCGATTGCGGGCGAAGGTGCAGATGGCGACGAACGTCTGCTGGGCGAGGATGCGGGCGATGAGATCTGGCTGAAGGCCGGTCGGTTCGGCCCCTACGTGCAGCGCGGCGAGCCAACGCCCGAGAACAAGAAACCCCCGCGTGCGTCCCTGCCCCGCGGCTGGAGCAAGGAAGACATGGACCTGGACAAGGCCCTGACCCTGCTGTCCCTGCCCCGCGAGATCGGCGATCACCCAGATGGGGGCATGGTCAGCACCAACTTTGGCCGCTTTGGGCCTTACGTCATGCACAAGGGCCCCGAGGACGCTAAGCCCGTCTATGTGAACCTCAAGGATCCGAATGACGTGTTCGAGCTTGGGATGAACCGCGCCGTCGAGATGCTGGCCGAAAAGCGCGCCAACCCGGGGCGTGGCCGCAGCGCCGCTGCCAAAGCGCTCAGGGAATTGGGTGAGCATCCGGAATCGGGCGGGCCGGTGAATATCATGGAAGGCCGCTATGGTCCTTACGTGAAATGGGAAAAGGTCAACGCCACCCTTCCCAAGGACACTGACCCCAAGGACGTCACCATGGAAATGGCCGTCGCCCTGATCGCGGAAAAAGCGGCCAAGAAGAAACCGGCGCGAAAAACCGCCGCGAAAAAGAAGACAACCAAGGCCAAAACCACCAAGGCGAAAGCCAAGGAATAAGGGATTCTCGCTGTGTCTGGTATTTCTACGTATTGGATTACGTAGTTTCTGGGCGTAGAACCCCCTCAGACCGGCGTGCGACGTTGGGGTAATTCCCCAGCGCGCCGTCATTTTGGGTTTGAGGGAGACATCCATGAAAAAAGTCTACGCAAACGCCACCGAGGCCCTGGACGGGCTGCTTGAGGACGGCATGCTGATCGCCGCAGGGGGCTTTGGCCTGTGCGGCATTCCGGAACTGCTGATTGACGCAATGGTTGAGGACGGCGTCAAGGATATCACGATCGCGTCGAACAACTGTGGCGTTGATGGCTTTGGCCTGGGCAAACTGCTGGACACCAAGCAGATCAAGAAAATGATCAGCTCTTACGTGGGCGAGAACGCAGAATTTATGCGCCAGTACCTGTCGGGCGAGCTGGAGCTGGAATTCAATCCCCAAGGCACCCTGGCCGAGCGTATGCGCGCCGGCGGCGCCGGCATCCCCGGTTTCTACACCAAAACCGGCGTGGGCACCGTGATTGCCGAGGGCAAGGACGTGAAAACCTGGGACGGTCAGGAATACATCCTCGAAGAAGGCATCTTCGCCGATCTGGCCATCGTGAAGGCCTGGAAAGCGGATGAGACCGGCAACCTGATCTTCCGCAAGACTGCGCGGAACTTTAACCTGCCCGCCGCCACCTGCGGCAAGGTCTGCGTTGTCGAGGTCGAGGAAATCGTGCCCACCGGCTCGCTGGATCCCGACGCGATCCACCTGCCCGGCATCTACGTGCACCGCATCATTCAGGGCGAGCACGAAAAACGCATCGAACAGCGCACCGTACGCAAGCGGGAGGAAGCATAATGGCATGGGATCGTAACCAAATGGCCGCCCGTGCGGCTCAGGAACTGCAAGACGGCTGGTATGTGAACCTTGGCATCGGTATCCCGACGCTGGTGTCCAACTATATCCCTGAGGGGGTCGAGGTGACGCTGCAATCAGAAAACGGCATGCTGGGCATGGGCCCTTTCCCCTATGAGGGCGACGAGGATGCTGACCTGATCAACGCCGGCAAACAGACCATCACCGAGCTGCCTCAGACCGCGTATTTCGACAGCGCTCAGTCCTTCGCCATGATCCGCGGCGGCAAGATCGCCATGGCCATCTTGGGCGCCATGGAAGTGGCCGAAAACGGTGACCTGGCGAACTGGATGATCCCCGGCAAGCTGGTCAAAGGCATGGGCGGCGCGATGGACCTGGTGGCCGGTGTTGGCCGCGTGGTCGTTGTGATGGATCACACCAACAAGCACGGCGATTCGAAGGTTCTGAAAGAATGCACCCTGCCGCTGACCGGGAAATCGGTCGTGGATCGCATTATCACCAACCTGGGCGTTCTGGACGTGGTCGAGGGCGGTCTGAAGATCGTCGAAACCGCCGATGGCGTCACCGAAGAAGAGCTGCGCGCAGCCACTCAAGCAACCATCGTCGACTAAGGCCCACCCTATTGGCGATGCACGGCCCGGCCCATTGCGGCCGGGCTTTTTCGTGTCAGTCCCCCAGATTGAAAACGCATCCGTCAGACACCAGCTGCGGCGGTGTTTTGCACAGCCCACGCGCAGCTGCAAAGGCCGCCAGCACCTTGGGTACAAAGGCGCGGGTCTCGGGGTCTGGCGGCACACCCTCGTGCTGACGCACAGCATCCTCACCAGCGTAATAGGCGGCAAGGGCCAGGATCGGATCGCCCTGGAACTCTTCAAGCAGCCCGTGCAAATAGGCGACGCCCTCGCGGATGTTCTGGCCCGCATCCTCGGCGTCCGCCTCGCCGAATCTGCCAGGCGCGGCCGGGAGCGCGTCGAATTCCACGGCGATCACCGCCAGAGCAAGAGCAGGCGAGACATTGGTGCCAACCGTGCTGAGCAACAAATCCGCGTTCCGGTCCCTGGCAATGCCCAAAAACGTCGACAGGCGCGGCACGGGCACGCCCGTTCCCGCAGGGGGATTCCCCAGCCGCACCAGCGCAGGTTCCAACCGCCCCGGTCCGCCATCTGATAACGCGGGCGAAATCTCGGCCCAGAACCAATCCAATGCGGGAACGAGTTGCGCAGCCGCCTGGGGCGCCGCGTCCGACTCGGTGGCAGGCACCACCGGGGTTACCTGTGGCGCAATCTGTACGGTGATCCGTTTAGCGCCCTCCGAGGACGGCGGCTTGACCCGTTTAAAGGTAAAATCTGGGAACGGAGGGGGATTCTCGGCTGCGGCCCCGCTGGCCACCGCCAAGATGGCCACAACGGCCCCTCGTTTTAATGCACTGCTGATGAACATTGCCTGAACTGCTCTGTTTGTTTTGCGCAAGTGTCGCAAAAATCCCGATACCAAACCAGCTTTGCGGCCCAAATCCCCGCTGAAATCTGGAATTTTCGCCATATTCACGGGGAATTTTGTGGTCAAAATCCACTATTTGGTAATTTTTTTGTTAATATTCAAATGGTTAAAATATTTTTCAAAAACCTTACCAAAAACTAAATTTTCGCTGTTTTCGTGCCCAAGTCTCGCCCAATTCGGCTGGCTATATCTAAGCATACCACGACGGAGCAGGCACAGAGAGACTGCCTCAAGGCCGGGGTGGGAAAACTGAGCAAACCGAACCTAAAGGACTAATACCATGATCAAA
Organism: Thalassovita sp.; assembly: GCF_965218685.1. Lineage (GTDB taxonomy): Bacteria > Pseudomonadota > Alphaproteobacteria > Rhodobacterales > Rhodobacteraceae > Thalassobius. Next base: position 1,768,446 of record NZ_OZ244657.1, on the reverse strand, counting down.
TTCATCAAAAACTTCCGCAAAGACGAAAACGGTGCCGTGACTGTTGACTGGGTCGTTCTGACCGCAGCTGTTGTTGGCCTGGGCGTTGCAGCTTTCGCCGCTGTGGAATCGTCGACCTCGACCCTGACCACCGAGATGACCTCCGCTCTGAACACCGCTGACGCAACGACCACCATCGGCGGCTAATAGCGCGTGATCCCGAATTCCTGAACGGAATTTGGTCTGAGATCGGAAAGAGCCGCGCCTGTTTCGCGGCTCTTTTTCATAGGCACCGGAGCTTTGCCAAAACGCGCAATTTCGCCGAAGCCAACCTGTAATACTGTCCCTTGAACGGCGCTTGCCATTTCAGAATGACGGGGGACGGTGTGAAAAATGCGATGGGTGACCCGCCTTGCGATGCGCCCATGTCTGGTAAATGGAAAGGCGCTGGAATGGCAAAGTTTCGAAACATTTTTCTGAAAGAAGAAGACGGCGCGGTCACGATCGACTGGGTCGTACTGACGGCTGGCATCATCGGGCTGATCATCGCCATCGTTCCGCTGGTCGAAGAGCCCGTCGGCACCGTCACCGGGCGCACCCAGGTCGCCTTGGATGCGGCTGACGCGACCACGACATTCGAGTGACCCCGGCACGAAAACCCGCCCGTTGGCTTGAAATTGATCTGCATATTTCCTGAAAAGGTGCCGTTCGTGCCCAATTCCGGCCCGATTTGGCATCCAAAGTGGTGCCAGTTCGGAACGTCGGGGCAAGGTGAGAGAGGCCCGGAACGAGGTTTCGCAGAGATTCAGACCTAGAAGGGACACAACCATGATCAAATTCATCAAAAACTTCCGCAAAGACGAAAACGGTGCCGTGACTGTTGACTGGGTCGTTCTGACCGCAGCTGTTGTTGGCCTGGGCGTTGCAGCGTTCACCGCAGTGGAATCGTCGACCTCGACCCTGACCACCGAGATGACCTCCGCTCTGAACACCGCTGACGCAACGACCACCATCGGCGGCTAATAGCGCGTGATACCTCGGGTCGCCTGACGGCCCGACGGACAGATAGAAAGGGCCGCGCATTTGCGCGGCTCTTTTTGTTTGCTGCTTTGCCTGTGCGACGCCGCCAAACTGCCCGGCGGCTGGCATCATTCAGCCACAATCGGGAAATAGACATAATCCCGAACCCGTCGGATCTCCGACGTTGAGGCTATCGAGTATCGAAAGGAAACGTCATGCGCGCCGTCTTTGGACTTGTTCTGGTCGCAGGCCTGGCCCTGGCGGGCTTTGCCGTCTACATGGCCAAGAATTACATCTCGGGCTACCAGAACGAACTGGCAGCTGCGAATGCTGCGAAGGCTCAGATCATCCAGACCGTTGAAGTGATCGTTGCCAAGCGTCCACTTCGCTATGGTGAAGTTCTGAAAACCGAGGATGTCCGCTGGGCGAAATGGCCCGAAGACTCCCTGCCCGAGGGCGTTTTCAAAGCCGTGGACGATCTGTTCCCCGACCCCAAGAACCCCGACATGCGCCGCATCGTGCTGCGCGCGATGGAGCCGAACGAGGCTGTTATGGCCATCAAGGTTACCGAACCTGGCGAAGATGCCGGCCTGACCTCGCGCCTGAAAAAAGGTATGCGCGCCTTTACCATCAAGGTTGACGTGGCCACCGGCGTTTCCGGTTTCCTGCGCCCCGGTGACGTGGTTGACGTCTATTGGACCGGCGAGATTGGTACCGGCACCCGCAATGATCGTCGCGAAGTGACCAAGCTGATCCAACCCAACATCCAGTTGATCGCTGTTGACCAGACCGCAAATGGCGACGACGCCGAAGCGACGATCGCCCGCACCGTGACCGTCACCGCCAACTCGCAGCAAGTGGCTGCACTGGCGCAGGCCCAGGCCAGCGGCCGTCTGTCACTGGCCCTTGTCGGCGCCGAGGATGACACCGTGGCCCAGTCGGTTGAGGTGGACATGCGCTCTTTGCTGGGCATCAAAGAAGCCGAGCAGATCAAGGAAGAGCAGGTCGCCCAGTCCGAAAAGGTCTGCACGATCCGCAATCGCCGTGGCTCGGAAGTGGTGCAAATCCCGATCCCCTGCACCAACTGATCCTTTTGATGTCGATCCTGAAGATTATACGGGGCGGTCTGTACACAGGCCGCCCCGTTGCAATTTCGCCGCATCAAGGGGGCAAACATGGCCAGAATCACAACAGAGTCGCACCCGAACCTATTGATTCTTGCAATGTTTCCCGTTTTCCCCCATGCTGGCTGGCAATATCGGGCAAAAAGACCCGCTTCCGAGGCGTGATCGAAAAGGCAGGTCACATGAAAATTGTATCGTTTCTGCAAGCAGCCACTTTGGGGCTGTCCTTCGCAATTGGCGCAACCGCCCTGTCCGCACCGGCACAGGCCCAAAGCCTGCGTGTGGTCAAACAAGGCACATCCACCACGCTGAACGTCCCCATGAACCGGGCCGTTGTGGTGGAAAGCGACCAACCCTTTGCTGAACTGTCGATCGCCAATCCCGCGATCGCTGACATCTCTTCATTGTCTGATCGCACGATCTATGTGCTGGGCAAGTCGCCGGGTGTGACCACTTTGACAATTCTGGACGCGGCCGGACGGCTGCTGACCAATGTCGATGTGGTCGTGGCCGCTGATATTACTGAATTCAAACAGCGCCTGGGGCAGATTCTTCCCGGCGAACAGATCGAAGTCCGCACCGCCAATGACGGCATCGTGCTGTCGGGCACCGTGTCCAGCGCAGCGCGACTGCAACGCGCCCTGGACCTGGCCGAGCGCTATGCCCCCGAACGCGTGTCGAACCTGATGAGCGTCGGCGGTGTCCAACAGGTCATGCTGAAAGTCCGCTTCGCCGAGATGGAGCGTAACGTTTCCAAATCGCTCAGCACCTCGCTGGCGCTGGACGGTGGCATTTTTGGCGGTAACGCATCTGTTTCGGGCGGCACGAACACTAACAACAACTCGGGCTCGCAGGGCAACTCGCTCGGCGGTTCGATCCCGGCGACTTCGGAAGCGAACGGCGCGCTGCTGTTTGGTTTTGGTGCCGGCTCGGTCGAGGTCGGCCTGTTGCTGGAGGCCCTTGAAACCAAGGGCGTCGTCCGCACCCTGGCGGAACCGAACCTGACCGCCCTGTCCGGCCAAGAGGCCAAGTTCCTTGCGGGCGGCGAATATCCTGTTCCCGTCAGCCAGGACAACGGCGCGGTGACCGTGGAATTCAAACCCTTCGGCGTCGAGTTGAACTTCATCCCCCGCGTGGTGGATGGCGACCTGATCAACCTCGAGCTTGAAGCCGCGGTATCGTCGCTGGACCCGACCAACGGTTTCACCTCGAACGCATTCACTATCGACGCATTCCGACGCCGCGAAACCTCGACCACGGTCGAACTGCGTGACGGCGAAAGCTTTGCAGTGGCCGGTCTTTTGCAGGATGATTTCATCGACACCAACGGACAGGTTCCGTGGCTGGGCGACATCCCGATCCTGGGCACGCTGTTCCGCAGCGCTCAGTATCAACGCTCGCAATCCGAGCTGGTGATCATCATCACCGCCCACCTTGTAACCCCCACCCGCGGCGAGGTTCTGGCCCTGCCGACTGACCGGATCATGCCTCCGTCCGAGAAGGATCTGTTCCTGAACGGCAAGGTTGCCCGCGACGGCACGCGCCGCCTGAAAGGCGCCGCTGGCGAAGTCGCCCGGCAAGATTTCAGCGGCTCCTATGGCTACGTAATGGATTGATATGATGAAGAAACTTTCCGTTCTGCCCGCATTGATGATTGGTAGCGCCCTTGCCCTTTCGGGCTGCGCCGGAACCAAATCCTATTCCACCTTCACCCGCGAGGCCGGGGCCCTGATTGGTGGTGGCGATTTCGGCAACTCGACCATGAACAACACGATGGTGATGAGCGGCGAGAAAAGCTATGTCGTTGACTTGGCCCGCCGCTTTGACGCTGACGTTGGCTCGACCGTGAACTTCGCGTTCAACTCGTCCAAACTGGACGAAAACGCGCGTATCGCGCTGCGCAAACAGGCCAGCTGGATCAAGCAATACCCCGAGGTCCGTTTCCGCGTTTACGGTCACACCGACGCCGTCGGCTCGAACGCCTTTAACAACCGCCTAGGCATGCGCCGGGCCCGCACGGTCGTGAACTATCTGGTTTCGCAAGGGATCAGCCGCTCGCGGCTCGAGGCTGTGGTCTCGCATGGGGAAACCCAGCCGCTGGTCGTGACCGAAGGTCGCGAGCGCCGCAACCGCCGCACCGTGACCGAGGTCAGCGGTTTCGTGAAACGTCATCCCTCGATCCTGGACGGCAAATACGCTGAAGTGGTGTATCGCGAGTACATCCGCAGCGCCCGTCCTGAAACGGGCCTGAGCTCCATCGAGGGCGCAGAGTTCGCGACGACCCAATAAAAATCAGGGGGCTGAACAATCCCCCTGATTTTCCCTGATCGTCACAAGATTCCCAACAATTACGATTTTTTGGCCCTAATTCCGCCCAAGTTGAAAGCGAATTTAGCTTCAATGGGATTGGTGCGTTCCCTTGTTGGGGCGCAGCGAACACAGGATGGGGCATGAATAACGTACGTCAACGCCAAGCTCCGACCCTTCGTTCGCTAATCTGAAAAGGAAGACGAGGCGATGACGAGTGAAGCAAACCTGCAACCCGAGGCAAGCCCCTTGCTGGCTTGTACCATCAGCCGGGATGTGCAGAATTTCGATTTGCTGATCGAGGATATGGAAACCCTTCTGGGCGAAAGCTGGGGCGACCTGGGCTTTGGCGATGCGCTGGCATTTTTCCAACAACCCGACGCCGAGACCCTGGAATTCATTGCCATGGCCGTCGATTCCGAAGATGAAAGCAACCTTATTCTACTGGGCGATATCATCGGTCAGGCCAAGTCGCGCGGGATCAAGGTGATCCTGATCGCAGACGACGTGACCCCGGCCGCACTGCACCAGCTGCTGCGCCAAGGCGCGGACGAGTTTGTCCCCTACCCCTTGCCCGAGAACGAGCTGATGGCCGCGGTCGAACGCATTCGCACCCCCGAGCCCGAACCTCAGTACATCCCCGTGCCCGAGGTTGCTCCGAAGAAATCCGCCCACAACCGCGAAGGCGTCGTTATTGCCGTGCACGGTTTGGCCGGCGGCACCGGCGCGACCACGCTGGCGGTGAACCTGGGCTGGGAACTGGCGCACGTCGCCAAGAAAGGCGAAACCCAACCGCGTGTCTGCATTCTGGATCTGGATATGCAGTTCGGCACCGTTTCAACCTATTTCGACCTGCCCCGCCGCGAAGCTGTGTTCGAGATGCTTTCAGACACTGAGAACATGGACGAAGACGTGTTCATGCAGGCGCTGATGGGCGACGATGACAATTTTCAGGTGCTGACTTCTCCCACGGACATCATTCCGCTGGATCTGATCACCCCCGAGGACGTCCTAGCCTTGATCGAACAAGCCCGCCGCCAGTTTGATTATGTGGTTATCGACATGCCCAAGACCCTGGTCATCTGGACCGAGACCGTGTTGAACGCCGCTCATGTCTATCTGACCACGCTAGAACTGGACATGCGCTCGGCCCAGAACGCCCTGCGCCTCAAACGTGCTCTGCAATCCGAGGATCTGCCCTTTGACAAGCTGCGCTTTGTCTTGAACCGGGCGCCGAAGTTCACTGATCTGAACGGCAAATCCCGCGTCAAACGCCTGGCGGAAAGCCTTGGCATCTCGATCGAGCTGCTGATGCCGGACGGAGGAAAACCCGTGGTGCAATCCGGCGATCACGGACAACCCTTGGCGCTGAGTGCACCCAAGAACGTGCTGCGCAAGGAAATCGCGAAACTGGCGAATGATCTGCACCAGATCGGCCAACAAGTGGCCGAAGCCAGCTGATAGAATAAGGGTTTAGCAAATGTTCTCACGTTACAAAAAACCAAATGCCCAGCCCACCTCGCGCGCGCCGGCCCCCGAGCCAGTCCCCGAGGCAGCCGCCGAAGCAAGCCCCGCGTCCAAACCCGTTATGATCCGCAAGCCGATGCCCAAAGCGGCGGCGCAAGCGCCAAGCGCCGACAAAGATCGCAAGCGCAAAGAGCGCCTGTCCGAGATCAAGCTGGAACTGCACCGCGCCCTGCTGGATAACCTGAACCTGTCCGCGCTGGAAACCGCATCCGAGGCCGAGCTGCGCGGGGAAATCGGCGCCATCTCGACCGAAATTCTGGAAGAAAAAGGCATAGTGCTGAACCGCGAGGATCGCACGACCCTAAACCAGGAACTCTACGACGAAGTCACCGGCCTGGGCCCGCTGGAGGCCTTGCTGAAAGATGAATCCGTCAACGATATTCTGGTGAACGGCCCCCAACGCATCTTTGTGGAACGGGCTGGTAAGCTGGAACTCAGCGACATCACCTTCAAAGACGAAAAGCACCTGCTGCGGATCATCGATAAGATCGTTTCGGCCGTGGGCCGCCGCGTCGATGAATCCAACCCCTATGTTGACGCCCGTCTGGCCGATGGCTCGCGTTTCAACGCCATGGTGCCGCCGGTTGCGGTGGATGGCTCGCTGGTGTCCATTCGTAAATTCAAGAAAGACAAGCTGGGCATTGATGACCTGGTAAGCTTTGGCGCGTTCTCTGAAGAGATGGCCGCGTACCTGCAGGCTGCCGTGGCCACCCGCCTGAACGTCATCGTTTCCGGCGGTACGGGTTCAGGTAAAACGACCACGCTGAACGCGCTGTCGTCCTTTATCGACAACTCGGAACGTATCCTGACGATCGAGGATACGGCAGAACTTCAGCTGCAACAGGTTCACGTGGGTCGGATGGAAAGCCGCCCGCCCAACGTCGAAGGCAAGGGCGAAGTCAGCCAGCGCGACTGTTTGCGCAACGCGCTGCGGATGCGTCCGGACCGGATCATCGTGGGAGAAACCCGCGGCGAAGAGGTTATCGACATGCTGCAGGCCATGAACACCGGCCACGATGGCTCGATGACCACGATCCACGCCAACAGCGCCCGTGATGGTGTCAGCCGTTTGGAAAACATGATCGCCATGGCCGGGATCGAAATGCCGATCAAGGCTGTCCGCAGCCAGATTTCCAGCGCTGTGAACCTGATTGTGCAGGCCTCGCGTCTGCAAGATGGGTCGCGTCGGATGACCTCGATCACTGAAATCACCGGGATGGAGGGCGATGTGATCTCGATGCAGGAAATCTTCCGCTTCCAGCGCGTCGGCCTGACCCCGGACAACAAGATCATCGGTCACTTCACCGCAACAGGGGTGCGCTCGCACTTCTCGGAACGGTTCCGCCTGTGGGGCTATGACCTGCCCCCGTCCCTCTTTGAACCAGTCGCAGCGGAGTAAAGCCCATGACCATTTCAATGGAACCACTCATTTACGGTCTGATCTTCTTTGGCGTTCTGGTGCTGGTCGAAGGTGTATACCTGACCGTCTTTGGCCGCTCGATCAGCCTGAACAGCCGCGTGAACCGCCGGCTCGAGATGCTGGAAAAGGGCACCAACCGCGCCGAGGTGATGGAAACGCTCCGCAAGGAGATGAGCCAGCACATGAAGTCGCGATCGATCCCGATCTACGCGATTCTGGCCGACCGGGCGCAAAAGGCCGCGATTGCCTTCACCCCGACGCAGCTGATCATGATGATGGGTCTGCTAAGCGTGGTGGCCTTTGTCGGCCTGACCGTCGGCACCGAAACCTCGGTTCCGATCCGCGTTGGCGTGTCGCTGGCGATGGGCGTTGGCGGCATCTATTTCTGGGTCAACTCGAAGGCCAAGAAACGCATGGGCATGATCGAAGAACAACTGCCCGACGCGGTGGAACTGATGGTGCGCAGCCTGCGCGTGGGGCACCCGTTCAGCTCGGCCATCCAGATCGTCGCCAAAGAGGTCGCAGACCCCCTGGCCACCGAATTCGGCATGATCGCGGACGAGGCCCAGTACGGCCGAGACGTTGGCGAGGCGCTGAAGGATATGGCCGAACGCCTGGACATGCAGGATTTGCGTTTCCTGGCCGTGGCAGTGACTATCCAACAGCAATCGGGTGGTAACCTGGCCGAGATCCTGGCCGGCCTGGCCAAGGTGATCCGCGCTCGTTTCAAACTGTTCCGCCGGGTGAAAGCCATCACGGCCGAGGCACAATGGTCAGGCAAGTTCCTGTCGGCCTTCCCTTTGCTGGCGCTGATCGCGATCAACGTGATGGACCCGAATTATTATGACAACGTACTGGATCACCCCTGGTTCATTCCGGCCTGTATCGCCGTTGGCGCATTCCTGACCGTGAACCTTTTCGTGATGCGCATGCTTGTGAACATCAAGGTCTGAGGAAAAACGCCATGGACGATATCTTTACCTCTCTTCTGGGCCCCGAGCTGGGCGCGATTGGCCCTCTTCTGCTGATCGGTTTCCTGGCCCTTGCGCTGATCGTTGCCGCGGTGATGATCTTCTTGAACCAGAAATCCGACCCTCTGGAAAAGCTGAACGAAGCGCCCGAGCGGCGAAAGAAGAAGGAAACCAAAGCACAGGCGTCGTTGCGGACAGCAAAAAGCAACGACAAGCTCGAGAAATACTCGAACTTCCTGGAGCCCAAGAACGAAAAAGAATACTCGGCCGTTCAGCAAAAGCTGATGCAGGCAGGCTATCAGACCAAGGACGCGGTGCGTTTCTACCACTTCTCGCAGTTTGCGCTGGGTCTTGCCGGTCTGGCCATCGGCACGCTGTATTTCCTGCTGGTCCTGTCGGGCAAAGAGCCGACCACTCAGCAGACCCTGATGTGGATTCTTGGCCCCGGTTGTGCGGGCTATATGCTGCCCAAATACTGGGTTACCAAGCGCCAGCAGCAGCGCCAGGAGCAAATCACCGAAGGCTTCCCCGACGCGCTGGACATGATGCTGGTCTGCGTCGAGGCTGGTCAGTCCCTGGATCAGTCGATCATCCGCGTTGCCCGCGAGATCCGCTCGGCGTTTCCGGCGCTGGCCGACGAGTTCGAAGTCGTCAGCCACCAGATCAAGGCAGGTAAGGACAAGGCTACGGTTCTGGCCGACATGGGGGATCGCTGCGGCGTGGCTGACGTGTCCAGCTTTGTGACCGTGCTGGTTCAATCGGCCACTTTTGGTACCTCGATCGCCGAAGCGCTGCGGGTTTATGCTGGTGAAATGCGTGACAAACGCGTGATGCGCGCCGAAGAGAAGGCAAACAAGTTGCCGACAAAGATGACACTTGCCACAATGGTCCTGACCGTGCCGCCGCTGCTGATCATCCTGGTCGCGCCCTCGGCGATTGGTATTCTGGAACTAGGCAAGTGAGCAGATAAATGGACAAAGCAAAGGCGGGCACTGCCCTGCTGATCGCGCTTAGCTTGGCCGCCTGTTCTCCGGGCGGCCTCGGCGCGTCTCGGGATGGGGTCACCGCCCCGGGCGTTGCCAAACGCGGCGAGGCTGTCAGCAACCTGCTGGTCGCGCAGCGCCTGATGGACGCGGGTGAATATGAACTGGCGATGAAATCCTATACCCGCGCTGCATTGGATCAGGGGCTGACGGTGGATATCCTTGCGGGCATGGGCTCGGCCAACTTGGGGCTGGGCCGTCTGGGCCAGGCAGAAACCCTGCTGCGCCGCGCCGTCGCCACCGACGAGGCCATCGCAGAGGTCTGGAATAACCTGGGCGTGGTGCTGATGGAGCGGGGCAAAACCGCCGAAGCGACCCAAATATTCCAGAAAGCCTATGCCATGGATAATGGCGAAAGTGACTCAATCCGTGATAATTTGCGGTTGGCACTCGCAAAATCCGAAAAAACCCCCTATGATGCTGAACAAGAACAAGATTATAAATTGGTACGGCGTGGTAGCAGCGACTATCTGATCCGCCAGATACCATGATTGGGCAAGAGCAGTAAAAGGACGCAACAAATGCGCCACCCATTCACTATCATCCTGTGCCTTAGTGGGGCACTTGGCATCTCGGCCTGCGACCAGGCGCGTGGAACGAACGAGGTTGATCGTGCGATCTCGGCGGTGAACGCCGTTGATCAGAACAACCTGTCGGACATCATGCTGACCGTCGCCGACCCGAACGAGGCCGTCACCTATTTCAAGCGCTCGGTCAAGGAAGACCCTGATCGGATCGACTTGCAGCGCGGGCTTGCGACCTCGTTGGTTCGGGCCAGCCGCCCGACCGAGGCCGTCCCTGTCTGGCGCAAGGTTTCGGCCCACCCCGAGGCCACCAATGACGATCACGTGGATCTGGCTGACGCGCTGATCCGTACGGGCGCCTGGGACGATGCCGACAAGGTTCTGGATGCCGTTCCGCCCACTTTTGAGACGTTCAAACGCTATCGGCTTGAAGCCATGGTCGCCGATTCCAACAAGGAATGGAAAAAGGCCGACAGCTTCTATGAGATTGCCGTGGGTCTGACCACGCGCCCTGCTGGCGTGCTGAATAACTGGGGCTATTCGAAGCTGACACGCGGAGATTTCACCGAGGCCGAGCGTCTGTTCTCGGACGCGATCCGCAATGACGAAAAACTCTTTACCGCAAAGAACAACCTTGTTCTGGCGCGCGGGGCGCAGCGCAACTATTCGCTGCCCGTCATCCCGATGACCCAGACCGAGCGCGCTCAGCTGCTGCACACACTTGGCCTTAGCGCCGTGAAACAGGGTGATGTCAGTACCGGCAAAGGCCTGTTGCGCGACGCGATTGACACTCATCCCCAGCATTTCGAGGCCGCCGTACGCAGCCTGCGGGCGCTGGAATCCAACGTGTCGAACTAGGCTGGGACGCCCGACACGTGTCGCAGTTCTTCTCTGATTTCTCGATGCACCTGCCCGCAACTGCTGGGCTGGTGTTCTTTGTCCTGACCCTGCCGATCTGCGTCTGGGTGGCCTGGTCGGACATGAAGGCCATGCGCATCCCCAACAAATCGGTGATGATCCTTGCGATCCTTTTCGTCGGCGTCGCGCCGTTCCTGATGCCGCTGCAAACCGTGGGCTGGCAACTGCTGCATCTGGTGATCATCCTGCTTGTCGGCATCTTGTTTAACGCAGCTGGTCTGGTCGGTGCCGGTGACGCAAAATTTGCAGCCGCCGCAGCACCTTACGTTGTTATTGGCGACCTGCGATTCCTGATCGCATTGTTCGCTGCCTGCCTGCTGGCTGGCTATACGACCCACCGTCTGGCCAAGCACACCCCGCTGCGCAAACTGGCCCCCGAGTGGGAAAGCTGGAGCCGCAAGCGCGACTTCCCCATGGGCCTGCCGCTGGCCGCGACCTTGTCGCTGTATCTGCTGCTGGGCGCGATTTTCGGCGCCTGACCCTCAGATTTTCCATTTACGTCCATTTTTTTGCCACCTTGTTCCGGCACGGTGATCGCGAAGTCTGTACAGGATAGCCGCTTATGAACATGCAAGCCCCACAAAGCACTGGTGTGACCCCGCCCCCGCCTCCGGTTGATCTGGAGGACATGCAGCTGCCTCTGCCGATGATGCGGGACATCCTGCTGAAGACCATGTTCCGCAAGAACGTGACCCTCGTAACCGAGATTGCCGAGGCCGTCTGCCTGCCCCGCCGCGTCACGCAAGAACTGGTGGACATGAGCCGCGAACAGCGCCTGCTAGAAGCCACAGGCACCCTGAACGCCAATAACGGCAACGAAATGGGTTACCAATTGACCGATGCCGGAAAGGCCCGAGCGCTGGATGCGCTGTCTCAGTCTGAGTATTTCGGCGCCATGCCCGTTCCCATGGATGTTTACCGCGAGCAGGTCAAACGCCAGTCCATTCGCAATATCCAGATCACCCGCCAGCAACTGACCGACGCCATGGGTCACCTGGTGCTGCCGCCTGATCTGCTGGGCAATCTGGGGCCGGCTGTCAGCTCGGGCCGGTCAATCCTGATGTACGGCCCGCCGGGCAACGGGAAATCCTCGATCTCGAACGGAATTCGCGACGCGATGGGGGATAAGATCTATGTCCCGCGCGCCATTGAGTACTCTGGTCAGGTGATCACCGTTTACGACCCGATCGTGCACTCGGCCGCCGAGGTTGAAAAAGACGATCCCAACAGTCTGCGCCGCCGCGTGACCTTTGATACGCGCTATGTCCGCTGCGACCGGCCCACCGTCATCACCGGGGGCGAGCTGTCGCTGGATATGCTGGACCTGGTCTATAACCCCACGGCCCGCACCTATCAGGCGCCGCTGCAATTCAAATCCTCGGGCGGGATTTTCATCGTGGACGACCTTGGCCGCCAGGCTGAGCCGCCGCAATCGCTGGTCAACCGCTGGATCGTTCCGCTGGAAGAAGGCAAGGACATCCTTGCCCTGCAATCGGGTGAAAAATTCGAGGTCCCGTTTGACACGCTGGTGATCTTTTCAACCAACTTCCACCCGAACGAGATTTTCGACCAGGCCGCCCTGCGCCGTATCTTCTTCAAGATCAAGATCGACGGGCCAAGCCAGGAAAACTTCCTGAAGATTTTCGCGCTGGTCGCGCGCAAGAAGGGCATGCCCCTGGACGAGCCGTCGCTGGTGCACCTGCTGCAGAACAAATACCCGACCATCGACAACGTCTATGCGAATTACCAACCGATCTTCCTGATTGATCAGATGATCTCGATCTGCGAGTTTGAGGGCATCCCCTACCAGATGTCACCGGAGCTGATTGACCGCGCATGGGCGAACATGTTCGTGAAGGACGAAGTCATCGTGAAGTGATCGGCCTTGCCGGTTGCGGTCGGATGGGCGCGCCGATGCTGGCTGCTTTGCATGCGGCCGGGTTCGATGCGCGCGGATATGACGTAAAGCCCGCCGATGGGTTTGGCGATCTGGCGCCTCTGATGCTGCCACGCGACAAGTTTGCCAAGGGGCTGCATACGCTGATTTCGGTCGTGCGCGACATCGACCAGACCGAGGACGTGCTGTTTGGCGCCCAGAGTTTCTCGGCCAGCGCCACGCTGCAACGCGTGATCATCTCGTCGACGCTGTCGCCCAAATACGTCCGCGCGCTGCGCGATCGCCTTCCTGCCCATGTCACGCTGATTGATGCCCCAATGTCCGGGGCCGCGATTGCCGCGCAGGAACGGCGGCTGTCCTTCATGTTGGGCGGGGACCCGGCCGAGCTGAACGCCGCCCAACCTTTGTTCGACGCGATGGGCACGCATTTTCACAGGATGGGCCCCTTTGGCAGCGGTATGCAGGCCAAGGTGCTGAATAACATTCTGGCGGCGGCAAATACGGCGCTGACCCGGATGGTGCTGGATTGGGCGGACCAGGCCGATCTGGATACCCAGGCCCTACTGAAGTTGATGCATGATTCTTCTGGGCAGAACTGGTTCGCCTCGAATTTCGATCAGATCGAATTTGCCCGCGACGGGCTGGAGACAGACAATAGCATTGCAATTCTCGTCAAGGATGTCGAAAGTGCCTTGGATGCCGCGCCAGAGGATGCAGACCTGACTGCCCCACGTGCCATCCAGGCGCTTCTGCGCGGGTTATCCGCTCGTGATTAGACCCTTCATCGACCACACCGATGTTCCTCCATGCATACAATTCATGCCTAGAGCAATTTAAAATTGATCTGCTTTATGTATTATCCATCTCACCCGGTCTGGTCACTCGGAGGACTTGAGACCAAAGGTGCCACCGCACCTTAGCACCGGACAAATGGCCCGAAGCTTTGCGTCAGCAACGCCGCCCCTTCTGCCGGATCACCTGATTCCGGTAACGGCGACGCTGTGCCCGAAGCCAAGGAACACTTTCAGATGCCCTAGGGAGGGATACAAATGAACCTGAAACACGTATTTTCGGCAGCAGTGCTGAGCGCCGCCGTCGCCGTTCCCGCGGTCGCCGAAGAAATCCGCGCGACCTCGTCCTTTGGTCCCAGCCACGTGCTGGCCACCGACGGCTACCCCGCCTTGTTCGCCAAAATGACCGAGCTGACCGACGGTCGCTGGACTGGCTATGACACCCCGTCGGGCCTGCTGGCCCCCAACGAAATGAACACCGGTCTGCGCGACGGCATCTCGGACATGGGTCCGATCATCCTGCCTTACTTCGCTGCTGACTATCCCGAAAGCGGCCTGGTCGGCGAGCTGTCCATCCTGGGCACCGACAACCGCGCCATCGCCTCGGCTGTGACCGAATACATCGCCACCTGCGCCGAGTGCCAGGCCGAGTTCAAAGCCAACGGCCACGTCTTCCTGGGGTCGGACGCAACCACCAACTACCAGTTCCTGTCGACCAAGCCGATCAACGGTCTGGAAGACATGAAAGGCCTGCGCATCCGTACTGCGGGTTCGGTCTTTACCCGCTTCGTTGAAAGCATGGGCGCCGAGCCGGTTCAGATGCCCTCGTCGGAACTGTTCGAAGGTCTGTCCTCGGGCGTGATCGACGCGACCTACTCGTCGGTTGCCGACCTGAAGAACGCTCAGCTGTATGACGTTGTCAAAGCTGTCACCCTGGTTGACCAGGGCGTGTTCAACGCAGCAGCCATGACCAACGTGTCGAACATCCTGTGGGACCGCATGTCCGCCGAGGACCGCAAGGCACTGGCCCACGCTGGTCAGTACGCACAGACCATCGGCATCCAAAGCTGGATCGACAAGACCAACGAAGCCCGCGCCACCGGTGCTGAGAAGGGTATCGAATTCATCACCCCCAGCGACGAGATGAAGGCCAAAGGCGCAGAATTCCGCGCCGCGCACCTGAAATCGGCTGCTGCGACCCTGGAAAAGCGTGGCGTGACCAACGCGGCTGAGAAAATTGCCCGTTACGAAGCCCTGCTGACCAAGTGGGAAGGTCTGGTCCAGAACGTCAGCACCGAGGCCGAACTGGCCGAGCTGCGCTTTGCCGAGATCTGGGACAAGATCGACTACTCGAAGTACGGTCTGTAAGTCACCATGCATTTCGCGGACCGTTTCATCGCGGCCACGACGAAATGGGTCGGAAGCGCCATCTTAATTCTGATGGCGCTTCAGATCGTTATCGACGTGGCGATGCGCAATCTGATGGGAGCCGGCTTTCCGGCCACCGCAGAACTCGTCTCTAAATATTACATGCTGGCAGTCAGCTTTCTGCCCATTGCCTATGCCGAGCTTCAGCGTCGCCATGTCGAGGCCTCTATCTTTACCGATATGATGCCGAAATGGACGCATACCCCGATCTATGGGTTGGGTTTTGTCCTGTCGCTGTTTGTCTATGGCATCCTGGCCTTTGGCACCTTCCGTGAAGCTGTCAGCAAAACCAGCCGCGGCGCCTATGTCGAGGCCGGGACAATGGATTTCTATACCTGGCCGGGCACATGGATCCTGCCTGTGTGCTTCGGGCTGATGTTCATCGTGGTGCTGATGCGCCTTTATCAGGTATTCACCGGCCGTTTCAAAGACGTCCATGCGGACACGATGATGATCACCGAACCGATCGAAGAGGAAAAGTAATATGGATCCGATGACGATTGGTATCCTGTGCGTCGTTGGCGTACTGGCCTTGATCATGCTGCGCGTGCCGATTGCCGTAGCACTGGTCTTTGTTTCCTTTGTGGGCATCTGGGCCGTGGTGGGCGATCGCCCTGCCATGTCGATGCTGTCCACCGTTCCCTATAACTTTGCGGCCAGTTGGACGCTGTCCTCGGTGCCGATGTTCTTGCTCATGGGCTATGTGGCCTATCACTCGGGGCTGACGCGCGGCATGTTCGAAGGCGCCCGTGCGTGGCTGGGCTGGATGCCCGGCGGCCTGGCCATCGCTTCGCTGGCAGGTGCTGGCGGTTTTGCAGCTGTCACCGGGTCCTCGATTGCCTGTTCGGCTGCTATCGGCCGGATCGCTGTGCCGGAAATGCACCGTCAGGGCTATGACATCCGTATTGCGACCGGATCTGTCGCCGCCGGCGGCACCATTGGCGCGCTGATCCCACCCTCGATCCTGCTGATCCTGTTCGGCATCCAGGCCGAGGTGTCCATCACCAAGCTGTTCATGGGTGGCCTTGTGGTCGGCGTGATCTCGTTGGCACTGTATATCGCCGCTGTGATGATCAGCTATGTTCTGGCACCCGAGCGCCTGCCCCGCGCCGCCGCCTCCACCTGGGAGGAACGCATGGATGGCCTGCGCGAGGTCTGGCCTGTGCTGCTGATGATCGTTGTCGTGTTTGGTGGCCTGTTCTCGGGTCTGTTCACCGCAACCGAGGCCGGGGCCGTGGGCGCCATCATCGCCATCGTCATCGGCATCGCGCGCCGCACTCTGACGTGGAAGCTGTTCAGCGAAAGCTGCGTGGATACGCTGCTGTCCTCGGGCTCGTTGTTCATGATCGCCATCGGGGCCAACCTGTTCACCCGCCTGGTCGCGCTGTCCGGCCTGTCGCGCTGGATCGGGACCGGCATCGAAAGCCTGGGCCTGGGTGTTCTGGGCATCCTGATCCTGATCACGCTGATCTATCTGGCCCTGGGCATGTTCCTGGAACCGATCGGCGCCATGCTGCTGACGCTGCCGCTGTTTCTGCCGCTGATCAAGGACATGGGCATCGACGTGATCTGGTTCGGCATCCTGCTGGCCAAACTGCTTGAGATCGGGATGATCACGCCACCAGTGGGGTTAAACGTATTCGTTATCCACTCGGTCGCGAAGGATTTCGTGAAGCTTGAACAGATCTTCGCGGGTATCCTGCCCTTCCTTGCCGCTGACCTGCTGCTTGTGGTCGGCATGCTGGCAACCCACGCGCTGTTCTAGGCGCGTGGTACTGCCCTCAGGGCCCCGTCCAATCGGTTTCTGCAACGCAGGTCTTGACCATGTTGCGCAACCATTTGTTGGCGGGGTCCGCATCCGCATTCGAATGCCAGTACAAATACGCATCTACACGGGGGGCCTCGAACGGGACCGGCACGATCTGATTGTCGAACCAGACATTCGCCCGATGGGCAAAAACCTCGGCCATTGTCAGTACCATATCCGAGGCCGCAACCGCCCGCATCGCAGTGTTGATCTGCTGAACACGGGCAACGATTCGCCGGGCGTCCCCGTCCCGCGACAAAGCTACATCTTCGGGGCCCATGCCCTGCGAACGCGAAGTGACGATGATATGATCCAAGGACAAATAATCCTCCAGGCTGACCTCGCCGTTCACCAGCGGATGGCCGCGCCGCGCCACGACCACCGACGGGGTCGAGATCAGGTGCTCGCGTCGAATATCCGGCGACAAGGGCAAAAAGACGTCAATCGCGGCGTTGATCTCGCCCGCCGAAAGATCGCCATCGATCCGGCGCCGATCCATCGGCGACGAGGACACTGTCACCTTGGGGGCCTCGGACTTCAACAACATCACCAGAGGCAGGAAAAAACTGTTTTCCATCAAAGACCTCATGCCAATCGCGAAATGCATCTCGGCGGTTTTGGGGTCAAAGCCATCCAGCTCGCCCAAGGTGGTTTCGAACAGTTTCAGCGCCTCGCGCGTGGGGCCAATCATTTTCTGCGCCAGCGGGGTCGGCACCAGCCTTTGACCATGGCGCACGAACAGCGGGTCACCCACCCGTTCACGCAAGCGCCCAAGCGCATGAGAGATCGTAGGCTGGGTCAGGTGCAGCGTTTCAGCGGCGCGTGTTACCCCACCCTGAGAATAGATCGCTTCGAACACCACAAACAGGTTCAGATCAGTCCGAGATATATTCATACTATCTATGCCCATACATCTTAGTAATTCATTTTCTTATGTCGCGTGCATATGGCATCTGTCAACAGGGAGGCACGAACATGACGACCAATAACGGCACTTTGCCATTCGATCCGAGCACGCTTTCGGATTACCTGGGCGGCGTTCTACCGGGCTCGGGTCCGGTGGCGCTGGAACAGATTGCCGGAGGGCATTCGAACCCCACCTATTTCTTGGATTTCGGCGGCGAGCGATACGTGCTGCGCAAGCAACCGCCCGGCAAACTGCTGCCCTCGGCCCATGCAATTGACCGCGAATTCCGGGTGATCAACGCGCTGGCAGGATCGGGTGTGCCCGTCCCCGCCACCCCGCATTATTGCGAGGATCGCGAAGTAATCGGCACTCCGTTCTACATCATGGAGCGGCTGGACGGCCGGGTGTTTCACAACAACAGTCTGCCTGAACTAAGCCCCGCTGATCGCGGCGCCTTGTTCGAGGCGATGAACGATACGCTGGCCAAGCTGCACTCGGTCGATATCGAGGCCGTGGGCCTGTCGGACTACGGCCGTCACGGCGGGTTCTTTGACCGTCAGATCGCCCGCTGGACCAAGCAATACGAGGCCGGCAAAACCCGCGAAATCGAAGAGATCCCGCAGCTGGCCGCCTGGCTGGCTGACAACAAGCCCAGCGACGATGAAACCACGCTGGTGCATGGTGATTACCGTCTGGGCAACCTGATCATCCACCCCACCAAACCCGAGGTTCTGGGCGTGCTGGATTGGGAACTGTCGACGCTGGGCCACCCGCTGTCGGACTTGGGCTATAACCTGATGCCCTGGACCAACCTGGCCGAAGAATATCACGGTCTGGGAGATCGTGATCTGGATGCTTTGGGCATCCCCAGCCGGGCTGCCTATGCCGCGCGCTATTTCGAAAATCGGGGGCTGCCGCTGGACGATAGCCCCTTCTACACCGCCTTCGCCTATTTCCGCCTTGCCGTGATCTTCGAGGGCATCGTCGCCCGCGCCGCGCAGGGCGTAGGCAGCGCCGAGGGCATCGACCACCTTAGCCGGGTCTGGGCCCGGCACGGACTAGAACTTGCAGGAGACTGATATGGAATTCACCTTTTCTGAAAAAAGCCTGGAGATGCAGGCGCGCGTTCGGAACTTCATGGAAGACCATGTCATTCCGCGTCACAAGGACTTCATGGCCGAGCAGCATAACGGCACCTACACGCTGTCTTTCATGAACGACCTCAAGGCCCTGGCGAAATCCGAAGGCCTGTGGAACATGTTCCTGCCGTCGCTGAAAGACGACGAGCCCGGCACCCGCATGTCCAACCTGGACTATGCCCCCCTGGCCGAAATCATGGGCCGCCTGCCCTGGGCGTCCGAGGTGTTCAACTGCTCGGCGCCTGACACCGGCAACATGGAAATCCTGCACATGTTCGGCACGCCCGAGCAAAAAGAAAAATGGCTCAAGCCGCTGCTGAACGGCGAAATCCGCTCGTGCTTTGGCATGACCGAGCCTGACGTCGCTTCGTCCGACGCCACCAACGTGCAAACCCTGATCCGCCGCGATGGCGACGAATACGTCATCAACGGGCGCAAGTGGTTCTCGACCGGGGCGGCCTCGCCGAACTGTAAACTGTGCATCGTCATGGGTAAAACCGACCCTGACGCTGATCGCCACAAGCAGCAGTCGATGATCCTGGTTCCGATGGACACCCCCGGCATCACCGTCACCCGCAACATCCCCGTGATGAACCACCACAGCTATGAGAGCCACTGCGAGGTCGTCTACAAAGACGTGCGCGTGCCTGCCTCGAACCTGCTGGGTGAAGAAGGGTCAGGCTTTGCGCTGGCACAGGCGCGCCTTGGGCCGGGCCGCATCCACCACATGATGCGCTCGCTGGGTCAGGCTGAACTGGCGCTGGAACTGATGGTCGAACGCTCGCTGGAACGCAAAACCTTCGGCAAATACCTGCACGAGCAAGGCGTCATCATGGAAATGATCGCTCGCAGCCGTTGCGAGATTGAGCAGGCACGCCTGCTGGTTCTGAAGGCCGCCTGGATGATCGACAATGTCGGCGCCAAAGAAGCCCGCAACGAAATCGGCATGATCAAGGTCGTGGTGCCGGAAATCCAGGGCAAGGTCATCGACCGCGCCATCCAGATCTTTGGTGGCATGGGCGTGACCCCGGATACACCGCTGCCCGATCTGTGGACCATGGCGCGCTGCCTGCGTCTGGCCGATGGCCCCGACGAGGTGCACCTGCGCTCGCTTGGTCGCTCGTTGATTAAGGCCGCGCAGAAAGGCCCGATGAACTCGCACCGGTTCTACACTGTGCCGGATCGCGCAGACGAAACCGACATGCGCCCCGCCGTGGCCGCTGCGGTGGCTGCCCTGGCGAACGAGGCCGCGGAATGAGCACCGAAGCGCGTCTGAACGCGTTGCGCCAGCTGAATGAGGTTCAATCCTATCTGACTGACGCTGCCAAAGTCGCAGGCCAGGTGCCCGACACGCCCCATGCTGATCCCGCCGGGATCAGCACCGTGGGCATTCTGGGTGCAGGCGCCATGGGGCGTGGCATTGCCATGGCCTTTGCGCAATCGGGACATCAGGTGACACTGGTCGATCCGGCGCAACAAGCGCTGGACGCGGCCAAGGCGCACCTTCAGGGCCTCACGGATCGGGCTCTGAAAAAGGGCAAGCTGGACGATGCAGGTGCCGCCGCGCAGATGGCGCGCTTTACCTTCGCCAACGCGATCAGCGCCTTTGCCGGTTGCGATCTGGTGGTCGAAGCCGTGCCCGAGATCATGTCGCTGAAACAAAAGGTCATGGCGGAAATCGAACAGGTCGTTGGCGATGATGCGCTGATCACCTCGAACACCTCGACACTGGATGTGGACGCCATTGCCTCGGCGTTGAAAAACCCGGCGCGCTTTCTTGGGACGCACTTTTTCATTCCCGCTCAGGTGAATCCCCTGCTGGAGGTTATTCCAGCCACGGATACCGATCCGGCCACGCTGGCGTTGACTATGGCGCTGGCGCTGAAACTGCGCAAACGCGCGGTGATCGCGGCCAATGGGGACGGCTTTATCGGCAACCGCCTGTTTGATCGCTTCCATCAGGAAGCCATGTATCTGGTCGAAGAGGGCGCCTTTCCGCAAGACGTGGATGATGCACTTGAGGCATGGGGCATGGCCATCGGTCCGTTCCGTGCGCTGGATCTGGTGGGCAACGACATTCCCTGGGGCGTGCGCAAGCAACGCGCAGAACGGCCCAACCCACCCTTCCAACCCCGTGTGGGCGACGCCCTGTGCGAGGCCGGACTGTACGGGCAGAAAACCGGCCGTGGCTGGTATCTTTATGACAAGACAACCCCCCGAGGCCGCGATTACGAGGACTGCCGTGCCCTGATCCAAAAGGTCAGCCGCGATCTGGGTCTTCAGCGTCGCGCTGTCAGCAACCAGGAAATCGTGGGCCGTGTCATAACCGCCCTGATGGTCGAGGCCATGGCGATCCTGGCCGAAAACCGGGCGGAACGTGGCCCCGATATCGACGTTGTCTATACCACCGGCTATGGCTTTCCGGCAGGTGTCGGCGGCCCAATGCGCCTGGCGGCCGAATTGGGCGAGGACAACGTCCTGACGCTGGCCGAACATTACGGCCAGATCAGCGGCCGCGCCGATAGTGCGTGGAAACTGCCGGAATCGCTGCAGAAGGAAACTGCCTGATGGAACTTTTTGACCTGACGGGCAAGACCGCCCTTATCACGGGTGGCTCACGCGGGCTGGGCATTCAAATCGCCGAAGGCATGGCCGCGGCAGGTGCCAATGTCATCCTAACCGCCCGCAAACAACCCGAGCTGGACGAGGCCCAGGCCCACCTTGAGGCTCTGGGCGCCAACGTGGCGACCATCGCATGTGATTTGTCCGATCTGGAGAGCATTCCGGGCGTCGTGGATCACGCCAACAGCCTGTTCGGCCCAATCGACATCCTGGTCAACAACGCGGGCACCAGTTGGGCCGCCCCGACCGAGGATCACCCGCTGGACGGCTGGAACAAGGTGATGACGCTGAACATAACGGCGCCTTTCGTGCTGACGCAGGCGGTGGCGAAAACCTCGTTCCTGCCGCGCAAGACCGGCAAGATTCTGAACGTTGCCTCGATTGGTGGGCTGTCGGGCAATCGCGCCGACAGTGACATGTTCACGATTGCCTATAACAGCTCGAAAGCGGCGATGATCAACTTCACCCGCGCGCTGGCAACCGAGTGGGGTCGTCACAACATCAACGTGAACGCTCTTGCGCCCGGATTTTTCCCGTCCAAGATGTCCGAGAAGCTGATCGACCGGCTGGAGCAGACGCTGCTGCCCTCGATCCCGCTGCACCGGTTTGGCGGCGCCGAGGACCTGAAAGGCCCCGCCGTGTTCCTGGTCAGCGACGCTGCCCGCCACATCACCGGGCAATGCCTGGCCGTGGATGGTGGCGCCACCGCCTAAGTCGACCCGAGGGAGAGAGAATTGGAACGACTGCAACACAAGGTCTGGCCTCCGGGTCGGCCGCATGACGTCCCCGCTGCGGACTGGACACTGAACGACAACCTGTTCCGCAACGTAGCCACGACGCCCGACAAACCTGCGCTGGTGTTCTATAACCGCGTCACGACCTATGCCCAGTTGGGCGATCAGGTTGAACGCACGGCGGGTTATCTGCAACAGGCCTGCGGAGTGAAGCCCGGGGATCGGGTCGCTGTCTACCTGCAGAATTCGCCGCAATTCGTGGTGGCGCTTTACGGGATCATCCGGGCGGGCGGTGTGGCCGTGCCGATCAACCCGATGAACCTGACCGCGGAAACCGACTATATCGTCGAGGACGCGGGTATTCGCACTGTGATGACCGCGCAAGACCGGGTGGAGACGCTGCAACCGCTGCTGGCTCAGGGCGTTCTGGATCACGTCATCGTCACCGCCTATTCCGAGGCATTGCCAGACAGCCCCCCCGAGGGCATTCCCACCGCGATTTCCGAACCCAAGGCCGCGCTGCCCGATGCCTTTACCGACTGGGCTACGATGCTGGATGCAGGCCACGCCCCTGCCCCGTTTGATCGCAAACCCGAGGATCTGGCCATCATGCCCTATACCTCGGGCTCGACCGGGCGCGGTAAGGGCTGCATGCACACGCACCAGACCACGCTGCACGCCACGCGCTGCATGATCGACTGGTTCGATCTGCGCCGCGACGATGTGTTCCTGGCTGTCGCGCCGATGTTCCATGTTGTGGGGCTTCAGGCCGGGCTGAACTCGGCCATCGAGGCGGGCGGCACCGCCGTGATCCTGCCCCGCTGGGATCGCGATATTGCCGCCGGACTGATCCGTGAATTCGGTGTCTCGGCCTGGCCCTGCGTGCCGACCATGCTGATTGATTTCCTCAACCGCGAAGACCTGAAAGAGGACGACCTGGCCACGCTGCGCGTCCTTTGGGGGGGCGGCATCGCCATGCCCGAGGCCGTCGCGCAAAAACTGCAGGACATGACCGGCCTGACCTTCCTGGAAGGGTACGGGATGACCGAAACCATCGCGCCCTCAACCGCCAACCCACCGCATCTGCCCAAACCGCAATGCGGCGGTGTGCCGGTGTTCAACACCGATGTGGCAATCGTGGACCCGGACACTCTGGAGCGGATGCCAACCGGGGACGTGGGCGAGATCCTGATCTCGGGCCCGCAAGTAATGCTCGGCTATTGGAACAATGATGCGGCCAACGACGAGGCATTCGTTGAAATCGATGGCCAGCGTTTCATTCGTTCAGGCGATTTGGGCCGCGTCACGGAAGAGGGCTATGTCTACATCGTGGACCGCCTGAAACGCATGATCAACGCCAGCGGCTACAAGGTCTGGCCGACCGAGGTCGAGGCCAAGCTGTACCACCACCCCGCTATCGAAGAGGCCTGCATCATCTCGACCCAGGATCCCTATCGCGGGGAAACCGTGAAGGCCGTCGTCGTGCTGAAACCCGGCGCGACGCTTGCTGAAAAAGAGCTGGCCAAATGGGCCCATGACCAGATGGCCGCCTATAAGGTCCCCCGCAAGCTGGAGATCGTGGACGCCCTGCCCAAATCGGGCTCGGGCAAAGTTCTGTGGCGCGAGCTGCAGGAACAGGAAAACGCCAAAACCAAGGAATCCGCGTAATGAAAGACGCAGTAATCGTATCCACCGCCCGCACTGGGCTGGCCAAAAGCTTTCGCGGCTCTTTGAATGCCACCCACGGGGCCACAATGGGCGGCCATGTGGTCAAACACGCGGTCGAACGGGCCAAGGTTGATCCCGCGCTGATCGACGACGTGATCCTGGGCTGCGGCTTCCCCGAAGCGGCAACCGGGATGAACATCGCGCGCCAGTCAGCCATCCGTGGGGGCCTTCCCGTCGGCAGCGCGGCGCAAACCGTGAACCGGTTCTGCGCGTCGGGCCTGCAAGCGATCGCCATGGCCTCGAACGCTGTGCAGCTGGGTCAGGCGGGTGCGGTTGTGGCCGGGGGTGTCGAAAGCATCTCGATGGTGCAGCCGGTGCTGAACAAATCCAACATGGAAGAGGCCTGGTTGGCCGAACACAAACCCGCTGTCTATATGCAGATGATCGACACGGCCGATATCGTGGCGCAGCGCTATGGCATCTCGCGCGAGGCGCAGGACGTGTTTTCCGCCGAAAGCCAGCGCCGCACCGCCGCCGCCCAGCAGGCCGGCCTGTTTGACGCCGAAATCGTTCCGATGGACACGGTGATGGCCGTGAAGGACCGCGAAACCAAAGAGGTTTCGATGCAGCCCACCACCGTCACCCGCGACGAATGCAACCGCCCTCAGACCACTGTGGACAGTCTGGCCGGGCTGGACCCTGTGATGGGCCCCGACAAGTTCGTGACGGCGGGCAATGCCTCGCAATTGTCTGACGGGGCCTCGGCCTGCGTGGTGATGGAGGCCGACATGGCCGCCGCCGCTGGCGTCAAACCGCTGGGCGCGCTGCGGGGCTTTGCCGTGGCCGGGTGCGAACCTGACGAGATGGGCATCGGCCCCGTCTTTGCCATCCCCAAGCTGCTGAAACAAACCGGCCTGAGCATGGATGACATCGATCTTTGGGAATTGAACGAGGCCTTCGCCAGTCAGGCGCTGTATTGCGCGGACACGCTGGGCATTGATCAGGAGAAACTGAACGTCAATGGCGGCTCAATTTCCGTTGGGCACCCGTTCGGCATGACGGGCGCACGCCTTGCCGGCCACCTGCTGATCGAAGGCCAGCGTCGCGGCGCCAAATACGGTGTGGTGTCGATGTGCATTGCGGGCGGCATGGGCGCCGCAGGCCTGTTCGAGATCTTTCCGGCCTAACCAGCCAAACAGGTTTTCGGACTGGCCGTGCCCTCCACACTAAGAAAAGGGCTAGATCTGGCCCTTTTTTATTGCGATCAGTCTGGAAATGGAAAGGGGGCCGCGCAGCCCCCTTTCTTTTGCGATGTGCTTAGCGGATGGCCACAGGATTGATCATCATCTGCACAGCACCGCGCAACCGGGTAACACCCAAGGTGAACAGGAATTCGCTTACACCATCTGCGACCAGCTCTTCGGTCACCATGTTTTCAAGGATGTAAACGCCGTGGTCCTTCAGCAGGACCTGATGAGCTTCGAAGACGCCAGCGCCGGGGGCAAAGGGCACGGCCTCGACGCCCCAGGTATCGGCACCAACGGCCACTGCGCCCAGCTCGGCCAGATATTTAGCAGCCGCGGGATCAATACCCGGCTCGCCGCCACCGTATTTCGCGGGATCAGCGCTGTCTCCGGTCAGCAACGACAGCCAGCCGGTGTGCAGCAGCACCACGTCACCTTTGCGCAGCTCGACTTTCTGAGCCGCCGCAGCTGCCTTGATATCGTCAGAGGTGATAACCTCGCCAGCGTCCATCACGGCCTTGCCCTTCAGACCGGCGATATCCAAGACCACGCCGCGTGCGACGATCGGGGGAATGTTTTCAACGCCCAGCTTGGTCAGACCACCAGGTTGCGCGAAATCCGCGCCCTTATTGCCGTTGTAATACTCATGTGCACGGCCCACGTGACCCAACCCGTCGATCTGGCTGCCGATACCCAGCCAGCCGCTGAACACGTCGTCGTTATAGCTGGACATGGTCGGGCCGTGGCCCTTGCTGTCGATCTGGTTGGGCTGAACAATGGTCAGGCCCAGTTTGCGCGGCGGAAAGGCCGGTATCTTGTCGTCGATGATCATACCCAGGGCATATGTCTTGCCGGTCGTGATCAGGCTGCTTGCGGCCAGAACGGATTCCGCGGTGATCATGTTAGCCGCACCAACCTGGTCGTCAGGACCCCAATGCGAATGACCTTCGCCTGCAACAGACATAGCAGGAGCGATCGCGGCCAGCAGGGCCGCGGCGATTGTTTTTTTCATAATGTAACCTCCCTTGGGCGGGTAATCGCCCGGTGCAAACATATTGGTCCAAGGGAGGGCTGGCCTCCAATGAAACGTCCACATGACCCTTCATTGGCAAGTTCTATGGCCCTTTGCGGCTGGGCACTGGATTGCTTGGGCAGGATGTTCTAGCTCTGATGCATGAGCGATTTGCCCCCCCGATTTCAACAATGGTTCGCGACCAAAGGCTGGGACCTGCACCCGCACCAGGCCGATATGCTGGCCCGGCGCGCCGATCCTGCGACGCTGCTGATCGCACCCACGGGGGGCGGTAAGACGCTGGCGGGGTTCCTGCCCTCTTTGGTCGAGCTGGCCGACGGGGCACATCAGGGGATGCACACGCTCTATGTCTCGCCTCTCAAGGCGCTGGCTGCAGACATCAAGCGCAACCTGACCGCGCCCGTCACAGAAATGAACCTGCCCATCCGGATCGAGGACCGCACCGGCGACACCACTTATACCCAAAAGCGCCGGCAACGCGCCGACCCGCCGCACATCCTGCTGACAACGCCTGAATCGCTGGCCTTGCTGACCAGTTACGAGGATGCGCCGCGGATTTTCGCAGGGCTAAGCCGCGTGGTGGTGGACGAGATTCACGCCTTGGCCGAAAGCAAGCGCGGAGATCAGCTGATGCTGGCACTGGCGCGGCTCCAGCAGATGAACCCGGACCTGCGCCGCGTTGGCCTATCGGCCACCGTCGACGACCCGCAAGCGATCGCGCGACTGCTGGCCCGCCACCCCGATCCCTGCCATATCCTGCAAGCTGATCCGGGTCCGGACCCCGATATCCGGATGCTGCGGACGGAAGAGCTGCCTCCTTGGGCGGGGGGTGGCGCGGCCTATGCGATCCCTGCCGTGCTTGAGCAGGTCAAGAAGCACAAGACCACCCTGATCTTCCACAATACCCGCGCCCAGGCCGAGATTTTCTTTCATAATCTGTGGCTTGCCAACGAAGACTCCTTGCCCATCGGTATTCACCACGGAAGCCTGGACCGCGCGCAGCGCGAGAAAGTCGAGGCTGCCATGGTCGCAGGTCACCTGCGCGCGATCGTCTGCACGGGCTCGCTTGATCTGGGCATCGACTGGGGCGATGTGGACCTGGTGATCCAGGTGGGCGCCCCTAAAAACGTCAAACGTCTGGTGCAGCGGATCGGGCGGGCAAACCACCGCTACAACGCGCCCTCCAAGGCCCTACTGGTTCCCGCCAACCGGTTCGAGGTTGTCGAATGCGTCGCCGCTTTGGACGCCGTGCGCGCCCATGATCTGGATGGTGATCCGCGCGGCCCCGGCCCCTTGGACGTGCTGTGCCAGCACATCCTGATCGCCGCCTGTGCCGGCCCGTTTCATGCTACCGATCTGTTCCACGAGCTACGCAGCGCCGGACCGTTTGCCGATCTCAGCCGCGCGCAGTTCGACGATTGCCTCGATTTCTGCGCAACGGGCGGCTACGCGCTAAAGGCCTATGACCGCTGGCAAAGACTGCAGCAACGCCCTGACGGACTGTGGCAGTTGCGTGACCCCCGCAGCGCCGCGCTGATCCGCCAGAATATCGGCACCATTCAGGACAGCGATCTGTTGAAAGTCCGGATGCGCGGCCGCGGCGGCGCACCCCTGGGTGAGGTCGAGGAGGCCTTTGCCGCCAGCCTGACCCCTGGCGACACTTTCCTGATCGGCGGCAAGATCGTGAAATACAACCGGCTGCGCGAAATGACGGTCGAGGTGACAAAGGACAAGGGGCGCAAACCTAAGATCGCCACCTTCTCGGGCACGAAATTCGCCACCTCGACGCAACTTAGCCAACGTATCCTGGGCCTGTTCCAGAGCAGCGATTACAGCGCCCTGCCCGACCACACCGCCGATTGGCTGCGACTGCAGGCTCAGGTGTCCAGTTTGCCAACGGCTGACAGTCTGCTGGTCGAGACTTTCCCGCATGATGGCCGTCAGCATCTGTGCGCCTATGGATTTGCGGGCCGTAACGCCCAGCAAACCCTGGGCCTGCTGTTGACCCGCCGGATGGAGGCGCTGAAACTTGCGCCTCTCGGGTTTGTATCGACCGACTATGCCACGCTGATCTGGGGGCTGGACGATGTAGTCGACCCCACCCCGCTGTTTGACCCGCACGCTTTGACCGATGGGTTGGAAACTTGGTTGCAGGGCAATGCCGTGATGAAGCGAACCTTCCGCGGCAGCGCCACCATCGCCGGGCTGATCCAGCGCAGTCATCAGGGGCAGCGCAAATCGGGGCGGCAGGCGACCTTCAGCTCGGACATCCTGTATGACACGCTGGTCAAATACGATCCCGACCACCTGCTGCTGCGCATTACCCGACAAGAGGCCATGCGCGGGCTGGTTGATTTCGGCCGGATCGAGGACATGCTGACGCGCATCGGCGGGCGTATCACTCACAACCGTCTGGATCGGGTCAGCCCTCTGGCCGCACCCATGCTGCTGGAGGTGGGCAAAGTCCCCGTCGAAGGCGAGGGCCGCGAACGTCTGGTCGCCGAAGAGACCGAGCGTCTGATGCAGGCCGCCGGATTAGCAGATGCCCCGAGTTAAGGCTTGATCCCACTTTATTCCACAGGCATGAACATAGCATGAACGTTGTTCCTTTCACCTTGGCGGGCGTGCCCCTGCAGGCGCTTGGCTCTGGCGCGCTTTTTTGGCCAGATCGCAAGCTTTTATGCGTCTCGGACCTGCACATCGGCAAGGCCGAGCGTCCGGCGCGGCTGGGCGGCGCGCAACTGCCCCCCTATGAAACCCACGACACGCTGCAACGGCTGGAACAGGACCTGCAGGCCACCGGCGCCAGCACCGTAGTCTGTCTGGGTGATACCTTCGATGACACCACCGCCATGGGCGAGCTGACCGAAGCCGAGAGCCTGTGGATTGCCCGTATGCAAGCAGGCCGCAAATGGATCTGGATCGAGGGCAACCATGATCCCGGCCCTGTCATGCTGGGGGGCTCTCATCTGGCCGCATTGCCGCTGCCTCCGCTGGTGTTTCGCCACATCGCGCAACCGGGCTCCAGCGGCGAGCTGTCGGGGCATTACCACCCCAAAGCCCGCATCCGCGCCCGCGGGCATTCGCTGTCGCGGCCCTGTTTTCTGGTCGACAGCGACCGGGTAATTTTGCCGTCCTACGGGACCTATACGGGCGGGCTGCGCAGCACCGACCAAGCGCTAACCACGCTGATGCGCCCCGAGGCCTTGGCCATTCTGACCGGACCGGTCCCACGGGCGATCCCGATGCCGCGTTAAGGGTCCAGCAGACCCGCGGCCTCGATCCGGGGCCGATAGGTGCGGCTAACCGGCACCTCGTCTCCGTTCGAGATCGTCAAAAAAATCCGACCCTTGTCCCGTTTAATCCCAGTGACGGCCGCAAATGTCACCCAATGGGAACGATGTGCGCAATCGCCCGACACTCCGTCCATCTCAGCTATTGCATCGACAAAACGCATTCGCAGGGTGTGGCTTTCATCCGGCAAATGCACTTCGACAAAGTGGTCATGCGCTGAAAGCCGAAGGATCGGCCCCGCCGCCCCTTTGGGCAGACGGTGCATAAGACGCGGTATTGGTGCCTCAGGGGGCATTTGCGGGGCGGGCTCAACGTCCGCAGCCACGGTCCCGGTTTCATCGGCGGCGAAGGCCCCGGCCTCGGCCCCGACAATCCGGCGCAGCGCGTGAATGGTGACGCTGGTCAGCGCCACGAACACCCCAATCTGCCAGACCGAGGGCAACATCTGCGGCATTGGCGCCAAAAGCTGCGTCCAGCCAAACAGGACGGGTGTGAAAACCAGGCTCATCGCCAGCACCCGCACCAGTTCGAACCGCCAGCCCATCCGCTGGGGAACAAACAACGCTACCACCTCGGACAGAATAGCCGAAAAAAGTAACGCCAGTCCCACGACGCCTGGCCAGTACACCGCCAGCAGTGGCAACGAGAAACTCTCGTATGAATTGAACGGTGCCATGACCGTGGCAGCGCAGGAAAACACCGCCCACACCAGCAGGGTTCGACCTGTCAGCAGCCGTCCAGCAGACCGCCTAAACACAGAGCAAATTGTCACAGAAGCGCCCGATATCATCACAAAAACCGATTAATAACATGTCCTTATATACGCGAACACGAAGCTTGCGCCAGACCGCAGGGGCTGTAAAACTTATCTTAGATACAGATTACTCGCGCATACGGAGAGCCGCCCCATGGATCAGGACAACCAGCAGCAGATTGACATCCATGCGCGCATCCTGGCCAGTTTCGAAAAACAGAGCATGATGTCAACGCTGGGCGCCACGCTGGCAGCGGTTGCGCCAGGGCGAGTTGATATCCTGGCGCCGATTCTGCCAGGTTCTTTGCAGCAGCAGGGGCATGGGCATGCTGCCCTGACCTTTGCTCTGGGGGACAGCGCGGCGGGCTATGCAGCTTTGACTACGCTTGATCCCGATCACGAGGTCGTCACGGCCGAGATCAAGATCAACCTTTTGGCCCCGGCCCGAGGCGACCTGCTGATCGCGCGCGGCAAGGTGCTGAAACCGGGGCGACGACTGGTTGTCGTCACCTCAGAGGTATTTGCGCTAACTCAGACCGACAACGGCCCGCAGGAAAAGATGATCGCGGTGCTGCAGGGCACGATGGTCCCCGTGCCAGCGTAGACGCTCAGGCGGTCAGGCCCTCGGGTTCTGTAAGGCCATTGGCGCGGCAGCAGGCGGTCAGCGTGTTGGCCAGCAGACAGGCGATGGTCATGGGGCCGACGCCTCCGGGAACCGGTGTGATCGCGCCCGCCACGGCCGCGCAGCTGTCGAAATCCACATCGCCAACAAGCCGGGTTTTGCCCTCGCCCTTTTCCGGGGCGTCGATGCGGTTGATGCCCACGTCGATCACGGTCGCGCCCGGTTTGATCCAGTCACCCGGCACCATTTGCGGCCGGCCCACGGCCGCCACAACGATGTCGGCGCGGCGCACGACCTCGGCGATGTCCTTGGTCCGCGAGTGGGCAATGGTGACGGTCGCACTGTCACGCAAAAGCAGCTGCGCCATCGGTTTGCCCACCAGGTTCGAGCGGCCAATGACCACCGCATCCTTGCCGGTCAGATCTCCCAGGTGATCACGCAGCATCATCAAACAGCCCAGAGGCGTACACGGCGCCATCGCTTTTTGGCCGCCAGCCAACAAACCGATGTTTTGCACGTGCAAACCGTCAACATCCTTGGCCGGGTCGATACGAGCGACGATCTCGGCCTCGCTCAGGTGCTCGGGGACGGGGAACTGGCACAGGATGCCATGCACGGCCGGATCAGCATTCAGCTTGTCGATCAGCGCATACAACTCGACCGCCGGGACATCCGCGGGCAGCTTGTGTTCGTACGAGTTCATGCCGACCTCGAGGGTCTGCTTGCCCTTGTTGCGCACATAGACTTGGCTGGCCGGGTCCTCGCCGACCAGCACGACGGCCAGACCGGGGGTGATGCTTTGTTCTTCTTTAAGGCGGGCCACCTGGTCGGCCACGCGGCTACGGACATTGGCCGCAAAGGCCTTGCCATCAATGATCGTTGCGCTCATGGGTTGCCCCTTTCGTCTGGTCACCTGCTGTCACCTGCGTTTAGCGATTTGATCTGCCCGAGACCAGAGCATCCGCACACCCATGGCGCAAAATTCGAGCCATATTCCGCGTCAAATGCGCCCCCTTGAACGAGCCGCTAGAATAATCCCTCGATCTGGCCGAGGTCATTAAGCATGATCTGTTCGGCGCTTGGGCGGCGTGGGAGGCCGGGCATGGTCATGATTTCCCCGCAAATCACCACAACAAACCCCGCGCCCGCGCTTAGCCGGACCTCGCGCACGGGAACCGAGTGCCCGGTGGGCGCGCCCCGCAGATTGGGATCGGTCGAGAAACTATACTGTGTTTTCGCCATGCAGATCGGCAGGTCGCCAAAGCCGGCGTCCTCCCACGTGCGCAGCTGGTCGCGGATCTTTTTGTCGGCCAGAACCTCGTCGGCGTGATAGATGCGCTTGGCGATGGCTTCGATTTTCTGGAACAGGGGCATCTCGTCGGGATAAAGCGGGGCGAAGCCGGACCAATCACCCTCGGTCAGTTCGACGATCCGCGTGGCCAGCGCCTCGATCCCTTCGCTGCCCTTTTCCCAGTGCTGACACAGGATCGCCTCGGACCCTTGTGCGGCGACATAGTCCATCGCGGCCTGCACCTCGGCGTCAGAGTCCGAAACGAAGTGGTTGATCGCGACGACAACCGGCACGCCAAAGGACTTAACGTTGGCGATGTGGCGGCCAAGGTTGGGACAGCCATCGATCACAGCCTGTACGTTTTCAGCGTCCAGATCGGCCTTGGCCACGCCGCCGTTCATTTTCATCGCCCGAATGGTGGCGACGATGACCACCGCGTCCGGGGCAAGTCCCGCCTTGCGGCACTTGATGTTCATGAATTTCTCGGCCCCCAGATCGGCGCCAAAGCCGGCCTCGGTGACCACGTAATCCGCCAGCTTCAACGCGGTCGTGGTGGCGATGACCGAGTTACAGCCATGGGCAATATTGGCAAACGGGCCGCCATGCACAAAGGCAGGCGTGTGTTCCAGCGTCTGCACCAGGTTGGGCTGCATCGCGTCCTTCAGCAGCACGGTCATCGCCCCGTCCGCCTGAATGTCGCGCGCGAAAATCGGGCTGCGATCGCGCCGGTAGGCAACGATGATGTCTCCCAGCCGTTTTTGCAGGTCTTCCAGATTGCGGGCCAGACAAAGGATCGCCATGACCTCGGATGCAACGGTGATGTCAAAGCCGGTCTGGCGCGGGAAGCCATTGGAAACACCGCCCAGACTGGTCACTACATCCCGCAGCGCGCGGTCATTCATGTCCATCACCCGGCGCCAGGTCACGCGGCGCTCGTCGATGCCCAGCTCGTTACCCCAGTAGATATGGTTGTCGATCATCGCGGCCAGCAGGTTATGCGCGCTGGTGATGGCGTGAAAATCGCCGGTGAAATGAAGGTTCATCTCTTCCATCGGAACAACCTGGGCATATCCGCCCCCCGCGGCGCCGCCCTTCATGCCGAAACACGGACCAAGCGAGGCTTCGCGAATGCAAATCGCCGCCTTTTTACCAATGCGACTAAGCCCATCGCCCAGACCCACAGTGGTGGTCGTCTTACCCTCGCCCGCGGGTGTGGGATTGATGGCCGTCACAAGGATCAGCTTGCCATTGGGCTGGTCCTGAACCGAACGGATAAAGTCCTGCCCGACCTTGGCCTTGTCATGGCCGAACGGCAGCAGGTGCTGGGCCGGGATACCAAGCCGAGCGCCGATTTCCTGGATGGGCTTCTTGTCGGCCTCTCGGGCGATCTCGATGTCGGATTTGTAGGTCATAACGCTCCTCCCGTGTTGGTTCAGGTATAGCGCGCGTGGCGGCCGCCAAGGACTGCAAATCCGACATTTTCGCGTCGTGATGCGGCGTTGCGTCAAGTCTGAACCGTGAAGAATAGCTGGTGAAACGAAAACGGGACCAAAGCTGGTCGAAACCGAAGATCGTAACATCGGATATTTGCCGGGATCCCAGTCTTTCTTGTTGCGATCGCCTTCTGAATACCTTGGTATTCTGCCTGGTCGCCCAAAAGAAAAGCCGGGGTTTCCCCCGGCTTGCCCTTATGCGGTCGGTTCGGGCTCCATTCCGCCCTCGCCTGATGATTTCTTAGGCTTGGTCTTGGGGATAGCCGTAACCGAGGGCGCGTTGCCCGCGTCCGAGCCATCATCCTCGTCCGGTCCGGCATGAGGAGGCTCGCCGCGGATCACCCGCTCGATTTCCTCGCCAGTCAGGGTTTCGTATTCCAACAGGCCCTGCGCCAGACGTTCCCATTCTTCCTGGCGTTCGGTCAGAATGCGCATGGCCACGTCATAGCCATCCTGAATAAAGGTGCGAACCTCTTCCTCGATCATCTCTTTGGTATGAGCCGAGACCGAGAAACCCGGGGTTTGACCCGAATACCCTTCGTGCGCTTCGGAATAGTCGATGTTGCCAACCTTGTCCGACATGCCCCAGCGCAGCACCATCGCCCGCGCCAGACCCGAGGCCTGCTGGATATCCCCAGCCGGACCGTTGGACACGTCATCCTCGCCATATTTAAGGATCTCGGCGGCTTTGCCTGCCATGGTCATGGCCAGCTTCTGCTCGCACTCGGATTTGTGCCAGTTCAGACGGTCGATTTCCGGCAGGCTGACCACCATACCCAGCGCACCACCACGCGGAATGATCGTCGCCTTATAGACCGGGTCACATTTCGGCAGGGTCAGTCCAACAATGGCGTGGCCTGCCTCGTGATAGGCGGTCTTTTCCTTCTGGTCCTGCGTCAGCACCATCGAGCGGCGCTCTGCCCCCATCATCACTTTGTCCTTCGCGTTCTCGAAGTCCTCCATGGTGACGAAACGGCGGCCAACGCGAGCGGCCATCAGCGCGGCCTCGTTCACAAGGTTCATCAGGTCAGCACCCGAGAAACCGGGGGTACCACGCGCGATGATGCGCAGATCAACGTCGGGGCCCAGCGGGGTCTTGCGCGCGTGAACGCCCAGGATTTTCTCGCGGCCCTTGATGTCGGGGTTGGGCACGGTGACCTGACGGTCAAAACGACCCGGACGCAACAGGGCGGGGTCCAGCACGTCACGGCGGTTAGTGGCGGCCAGGATGATCACACCCTCGTTCGCCTCAAAGCCGTCCATTTCGACCAGCAGCTGGTTCAACGTCTGTTCGCGTTCGTCGTTACCACCGCCATAGCCAGCGCCACGCGCACGGCCCACGGCGTCGATTTCGTCGATAAACACGATACAAGGCGCGTTTTTCTTGGCTTGTTCGAACATGTCACGGACACGGCTTGCGCCCACACCCACGAACATTTCCACGAAATCCGAGCCAGAGATGGTGAAGAAGGGGACGCCCGCCTCACCCGCAATCGCACGGGCCAACAGGGTTTTACCGGTGCCCGGAGGGCCCACCAGTAGCGCGCCTTTGGGGATCTTGCCGCCCAGGCGGCTGAATTTCTGCGGGTTGCGCAGGAATTCAACGATCTCTTCCAGCTCTTCCTTGGCTTCGTCGATACCAGCGACGTCATCAAAGGTCACACGCCCTTGTTTCTCGGTCAGCAGCTTGGCCTTGGATTTGCCAAAGCCCATCGCGCCGCCTTTGCCGCCGCCTTGCATGCGGTTCATAAAGTAAATCCACACACCGATCAGCAGCAGGAAAGGCAGAAGGCTAAGAATAAAGGACTGGAATCCCGATTGTTCCTGGCTTTCGGCCGTCACCGGCACGCCCTTTTCGATCAGCATCTTGGTGATCTCGGCGTCATCCGGCTTGATGGTGACATAGTCGCGCCCATCGGTGCCACGGTATGTCACTTTCTCGCCGTCCAGGGTCACTTTGCTGACCCGTTCTTCTTCAACAGCCTGCACGAACTCTGAATAGCCGATTGCCTGGTTCTGCAGGGTCGAGCCCGAGCCGCTGAACAGATTGAACAGGGCGAGCACCAGCAGGAACAGAACGACCCAGAAGGCGATATTTTTCGCGTTGCCCAAGGAAAGTCTCCCTAAATTTCGTTGGCTCTGCGCCTATCACAGCCGCCACCGTACTTAAATAGAGATCATGCACCCATCTTCAATGTGTTGAAAGGGCGGAAACGAAATCAGTACGGTCTGCCGCAGGTTGTGCATGCCATCCGTTGGCCAGCCCGCTGAAAGGCGCAGCAATCAGCTGGCCATCGCGCCAAACACCCGGATCGGCCTGCAATGCGGCCGCCGGGCGCATCGGATCGCGGGCGGCGCTTAATTGCGCGGCGCCCTCGGGTCCCAAAGCGGCGACACGATCCCCCGCCTGCGCAGGTCCGCTCAGAACCCAGCGGCGATCCCATGTTTGTCCGGGCAGGGCCTGCACCTGCGCCACGGCCGCATATTCACGAAACAGCCACAGCCGGCCTTTGCGCTGCGTCACGCGGCAGCCATGCAAAGTGGCCCCCTGCCCTGCATTCAAAGCCTGCAGCATCCCCGCAACCGCCGCCCGGCGCGGCGCATAGTCCGCCCCCGACATCCAGCGCAGCGCTGCGACCAGAACGCGGCGCTTCAATTCAACGGGCAGCGCGGCAAAAGCTTCGGCCCCAAGCGTCAGATCCGGCCCCTGCATCTGCGCGTGCACCCGCGCAAAATCCGCCCCGGCCCAGTTCAGCGCCTCTTTGGCCTGCGCCATGTTTTGCGCCACCTCATAAAGTGTCTGCGCATCCAGCCCGATCTGCGCCAGTTCCTCGGCGCGGGCGCGCAGCCGCACGCGGTCATAGCTTTTGTCCGCATTAGAGGGGTCATCAGCCCATTTCTGGCCCCGGGCCTCAAGATACAGTCGCAGATCCCGGCGTTTGGCACGCAACAAGGGCCGGTGGAACCGGACCCCGGCCATCACCCGGTCCTCCATTGCCGACAGCCCATCCACCCCCGAGGCACGGGCAAGGCGCATCAGGAATGTCTCGGCCTGATCTTCGATGGTATGCGCCAGCAGCACATGATCGATACCCTGCGACGCGGCCCAGTCCGAGATCAGCCCATAGCGCGCGGCGCGCGCGCGGTCTTGCAGATTTCCGGCGCCGTCCCAGCCCTGCCAGCGCAGCAACGTGTGCGAAACCCCCAAAGAGGCGCAGGTATCGGCGACCAATTGCGCCTCGTTCGCGGCCTCGGGGCGAAGGCCGTGATCAACAGTCACAACGGACAGGTCAGCCTGCCCCCAGGCGACAGCCAGATGAAGCATGGCCATGGAATCTCCGCCCCCTGAAACGGCCAATCCCAGCCGCCCGGCCGGGATCTGTGCCATCTGCGAGGCGAACAAAAAGGGAAGCTCAGTTACTGACAGTCCAGTTGCTCCATCGCGACCATGGCCGGCTCGACCGAGGCTGATGTCGGGAACCGCACGCCTACCTCGCTTAACGTGACGCAAGCGTCCTGGATCTGGCCCAGGGTCGCCAGCGACTGGCCCAGCAGGAACAGAGCCTCGGGGGCGTCGTCGCCCTGCGGGTCGGTGCTGAAGGCGGTCAGAAACGCACGGGCAGCAGCCGGGGCGTCTTTCATCTCGGTCAATGCCTTGCCCCGCAGCAGATGCGCCTGCGAGGTCAGCGGGCTTCCGGGATAGGCCTCGGTAAAGGCCATGAACTTATCGGCCGCATCCGCGTGCTGACCGTTCATAAGCGCCTGGTGCGCGGCATCAAAATCAGCCCGTTCGCCCACGGCCAGCTGGGCGCCGTCATTGCCCGGAGGCGTCGCCACCGGCACAGCACTGCTCTGATCGTCGCCGCCAAGGGTCGTCGTTTCACCAAGCGCGCTCAGGTCTCCGCCTTCCAGCTCGACAAGACGGAATTCCAGATCGCCGATCCGGTTTGTACCGTCCGCAACAATGCGATTGATGCGAAACTCAAGCTGTTCGGTTTTCGCGGTCAGGCCCTGCATCGCCAGCTCGATCGCATCCACGCGCGCCAGAACCGAGCTGCCACCCGCCCCCGACGGTGCGCCGGTGGTGCTCAGCTCGCGTTTCAGCCGCTGGATTTCAACGTAAAGCACGGACAGTTCCTGACGGATATCCGCGAGTGTCTGCGCCCGGTCCTGGGCCATGCCGCTGGCAGGCAAGGCAAACGCAGCAATGATAACAGCGAAAACAAGGCGCATCCTATGGTCCCTTTATCCGGTATAATCGACCGAGATGATCGTCACCGCGCGGCGGTTCTTGGTATAGCAAGCCTCTTGGCTGCAAATCTCGATCGGGCGTTCCTTGCCGTAGCTGACCACCTTCAGCCGTGCAGGCGACACCCCGCGCAAAACCAGGTATTCCTGCACCGAGTTCGCCCGGCGGGCCCCCAGCGCAAGGTTATATTCACGGGTGCCCTGCTCGTCCGCGTGGCCCTCGATGATGGCGGTGTAATCCGCGTTGGTCATCATCCAGTCGGCCTGCGCATCCAGGGTGAACTTGGCTTCAGAGCTTAGGTTGGACTGGTCCACGGCAAAGAACACGCGGTCGCCCACGCTTTCTTGGAAATACAGCGGCGAGGTCGGATCGCTGGCCGAGCCCGCTCCGTTCAGATCAACAGTGTCACTGCCAAAACGGCCAGCATTGGAACAAGCCGCCAGGGCCAGGATCGACGTCAGCAAAACGGCGCGCGTCAGATGTTTCATGTTATTGCCCTACTCGATTTTTGGTTTTTCCTAGATTTATCACATTGCGAGCCATCTGGGAATGGACCCGCCGTTTCGTCATTGCAGCGGCGACCAGGCCGGATCCGAGGCCCCGCTTAGCGTTTTCACCCGTTTCAGGTTCCGCCCGGTGATATCGACAGTGTACAGGCTGGCCGAGCCGCTGGCCCCTTGGGTTTCCCGCGTGAACATGATCACGCGGCCGTTGGGCGACCAGCTGGGGCCTTCGTCCAGGAAGGAGGCGGTCAGCAGGCGTTCTTCGGATCCATCGGTGCGCATCACACCGATATGGAAGCGGCCCTTGGACTGCTTGGTAAAGGCGATCAGGTCTCCGCGCGGGGACCACACGGGTGTGCCATAGCGCCCCTGACCAAAGCTGATCCGCTTGGGCGTGCCGCCATTTGCGTTCATGATATACAGCTGCTGGGTGCCGCTGCGATCGCTTTCGAACACGATCTGGCTGCCGTCGGGGCTGAAGCTGGGCGCGGTTTCAATCGAGGGCGTACTGGTCAGCCGCTGCGATTTCCCCGTTGCAATGTCCATCCGGTACAGATCGGTATTGCCGCCTTGCGTCAGCGAATAGACCACCGTGCGGCCGTCGGGACCAAAGCGCGGGGCAAAGCTCATGGTACCGGGCTGATCCTGCAACGCGCGCCGGCCCACACTGGCCACATCCAGAACATAGATGCGCGGGAACCCGGTTTCGTAGCTGGTGTACAAAATGCGATCCCCCGTCGGCGAGAACCGCGGCGCCAGCACCAGGCTGGAGCTGTCCGTCAGGTACTGCACATTCGCGCCATCGTAATCCATGATGCCCAAGCGTTTCTTGCGGTCATCTTTGGGGCCGGTCTCGGACACGAACACCACCCGGCTGTCGAAATAGCCACCCTCGCCGGTGATCCGGCTGTAAACAGCATCAGCCACCTTGTGGGCCATGCGCCGCCATCCGTCCTGCGAGCCGACGAACTGCAGCCCATTGCCCAGCTCCTGGCCTGCGAACACATCATAGACGCGGAACTTAACCACAAGGCGCCCACCCGACTGCAAGCTGACAGACCCGGTGATCAGCGCCTGCGCGTTGATCGCCTTCCAGTCGGCAAACTGCACCGGAGAGGAAAAGCTGGTGATCTTGCTGATATGCGCCTTGGCGGGGATCTCGCGGAACAGGCCTGTTCCGGACAGATCCTCAGCGACCACGCGGGCCAGATCATTGGCCACGCGGGTTGCGCTGCTGTTTTCGGCCACGAAGTTTGGCACCGCATAGGGCAAGGGTTCGATCACGCCTTCGGTGATCTCGATCCGCAGAGGGGCCGCTTGGGCCGGAAGGGCCAGGCCCAGCATCACAACGGCCGACAGGAGGGTCAGAACATATCTCATCATTTGATCCTCATTTTCTCCGGATTGAAGGTCATTTCAATATCGCGCCACTGCGCGTACTTGTCTTTCGGCAAGTTATAGCCACGTGCACCGCATCGGATAATGGCGCGGCGGGCGGCCTCGAACGCTTGCCGGGACGAGCTGTCGCTGCCCCCGCTGCTGGATACCATCCGGATCGAGCCAATGTTGGGCTTACCATCTTCGGACAGGCTGACGGCCACCACAACAGTGGTCCGCAACGCCTGCGAAGACAGCGATCCGGTGTTCCAGCATCGCTGAACAGACACCCGCAGCGCATCTTTTTCGCCAGCGGTCAGCGGAGGCCCCGAGGGGGCGGTTGGCTGCGTATCTGATGCGGCTTCGGCAACGGCTTGTTCAACCGCACTGCGCAGATCGTCTGTCTGATCGGCGGGCTGCGGCCGGGTAGGACGGGCCTTGGGGCGCAGCGACCGCGTGGGCGCGCGGGCGGGTTCTTCGGCCTCGGTCACGATCTCTTGGGCGGCCTCTTCGGGCGCGGTGGCCTCGGTCTCTTCCTTCTGAACTTCGCCAGCCTCGTCCTTGGTCACCTCTTCGCGGGTCACATCGTCGGGGCGCGCGTCCGGTTCGGGCTGCGCCACGGGCTCGGGGGCAACGCGCTGCGCAGGGCGCGGTTTAGGGCGCAGAGATGTCTTGGGGGCCAGAACGACCTCGGGTTCGGCAGGAGGCGTGATTTCGGGCGGCGAGTCCTCGACCTCGGTCGGGGGCGGGGCCACGATCTGCGTCACATCAGGGCTTTCGTCAGGCGGCGCGGCGGGCGCGACATCGGGCTGATCGGGGCGCGGCTGGGGTTCAGGGTCCGGCGTGGGCTGGGCCACGGGCAGCGGCTCCACCTCTTCGGGGGGCGTAAAGGTGGGGGGGGCTGGCGCCTGGGTCACGGTTTCGGGTGGGGTCTGCGCGCCCATGATCTGCTCGAATTCCTCGGTCGAGATCACGGCCACTTCGGTCACTTCAAAGGGCTCGGGCGAGGGCGCAAAAGCATCGCCCAGCAGCAGCCAGCCGATCAGCCCCGCATGACCAATCCCCGAGATATAGTGACCCGTGCTCATGTCCCCTAGTTGTCCTGAACTGCGCCGTCCAAGGCGGGCCCACCGGTGTCCGTCACCAGCCCGATATTGCTAAAGCCGCCACGGTTCAGCGCCCCCATGACCTGCACGACAGTTTCATAGGGCACTGCCCCATCCGCGCGCAGGAACACCCGATCGCCTTCACGTTCGGCCGCAATGGCGCGCAAGCGGTTCACCAGATCCTCCATCGGGACGGCTGTTTTCTGGATCATCACAACGCCTTCGGCGGTGATCGTCAGGGCCAGCGGCTCTTCTTGTTCCGAGGGCAGCGCGTTGGCCGCAGTTTTCGGCAGTTCAACCGGCACGCCCACCGTCATCAGCGGCGCCGCGACCATGAAGATGATCAGCAGAACCAGCATCACATCAACAAAGGGGGTGACGTTGATTTCCGACATGGGACGCGCCCCGCCCCGGTGGTGACGTCTGCGCCGCCCGCTGCCGCTGCCTTTTTGCATGACACCCGCGCCCATGGCTCAGGAATCCAGCTGGCGGCTGAGGATGGTGGCGAACTCGTCGGCGAAGGCCTCGTAGCCCGCGATGATCCGATCGCTGTCCGCGCTCAGCTTGTTATAAAAAATCACCGCAGGGATCGCGGCCAGCAGGCCAAGGCCGGTGGCCAAAAGAGCCTCGGCGATGCCCGGCGCCACGACGGCCAGGTTGGTGTTCTGCTGCTCGGCGATGTTGATAAAGGCATGCATGATGCCCCAAACCGTGCCAAACAGTCCCACGAACGGCGCGACCGATCCGACCGAGGCCAGCACGGGTAGCCCGCGTTGCAGGTTGGCGGCCTCTTTGGCGATCGCCACATCCATCGAGCGGTCGATCCGCGCCTGCGCGTTCGAGATCATGCCCCCGTCCGCCCGGTGCGAGCGGCGCCATTCGATCATACCAGCCGCAAACACTTTCTGGGACGACCCCGTTGGATCGGCGCCGATCTCGTCGAACAGCTCGTCCAGCGGTTCGCCGGACCAGAAGGCACGGTCGAACTGGTCGGCCTCGCGCTGTGCC
Source organism: Thalassovita sp. (assembly GCF_965218685.1). Classification (GTDB taxonomy): domain Bacteria; phylum Pseudomonadota; class Alphaproteobacteria; order Rhodobacterales; family Rhodobacteraceae; genus Thalassobius. The sequence goes on along the minus strand of NZ_OZ244657.1, from coordinate 1,726,646 downwards.
CGCCGGTAGCTGATGGTTTTCTGTACGATGATCGACCAGGACCAGAACGAAGCAACAATCAACATGATCATCACCAGTTTCACGGTCAGCGTCGCACGTGCGAACAGCGCCCACATGGAGAAATCAATCTCCTGCGCCAGCGCAAGGGTCTCTGTTTCCATTAGCCTGCTCTTTGTTATCGGCTCATTTGTGAACCTTGTTTACTGGCAAAAATAGCCGATCTCTAAGGGGAAAGCCAACACAATGGCGTCATTCCCGCGCGATCGGCATGATTTAGTGAACCAGTTGGCGGATATTTGCTGGCATTCTGGCCGGATGACCTGTGTCGCTCATCATTACGACGGTCACCACAGCCTGAAACAGCACCTCTGAATCGCGCATCACGCGCTGGTTGAGCACCCAGCGCACCCCGGTCGAGGACATGGTTTCGGTTTCCACAACCAGATCGTCGCCCATCTTGGCAGGGGCCAGGTAATCAGCCTCGACCCGGCGGACGACGAAAACCAGCCCCTCTTCTTCCTTAAGCGCCAGCTGATCAATGCCCAGATCGGCCACCCATTCGCTGCGGCCGCGCTCGATAAATTTCAGGTAATTGGCGTAATAAACAATCCCGGCCATGTCGGTATCTTCGTAATAGACCCGGATATTGAGCTTATGCATGGTGGTCCACCGTCGTCTGTTGCCTGCTTTGGCCGCAGCCTAGGCAGGTTCCTCCGTCGGGGCCAGAGGATATTGCGCCAGCGCGTCATAGATCGGGCCATCGCCGTGCAGGGTGGAGCGGTAGAGGGTAAATTGCAAAGCGTCACCCCCCGCATAAACCAGATCGCCGTTACGCCCCAACCAGGCCGCGATCCGGTGTTCAGCGAAATCGGGTAAAAAGCGCGGCAGGCGCATCAGCGTGAAATGCGGCTTAAAACGACGGCGCGGCAGCTCTATCCCCGCCATTCGTGCGGCCTGCACCACCTTTTCCTGCAGAGCCACCAGTTCGGGCACCTTTTCCACCAGCGCCACTGCGGCCCGAGGCTGTCGTCCGCCAAACATCTCAGCCCCGCGCAGGGTCAGCCGCACGGCTGGCGCCCGGATCGCGCCAAGCATTTCATGCAGCAGCTCGGCGGATGCCTCGGGCTGATCGCCAAGAAAGGCCAGGGTCACGTGCAGGTTCTCGGGCGGCACCTCGCGGCCCAGCCCAAGCCCGTCCTGCATGTCCATCAACGCGTCACGCAGCCCTTCGGGCGGGTCAAGCGCAATGAACAGCCGCATCAGCCCGCCTGCACTCGCGCAAACAGCCGCAGCGCATGCGCTGGGTCGCTGGCCGTTACAGGCATCACCGGATCATAAGCCGCACGGATCACCCCGGCGATATCGGGGCGCAGGATCGTCGCCTCACCCGCCACGGCCAGCGGTGATTGCTCTGCAAACGCCTTGTCCGACCATATCAGCATGGCTTGCACCACCTGCCCCAGGGCCAAAGTCTCGGCCGGCAGGCGCGACAATTCCGAGTGCATTTTCAGGAACACGAACCCCGCCTGGATGGCCCCCTGATCGTCAAAACGGAAGGCGCGGTATTGGTTCGCATCCGCGTCCTTCAGCTTGCCGACCAGAGTGTCCAGGTTCGGGATCATCCGGCCCAGGTCTGGCAGCTCCAACAGCTCGTCCCACTCGCGGAAGAAAAAGAACATCAGGTTGGCGCCCAGCTCGGGGTCGGTCTCGGCCATCTTGTGACCGGCCAGCGCGACGACGGCCTCGATTGCACCTTTGACAGTCTCAAGCGTTTTGTCGTCCACGCCAAAGACGATCGGCACGATGGGACGTCCCCAGCGGGCAAAGGCATAGGCGCCGTCAGAGCGGGTGAACAGGGCTTCGATCTCGGCTGGGGTCATGGCGCTCCTTCTCTGGGGCCCCAAGGCCCGCATCTTCTGAATTAGCGCCCCAATACCGAAATTCAGAGGGTTTCGCCACCGCCCGGAACCAGAAAATCAGCCGAACATATCGGCCTGTCCCGGAGCCTTGGGCGCGGCCAAACCCAGATGGGTCCATCCCTTCTGCGCCAGCATCCGCCCGCGCGGCGTGCGCTGGATCAGACCCTGCTGCAACAAGAAGGGCTCGATCACCTCTTCCAGCGCATCACGGCTTTCTGACAGAGCCGCGCTCATGGTTTCGATCCCAACGGGGCCGCCCGCATAGTTTTCGGCGATCAGGCGCAAATACCGTCTGTCCGCGCCATCCAGCCCAAGATGGTCCACGCCCAGACGGGTCAGCGCGTGATCGGCGATCTGTTGGGTAACGCGGCCATTGCCTTCGACAACCGCGAAATCCACGACACGGCGCAACAAACGGCCCGCGATCCGCGGAGTCCCGCGCGAGCGTTTGGCGATCTCGCGCGCGCCATCCCCATCCGCAGGTGCCCCCAACAGGCGGGCGTTGCGCGTGACGATCTCGTTCAGTTCGTCCACTGTGTAGAATTGCAACCGCGTGGGTATGCCGAAACGGTCGCGCAGAGGCGTCGTCAGCAGGCCCAGACGCGTGGTCGCGCCGACCAGAGTAAAGGGCTGCAATTCGATCCGCACAGTCCGCGCAGCCGGACCCTCACCAATCACCAGGTCCAGCTCATAATCTTCCAGCGCGGGGTACAGCACCTCTTCGACCGCCGGGTTCAGGCGGTGAATTTCGTCGATGAACAACACATCGCGCGCTTCCAGATTGGTCAGGATCGCCGCCAGATCGCCTGCCTTGGCCAGCACCGGCCCCGAGGTCATGCGGAAATTCACCCCCAGCTCGCGCGCCATGATCTGCGCCAGCGTGGTTTTGCCCAGACCGGGGGGGCCGTGAAACAGCGTGTGATCCATCGCCTCGCCGCGCTGACGGGCGGACTGGATGAACACCTTCAGGTTCGCGCGCGCCTCGGCCTGACCGATGAAGGCGTCAAGTTCCTGCGGGCGCAGGGCGCGGTCGTTATCCTCGGGCAGCGGGTCAGCGCGCAGGGCAGGATCGGGGGTGGTCATGGGTTACCCTTTCGGCGCCAGGTGTTTCAGCGCGGCGCGGATCAGCGCCGCGGTATCGGCCTCGGGGTCGTCCTGCGCGGCCTGGGCCACGGCGGTTGCGGCCTCGGAGGGGCCATAGCCCAGGTTCGACAGCGCCGACAAAGCATCCGATTGCGACGCGGCCGAGCTGGGCTGCGGGGCAGGTTTCGAAGCGGGCCTTGCAGGGGTGGGTTCAGGTTCGGGGTCGATCACCGCAACCGGCGCCTCGCCCGTGGCCTGCGCCAGCGTTCCACCAAGGGCCATCACACCCGGTGCCTTATCCTTCAGCTCGTGCACCACACGTTGCGCGGTTTTCGGACCGATTCCCTTGGCCGCTTTGATCGCGGCAATATCACCCAGGGTGATCGCACGGCCGACGCCTTCGGCCCCCAGAGTCCCCAAAATCGCCATCGACGCCTTGGCCCCGATCCCCTGAACCGAGATCAGCAGCCGGTGCCACTCTTTCTCAAGCAGGGTCGTGAAACCGAACAACTGCATCAGGTCTTCGCGCACCAACATCTCGGTATAGACCGAGGCAACTTCGCCATTGCCCGGTAACGCGGCCAACGTCCGGTCCGAGCAATATACGATGTAGCCCACACCGCGCACGTCGATCAGCACGTGATCGTCGGTTCGGTATTCGATCCGGCCGGTGAGTTTTCCGATCATGCTGCGGTTCCCTTCGCTTTCAGCGCCATACCGGGCGCGCGGGCATAATGAGCGTGACAGATCGCAATAGCCAGAGCATCCGCCGCATCCGGGCCGTTGATCTCGACCCCTGGCAGCTGCATCCGCACCATGTGGTCCACCTGAACCTTGGCCGCATGCCCGACACCCACCACGGTTTTCTTGACCTTGTTGGGCGCGTATTCACCGATTGGAATTCCGGCTTGCGCGGGCACCAGCAAGGCGATCCCGCGGGCCTGGCCCAGCTTCAGGGTGCCCACAGCGTCCTTGTTCACGAAGGTCTGTTCGACCGCGGCCGTATCGGGGGCAAAACGGTTGAACACGTCGGTCAGCTGCTCATGCAGCGACAGCAGCCGTTCGGGCAACTCGGTCCCGACAGAATGGCAAATCCCGTTGGCAATATGGGTCAGGCGGCTGCCGTCAGCTTCGATCACGCCCCAGCCCATGTTGCGAAGGCCAGGGTCGATTCCCAATACCCGCATTGTCCTGTTCCCTGCTCTGTTTTGGTTTTTAACTGCATTAGCACGAAACGAGAACAAACGCCAAGCCGATTGCGTCTGGGTGAGGCTCGCAGCCCCGCTGGCACCCCCAAAGGCCATGCACAAACCGCATAGGAACTATGCAAACTCTCCTGCTTGTGCCGTTTATTTTTGCAGCTTATGTGCGGCATGGAACATCACTTCCCCTAAACCAACCCAGAAATAGGAGCCAGAAATGGTCTACTACACCAATGCAAATGGTGGCGTCCTGGCCACCGCAATCGCCGATGTCCTGTCCCGCGCGATCAACGCGGTCTTCGACGCAGTGCAAACTTGGAATTCGCGCCGCGCCACCCGGATCGCCCTGTCGAAGCTGACGGATCGCGAACTGGATGACATCGGTCTGTCGCGCTCGGATATCAACCGGATCGCGCGCGGGTAATCATGCCAGATAACCCTGCCGACCCTGCAACAACGTAAACAGCCGCCCCATGATCACGGGCGGCTGTTTGCATTCAGGGACGTGAGAGACTTGAGAGTACGTTACCTGATGTATGGGCGCAGCGTGGCGGCCAGCTCAATCGTTACCGGATCAACTTGCATAAACCACGCGCCAACTTGTTCGACCGCAGTGCCGTTTTGCAGATTGGCAACGCGATTTTCATAAGTGCTGAGCCCCAGGAAGGCGACCAACAGAATCTTGAAGCCCACGAACCCGACCACGAACATCATAAACATTTTAAACGGGAAACCCGAGCGGCGGGATCTGGGACGAGCAACAATCAGACCGTCTCGGTCCACTGTCAGAGCATAGCCGCGCTTCATTTGATTGCGATTATGGCTGATCCGGGCAAGCCGATCATCGAATTCATTAAAGCTGTCGGCCATTGCAGCCTCCTGTACTGGCCCCCACCAGAACATGCTCTTTTTGTAGCCTTGAATTGTGGCAAGAATGTGGCCAAGGCCTCAATCCTGCTGCAATTCAGCCTTGAAATGACTTCATTTGCGCAGCGTTAGCGTCGTCCATTCACCAATCTCCTCACGATGAATAAGATTGATGCCATTTTGTGCATAAACATCGACCACTGCGTCAGCTTGTTCGTTCAGAATCCCCGAGAGAATCGCAAAGCCACCCTTGGCCATGTACCGGTTCATGTCCGGAGCAAGATCGATCAGCGGCGCCATAAGGATGTTGGCAAAGACCAGATCAAACGGCGCCTTGTCCTTGATCACAGGGTTTTCAAAGCCCGCAGCCTCAAGACAGAGAACACGGCCTTCCATATCATTGACGCGCACGTTTGCCTCGGCCACGTCCACCGCGACCTGATCAATGTCGCTAGCCAGCGCCGGATTCGGCCAGATACGCGCAGCCGCCATGGCCAGAACAGCGGTGCCACAGCCCACGTCGATCACGTTCTCACAGACCACACCGTCATTGGCCAGCCGGTCCAGCGCCCGCAGGCAGCCCTGCGTGGTGCCGTGGTGGCCGGTGCCAAAGGCCATCGCGGCCTCGATCAACAGCGCCTCAGACCCCTCGGGGATCTTGTCAGCGTCGTGGCTGCCATAAACAAAGAAGCGGCCGGCTGTCACCGGCGTCAGTTCGCGCTTTACCTTGGCGACCCAATCGGTTTCGGGCAGTTCGGACACGGTAAAGGGCTTGGCCCCATAGGCAGCCGCCAGCAGGGCCAGCCCGGCCTGATCCGGTTCTTCGGTGAAGTAGCCGCCGACCTCCCACAGACCCGAGTCATCCTCGATCTCGAACACACCGATGCCGGTGGGTTCAGGCATCAGTTCCTCCATCGCCAGGCCAAGCGCCTGGGCAGGGTCTTTTCCCATCAGGGTGGTCAGGGCGGTGAAAGTTGGCATTGGGCTCTCCGGTCAAAGGCTGCTGCATTGCGCCTAAGCGCCAAAACCCGCCGGGTCAAGCAATCAGGGTGCCGTGCGCCGTCTAGGGGCCCCGATCCCGCGACCTGACCGGACATAGCGCCAGCCCCAAATACCCGCGCCGATACCCACGATGGAATTGGCCAGCGCCTGTGCCAGGATCACTCCGGCGGCCCCCATCATGCCGCCCAGAACAAAGGCCAGGGGGGCCATCAGCAGCCCGTCCCGACTCCAGTTCACCGTGGTCGCCCAGAACGGCTTGCCCAGGTTATTGAAGGCCGCATTGGCCACGAACAGCGCCCCGGTAAAGACAAAAGTCCCCGCCGCGTAATACGAGAATGTGCGCACAACGGCCGCGCCCTCGCCGCTTAGGCCAAAAAGGTCCGCAACTAAATCGGCACACAGGCCCAGCGCCACCCAGATGATGACTGTATAAAGCGCGCAGAATTTCAGAGCGTCGACATAGGCACGCGCCACGCGATCTTTCAGGCCTGCTCCAGCGTTCTGCCCGATAATGCCCCCGATCGCGCCTGACAGCGCGAAGATGCCGCCAAAAGACAGAATGGTCAGGCGCATCACCACACCCAGACCTGCCACGGCACTGTCGCCTTGCTCGGCCATGGCGCGAACGAGAATCCAGTTGCCGAACGGTGTCGAGATTTGCGTGGCGATCCCCGGAATGGCGATGGCTGCAAAAGCGCCCAGATACAGCCTCAGGTCAGGCCGCGAGGGCTTGGCCAGGATGTCGTGGGTTTTCAACAGCCAGTAAAAGCCGAACACTGCCATGGCCGCGCGGGACAGCACGATCGCGGCGGCCGCGCCTTCTATGCCCCAGCCGAAATACAGGATGAAAAGCGGGTCCAGCCCCATGGCAAACACCCCGGCCGAGGTCGTCACCAACATCGAGCGCAGTGCGTCCCCAACCGAGCGCAGGATCGCCCCTGCCATCATCCCCGCCGCAATCAACGGCAACGAGGGCAGCGAGATTGCCAGGAACGAGGCCCCGGCCTCAAGCACCTCGCCCTCGGCACCCGACAGCTGCAGCAGCGGAAAGCGGAAGAAAAACACGATGACCGAGATTACAACCTGCGCCGAGACGCCGTAAATCATGGCCGTGGTCGCGATCCTGCGGGCCCGGCGTTTGCGCCCCTGCCCCAAGGCTCGGCTGACCAGCGCAACAGCGGCGATCATCATGCCGATAGATATCGAGATCACGAAAAACTGGATGGTCCCGGCAAAACCAATGGCGGCAACAAGGGCCTCGTCCTTCAACTGGCTGACCCAAAACAGCGCCAGAAAATCCACAAGGAACATGAAGCTAAGGCCCAAAGACCCCGACAGCGTCATGACGACGACGTGGCGCATGGTCGAGCCACTGGTGAATTTCGCCTGTCCAGTCATGGGGTCCTATTCCGCTGCCGCGGGCAGACCGCGGGCAAAGATCGTCTCGTATCCCGGTTCGGGATGTCGTGGGATAAGCAGGGCCAGCCCCAGCGACACCGCCGCCATGGCCGCCGCCAGCCCAAACACCGCCCCCGGAGAGACCAGCCACAAATATCCCAGCAGCGCGGGCAGGAACACCGCCGCGATATGATTGATGGTAAAGGCGACGGCCGCCGTTGGCGCGATATCGCCCGGATCAGCGATTTTCTGGAAATAGGTTTTCAGCGCCAGGGCCAGCGCAAAGAACATGTGATCCAGAACATACAGGACCGAGGCCAGAACGACCCCCCACCCAAACCAGTAGATGCCGCCATACAGGCCAAACACAGTGACCAGACCGGCATATTCGAACACCAGCGCGCGCCGTTCGCCCCACCGCGCGACAACCTTTCCGAAAACGGGGGCCAGAACCATGTTGGCCACCAGGTTGATCAGATACAGGCCCGTGACCTCGTGCACGTCAAACCCGAAGCGTTCAACCATCATGAAGCCCGCGAAAACCACGAAAATCTGACGGCGGGCACCGGCCATGAACTGCATCGCATAGTACAGCCAATACCGTTGGCGCAGGATGAACTTCTTTTTTTGCGGGTTTGGCGCCTCGAATTGCGGATAAGCCAGCAGACAGAACAGGGCAATCGCGGCCGTGACACCCCCGGCCAGCATGTAGACCAGGTTATAGGTCAGGCCCAGGCTTTCCCAGCTAAGCACAATCAGCACATAGGCCACAAGCGTCGCAGCCGAGCCTGCCGCCATCAACCACCCCAGCGTCTGCGGCGCCCTGTCCTTGGGCAGCCATTGCAGCTGCAGCGACTGGTTTACAGTCTCATAGTAATGAAAGCCGATCGAGCTGAGCATGGTGATCGTCAAAATCCCGCCCAGCGAAGGGAACCACGCGGTTACGGCCGTTGCCACCCCCAGCAGGATCAGCGCCACGACGCCCAATACCTGCTCGCGGATGAACATGATCAGGGCGATCACGCCGATGGCGAAAAATCCGGGAATCTCGCGGACCGTATGCAGCCAGCCGATGTCCGCGCCATCAAAACTTGCGACCTCGATTACGAAGTTGTTCAGCAGGGCCGACCATGTGGCAAAGGCCACGGGCATGGCCGCAGCCATCAGGAACAACAGGGCCACAGGGCGGCGCCAAAGCGGCATCTCGCGGGCCTGATCAAGAGGGATCACGCGTAACATGCATTCCCCTTACGCCTCTAATTCCGGTTTGGCGAGAGTATGTGACGAACCGTCACTGTGCATGTGTGCGCAAACATCGGCGGGATCGTGCGCAGCATGATCTGAATCAATGAAATCTGAATATGTTCATGTCACCACCCCCCGAAATTCAAAGAGGACCGCGCCCATGGACATTCTGGCCATCGTTGAAAAAATCGGAGAAGCCCCCACCGCTGCCCTTCTGGGGGTCATCACCGGTATCATCTTTGGTATCTCGGCCCAACGCTCGCGATTTTGCCTGCGCGCGGCCACGGTGGAATTTGCCCGCGGTCAGTTGGGCGACAAGGTGGCGGTGTGGTTCCTGACCATTTCCACCGCGATCGTCTGGGTGCAGGCCGCGCAGCTGCTGGGCCTGTTCAACGCTGCTGACGCCCGCCAGATGGCCATTCCCGGCAGCTGGTCCGGCGCCATCATCGGAGGCCTGTTGTTCGGCGTCGGCATGGTGCTGGCGCGCGGCTGCTCGGGGCGTCTGCTGGTGCTGGCGGCCACGGGAAACCTGCGCTCGGTCGTGTCGGGGCTGATCTTTGCTGTGGTTGCGCAAATGAGCCTGTCCGGCATCCTGTCGGAGTTTCGCAACTCCATCGCTTCGATGTGGGTCACGACGGGCGGACGTAACCTGGACCTGATCGCCTTTATCGGCCTGCCCGAGTGGGGCGGGCTGGCCATTGGGCTTTTGTTCGCCGTATTGGCGCTGGTTCTGTCGTGGCGCAACCAGATCACCGTCAGCCGCCTGTTCTTTGGCGCGGGCGTGGGCTTTGCAGTGGCAGTGGGCTGGGTCAGCACCTATGCGCTGTCACAGATCGCCTTTGACCCGGTCACCGTCGAAAGCGTCACCTTCTCGGGGCCGTCCGCTCATACGTTGATGTTCTTTCTGGATCGGAACGAGGTTCTGCAATTCTCGGTCGGGCTGGTGCCCGGCGTGGTGATCGGCTCGTTCGTGTCATCCTTTTTGAAGGGCGAGTTCAAGTTCCAGGGCTTTTCCGACGAATCCATGATGCGCCGATCCATGACAGGGGCCGTGCTGATGGGGTTCGGCGCAATGCTGGCTGGCGGCTGCGCCATCGGGGCGGGCGTCACCGGTGGGTCGGTCTTTGCAGGGACGGCATGGCTGGCGCTGTTCTGCATGTGGATCGGCGCGATGGCCACCGACCTGTTGCTGGATCAACCGGCGCTGCGCCGCTCAGCCGCGGAATAGCGTCAGTAGAAGCTTTGCGGGTCGATATCGACGCTGATCCGGGTCTGGTTTGACGGCTTGAACTGGGTCAGCCAACGGGCAATCGCGCCTTGCAAAGGCGCGCCCTTGTCGGCCTTGATCAGCAGCCGCACACGGTGACGGCCACGGACACGCGCAATTGGTGCGGGCGCGGGCCCGAAAACCTGCGCTCCGATCTGCCTGAGCGGACCGTCGCGCCGCGCCATTTCATTACCCAGATCGAACACGTCCTGCACATCGGTCGAGGACAGGATGATCCCCGCCATCCGCCCGAAAGGCGGGACATGGGCAAGGCGGCGCTCGTCCGCCTCGGCCTGCCAGAACCCTTCCTCGTCCCCCGCAATGATCGCACGGATCACCGGGTGTTCGGGCTGATAGGTCTGCAAAAGCGCCAGCCCCTTGCGTTCTGTGCGCCCCGCGCGGCCCGCCACCTGTCGCATCAACTGGAACGTTCGTTCGGCCGCACGTAAGTCAGATCCTTGCAGACCCAGATCGGCGTCAATCACCCCCACCAGCGTCAGCAGCGGAAAGTTATGCCCCTTGGCGACCAGCTGCGTGCCGATGATGATGTCGGCGGCGCCCTCGGCGATGTCCTGAATCTGGGCCTTCAGCGCGCGGGCTGACCCGAACATGTCCGAGCTGAGCGTCACCACCCGCGCATCCGGGAATAGCGCCTGCGCCTCTTCGCTAAGGCGTTCGACACCGGGGCCAACAGGGGCCAGGCGCCCCTCAACTTCGCAACTGGGACAAACCTCGGGCATCGGTTTGCTTTCGCCGCATTGGTGACAGACCAGACGTTTCAGGAACCGGTGCTCGACCATCCGCGCGTCGCAATGATCACAGCCGATTTGATGCCCGCAAGCCCGGCACAGCGTAATCGGCGCATAGCCCCGGCGGTTAATGAAAAGCAGGGATTGTTCACCTTTTTCGACCCGCGCCAGAACCTCTCGCTGCAAGGAGCCAGAAATCCAGCGATCCGAGGGCAGCTTTTCCCCCCGCATGTCAATCGCGCGCATATCGGGCATCACCGCAGCACCATAACGGCTGGTCAGGGTCAGTTTATGGTATTTCCCGGCCTCGGCATTGGTCCAGCTTTCAAGCGACGGCGTGGCCGAGGCCAGCACCACCTGAGCACCGCAGATACTGGCGCGCAGCACGGCCATGTCGCGGGCGTTATACATCACCCCGTCTTCTTGTTTGTACGAGGTATCGTGTTCCTCATCCACAACGATCAGGCCAAGGTTCTGATAGGGCAGGAACAGGGCAGACCGCGCGCCAATCACCACCTGAGCGCCCCCCTGCCCCACCATTTTCCAGATGCGGCGGCGTTCAGTCATGGTGACGCCGGAATGCCATTCAGCAGGCTTAGTGCCGAACCGAGCCTGCACGCGGGTCAGGAACTCAGCGGTCAGCGCGATTTCCGGCAGCAGCACCAAAGCCTGACGGCCCCGGCGCAGACATTCGGCGACGGCCTCCAGGTACACCTCGGTTTTACCCGATCCGGTGACACCGCGCAGCAGAGTGGTGCCATACTGATCGGTCTGAATGGCGGCGCGCAGGGAATCAGCGGCAGCAGCCTGATCGCCCGTCAGCTCTTTGCCGGCGTGATCTGCGTCCATTCGTGGAAAGGGCAGATCGCGGGGGCGGTCCTCTTCCAAGACGGCGCCCTGTTTGACAAGCCCCTTCACAACGCCCGTGGACACGCCCGCATGTTCGGCCAGTTCCTTCAAAGTAAAGGCCAACCCCCCATATTCATCCAGCACGTCCAGCACCCGGCCGCGGGCGTCGGTCATCCGGTCCGGTTCGCGCCCGCCTGCGCGGTACACCTTTTGCATCGACGGAGGATCGCTGAGCCCCGGCGCGCGTGTCGCCAACCGCAGCATCGCGGACATGGGCGTCAGTGTGTAGTCGGCGGCGCGTTGCAGGAACAGCTGCATTTCCTCGCGCATGGGGGCCACGTCCAGCACCCGCATGATTGACCGGATCTTGGACCGGTCATAATCCCCCTTGCCGGGCCCCCAGACCACACCCAGCACCTTGCGCGGGCCCAAAGGCACCTCGACGAATGCGCCGGGCAGGCAGCCGCCCTCGGGTGCTTTGTAGTCCAGCACCCTGTCGATCGGTTGCGTGGTCAGAACGCCGACCAGCGTACCCTCGCTATAGAATTCCGCCTGGCTCACGTTCCATCCGGTGAAAAGGGTTTCGGGTTCATTCCCTTTGGGGTAAAGCCTGACCTCAGCAAAGTCCAACCGAACTGAGGCCCCTGACATGAAATTTTTTGTTGATACCGCCGAGATCGACGCCATCGCCGAGCTGAACGCTTTGGGCATGGTCGACGGTGTGACCACCAACCCTTCGCTGATCAAGAAATCCGGCCGTGACATTCTGGAAGTCACCAAGGAAATCTGTGATCTGGTCAGCGGCCCGGTGTCCGCCGAGGTGACCGCCACCGAAGCAGACCAGATGATTGCCGAAGGCCGCAAACTGGCCGATATCGCCGAAAACATCGCCGTGAAAGTCCCGCTTACCTGGGACGGCCTGAAAGCCTGTAAAGTACTGAGCGACGAAGGCAAAATGGTCAACGTCACCTTATGCTTCAGCGCAAACCAGGCCCTGCTGGCCGCGAAAGCCGGCGCCACGTTCATTAGCCCCTTCATCGGCCGCCTGGATGATATTGCGATGGACGGCATGGAGCTGATCGAGGACATCCGCACCGTCTATGACAACTACGGGTTCGAAACCGAGGTGCTGGCCGCCTCGATCCGTTCGGTGAACCACGTGCTGGATTGCGCCCGCATCGGCGCCGACGTCATGACCGCACCGCCCGCAGTCATCAAGTCGCTGATCAACCACCCGCTGACCGACAAGGGCCTGGCGACCTTCCTGGCTGATATCAAGGCTGCGGATATCAAAATCCTCTGATCCGCTGTTGGCGGGCCTCTGCCTGCGTGAAAAAACTTAAGGAAATGCCGGGGCATATTTGTTATGGTCCCGGCAAAGACCAAGAGGCAGACATGAGCACAAAGCCCGTCATCGACGACTCCCTGCGTGAGAAAATCATCGCAGAACCAGATGTTATACTGGACGACAAGGACCTGATGCGCGCCCTTGTTGCCGCCAATGAACGCGCGATGGGCAGCAATATCGTCGATCTGCGCGGTGTCGCCATGGAACGTCTGGAAACCCGGCTGGACCGGCTGGAGGACACCCATCGCAGCGTGATCGCCGCCGCCTATGAAAACCTTGCCGGCACCAACCAAGTGCACCGTGCCATCCTGCAAATGCTGGAGCCAACCAGCTTCGAGGCATTTCTGAAAGATCTGGCCGGCCCCGTCGCCGAGGTGCTGCGCGTCGACTGTATCAAGCTGGTTCTGGAAACTGCCCAAACCGATGAAGACCCCGTTCTGAAGCGCCTGGGCAGTGTGCTGTCCGTGGCCCATGCGGGCTATATTCGGGATTACCTGTCTGGCGGGCGCAACGCACCGCAACGGCAAGTCACCCTGCGCCAGGTTCACGAGGGCGATCTGCAAATCTATGGCGAAGAGGCCGGTTTCGTGCGCTCCGAGGCCTGCATGACCCTTGATTTCGGCCCCAATCGCCTGCCCGGCATGCTGGTTCTGGGTTCCGAAGACCCGCATCAATTCAGCCCACAACAAGGCACTGATCTTTTGGGCTTTTTTGCTGGCGTGTTCGAACGCACCATGCGTCGCTGGCTGGCATGAGCCTGATCTCTCCGGCTGCACGGGACGCCCTGCAAAACTGGCTGGAGGGGCAAAAGGCGCTCAACGGCGCCTCGGACAACACCTTGGACGCTTATCGCCGCGATGTGGCCGAGTTTCTGTCCTTCATCACCGAGCATAAGGGCGAACCGCAGGGGCTGCGGGCGCTGGAACGTGTCACCATCTCGGACATGCGGGCATGGATGGCCCGCAGCCGCAGCACGGGGATTGCGCCCCGATCACTGGCGCGCAAGCTCTCGGCCGTAAAGACGTTCTTCCGCTGGCTTTCAGAACGTGAAGGTTTCGACCCAACCGCCGTTCTGTCCACGCGCTCGCCCAAGTTCCATCGCAAGCTGCCGCGCCCTCTGGACGAGGACGCCGCGCGCGACATGATTGATACGGTGCAGCTGCAATCCGGCTCGGACTGGGTGGCGGCGCGGGATACGGCGGTACTGACGCTGCTTTATGGGTGCGGGCTGCGGATTTCCGAGGTGCTGGCTCTGCAGGGCCGTGATTTTCCCATCGCCGAGACCCTGCGCATCATTGGTAAGGGCGGCAAGGAACGCATTGTCCCCGTGGTCGCTGTCGCCCGTCAGGCCGTCGCGCGCTATGTCGAACTGTGCCCTTACACGACCGAGCCCGATTTTGCCCTGTTTCGCGGTGTGCGCGGGGGGGCCTTGAACCCTCGGCAGATCCAGAAAGTTACCGAAGCCACGCGCCGCCAGCTGGGCCTGCCCGCCAGCGCCACGCCACATGCGCTGCGCCACAGCTTTGCTACCCACCTGCTGAACGCGGGCGGAGATTTGCGCGCCATCCAGGAACTGTTGGGGCATGCGTCGCTCTCGACCACGCAGGCCTATACTGCGGTGGACCTGGATCGGCTGATGGATGTCTATCAACGCACGCATCCCAAGGCCTAGGGGGCCCAAATGACACTGACCAACGAAACCAAGGCCCTGTCCGTCCACCTGCTTACGGCAACGGGTGCTGTGTTCGCGATGCTGGCCATGCTGGCCGCCGCCCAGGAAAACTGGAGCGTGATGTTCCTTTGGCTGGTCGTTGCCTTTGCCGTGGATGGCATCGACGGTCCGCTGGCCCGCCGATATCATGTCAAACATTATGCCGCCCGTTTTGACGGAGCGCTGCTGGACCTGATCATCGACTACCTGACCTATGTTTTCATCCCCGCCTTCGCGCTTTTCCAATCAGGGCTGTTGCCGGGCTGGACAGGGTGGTTTGCGATCATCGTGATCTCTTTCACAAGCGTGCTGTACTTTGCGGACAGCCGCATGAAAACAAAGGACAATTCCTTTCACGGGTTCCCTGGATGCTGGAATATGGTGGTCCTGGTCCTGTTCGCGCTGCAGCCCAATTTCTGGGTGATGCTGGGGCTGGTCAGCGTGCTGGCTGTCGCTATGTTCCTGCCGTTTAGGTTCATTCACCCCATCCGCACAAAGCGTTGGCGCAAACTGTCGCTGCCCGTGGCGCTGGCCTGGACGCTGCTGGCCGGGCTTGCCGCCTGGGCCGAGTTCTCGTCCCCGGTTTGGGTGCATTGGGGGCTGGTAGTGACCACGCTTTATCTGCTGTTGGTCGGGATCGTCCAACAGATCGTACCCGAGCGTATCTGAAACGAAAACGGCCCCGCCAATCAGCGGGGCCGTCCGTTAGATATCAGGCAACTCAGCCCAGGGCCTCGTCGCAGCGTTTGCAGGTGCCTGCGTGGCCATGAGTGCCCACATCCGGCAGGATTTTCCAGCAGCGCTGACATTTGTCACCCTCGGCTTTTTCGAACACCACACCGACGCCCTCGATCTCGGGCATACGGAAGGCTTCGGCCGGGATCGGATCAGCGGTCAGCGACATGCCCGAGGTGATGCAGATATCGTCGAAAGGCACCGTTTTCAGCGCCTCCAGCATGTCTTCGTTGCGAATATGCACAACCGGCGCGGCCTCAAGCGAGGCACCGATCACCTTGTCCGTCCGCTGGATTTCCAGCGCGGCGGTGACCACGCGGCGGGCGCGACGCACCTCGGCCCATTTCGCGGCCAGAGGCTCGTTCAGCCAATCAGCAGGCGTTTCAGGGATATCCGTCAGGTGGATCGAGCTGTCATCGCCGGGGAACCGCTCCAGCCAGACCTCTTCCATGGTGAAAACCAGAATCGGGGCCAGCCAGCTGGTCAGGCGGTGGAACAGGATGTCCAGCACGGTACGGGCCGCGCGGGCACGGTCCGTATCACCATCGCAATACAGCGCGTCCTTGCGGATGTCGAAATAGAAGGCCGAAAGATCAACGGTGGCAAAGTTGAACACCGCGCTGAACACGCCCTGAAAATCGAACGCCGCATAGCCCGAACGGACCTTGTGATCCAGCTCGGCCAGACGGTGCAGCACCCATTGTTCCAACTCGGGCATGTCCGCAGGGTCAACCCGCTGCGATTCATCGAACTGCGCCAGGCTGCCCAGCATGAACCGCATCGTGTTGCGCAAACGGCGATAGCTGTCGGCGACCCCTTTCAGGATTTCCGGCCCGATCCGCTGGTCAGCGGTATAGTCCGTCTGGGCAACCCACAAACGCAGGATGTCGGCACCGTATTGCTGCACGACCTTTTCCGGCACGATGGTGTTGCCCAAGGATTTGGACATCTTGTTGCCCTTCTCGTCCAGGGTGAACCCGTGCGTGACCACGTTGCGATAGGGCGCGCGGCCCTTGGTGCCGCAAGCTTGCAGCAAGGACGAATGGAACCAACCGCGGTGCTGGTCGGTGCCTTCCATATAGACATCGGCGATGCCGTCTGCGGTGCCGTCTTCACGGTCGCGCAGCACGAAGGCATGGGTCGAGCCACTGTCGAACCACACGTCCAGCACGTCAAAGACCTGTTCCCACTCGTCGGCGTTATAGTCGTTGCCCAGGAACCGTTCCTTGGCGCCGTCGGCGTACCAGCAATCGGCCCCTTCGGCGTCGAAAGCTTCGACGATGCGGGCATTCACAGCCGGATCGCGCAGCAGGAAATCATCCGCCGTCGGCAGAGTGTCCTTCTTGACGAAACAAGTCAGCGGCACGCCCCAGGCGCGTTGACGCGAAAGCACCCAGTCGGGGCGCGTTTCGATCATCGAGAACAGGCGGTTGCGCCCGGTCTGCGGGGTGAATTTCACCAGCTCGTCGATCGAGGTCAGCGCCCGTTCGCGGATCGTTTTGCCATAGGTATCGTCCCCCCCCGCCGGTTTATCGATGGCGGCAAACCACTGCGGCGTGTTGCGGAAGATCACCGGCGCCTTGGAGCGCCAGCTATGCGGATACGAGTGTTTCACCCGGCCACGTGCGATGATTCCACCGGCCTCGACCAGCTTGGCAATCACGGCCGGGTTGGCCTTGTCTTCCTTGCCCTTGTGGTTGAACACGCGCAGCCCGGCAAAGAAGGGCACATGGGGCAGGAATTCGGAATCCTCGCCCACATTGTGGGTCATGCGGTCGATCCAGTTGCGCTTGACGAAGCATTCATAGTCGTCCGCACCGTGGCTGGGTGCGGTATGCACAAAGCCCGTGCCCGCATCATCGGTGACATGGTCGCCGTCGATCATCGGCACGTCGTAATCCCAGAACCCTTCGGCGCCTTCGAGGCCGGCGAAGGGGTGGTTCAGAACCGCGCCCTCAAATTCGGCCACATCCACGCCGCGAACACGGGTGAACTCGGTCACGCGGGATTTAGTCAGCGCGTCCTCGGCCAGAGCATCGGCGAACACATACAGATCACCGGGTTTGGTCCAGCTTTCTTCCTCGGTGGCATCCACGCGATACAGGCCGTAAGCGATCTTCGGATTGTACGCGACGGCCTTGTTCGAGGGGATCGTCCAAGGGGTCGTGGTCCAGATGACCACGCGGGCGCCACTTTCAGCCAAAGGCAATATCGTTTCGCCGGGCTTCACTTCTTTCATCGTTGGTTCAGCACTGCCGAAACCAAACGGCACCCAGATCGTGTGCGACTGGTGGTCGTGGTATTCGATTTCGGCCTCGGCCAGCGCGGTCTTTTCCACCGGCGACCACATCACGGGCTTCGAGCCCTGATACAGCGTGCCGTTCATCAGGAACTTCATGAATTCGTCCGCGATCACCGCTTCGGCATGGAAATCCATCGTCAGATAGGGATCATCCCAGTTGCCGGTGATGCCCAGACGTTTGAATTCCTCGCGCTGGATGTCGACCCATTCATCTGCAAAGGCACGGCATTCCTGACGGAATTCAACGACATCGACGTCGTCCTTGTCTTTGCCCTTGGCGCGGTACTGTTCCTCGATCTTCCATTCGATCGGCAAACCGTGGCAGTCCCAACCGGGGACATAGCGCGCGTCAAAGCCCATCATCTGGTGGGACCGCACGATCATGTCCTTGATCGTCTTGTTCAGCGCGTGGCCGATATGCAGGTGGCCGTTGGCATAGGGGGGGCCGTCATGCAGGGTAAAGGGCTGGCGGCTGCCATCCTTGGCCTTGTCGCGCAGGCGGCCATAGATATCCATGTCCTCCCAGCGTTGCAGCCAGTTAGGCTCGCGTTTGGGCAGACCCGCGCGCATCGGGAAATCGGTTTGCGGCAGGTTCAGAGTTTGCTTGTACTCAGGTGTATCGGCGCACATCGGGGGCGTCCTTCGAATGGTATTGGTCTGTCTGGGTGTTGGGGGGCGGCGCGGTATCCCATACGCCTTGTCCCGGCGGCTCAAGGTATCAGAGCGCCGGGCTGCTAATTCGAATAATGATCGCGGTCAGATGCATCATGGCCCGCGTTATAAGCCTGTGGCGCTGGGGCGTCCATAGGGGAATGCGCGGCGCTTTGGCATCTGGTAGGCTGGCATCGTGGGCCCTAAGCACTTGGGGCAGCCTGGATGGAGACAGAATTGACCGCAAACCTTGCCAAATTCGACATCACGCGGGACGAGATCGCCCGCGTTGTGCATGCGTTCTATGCCTTGGTGCGCCAGCATCCGGGGCTGGGGCCGGTCTTTGCCGCGCATGTCACGGATTGGGACAGCCATGAAGAGAAGATCATCCGCTTTTGGGCCAACGCGATTCTGAACGAACGCGACTATGACGGCAATCCGCTGGCCGTCCACCGCAAGGCCGGAAATGTCCGTCCCGGCATGTTTGATCCATGGCTGGGTCTGTTTGATCTGACCCTGCGCCTGGAGCTGCGCCCCGATCAGGCCGCAGCCTGGTCAGAGCTGGCTCATCGTATTGGCCGATCCCTGCGCGCGGGCGTGGTGGAAAAGGTGCACGGCGCGGACGGGGTGCCCCGGCTGTTCTAAGCGCCCCGCGCGGGCATCCGGCGATAGTTGAACTCGGTCTGATCGCCCTGCATGGCGGCTTCCAACAATTCCTGAACGCGCCCATGATGCGGAGACTTGCCGCAAACCGGATCAACGGCGCTGGCATCCCCGGCAATCATCAGGGCCTGACACCGACAACCACCAAAGTCGATCTCTTTTCGGTCACAGGATTTGCAGGTGTCCGGCATCCAGGCATCGCCGCGATAGGCGTTGAAAGCCGGGCTGTCGTACCAGATTTCGGCCAGAGGTTTGTCGGCGACGTTGTCAAATTCCAGATGCGGGATCAGCTGCGCCGCGTGGCACGGCAGAACGCTGCCATCGGGTGCGATGTTCAGCCCCGCGCTGCCCCAACCGCCCATGCAGGCCTTGGGATAATCGGCATAGTAATCGGGCGGGACAAAGTCGAAGGCCAGCACGCCCTGCAGCCGTTCCGCAGCTTCGGCAACCTTCTGTTTCGTCGCCTCCGTCTGTTCGCGGGTCGGCAGCAACATGCCGCGGTTTTCCGTCGCCCAGCCGTGGAACTGAACGCAGGCGACCTCCAGCCGACGCGCGCCCAGATCAACGGCCATCTCGATCGTGCGGTCCAGATCATCCAGGTTATGGCGATGCATCACAGCGTTCAGCGTAAGGGGAATGCCGCGTTGTTTCAGCTCTTCGGCGACCTTCAGCTTGCGGTCAAACCCGCCCTTGTAGCCGCCAATCCAATCGGCCAGATCAGCCGTCGTGCCCTGCATGGACAGCTGTACGTGGTCCAGCCCGGCGGCCTCGAGCGCGTCCAGCCGTTTCGGGGTCAGACCGATGCCGCTGGTGATCAGGTTGGTATAAAGCCCGGCCTGATGCGCGGCCTGCGTGAGATCCACCAAATCAGGACGCGAGGCAGGTTCGCCACCCGACAAATGCAGTTGAAGCACACCCATATCCGCCGCCTGACGGAAGGCATCGGCCCAGGTTTCGGTGTCCAGTTCGGAGTCTTTTGTCAGCAGTTCCGTGGGATTGGAGCAATAAGGGCAGGCAAGCGGGCAGCGATGCGTCAGCTCGGCCAGCATGGCGATGGGCGGCGGTGTTGTCATGGGTGCACCCTTAGGAAAACCCGCGCGCGCAGGGCTTGCAGGAACTGCTGCACGTCACCCGCGATCTGTTCACGTGGGGCCTGAAACGTGGCGGCCAGGTCATTGACGATCTCGTCCAGCGTGTCCGCCCCGTTGACGCGGCTCAGGATCGCCTCGCCGATCATGTCCAGCGCCACGGCTTTTTCCGGGGCCAGCAAGACCGTCTGATCGCGCACACGGTCCCGTGCCAACCGCACACCGCGCGGCAGATAGGGGCGTTCGTGTGGCGCGATCTTCAGGCTCATAGCATTCCCTCTCCGGGTTGCCAGGCGCCCGGCGGAATGCGGCCGGGTTCGACGTAAGCCCCCCACAGCGCATCCAGCTGCGCCCAAAGCACGTCGGTTTTGAAGATCAGCGCCTCGCAGGCCATGTCCTCTTTTTCAGGGGTGTCGGCATGGGTCAGCACCCAGTCGAGACCATAGGCTACGTCCTTGGGGGCCTCGGTCAGGCGTTTGCGGAAATAGGACAGGGATTCGGTGTTGGCAAAGTCGTAATGTTCCAGCAGGCCTTCGATCCGGCGTTCGTGGATTTTCGGCGCGAACAATTCCGTGAGGGACGACGCGACCGCCTGCAACAGCGGCATATCCCGGACATAGCGAATATAGGCATCCACGGCGAATTGCGTCGCTGGCAGCACCCCGCGCCCCGAGGCCACATAGTCAGGGTCCAGCCCCACGGCCTCGGCCAGTTTCAACCAGCGACGGATGCCGCCGCCTTCGGTGATGCCACCATCATGATCCTCGATCCGCGAGCGCCATTCGCGGCGGACCGACGGATCATAGACACGGGACATGAACGCCGCGTCCTTCATCGGGATCGCCGCCTGGTAAGCCCAGCGGTTGATCACCCAGGCGCGGACCTCGTCCGGGGTGCATTCACCGCCATGCAGGCGGTGGTGGAACGGATGTTTGTCGTGGTAACGCTCGGCGCCAATGGCGCGCAGGCGTTTTTCCAGGCTATCGCGGCTCATACTTCGGTCTCCTGTCCGTCTGCCGCGATCTGCCAGCCGTTCCCGGTGACAAAGGCCCGCTGAGGGCTGTCCGGTTGCCAGATCGGATTGGTATTGTTGATGTGGATGAAGGTCTTAGCGGCCTTCAGCCCCTCCAGTCGCGCGATTGACCCGTCAGGCCCGCTGATCGGTATATGGCCCATGCGGCGGCCGGTTTTGACGCCGGTGCCGGTGCGGATCATCTCGTCATCGTCCCAAAGCGTACCGTCAAAGAACAGCTGATCTGCATCCGCGATCTGGCCCAATAGCTTTTCTGTCACTGTGGCGCAGCCGGGGATGTAGTAAGCGGTTTTCGTGCCGTCCTGCAGGCGGACGCCGACGGTCTGCTCGCCTTCAAGATCAGTCTGGACCTCTTTGCCTTCCATGAACAGGGGCACTTTGCCAGGTACAGCGAACAGGGTGGCGGTCAGCCCCGGCAGGATCTGGAACGGTTGATCCAAGGCGATGGTTTCGCGCGGCACTACATCCCGGTTCACCGCGTCGAATATGGCGTTGTCCGCCAAAACCTTGTGAATCTCGCCCGTGGCGAACACCGTGAACGGCGTCTGTTCGCGCAGGCTTAGCAGGCCCGCAATGTGGTCGATGTCTCCGTTGGTCAGCAGGACCGAACCCACGGGTGTATCGCGCAAGGAACGCGGATGCATCCGAGGGCTGGCCTGCATCTGCTGGCGGATATCGGGCGACGCGTTCAGCACAGCCCACGTTTGCCCGTCCACGGAAACCGCCAGAGATGATTGCCCTGAGGCCGGGATGCGCCCGGCCCTGGCGTCATTACAGTTCGGGCAGCCGCAATTCCATTGCGGCAACCCTCCGCCGGCAGCGGCGCCCAATACCAAGAACTTCATGACAGGCTCCGCTTTCCGGTTGGTGTCTTAGAACAGGTCGGGCTCGTGGCCGCGGCCGCCTTCATCCTCGGACGGGGCGTACATGTTGATTTCCATGCCGCAGTTCACTTCTTTGATCTTGGGTGTTGTCCAGGCCATTCGATTCTCCTCCGCTGGCGGGTTTATTGCCCTGTCAGACTAGTTCGCGCGCCCTACCGCCGAAACTATACAATGGTCGTAAGACCCCAAACCCCTTGACGTGTGCCTTGGCCCCTATCCGACCAATGTCGAATATCCCCGCGACGGACCTGTTCCTAGCCTCGGCCCATGCGCGCTTTGATACTGACCCTATTCGTAGGCATCCTGATGCTGTTCGCCTCCCGCCCAAGCGGGGCCGAGCCGCTGTCCCCACAGGCCTTGGCCGAGATGATCATGCCGCCCTTTTCCCTGGGCGAGCCTCTGAACGATAAGGGCGTCTACAGCCTGCTGAATTCAGGCGGGGCCGAGGCGGGCTATGTCTTTGAAACCGCACCACTTGCCCCTCTGCCCGGCTTTTCAGGTGCAACGATCAACATGCTGGTCGTGCTGGACCTTGAAGGCACTATCCTGGATGTGCGGATGATCGAGCATAACGAGCCGATCTTCGTCTCGGGTCTTGGGGACGCGCCGTTTCACAAGTTTCTGGAACAATACCGCGGGCTGTCCATCGCCTCGTCCATCGTAGTTGGCACGCCCTACGGTGATGCAGGCAGCGGCGGCTCTTTGGTCTATCTGGACGGGGTGACCAAGGCCACGGCCAGCGTCCGGATCGCGCATGAATCCATTCTGGGCGCTGCACTGGCCGTGGCGCGTGAAAAGATGCAGGGGCTGGCCTCGGGGCCGCCTGCCCATCCCGATCCAACCGTGGATGAAGACCTAAGCTGGGACGATCTGGTCGCCCAGGGCATCGTCACCCACAAGCGCGTCACCAATGCCGAATTGGACGCGCTTTTTGCCGGAACCCTGTGGGAAGATGACGACCCCGAGGCCCGCGATTACCCGGACGAGGCCTATCTGGATCTGTGGGTTGTAGATATCGGCCCGCGTTCCGTGGCGCGCGCGGTTCTGACCCCCGCAGGTCTGGCCGAGCTTGAGCAGTTCCTGACCATCTCCCCCGATGACGAGCCAATCCTTGTGATCGAAACCGCCCGGCATGGCCTTGTCAGCGCCGATTTCGTCCGCAACACCGCGCCCGATCTGCTTAGTGCGTCGCAAAACGGGCTGCCAGTGGCCTTGCGAGATTCAGACCTGTTGATTGATCTTGTGCCCGACGCGCCCGACGGCACCGCGCTGATCCTCCGTACCGACAGGCGTCTGGGCTTTGATCCTGCCTCGAAGTGGGAATTGCACCTCAGCGCCACCCGCGCGCATGGGATCTTTCAGCCACAGATCGGCACGCAAACCATCACCATTCCCCATCAGGCGCCCGAAAGGTTTTATGCCCGTCCGCACGTGCCCAAACCCGCACCCCCGTGGCTTGAGGCTCTGCGCAGCCGCCAAACCGACATGATCGTGCTTGGCGTGCTTCTGGTCGGGATGCTTGCCGCGCTGCTGCTGCGTCAAAGCCAGATGGCAGGCCGCCGTGTGCTGACACCCGTGCGTCTGGCCACGCTGGCGATTGTTCTGGGCTTTGTGGGCTGGTGGGGTCAGGGGCAGCTGTCCATCGTCACCGTCCTGGGCACCCTGCGCACCGCGCTCGAGGGCGGCAGCTTTGCCTTCCTGCTGTATGATCCGTTCTCGCTGGCCGTTTGGGCGGCGGCGATCGTGGGCTTTGTCCTCTGGGGGCGCGGGCTGTTTTGTGGCTGGCTGTGCCCGTTCGGTGCCTTGCAGGAATTCGCCCACCATCTGGGCCGTCTGCTGCGCCTTCCGCAGATCCGTTTGTCCAAACGCTGGGACGGTGCCCTGAAAAAGGTGAAGTACGTCGTGCTGGCCGGACTGATCGGCGTCACCTTCCTGGTCCCCGACCAGATCGACAAGGCGGCCGAGGTTGAGCCCTTCAAAACCGCCATCACCACCTATTTTGTCCGCGAATGGTACTATGTCGCCTATGCCGCGTTCTGGCTGTTGTCAGCCACGGTTCTGTTCAAGGGCTTCTGCCGCTATGTCTGCCCTCTGGGCGCCGTTATGGCGATCGGAGGTCTGATCCGAGGCCGGGACTGGATCGCCCGCCGGTCCGAATGCGGCTCGCCCTGCCAGCTGTGCCGGGTCAAATGCCAGTACCAGGCGATCACCCCCAAGGGCGACATCCAGTATTCCGAGTGTTTCCAATGCCTTGACTGCGTCTCGATCCACGATGACGCCACCCGCTGCGTCCCCCTGATCATCGCCGCCCGCCGCGCAGAAAAGGTCTGAACCGCCCTTTTCTGAAGCGGCAGTAGCCGGGCCGGGCATTAACGGATACCAACCCCGGAGTTGCGCTCTGCCATGTCATCTGGACGCGGACGCTTCCGCCGTTTGCTGTCGGTTTTGACAGCCTGAATGTTCACGGCCATTTCACCACGTTTCACATCAAAAAAGGCCCCCTGACTTTGGGGGCCTTTTGTTTTGGGGTTTATGTTTGGTTGTTGTCTCAGCAGGCCTCGACGGCGCGTTTGGTGAGAACCTTTGCGATGTGGGCGCGGTAGGCGCCGGTGCCGTGCATGTCGGTGATCATGTCATCGGCTGGCAACGACAGGCCTTCAATCGCAGCGGGGCTGAAGTTGG
Organism: Thalassovita sp.; assembly: GCF_965218685.1. Lineage (GTDB taxonomy): Bacteria > Pseudomonadota > Alphaproteobacteria > Rhodobacterales > Rhodobacteraceae > Thalassobius. Next base: position 1,701,968 of record NZ_OZ244657.1, on the reverse strand, counting down.
CCGACAGCGCTTCTTCGGCCTCGGACCAGCGGAACACGCCGTCATTGCCGGCCCCGGTCACGGCCACGCGCACGCCGCCAGCATATTTGGCCACGAAGACGCCGCACAGCGCAAAGCGCGAGGCGGGTTGCTCGAACTTCTGATAGCTGGCCGCCTGCGGGATCGGGAAGCGGACGGCGGTGATGATCTCGCCCTCCTCCAGCGCGGTGCCGAACATGCCGTCAAAATAATCATCCGCCGCGATCTCGCGCGCGGATGTCACAACCGTCGCCCCCGAGGCCAGCACCGCCGAAGGATAACACGCCGCCGGGTCATTATTGGCGACCGAGCCACCGATGGTGCCGCGATTGCGCACCGCCGGATCGCCGATCCCGCCCGCCAGCGCCGCCAGCGCAGGGTAATCCCCCGCACCCGCAGCCACGGCGGCATGGGTGGTCGCGCCGCCCACGGTCAGGGTGCCGCCCGCGGACGTCACCCCCTGCATCTCGGCAATGCCCGACAGGCTGACCAGGGACGTGGGCATCGCCAAGCGCTGCTTCATCGTTGGCAGCAGGGTCTGACCGCCGCCCAGGGGCTGGGCATCCTCTGATTTCAGGGCCTCCACGGCCTCGCCCACCGACGCAGGCTTCACGAAGTCGAAGTTATACATCTCTTTTCTCCTCCCAAAACGTCAGGGGCCGCGCCCCATTCCGCTTCTTTGTTCCATAAATACTCATGTCCCGGCCGCGCGGCACGCGCCACGCCGCCGGGGAAAAGAGCCTCAGCCCTGCTGCATCGCTTCCCAGACCCGCGCGGGGCTGACAGGCATGTCGATATGATCCACGTTGTAACCACCGCGCTGCAGCGCATCGATCACCGCGTTGACCACCGCAGGCGGGCTGCCGATAGCCCCCGCCTCGCCGCAGCCTTTCACACCAAGCGGGTTGTGCGTGCAGGGCGTCTGGCAGGAATGATCCACGTCATAGAACGGCACATCCGACGCGCGCGGCATGGCGTAATCCATGAAGGACCCGGTCAGAAGCTGGCCGTTTTCATCGTAGACGGTGTTCTCCAGCATGGCCTGGCCGATACCTTGCGCAACACCGCCATGGACTTGTCCGGCCACGATCATCGGATTGATCACGTTGCCAAAGTCATCCGCCGCGGTGAAGCCCAGGATCTCAACCTTGCCGGTATCGGGGTCCACCTCGACCTCGCAGACATAGGCACCCGAGGGATAGGTGAAGTTCGACGGATCGTAAAATGCCGTCTCCTCCAGCCCCGGCTCCAGGTTCTCCAGCGGGTAGTTATGCGGCACGTAAGCGGCCAGGGTCACATCGCCCCAGGCCACGGATTTATCGGTGCCCGCCACGCTGAACTGGCCATCCTTCAGCTCGATATCCGCCTCCGAGGCCTCCAGCAGGTGGGCCGCGATGGTCTTGGCCTTGTTGATGATCTTCTCGGTCGCGCGGACCATGGCGCTGCCGCCCACCGCGATGGACCGGGACCCGTAAGTACCCATGCCCATCGGCGTTTTGGAGGTATCGCCATGCACGATGTCGATCTGGCTGACATCAATGCCGATCATTTCCGACACGACCTGCGCAAAGGTCGTCTCGTGCCCCTGACCGTGGCTGTGAGAGCCGGTAAAGACGCTGATGGATCCGGTCGCATTCACCCGCACGGTGGCAGATTCATACAGGCCCGCACGCGCGCCCAGCTGACCCACAAGGTTCGACGGCGCGATGCCGCAAGCCTCGATGAAGTGCGCCAGGCCATAGCCGCGCAGCTTGCCGCGCGCTTTGCTTTCCGCCGCCCGCGCCTCAAAGTTCGCATAGTCGGTCATCTCCAGCGCCTTATCCAGCGTCGCGTGGTAGTTGCCGGTGTCATAGGTCACCGCCACGGGCGTGTCATAGGGGAACTGCTCGGGCTTGATGAAGTTCAGACGCCGCAGCTCGGCCGGGTCCATCCCGATCTCGCGCGCGGCCTTGTCCACCACACGCTCCAGCTGGAAGGTCGCCTCGGGGCGGCCCGCGCCGCGATAGGCATCCACCGGCACCGTGTTGGTAAACACCGCCTTCACGTTCACATAGATCAGCGGCGTGGTGTAATTCCCCGCCATCAGCGTGCCATGCAGCCAGGTCGGGATCGAGGGCGCAAAGGTCGACAGATAGGCGCCCATATTGGCATAGGTGTCGGTGCGCACGGCGGTGAACTTGTAATCCTTGTCCATCGCCAGTTCGATCTTGGTCACGTGATCGCGCCCATGAGCGTCCGAGATGAAGGCCTCGGACCGGCTGCAGGTCCATTTGACCGGACGGTTGATCACCTTCGAGGCATGGGTCACAAAGGCCTCTTCGGCATAGTGATAGATCTTGGACCCAAAGCCGCCGCCCACATCCGGGGCCACGACGCGCAGCTTATGTTCCGGAATGGACAGCACAAAGGCCCCCATCAGCAGCCGGATCACATGCGGGTTCTGGCTGGTGGTATAGAGCGTGTATTCGTCGTTCGCGCGGGAATAATCGCCCACCGCCACGCGCGGCTCCATCGGGTTGGGGACCAGGCGGTTATTGACCAGCTCCAGCGTGGTGACGTGATGCGCGTTCTTGATCGCCTCGTCCACGGCCTCGCGGTTCTCTTCGACAAAACCCCAGTCATAACAGAGGTTTGACGTCAGATCGTCATGCACCTTGGTGGCGCCGTCCTTCAGCGCATCCTTCATGTTCAGGACCGGTTCCAGCTCTTCGATGTCCAGCTCGATCGCCTCGGCCGCATCGCGCGCCTGTTCCAGCGTTTCGGCCACCACCACAGCAATCGGATCGCCCACGTGGCGCACCTTGCCCTCGGCCAGGATCGGGTGCTTGGGTTCCTGCATGGGCTCGCCATGCCGGTCCGTCACCTGCCAGCCGCACGGAATGCCGCCCGCCGCCTCAAAGTCAGCCGAGGTGAAGATCTTCACCACGCCCTCCATCGCCTCAGCCGCGGCCGTGTCGATGCTGTTGATCTTGCCATGCGCCACTTCCGAGCGCAAAAAATACGCATGCGTCTGGCCGTTGATATTGATGTCGTCGGTGTAATTGCCCGCTCCGGTCAAGAAGCGGATATCCTCGCGGCGTTTCGTGCTGTCGCCGATGCCACCTTCTCTGGGCATGTCCTTGGGCATGTCATTTCCTCCCTGAAATGTCTTATTCGGCCGCCACGGCGCCAACGTCCTGACCGGACGCCGCCATGATCGCCTTGACGATGTTGTGATACCCGGTGCAGCGGCAGATATTGCCCTCAAGGTAATCGCGGATCTCGCCCTCGGTCGGCTGGGGGTTCTCTTTCAGAAGGGCCGCCGCAGACATCACCATGCCCGGCGTGCAAAACCCGCACTGAAGACCGTGATGATCCTGAAACGCCTGCTGGATCGCGTTCAGCGTCCCGTCAGGCGCCGCCTGACCCTCGATCGTCGAGACCTCGGCACCATCCGCCTCGGCCGCCAAAATCGTGCACGCCTTAACTGCAACACCATCAACATGCACAACACAGGCTCCGCACTGAGACGTGTCACAACCAACATGCGTCCCAGTCAAACCCAATCCATCCCGCAAAAAATCAACCAACAACGTACGGCCCTCAACACTGCCGCGACGTGTCGTGCCATTCACGACCATAGTTATTTCACTCATTGTATCCTCCCTGATGCAAATTCTGTTAGCCGCCGAACAACCGTTTCAGCAGGCCCTTTTTCTTGGGGGCCGCTTCCTGGGTGGCCTCTTGGACCACTTCGGCAACCGCTTCGGCCACGGCCGCGGCGGGTGTTTCTTCTGCGGGGGCGTCGCCCTCGACCGCGCCCTGGAACCGTTCAAAGAACTGGTCGGCCATCTTTTTGGCAAAACTGTCGATGATGCGGCTGCCCAGCTGGGCCAGCTTGCCGCCGACTTTGGCATCGACCTCGTAGGACAGCAGGGTACCTGCGCCGTTGTCGGCCAGATGCACCTTGGCACCGCCCTTGGCAAAGCCGGCAGCGCCACCCTTGCCTTCACCGGTTAAGGTCAGGCTTTCGCCCTCGACAATGTCCGAGAGGGTCACCGCCCCCTTGAAGGTAGCCTTCACCGGGCCGACCTTTTGCACGACCGTGGCCTCGAACCCGTCAGCGGGCGAGCCGGTCATTTCCTGGCAGCCCGGTACGCATTCCTTCAGCACGTCGGCTGACAAAAGCGCGGTCCACACATCGGCGCGGGGGGCTGCGATCTCTTTAGTATCCTTCAGTTCCATAGCGGGTCTCCATCGTCTCTGACTTCTATCAGGCAGCGGAAATGGATTTTGCGCTATTCGACCAAAGGCGTAGATCAGCGAAGTTCGGGCGCTGACAGGCTTATACCAAAGTCCGAGAATATGCGGGCCATCCGGCCATCCTGCAGAGCAGCGAAAATCGCGTCATCCACCGCATAGGCCAGCGGACGATACGAGAAATGCACGCCCACGCCGATGGTCCATTTGCCCTTGGCAAAGCCCGGCAGGGGCGGTGTGTGCACAGCCGTTTCAGGGGTCAGGCCGAATTCAAGCTGCGCCAGCGTGCCCATCGCGGCCTTGCTGTCGCCGCGCGCCAGGGCCCCCATCGCCTGCGCAGGAGAGGCATAGCGTTGAACGTGCTGGCCAAGCTGCCCACCCGGAAAGGCGGACAGGTAGAAATCGGCGATCGAGTCATTTTCGACCGCGACACTGTCAAAACGGAAATAAGCAGGGATGGGCGGATCGTCGGGATAGGCGTCCTTGCGATAGGCGATCGCGATTTCCTCGACATGGTATTGCCCGGTAAAGACCACCTGTTCGACCCGGCAGGCGAAATCGCTGTCATAGGGGACATGCAACATCACGTTGGCGACCGAGCCCCCCACAATGGGGCCCTTCCACAGCCAGTTGCGCAGGTCTGCATCCAGGGTTTCGCCCGCGGCGACCAGTTTGAACCGCGCCTCGACCCCCAGATCAGCGGCGATCAGGCGGCCGATCTCGATATCCACGCCAGTGATCTTACCGTTCTCTTCATAGGACCAAGGGGGGAAATCCTCGTAAGCAGCGAAGGTGATAAACCCACGCTGCTGAATCGTGTCCAGATCCTGCCCCACGATATCACGCGAGGCATTCTGGGGTTTGAGTTGGGGCACATGATCAGCGCATCTGGCCAGGGATGGGGTTCCGGCCAGGAGGGTCAGACAAAGCCCGAGCCCGAGGGAGAGGAGTGGCTTGATCATGTGCCCCTTTCTTCCGCCTAATGTGCTGCGGAAAGTCCGATTGTCAGTGCCTCGGCGGCGGCCAGATAATCGGGGCTATCGCCCGCGATCAGCTTGGCAGCGCGATAAGCGACGCTGTCCGCCAGCGGCGCACCCGAGCCGGTTTCGATCTGCTCGGCGATGCCTTGCAGCTCGGCCAGCAGCGCGTCACGGTCACCCGAGGCGCCCGCACCCATGCCTTGCAGCTCGTCACGGATCGCTTTCAGGCGGTCCGAGAATTCGTCCAGCTCGCCGTCATCCGGACGGGTTTCGATATAGGTCCGGATGGCCCAGGCCGCTTTTTGGCCCAGCAGCTCGCCAAAAGCGGGCATCTTGGTGATTCCGTTCTGAGTATAGCCGGTGCGGAACCGTTCGACATACCATTCATCGCCGAATTCCTCGGCCTCAAGATAGCGCAGGTCGGGGGCCAAGCCACCGGACACAGCACCCAGACCGTGGCAGCGTGCACAGTTCTGGTTATAGCCACTGTCACCGATTTCGACTGCGGCGCCCCAGACCTCGTCGCCTTGCGAGCGATAGGGGTTTTCGGTCAGCCACTCTTCGCCCACGTCGGGCAGGGCATCGGTGTTCATCGGCTGCGGCGCCACATCACCATGGGCATGGGCCATCGAAGCCGACAGAATCAGACCAAGTGCGGTCAGCTTAAGGGTTTTCATCGGGGTCATCCTCCCGTTCGTTTTGCGTCTGCAGCATAGATACTCGTCAATGATGCGACGTGGATATTCGACCTTGGTTTAACCTCGGGGCAAAGCGCGACCTTGGTCTAATGGTCCGCCAACCGGCGTTTGGCTACCTTTGACTCACTTGGGAGGACACATGAAAGCGCCACTGTTTTTGTCCGCTGCCATTTGGGCGGCTTCAACGCTTTCGGCTACCGCCGAACTGGCGTTGGACATGGTTTATTTGCGTTTGGAACAGGATCGCCCACCGGTTCTGTCGAACCTTGACCCAATCCCCGAGGATCTGGGAATCAAGGGCGCAACCCTGGCGGTGTCCGACAGCTTGACCACCGGAAAATTCCTGGGACATTCATATGAGTTAGACGTGATCTCGGTCCCTGTTGGGGGCGACATTCTTTCGGCTGCGAAAACCGCGTTCGACGCGTCCAAGCTGGTCCTTCTGGACATGCCTGGCGCGCAGATGCAGCAGGTGGCAGACCTGCCCGGCGCGCAGGACGCGATCTTGTTCAACGTTACCGATCCGGCCTCGGATCTGCGGGATAAGGGGTGCCGCGCCAACCTGTTGCACACCCTGCCCAGCCAGGCGATGCGGGCCGATGCGCTGATGCAATTCGTGACCAAGAAACGCTGGACCAAACTGGCGATGATTGTTGGTGAACACCCTTCGGACGTGGCCTTTGCAAACGCGCTGGACCGCAGCGCGCGGAAATTCGGACAGAAGATCAAGGCGCAGAAAACCTGGGCCTTTGACGCCGATATGCGTCGCAATGCAGCGCAAGAGGTGCCGCTGTTCACGCAGGATTTCGGTGACTATGATTTGCTGCTGATCGCGGACGAGCTGAACGATTTCGGCCGCTACATCCCCTTCAATACATGGCGCCCGCGCCCGGTGGCGGGCTCGGTCAATCTGGTGCCCGTGGCTTGGGACCGGGTGGTTGAACAATGGGGCGCGGTGCAGATGCAGAACCGTTTCCGCGAGCTTGCGGGCCGGGACATGCGCCCCGTGGACTATGCCGCCTGGGCCGCCGTCCGCTCGATCTCCGAGGCCGCGACGCGCACAAAATCCGATGATGCCGCCCGCCTGCGCGCCTATATCCTGTCGGACGACTTCCAACTGGCCGGTTTCAAAGGCCGGCCTCTGTCCTATCGCGGCTGGAACGGCCAGCTGCGCCAGACGATCCCCCTTGTCAGCGGCGGCGCGATGGTCGCGCAGGCTCCGCTTGAGGGGTTCCTGCATCAACGCACCGAACTGGACACGCTGGGGCTGGACCGCCCCGAAAGCAAATGCGAGGCCTTCGAATGAAACGCTATCTTCTCCCCCTTCTGCTGGCAGGTGCCCTGCCCGCCACGGCCGAGGAAATCTGGGTCACCAATGAAAAGGACGACACGGTCAGCGTGATCGACGTCGCTACGCTGGAGGTGATCCGCACCATCCCCACGGGCGAACGCCCGCGCGGAGTGACCTTTTCCAAGGATTATTCGCGGGTCTATATCTGCGCCAGTGACAGCGACACGGTGCAAGTGATGGACCCAGACACGGGGGAAATCCTGCACAACCTGCCCTCGGGCGAGGATCCGGAACAATTCGTGCTGCATCCCAACGACCGGCACCTGTATATCGCGAACGAAGATGACGCGATCACCACCGTTGTGGACACCGAAACCCGCAGCGTGATCGCCCAGATCGACGTGGGCATCGAACCCGAGGGCATGGCCGTCAGCCCAGATGGCAAGATCGCCATTACCACCTCGGAAACCACCAACATGGCGCATTGGATCGACACGGAATCGCAGCAGCTGTTCGCCAACACGCTGGTCGACGCCCGCCCCCGCCACGCTGAATTCGTGAAACATGGCCAGGAACTGTGGGTCAGCGCGGAAATCGGCGGCACCATTAGTGTCTTCGACGTCGCGACACAGGCCGAAAAGGCCAAGATACGCTTTGAGGTCAAAGGCGTGCACCCCGACCGTGTGCAGCCCGTTGGCTTTGAACTGACGGGCGATGAAAAAACCGCCTTTGTTGCCCTTGGGCCCTCGAACCACGTGGCCGTGGTGAATGCCGACACCTACCAGGTCGAGGATTACATCCTGGTCGGTCGCCGCGTCTGGCACATGGCCTTTAACACCGACAAATCGCTGCTGTTCACCACGAACGGCGTGTCCGGGGATGTCACGGTGATCGACGTCGCCAAACGCAAACCCATCAAAACCATCAAGGTCGGCCGCTTCCCCTGGGGCGCGGCGCTGCGACCGTAAAATTTGGGAGTATTCTCATGCGTATTTCTGCAATCGTGACCGTAATGGCCGCCCTGGCCCTGCCCACTGGTGCGATGGCCGGTGACGACGATGATGACGACATGAAGTTCGGCATGGCCGGCATTCTGTCCGCCAAGAACAAAGAGGACCTGCCCCCCATTATCCTGTCCGCCGGAATGCCTTTGACCGACGCGCCTTGGGTGCTGAAATCGGGCACTTACTACGAATTCGAAATCCAGGGCGACGGCAGCCAGGAACTGGCGCTGGTCGGACCCGAATTCTTCCGGGCGATCTGGGTGGATGAGATCGTTGTCGAGGGGCTGGAGATTCGCCCCTTGGGCGTAGATTCCGTGGAATTCGACGAGGCCGGCGAGATGGAGATAGGATTTGTCGCGATCAAACCCGGCAGCTACTATCTGAAGGTGCCCGGCTCGACCGGGGAAACCCAACGGCTGGAGATCACCATTAAGTGACGGGACTTAGCGCGCAGGATGTCCGCTTTGCATACGGGCCGAAACTGGCTTTGAAGGGGGTCAGTTTCAGCGTCCAACCGGGCGAGTTCTGCGCGCTTCTGGGGCCGAACGGGGCAGGCAAATCCACTCTGATGGGCCTGCTTACACGGCTGTTTACCACATCTGATGGCACAATCACCGTCGCGGGCCACGACATCGCTCGCGAACCCCGCAAGGCGCTGGCGGAAATCGGCGTCGTGTTCCAGCAGACCACACTGGATCTGGACCTGACGGTCCACCGCAACCTCAGTTATTTCGCCGCTCTGCACGGTCTTTCTGGGCGCGACGCGCGCAAACGGATCGACGCTGCGCTGGAACGTCTGGGCATGGCCGAGCGCGCCCATGAACGTGCGCGCGATCTGAACGGAGGCCACCGCCGACGCACAGAAATCGCCCGCGCCCTGATCCATTCGCCCAGCGTTTTGCTGCTGGACGAACCCACCGTGGGGCTGGACGCCGAGGCACGGCGCAGCATCACCGACCACGTCCATGATCTGGCCAATGACCAAAATCTGACCGTCCTGTGGACCACCCACCTGACGGACGAGGTGCGCGATGCGGATCGGCTGATCGTGCTGCATCAAGGCGAGATTCTGGCCGACGGGCATTGCGGCGCTCTTAGGGGACAACGGGCATTGGCCGACTATTTCCTGACGCTGACGGGGGCCGACGCATGAGCTGGCTGATCGCCCTGCGCGCCATCCTGATCCGCGAGGCTTTGCGGTTCACCCGCCAACGCGGCCGGTTTATCGCCGCGCTGGTACGTCCGCTGGTCTGGCTTGTCGTCTTCGCCGCCGGGTTCCGAGCCGCCCTGGGCCTGTCGATCACCCCGCCGTACGAGACCTATATCACCTATGACATCTACATCGTCCCCGGCCTGTGCGGGATGATCGTGCTGTTCAACGGGATGCAAAGCAGCCTGAGCCTTGTCTATGATCGCGAGATGGGCTCGATGCGGCTGCTGCTGACCAGCCCCCTGCCGCGATGGTGGTTGCTGATGTGCCGCCTGATCTCCTCGACCGTTATTTCATGCTTTCAGGTCTATACCTTCCTTGTCATCGCCGCGATTTACGGCATCACCTTTCCGCCCATGGGCTATGTGCTTGTGCTGCCCGCACTTCTGATCGCCGGAGTGATGCTGGGCGCGCTGGGGCTGGCACTCAGTTCAACCATCTCGCAGCTAGAGAATTTCGCAGGCGTGATGAACTTTGTCATCTTCCCGATGTTTTTCCTGTCCTCGGCCCTGTACCCGCTGTGGAAAATGGCCGAAAGCTCGGAGATCCTGCATGATATCTGCGCGGTGAACCCCTTTACCCACGCGGTCGAGCTGATCCGCTTTGCTCTGTACGGCCAGCTTAACCTGCCCGCGCTTGGCTGGACCTGCCTGGCGGGCGTGGTCCTGATCGCGCTGGCACTGTGGGGCTATGATCCGGCGCGCGGGTTGCTGCGCCGCAAATCCTGACGCCTACGACCAAGGTCGTACGACCACGACAGCCTTAAGCGAAAGCGCCGCGTGCGGTACAATCCGCGCCAGGAGGATGACACATGAAACGCACCGTACTGATTGCCGCCCTCGTTCTGGGCACCGCCGCCAGCGCCCAAGAGGACGACCCCGGGGGCATTCTGAACCCGCAGGACACCGGTTTTGGCCGGGTGATGCGCAACGTGGATGAAGGCGTGTTGGATATGACCACCTGCGCCACCGGATACTACATCACCAAGTCTGGCCGCCACGAGCTGGCCCGCCGCCTGTTCGAAGCCTGCGCCAACGCGGGCTATACCGGTGCGATGACCTGGATGAGCCAGCTGGACAACAATGGTCTGGGCGCCGAATACGACCCGGATTCCGCGGCCAATTGGGATAAGCAAGCCGCCGATGCGGGCGATCCGGTGGGCAAGTTCAACTATGGCCTGGACCTGATGCGCGGCCACGGTGTGACCAAGAACGAAACACTGGGTCGCCAGTATGTAGATCAGGCCGCAACCGAAGGTCTTCAGATCGCCAAACGCCTTCAGGGCGCGGGCTATGATCTGGACGAGGTCACGCCCGACGCTGACAACTGGAAATACGCTCCGCTGTTCTAATCAAAGGATACACGTATGAAATGGCTTTTGACCGCGCTGTTGCTGGCGTCTCCGGCTGCGGCCGATGACCTGGGAACGGTAAACCCAGACGAAGGCGGGATCACCATGCTCAGACAAGAACTGGCCCGTCGTCCCGACATGGCCGGGTTCCGGTGCTGGGTGGTCTACGAGACGCAAAAAGGCGGGCTGCACAGCGATGCTTTCGAAGCCCTGCTGGACTGCGCCCGATCGGGGAACGCGCCTTCGATGATCCTAACGGCGCATGCCTATGAAAACGGTTTGGGCGTCCCGGTTGATGCTGAACTGGCCGCCTATTGGGTCAAACAGGCCGCGCTTCAGGGCTATGCGGTGGGGATGCTTCACTATGGTATGGCGCTGCTGGATGGTGCGGGCGTTCCGCAAGACACCGGGCAGGCGCGTTTCTGGCTGGAGCGCGCCGCGAAAGCGGGGGACACCGACGCCAGGCGTGCGCTGATGCGGATGCAAATTTCATAACGCGGACGATAAATCAAAAAAGGGCCGGATGCGGCCCTTTTCTACGACTAAAGTAGTAGATAACTATCTGCTTTTATTGATCTTTATCAAGAAAACCAAACCTTGACCAGACGTATCCTCGGGCCATCCCAACCCTGGAGGATATGATGACTACTCCCCACCCCGCCCGCCTGATTTCGGTGCTTGCGCTGTGCCTGATGCCACTGCCCGCACTGGCCAGCGACGCCACCTTTGAATCTGTGAAAGTCAAAGCCGGAGAAGAGCTGTACGACGCGGAATGCCGCCGCTGCCATGCCTCGGATTCCGAACACGAAAGCTATGGCCCGCCCCTGGAAAACGTGATTGGCCGCGCGGCCGGCACCTATCCTGACTATGACTACTCGATCGCATTAGAGGCGTCCGGCATCGTCTGGACCGAACCCGCCCTGCGCGCCTGGATGGAAGACAACCAAGGCTTCATGCCCGGCACCAAGATGCGCCATGTTGGCATCAAGGATCACACCGTGCAGGAGTTCATCCTGTCCTATCTGCGCACAATCACGACCCGCGACGGGGCCAAGATCTCGGACTGATCCGCCGCAAATCTATTCGATCACAAGACGCGGCAACCAATGGCTTGCCGCGTCTGCCTCGTGCAGATCATCCGCAGAAATCGGGCGAAAATTCCCTTCGTCCGGGGGCGCTGACAGCACCTCCATATCCATTTCCCGCAGCGTGCCGACGATTCGATCACCGTCGATTTCCAGCTGGTAATAAACGCCGTTCCACATGTTGATTCCGTACTCGGTGGCGCCCTTCCACAGGAACAGAAGGTCGTATTCCAGATCGGTCAAATCGCTTGCGCTGACCTGCCTGCGATTGGCGTAGGGATAGGGGACGTGACACCAGTGCTTCTGGGCGCCTTCCAGACATTTGAATGGCCGCATCGACAAGAAGTGATCAGCGAATTTCACCTCGTCGAATTGCAGTGTGTATCGGCTGCCTTGTGCTTCTTTTTCGAACCGGACTGATCCGACTTTAATCCGACTATCCCCTTCGGAAACAAGGTAAATTTCTTTCTCCCCGACCACAGGATCAGCCGCCAAGCTTCCTGCAAAACTGGCCGCGAGCACCCCCGCGAAAACCGCTGGCACGTTCGTTGCTTTCATAGCGGAAACCTCCTTCTGTCTGGTCAGATAGTGGGAGCGACAAGTCGTGCGTCAAGGGTCGTACGACCATTGTGCAATACCGTCCCAACCGTGCGTGTTTGATACTGAATTCGTCCGGTGCCACTGCTGTGCGCCGAACCAATCGAGACATACGGGAGGAAGACCCAATGAACCGTTTTATCGCGACCGTGGTCGCTGGCGCCATGTCGGTGGGCATGGCCCATGCCGGCGTCACCGAGGACGATCTGAAGAACGATCAGACTATCACCGATCAGGTGGTTACCAACGGTATGGGGCGTCACTTGCAGCGCTACAGCCCGCTGGACACCCTGAATAAAGAAAACGTCCAGAACCTGGTGCCCGCCTGGGCCTTCAGCTTTGGTGGCGAAAAGCAGCGCGGCCAAGAAGCTCAGCCGATCGTCTATGATGGCATCATGTATGTGACCGGCTCGTATAGCCGTGTTTATGCCATCGACGTAATGACCGGCAAAGAGCTGTGGCAGTACGATGCACGTCTGCCCGAAGGCATCCTGCCCTGCTGTGACGTGATCAACCGCGGTGCCGCAATCTATGGCGACAACATTTATTTCGGCACTCTGGACGCCCGCATCGTCGCGCTGGACCGCAAGACCGGTGATGTTGTCTGGCGCAAGAAAATCGCAGACTACAAGGCTGGCTACAGCTACACCGCAGCCCCGCTGATCGTTGACGGCAAAGTCATCGTCGGCAACTCGGGTGGTGAGTTTGGCATCGTTGGCATGGTTTATGCCTATGACGCCAACAACGGTGATCTGGTCTGGACCCGTCCGATGATCGAAGGCCACATGGGCACCTACATGGGCAAAGAAAGCACCATGACCGGCGAGCTGAACGCAACCTGGCCCGGTGACATGTGGAAAACCGGCGGCGGCGCGACCTGGCTGGGTGGCTCGTACGACGCGGACACCGACACTCTGGTGTTTGGCGCTGGCAACCCTGCCCCCTGGAACTCGCACCTGCGTAACGCCGGCACCCCGGTCGAAGGCAACAAGGGTGACAACCTGTACGCAGCAAGCCGTGTTGGTATCGACCCCGAAAACGGCGAGATCAAGTGGCACTTCCAGACCACCCCGCGTGAAGGCTGGGACTATGACGGCGTGAACGAAGTCGTCGCCTATACCGACCGCGACGGCAACAAGCGTTTCGCCACTGCCGACCGTAACGGTTTCTTCTATGTTCTGAACCGCGAAGACGGTGCCTTTGTTTCGGCCAACCCCTTCGTCAAGGACATCAGCTGGGCCAGCGGCGTTGACGAGACCGGTCGTCCGATCTTTGTCGAGGAAAACCGCCCCGGTAACCCTGCTGCCTCCTCGGATGGCAAAAAGGGTGAAGTGATCTTTGCCTCGCCGTCCTTCCTGGGTGGTAAGAACTGGATGCCGATGGCGTTCAGCCAGAAGACCGGCAACTTCTATGTGCCTTCGAACGAATGGGGCATGGACATCTGGAACGAGCCGATCACCTACAAGAAAGGCGCAGCCTATCTGGGTGCTGGCTTCACCATCAAGCCGAACTATGAAGATCATATCGGTTCGCTGAAAGCCATCGACCCCGACACCGGCGAGTGGAAGTGGGAATACAAGAACGACGCACCCCTGTGGGGCGGCGTGATGACCACCGCAGGCGGTCTGGTGTTCTTTGGCACTCCCGAGGGCGAGTTCATCGCTCTGGATGACGAAACCGGCGAAAAGCTGTGGTCGTTCCAGACCGGTTCGGGCATCGTCGGCCAGCCCATCACTTGGGAAATGGAAGGCGAGCAGTATGTCTCGATCGTATCCGGCTGGGGCGGCGCTGTGCCTCTGTGGGGCGGCGAAGTGGCCAAGAAGGTCAACTACCTGAACCAGGGCGGCCTGGTCTGGACCTTCAAACTGCCCAAGCAGCTGGCGATGAAGTAAGCCATCCTAATTGCTGAAAACAACGAACGCGCGTCCAGATTTGGGCGCGCGTTTTGCACTACGACTTTTAGGTATATAGTCGCAGGGCTATCCCCCTGTTAGCCTTTCTTCAAAGAACGGAGAGCATCCAGTGCAAGCAATCGGCAAACACGAGACCCCCGAGGACAAGTCATTCTCGACCGCGTTGATCGTGGACGATCACCCGCTGTTTTGTGACGCCTTGTCGATGACCCTGCGCTCGACCGTGGGAATTGCCGAGATCGCGACGGCGGACACTCTGGAAAACGCCATCGACCACATCGCCCGTCACGGCGGGCCCGACGTGGTGGTGTTGGACCTGAACCTGCCGGACGTGAATGGGCTGGACGGGCTGGTTCGCATCCGCAATGTGACAGACGCGCCGATCGTTGTGGTGTCCTCGATGGCCGACAACCGCGTCATCAGCGGCGTGATCCATGCCGGTGCCAACGGCTTTGTGCCCAAGCACAGCCAGCGCGACGTGTTCCAGTCAGCCTTTGATGCGCTGCGCCGGTCCGAGATTTTCGTGCCCGCCGGGTATGTTCTGCTGGATCGCAACACCAGCACCGATCAATCCGATGTGCTGGAGCGGCTTGCCTCGCTGACCAATCAGCAGGCCCGCATCCTTCAGCTGATCTGCGAAGGCAAACTGAACAAGCAGATCGCCTATGACCTGTCGATCGCGGAAACAACGGTCAAGGCTCACGTCACCGCGATCATGCGCAAGCTGGGTGTTCAAAGTCGTACCCAGGCCGTTCTGATCGCCAAAGAGGCGAGTTTTACCAACGTCTTGCAAGATCGGACCTAAGGCGCGTAACATCTTCAGGTTACGAATGGGGAGGAGAACCTGATGCAACGGAGCGGCGACCTTTCGGGCGCGCTTGGGGGCGTGTCCGAATATGTCCGCACCGGCTTTGCCGAGGCGCGCGATCCTGACGCTGTTGCCAAGCTTGCGACCGTTCTGGATCCTGACCAGTTGGAACTGGTGATCCTTTTCGTCTCGCCCACAGCTGATATCCACAAAGTCGCCGCCCAGGCCAAACGGGCCTTTGCACCCGCGCTTGTGATCGGAAGCACCACCGCAGGCGAGCTGACCAATGATGGCTATACCGACGACAAGATCGTCGCCATCGGCCTGCCCCGCGCCCATTTCTGCGCCGGGGTTACGCTGGTGCCCAACCTGGACGACTACGAGCATCAATCCCTTATCGGCGAGCTGATCCGGTCGCGCCACGACATCGCCCGGCAAACGCCCGAGTGGCCCTCGGAATGCGCGATGCTTCTGGTGGATGGGCTGACCATGCACGAGGACGAACTGACCTCGCATCTGGCCCTGGGCGTCGGCCCGGTGCCCCTGTTCGGTGGCAGCGCAGGCGACGGTGATCGGTTCGAGGAAACCTTCGTCTTGCATGACGGTTCAGCCATTACCAACGCGGCCATCATCGTGCAGCTGCGCACCCGGTGCCAGATCGAGGTGTTCAATTCGGATCACTTGCTGCCCACCGACGACCGCATGGTGGTGACCGGCGCCGACCCGGCCCATCGCATCGTCCACGAGATCAACGCCGAACCCGCTGCCTTGGAATACGCTCGTTTGCTGGGAAAGGACCCCGAACAGCTGACCTCGTTCACCTTTGCGGCTCATCCGGTTGTGGTGCGGATCGGGGGGCAACACCATGTTCGCTCGATCCAGAAGGTCGAGGACAACGGCGACCTGGTGTTCTTTTCCGCCATTGATGAAGGCGTCGTTCTCACGCTGGCCGAAAGCACGGATATGGTCACCCATCTGGAAGGCGAGCTTGCCAAACTGACAGAACGTGGCCAACCGGACACGATCATTGCCTTTGACTGCATTTTCCGCCGGATGGAAGCCGAGCAGAAACAGCTCAAGGGGCAGCTGTCCGAGGTTCTGTCCCACTATAACGTGGTGGGGCTGTCGACTTATGGCGAACAGATAAACTCGCGCCACGTGAACCAGACGCTGACCGGCGTCGCGATCTATCCCCCCAAAGAGGACTAGGCCATGCTGAACGGCCTGATCAACCAGCAAGACTCGCTGGAGCGCCAGAACGAAAAGCTGCAAAAGATTGTCGAGACGCTGATGAAGCGGGTCGAACAGGACACGGGCTCGTCCGGGGTGGCCTATGCGCAGTTCCAACGCGCCGTCCTGCTGGAAGAAGAGGTCCGCGCCCGGACCCGCGATCTGGGCCGCGCGCTGGACCTGCTGAACGAATCCAACGCCAAGCTGGCAATCGCCAACCAGGAAACCGAGGCCGCCCGCGCAGATCTGGCCAATGCAATCGAAACCGTGCAAGAGGGCTTTGCCCTGTTCAACGCCGACGAAAAGCTGGTGATGTGCAACAGCCGTTTCGGCATGCATATGGGCGACATCAAGCCCGATCTGAAACCCGGCCTGACCTTTGGAGACTATGTCCATCGCGTCAGCCGCAGTCGCTATCTGTCCCTGCCCCGCGGCGAAACAGCCGAGCAATGGGAACAGCGCCGCCTGGATCGCCACAAGGACACCAGCGTGATTTTCAACGTCCGCCTGACCGGCCGGCGCTGGATCCAGGTTAGCGAGCACCGGACGCCCTCGGGGGGGACGGTGATCCTGCAGACGGACGTGACCGACATTGTCCGGCTGGAACGACAGGAACGCGAGCGGCTGATCGACGACCAGGCCCGCCTGATCCGCGCCACGCTGGAGCACCTCAAACAAGGCGTGTGCATCTTTGACAGTTTTGGCCGCCTTGTGGGCTGGAACCATCGTGTGTCGGAACTTCTGTCTTTGGGCGTGCGCCGTTTTCAGCTGGGCAGCAAATTCTCGACCATCTGCGATTTCTTCCGCTCAAGCTATACGTTCTCAGCGGGCGTCACCCCTGACGGGATCGTGGACTGGGCCGAGAACAAGACCGAACGCGCGCCTCTGTCTTTTGAAATGCAGCGCGGACTGGACATGACGCTGGCTGTATTCATGCAGGAAATGCCGGACCGGGGTTTCGTGATCAGCTTTACCGACATCACCGCCGAACGCGCCGCTATCCGCGCCATGACCGAGGCGAAAGAGACCCTGGAACACCGGGTTTTCGAACGCACGCTGGAACTGGAAGACGCCCTGTCCGAGGCGGAACGGGCCAATGCCTCGAAATCACGCTTTGTGGCAGCGGCCAGCCACGATCTGCTGCAACCTTTGTCCGCGGCCAAACTATATGTGGCGTCGCTGGAGCATGACATCACCGAACCCGAGCCACATTCGCTTTTGACCAAGGCCGCCAGTGCGCTGCAATCTGTGGAAAACATCCTGGGGGCGCTGCTGGACATCTCGAAGCTGGATTCAGGGCTGGCGCACACGCATATCTCGACCGTTGACCTAGGCACGATGGTGCGACAGCTGGGCGACGAGCTGGGCCCGCTGGGCGCTGCCAAGGGGTTGGATTTCCGCATCGTTCATACAGAGGCGAAGGTTTCGTCAGATGCCACATACCTGCGCCGCATCCTGCAGAACCTGCTGTCCAATGCCATCCGCTATACCACCACGGGCAAGGTCCTGATTGGTGTGCGCCATCAGCAAAACTCGGTCCGGGTCGAGGTCTGGGACACAGGCCCCGGCATCCCCGAAGAGGAACAGTTTCGGATTTTCGGCGAGTTCCAACGCATCAACGCCACCGCCAGCGCCACCGACGGAATGGGCCTTGGGCTGGCCATCGTCGAGCGCGCCTGCGCCCTGCTGCAACACCCGCTTGAACTGAAATCGCGCGTGGGTGTCGGCACGCTTTTCTCGGTCGAGCTGCCCCGTGCGCATCCCCAACCCATTCAGGCGCATCAGGCCGTCTTTCGCCATCACAGCCAGCCCGGTGACGTCAGCAACATGGTTGTACTGCTGATCGAGAACGATGATGAGCTGCGCAACGCCATGGCCATTACAATGGAGCAATGGAGCGTGGACGTTCTGACCTGCGCCGGCGGCAGCGAGGCAATGGACCTGCTTGACGAAATCGACATCACGCCGGACGCGATCGTCGCCGATTATCAACTGGACGACGGCGAAGACGGTCTGACAGCAATCCGTCAGCTGCGCGCTGCGCATGGTAAGATACCGGCCTGCGTGATCTCGGCCAATCGCAGCACCGATCTGGTAATGGCCTGCGAAGCCGTCGGCATTCCGCTGCTCTACAAGCCTTTGGACCCGCCGATGCTGCGCGAATTCCTGCAACGCAGCTCGGCCCCGCCCAAGCCTATTGTCATTGGCACCACCCGGCGCAACGTGGCCGAGTAGGTCAGTCTTCTTTTCGGTCCTCTTTGCCGAACAGCCCCGTCAGTGCGCGCTTGACCAATCCGGTGACCGAGGGGCGTTGCGCGCGCACGAATGGCAGAGGGCGGCAGACCTCCATCGCGGCCACGCCGACGCGGGCCGTCAGGGCGCCGTTCACCACGCCTTCGCCAAAGCGACGCGACAGTTTGGACAGGACACCTCCGCCCGCGATCGAGCTGATCAGGTCGTCGCCCACTGCTACTGCCCCTGTCGCCACAAGGTGGGTCATCACAGCCCGCGCCAGACGCCAGCTGCCCAGGGTGCCTGCGCGCCCGCCGTAGATCTCGGCCACGCGGCGGATCATCCGCAGGTTCGCGGTCAGCGCCGCAAACACATCCGCCAAGGCCAGCGGCACGATGGCCGTCACCGTGGCAACCTGTCGGGCGGCGGCCTCGATCTCGCGCATGGCGGCCTGATCAAGCGGCGCCAGATACTCGGCCTCGGCTAGATCCAACAGGGCATCAGCATCGAATTGTTCGTCTTTACGTTCGTCAAACCGGGCGCGGGCCCAGTCCAGCTCGGCCCGGCCGCGATACAGGGCCCCGATCTGCGCCACCACTTTGCGCGCCTTGCCCAGATCCTGATCGGCCCGCGCCTCGGAACCCGCGCGGTGCAGCTTGTCTAGGCGGGACAAGCGGCCAAAAGCGGCAAGTTCGCGCACTGCAGCGATCAGCAGGACCAAAAGGAAACTGACCGTCAGCACCGCCACGCCATAGCCCAGCAAGGGCACGCGGGCGATTAGCCCCATCACGAAATCCCACGCCGCGACCGAGACCACGGCCCCCAGCAGCGACAGCCCCAGCGCCCATATCCACTTGGCCAATCCCGAGCCGCCCGGCGCCCGCGCCGCAAGCGTTACCGCTCGCGTCATCGCGGCGCCACTGGGTTGCGCCAGATCGGGCACGGGCGGCGCATTGTCCGGCCCCTCGGCCTGCGGCTGGTCTTCGAGGTCAATAAGGATCGGGCCCTTGCTCATGCGCTGCTCTTTCTGGTCCAGGTCAGTTGAATGTCGGGCTGGTGTTCGTCGTTTCCCTCACCGTTGGTGCGAACCCCTTCGGTGAACCCCTGCGCCTGATAGAAAGCCCGTGCGGTGTGATTGTCCTGCAAGGTCCACAGCTCCAGCTTGGCGCATGTGGCCTTGGCCTCGTTCAGCAGGGCCCGGCCGACGCCGCCCCCCTGCGCACGCGGATGGACATACAAGGCATGCACCCGTTCGTCATCGCGCACAATGAAACCGGCAATGCCGCGCTGATCGGTGATCATGCGAACCCAGCCCTGCAGCACCACCCGCGCCATCAGCCGCGCGTCAGTCCACCAGTTGCGCCCTTCACCACCATTGGTACGCGTGTGCAGCCACAGGATGCTGAGCAGCCAGGGGACATGATAGAAACGAGCGGGTCTGGGCTCCATCACAGGCGGTCTCCGATCAGGAACTGGGCCGCGCGGTCCAGCCGGATATGAGGCGGACCCTCGCCCGGCTTCAGGGTCAGCGGCGCGGGGGCGAAGCTCATGATCTTATAGTCAGCCTCCAGCCATTTGTGCGCCCCCGACCGGGCCGGAGACAACAGATGCGCCGGGTCATCGGGCAAGGCGCCAGGATAAAAGGCCGCGCGTTTGCCGGTGTCCAGCAATGTCCCGCGCACCACGTCCAGCGCGGTGCCGTCATGCGTCAGCCGGTCCTCGGTCGTGGCCCGCAGCGAGGCCAGCGCCATCGCCCGCGTTTCCGCCCCGGCGAAATCGGCGCGATCACGGGCGTCGCGCGTCAGCGCCTCCATGATGGCGCTAAGCTTGGCGTGCTGGGAATGATGAAGATGATCGGCCTTGGTTGCGGCGAACAGGATTTTCTCGACCCGTTTGCCCAGCAAAAGACGGGTCAGAAAGGCGTTTCGACCGGGACGGAAAGCCGACAGGATATCGGCCATGGCGCGACGCAGATCCTCGACCGCCTGCGGTCCGTTGTGGATCGCCCCCAGCGCATCGACCAATACCACCTGCCGGTCAATCCGGGAGAAATGATCACGGAAAAACGGTTTCACGACCTTGGATTTATACGCCTCAAAGCGGCGTTCCATCTCGCGCAGAAGCGTGCCGCGCTTGGACGGGCCGGACAGCGGGGCGAAGGTCAGCGCGGGACTTCCTGCCAGATCGCCGGGCAGCAGAAACCGCCCCGGCGTACAGTCAGAGTACCCGTTGTCCCGCGCCGCCGTCAGATACGCGGTGAACGCGGCGGCCAGCGCCTGCGCGGTGGGCTCGTCATGCTGGGCCTGAGTGTCTGTATCGGTCAACAAATCGCGATATGCGGCGGCCTCGGGGCGGTCCGCGATCCGCTCCAGCACATCAGCGGACCAGTCGGCAAAGCTCTTGTCCAAAAGGCCCAGGTCCAGCAGCCATTCTCCGGGATAATCCACAATGTCCAGATGGATTGTGCGCGGACCCGACAGGCCAGACAGCAGCCCCGTGGGCCGCACCCGCAGCGACAGGCGCAGCTCGCTGACCGAACGGGTCGACGCCGGCCAATAAGGTGCAGGCGAGGTCAGCGCTGCCAAGTGGTTCTCAAAGTCAAAGCGGGGGATCGTGTCATCGGGTTGGGGCTGCAGATAGGCAGCCTCGATCCGCCCCTCGGCACCGGCCAGAAGCCCGGGCATCCGGCCCCGGTCCAGCAGGTTGGCAACCAACGAGGTGATGAATACCGTCTTGCCGGAACGCGCCAGCCCGGTGACGCCCAGACGGATGACCGGCTCGAACAAAGCTTCCGAAATGTTGTCGCCGACCGCCTCGACCCCGCGGGTCAGGCCATCGGCCAGATCGGTCAATCCCAATTGCTCTACCTCTGTTTGTCTGCTCATCCCCAAGATAGGCATGGTTTGGCGTTCGTGAAAGCGTTGGGGGCACGGATCGCATGAATTTCCCCCAAGGTGCGGTCTGAAAAGTGCACGGCAGCGCTTTTCCCGGACGGGTTTTCGCGCTAGGACCGCGCCCATGCCCAGATACGCGCTTAAAATCGAATACCACGGAGCCCCATTCGTAGGATGGCAACGGCAGACCGACCAGCCCTCGGTTCAGGGGGCGATCGAGGCTGCGCTGACCAAGCTTGAGCCTGGCCCCCACTCGGTCACCGCCGCCGGACGGACCGATGCGGGCGTGCATGCCCGGGCGCAGGTGGCCCATTGCGACATGCAAAAAGACTGGGACCCCTTCCGCCTGTCCGAAGCGTTGAACTTTCATCTAAAGCCTCAGCCCGTGGCCATCGTGGCTGCCGCAAAGGTGGATGACGACTGGCATGCGAGGTTCTCGGCGATCGAACGGCAGTACACCTTCCGCCTGCTGATGCGCCGCGCGCCCGCAACCCACGATGCGGGGCTGGTGTGGCAAGTTTCGCGCGAGCTGGCGTTGGAACCGATGCAGGAAGCCGCCGAACACCTGCTTGGACGGCATGATTTCACGACCTTCCGGTCCACGATCTGTCAGGCCGCCAGCCCGGTAAAAACCCTGGACGAACTGACTATCACCCGCGTCGATGGGTGGTCCGGCCCCGAGATCCGGTTTTTCCTGCGCGCGCGCTCGTTCCTGCACAACCAGGTGCGCAGCTTTGTCGGAACGTTAGAGCGCGTGGGCGCGGGCAGTTGGCCCCCTAGCCAGGTCAAACAGGCACTAGAGGCATGCGACCGCGCGGCCTGCGGGCCGGTATGCCCGCCCCAGGGGCTGTACCTGTCTGGCGTCGGTTATCCCGAAGACCCCTTCACCTAGGCGCGCTGGAACCGGCCCGGATCATAGGGCGCAAGATCGATATTGGGGGTCTGTCCGTTGGCCAACTGCGCCAGAAGACGGCCCGTTTTTGCACCGCCGGTCAGGCCCACATGGTGATGCCCCACCCCCATGAAGACACCTTTGACGCCAGGCACTTCGCCGATCATGGGCAGCGAATCCGTCAGCACGGGGCGATGCCCCATCCACTCGGTTTTTTCGTCCCAGGTCAGGTCCGGCATCGCCGCCCGGATCGAGGACATCAGCAACTTGAATGGCCCGCGTGAAGGACCGGCTTTCAGCCCTCCGAATTCGACGATCCCGGCCAGGCGCAGACGACCTTCCATGGGGGTTACGACAAACTGACCTTCATTCACCAGGATCGGGTGACGCGGCATGACCGAGGGGTTCCACAGCTCGACATGGTAACCACGCTCTGACTCAAGCGGCATCGAAACGCCCAAAGCGCGGGCCAGCGGGCCGCTCCAGGCTCCGGTGGTGATGACCGCAGCATCACAGCCCAGCGTTTCCCCATCCAGACGCAGCCCCGTGACATGGCCGTTTTGGCGGATAATATCGGTGACATCGGCGCGGATGACACGGCCACCGTTTGCCTCCAGATGGGCCGCCAGAGATTTGACGTAAGCCCCCGGGTCAGATATCCGGCCATGCTGGGGAAAGGCTGCGCCGAACCCCATACTGCCATTCAGCGCCGGGTCATAGCGGCGCAGGGCCTCGCCCTCAAGCTCGGTCCACTCAAAGCCGTTTTCCCTTTTTAAATCATAGGTATACCCATCCGCCTGAAAGGCCGCACGATCGCGGTAGATATAGGTGAAATCGCACTCGTGAAGGTAATTTTCGGCCGGGGTGCCCTCGGCAAGCGCCCGGTGGTCGGCCAGGCTGTCCTTGATCAACGCGCTAAGGGCGCGGGCGGTGGCGCGCGCGTCACGATCATTGGCACGCGCCACGTAACGCAACAACCAAGGTGCCAGTTTGGGCAAGTAGCCCCATTTCAGGAACAAGGGTTTCTTGGGGTTGAACACATAATTGGGGGCCTGCCCGATCAGACCGGGCACCGGAACGGGGACCACCGCACACGAGGCCAGCACACCACCGTTCCCGAAAGACGCCCCTTCGGCCGGACCGATCCGATCAATCAGCGTGACCTTCATACCGGCGCGCTGCGCCCAAACGGCTGTGGCGGTGCCGACGATACCGGCTCCGACAATGGCAATTTGTTGGCCCACCCGACTCAACCCTTTTTTCTATGTTTCGCGTCGCCATGATGGGCGGAGCCATGCCCCATGCCAAGCAGGAAAGCAACTTTCCATCAGGCTTGGACAAAATGACCCAAGCCTCACCAAAAGATGATTCCTATCTGTGCGGCCCCGGTGTAAGTTTCGAGGAAACCAAGCAAAAGAGACCCTTGCCATGAAACCCTTTGTCCTTGCCCTGGCGACCGCGCTGCTGACCTCGACCCCGGCGTGGGCCGAAAGCGCTTTGAAACAGTTGACGCTGGCCCAGGATGTCTTTGCCTATGGCTTGGAAATGCAGGACCCGCTGGCGGTTCTGACGGCGGACGAGATGACGGCGGCCGTGCATGTCACCGATGTGGCGCGCGACACCCAGACCCGTCCCGGCGCGAATGCAAGCGAGGGCGAAGACGCAGCGGACGAGATGATCGTTGATGCCGCGGACATGTACGCCATTGCCGTGGAATTCGCAGGCGGAGACGACTATCTGATCGGTTTGATCGAGGACGCCGAAGCCGAAGGCAGCCGCGGCCGTTTGGGTGGGGCCACTCGGACACTGAACCGGCTTCAGTCGGGCTATGTCGACATGGTCAAGCTAGAGTTCGAGGGCGGAAAACTGGCCGAGCTGGCCATTCTGGGCGCCGAAGGGGCCAACCTGGACCTGAAGGTCACTGACGCCATGGGCAACACGATCTGCAACGAACAAGGCGTGTCGGACAAGCTTTATTGCGCATGGACACCAGACGCCAACGGCATCTATTTCGCCGAGGTCGAGAACGTCAGCAGCCGCCGCAACAGCTATTACGTGCTGACGAATTAGGGCAGTGGAGCGCGCGACTGATTTGATGCCCCGACTGATCCGGCTCGAGCTGATCGGAGCCGCATTCATGATCGCGCTGGGGTCGGCGCTACATTTTCTTTTTGGGTGGTCTGGCAACTGGCCGCCTGTCGCGCTGATCGCGGCAGTGAACGAATCCATTTGGGAACATCTGAAGATTGCCTTTTGGCCCGGTGTTGTATGGGCCTTGCTTGCCCCCTATCCGCAGGCAATACGCGGTTGGCCTCTATTCGCGGCCAAAGGCGTGGGGCTGATGGTTTGTGCGACCACAATTGTTTTGGTGTTTCAAAGCTATACCACGATCCTGGGCAAGAACCTTTTGGCCTTGGATATCGGGACATTCGCCTTTTCGATCCTCGTGGGGCAGTTGATTTCAGCATGGCTTCTGGCGCGTCAGCCCAGACTCCTACCCCTTGGCATTCCGGTTTTGGTCTTGCTGTTCCTGGCGTTCAGCTTGTTGACCTATGCGCCACCCGATCACTGGTTATTCACCGATGCCCGCACCGGAACACAGGGCATACCTGTCCGGTAACTTGGAAACAAAAAACCCCGCCACGTGGCGGGGTTTTCTTTTGCATCAGACCTGATCAGTTCTGGCTGATTGTTTGCTCCAACCAAGGCAGGAACTTAGACACCTTGGTGTAGGCCGAGAAAATCGCATCCTCGGCGCAGGATTTGGTGGCCGCGTTGCTAAGGCCCCAGCTGACGATACCGGCCTGAATATAGCTGCCATCGTCCAGCGGAACGACCAGCGGTCCCCCGCTGTCACCCTGGCACGAGGTTTTGCCACCCTCGAACGAGCCCGAACAGATCATGTTCTCGGTCAGGGGCATGGGCGCGCGGCGGACCAGTTCAGCCCATGCGCCTTCCATTTCGCTGTCGTTCAGGCGGAAGATCGACGCTGCCTCGACGAAGGGACGCGCCGCGACCTGAGCCCGGGCTTTCATCATCGACTCGTTACACATGTCACGCGACAGCATCTGGATTTCTGCCTGGTACATGCGGTCCGGATGCTTACCGCCATTCACCAGCCCCCAGCCAGTCACGACCGTGGGAACACCGGCCTGGTCCAGCACATCACCGAAATCCTGGTCCGGCACCTTGATGGTGCGATAATTGGCGTTCGGGCGGCGGGCCAGCTTGATCAGCGCCACGTCACCGTCCCAGCCATCGGGGTTATAGTTGGGATAGCGGAAAATACCCGCCACTGGCACGTTATCGCCCTGACCGGGCGCGATCTTGTTCGTACCAACCAGAATGGTCAGCTGGCTGGGGTGCAGGTCGAAATAACTGCCGTCGCGATCCTGCATGTGGATGCAGTGCGCTGCGGTCAGAACCCATTGATCCAGCACAAGCGAACCGCCGCAGAAATGCGCGTTGGGCGACACCGGCTGACCTGCAATCATCAGGCCGACTTGCCAGGGCCAGGCACCATTGGCGGCCAGCTCGCCGCCGATCACCTTAGAGCCGCTGCCATCTTCGGCCATTTTCGCCGAACGCTCGGCCTTCTTTTTGCTTTCGGCGAAGCTGAAGGGCGAGGCATTCTCGGGCTCGACTTTGGGCGCCACCAGGTCCTGAGCGCTTATGGGTGCGGCCAACAGGGCCGCAGCCAGCGCAAGGCTGCCAAGCTTGAAGACTTTCATCTTTGGTCCTTTCATTAAGTTCTGTTTGAAATTGCTGGTCTTTATCACGCCCTACTCCTCCGCTTGCAGATGAACAGTGTAGCGAGTGACATCGAGTTTGGGCAAACCGTCATCGCCCCCCAAAGGCAGGGTGCGCGAGGATTCTTCGGGGCTGAGCGCGCGGCTGAAATAGCTTGCCAGCGCGCCACCGTCCTGGGCCATATCGCGAGTTTGCGCGGGATCGGCCAGCGCGGTCAGATCGGTGCGCGGCGCCCCGTCACGGGCGGACGAGGAAATCACGATGATCTCTTCAACGCCGGGCAGGCCTGCGGGGTTCTGGATCAACATCCCGATCTCCTGGCGCTCGCCAAAGGGGACACGATTTGAATAACCCGGCTCGGGCCAGATTGCCGAGACCTGGAAATCGCGATCCACATACAGAACCGTGACGTCCTGCGCCTTCAGGTCTGCATTCGAGATCGTCAGCCAGATCTGGTCGCAATGGCTGACGTCCAAGGTTTTGCCCGCCTGTTTAAGCGGGTCTGCGTCAGGCTCGGCGCAGCCATCATCCGCGGCCAAGGCTGGCGCCAAGGCAATCGACTGACCGACCGCGGTGCTGAACAGGCTGAACCCGCCTGCACTACTTGCGGCCATGGCAAGGGCCTGGCGCATTCTGTGCGTACGCGCGGCGCGTTCAAGGAAATCGGCCAGGGCGACGGCGGGATAGGCCGCGCCCTCCAACAACAACCGTGGACTTGATCCCGTTCCGTTAGGATCCAGAACGCCATCGCGCCCAGCCAGCGCCAATGCCCCATCGACCAAATAGGGTTGCAGATCGAAGTTGGCGGCATTGAGCCGCACGCCTTCCAGCGCATCGGCCTGGGCGAAACTTTCCAGAAGCTCTAGAACGGCCGCGTAATCATGGCCATCACCCGCATCCGCTCGGATGGGGGCGGCCAGCCCCACCACGGCAGGTGCGCCCGGCTGCAGCACCTTGGCATATCCCGTCGCGGGCAAGGCGGCATCACTGCGCAGTCGGGCCGAATTGGCATCCAGACGATCAACCGTTGCCGTCGCCAGCACTTCGGCAGAGGTCAACGAGGTATGAATGGCGACATGCGCGCCCTCGGTCAGGCCAGACAGCAGCCCCGCCAGCAGATGATCGCCCTTGGTTTCGAACATCTCGGTCGCCTTTGCGGCCCCGAACACACCAGCCTGCAACAACGATCCCTCACCATCAGGGGACTGTGCAGCCGGGCCATTGCGGGACATGCTGTCAGTGGTCGCCTGCAGCGCCTGCTGCCAGCTGAGCGTGGATTCGCGCGACAAAACCTGCGTCAGCGCACGAGTGAAATCTCCGTACCAGTTACCGGGATCCGAAGCCTCACCCACGGGATATTCGAATGACCGCTGATTGGACTGCGAGGAATAGAGGAACACATACTCCCCGCTCAGAGGCGGCATCGGTGCGCCTGTCGTTTCTGGGGCTGCGGCGTCGGTGGGAATACCCAATGAAACCGGATCAACATATCGCGCGGCCGAGACCTGCCCGTCCAACACCCCATCCAAAGCCCGAAATCCTGTGGCCGAGTGGCAGGCGTCCAGTACCGCCACCATCTGTGCGCCCGTGTCCAGGATCGCCTGGAATTGCAGCGCCAACTCGTCATCTACGATAGCATTGTCCACCGCCCCGATCGCTCCGCGCCAACCGCTGGCATCGGCGGGAAGCAAAATCTCGTCATAGCCACCGGCCTCGTCGCCGTTCTGGTCCGGGGCCTGACTGCCATGGCCTGAGAAGTAAAAGAACACCGTGTCGTCGGGCCCTGCGATGGTTTTCAGGCGGTCCAAGGCCCCCATGATGGCGGCCCGAGTGGGCGCGCCAGCAATTTCAACATCATCGGCATGGCGCGCATCAGGGGCGGCCAGCAGGTGGATATTCGCGCTTGGCACACCGCGATCCGACAGCATCCGCGTCACCAGGCCCACATCATTGGCAGGCCCCCGCAGATCGGCATCAAGGTGCAGATAATCGGACACGCCGATGACCAGCGCGTGGGTCTCGGCCCGTACGGGCGTCGCCCAAGCAAGGCTTGCTGCCACACCAAGGATCGCGATCGGTTTCACCATAACCCATTGATTACAGCCCCATCGCGCACGATCAAGCTTTGGCTGATCCGTAACCGAATTTGTCATCAATTCTGAACCGGACTGATCCGCCGAGGCTTGGCCCCGCCCGCCCGCAGCCGCGCCAACGGATCGCGCCCGCCGCTTGCACGCAGGAAACCGTTCAGTTCGGGGTTCAGGCGCGCGGCCATGCGTCCGGCCTCGATCGCCATGTCCACCTGCTCGGTCTTCAGCTTCAACCGGGTCGGGATCTCGTTCAGTTTGGCCTGCTGATCCTCGTCCAGCGCATCAAAGCTGACCAGCCCGACAAAGAACTTCAGATCACGGCAATTCCACCCGCTGGTGGTCCCGCGATAGCGCCGTACCTGCGCCGAGGACAAAGAGCAGCGGAACTCAACCAGGTCGGCCTCCCATTTTTCAAGCTGCAGCCGCATCGCGTCATACCCGGTGCGCGACGCCGACCCCATCGAGGCGCCGGCAATACCCATCGCCAAGTTCAGCCCGCCAGGCCCGCCCAGTTTGTTTGACCAACGATAGGTCTTCTCGGTGCCCGCGTCGGCCACAAGGAACAAGAACCGCTTTAGCCGCACCGCCTGTTCGACCGTCATCGGCGCGTGGGCATTGCGGGCACGGGCGCGCTCGATCGCCAAGCCGGTTGTGCCGAAATTGTCGGTGATGCCGCCATCCAACAGCTTGACATATTTCACCTTTTCCGGATCCCCATAGCTTTCCAATGCCGCAGCATGCGCTCGCATGGCCGAGCTGGCCTCGGGGTTATAACGCGCAGCGGTCAGCCAGTCGGGCTCTTGATAATCGCATTTGCCTTGATGAGCCTCCAAAACGATCGGAGAGAACACAAGCGGGAATGCGGCAGAGGCCGCAACAGCGTCCGAAATGGGGAAAGACGACAGATCCGAGCACAGCGCATCAAAGGTTTCGGGGCTGAACAAGAATGTCGACTGGTTGGCCATGTCGGCTGCGTTAATCCAGGTGGTGATCTGGCTGCGGGCACGCAAATCGCCGAATGTGGCGCCGTGGAACAGCTTTTCATCCAGGTAGCGGCCAAAGGTTTTGCGCCCGTTCGCCCCGCCCGATACCCCGCGCGCAATGGTCAGCGGGTTGAACGGAGAATTGGCCATATAGCGTTCGGCATTGGTGATCAGGTAATGTTCGCGGTAGCCGTCCAGCGCCTTGGGGCCGTTCAGCCCGAAATAAGCCGCCGTGACCGAGCCCCCCGACACCCCTGTCACAAGCCGCACATCGGACAGAATGCCGTCTGGGTCCTTTGGATTGGCCGTTTGGGCGCGCAATTCTTCCAGCAGTCCGTAAGAAAACGCCGAGGCCCGCATCCCCCCACCCGAAAAGGCAAGCCCCACAAAGACTTCGCCATCAGCGGGGGCGTCCAGCGTCACCTCGGCCAACGATGGGTTTTTCCCTTCAATCAAGGGCTGGTTCAGCGGCTTGTTCACGGCGCCGCACCCCGTCAGCAATAGGGCGGCCGCCAGCGCTTTAATCACGTTCATACTTTCCCCCCCAAGGGCCCCTGAAATATCAGGCTTTGGGGTCAAGTTTAGGCAAGCTGACCTGGATCGCAAACCCTTTTGCGGTCTCGGGCAGCACAAGTTTTGCCCCGTGGCGCGCTGCGATCGCCTGAACCAGTGCCAGTCCCAGCCCATGACCTGCCCTATCGCGATCACGTTCGGCGCGGGTGAACCGGTCGAACATCTGCTCGCGCATATCAGGGGGGATGCCCGGACCGGTGTCGGTGACACTCAACACATGGCGGGCGCCGTCCTCGTGAAGGGTCAGCGTCACGGCGTCCCCCACACGGCAATATTTGATCGCATTCTCCAGCAAGTTGGTCAGCATCTGCGCCAACAGGCTCTGTTCGCCCAAAACCCACAGGTCCGGGGTGATGTCGATCTGGGCATTCAGCCCCGCATCGTCAGCCAAGGGTTCATAAAGATCAAAGACATCCTCGGCCAGCTCCGAAAGGTTCACCGGCACCAGGCCAGGGCGCTGACCCCGCGCGGCCTCGGCGGCAGAAATATCCAGAAGCGCGTCGAATATCCGGATGGTCGAGCGGATCTCGGCCCGGATTTCATCGGCCCTGTCATCGGCCGTATCAAGGGCGCCAAGCCGCTGCTGAATTCGGTTCAGGGGCGTGCGCAGCTCGTGCGCGATGGCGTCAGACAAACGGTGCGTGGCGCGGTTCAGCGCCTCAATCCGGTCCAGCATGTTGTGGACATGGTCTTGCAGAACGGCGAATTCGTCTTTCCCGCGCGGGGCTGGCAGCCGGGCGCTCAGATTGCCCTCGGCGACCTCGTCGGCCAACGCGTTCAGCCGCCCGATCCGGCCCAGTACCGCGCGGCTGACACCCCACCCCGCCGCCAGGGCCAGCGCGATCAGCGCGACCGCGACCCAACCGATCAGGGCGCGCAGCTCGGCCAGGGTGGCCAGCGTGTCAGCCTGCGAGCGCGCGACAAGGAAAGGGAACCCGCCCGGCAACTCGCGCGCAACGCCAAGGTAGGGCGCGCCGTCATGGGTGAAACCCTGCGCGTCCTCGGTCGAGAACAACGCCCCCATCAGGGTCAGGCCTGCGGGCCAATCGCTAATATTTCCGGCCAGCTTGGTGCCTCGATCCATCAACAGATAGATCACCCGGTCCGGCGGGGTCGAGGCCACGCGGAACTCGATCGCTTCGCGCAGCGCGACGATCCGGCGCTGTTCGTACAGGGCGGCGAATGCCTCAAGGTCAGCTTGCAAAAGCTGGGCCTGACGCGCCTGAAGCGACTGGGCAGTGACGCGGTATTGCAACCCCATCGCGGTCAGCGACAACAGGATGATGCCCGAGGCCACCAACAGCATCACCCGCAGGCTGGCCGAGCGCGTCGGGCGGGCCGTCATTCAGCGGCCTTCACGGGATCAAAGACATAGCCTTCACCGCGAGCGGTATGGATGATGGGGCGGCCAGCGGCGTTCTCCAGTTTGCGGCGCAAGCGTCCCACATGCACGTCCACCACGTTGGTTTGCGGGTCGAAATGCAGGTTCCAGACATTCTCCAAAAGTTGCATCCGGGTGACCACATCGCCAGCGTTGGATGCAAAAAAACTAAGCAGTTTGAATTCTTTAGGAGAGATCGCCACATGCGCCCTGCCGACATGAACGGTGCGGGCCTTCATCCGGATTTCCAGATCGCCAAAGACAATCACGTCATTATCCAGCGCTACCATGTTCTGGCGCCGCAGCAGGGCGCGCAGGCGGGCGCGCAACTCTTCGGCGTCATAGGGTTTGGCCAAGTAATCGTCGGCGCCTTTCTCTAGCCCTTCGATCTTGTTCTGGGCACGCCCAAGCGCCGAGATCACCATGATCAGTGCAGTCGAGCCCGCCGCACGCACCTTGGCGATGGCGTCCACGCCGTCGCCTCCGGGCAGCATCCGGTCGAACAGAATCACAGCGTATTCGCCCTCTGCTGCCGCCTGAAGCCCGGTGTCATAGGTGCCGCAGATGTCTGGTGCGGCGCCCACATCGCGCACGGCCTGGGCCATACCTTCGGCGATGACGGCATCATCCTCGACGATCAGGATACGGGGTGGCTGGGGCGTGGTCATGGTTAACTCCTTGGGCACAGATCAAAAGATTACGACTTCGGGGTCAAGGACATTTCCGCCCTTGATAGGCCGCGTGCCCTTGCCGTTGCTCCAGGGATCCACCGCGATGTGCGTTGTGCGACCGTCCGGGCGGCGCACCAGCAGCACGATCGGGCGCGAGATTTTCAGCGTTTCAAGCAGCTCTTTCGTGGCAGGTTGACCGTTGACTGACAAGACCCTGTCGCCCTTGTTCAGACCGGCCAGAAAAGCGGGGCTGACGGGGCTGATGATGTCAACCGTGACGCCGTCGTCGGCCATTTGCAGGCCCAGACGACCCAGATCATAGGCGCGGATAATCGCAATCGAGCGGTCAGCCCCATCGTCATCAATCAGCGCAGTTTGGGTGCCAAAGGTCAGGGTAATGGTGATTTCTTCGCCTTCGCGCAGAACAATCAAGGCAACCGGGCCGGTCCGCTCGTCCAGAACAAACGCCAGCTCGCCGGGGGTGGTCAGAATACGGCCCGCGGCCGCTAGGATCACGTCGCCCGCTTGCAGACCCGCCTGATCGGCCAGACCCGAAGGGTCAACATTGTCGATCAGCAGGCCCTTGCCTTGCTCAAGCCCCAACGCACCCGCAAGACGGCGATTGATTGGGCGCATGGACAGACCCAGGGCGGGAACGGGCAGCAGATCGCCTGCAATGGCGCGCTCAATCAGCCAGGCAGGGATGGCGTAAGAGATACCGACAAACAGGCGCGAGCCATCGGCCATGCGGGTGTTGATCCCGATCAGGCGTCCCTTGGCATCGATCAGCGCCCCACCCGAGCTGCCGGGGTTGATCGCGGCGTCATGCTGAATATAGCGCACGGGAACCGAGGCAAGCACTTGCCGCCCAAGGGCCGAGACAATGCCGCGCGTCGCGGACGAAGCGGTTTCCAGCGGCGCGCCCAGCGCATAGATTTCCTGACCCAATGTCAGCTCATCCGAAGGCTCAAGCCCCGCGCCAAGCACGGCGCCCGGCAGTTCCAGCACGGCGATGTCTCGTTTGTCATCGCGCAGGATCACACGAGCGACCACGACATCACCAGCCCGGTTGCGCAGGATCACCCGCGTGTTGGCCTTGACGACATGAGCGTTGGTCACCGCCAGCCGCCCATCGCGCCACAGAACGGCCGAGCCAAGGAACTTTTCATCGCTGTCGTCGGTATACACGACCAGCGTCGCGTCCAGCCCGCGATCCAGTATCTGAGCAGCCTCGGCCTTGTCTGTCCACGCGGACACAAGCGTGACGCAAAGCGCCGCCAGCGGCACCAGTCGCAACAAGGGGCGGTTGCTGAGGGGCGCGAAAAACCCGCGCAATACGGGCAGCTTCAGAAGGATCGCAATGGCATGGGTCATTTGGTTATTCCTGGTCGTTCCGGTTGCCTGAACGCTATCAAGGGGGGGCGGGGAACTCACATGACAAGTCCGTTCATGTTTGAAAACACGCCAGAAAAGTTTTGAATAATGGGGTTTTCACCCGCATTATCAGGGCAATTCCAAAGCGGAGATTAAAGATGTTTTCCAAATCCATTTGCCTGAGTGCCGGTCTGTTTCTGGGGGCCATTTTCCCCCTTGCGCCGGCCGTTCATGCTGACACCGTCACGCCGTTGCAGGCCGCGCAGATGTCGGCGAACCTTTACCTGACGGGGCTTGAGCAATCCGATCCGATCCTGATCATGGCCGCCGCCAAGCTGCGCAAGTCCCTTAGCCTGAGCGAAACCGACCGTGCGCCCGAACGTGACGGCGATGCAGGCGAATCTGACGCACAAGCGCCAATCACGTGGGAGCAGATGCTGGACGCCGCGGAAGAGCTGTCGCTGGGCGATGAAACCTTGCTGGGCCTGATCGAAGATATCCGTGTTGAACGCTCAAAAGGCGTGGCCACGGGACAGGTTTACTCGATCACGTCGATCCGTGCGGGCGGCACTGACACCTATCCCCCCCTTCCTTACACGGGCGGTGAATACGCCGAGGTGTATGTAGAGGGGCAGGCCAGCACCGATCTCAACCTGTTTGTCCATGACGCCAAGGGGCGGCTGGTGTGTTCGGATACCGATATCAGCGCGATCGCCTATTGCGGATGGCGCCCGGCACAGACGGGCGGCTTTACCATCATCGTCATGAACCAGGGCGGCGCGGCCTCGTCCTATTCGCTGATCACCAACTAACGAGGCATCCATGTCCCTTCTGCGCAGCACTGCCCTGGCGGGCCTTTTGTCCTTGACGGCACTGGGGGCCGAAGCGCGTGAAAACCACGCGCTGCTGATCGGCGCCTCGACCTATCCCAACCTTGACGAACGGTTTCACCTGCGCGGTCCGGCCAATGACATTGATCTGGTGGCGACCTATCTGCAATCCAACCCGGTCGCCCAGTTTGCCCCCGGCAACATCACCCTTCTGGCTGACGGGGTTTCGGGCGGCATTGCCCCCACGCTGGCGGCCATCCGTCAGGGCTTTGCCGATCTGGCGGCCAGGGTAGAGCCCGGCGATTTTGTCTATTTGCATTTTTCCGGCCACGGCTCTCAGGCGCCTGCGCAAGATGCCAGCACCGAGGCAGATGGTCTGGACGAGCTGTTTCTGCCCGTCGACATCGGCCCGTGGGATGACACCGTGGGCACCGTGGAAAACGCCTTGGTCGATGACGAGATCGGCCAGATGATCGATGCAATCCGCGCCAAGGGGGCAAATGTGTGGGTGGTTTTCGATAGCTGTCATTCCGGCACCGCCACCCGCGCCGCTGCCGGTCTGGAGGACGAGGTGCGCGAGCGCAAGCTGGGCCCTGCGGCCCTTGGTATCCCCGCCCAGCGGATGATCGAGGCCGAGGGCACCTCACGCGCCCTGCCCGATCCGCGCAGCGCCCCGGCCCCGGCAATCGAAGCCACTGAAGCGACAGCAGGAATGGGCAGCCTGACCGCTTTTTTCGCGGCCCAGACCAATGAGACCACCCCCGAGAAAAACATGCCCAAGGGCAAGGCGGGCCGGCGCCTGCAGGGCGTCTTTACCTATACCCTGTTCGAGACTATGGCCGAACGGCCCGGCATCACCTACCGCCAGTTGGCCCAAGAGGTGCTGCGCAAATACTCGGTCCTGAACCTTGCCCGCTCAACCCCTCTGTTCGAGGGCGCGCTGGATGATCCCATCTTTGGCACCGGAGCGGCGGGGCGGATCCTGCAATGGCCTGCCCAGACCAAGGGCAAAACCGCCACATTGCCCGCCGGCCGCCTGCATGGCCTGACCGAGGGCGAAGAACTGATCCTGCTGCGCTCGCCGGTGGATACGGATGATGCCGCGCTGGCTACCTATACCGTGGACAGTCTTGGCACCTTCGAGGCCACGCTGAAACCCGCCGGCGAGCCTTTCGACATTCCCAAAGGCGCGGTGATGCGCAAGGTCTCGGCAGCCATAGATCTGACGCTCAGCATCGCCCTGCCCGCCCCCGGCTCTGTCCCCGCAGACGCTTTGGATGCCGCGATCAAATGGGCACGTGATCAGGCGCTGATCGGCCCGCGAGTGCAGTTCGTCCCCGCTGGAGCCCCAGCCGATCTGCGCCTGGCCGTCATCCCCGACAGCCCACGCCCCGATGCGATCTGGTTCCTGCCAGCCTCGGGACTGACCGAGGTGGATGAATACGACCGGCTCTTCTCGATCTCGACTGCGGACAAGGACGCCAAGACCCTAGCTTATACCTTCACCGACAATATCGCGGCCATGTCCAAGGTACTGAACCTGATGAAGATGGGTCAGGCCCAGAACCCCAAGGCGCTTGAGGTTACTGCCAGCCTGACCCGAGCCCGCTTCGACATGGATCAGGAGGATATCGTGGCTGGCAGTCATGCAGCTGTTACTGCCACGGGTGTGGTGCGCATGGTGCCTGACGACGTGATCGGGCTTAGCCTGTCGAACCCCAACAAGACACCGGTGGATTTCAACGTGCTGTACGTGGGTTCGGATTACTCAGTCACCTTCATGGGAAATGGCCGGCTGCATCCGGGCGACACCCTGACCGAGGATTTCGTGCTGGTCACGGACGAGGCCTTTGGGCGCGACCGCCTGCTGGTGATCGTGTCCCCCGCGGGAAAGCAGGAAGAGGTCGAGGATCTGTCCTTCCTGTCGCAACCCCCATTGGAACGCTCGCGCGATCTGTCCGCCCCACCGCCCAAAGGTCTGGGCGAATTGCTGGACGAGGCCGGTTTCGGCCAGACCACGCGCGCCGCTGTCAGCCTGTCCAGCCGCAAGAAAAAGCCCCAGCCCGCCCCGCGTTTCCTGCAGTTCGAGATTGACACAGTTCCGGCGAACTAACGCCCAAGCGGGCACGACAAACAGCAAAGGCCAGCCCCTGACGGCTGGTTTTTTTTCGTTGTATTGGCGGTTTTCCGAACATGACGGCTTTCGTCATTTGAGCACCGACCAGCCAGCAGGTAATATCATAGTATGTTGAAACAAAGGGACTTTTCCATGACCAAATCATTTTCCCTTTCCGTTTTGGTCGCTGTCCTGCCGGTTGTGGCGGCTTGCGCTCCACTTGCTGTATGGCTGGCTTTCGACACACCTGGCCGGCAGGGGGTGAGTGCCCTGCCGGCCCTTGTTCCAACGCTGCTGTTGGGCTGGCCGTTGGCCCGCGCCGTGCGGCTGCACTTGCCGGTCGTCTCGGTGATCTGGGCCATGCTTGGGCTGTTGTGGCAGGGCGTGTTGTGGGTCGTCGCGGTGACACCGTCTCCCGCGCAAACCTTCGCCGAGGCCTTTGCCCGCGCCCTGTCTGAATGGCTCTATGCAGCCTCGCCCGTACTGTTGATCGGTGTCGCCGGGTCGCTGGCCACGCTTGGTTTGATGATGTCCAATTCTCCGGTTCGGGGGTCCCAAGACTAGTCCCCATCTGTCCTGCCCCCGGGACATCATCACCTGACCGGCCCACCCAGAGCAGGGGTGGGCCGGTTTCTTATTCCCCCGCGCCCGCCGCCTATCGGAAACTTAGCCCTTCTCCGCGCGCGCGCTTTCCCGCATTTTAGGCCCAAAGCGTCGCATTCGGCCATTGAGGGCAGAATTTTCGCAATTATA
Organism: Thalassovita sp.; assembly: GCF_965218685.1. Lineage (GTDB taxonomy): Bacteria > Pseudomonadota > Alphaproteobacteria > Rhodobacterales > Rhodobacteraceae > Thalassobius. The sequence continues at coordinate 1,665,005 of NZ_OZ244657.1, read as the reverse complement.
CCGGCCAAGTAACCCATGAATACCAAAGGCCCCCATGAACAGCTTCGCCCTGACCGTCAAATGCAAATCCACGCGCGGCATCGTCGCGACCATCGCTGCTTTCCTGGCAAAACAGGGCTGCAACATTACTGACTCGGCCCAGTTCGATGACGCCGAGACCCAGAATTTCTTCATGCGCATCAGCTTTCGCAGCGAAAAGGGCGCGGGCATCGACGCGCTGACCCAGGCCTTCGCCCAGACCGCCGAAGACTTCGACATGAGCTACGCCTTCCACGACGAAAGCCACAAGATGAAGGTCATCCTGATGGTCTCGCGGTTCGGGCACTGCCTGAACGATCTGTTGTATCGCTGGCGCATCGGCGCTCTGCCAATCGATATCGTCGGCGTGATTTCGAACCATATGGAGTATCAAAAGGTCGTCGTGAATCACGACATCCCCTTCCACTACATCAAGGTCACTAAGGAAAACAAAGCCCAGGCCGAAGCGCAGCAAATGGCCATCATCGAGGATACCGGCGCCGAACTGGTCGTTCTGGCCCGTTACATGCAGGTGCTGTCGGATGAAATGTGCACAAAGATGTCCGGCCGGATCATCAACATCCACCACTCGTTCCTGCCAAGTTTCAAGGGCGCAAACCCGTATAAACAGGCCTACCAACGCGGTGTTAAGCTGATCGGTGCCACTGCCCACTACGTCACCGCCGACCTGGACGAGGGCCCCATCATCGAACAGGACATCGTCCGCGTCACCCACGCCCAATCCCCCGAGGATTACGTCAGCCTTGGCCGCGATGTCGAAGCCTCGGTGCTGGCCCGCGCAATCCACGCCCATATCCACCACCGCAGCTTCCTCAATGGCAACAAGACCATCGTCTTCCCGGCCTCGCCGGGCTCCTATGCCTCTGAGCGGATGGGCTGACAGCGCCGCACGCGCCATCCCCGAGGCCGCAAGGCCGAGATATCCAGCGCGCGCGCAGCGCGCTCCGCTTAATTGCGCCGCCGTTCGTCCAGCCCAAGGCCGCGGCCGATGATCTCGCGCATGATTTCGGATGTGCCTGCGTAAATCCGACTGATGCGCGCGTCGCTATACAGGCGCGAGATTTCGTACTCGTCCATATACCCCGCCCCGCCATGCAGTTGGACGCATTCATCCACCACGCGCCCCTCTACTTCCGAGGTGAAAAGCTTGGCTTCGGCCGCCATTTCCGCGCTCAGCTGGCCTTGCAGATGTTCGCGCACCAAGTGGTCCGTCAGGGCCCAGCCCGCATCCAGTTCGGTCCGCATCGAGGCCATTTTGAACCTGGAGTTCTGGAAAGTGCCGATCGGCTGGCCAAAGGCGCGACGCTCGGTGATATAGTCCATCGTGATGTCAAAGGCGTATTCTGCCCGCGCCATAAAGCCTAGCGCGCCCATGATGCGTTCCTCGGCCAGGTTCATCATCATCGCCCTGAAGCCCTCGTGAGGATCACCCAGCACGTTTTCCTTGGGCACTTTCACATCATCGAAAAACAGCTCGGCCGTATCCTGCGACGCCAGCCCCATTTTCTTCAGGTTCCGCCCGCGCGAAAACCCCTCCATCCCGTCTTCGACCAGGAACAGACCGATCTGATGGCCGTCCCCGGTGCGCGCGGCAACGACGACCAGCCCGGCCAGTTTGCCATTCGAGATAAAGGTTTTCGAACCGTTCAGAACCCAATGATCCCCCATGTCCACCGCACGGGTTTTCACGGCGCCAAGGTCTGATCCGGTGCCCGGTTCGGTCATCGCGATGGCCAGAACCGTGTCGCCCGAAATCACGCCGGGCAGGAAGCGTTTCTTCTGCTCATCCGTACCCATCTTGTGTAGGTACGGCCCCACGATCCGGTTATGCAGCGCGATGAAAAATCCCGGCTCGCGCGGGTTAATTTCCTCGGCCAGAATCATATCATAGCGGAAATCATCCAGTCCCAGACCGCCATATTCCTCGTCTGCATACATGCACAGGAACCCTTGGTCCCCGGCCTTTTTCCAGGCTTCCCGGCTGACGCATCCTTGCTCGCGCCAGGCCTCGCCATGGGGGAAAACCTCGGCCTCGGCCCATTTGCGGACGGTTTGGCGGAAAATCTCGTGTTCTTCGTCATAAATCGTTCGTTTCAGCACGGGGAGCCTCCGGTCCGATCTGGCGTTTAAAATGTTGGGGAAGCAAGCAGGCGGGGCGATAGATCACCGCCCCGCCGTTGAAAGATCACTCGATGGTGGTCATGAGTTTCCAGCTGCCGTTTTCCACGGCCGAGATGTAGATCTGCGTCGCCGCGACATGGTTGTCGGCGGACATGTTGACCTTATTGCCAGCAACTTCATCGTCATATTGCAGCCCTTCCATGGCCGCGATGAACCCTTCGCGGGTCAGGTCAGGGCCAGCGGCCTCAAGACCTTTGACGATCAGCTCGGCGGCCGAGCGGCCCAGCAGGGCACCGGTGCCGGGGAACTTTTCGCCCGTGGCGTCGGTATAGGATTTCACCCAGCCCGCGACGGTGGCGTTGCCCATGCGGGCCTCTAGGTCCTGCCAACCGGCAGCGGCATAGACACCGCCCATGACACCCTGTGCCGCCAGACCCTTGGCCACAACGGTGTGGAACCCGGCCGAGCTGAGCAGGAAGTCAACGTCAACGCCCAGCTTGTTGGCCGTGGCGATCACGTTGATGGTTTGGCTGACGCCCAGTGCCAGGCCAACAGTGGTGCAGCCTGCGCTTTTGATCTTACCCAATGCGCCCGAGAAATCGGTTTCATCCGGCTTGTGCTGCGTTTCGATACCGAAGGCCGCACCGGTTTCCGCAGCCCCGTCTTTCACCGCCATTTCGATTTCCTTACCGAAATCTGTCGGCAGGTACATCAGGCAGAAAGTTTCGGGATCACCGTCGTTGGCCATGGACACTGTCGCGGCCTTCACCGCGTCATAATACGAGGCCGTCCCCGCAAATTTCCACGGCGCCGGCGGATCGACCATCTGGCGTGCGGCGGTCAGCGGGCTGACATTCGGAATGCCCTTAGGCTCCATCAGCTTGAACATGGCGATGTTGGTGGGGGTGCCCAGGTTCAGCAACATGGCGAAAACCTTGTCACGGTTGACCAGCTTATTGGCTGACTGCACCGCTTTGGGCACCTGATAGCCGTGATCCTCGACGATATAGGAAATCTTGCGCCCGTGGACGCCGCCTGCTGCGTTGACCTCGTCGAAATACAGCTGTGCAGCCTTCACCGCAGGCACCGAGAAGGGCGCAAAAATGCCCGACAGGTCATGCGCCCCGCCCAGTTTGATTTCGGTGTCCGAGACACCGTCCTCGGCCATCGCAGGGGCGCCAAGGCCCACCGACAGCGCCGCCGCGGCGGCAAACGTTTTGAATAGTTTCATTGGTGTCGTTCCTCCCATTGGTACGATTAACGTTCTGGCCGCGCCCCTCCTCAAAGGCGCGATCAGTACATGCTTTCGATCAAGCCGGCGTGACGCTGGTTCACGTGGTTCCGCTTGAGCTTCATGGTGGGGGTCAGCTCCTCGTCCTCGGCGGTCAGCAGGATGTCGATCAGACGAAAATCCTTGATCTGTTCCACCTGTGCGAAGTCCTTGTTGGTCTCGCTTACGACCTGGCCGATCAGGTCCACCACCTCCTTTGCGCGCGTCAGGGACGCGAAGTCTGCATAAGGAATTTGACGTTCTTGCGCGAACCTTTCAACATTTTCCTGATCAATCATCACCAGGCATGTCAGGTATTTACGCCCGTCCCCGATCACCACCGCGTCAGATACATATGGCGAGAACTTGAGTTTGCTCTCAATTTCAGCGGGCGTGATGTTCTTGCCCCCGGCGGTGATGATGATGTCTTTCATCCGGCCGGTGATGGTCAGATTGCCCTCGTTATCAAGGCGTCCGACGTCACCGGTACGCAGCCAGCCATCCTCGGTCATGGTTTCGGCGGTTTTTTCCGGCTTCTTCCAGTAACCGCCAAACACAGCCGGGCCACCCACCAGGATTTCCCCTTCGGGTGAGATCTTGATCTGCGTGCCGGGCGTTGCCTGCCCCACGGTGCTGATCTTGTTATGCGCCAGCGTGTTCACCGTGGCCACGCCTGAGGTTTCGGTCATCCCGAAGCCTTCCAACAGGTGCACGCCGATCGCCTCGAACCAGCGCAACAAATCGGGCGAGATCGGCGCAGCCCCAGTGGTACAGCGCCGCGTGCGTTGCAGGCCCAGCAATTGGCGCAGGTTCCGCAGAACCAGCAGATCGGCCAGGAACAGGTTCAGCTTGGCGCCCGGGGACAGGTGTTTGCCCGCCTCCTTGGCCTCGACCTTTTTCATGCCGGCTGCCACGGCCCAATCCAGAAAAGTGCGGCCAACCCAGCCCGCCTCGGACCGCATGATGCTGATGCGGCTGTAAATCTTTTCCCAGATCCGAGGCACCCCGGTGAAGGAATGCGGGCTGACCTCGCGCAGGTTGTCGAACACGGTTTCCGGGCTTTCGGCAAAGTTCACCTTACAGCCCGCAAGTATCGGGAATTCCACAGAGATCAGACGCTCCAGAACGTGACACAGCGGCAGGAAGCACAGCAGCTCGTCCGTCTGTTCAAACTCGATCGTCTGCTCGCCTGCGAACATCTGAAAGACGATGTTGCGATGCGTGATGATCGCGCCTTTCGGTGGCCCTGTGGTGCCCGATGTATAGATCAGCATCCGCGGATCTTCGGGCTTGGCTTTCTCCAACTCTTCCATGAAACGGTTGGGGTGGGCTTTGGCCTCAGCCTCGCCCAGCTCCATCAACTCGTCCCAGAACATCACCATCGGGTCATCGAATGTCGCCAGCCCATCGCGATCAAACACGATAACCTTTTTCAGGCCGGGCATCTGGTCGCGAACCTCAAGGAACTTGTCTAGCTGTTCATCATTTTCCACGAACAGGAAGGGCGCACCGGAATCGTTCACCAGATAAGCCAACTGGCTGGCCGCATCGGTGGTGTAAACACCCGAGGGAATGCCCCCAACAGCGGCCACGCCCAGGTCAACATAGAGCCATTCACGCCGATCCTCGGACAGGATCTGTACGGCTTGACCGCGCTCCAGTCCCATCGCCAACAGACCAAGAGCCGCATTGCGTGCACCGTTGAAATATTCCGTCCACGAATAAGATTGCCAGACGCCCAGCTCTTTTTCGCGGTGGGCGGTCTTATCGCCCAATTCGTGGCAGCGTTTGGCCCACAGCTTCACAACCGTATCGCAACCATCCATCGTAATCGGCGCGTCGGCCGGGATGAGCATATCCGTGTTCATCATCTCGTTACCTCCACGTCTTGCGCCGTTTCCAGCGTTTCTGCCCGCGCTGGTTTTCTTCCTGACGACCCAAGTAGAATTCCTGAATGTCGTCCGAGGCGCGCAGCTCTTCGCAGCTGCCCGCCATCACGATCCGGCCCATTTCCAGAACATAACCCTGGTGCGCCGTATGCAGCGCGACATTGGCGTTCTGTTCGACCAGCAGCATCGTGACTTTCTGCTCGGCGTTCAGACGTTTGATGATGGCAAAAATCTCCTGCGTCAGCAGCGGCGACAGACCCAGAGAGGGCTCGTCAAGCAGCATCAGTTTCGGCTTGGCCATCAGGCCGCGCCCGATCGCCAGCATCTGCTGCTGCCCGCCCGACAGGAACCCCGCCGACTGGCTGCGGCGTTCCTTGAGGATCGGGAAATACTCATAGACCAGAGCAATGTCGTCGCGCAGGTCCACGCCTTTGCGGGCATAGGCGCCCATCTTCAGGTTTTCCTCGATGGTCAGATAGGGAAACACCTCGCGCCCTTCGGGAACGTGGGCCAGACCCATGCGGACAATCTCGTCAGGTTGTTTGCCAACGATGTCCACGCCATTGAATTCGATGTTGCCCTTTTCGGGATCCATCAGACCGCTGATGGTCTTCATCAGGGTGGTTTTGCCCGCGCCGTTGGCGCCCAGGATGGTGACAATCTCGCCTTCGTTGACCTCAAGCGAGACCCCGCGCAACGCCATGATCGCGCCATAGAAGGTTTCGACGTTTCGGATATCCAGAACCTTGGTCATGCGTCCACCTCCGTTCCCAGATATGCCGCTTTGACCTGCGCGTCATCCTGCACTTCAGCTGGCGTTCCCATAGCCAGCGGTTGGCCATTGGCCACTGCAAGAACGCGATCGCTGACCTGGTTCACAAGTTTCATGTCATGTTCCACCATCAAAACGGTCAGCCCCATGTCGCGGCGCATGTCCTCGACCCAAAAGGCAACCTCCTGGCTTTCTTCGACGCTCAGCCCCGAGGCCGGTTCGTCCAGCAGGATCATCTTGGGGCCCATGGCCAGCGCACGGCCGATTTCCACCACCTTGCGCACGCCGTAAGGCAAGCCCGCGATCAGCTTCTCGCGGTAGGCTTCGAGCTCCAGAAACTCGATCACCTCTTCGACTTTCTGACGGTGTCCGCGTTCCTCGCGGCGGACTTTGGGCACAAAGAACATGTCTTCGTACCAGCGCGTCCGGCGATGCGTGTGGCGCCCCATCATCAGGTTGTCCAAAACGGTCGAATGATCGAACAGTTCGATATTCTGAAAGGTCCGCGCGATACCAAGCTGCCCAATATCATGCGCCATCAGGTCAGTAATATCCTGCCCGTCGAACCGGATCGTGCCGCGGGTCGGTTTGTAGAACCGCGAGATCAGATTGAAGATGGTGGACTTGCCCGCCCCGTTCGGCCCGATGATCGAGAAGACCTCGCCTTCTTCGACCTTGAAACTGACCCCGTCCACGGCTTTCACACCGCCGAAATGGATGGCCAGATCGTCAACTTCCAACAGGCTCATTTCATCCGCTCCGTTTTCAGATAGGTTTTCTGGCGGCGGAACATGTCACGCCGGGCCAGCGGAAACAGCTGGAACCACGCACGGATTTTCAGCCAGCGGCCATACAACCCGTTCGGTTCATAAATGATGAAAGTCACCAGAATGACCGAGAAGATCAATGTATCCAGACCGGGCATTGCCGACAGGTCGATCCCCACGCTGGACTTCAGCCCATCCCGCAGGATCGCGATCACCTGTGGTACGGCTGTGATCAGGATGGCTCCAAAGAACGCGCCCTGGATGAAGCCCAGCCCCCCGATGGTCACCACCAACAACAGGTTGATCGAGATGAAGATCGAGAAGAGCTCGTAGTTGAAGAAGCTGATATAGTGCCCCATCAATGCGCCCGCCAAGCCAGTCATCGCACAGCTCAGCCCAAAGGCCAGCGATCGGGTGCGCGTGACGTTGATGCCCAGCGCGCGGGCTGAAACCTCGGAATCACGCACGGCCAGAAAACTGCGGCCCGTGGGGCTGCGCATCAGGTTGGCATACATCCAAGTGACCCCAACAACGACCACCAGACACAGCCAGTAGAAGTTGTTCAAGCTGGAATAGCGGTCAAAATCCACACCCAGAATGGTGATCGAGGGCGCAAAGATGCCCCCCACTCCACCGGTAATGGGCTCGGCCACGATGATCAGTTCCTCGACGATGACGAACAGGGCCAGCGTCGCGATGGCCAGATAGATGCCCGACATGCGCACCGCCGGAATGGCGACGATGGCGCCAAACACACCGGCTGCGATCCCCGCCAGCGGGAAGGCGATCACCCACGGCACGCCAATATTCATCAGCGCCGCATCCGTGTAGGCCCCGATCGCCAGAAAGGCCGCATGGCCCAGGCTGGCCTGACCCGTGTGGCCCACCAGCAGCATCAACCCCATCCCGGCCAGCGACCAGATCAGTGTGTTGGTGATCTCGGCCAAGTAGTACTCGCCCGCAAAGAACGGCAGCACCGCCATAAAGGCCACCAACAGCGCGATCTTGCCGCGCGCCCAGCCGTCTTCGTGCAGGTCGATGTCGTTGTCATAGCTTGTCTTAAAGATAACTTTCATCGGCTCAGACCTTCTTGGCGTAGATCTGGGCAAACAGTCCGTTCGGACGAGTGACCAGCACAGCTAGCATGATGATATAGGGGCTCATCTGGCTGAACCCGGCGGGCAGATAACGGGCCGCGATTGGCTCGACCACACCGATCAGGATGCCACCAAGCAATGCGCCCGGCAGGCTGCCAAAACCGCCGATAACGGCCGCTGCAAAGGCCTTGATCCCCAGCAGGCCGATGTTCGGATCAATCGCCCCTTTCGAGGCATAAAGCACCCCGGCAATTGTCGAAACGACGCCCGACAGGGCCCAGATCATCGAGTTTACCCGGCGCACCGGAACACCGACGATATAGGCCGCCATCTGGTTCTGAGACGAGGCCTGTGCGGCCAGACCCAGCTTGGTGAACTGAAAGAACGCCCACAACGACAGGGTCAGGACAGCAGTGACGACAATGGCCGTCACGTCCTCGTAGCCGATGATCAGCCCGCCGAAATCAAACACCTTGCCCGCAAATGGCGTTTCCAACACCAGCGGGGTAAAGCCCCAAATGGCCCCGGCCACGAAACGGAATACGAACCCCATGGCAATCGTCAGAATCACCAGTGCAAAGTGCGGCTGGCCGAAAATCTGCCTGACCACAAAGCGATCAACGCCATATCCTACGCCGCCCATGATAGCGGCCGCCAGGATCACGCCGGGCACAAAGGCCAGCGCGCCATAGTCCGAGTTCACCAGCCCAAGCGCCACAAAGGCACCCAGCATCATCATATCGCCCTGGGCAAAGTTCACGCCCTCGGTCGCCTTGTAAATCAGCACAAAGCCCAACGCGACAAGGCCATAGATACACCCCGTCGCGATCCCTCCGATGATCAGCTGAATCAATTCCATGCGTTTGCCCTTTCTGTCGCCGGACGCATCTCACAAGCATCAGACAGGACAAACCAAACAGCCCGGGTGCGAACCGGGAACAACCCTGCGTAAGGGTCACTCATACACGCATCCATTCTGCCTCCTCCCATGACCGATGAACGCTATTGACTTCAAATAAACACACGTGTTCAATTTCTGTCAACACTGATCATGGAACCGCGCATGAAAGCCGTAAATGCTCGCATATTGCACGCCGCGTTGCGTGTCTTTGCCGACAAAGGCTCGATGCAGATCGCCGTCAGCGATCTGGCGAAAGAGGCCGGCCTGTCGCGTGGAACTATCTATAACAACGTGGAAAATCCGGACGAGCTGTTCAATCAAATTTGTGATCTTTTGTACTATGAACTGCGTCAGGCGATGCGTGAAAACACCGCCCATCTGGATGACCCGGCGCAACGCCTGGCGCTGGTGATGCGCCAGACCATCCGGCGCGTTCACGAAGAACATCACTGGGGGAAATTCATCGCTCAATTCGGGATGCTGGACCCGCGACTGGGAAAATTCTGGGGAAAATTGCCTCGTCGCTTGCTGATGGAAGGGCTGGAAAGCGGCCGTTTCAGCTTTGACGAAGAGCAGCTGCCCTCGATCACCGCCCTGGGTGGTGGGGCTGTGATGGGGGCGACCTCGATGGTCCTGAGCGGGCTGCTGACCTGGCGCCAATCCAGCGCCGACACCGCCGAACTTTACTTGCGCGCCATTGGCGTGCCCCGAGACGAGGCCCGTGCCATCTGCACTCGCCGTTTTGAACCGCTGCCGCGACTGGATTTCACAAGAATCGATTTGCCCAAGCCGGTCGAGGAGAGCGTGCCAAGCTGATTTGTCATTCGAAGGAGGAGCGAGATGACAGAGACCGCCTATATTTACGACGCAATCCGAACACCAAGGTCCAAGGGCAAGCCAGATGGCACCCTGCACGAGGTCAAACCGATCGACCTTGTGACCACCTTGCTGGAGGAGATGCAGTCGCGCCACGATCTGGACACGTCCCGCGTGGATGACCTGATGATGGGCTGCGTCGCCCCTGTGATGGAGCAGGGCGCGGTGCTGCCCAAGATCGCCCTGCAAAAGGCCGGGTGGGACCAAAAGGTCGCCGGCGCGCAGGTCAATCGGTTCTGCGCCTCGGGTCTGGACACGTTCAACACGGCCGCCGCCAAGATCGCCAGTGGGTGGGAAGATCTGGTCTGCGCAGGCGGTTATGAATCCATGTCTCGCGTGCCGATGGGCGCTGATGGCGGCCCCTTTGCCGAAGATCCGGCGACCGCAATCCAGACAGGTTTCGTGCCCCAAGGCATCGGCGCCGACCTGATCGCCACAATCGAAGGCTGGAGCCGCGATGACGTGGACGCTTTTGCCGTGGAATCGCAAAAACGCGCGGCTCATGCACGTGATTCAGGCTGGTTTGACCGCTCGGTTGTGCCTGTCAGGGACGAAACCGGCGTGGTCATTCTGGATCGCGATGATTTCATCAAGCCTGACACGGACATGCAGAAACTGGCGTCGCTAAAACCGTCCTTTGCCGCGATGGGGGGCTTTGGGTTCGACGCTGTCGCGCTGGCCAAATACCCCGAGGTCGCGCAGATCGACCACGTTCATACACCTGGCAACAGCTCGGGCATCGTGGATGGGGCATCCCTGATCATGCTGGGGAACGAACAGGTCGGCAAAGACTTGAACCTGACCCCGCGCGGGCGGGTGGTTTCGATTGCGCTGACCTCAACCGATCCGACGATCATGCTGACGGGCCCCGGCCCTGCCTCGGAAAAGGCGCTGGCCAAGGCGGGCCTGACCATCGACGACATTGATCTTGTGGAAATCAACGAGGCCTTTGCCTCGGTCGCGCTACGTCTGCAACGTGATCTGGATGTGCCGGACGAGAAACTGAACGTCGTGGGCGGAGCCATCGCCATGGGCCACCCGCTGGGCGCCACGGGCGGCTGTCTGGTGTCCACCATGCTGGACGAGCTGGAGCGGCGAAACCAAAAACGTGCGCTGATCTGCATGTGCGTGGGCGGCGGCATGGGCATTGCGTCGATCATCGAGCGGGTCTGAGGGGGACAGACATGACTGATTTCATTTACGAAAAAGACGCCGATGGCATTGTGACCGTCACCATGGACATGCAGGGCCAATCCGCCAACACCATGAACGAACGCTATGTGCCGGGCATGGACGCTGTGATGAATCGGCTGCGCGCCGAGGACGGGCTGACTGGTGTGGTTTTCGCCTCGGCCAAGAAAACGTTCTTTGCGGGGGGCGACCTGCGCGTCATTCTGGCGGTTGAAAAAGCGGACGCCGAAACCTTTCACTATATCGAGGAAAACAAGCGCGCTTATCGCGAGCTGGAACGGCTGCCGGTGCCCGTGGTCGCCGCCATCAACGGTGCGGCTTTGGGCGGCGGGTACGAATTGTGCCTGGCTTGCAATCACCGCATCATCGCGGATGTTCCCGGTGCCATCGTCGGCCTGCCCGAGGTGACGCTGGGCCTGCTGCCCGGTGCGGGCGGTGTGGTGCGGCTGACCAAACTTCTGGGGCTCGAGGCCGCCCTGCCCCACCTGACCGAAGGCAAGCCTGTCAAACCGCAGAAGGCGCTAAAAATTGGCATGGTGGACGAGGTCGTGGACGCCGTTGACGCCCTGATCCCCGCCGCTAAGGCCTGGATCAAAGCCAACCCCGACAGTCACACACAACCTTGGGACCAGCGCGGTTTCCGCTATCCCGGCGGGGACGTTTTGCACCCCAAGGTGCGGCAACTGATCGTCGGCTCGTCAGCGTTTCTGTATTCGAAAACCCGTGGGCTGTTGCCCGCGCCGGAAAAGATCCTGGATATCGCAGTGAACTCGATGCGGATCGACTATGACGCCGCGCTGCGCAGCGAAAGTCGGGGCCTGTGCGCCCTGATCATGACGCCCGAATGCAAGGCGGCGATCACCTCGTTCTTCTTTGGGATGCAGGCGATCAAAGGCGGACAGGTCAGGCCCAAGGGCGACCGGTGGAAGGCGCAGAACGCCGCCATTCTGGGTGCAGGCATGATGGGATCGGGCATTGCTTGGGCCCATGCAAATGCGGGTCTGCCCTCGGTTCTGAAGGACACAGACATGGAGCGCGCCGAAAAGGGCAAATCCTATACCGCCTTGCTGTGCGACAAACGGATCAAGCGTGGCCGGATGGACGAGGCGGGCAAACAACAACGTCTGGACCTGATCACCCCGGCCACGGACAACGCCGCGTTCAATGGCACCGATCTGATCATCGAAGCCGTGTTCGAAGACATCGACCTGAAGGAAAAGGTCATCCCCGAAACCTTTGCCCAGCTTGGGCCGGACGGGATTTACGGGTCCAACACCTCGACCCTGCCAATTTCCATTCTGGCCGAATTCTGCCCCGACCCGACCCGTTTCATCGGCCTGCATTTCTTTAGCCCCGTCGACAAGATGAAGGTGGTCGAGATCATCATGGGCGAAAAAACCAGCGAGGAAACCCTGCGCAAAGCCTATGATTACGTTCAACAAATCGGCTATATGCCCATCGTGGTGAATGACAGCCGTGGCTTTTTTACCAGCCGCGTGTTCGGGACCTTCATGGACGAGGGCATCGCGTTGATGGTGGACGGCATGTCGCCCGTCGCGGTGGAACGCGCGGGCTGGCTGGCGGGGATGCCCGTGGGGCCTCTGGCCGTGCATGACGAGGTGTCCTTGGTGCTGTCGCAGAAGGTCGAGAAGACACATAAGGCGCTGGACGAACGGCTGGGTGTGGACAGCGGCTTTGGCAAGCACAACACCGCGGCCAAGATGGTTTGCGACGCGATGATTGAACAGGGGCGCGGCGGGCGTCGCTATGGGGGCGGCTTTTATGACTATGCCGCCGACGGGTCGAAAACCCTGTGGGACGGGCTTGGCCAGTTCGCCAGGGGCAATGCCGACATCCCCATGCAGGACGCGATTGACCGGCTGCTGTATCGGCAAGCCATTGAGACCTTGCGCTGCCTGAACGAAGGCGTCTTGCGCACCGAGGTCGAAGCCAATCTGGGCGGCATCTTTGCCATCGGGTTCCCAGCCCACACGGGCGGCGCGATCCAGTTCATACGGGGCATCGGGATTGACACCTTTGCTGCTCGCGCAGCCGAACTGGCCGAGCGATATGGCGAACGCTTTGCGCTGGAACCGGGGGCCTTTGACATCCTGCGCGACGCACAGGATCAAGCGGCATGAGCGGGCCTTTGTCCGGTTTGACGGTCGTGGAAATGGCAGGGCTGGGCCCCGCCCCGCTGGCCGGGCAATTCCTGGCCGATCTGGGGGCCGAGGTCATCGTAATCACCCGCAAATCCGGCAAGGCAAATCCAGCAGACATCAACAACCGGGGCAAGCTCTCGGTTGCGCTAAACCTGAAAACGCCCGACGGGATCGAGACCGCCCTGGGCCTGATCGAACGCGCGGACGCGCTGATCGAGGGGTTCCGCCCCGGCGTGATGGAACGCATGGGGCTGGGGCCGGACACTTGCCTGGCCCGCAATCCCGGCCTTGTCTACGGGCGGATGACCGGCTGGGGGCAGGATGGCCCCATGGCGCAGATGGCCGGGCATGACATCAACTATCTGGGTTTGACGGGTGTGCTGCATGCGATCGGCAAAAAGGATGAACCGCCCATCCCCCCGATGAACATTGCCGCCGATTATGCCGGGGGAACGATGTTCCTGCTGTTGGGGGTTCTGTCCGCGATTTACGAGCGCCACCACTCGGGGCGCGGTCAGGTCGTTGACGCCGCGATGGTCGATGGCGCCCCCGCGCTGATGGCGCTGATCCATTCGCTGATTGCGATGGGCCGCTGGAGCGAACAACGCCAAAGCAACTGGCTTGACGGCGGCGCGCCGTTTTACCGGACATATGAGTGTTCGGATGGCAAGTATATCTCGGTCGGACCGCTGGAGCCTCAGTTCTTCGCGCAGCTGGTGGAATTGGCCGGACTGCCCCCCGAACACATGGCCAGCCAGAACGACGAAAGCGAATGGCCGCAGCGTCACGACTTGTATGCACAAGTTTTCCTGACCAAGACTAGGGACGCTTGGACACAGGTTTTTGACGGCACCGACGCCTGCGTTGCCCCCGTTCTGACCTGGTCCGAGGCCCCGCAGCACCCGCATATGCAGGCACGCGAGGTTTTCACGTCGGTCGGAGGCGTCACCCAGGTGAACCCGGCACCGAAGTTCAGTCGCTCGGTCCCCGATCCGGTGACCGCCCCGCCCGCGCCGGGCGCCGATACAGACAGCGTTCTGACCCGTTTGGGTTATGACGCCGAGACTATTGCCGGGATGCGCGCGCGCGGCATCCTGACCTGAGGAGGAAACACATGAGCGATCCGTACAACGGTGTGCTTACGGTCGAGACAGAGGGCGCCATCGCCACCGTGACCCTGACCCGCCCCGACGCGTTCAACGCCATCAATGACGACATGCGCATGGCCCTGATCCAGGCTGTGGCCGACATCGACGGCATGGCCGAAATCCGCGTGGTGATCCTGAAGGGCGAGGGCCCCGGATTCTGCGCAGGTGCGGATCTTAAGGGGGGTCTGGGTCCCATGCCCACCGACCATATGCTCGAGTCCGAGTATCGCCCTTCGCTGATGGGGATCGCCAATTCCTCGAAAATCTGGATCGCGCAGGTGCATGGCTCGGCCGCCGGAATCGGCGCGGCTTATGCGATGAACTGCGACATGGTGGTGATGGCGGAAAATGCCTCGCTCTATATGGCGTTTGCAGCGATTTCGCTGGTGCCGGATGGTGGCAATACCTGGTTGCTGCTAAAAGGGATGGGCTATCACCGCGCCCTGCAAGCCATCATCGAGGGCCGCAAAATCCCCGCCGAGGAATGTCTGCAACACGGGCTGGTGAACCAGTTGTCGCCCGTTGATCAGCTGGAGGCCGATACCCGCGCGCTGGCCGAACGCATCGCCGCCGCCGCCCCGCTGGCCGCCGCCAGTGCCAAGAAAATCCTGCGCAATATCAGCAATGTTTCCTTCTCGGATGCGTTCACCGCCGAGGCTCAGGCGCAGGCCCCACTGACCCAATCCGCCGATTTCCGAGAAGGCGTTCAGGCCTTTATCGAAAAACGCAAACCTGTCTTCAAAGGTAAATAAATGTCCCTGCCCCCTGTTCTGCAAAACCTGCGCATCCCGCTGATCGGCAGCCCGCTGTTCATCATCTCGAACCCAGATCTGGTGATTGCGCAATGTAAGGCTGGCATCGTCGGGTCCTTTCCCGCGCTGAACGCCCGCGAAAAAGAAGGTAACGATCTGGACGAATGGCTGGCCCGGATCACCGACACCCTTGCCGAGCATAACGCCGCAAATCCCGACCAACCCGCAGCGCCGTTTGCGGTGAACCAGATTGTCCATCGTTCCAACCCCCGGCTGGAACGCGACGTCGAGCTGTGCGTGAAACACAAGGTGCCCGTCTGGATCACGTCCCTTGGCGCGCAGGAATGGGTCTATGAGGCCGCGCATTCCGTCGGCGCCATCGTGCTGCATGACATCATCAACGACAAATTCGCCCGCAAGGCCATTCAGAAAGGCGCCGATGGTTTGATCGCCGTGGCCGCTGGCGCTGGTGGCCACGCAGGTGCCCTGTCGCCGCTGGCCTTGGTCCAAGAGATCCGCGAATGGTTCGACGGACCGCTGTTCCTGTCCGGCGCCATCGCGCGCGGAGATTCCATCCTGGCCGCGCAAGCAATGGGCGCGGATGGCGGCTATGCCGGGTCGGCCTTTATCGCCACGAACGAGGCCAACGCGGCCGACCGCTACAAGGAAATGATCACCGAAAGCGGAGCTTCGGACATTGTCTATTCGGACCTCTTCACCGGGGTCTGGGGGAACTACCTGAAGCCCTCGATTTCCGCCGCTGGGATGGACCCAGACAACCTGGAACGCTCGGACCCTTCCAACATGGACTTCGGATCCGAGAAACCCAAAAGCTGGAGCTCGATCTGGGGCTCGGGTCAGGGCATCGGCGCGGTCAAAGACGTGGTGCCCGCCGCGCAATTGGTGGACCGTCTGGCCGAGGAATATTTCGCCGCCGCCGACCGTCTGAGCGCCGAAGTGGCCCGCTATCGCTAAACATGCTGGCCGGTCAGGTTTTCGCAGCCAGATCGGCCAGGATCGGACAATCGGGCCGGTCATCACCCGCGCAGGCGTGCACCAACCCGGCCAGCGTCGCGCGCATCTGGTGCAGTTCGGCCAGCTTTTCGTCGATCCGGGCCAGATGGCCCTTGGCGATCTCTTTGACATCCGCGCTGGCGCGGCTGCGATCCTCGTACAGCGTCAGCAAGTGCCGGCAATCCTCGATACTAAACCCCAGCGCACGAGAGCGGCCCAGAAAAGCCAATTTGTGCAGGTCATTCTCGCTAAAACTGCGGTATCCGTTGGCCGAGCGATCCGGATGAATAAGCCCGATATCCTCGTAATACCGAATGGTTTTCGCAGGCAGGCCTGACCGGTCCGAAACTTCTCCGATATTCATGGGTTATCCTTTCGTTTCCAAGGGCATATCCGGGCGCACGGCGCGCAGACGCAGGGCGTTGGTCAGCACAAAAACGCTGCTGGTAGCCATGGCGCCGGCGGCCAGCATCGGCGAGAGTTGCCAGCCAAACAGGGGATAAAAAACACCTGCCGCAACGGGGATAAGCGCGGTGTTATACCCAAAGGCCCAGAACAGGTTTTGCCGGATATTGCGCATCACGCGGGCCGACAGACCAAAGGCATTCACTACCCCGCGCAGATCGCCAGACATCAGCACAACATCCGCGCTTTCGATGGCTACGTCCGTGCCCGAACCGATGGCGATCCCCACATCCGCATGGGCCAAGGCGGGCGCGTCGTTAATCCCGTCACCGACGAAGGCCAGTGTTTTGCCACCCGCGCGCAGGCTGTCCAGCGCCTCGACCTTGCCTTGGGGCAGTACCTCGGCGACCACGTGGTCGATGCCCAGTTCGGCAGCAATGGCCCGGGCCGTGGCAGCATTGTCACCCGTGATCATGGCCACCTGCAGGCCGCGTTCGTGCAGCGCGTCGATCACCCGTTTGCTGGCCGGTTTCACCGGGTCCGAGACCGCGATCACTGCCGCGATTTGCCCGTCGATGGCCGCGTACAGCGGGGTTTTACCGGCTTGCGCCAACGCTTTGCCGACGTTCTCCAATGCGCCCAATTCAACCTTGCGGCGGATCATCAACCTGTCGGCGCCGACCATCACCCGCGCGCCCTCGACCGTGCCAAGAACGCCATATCCGGTGACCGAGCCGAACTTTTCCACCTGCGGCAAAGGCGCGTCGGCAGCATCCACGATGGCTTGGGCGATGGGGTGTTCAGACAGCGCCTCGACCGCCGCAACCTTGCGTAGGACATCCGCGCGATCAAAGCCTTCGGCAACGGTGAAATCGGTCAGCGCCGGGGCGCCCATGGTCAGCGTGCCGGTCTTGTCCAGGGCCACCACGTCCACGCCCGACAGCGCCTGCAACGCGTCACCTTTGCGGAACAGCACGCCCATTTCAGCGGCACGCCCCGTTCCCACCATGATCGAGGTCGGCGTGGCCAGCCCCATCGCACAGGGACAGGCGATGATCAGCACGGCCACCCCGGCCACCAAAGCATGAGACAACACCGGGGACGGACCGAACACCAACCACGCCAGAACCGTCAGCAACGCCACGCCCATCACGGCGGGCACGAACCACAGGGTGATCCGGTCCACCACGCCCTGAATGGGCAGTTTCGCGCCCTGCGCCTGTTCAACCAGCCGGATGATCTGCGCCAGCATGGTGTCGTTGCCGACCTTGGTGGCGCGCAGTTGCAGCGCTCCGGTGCCGTTCACCGTGCCACCGACCACCTGAGCGCCGGGGGATTTGGCGACGGGAACAGGCTCGCCAGTGATCATGCTTTCATCCACATACGAGCTGCCCTCGGTCACCTCACCGTCGACAGGCAAACGCTCGCCAGGGCGGACAAGGACGGTGTCACCAGTAAGGATCTGTTCGGCCGGGATGTCCTGCGCAGTGCCGTCCCGCAGCACCCGCGCGGTTGAAACCCGCAGCCCCAGCAATTTACGGATGGCCTGGCCGGTCCGGCCCTTGGCCCGCGCCTCAAGATACCGGCCCAGCAGGATCAGCACCACGATCACCGCGGCTGATTCAAAATACACCGCCTGCGCGCCAGCGGGGAGCAGCCCCGGAGCAAACAGCGCCACCACCGAGAACCCATAGGCCGCCGCCGTACCCACCGCGACCAAGGCGTTCATGTCCGGCGCGCCCCGAAACAGCGCTGGGAATCCCTTGGCATAGAACTGGCGCCCCGGCCCGATCAGCACGGCCGTTGTCAGCACGAATTGCAGCAGCCAACTGGCTTGCTGTCCGATCGTCATGTGCACCCAGTGATGGAAGGACGGCACCAGATGCCCACCCATTTCCAGAATGAACACCGGCAAGGCCAAAGCCGCCGCCAGGATCAGCCGCCCGCGCTGTTGGCGGGCCTCCTCCTCCTTGCGGTTTTCGTGCAGCTTGGCGCCAGTATCGCGCGGCTTGGCCGGATAGCCCGCCGCCCCCATCGCCGCCTGCATCTGCGCCGTATCGCCCAAGCCCTGCACATAGGACACCTGCGCCGTTTCATTGGCCAGATTGACCGCCACTTCGGTCACACCGGGCAGATCGGCCAGGGCCTTTTCGACCCGGCCAACGCAGGACGCGCAGGTCATCCCTTCGACGTCAAAGATCACCTTTTCCACCTGCGCCGGATAGCCAGCCCGGGTCAGGCCAGACAGAATCAGGTCAACCCCGCCCGTTTCAAAGGTCACCATCGCGCTTTCGGTGGCCAGGTTCACGCTTGCCTCGGACACGCCCTGCGTTCCGAGCAGCGTTTTTTCCACCCGGCCCACGCAAGCGGCGCAGGTCATGCCTTCGATCTGGATTTGTGCGGTTTGCGTGCTCATTTCGGGGCCTTCCGTGCCGTGCAGGCCCTTCAGATAAGGCCTCCACTAGCTGGAAGGTCAAGGCCCGTGCGCAAAATTCCGAAAATCGCTTGACCTTCCCCCGCTGGAAGGTCCCATTTGCCACCTTAAAGGAGATCCACAATGCCCACATTCGCCGTTCCCGGAATGAGCTGCAGCAAATGCACCGCCAAGATCGAGAAATCCGTGACCGAAGCCGACCCGACCGCCCTGTTGGAATTCGATTTGGACGCGCGCACGGTGGAAATTGACAGCGCAGACGACGCGGACGAATTGCTGGCCGCGATCAACAACGCAGGCTTCGAGGCCACAGCCGCCTGATCAGCAGATCCGCGGCAGCTGCTCGCCCACCAGCATGTCCACGATGCGCGCGCCGCCGAACAGCGTGCGCATCGTCACCCGTCCCGGCTGACCCTCTAGCGCCTTACCGATGATCACTGCGCCCTGCCCCTCGGGACGTGCGCGCATCGCGGCCAGGGCCGCATCCGCCTGATCCGCAGGCACGAACAGCACCAGCGTACCCTCGTTCGCCAAATACAGCGGGTCCAGGCCCAGGATTTCGCACATCCCTTTGACTTCGGTCCGGATCGGCAGCGCGGTTTCCTCGATTTCGATTGCGACGCCCGCCGCTTCGGCCATTTCGTTCAGGGCCGAGGCCACGCCGCCCCGTGTCGCATCCCGCGCGGCCCGCGCGTCGGGGGCGACGGCCAGAACATCCTCCATCAGATGCCCCAATCCCGCGCAATCCGACGGGATTTCAGCCGACAGGGCCATGTCCCCGCGTGCCGCCATGATCGCCGCGCCGTGATCGCCCAGAACCCCATTCACGATGGCCACATCCCCGGGCTGGATCAGACTGGCCTCAAGCTGACGACCCGGCGGGATCACGCCCACACCCGCCGTGGTCACGAACACCTTGTCCGCCATGCCGCGCCCGACAACCTTGGTGTCGCCCGTCACAATCCGCACGCCAGCCTTGTCCGCCTCGGCCTGCATCGAGGCCACGATGCGCCGCAACAGCGCCACTTCGGTACCTTCCTCGATGATGAATGCGGCCGTCAGGTACAAGGGCCGCGCGCCCCCCACAGCCAGATCATTCACCGTGCCGCAGACCGCGATCTTGCCAATGTCCCCGCCGGGGAATTCGACCGGATCGACCACGAAACTGTCCGTCGTCATTGCCAGTCGCGCGCCGGGTTCAGACAGTGCATCCACAGTCAGACGGGCCTGATCCTCCATTCCGTCAGGTTGAAAGACCGAGGTGAACACGTCCTCGATCAGATCGCGCATTGCCTTGCCACCACCACCATGGGCAAGGGTGACGCGTTCATCGCGCAAGCGAGAAATGGGGCGCGCCATGTTCATTCTGCCGCCGCCACAGCCCGGGCGCCTCCGTATTGGTAATAGGCCGCGCAGGCCCCTTCCGAGCTGACCATCAACGCGCCCAAGGGCATCTCGGGGGTGCAGCCCGTCCCGAACTGAGGGCAGTTTACCGGCTTCATGCGGCCTGTCATCACCTGACCACAAGCGCAGCCTTCGGGTTCTTCCACCACGCGCGGGCCGGCGGCATAGCCGATGCCGAATTTCTCTTCGGCATCGAAGGCCTTATAGCGGTCACGAATGCGCAACCCGCTGGCGTCAATCTCGCCCAGGCCGCGCCATTCGAAGGTCGGGCGCGGTTCATAGACATCCTCGATCGCAGCGATCGAGACAGGGTTGCCGTGTTCGGGCACCACGCGTGCATATTGGTTCTGCACCTCGGCGCGGCCATCGCGGATCTGCTCTAGCACCATCAGCACCGATTGCAGCAGGTCCAGCGGCTCAAACCCGGCGACGACGATGGGCTTGCCATAATCTTCGGCAATAAAATCATAGGGATGCACGCCGATCACCATGGACACATGCCCCGGCCCAACAAAACCGTCCAGCACCATATGCGGGTCATCCAGCAGCGCTTTGATCGGCGGCGGGACGGTGATGTGATTGCAGAAGACGGTGAAATTCGTCAGCCCTTCGCGCGCAGCCTGCTGGATCGAAAACGCGGTCGAGGGCGTGGTGGTTTCGAACCCCAGACCGAAGAACACGACCTCTCGGTCCGGGTTGCGCCGCGCCAGTTCCAGCGCATCCAGAGGGGAATAGACCATGCGGATATCCGCCCCGTCAGCCTTGGCCTGCAACAAGGATTTCCGCGTCCCCGGCACGCGCATGGCGTCGCCAAAGGTGGTGAAAATCACCTCGGGGCGTTCGGCCAGTTCAACGCATTCATCAACCCGGCTCATCGGCAGCACGCAAACCGGACAGCCGGGGCCGTGGATGAACTCGATGCCCGCAGGGGTCAGCTTGTCCAGCCCATAGCGAAAGATTGCATGCGTGTGACCGCCGCAGATCTCCATGATGTGGACGGGGTTTTCGGCAGTGGCACCGATCTGATCGACCACCCTTGCGATGGCCTCTAGCAGGGCCTTGGCGGCGACCGGATCGCGGAATTCCTCGGCGTATTTCATGCGCTTTCCTCCAATGCGGCGTCGCCTGCGGCCATCGCCTCGAGTGTTTCCTGCGCCTCGCCCAGACCCCGCAAGGCCTCCAAGGTGGCGGCGGCTTCGGCCTCGTCGATCTCGGCCATGGCAAAGCCCACATGGATCAACGCCCATTTGCCCACCACATCCGCAATGGGTCCGGTGGCGATGGGGGCCACGTTGACCTCGCGGCGCACGCCGGACACTTCGGCCATGGCCATCATCTTGGCCTCGTCTGTGATGGCCACGATCTGGCCGGGGATGCCAAGGCACATGAGTCAGTCCTCCTCTGGGGTCAGCGCGGGTTTTCCCGGCTCGACGATCCCGTAACGTTCGATTTTCGCGCGCAGCCCGACGCGGGACAGGCCCAGTTCATTGGCGGCGCGGCTTTTGTTCCATTTCAGGCGGGTCAAGGTTTCGCGCAGGATGCGCATCTCGATCTGTTCGACCCGGTCTTTCAAGGTGCCCTCGCCCTCCAACACCATGTCCACGGGGGTGACGCCGGGCGCATCGGTTGGCGCGGCCTGCAAGATGTGACGCGAGATCAGCTCGGGCCCCAGCAGCTGATCCTGACTAAAGACCAGCATCCGTATCATTTCGTTTTCCAGCTCGCGCAGGTTGCCGGGCCAGTCATAGTTTTCCAGGAATTTCAGCGCGTCATCGGACAGGCCATAGACCTGCTTGCCATGGGTGCCCGCCGCCTCGAACAACAAATGCTGCGCAAGAATGGGCATGTCCTCAAGCCGTTTGCGCAAGGGCGGCACGTTCAGCGTGGTCTTGGCCAGCGCGAAATACAGATCGCCACGGAACTGCCCCTCGGCCACGTCCATGCGCAGATCACGGCTGCTGCCCGCCAAAAGCCGCACATCCGTCCGCACCACCTCGTGACTGCCAAGCGGGCGGAAGGCGCCCTCGGTCGCGACATTGACCAAGGCGAGCTGCATTTTCGGCGACAGCTCGGCGATCCCGTTCAGGAACAGCGTGCCGCGATCGGCCTTTTGCAGCAGGCCGGCTTTGTTGGATTGCACGCCGGGCACCGCACCGCGACGGGCGCCGAACAGTTCCAGCTCCAGAATGTCGTCATCCACGCCAATGCAATTGATTTCATGAAACGGCCGGTCGGAGCGAAGAGAGCTATAGTGCATCGCCCGCGCCAGATCGGTTTTGCCCGTCCCGGCCTCGCCGGTGATCAGAACGGACACGTCAAAACTTGCGAATTGCCGGGCCTGCGCGATCACCGCATTCATGGGCGAGTTCGGGCCGCGCAGCACGTTTTCGAACCCCAGCCCCTCGCGCAGGGCCTTGCGTTTTTCATCCAGCTTGGTTTCGACCGAGCGCGAAAGGTACCGCATTTCCAAGGACATACGGTCGTGCTCTCGGTTCAGCCGGAACAGATCAGCCGCGTTCTTGGCGGTCATCACTAATAGGTCGGGGTGCCAGGGTTTGGTCAGGAACTGGTAGATCCCCGCGTCATTGATGGCCGCGATCATATCGTTGGTTTCGGTATACCCGGTGATGATGATCCGCACGGTTTCGGGCCAGCGGTCGCGCACCTCGGTCAGGAATTCGACGCCCGTCCGCCCCGGCATCCGTTGATCGCAAAAGATAAGCTGGACGAAATGTTCCTCCATCAGCACCATCGCCTCGTCAGCGTTGCGGGCGGTCAGACAGTCGAAATCATCCTCCAGCGCCATGCGCATGGACGCCAGCGAGTGTTCCTCGTCATCGACCAACAGGATGGTGGGGGCGGCCTCGGTCATTATTCCGCCGCCTGTTCGGTTTGTTTCGAGGCCAGATTGCCGCGCAGCCAGGCCAGCCAGTCGTCCATCCCCACGCCCGTGCGGGCGCTGACGCGGATGATTTCGATGGCTGGATTCACGCGGCGCAGGTTTTCTTCGTACAGGGCCAGATCCACGTCGCAATATGGCGCCAGATCGACCTTATTCAGCAGGGCAATGCGCGACGCTGTGAACATGTCGGGGTATTTCAGGGGCTTATCCTCGCCCTCGGTCACGGACAGGATGGCGACTTTGCAATCCTCGCCCAGATCAAAGCCCGCCGGGCAGACCAGGTTTCCGACGTTTTCCACAAACAGGAACGAGCCCTGCTCCATCGGCAAATGCTCCATCGCGTGACCCACCATGTGGCCGTCCAGATGGCAGCCCTTGCCGGTGTTGACCTGCACGGCGGCAGCCCCGGTGGCGCGGATACGTTCGGCGTCATTGGCGGTTTGCTGGTCACCTTCGATCACGGCCAAGGGCGTATCCCCCAGCGCCTCGATCGTTTTGCACAGTAGCGTGGTTTTGCCCGAGCCGGGCGAGCTGACAAGGTTCACTGTAAAAATCCCGCGATCCTTCAGAATGGCACGGTTCGCATCAGCATAGCGGTCGTTTTTCGCCAGAATATCCGTTTCAATCTCGATCAAACGGTCCTGAGACATCCCCGCGACTTCGACCCCCGCGGGTCCGTGGCCGAAATGAATGTCGTGGGAATGGCCGTGGTGATGGTGGTGACCATGCGAATGGCCATGTTCATGAGAATGGCTGTGCCCCTCGACCGAGCTATCCCCGCATCCGCAAACTGTACACATCAGATTACCTCCAGATCCTTGATCCGCATTTCATCGCCACCAATGGGCATCAATTTTCCGCCGCCGCAGTCGGGACAGGGGTCCAGACGCTCGGCGATTTCTACTTCTTTCACGCAGTCGTAGCACATGGCCCGACCGGGCAGGTCCAGCATCTCCAGCCGGGCGCCCTCGGCGACGCTGCCGCGCATCACCACGTCAAAGGCAAATTCCAGCGCCGGTTTTTCAACCCCGGCAAAGCGACCGATTTCGACACGTACGCATTTGACCGCCTGGATGACGTGGCTGCGCGCCTGATCTTCGATCACCTGGCGAATGCCTTCACAGAGCGACATTTCATGCATCGGCGGGCACCTCGGTCAGATCAACGGGGCTGCACGGGTCCAGTATGGCCAGCAATTTTTCTGCATGGGTCCGGTCCGGCAGGGTGTCCAATGATGCCTGCAGAATGCCATTTGTGGCAAGTAAATGATCGGTAGGCGTGACGCGGTGGAAAGTCTCTACCCGGTTTTCGCGTGTCGTCGCCATTAGGGCATAAGTCCCGCGCGCGGCGGGCGCCAGAATACCCCGCGGCGTGCGGATGATTTCGGGCTGCCATCCCTCGGCCAGTTTGCGCAGCTCGACCGCCCGCGCAACGGTGCGCCACAACGGACCATGGCCGTGCTGCGCTTCGACATGCTGCATCACCGGATCATCGGCCACGCGGCCTGCAACCGAGTTCTCGATCGCCCCCGCCGAGAAGCCGTTTTCTGGCGAGACCAAGGGCAGCGCGCCCACCACAGCCTGACCCTGCCCGAAAGCTTCGCAGACCCCCCGCAACAACTGCGCCAACCGGGCATCAGAGGCCATGAAGGCATCAAATTTGGCGGGAGAGGCCGGAAAAGCGGTGGGCGCTTTGCTGACCTGCATCCCCAAAGCCAAGGGAAGCATTACCCCCAGCTTTAACTCGTGCTCGCGCCGAATCTCATCCCGAACAGCCTGCATATCCGCAGCCGTTACCTCCAACCCTAAAGCCGTCCGCACTGCCGCCCGCTGCGCCGCGCGGCACAGGTTGAACAAGCGCGGCAGCAGTTCGGCCACGTCCTCGACCGGCTTGCCCCGCACCAAATCCGCCACGGGCAAAGCCGCGACAGGCTGTGCGATCAGGCGCGTATGAGGGGTACGGTCCAGCATGGTTCAGCTTTCGGAAACCCCCACGGTCAACACCTGGCGACGCGAGGGCAGAACCGGGATTTCGGGCTCTTCTGCGGCAGCCTCTGCCGCGGCCGCTTCAGCTTCGGCCACGGCTGCGATTTCGTCTTCGCGCGCGGCACGGATATCGGCCTGACGGTCGGTCTCGGCCATGTTTTCAGCGTCAAACAGCGCGACCATTACCGCCTTGGCAACATCAACGGCTTGTCCTTGGGTTTTGAACTCGCCCATTGGCGAAAATAACGAGCACGCCTTGTACCCGCCCACCATGTCGCGGGTGTTATGGATGAACTCGTAAGTACCAGACGCGAAAGAGATATCCTCTTTGGCACCAGCCTGCAGACCTGACCAATCCTCGTCTTCGGCAGGCAGCATGATCAGGTTCATGAACCACGGGCTGATCAGCACACCCAAGGGGCGCCCCTGATGCATTTTCCAGCCAACGGCCTGCACGTGCAGCACCTTGTTGACCATGGGAACGTCGCGCATCTTGGCGTGCCAGACCTCGGTGAAATCCGTCTCCAGCAGGTCGGTGCGGTTCTTGATATGTTGCGCCTCCAGCACGTCCTGCGCGCCGGGGTCTTCGGAGACCAGGAACTGCTCTTTGGGCGCATCGCAATTGGGGCAGGACCAATCGTCGGGCAGGTCCAGAAATGGCGTGCCGGGCAACACCTGGCGGGTGTCGTCCCCCTCGGCCGGATCGTAGGGTGTCCAGCAGATTTTGCACTCCATGATCGCCTTGGGGCTGATCTTGTCCTGTGCGCCCAGGAACGAGCCTTCGAAACCGCTCATCGGATTGCCTCCATGACTTCTTGGATACGTTCAGCGCTGTCGGCCAGATCTTCGGGGGCGGCCAGTGCCACCTCGGGCAGGCGCGTCACCTCGAACGTGTCTAAAATCAGCACGTCCATCGAGTTGAAAAACTGCACACGCCAGACATGCGCCTGCCCCGTCGCGCTGATCCGGCAATTGCCATAACCCCGCGACAGAATCTCGACAGAGCCCTGCCCCATCGCCGTATCCAGCCATTCCAGATCGGGTTCGGTATGCGGCAACAGGGTCAGGTTGATCACGTGCAGCTCGGCCTGATCCGAGAAGCTGGCGGATTTGTCCATCAGCTCGACCAGCAGTGCCGGGGCATTCACCACGCCGGCAGGTTTCGGCGCCAGAGCACCAAGCGCGGGTTTGCGCGGGTCAAAGGCGCGGTCCAGGGCCATTTGCGGGATCGGGCCGATTTCCACCGCGTCCACATCCACGCCGCGCAGGCACCAGACCCCGGCGAACACACTTTCCTGAGCGGCCACAGCGGGGATGCCATGCATGCGGACGGACACCTCGCCCTCGCCCAGCGTTTCGGCGATCAGCGCGCGGTTTTCCTTGTTCAGACCGGACAGATCCAGGATTTCATTCGCTCCGCCCCTGGCCACACGATCACAGGCTTTGGACATCTGTTCCAGCAGGTCCAGACCCGAGGAAACGTCGCCCTCGACCTCGGGGACATGCAGCGAATAGGACCGCATGTCCTGCGGCATCGGCATGTATTCCAGCTCTTTTCCGTCCTCTTCGGGCGGCTGCGATCCGGGGCCATAGCCCATCGGGGGCATGTGGAAATTGCTGACCATCTTGGTTCCTCCTCACTCTGCCGCGACGGGCTGGGCCAGGATCTGCTTGATCCGGGCGATGTATTCATCCCAATCCCGTACCCGCGGTATGGCGCCGATCATCTGGCCATCGCGGTAGAATATCAGGCTGGGGGTTTTCAGAACGCGGGTTTCCTCGCGCAGTTTGGCTTCGATGTCGTCACCGACCACGGCGCAATCGAACAGCCCCTGAAAGGCCATCTTCAGCTCGGGCAGGATCACGGCCACATCGGCAGTTTCCAGGTTACGTTTCGGATCGCCGGGCACGAACAGCGCGTGGGTGCCGGGCTGGGCGGTATACCCCTCCAACGCAGTCCAGTCGTCCAGCGCTGGCCAGCTCATCTCGTCGGTCAATCGGGCAATCAATGGGTGTGTCATGGTTGGGATCTCTCAGGCTGTGGTGTCGCCCGCGTCCAGCGCGGCCTGTAAATGTGGGGGCAGTTGAGGCCCGCGGGCCTCCAGATCAGCGAAAGCGTTTCCCAGCTCACCGCCCTGCATCAGCGCGCGCAGCCCGTCCAAGGCGGCGCTGATCTTGGCGGCCTCGTCGGCGCTGATCACCTCGCGGGCGGCACCAAGGAAGGTCAGCACCCATGTGCCGGGCTCGACCGGACCGGTCAGCGACAGGTCGATCAGCACGGTTTCGCGTCCATCTGAGGCGTGGGCGGCGATACCTTCGACACTGGTTATCTGCATGGGAACGCCCAGGCACATGGCTCAGGCCTCCTCGGGAAAGAAACGTGCATCGCCGGTACGGCAGGCCTCGTCTTCGGAGGGGCGGCCACCCTCGTAGGCGCTGCGCAGGATCGAGGCATCGGCCAGCAGGCTATCGTCGCCCTTGCCCTGGCGCGCGTGGATCCCGCGTTCGGCCAGATAGTCCAGCGCCACTTGGATCGACGGCTGGATCTGAGCAGCCACGACATCGCGTAGCCCTCCGCCGTAATCCTCCAGCTCTTCGGGCTGGCAGCCGACCAGCAGCAGTGTTTCAGGGCAATAACCCATCAGTTGCGCAGTGGCGATCACGTCCTGAAATCCGGTCTGGTGCAGGCTCATCTTCTTGGCGCCCATAAAGGCCGGCACCTCGTCATTTTCGACAATCTTCAGCGTGCCGGGCTGTAGCCCGTAATCAACCGCGTCGAAGACGATCAAAATGTCGGCCTCTTCCAGAAAGGGCAGCAGGTACAGCCCCTGCGTGCCGCCATCCAGAAGACGTACATTTTCATCAAAGGCGTGGCTTTCGGCCAAGGTTTCGACGCAGCGCACGCCAAAGCCCTCGTCGGCCCACAAGACGTTCCCAATCCCAAGGATCAGAACATTGGCAGTCATAGCATTCCTCCCTAGCTGCAGCGCGGCAATCCTGCTTCCGCTTGCGACTGAAGGTGACAATAACCTTTTCATGTGCCAGGAATGGGTTTTTTCTACTTTGCGTGAAAATAGGACATACCCTTGATATGGCTGCATATTTGTGAATACAGCAGCATACCGATTGGGCGCTTATGAAAAGTTACCTTCCAAAATTTCTTCATATCGGAAAGCAAAAAGGCGGACGCTCTGCGCCCGCCTTTTTAATTCAGATGAATCGGGGATTACTCGGCCCTGTCATCCTTGAACGTCCGATGCCCCGAGATCATGGTCGAGACCATGGACTGGCGGCTCATGATGTCCTCGCGGATGGCTGCGTAGATGTGCACGATCATGAACACGATGATGGCCCACATGCCCAGATGGTGCACTGAATGCAGCACCTGCGTGTTGCCGACCAAAGCAATCAGCCAGCCCATCACCACATCCGGCAAGCTGCCTTTGCCCGTACCCTCGGCATACAGCGCCCAGCCGGTCAGCAGCATGAAGGTCGTGCCCAGCGTCATGAAAAAGAACATCGCGATCTGCGCCAGCGGGTTGTGGCCGACGTATTTCTTGGGCTCTTTTTCCAGGAACAGATACCAACGCAGTTCAAACAGAACCTCTTGCCACCAATGCTTGTTCAGAATGGGAACATAGAACATCTGCTTGGCGTGGTGATTGCCCACGATGGCCCAGTAGATGCGCCCGAAGAACAGCACCGTCAGCACCTGCCCTGCCGCGAAATGGGCAAAGCGAATGTATCCCATGACGAACTGGTGCGTGGCCTCGGCGATCTGCATGGACGGCAGAGGCGAGCCTATGAACCAGCCCGTTGCGATCAGGATCAGGATCGCCAGCGCGTTCAGCCAATGCCACAGACGCACCGGCACTTCGTAGACATAGACCGAGGTTCGGCGGCGGATGCTTTCGATATCCTCGGCGGTGGCATCGCCGGTCAGCCGGGCCGCCTCCAGCGGCTCGGGACCGTCCCGGTTGGGTGTATGGATTGTGTCCGACATCGGCTTAGCCCTCGGCCCTGTGGCGGCGGAGCAGATAGACCCCCGCCGCGACCACCACCAGCGCCAGACCGATCAGGCTATGCGTTACGGCATGGCCCTCGGCGCCGGGGGCGACCACGGGGTGACCCTCGTGGGCCATGGCCGCCGAAGCGGATGCAAAGAATGCGAGTGCTGCGTATTTCATGGTCTCTCCTCCTTAGCGCACTTTGACGGTGGTCAGCTCGTCGCCATCAGGCGACATCACGTGGGTCGAGCACGCCAGGCACGGATCAAAACTGTGCAGGGTGCGCAGGATTTCCACCGGCTCGTCCGGGCGTTCCATGGGCGTGTTCATCAGGCTGGCCTCGAAGGCGCCGATGTTGCCCTTGGTGTCACGCGGGCTGCCGTTCCAGGTGGTGGGAACCACGCATTGATAGTTCTCGATCCGGCCGTCCTTGATCTTGATCCAGTGACCCAGGGCACCACGCGGAGCCTCGGTCATGCCGACGCCCTTGGCCTCTTTCGGCCAGGTGCTGGGATCCCACTTTTCAACATTCGCTGTGCTTTCATCGCCGTTCTTGATGTTGGTGATCAGCTTGTCGAAGAAGTGTTTTTGCAGGCGTCCACAATATTCAGATTCCAGCGCGCGCGCCGCCGTCCGGCCCAAGGTCGAGAACAGTGCCTCGACCGGCAGGTCCATCGTGCGCAGCAGGCCGTCGACCTGATCCTTGATGTCCTCGTGTCCCTTGGCATAGCCGACGATGTAGCGGGCCAGCGGACCGACCTCCATCGCGTGACCTTTCCAGCGCGGAGCCTTGATCCACGAGTATTTCGCGGCCTCGTCCAGCTCTTTGATGTTGGTCTTGGTGCCCTTGGCGTTCGGGCCCAGTTCAAACTTGGGATCGGTGATGCCGTCCCATGGGTGCAGGCCCTTGCCCGGCTCGCCATAGTCGTACCACGAATGGTCCACGAATTCCTGAACCTGTTCGGGGTCGCGCACGTCGACGTCATGCACGGTGGACAGATCGCCGTCGATGATCGCACCGCGCGGCAGGTGCAGCTGCTCGGGGCTGAAATCATTGGCATTTTCAGGGATATCACCATAGGCCAGACAGGCCTTGGAGGACAGACCGCCGCCATACAGCCAGTTCTTGTAGAACCCACCAATGGCCACCACGTCGGGCAGATAAACGTTCTTATTGAACTCGATACACTTGTCGATGATCGAGCTGACAAGGTTCAGCCGTTCCATGTTGATCGCGCCGGTCGCGCCGTTGCCATGCACGTTGATCGGGCACGGCACGCCCCCCACCAGCCAGTTCGGATGCGGGTTCTTACCGCCAAAGATCGTATGGACCTTGACGATCTCTTTTTGCAGGTCCAGCGCTTCCAGATAGTGGGTGGTGGCCATCAGGTCGGCCTCGGGCGGCAGTTTATAGGCCGGGTTGTCCCAATAACCGTTCTTGAACAGGCCCAACTGGCCGGATTCCACGAATTTCTTCAGCCGGTTCTGAACATCCCGGAAGTAGCCGGGGCTGGACAGCGGGTGGTTGGGACCAACGGTTTGTTGCAGCTCGGACGTTGCCTTGGGATCGGCGCGCAGGGCGTTGATCGGGTTGACCCAATCCAGCGCGTGCAGGTGGTAGAAATGCACGACGTGATCGTGGATCTCCAGGTTCAGCTGCATGATGTTGCGGATCGAGTTGGCATTGTCCGGGATGGTGATCCCCAGCGCATCCTCAACCGCGCGCACGGATGTCAGCGCGTGGGTGCCGGTGCAGACGCCGCAGATACGTTCGGTGAACGCCCAGGCATCCCGCGGATCGCGACCCTTGAGGATCACCTCAAGGCCCCGCCACATGGTGCCAGTGCTGACGGCGTTACGGATGACGCCCTGATCATCCACGTTCACTTCGCAGCGCATGTGGCCTTCGATCCGGGTGACCGGGTCCACAACAATGCGGCGCCCGGACGTATCGAGGTCAAAGCCGTTCGGAGTAGTGGCCATGGCTTATGCCTCCTCTTTTTGTGTTTGAGTTTTCTTTTGTGCGGCTTTCAGCGCGGACACGGCAGCGTGGATCGCAACAGCGCCCCCCACAGCCCCGGCGGCGGCCATGCCAATCTCGTCGGCGTTCTTTTCCACGCCGAACTGCGTCAGATCGGTGACACGGTCATAGAAACTGCCCTGATCCCAGAACCCGTCCTCGGAGCAGCCGATACAGCCGTGGCCCGATTGAATGGGGAAGCTAACGCCTTCGTTCCAGCGCACGGTCGAGCAGGCGTTATAGGTGGTCGGGCCCTTACAGCCCATCTTGTACAGACAATAGCCCTTGCGCGCGTTTTCATCGTCCCAGGTTTCCACGAACTGACCGGCGTCAAAGTGCGGACGGCGATAGCATTTGTCGTGAATCCGCTGGCTGTAGAACATCGCCGGACGGCCCTGACGGTCCAGCTCGGGCAGGCGATCGAAGGTCAGCATATAGGTAATTACGCCGGTCATGACCTCGGCGATGGGCGGACAGCCCGGCACCTTGATGATCGGTTTGTCGGTGATGACCTTGTGCACGGGTGTGGCCTGCGTCGGGTTCGGCTTGGCCGCCTGCACACAGCCATAGGACGCACAGGCCCCCCAGCTGATAATCGCCTTGGCGTCCTTGGCAGCGTGGCGCAGTTTTTCCACAAAGGGCTTCCCGCCCGAAATGCAGAACATGCCGTCCTCGTTCAGGGGCGGGTTACCCTCGACCGCAAGGATGTAGTTGCCCTTGTATTTCTGGATGGTTTCCTCGAACGCGGCCTCAGCGGCGTGGCCGGCGGCGGCCATCAGCGTGTCGTCGTAATCCAGACTGATCATCGACAGCACCACGTCCTTGGCCAGCGGGTGGGCCGAGCGGATGAAGCTTTCCGAACAGCAGGTACATTCCAGTCCGTGCACCCAGATCACCGGGGTACGCGGCTTATTCTCCATCGCGTGTGCAATCTTGGGCACATAGGCGGGGCTAAGCCCCAGCGCCGCTGCGGTCAGCGAGCAATATTTCATGAAACTGCGCCGGGTAATCCCCTGCCGCCGCATCACGTCATAAAAGGTTTCAATCTGGCTCAAGGCGGTCCCTCCCTGCTGGTCGAAATTCGGGCGTATGCAACGGCACACACCGATCCAATTGCAGACAAACAGCTTCGCGGGGCGGAATCCAAAGGAATACATCCGCGCCTGAGAATTTCTATTATTTATTAATTTTCAGCAAGTTACGCCGATTTGCACGAGGCTTTCCGCACTCGCATCCGGCACCGTGACAACCAGATGATCACCTTAGGTGGTCACAAGATTTCCGCTAGCGCTGGTCCGCCTTCAACCGCGTGGCCGCAGCGATCAGGGCTTGTCCCAGAGCCAGTCCGCCGTCATTGGCGGGCGTGCGGCGATGCACCAGGACAGGTAGATCGGACAAGGCGCTTTGCATCATCTCTGCCAGCAACGCGTTCTGAAAACATCCCCCCGACAGCGCCACGGTTTCCACTTTGTGCAGCGCCATCGCGGTCAGAACAGGGCCTTCGATCGCGCGCGTCAGCCACAGATGAAAAGCAAAGGCCAGATCTTCGATCGCCTCACCCGCCTGCACTCCGTTCACGGTGGATCGGATCATGTCCGACGGGTCAATCGGCCCAACCTCTATCGTCTTGATCGGAATACGAATGCCAAGGTTATGTCGGCGCAGACCTTTAGAGGCGCGGGCCAGAGCCTCAAGTCGCATCGCGGCCTCGCCTTCGTAGCTTTGGCCGTCAGCACAAATCCCCAGGATCGCGGCCACGGCATCAAACAGCCGCCCCACGGACGAGGATTGAGGGGCATTCAGACCTGTCTGCGCGGCGCGACGGGCCATCGTCAGGGGCTTATCCGCGAACCGCTGATCCGCCCAATCCGACAGCCCCGCCTGATCCAGCCGCACCAAGGCATTCCGCCACGGCTCGCGCGCGGCCATGTCCCCGCCGATCAGGGGGGCAGGCTGCAGCCATGCCACACGCTCGAACCCATGATAGTCTCCTACCAGAATTTCGCCGCCCCATACGGTGCCGTCTGGCCCCAGACCTGTCCCGTCCAGGACAATCCCGGCCACCTTGCCCCCATCCAAGGGCCAGCCATTTTGCCCCAGACACGAGGCCAGGTGCGCGTGATGATGCTGCACCTCGACCACTGGCCGCCCTTTGCTGCGCGCATGTTGCGAGGCGCGAAAATCCGGGTGCATGTCGCAAGCCACCAATTCTGGCTGATGGTCAAACAGGTCCGCATAATCCGCATCCGCCTGCAAAAAAGCATCATAGGTCAGCGCGTCGTCCAGCTCGCCCAGATGGTGGCCCAGCAGTGCCTGCCCGTTCTTGACCAGGCAAATCGCCGATTTCATCTGCCCGCCATAGGCCGCGATTTGCGGGGCGTCCTGAAATCCCTTGGGCAAGGGCAACGTCCCCGGCACCCGCCCACGCGCGCGGCGCAGCACCATCGGAGGATCGGCGCGCTCGACACTGTCATCCAGCCGCCGGGCAATATCTCGATCATGCAGCACGAACATGTCCGCAAAAGGGGCCAGCTTGTCCAACGCCTCGTCATTGCCAATGACCTGAGGCTCGCCCGAAAGGTTCCCGCTGGTCATCACCAGTGGGCGCCCCACCCCAGCCATCAGCAAGTGATGCAGGGGCGTGTAGGGCAACATCCAACCCAGATGAGCCTGATCGGGGGCGACGTTTTCAGGCAGCCCCTCTCCGCGCAGCAAGACGATGGGCGCGGCGGAATCGCGCAGCAGTTTCCATTCGGAACCGTTTGGAGCGCAATAGCGGGCGATCATCTCCTCGGTCCCCATCAGGGCAAAGGGTTTGTGCGGGCGGCGCTTGCGCTCGCGCAGCAGCGCCACGGCCTGTTCGTTCGTCGCATCCACGGCCAAGTGAAAACCGCCCAGACCCTTGATCGCAACCACCTGCCCCCGCAGCAATGCCTGCGCCGCCGCCTCTATCGGCGCGTCCGAGGCCGGCTGCGTCCACACCCGAGGACCGCAATCCGCACAAGCAACAGGTTGCGCGTGGAACCGGCGATCAGCGGGGTTTTCGTATTCGGCCCGGCACGCGGCACACATCTGGAATTCGGCCATCGAGGTCTGGGCCCGGTCATAGGGCAGCCCGCGCAGAATCGAGAACCGCGGCCCGCAATTGGTGCAATTGGCAAAGGCATAGCCATGGCGGCGCTCGGCGGGATCCGTGATCTCGGCCAGGCAATCGGGGCAAGTGGCAGCATCCGGCGTGACCCGTGTCTCGGCCCCGCTGCCCCGAGAGGCGGCGATCTGAAAGCCGTCCCCGACCTCGCCTTCCCAGTCCGAGCTGAGCAGCTGATCAACCCGCGCCAGCGCCGGGGCCTCGGCCTTCAGCGCGGCCTCGAACCCGTCCAGATCGGGGCCGGCTACGATGATCAACACGCCTTCGGGATCGTTCAAAACGTGTCCGCGCACCCCCATTCGATGCGCCAGCTGCCAGACAAAGGGACGAAACCCGACGCCCTGAACCTGGCCCTGAACCCGGATCTGTCGTCCCTTCATGACCGGCCTCAATGCACCGTGCAAACCATGCACGGATCGAAACTGCGCACGATATGCTGAACGCTTAGCGGGGTGTCTTCGCCGGGGCCCACGGGCGCGCCGACCAGCGCAGCCTCGACCGGGCCGGGCACGCCCCCGGTATCGCGCGGGCTGAAGTTCCATGTGGTTGGTGCGATAATCTGGTAGCTGGCGATCTTGCCGCCCTCGATCTGCAGCCAGTGACCCAAGGCCCCGCGAGCGGCCTCGACCAGCCCCTCGCCGGTGCCCGATTTGGGCAACGAGACGGTCTGCATGAAGGGCGCGTCGGGGTTAATGTCGGCCAACAGAGCCTCCATGAAAACTTGTGTTCGGGCAAGCTCGAGCAGGCGACCGACCACACGGGCCCGTACGCCCCGTTCAGAGGTCATCTCAAGCGCCAGGGCGTGCCCGTCCAGCACCTGCCGCGCGAAGGCGCCGGTTTCCACCGTCTGCCCCGCCATCCGGGGTGCCTTGCACCAGCTGTAAGACGGATCGCGCATATCCTCATCCGGAACAGTCTGCCCCTGCGAAGGATGAGCGGCATTGCCCAGCATCCAGGCGTGGCTCAGGTCTTCGGCGATCTGGCTGGTATCCAGCGCGCGGCGCTGGCCATTGTCCCAAAGCCCGGCGACAAACCCCGTTTGCCCGTTATGCGGATAGGCCCCGAAAGACATATAACGCCCGGTGCCCTGCCCCATCTGATCCAGACCCAGATCCGACGCAATTTCAAGGAACAGCCCCATGTCCCCGCCACGCCACGCGTTCAGATCCGAGACCGAGTCCAAGTCGGCCACCTCTTCAAGTGGCGCGCCGAAAACCGTGCCTTCAAGATAGCTGCGGAAGGCCCGCAACGTGGCAGACATGCGGGCGCGATCACGAAGGGAAACGGCGCGGGTGACGCCTCCGGGTTGGATGGCCAGGGTATGCGGCCACTTGCCCCCCAAAAGGCCGACGATATGTAGAAGCTGCGCGCGGGCCTGAGTGGCAGCGCGCAGGGCGCTGCCCTGCCCGGCGGTAAACCGGGTGACCGTGCGGTCATGCCAGGCACGCCCCGCATATTCAGGTCGCGCGAAATCGGGCATGAAGAACAGGTTGAAATGGGTCAGGTGGTCCGAGACATTTTCGACCGCATGCAGCAGCGCGGCCACCTTGGCGCCTTCGGGGGCTGGCTGGACCCCGGCCGCATCGGCCAACGCCCGCGCCGCCGCTATTGACTGGCTGATCGAGCAGATGCCGCAGATCCGAGGCGTGATCGTCAGAGCATCCATCGGCCCCTTGCCCAGCAGCATCCGTTCAAACCCGCGAAACAGGGGTGAGTTGGCATAGGCCGCGCTGACCTGCCCGCCGCTGATCTCCAGCCTGATTTCCAGATCGCCCTCGACCCGATTAAAGGGGCCGACAAGAAGTGTGGTATCGCTCATGGTTTGGGTTTCTTCAGGCTGGGGGGCACGGTGATCCGGTCCGAGGTCGCATTGACCCCGATGCGTTCGGGCGTGGCAGCCTTGGACAGGCTGGCCAGCGCCATGAACCACGCCTTAGGCATGTCAGACGGCAGGCCGACCGGGATACCGGCAAACTTGGGCGTTTCGGTGAACCCGTGGCCAGGCTCTTCGAATTCGGGGGCGGTGCAGTTGATGCAGGGATAGCCCGCGCGCGTGCAACTGCCCGGACCATTCCACGAACGGATGTTGCAATCCCCCACGGCCTGGGTGCCGATACAGCCCAGATGCTCCATCATGCAGCCAATCTCGGACAGCTCGGTGGCGCTGGCCTTGTACTCGTAGAATTCGTTCTTGGGGCAGCCGTGGTGGACCAGGTTGTCCGCATAGAACCGTGGCCGCGCCAGCCCGTCCAGATCGGCAGTGCTCAACCCGTCCTCGGCCAGCAAAAGCAGCGTTTCGGTGACCCAGTCAGGATGCGTCGGACA
The DNA here is from genome assembly GCF_965218685.1 of Thalassovita sp. Classification (GTDB taxonomy): domain Bacteria; phylum Pseudomonadota; class Alphaproteobacteria; order Rhodobacterales; family Rhodobacteraceae; genus Thalassobius. The sequence goes on along the minus strand of NZ_OZ244657.1, from coordinate 1,628,376 downwards.
GCCAGCCACGTTGATCACTGGCAGACCGCCGCGCGCGGTGAAGTCCGCGCTTAGCGCCCCGCCCTTGTGCGAGCCATCGTACTGTACACCAACCGCATCCGAGGGGTTTTCACCGGCCGTGGTGATCCCGCCATAGGTCGCGCAGGTGCCCACGGCGACCACGTGCCGGGCCTTGCCGGACAGCGACTGCACCCAGTCCAGCATCGAGCGGCCCGTGCCCGCCATCATCTGGAATTTCCCAGTGCCACGCGGGCCGCGCACGATGGACCCTTCGATGCACAGAATGTCCAGTTCTTGCTCGTCTGCCTCGATCGCGCTTAGCAGGCGGCGGACCTCGGCGCCCGTGGCCTGGCTTAGACTGGGATGCCACAGAAACTCTAGCCCCGCGCCGTCCATCAGGTCCATCAGCCCCGGATCCTCGGCGCATAGCAGCGACATGGTGCAGCCACCGCAGCCCGCCGATTGCAGCCAAAGAATGTTCATCCTTCGTCTCCCCGCGCCAGGGTCATGCAGAAACAGGCGCCGTCCTTGACCTTTTCACACAGCGAAAGGGATCCGCCGTGTTCCTCCAGAATCTTGTGCGAAATCGAAAGCCCCAGACCGGTGCCCTGACCGACATCCTTGGTCGTGAAAAACGGATCGAATATGGTCTGCGCAATTTCGGCCGGGATGCCGGGGCCATTATCACACAGCCGCAGCTGGGCGGTGCCATCTTCGTAATCGGCGCGAATGGTGATTTGCGGATCGTCCTGCCCGGCCATGGCGTCCACCGAGTTTTGCACAAGGTTCATCAGCACCTGCTGGATGTGGCCGGGGCGGCCAATGGCGATCACCTGTTCCTTGCCCTCAAAGCGGATGGTCAGGGCGGTTTTGCTGCCCCGTTGGATCCAATTGGCCGCCACGCGCGCGGTTTCCACCAGATCAAAGCGGATCATCTCGCCCGAACCTTCGGCGGACAGGCGGCGCAGATCCTCGACGATGTCACGCACCCTTTCAGCCCCATCGCGAGCACCACCGACCGCATCCCGCAGGTTGGTTACGGCGCGATCCAGCTTAAGATCGGCCCGAAGCGCGATCAGCTCTTCGCGCGAAGCGCCGGACTGCACGCGGTCAAAGTAGGTTTCGAATCTTTCGGCGTATTTTTCCAACGAATGCGTGTTGGCATAGACAAAGCTGATCGGGTTGTTCAGCTCGTGCGCGACCCCGGCCAGAAGGCGGCCAAGGCTGGCCAGTTTTTCATTTCTCACCAGCTGGGTCTGGGTCTCTTTCAACTGCTGGTGACTTTCCTCAAGCTCGGAATAGGCGCGGCGCAGCTCGCCCAGGGGGCGGCCGGTCAGCACAGCGCCGATCCCCTTGCGCCGCCGATCAAGACGCGGAGCGATCTTGTATTCGACCGGGTCCTTCCCCGTGGGTGTGGTCAGCAAAACTTCGATGGTGGCTTCTTCGCGGCGCTGGATCACGTCGGCGATGGCCTGCATCAGCTTTTCGCGCTCGGGCCCGTCAAAGAATTCGGTGATCATGTGCCCACTCAGGTCGTCGCGCTCCATCCCCAGCGCCGAACAGAACGAAGCGCTGGCATTGCCGATCTCGCCCTCGCGTTCGACCACGATCAGGTGATCGCTGACCGAGGACATGATGGACCCAAGGAACCGCCGCAAGGCCTGCAGCTCGTTGTTTCGGGCCTCCAGTTTTTCCTGATATTCGATCAGATCCGCATAAGTTTTATCGACCGCTTGCAACACGTCCATCCAGACAGCGTCGTTCAGCTCGCCGCCCTCGCCCAGGATATGTGCCGGTTTGTGTTGCATCTTTTGCGCTCTCCTGACGGAAACGATAGCGCCGGGCGGGACAAAACGAAAGCAGGGAAACAGGCGGATGGCACCCACAGGGACGAGAGGCAGCTAACCAGTTCGCGCGCAGTTTGGTCAGTTCGCGGCCAGCCCGGGCCCGCGCGGCCCCGGCTTTTTCATCCACGCGCGAGTGCCTTCCTGAACGGCCTGGTAAACGGCTTTGCCCAAGGCCACGCCCACATCCGTGTGCAACCCTGCATATTGACCGGTCCCCTCGGGCGCGGCCACCGCGATACAATCAGTGCCCGTGCCAGTGGCAATCCCGGTCGGCAGCTCAAGTCCCGCTTCGATCACAGCCGCAGTTCGGGCCTGTGTGGCGATGGACACTGCCTCAAGCAGCGCGGTTTCTGTCAGCCCTACGTTCAGCCGCACGGCCACGTTGATGGTGCCCCAAGCCGCTGGGTCACGCACGAACCGAGTGCCGATCCGTTCGGCATTGGACAGGCCCACCGTGGCAACCGCGTGGGCGGCGGCTTCACCAAGACGCGCTCTGGCCTGTGTCACCGCCCGCACATCACGCGAGGTCAGAAAGCACACCGAATCCAGCGCGCCGCGGTCCTGTAACACGCCGTTCAGCCAGTCGTGCACATCCAGATCAGGCGGCAGATCAGCGTTGCGCACCTCGCGCCAAAGGATCTCTTGCGCGTGGACCAAACCAGGCCGATTCAGTGCCCAGCTGAGCACACGCATCTCTTGGCCCAAATCAAAGCGGATCCACGGGCGATCAACGGTGACGCTCATTTCAGCACGTCCAGCGGTTGGAACACGGGGCCCGAAGTTGTCTGCGCGAAATGCGCCGAGATGCCGAAACGGTCGCGCAGGTTTTCGGGCGTCAACACCGCCGAGGGCGCGCCGTCCGCCACCAGTTGATTGTTGGCCAGCATCACCAGACGCGAGCAATGGCGCACCGCCAGCCCCAGGTCATGGATCGACACCAACACAGATTTTCCTTGCGCGGCTATCTCCTGAAAACACCGCATGGTCTGGATTTGGTGAGCCGGATCAAGTCCTGCGACTGGCTCGTCCGCCATGACCAAAGGCGTGTCCTGCGCCAGGGTTCGCGCGATCAACACGCGGGTTTGCTCGCCGCCCGACAAGCGGGTCGCGGTGCGGTGGCGCAAGGGCTCCAGCCCCATCTGCTCCAGCGCGCGATCCACGGCCTGACGGTCTTGTTCAGTGACCGATTGCCCAGCCCCAAGGTGCGGAATGCGGCCCAGCGTCACCAGGGTTTCAACATCCACCGGCCAGGCGATCTCGTGATTTTGAGGCATCCAGGCCGCGTGACGCGCGCGCTGCCGGGCGGGCATATTCGCAAGCGAGCTGACACCATTGTGCGGGACCAGCCCCAGCGCGGCGCGCATCAGCGTGGTCTTGCCCGCGCCATTGGGGCCGATCAGCCCCACGACCTCGCCCTCACCGATCTGCAGGCTGACGTCCGAGAACACCGGATGCCCGCGCAAGGTCACTGACATGTCCGATAGGGTCAGCAGGCTCATACACCGGCCCTCCGGGTTTTGTAGATCAGGTGCAGGAACAGCGGTGCGCCGACAAGGGCCGTCAGCACCCCCAGCTTCAGGTCCTGCGTGGGCAACACCAGCCGCACCACGATATCCGAGGCCAGCACCATCGCCCCGCCCCCCAGCGCCGAGGCCCACAAAAGCCGACCCGGACGTGCGCCTACGTATGGTCTGAGGATATGCGGCACCACAAGCCCGACAAAGCCGATCGCGCCGGCCACCGCCGTTGCCGCCCCCACCGAAGCCGCGGTACCGATCACCAGCACCAACCGCATTCGTGACAGGTTGATGCCCAGCGCTTCGGCCGCGTCTTCACCCAGGGTCAGCGCGTCGAGCCCGCGCGGCAGGCTGGCCAGCAAGGCCCATCCCACCAGCATCAGCGGCATCGCCAACCACACATGGGTCATCGAGCGATCCGCAAGCGAGCCCATCATCCAGAATACGATCTCGTTGGCTGCGAACGGGTTGGGCGAAAAATTCAGCACCAGCGAGCTGAGCGCCCCAGCAAGCGAGGATATCGCAATCCCGGCCAGGATCAGGGTCAGCGACCCTCCGCCCGGTCCGGCCAGCAGAAGGATCAGGAAAACACTGCCCAGCGCTCCGGCCAGGGCGGCCAGGGGCAGACCCAGCGCGAAACTGGCCGCCAAGCCGGTATGAATCGCGATCACGGCCCCCAGCGCGGCCGAACCGCTGACGCCGATCAGCCCCGGATCAGCAAGCGGGTTGCGCAAGTATCCCTGCATCCCCGCCCCCGCCATACCCAGCGAGATGCCAATCATCAGCCCCAGCAGGGCGCGCGGCAGGCGGATTTCTCGCATCACCAGTGTCAGCGGCCCGTGGTCATCGACAAAAAGCGCCTTCAGGCTGGCCCAAAGCGGCGCCTGCGCGGGCCCCACCACCAGCGAGGCCACGAACAGCACCGCAACAAGCGCGCCCAGAAGGATCATCAGATGTTTCATTCTTGTCCTTCCACACGGCGGCGCAGCGCGACCAGATCCGAGATAGCGTTCAGCACATAGGGCGTGCCACACAGCCAGTCGCTGTCGGCCACGGTGCCGGTATGCCTGTCCTTCTGTAGCGCCCGGATCACCGGGTGATCAAGGATCGCCTCGGACCGTGACTGGCCGGGATAACGCGCGCCGGTGACAACGGTGTCAGGCTCCATCATCGCTAGCACTTCAAGCGGCAGATTGCCCGCGCGGCGTTGACCTGCACGAGACGTGGCATTCTCGAACCCTGCTGCCAGAAGGATCTGACCGGCCAATGTCTGATCCCCGGTGGTATAACCGTTGGCATAGTACAGCGCGGCGAGCGGACGGTTCTGAACATCGGCGCGCAGCGCGGCCAGATCTGCATCGAACCGGGCGACCAAAGCCTGCGCCTCATCCTCGCGGCCCAGCGCATCGCCCATCTGTAGCACCCGCGCGCGGACATCCTCGAGTGAGTAGGCCGGCAGGAACAGCTCGACCCGTTTGCCAAGCCGTTTCAGCATTTCAACCGTCGCGGTGCCGGTATAGCGACCAGCCAGAACCAGATCGGGTTCCTGCAAATAGATCTCTTCCGCCAGGCCCTTGTTTTGCGCAAAGGCTGCCGCTTCGGCGTGCATCGCGCTGCTGCGCGGGTCGGTGGACAGATAGGACAGGGATACAAGCTGCGCAGGATCGGCAATCAGCATAGCCAGCTGATCTGTACACAGGTTCATGGACACGACACGGCGCGGAGCCGTGTCGGCAATAGCTGCCGCGCCGGTCAGAACCAGCGCGACAACCAGCGATATGATCTTAGAAGGACGCACGGACCCCGAAATAGAACGCGCGGCCCGACGTGGCATAGCCCGCCGCGGTCTCATAGTCCTCGTCCAGCAGGTTCACGACGCGCAGGTAAGCTTGGGTCGTATCGTTCAACTGATGGCTAATATTGGCGTTTACCAAGGTGTAGTCCGGCACGGCACCCACGGTATCAACACGGTCCATCACATGGTTCAGGCTTAGGCTGCCTTGGGTGTTCATGCCCAGCTGCGCGTTCACGCCCAGCTCCAGATCACGCAGGGGCACGCGCAAGGCACGAGCGCCGGCGGCATCTTCGGCCTCGGTCCAGGTGACGTTGCCAAACAGGTCAACAGTGTCGGTCAAAGCCATTTGGCCAGAAAGTTCGACCCCGCGCGAGGTAAAGTCCTGCACCTCGTAGCAGCCAAAACCGCTGGCGCATCGAACCGAGGAGTAATCCCAGAACACCTGGTCTTCGATGTCGGTCTTGAACGCGGTCGCGCGAATGAAATCTGACCCGCCCAGACGTTTTTCGATGCCCAGCTCGAAGGACTTGGAAGATTCCGGCTGGAAAGCCGGGTTCCCGTAAGCCGAGGTCAGCTGGTACAGGCTGGGTGGCTTGTAACCCGTGGCCGCCTGTGCCCGCACGATCAGATCGTCCGCAGCGCGCCAGGACAGGGCAACCCGGCCCGTGGTTTCATTGGCAAAGTTCGACACGTCGTCGTGGCGCAATGAAACGACAACATCCAGCGCGTCCGTCGCCGCAATCGAGGCCTCGGCGAAGGTGCCAATGATCTCGGACGTGGCCCCCGAAGCTTCCTCGCGGTTGAAATCGGCGCCGGCATGAACGGTAACGATCTGCCCCAAGTCGAACCCGGCGACGTATTTGGCGGATTTCCGGGTGCCGTTGAAAGGCGTATCAAAACCGTTGGAACTGCTCAGCCGGTCGGTCTCGAAATAGCTATAGGACAGCTCGTGACTGACGGCACCGGTCTGGAACTCGGAAAAGACACGTGCGCCAGCATTGGTGCGGGTGTTGGTTTCGTCGAAGGGGGCGGTGCCGTCGCCGCTCCATTCATCAAACTCGCCATCGGCATCCAGATACAACGCCGAGAAGCCGATCAGGGCCATGTCACTCAAGTGATAGACCGCGCGAAGGGTGGCGTGGGTTTCTGAATAGCCATCCGCCTCGGTTCCGGCTGCATTGGCCGAGAAACCATCGGTGGTAACGTGCGACAGGCCCAGGCTCAGCTCGGTCCGGTCGGTCAGCAGGCCCAGCGACAGGCCAGCCCGCGCAGTACCATAGGCGCCGAATTCCGCAAATGCCTGCCCCGATGTGCCCTGCTGGGAGGGGCTCCAGCTTTCCAGGTTGACGACGCCGCCAACGGCGCTGACGCCATAGCGCGCCGATTGCGAACCCTTCAGAACCTCGACGCGCGACAGGTTGGCACCGGTGATGCCGCCCCAGTCAAAGCCGTTACCACTGCTGGCCGGGTCCGAAACGTTGATGCCGTCGAAATAGACCGGCACATACGCCCCGCCCAAGCCGCGGATACGCAGGTTGGTCGAGGTGCCAAGCCCCCCATTGGACGAGGCCGTGACACCAGGCAATCCGGTTAGTGCGTCCGACAGCCGGGTGCCTCCGGCGGCATCCAGCTGCTTGGCGCCAACAACCTCGACGGTGGTGCCCGAACGCTCCAGCGCGGTTTCGGCTTCGTTGGCCGTGACTGTGATCTTGTCCAGTTCGATCACCTCGTCGGCAAGCGCCGGGTTGATCGACAAAGTGGCCAGCGCACTGCTGGTCAAAAGGATTACTTTCTTCATTCCATGTCCCTCATGGCAGTGGCCCTGACTGGGGCCACAAAGGTCTGACGTGTCTTGAAGGGGAGCCCCCCCGCAGACGGTGAGTGATGTCACCTCAAACGGAAGGTCCGTTGTCCCAAGCGCTCCCCGCGCCCAGACCGGGTGATCGCTGCGGCAGGTCTCCTGACTTGCGGGTCATGGTTAGGCCGGGCCTTCCCAGCGCCTATGATGCGCCAGTGGCATTTTTCCGGCTTCACTCACCGCTCACAGTTGCGGGGGCAGTTGCGGAATTCAGGTCTGCTCGACCTGTCACCGCATTCCCTATTATCCGGAGGCGTACCGCCGGACCGAAGCAGCCTTTCGGATAATCGCTGAATCGCGTTTTGTAAATGGGGCGTGTGCTGCGCGGCGGCGAACTTTGGTCGCAACCTGCAGAATTATTCGATGACTGCAGAGTCGCTGTTTTCCTTCAGACCCGTCCCGCTAAGGCCCAGGCGCAGGGACTCGCGCACCAGCCAGGTGATCCTGTCTGCGGCCAGCTGATGGCTTAGCCCCCCCTGCCCGTGGATGTTGGACACGCAGTTGCGCCAGCTGTCCTGCAGTCCGGGTTTGGGGTCAAAGGTCAGGTAGGCCCCCAGGCTGTCGGCCACGGTCAGGCCGGGGCGTTCGCCGATCAGCACGACCACGGAGCGGGCTTTCATGTGCTGGCCGATCTCGTCTCCGATGGCGACACGGCCCTGCAGAACAAGGGTCACGGGCGCGACCGAGAACCCGGAAAGCCGCTGGGCGCAGGCCGTCAGCACCGGAGCCGCATGCGCCTGCACCGCGTCTGCGGACAGGCCATCCGCGATGACAAAGGCGATGTCATGCTCGGCGTCTTGGGCTGGCAGCGCCTGCCCCAGCTGACGCCCCAGATCCGGGCGGCGCAGAAAAGTATCGCGGTCAGGAGCGTTAGAGATCGCGCGCTGCGTCTGAAAGGCCAAGAGATCTTGCTCCAGTCGCGCCACATCCAAAGGCCGGTGCACAGCGTCACGCGCCCTCGCATGGGCAAACTGGAACTCCAGCATCCGAGCCGTCGGCAACCCCGCGCCCGTGCGCCCAAGCCCGATCCGCGCAGGCGTAGCCTGCCGCAACTGGGCCCACAGATCCTTGGTCATCGCGCACCCTCCAGCAGTTTCATTCCACCGCCATCAGCCAGTTGCCCAGACGGGCCGATAACGCCCATGCGGTCCAGCCAAGCCTCAAACTCTGGTGCGGCGCGCAGGCCGAAACTGTTTCGCAGATAGGCAATATCGTGGAACGAAAGGCTTTGGTAATTCAGCATCACGTCATCGGCGCCCGGCACCGCGATCAGGAAATTTGCCTCGGCATTGGCCAGCAGCGTCATCAGCACGTCCATGTCGTTCTGATCGGCCTCGGTATGGTTGGTATAGCAAACGTCACACCCCATCGGCAGGCCCAGCAATTTGCCGCAAAAATGATCCTCCAGCCCCGCGCGGATGATCTCTTTGCCGTCATACAGGTACTCCGGCCCGATAAAGCCCACCACGGTATTGACCAACAGCGGGCTGAAGGCACGGCAAACGCCATAGGCCCGCGCTTCGAGCGTTTGCTGATCCACCCCGTGATGTGCATTTGCCGACAAGGCCGCGCCCTGCCCGGTTTCGAAATACATCACGTTCTGGCCCACCGTGCCGCGGTTCAGGGACAGCGCGGCCTCTTGCGCCTCGGCCAGCATGGGCAGCGTCACGCCGAAACCCTCATTTGCAGCTTGCGTGCCAGCGACGGACTGGAACACCAAATCCACGGGGGCGCCTTGCTGGATCAGCTCAAGCGAGTTGGTCACATGGGTCAGAACACAAGTCTGCGTGGGAATGTCATAGCGGTCGCGGAATTCGTCCAGAACTTGCAGCAGGGCCTTGGCCGTTGGAATATTGTCCGTGGCCGGGTTGATCCCGATCACCGCGTCCCCCACGCCATAGCACAGCCCGTCAATCATGCTGGCCACGATGCCGGGGATATCGTCCGCCGGGTGATTGGGCTGCAGGCGGCTACCGATCCGTCCCGGCAACCCGATCGTGTTACGAAAGGCCGAAACAACCTGCACCTTTTTCGCCACCGAGATCAGGTCGCGGTTACGCATGATCTTACTGACGGCAGCCACCATTTCGGGGGTCAGACCAGGGGTCAGGGCCGCCAGCGCCGCGCTGTCTGCATCGTCCGACAGCAACCATTCGCGAAAGGCGCCGACAGTCATGTGAGAAACGGCCGCAAAAGCATCTGCGTCGTGAGCATCGCAGATCAGGCGGGTAACTTCGTCGATCTCGTAGGGGACAAGAGGCTGATCCAAGAAGGTTTTCAGTGGCAAATCCGCCAGCACACATTGCGCGGCAACGCGTTGCACATCCGTCGACGCCGCGATCCCGGCCAGATGATCGCCCGAACGCGAAGGGGTGGCACAAGCCATCACCCCAGCCAGCGTGTCGAACCGGAAATTTTCTTTGCCCAAGGTGACGCGATACTGGGTCATACAAGGCCTCCTGCTGCGGGATCAGGCTAACGTCTTTGCCAGCATTCTCCAGCCTCAAGCGCGATTTTGCCAGCGGCCAAAGTCGCTGTGCCCGTTCGCTGGGCGCCCACAGCAACGCAAAAAGGCCACCCGCGGGGGTGGCCTTGAGCGTCAATATGTCCGGGCATTTACTCGACCCATTCCCACGGGCGGGTGAAGGCCCCCAGAACGTGACCGATCTCGTCATCATGGACGACACCCGTGCGTTCCACACGGGCCACCAGACCGCGTTTCTTGTCATCAATCACCTCGACGACCTGCGCATTCAGCTTGGCCTCTTCCAGCGCTTGGTTATAGACCCGCGTGATCGCCTTTTTCCGCAGATCCGGCTTGAAAACCTTACCCACGGCAGTTTTGGGTAGCTCGTCCAGCACCTCGATGAACTTGGGCTGAGCGGCGCGTTCATGCACGTGGACCTTGCAGTGTTTCAACAGTTCCTCTGCCGTGACCGAGGCCCCATCGACCAGTTCAACATACGCGCAGGGGATCTCGCCCGAATGCACATCCGGCTGACCGATCGCACCAGCAAAGGCCACGGCCTGGTGCGCCAACAGCGCTTCTTCGATCTCGGCTGGGTCAATGTTGTGACCGCCGCGAATGATCAGATCCTTGGCGCGCCCGGTGATCCAGATATAGTTATCTTCGTCGATCCGGCCCAAATCGCCCGTCCGCAGGTATTTCCCGAAATAATACAGGTCCTTGTTCTTGTCGGCCTCGGTATAGGTTTCGGGCGCGTTCACACCAGGATTGGACACGCAAATCTCGCCCACCTCGTCAGGCGCGCATTCCACGGGCTGTCCATCCACGTTCTTGTAGATCCGCACGTCGCAATAGGGAAAGCGGATGCCGACCGAGCCGACTTTCTTTTGCCCATCCACCGGGTTCACCGACACAAGGCAGGTGGCCTCGGTCAGGCCATAGCCTTCGACGATGGTCACGTCCGAGGCACTTTCGAACCGTTTGAACAGCTCAAGCGGCAGTGGGGCCGACCCCGAGAAAGATGTCTTCACCGAGCTGATATCCGCATCCACCGGGCGCTGCATCATTGCCGAAATGGCGGTGGGCACGGTGATGATAAAGGTGATTTTCCAACGCTCGACCAGCTTCCAGAAATTGTCGAACACTCCGTCGCCGCGATAGCCGGCAGGCGTCGGGAACACCACGTGCGAGCCCGCATAGATCACAGACATCAGGATCACATGCACCGCAAAAACGTGGAACAATGGCAGAGGGCAGATCACGTTATCCTCGGGCGTGTACAGCAACGTGCCGCCCAGCCAGCCGTTATAGATGATCCCGGAATAGGTGTGCTGCGCCACCTTGGGCATCCCGGTGGTGCCACCGGTGTGGAAATAGGCGGCCACCCGGTCGCCCTTGCTGTCAGCAAAGCTCAGCTCGCGCGGGTATTTCTTCAGCGTCTTGTTGAAATCCAGCACGTCCGCATGATGCCCGCCGGGGTTCTTGGGGCGCACCAGGGGCACGATCCAGCTTTTGGGCGGGGTCAGATAGCGATTCAGATCAATCTCCAAAACCGTGTGCACGCCCGGCGCATGGCGCACGGCCTCGGCGGTTTTCTGGGCAACGTCTGTCTTGGGGAAAGCCTTCAGCGTGACCACGACCTTGGCCTTGGTCTCACGCAGGATGGCGCCGATCTGCTCGGGCTCCAACAGGGGGTTGATCGGGTTGACGATCCCCGCAATGGCGCCGCCCAGCAAGGTCAGGATGGTTTCGTTACAGTTGGGCAGGATAAAAGCCACTACGTCCTGTTCGCCGATGCCCAGATCGCGGAACATGTTGGCGGCCTGGCAACTGCGCGCGTGCAATTCGCTCCAGGTCAGGGTTTCAGCCTTGTCCGTCGGGCCCGAAAGCAGCTGAAACGACACCGCATTGCCGTTACCGTTCTTTTCCTTGGTCCGCGTCAGCATCTGGTACAAGGTCTGGGGGACGTCGCGCGCCTCCCACGGCATTTCGTTTTCAATGGCAATCGTGTCCTGAACGGATGCAAAACCCATCTTTTTCCTCCCGTTAGAGACCCACAGCTTTGGCGGATCTTCGTGTTCCTCGCGCGCAATGTGAAAGTGTTTCGGCCATCTTACAAGACGACCCTAAGGTCAATTGCGCAACGTCAAAAGGCAAGAAAAGGCGCCCATCGGCGCCTTTTCCCCCGTTTTTCCTGTCGAACGCGAACGATCTCAGGCCGCCGCGTCCACCGGAATGCGCAGAACCTGACCGGGATAAATCTTGTCCGGATGGGTCAGCATCGGTTTGTTGGCCTCGAAAATCTCGTTGTAGCGATTGGCGCTTCCCAGTGTTTTTCTGGCAATCGCGGACAACGTGTCACCTTTTTCCACCGTATGGAAAACAGCCTCGTCTGCGGCCTCATCCTCGACCTCGGCCACCCCTTCGACATTGCCCACGGCCAGGATAACCTTCTCGCGCAGCTCAGGCGTCAACGCAGCCCCCGAGATTTTCACCTTGTCGCCATCCACCTCGAAATCCAGGCCCTCGGCATCCAGGCCCAGATCTGCGACCTCTTGCTTCAACACCTCGGCGGTCGGTTCTTCGGCCAGCTTCTTGCCCGACTTTTTCCAGAAATTAAACAGTCCCATGACACGTCCCCACAGTTTGCAGCCCGCCAACCGCGGCGGCTTTCTTTCGAAAACCTGCCCTGCAAACCAAGGCCTCAAAAGGGGAAAAACCCCGCGCGCGCGTCACTTCCTCAAGGTCAGCCACGGCACGTCACCCCTCCCCCCTCCTGAGGAGGAAGCCAAAGGCTGACAACGAGACATCAAGCGCGCGCGTCAGCGCGCCCCTTTTAACAGAAATTCAGACAGCGCCGTCGGTGAACTGCAGCTTGGCCAGACGCGCATAAAGCCCACCGTCGGCCACCAGTTCGTCATGGGTTCCCATGGCCACGATCTGACCCTGGTCCATCACCACGATCCGGTCGGCCTTCTTCACCGTTGCCAGACGGTGTGCGACGATGATGGTGGTGCGCGTCTTGGACAGCTCGTCCACCGCGGCCTGTACCGCCCGTTCGCTTTCGGCGTCCAGCGCGCTTGTCGCCTCGTCCAGCAGCAACACCGGAGCATCGCGCAAAATCGCCCGCGCGATGGCGATCCGTTGTTTCTGGCCCCCCGACAACATCACCCCGCGTTCGCCCACCTGACTATCATAGCCCTCGGGCAGCTTCTCGATGAACTCATGCGCAGCAGCGGCGCGGGCGGCGGCCTCAACCTCAGCATCCGAGGCATCGGGGCGGCCAAAACGGATATTCTCGCGCGCGGTCGTGGCAAAGATCACCGGATCTTGCGGCACCAGCGCCAGATGTTTTCGGAACTCGGCCCGTGCCATTTCGGGCAGGGGCGTGCCATCCAGAAGAATCTGTCCCGATTGCGGATCATAAAAGCGCAGGATCGTCTGCACGATCGTGGTCTTCCCCGCCCCCGAGGGACCAACCAGCGCGACCGTCTCACCCGGCTTGATCTGCAAGGAAACCTGATCCAGCGCGGATACATTTGGCCGCGAGGGGTAGCGGAAGGTGACCTGATCAAAGGTTATTTCTCCGCGCACCGGGCTGGGTACCGCGATGGGCCGGGAGGGGTCTGCGACTGTATCCTCGGCCCTCAACAGCTCGACCAGTCGCTCGGTGGCGCCGGCGGCGCGCTGCAACTCGCCCCAGATTTCCGACAGGGCGCCCACGGACCCGGCCACCATGACCGAATAAATCACGAACTGGATCAGCGCACCTGCGCTCATGACGCCGCCACGCACATCATGGGCACCAATCCACAGCACTCCGACCACACCGGTGAAGACCAGGAAAATAACGATAATGGTCATCACCGCACGGGTGGTGATGCGCCGCCGGGCCGAGCCATAGCTGCGTTCGGTGACCTCGGCGAAATCCCGTCTCGAGGCACCCTCGTTGGTGAAGGCCTGCACAGTCTGCACGGACAAAAGTGCCTCGGAAGCATTGCCCGAGGATTCGGCGATCCAATCCTGGTTCTCGCGGCTAAGCACGCGCAGTCGGCGCCCCAACGTCAGGATCGGCACGATCACAAGCGGCACGATCAGCAGCACCAGCCCCGTCAACTTGGCCGAGGTCAGCAGCATCAGAACCAGCCCGCCCGCGAAAATCAGCACGTTGCGCAGCGCGACCGAAATTGACGAGCCGATCACGCTCAGGATCAGCGTCGTGTCCGTGGTGATGCGGCTGATCACCTCGCCGGTCATGATCTTTTCAAAATATGCGGGGGACATACCGACAATGCGGTCAAAAACGGCCATGCGGATATCGGCCACCACACGCTCGCCCAGACGGGTCACCAGCGCATAGCGCAGCCCCGTGCCCAGCGCCAGAACAGCGGCAATCGCAAGCGCCGCGCCAAAATACAGGTCCAACAGGGCCGCATCTGCGCCGTTGAAATTATCCACCACGCGGCGCACAGCCAAAGGCAGGATCAGCGACACGCTGGCCGTCAAAACCAGCGCCAGACCGGCCAGCAGCACCATCAGCTTATAGGGCTTCAGAAAGGGCCACAGCTCTCGCAACGCGCCAACGCGTTTGGATTTCTCTCGGTCCTCGGTGACGGTGGTGGTGCCGCGCGCCATGGTCTTCCTTTCCCTGTTCTGCCGGGCGGGTTTAAGCGAGCTTAGCCCGTCGAGCAAGCCGCGCGTATGTCGCGGCAGGAACAAACGCCCGCAAAACGGCGGGTTTCACCGCCACGTAACGAACGGGCTGTCAAACTGTGGAGCGAAGGGCGGGCAGAAAAAGCCAAACCTACACCACATGCCAAAACGTTGTTTTAAAAACAATTAAAGCACGTTTTGCACAATGCGAAGCAGTTGGCCTGTCAGCGTGGAATTCCTGGAGCGGGTAGCGGGAATCGAACCCGCACCTTAAGCTTGGAAGGCTCTTATGATACCATTTCACCATACCCGCTCGAAGTTTTCGCTTACTAGTTCACCTGAAAAATGAGGTCAATAGAGGACTGTATCGAGGGATGCGTTTTCCTTGACCGTTGACCATTGTCAGACCGCCGCAAAGCCCGCATCCAGCGCGGCAAGGATGGTTTGGACATCGTTTTCGGTGACCACCAGCGGCGGAGACATGATGATATTCGGGCCAGACACCCGCACCATCGCGCCGGCCTCATAGGCCACGTTCTGCACCTTCGCGGCGGTTGCCCCGTCGATGGGGGCCTTGGTGGCACGGTCTGAGACCAATTCGATCGCGGTCATCAGGCCATACCCGCCACGGACATCACCGATTATGTCGTATTTCTCCATCAAGGCCATGCAGCCCTCGTACATCTGCGTGCCGCGCGCGGCAGCATTTTCAGCGACGTTCAACCTCTTGGTTTCTGCCAGACAGGCCAGCGCCGCGGCAGCGCCCACCGGGTGCCCCGAGTAGGTGTAGCCGTGACCGATCTTGGCAGCCGGGTTGTTTTCAAAAGTCTCGATCATCTTGTCGCCCAGCATCACGGCGCCAAAGGGGAAGAAGCCGTTGGTAATCGCCTTGGCGGTGCACATCATGTCCGGCTTAATTCCCCAAAGACGGGCCCCTGACCACGCTCCGGTCCGACCATAGGCGGTGATTACCTCGTCCGTGATCAACAAGATGCCATGGCGGTCACAGATCTCGCGCACCATCGGAGCGAACGAGGCATGGGGCGGGATCACCCCGCCAGCGCCCAGAATGGGCTCCATGATCATCGCCGCGATCGTCTCGGCGCCCTGGAACTTGATCTCATCCTCCAGTGCAGCGGCGCAAAGCTGCGCCAGCTTGGCCGGATCCGTTTCGTTGAACGGATTGCGATAGGTGTACGGCGCCGGGATGTGATAGCAGCCGGGCATCAGCGGCTCGTACGCGGTGCGGAAGTTGGCGTTTCCGTTGACGCTGGCCCCACCGAAATGGGTCCCATGATACCCTTTTTTCAAGCTCAGGAACTTGACCCGCCCCGGCTCGCCCCGCAGCTTGTGGTACTGACGGGCCAGACGCAAAGAGGTTTCAACAGAGTCCGACCCCCCCGAGGTGAAGAAGGCGCGGCTTAGACCATCGGGTGCGAAAAAATCCGCCAGCTCATAAGACAGCTCGATCACCGCATCGTTCGAGGTGCCCCGGAATGTCGAATAATAGGGAAGCTTTGCAAGCTGGGTTGCGATCGCGTCTTTGACCGGCTGGCACGAATATCCCAGGTTCACGTTCCAAAGGCCGCCGACTGCATCCACGACCGAGTGACCGTCAATGTCTTCGATACAGACCCCTTCGGATTTGACGATGATCGTCGGCGGGGTCGTGTGGCTGTCTTCGGGCGACGTCATCGGATGCCAGAAATGCCGGGCGTTGTTTTCCTTGAGGAAGTTGGAGTCTTTCATCTTGGGTGTCCTGTTCCTAAGTTTTCAGGTCAAGTTTTGACCAGTTTTTTTCGACTGACGCTGGCACTGTGCCGCCCCAGTTGTGCGTGATCTCTCGGCTTGCAAGCACAAGGTTTTTCTTGATCGCAAGCTCGGTTTCGGGGGAAACGCGGCTGGCGACGCTGGCGACCGCCACAGTACCGGCCAGATGGTTGGTTTCATCGAAAACCGGGGCGGCAAAGCCAACGACATCCTGTTCAAATCCACCATGGGAATAGCCGAACCCGGACCCCCTGACCTGCTGTATCGCTGCCTGAAGCTGCTCTTTGGACAGGGCGGTTTCCGAGGTAAATCTTGTCAGGTTCTCAAGGGCGGCTTCGAACAGCTCTTCCGGCCCATGCGCGATCGCACATTGCCCCGACGCCGTCGCATGCAACGGAAGCGTCTGGATGTCGATAATGGCCCGAATGGAGTGTTGAACTGATTCTCTGGCCAGCACAGCGTGCAGGGTCGTGCCCGAAAGAATGGACAAGTGCGCGGTCTCGCCCGTTACATCGGAAAGCGCCTCGATCGCCTTCCGAGCGCCGTCCTTTCTTGGGACTGTCAGCTCTCTCATCTTGGCAAGATGCAGAACGGCCGGGCCAATGCGATAGGCCTTGGTCTGCGGATTTTTCTCAACGAATCCAGCCTGTTCCAGCGCCTGAAGATACCGGTAAGTGGTCGCCTTGTCGTGCTTGGCCAACCGGCGGAACTGCGACAGCCCGATCTCGGGTTGCGCCTCTGTGAAGTAGGCAAGCAGATCTAGGGCTTTGGCAATGACGGACATTAGGCATCTCTGTTTCTACGGGTTCCTGAGAAAAAATTTGACAGGATAGATTTAACAAGGCAACCTTTTTTATGAACCAACGGTTTAAATAATGAACCAATCAGGGAGAAATGAATGTCTAAGTTCAAGAAAAGAGTTACTGCCGCCCTTGTCGCGGCCACTGCGCTGGCCGGTCCGGCCCTGGCCGAATATCCCGAAAAACCTGTAGAGTTCGTGGTGCCCTGGCCCCCCGGTGATCTGGAGGACGTGCTGACGCGGATGATTGCCGAGGATTTCCAGGCAGCCTATGACGTGCCCGCAGCCGTGGTTAACAAGCCCGGTGGTGGCGGCGGTCCGTTCCCCGGAGCAATCTCGGTGGCGACGGCACCCGCTGACGGATACACCATCGGATCCTTTATCATCGCGATCCCGGTCGTTGGCCCGAACATCGGTATCCCCGAGCTGAATCCGGACCCGTTCGAGCCGCTGGGCAATTTCCTGACCTATCCGTTTGTAATTGCGGCGAGCGCCAACGCACCTTACGCGGACATGGCCGGTCTTGCAGCGCATGCCAAGGAAAACGATGTTGTGCTGGGCCACTTCGGCGCGCCTTTGGTGCCGACCCAGGTCACCATGGGCCTGGCCAAGGAAATGGGGTTTTCCTACGCCGCAGATGCTGCGTTTGATGCGCTGGATTGCAACACGCTGGCCTCGGGTGATGTGGACGTGATCAACACCACGCTACAGCTGATCCTGCCGTGTCTGGACAAAGTGAAGGTTCTGGCCTCGATCGGGTCCGAGCGTATCCCGCTGACCCCCGACACCCCGACCGTGGCTGAGCTGGCGCCGGACCTGAATGTCGCCTTGTGGAACGGCCTGTTCGTGCACAAAGACACCCCGCAGGACGTTCGCGACAAAATCATTGCCGTGGCGAAAAAGACCGTGATGTCCGAGCGCGCGCAAACCCTGGCGGCGGAAACCGGTGCCGCGGTCTATTGGCAGAGCGCAGATGACGTGAAGGCGCAAATCGCTGCCGATATCGCGACGCTGGATCACATCGGCAAGGTGCTGGGCAACTAAGCCCCAGCCATTGACCGGGCAAAGCCCCCTTTGCCCGGCCTTTTCCCCAGAGGCGCCACATGTCACGGATCAAAACCCTACAGAATTTGTTCAAGCGGTACCGCCGACCCGGAGACATTGTTTTCGCGTGGCTGTTCCTGGCTTTTTCGGTGTTCCTGCTTGCCCATCTTGCGGACCAGACCGCCTATCGCCCAGGCGCAAAACTGTTTGCCCAACCACGTTTCTGGCCCGCAGTATCGTTGATCGGCATGACAGTGTTTGCGGCCCTGCATCTGATGGGCTCGATCCTGTCCGAACGCATCGACGGGCGCTGGAGAGAGGTGGTGCTTTGGGCGTCGGCGATCGAATTTGCGCTGTGGTTTGTCGCCTACGCCTTTGCGGTCCCCTATCTGGGCTATTTGCCGACCACGGTGCTTTTTGCCCTGCTTCTGGTGCTGCGCATGGGGTATCGCAGCCGCGTCATACTGATCGGAGCAGGCGTTGCCGCAATATCAATCGTTCTGCTGTTCAAAACCTTCCTGCAGGTCAAGCTGCCGGGCGGTCAGATATATGAAGCGCTGCCCGACGGGTTGCGCCAAATCATGCTCACTTACTTCTGATCGGAGCCAGAGATGGAAAACTTACTGGCCGGGGCCGAACTACTTGCCCGATGGGATGTCCTGATCGCTTTGCTGGTCGGCTCTATTGGCGGCGTTATCATTGGCGCCATCCCTGGCGTCGGGCCAGCGGTTGCGATCGCCATCCTTTTGCCAGCGACCTTCTCGTTGGACCCGATTGTTGGTCTGACGATGCTGCTGGGAATCTATGGCTCGTCCATGTACGGCGGTGCGATACCCGCGGTTCTGATCAATACGCCGGGCACGGCGGTCAACGCGCTGACATCCTATGACGGGTATCCGATGACCAAACGCGGCGAAGCGCACAGGGCGGTTTCCCTAGCCTACTCGGCCTCGTTCTGGGGGGGGATTTTTGGCATTCTCTGCCTGATCCTGCTTTCGCCGGTTCTGGCCGTCATCGCCCCCATGTTCGGCAGCCGGGAAATCTTTCTGGCGGCCTTGCTGGGGATCATCCTTGTTGTTCTGTCGCACAGGGGTCAGATCTTTGCCGCGGGCATGCTGGCGATGTTCGGGATTTTCCTGAACACCGTCGGACTGGACGCAGTGACCTATACCCAGCGCTACACTTTCGGCGTGTCGTTCCTGAGCTCGGGCATCAACCTGATTGTCGTGGTGCTGGGCCTGTTCGCCCTAAGTCAGGCGTTCTTTTTGCTGACAGCCCCCGATGACAGCCCCGAGGCCAAGCCGGTTACGGGCCGCCTGACCGCAGGTTTCAAAGAGCTGATGAGGCATAAACGCGTGGCCACCGTTGCCTCGGGCTTTGGGGTCATCATGGGTATGATTCCGGGCGTCGGCGAGTTTACCGCGCAATTCATGAGCTATACCTACGCCCAAAAGACGTCGAAGGACCCGGACGCGTTCGGCAAGGGCTCGCCTGAGGGGCTAATCGCATCCGAGGCGGCCAACAACGCGGTCCCCGCCGCGGCGATGATCCCTTTGCTGGCGCTTGGCATCCCCGGAGAGGCCCTGACGGCCATGATGCTGTCAGTCTTTTATGTCCATAACGTGATCCCCGGCCCGCAGCTGTTTCAGAACAACATTGATCTGGTCTACGCGCTTTATATTGCGCTGATCTTGCTGAACATCGTTGTGATCTGCTTTCTGATGATGTCCACGAACCTGCTGACAAGGATCATCCGCGTTCCGACCCGGTTCCTGGGCGTTCTGATCCTGATCCTGTCCTTCGTTGGGGTCTATTCGCTGCGCAACTCTTTGACCGACTGTATGCTTGCGGCCGGTTTCGGGGTGTTGGGCATGATCCTCAAGCGTCTGAACCTGCCGATTGTCCCGATCATTCTGGGCATGGTTCTGGGCGGTATCATGGAGGTCAAGCTGCGCTCGGCCCTGCCCCGGCTCAAGACCCCATTGGATATGATCGATCGTCCAATCACATTCATCCTCTTCCTCATTATTATTCTGGTTCTGGCAATGCACATTCGCACCCTGATCAAGGAATACCGGGCCCACCAGCCCCAGGAAGATCACGACCTTCACGACACTCAGATGCGGTAAACCCATGGAACAAAGTCAAATTGATACGCTGCGCGCAATGCCTGTCGCGCCCCAGCAACTGCTGATCAACGGCAAGGCGGTTCCGGCTTCGGACGGCGGGGTGATGGAGGTTCTGTCGCCGATCGACGGCTCGGTCCTGACCACGATGGCCCGTGGCACCAAGAACGATATGGATGCGGCCATCGCCGCTGCCCGCGAGGCGTACGAGGACGGCAGATGGGCCAAGCGGTCGCCCGCAGAGCGCAAGAAGGTCATGATCAGATGGGCCGAACTGGTGGAAGCCCACGCGCTTGAGCTGGCCGTTCTGGGCGTGCGCGATAATGGCACTGAAATCAACATGGCCCTCAAGGCCGAGCCGGGATCGGCGGCGGGGACGATCCGTTACTATGCCGAAGCGCTGGACAAGATCTATGGCGAGATCGCCCCGACAGCCGACGACGTGCTGGCGCTGGTTCACAAGGAACCCGTTGGCGTTGTCGGGGCCATCGTGCCCTGGAACTTCCCGATGATGATCGGCGCATGGAAGCTGGCACCGGCCTTGGCGGTCGGGAACTCGGTTGTTCTGAAACCTGCGGAAACGGCCTCGTTGTCTTTGATCCGCCTGGCCGAACTGGCGCACGAAGCTGGCCTGCCGCCGGGTGTTTTGAACGTCGTCACAGGCGAAGGCGCCGTGGTCGGCCAGGCGATGGGGCTTTCCATGGATGTGGACGTGCTGGTCTTTACCGGATCGGGTCCGACCGGGCGGCGGCTTCTGGAATATTCCGCGCAGTCCAACCTGAAACGCGTCTATCTGGAACTGGGCGGCAAATCCCCCAACATCGTGTTCGCCGACGCACCAGACCTGGACGAGGCGGCCAAGGTCGCTGCCATGGGAATTTTCCGCAACTCGGGCCAGGTCTGCGTTGCCGGCTCGCGCCTTCTGGTCGAGGCGTCGATCCATGACGAATTCGTCGCGGCCGTCGGACGGGCCGCCGAAACATTGCGCATTGGTGACCCCCTGGATCTGGCCAATCAGGTCGGTGCCGTAAACTCGGAACAGCAACTGCTGCAGAACCTCTCGTTCGTCGAAAAAGCAATCGCCGAGGGCGGCCAGATTGCCACTGGCGGGAACCGTGTCCTGCAAGAGACCGGGGGCTACTATATGGCCCCGACCGTGGTTACGGGTGTCGCGCCGGATGCCACCATCGCGCAGAAAGAGATTTTCGGGCCGGTTCTGGGTGTCACATCTTTCACCACCCAGGAAGAGGCAATTCGCATCGCCAATTCAACCGATTATGGCCTTGCTGCCGGGGTCTGGACATCAAACTTGTCACGGGCACACCACATGGTTCGCGCAATCCGCTCGGGGGTTATCCACGTGAATACCTACGGGGGTTCGGACGGCACCGTGCCGCTTGGGGGCGTCGGCCAGTCGGGCAACGGGCACGACAAATCGTTGCACGCGCTGGACAAATATATGGAGCTGAAGACCGCTTGGATCAAACTTTAATCCGGCGCCAGGAGGCCAGGAAATGGCAAAAAAGACCATTCTTGTCGTAGGAACCTACGATACCAAAGACGACGAGTTGAACTTCATCGCAGATGTCATCCGTGAACAGGGTGGCGCAGTGAAAACGATGGACGTTAGCGTGCTGGGTGATCCTCGAAAGCCCGCTGACTACTCAAAGCATCAGGTCGCCGAAGAAGGTGGGCATTCCATCCAAGAGGCAATTGATGGCGGGGACGAAAATCTTGCCATGCAAATCATGGCCAAGGGGTCTGCGCTGCTGGCCTCTCGTTTGTTCAAAGAGGGCGTGTTTGACGGGGTTCTTGTTCTGGGTGGCTCCATGGGGACGGATCTGGCTTTGGATCTGTGCAGCGCCTTGCCGATCGGCGTTCCGAAATACATCGTTTCAACGGTCTCGTTCTCGCCGATGATCCCGCCCGAGCGTCTGCCCGCCGACATTCAGATGATCCTGTGGGCCGGCGGGCTGTTTGGGCTGAACTCGGTCTGCGAGGCATCCCTGGCCCAAGCGGCTGGGGCTGTGTTAGGTGCCGCCCGTGCCGCGCGGCCCATCAAGCGCGACCGGCCTTTGATCGGCATGACGTCCTTTGGCAAAACCGTGCTGCGATACATGGTGCACCTGAAACCCGCGCTTGAAGAACGCGGGTTCGAACTGGCGGTGTTTCACGCCACCGGCATGGGAGGCCGCGCGTTTGAAAGCCTGGCTTCGAACGGCGAGTTCGCCGCCGTTCTGGATTTCGCCCCCCAAGAGGTGGGCAACCATCTGATGGGATCAGCGATCAGTGCAGGCGAGGATCGTATGACCAATGCCGGTAAGGCTGGTGTGCCACAGATCGTGTCAATCGGATGCTATGATCTGGTCGATCTTGTCGGCTGGCACCCGGTGCCCCCGAAACTTGCCGATCAGGACCTGCATGCGCATAACCGGCTGCTGACCTCGGTCAGTATGACCATCGCGCAACGCCGGGAAATGGCCCGCACCATTTGCAAAAAACTGTCGGTTGCGACCGGCCCAACGGTGCTTTTGTTGCCGCTGCAAGGGGGAAATGAATGGGATCGGCCGGGCGGCATTCTTGAAGACGCCGAAGGCCTTGCCGCCTTTATCGAAGAGCTGCGCGCGAACTGCCCCGATAACGTCTCGCTGGTAGAGCTTGATGCCCATATCAACGATACTGCATTCGCCGACAGAACCCTTGAAATCTTGGACAACTGGGTGCTGGAAGAACGGATCAGGCCCCACGGCGGCCCCGTCCGCTAGCGCATCACGAACGGGTTGGCCATAGGTTGGTCCGAAGTGTTGATCCATGTGGTTTTCGTACGGGTATAGTCCAGCACCGCCTCGGCCCCGGCCTCGCGCCCATAGCCCGAGGCATTGAATCCCCCAAAGGGCGCAATGGGCGAGATCGCACGATAGGTATTCACCCAGCAAATCCCGGCGTGCAACCGCCCCGAGACACGATGCGCCCGCGCCACGTCCTGCGTAAACACCCCCGATCCCAGGCCAAATTCGCTGTCATTGGCCAGCGCGATCGCCTCGTCCTCGGTGTCGAAGGGCAGCAGCGACATCACCGGGCCGAACATTTCAACATGCAGGGTTTCCGTATCGGCCGAGGCGCACTCCACCAGCGTGGGCGTCATGAAGTTGCCCGGGCGATCCTGAGGCTGGCCGCCAAAATGGACGGTGGCCCCCTGCGCGCGCGCCTTGTCCAGCGTGCGTTCGATATTTGCGATCTGCGCAGCCGTACATAGCGGCCCAACATGCGTGTCGGCCTCTAGCGGGTCGCCCACGACGATCCCCGCGGCCTTTTCTGCGATTTTCCGGATCAACACAGGCAGAATCGAGCGCTGCACCAACCCACGCGAGCCGGCCACGCAGCTTTGGCCCGAAGCGCCGAAATTGCCTGCGATCAATCCGTTCGCGGCACTGTCCAGATTGGCGTCTTCAAAGACCAGAATGGGGGATTTGCCGCCCAGCTCCAGCGTTGTTACCGCGAAATTCTCGGCCGAGTTGCGGATCACGTGACGCGCGGTTTCCGGCCCGCCGGTAAAGGCGATCCGGTCTACGTCAGGGTGGCGCGTCAACGGGATGGCGCAATTTTCGGCGTCCCCCGTCACAACCGAGATCACGCCGGGCGGAAAGCCGGCTTTCTCGAACAGGCGCGCGAATTCCAACATGGGCGCTGGCGCAATCTCGGAGGCTTTCAGCACCACCGTGCACCCCGCCGCCAAGGCCGGGCCCAGCTTGGTTGCCGTCAGGAACATCTGCGCGTTCCACGGCACGATGGCCGCCACCACGCCAATGGGTTCGCGCCGGGTAAAGACATGCATGTCCGGTTTGTCGATGGGCAGCACAGCGCCTTCGATCTTATCGGCAAGCCCGGCATAATAGCGATAATAGTCGCCGACATAGCCCGTCTGTGCAGCCGTTTCGGCCAGCAATTTACCGCTGTCGGTCGTTTCGACACGGCCCAGCGCCTGGGCGTTTTCTTCGATCAGATCGGCCAAACGATACAGCAGCTTACCGCGCTGCGTGGCCGTCAGATCACGCCAGGCAGGATCGTTCAGGGCGCGGCGCGCGGCGGCGACCGCACGGTCCACATCCGCGGCAGCCGCGCAGGCGAACGTGGCCCAGTCCTGCCCCGTTGCCGGGTTACTGGAGGACATCACCTGACCATTTGCGCCCTCGCACCAGGTGCCATCGATATACAATTGATAATGGGGAAGATTGCTCATGTCGGGCCTCATGCGAATGCGGGCATCACGTCGTCGATAAAGCGCTGCAGCGACTGGCGCTTGCGCTCGAAACTCATGCCGCTGTCGATCCAGAATGCGAATTCATCGTACCCCAGATCCTCGTATCGTTTCAGCTTGTCGATCACCTGCTGGGCGGTGCCGATGGTCAGATCGCGCATCAGGGTATCGGGCTGGAACATGGGGTTGGCGGTGATTTCCTCTTCGGTCAGCGGATCGATCATGCCCTTGCGAATGGGCCGCTGGTTCTGGAACCAGGCCGAGAAGTAGCTGTAATAGCGCTGGAACGAACGCGCCGCCGTGGCCACGTCATCGGCATCCGCGCCGACATAGGTGTGGTGCAGCATCATGATCTTGGGGCGCGGGCCCGCGTGGGTGGCGCAGGCGGAATTGAAACGCGACATCAGGGTTTCGACCTCTTCCATGCCCTGCCACAGCGGTGTGACCTGAATGTTGAAACCGCTTTGCACGCCGAATTCATGGCTGTTCGGGTCGCGCGCCGCAATCCAGATGGGCGGGCCGCCATCCTGCCGCACCGAGGGCACGGCCGTGGTTTCCGGGAAGCTGTAATATTCACCCTGATGCGCGCAATCGCCCTGCCATATCTGGGGCACCAGGGGGGCGGTTTCGCGCATCCTCTGCCCTGCTTCCCATGCGTCCATACCGGGCATGACCCGTTCATATTCAAAGCTATAGGCGCCGCGTGCTATGCCCAGTTCGATCCGCCCCCCGGTAATCTGGTCGGCCATCGCGGCCTCGCCAGCCAAACGGATGGGATGCCAGAAAGGTGCGATCACCGTGCCGGTGCCCAGACGCACGTTACGCGTGTGGTGGGCCAGATCGACCAAAGTGATAAATGGGTTCGGAGCGATGGTGAACTCCATCCCGTGATGCTCGCCTGTCCAGATCGCACGGAACCCACCCTCGTCCGCTGTTTTGCACAGACCTACGAACTCGTCATAAAGCTGTTGGTGGCTTTGGTCCGGCGTCAGCCGTTCCATATGTGCAAAAAGCGAGAACTCCATGGATCAGGTCCTTTGGTTTATACGATGGATGTCGCCTCGGTTCGTGTCCCCAAGGTAGAGCGAAAAGTTTCGCGTCCGAGCCTCGTAGGCGAAGCGCGCCATCATGTTGGTGATGGATTGACGTGTGAAGGTGATGCCGGACAGATCGGTGGTCGGGATCGCTTCGACCCCGGGCAGATCGCGCGTGGGGGCGCCCTGCCCCAGGAAATAGGTGAACTTGGCGCCGGTATTTGCGTCGGTATAGCTGGAGTAGACTTGGTTCAGGTCAGCCTCGATCCCCCGGTAGGACAGGCTGCCCGTGATTGAGTCCCGCAGATTGCCCGCCTCGGCCACGCTGACCTGCAAGGGACGATAGCCATCTTCGGTACGCTCAAGCAGAACCTTGCCGTCGCATTCAATGATCGCCCCGCAAGTCACCGGTTGCTGCACTGATTGAGCCGAGCTGTGCTCGAGCCCAAGGCTGAAATAGCGTCCCTCGACATAGCCCAGACCAAGGCCGCCCTCGTGGGCGAAATCCTGCACCTCGCCGATCAGAATGCTATGATCCCCGGCTGGCACCACCTGGTGGGTCTTGCATGAAAAGCGCGCGATGGCCCCGTCGATGACAGGAATGCCATTCAGATCAACACTGTGCGGCACCTGCGCGAAACGATCTTCGTTCGAGCCGGCAAAGATGTTGGATTCATCGCGCTGCTTTTCGGCCAGAATACTGATCGCGAAATGGGTCGAGCCTGTGAACGCCTCGTAAGTGGACAGGAACTTGCCCGGACAGACCAGCACCATGGGCGGGTCCAGCGAAACCGAGGTAAAGGAATTAGCAGTAAAGCCCACAGGGGTTCCATCGGATGTCCGGCTGGTGACTACGGTCACGCCGGTCATGAAACTGCCAAAGGCATCACGCAGCGCGCGGGGATCGAAGGTGGTCAAGTCAGGCACTCCTTTGCAAAACGCACCAATTGGGCGTTCACTGTATCAGAGTGTGTCATGGGCACCATGTGTGCGGCGCCCTCGATCACCACGGCGCGTCCGTTTTTGACGCGTTCCGCCATGTTTCGCGACATCTGCGGAGTCGAGTTCGGCTCGTCCGCGCCAGTCAGGAAAAGCGCCGGACAAGAGATCTGCGCCAGCGACGCGTCCGAAGGGCCGTCAGCCTGGGCAAAAACGCCATAGGCTGCACGATAGCCCTGCGGATCAACATTAGTCAGCCATTCGTGGCAGGCGTGCCGGGCGGGGGATGGCTTTGCTCCGAACCAACGGGTCAGCGTGTCCTCTGGGTCGGGTATGCCATTCCCATCCAAAGCGGCAGCGCGGGCCTGAACGGCGTGTTTTGCCGTGTCCGAGCGTCGGAAAATCGCGTTCAGCGCAGCGACGCCCTTGATGTGTTCGGGATGGGCCGCTGCCAGCTCCAGCGCCAGCATTGCGCCCATCGAGTGGCCGATCACGACTGTCGGCTGGTTCAGTAGCGCAGACAAAGGGACCACAAACTCGGCCAGGCTGGAACCAGCGGCCGCGCTGCCGCCGTGCCCCAACATATCGGGCGCGATCACGCTAAAACCCGCGCTTGCAAGTGTATCTATCTGCGGCGCCCATGCCTCGGCCCTAAGGCCGACGCCATGCAGCAGCATCACGCAAGGCCCCTGCCCCGCAGTGATCGCCGCAAGGGGGCCAAACTTAGACCGCGGCCGGGTTGTCCAGGTCATGCCCCAGGTCCTTCAGATCTTGATAGCGGTCGCCAATACGGTGATGCGGCCGCCCCGAAGTCGCCGCCCCCAGAACCACCACCACTTCGTCTGCGCGTGGCGCGTCGGGGATGGAGAACTGGATCGTCAGATAGTGCGAACGCCGCCCCGCGTCGTTCTTATCCATCAGCGGTACCATGATCGGCGCATTGGCCGGTCCGCGCGTGTTGGTGAAGGCCAGATAGGATTTCGCCCCCACAGCCTCGCGGTAGAAATTGCCAAAACGCAGCGTGTGGATCAGCCCGGATGCATGCTCGACCTCGCCATCCAGCCCAACGACCGCGGCCTTGCCATAGGCTTCGATCTGGTCGCCGCCACCGGCCAGAGTGATCATTCGATCGGTCATCATCTGACCCAGGACCGGGCCGTAGGCGTGAATTTCAGGCTTCAAATCCTCGACATAGCGCCCGGCCCAGGGGTTCTTTACCACGGCCGCAACCGCAAACATGCGCCAAGGCTGGGCCGCGGGGCGAAAGCCCTCGATCAGGACCTCTTCGTCATAGGTCACGATTTTTCGAATTTCTGGGGTCATTCTTTGCTCCTGTTCGCAAGGAACAGACTGAGGCCCGCCGAGAGAATTGACAAATGAAACAACTTGTCCCTTAGGTATTAGCAACTCTAATGAGTAATTTGTCCATGAAAACCGCTCTGCCACCATTGACCTGGTTCCGATCATTCGAGGCCGCTGCCCGCACGCTGAGTTTTACCGCCGCCGGGGCCGAAATCGGCATGACCCAGTCAGCGGTCAGCCAGCAGATCAAGGCCCTTGAGACCCGGCTGCGTGTGCCGCTGTTCCGGCGCCTGCCGCGTGGGTTGGCCCTGACGGATGCAGGGCGCAAATTGCTGCCTGAGGTCGAGGCCGCCCTGGCAATGCTGGCTGCCGCGACCGAAACACATCTGGCCCCGGCTTCGGAAAATTCGCTGACGATCGCGGCTTCGGTCAGCATGATCGAATGGGTGATCTCTCCGGCTTTACCGCAGTTCCAAGCTCTTCATCCACATGCAAAAATAGGACTTCGAGCGACAATCTGGCCGGACGAGTACAACGCCCCCAAAGCCGATATCGAGCTGCGCTTTGGCTCGGCCAAACAGGTAGGTGCGGGCGGGATTGTGTTGCCCAACTCCCTGGTTGCCGTGCGGGCACCGGGCATGACCGCCCGGATCGACGAGGCCCCTTTGATCCAGTCGGTTGGTACCTCGGTCGGATGGAAAAACTGGGGGCAGTTGGTGGGTCTGGCGGGCCTGAAGCCCAGCATCAGCGTGGATTCCTATGGCACAGCCCTGAAACTGGCCATGGACGGCGCAGGCATCGCCCTGGTCAACAGAATAGTCGCCCGGCATGCCCTGAAAACCGGTGCGGTGGAACTGGCCAACCCAACCTCGATCCCCGGCCACGAGGGCTATTTTCTGTCGCAGCTTTCAGATCGGCCCTTGGTAAGTGCCTTTTCGGACTGGTTTCAAACACTGATCTGAAACGAAAACGGGCGCCCGGATGGGGGCGCCCGTAAGATTTTGGTCCGTCCGGATTAGGCCGGCAGCAAGAAGCCTGCGAAGAACTCGGCCAGCTCATCATAGGCGTCCAACGGCAGGATGTTGGCGATGTACTGGTCCGGACGCACGACGATCATGCAGCCCTTGGCCCGATCAATGCCGCGCATGTCATAGAAATCGCCCGCTCCCTTGTGATCTGCGCAGAAGACCTTTTCATAATCGGTCAGACCCAGTTTGCCCTTGGTCGGCTTCAGCAACGAGGGCATGTCCTCGTAGGCCAGCTGATCAAAGGTCTGCTGGAACACGGCACGCAGGTCGATGACGGCGTCGATGTCTTCGTCCTTGCGGGTGTGCTTGACGACCGGCGATTTGGGATCGCTTTCCAACCAATCAGCCAGCTTGTGGATCGCCGAGCCCGCATCCGAGCTGTCGCCTTCACCAGCGAAGGCATAAATGCGCCAGCGGCCGTCAGCCTCGGCCACGTGGCCCAGCTGCATCTGCTTGGCATCCGACAGGCGCACAACAGGTGCCGAGTGGAAGCGGCGGCCGACCTCTTCACCGGTGGCCAGCGCCTGGTGCACAGGCTCGGCGGTCAACGAGGATTCGTCGTATTTCACGGCCAGACCACCTGTAAACTCCAGGTTTTCCTGGAACTGGCGGATAAAGCGCGGTTCGACCTTGCCATCCAGTTCGTCCTGGGTGGCGGGGGCCGACATGATGCGGGCCCACTGGTGATCGGTTTCAACCAGGCGCTTGGCTTCCAGCAGACGCTCGCCGGCATAGCTGTGCAGCAGGCTGGCATCGGCACGGCCGGTCAGTACGTGGGCCAGTTTCCAGCCCAGGTTAAAGGTATCCTGCATCGACACGTTCATGCCCTGGCCCGCTTTGGGCGAGTGTGTGTGGCACGCATCACCAGCGGTGAACACACGCGGCGTTTGCGAGGTACGGTCGCCATCGCCGATGTCGTCAAATTTGTCCGCAATACGGTGGCCGATTTCATAGATGGACCACCAGACGACCTCTTTCACGTCGATTGTATAGGGCGCCATGATACGGTTGGCAGCGGCGATCATGTGCTCTTGGGAGAAGTTACGCTGTGCGACACGCTCGTCTTCGTTCAGCTTGTCCAGTTCCACGTACATGCGGAACAGATAGCCGCCCTCTCGCGGTAGGATCAGCACGTTGCCTTCGTTGGCCGAGGTGATCAGACATTTCTGGCGCACATCGGGGAAGTCGGTGTTGGCCAGGATATCCATTACGCCCCAGGCCTGGTGGGCCGCATCGCCGTGCAATTCACCGCCGATGGCCTTACGCACATTCGAGCGCGCGCCGTCACAGCCAACAACATAGTTGGCGCGCACGGTGCGGGTCTCGCCCCAGTTAACGCCCGTGTCTTCCAGCGTCACGGTGACGGGGTACTCGTCAGCGTCGGGGTCGATCTCAAGGGTTTTGACACCCCAGTTATAGTCGGGGGCCAGACGCGAGGGCGAGTTCTCCATGTACTCGAGGAACAGCTGGTGCATCCGCGCCTGGTTGATCAGGATGTGCGGCATTTCCGAGCTGTCGTCAGCCACGTCCTGCACACGGCCAACGCGCTTGATGCCGCTGGGGTTTTCGGGGTCCGGCATCCAGAAAGTGGTCTGGTTCACCCAGTAGGTTTCGCGTTTGACCTTGTCGGCAAATCCAAAGGCCTGGAACATCTCCATGGTGCGGGTGTTGATGCCGTCAGCCTTGCCCTTGATGATGTTGCAGGGGCTGGGCTCGACGATCATGGTGTCGATCTCGGGGAACTGAGACAGCTGCGCAGCCAGGCACAGACCTGCAGGGCCAGTGCCCGCAATCAGAACGTCGACCTTTTCGGGCAGCGGAGCGTTTTCCTGGCGATCACGTCGACCGGGGGCTGCGTTCTTGATATCGGGGTTCCCGCCCCGAAAACCGTCTACATAGAATTGCATGTCTCCTCCTTCCGGCCTCGGCCGTCCTTTTATTGGGGTCTGCAATATAATAACTACACATACTATTTAGGGTCAATAAAATTATGTACGCTTACAAAATACCTGAAAGATATTGTTTTTAAACGAATTATACATCAAAATCGGACAGAACAGCGGTCGTGATGGGAGATCAGTGATGAATGTTTACGGGATGCCAGGGCATGTGATTCGACGCCTGCACCAGATTTCGACCCATGTTTTCACGCATCAGATGCAGGCCGCCGGGTTTGATCTGACGCCAGTGCAGTTTGCCGCGATGGATGCGATCATGGACCGGCCCGGCATCGACCAGACCGGCGTAGCCGAGGCGATCGGCTATGACCGGGCCACGATTGGCGGGGTCATTGATCGACTGGAGCAAAAGGGCCTTGTTGTTCGCAAAACCTCGGCTGCGGATCGGCGCGTCCGCGAGGTATCCCCAACCGGGGCCGGTCAAAAATTGTACCGCAGCGCGCTGCCCATCGTATCGGCCCTGCAAAACGACATTCTGCCGGGATTGAACCGGACAGAACGCGAGCAGTTTTTTGCCTTGGCCCGCAAAGCCATCGAGATGACGGACGGTTAATCCCCGGGCGTCAGCTCGCCGCATTGGACGGTGGCCAAGAACGCACGGCGCCCCGAAACCTCCCCGCCCTGCGACAGGGCGAAGTGGAGTTTGACATAGGCCATCTCGGGGGTCATGTCCCGCCCGTCGATCACTCCTGTCTCTCGCATTACGCGGCCAGCCGCATAGGTGCCAAGCTTCATCCCGCCCTCGGGGCACTGGCTGACGGCAAGCACCGGGATTTGGCGGGTTTGGGCACGCTCCAGTGCCGCGCGCATCTGCGGCGTATCGGGCGCGGTTCCCGAGCCATAGCAGCGCAACAACAGCCCGTCGCAACGCTGCGTGGCCACCTCGAGTATGTCCAGGCACAGCCCCGGCGTTACGGAAAAGACCCCCACGTTGTGCTGCTGAACCGGCGCCAGCTGCAGACCATGGCCGGGCACACGCGGCGGCAAGTCGGTCTTTTCGGCCTCGAACGCATCCAGCGAATGCGAGTGGCCTTTGCGCACACGGGCGCCGTGCAGAAGGGTTCCGGCAAATTGCACCCAGACACCGGGTGGGGCGGATTGAGCGGCTTGCAGCGCGTCAGCAAGGTTGCGCCAGCCATCACTTCCCTCGACCGTCAGGGGCAGCATCGCGCCGGTCACAATCACCGGCTGCTGCAGCCCCCGCAGCGCCAGACAAAGCGCCCCCGCGGTATAAGCCAGCGTGTCCGTTCCATGCGTGACGATGAACCCGTCAAACTCGGCGTGCATCTGGTGGATTTGCGCGGCGATCCGGTGCCAGTCGCCCGGCGTGGCCTGCGCGCTGTCGATCAGCGGCGCGAAAGTGGTGATCTGAACCTCGGCACCCGCGACCAGTTTGGCTACGGCCTCTTCTACCACGCCTGCGCGCGGGGCGAACCCATGGTCGGTTTGGGCCATCCCGATAGTGCCGCCGGTGTGAATCAACAATATGCGCATGATCGCTCCTTGAGGGGCGCGCCCCGATCTGATCGCACACTATCTGCGAGCCCGCGCATGGGCAAACCGTAACACCCATGGACAGCGCGCCCGCACCGCGATACCTGCGAAGGATGGAGTTTGACGACGATTATGATGCCTCGGGGCTGATCTGCCCGATGCCGGTGCTGAAGGCCCGAAAACGCTTGCTGGCGCTGCGGCCCGGGCAGGTGCTGCGCCTGACCGCAACGGATCCTGTCGCGATCATCGACATCCCGCATTTCTGTACCGAGACCGGGGCCGAGCTGCTGTCCATGCAGGACGACGGATCCGCCCAGATCTATTTCATCCGAAAACACTGATCTGCACGGGCCGAGCTGCGAGCGATCGCATTGGCTTGCCGCAGGTCTTCGGTGGTGTTGATGTTAAAGAACGGGTCCACGCCTGCGAATTCGAACGTGACCTCTTGCGCTCCGTGGTCCATGGCCCACTGACGCACCTTTCGGTCCCCCCGCGACAGGGCCGTGCGCAACTCTGCAGCCAAATCGACAGGCCAGAAGCCGAACACCGGATGAAGCTGCGCGCGCGCGTCATCCGCAGCGCGGCCCGAGGCCAGCGCAAACCCACCTGCACCTGCCAACCGCGCTACCAAATCGCGCGGGAAAAACGGCGTATCCGCCGCGACCGTCACCACATGATCCGCGCCCTGCCCGGCAGCCCATTCCATCGCCGCCAGAACCCCGGCTAAAGGGCCTGGCTGGTCCGCGCCTTCGTCCGGGATCACTTGCAGACCGTAACCTTTGAACCGCGCCGCATCCCCGTTGGCATTCAGCGCGACAGGGCTGCATTGCGGGGTCAGACGGGCCAGCACATGGTCCAGCAGGCGCTGCCCCGCTAAAGGAAGCAAACACTTGTCGCCGCCGCCCATCCGCTCGGCCCGGCCGCCAGCAATGATGCATCCGGGATAATCTGTCATAGCGGTCATGCTCCTGCGACGCTGCCGCTCTTCCCCGCGGCCCGACCATCCTGTAAGGGGGATCAGACAGTTTCAAGGGGCCAATATGCTGGGCTACATCATCTCTGACGAACCGGGGCAAGCGGACGCGATCCTAACCGAGCTGGCCAAGCAGCTGATCGCCAGCGGCGTGCGCCTGACCGGGGCCGTCCAGCACACCACC
This sequence comes from Thalassovita sp., assembly GCF_965218685.1. GTDB lineage: Bacteria > Pseudomonadota > Alphaproteobacteria > Rhodobacterales > Rhodobacteraceae > Thalassobius. Next base: position 1,595,330 of record NZ_OZ244657.1, on the reverse strand, counting down.
CGCGCTGAGGGGGCCAAGCAGGACATGGCCCTGCATTTGCTGCCATCTGGCCCGCAAATCGGGATCAGTCAGGATCTGGGCAAAGGGGCAACGGGCTGTTCACTGGACCCCGAAGGGCTGGAGCACGCCGCCGGCCTGATCGCAGCCGCCCTGCAGGATACGCCTCAGCTGTTGCTGCTTAACAAGTTTGGCAAGCAAGAGGCTGAAGGTCAGGGTTTTCGCGCGGCCATCGGCGCAGCACTTAGCGAAGGTATTCCGGTCATCATCGGCGTGGGCCGGGCCAAGCTGCCCGCCTTCATCGAGTTTTCCGGAGACTTCGGCGAAGAGCTGCCGCACGACATGGACGCGCTGCACGCATGGTGCCGCGCCCAGATGGCCTAGGTCCGCGCCGCCGCATACTCTACGAAAATGTCAAAACTGGCCGGGTTTGCCATTGAATCGCGGTTCACCACTTTTTCAGGATCACCGCCCAACAGAAGCTTTTTCACCGGAACCTCAAGCTTTTTGCCTGACAGGGTGCGGGGCACCTCGGGGATAGCGACGATTTCATCCGGCAAAAAGCGCGCTGACACCGATGCACGAATGGCGCTTCGGATTTTCTCGATCAACGCCTCGTCCAGGGTCAGTCCATCGGTCACCACGACAAACAGCGGCATAAAACTGTCGCGGCCCAGAAACTCCAGATCGATCACCAAAGAGTCCTGGATCTCGTCCAGCCCCTCAACAGCGCGATAGATTTCCGAGCTGCCCAACCGCAGCCCCCGGCGGTTGATCGTTGCGTCCGAACGGCCATAGATGACCGAGCCGCCCTCTTCGGTGATCTCGATCCAATCACCGTGGCGCCAGATGCCGGGATATGTGTCGTAATAGCTGTCCAGCAGGATGCGATTGTCCGTGTCCCCCCAGAAATACAACGGCATCGAGGGGCACGGCTGCGTGCAGACCAGCTCGCCGACCTCGCCGATCAGCTCGTTCCCTTCGGGATCGAAACTGCGTGTGGCGATGCCCAACGCGCGCGCCTGCATTTCACCTGCGCGGACGGGCAGCATCGGATTGCCGCAGACGAAGGCACCCGCAATATCCGTCCCGCCAGAAATGGGTGCAAGCCACGCATCAGGTGAAACCTCGCTGTAAATCCAGTCATACCCTTCGGCCGTCAGCGGCGACCCGGTCGAGCCAACCGCCTGTATCGAGGTGAGATCCAACTCGTGTCGCGGGGTGATCCCGGCCTTCTGGCACATCGAAAAATAGGCGGCCCCAGCCCCGAAATAGCTAACGCGTTCGTCGGCCGCGATGCGCCAACATTCCATCAAATCGGGGTGATTTGCTGCCCCATCGAACATCACCACGGTAGCGCCATTGGACAGGCAGGACGCCTGCAAGTTCCACATGATCCACCCCGAAGATGTCAGCCACATATAGCGGCTATTCTTGGATATATCCAAGTGAAGGCAGGCCTTTAGCCCTTCAAGCAACACGCCGCCGTGGCCGTGCACGATGGGTTTTGGTGTCCCCGTGGTGCCCGATGAAAACACGATCCACAAAGGGTCCGAGAAATCGACCGGCGTAGGATTTAGCTGCGCGTCGCCTTGCAGCATCTGTTCCCACGGAACAGCGCCTTCGGGCAGGTCTGAAATGACGGGTAAAAAGACCTTGTGCTCCAGTGTCGGCAGGCCGGCGATGATCTCGTCCAGGATCGCACCTTTGTCGATGGGTTTGCCCATGTGCAAATAGCCATCCTGCGCGATCAACACCTTGGGCGCGATCAACCGAAACCGATCCAGAATGGCCACATGCCCCATGTCCGGCGCACAAAGCGACCAGATTGCCCCCAAGCTGGCCGTCGCCAGAAACGCAATGATGGAAACCTCGGTATTCGGCAAAATCGCGACCACACGGTCGCCCTTGCCCACGCCCATCTTGGCCAGATGCGCGGCCACATTGGCGACCGCCTGAAGCAGTTCGGCCCAGGTCATCTGGGACCGGCCTTGTGTTTGCGACCGCACCACCAACGCCTGTTTGTCTGGGTTTTGGGCCGCAACCCGGCACATCCGGTCGACATAATTCAACTTGGCACCAACGAACCATTCGGCGCCGGGCTGTTTGCGTTCTTTCAGGATTTCCTGCGGAGGTTCGCTGAATGGAATGTCGAAATACGCGACGATCGAGGCCCAGAAATCCTCGATCTCGGTTGTGCTCCAGTCCCATAGATCATTGTAGTCATCAAAGCTTAGCCCCCGGGCCTCTTTCAGCCAGCCGATGTAATCGGCCATCAAGGTGTTTTGGGCTCGTTCCGGGGTGGGCGTCCACAGGATTTCTCTCGTTGTCATCATAGTACCGCTGCGTGCAGCAACGCCTTCAGCTCGGCCCGAGACGGATAAGAGCTGGACGGCGACAGCTGGGTGAAAAATACCACGCTAAGATCCAGAATCGGATCCGTCCAGAAGAACGTAGAGGCCATTCCCCCCCAGCTGAAATCGCCAACGCTGCCAGGCACCCGCGTACGGCCGGGTTCAAGCACCACCGAACCGCCAAGACCAAAGCCCATTCCTTCCATCGGCTGCTCGGCAAAACTGGCCGGCCCCATCGACGCGATGTCACCCTTCAGATGGTTTCGGCGCATGAAGGCAACGGTATTGGCGGAAAGAAGTCGCGCGCCCAACTCGCCACCGCGGCGCAACATCTCGGTGAATTTCATGTAGTCATCCAAGGTGCCGATCAGCCCACCGCCACCGGAAAACATCGAGGCCTTTAAAAAGTCCGAAGTGGTTGGATCATCCACGCAGCGCAGGGTTTCAGCCCCCATTTCCGCAGCGTTCAGCGCCATCGCATCCCCGGCCAAAGGCGTGTAAAGCGCCGCGAACCGGTCGCGCGCCGTGGCAGGCACCGAGAACCCTGTTTCGGTCATTCCAAGTGGCTCGAATATCTGCTGCTGGAAGAAGTCAGACAGGGTTTTGCCCGAGACAACCTCGACCACGCGGCCCAGAACGTCGATCGCCACCGAATATTCCCAGCGGCTGCCTGGGGTGAAGGCCAATGGCAGGGCCGCCACCTGTTCAACCATATCGGCCAGAAGCCCTTGGTTTGGCTTGAAAATCAGGTCGTCCTTTTCCATAGCCTGCGGCAGAACCCCTGGGTTGAACGGATAGCTAAGCCCCGAGGTATGGGTCAAAAGATGGTGCAGCGTGGGTGTCGCGCAGGGCTGGGTTTGATCGATCGATGTCGCACCGGGAACCAGGCAGGTCATGTCGCTGAACGCGGGAATGAACTCGGATACCGGTGCATCCAGATGGAATAGCCCCTGTTCCAACAACATCATGATCGCGACCGAGGTGACGGGTTTCGTCATCGAGTAAATGCGCACGGCAGTATCGCGTTCAAACGGCAGGTTGCGTTCGATATCCCGCAGACCGGTCGCATGGTGGTAAACCTCTTGTCCACCGCGGGCGATCAGGACCGAGCTTCCGGGGTATTTACGCTCTTGCACATAGCGGTCCATCCACTGCCCGACCAAATCCAGCCGAGCGGAGCTCATACCCTGCTGCTCCGGTGTCACCCGTTCCATGCGCGCTCCTCCTCTGTCGCTGTTCCAAGGATGTTTCAGGCCCCGGCCCATTACAAGTAAGTAGGAACACGCATATTTTCTGGATTTTCGCCCGTGCAAACGAAAACAGCCGCCCGGACCATCGTCCGAAGCGGCTGCTTGTTTTGTTACATCGCAGAGAGATCGATATGTATATCTTGGTTATTACTAGGTTTGGCGGTTACCTACTCTCCCACACCTTAAGATGCAGTACCATTGGCGTTAGAGCACTTAACTTCCGAGTTCGGGAAGGGATCGGGTGTTTTGCTTCTGCTATGACCACCAAACCGAGTAATAACCAAGAATGTCCAAGTCAGTACGACTGTACTTTGTGTTGTGTATGCTTTTGATTTGATTGAACAGTCTTGCTGTTACTGGATCAAATCAAGCCTATCGGACCATTAGTACCGGTCAACTGAATGCATTGCTGCACTTACATCTCCGGCCTATCGACGTGGTGGTCTACCACGGTCCTCAGGGATACCTTGTTTTGAGGGGGGCTTCCCGCTTAGATGCCTTCAGCGGTTATCCTGTCCGATCATAGCTACCCAGCACTGCTATTGGCATAACAACTGGTCCACCAGTGGATCGTTCACCCCGGTCCTCTCGTACTAGGGGCAACTCCTCTCAAGTATCCTACACCCACGGCAGATAGGGACCGAACTGTCTCACGACGTTCTAAACCCAGCTCACGTACCTCTTTAAACGGCGAACAGCCGTACCCTTGGGACCTGCTCCAGCCCCAGGATGAGATGAGCCGACATCGAGGTGCCAAACACTGCCGTCGATATGGACTCTTGGGCAGTATCAGCCTGTTATCCCCGGCGTACCTTTTATCCGTTGAGCGATGGCCCTTCCACTCGGGACCACCGGATCACTATGGCCGTCTTTCGACTCTGCTCGACTTGTCAGTCTTGCAGTCAGGCTGGCTTCTGCCATTGCACTCAACGAGCGATTTCCGACCGCTCTGAGCCAACCTTCGCGCGCCTCCGTTACTCTTTAGGAGGCGACCGCCCCAGTCAAACTACCCGCCACACAGGGTCCCGGACCCAGATAATGGGCCGCGGTTAGACATCAAGCAAAGCAAGGGTGGTATCTCAAGGGAGGCTCCACCAGAACTGGCGTTCTGGTTTCAAAGCCTACCACCTATCCTGCACATGCTTGGCCTGATGCCAGTGTGAAGCTGTAGTAAAGGTGCACGGGGTCTTTCCGTCTAACCGCGGGAAGCCTGCATCTTGACAGGCAATTCAATTTCGCTGAGTCGATGTTGGAGACAGCGGGGAAGTCGTTACGCCATTCGTGCAGGTCGGAACTTACCCGACAAGGAATTTCGCTACCTTAGGACCGTCATAGTTACGGCCGCCGTTTACTTGGGCTTCAATTCAAGGCTCTCACCTCTCCTTTTAACCTTCAAGCACCGGGCAGGCGTCAGACCCTATACGTCGTCTTGCGACTTCGCAGAGCCCTGTGTTTTTAGTAAACAGTCGCCACCCCCTGGTTTGTGCCCCCAGTCAATACTTGCGTAGAAACTGGGCCTCCTTCTCGCGAACTTACGGAGGTATTTTGCCGAGTTCCTTCAACATCGTTCTCTCAAGCGCCTTGGTATTCTCTACCTGTCCACCTGTGTCGGTTTAGGGTACGGTCTTATAGGAGGGCTATTTCCAGGAACCGATCAGCAGCCCAATCAATCCGATAAGATTGAACTACCCTCACGATCCGTCACCACTCCACGGCCCAGGAATATTAA
>NZ_OZ244657.1:515000-1585000 GCF_965218685.1 Thalassovita sp. | reverse complement strand
GTGTTGGGGGGCATGGTGTGGCGCTCTTCCCACGGGACATTGTCTGGGTTGCGGAAGCCCACGCGCGCGGTGGCATTCTGGACCTCGCCCCAACCATAGTTCAGGAAGTTGAACGAGGGGCGAAAACCCACGCAACCACTATGTTGTTGCACGGCCAGCACAGGGCGCAGATGCGGCACGCTGTATTCCACCGCAAGGTCCAGTGATTTCAGGCGCACCCGGCTGCCGTCATTAGTCTTTATCCGGAACTGCGTGTGGGCGCGGTTCTTTTGCCATTCGGAATCGCCCATCATGGCATAGGCAAAGAAGCTCTCGATCTGGTCCGAACCATTCCAGGCGTCGCGCCACAGATCGTTATTGGGGACGATCAGCACCTCTCCGTTCTGAACGATATGGGTATAGGCAACCTCTTGGCCGCCAGACAGGCGCGGATCGACGATCACCGACATATCCACCTTACCCGCAGCGCCGCCCGATTGCGCGGGCAGAACGCCAGCCAGACGGTTGTCGGCAAAGACCACGGGCCGGGTCGAGGACAGCTGGGTCCCCATCTGCATCACCACATCATAGGTCAGGCCGCCAGGTTCGACAATTTTGCCCGCGCCATCACGCTGCCCCAGCTTGAACGGGCCGGTATAGGTCCAGCCCTCGGCGGCGCGATAGACGCCATCGCCATGCGGTTGGCCATCCACGAATTCCCCTTCATAGCGGTTGCCCAAAGCATCCAGATGCGTGCCCTGCCCCTGCAACGCACCCACGTTCCACGTACCCGCGTAAAACGAGCCGTCACGATAGCTGAGCCGCCCCTGACCATGGAAACGACCGTCTTTCAGGTTGCCCTCATATGAATGGTGCGTGGTCCGCGGGTCATAGCTGGCCGCACCGGGCACACGCCACGAAACGCGGCCCGAACCATGGGCGAACCCCTCGGGCGTGACGCCGGGCCAATTGCCGGCGGCGGGCTCCCACGTGAACTCCAGCCCCATTTCGGGGTGCGGATCCAAAACGCTGACCATGCGGCGGGTGACCTCGCGGCTGATCGGGTCATAGATCACGTGCAATTTCTGCTGGATCGCGGGATCAGAGCTTTGCTGAGCCAACCCGACCGAACCGGACACAGCCACCATTCCTGCCAGGATTGCCCCGGTTACCCATCTCTTAACCCTGTAGGTCATGCCATCATCCCTTTCGCGACTTGTTACCCGAAAGCTACAAGGCGAAAAGCGCTCGCGACAAGAGCTAACTCACTTGGATTGGGTCAGTTCGAACAAATGCGGCAATGCCAAAGGCCGGACGGATACGGTGCCTTGTGGAAACACCCGCACCTCGGCCAGTCCGCCCGAGCTGTGGGGCGGCATCTGATCGAACAGGAAGTTCCCCAAAGAGTGCAGCACCACGGTATCGCCCCCACCCAGAACCTGCGCACCGTTGCTGACCGCATGAGGATGCGCGCCAATGATGGCCGCCACCCCGCGCTGGCGCAGCGCCTCGGCGATCCATTCTTCGCGCGGCCCCGGCGCGGTCACAAACTCGCGCCCCCAGTGCAGCATGGCCAGAACCGGCGTTTGCGCATCCGGCAGAACCGCACTGTCCAGCAATTCAGGCGTCAGCCGATCCACCGAGGGCAGCGCCCGTCCATCCAGATCGGTCAGCCCGACCATGGCCACCCCCATCATCCGCAACACCTCGCCCTGACCGAAATGGGCGATCCCCATTTGGTCCAGCGCACGGCGGGTCTCGGTCAGTCCGGTTTCGCCGATATCGCGGGCATGGTTGTTTGCCAGTGACACCGCGACCACGTTCAGCCTTTGCGCCCAGTCCTGCACGATCCCCGCCGGCATCGCCAACACCATGTGATCCAGCCCCGTCGGCATGTCCGGCAGCAGCACCCCTTCCAGGTTCAGCACAAGGGGCAGGCCCTTGGTCGCACCCAGCGCGGCCTTGGTCACGCGTTCGGCAATCAACTCGTCACTTAGCAACGAGGGCAGCACCCGCCCCAGGAACAGGTCCCCACCGATAACAAAGCGCTGCGCCCCGAACAGCGGTGGGGCATCTACCCCTTCGGGCACATAGGCTGCTGTGACATAGCTGGTCGTTTCAGCGATGAACCGATCGTAAAGCTCTTGCATATTGGCATTGGCCACCACCACCGGGGCCGCGCCTTGCTCGGCCATCAGGGTCATGGCGATATACATGGCACCAACCGAATCCACGTGATCGGGCTGCACGAAGCGCGCGGCGGCCTCGGTATCCCCGGCCGATAGCACATTCAGAACCTGCTGGTCGCGCAGACGGGCCTGATGCAGCGGCATGTAATGCGAGAAATCCGTGACCTGCAAAACCACCGTCCCCGGCTGCATCAGGGGACGCAGCCGCGCGATCATTTCGTCCCATTCATCGCGGCCCGAATTGATCGAGACCGCAACCGGCACAATCGGCACCCCAGGCATCAGGCGCGCCATGAAAGGCAGGGCCGCACGAATGCCATGGTCTTTTTGGAACAGGCAACTGTCCTGGACGATCCCCCCCAACAGGTTCTCAACAGCCTGCGCATCCGTCGGGACCTTGCCAAAGATCGTGTCGAACCCGCGTATCGTGACCGCGAACGGGGTCTTCGATTGATAGAAGTGGTCCGGAAAAAGCACGACGGCGCGCGTCACCTGATCCCCCGAAGTCATGCGGATCGCCCCAGCCAGAAGTTCGGGCATTTCCAGATGATGCGGCAGGATCGCCCCGCGAATGCCGGGCACTGGCGCTATGCCCTTGGCCCGTTCCAAACCGGCCTGAAACACGTCGGCCCTTGTGTAGAAGGGGGTAAAATCCTGCGCCGGACAATCGGCCCGCGCCATCCCCGCGCACAGCACCCATAGTATAATGTATAGAAGGCCCCTCACTTTGCCCCCTGCGCCAACAGGAAGTTCGAGGTCTGCGAGATGTGATAGAACGGTTCTTGCGCCTTGTTACTCAGCCGCACGACCTCGTGATAGACATAGTCGGCCAGACCCAACAGGCGCACGCCATCACCAGTTTTGTCCGCCCCGCCGCGCAGGCCCTGCAGCATCGCATAGGTAAAAATCCCGTGCCCCAGATCGGCCCGTTCGCCCGCCGTGTTGTTCGCCGCCGTCGCCGAGAACACAACGACCCGCGCATCTGCGGCCTCTTTTTCCAGCTTGGCGTTAAAGGCATTAGCCGCGTGACAGGTATCCAGCACCAGAATGCGGCGGCCTTGGGCAAAGGATATCTCTTCCTGAATGACGCTCCAATCCACGAGCGAGGACGTGCGCCAGCGATCACCACGTTTCTGGGCGTTCGTGGGCAACAGGAAATACTGTTCCTCAAGGTTCATGCCATGGCCAGCGACGAAAATCACGGTGGTATCCTCGGGGCCGGGTTGTGTCAGGAAATCGACCAGCTCGCCCGTAATGGCGCGTGCCTCGGGTTCCAGAACGTCCAAGGGATCCATATGCAGGGACAGCGCGGCCTGGCGCGGGGCGTCCTGCTCAAGCACCTCGTTGTTCACCATCACCAGCGTTTCCATGCCCGTATACAAAGGTGCCGTTCGTTCTCGCAGCACGTTCAGAAACTCCAGCGCATCGGCAACCGGATAGCGCAAATCACACGGCTTGCCACCACAGGCATCGGGCAGCTTGGGATAGTTGTTGATCCCCACCACGGCGACATACAGCTTACCCTTTTTCTCGATCTTCGTCTTGCGTTTAAACAGGGCCACGGCGCTGCGTTCGGTGACATAGCCAAATTCATTCTGGCCGCTGACGGTGATCTGGTTTTCGCCGTCTTCCAGCGGGACGTTATACAGCAGCTTGCCCGCGCTACCTCCTGCGCGCACCGGATGCACCCGGCGGTCGTTGACCAGCACCGAGTAACCCCAGCTTTCAACCTCTTCCAGCGATGTGCCGGACACCTCGATCACTGCGAAACCATCGGGCGCCTGCATCTCGCCTGCGACACGGATGTTGAATTCGGGAGGTTTGCGGGTCAGCAGCTCGTCCAGCTCGTTGTCCCGCCCCCGCAGATCCAGCGCCGCTTGGCTGGCCGAGCCGATCAGGATCGCCCGCCGAACAATCTCGGGGCTGTGCAAATGCTGGCGCAATTGCCGTGCGCGGACATATCGCCCTTCGCGGTCCTGCCCCTGATTGATGTGCCAACCAACCAGCCGATCACCATTGGGGGATGAATGAAAATAGCCCTGCGGCGTCCAGATAATCCAATCGGTCCCCGCAAAGAACATCGAGGCTATCAGCTCGCGCGTTTCAAGGTTCCACAGCTTTAGCGTCTGATCGCGGCCGCCGCTAAGAACCCGATTGGCGCGCGGGGCCACAGCCAGCGCCAGAATATCGCTGGTGTGGCCGATGAATTCGCCCGTGCTGGTTCCCGACAGATCATGCACCAGCAAAATCCCGTTGCCCCCGCCCAGAATGATCTGATCCTGCCCCGACACGAAACTGTAGGCGCTGTGGTAATAGCCGTCCTCGGGGCCTTTTACGATCGCAGTATCGCCCAGTTGCATGCGCGAGCCTTCGAAGCCGCTGCCCGGCTCGCTGCCCAGCGTCACCGTCAAATCCAGATGCTGTGTCAAGGCGCGGTTCAGACGCGCAGCCCCGCGCGGCCCCGGTTTTTCAAAGCTGCGCTCTTGTGTTGGCAGCTCCATTTCCTGCGACAGGGAGCCCAGAACATCCGGGCAGATTGTCAGCTCGGGGCACGGGTCGTCACTGCCCCACCCGATCCGGTCCGCCTGCGCGCTGATCCCGACCGAGGCCACCGGCGCGCCGACCCCGCCCATCTGCGCAACACCCGAGCCCGTTAGCGTGCGCCAGACATGTAATGTGTGCAAGCGTCCACCGGCGGTGAGAGTCATGTCTGTCCCTGGCATCAAGGCCGAGGCATGGATGCCGACCTCTTGCGCGTCATACTGGGCAATTTGCTGCCCCAAGGACAGTGACCAGACCTCGGTTCCATACTTGCCCGCGCAGCGATAGCCACAGCTAAGTGTCAGAACATCCCCCGCCAGCGTCATCGCGTCCACACGGAAAGGGCGCTGGGGCAGCTCTTGCAGAACCGATCCGGTCGCGGCATCGCGCAGCGTCACCTGACCCTGATCATTGGCCAGCGCAAATTGCGACCCATCGGGGCTGACGGCTACGGCGACCAGCGGGTAGTCCCACAAAGCCTCGTCATCCGGCGCGGTCACGGGCTGGCCACTCTCCAGGTCCCAAATTCTGAGCCCATAGTCATAGGTGGCCGCGATCAGGCGCGTTCCACCCGCGGCATAGTTTACCTCGGATACCCGCCAGGACTGCGTGTCCAGAACAGGCAAGGCCGTGGGAGCATCGGAAAAAGGCGCCGACCAGCGCCAGATTTGCCCACCCTGCCCCGAGGCCGCCAGCTCGTCGCGCACCGGGTCATAGGCCAACGCTTCGACCATATAGTGGTGCCCCTTCAGAACCCTCACCATCGTGCCGCTGCGTAGGTCGAAAATGCGGATGTCACCAAAGGGGCCTTCGGTGTCCAAATGACCCGAGAAATAGCCTCCGACGGCAACTTTTGTCCCGTCCGGAGACAACGCCACCGCATTCACCAACCCTTCGTTGCCCGGACCGATCTGACCACGCAGGATGGAGGTGGTTTCACCGCTTTGCCAATCCCAGACCCGCACCGTCTTGTCATCTGCCGCGCTGACGATCACCGCACCATCTGCGCTGACATCCACATCGCGGATGGTGGCACGGTGCCCGCCGGTATCCAGATCCAGAAAAAACGAAGGAACCTGCGCCAGACCCGCCACTGCCGATCCGGCCGCACATGCCGCTGCCAATGCTATCGTTCTGAAAAATTTCATGAACGCAGTCGAACCTCGTACACCCCGCACGCGCAGGGCAAATTATCTTGGTTCAAGTCGTACCTCACAATCGGTGACGAACGAAACACATTCTGGGGACATCCGGCTTTGCAGTGGGCGCAGGAGCGATATACTGAAGCCTGACTTTGTTCCTGAAAGGCCGCCCATGACTGACCGTCTGTCCCTTGTCCTGTCCGCCATTGACGCCGCAAACGCCGCTGACCCCACGGTCGAGGACGGCCGTCCCGCCGCTCAGCTCTACGGTGAACGCATGACATCCGAGTTGGAGCGCCTTTTCCCTGATGCCTCAGAGGTCCTGCAAATCGCTTCGCGTGGGCAGCATGTGGAACGCTGGCTGCTGCCCCGCAAGGACTATCCCGAGGGGCGCGCGGGCTATCTGGATTGGCGCAAGGAACAGGGCCGCCGCCACGGTGAACGCCTTGCCGGAATGATGGCAGAGGTGGGGTATCCAGCCCAGGATCAGGCCCGCGTCGGCGTGCTGCTGCGCAAAGAACATATCAAGCGCGACGCCGAGGTCCAGGCGCTTGAGGACGTGATCTGCTTCACGTTTCTCAAGTGGTATTTCCAGCCCTTCGCAGGTACGCAAACCCCTGAAGCGCTGGAAAAAATCGTGGCCCGAACGGCGCGAAAGATGTCCGCCGAGGGCCGCGCGCGGGTGCTGGAAGAGTTCGACCTGCCAGCCCCCTTTGATGCGGCCTTTGGTGCCTGATTATTCCAGGCAGCCCAGAATACTGGCCGAGAGTTTGCGCATGGTCTGACCGTAATGTTCGGGCCCCAGATCCAGCCCGACACCCAGCGGATCGATCTGGGCAACTTTCACACCGGATTCCGACACGGCGCGGATCAGGCCCGGATTGAACTGAGGTTCAGCGAACACGCATGTGACCCCGGTTTCGCTGACGGCATCGCGCACCTCGGCCACCCGCGCGGCGCTGGGGTCAACCGCATCCCCTACTGAAATGGCACCAGTGGCGGCCAGGCCAAAGCGGTTTTCGAAATAGTGATAGGCATCGTGAAACACCACGAAGCGCAGGTCATGGGCCGCATCCAGATCCTGGGCAAGCTGGGCGCTCAGCGCCTCGATTGCTTCAATGCCTGCGGCCGCGTTCTTGGCATAAGCACCCGCGTTTTCAGGATCGAGGCGCGACAGCTCGTCCGCAATGGCCTGCGTCCAAACGATGGCGTTCACCGGATCCAGCCAGGCATGGGGGTCGACCCCGTCATGGGCGTGATCATCGTGGCCATGTTTGTCGTGGTCATCGTGGTCATCATGGTCGTCGTGGCCATGTTTGTCGTGGTCGTCATGATCATCATGACCGTGCGCCTCGTCGTGATCATGTCCCTCGAACGTTGCTGTCTCGCGGAACTCCAGCTTCAGCGTGGCCTCCAGCTCTAGCAACTCGACCGAGACCGCCTGCGCGGCCAGCGATTCCATCGGCTGCTCCATCCAGGGGGTCAGGGCCTCGCCAATCCAGAACACAGCGTCAGCGTCGCTTAGCGCACGCGCCTGAGAGGGGCGCAGCGCATAGCCGTGCGGCGAAGCACCCGGATCGATCAGCATGGTGGGCGCGCCCACGCCCTGCATCACTTGTGCGACCAGCGAATGCACCGGAGCGATATCAGTCACGACCTTGGGGGCCTCGGCCCAGGCGGGGGCGGCCAGCGACGCGGTGGCGGCGACCCAAACGAACGAACGCATGTCTTACCTCGTGTAATTGTATAACATAACGAGGGTTGATACTTGTTACATTATCTCATATCAAGCACAAAATGCCCTTACCGAAAGGCACCCCATGGATCCTGTCGGATTTGCCAAACATGACCACCACAGTTGCATTCAGGATAGCCTGAGCGCGGTCGAGAAAATGTGCACCGAAAACGGTTTGCAGTTCACGCCTGTGCGGCGCCGGGTGTTGGAAATCCTGCTACACGAACACCGTGCCCTGGGCGCCTACGAAATTCTGGACAAGCTGCGCGCCGAGGGCCTGGGCTCGCAGCCGCCCGTGGCCTACCGGGCACTGGATTTCCTTGTATCCAACGGGTTTGCCCACAAGATCGAGCACCTGAACGCCTTTACCGCCTGCACTCATCCGGGCCAGGATCACACACCGATGTTCCTGATCTGCCGGGCATGCAACTCGGTTGCCGAGGCAGCAGCGCATGTCTCTGCTGACACTTTGGGGAAAACCGCCCGCGCCGAAGGTTTTGCCATCGAGAAAGCCGTGATCGAGGCCGAGGGCCTGTGCCCCAACTGCCAACAGAAAGCCCCGGCATGAGCCTGATCGACGTGCAAAACATTACCGTCCGCGCCAATGGGCAGCCGATTCTGTCTAACGTGGATTTCCGCGTGGAAGCAGGCGAAATCGTTACTGTGGTCGGGCCCAATGGCTCGGGCAAATCCACGTTGCTAAAGGCAATCGTCGGGGCCCTGAAACCTCAGACAGGTCAAATCACGCGCGCGCCGGGGCTGCGGATCGGCTATGTCCCTCAGAAGCTGCACATAGATCCTACCTTGCCGCTGACCGTGGGCCGGTTCCTGAACCTGCCGCACCGTGTGCCCCTGCGGACCGCCCGATCGGCCCTGGCCGAGGCCGGCGCCGAAAACCTGATGGACCGGCAGATGTCCAACCTGTCCGGAGGCCAGTTTCAGCGCGTCCTTCTGGCCCGCGCCCTGCTGAACGAGCCGCACCTGCTGATTTTGGACGAGGCCACCCAAGGTCTGGACCAGCCCGGCTCGGCCGCGTTTTACCAGCAGATCGAGCAGGTCCGACGGGATATGGGCTGCGGCGTTCTGATGGTCAGCCACGAACTGCATGTGGTGATGGCGGCCTCGGACCGGGTGTTGTGCCTGAACGGGCATGTTTGCTGCGAAGGCAAGCCGGAACATGTTGCCTCGGCCCCCGAATACCGGGCGCTTTTTGGCACCGGAACCCATGGCGCGCTGGCGTTGTACCGGCATGAGCATAACCACACCCATGATGACGGGTGCGATCACGACCATTCCCATGATCACTCGCACGAGGCCGCACAATGATCCACCTTCTGGACGATTTTCTGGTCCGGGCCGCCCTGGCTGGTTTGGGTGTCGCTCTGGCCGCCGCACCGCTTGGTTGCTTCGTCGTCTGGCGCCGGATGGCCTATTTCGGAGACGCCACGGCCCATGCGGCCATCCTGGGCGTTGCGCTTTCACTGGCGTTTTCCACTTCGATCTTCGCGGGCGCGCTGATCGCGGCGCTGCTTATGGCCACAACGGTTTCAGCCCTCAGCGGCCGGGGCTTTGCCATGGACACGCTGCTGGGCGTTCTGGCCCACAGTGCGCTGGCGGTGGGTCTTGTCGCAGTTTCGTTGCTTGATGGCATGCGGATCGACCTGATGTCCTATCTGTTCGGAGACATTCTGGCGGTCAGCCAAACGGATCTGGCCATTATTTGGGGCGGTACTGCCCTTGTTCTGGCGCTGTTGTGGTGGCGCTGGTCGGCGCTGCTGCTGGCCTCGCTGAACCAGGATCTGGCCTATGCGGCGGGCGTAAATCCCCGGCGCGAACAGATGATCCTGACACTGGCACTGGCCTTGGTCGTGGCCGTTGCGATCAAGGTCGTCGGCGTGTTGCTGATCGCCGCGCTGCTGATCATCCCGGCCGCCACCGCCCGCCCCTTTGCCGCCACGCCCGAACGTATGGCCGGTATTGCTGCGCTGCTGGCGGGACTGTCTGCCTTGGGTGGTTTGCAGTTATCCTTTGCCTTTGACACGCCGACCGGCCCCACGATCGTAAGCCTAGCCGCCGCATTGTTCACACTGTCAGCGCTGGGAAATGCCGCCGCTCGGCGCATGGGCTAGGCTTGCCCCCTGTGCGCAGCGCTCTATCTTGGGCGCTGAGCAGACGGAAAGATGATGATGACCCTCACCTCCCGCGCAGCCGTGATCGTGGCTCATGGCAGCCCTTCGGATCCGGCCCCACAAGAGCGTGACCTGCAGGCCTTGGCCGTCAAGGTGAACGCCGCCTTGCCCGGCTGGGAGATCATGGGCGCCACGCTGGCCGCCGAAGGGGCGTTCGATGCTGCCGTGAAATCGCTGAATGCCCCGCTGATCTACCCCTATTTCATGGCGCAAGGCTATTTCACCGGCCGCGTCCTGGCCCCGAAATCCAAGGATCTGGGTCTGCGCCAGTTGCGCCCCTTTGGGGTCGAGCCAGGCCTGGCCGATTGCGCGATAAAGGAACTGCAGACCGTGCTGAAAGACCGCGGCTGGCAGGCCAAAGACACGGGTCTTCTGGTGGCGGCTCACGGCAGCGCGGTGTCGCGCACCAGCGCCAACAGCACTTATGCTATGGCAGCAACGCTGCACTCACGAATGGGGTTTCAGCGCACCCGCGTGGGATTGATCGAAGAGCCGCCCCATGTCGAAACCATGGCCGCAGGGATGGGTCAGGCGATCTGCCTGCCCTTTTTTGCCCTGAACGCAGGACATATGCTTGAAGACATGCCCCAGGCTCTTGGCGCAGCCGAATTCACTGGCGCGCAGCTGCCGGCGATGATCGACTGGGCCAGCACCCCGAACCTGATCGCCGACAGCCTGATGCGAGCCTCAGAGCAGTGATTTGAGCTTGAATCCGATATCTGCGGCCTGTTCAGGCGTGGGGCTAATCCCCGCCGCCAGCAGCTTGCGTCCCATCATATGATCGGCGGCAGCGTTGACGCTGTCGATGGCCCGCAACTGCCCATCCCGGAAATGCAAAAGCGAGAACTTCTTGGCCTTTTCGTCTCCGCGCAGGACGGTTTGGTCACAGCCATCCTGCAAGCCAACCATCTGAAGTTTCAGATCATATTGGTCCGACCAGAACCACGGAACCGTGTTATAAGGCTTGGGATTTCCTGCAATCGCTGCGGCAACAATCCGGCCTTGGTCAGCGGCGTTTTGCACCGATTCCAACCGCATCAGCTTGCCAGAAAAGGGGTTTGCATAGGCCGCCACATCGCCCGCCGCAAAGACATGCGGGTCGGACGTGCGTCCGTTTTCATCCACGACAATACCGTTGTCACAGGTGATGCCCGCAGCTTCGGCCAGTTCGGAGTTCGGTATGACGCCGATACCGACCACAACCAGTTGCGCAGGATAGCTGCTGCCATCTTTGCAGGTCACGGCGTTGACCGCGTCCTCGCCTTCGAACCCGGACACGAAAGCATTGCAGACCACGTTCACCCCGTGGTCCTGATGCACGCCGGTAAAATAGTCTGACAGCTCTTCAGTCACGACACGGCTCATCACGCGCGGCGCGGCTTCAAGCACGGTGACCTCTTTGCCCAGTTTGCGGGCGACGGCGGCGAATTCCAACCCGATAAAGCCCGCACCAATCACGGCCACGCTGTCCACATCGGCCAGTCGCGCCTCGATCCCGTCCACGTCAGCCAGGGTCTTCAGGTAAAAGATCCCCTCTAGGTCCGCGCCGGGCACAGGAATTTCACGCACACGGGCACCTGTGGCGATGACCAGATCATCATATGCCAGCGATGTCCCATCCGACAAAGTCACCTGACGCGCCGCAACATCCAGACCCGTCACCGCGACATTCACACGCAGATCAATGTTTTGATCGGCATAGTATTCGTCGGTCCGAAATCTCAGGCGATCCTTGTCCGTTTCGCCCAGCAAATAGGCCTTGGACAGCGGCGGGCGTTGGTAAGGGGCATAGGGCTCTTCGCCGATGATGGTAATCGCGCCGTCAAAGCCTTCTTTGCGCAGGGATTCGGCGGTCTGATAGCCAGCCTGACCCGCACCGATGACAACCACACCGGACATCAGCTTTGCACCTCGGGCAGACGGATCACGATGCCGTCCATTTCGGGCGTTACCTGAATCTGGCAGCTCAGGCGGCTGTTCTCCTCGCGCGGGGATTCGGTGCAATCCAGCATGTCGTCTTCGGTTTCAGACATGGGCGACAGCTTGTCCATCCACGGCTCATCGACATAGCAGTGGCAGGTCGCACAGCCGCACGAGCCACCGCATTCGCCTTCGATTCCGTCCACACCGTTCAGCGTGGCGCCTTGCATCAGGGACCAACCGGCGGGCAGCTCGACTTCGCGCTGGGTACCGTCAAATTCAACATAAGTTACCTTGGGCATCTTGGTGTTCCTTCTTTCAGATATGCGAACGGCGGCGCCGAGGGGACAGCGCCGCCGCATCAAGGCAGTTTTGGTTACGCGACCGACAGCTGAAGCTGCATCGGGCTGCGGAAGTTCGAGGACGGCACCCAGGGCAGTTGCTCTTGCATCCGCTCGAAGTTGGGATAGCGCCCCAGGAATTCTTCAAAGGCAACCTTACAAGCCAGACGCGCAATCGCGGTGCCCAGGCAGGCATGCACACCGCCGCCAAAGCCCAGGTGGCCGCGCGGTTTGCGGGTGATGTCATAGACATCCGCGTTTTCACCCCAGCGGCGATCGTCGCGGTTGCCCGAGCCATAGCACAGCATCACGAAATCACCGGCTTTCATGGTCTGGCCGTGAATGTCCACGTCCTTTTGCAGGCAGCGGCGGAAGCGTTGCGCCGAGGTGTTGAAGCGAAGCGATTCTTCCATCGCGTCCGGTATCAGCGACAGATCCGACGCCACAGCCCGGCGTGCATCTGCGTGATCGGCCAGGTTCAGACCCATCATCGCCATAAAGCCCGACAGGCTTTCGATACCAGCCATGATCAGCGTGGTCACGGTCAGCTGAACCTCTTTGTCCTTTAGCTTTTCACCGTCGATTTCAGAGGTGATGAAATTGGACAGCAGGTCCTCGCCCGGGTTTTTCTTGCGCTCTTGCACCAGGTTTTCGGCATAGTTGGCCATCCACTCGTAGGCGGCCAGATGCTCGGGGCCCTTTTTGCGGGTCTTGGGGTCGGTCTGCACCATCAAAACGGCGTTGTCGCGCACCTCGTCCTGACCTTCGGCCGGCATGGCGAACAGGTGGAACAGCAGATCGACCGTCACCTTCGACGAATAGTCGTTGACGAAATCAAAGGTTTTCTCACCGGCCAGCGCGTCCAGATGCTTACGGCACACAGCTTGCGTCGGTTCGACCAGATACTCCAAAGCGCGTTTCATCACGGCCTTCTGGATCAGGGCGCGCAGACGGTCGTGGCGCGGCGGATCGGTGGTCCCCAGCGTGTTCCCGGCGCGGTTGGGCAGTTCGTCGACCAGGTTGCCCTTGGCCGAGGAATAGGTCTGCCAGTCGTTCAGCGCGGTCACGATATCCTCGTGGCGGGAATAGACCCACATGCCGGCCTCTTCGGACCAGAAACAGGGATGTTCATCCCTTAGGATTTTGTAAAATGGATGCGGATCGGCGTCCATCGCGGGGGAATAGGGATCGAAGCGAAACACCTTCTTGGGTCCTCCCATGACGTGGTTGGTGTTAAATCTGATGCCTCGTTGTCCCATGACCCCGCCGGTTCCAGCAATGGACGCCATCCCGAATCTTTGGTACTTTTCGTTCATTTCAGCAGTTGCAGGGCCAAAATGGGAAAACCGGACGAAGTCTCGATCTATGGGCTATATGGCGAGGAAACCCCCGAGGATGACCTTAGGTTCGTCCATATCGAGGCGATTTCCACGCGTTCCACCCTGTATGACTGGCAAATCAAACCGCACGCCCACCATGGCATGTTCCAGATTCTGTTCCTTGCGGGCGGTGGGGCAAAGGTGATGATCGATCAGGGATTGTACAATATCGTCGCCCCGGCGGTCATATGCATCCCCGGCGGCACCGTGCATGGTTTTGAGTTTTTCCCGCAGACCGAAGGCTGGGTGCTGACCATGGGCGACAGCTTGCTTAGCGCGGGACAGGATTCCAGGGTGCGCGAACTGATCCATCCCCTGCTGATTGCACCCGTCGTGCTGCCGCTTTCGGACAGCCCCAAAACAGTGACGCTTATCAGCTCGATGCTGGACAAGATCGAGGGCGAGTTCAACCTGCCCCAGCCCGGACGCGGAGCAATGTTCGACTGGATGATCCAGATTATCCTGTTGGAAATCGGGCGTCGCCAACAGCCCGAAACCTCGGGCACGGGACAGAAAAAGCGGCACCGCAAGTTCCAACAATTCCGCACCCTGCTGGAGCAGAACTATAAATCCCACTGGACGATCGAGGATTATGCAACCCAGTTGGGGATGACGACGTCACGGCTGAACCGGCTGTGCCGCACCATGACCGGTAAAACGATCGGCACGGTGATCCAGGACCGCCTGATCCTAGAGGCGCAACGGCTGCTGACCTACACAAACGCCACGGCCACCATGGTTGCCTTTGAAACTGGGTTCCGGGATCCGGCCTATTTCTCGCGGTTTTTCAAGCGGCGCACCGGGCTGTCCCCGGTCGAATTCCGCAAAACACAAGAACAGCGCAGTTGGGCAAGTCCGTCAGGCGCGCAGAGCTAGCAACAACAAGGACAGCAAACCGAACAGGAATGTCACCGACACCAAAAGCGACAGCACCAGTTGTTCATAGGTCAGGGCGTCGCGCTCTTTCTGCTCGGTCTTCCAAATAGGCGAGAAACGCTGCATCAAATCCACCGGCAGCAGTGACATGTACAGCACCGCCACCGCCGTCACTACGGCGAAGAAATCGTACATGTCGTCACCGCCCGTCCGGAACAGGAACAGCAACGCCAGCGCGCCAAACGCCAGTGTCCACTGGACAAAGATGTTCTGGCCATAACTTTCAAACGCCTGAGATTGCTTGACCGTCATCGCTTTTTCACGGTCTTGTGCCGGACCGAACAGACGGTCTCCGTCTCGTGACATTCGGTCGATCAAAAAGGCTGCCAGAATGCCGAACAAGCCCAGCAGAACGGCTACCAGCTCGACCTGCAAAGGCGTGCCCAACCCGGGTGAATACAACACAACCGCAGAGGCAACGCAGATGCCTCCGATCGCAAACCGAAACGCCGTCGAGTGTTCGTAGGTCGCGGTCAGCACATAGTTCGCGGCCAGCACCAGAATACACCCAAAAAAGGCGAGCGACCCGATACTGGGAATAAAATCAAAGGCATACAGCGCCAGAAGCGTCAGGAAAGGGACGAAATAGTAAAGCAGGTTCAGATTGGCCTTGCTGGCCAGCGTGTTCCCAATAGTCGAAAAACTGCCACCAATTGCCACCAATGCGCCCGCCGCCAGCAGGACAGGCCAAAGCGGTTGAAGCAGGGCCGCGTCCGGCAGCATCACCGTACCCGTCGACACCAGCCCGATCAGTAACACCGACTGAATCGCGATGGTGAAAATGCGCAACAGCATTGAAGACATTGCTCCGCCCGCGATACGTGCAGCTTGTTCATTGATATTTGCGTCTGTCTGCAACCGTCGAGCAATCCTTTGGCCATTTTCCGTCCCCAACACAAAGGACAACCCCATGGCGATGGGTGACAGGACCGCCATAACCAGACCCGGCCAGTTTACGGTGTCCCCCATTTCGGTGTGCGCGCCCTCAGAGACCGCACCGGAATAGGCCAGAATCAAAAGACCGATTGCCCCGATAACGAAAAAAACAACGGTCGTCGGCCGGCCCTGCCGCGCTACAAAGGCGCCTTGCCTGTCTTTGCGCAACTTCCACGACGCGACAAGGAACACCGTGCTCCATAGCTCGTACAGAACTGCCCCGGTCAGCACGAGCCCCGACTGAATGGCCAGAAACAGAAACCCATACCCCAGGTTGTTCAACACCGCGTTGGCAAAGCCCAGCTTCAAAGCCTGTGATGTCGTAGCCAGGCGAAGCAAACGCGTCCATTTCATGGTCGCTCCACCACGCCCCAATCGCCCAAACAGAAATAGGCTGGACGCCACCAGCACCAAGGCACTGACCACGCTGATCGTTAGCAAGAATACCGGGGTTGGCACCTGCGCGGGGGGCAGCATCGCGATGACCAGAGGGAACAGAGCGTAGGAAAAAACCGAAATCAGAATAAGGATGTAAGGCAACATGCAAGGACAGTCTCTTGGTGGGGCCGGTATGCGGCACACATACTGCAGAACCCTATCCGAGAATTCCCCCGGCAGGGAGTGGTATTGTGCTAACCGATCAATGAGCGACGCAGTCTGGTTAGGCGGGGTCAGGACGGATGGCCCTGCCCTTTGGGATGATCGCGCACGAAACCCTGATTCCGCAGCCCGAAAATGGCCCGAAACGGAAAACGCCAGCGCATCTGTTGGCGCGCTGGCGTTGTGGGATGACAGGCGCCATCCGTTTTGCGGGCAGCCCTAGGGATGGGCCGCGTTGATTTGATCACTGATGTAGTTCGACAGCGCATATACCGTTTCGGACGGGTTATACCCAATCGAGGTCGGCAGCAGGCTGGCATCGGCCACATACAGGTTCTTCACATCATGGGTTTCCCCCGACGGGCTGACCACGGTCGAGGCCGGATCAGCGCCCATCCGGCAGGTTCCCTGCGGATGGAACGAGACATATGGGTATTGCGATTTCTCGTTCTTCAGGCTGTCGATCACCGCGTCCACATCCTCGATCCGGGTGATTTCCTTGGACAGTGCCGTGGGGATCAGAACCTTGTCGGCCCCGGCAGCGAACAAGGTCCGCGCGTTGGTTTTCAACCCGCCCTTCATTGCCTCGAAGTCGTGATCATCCACCGTGTAGTTAATGGATTTTACCCCGTCTTTCCACGTCACCTCGCCGACATTCTTGTCGTGGATCAGGGTGATCAAGCGGATCGAGTTCGGGTATTTCTCCATGAAGGTCACATATGGTTTGCCTGTGCCCGGGTTCTGGCTGGAGGCTGCAAATACCGGCTGCTCCAAAGCGTTCAGAAGGATGTAGCCCCCTTTGTCCGGCAAGGTGTGCTCGTCCATATACAGCGAATGCGTTGCGCCGTGGAAATCGTCGACCTCTTGGCTGAACAGTGCCGTCAACGAGATTGACGGGTGACAGGCAAAGTTCTGCCCCACCTGACCCGAGGAATTGGCCAGCCCGCTTTTCATCAGCAGGATCGGCGTTTGGATCGGGCCTGCGGCCAGCACGACAATGGGTGCGTCCACCCTCAAATCAGCCTTCTTCTGGCCAGTATTTGGGTCCACAACCTGCGCCGTCACACCTGTGGCGACCCCGTCCTTGGCCAGCACCTGTTCCACCCGCGTGTCCGCCCAGATCGAGGCGCCATGCGCCACCGCCCAAGGCAGATAGGTAACCAGCATGGATTGCTTCCGCTCGGCCTTGCAGCCCGCAAAGCAGAACCCGGTCAGGGCGCAGTCTTTCACATTTCGTTTGGCCACGCCGCGCGCCAGGCCCAGCTTGTCCAGACCTTCGCCGATCAACTCGGCGCCTGCGCTGGTCTCGTGCTCGGCATTGGGGCGGATCCAGATGTTGTCTTCGATCTTTTCGAAATAGGGCGTCAGCACCTCGGTCGTCAGGTTCGTCAGCCCGTATTCCTTGGCCCAGAGCTTTAGATAATAGTCCGGCGTGCGGAAACACAGCGCGGCGTTTACCACGGTCGATCCACCGACGCAGGCGCCTTGCAGGATGGTGATATCCCCTTGCGAGTTCGCCTGCCCACCGTGATCGGCATACATGGTGCCCAGGGACACGGCGCTCATCTCGGTCATCTGTTCAGCCGAGACATAGCGCCCCGCCTCCAGCACAATGACTTTCTTGCCGGTTTTGGCCAGTTCATAGGCGGCAATCGCGCCGCCAGCGCCCGATCCGACGACAACGGCGTCGGCGGTCAGATTGATGTTTTCTTGGGTGACGTCTGCCGCCTGGGTTACTTCCAACCCGTGGGCCGCGACATGTGCAGTATCAGCCATGATCTGTTCTCCTTAGGTTTGCGGCAGGGGCGCGTTGCCCGCGTATTCCAGGCCCCAGGCGTCAAAGACGGGACCGTCATATCTGACGCCTGACCAAGCGGGCGGGATCGCCCAATAAGCAGTGACAACCAGGAATTTCAGCGCGTTGAACAGCGCGCGCGGCGGCACTTGGTCGGAACTGGCCAGCGCGTCGCAAAATGCGGTCGCATCGGCATCGGACAGGTCAACAAAGGCCGCGCCAAAGGCCTCTTTCGGGGCCTCGTTGAAATAGGCCACGCCGCCCTTCAGCCCTTGCAATACATGCGGCGGCAGGGTGGCCAGAAACGCGCCATCGACGGTTTGCAACACGGGTAATGTCTGCGGCGCGACAAGCTTGGTCCCCTCGGTTGGCAGCAGAACCTCCATCAGGCGATGGAAGACGGCGTATTCGCTTTCGCTCATATGCGCGATGCCCTCGGGCACCGAAGCCCGCGCGACATTGGGCGCGATTCCGGTGACACCGGCGGCCAAAAGCCCCGCCGCCACCGATCCCGCGCGCAGAAAATCACGCCGCGACAGTTTGGAGACATGCGTCACCGCCTCCAGAATTTCAGTATCCATGTTTGACATGGTGTCCTCCCTTATTTGGCTGTGAGCCCCAGCTATTTGTCCGGGGTCTCATCGGCTGCGCCACGGCCGGGCTCCTCCTGCCCGGCGATGACAAATTTTGTTGCGGGCCGGCAATGACACAAACCGGCCCGCCTGCCCGATTAGAACGGCAGCGCATGCGCCTCGCGTTGAGTCGAAATCCAACGCTGAGTCGTAAAGGCTTCGATCGCTCCTTTCGGACCCCACTTGCTGCCTCCGCCCGAGGCCCCGATACCCGAGAAGGGGCAATGCGGTTCGTCATGCACGGTGGAATCGTTCACATGCACCATCCCGGCATTCACGCGTTCGGCCAGAACCTCGCCGCGCAGCACGTCCCCCGTGATGATCGAAGCCGACAGCCCATAAGCCGTATCGTTCGCCATCGCCAACGCCTCTTCTACTGTGCTGAAGGGGGTGACGGTGGTGACAGGACCAAAGATCTCTTCGTGCCAAACACGCATGCCCGGGGTCACGCCCGTCAGGATCGTCGCCTGGTAATACGGCCCTTCGACAGCCCCGCCACAATGCGCAACAGCCCCGGCGGCCCGAGCTTCGTTGATCAGAGTTTCAATACGCTTCAGCTGTCGCGAATTGATGATCGGACCGACCACACAGGTCTGCTCTTCTGGTTTTGTGGGCACAAAATTGCGGGTCTTGGCGACCAGTTTTTCAAGGAACGTATCGTACAGGCTTTCTGCGACCAGAATACGATCCGCCGACATGCAGATCTGGCCCTGATGCAGGAATGACCCGAAAAAGGCCAGATCAACCGCCCGATCCACATCTGCATCCTCCAGAATGATGATCGGGTTCTTGCCACCCAACTCCAACACAACCGGCTTGAATACCTCGGCGCAGGCGGTGTTCAGCAGCTTACCCACCGCAGTAGATCCGGTAAAGCTGACCACCTTGATACGCGGATCGTTGACAAAACTGTCGCCCACCATGGCGGCCCCATCGCGCGAAGTGGTGATGACGTTGAACACGCCATCCGGCAGGCCTGCGTCTTTCAACAGCTCGGCCAACATCAGTCCTCCAACGACCGGCGAATCCTCGGATGGTTTCAGAACCGCGGTGTTGCCCAGGGCCAGGGCATAAACGAACCCTCGCAGCGACAGGTACAGCGGGAAATTCCAGGGCGAGATCACCCCGACGACGCCTACGGGGCTGCGCACAGTGCGATTGATCTTGCCCGGCACCTGGCTGGGATAGACCTCGCCCACTTCTCGTGTCGCCAGACCTGCAGCTTCGCGCAGCGCCAACGGGATCAACGAGCATTCAAACATGGATTTTCCAAAGCCCGAGCCGGTTTCTGCCATCAGCGCCTGGGCAAAATCCTGCTGCCGCTCGGCAAACAAGTCGGCCGCTTTGTATAGAACCCCGGCCCGCGCGGCGGGGGGCAGCGCCGCCCATCCCGGTTGGGCCGCGTCGGCTGCAGCGATTGCAGCATCAACATCGGCCTGCGCCGCGTCAGATACGCGTGCAAAACGTTCTCCGGTCGCGGGCTCTTTGTCGTCAAAGACCGCACGGGACGCACCTTTGGTCCATTCGCCCCCAATGAACAGCTTATGGCTTTCCGCTCCAGCTGCCGCGTGTTTTCTTAGCCAGTCCAGCATTGTGTTTCCTCCCAAAAACAGAATACCGAAGCCTGTCATGCAAGCAGGGCCGGTTCCCATGTACGGGACTGTCAATTACTGGAATGAAACTCCCATTCGCGCAAAGACAGCTGGGTTTGCCGGCGCCGCCGGTATTCTGCGGGGGTTTCCCCGACCGAGCTGCGAAAGACCCGGCTGAAATGGCTGGCATCCGAAAACCCCAGTTGCGAGGCCATGGCCTCGATCCCGTTTTGATGTTGCCGCAGTTCGCGTTTGGCGCGGGCGATCCGCAACTGGTTGGCAAATCGCAGCGGCGACGTTCCGAAGTGTTTCTTGAACTTGCGATGCAGCGTGGATTCGCTCATGCACGCGATTTTGGCCAGGTCTTCATTGGTCAGGTGACGGTCCAGGTTTTCACGGATTATCCGCGCCGCTGCCATCAGGCCAGTATCCGCGGCACCGGCGCGCTCAAAGCTCACCAGATCCCGAGTCCGCGCCTGCAACAAAGACAGGATCGTGTCATCGATCCGTGTTTCAATGCGCATATCTGAAAAAATCGCCCGGTCCCCGCGAAACAGTTGCATCAAAGCATCCAAACGCAAATCGTCCGCATCCGCACCAGACAGCACCGCGAATTTGCCCCAGTCAATCGTCGCCGAGATGTCCTCGTCACGCGATGACAGGTTTTCGTTCAGACGGGCGATGATGCTGTCCATCCTGCCAGCCTCGATCTCGAAGCAGTCGCATTCGATCGGCTGATCCGGCGTCGCGGCGCCCAGGTCGATATCGATCTCCATTCCGGGGGGGACATACATCACATGGCCCGGGTCGAAACCGAAGGCTTTGCTACCGCCGACGCTCATGACCTTGTGGCCTTGTGTCAATCGGCAAACAATGGGGTTCGAGAACCGAAACTGAACCCGCGCAGGGGTATTGGTCAGATAACTCGCCGCCTCGGAATGAGCACTATAATGCGCAGTCCGATACTCTACCAGCTTTTCAACGTTCGCCCTGCCAGGGCTGTGCTCAAAGCTCCTCTCATGCGCTGTCATGATACCCTCCCCGATATCTACATCGCTGACCAACAGGCCCGAAGTGTGCATTTTATTGCAAACTCACAAAAAAGTCCATCTGCACGACAGCAAAGGCGCGGCCGGGGATATCTGGCAGCATTCACCGCACTCGATGAGCGATGAATTACCAAAATCAAATAGTGTTTTCCGCTTTCAAATTTCCCACAAGCCATGCAGGCTGATAGAGAATTCAGAACCATAAAGGTACTTTTGGGATGCACCAATGTCGACTGGCGTACACAGCTGGTGTTTCGTGCATCCACTAGGCCCCAAATACCTGACGCAAGCCATTGCAGCGCGCTCGGGGTAAACGAAAGGAAGTCGAATGACCGAAAAGGACTACGAAGATATCCCCGGAACCTTCGTGTTCGACGCCGACAGATCGCGCGAAGGGTATCACCTGAACCAGTTCTGCATCTCGTTGCGGCTGCAAAAGAACCGCGACGCATTCAACGCTGATGAAGAATCCTATCTGGATGGATTTCCCATGTCGGCCGAGCAACGCGACGCTGTGCTGAAACGCGACTGGAACCGCCTGCTCGAGCTGGGCGGAAACATTTACTACACCTCAAAGCTGGCTGCCAATGACGGCATCAATTTCCAGAATCTGGCCGGCCTGATGACCGGAATGGGCGTGGACGCTTATCGCGACATGATGTTGAACGGTGGCCGATCCATCGAAGGCAACCGCTCGAAATCCGAATGGGAGAACAAAGACTGATGGCACGTATTACTGCAGGTGTGGGCTGTTCCCACGTTCCGGCCATCGGGGTCGCCATGGACACCGGGATCACCGATCAACCTTATTGGCAGCCCGTGTTCGAAGGTTTCAAGAAGTCCCGCGAGTGGATGAAGGAACAGAACCCCGACGTGATTTTCCTGGTCTACAACGACCACTGCACCGCGTTTGATGCCTCGTGCATTCCGACCTTTGCCCTGGGTTGTGCGGCTGAATTTCAGCCCGCCGACGAAGGCTGGGGCCCGCGCCCCGTGCCCGTGGTGAAAAACCACCAGAAACTGGCCAGCCACATCGCGCAATCGCTGGTTCTGGACGAGTTTGACATCACCATCATGAACGAGATGGAGGTCGACCACGGCCTGACCGTCCCCCTGTCGGTGATGTATGGTGAAAAATCCCCGGACGAGGAATGGCCCGCGCTGGTGATCCCGCTGTGCGTGAACGTGGTGCAATACCCCGCGCCCACCGGCAACCGTTGTTATAACCTGGGTAAGGCCGTGCGCCGCGCCGTCGAAAGCTTTGACGAAGACCTGAACGTGATGATCTTTGGCACCGGCGGCATGAGCCACCAGCTGCAATACAAACGCGCCGGTCTGATCAACGCCGATTGGGACCAGCGGTTCCTGGACATGGTGCGCGATGATCCGGTCGGCGCCAGCCAGATCCCTCATCTGGAATATCTGCGCGAATCCGGCAGCGAAGGTGTGGAAATGGTGATGTGGCACGTCATGCGCGGCGCGCTGGACGAAGAGGTCACCGAGGTGCACCGGCACTATCACGTGCCGGCCTCGAACACGGCTGTGGGTCACATCATCCTTGAAAACAAGGCGTGACGGCGGGGGGCTTTGCGCCCCCTACCCCACGATGTGATATCCCCCATCGATATAGTGGACGCCGCCAGTGACATTCTGCGCGGCGTCGCTGCTTAGAAACGCCGCATAGGCGCCCACATCCTCGATCGAGGCCAGATGATGGGTGGGTGCGCGTTCGGCGGCTTGCTCCAACAACGCATCGAAATGCGCGATTCCACTGGCCGCACGTGTCTTCAGCGGCCCCGGCGACAGCGCATGGACCGAGATGTTCTTGGGGCCCAGTTCTGCTGCCATGTATTTCGTGACCGATTCCAACGCAGCCTTGACCGGTCCCATGATGTTGTAATTCTCGACCACCTTTTCGGCCCCGAAATAGCTGACCGTCATACAGGTCCCGCCCGCGGGCATCAGCGGCTCGGCCTTGCGGGTCAGGTGAATGAAACTGCCCACCGAGATATCCATCGCCACCTGAAACCCCGCGCGTGAACAATCGGTGACGCGGCCGTGCAGGTCCTCCATCGGGCAATAGGCGATCGAGTGGAGCAGGATATCCAACGCGCCCCAGTCTGCGGTGATCTGGTCGAACAGGGCGTCGATCTGCCCGTGGTCACTGACATCCAGCGGTGCAATGATCTGCGCGCCCAGCTCCTCGGCCAGTGGACGGACAAAAGGTTCGGCCTTGGCATTCAGATAGGTGATCGCCAGCTCAGCGCCTTGCTCTTTCAATGCTTGCGCACAGCCATAGGCAATAGAGTGGCGGTTGGCGATGCCCACGATCAGGGCCTTCTTGCCCTTCAGTGAAAACATGAGGGATCTCCTATTCAACAGGTTCGCGCGCCATGGTCCTAGCAAAGGGATATGACGATTCTGACAACCTTGCTGCACTGCAACAAGTTAAATCATCCCCTGAACGCCCCATGACCGGGATTGGCGAGGCGTTGCCCATGTGCTAGGCCCCGCAGAATGGCCGATTACCTGATCCGATACCGCAACTTGTCTGGGTCCGACCCGATGTCCCCGTTGTCCGAACGGATCAGCGCCACCTCGGAACAGCAGGCAATTGCCCAGCTCAAGGCCCGCCTTCCTCAGCAGGAAATCCGCGTTGAAACCGTCCGATCGGACACGCCAGCCCCCAAGAAACGCAAGACATGGGCCCAATGGGTGTTGCTGGCGCTGTTCCTTGTGATCGGCGGTGTGAACGTGGCATCGCGGTGGCTGAATTAGCGCCAATTCCCCCTTGGCGTGCCATGCAGAGCCGGGTAATCAGGTCGTCCCAAACACTCAATAGAGGCCCCGATGACCGACCAAGAGCGCCGCATTCCAAACCTGATCGCCCAGGAAATTCAGGCTCGGCCCGAACAAGCCGCCGCCGCGATCAAACTGCTGGACGAAGGTGCCACCGTGCCCTTTGTGGCGCGGTACCGGAAAGAGGTCACCGGCGGGCTTGACGACAGCCAGCTGCGCACGCTGGCCGACCGTCTGGGATACCTGCGCGAGCTGAACGAGCGGCGCGGCGTGATCCTGGCCTCGATCACAGAGCAGGGCAAACTGACGGACGATCTGGCCAAGGCCGTCGCTGGCGCCGAAACGAAATCGGCACTGGAAGACATCTATCTGCCCTACAAACCCAAGCGCCGTACCCGCGCCATGATCGCCCGTGAAAACGGGCTGGAACCGCTGGCGCAAGCCATTCTGGCGGATCGTTCAGCGGACCCTCAGGTGCTGGCACAGGGTTACGTGACCGAGGCCGTGCCCGACACAACAGCGGCCTTGAACGGTGCCCGCGACATCATTGGCGAAGACCTGTCGGAAAATGCTGACCTGCTGGGCCGTCTGCGTGATTTCCTGATGCGCGAGGCAATCCTGACCTCGAAAGTCATTGAGGGCCAAGAGGCCGCAGGCGCCAAGTATTCGGACTATTTTGACCAGTCCGAGAAATGGGCCGACATCCCCTCGCACAGGGCGCTGGCGATTTTCCGGGGCCGCAATGAGGGCATCCTGCAAGCCGATATCGCGGTCGATCCGGACGCCGCTCCGGGCCAGAACCGCGCCGAAATGATGGTCGCCGCTGCGCTGCAAACAGCCTCGGATGCGCCCGGAGATCTGTGGCTGCGCAAGGTGGCTGGCTTCGTGTGGCGGGTTAAGCTGCATATCTCGTTGTCCATCGACCTGCTGACGGAACTTCGCCGCCGCGCAGAAGAGGACGCCATCAACGTTTTTGCCCGGAATCTGAAGGACTTGCTGTTGGCCGCCCCTGCCGGGGCCAAGTCCACGCTAGGCCTGGATCCGGGCATCCGAACGGGTGTGAAATGCGCCGTCGTGGATGCGACCGGCAAGGTGCTGGACACCGCCACGATCTATCCGTTCCAGCCCAAAAACGACGTGCGTGGCGCGCAGGCCACGCTGGCCGAGCTGATCGCCCGCCACAAGATCGAGCTGATCGCCATCGGCAACGGCACCGCCAGCCGTGAGACTGAAAAACTGGTGGCTGACCTGCTGTCGCTGATCCGCGCCCCCCAAAAACCCACCAAGGTTGTTGTGAACGAGGCCGGGGCCTCGGTCTATTCCGCGTCAGAACTGGCCGCACAGGAATTCCCCGATTTGGACGTCAGCCTGCGCGGCGCGGTGTCCATCGCCCGCCGATTGCAGGACCCGCTGGCCGAATTGGTGAAGATCGAACCCAAATCCATCGGCGTCGGCCAATACCAGCACGATGTGGATCAGCGCCGCCTTGGCAAATCACTGGATGGCGTGGTCGAGGACGCCGTGAACGCCGTGGGCGTCGATCTGAACACCGCCTCGGCCCCGCTTCTGGCGCGCGTCGCCGGGATCGGGCCGGGCCTGTCGGACGCTATCGTCGCGCATCGCGATATCAACGGCGCCTTCGCTTCGCGCAAGGACCTGCTGAAGGTCGCACGCCTGGGGCCGAAAGCCTTTGAACAATGCGCGGGTTTCCTGCGGATCACGGACGGGGACGAGCCACTGGATGCATCCTCGGTCCACCCCGAGGCCTATGACGTGGCCCGCAAGATTGTCCAGTCCTGCGGCCGTGATCTGCGCACTCTGATGGCGGACCCGGCGCCGCTGAAACGGCTGGAGCCCCGCGACTTCGTCAATGATAAATTCGGCCTGCCCACCGTGCGCGATATCCTGTCAGAGCTGGAAAAACCCGGTCGCGACCCTCGCCCCGAATTCAAAACCGCCACCTTCACCGACGGCGTGAACGAGATCACCGACCTGAAACCGGGCATGATGCTGGAAGGCACCGTGACCAATGTCGCCGCCTTTGGCGCCTTCGTGGATATCGGCGTGCACCAGGACGGACTGGTTCATATCAGCCAGATCGCCGATCGCTTCGTCAAAGACCCGCATGACATCGTCAAAGCCGGCGATGTGGTCAAAGTCCGTGTAATGGAGGTCGACGTCCCCCGCAAACGGATCGGTCTGTCGATGAAAAAGAACCCCGAACGAGGCGGCGAACGCGCCCGCCCCACAACACAAAAACCGGGATCAAAGCCCCGCAAACCTGCCCCCAAACAACGCCAGTCAGATGTCGGAGGCCTTGGCGCAGCCCTTTTGGATGCCATGAAGAAAACCTAAAAAGGGCGGGGCCAAACCCCACCCTTCTTTGCTCATGAAATACTCCGGGGGAGCGCCGCAGGCGCGGGGGCAGCGCCCCTCTCGCCCGGATCAGGCCTCGGCCAAACCGGGGCGCGCTTTCAGCAAACCTTGGGTGATCAAACCGGCCAGAACGGCTTTGATCGTGTCACCGGGAACGTAGGGCAACGCCAGAGCGGTGGCTTCGATCAGGGTCTTGTCCAGCTTGATAGACAGACCGATGATGCCCAGAATATTCAGCACGAACATACCCCCGATCAGGGCCGCAGCGGCGGGGAAAACAAATCCGCCACGATCACGCCAGGCCTGCGCCAAGGCCCCGGTTACGAAGGCCGCGACCGGAAAACCGATCAGATAGCCAACGCTGGGCCCCGCGAACACGCCGATGCCACCACGGCCACCGGCCAGCAGGGGCAGGCCCAGTGCGACCAGCGCCAGGAACAGCAGCACAGCCAGGCCGCCACGCTTGGCGCCCAGAACGGTGCCGCAAAGCATGATGCCCAGCGATTGCGCGGTGATCGGCACGCCGCTGACAAGGTTCAGTTTCGGTAGCAGCCCCAGCGCCGCGATCAGCGCGGCGAATAGGGCGATAAGGGTAAGGTTGCGTTCCATTTCAGGGGTCCTTTTCAATGTCCGGTCTTGGCGGGCCAGCGGTCTCGCCTATCAACTCAATCCGCCGCGCGCTTTCAGCGCTTCGGCGGTTTGTTCTGCGTCATCTATTGCCAGCAGAGCCATGGGCAGCACCAGCCTCCATCCGGGTCGTTTTACGGTTCTGGCGCGCCATGCCTCCAGAAGGTGGCCGCCCTTTTGCACCAGCACGGGCGTGAAGCGGATCACCAACGCGATGGCCAGCGCGAAGCGGCGGCGCGCCTGATAGGGCACGCGCAGCCAAGCCAGCGAGGTTTGCACCACGTCCAGCATATCCTCGAGCCGGGTGGTCAGCGTGACCAGGTTAGCCGCCGCGATCGCCGCCAGCAGGCGCAGCACGATCACCACGCCCTGAGGGATGGCATCCGTTATCCAGTGCCAAACCATGATGATCGCGATGAAATAAAGCATGGGCCGCAGCATCCGCAGACCCTGCCGGGCAAAGTCTGTGCCCCCGACCAGATAGGCAGCTGCAACCAGCGCAGTGACGGCCAGACTGGCGGCGATGCCGTCCAGAAAGAAAATCCCGAAGGTAAACAAGCACAAGCCCAGCAGTTTCGCCCCTGCGCGCCAACCGTGGTAGGGTGTGCGAATATCAGAGATCAACGCGATCATCGGTCCCTCCCCAGGCGCGCATCTGCGCCTCGTAGGCGGGCAGAACCTGATCGGGTGCGCCGTCCATGTGTACCGCCCCGCGCTCTAACCAGATCACCCGGTCATAGTTGGCCAGTGCGCTCAGGTCATGGCTGATGTGGATCAGGCTTTGCGGCAGCCCGTCCAGGTAACGGCCCAGACGCACGGTGGTGGCCAGATCAAGGCCGGCAAAGGGTTCGTCCAGGATGATCAGCCGCGGCTCCATCGCCAGTACGGCCATCAGGCAGACCAGATGTCGCTGCCCCCCAGAAAGCGCGTGCACCGGCCGGTCAAACCAGGCCTCGCGGTCAAAGCGCGCCAACATTTGCTTGGCAGCCTCGCGCGCGGAGGTCTTGTCCATGCCCTGAGCGGTCAGACCAAAGGTCAGCTCTTCTCCGACCGTTGGGAAAATGATCTGGTGATCGGGGTTTTGAAACAGGATGCCGACCTGTGCGATCGCCCCCTTGCGGTCCTTGGCCACGTCCACGCCTGCCACGCTGACCGATCCCTGGTCCGGCGCCGCAAGCCCCGCAACCAGCCGCGCCAGCTGTGATTTCCCCGAGCCATTGCGCCCGACCACGGCCACACGCTTTTCGCTGATCTCCAGCGAAAGCCCGTCAAAAACCTGCGTAGTTTCACGCGCATAGACGACCCCGGACAAGCGCACGGACACCTGCCCCATCGGGGCATCTGTTTTCACGTCAAAGTGCTGCAACGGTCTGGTGGCTCCCTCGTTGACCGGTCGGATACTGCGAATCCTCGGCAGGATACAAGAGTGACGCATAGATATTCGCATCCTAAACACCGTAGTTTCACGGCATGAAACGGTCTTGCGTTGAAGGGCTTTTACCGGATTACTCGTCAAACGGCACGATTAGCTCTGGCCCGCTGGCCCGGTTCGAGTTCACGGCCCGCCCCACCCGATGGACGTTCAGCGTGCCTTCGTCGGCCGGGCGCATCAACAGCGCGGCACCGTGCCCCTCTTCGCCCAGCCACTTGGCCCAACTGTCATGTTCCAACACCACCGGCATCCGGTGGTGGATATGTGCGATATCCGCGCTGGCGCTGGTGGTGACCACGGCGCAGGTTGCCATTTGGTCGCCCCCCCAGTCCTGCCAGATCCCCGCAAGGGCCAATGGCGCCCCGTCACTACGCGAGAAATACCACGGCAGGCGGTTCCCCTCGTCATCCTTGCTCCATTCGTAGAACCCGGTGGCAGGCAGGATACAGCGGCGCTGACGGCAGGCCTCGCGGAATGCGGGCTTCTCGGCGATGGTTTCAGACCGAGCGTTGATCAACAGTGGCCCATCAGTGGGCGTCTTGTACCATGTTGGCAAAAATCCCCAGCGCATCGCGCCCAGACGCCGCAGCTCTGCATCCGAGGTAACCACATGCACCTGCGTCGTCGGGCAGATGTTATAGTTGGGCACTTCGGGCAGAGCATTGCCAGGCATGGCGCTGAACAGCTGCGCCATGGCATCGTTAGGCAAGGTATTTGCAAGGCGTCCGCACATGGCTGGCACGTTTTCAGCTTAGGCCTTGGGGGTCAAGCCGCGGTTTGCACGGTCAGGACGACCGCGCCTTTGCGATGGCGTCCTTCGACGTGGGCATGCGCCTGCACCGCTTGTTCCAGCGGATAGCAGCGGTCGATCACGGGGCGCAGTTTACCCGCATCGATCATTGCCACAAGCGTGTCCAGATCAGCGCGGGTGTCCCCGCTGATACCGATTTTCAGCTGTTTGCTGAGCATGGCCAAAGCGATTTCCTTCAGGCCAAAGTTCAGCGGGATGAACACGCCCTTTTCCGCCAGTCCCGGCCGCCCCTGGGCAAAACTCACGGCACCGACCGTGTCAAGGATCACGTCAAAACCATCGGTTGCCTGAACCGGGGATTCGACGCGATAGTCCCGCACCTGCGCAGCGCCCAACTGCTGCATAAGCTCCAGATTGCCCGCGCTGGCCACGGCCGTGACCTCGGCCCCCATGGCGCGCGCGATCTGCACCGCATAGGCCCCCACGCCGCCCGACCCGCCAATCACCAGCACCTTCTGCCCCGGCTGCACCTGACCGTAGTCGCGAAGGAACACCAGCGCGGCCAAAGCGCCAAAAGGCAAGGCGGCGGCCTCGGCAAAGCCCAGGGTTTGGGGCAGATGAGTCACGGCACCCATTTGCTCGATCATCAGATACTCAGCATGGGCGCCGCGCGGAGCAAACCCGAACACCCGGTCGCCCGGTTTGAACAGACTGACGTCCGAGCCGACCTCTTCAACCACCCCGGCGAAGTCACTGCCCAGAACCGGGTTACGCGGTCCGCACAGGCCGAACATCAACCGCCCGGGGATTTGCATCACCCCGGGAAAGGCAGCGGCGCGCAGGCGCCAATCGGCCGTCGTGACCGAACTGGCATGGACACGCACCAGCATCTGGCCACCCCCCGGAACGGGTTTGGGCACGGACGAGAGTGACAGAACATTTGGGGGGCCATAACGGCGATAGGTGACAGCTTTCATGATGGAACCTCGTTTGAGAAGTGAGCTTGTCCCCGTTTTGAAGCATACCTTTTCGCAAGTGAATTGACTGAATTCGTAGTTTTGATATGCATTTTCGCATGGAATGGAAAAGCCTCACCTTTGATTGGAACCGTGCACGCGCCTTTTTGGTGGTGGTGGAAGAGGGCTCGCTTTCAGCCGCCGCCCGCGCTTTGGGCCAGGCGCAGCCCACGCTGGGCCGGCAGGTCACCGCGCTGGAGCAAGAGCTGGGCGTGACCCTGTTCCAACGCGTTGGCCGGGGGTTGGTACCCACCCAGGCAGGTCTGGATCTGGCTGAACATGTCCGCGCCATGGGTGAAGCTGCAATGAAGTTCTCTTTGGCGGCATCGGGTCAGGTCGAAAGCGTCGAAGGCACCGTGACCATCACCGCCAGCGAAATGCTCTCGGCCAGTTTGCTGCCCCCCATGATCGGCCAGATACGCACCCAGCATCCGGGTATCCGGCTTGAAGTCGTTGCCGCAAACACCCAAGCCGACCTACTGCGCCGCGAGGCCGATATCGCCATTCGCAACACGGACCCCGGCCATCCCGACCTGATCGCGCGCAAAATCTGCGACGACGCGGGGCATCTGTACGGAACGCGCGCCTATCTGGACGGGCTGAGCGATCTGTCCCAGGCCGAGATTATCGGGTTCGACTGGACGGATCTGCTGCGCCAGCGCCTGAGCCAGATGGGTCATATCTTCGCGCCTGAACAATTCACCGTCACCTCGGCCAACCACCTGGTGCAGCTGGCAATGGTGCAGGCGGGCGTCGGGCTGGGCGTGTTTCCCACCCATGTTGGCCAAACGCACGGGCTGATCAAGGCAGTGCCGGACGCGCCGCCGATGCTTTATCCGGTCTGGCTGGTGGCCCACAAAGAACTGCGGACCTCGCGCCGTGTCCGACTGGTGTTCGATCTGTTGGCGTCGGGCATAAGCGCACGACTGAAACCCTAGCGATAGGCCTTGCGAGCCAGCTCGATCCGGGCCTCCATCATCGACATCTCTTTCATGATGTCATGCCGGCGCGTGCGGTCCCCGGTTTCGCGAAGCTCTTCCCGCAGTTTGGCCAGCTCGCGCGAAAGGGACACGAACTCGGGCACACCGCCTGCCTCTTTCACCAACCGGTTCAGCAAGGCATTCTGGGGGTCATCGCAATCTGGCAGCGGTTTGCCCGCGCCTTCGAGGTTGTCAAAGGACCCGTCGGCCTGCGCCTCGGCGATTTTCTGGTTGATCAGGTCGATCAGGGGGTGATCCACATGTGCCTCCGTCGTTGCGGGCACAATAACGGATCACAAGGGGCGGGCAAATCCCCTTCTGGCTTGACCCCGGCGGACCTGCGCGGCATGTCAGGCTCATGCTGATCTACAAGATATTCCGCGCCGACGAATGGGCCGAATTGCAGACCAAGGGCCAGTCCTTGGGTGCGCCGGTCGATCTGGCCGATGGCTTCGTACATTTTTCAACCGCCCAGCAGGCCGCCGAAACCGCCGCCAAGCATTTCGCAGACGAGGACGGATTGGAGCTGCTGGCCGTCGAGACTGACACCCTGGGCGAGGCCCTGAAATGGGAACCCTCGCGCGGCGGTGCGCTGTTTCCCCATCTTTACCGCGCGCTGAAACTGTCGGATATCGCATGGCATCTGCCCCTGCCGCTGGTGGATGGGGCGCATCAATTCCCGGAAGGTATGGAATGACTCCGCTGGAAAAACTGGGCCTGTTCGCCCTGCACAAGGTTGACCCCGAAACCGCGCATGGCCTGTCGATCAAAGCGCTGCAACTGGGGGCCGCGCCCCTTGCTGGGCTGGTGACCTCGGAACGGCTGCGCACCACGGTTGCGGGGCTGAACATGGCCAACCCAGTGGGCCTGGCCGCAGGGTTTGATAAGAACGCGCAGGTCTTGTCGCCGTTGTCGCGCGCGGGTTTCGGGTTCATCGAGGTTGGCGCCGCCACCCCCCGCCCACAGCCCGGAAACCCCAAGCCGCGCTTGTTCCGCCTGTCCGAAGATCAGGCCGCGATCAACCGGTTCGGCTTCAACAACGAGGGGATGGAAGCGATCGGCGCACGTCTGTCCCAACGCCCCCGCGATATGGTGCTGGGCCTTAATCTGGGCGCCAACAAAGACAGCGAGGACCGCGCCGCCGATTTCGCCCGCGTGCTGACCCATTGCGGGCCATACCTGGATTTCGCGACGGTGAACGTGTCCTCTCCCAACACCGAAAAGCTGCGTGATTTGCAGGGTAAAGAAGCGCTGTCGGCGCTGCTGGCCGGCGTGATCGACGCCCGCGCCGAACTGGACCGAAAAATCCCCGTCTTCCTGAAAATCGCCCCCGATCTGAGCCCCGAAGAGTTGGAGGACGTGGCCGAGGTCGCGCTGACATCCGGCATCGATGCGGTGATCGCCACCAACACCACCCTGTCGCGCGAAGGCCTGCAAAGCCAGCATCGCGATCAGGCGGGCGGTCTGTCCGGCGCGCCTCTGTTTGAAAAATCCACCCGCGTTCTGGCCCGTTTGTCCGTGCTGACCGAGGGCAAGCTGCCCCTGATCGGCGTCGGCGGCATCTCGAACGCGCAACAAGCCTATGCGAAAATCCGGGCCGGGGCCTCGGCCGTGCAGCTCTATACCGCGCTGGTCTATCACGGGCTGTCGCTGGGCGCCGAGATCGCCAAAGGGCTGGACAAACTGCTGGAGCAAGACGGATTTGACAACGTGGACCAGGCCGTGGGCACCGCGAGAGAGGACTGGCTATGATCACCATTTGGCACAACCCCCGCTGTTCGAAATCGCGTCAGACCCTGGCTTTGTTGGAAGGGCGCGAGGTTGAGGTGCGCAAATATCTTGAGGACGCGCCTTCGGTCACGGAACTGCGCGCGGCTCAAGCCGCATTGGGCCTAAGCGCCATCGAAATGATGCGCACCAAAGAGGCGCTATTCAAGGAACTGGGCCTGACCAAGGACCTGCCCGAAGACGCCCTGCTGGAGGCCATGGCCGCCAACCCCAAGCTGATCGAGCGCCCTGTCGTGTTCGCCAACGGCAAGGCGCGCCTTGGACGTCCGCCCGAACAAGTGCTGGACATCCTTTAAGTCGCGGCCTCGGCCTCTAGCGCGGGGTAGCGCCACGCAAGCGTCACCCCCCTTGCCGCAAAGCTGATCAGCAGCGCAGCCCACAGACCGTGGTTTCCAAAGATCGGCAGCAGCACCGCCAGCGCGGCCAGATAAATCACGAAACTGACTGCCATCATGTTGCGCATATCCCGTCCGCGCGTGGCGCCGATAAAGATGCCATCCAGCATCCAGCTGGCCGCTCCGATAAAGGGCGCTGCGATCATGTAGATCAGGAAAACGCGCGCCTCGGCCCGAACGGGCTGAGATGTGCTCATCAGGTCGATGATCCAGCCGCCCGCGATCGCGAAGCCCAGCGTCAGCCCGATTGCAACGACATAGCCCCACAAGCCGGACAGAAACGCAGCGCGCCGCAGTGCCGCGCGTTTGCGTGCGCCCAGCGCCTGACCCACAAGGGTCTCGGCGCCAAAGGCAAACCCGTCCAGCGCATAGGCGGTGATATAAAGGAACTGCAGCAGCACCTGATTGGCGGCAAGGGTGACGTCCCCAAAATCGGCGCCCAACAGCAGGAACGAGATAAAGATCGCCTGCAGCATCAGCGATCGCAGCATGATATCTACGTTCACCGTCATCATATGAGTAAGCTTGGCCCGATCAAAGACACGCGCCCAGTCGCGCCACATGGGGGTGGCAAAAGCTGGTCGGCACAGCCACAGGCCCAGCGCAAGACCGCTCCATTCTGCGCAGAAGGTGGCAAATGAAACGCCCTGCACGCCCCAATCAAGCCCCAGCACGAACCACAGGTCCAGAAGGATGTTCAGCCCGTTCATCCACAGCTGGATGACCAGCACGGCGCGGGTCCTCTCTTGCGCGATCAGCCAGCCGGTGACGCCATAAAGGGCAATAGCGGCCGGGGCGCTGTAGATGCGAATGCTCAGATAATCGCGGGCAAGGGATTCAACCTCGGGGCTGGCAGGCGAAACCAGAAAGGCCCCGTGAAAGATTAACGTTTGAAGCAGGATGATGGCCAGACCTGCCGTGGCCGCGATCATCAACGCGCGAGTTAATAGCGCCGAGACCTCGCCCCGGTCCCCGGCCCCGTGCGCCTGGGCCGCCAGCCCCGTGGTACCCATGCGCAAAAAGCCGAAGATCCAGTATGTGCCGGTCAGGATCACCGCACCAACGCCTACCGCCCCGATCGGAGCGGCCAGCCCCATTTGCCCGACAACGCCCGTGTCCACGGCCCCCAGAATGGGCACCGTGGCGTTGGACAGAACAATGGGCAAGGCGATCTTTAACACACGTCGGTGCGTGATCGCGTTCGGATCAGCCATCCGATTGCGGCATCAGGAAATGCCCGGTAGCCTGGGCAAAGTTGCGATGGCGGTTGTCTTGCCAGGCCTCGACATGCACGCTTGCGTATCGCCGCCCCGAGCGGTTGATCTGCGCGCGCGCATAGGCATCACGCGGCAGGCCCGAACGCAGATAATCCACCGTGAAATCAATTGTCTTGGGTAGACGCGGCAGCTGGCCGGCGACCAGTTGTTCCACGTCCAGCGCCCCGCTTTCGATATCATCCCACAGATAGGCCCAGCTAAGCCCGATGATCGCCGTCACCTCTAGAAACGCAGCGGTCACCCCGCCGTGGATAGCGGGCAGCATGGGATTGCCGATCAGCTTGTCCTCGAACGGAAGCACGGCGGTCAGTTCATCCCCGCGGCGGTCAAACTCGATGCCAAGGAACTGGATATAAGGCACACCATGCACCAGAGCGTTCAAAGCTGCGTCGCGGCGCTGCTTGACGACCTGCATGGGTTCGGGTCTGGGGCGCTTGTTCATCAGCGGCCTCCTTCGACGGTAAAGGCACCGCTGGCCGTGGCGACAGGCAGGTCTTCGTCGTCGTCAAGTGCTTCGGCGCGGACAAAGGCCACGGTTTTGGTGATGCGATAGCAATGCGCGCGGGTGCGGATCGCCTGCCCCGGCGTGGCCGCGCGCATATAGTCGATACGCAAGTCGATCGTGGCCGTGCCGCCAGGCGCCTTGGGATGGCTCATCACCGCCGCCCCGCAAGTGGTATCCAGCAGGGCAAAAACCGCGCCTCCGTGGATCACCCCGGTTTTGGGATCACCGATAAAGCGTTCATCATAGGGCATGCGCATCTCGGCCCGACCCTCGCCGATGATGGTGAACTCCATCCCCAGCGCCTTGGCATGAGGAATCGCCGAGATGAACTGCTGGGCGATAATGTCATTATCAGGTGCCAAAAGGGGCCTCCGTGCGCGGTTCGTTTGCAGTTGCAGTATTTTTCAGGCCAGAATCAGCCGAGCGCAAGAATTAGTTCTTGCAATTGAGAATAATTCTCATATGCATTCTGGTATGACACAGCTCGACACCAACGCTTCGGCCCCGCATACTTCGTTCAAACCCGGTTTTCTGGGCCCATTCCGGGCACGCCGGTTACCTTACGTCATACTTTTGCTGGTGCTGGCATTGGTCCCCGGAGAACTGGGCGGCCTGACCCGCGAGCTGATGCTGGACGCCTATTTCCAGGTTTCGGTTTTCGTCGGAATGACGCTGCTGGTGTTCTATGGCTCTGAGCGGTTGTTCAAATACAACATCGGCAGCGCGCTGCAGAATGCCAAGATGGCGCAGGTTCCGCTGGCGGCTCTGCTGGGCACCACCCCCGGCTGCGGGGGCGCGGTCGTTGTGGTCGCTGCCTACAGCTCGGGACATGTCGGATTCGGAGCGGTCGTGGCCACGCTGACCGCCACCATGGGCGACGCGGCCTTTTTGCTGATCGCCACGCGGCCCGATGCAGCGCTTGTTGTGCTGCCGCTTTCCTTTGTTGTGGGTGTATTGTCGGGCTGGATCGTGGACAAACTGAACATTGTGCCGCCTGCTACCGACCCGACCAAGGTAATTTCGCCCGTCCGGATCGGCGCCTTGCGGAAACGGGACCTGCTGTTCCTTGTTATCGCGTTGCCGGGCTTTGTTCTGGGCGTGCTGCAGCTGCTGCAATCTCCCCTTTATGACCAGGTTCCTTTTACGCTGCTTGGCGCCATAGGTCTGGCCGGTACCTTCCTGGGCTTGTTGATCTGGTCTCTGTCACCGCTGCAAGCGATGACCAATGCAGCGGACACCCCGACGACGCGGATGGCCGAGGAGACCAGCTTTATCTCGGTTTGGGTGATCGGAGCCTACCTGGCCTATGATTATCTGGTTCTGTTCACCGGGCTTGACCTGAAAGACGCCTTTCAGACAGTGGCCCCGTTGCTGCCACTGATCGGCATCCTGGTCGGATTTATCCCCGGCTGCGGGCCTCAGGTTCTGGTGACGACGCTGTATATCAACGGCGCCCTGCCCTTTGCAGCGCTGATCGGCAATGCGATCTCGAACGATGGGGACGCCCTGTTCCCCGCGATTGCCGTAAACCCGCGCAGCGCCGTTCTTGCCACGCTGGTCTCGGCCGTCCCAGCGCTGATCGTGGCCTATGGATTCTACATTCTTGCCCCCGGCTTCATGACCCCGTGACGCCACGTTCTGACCTTACGTTATGGGGGTGGTCAACGGCGTGCTGCTGATGCAGTATGTTCGCAACCTAACCAATATGACGGCCTGGAATGTCTGACACACGCCTGACTTTCAAAGAAATGTGCGCAAAGTTCGATGTGACCCCGCGCACATTACGCTACTACGAATATATCGAGCTGCTTGAACCCGAACGGGACGGGCGCTCTCGCTATTATGGCCCACGTGAAGTGGCTCGGATGACCCTGATTTTGAACGGCAGGCGCTGGGGTTTCGCGCTCGAAGGCATTCGTAAGTGGCTTTTGATCTACGACAACGAAGGCACGCAGGCGCAGATGGAAGCTTGGGTCAGAGATGCAACGGCCCAGTTGGAAGTCCTGCAAGAACAGCGCCGCCAGCTGGACATTGCGATCGAGGAATTGACCGAATCACGCGACCAGACAGCCGCTTCCCTGAAAGCCTAGACCCGCGTTTCCAACAGCAAAATCAGATTCGAACCCCGCCCCTGTGGCGGGGTTTTTCGGTTCTGACAGGTCGAAATTTCCGTTGACGTTACGAAAGGAAATTACCGCCAGGGTAGGGTTACGTTGCTTGATCTTACGTCAAGCGCGAAGTGACGTAGCGTACCGATTACGTCAACGTCAATTTGTATTGTAACGATGTGGTCGAGACTTCATTTCTTGACCATCCGTTAAATCTTCGGAGGGCAAGGATAATGTCTACGACGAATGAAACCATGACGATCCGGGAAATGTGCGACGCGTTCGGGGTCACTGCACGCACGCTGCGTTTCTACGAAGCAAAGGAACTGTTGTTCCCGATCCGGGAGGGCCAAAAACGCCTGTTCACCCATCGGGACCGCGGTCGGTTGAAACTGATCCTGCGCGGCAAGCGCTTCGGCTTCAGCCTGGAGGAAATCCGCCAGCTTCTGGATCTTTACAACATGGGGGATGCCCAGCTGACGCAGTTGGAGCGCACCCTCGAAGTGGCGCAGGACCGTCTGCGTGACATGGAAAAGCAACGTGATGAGCTTAACGTGGCCATCGAAGAGCTGAAAGAACAGATGGGCTGGGGCGAGCAGATGGTCACCTCGCTCAAGCAAGAGAAGAAGGCAGCCGAGTAGCCCCAACGGGCCCCGGCGACAAATGGGAGAGAGACCATGCCGAGCTATACCGCACCTGTGAAAGACATGCAGTTCGTGCTGCATGATCTGCTGAAAGTCAGCCAATCAGACGTTCCGGGCTATGGCGATCTGGAATCGGATTTCACCAGCGCTGTTCTGGAAGAAGCCGGCAAGATCACCTCGGAAGTTCTGGCGCCGCTGAACACTGTCGGGGACAAGGAAGGCTGTGTTCTGGAAAACGGCGTGGTCCGCGTGCCAACAGGCTTCCAAGAGGCATTCGATCAGGTGCGCGAAGGCGGCTGGACCGGCCTGGACCTGCCCGAGCAATATGGCGGTCAGGGCATGCCCTATGTCATGGGCATCGCCGTGGGCGAGATGTTCAGCTCGGCGAACCAGGCGTTCTCGATGTACCAAGGCCTGACCCACGGCGCGGCCTCGGCCATTCTGGCGCACGGAACCGACGCGCAGAAAGACACCTATCTGCCCAAGATGGTGTCCTGCGAATGGACCGGCACCATGAACCTGACCGAACCGCATTGCGGTACCGATCTGGGCCTGATGCGCACCAAGGCCGTTCCCCAGGACGACGGCAGCTACAAAATCTCGGGTCAGAAGATCTTTATCTCGGCTGGCGAGCACGAGATGTCGGACAACATCATTCACCTGGTGCTTGCCAAGATCCCCGGCGGCCCCGAAGGCATCAAGGGCGTGTCGCTGTTCATCGTGCCCAAGTTCATCGTCAACGAGGACGGCACCCCCGGCGCACGTAACGGCGTCAGCTGTGGCGCGATCGAAGAGAAAATGGGCATCCACGGCAACTCGACCTGTGTGATGAACTATGACGAGGCGACCGGATACCTGCTGGGCGACGAACACAAAGGCATGCGCGCCATGTTCACAATGATGAACGAAGCGCGCATCGGCGTTGGCATGCAGGGCCTGACCCAGGCCGAGGCCGCCTATCAGAATGCTGTCATCTATGCCAAGGACCGCCTGCAAGGCCGCGACGTCACCGGCGTGAAAA
Source organism: Thalassovita sp. (assembly GCF_965218685.1). Taxonomy (GTDB): domain Bacteria; phylum Pseudomonadota; class Alphaproteobacteria; order Rhodobacterales; family Rhodobacteraceae; genus Thalassobius. Next base: position 1,546,326 of record NZ_OZ244657.1, on the reverse strand, counting down.
ACCCGGACGGCCCGGCCGATCCGCTGATCGTGCACCCTGATATTCGCCGCAACCTGATGGACCAAAAGAGCTTTATCGAGGGCGCGCGCGCCTTCATCCTGTGGAGCTCGGTCATGATCGACAAGGCCCACCGCAACGGCGACAAGGATGCCGACGGGCTGGTCAGCCTGCTGACCCCCGTCATCAAGGGTTTCCTGACCGACGAAGGCTATGACATGACCGTTCAGGCCCAGCAGGTGTATGGCGGCCATGGCTATATCGAAGAATGGGGCATGTCCCAGTTCACCCGCGACGCCCGGATTGCCATGATCTATGAAGGCGCCAACGGTGTGCAGGCGCTGGACCTGGTAGGCCGCAAACTGGCTCAGGATGGTGGCAAGCACGTCATGGCCTTCTTCGAGTTGGTGAAAACCTTCCTCAAGGAAAACGAGGGCAACGAGGCGCTGAAAGCCGATTTCCTGGACCCGCTCAAGGCCGCGTCGAAGGACCTGCAGGCGGCGGGCACGTACTTCATGCAGAACGGCATGAAAAACCCCAACAATGCGCTGTCCGGCTCGTATGATTTTATGCACCTGTTCGGCCACGTTTGCCTGGGCCTGATGTGGGCGCAAATGGCCAAGGCTTCGCTGGAAGCGTTGGAGAACGGCACCGAGGATCCGGATTTCTATGAAACCAAGCTGACCACCGGCCGGTTCTACATGGCGCGTCGCCTGCCCATCACGGCGACTCACCTGGCCCGCATCAACAGCGGTGCCGACACGGTGATGTCGCTGGACGCTGAACAGTTCTAAGCGAAACGGGGTGGGCCTGTGGCCCACCCTGCCCCTGCGCACAGCACGGGGAAGAATGGACGTAACGTGCCAAGGTCTGACGCCGGGTCACGGGGCAAACACCGCCTTTTCTTTGTGGTGGAAACTCCCCACACTCGATCTCAGGCGTAAGCGCGACGGCGGGAGGAACGTACATGTCGATCAAACTCTATTGTTTTGGTGAAAGCGGGAATTCATACAAGGCTGCCCTGGCGCTTGAGCTGTCCGGCCTGGAATGGGAACCCGTCTGGGTGGACTTTTTCAGTGGCGCGGCCCGCAGCCCCGAATACCGCGCGTTAAACGTGATGGGCGAGGCGCCAGTGCTGGTGGATGGCGACGTGACGCTGACCCAATCGGGCGTCATACAGATGTATATCACCGAGAAAACCGGAAAATTCGGCGGCAACACCCCCGAAGAGGCCCGCGAGGTGATGCGCTGGATGTTCTGGGACAACCACAAAATGTCCAGCCAGGCCGGGATGACCCGGTTTCTGATGAACTTCCTGCCCGAAAAGCACCGAAATGACGATGTGATCGGGTTCAACGTTGGCCGTCTGCAGGCCGCGCTGAAGGTGCTGGACCAAGCGCTGGACGGCAAGGACTGGCTGGTCGGAGACAGCGTGACGAATGCAGACCTCAGCTGCTGCGGATATTTGTACTACCCCGAGCCCTTTGGCTTTGATCGCGCGGCCTATGCAAACATTGACCGCTGGCTGGGCAACATCAGCGCCCTGCCGGGATGGCAACATCCCTATGATCTGATGCCGCGCTCGGGCGGATAAATCTAAACAATTTCGGCCGGTCGCAAGGCGGCTGGCTGGTGAACTGAACTCTAGTCATAAAGTGGAAGGCGAAAAATGACCGAAGCCTATATCTATGACGCCGTGCGCACGCCGCGTGGCAAGGGCCGCCCGGACGGGTCGCTGCACGAGGTAACCGCAGTGCGGTTGTCCTCGAACGTGTTGAACGCGCTGAAAGACCGCAACGGGTTGGAAGGCCATGCAGTCGAGGACGTGATCTGGGGCAACGTCACCCAGGTAATGGAGCAAGGCGCCTGCCTGGCGCGTACCGCCGTTTTGGGCTCGGATCTGGACGAATCCATCCCCGGCCTGTCGATCAACCGCTTCTGCGCAAGCGGCATGGAGGCTGTGAACCTGGCCGCCAACCAGGTGAAGGGCGGCGCGGGTGATGCCTATATCGCCGGTGGTGTCGAAATGATGAGCCGCGTGCCCATGGGCAGCGACGGAGCCGCCGTGGCCGCCGATCCTTCGGTCGCGATGGAGAAATACTTTGTCCCGCAGGGCATTTCCGCGGACATCATCGCCACCGAATATGGCTTTACCCGTGATCAGGCAGACGCTCTGGCCGTGGAATCGCAAAAGCGGGCCAAGGCCGCATGGGACGACAACCGTTTCGCCAAATCCGTGATCCCGGTGACCGACCAGAACGGCCTGACCATCCTGGACTATGACGAATTCATCCGTCCCGGCACCGATATGCAGGGTCTGGGCGCGCTGAAACCTTCGTTCAAGGACATGGGCGAGGTGATGCCCGGCTTTGATAAGGTCGCGATGCTGAAATACCCCCATCTGGAGCGGATCAACCACATTCACCACGCGGGCAACAGCTCGGGTATCGTGGATGGCTCGGCTGGTGTTCTGATCGGCAATGCCGATTTCGGCAAGAAATACGGCCTGAAGCCGCGCGCGCGCATCCGTCAGACCTGCAAAATCGGCACCGAGCCGACGATCATGCTGACCGGCCCCGTGCCCGCCACGCAGAAGATCCTGAAAGATGCCGGGATGCAGTTCAGTGACATTGATCTGTGCGAGGTCAACGAGGCCTTTGCCTCGGTCGTGCTGCGCTTCCAACAGGCGTTTGACGCGGACATGGACAAGGTGAATGTCAACGGCGGCTCGATCGCGATGGGTCACCCGCTGGGCGCCACCGGAGCCATCATCATCGGCACCCTGCTGGACGAGCTGGAGCGTCAGGACAAAGAGGTCGGCCTGGCCACCTTGTGCATCGCATCCGGCATGGGCGCGGCCACCATCATCGAACGCGTGTAATTCGGGGCAGGAGTGACAGACATGACTGATTTCATCATGACCAAAGACGCCGAGGGCGTCGCCACCATCACCTGGGATTGCCCCGGTAAGTCCATGAACGTCATGAGCGCCGAGGCTCTGCTTCTGCTCAGCGATCTGATCGACGACGCGCTGGCCGACGAGGCCGTCAAAGGCGTGGTCATCACCAGCGGCAAGAAGGATTTCGCCGGCGGGATGGACCTTAACGTGCTGGCCAAGATGAAGGCCGATGCGGGCGACGATCCCGCGCGCGGCCTGTTCGAAGGCACCATGAAAATGCACGGCCTGCTGCGCAAGATCGAACTGGCCGGGATGGACTTCAAAACCAAGAAAGGCGGCAAACCGATTGCGGCCGCCCTGCCCGGCACCGCCGTTGGCATCGGGCTGGAGCTGCCCCTGTCCACGCACCGTATCTTTGCCGCTGACAACCCCAAGGCCAAGATCGGCCTGCCGGAAATCATGGTCGGCATTTTCCCGGGCGCAGGCGGCACCACCCGCCTGGTCCGCAAGATGGGCGCGATGGGCGCCAGCCCGTTCCTGCTGCAAGGCAAGCTGGTTGACCCGAAAAAAGCAAAGGGCGCGGGCATCATTGACGAGGTCGTCGAGGATCCGATTGCGGCTGCCCGCGAATGGGTGCTGAACGCCAAGGACGCCGATCTGGTCAAACCCTGGGACGCGAAGGGCTATAAAATGCCCGGCGGTGCGCCGTATCACCCCGCTGGCTTCCCGACTTTCGTGGGCGCCTCGGCCATGGTGAACGCCAACACCAATGGTGCTTTCCCTGCTGCCAAAGCCCTGCTCAGTGCGGTCTACGAAGGTGCCCTGGTGCCCTTCGACACCGCCCTGAAAATCGAAGCCCGCTGGTTCACCAACATCCTGATGAACCCGTCCTCGGCGGCCATGATCCGGTCGCTGTTCCTGAACAAGGAAGCACTGGAAAAAGGCGCCGTGCGTCCCAAGGACGTGCCCGATCAATCGGTCAAGAAAATCGGCGTTCTGGGCGCGGGCATGATGGGTGCCGGTATTGCTCTGGTCAGCGCGCAAGCTGGCATGGAAGTGGTCCTAATCGACCGCGACCAAGAGGCGGCGGATCGCGGCAAGGCCTACTCGGAAACCTATATGGACAAGGGCATCAAACGCGGCAAAGCCACCCCTGAGAAGAAAGAGGCCCTGCTGGCCCGCATCACCGCCACTCCCGATCTGGACGCGCTGAAAGGCTGTGACCTGATCATCGAGGCGGTGTTCGAAGACCCCGGCGTGAAGGCTGATATGACCAAGAAGGTCGAGGCGATCATTCCCGAGGATTGCATCTTTGCCTCGAACACCTCGACCCTGCCGATCACCGGCTTGGCCAAGGCGTCCGTGCGCCCCGAGCAGTTCATCGGCATCCACTTCTTCAGCCCGGTCGAACGCATGCTGTTGGTCGAGATTATTAAAGGCAAGGAAACCGGCGACCGCGCGGTGGCCAAGGCGCTGGATTACGTCCGCCAGATCCGCAAAACCCCGATCGTGGTCAATGACGCGCGGTTCTTCTACTGCAACCGCTGCATCATCCCCTACATGAACGAAGCAATGCGCATCGTGACCGAGGGCACCCCGGCGGCAATGGTCGATCACGCGGCGCAGCAGTTGGGCTTCCCCGTGGGGCCGATCCAGCTGACGGACGAAACCTCGGTCGATCTGGGCGCCAAGATTGCCCGCGCGACCAAGGCCGCGATGGGCGACGCCTATCCTGAAAGTCCCTCGGACGATCTGATCTTCTGGATGGAAGAGCTGGGCCGTCTGGGCCGCAAATCCAAGGCGGGCTTCTTTGACTATGACGAGAAGGGCAAGCGCCAGGGCTATTGGCAGGGCATCACCGAGAAATATCCGGCCGCCGAAGAGCTTCCGGACATTCAGGACGTCAAGGACCGCCTGATGTTCGCGCAGGTGCTGGAAGCGGTGCGCGCACTGGAAGAAGGTGTTGTTGAAGACATCCGCGAAGGTGACGTGGGCGCGATCCTGGCCTGGGGCTTTGCGCCCTGGACCGGTGGGCCCTACAGCTGGCTGGACATGCTGGGCGCCGAATACGCCGCCCAACGCTGTGACGAGCTGGAAGCGGCCTATGGTGAGCGGTTCAAATGCCCCGATCTGCTGCGGGACATGGCGGCAAAGGGCCAAAGCTTCTATGGCCGGTTCGACCCCGAGGCAAAATCCGCAGCCTAAGCCGGACAGACAAGGAAAGGCGCGCCCCCGGAAACGGGGGCGCGTTTGCTATTAAGCGGACTGCGCTGACGCGCAGGCCGGATCAGCCCTGCGGGCCGCTGGCGCTGCGTTCAGAGCGCGGAGTTTAGTCGTAGCTGTAGCCGAAACGCGCGATGTCATCCGCGCAGATATCATGAACCAACGCGGCGTCCGCGTCCGTGTAATACCTGTGATAGCCCACACGGTTTGACCGGTTCACGTGGCCCAGCTCGAGCTTGAACCCAAGGTGATCCCACAAGGGCTGGGCGTCCTTTTCAAAATGCTCCAGCCGGATGTAGCAATTGCACTGCTCGCGCCCCCTGAGATCGGTCATATAAAAAGCATAGGGTGCCGACTTGAGCGATATCTGCGTATGCGGATGATTGATGAACCCACTGAAATCATGAGATTTTGCCAAGCGAACGGCGGGATGGTCGAAGTTCTGGTCGCGCAGCCAGTGGTAATAGCTAACCACCCGATCCCAGGGGTTTCGCACCAGGGTGAAGGTGAAATACTCGGTAATTTGCGCGGGCGTTGCCAATCCGTCGATATCGGCAAGGGTTGAGTGTTTCCACAGCCGCCCCGCCGCCTGGCTGTCTGACACCCGCGAGCGGCGACGCTTTGCCTTGGGGGTGTCCCCCAGCATAAGATCATCCTTCATGGCGCGCGCCTCCAGCGCCAATGCCATGGAGGTGCCCCCCGTCTTGGGAATGTGGATGAAGATATATTGGCGGCCATGCGACAGGATCATGCGCGGACGCTAACCGATTGACCGCCCGCCGAAAAGTCCACGGCGTGCGGAAATATCGCCGATCTACGCATTCTTACGAATTGTGCCCTACGCCAATCGCCCGCATAATTCGCCACGATTTGAAGACCCCAGAGGAGGACACCATGGGCTGGATGCAGGACGAAACCGGGCTTGAGAAGAACGCGGCGAACTATGTTCCCTTGACGCCCCTGTCATGGCTGAACCGGGCCAAGGACGTGTTTCCCGACCTGCTGGCCGTGGTCTATGGCACCCATCGCAAGACCTACACACAGTATCACGAGCGGGTGACGCGGCTGGCCTCGGGGCTGGTCAAGCTGGGGGTGCAGCCCGGCGATGTGGTGGCCACCGTCATTCCCAACCTGCCCGCCCAGGCCGAAGCCCATTTCGGCGTGCCAGCCTGCGGGGCCGTTCTGAACACGATCAACACCCGTCTGGAAACCGACACGATTGCATATATCCTGGATCACGGTGGCGCCAAGGTGGTGCTGGTGGACCCGCAGTTCCTGCCCGTCGTCGCTCAGGCCATCGAGACCATGGAGGGGCCCGCGCCCATCGTGATCGAGGTCGCCGACGATCAGGCCGGCGTGCACGCGCATGGCCACTATATGGAGTATGAAGAGCTACTGGCCTCGGGCGATCCTGAATTCCAGTGGATCATGCCCCAAGACGAATGGGAAAGCATCGCGCTGAACTATACCTCGGGCACCACCGGACGGCCCAAGGGCGTGGTTTACCACCACCGAGGCGCCTATCTGAACGCGATGGGGCAGGCGATCAGCTGGCGGCTGCAACTTCATCCGAAATACCTGACCATCGTGCCGCTTTTCCACTGCAACGGCTGGTGCCACACGTGGTTGATGCCTGCCTATGGCGGCACCGTGATCTGCTGCCGCGACATCACGGCCAAGGCGGTTTTCGATGCCATCGCAGACGAGGGCGCGACTCATTTCGGCGGCGCGCCCATCGTGTTGAATACGTTGGTGAACGCACCCGAAAGCGACCGGCGCGACTTTGATCACGTGGTCGAGGTTTTCACCGCAGGCGCCCCCCCTGCCCCCGCGACGCTGGCCAAGATTGAGCCTATGGGCTTTAACGTGACGCAGGTTTACGGGCTGACCGAAGTCTACGGCCCCGCCACCGAATGCACCTGGAAAGAGATGTGGGAACCGCTGGAGGGCGCAGATCGCGCCGCGATCAAGGCCCGGCAGGGTGTGGCCATGCCGATCTACGAACACATCACCGTCGTCGACGAAAAAATGCAACAAATCCCTATGGATAGCACCACTCAGGGCGAGATTGTGATGCGCGGAAACGGGGTGATGAAGGGCTATTTGAAGAACCCCGAAGCCACGGCCGAGGCCTTCAAGGGTGGCTATTTCCACACCGGGGACATCGCGATCCAGCACCCCGATACCTATGTGCAGATCGCTGATCGGGCCAAGGACATCATCATCTCGGGCGGGGAAAACATCAGCTCGGTCGAGGTCGAGGGCGTGCTGATGGGCCATCCCGATGTGCTGCTGTGCGCGGTCGTTGCCAAGCCGGACGAAAAATGGGGCGAGGTGCCCTGCGCCTTTGTTGAACTCAAGGACGGCCACAGCGCAGACGAGGCCGGGATGATCGCCTTTGCGCGCGAGCATCTGGCCGGGTTCAAAACCCCGAAGAAGGTGGTTTTCCAGGAACTGCCCAAAACCTCGACCGGGAAAATCCAGAAGTTCGAGCTGCGCACCATCGCAAAATCCCTTTAGGCGCCAAATCGCTGAAACGGATGTGAACGGGGGCGGATGGACGCCCCCGCCCTGCCCGTGTTATTCAACAGGTAACGAAAGAGGCAGGGCAGCCCGGAATGACGGCACTTGAGAAATACCAGCGGATCGAAGCCACTGGTCTATGGCGCCCCGACGCGGACACACAGCGACGCGAGGTGATCGTCTCGATCGGCGATGCCACGCTGGTCATCACCGATTCACAGGAACGCCCGCTGACCCACTGGTCTCTGGCCGCGATCGAACGCGCCAACCCCGGCGAGACCCCCGCGATCTATCACCCCGATGGCGATCCTGATGAAGTTTTGGAACTGCCTGACACGGAATCCGAGATGATCAGCGCCATCGAAAAACTGCGTCAGGCCGTCGGGCGCGGACGGGCCAAACCCGGGCGTTTGCGCCTGATGATCCTGGGGTTTGTGGTGCTGACCATGGGGCTGTTGGGCACTTTGTGGCTGCCCGGCGCGATGCTGCGCCACACCGTTCGCGTCGTCCCCGAGGTCAAGCGCCAGGATCTGGGCGCCCGGCTGCTGACCCACGCCGAACGCCTGACCGGCCAGACCTGCGCAGCGCCGGGCACGGCAGCGGTTCTGGACCATCTGGCCACGCGGGTGCAGCTTGCTGGCCATGGCGCCCGCCAGATCGTGGTGATGCGCGCGGGCCTGTCTGAAACAGTGATGCTGCCCGGTCAGATCCTGCTGATAAGCCGTCGCCTGATCGAGGAATACGAGGATCCCGCCGTCGTCGCGGGCTTTGTGCTGGCCGAGCTGACGCGCAGCGCCCAGGTTGACCCGCTGGCGCAGCTGCTGGACCAAAGCGGCTTTACCGACACGCTGCGCCTGCTGACCACCGGAACGCTACCGCAGGACACATTGGCCGGATATGCCGAAACCGTTCTGGCAAATCCTCGCAGCCCTGTGCCCGATCAGGCCTTGCTGCAGGCCTTTGGGCAGGCGCAAATCCCCGCCGCGCCCTATGCCTATGCCCTGGACGTGTCCGGCGAGGCGACCTTGCCCCTGATCGAGGCCGACCCTCTGCGTGGTCAGACGGCCCCGGTGATCCTGCAGGATGCCGAGTGGGTCCGTCTTCAGGAAATCTGTGACGCCGAATGAGTTAACGCAGGAACGCGTCGCGGAACCCGGCACCTCGGGCTGTTGCAAGGGCCGCATTCAGTTGCTGGGCCGAACCGAAAGGCCCTGCCATCACGATCTGATACTGCTTGCCGCCCTTGGAATAGCGGCCGATCCGCACCGGCAGGCCCGAGCCCTGCAACCGCGCCGCAGTCCGCTGCGCGTTGGCAGGCACACCGAATGTGCCAACCTGCACGTATTTCTTGCCACTGGTCACAACCGGTTTGGTCGCCGGCGCCGATTTGCTGGACACCACCGCCCGAGGCTTGACCGTTTTCGTTGTCGTGCCCTTGGTCGCAACAACCGGCTTTTTCATATAAGCGAAGGCCTTGGTGCGCTGTTGCGTGGCAAGATCGGTATAGGGATAGGTCACGTTCGGGTTAAAGCGGGTTACATCCCGGCCGGTGCGTTTTTCAACCAGCTTACGCGGAACGGTGTTGGTCCAGACCAGCTCCATCTGTGCTTGCCCGGTCGCGCCGCGAGGACCGCGCTGTGGGTTCAGCCGATCATCCTCCCACACGGGCCTGTAGCCAGCGGGCACTTTCACGTCACGCGAGGTTGCGGGCACAGCCTCGAAAACCTGACGCGGCAGAATCCGGGGCCTCGGAGTAATGGAAACCATGTCAGCCCCATTGCTGTAACCCACGGGTGATACATCTTGCGGGCCGCAACGCAGACCAGGGCCGGTCATATATTTTCCGCTGGCCCCGAAATTGGGGCACGAGGCCATCTTGGGCGCTTCGATCTGTGCCGGGGCAACGCGCTTGGGCGCAGGGGCCTTCACGATCACCGGCTTGGGTGCGGCGGGTGCGGGTTTGGTGGCGCGAACCACGCGGCTGGGCACCGGTTTTGGGGTCTGCGCAGGTTTGGGCGCGGCCTTGGGGGCGGGCTTGGGCGCTTGAACCACTTTGGTTTTTGGCTTGGGCGCGGCCACTGGTTTGGGCTCGGGCGCCGGGGCCGCCTTGGCAAAGGTCGGCTGGGCCCCGCAAATCGGCTGACGCGAGCGGGTCACGCGCGGCACCCAGGTCACGTTTCCATCAACGCCGGCGCGGATGTAGACACACCCACGGCTGTCCACATATTGCTTACCCTTATACGAGGCCGGTGGGAATTCGGCTGGCATTCCCGTGCCCCCAAGACCCTGCGCGGCAACGCCGCCAGCCCCAAGGATCAGTGCAAAAACAGCGGAAGACAGAACTTTTGAAAACGGCATGAGGACCCCATGGAAAGGCTTTTGCCAAAACTTGCACGATTTGGGTGTTTGAGTAAAGCTCTGCAGCTTATTTTGTGCCAAACATCCGGTCACCCGCATCACCTAGTCCCGGCATGATATATCCTTTGTCATTCAGACAACGATCCAAAGCGGCCGTAACGATAGGCACATCGGGGTGCGCTTCCTTCATCCGGGCAACGCCTTCGGGGGCGGCCAACAGGCACATGAAACGGATGTTCTTGGCGCCTGCCTGCTTCAGCAAGTCAATCGCGGCTGCGGACGAATTGCCCGTTGCCAGCATCGGATCCACGGCGATGACAAGACGATCCTCAAGGCTCTCGGGCACCTTGAAGTAATACTGCACCGGCTCCAGCGTTTTCTCGTCACGATATAGACCCACAAAGCCAACACGCGCGGCCGGGATAAGCTCCAGCACACCGTCCAACAGGCCGTTCCCCGCCCGCAAGATCGAGATCAGCGCCATCTTTTTCCCCGCCAGAACCGGGGCCTCCATCGTCTCCATCGGGGTTTCGACGGTTTTGGTGGTCATTTCCATCTCGCGGGTGATTTCATAGGCCAAAAGCTGGCTGATCTCGTGCAGAAGGCGACGGAAACTGGCGCTCGAGGTCGCTTTGTCGCGCATGATCGAAAGCTTATGCTGCACCAGCGGGTGGTCAACAACGGTAAGGTGGTCAGTCATGCTGTCTCCAATCGTTTTTTCAGTTTCTCGCGGGTGAGTTCGTCGCAGAACGCCGCCGCCAGAGATGTTTGCGTAAGCGCGGCAAAGTCTTCTTCGCCCCAGCCAAAAGCGCGCTCCAGCTCTTCGAATTCCCGCGTCATCGTTGTGTGGAAAAACGGCGGATCATCGGTGGATACTGTCACCTTTACTCCTGCATCGCGCAGGCGTGCAATGGGGTGATGGGCAAAATCACGATAGAGCCCCAGCGCCACGTTTGAACCGGGACAAACCTCAAGCACGGTGCCCGTTTCGGCCAGGTGATCGACCAAAGCCGGATCCTCAATCGCACGGACACCGTGGCCGATGCGGTCGACCCCCAGCTCCAGCGCCTGCCGGATCGCGCTCGGCCCGCCCCATTCGCCCGCATGTGTGGTCAGCCGCAATTCGGCCTCGCGGGCGCAGTCAAAGGCCCATGCGAAGTCACCCTGCGTGCCCATGGTTTCATCTCCGCCCATGCCGAAACCCACAATCCAGTCGCCCGCCGTTTCGGCCGCGCAGATTGCAGTCTCTTTGGCCTTGTCCGGCCCGAAATGACGCACGCAGGTCACGATGCCGCGCAGAATAATTCCCATGTCAGTTTCGGCCTCGTCCGCGGCCTCTTGGATAGCATGAAGATACTCGCGCCAAGCGCCCAAGTCGCGGCCACCGCAGAAATCAGGGCTGATAAAGGTCTCGGCGTAGATCACCCCATGATCTGCGCATTGTTCCAGCACGGCGCGGGTCAGACGTTGGTAATCCTGAGGTGTTTTCAGCACCTCGGTGGCGGCCTCGTAGACCTGTAGAAAACGCGCGAAATCGCCAAAGGCATAGTGGCCGCGTCCGTCAAAAACACCGTCCAGATTGACCGATTTTTCCTGCGCCAACCCGCGAATGAACCCCGGGGGAGCGGCGCCCTCGATATGCTGGTGAAGCTCAATTTTTGGGGTGGATTTCCAGCTCATATGAACGATTTTCCCGGGCCAAGAGAAGCAACACCCAAATGCGTCGCCACCGAGGCTGCTATATCAGAAAACATCACGTTGCCAACAGGTTGGGCGCCCAGTCCATAGCCCAAAACAGGCACCCGTTCACGGGTGTGATCGGTTCCGCTCCAGGTGGGGTCATTGCCGTGATCTGCGGTGATCAACAGCAAATCACCCGGGCGCAAACCAGGTAGGATCTTGCCTACTTCGGTGTCAAACCATTCAAGCGCACGCGCATAGCCTGACACGTCGCGGCGGTGGCCATACAGGCTGTCGAATTCGACAAAATTGGCGAAGGTCAGGCTGCCGTCTGCGGCCTCGTCCACCAGATCTGACAGATGCATCATCAACTGCGCGTCCGTGCCCTTTCGCACCTCGTCGATCCCCTGCATCGAGAAGATGTCCCCGATTTTCCCAACCGCGTAAACAGGCCGCCCGGCAGACTGCACCCAATCGCACAACGTCGGGCTGGGCGGGGCGATTGCGAAATCCTTGCGATTTGTCGTGCGGGTGAATCCCTCTGCCTCAGAGCCCACAAACGGCCGCGCGATGACCCGGCCGACTTTGCGCTCGTGCACCATGGGCGCCAGCTGTTTGCACAGGTTCAACAAGCGTTCCAGGCCGAAATGCTGTTCGTGGGCGGCGATCTGCAACACACTGTCAGCCGAGGTATACAGGATTGGCCAACCGGTCCGCAGATGCTCGGCGCCATGGGTGGCGATGATCTGCGTGCCCGAGGCATGGCAGTTTCCCAACACGCCCCCAGCGCCGCAGATTTGCTGAACTTTGTCGGTGATATCTGCCGGAATGGCCGGAGAGGAATCGGGGAAATAATGCCAGTCCCAAGGCACCGGCACGCCCGCCAGTTCCCAATGGCCCGAGGGGGTATCCTTGCCCCGGCTCAGCTCGGTCGCGGCGCCCCACAAGCCAGCGGGATCATGCGTCAGACCCGGCGTGTCATCACCCGAGGCCAACCGCACCGCCGCCCCCAATCCCATCGCGTCTAATTGAGGCAGGCAAAGGGGGCCGCTGCGCCCCTTCTCGGCCCGTCCGGCTGCGCATTCTTGTGCAATATGCGCCACGGTGTTCGCCCCGGTATCCGGCAAGGATCCGTTGAAAAACTGATCTGCATCCGGGGCGCCGCCGATGCCAACGCTATCCATCACAACCAGAAACGCACGCGGCATCAGGTGATCCTCTCGTGGATGAGCAGAGGCTGAACCGGCGCTACCTCGTTGATCGTAATGGCTTTTTGAACGCGACTCACTGCAACTTCCGCCTGAGATCGATCCGCTGCATGGATAACCGCCACGGGGTCACCGGCCTGAACGCGCGTGCCCAAAGGCGCCACGTTCTCTAATCCGACGGTTGGGTCTATCTGGTCGGTCTCGACTTGGCGCCCTCCGCCCAGATGCACCACAGCCATGCCCAGCGTGACACCATCCCATCCGGCCACATAACCCGAAACCGGGGCGGGAACGGCCATGGTGACGGGCGCGGCGGGCAGATATCGCTGCCATGACTCGACGAAATCCACAGGCCCGCCCTGGGCTGCGATCATCCGGCCAAAAACCTCGGCTGCAGTGCCGTCTGCAATGGTACGCTTCAGCGCGTCAGACGCTGATTGTGCATCTTCATAAATCTCGGCTTGCGCCAAAAGCTCTGCCCCCAGCGCAAGCGTCACCTGCAACAGCCGATCTTGCGCGTCTGCAGACAGAACCCGCATGACGCTGGCCAGTTCCAGTGCGTTACCCAAGTTGGAGGCCAGGGGCTGAGACATATCAGTGATCAGCGCGCTGGTCCGGCACCCGGCCCCATTGGCCGTAGTCACAAGGCTCTGCGCCAACTCTCTTGCATCGTCAGCTGTTTTCATGAACGCACCCGAGCCAACTTTGACGTCCAGCACCAACCCCTCCAGTCCGGCGGCCAGCTTTTTGGACAGGATCGAGGCGGTGATCAGGTCGATGCTTTCGACCGTTCCGGTGACGTCGCGCACCGCATAAAGCCGCTTGTCTGCAGGTGCGATATCCGCGCTGGCACTGACGATGGCACAGCCTATTTGGTGAACGATCTGACGCAGCTCATCAGTTTGAACTTGCGTTCTGAAGCCCGGGATTGCTTCCAGCTTGTCCAGTGTGCCGCCGCTATGACCCAGCCCCCGCCCCGAGATCATCGGCACGGCCGCCCCGCATGCTGCCAGCGCCGGGGCAAGGATCAGCGAAACACAATCGCCCACGCCTCCGGTTGAATGCTTGTCCAGCACGGGGCGATCCAGATCCCATTTCAGAACGTCGCCCGAATCTCGCATGGCTTGGGTCAGCGTTACCCGCCCGGACCCCGGCAACCCGCGCGTGCAGACGGCCATGGCAAACGCCCCGGCCTGCGCATCACTAACCGAGCCATCGGCAAGCCCCATCGCAAAGGCGCGCAGTTCGGCATCGTCGGGGGTCAGCCCGTCACGCAACCGCATCAAGGTCTCACGGGCGTCCATGAGCGTTCAGGTCCGGTCCATGTGCGATCGATCGAAGGCGCCGGGCAGCAGATCAGCGATGGTGACCGTGGTTTCAGGCCCATCAACAGTGGCCATGCGCACGGTGACATCGCCGCGACCGAATTCAGCCAGCTTTTGTCGGCACCCACCGCAAGGCGTCACCGGCTGAGGGCTGTCGGCGATCACACAAACCTCGACCAATTCAGTCTCGCCTGCGGCGATCATGGCCGCGATGGCGCCCGCTTCGGCGCAAGTGCCTTCGGGGTAAGCGACGTTTTCCACGTTACACCCCGAATAGACAGCGCCACTGACCGAGCGGACGGCCGCACCGACCTTGAATTTCGAATAAGGGGCATAGGCGTTTTCCCGCACAGCGCGGGCAGCATCCAACAAGGACATGGCAGGACTCCTTTGTAATGCGCAAAACTTTGCGTCTGGTTCCAAAGATTTGCAAGACCGGCTGCGGCATAGGGTCTAAGATGACCTAACGTCTCTTTTCTTTCTTCGGCCTTTTGTTTAAGGCTAAACTAGTTTCAATCGGGAGGAACCGATGTCCGACAATTCGAAAGAGGCGCTGCGCGACGCGGCGCTGTTTTATCATGAGTATCCCAAACCAGGGAAGCTTGAGATCCGCGCCACCAAGCCTTTGGCGAATGGACGCGATCTAAGCCGCGCCTACTCGCCCGGCGTCGCCGAGGCCTGCCTTGAGATCAAGGAAGACCCCGCAAACGCCAGCAAATACACGGCGCGCGGCAATCTGGTGGCTGTCGTGTCAAACGGATCGGCCGTTCTGGGCCTTGGCAATATCGGGGCGCTGGCCAGCAAACCGGTGATGGAGGGCAAAGCTGTCCTATTCAAGAAGTTCGCCAATATCGATTGTTTTGACATTGAACTAAATGAAACCGACCCCGAGCGGCTGGCCGATCTGGTCTGCGCGATGGAGCCAACGTTTGGTGCAATCAACCTTGAGGACATCAAGGCTCCTGATTGTTTTATTGTCGAAAAACTCTGCCGCGAGCGGATGAACATCCCCGTTTTCCACGACGACCAGCACGGCACCGCCATTGTCGTCGGCGCGGCTGCGAAAAATGCCCTGCACGTTGCGGGCAAGAAATTCGAGGACATCAAGATCGTCAGCACCGGCGGCGGCGCTGCGGGAATCGCCTGCCTGAACATGCTGCTGAAGCTGGGCGTTAAACGTGAAAACGTCTGGCTGTGCGACATCCACGGGCTGGTCTATGAAGGCCGGACCGAGGATATGAACCCTCAGAAAGCGGCCTTTGCCCAAGCCTCGGACAAGCGGACACTGGACGATGTCATCGAAGGCGCGGACATGTTCCTGGGCCTGTCGGGGCCCGGAGTTCTGACGCAGGACATGGTCGCCAAGATGACCAAACAGCCGGTGATCTTTGCGCTGGCCAATCCGACCCCGGAAATCCTGCCCGAACTGGCACGTGAAGTTGCCCCCGATGCGATCATTGCGACCGGCCGCAGCGACTATCCCAACCAGGTTAACAACGTCTTGTGCTTTCCGTTCATTTTCCGCGGGGCATTGGATGTGGGCGCGACCGAGATCAACGACCAGATGCAGCTGGCCTGCATCGACGGCATCGCCGAACTGGCCCGCGCCACCACCAGCGCCGAAGCGGCCGCGGCCTATCAGGGTGAACGCCTTAACTTTGGCGTGGATTACCTGATCCCCAAGCCCTTCGATCCGCGTTTGTCCAGCGTCGTGTCGTCCTCGGTTGCGAAGGCCGCGATGGAAACTGGCGTCGCCGCACGCCCACTTGCGGATCTGGAAGCCTACAAGGCCAAGCTGAACCAGTCGGTATTCAAATCTGCCCTGCTCATGCGCCCTGTGTTTGAGGCCGCCCGCACCGCCAGCCGCCGCATCGTTTTCGCCGAGGGCGAGGATGAACGCGTGCTGCGAACAGCTCAGGCCATGCTGGAGGAAACCACCGAACAGCCCATCCTGATCGGTCGCCCCGAGGTGATCGAGGCCCGCTGTGAACGCGCTGGCCTGACGGTTCGCCCCGATCGCGATTTCCACGTTGTGAACCCCGAACATGACAAGCGGTACTATGACTACTGGTCGACCTATCACGAGGTCATGGCGCGCCGCGGCGTCACGCCCGATCTGGCCAAGGCGATCATGCGCACCAATACCACGGCCATCGCCGCCATCATGGTGCACCGGAACGAGGCTGACAGCCTGATTTGCGGCACCTTCGGTCAGTATCGCTGGCACCTGAACTATGTCACGCAGCTGCTGTCGGACGAAACACGCCAGCCGCATGGCGCCTTGTCTTTGATGATCATGGAGGATCGTCCTCTGTTCATCGCTGACACCCATGTGAACGAGAAGCCCACCGCCGAAGAGATCGCCCGCAGCGTGATCGGTGCGGCTCGTCACGTGCGCCGCTTCGGCCTAGAGCCCAAGATCGCACTGTGCTCGCAATCGCAATTCGGCAACTTGAACACCGGCACCGGCCTGCGTCAGCGCGCGGCCCTGGAAATTCTGGATAGCCGTCCGCGCGATTTCGCCTACGAAGGCGAGATGAATGTGGACACCGCTCTGGACCCGGAAATCCGCGAGCGCGCCCTGCCCAACAGCCGCATCGAGGGCGCTGCAAATGTGCTGATCTTTGCCAATGCTGACACGGCCAGCGCCGTGCGCAACACGCTGAAGGTTCAGGGCAACGGACTGGAGGTCGGCCCCATCCTGATGGGCATGGGCAACCGGGCGCATATCGTCTCGCCCTCGATCACCGCGCGCGGGCTGCTGAACATGGCTGCCATTGCGGGCACTCCGGTGACGCAATACAGCTGATCCAACCACCGGATTAGCAGCCAAGGCGGGTCCTGCGGGGCCCGCCTTTTTGTATTCGGGGGGCATACGGCCCTAAACGGCCCAATGCGGTAAAGTTTGCAAATTACACATCAACTTCGCCGAAAACGTTATATATTCAACGTTTTTGCAAAGTGTTTTTGTGAAAATTGGCTAAAATCTGCAAACTTGTGCGAAATTCTGTCGCTGTCTTGCCAAAATTGTTGCGGGAATCTCTGGCTCTTCGTACCAAAGTTGCAACCCGTAGGAGGAGGCATACAATGGCATACCAAGACGTGTACAACGCCTGGAAATCGGATCCGGAAAGTTTCTGGATGGAGGCCGCCCAGGCCATCGACTGGGACAGCGCCCCAACCAAGGCTTTGTTCGATGACAACGCACCCCTGTACGAATGGTTCAAGGACGCCAAAGTTAACACCTGCTGGAACGCCGTCGACCGTCACGTCGAAAATGGCCGGGGCGAGCAAACCGCGATCATCTACGATTCGCCCATCACCCACACCAAGCGCGAAATCAGCTATGTCGAGCTGCGCAACCGTGTTGCCAACCTGGCCGGCGCGCTGCGGGCCAAGGGCATCGAGAAGGGCGACCGCGTCATCATCTACATGCCGATGGTCCCCGAAGCGCTTGAGGCCATGCTGGCCTGCGCGCGCCTTGGCGCCGTGCACTCGGTCGTGTTCGGTGGCTTTGCCGCGAACGAACTGGCCGTGCGGATTGACGACGCCAAACCCAAGGCCATCATCGCTGCATCCTGCGGGTTGGAGCCGGGCCGCGTGGTCCACTACAAGCCTCTGCTGGACGGCGCCATCGATCTGGCCGAGCACAAGCCCGACTTTACCGTCATCTTCCAGCGCGAACAGGAAGTGGCCGAGCTAATCCCCGGTCGTGACTTCAACTGGCACGGCTTCCAATACGGTGTCGAGCCGGCCGAATGTGTCCCGGTCGAAGGCGACCACCCCGCCTATATCCTGTACACCTCGGGCACTACGGGTCAGCCCAAGGGCGTCATCCGCCACACCGCAGGCCAGCTGGTCGCGCTGAACTGGACGATGAAGAACCTCTATAACGTCGATCCGGGCGATGTGTTCTGGGCGGCCTCGGACGTGGGTTGGGTCGTTGGCCATAGCTACATCTGCTATGGCCCGCTGATCCACGGCAACACAACTATCGTCTTCGAGGGCAAACCCATTGGTACCCCCGACGCGGGGACCTTCTGGCGGGTGATTTCCGAACACAAGGTCAAATCGTTCTTCACCGCCCCCACGGCCTTCCGCGCGGTGAAACGCGAGGACCCGACCGGCGAATACGTCAAAAAATATGATCTGTCCTGCCTGAAACAAGTGTACCTGGCCGGCGAGCGTGCTGACCCCGACACCATCGTCTGGGCACAGGAACAGCTGAACGTGCCCGTTGTGGATCACTGGTGGCAGACCGAAACCGGTTGGGCCATCGCCGCGAACCCCCTTGGGATCGAGGAACTGCCGACCAAGCTGGGCTCTCCTACCGTGCCAATGCCGGGTTATGAAGTTGAAATCCTGGATGATGCGGGACACCCCGTACCCGCGGGCACCCTGGGCGCGATCGCGATCAAGCTACCGCTGCCTCCGGGTACGCTGCCGACGCTGTGGAACGCTGAAGAGCGCTTTAAAAAGTCCTATCTGAACACCTTCCCCGGCTATTACGAAACCGGCGATGCGGGCATGATCGATGAAGACGGCTATGTCTACATCATGGCGCGCACCGATGACGTGATCAACGTGGCGGGCCACCGTCTGTCTACCGGCGGCATGGAGGAAGTGCTGGCCTCTCATCCCGATGTGGCCGAATGCGCTGTGATTGGTGTGACCGACCAGCTGAAAGGCCAGATGCCGGTTGGCTTCTTGTGCCTGAACGCTGGCGCGGATCGCGACAACGCCGAGGTGGTCAAGGAAGTCGTCAAACTGGTCCGCGAGAAAATCGGACCCGTGGCGGCCTTTAAACTGGCGGTCGTGGTGGATCGTTTGCCCAAGACCCGCTCGGGCAAGATTTTGCGCGGCACCATGGTTTCGATCGCGGATGGTAAAGAGTTCAAGATGCCCGCCACCATCGATGATCCGGTCATCCTGGACGAGATCAAAGAGGCGCTGCAAACCATCGGCTACGCCAAGTAAGCACAAGACAATTCAAACCCCCGACTGGCCCCGCCTTAGTGCGGGGCTTTTCTTTTGCGGCAGATCGGTGGGGGATTGCATGCGGGCAGAGGTGGGGGATTGCATGCGGGCAGAAAAGAGAACAAAAATAGAACATCTGTAATTCTCGATTCGCGAACGGATCTTTCAGGGGATCGCCCGACAATGCTGCTGTTTGACGATTTCGCGCTGGAGCCCGCGCCCGTTTGCGCCGGCACACCTGCGCTGCCGCCCGAACCCGCCGAGCCGCCACGCGCTGCGGGTGGGCTGGTCCGCATTGTTCGGCCACTCGCGACTAATACACGCGGCGTGTTGGTCGCTCTCAGCGGCGAGGCTGAGGCCTGCGCAATGATCCTGCGCACTGCGTCGATGCGACCGGGGCAAGGGTATCGGGCTGAACTGCCCGTGACGCGCGATTGGCAGACTGTGAACCTGCTACTTTCCGATTTCACACCAATTG
This sequence comes from Thalassovita sp., assembly GCF_965218685.1. GTDB lineage: Bacteria > Pseudomonadota > Alphaproteobacteria > Rhodobacterales > Rhodobacteraceae > Thalassobius. The sequence goes on along the minus strand of NZ_OZ244657.1, from coordinate 1,526,658 downwards.
GCGGCGTGTTGCGCCGATCACCGCGGCCCGAGACTCTGCACAGCTATGCGATCCTACCGGAAGACGGGCCGGTCAACCTGACGCGCGTGCGCTTCTATTAAACGAATTGCTCTCGAATCAGGCGTTCTTCCAGCCCGTGACCGGGGTCGAACAGGATGCGGTGCGCGATATCAGGTTCCGAGCGGATCTCGACACTGATCACGTTCTCGACCGAATTGCTGTCAGCATCCGCCATTACCGGGCGCTTGTCCGGGTCGACCACGTCAAAGCGCACATTCGCGGTTTTCGGCAGCAACGCCCCGCGCCAGCGCCGCGGCCGGAACGGTGCGATCGCGGTCAGCGCCAGCACGTCTGAACCTATCGGCAGGATCGGCCCATGCGCCGAATAGTTATAGGCCGTCGATCCAGCAGGTGTCGCCAGCAGCGCACCATCGCAGACCAGCTCTTCCATCCGCAACCGGCCATCTACGGTGATCTTTAGGCGTGCCGCTTGGGGGCCAGCCCGCAGCACCGAGACCTCGTTGATCGCCAGCGCCTGATGCACCGAGCCATCCTCGCAAGTTGCTTTCATCGACAAGGGGTTGATGACCGCCTCTTCTGCGTCCGACAGACGATCCAGCAAATCGCTTTCGGCGTATTCATTCATCAAGAAGCCCACGGTGCCGCGGTTCATCCCATAGACCGGCACGTCCAGATGCTGGGTCCGGTGCAGGGTCTGCAGCATAAAGCCATCCCCGCCAAGGGCGACGATCACGTTGGCCTCTTCCTCGGGGACCGAGCCATAGCGGCTGACCAGCGCCGCACGAGCGGTTTGCGCGGTATGCGCGTCACTGGCTGTAAATGCGATGCGTAGCGTCATGCCTGCCCTGCCCTGTTTCCTAAGCGGCTCATTCCGTTCCTAATCGAACCACAAGATTGCCTTAGGTGCCAGCCCTGCCGTCATCAACTGCCGCATGGTCGCATTCGGGTCTTTCTTCTGTGTCATGTTTCCTTTAGGTACGCGCCATCCAACTGCCATGACGGAGCATATGAATGTCCGATTCCGGTTTCTTCACCGAAGCGCTTGCCTCGCGCGATCCCGAACTTTTCAAGTCGATCACCGATGAGCTGGGTCGCCAGCGCCACGAGATCGAGCTGATTGCGTCCGAAAACATCGTTTCGGCCGCCGTGATGGAGGCCCAGGGCTCTGTCATGACCAACAAATACGCCGAAGGTTATCCCGGCCGTCGTTACTATGGCGGTTGCCAGTACGTGGACGTGGCCGAGCAACTGGCCATCGATCGCGCCAAAGAGCTGTTCGGTTGTGAGTTCGCCAACGTACAGCCCAACTCGGGCTCTCAGGCCAACCAAGGTGCTTTCACCGCGCTGATCAAGCCCGGCGACACCATTTTGGGAATGAACCTGGCCTCGGGCGGTCACCTGACCCACGGCGCCGCCCCCAACCAGTCGGGCAAATGGTTCAACGCCATCCAGTACGGCGTGCGCAAGCAGGACAACCTGATCGACTATGACCAGGTTCAGGAACTGGCGACCGAGCATCAGCCCAAGCTGATCATCGCCGGCGGCTCGGCCATTCCGCGTCAGATCGATTTTGCCAAGTTCCGCGAGATCGCCGACAGCGTTGGCGCCTATCTGATGGTCGACATGGCCCACTTTGCCGGTCTGGTCGCGGCGGGCGAGCATCCCTCGCCCTTCCCCTATGCCGACGTGGCCACCACAACCACGCACAAAACCCTGCGCGGCCCGCGTGGCGGCATGATCCTGACCAACAACCCGGACATCGCGAAAAAGGTCAACTCGGCCATTTTCCCCGGTATTCAGGGCGGCCCGCTGATGCACGTGATCGCGGCCAAGGCCGTGGCCTTCGGCGAGGCGCTGCGACCCGAGTTCAAGACCTACCAGAAACAGGTACGTGCAAACGCCGTTGCCCTGGCAGATCAGCTGATGAAGGGCGGCCTGGACATCGTGACCGGTGGCACCGACACCCACGTGATGCTGGTTGACCTGCGCCCCAAAGGCGTCAAAGGCAACGCGACCGAAAAGGCGCTGGAGCGCGCGCACATCACCTGCAACAAGAACGGCATCCCGTTCGATCCGGAAAAACCGATGGTCACCAGCGGCATCCGTCTGGGTACCCCCGCCGGCACCACCCGCGGATTCGGCGAGGCCGAGTTCCGCCAGATCGCCGACTGGATCGTCGAGGTCGTCGACGGCCTGGCCGCCAATGGTGAAGAAGCCAACGCCGAAGTCGAAGCCAAGGTGCAGGCCGAAGTTGAGGCCCTGTGCCAGAAGTTCCCGCTCTACCCGAACCTGTAATCGGGACAGATGCGTGATTAGGCGCCGCCGCTGGACAGCCCAGCGGCGGCGCTTTTATATGGGGCATTCCAAAATTCATTTTGATTGTCGATTATGCCCGAACACGCCCCACAAACCCTTGGAATTGAACGCAGCTTAGGCGACTGGATGCGCGCGCGCCTGCCCCATTGGGCGGCCGAGTTCGTCATGTTCGTGCTGAAACAGGGCTGGGCCTGCCTGTTCGGCATTTGCCTTTTGGGCGCGATCCTGCTGACCCGCGCGATCTGGCAACCGGACTGGGCGTTTCACCGCTATGACTTTCTGGTCGTCGTGGCGATCAGCCTGCAAGCACTGTTCCTTGCGCTCAAGCTTGAAAGCTGGGCCGAGGCCCGCGTCATCCTGCTGTTCCATCTGACCGGCACCGCGATGGAGCTGTTCAAGGTTCAGGCCGGCAGTTGGGCCTATCCCGAACCGGGGGTGTTGAAACTGATGGGGGTGCCGCTGTTTTCGGGCTTCATGTATGCATCTGTCGGCAGCTACATGGCCCGCGTGATCCGCCTGTTCGACATGCAATTCGCGCCCTACCCGCCATTCTGGACGACCTTGGTATTGGCGACGGCGATCTATGTGAACTTCTTTGCCCATCACTTCCTGCCCGACATCCGACTGGCACTGTTTGCAGCCACGCTGATCCTCTACCTGCGCACCCGTATCTGGTTCCGGATCGGAGAGAACTGGTATTGGATGCCCCTGCCACTGGCCGCATTTCTGTCCGGCTTTTTCCTGTGGCTAGCCGAGAATATCGGGACGATGACTGGCACGTGGCTATATGCAGGACAGAACCCGTTTGATCAGGTGAGCTTTGCCAAGATGGGATCGTGGTATCTTCTGCTGTACGTCAGCTTTGTCACGGTGACAGTGGTGTTTCGCGGGGCTCTGCACCGGGCGCCATGGGCTACAGATAGCCGCGCCATATCAGCCAGGCCATAAAGGCCGCGAAGACCACCAAAAGACCGAAACTGACACTGCCCAGAGTGGACAAGATCAACCCCCTACGCCGGTCGGCCACGTCGATCCGGGTAAGATAGTCGACCAGCGTCGCGAACTGCACTTGCAGCTTGGGCCCGTCCACCTGGTGGCGCAGCTTGGGATGCTGGGTCAACTGGCGCGCCTGGGTAAAGCCCTGCGCGGCCTTTTTCACACTTGCGGGCGCCCGCCGCAGCGACTTGGCAAGGCGCTTGTCGAAGGGCCCGCTTTTGTGGCCCATCTTCTGCGCCATCAGCTTGGACAGCTGGGCCTCCATCCGGATAAGAGACTTCTGCTCGATCACTCTGCACCTACCTTGCGGGCACCCTAGCCCAGCCCATCCGCGGCGACAATCATGCTGGTCAACAAGGGGGCAAGCGGCTATCACTCGGCCATGCTGAACCAGATCGTCCACGGTGAAAAAACCGACCAGCCCGACCTGTTGATCGTCCATGGCCTGTATGGCTCGGGGCGCAATTGGGGTGTCATTTCCAAGCGGCTGTCAGACGGACGCCGGGTGATTGCAGTGGACCAGAGAAACCACGGCTTCAGCCCACAGAGCGATCAGCACGGATACCCGGACATGGCCGAAGATCTGGCCCAGGTGATCCGGGAAAACGGCGCGCCGATGGACGTGATCGGCCATTCGATGGGTGGCAAGGCGGCCATGGTTCTGGCCATCAAATACCCAGAACTGGTGAACTCTTTGGTGGTGGCAGATATCGCGCCGGTGTCCTATGGACACTCGCAGGGGCACTATATCACCGCGATGAAATCAGTGGATCTGGACAAGGTGCAGAAACGCTCGGACGCCGAGGCGCAGCTGCGCGATATGGTGGACGATCCCACCCTGCCCGTGTTCTTCTCCCAGTCGCTGGACGTGGCGGGCAAAAAGTGGCGCCTGAACCTGGATGCGCTGGCCGCCGAGATGCCGAAAATCCTGTCCTTCCCACAAGTGGACGGGCAATTTGACGGTCCGGTGCTGTTCTTATCGGGGGCCAATTCGGACTATGTCCTGCCCGAGCATCGTCCGCAGATCAAAGCCCTGTTCCCGAACGCAAATTTCGCCAAAATCCCCGGCGCCGGGCATTGGCTGCACGCCGAAAAGCCCCGCGAATTCGAAGCCGCCGTGCGGGTTTGGCTGGACCGGAAATAAAAGGCGACGACAGCCCTGATGGGGACCCCTCCCTCGTGCTGTCGTCGCCGGTTTCGCCGAAGCGAAACAACCGGGGCTAATTGTTCTCGATGATCCCCTTTGCCACCAACCACGTGACGGGCACGGCAGACACGAAACCAGCAGCTGCCGCGATCAGGATCGGTTGCAGCGTGACAAAGCCCAAGGTTAACGAAACGATCACCAAGGTGCCCGCAAGGGTGGTGCCAATTAGCGAATACAGAATGGATGCAAGTCTCAGCATGACGTCCTCGTAAATTACGACGCGTGTCCTGAATGATGCATAAAAGATTCGGAATATATTCTCTTTGATCTAGGTCATCCCGGCGGCGATCGGGCACGAAAAAAGGCGCGGCAGGAGGTCTGCCGCGCCTTTCGTTCGAATGCGCAGATCAGCTCAGATCGAAACGATCCGCGTTCATCACCTTGGTCCATGCGGCGACAAAATCACCGACGAACTTGGCCTGATTGTCGGCCTGCGCGTACAGCTCGGACAGGGCGCGCAATTGCGAGTTCGAGCCAAAGACAAGGTCCACGCGGGTGCCGGTCCACTTGGCTGCACCGGTGGCACGGTCGCGGCCTTCGAACTCTTCGCCGTGGTCATCCGTGGCGCTCCACTCGGTGGACATGTCCAGGATATTGGTGAAAAAATCCTGGGTCAGTTGTCCGGGCCGATCCGTCAGAACACCATGGGTCGAGCCATTGGCATTGCCCCCAACCACCCGCAGTCCGCCGACAAGAACGGTCATCTCGGGCGCGGTCAGCCCCAGAAGTTGAGCCTTGTCGACCAGCAGTTCCTCGGACGGAACACTGTACGAGGTCTTCAGGTAGTTGCGGAAGCCATCCGCGACGGGTTCCAGCACATCAAAGCTGTCGGCGTCGGTCTGCTCGGCCGAGGCATCAGCGCGCCCACCCGCAAAGGGGACTTCGATGTCGTGACCGGCCGCTTTGGCGGCATCCTCGATCCCGACATTGCCACCCAGAACGATCAGATCAGCGATGGATACGCCGGTGCCGTTGGCGGACTGGATGCCCTCGTAAACGGCCAGGACGCGGGCCAGCTGTTCGGGGTTGTTACCCTCCCAATCCTTCTGCGGGGCCAAACGGATACGCGCGCCATTGGCACCACCGCGGCGGTCCGACCCGCGGAAGGTCGAGGCCGAAGCCCAGGCGGTTTGCACCATCTCGCCAGTCGTCAGGCCGCTGTCCCGAATGGCCGCTTTCAGCGATGCCACTTCCGCGTCCGAGGGCACATAGTCCGCCGCCGGAATCGGGTCCTGCCAGATCAGATCCTCGTCCGGAACCTCGGCGCCCAGATAGCAGGCTTTGGGGCCCATATCGCGGTGGGTCAGCTTGAACCACGCACGGGCAAAGGCGTCGGCAAATTCCTCGGGGTTCTCGTGGAACCGCTTGGAAATCGGGCCATAGATCGGATCGAATTTCATCGCCATGTCGGCGGTGGTCATCAACAAGCGGTGGGTCCGTTCGCCGGTTTCGGGGTCGGGGGCCATGTCCTCGGGTTTGGGGTTGATCGGCGTCCACTGGTTGGCACCTGCCGGGCTTTTGGTCAGCTCCCAGTCATAGCCGAACAGCACGTCGAAATAGCCATTGTCCCAGGTGGTCGGGTTCGGCGTCCACGCGCCTTCGATCCCGCTGGTGATGGCGTCGCGCCCCTTGCCGCTGCCGTAGGTGCTGAGCCAGCCAAAGCCCATCGCCTCAAGTGGGGCGGCTTCGGGGTCGGGACCAACCAGATCGGCGTCACCGGCGCCATGCGCCTTGCCAAAGGTGTGACCACCCGCCGTCAGGGCCACGGTTTCCTCGTCGTTCATCGCCATGCGGGCAAAGGTTTCGCGGATGTCCTTGCCGCTGGCGATCGGATCAGGATTTCCGTCCGGGCCTTCGGGGTTCACATAGATCAGGCCCATCTGCACAGCGGCCAGCGGGTTTTCCAGGTCACGTTCACCAGTATAGCGGCTGTTGGTACCACCGCTGGGCGCCAGCCATTCATCCTCGGCGCCCCAATAGATGTCTTCTTCGGGGGCCCAGATGTCTGCGCGTCCCCCGCCAAAGCCAAAGGTGGTGCCGCCCATGTGCTCGATCGCACAGTTGCCAGCCAGCACGAACAGATCCGCCCAGGAAATCTGATTGCCGTATTTCTGCTTGATCGGCCACAGCAGACGGCGTGCCTTGTCCAGGTTGCCATTGTCCGGCCAGCTGTTCAGCGGAGCGAAACGCTGGTTCCCGGTCGAGGCCCCGCCCCGGCCATCCCCGGTGCGATAGGTACCGGCCGCGTGCCAGGCCATACGGATAAACAGACCGCCGTAGTGGCCATAGTCCGCCGGCCACCAGTCCTGGCTGTCGGTCATCAGCGCGTATAGGTCCTCCTTGAGCGCCTTCAAATCCAGCTCGGAGAACGCCTTGGCATAGTCGAACGCGCCGCCCATGGGATCGGACTTGGCCGAATGTTGGTGAAGGATGCTTAGATTCAGCTGATTGGGCCACCAGTCCTTGTTCGAGCGGGTCGAGAACCGCGTGTTCCCGCCATGCATAACCGGGCATTTGCCGCCGTCGATTGGGTTATTTCCGTCCATGATACGATTCCTTGAGTCTGTCTGGGTCAGTCAGGTTCAGTGCAAAGGGGCGGAAAAGACGACTATGCGTTCAGGCAAACGCAAACGCTTGCCCGGTCCGAAATTCAGCCGTGGGGCCGGATTTCCTCCTCCTTGCCTGAATACCCTAGCAAGGGATTTCCATCGGAAGAAATTATATTTAGTGATTCATTCGATAATTCAGGATTATCAAATTCACGCAAACAGCCATCCACGCAGCAGTTTCGTGACACGCGGCATCACCAGATAGGTCATCAACAATACCTGGATCACCGCGATCAGCAGTGTTCGGCCCGCATGAGGCCAGCCTTGCGTCAGGGGAATCACTATCAGTTGCAGCGGAAAGACGATGATGAACACCACGACGATCAGCGTGATGGCCATTTTCCACTGCGGCGCATGTTTGGCGGCTGGCACCTCGGGCAGGTCGAACCACGCTTCAAGCCCGGTGACGCGGCGGGTTTCTGCGTCGCCTTCGACGATCCCGGCCAGTTGGTCCACCCAATGCGCGCGGGTATCGGATTTCTCCCAGGCCTCGCAATGGGCCCAGCTGTCAAAACGATAGATCAGCACATAGCGCCCGTCCGTCTTGCCCGAGGGCCGCAGGATGTTGACGCCCATGTGACCGGGGAAATCGCTGGCGGCCTCGATAATGCCATGCAGCCAGGTTTCGTATTCTGCCTCGTGTCCCGCGCTTACCCGACGCGAGATGGAAACGGTAACCGGGCCTTCCTGGCCCGGTTCCACGGCAAGCTCGGTCATTGCGTGTCATCCTTCAGGGGAAACTTGGGCTTGCCCGCAACCCCCCAGTGGTGCCCCGGAACCTCGCGCAGGACCACGCGGATGGTTTCGATGGGGGCGCCAGTGACCTCGACCGCGGCTTCGGTCAGCTTGGCGATCAACTCTTCCTTGACCTTGTTGGGGCGACCTTCGATCAGGGTGACATCAATGAACGGCATGGGCTTACTCCACCACGTTAAAGGCCATCGACCCCATGTTCTGCACCTCAAGCGTTACCGACTGGCCAGCTGCCATCGGAATGGCCGCCGTGGCGCCGCCCGCCAGCACGATATCACCGGCATTCAGGACCTCGCCAGCCGAGGCAACCATCCGCGCCGCCGACACCAACGAGCGCACCGGATCACCCAAAATCGCGGCGGTCGAACCGATCTCGCCCGGGGTGCCGTTGATCGAAAGCACCATACCGAGGTTCGAAATATCCATGTCCGGCGCATGCCAGTTGCCAATCAGAAACCCCGAGGACGAGGAGTTGTCGGCGATCACGTCGCCCACGTCGAATTTGAACGCTTTATAGCGGCTGTCGATGATCTCCAGCGCGGGGGCGATAGCCTCGACCGCGGCCATGGCTTCCAGCGCCGAGACATCGCCCGACAGGGGCTTTTTCATCAGGAAAGCGATTTCAGGTTCAACGCGCGGATGCACGTATTTGGCCATGCTGACCTCGCCGCCCTCTTCTTCGCGCATCCCGTCAGTCAGACGACCCCACAAGACATCGTCCACGCCGACCTGCACCTGTTTGGCGCGGCTGGTCAGGCCCATCTTGATGCCAACACGCTTTTCACCGCGTGCATAGCGGCGCTGCATCGAAAGCGCCTGCACGGCATAGGCTTCGTCCACGCTCAGCGGTTTGTCATCCGAGAATTGCGGTATTTCGGTCGCGGTACGCGCGGCCTCGTCAACGATCTCGGCGATCTTGGTAATATCCGTCATTCTGCGGCCTCCTTGGTTTTGATCATGTCCAGTGCAACGTCAACGATCATGTCTTCCTGACCGCCGACCATGCCGCGTTTGCCCAGCTCAACCAGGATTTCGCGGGTGTCCAGACCGTACAGCTCGGCCGCCTTTTCTGCGTGACGCAGGAAGGACGAATAGACCCCGGCATAGCCCAGCGTCATGGTTTCGCGGTCCACACGGACCGGACGGTCCTGCAGCGGACGTACCAGTTCTTCGGCGGCGTCCTGCAATTTGAACAGGTCGCAGTTGTGCTCCCAGCCATAAAGGTCGGCAACGGCCACAAAGGCCTCGATCGGGCAGTTGCCCGCGCCTGCGCCCATCCCGGCCAGCGAAGCATCGACGCGGAACGCGCCATGTTCGACAGCCACGACCGAATTGGCGACCGATAGCGAGAGGTTCTCGTGCATATGCGCGCCGCGCTGGGTTTCGGGTTTCAGAGCCTTGTTATAGGCATCAAAACGCGCCTCGACGTCCTTCATGGTCAGCCGTCCACCACTGTCAGTGCAATACACGCAATCGGCGCCATAGCTTTCCATCATCGCGGCCTGCTCGGCCAGCTTTTCAGGCGTGTTCATGTGGGACATCATCAGAAAGCCCGAGACATCCATCCCCAGATCCTTGGCCGCCGCGATATGCTGAGCGGACACGTCAGCTTCGGTGCAGTGGGTGGCCACGCGGACGGACTGAACGCCCAGATCGTGGACGCGTTTCAGGTCCTCGATCGTGCCGATGCCAGGCAGAAGCAACGTGGTCAGCTTGGCGTTTTTACACACCTTGGCGGCCTCGGCGATCCAGGCCTCGTCGGTGCATTTGCCGAAACCATAGTTGAACGTGGACCCGGTGATGCCGTCGCCGTGGGCGACCTCGATCGCGTCCACACCGGCCTCGTCCAGAGCTTGCGCGATGGCACGCACATGGCCCAGATCGTATTGGTGGCGCACCGCGTGCATCCCGTCGCGCAAGGTGACGTCTTGGATATAAAGCTTGGTCATTTTATGCGGCCTCCTTCACCCAGTCGCGCTTGATGGCCAGACGTTCGGCGGTTTTCATCGCGGCCGAGGTCATGATGTCCAGGTTGCCAGCATAGGCGGGCAGATAATGCGCAGCGCCTTCCACCTCGAGGAAGATCGAGACCTTCAGCCCGGTAAAATCACCGCCCATTTCGGGGATGTGCAGCGGATCGTTCGAGCCGATATGTTCGAACTGCACCTCTTGTTTCAGGCGGTACCCCGGCACGTAGGATTGCACGTCTTCCACCATCTGCTGCACCGATTTGCGGATCTCATCCGTGTCGGCCTCGTCGCACAGGCAATAGACCGTGTCGCGCATGATCATCGGCGGCTCGGCCGGGTTCAGAATGATGATCGCCTTGCCGCGACCCGCGCCACCCACGGCCTGAATGGCATGGGCCGTGGTCTCGGTGAACTCGTCAATATTGGCGCGGGTGCCGGGACCCGCGGAACGCGAGCTGATCGAGGCGACGATCTCGCCATAGCGGACGGGCGAGACACGGTTGACGGCAGCAACCATCGGGATCGTCGCCTGACCGCCGCATGTGACCATGTTCACGTTGTTTTCGGACAGGTTGGCATCGATGTTGACCGCCGGCACGGTAAAGGGGCCAATGGCGGCGGGCGTCAGGTCGATCACTTGCTTGCCGTCTTTCTGCAGGATCTCGTTGTGGTGCTTATGCGCCCCGGCCGAGGTCGCATCGAACACAACGCGGATGTCGGCATATTCAGGCAGCCTGGTCAGCCCCTCGATGCCTTCGTGGGTGGTGGCGACGCCCAGACGCCTAGCGCGGGCCAACCCGTCCGAGTCTGGGTCGATCCCGACCATCGCGCCCATTTCCAGGACGTCGGACATCCGCATGATCTTGATCATCAGATCGGTGCCGATATTGCCCGAGCCGATGATGGCGCATTTAATCTTGCTCATCAGGTTATTCCTTCGCAAAGGCGGCGCGGACAGAGCCCAGGCCGTTGATACGTGCTTCGAAAACGTCACCGGGTTCGGCGGCGACCATCGGCCCCAACGCGCCCGACAGAACCACATCGCCCGGACCAAGCGGGCGGCCAGCAGCGGCCATCGTGCGGGCCAGCCACAGGGTCGCGTTTAGTGGGCTGCCCATGCAGGCCGCCCCCGCGCCAACGCTGACAGGCTGGTTATTGCGGAACATCACCATGCCGCACATACGCTGGTCAAAATCGCCCACGCGTTTGGGCGACTGGCCCAGAACGTACAGGCCAGACGATGCATTATCGGCGATGGTATCGGTGATGCGGATATCCCAATCGGCCACACGGCTGCCGACAACCTCCAGCGCGGGCACGACGTAGCCGATCGAGGCCAGCAGATCGACCATGGTGATAAACTGACCCGTCAGCGGCGCGGCGATCACATAGGCGATCTCGGCCTCGACTTTGGGCTGGTGCAAGCGGTTTTGCGCGATTTCCTCGCCGTCCATCACCTCCATGTCCGCGAACAGCAGGCCATAATCCGGCTGGTCTACGCCCAGTTGTTTTTGCACCGCTTTCGAGGTCAGCCCGATCTTGCGACCTGACAGGATGCGTTCCTCGCCACCCAGCCAGCGCTTGGTGTTAATCTCTTGCACGGCATAGGCGGCATCCACGTCGCCGTCGTCCAGCAGGTCACGAATGGGGGCACCGGGGACACCGGTTTCCCAGGCCTGCCACAGACGGTCGGCGGCCTCTTGGATTTTGGATTGGTCAGTCATTAGAGATCCTTAGAGCTTCACACAGACGTTGCTGAGTTCGGAATAAAATTCAAGGCCATGCACCCCGCCCTCGCGGCCGATGCCCGACTGTTTCGAGCCCCCAAACGCCGTGCGCAAATCGCGCAGGAACCACGAATTCACCCAAGCCAGACCAACGTCGATCTTGGGCGCCACACGGTGGGCGCGGGTCAGGTTTTCGGTCCAGATGGCGGTGGCCAGGCCATAATCGGTGTCATTGGCCAGCGCGATCACCTCGTCTTCGGTGTCGAAAGGTTGGATATGACAGACGGGGCCAAAGATTTCCTCGCGCACGACGCGGGCGGTTTCGGGCAGGCCTGTGAAGATCGTGGGCTCGACCCAGGCGCCATCCTGCATGTCCGCGGGCATGTCCGGCACGCCGCCGCCGGTGACGACAGTCGCGCCTTCCTCGACCGCCAGCTTATAGTAGGACAGCACCTTTTGCTGGTGTTCCTTGCTGATCAGCGGGCCAAGGTTGGTGTCCTTATCCTCGGACGCGCCCAGTTTCAGACCCTCGGCGCCTTCTTTCAAGCGGGCGACGAATTCGTCAAAGATCGGGCGTTCAACGTAAACCCGCTCGGTGCCCAGACAAACCTGCCCGCAGTTGGCAAAAACCGAGCGCATGGTGCCTTCGATCGCCTTGTCCATGTCGCAATCGGCAAAGACGATCCCGGCGTTCTTGCCTCCGCATTCCATGGACACCTGACGCAGCCCCTTGGCGGCAGATTGCATGATGATCTCGCCCGTGCGGGTTTCGCCGGTAAAGGTGATCGCGTCCACGCCGGGATGCGCGGTCAGATAGGCACCCGCACTGTCGGGACCGAACCCATGCACCACGTTGAACACACCCTTGGGCATGCCAACGGTGTTCATCACCTCACCCAGCAGGGTGGTTGTCAGCGGCGTTTCCTCGGACGGTTTCACGATAACGGTATTACCCGAGGCCAGCGCCGGCCCCACCTTCCACGTCATCAGCAGCAGCGGCAGGTTCCACGGGGAAATCACCCCGATCACCCCTTTGGGGCGGCGCACACCATAGTTCAGCGCACCATTGCCATCGGGCGTATCCAGCATGAAGCTTTCGGTGGGGACATTCTTCACAAGGTCAGCGAAGACCTTGAAATTCGCGGCCCCGCGCGGAATGTCGATATGGCTGGCCAGCGATTTGGGCTTGCCGGTGTCCAGGATTTCGGCCTCAAGGAATTCATCGAAACGGCGGTTGATCTCGTCCGCGACAGCATGCAGCAGATCGCTGCGTTCGGTCTGGCCCATATAGCCCCAGGGGCCGGTTAGCGCGGCGCGGGCGGCACTGACAGCGGCGTCGATTTCGGCAGCTTTGCCCTCGTGCACGATGCCGATTTTCTGACCAGTCACGGGCGAGATATTGTCAAAGGTCCGGCCCGACGTCCCCGTGGTGAACTCACCATTAATGAAGTGCAGCGCATCGCGCGCCGCAATTTGCAGCCCGTCTTTCATGTGTCTTTTCCTCAGTCCTGTGCCAATCCGATGGCTTGCAGCCCGGCAAGGGCACAGATTTCATCCTGTTCGGCCGAGGCACCGGACACGCCGATGCCCCCGACGATTTCGCCGTTGCTTTGGATGGGCAGCCCACCCTGAAACAACGCAACGCCCGGCTGGGCCGCGATCCCGGTCAGAACCGGGGCGTCACCCGCCAATGCGTCATACAAGGCCCCAGTAGGGGCCCCGAAACCCGCGGCCGTATAGGCCTTGTCGCGGGCGATTTTTCCCGAAGGCAGGAACGCTCCGTCGCCGCGCAGAAAGGCGATCTGATTGCCGCCCGCATCCACCACGCAGGCGTTGATGGCAACGCCCAGCTCGGCGGCCCTGGCCACGGCGGCACCCACGGCAGCATGAGCCGCCGCGGATGTCAGAGCCTGTGCGGAACGAAGCGCCTGCATCTTAGGTCACCACCGACAGGAACGCGTCGTTCAGCTGGCGCTCGTAATAGAAGATGCCACGGCCGACGTTGTTATGGTCCCAAACACGGGTGGGGTGATCCTTGTAAGCGGTATAGCCGCCCGCGAAGACCTCGTTCCGGTTGCCCGAGGGGTCGAAGAAGTAAATCGTCTGACCTCGGGTGATCCCATGACGGGTCGGACCGACATCGCGGCTGATGTCATAGCGGGTCAAAATGTCTGCTGCGTGACCGATATCGGCCCAATCGTTCAGGAAGAACGCAAGGTGGTGCAGCTTGCCCGGCTCTTCGTGCTTCACAAAAGCGATGTCATGCGCCTTGTTCGACACCGTCATCCAGATGGCCAGGGTACCGTCGGGCATATCCACACGTTCAGGAACGTGGAAATCGAGGCATTCCTTGAACAGCTTTTCGACTTCATCAATGTTCGGACCATAAAGCAGGCAGTGGTCCATACGCTGGGCACGCATCCCGGTGGGCGAGGTGTTCCAGATATAGGGGTTTGTCGGCTGCGGCGCATCCGGCGAATCCGACAGATCCATATCGGCGTAGATCTGGATCTCGTGACCCGAGGGGATGGTGAAGGCGATACGCGGGCCAACGCCGGGCTGTTCACCTTGGGCAACGTCGCGCACTTCCAGACCGTAGTCTTCTAGGCGCTTGCGGAATTCTTCAACCTTGGCCCAGCCGTCGGCCTTGAAGGCGAAAAAGTCGATGCCGGCCTTGTCCGCTTCGCGCAGAACAACCGAATGGCGATGGAATTCGTCATAGCCACGCAGGTACACACGACCATCATCACCGGTACCCACCAGTTCCAGACCGATATATTCGACGTAGTGCTTGACTGACTCTTCCATGTCCAGGACACGCAGCTGAGCGATACCTGGGCGCAACAGACCTTCTTGAGACATTGGTATTCCTCCTACCCTTGAATTCTCATGTGTCTTGCCCTGAGCGGTCCTTTACGGGGCCGCGAAAGGCAGGTTCGATTTCCAGATCTGTTTGCGGATACACACGACATGCCAACGCAAATCCCTGGGTTTCCTCTTCTTCGGTGACGTGGTCGCGGCTCATCTTTTCGGTCGCGTATTGCCCTTCTGTCACCTTGATACGGCACGCGCCGCACCCTCCTTGACGACATCCCACGCGCACTGGGCGCTGCCTGGGATTCAAAAATTCCCGCTCGATGGCGGTCAGCAGTTTTTCAGAGGTGCCACAGCTGACACTGCGCGCATCCCCCTTGATGCGAATGCTGACCGTGGCCAGCCCGGAACCATCAGCCATATGCGTCTCCTCCTTCGCAATCCGGCGTTGTTCAAGACCTTGCAGCAACGCAATATCGTTTGTCAAATATAAAAACGATATTTTAGTCCCTACGAACTAAATAACGATATTTTTTGATTTTGACGTTGTTTTTCATTTGATGATAGGTTTATGTGAACGACAGGAGACGCAGGGGGGAAACTTGGCTTTTCTTAAAGATATCAACGAATTCGGGGACGAATCGCAAAGCCGCACCACCATTGAACTGGTGTATGGCGCGCTGCGGCAGGCCATTCTGTCCGGCGAGATCGAGCCCGAATCGCGACTGCGTGTCGAGGTATTGCGCAAGACCTTTGGGGTTGGCGCGTCGACCGTACGCGAGGCCCTGTCCCGCCTGCTGGTCGAAAACCTGGTGACCACCGAAGGGCAGCGTGGTTTCCGTGCGGCCATCGTTTCGGTTCAGGATTTCAAGAACATCGTCGAGATGCGCGCCCTGCTGGAAGCCCAGGCCGTGCGCGAATCGATTGCCAATGGTGACGACGAATGGGAAAGCGGCTTTGTCGCGGCCCACCACCGCCTGGCCAAGATCGAAGTCGAAATGGCCGGCCGAGAGGAACAGGCCGTAGCAGAATGGGAGGCCCGCAACCGCGACTTCCACAATGCGATGATCGGAGCATGTACCAACTCGTGGCTGCTGAACTTCCGCGAGATTCTGTACAGCCACTCGATCCGCTATCTGCATATCGCATTGACTGACCGGACCATTCCACGCGACGTGCGCTCTGAACATCAGGCGATTTTCGACGCGGTGATCGCGCGCGATGCCGATCTGGCCGAGAAACTGACACTCGAGCATATTCGCCGCTCGGTGCCGGTGATCGAAAAGCGCCTTTCGGCACGTCTGGACGTTGCAGAGTAAGGGGGGACCATGGCTCAACGTTTGATCCCTGGCGACGCCGCCCCGGCCCTGACATTCGAAACAGTGGGGCATGGCAGTTATGATCTGTTCAAAGACGCGCCGGGCCTTGGGACCTATCTGTTCTTTCACCGCGGCCGTCACTGCAAATGGACCCGGTTTGCCCTGAAGGAACTGGACGACCGCATCGGAGATTTCGCCATCCGCGACATCCGCGTCGTCGCCATCAGCGCCGACAGCGCCGAGGATACAGCTCTGCTGCAAGAAGAGATGCAGCTGATCCGACTGCCCCTTGGGCACTCGGTTGATGCACAGAAAATTGCTGCGGATTGGGGCTTGTACCTGACCCGCAACAGCACCGAACCCGGCGCTCCTGCCCTGCATTTCGAACCTGCACAGGCGTGGGTGGTATCGGACGATACCTTGGGCGCGATCTCGGTTCAGAGCATTCCGAATATGTGGCCCGACATCACGCAGACTCTGCGCGGTATAGAAAACACAGCACGAAAGTTCCCCGAGCGGGGAAAGGGATAGCGCCCGAAAGAGCGACGAAAGGGAGGACCTTTGCAACTGACCGACACCGCGACCTGATCTAACGGGCGGCTAAATTATCAGAAGGATTGTGCAACGCAGCCACGTCGCGACCAGCGGCGGGGAACAGAGGAGATTTGCGCTGCGCCCAGCCTGACCGCCGCCAACGACATTTGACGGGCTGATCTGACCCATCAGGTCAGCGCCGGACTTTCAGACCAGCCACCGTGCTGTGACCCTGCGGGATGCCCCGCCAGGGACCGGGAAAGACGTGCCAACAGCACAGGGCTGAATCACTGCAGGGTATGACAACGAGGAGGAACACCATGTCGAAACCCATTCTGTCCCGCCGGGGATTTATCAAGGCCACCGGGGCCACCAGCCTGCTGGCTGCCAGCGGACTGGCCAGCCCGGCCATTGCCAAAACCAAGAAACTGAAGATCGGCTTTGTAACGCCGCAAACCGGCCCGCTGGCGATTTTTGCCGAGCCGGACCAGTTCACGCTGAACCAGTTCGCCAGGAAAATCGGCGACGGGCTGATGATCAACGGCAGCAAGCATGAAGTCGAGTTCGTTGTGAAGGACAGCCAGTCCAACTCGAACCGGGCCTCCTCGGTCGCGCAGGAACTTATCCTGGGCGAAGAAGTCGACATCATCTGCGCCACCTCGACTCCCGACACCACCAACCCGGTGGCCGACCAAGCCGAGCTGAACGGCGTGCCTTGTGTCACCAATGACACCCCGTGGCAGCCGCACTTCTTTGGCCGTCAGGGCAACCCCGCTGAAGGGTTCGAATACACCTATCACTTCTTCTGGGGCCTCGAGGACATCATCGGCAGCTTCGTCAATATGTGGGACAAGGTCGATACCAACAAGGTGGTCGGCGCCCTGTGGCCAAACGATCCTGATGGCAATGGCTGGGCGCATCCCGAACTGGGCTTTCCGCCGGTAATGGCCAAACGCGGCTACGAGCTGGTTGATCCGGGTCGCTACCAGAACATGAGCGACGATTTCAGCGCGCAGATTTCGGCCTTCAAAGAGGCTGGTGTGGAAATCGTGACCGGCGTGGTCATCCCCCCGGATTTCACCACCTTCTGGACCCAGGCTGCTCAGCAAGGGTTCCACCCCAAGGTCGTGAACGCCGCCAAGGCGACCGAGTTCCCGCAGGCCGTGGGCTCGCTGGGCGATCGCGCCGATGGGCTGAGCGTCGAGGTCTGGTGGTCGCCGCATCACCCGTTCAACTCGGGCTTTACCGGTCAAACCTCGGCTGAACTGGCAGCCGCATACGAAGCGGAAACCGGCAACCCGTGGACCATGCCGCTGGGCTTCAAGCATTCGCTGTTCGAGGTGATCATCGACAGCCTGCAACGCAGCGAGGATCCCACCGATCCTGACAGCATTGCCAAGGCGATCGGCCAGACCAACTACAACTCGGTCGTGGGCAACATCAACTTCGCGAACGGCCCCGTCCCCAACATCGCCAAAACGCCTCTGGTTGGCGGCCAATGGCGCATGGATGGCGGCAAGCCGGTACTGGACATCGTGGAAAACGGGGCCCACTCCGATATCCCGCTGACCGGTGAAATGAAGGCAATCGGCTAAGGCCGACGGGTCGGGGGTGGCCTCTCAGCGCCCCCGACCCACCTAATTTGGAGGCGCCCATGGCACCCATCCTGTCTCTTTCCAATGTGAACAAAAGCTTCGGCGCCCTGAAAGTGTCCGACGACGTGAGTTTCGAGATGCCCGAAGGCCAGGCCCTTGGCATCATCGGCCCCAACGGCGCGGGCAAGTCGACCCTGTTCAACCTGATCGGTGGCACGCTGGGCGTCAGCTCGGGCACCGTGATGTTTGACGGTCAGGACGTCACCCGCATCTCGGCTTCTGAACGCTGCCGTATGGGCATTGCACGGTCGTTTCAGATCCCGCATCCGTTCGTCGGGATGAGCGTCTATGAAAACCTGCTGGTCGCCTCGTCCTTTGGCAATTCAGGCCACCACGATGCCGCCAAAGAATGCCGCGAGATCCTGCGCCGCACCGGGTTGCTGCCCAAGGCCAACAGCCCCGCTGGCAGCCTGACTCTGCTGGAGCGAAAAAGGCTGGAGCTGGCCCGCGCGCTGGCCTCGGGGCCGCGCCTGCTGTTGCTGGATGAAATCGCCGGTGGCCTGACAGAGGCCGAATGTCACGAGTTGGTCGCCACCATCAAGGACATCCGCGACAGCGGCGTGTCCATCATCTGGATCGAACACATCGTCCACGCGCTGACCGCTGTGGTGGAGCGTCTGATCGTCATCGATTTTGGCAAAATCGTCGCCGAAGGCGAACCGAACGCCGTGATGGCCGATCCGCTGGTTCAGGAAATTTACATGGGGATATCTGTCGATGAAACCGCTGCTTGAAACCAAGGGCCTGACGGCCTTTTACGGCGATTTCCAGGCTTTGTTCGGGATCGACGTCACCGTGGGTCAGGGCGAATGCGTGGCCCTGATCGGCTCGAACGGAGCGGGGAAATCTACCTTTTTGCGGGCGATTACGGGGATGATCAGCTCCAAGGGGCAGGACGTGCAATTCGACGGCACCCAGATCGCCGGGATGCCCGCCAACCACATTCACAAGATGGGCATGGCCATGGTCCCCGAAGGGCGGCGCCTGTTCCCATCCCTGTCGGTCGAGGAAAACCTGCTGATCGGCGCCGCTGGCAAACGCCCCGGCCCGTGGACGCTGGACGCGATCTATGAGCTGTTCCCCGATCTGGTGGCCAAGAGGCATAATCCCGGCACGGCCCTTTCCGGCGGGCAACAACAGATGGTCGCCATTGGCCGCGCGCTGATGTCGAACCCGCAACTGCTGCTGTGCGACGAGATTAGCCTGGGCCTGGCGCCCAAGGTCATCAAGGACATCTACAAAGCTGTTCCCAAAATCCGCCAGGGCGGCACCGCCATTCTGGTCGTCGAACAGGACGTGGGCCAGGCCATGGCCGTGGCCGACCGGGTCTATTGCTTCATGGAGGGCCGCGTGTCCCTGACCGGCACCCCCGACAGCCTGACCCGTGCACAAATCGCTGCCGCCTATTTTGGAACCAACGAAGACGAGGAGGCCGCCTGATGGTCTGGATCAATGCAATCTTGCAGGGCGTCCTGCTGGGCGGGCTTTATGCGCTGTTCGCAGCGGGGCTGAGCCTGATGTTCGGCGTTATGCGCTTTATCAACATCGCGCATGGCGATTTCATCGTGACAGCAGCTTATATGATGGTCGCGCTGGTGGCAGGGTTGGCTTTGCATCCGGTGGTGGCCATCGTTCTGGTGCTGCTTGCTTTGATGACGGCGGGCTATCTGAACCAGCGCATCTTGCTGAACCGCGTGCTGGGCAAGGACATCCTGCCGCCCATTCTGGTGACATTCGGCATGTCCATCATCATCCAGAACGCCTTGCTCGAGATTTTCTCGGCCGACAGCCAACGTCTGGGTGCCGGCTGGCTGGAAACCGGCAGCATCAAGCTGTCTGATACCATTGCCATCGGCTGGCTTCCCCTGCTGATGTTCGGCGCCGCTGTTGCGGTGATCGGAGGGCTGCAGCTGGTGTTCTATAAATCTCCGTTGGGCCGGATGCTGCGCGCTACCTCGGATGATCCGGAAATCGTGCCGCTGATGGGGGGCAACAATGCCCATATTTTCGCGATTGCCACGGCTCTGGCCAGCCTTGTGGTTGGCGTCGCAGGGATTTTTCTGGCGGTGAAGACGAACTTTGATCCGTCAGCGGGGCCGGCGCGTTTGCTGTTCGCGTTCGAGGCCGTGATCATCGGCGGGCTGGGCAGCCTGTGGGGCACCCTGATCGGTGGCATTGTGCTGGGTGTCGCCCAAACCGTCGGCGCTCAGATCGACGCAGGGTACCAGATTCTTGCCGGACACCTGGTGTTCCTTGCCCTTCTGGTCGTGCGCCCGCGTGGCCTGTTCCCCAAAGCGTGAGGTTGGACAATGACGACGATTGATATGCAAAAGACCCGAACGTTGAACTTATCCGTCGCCCTGCGCCTGATGCTTCTGGGAGGTGTGGTGGTGCTGGCCTTTGCCCCGTGGTGGGCCGGACGCGCTGACCTGCGTCTGCTGATGGAGGTGTTCAGCTTCCTTGCGCTGGCTCAGATGTGGAACCTGCTGGCGGGCTATACCGGGCTGATTTCGGTTGGCCAGCAAGCCTTTGTTGGGCTGGGCGGATACCTGTTCTTCGCCTTGGCGATGTTCGCGGGCCTGCCGGTGCTGCTGGCCATTCCGCTGGCTGCCGTGGCCACGGCTGTGGTGGCGGTGCCGACGGGCTGGATCGCCTTCCGCCTGCAGGGGCCGTATTTCGCAATCGGAACCTGGGTCATCGCCGAGGTGTTCCGGCTGATCTCGGCCCAGGTCGGGGCGCTTGGTGGCGGCTCGGGCATATCCCTGCCCGTGGCCATCGCCAAATCCCTGGCCGACAGCCGAGCGGGGCGCGAGATGGTGATGTATTACATCGCTTTTACCATCGGCGTCGTCGCCGTGCTGTTGGTCTGGGGCCTGCTGCGATCCAAATGGGGACTGGCGCTGACGGCAATCCGCGACAGCGAACCCGCAGCCGAGGCCATGGGCGTCGCCACGCGGCGCGTCAAGTTCGGCATCTACGTGCTGGCGGCCTTCTATACCTCGATCACCGGCGCTTTCATCTTCCTGCAAAAACTGCGGATCACACCCGACGCGGCCTTCAGCCTGAACGAATGGACGGCTTTCGTGATCTTTATCGTGGTGATCGGCGGGATCGGCTCTATCGAGGGGCCGGTGATCGGTGTGGTGATCTTCTTCCTGCTGCGCGAAATCGCGGCGGATTGGGGCACCTGGTACCTGATCATGATGGGCGGCATCGCCATCGCTGTGATGCTGGTCGACAAACGCGGCGTCTGGGGCGCGATTCAGGCGCGGATGAACCTGTCGATCTTTCCGGTAAGCAAAAAGCTGGATATCTGACGTCTATTTTGCCGGAAATGCGGCCCTGACCATAAAACATGGTCAGGGCCTTTTTGTATTCGCCAATTTGTTTACGCCATCCCCGGCAACCACAGGACGATAGCTGGGAATGCGACGAGGAGTGCTATTGTGATGGCGTCTGCGATGAAGAAGGGGGTGACGCCTTTGAAGACGTCCTGCACGCTCAGGTCGTCGCGCACGCCGGCGACGACAAAGCAGTTCAGCCCGATGGGCGGCGTGATCAGGCAGAACTCGGCCATTTTCACCACCAGGATGCCGAACCAGATTGCGCACATCGGCCCGGACATGCCAAAGCTGCTGTCGGCGGCGCTGACGAACTCGCCCCCGTTCAGGGCCATGACCGCCGGGTAGACCACCGGCAGGGTCAGCAGCAGCATCCCGATCGCATCCATGAACATGCCCAGCACCGCATAGGCCAGCAGGATGCACACAAGGATCAGCATCGGCGACATGGTGAGCGAGGTGATCCAGTCCGCGAAGGCCCCCGGCAGGTCGGCAAAGCCAAGGAAGCGCACGTAAATCAGCACGCCCCAGATGATGGTAAAGATCATCACGCTCAGCTTGGCGGTCTCCAAAAGGGCGTCCTTCAGCTGCGGCCAGCGCATGCCCTGATACAGCGCCATCACGAAGACGACAAAGGCGCCGATCGCCCCGCCCTCGGTCGGGGTGCCCCAGGCGTCGCCGCCGAAGGGGTTGTAAACAAAGAAGATAATCGTCACCACGACAAAGACGATAGGCAGCGCGGGCGGCAAGGACACGAAGCGCTCTTTCCAGGTAAAGCCGCGCACGGGCGGGCCGAACCCCTTGATCGTGACGGCCATGCCGATGATCAGCAGCCCATAGATCAGCGCCGAGAACGCCCCGGGAATAAAGCCCGCCAGCAGCAGCTTGCCCACGTCCTGCTCCACGATGATCGCATAGATCACCAGGATGGCCGAGGGCGGAATAAGGCTGGCCAGCGTGCCCCCCGCGGCCACGACGCCTGCGGCAAAGCGCTTGTCATAGCCGATTTTCAGCATTTCGGGGATGGCGATACGGGCAAAGACAGCCGAGGTCGCGACCGAGGCACCCGAAACGGCGGCAAACCCCGCCGTGGCGAACACGGTCGACACCGCCAGCCCCCCCGGCACCCAGGCCAGCCAGCGCTTGGCGGCCTCGAACAGGGCCTTGGTCAGCCCCGCGTAATAGGCCAGGTATCCGATCAGGATAAAGGTGGGAATAAGGCTCAGCGCCTGGCTCGAGATCTTCGAATGCGGCACCTGCCCCGCGGTCTTGACAGCAATGCCCAAAGCCTTGCCGAACCGGCTGGGATCATAGCCAAACTTGGCCCAGAATATCCAAACCAGCCCAACCATCCCCGCAATGCCAGCCGCAAACGCAACACGCATCCCAAGAACAACCAGCAAAAGCAAACCACCAGAGACAACAAGACCTATTTCAATCGGTTCCATCAGCGGCGCTCCTTGAGGTCATCGACAGGATCAGCGTCGCTTAGCAGGCTTGCCTCTTCGGCGGCCTGTGCGGCAGCGGACAGGACCAGCGGCACGGCAACGGGCTCGACCAGGCCCAGCACAAAAGCGCGCCCATACCCCCAAAGCTGCAGAACCAGGCGAAGGCACAGAACGCTGAAAGCAACGGGCGCCAATAATTTCGCGGGCCACAAGGGCAGCGAGATGTCCATGGAACTGTCACGGCTCCACATCGGCGAGGCGAAATCGAAGCTACGGTCGAAATGCGCCCAACTGCCCCAGACCAACAACACCATCAACACAAGGATCAGGCTGGTGGTCAGCATCTCGGCGGCATAAAGCGGGCGCCCTTTCAACGCACCCACCAGCATGTCCATGCGAATGTGTCCCCCGTCCCGCTGGGTGTAGGCGATGCCCATGAAGGCAATCAGCGGCATGGCTTGCTCGATCCAGTCAACGTATCCGGGCAGCGGCTGGTTGATCAGGTTACGGCCGCCCACGGAAAACACCGCAAGCAACATCAGGGAAAAGACAGCAAGGCCGCTTAGCAACGCCAGAACGCCTTCGAGCCGGTATAGCCCCCTGTCGATCTGGCTGAGGCGGCTGTCGTCTGTCAGCACGAGGGATGATCCCGCCATGACGACTCTCCGTTAAATTATGGGGAAAAGAAGGACCCGCGCCAATAAGCTGGCGCGGGTCGAAGGGCTTACTTGGCCGCAGCAATCATGCCGGTGACAAGGTCATACAGATCTTGCGCGGGCAGACCGCGGGCGCTGTTCTGCTCGATCCAGGCCTGGGCGGCGGGGGCGGCTGCAGCAGCTTCGAATGCGGCCAGTTCAGCATCCGAGAAGGTCACGCGCTTGATCCCTCGTTCGTCCAGGGCGGGGCCCCAGGCGCTCATGGTCTTGTTGTTGTAGTTGTCCACGTAATGGCTCAGCGCCTCGGGGATCGAGCTTAGCAGAGCCTCGCGGTGATCGGCGGGCAGATCCTCCAACGCTTCGGTGTTCACGACAACCGGACAGTTCACGGTGCCGGGGTTCAGGTTGGTGGTCCACCATGTGCCATTTTCGATAGTGCCGAAGGACATATGCGCGTGGGGTGCAAAGCTGACGGCCTTGATCACACCGCTATCCATCGCTTGACGCACCTCGGATGCGGACATCGAGGTGGGCACGGCGCCGATGGTTTTCATCGCGGCGCCAATGCCGCCGGTGGCACGGACGGTCAGACCTACAAAATCTTCCAGCGTCGCCGGCGCGTCTCCCATGCCCACGATATTGTACTGCGGCAGCGGCGAGGGCATCAGCAGCGTGGCGTTCCAGCGTTCCAGGTCCTTAACGGTGGCAGGGTGCTGATAGACGGCCATCGACAGCTCGATCTCTTGCTCCAGACTGGCGACACCCAGGAAGGGCAGTTCCAGAACGGTGATCGAGGGGTTCTTGTCGCGGTGATAACCCGCGCAGAACTGAGCCATTTCGAACGCGCCGATGGAAATACCGTCCAAGTTTTCCTTGTTCTTGGACAGGCCGCCATAGCTGATGTTCATGGTGAACTCGCCATTGGTCTTTGCGCTGACCAGCTCGGCCAGTTTTTCCACATGTTCGGTAAAGGCGCGGCGTTTGCCCCACAGGGACACGCTCCATTCGGTTGCCATGGCCTCGGTGGCGAAAGCGACGGAAACGGCAGCGATGGCCGCGCGGGAAATATATTTGCGCATTATGGTTCCTCCCAGAAGCACGCGTGTTGTGACTGGGCCAAGTATCCGTCAGCGCAAAGCAGGGGACTATGAAGGAAAATGCGGGGATGTGCGGGGCCGTCCTGCGGATTTCCGCAGGCCTACAGCAAGGCGTCCTTGTCCAGCCCCAGTTTGACGATCTTTTCGTTCAGGGTGCGCCGCCCGATGCCCAACGCCTCGGCGGCCGCATCCATCTTTCCCTCGTGGACTTTGATGGCCTTGCCGATCAGCTCGCGTTCAAAGGCCGCGACGGCCTCGCGCAGGGTATCGGGGACATCGTCCAGCGTCTGATCCGTGCGGATCGCCTGTGCCATTGATCCGGCCCCTCGCCGCGCGGCCAGCACCCGCCGCTCGCAGACACTGCGCAGCTCACGCACGTTTCCGGGCCAGTCATGGGCCATCAGCGCGGCCAGGTCATCCTGTGTGATCTGAGGCACACTTGTTTCGTAGATGCGCGCGTAAATTTCCAGGAAATGCGCGGATAGCAGAGTCAGGTCATCGCGCCGCTGCCGCAACGAAGGCAGGCCCAGAACCATCGTGTTGATCCGAAACAACAGGTCCTGACGCAAGCGCTTGTCCTGCACCGCCTTGTCCACATCCTCGTTCGTGGCCGAGATGATGCGCAGGCTGACCGGCACCGAGGTCTGCCCACCAACGGGCAGGATTTGCTGATCCTCGATCACCCGCAGCAGCTTGGCCTGTACCGCCAGCGGACACGAGCAGACCTCGTCCAGAAACAGCGTCCCCCCTGAGGCTGCGCGCAGCCGCCCGTCGGTTTGCCCCGCGATACCGAACATCTCGGGCTCGAACGTGTCAGGGGACAGGGCCGCGCAGTTAAGCGCAAGGAAAGGCGCGTCAGGGTTGGGGCCCAAATCGTGCAGGGCCCGGGCGACCAGCTCTTTGCCAGTGCCGGTCTCTCCCTCGATCAACACGGGCGCACCGGCGTCGGCCAGATCCATGACTTCGGCCCGCAACTGCACCACCTGAGGCGTGCGCCCTAGCAGCACACGATCCAGGCCAGACAGGCGGAAAAGCCGCTCTTTCAGGCGCGAGTTGCTTTGCCGCATCCGGTGCTGCTGTGCTGCATGGGTCAGAATGGTCAGCAGGCGGCGCGGCTCGTATGGTTTTTCAAGAAAGCTGTAGGCGCCGTCCTGTATTGCCTTAACGGCCATCGGAATGTCCCCGTGCGCCGAGATAAGTACCAGCGGCGGGGCGGTGTTTTTGTCCAGTGCTTCAAGCAGCTCCAGCCCGTTCATTCCCGGCATCCGCACGTCCGACAAGATCACGTCAGGCTGGGTCTGGGCCAGACGCTCCAGCCCCGTTGCCGCGCGCGACACCGCGTTCACCTGCCAGCCTGCGGCGATCAGCAACTCCTCCAGCGACTGCCGCATGGATTTGTCGTCATCGATCACAAGGATACTGTGAGTCTGGATATTCATGCCGTGTTTTCATCCGTTGTCAGGGTTGGCAAGACGACGCGAAACACCGCCCCGCCCGTGTCCGAATTCCGCGCTGTCATTGTTCCGTGGTGATCCTTCACGATACTGGCCGAGATCGCCAGCCCCAGCCCCATACCCTGGCCGCTGGCGCGGGTGGTCACGAAGGGTTCCTGCAGATCGGCCAGCGCGGCCTTACCCAGACCGTGTCCGTTATCCTCGATCTCGAACCATGCCTCGGTGGGTGAGCCGCCAAGCCGGATCTGGACGCGCGGGGGGCTGCTGTCATCGCTGGCGTCGATGGCGTTGCGCAAAAGGTTGGTCATCACCTGCTCGATCCGCAATCGGCTGCCCCGCACCAATACGGGCGTGTCCGGGGCCTTGGTCTGCACCTGCGTCCCCGAGGCGGCAAGGTTCGGCTCCAGCAGCGCCAGAGAGGTCTGCAAAGCGTCGTGCAAATTCACCTCGGAAAAGGGTTCGGCGTCCGAGGTGGCGAAGAATTTCAACTGCCGGG
Organism: Thalassovita sp.; assembly: GCF_965218685.1. GTDB lineage: Bacteria > Pseudomonadota > Alphaproteobacteria > Rhodobacterales > Rhodobacteraceae > Thalassobius. The sequence goes on along the minus strand of NZ_OZ244657.1, from coordinate 1,500,245 downwards.
TGATGCCCTCCATCCGTTCAACCAGATCGCCGATCTTGCGGACCAGAGGCGCGGGTCCGGTTCCACCGATCTCGGTGGCGACAAGGTGGTTTCGCATCGCCGCAATGGGCTGGCCCAATTCATGCGTCACCGAGGCCGCAAGCTGTCCCAGCGCAGCCAGACGGCTGGCGCGTTCCAGCTCGTCCTGGGTGCGTTTGAGTCGGCGTTCCGCTGTCCGCCGGTCCTCGATCTCGATGGCCAGCTGCGCGTTGGCTTTGCGCAGGGCGGCCTCTTCGCGTTCGGACCGGGCCAGGGCTGCCCCCACCCGACGGGCGCGGCGAACCTGGTAAAGGATCAGCGCCGTTGCGGCTGCGAAAACCACCACCGCTGTAACCAACCAAGCCCGCGCCAGCGCCTGCGCATCCGAGGCGAAATAGTGCAACCCCCACCCGTGCGGTGGCACCTCGGCCGTCAGGTGGATACGGGTTTCGCCGCCGATCCGGGCGCGCTGATCAGGCAGGGTTTCCCATTCTAACGGCGCCAATGGCTGGGCGGGAAATTGGCGGGCCTGCTCGATACGAGAGCGCTGCTGCTGCGTCAGAGGCGCCAGCACACGATAGCGCCACGCCGGATCCGAGGTCAGCAGCACCACACCGTCCTCGTTGGCAAGCAGCACATGCTCGCCCGAGTTCTGCCAGCTTTGCTCGAGCAGTGGGAACCCGATCTTGATGGCGATGACACCCACCACGATACCCTGCCCATCGCGCACCCCGTCCGCTATGAAATAGCCCGACAGGCCCGTCGTGGCCCCGATCGCATAGAACCTGCCTTGCTGACCTGCCAGGGCCTGCTGAAAATAGGGGCGGAACGCATAGTTCTGACCAACAAAGCTGTTTTCCAGGCGATAGTTCGAAGCCGCAATCGTCTTGCCATCGGCCCCGATCAGATAGATCGACTCGATCCCGGCCTTCAGCGCGAAATCCTCCAGCTTGGCACTTACCGGAATTACCGCGCCCCCCTGCACGGCTTCGATCACCGCCGCGTCGCGAGCCAGAACGTGGGTCAGATGAGCAAACCGTTCCAGCTCGGTCACGACAGAACCTTGGTAAACCGCAAGGCGCCCCTGGGCTTTCAACGTTTCCTCGGACTGGAAATACCCGTGCGAGACCCGGAAAACTCCGACCGCGACGACGAGCGTCGCAAGAACCGACAAGAGAACCGAAAGTTGGCGCATACCCGTCGATAGGCCGGAACCCGGCGCCAAGGCAAGCCATTCATCCCTTGCGCAACGCCGCGTAGGCGGGCAGTCCGCCCTGCCGCTGCGTTATGTCCTGCCGCAACGCTTGTCGCTGCGGACATCTGCCTGCTACGCTGCCCCTGAGGGATAAAAGGGAGGGACCAGCCATGATAAGCCAAAGCCTGAATGATAGTCTAACGCGGGTCGGCCCCGGCTCGGATGCAGGCGAGGTGCTGCGCCGCTATTGGCAACCTGCCGCATTGGCCGAAGAACTGAACGTAAAACGCCCCGTGGTGCCGGTTCACCTGATGGGTGAAAAACTGGTGCTGTTCCGCGACGAACAAGGCCAGTTGGGCCTGATCCAGCGTCATTGCCCGCACCGCGGCGCGGACATGTGCTTTGGCCGTCTTGAAGACAACGGGCTGCGCTGCCCTTTCCATGGCTGGCACTTTGATCGCACCGGACAATGCGTGGAACAGCCGGCCGAGCCCGAAGGCTCTCGCATGCATGAAAACATCAAGGCGCGGTCCTACCCGGTGGTGGAACGCGCAGGCATCATCTGGGCCTATATGGGTCCGGGCGAGGCGCCTGACTTCCCCGATTTCGACTGTTTTCGCGCCCCCGACACCCATGTCTTTGCCTTCAAGGGCCTGTGGGAATGCAATTGGCTGCAGGCGATGGAGGTAGGGATCGACCCTGCCCATGCCTCGTTTCTGCACCGGTTTTTGCAGGATGAAGACCCCGCCGACAGCTATGGCAAGCAGTTCCGCGATAAGGCCGCCAACACCGAGATTCCTATGACGAAGTTGCTGCGCGACTATCCCCGCCCGGACATCAGCGCGGACGTCACCGACTATGGCCTGAAGATCACCGCCCTGCGCCATCTTGAGGACGGGCGTGTGCATGTACGCATCACCAACCAGATCTTCCCCGAGGCGATCTGCATCCCCATGTCCCGCCAGATGACGATCACGCAATGGCACGTGCCGGTGGATGACGAAAATTGCTATTGGTACTCGATCTTCACCAGCTTTGACGCGCCGGTGGACAAGGACCTGATGCGCGCCCAGCGCCTGAAGGAACACCGCCTGCCGGATTATGCCCCGCTTAAGGGGCGCCACAACAACTATGGCTACGACCCCGAGGAGCAGGCAAGCGAGACCTATACCGGCATGGGGCTGGACATCAACGTCCACGACCAATGGGCCGTCGAAAGCATGGGCCGCATTCAGGACCGCACACAAGAGCATCTGGGCAAATCCGACATCGCCATTGTCCAGTACCGCAGAATGCTGCGTGCCGCGATTTCGGCCCTGCAAGAGGGGCGCGAGGATGCGCTGCCGATGCAGGCTGTCGATCCGTCACAGGTGCACGGCCCCATCTCGGTTGATGCGATCGCGGGCGACGGGGACGTGGATGCGGCCTATCGCACAGAGGACGGCGCGCGCCGATCTAACTGTCCGTGGGATGCTTCTGTGGATGCCTCGGTTTGATCAGCGCACGAAAAAGGACGCCGTCATGAGCCAAGCGATTGCCCAAAGCCTAAGCGCAGGACGTCTGGCTCGACTTCAGCTGCTAAGCGCCGATCAGCTGAACCGCGCGGCTGAATTGATCGCTCGGGTCGAGGCCGACGGGCTGGAAACCGTTCGCGTGGTCTTTGCCGATCCGCACGGAATATTGCGGGGCAAAACCGTAGTTTCCTCGGCGCTGGGGGCGGTGTTTCGTGACGGGCTGAACGTGCCGGGTACGCTGCTGCTGAAAGACAGCTCGAACAGCACGGTATTCCCTGTATGGGAAGGCCAAGAGGCCGCTGGCGTCGCATCGCTGGGCGGGGCAGCAGACATGCTGTTGGTTCCCGACCCTGATACTTTCCGGGTGCTGCCCTGGGCGCCGCACTCGGCCTGGCTGTTCTGCGATCCATATGCCCGAGACGGCGCGCCCCTGCCCTTTGCGCCCCGTCCGGTGCTGCGCCGCGCGCTGTCTGATCTGTCCGCCATGGGTATGGGGCTTACCGTCGGGTTGGAGGTCGAATTTCATGTCTTCGAGATGACCGATCCTGCGCTGGAACACAAAGATGCCGGCATGCCCGGCCGCCCCCCGAAAACCCGACTGCTGGATCAGGGATACCAGTTCCTGTCCGAGACCAGCTATGACCGGATGGAGCCGGTGATGGACATGCTGCGCCGCAATGCGCAGGCGCTGGGTCTGTCCGTCCGCACGACCGAGGTCGAGATGGGGCCCAGCCAGTTCGAATTCACCTTTGATCCCGCTGACGCCCTGACCCACGCCGACAACATGATGCGCTTTCGCGCGATGGTGAAAGAGACCTGCGCCCGCGAGGGGCTGCACGCCACGTTCATGTCGCGCCCCAAGGTGGATAACACCGCCGCCAGCGGCTGGCATCTGCACCAGTCTCTGACGGACGCCCAAGGCACCAACCTGTTTACCCCCATGACCGAGGGGCAACTGACCCCGCAAGCCTCGGGGTGGATCGCGGGGCTATTGGAACATGCGCCAGCTTGCTGCCTGCTAACGACGCCTACGGTGAATGGGTACAAGCGTTATCAACCCTTCCAGCTGGCGCCTGACCGGATTGAATGGGGCACCGATAACAGGGGCGCGATGATCCGTGCCCTACTGTCCCCCGGCGATCCGGCCAGCCGCATCGAAAACCGCGTGGCCGAACCCGCCGCAAACCCCTATTTCTGTCTGGCCGCGCAGGTTGTGGCGGGTCTGGACGGGCTGAACGCCGGGCGTCATCCCCCCGCCCCGGTCGAAACGCCTTATGACAGCGATGGCCGCGCCCTGCCTTCAAGCCTGATTGACGCGATCGAGGCCTTTGAAAGCTCGACATTGTTCAGCAACGCGCTGGGGGAAGACTTCACCAGTTACCTGTCCCAGCTCAAGCGCGCCGAATGGCAACGTTACCTGAGCACCGTCAGCGAATGGGAACAGCGCGAGTATTTCGGAATTTTGTGAACAGGCGAAAGCCGCGTGAAGTCGTCACAAAAGGAAACCGCCCGGACATCACATGATGCCGGGCGGTATTCTATGCGTGGGCGCCCCGCTTATTGCCCAGCGGGGCGCCCGCGCTTTTACAGAAACTAGCGGGTCACCTGCGGTGCCTCAGGCAATAGTGCACCTACTTCACCGAAAGCTGGCCCGATGCTCGCCAATCCAATGGCGCCAATGACACCCAGGGTTGCAACGACAAGCACTCCATTCAAAAGGAAGCGTTGAACCGACTTCACCATGCGGTTTCGCTCCAGTTCTTCTGCATAGACCGAATACATCGACTTTCCTCTCTTGTTTCTAGCCTTTGCCTAGAAGCGGAATAAGGTAATAATTGGGCAGAACCGTGAGCAGAAAAGGTGCGTACTTACGCGTTGCAATTTTGCCATCAGGTTGCATTCTCCCGTCGGCAAGTCGTTTGGGACTGCTGTGTTCCCGGCTTCCAGACGGGCATCGGCGACGCGCTGGCCTAGTATATCGGTGGTGCCACGACCCAGATGACGACCGCAGGCGTGTCGCCCTCGTTTTTCCAAGCGTATTCTGCCTGGCTGAACTGAAAGCTGTCGCCGGCAGCCAATTTGACCTCGGTTTCCCCGATGATCAGGGTCAATTCACCGCTTAGCAGCACGCCACCATCTTCGGACGCGCGCGCCTTTTGCATGCCATCACTGGCAGAGCCCGCTGCAAAGACCGAACGGATCATTTCGAATGACCCGCTGAGGGTCGGAGACAGCAGCTCTTCGGTCAAACCGCTTTCCTCGGACCCGATTGCGGGACGGTCTGCTGCACGCAGGACCAGCCCCTGTTCTTCTTGGGCGCGGCTTGATGACCGGAAGAAAAAGCTAAGGGTCACTTCAAGCTGTTCTGCAATCAGGCCAAGGTCCCGCACGGATGGTGTTGTCTGGCCACGCTCAATCTGGCTAAGCCACCCGACCGAGCGCCCCACATCTGCTGCCAGCTGCGCCAAGGTCATGCCCCGCGCCTTGCGTAGCGATCGGATGTCCACACCAACATGATGGCTCATTGCGCGTCCCTTTTTGCCGTTGGCAATTTGGCGAAGCTGACTGAAAGGTGCAAGGTATGAAGACGCAAAATTGAACTTGTTAGATGTTTTTATCTTCATTATGAAATTTTTTATTGTTTTTTCATTTTTTGCGTGACTATCTGGAAATGGTTAAAGTCTACCCTACCCACCTTCAACACCGGATACCTCAATGACTGCACTTCCCGCAAAAGCCCGCGTAGTTATCATTGGCGGCGGCATTTCTGGCTGCTCGGTTGCGTATCACCTGGCCAAGCTTGGCTGGACCGACATTGTCCTGCTTGAACGCAAGCAGCTGACCTCGGGCACGACGTGGCACGCGGCCGGGCTGGTCGGTCAACTTCGCGCAAGCCAGAACATGACCCGCCTGGCCAAATACTCGGCTGATCTCTATGCCCAGCTCGAGGCCGAAACGGGCCTTGCGACGGGTTTTCGGCAATGCGGATCGATCACTGTGGCCCTGACCGAAGAGCGCCGCGAGGAATTGTTCAGGCAAGCCGCCATGGCCCGCGCCTTTGACGTGGATGTTAACGAGCTTTCCCCTGCCGAAGTGCTGGATCACTACCCCCACCTGAATATCGAAGATGTCGTGGCCGGGGTGCATCTGCCCAAGGATGGGCAAGCCGATCCGGGCAATATCGCCTTGGCGCTGGCAAAAGGAGCCCGGCAACTGGGCGCCAGGATCATCGAGCAGGTCAAGGTAACCGAGGTGACCACGGCAGATGGGCGTGTGACCGGCGTCACTTGGGACGCGAACGGTGAAAAGGGCCACATCAGCGCGGAACACGTTGTGAACTGCGGCGGCATGTGGGCCCGCGATTTCGCCGCGCAAAACGATGTGACGTTGCCGCTTCATGCCTGCGAGCATTTCTACATCGTCACTGAAAACATTCCTCAACTGGCGCAGCTTCCTGTTCTGCGCGTGCCCGACGAATGCGCTTATTACAAAGAGGACGCGGGCAAGATCCTGCTGGGTGCGTTTGAGCCCAAAGCCAAACCCTGGGGCATGAACGGCATCAGCGAAGATTTCTGCTTCGACCAACTTCCCGAAGACTTCGACCATTTCGAACCGATTTTGGAAAAGGCCGTGTCCCGGATGCCAATGTTGGCAGAATCCGGCATTCAAACCTTCTTTAACGGGCCCGAAAGCTTTACGCCTGATGACCGTTACTATCTTGGTGAAGCGCCAGGTTTGCGTGGGTATTGGGTGGCTGCCGGCTATAACTCGATTGGCATCGTGTCGTCAGGCGGCGCGGGGATGGCGCTGGCGCAATGGATGAATGATGGCGAACCTCCTTTCGATTTGTGGGACGTGGATATTCGCCGCGCTCAGCCATTCCAGAAAAACCGCCAATACCTGAAAGAGCGCGTAAGCGAGACGCTGGGCCTTTTGTACGCGGACCACTTCCCTTTCCGGCAAATGGCAACCGCGCGCGGTGTGCGCCGCTCGCCCCTTCATGAGCACTTAAAATCCCAAGGCGCCGTATTCGGAGAAACAGCCGGCTGGGAACGCGCCAACTGGTTCGCCAACGAGGGGCAAGAGCGGGAATATCGCTACAGCTGGAAGCGCCAGAACTGGTTTGAAAACCAGCGTGCCGAACATATGGCCATGCGCGAAGGCGTCGGCCTTCTTGATATGACCAGTTTCGGGAAAATCCGTGTGGAAGGGCGCGACGCGACTGCCTTTTTACAGCGGGTCTGCGCGAATGATGTGGATGTTTCCGTGGGGCGCATCGTCTATACGCAAATGCTTAACGCGCGCGGGGGGATCGAGAGCGACCTGACCGTCACGCGCCTGTCCGAAACCGTCTTTTTCCTTGTGGTACCCGGCGCTACGCTACAGCGCGATCTGGTGTGGCTGCGCAATCATCTTGGCGATCAATGGGTGACGATCACGGATGTCACCTCGGCCGAGGCCGTTCTGCCCATCATGGGCCCGCACGCGCGCGATCTGCTGAGCCTGGTTTCGCCCAACGATTTTTCCAACGAAACCCACCCATTCGGAACCGCGCGCGAGATCGAGATCGGCATGGGGCTTGCCCGGGCGCACCGGGTAACCTACGTCGGTGAACTTGGCTGGGAGCTATACGTCCCCACGGACCAAGCCGCCCATGTCTTTGAGACGATTTTACACGCAGGCAAGGACGTTGGCCTTAAACTTTGCGGTTTGCACGCCATGGACAGTTGCCGGGTCGAGAAAGCCTATCGCCACTTTGGTCATGACATCACAGACGAAGACCATGTCGTCGAAGCGGGCCTTGGGTTCGCGGTAAAGACAGGCAAAGGCGATTTCATTGGTCGGGACGCGGTGCTGCGAAAACGCGAAGTCGGCCTGTCGCGGCGCATGATACAATTCCGTCTCAATGACCCTGATCCGCTGCTTTTCCACAACGAGCCAATTCTGCGCGATGGTAAGATCGTGGGCTATCTGACCTCGGGCAACTATGGCCATGCGCTGGGCGGTGCGATCGGTCTTGGATATGTTCCCTGCCGCCCCGATGAGAGCGCCGCCGAATTGCTGTCCTCGCAGTACCGCATTGATGTTGCAGGGCAGATCGTCGAGGCCGAGGCCAGCCTATCGCCGCTGTATGATCCGAAATCCTCTCGGGTGCGGGAATAACGCCGAAGTCGGCACCACCCGCCCGGAATGGCGACAGAAATCTAAGCCAGCAATGCAGGAAAACTAAGACAAGTGCCTGTGGCGGAAGCGGTGGGATTCGAACCCACGAACGAGTTTCCCCGTTGCTGGTTTTCAAGACCAGTGCCTTCAACCACTCGGCCACGCTTCCGTTGGTGGCGCGAATGTTTGCGCGCCGACTCTTTGCACAGGTAATTGGAAGCCTGCGCAAGCTCAAGCCCAATTCCAAGCAAATCGCCAAGCGCACCCTGGTCAGGGCATCAGGCGTGAAAATCCGCCGAGCCGCGCTGCCGGACTTTCATTGGCGCGCCCATGCCGCTACACTGCGCTAAAGGCAAGGTGCCGACCATGCAGCATCAGCTCACGGACGGCTTTGAGCGCTGGGACAACGGTGGGCGAACCACGAGAGCAGGCAATAGGCAGGTGGATATGATATCAGGGGTGAAACGCTCGGGAATGCGGGTGACGCTGATGGTGGGGGCAATGGCTGCATTGACCGCTTGCCAGGACGGTAACTTTCAGTTTTTGAACAAGAAACCTGACGCCGATGGTGACGCTGGGGCCACTCGCTCGGTCAAGTTGATCGAGCGTGACGTCGAAGCACCGGACGTGTTCCAGGTGACCGAGGCCGGCCTTTGGGACGGACGCCCCTCGCTTGGTGGGGTCTGGGTCGCGCACCCAGACGTGATCGAGCCTGAACGCGTGATCATCCGCAACACCACTAATGACAAATTCGTCATCGGCGCGCTGTTCCGTCGTGAACGGGAAAATCCCGGGCCGCGTTTGCAGGTTTCATCGGATGCGGCGGCAGCCCTTGGGGTTCTGGCCGGCAAACCCGTTCAGTTGAACGTCACGGCCCTGCGACGCGAGCAGGTCGAGCAAACGCCGCCCCCTGCGCCTGAACCCGAGGCCACGGCCGAGACCAAGCCCGATCCCGAAGCCAAGCCCGATGGCATGATCGAAGAAAAACCGCTGGATCCGATCAAGTCGGCCGAAAAAGCCATTGAAAAGGCCGAGGCGAAAGCAACACCCGCCACGCCCCCCAAGCGCAGCAATGCCGGCCTTGAAAAACCCTATGTCCAGATTGGCATTTTCAGCGTCGAGTCCAACGCGAAATCGGCGGCCAAGACGATGAAAGCGGCGGGTCTGAAGGCTGAAATCAAGAAGCAGACCTCGAAGGGCAAGACCTTCTGGCGGGTCATCGTGGGCCCGGCCAAAACCGCGGCCGAGCGGACCTCGAACCTGAAAAAGATCAAGGCCAAGGGCTTTGGCGACGCCTACGCCGTCAAAGGCTGATCAGGCGCTGACAACAAGGAGCACGGAATGAAACGCGTTCTGCACAAACTGTTGGGCCTGACCTTGGCAATGGCCGTTCTGGCCAGCCCTGCCAGCGCCTTTGACACCCGCGCAAGCTCGGCTTTTGTGATAGACCAGACGACGGGTACGGTGCTGCTGAACAAGAACGCCGATGTGCCGCTGCCGCCGGCATCGATGTCCAAGCTGATGACGCTTTACATGGCGTTCGAGGCGATCCGCGATGGCCGTCTGACCCTGAACGAGCGTCTGCCCGTGTCCACTCATGCCATGAGCTACAAGGGCTCGACCATGTTCCTGGACACCACTGACCGTGTCCGGGTCGAAGATTTGCTGCGCGGTATCATCGTGCTGTCCGGCAATGACGCCTGCGCCGTGATCGCCGAGGCGCTGAGCCCCGACGGGACCGAAGCCGGCTTTGCCCGGATGATGACCCAGCGCGCGATCCAGATGGGGATGAACAATTCGACCTTCACAAACTCGAACGGCTGGCCGCAGGCCGGGCACCGCATGTCGATGCGCGATCTGGCCATTCTGGCCAATCACCTGATCACGGATTTCCCCGAATTCTATCCACTGTTTGCCGAGCGCGAGTTCGCCTTTGACGGCCGCGCCCCGCAGAACAAAACCAACCGCAACCCGCTGCTGGGGCTGGGTATCGGTGCGGACGGGCTGAAAACCGGCCACACCAGCGAGGCCGGGTATGGGCTGGTCGGCTCGGCCAAGCAAGGGAACCGGCGGGTGATCTTTGTGCTTTCGGGGCTGCAAAGCGCGGCCGCGCGCGCCGAAGAATCCGAGGCGATCGTCAACTGGTCCTTTCGCCAGTTCGTCCAGCGCCCTGTCGCCAAGGCCGGAACGGTGATTGCGCAAGCCGATATCTGGATGGGCGCCGAGCCGCGCGTTGGACTTGTACCTGCGCAGGACGTCACCGCATTGCTGCCCGCGCTGAACGCCAAACAGGTCGAGGCCGAAGTGGTCTATCAGGGTCCGATCTCGGCCCCGGTAAAGCAGGGGCAGGAAATCGCGACGCTGGTGCTGAAACCGGCTGGCATGGCCTCGGTCCAGGTGCCGTTGGTCGCTGAACGGGACGTGCCCAAGGGCGGCTTCATCTCGCGCGTGGCCACGGTGGCACAAATCCTGCTTGGCCGCCTGAATGACGGCCCCGAGGGCGCCACTTGACCGGACTATTCATCAGTTTCGAAGGCATCGACGGGTCCGGCAAATCCACGCAGGCCCGTCTTTTGGCACAGGCTCTGCAGGAGATGGGCAGTGACGTGGTGCTGACCCGTGAACCCGGCGGCAGCCCCGGCGCCGAGGAAATCCGCGCGCTGGTCCTGCAAGGCGACCCCGACCGCTGGTCCGCCGAAACCGAGCTTCTGTTGTTCACCGCCGCTCGCCGCGATCATCTGGAGCGTACCATCCGCCCGGCGCTGGAAGCTGGCAAGGTGGTGATCTGCGACCGTTTTGCTGACAGCACACGTATGTACCAGGGTCTCAGCAGGGGCGATCTGCGCCAGGCCGTGGACACGTTGCATGATCTGATGATCGGACAAGAGCCAGACATCACCGTTCTGATCGACATGGACCCCGCCGTGGGTTTGTCGCGCGCCTTGTCCCGCCAAGGCACCGAGGAACGCTTTGAATCCTTCGGTGAGGCGCTGCAGCAGAAAATGCGCGCTGGCTTTCTATCGCTGGCCGATGAATTCAGTGACCGTTTCGTGGTGATCGACGGGGATGATGCGCCCGAAAACGTCGCTGCGCGCGTTCTGTCCACCATCACGCCGCACCTGCCATGAGTGACACCCCCCAAGCCGACCGGATCGAGGGCGCGCCTCATCCCCGCGAGACGCTTCGCGTCATCGGGCAGGCCACCGCCGAGGCCGATTTTCTGCAGGCCTTCAACTCGGGGCGGCTGCACCATGGTTGGCTGATCACCGGCCCGCGTGGGGTCGGCAAGGCCTCGCTGGCGTGGCGGATCGCGCGCTTTTTGCTGGCGACCCCAATGGACGATGGCAACGACATGTTCGGCGGTCCCCCCGAGGCGCACAGCCTTGAGATCTCGCCCGAGCATCCCGTTGCCCGCCGCGTTCTGGCCATGTCTGAACCGGGGCTCTTCCTGCTGCGCCGGGGCGGGGCTGGCTCGACCGAGGCGGACCGTGAAAAGAACCTGAACGACGGAAAATTCGCCGCCGAAATCCGCGTGGACGAAGTGCGCAAGCTGGCCAACTTTTTCCACATGTCTGCCAGTGACGGCGGCCGCCGCGTGGTGATCGTGGACGCCGCTGATGAAATGAACGTGCAGGCAGCCAACGCCTTGCTGAAAATGCTGGAAGAGCCGCCCGCGAACACCACCTTGCTGTTGGTCTGCCACCAGCCGACGCGCATCCTGCCGACAATCCGCTCGCGCTGTCGCGAGCTGCGCCTGTCGCCATTGTCGCCGGAAAACATGGCCTTGGCGCTTGAGCAGGCGCAGATCAACTTGCACGACAATCCCGCCGGGCTGGCGGAACTGGCCGCAGGCTCGGTCGGAGAGGCAATCCGCCTTGTCAATCTGGGCGGGATGCAGATGTATCAGGAACTGGTCGGGCTGTATTCTACACTGCCGCAAATGGACCGCGCCCGCGCCTTGAAACTGGCCGAGGCCGCCGCCGCACGCGGGGCCGACGCGAAACTGAACCTGTTGTTATCCCTGAACGATCTTCTGTTGACCCGACTGGCTCGTGCAGGCACCCTGGGCCACCCCCCACAAACCGAGGCCGTCCCCGGCGAGGCTGCCCTGCTGACCCGCCTGGCCCCCGATCCGCACAAGGCGCGGGCATGGGCGCAGACCGCTCAGCAGATCAGTGCCCGGATGCAGCATGGCCGGGCGGTCAACCTTGACCCCACCGCGTTGATCCTAGATACGGTTTTCAAGATACAGCAAACCGCCGCGGGCTGATCCCCGCACCAGGGGCCTTATGACCGACACGATCCAAATCACCGACAGCCACTGCCATCTGGATTTTCCCGATTTCGATGACGAACGCGCCGATGTGATCGCCCGCGCTCTCGAGGCTGGCGTAACCCGTATGGTCACCATCTGCACCCGTCTGAAGAACGAACCTCAGGTCCGCGCAATCGCCGAGGCGCATGCCCCCGTGTTCTATGCCGCAGGCACCCACCCGATGAGCGCCGCTGACGAACCCTTGGCGACGGTCGAAGAACTGGTGGCACTGGCCCAGCACCCCAAATTCGTCGGCATCGGCGAAACCGGGCTGGATTACCACTATACCGCCGACAGCGCCGAGGTGCAGAAGCAATCCCTGCCCATCCATATCGAGGCCGCCCGGAAGACCGGTTTACCGCTGATCATCCACTCGCGCGATGCCGATCAGGACATGGCGGACATCTTGTCCGCCGAACACGCCAATGGCGCGTTTTCCTGCGTGATGCACTGCTATACGTCTGGCCCCGAGCTGGCGAAAACCGCGCTGGAGCTGGGTTTCTATCTGTCCATGTCCGGCATCGCCACCTTCCCCAAAAGCCAAGAGGTCCGCGATATTTTCGCCGCCGCGCCTGTGGATCGCATCCTGGTGGAAACCGACAGCCCCTATCTGGCGCCCAAACCCTTCCGTGGCAAGCGCAACGAGCCGGGCTATACCATTTACACGGCCAAGGTCGGCGCCGAGGTGTTTGGCATGGATTACGCTGATTTCGCAGCCCAGACACAGGCCAATTTCGACCGCCTGTTCTGGAAAGCCGCCCAATACGAGGCCGCCGCCTGATGACCGAGCTGCGCTTTACCATATTGGGCTGCGGCTCGTCCGGCGGGGTGCCGCGCCTGGGCGGACATTGGGGCGATTGCGACCCGAACAACCCGCGCAACATGCGCAAGCGCTGTTCGCTGCTGATCGAAAGGATCGCGGACGAAGGCACCACCACCGTTCTGATCGACACCTCACCGGACATGCGCCAGCAACTTCTGGACGCTGGTGTTGGCCATCTGGACAGCGTGGTCTGGACCCACTCGCATGCGGACCACGTGCATGGGCTGGATGATCTGCGGATGATCGTCTTCAACATGCGCAAGCGCCTGCCCGTCTGGGCCGACGGAGACACGCAAAACAACCTGTACTCGCGGTTCGGATATGCTTTTATCCAGCCCGAAGACAGCCCCTATCCGCCGATCCTGGACATGCACACGATCAACGGAGACGTCACGATCAGCGGCGCCGGCGGCGACATCACCCTGACCCCGTTCAAGGTGAACCACGGCTCGATCGACTCGCTGGGGTTTCGCATCCACGATCTGGCCTATTTGCCCGATGTCGCCCAGATCTATGACGAGGCATGGGACGTTCTGCAGGGGCTGGATTGCTGGATATTGGACACGCTGCGGCGTGCACCGCACCCCACCCATGCGCATCTGGAACAGTCGCTGGAATGGATCACGCGCGCGGCCCCGCGCCGCGCCGTGCTGACCAACCTGCATATCGATCTGGACTACCAGACGCTCAAGGACGAAACACCGGACCACATCACCCCGGCCTATGACGGGATGACGATCTCGTACCAGGTCTGACCCCGCTTGCGGAAAGACCATTTGCGCAAGGTTACCTGCTATGCACGAGCTGTTGAACGTCGTCCTGCCGGTCTTTCTGGTCATTGGCTTTGGCTATGCGGCCGTCTGGCGTCGGCTGATCACGCAAGATCAAATCGACGGGCTGATGATCTTTGCGCAGAACTTTGCGATCCCCTGCCTGCTGTTCCTGGCCATCTCGCGGCTGGATCTGGGTCAGAGCTTTGACCTAAGGCTGTTGGCCTCGTTCTATTCCGGGGCTGCTATCTGTTTCGTGCTGGCCATGTGCGGCGCGCGCTTCTTATTTGGCCGCCCGTGGGAGGACAGCGTCGCCATCGGCTTTGTCGGGCTGTTTTCGAACTCGCTTCTGCTGGGCCTGCCGATCACCGAGCGTGCCTATGGCCCCGAGGGGCTGGGCGGAAACTATGCGATCATCGCGGTGCACGCGCCATTTTGCTACATGCTGGGCATCACCGTAATGGAGCTGGTGCGTGCGCGCAGCCGCTCGCCTTTGCGGCTGGTGCGTCAGGTGGCCCGGGCAATGTTCCGCAATGCGCTGGTGTTGGGGCTGGTACTGGGCTTCGCGGTGAACCTGACCGAAACCGCCCTGCCCGCTCCGCTGACCGCCGCGTTAGAACTGATGGGCCGCGCGGCCCTGCCCACAGCCTTGTTCGGCCTTGGCGGCGTGCTGTTCCGTTATCGCCCCGAGGGCGATCTTAAGGTCATCGCCTTTGTTCTGACCATCGGGCTTGTGGTGCATCCGCTTCTGGTCCTTGGGATGGCCAAAGGACTGGCGCTGCCAATTGCCAGCGAACGCTCGGCCGTGCTGACGGCAGCCATGGCACCGGGCGTTAACACCTATCTTTTCGCCAACATGTACGGCGTGGGCAAAAGGGTCGCAGCCTCTTCGATTTTGCTTGGAACGATCTTATGTATTTTCACAGCATGGGTTTGGCTGCAGATCCTGCCGTAACGGCCTGCAACTTTTGCAGTGGTACTGCGGACAGGATCGGTTAGGCTGAGTTCGATACAGATGGGGGCCAGTATGACCAACAAATCCCCGACTTCAGACGCGTTCACCACCAAGGGCCTGACCAAGGTCTATGGCGAGGGGCCCGCAGCCGTGCATGCCTTGCGCGGTGTGGATTTGACCATTCCCTCGGGCGAGTTTGTGGTGCTTCTTGGCCCCTCGGGCAGTGGCAAATCCACGCTATTGAATATCCTGGGCGGGCTGGACCGTCCTACCGATGGCAGCGCCCATTTTCAGGACACCGAACTGACCGCCCTCACCGATTCCGAGTTGACACGGTACCGGCGAGACCACGTTGGCTTTGTCTTTCAGTTCTACAACCTGATGCCCAGCCTGAACGCACGTGAAAATGTTGAACTGGTCACGGAAATCTCGACCGATCCGATGGATGCGGGGCAGGCGTTGGCGCTGGTCGGGTTGGACGAACGTGCGCATCACTTCCCTTCGGAAATGTCAGGCGGAGAGCAGCAGCGCGTTGCGATTGCCCGTGCCGTGGCCAAACAGCCCACCGTGTTGTTCTGTGACGAACCCACTGGCGCACTGGACAGCGCCACGGGCCGGGCAGTGCTGAAGGTTCTGACAGATGTGAACGAAAAGCTGGGCACCACGGTTATCATCGTCACCCATGCCGCAAGCACCGCCGCTCTGGCCGACCGGGTGATCCATTTCGCCGATGGCGGCATCCGCGAGGTCATCACCAACGACACCAAGCTGACTGCGGAAGAGATCGAATGGTAAGCCCGCTGGACAGAAAGCTGCTGCGCGATCTGTCCCGGATCAAGGGGCAAGCGGCCGCTATCGGTCTGGTGATCGCCGTCGGCGTGCTGATGCTGGTGATGATGAAGGGGCTGGTGAACACGCTGGATGAAACCCGGCTGGCCTATTACGACCGGTACCGGCTGGCCGAAGTGTTCGCCCCCGTCACCCGCGCGCCCGAACGGATGCTGGACCGGTTGGCGGCCATTCCCGGCGTTGCTGCGGTCGAAGGGCGGGTCAGCGGCAGTGCGCTTATAGATATTGGCGCGCGCGAGCTGCCGGTGCGCGCCCAGGCCCTGACTTTGCCGGACATCGGGCGGCCCCGTCTGAACGACATCTACCTGACCGCCGGCCGGTTGCCTGCGCTTGGCCGCTCGGACGAGATCGTGCTGCTGGAAGGCTTTGCCAAGGCCCGCGATCTGGCGTTGAACGACCAGTTGACGGCCACGATGAATGGTACGCGGCGCACGTTCCGCATTACCGGCTTCGCACAATCACCCGAGTTTTTGTACTCGACCGCACCGGGCGAGATGGTCCCCGACGACGCCCGGTTTGCCGTGTTCTGGATGCGGTTTTCGGCGCTGGCGGCGGCCTATGACATGCAAGGTGCGTTCAATCAGGCGATCATGTCCCTGTCACGCGGCACCAATTCCAAATCGGTGATACTGGCCGCGGACGAGATCCTTGCGCCTTACGGGGCAGTCGGGGCTTTTGGGCTTGAGGATCTGATCTCGAACCGGTTTGTCAGCGAAGAGATACGGGGGCTTGGCAGCACCTCGAACGTGGTGCCGCCGATTTTCCTTGGGGTTGCGGCCTTCCTTTTGTACATCGTGATCAACCGTATGGTGCAGGCCGAACGCGAGCAAATCGGCCTGCTGAAGGCCTTCGGCTATTCCTCGTTCGAGGTCAGTCTGCATTACCTGAAACTGGTGCTGGTGATTGCCGTTCTGGGCGCCATCGTAGGCAGCATTGGCGGGATCATCTCGGGCAGTGCTTTGGCCAAGTTTTACCAAGTCTATTACAAGTTCCCGTTTCTGGTGTTCACCGTTGACCCGCGCAGTTTCGTGACCGGGTTTGCCGTGTCGATCCTGACCGCCTCGGCCGGGAGCCTGTTTGTCCTGCGCGGCGTGTTCCGCCTGACCCCTGCGGTAGCCATGCGTCCGCCCGCACCGCCTGACTATTCCCGCAGTATCGATCTGGCCGCTCGGTTCAAACGCTGGCTGGACCAGCCCAGCCGCATGGTTCTGCGCCGCCTGACCCGGTATCCGGGCCGGATGCTGGGCGCGGTGATCGGTATCGCGACGGGGCTGGCGCTGTCGGTTTCCTCTTTGACCTTGATGGAGGGGTTCAACATCACGCTGGACCTAAGCTTCAACGTCATGAATCGCGGCGACATGGCCGTGACATTCACCATGAAACAGACGGACAAAGCCATGCTGGAGCTGGGGCGCCTGCAAGGTGTCGAACATGTGGAACCCTCGCGCGCGGTGCCCGCGGTGTTTCGCAATGGTACTTACAGCTATCGCGGTGCGATCGAGGGACGGCCGGAATTTCCCGTGCTGAACCGGGTGATCGACGCGGATGAACAGCCCATCGCCATGCGTGCCGAAGGCGTCATCCTGTCCAAAGCCCTTGCCGAGGTTCTGCACCTTCAGGGCGGCGATATCCTGACCGCCGAGATCCGCGAGGGCCACCGCCCGGTGTTGCATCTGCCCGTGGTCGGCGTGGCAGAAACTCTGATGGGTGCGCCGGCCTTCATGCAGCTGGACGCCCTGACCCGCGTGCTGAATGAACCGGGCCAGGTCACCGGCGCCACGCTGACGATTGACGAAGCCCAGCTGGAGACGCTGACAGATACGCTTAAAGAGATGCCGATGATCGCAGGCATCTCGCTCAAGTCCGACATCCGCGATGCGCTGACCCAGATCATGAACCAAGGCCCGGGCGCGGTGCGTTTCATCATGCTGGCCATCGCGGCGATTATCACCTTCGGGATCGTCTATAACTCGGCCCGCATTGCCTTTGCCGAACGGGCGCGCGATCTGGCCAGCCTGCGGGTGATGGGATTTTCCAAGGCCGAGGCCTCGTTCGTGTTGCTGGGCGAGTTGGCCGTGGTCACCCTGGCCGCGCTGCCGCTTGGGATCGCGCTGGGTTATGGTTTGACCTATCTCACGGTAAAGGGCTTCTCGACTGATATATACCAGATCCCAGTCAGCTTCAGCGCGAACAGCTATGGCATGGCGATCAGCGCGGTGCTGGTCTCGGCCGCGGTATCGGGGTGGCTGGTGAAACGGGAACTGGACAAGATCGACATGGTCGCAGTGTTGAAAACAAGGGACTGAGACGAAGATGGCACAGAAAAAACGCTCTCGGATGGTGATAACGTTGGTGACGGCGGCCGTGATTGTGGGTGCGCTGGTCTATGCGTTCTGGCCGCGCCCGACGCTGGTGGATATGGCCGAGGTGACAACCGCCCCCCTGCAGGTCACTATCAACGAAGAGGGCCGCACGCAGGTGCACGAGGCCTATATCGTTTCAACCCCTATCGCCGGGCGACTGGTGCGCCTGACCGTCCACGCCGGGGATATGGTAGCGGCGGACAGCGTGGTGGCACGGATGCTGCCGGCCCCTCCGGCCGCTTTGGATGCACGCACCCGCGAGCAGGCCAGCGCCGGTGTCAAAGCCGCCGAGGCCGCCCTGCGCGTGGCCGAAGCTGACGTAAACAAGGCCCAGGCCGATCGCGATCTGGCCGAGGCGAACCTTGAACGCACCAAGCGCCTTTTTGACAGCGGTATTGTCAGCAAGGCCGCCCTGGACACGGTGGAACGCACCGCCCGCGCGGCCAATGCCAACCTGGACACGGCCCGCGCGGCGATTTCGATGCGAATTGCCGAACTGAACAACGCGCGCGCGGCGCTGATCTCGTTCGATGCGGATGCGGATTCAGGCGATAACGTGGTGTCGGTCGTGGCGCCGGTCTCGGGCTCGGTCCTGCGGATCATGCAACGGTCTGAAATCACGGTTCCCGCCGGCACCCCCATTCTGGAGATCGGCAATATCGAAACCGATCTTGAGGTCGTGGCCGAGCTTCTGTCCACCGACGCCGTGCAGATCGCGCCGGGCGATCCGGTGATCATCGACAACTGGGGCGGGCCCGAGGTGCTGCATGGCACCGTTTCGCGGATCGAGCCATGGGGCTATACCAAGGTTTCGGCCCTGGGCGTCGAAGAGCAACGGGTCAAGGTCACCATCGCCTTCACCAGCCCTTATTCGGACCGCACCGCCCTGGGCCACGGGTTCCGCGTGGAAACGCGGATCGTGACCTGGACGGATGATGCAGCGCTGACGGTGCCCTCGGGTGCGCTGTTCCGCAATGGCACCGAAGGCTGGGCGTTGTTCGTGGTTCATGATGGCGCGGCCGTGCTGACCCCGGTGACCGTCGCGGCCAACAACGGTCTGACCGCAGCGATTTCCGAAGGCGTGGCACAGGGCGATCCGATCGTTCTTTACCCCCCTGCAGGACTGGAAGACGGCCAAACCGTCGCCAAGCGCAGCGCCTATCAGTGAACCCGCGCGGCAGAAACCTGCCGTGGGTCTGAAAATTTCGGGAAATCTAAGTGTACTCTGGCCCGTGTCCGCTTATCCTGTGCTTGAACACTCTTTGCCCGCCGAGGCCCCGTTTTGCTAACCCGCCCGCTTATTCTTATTGGCACAGCTGCCTGGCTGTTCGCCTTTCCGGCCGCCGCGCTGGAGACGCTGACGATCAGCCTAAGCGGTGCGCAAGACAAAACGCTTGAGCGTACGTTGCGCGCGGCTTCGTTGCTGCGGTTAGCGCAGGACGAAGGGGTCGAAGATCCGCAAGACCTGTTTTCGACAGCGCAGGCCGATTATCAGCGCCTGCTCGAAACGCTCTATGCCGAGGGGTATTATTCCGGGGTGATCTCGATCCGGTTGGACGGGCAAGAGGCCGCGGCGATCCCGCCCTTGCAGGTGCCGCGAAAGATCAATGTTATTACCGTCAGCGTCGATCCCGGCCAGCGCTTCAAATTTGGTACCGCCGAGGTGACCCCTCTGCCCGCCGATGCGACCTTGCCAGAAGGGTTCCGTCCCGGCGAAGCTGCCCGCTCGACCCTGGTTCTGGAGGCGGTCGAAACCGCCGTGGATGCCTGGCGGCTGGTCGGGTATGCCAAGGCGCAGCCAAAGCACCAGCACTTGCTGGCTGATCACAGGGCCCGGCGTCTGGACGCCAGGGTCACGATCGCTCCGGGGCCGAAGGTCACCTTCGGGCAGTTACAGATCAAGGGCGAAAGCAAGGTCAGCACCCGGCGGATCGCCCGCATTGCAGGGCTACCCGAGGGGGAAACTTTCAGCCCCAGGGATCTGGAAAAAGCGGCCAACCGGCTGCGGCGCACGGGCGCCTTCCGATCGGTCAGCCTGACCGAAGCTGACCGTCTGGGCCCCGGCGACACCATGGACATTACGGCTCAGGTGGTGGACGAAAAGCCGCGCCGCTATGGGTTGGGGGCAGAAGTATCCAACTACGAGGGCATCACACTGTCCGGCTATTGGCTGCATCGCAACATTCTGGGCGGGGCCGAAAGGCTAACCGTGGACGGCGAAATCTCGGGGATCTTTGGCACCACCGGCGGGTTGGATTACGCGCTGGGAACGCGGTTCGAACGGCCCGCCAGTTTTGGCGCGGACACCAAGCTTTATGCCTATCTGGAGCTGGAAAGCCTGGAGGAAAAGACCTATCGCGCCGATCAGGGCACCCTTGCCATAGGGGCCGCGCGCGGCTTTACCGATCACTTGGAAGGTGAGCTTGAGCTGGCTTTTAGCTATGCGGACACGCGCGATGCTTTTGGCGACCGGACGTTCACCCTGTTCAGCACGCCGTTCACACTGCGCTGGGATCATCGCGACGACCTGCTGGACCCGACAAGCGGGCATTACCTCAGCACCAAACTGACTCCGTTCATGGGTCTGGACGGCGAGGCATCGGGCCTGCAATCAACGCTGGACGCGCGGCTTTATCGTGGGCTGGGCGATCGGCTGGTGGCGGCCGGACGTTTGCAGCTTGGCTCGGTCATGGGGTCGGCCCTGTCCGAAACCGCCCCGGATTTCCTGTTCTATTCGGGCGGGGGCGGCACCGTCCGCGGCCATCCTTATCAGTCACTGAACGTTGATCTGGGCGGTGGAGACGCCATCGGCGGACGCAGTTTCCTTGGTCTGTCGGCCGAGCTGCGCACCAAGGTGACCCCCCTGATCAGCGTCGTGGGCTTTGCCGATGCGGGTTATGTCGGCACCGAAAGCCTGTATGACGGCAGCGGCGCGTGGCATTCGGGGGCGGGGCTGGGGCTGCGCTATGACACCACGGTCGGACCCATCCGGCTGGATATCGCCGCGCCGATCTCGGGCAGCACAGGCGATGGCGTGCAATTCTATATCGGGATCGGGCAGGCTTTTTGATGAAACGTCTGTTCCTTGCCATATGTTTGCTTCTGCCGCTGAGCCTGCACGCACAGACAACCTCGGAAGATCGCGGTTTTCTTGAAGGTATGCTTGAGGACGCCCTGTCCGGCGCTGGCCGTGATGTGCAGATTGAAGGGTTCCAAGGCGCGCTCAGTTCCTCGGCGACAATCGAAAAACTGACGATCGCGGATGACGATGGGATCTGGCTGACCCTGACAGGGGTAACACTGAACTGGAACCGCGCGGCGCTGCTGTCGGGGGCCCTGGATGTGACCGAGCTTTCGGCCAAGCAGTTGCGGATGCCGCGCAAACCCGCCCCCGCGCCCAGCCTGCCCAGCGCGCAGGCCACCCCATTACAGCTGCCGGACCTGCCGGTATCAGTGCGGGTGGCAAAATTTTCTGTGCCCCAAGTGGTTCTGGGGCCGGAAATTCTGGGACAAGCGGCTGACCTGAATATCGCGGGATCTGCCCGCTTGGCGGATGGGTCAGGTTCGGTCCAGCTGTCCGTCCTGCGCCAGGGGGACAGCACGGGCCAGATCACATTCGTCGCCAGCTATGCCCGCGACACGCAGAACCTTGCCCTGGACCTGTCCCTGATCGAGCCGCAGGACGGCCTTATTGCCTCGGCCCTGGGCATTCCTGACGCGCCGCCACTGATGGCGCAGATCAAGGGGGTCGGCCCGCTTCAGGACTTCCGGGCCGACATCACGCTCAGCTCAGAGCAACAGACCCGCGTGAGCGGCAAGGTGACCCTAAGCACTGACCCCGAACAGCCCGAACAGACCCGGTTCGCGGCCCAGCTTACAGGCGATATATCGGCGCTATTGCCCGCGGATTACGGCGCATTCTTTGGCCCCCGGCCGCAATTGGCGTTTGCAGGCACGCGTAACCAAACGGGTACGATCTTGATCAACCAGTTTGATCTGCGTGCACGGGCGATGACCGCCTCAGGAACCGCCCAGATCAGCGCCGACGGCCAGCCCATGCAGATCAATCTAAGCGCCCGGATCGAGGCCGAGGACGGAACACCCGTCCTGCTGCCACTGACCGGCCCGCGCAGCCTGATCCGCTCGGCGCGCCTACGCGCAAACTATGACGCTGAAGCGGGCGACGACTGGTCTCTCAGCGCCAATCTGAGCGAGTTGCAACGCGATGGGCTGAATCTGGATCAGGCCGAAATGGTGGCAACGGGCACCTTTGCCCAGCAGACCCTGCAGGGCGCGTTTCGAACCACTCTGACGGGGCTGAGCCTGTCTGATCCGGCGCAGGCACGCGCAGTGGGCCAGACGGTGACCGCGCGAACCAATATCCAGTGGTCTAAGGGGACCCCTTTCCGCTTGTCCGATCTGGCGCTTCAGACCCAGCATTTCGATGCGTCCGGCGATGTCAGCATCATGCCGGTCGCCCAACAAACCGAACTGGACATTCAGCTGGATCTGCAAACCCAGGTGAACGATCTGGCGCCGTTCTCGGGCCTTGCCCAGCGCGCCCTTGCCGGCGCGGGCCGGCTGGGGGTCAAAGGAGCACTGCGGCCTGTCTCGGGTGCGGTGGATCTTGAGGTTTCGGGTGAGACCACCGAGCTGGATCTGGCATTTCCACGTTTGGACCCGTTCTTGCGGGGCCGCACGCTTCTGACATCCCGGATCATCCGCAACGAAAGCGGGTCCGAGCTTTGGGTCAAGCTGTCCAATCCCGCGCTTCAGCTGGACGGTCAGGGCATTATTGGCGACGGGAAGGGCCGCGCAGACCTGACGCTGAACATCGCTGATCTGTCCCTTGGCCTGCCCGAGCTGCCGGGTCCGGCCCAGCTGCAGCTGAAGGCCACGCAGACCGGCTCTGACTGGGCTGTTGATGCGGCGGTTGATGGACCTGGCGGCGCGAACCTTAGGGCGGCCGGCCAGATCGCCGAAGACGTCAGCACTGCGGACGTGACAGCAACCGGAACGGCCCCCCTGGCGCTGGTTAACGGCTTTATCCGGCCGATGACCCTGTCGGGGATGGTGCGCTATGATCTGACACTTTCGGGTCGGCCAAGCCTTGAGGCCGTAAGCGGACAAGTAACGGCGCAAAAGGCGCGACTGGCCTTGCCGGATCAACGCCTGGCGCTGGAAGATATTGACGCTTCGGTCAACCTGAGCGGTGGCGCCGCGCAGCTGGCGATCGACGCACAGGCGGTTTCCGGCGGCAGGCTTGGCATCAGTGGCCCCGTGCAACTGACACCGCCATATAACGCCGCGCTGGGGATGCAGCTGACACAGATCATTCTGACCGATCCCACGCTCTATCAGACCTCGGTCAGCGGGCCGCTGCAGATCACCGGAGGGCTGACGGGCGGTGCGCGTATCTCGGGGCAACTGCAGCTTGGCCCGACCGAGTTGCGGGTGCCCAACCCTTCGGGGGCGGAACAGGCGGACCTTCCGGGTCTTCGCCACGTGAACATCCCAGCGGCGGTGCAGCGCACGCGCGGCTATGCTGGCCTGCTGCAATCGGACAGCGCACAAAGCAGCGCCACCGGGGCCTTTGCCCTGGACCTTAGCGTGCTTGCCCCCGACCGGATTTTCGTGCGCGGGCGCGGGCTGGATGCCGAGCTGGGCGGCGCATTGGCGCTGAAGGGCAATACCGCGAATGTAATCCCCGAAGGGCGCTTTGACCTGCTGCGCGGCCGTCTGGACATCCTTGGCAAACGGTTCTTGCTGACCGAAGGGCTGGTCCAGCTGCAGGGCGCTTTTGACCCATTCATCCGTTTCGCCGCCGAAACCGACGCCGATGGCACAACAGCCACGATCGTGATCGAAGGTCAGGCCAGCGCCCCCAATCTAAGCTTTGAATCCTCGCCCAGCCTGCCGCAGGACGAGGTGCTGGCCCTGCTGCTGTTCGGTAAAGACCTCAGCACGATCTCTCCGCTGCAGGCGGTGCGTCTGGCAGCGGCCGTTCGGACGTTGGCCGGCAAGGGCGGCGATGGCATCAGCGGCAAACTGCGGCGTGGGCTGGCTCTGGATGATCTGGACGTCACCACCACGGAAACCGGCGCGACCCAGGCACGCGCGGGTAAGTATATCAGCGAGAACATCTACTCTGAGGTCACCGCTGACACCGAGGGCAACTCTCAGATCAACCTGAACCTGAACATCAACCGCTCGGTCACCGCGCGCGGGCGGCTGACCTCGGACGGCGAGACCGGGATCGGGGTGTTCATCGAAAAAGACTATTAAGGGAAAGGGTGGCGAGCCGTGGAGGACTCGAACCCCCGACCTGAGAATTAGAAGTTCCCTGCTCTAATCCAGCTGAGCTAACGGCCCGCAATCCCACGGGCGCACCTTGATGCGCCAGCGGGGAAACAGCAATCAGTGGGTCCAGGGACCGCGCCGATTTGTGGCAAAGTTCTCGCCATAACCACCGGCCCTGATGTTGGGCTTGCGGGTCTTGGGCTCGGTCACGGTGGCCTCGATGCCATGTTCCTTGGCATAGTCCAACGCGGCTTCTTTGCTGGAGAATTTCATCTTCACCTGCGATTGCGTATCCGAGCTGGAGGTCCAGCCCATCAGCGGGTCCACTTCACGCGCCGAGGAAGGGGCAAATTCCAGCACCCAGTCCTTGGTTTTCGCCGTCCCCGAGGACATCGCGGTTTTAGCCGGTTGGTAGATACGCGCACGCATGTCATGACTCCTCTTTGCAAGGCAGTATATCGGCGAAAATGAAGAAGACGGCAAGAGCAGACCGTCCGAATCCCTCGCAATTTGCCCGGGAAAGAAGGACGTTGGCCGCCATTTGGCCCGCAGGGAGCGAGGGGTGGGTGAACGCGGACCCGATGGCGGCCAAGTCTGCTGCTTGCTCCTTTGATTGATAACTTTCATTTGTATGTATTCGCAAGCATACACCCTCATGAAATTTCAAAATTGTCACAGTTTTTGTTCATATATTTCAAACTGGATAGCATTTTTGACCAATTTTTTCTTTTTATGGCTATTCCGCATAGCAAACAGAACCGATTGCCTTGTTCCGCGATGCAGTTTGGTGGCCTGTGCAGCCCGAACAGGCCTTGAAGTAGAACAAAAACAGATCAAATCTGGGACACCTGCCGGAGATTCTCATGCCCTACGCACATTCCGATTCTGCCCCACCGATGATGCACGCCCCTGCCCCCGAGGTGAAATCGCGCCCCAAGCTGGAAGGCGGCAAAAAGTTCGTGATGAACTCGGAATTTGAACCAGCCGGAGATCAGCCCACCGCGATCAAGGAACTGGCCACCGGCGTTCTGGACGGAGAACAGGATCAGGTTCTGCTGGGCGCGACGGGCACCGGCAAGACCTTTACCATGGCCAAGGTGATCGAACAGACCCAGCGCCCGGCCATCATTCTGGCCCCGAACAAGACCCTGGCCGCGCAGCTGTATGGCGAGTTCAAGGGCTTCTTCCCCGACAATGCGGTCGAATATTTCGTCAGCTACTATGACTACTACCAGCCCGAAGCCTATGTGGCCCGCTCGGACACCTATATCGAGAAGGAAAGCCAGATCAACGAGCAGATCGACCGTATGCGCCACTCGGCCACGCGGGCGCTGCTGGAGCGGGACGATGTGATCATCGTTGCGTCGGTCAGCTGCATCTATGGTATCGGCTCGGTCGAAACCTACGGGGCGATGACGCAGGATCTGAAGGCGGGCGAGGAATACGACCAGCGCGCCGTCATCGCCGATCTGGTCGCGCAACAATACCGCCGTAATGACCAGGGCTTTCAGCGCGGCAGCTTCCGCGTGCGGGGCGATGTCCTAGAGATCTGGCCCGCCCACCTTGAAGACCGCGCCTGGCGCCTGTCGTTTTTTGGTGAAGAGCTGGAGGCGATCACCGAATTCGATCCTCTGACCGGGCAGAAAACCGACGATTTCGAACATATCCGGGTCTACGCAAACTCGCATTACGTGACGCCGAAGCCGACGATGCAGCAGGCCATACTGGGCATCAAGAAAGAGCTGCGCCAGCGTCTGGACCAACTGGTGAACGAAGGCAAACTGCTTGAGGCGCAGAGGCTGGAACAGCGCTGCAACTTTGACCTTGAAATGCTGGAGGCCACCGGCGTCTGCAACGGGATCGAGAACTATTCACGCTATCTGACAGGTCGCGCGCCCGGTGAACCGCCGCCCACCCTGTTCGAATTTATCCCCGACCATGCCATTGTTTTCGCAGATGAATCTCATGTCAGCGTTCCGCAGATCGGCGCCATGTACAAAGGTGACTATCGGCGCAAATTCACGCTGGCCGAACATGGGTTCCGTCTGCCGTCTTGCATGGACAACCGCCCGCTGAAGTTCGAGGAATGGGACGCGATGCGCCCGCAATCGGTGTTCGTCAGCGCCACCCCTGCCGCGTGGGAGCTGGAGCAAACGGGGGGCGTATTCACAGAACAGGTGATCCGCCCGACGGGCCTGTTGGACCCGATGGTGGAAATCCGCCCGGTCGAGACACAGGTCGATGACGTGATGGATGAAATCCGCCGCGTCACGGCTGATGGTTTCCGCACACTGGTGACCACTCTGACCAAGCGCATGGCCGAGGATCTGACCGAATACCTGCACGAACAGGGGATCAAGGTCCGCTATATGCACTCGGACATCGACACGATCGAGCGCATTGAAATCCTGCGTGACCTGCGGCTGGGGGCCTTCGATGTGCTGATCGGCATCAACCTGCTGCGCGAGGGTCTGGACATCCCCGAATGCGGGTTGGTTGCCATTCTGGACGCGGACAAAGAGGGGTTCTTGCGCTCGGAAACCTCGCTTATTCAGACCATTGGCCGCGCCGCCCGAAACGCCGAAGGCCGCGTGATCATGTATGCCGACCGCATTACCGGCTCGATGGAGCGGGCGATGGGCGAAACCGACCGACGCCGCGCCAAACAGATCGCCTATAACGAAGAACACGGGATCACACCCGAGACAGTGAAAAAGAACGTCGAGGATATTCTGGCCGGGCTTTATCAGGGCGATACGGATCAGTCCCGCGTCACCGCCAAGATCGACAAACCGATGCACGGTGCCAATCTGGAGGCCCATCTGGACGGGCTGCGTGGCGAAATGCGCAAGGCCGCCGAGAACCTGGAATTCGAAGAGGCTGCCCGCCTGCGCGACGAGATCAAGCGGCTTGAGGCCGTGGATCTGGCCATCGCGGACGACCCGCTGGCCCGCCAAACCGCGGTCGAGGCCGCCGTCGAGGCATCGGGTGCCAATTCCGGACGATCCACCGCGGGTCGGCCCGGCCAACGGGGCGGGGTGAAACGGCGACGGGGACGAGGATAGACGCGTTGAAAATCCCAACTGGCTTCGGCATACTGCGCCTCAGGCAAACATCCCCCGCGTACAACGGAAAATCCGGGCCGGGGCTCATCGGGGCGGTATCCATGACACGTATTTTAGCCGGGCTTGCCATAGCCTGCAGCTTTCTGAGCACCCCCGCGTATGCAGGTCCGATCGAGCGCGCTTGTATCGAGGCCGGACGCCAGGCGGCTTCGGGGAGGCTGTGCAACTGCATCCAACAGGTCGCTAACCAGACCCTGACACGCTCGGACCAACGCTTGGCGGCCAAGTTTTTTAACGAACCGCACAAAGCGCAAGAGATCCGTCAGTCAGATAACTCGAACCACGAGGCTTTCTGGCTGCGTTACAAGGACTTCGGCATCTCGGCTGCCGCCATGTGCGACTAGCGCAAGGTCACTGGATGTATTGCCTCGCTGCGCGGCTTGGGTCATGATCCCGGCAAGGAGAATGGTCGATGCGCAAATTTCTTGTGATCCTGGATGACAGCCGCGAATGCCTGAACGCGATGCGGTTTGCCGCCATGCGTGCGGCGAAATCGGGCGGCGGCGTACAGATTCTGTCGGTGATCCCCCCAGAAGAGTTCAACCACTGGATCGGTGTTTCGGACATCATGCGCGAGGAGGCCCGCGAGCGCATCACTGTGCATTACGAGGTCTTCGCCAAGTGGATGCGCGACCGCCAGAATATCGACCCCGAACTGGTGATCCGTGAAGGCGAAGCCGTCACCGAAATCCTGGCTCAGATCAAGGCAGACCCCGAGATTGGCGTTTTGGTTCTGGGCGCAGGCACGGATCGCAAGGGCCCCGGCCCCTTGGTCAGTCAATTGTCACGCAGCGCTGGCGCCCTGCCCGTTCCCATCACCGTCGTCCCCGGTGACCTGTCCAAGGACCGGCTGGAAGCCATCACCTAAGCCAAGGAGACCCCATGCTGTCATCCCTTATTGCCTTTGTGTCCGCCCTGGTTCTTTTCGTCACTTCGGTTTCCGCACAAACCCTGGATGACCCGTTCAATCCGGACTGGCTGAGCGATGACGAAGCGCGTTTCCTGCAAACCGGACTGACGCTTGAGGGGCTGTATGTCGGCCTGATCGACGGTGACTTTGGCCGCGGCAGCCAGGCGGCGCTGGACAAGTTCATGTCCGGCCGGACCTCGGGGCAGCTGCGTTATCGTGACCTGGCGCCGTTGGTGCGGCGCACACAGCAACTTATCCAAACCGATTTCTGGCAAGGCGTGAACGATTTCCCCAAGCGCGCCACCTTTTTGGCGCCCATGGCGATCCTTGAACGGGACACCAGTTCGGAGCTGTTCACGCTGCAATCGCCTGACAACAGCCTGAAGATCCGCCTGATCGACAATGACAAAGACAAGACGGTCGAGATGCATGAATGGCTGATCGAGAACCACAAGGGCACAAAGCAAGAGCTGTACCAGAAATACAATGACCAGCGGCTGGTGACCTCGGGCGTTCTGAAAAGCGGCAAAACAGTTTATTTACGCTCGGAATATTCCAAATCACAGGCGATCGTCACCGTTCTGGTGCAATATGAACCCTGGCAGAAAGAGCGTGGCGCGCTTGTTGCGGCCTCGATCAATTTTGCGGGCTGGGGCATTGGCCTGGGCCTGTCGGATTACAGCCCGTTGGCGCGCCTGCTGGAGCAGCCCGATGCCGCCCGCCCCACCGAGCCTGTCAAACCCGCAACAGGCGGCGGCAGCGGCATCGCGCGTTCCGAACCGGGCACCGGAGGAGGCATCTCGCGCAGTCAGCCGGGCACAGGCGGCAGCGCCCCACGCGTCGGATCCGATACCGGCGGCGGCATCGGCCGCTCGGCCGCACCGATCGCGGCCAACAGCCTCAGCTTTTCAATTCCTCCGTTGCCGCAGACAGACCAGTAAGCCTCTTTAGAACCATTCCAAACCTTGACTCTGCCCCTCCCCGGGCGCATATCCAAAGGGAGCCACATAAGGTACGTAGCAGATGTTCATTCAAACCGAGTCGACCCCGAACCCCGCAACGCTGAAATTCCTGCCCGGCCAGTCCGTGCTAGAGGCCGGAACGGCTGATTTCCCTTCGGCCGATGCCGCAGACAAATCCCCCCTGGCACAGCGCATTTTCGCGGTCGAGGGCGTTTCGGGCGTGTTCTTCGGGACTGACTTCGTGACCGTGACCAAATCGGAAACGGTTGAATGGGACCACATCAAACCCGCGATCTTGGGCGCCATCATGGAGCATTTCCAGTCCGGTCAGCCGGTCATGGCAGGCGAAGGAACCGCTGCTGGCGGCCACGCTGAGCACGACGGCCCAGACGGTGAAATCGTTGGCCAAATCAAAGAGTTGCTGGACACGCGCGTGCGTCCGGCCGTGGCTCAGGATGGTGGCGACATCACCTTTCACGGCTTTGAGCGCGGCGTTGTCTACCTGCATATGCAAGGCGCCTGCGCGGGCTGCCCGTCCTCGACCCTGACGCTGAAAATGGGCATCGAGAACCTGCTGCGCCACTACATCCCCGAAGTGACCGAGGTACGCCCCGTTGCCGTCTGACCCGGTTCTTCTGGCGTTTGACACATCGGCCGCGCATTGCGCGGCCGCTTTGCTGTGCGGCCCCGCCGTTCTGGCCGCAACAGCCGAGGAAATGGGCCGCGGTCAAGCCGAACGCCTGATCCCACTGCTTGAAGAATTACTGGCCGAAACCGGCCATTCCTGGGCTGATCTGGATGCGATTGGCGTCGGCATCGGGCCTGGCAACTTCACTGGCATCCGCATCTCGGTTTCAGCCGCTCGAGGTCTGGCGCTGGGGCTGGATATCCCGGCCATCGGCGTCAGTACGTTTGACGCCATCCACGCCGAACACCCCGACCTGATCCCGGCTGTCCCCGGCCCGCGCGGCAAAGCATATGTCGCTCGCCCCGACCCCGCCTTGATCGATCTGGACGCGCTGGAGCAGTTGCCCCATGCGATGCCCCCTGCCCCGGCGGACTTGGCGCGGGCAATCGGGCAGGTGGCACTGGGCCGCTTTGGCACCGAACAACCTGCCCCCGCGCCGCTTTATGTCAAACCTGCGGATGCCGCTCCGGCCCGCGATGCGCCCCCGGTGATCCTGGATGACGCCTGAGGATCTGGCTGCGCTGCACGGCCGTGCGTTCAGCCGTCAGCGGCCCTGGAACGCGCCTGAGTTTGCCTCGCTTTTGGACGCGCCAAGTGTGTTTCTGGTCCATGACGACCACGCCTTTGCCTTGGGTCGCGTGATCGTGGACGAGGCCGAGCTGCTGACCCTGGTCACCGATCCGAACCATCAGCGGCAAGGTCTGGGCCGCAAACTTCTGACTGCATTTCACCATTGCGCGCAAACCCGCGGCGCCCGGCGCGCCTTTCTGGAGGTTGCCGCTGACAATGCCCCTGCGATCGCTTTGTACCAAGGGGCGGGCTATGCGCAGGACGGCCGCCGCCCCGGCTATTATCACATGACCGACGGAGCGCATGTCGACGCGCTGATCATGTCCCGCGCATTGCCGTTGGGTTAACCCGCGCCAGCCCCTGCCCAAGCCCGTCACGGCCAAGATTCCGGTTGACCGTTTGGTCAAGACGGGGCCACATTTCCCTCAGTACAAATGTCTGCACAAGAAAGGGTCCGGCATCCGCGACCCTGGCAAAACACTGTGGGAGAGTATTGATGACCATGATGACCAAATTTCTGGGCGCCACTGCAGCCTTGGGTCTAAGCGCTGGTGCGGCGCTCGCCGACCCGGCTTTGATCTTCGATCTGGGCGGCAAATTCGACAAGTCCTTCAACGAGGCTGCTTTTAACGGCGCCACCCGCTGGGCCGAGGAAACCGGCGGTACCTTCCGCGATATCGAACTGCAAACCGAAGCACAGCGCGAACAAGCTCTGCGCCGCTTTGCCGAGGCAGGCGCCAACCCCATCATCACCATGGGTTTTGCAATGGCCGATCCGCTGTCCGCCGTGGCGCCGGACTATCCTGACACCAAGTTCGTCGCCGTTGACGTGACCTGGCTGGATGTGCCGAACATCCGCCAGATCGGCTTTGCTGAACACGAAGGTTCGTACCTTGTGGGGATGCTGGCGGCGATGGCCTCGAAATCCGATACCGTGGGCTTTATCGGGGGAATGGATATCCCGCTGATCCGTCACTTTGCCTGCGGCTATGCCCAAGGTGCGCTGGCCGTAAAGCCTGATGCCAAGATTGTCGCCAACATGACCGGCACCACCCCTGCCGCGTGGAATGACCCGGTAAAGGGCTCTGAACTGACCAAGGCGCAGATCAGCCAAGGCGCTGACGTGATCTATGCTGCGGCGGGTGGCACCGGCGTGGGTGTCCTGCAAACCGCTGCCGACGAGGGTGTCCTGTCCATCGGTGTGGACAGCAACCAGAACCACTTGCATCCGGGCAAGGTGCTGACCTCGATGCTGAAACGCGTGGACGTGGCCGTCTATGACGCGATGAAGGCTGGCGTGGACCTGGAAACCGGCGTCTTCAACATGGGCCTTGCCGAAGAGGGCGTGGGCTATGCACTGGATGACAACAACGCGGCACTGATCAGCGACGACATGAAGGCCGCAGTAGATGGCGCCCGCCAGAAAATCATTGATGGCGAGATCGTCGTGACCAGCTACTATGCCAATGACAGCTGCCCGGTTCTGGACTTCTAAGTCACCAGACCGTTGAACCACTGGGCCGCGCCGAATGACCTGCGCGGCCCTCTTTATGATGGACGACCCGATGACTGATTTTGTTGAAAACTTTTTCGCAGCATGGGGCGAGCCCGATGCAGATACCCGCGCCGATGCCCTGCGCAACGCCCTGGCGGCGTCGTTTTCCTATCAGGATCCGCGCATGCCTGAACCAACCTCGGACCCCGAAGAGCTGATCGGATATGTGGCGATGTACACCCAAGCCATGCCCGGTGCGACGGCCCAAGCGGTGCATCAATCCCGCACGGGCGCCTGTACCCGAGCCAGCGTTGAGTTCGCCATGCCCGACGGAAATAAGCAGCTTGGTCAATACTTTATCGAGCATGACGCCGCAGGAAAACTGACGCGACTGATCGGCTTTGCCGGCATGGGAACGTCCGCATGACGGTACCGGCGATCGAGCTGCGCGGCATTTCCAAGGCTTTCGGGCCTGTGCAGGCGAACAAGGACATCTCGATCCGGGTGATGCCGGGCACGATCCACGGCATCATCGGCGAGAACGGCGCCGGCAAATCCACGCTGATGTCGATCCTCTATGGTTTCTACAAGGCCGATAAGGGCGAGATTTTCATTCAGGGCCAAAAGGCCCAGATCCCCGACAGCCAGGCCGCGATTGCCGCGGGCATCGGCATGGTGTTCCAACATTTCAAACTGGTCGAGAATTTCTCGGTACTGGAAAACGTCATTCTGGGCGCTGAAGAGGGCCGCCTGCTGCGTCCCTCGCTGGCCAAGGCGCGCAAAGAGCTGCAGAGGCTGGCCAAGGAATACGAGCTGGAAGTCGATCCCGACGCACTGATCCAGGATATTGGCGTGGGGATGCAGCAGCGCGTCGAGATTCTGAAGGCGCTGTACCGGCAGGCCGATATCCTGATCCTGGACGAACCTACCGGCGTGCTGACCCCGGCCGAGGCGGACCAGTTGTACCGCATCCTTGACCGCTTGCGCGCCGAGGGAAAAACCATCCTGCTGAT
This sequence comes from Thalassovita sp., assembly GCF_965218685.1. GTDB lineage: Bacteria > Pseudomonadota > Alphaproteobacteria > Rhodobacterales > Rhodobacteraceae > Thalassobius. The sequence goes on along the minus strand of NZ_OZ244657.1, from coordinate 1,467,217 downwards.
CACACATAAACTGCGCGAGATTATGGGCATCACCGACACGGTCAGCGTGATGCGGCAGGGCGAGATGACGGCGACGGTAAAGACCTCGGACACCAGCCCCGAAGAACTGGCCGAGCTGATGGTCGGCCGCAAGGTACTGCTGCGCGTGGACAAACTGCCGGCAAAGCCCGGTCAGGTGGTGCTGGACGTGCAGGGGCTGAACGTGACCGACAGCAAGGGCGTGCAGCGGCTCAAGGATGTCTCGCTCGACATCCGCGCGGGCGAAATCCTTGGTATCGCGGGCGTCGCGGGCAACGGCCAGTCCGAATTGCTGGAGGTTCTGGGCGGCATGCGCCCCGGCACTGGCCACATCACTTTGAACGGAAAAGAAATTCCCCTGAAGGGCCCCGGATCGGATGGGCAGGCACGGCGCGCAGCGGGTATCGCTCATGTCCCTGAAGACCGTCAGCACGAAGGCTTGATCATGGATTTTCATGCCTGGGAAAACGTGGCCTTAGGCTATCACAATGATCCGGCCTACAATCGCGGTCTGCTGATGGATAACGCGGCGCTGCGCGCTGATACCGCCGCCAAGATGGACAAGTTCGACGTGCGCCCGCAAGATCCCTGGCTGGCGGCCAAGAACTTCAGCGGTGGCAACCAGCAAAAGATCGTGGTCGCCCGCGAGATCGAGCGCGCCCCGTCCCTGTTGCTGGTCGGCCAGCCCACCCGCGGCGTGGATATCGGCGCGATCGAGTTCATTCACAAGCAGATCATTGCCCTGCGCGATCAGGGGGCAGCGATCCTGTTGGTCTCGGTCGAGCTGGACGAGATCCTCAGCCTGTCTGACCGCATCGTGGTGATGTTTGACGGCCGGATCATGGGCGAACGCATGCCCGATCAAACCGACGCGGGCGAGCTGGGCCTGCTGATGGCTGGCATGAACGGAAAGGCCGCCTGATGGAGAAGATGCCAAAATGGGCCGATGTGGCCCTGATCCCGCTGATCTCGTTGCTGCTGGCGGCGGCGCTTTCGGCGCTGATAATCCTGGCCATTGGCGAAGACCCCGTGGCCGCCGTGAAGATCATGGTGCAGGGGGCCGTGGGGTCGACCTATGGGTGGGGCTACACGCTGTATTACGCGACGAACTTCATCTTCACCGGGCTGGCGGTGATGGTCGCCTTTCACGCCGGGCTGTTCAACATCGGCGGCGAGGGGCAGGCCATGCTGGGTGGGCTGGGCGTGGCGATTGTCTGCCTCTATGTGCCGTGGCCGCATTGGACGGTGGCTATTCTGGCCGCTTCGCTTGGAGCGGCGGTTTTCGGGGCATTCTGGGCATCAATCCCGGCCTATCTGCAGGCAAAACGCGGCAGCCATATCGTGATCACTACGATCATGTTCAACTTTATCGCCGCAGCCGTGCTGAACTATGCGTTGGTTAACGTGATGCGCCCCCAGGGCGCGATGGACCCGGCCAGCGCCCGCTTTCCCGAGGCAGTGCATCTGCCCACCCTGCACGAGCTGCTGCTGCCGCTGGGCATTAAATTTTCCAAGGCGGGTCCGGCGAATGTCAGCCTGTTGATCGCGCTGGCCGCTTGTGCGCTGGTCTGGGTTCTGATCTGGCGCACACCGCTGGGCAACCAGATCCGCACCTTCGGCAAGTCCGAGCGTGGGGCCCGCTATGCCGGGATCTCGGCCACGAAAATCACCGTTGTGGCGATGCTGATCTCGGGGGCGCTGGCGGGGCTGATGTCCGTCAACGCCACGATGGGCGAAAGCGAGCGGTTGATCCTGAACGCAACCGAGGGCGCGGGCTTTATCGGTATTGCTGTGGCGCTGATGGGGCGGAACCATCCGTTCGGGGTGCTGTTGGCGGCGATCCTGTTTGGGTTCCTGTATCAGGGCGGAGCCGAGCTGGCGCTGTGGACCTCGATCCCGCGCGAGATGATCGTGGTGATTCAGGCGCTGGTCATCCTGTTCACCGGCGCGCTGGACAACATGGTGCGGATGCCGCTGGAGCGGCTGTTCCTGACCCTGCAGCGCAAAGAGGGGTAAGCGCATGGATTATCTGACGATACTACAGGTGCTGGACTCGGGCATCCGCCTTGCCACACCCCTGCTGCTGGCCTGTCTGGCCGGCCTGTTCAGCGAACGCGCTGGCATTTTCGACATCGGCCTTGAAGGCAAGATGCTAGCGGCGGCCTTCTTCTCGGCCGCGGTGGCCTATGTCACCGGCAATGTCTGGCTGGGACTGCTGGCAGGGATCGGAGCTTCGATGGTGCTGGCAATGCTGCACGCGCTGGCCTCGATTACCTTTCGGGGGGACCAACTGATTTCTGGCGTTGCGATCAATTTCCTTGCTGCGGGCATGACCGTGGTGATCGCCCAGGACTGGTTCAAGCAGGGGGGGCGCACGCCATCCCTGATGGGGGATGGCCGGTTCGAGCCGATCACCCTGCCCCTTGCCGACACTTTGCAAAGCGTGCCCATCCTTGGCCCGCTTTATTCCGAGCTGATCTCGGGGCACACGTTCCTTGTTTACCTTGCGCTGGCCTGCGTGCCGCTGAGTTGGTGGGTGCTGTATCGCACGCGCTTTGGTCTGCGGCTGAGGGCCGTGGGGGAAAACCCCGCCGCCGTGGACACCGCTGGCGTTTCCGTCATCGGGATGCGTTTTGCCGCCGTTGCGATATGCGGGCTGCTTTGTGGTATCGCGGGGGCCTATCTGGCCACTGCGCTGCAGGCGGGCTTTGTGCAGAACATGACGGCAGGCCGGGGGTATATCGCTCTGGCGGCGTTGATCTTTGCCAAGTGGAGACCGTGGTACGCCCTGATGGCCACCACGCTGTTCGGTCTGCTGCAAGCCGTCGCCCTGCGCTATCAGAACATCGAGCTGGGGCCGATCACCATCCCCGTGCAGGTCATGGACGTGATGCCCTATGTACTGACCGTGGTGATTCTGGCTGGTTTTGTTGGCAAGGCAATTCCACCACGCGCGGGCGGACAGCCCTATATCAAGGAACGTTAGAGCGCCCTTGTTATGGGCTAAAGCGATACGGATATGGGCGGCGCGATTTTTCGCTTTACGATGAGGAATTTGCCCGGCCTGAACGCTTGCCAAGTCACTGGCCCGCGCTATAGGTAAAGCCATGCAAATCTATCTGCCCATTGCCGAGATATCGGTGAATGCTTTTCTGCTGCTTGGACTGGGCGGAATTGTTGGTGTGCTGTCCGGCATCTTTGGCGTGGGCGGCGGTTTCCTGATCACACCCCTGCTGTTCTTTGTCGGAATTCCCCCTGCAGTGGCGGTCGCGACCTCGGCTAATCAGATCGTTGCATCGTCCGTATCTGGCCTGCTTGCGCATCTGAAACGCAAGAATGTGGACATGCGCATGGGTTGGGTGCTGCTGGGCGGAGGCCTGGCCGGATCCGCCGTCGGCGTGGCGGTGTTCAACTATCTCAAGGCCCAAGGTCAGGTCGATCTATTGGTGCGCCTTTGCTATGTGGTCTTTTTGGGCATCATCGGCAGCCTGATGCTGGTTGAAAGCCTTCGCGCCATCCAGCGCGCCCGCAAGGCCGGTGGCGTAGTCATCAAGAAACGCAACCGGAACTGGGTGCATACGGCGCCTCTGAAGATGCGGTTCCGCACCTCGGGTCTTTATATCTCGGTCATACCGCCTGTTCTGGTGGGGTTCAGTGTCGGGATGCTGGCCGCCGTAATGGGCGTTGGCGGCGGGTTCATCATGGTGCCCGCCATGATCTATATCCTTGGAATGCCAACCAAAGTGGTCGTTGGAACCTCGTTGTTCCAGATCATTTTCGTGGCGGCCTTTACCACGTTGCTGCACGCGATCACGAACCACACAGTTGACCTGCCTCTGGCCCTGTTCCTGCTGGTTGGTGGCGTCATCGGCGCCCAGATCGGCACCCGTATCGGCGTGCGCCTGAAAGCCGAGCAGCTGCGCGTCCTGCTGGCCCTGCTCGTTATCTCGGTTTGTGCCAAGATCGCGCTGGAGCTGCTGCTGGAACCCTCTGAGCTCTACTCGATCGCGGCGAGGACGGGCTCATGATGTTGCGCATTCTGGCCGTTTTGTTGCTGCTGCCGACCCTGCTGTGGGCCTCGGAAGAAGAGGTTGTTCTGGGCCTCAGCCAGGACCGCGTTGCCATTACCGCGCGCTTTGACGGCTCGGACATCCTGATCTTTGGCGCGGTCAAACGTGAAACCGCGATCCCCGAAACACCGCTCGATGTAGTCATAGCCATCGCCGGCCCCGCCAGCACCGTCACCGTCCGCAAAAAAGAGCGGAAATTTGGTATCTGGGTGAATGCCGCGTCGGTCAACGTCGGTTGGGTTCCCAGCTTCTATGCGGTTGCCACCAGCGCGCCCTTCGAAAACGTCTTGAACGCCGAGGAAGACCAACGCCACAACATCTCGGTCGAGCGGTCCATCCACGCAATCGTGACCCCAGGCATGAGCGAAAATGCGGGTGAATTCACCAAGGCCCTGTTGCGGGTTCAGCGCGACAAAGGGGTGTACCAAAACCTTGAGGGCGCGGTTCAGGTGGATCAGCAGACGCTGTTCCGTGCGTCCATTGCCCTGCCTTCAAACCTGACCGAGGGCGACTATTCCACCCGGATTTTCCTGGCGCGCGAGGGCCAGGTAATCTCGTCCTTCGAGACCACGATCGAGGTGCAAAAGGTCGGACTGGAACGGTTCCTGTTCAACCTCGCCCAGGAACAGGCCCTGCTTTATGGGTTGCTGTCCCTTGCGCTGGCTGTGATCGCGGGCTGGGGCGCCTCGGCGGTGTTCCAACTGATCCGGCAGGGTTAACCTCGCCCGATATAAGGCATTTTCGTTGCCATGAGGGTCATGAACTGCACGTTCGCTTCGGGGCCCAGCTGAGCCATCTGAAGCACCGCGTGCGCCACGTCCTGCACATCCATCGAGGGCGGAGGATTGTCGGGGTTTTGCGCGATAATCCCCTCCAGCAACTCGGTGCGGGCGTTGCCGATATCGATCTGCCCGCAGGCGATGTCAAATGGGCGACCATCCAGGCTCAACGTCTTTGTCAGCCCCGTGATCGCGTGTTTCGTGGTCGTATAGGTGACCGACCCCTCGCGCGGGGTATGGGCACTGATCGACCCGTTGTTGATGATCCGGCCGCCCATCGGTTTCTGGCGCCGCATCACGCGGAACGCCGCACGCGCGCACAAAAACATCCCATCCAGATTGACCGAACGTACGCGTTGCCAGTCCTCCAGGGTGATCTCATCAATCGGGGCAGCCTGCCCGAACATACCTGCGTTGTTGAACAGAACATCCATCCGTCCGGCCCGGGTCGCAAAGCTGTCGAAAGCGTCATCGACCTGAGCGGGATCAGTCACGTCAGCCGGCAAGATTACCGCGTTCGGGTTGCCCGCAGCCACGGCGCTCAGTGAATCAGCGCGGCGCGCCAACAGGCCCACTCGCCATCCCTCGGATAAGAAAGTCCGGGCGCATGCAGCGCCTATCCCGGCACTGGCGCCTGTGATCAGAATGGATTTCTGGCTCATTCGTTTTGCTCCTGTGCATGCAAGACCAACGGTGCCACGGGGGCTGCGCGCAGATCGTCCACCACCAACGGCCCCGAGGGTTTGGCCAGCCGGTTGCGCACCACCCAGTAAAGCCGCTCTTGCGCGCGGGTGATTGCGACATAGGCCAGACGTTTCCACAGTGGCTGCCCAGCCTCGATCCGACCCATCCGCGCGGCCACGAACAGATCCGGGGCAAAGACCTGGACGTTCTCCCACTGGCTGCCCTGGGCCTTGTGAATCGTCACCGCTGCGCCGTGCAAAAAGGCCGCGCCCATGCGAGCAGCGAAGGGAATAAAGGGTTCTTCCTCGTCGGGTTTTTCGATCTTGATGATCGAAGCCACGTTGACCTGAGGATCTTCGGCGCCCATCACGTGCATCCGCGAAAACCCCGGCTTACGACCGGGGCCCAGATAGATGACCTGAGCCCCCTTGATCAGCCCGCGAGCTTCAAGATCCACGCGCTTCTTGCGGTGCTTCAGGGGCAGCTCGATCCCGTCACAAATCAGCGGCTCTCCGGCAAGCAGTTCGTCCTCGGGGGCGCCATAGACGGTGCGAAAAGCGTTGATCAGGCGGATGCGCGTGGCGTTGCGCCAGACCAGAACCGGGCTGCGCGCCATCAGGTCAACCTCGACCCGTTGGGCCAAAACCACCCGGTCATCCTTGCGCGAGGCCTCTTCTACCATGCGTTCGAAATCCTCGAACCCGACGTCAGGATCAGACAGAGCATGGGCCAGATCAAGGATAGGATTGTCGGCTTCCTGTCGGTGAATACGGTGCAATTCCTGTTTCGCAACCGAGGGCAGCGTGTCGAAAACCATTTGCCCCGATTGGCCGACAGGCGCCAACTGGGCGGGATCTCCGAACAGAACCAAAGTCGGAAAAATCTCTTTAAGGTCTTGGAATTGCTTGTCATCCAGCATCGATGCTTCGTCGATAAACCCGATGTCTAACGGATCATCCCGCCGTTTCCACCCCGTGATGAAATCGCTTCCGCGCAGACCAGCGGCGGCCAACGCTCCGGGGATGGATTTGTTTTGCTGAAAGAACGCAAGGGCGCGATCCAGCGCCTCGTCGGTCAGGCCCTCGATCTCGGGACGTTCACCATTGCCGGACAGCCATTCGGCGATCTTTTCGTACTCGGGATCGTAGACGGGAGTGTAAAGAATGCGGTGAATCGTGGTCGCAGGCACGCCGCGATTGCGCAGCACGCTGGCGGCCTTGTTCGTGGGGGCCAGAATGGCAAGGGTCCGGCGATCCTTGCGCCGCTTACCCTCGTAGTCACCCGAGACGATGTCCACGCCTGCCGTTTCCAGCGCCTTGGTCAGCTCGGACAGCAGCAGCGTCTTGCCCGATCCGGCCTTGCCCAGCACTGCAATGACCCGGGATTTTCCCTCGGTTGGAGGGGTCAGAATTCCCTCGTCCAGATCCACACCAAAGCCGCGCAGGGCTTCGGCGATATGGTCAAAGGCCTCGGCCTGATCAAGCGAAAATTGAAGAGCTGGCACCGTCATGGCGCGACCCTACAGCCTGTCAGCGACAGGTGCCAGCACCCAATCGTTCGCTTAGCCGGTCATCGCGAATTGCGGGGTAAAGCCTGGACCGAATGCCTGTTTGAACCAGCTTTCAGACTGCGCCGGAGACACCCCTGACTGTTGCGCCACGCGATCCTTGGCGTCTTTTGTGAATTCCCACAACCCAACGCTGATCGCATCGCGCCCGGCACCGGACGTGCCCAGAACCGTCGGCGATGCTCCGATCCGGCGATAAATCCGCACCATGCGGGCGTCAAACACCCCCACGAAGTGACGCAAACCGAACTTTTCAAGGATCTCTCCTCCGCCCAGCATCAGCGCTGCGGCCACCGTGGGCGCCGCCCCGCGCGACAGGCAAAACCGCGTACATTCCCAAATCAGGGGGCTTTCGATCCGCACGCCTTCGGTCAGGTCCAGGAAATGTTCGTTCACCATGCATCGCCCCGTCGTGGGCAAGAACCGCATCGAGCCACCATGCGTGCCATCAGGATTTTGCCAAATGACATACAGCGGGTTCAGGTCGTCATAGGCATCCCTTTCTTCGCCCTGTTCGTTTACGCTGACCTCCCAGCCCAGACGGGTCTTGAATTGGTCCGCGCGGTCGCGAAACATGGTGTCGCGCAGTAAGGGATGTGTGTTCAGGTCTTCCGCATAAAGGTAACGCAGCATTGTCCAGCCTCCGAGCATCGTGAATACAGGGAACGCTAGGGAATGTTGGTTAACGCGCGCCCGTTCGACGGGACGGTGGAGTTAATGAAACCTTACTCAGACCACGATCAGACCTCGGCTTATGGCCCGCGCAACCGCGTGAGTGGTGTTGAGCGCGCCCAGTTTGAACCGCGCGCTTTCGATATAGACCCGCAGCGTATGCTCGGAAATCGACAGGGCATCCGCCACCTGCGCACGGCTTTGACCCAAGGCCAGCAGCGTCAGCGCGTCAACCTCGCGCGGGGACAGGGATTGCGCGGGGGCTGGCGTCCGTCCGGGTTCGAACTCCAATGCCTTCTGATTGCAATGATAAGCGATCAGGATCAGCCCACTGCGGTGCAACTCGGTAAAACGAGCCCACAGCACATCGTCACAGGTGTGGTTAACGGTGAACAGCGCAAACTGTCCGTTTGGCCCGCGGATCGGAACCGAGAAACCCTGGTTCCCCACCCCATGCGCAATCGCATCCGCGCGTAGAGCCTTGGCGGCGCGGCTGCTCCAATCCAGTTCGTTCCAGTCGACGGGATGAAAGCGCTGGAAACACCCCTGAATCACGGGGTCGATCCGGAGATAGTCTTTTTCCTGGTACCGCGCGGCCCAGTCCAAATCATAGGTGCCACAGCCGTATTGCTCGCCGGCGGAGTTCACCCAGTGATAGACGATATGGTCCACCCTGAAATGATCCCGTAACTTTTCCAGGACGGATTGCAGATCCTCAAGATTGGAGGCGCGCTCCAACGCTTCCAGTATCTGCTCTACTCGTGGCTTCATCGCCGTGTATTGCAAGAGTGCCCCCCATGTCGGCGGATGCCATCTCGACCGCAGCCACCAGCCGGGCCTGCGCGAGATGCTCGGCAAGCAAGGCATGACCGTTCGACTGAGCGAAATTTTTCAGGTCCGAGAGAACATCCAGGATCCAGTCGTTCTTCATGCTTCACACTCTTGGGGTTTAGTTAATGAAAGGTTAACACAATCATAGCACGAGCATATTCCAAGCCGAAATTCACGTATTTCAACTCCCCAAAAATAGCGAGGTCAGGAAAAAGGCAAAACCGCCGAAGGTTTCCCTCCGGCGGCTTGCAAATTCAGGATTTGAAAGGCTTAGGCTTTGCCTGCCTCCAGAACGTCCTCGACGGTGCGCAGGCCGGTTTTCGGGGCCTGAACCAGCACGGCCATGTTGCCCGGCTTGTGCTCGTTGTTCATCATCTTCATGTGCGCGGCAGGGATCTCATCCCATGCAAACACTTCGGACATACAGGGGTCCAGGCGACGCTCGCACATCAGGCGGTTGGCCGATGCGGCCTGCTTCAGGTTCGCAAAGTGCGAGCCCTGCAGACGTTTCTGGTGCATCCACATGTAGCGCACGTCAAAGGTGGTGTTAAAGCCCGAGGTGCCGGCACAGATCACCACGATACCGCCCTTTTTCACGACCAGTGTCGACACAGGGAAGGTCGCCTCGCCGGGGTGTTCGAACACCATGTCGACGCTGACACCTTTACCGGTGATGTCCCAGATGGCCTTGCCGAATTTGCGGGCTTCTTTCAGCCATGCGTTGTATTCGGGGCTGTTCACCGTGGGCAGTTGGCCCCAGCAGTTAAAGTCCTTCCGGTTGATCACACCCTTGGCGCCCTGATCCATCACGAACTGGCGTTTGCTCTCGTCCGAAATCACACCGATCGCGTTGGCACCGGCGGTGTTCGCCAGCTGGATCGCGTAGGAACCCAGACCGCCCGACGCGCCCCAAACCAGAACGTTCTGGCCCGGCTTCAGCTCGTGCGGATGGTGACCGAACAACATGCGGTATGCGGTGGCCAGGGTCAGGGTATAGCAGGCAGCCTCTTCCCAAGTCAGGTGCTTGGGACGCGGCATCAGCTGCTGCGCCTGAACGCGGGTGAACTGAGCGAACGAACCGTCGCCAGTCTCATAGCCCCAGATACGCTGGCTCGGCGAGAACATCGGATCGCCACCGTTACATTCTTCGTCGTCACCGTCGTCCTGGTTACAGTGGATCACGACCTCGTCGCCCACTTTCCAGTTCTTGACCTTTTCACCCACGGCCCAAACGATGCCCGAGGCATCGGAACCGGCGATGTGATAGTCCTGACCGTGCACGTCGAACGGCGAAATCGGAACGCCTTTGCCGGCCCAGACACCGTTATAGTTCACGCCTGCGGCCATCACCAGAACCAGCACTTCGTGGCTGTCGATCTGCCAGGTGTCCACGACCTCTTTCTGGAACGAGGTATCCGGGTCGCCGTGACGTTCGCGGCGGATTGCCCACGCGTACATTTTCTTGGGCACGTAACCCAGCGGCGGCATCTCGCCAACTTCATACAGATCTTTTTCCGGTGCGTCGTAGGGTGCAATTCCGGTTTCGGTGTCCAGAGCCATGTCAGCCTCCATCTAGAATCTCTTGCCGCGATGCAGAATCGCCGCTTCCTGAGGATGGAATATCGGTCACGACGAAACAATGCAACGTCATTTCTTCCATTTTTGTAATTTTATGACCCTGCAGATGCAGAAAGTTCCGCGCCATTTTGCTGCACATGCAAAAAACATGTAGATGGGACATAGGATTAGCCCACCCTCAACACGCGTCCCGCATCCTATATAGAATCAAGTGTCTGCGACTTATGTCTACCCATGCGTTCAGCCTGACGGGTGCTCGAATTCCGGTCAAATCACGCGCGCGCCTGCCAATTTCACTGAATTTTGCCGCCCTGCAGCGATATTCCGGCGCAACATTCCCTGAATGCCGCGACGCGGCGAATTGACAGAGGCATAAAATTCCAAGTATCAACACGCCAACGCAAGAATATTGCCCAAACTGATTCACGAGGCCGCCATGACCGAGACCCAGAAAGACCGCCCCTGGCTGTTCCGCACCTATGCGGGCCATTCGACCGCCAAAGCCTCGAACGCGCTGTACCGGACCAACCTGTCCAAAGGTCAAACCGGCCTGTCCGTCGCTTTCGATCTGCCCACGCAAACCGGCTATGACAGCGATCACGTGCTGGCCCGCGGCGAGGTTGGCAAGGTTGGTGTGCCCGTCAGCCATCTGGGTGACATGCGCGCGCTGTTCGACCAGATCCCGCTGGAGCAGATGAACACCTCGATGACGATCAACGCGACGGCGCCTTGGCTTTTGTCGCTGTACATCGCCGTCGCCGAGGAACAGGGCGCGGACGTCTCTAAACTGCAGGGCACCGTCCAAAACGATCTGATCAAGGAATACCTGTCGCGCGGCACCTATATCTGTCCGCCCAAACCGTCGCTGAAGATGATCGCGGACGTTGCCGAGTATTGCTATGAAAACGTGCCGAAATGGAACCCGATGAACGTGTGTTCCTATCACCTGCAAGAGGCTGGCGCCACGCCCGAGCAAGAACTGGCCTTTGCGCTGGCAACCGGCATCGCCGTTCTGGACGCATTGAAGCCGCGCGTTCCGGCCGAAGATTTCCCTGCCCTGTGCGGCCGGATTTCCTTCTTTGTGAACGCAGGCATCCGTTTCGTCACCGAGATGTGCAAGATGCGCGCCTTCGTGGACCTGTGGGACGAGATTCTGGAAACCCGCTATGGTGTCGAAAACCCGAAATACCGCCGCTTCCGCTATGGTGTGCAGGTCAACTCGTTGGGTCTGACCGAGCAGCAGCCGGAAAACAACGTCTACCGGATCCTGATTGAAATGCTGGCCGTGACCCTGTCGAAAAAGGCCCGCGCCCGCGCCGTGCAACTGCCCGCGTGGAACGAAGCCCTGGGCCTGCCGCGCCCTTGGGATCAGCAGTGGTCGCTGCGGATGCAGCAGATCATGGCCTATGAAACCGACCTTCTGGAATACGAAGACCTGTTCGATGGCAACCCCGCCGTGGATCGCAAGGTCGAAGCCCTGAAGGAAGGCGCACGTCACGAACTGGCCAACCTGGATTCGATGGGTGGGGCCGTTGCCTCGATCGAATACATGAAGTCGCGTCTGGTGGAATCGAATGCGGATCGCCTGAACCGGATCGAAAAGAACGAGACCATCGTGGTTGGCGTGAACAAGTGGACCGAGGCCGAAGCTTCCCCCCTGACCGCCGGGGACGGTGGCATCATGGTCGTGGACCCCGCCGTTGAGGCCGAACAGATCAACCGTCTGAATGAATGGCGTTCCGAGCGTGATCAGGCCGCGGTGGATTCTGCGCTGGCCGCGCTGCGCGAAGCCTCGACAAAGGGCGAAAACGTCATGCCCGCCTCGATCGCGTGCGCCAAGGCCGGTGTCACCACCGGTGAATGGGCCGCCCAGATGCGTGCGGTTCATGGCGAATACCGTGGCCCGACCGGAGTGTCGAAATCGGTGTCCAACAAGACCGAAGGTTTGGACGACATCCGTAACGCTGTCGATGCAGTTTCCGACCGTTTGGGCCGCCGCATGAAGTTCCTGGTGGGTAAACCGGGGCTGGACGGCCACTCGAACGGGGCCGAGCAGATCGCCTTCCGCGCGCGGGATTGCGGCATGGATATCACCTATGACGGCATCCGCCTGACCCCCGAGGAACTGGTGAAAACCGCCCGCGAACAAGATGCGCATGTCGTTGGCCTGTCGATCCTGTCGGGCAGCCACATCCCGCTGGTCGAGGACATGATGAACCAAATGCGCGAGGCCGGCCTGGGCCATATCCCCGTGATCGTTGGCGGCATCATCCCCGACGATGACGCGCAACGTTTGCTGGGAATGGGCGTGGCCAAGGTCTATACGCCCAAGGATTTCGAGCTGAACACCATCATGATGGACATCGTGACCCTGGTGGATCCGCAGAAGGTTGCCGCCGAGTAATCTTGAAATTCAACTGATCGTAAGCCGCCCGTGGTTGCCATGCCGCGGGCGGTTTTGCATTCTGAGCAGGAATATCAAAGGACATGCCCATGACATTGGAAATCCGCCCCCTTCTGGCTTCGGACCAGGCAGACTGGCGCCGCCTTTGGACCGCTTATCTGGAATTCTACGAAAGCTCGGTCAGTGAAGAGGTCTATGCCTCAACTTTTGCCCGGCAAATCTCGGAGGATCATCCCGACCAAGGCGCCTTTCTGGCCGTGCTGGACGGGCGCGCTGTGGGGTTGGTTCACTATATCCTGCATGCCCACAACTGGCGGATCGAGGATGTGGTCTATCTGCAGGACCTCTATGCCGATCCCGAGGTACGCGGCCAAGGCATCGGGCGCGCATTGATTCAGCGGGTCTATGACTTCGCCGATGAAAACGGCACGCCCTCGGTCTATTGGATGACGCAGGAATTCAATTCCACGGCCCGGCAACTGTATGATCGCATTGCCCATGTGACCCCGTTCATCAAGTATCAACGCTAAAGGACACCCTATGACCATCCATATCGGCGCCAAACCCGGCGAGATCGCCGAAACCGTCCTGATGCCCGGCGACCCCTATCGCGCAAAATGGGCGGCCCAGACCTTTTTGGACGCCCCCAAGCTGGTAAACGAGGTGCGTGGGATGCTGGGCTATACCGGCACCTGGCGCGGCAATCCGGTGACGATCCATGGTTCGGGGATGGGGATGCCTTCGCTGTCGATCTATGCGAACGAGCTGATCCGCGATTACGGCGCAAAGACGCTGATCCGCATCGGTTCCTGCGGAGGGATGCAGAACTCGGTGAATGTGCGGGACGTGATCCTGGCGATGACGGCCTCGTCTATCTCGACCCCGTCGATCGGGATTTTCAAAGAGCTGAACTTTGCCCCCTGCGCCGACTATGGCCTGCTGCGCGCCGCAGCGGATGCGGCTGCGGCCAAAGGGACACCGACCCATGTGGGCGGGATTTATTCTGCGGACGTTTTCTATGACGAGCGCCCGGATCTGAACGAACAAATGACCCGTCACGGTATTCTGGGCGTCGAGATGGAGGCCGCCGAACTGTATAATCTGGCCGCCCGCCATGGGGTACGCGCGCTGGCAGTTCTGACCGTTTCCGATCACCTTCTAACAGGCGCGGCATTGCCCAGCGAGGAACGCGAAAGCTCGTTCGGGGACATGGTGGAAATCGCTCTTGAGGCGGCCTTTGTCTAACGCCCGTGGCTGCGGTCATAGCCGTTGGGCGGCGGGCTTTGCCATCCGTCCAAGGCTCCGTCTGCAGGGGCGAAAACCTCGATCAGCAACGGATAACAGGCGGCCGTATCCGAGCTGTGCTCGGACGAGCAATCCCCACCCGGACAAGCCGACAGCGCGCCCAGCAGATTGATTTCGGCAAAGAATTCAAGGTAATCCCCCGGGCGCACCGGGCTGGCCTTCATGAAATACTGTCCCGTGTCACGGGTAAAGCCTGTGCACATGAACACGTTCAGCACGTCATGCACATGGGGTTCGGCCTGCGTTAGGGACATGCCGGTGGCATCGGCCAGCGCGCGGGTCAGGTTTGAGTGGCAGCAATGATGATATTGCCCGCCAGCCAGCAAATTATGCGTGTAAGGATCGCAGCGCGTACCGATCACGTCATGCACCGAGCCGCCAAATTCGTCGATCCCGTACCAGCCAAGCGTATCCTCGATAACCGTCGCCATTGGGCGCAGCGTGGGAAACGAGGACCACATCCGCTCTCCGACCGTCAGATGGGTGCCATGGAGGGCGCGGCTTTTGCCCGAGTAGAACCGCTCGGTCAGGTCATCTGCATTCCAAAGGTTCAAATCGCCAACCTGTGGCCCCTCGATACTGGATATCCGAAAGAAATGTCCTGCGGGGACGCGGAAATGTGCGGCCTCACGCGGCGCGGCGATCACCTCATCGATCTTCTGTGCTGTAGCGCGAGCGGCTTGATACAGCCCCAGCGGGACCTTCGGCAGGGTGTCATTCGGATAGCAGATCACCGGGGCAATCGCACGCCGCCGGGCGGCATCAATGGGTTCGCTCATTCTGCGCCTCTTGGGTTCATCCCATAGGGTTGGCCGCCCGCGCGGGCGAAGTCAAACCCTTGCCGCACATCCAGACACAAAAACGCCCCCTCGCGTGTCACGAGGGGGCTGCATCGCAGGCCCAATAGGGCATCAGCCATCAGGCCGCAGCGGCGTATTCGTAGTATTCCACCGGTTCGTCCTCGGCCTTAACCGGGATGTATTCAGCGGGGGTATAGTATTCGTAGGCCTGTTCCAAAGCGGCCAGAGCGGCCTCTTGTGCGGGGGTGGTTTGCGCGTTGGACATTGTCATACCTTTCGGTTTGTAAACGTCCTCCCATAGCGGGGAACATAGGTGTTTTTGGCCAGGTTACACCCCATGTTTCGGAAATGCTGCTATGCAGCATTTGCAGATTTCCCCAGCGGAAACGCAAAAGGGCCGGCGAAAAGCCGACCCTTGAGAGCAATTTTTTGCGCAGATCACACGGTGCGGTTGACCATCATGTGCTTGATCGAGGCAATCGCCTTGGCCGGGTTCAGACCTTTGGGGCAGGTCTTGGCGCAGTTCATGATGGTGTGGCAGCGATACAGTTTGAAGGGATCCTCCAGGTCGTCCAAACGCTCGCCGGTGGCTTCGTCACGGCTGTCAATGATCCAGCGATAGGCGTGCAGCAGAGCGGCCGGGCCCAGATATCGATCGGAGTTCCACCAGTAGCTGGGGCACGAGGTCGAGCAGGATGCGCACATCACGCATTCATACAGGCCGTCCAGTTTCTTGCGGTCCTCAATGGACTGCTTCCACTCTTTCGCGGGGCGGTTGGTCTTGGTTTCCAGCCACGGCATGATCGAGGCATGCTGCGCGTAGAAGTGGGTCAGATCGGGGATCAGGTCCTTGACCACCGGCATGTGCGGCAGCGGATAGATTTTCACATCGCCCTTGATCTCGTCCATGCCATAGATACAGGCCAGTGTGTTGATCCCGTCGATGTTCATCGCGCAGGACCCGCAGATCCCTTCACGGCACGAGCGGCGGAAGGTCAGGGTGGGGTCGATCTCGTTCTTGATCTTGATCAGCGCGTCCAGGATCATCGGGCCGCACTTGTCCATGTCGACGAAATAGGTGTCGACGCGGGGGTTTTCGTTTTCGTCCGGGCTCCAGCGGTAGATCTGGAACTTGCGCAGGTTGGTTGCGCCTTCGGGCTTCGGCCAGGTCTTGCCGGTTTTGATCTTCGAATTCTTAGGAAGCGTGAATTGAGCCATGTCTTAACCTCTCGCTCGGCATTGGGGGCTGCTAATGCAGCGTGCCCAGCCAGTTAGTGTCCTTCTCGTATCCAAGTTTAATCAGGGCGTCCCCGAACCGGTCGCAATAGGCACGCGCCACGCGATCCGACATTTTCCCCGGCCATTGCCGCGCCGCACCCGAGCTGACATGCCCCGCCACAGCCGCATTGCGCTGTGCGGCCATGCCGCCAAAAAGGCTGTTGTCCCAGAAAGCCTTTGCACCCGCCTCAATCTGATCCGGGGCCAGACCGAAACGGGTCAGGGCGTCGCGGAACAAGGTGCAGTTGGTGTCGGCGATCAGGTCCTCGTAACGCCACTCGATACTGTTGGGATTGTCATAGTCCCAGGCCAGCATCTGTTGCAGCGTTTCGGCGTGTTTATGCTCCATCTCGAACAGGATGCGTTCGTCGGGGTCGGCGATGCTCAGCAGTTTTTGCTGATAGGTCTGTCCGCCGAATTCCGCGCGCGGTTCGTGCAGCCAGTCCTCTTTCCGGGCAGGGGCTGTTTCATGGTAGCGCGCGCCGGACAGCAGTACGTCGCGCGGGTCCCGAATGATATGCAGGAACAGGACGTCGTCCCGCTCCATCAGCGTTGCCGGAAAGGCCGAATCCCAATTGGTGCCCAGAACGCGCCCCTCGGTCGGAAGGCGCTTGACCGCGCGTTTCCACATCGAGAATTTGGGCAGGTCCAGCGCCGCAGCCAAAGCCTTAAAGACCTGCTGCATCCAGATGGTGCCGGTTTTGTGGTGGGTTCCGACGCACAGGATACGCGGAGCCACGGGAACAATTCCCTGCCCTGCCTGATCCATGCTGTGCGTCATCTGGTTCATACCTTGGATACCCTGGGTGAATGGGACGGCCATAATGGCCATCCCGTTTTGGCTTAGAACGTCCGCGCTTTGGGCGCGATTTTCTTCAGGTTGATACCGCCTTGGTCTTCGGTGGTCAGCGGATCTTTAATGACCGGACGATAGCTCAGATCAACCTTGGTGCCTGCCTCGTCGATGCGGCTGACGGTGTGGACGCGCCAGTTATCATCGTCACGCTCGGCAAAGTCTTCGTGCGCGTGGGCGCCGCGGCTTTCCTTGCGAGCTTCGGCGCTGACGATCGTCGACAGGGCCGAGGGCATCAGGTTGGTCAGTTCCAGCGTTTCCATCAGGTCCGAGTTCCAGACCAGCGACTGATCGGTGACTTTCAGATCACCCATCTTGCCGGCGATTTCGGTCATCGATTCAACGCCTTCCGCCATTGTTTTGGCGGTCCGGAATACGGCGGCGTCGCGCTGCATGGTTTTCTGCATTTCCAAACGCAGCTCGGCGGTCGGGACGGCGCCGTTGGCGTAGCGCAGGCCATCGAAACGGGCAAAGACCTTCTCGATCTTGTCCTTCGACGCGGTCGGGATCGCGGCATCGCGGTCCACAACCTGACCCGCACGGATGGCCGAGGCACGACCGAACACAACCAGGTCAATCAGCGAGTTCGAGCCCAGGCGGTTCGCACCGTGCACCGAGGCACAGCCAGCCTCGCCCACGGCCATCAGGCCAGGCACGACACCGGTCGGGTTTTCCTCGGTCGGGTTCAGCACTTCGCCCCAATAGTTGGTGGGGATACCGCCCATGTTATAGTGCACGGTCGGCAGAACCGGGATCGGTTCCTTGGTCACGTCAACACCGGCAAAGATCTTAGCACTTTCCGAAATACCGGGCAGGCGTTCGGCCAAGGCATCGGCGGGCAGGTGCGACAGGTTCAGGTGGATGTGATCCCCTTCTTCGCCCACACCACGGCCTTCGCGGATTTCCATGGTCATCGAACGCGAAACATAGTCACGCGGTGCCAGATCCTTGTACTGGGGCGCATAGCGCTCCATGAAACGTTCGCCTTCCGAGTTGGTCAGATAACCACCCTCGCCGCGCGCACCTTCGGTGATCAGACAGCCCGAGCCGTAAATGCCGGTGGGGTGGAATTGCACGAACTCCAGATCCTGCATAGGCAGGCCCGCGCGCATCACCATGCCGCCACCGTCGCCGGTGCAAGTATGGGCCGAGGTGGCCGAGAAATAGGCACGGCCATAGCCACCGGTGGCCAGAACGACCATCTTGGCGTTGAAGACATGCATGGTGCCGTCGTCCAGCTTCCAGCAGACAACACCCTGACATTCGCCGTCATCGCTCATCAGCAGATCGATGGCGAAATATTCGATGTAGAATTCAGCGTTGTTCTTCAACGACTGACCATACAGCGTGTGCAGGATCGCGTGGCCGGTCCGGTCGGCGGCGGCACAGGTCCGCTGCACGGCGGGGCCTTCGCCAAATTCAGTGGTGTGACCACCGAACGGACGCTGGTAGATCTTGCCTTCTTCGGTCCGGCTGAAAGGCACACCATAGTGCTCCAGCTCGTAAACCGCTTTGGGGGCTTCGCGCGCCAGGTATTCCATCGCGTCGGTGTCACCCAGCCAGTCCGAGCCCTTGACGGTGTCATACATGTGCCACTGCCAGTTATCGGGGCCCATGTTGGACAGCGAGGCCGCGATGCCACCCTGCGCCGCAACAGTGTGCGAGCGGGTCGGGAACACTTTGGTCACACAAGCGGTGCGCAGGCCTTGTTCGGCCATACCCAGGGTCGCGCGCAGGCCAGCACCGCCAGCACCGATCACGACCACGTCATATTCATGGGTTTCGTATTCGTAAGTTGCCATTTCTTCTGCTTCCTTACAGCGCGATCTTGGCCAGGGCGAACAGGCCCACGGCGATCAGGACATAGGACAGGCCGGTCACGAACATGACGGCCATTTTACGGGTGGATCCTTGCGTGTAGTCCTCGATCATCATCTGAGCACCCTTGGCAAAGTGGCGCATGCCTACGAACAGGGTCAGGCCGGTCAGAACAACAGGGATCGGACGCGAGAAGGTCGCCAGGACCTCTTCGTGGCTGCCACCCAGGGCGCGGCCAAAGACGAACACGAACAGGGGCACCAGGAACGCCAGGCCAACGGCGCTGACGGTCATGTACCAGTGATGCTCGGTTCCGGTGTGCGAGGCGCCTTTGCCCTCGGCGCGTTTGCGTGCGGTCAGGTAACGCATTCTGGCCTCCTTACACGATCACAATGGTCAGGACGGTCAGAACGACCGAACCGATGATGCAGGCCCAGCCCAGCTTTTCAGCGGTGGGGATGTCCAGGCCCTTGCCGGCGTCAAAATACAGGTGACGCAGCCCGGCCAGGTAGTGGTACCACACACCCAAAGCCGAAAGGGCAAAGACGATATCGCCAAACCACGAGGTCAGCACAGCGTTGGCAGTTGCGTAATATTCCGCGCTGGTCGCGGCCGCCAGCAACCACCACACAACCAGAAGCGCGGAAACGATCAGGGCGTTCCCGGTAATGCGCGTCAGGATAGAGGTGATCGAAGTCAGCTGCGGGCGATAGACTTGAAGATGCGGCGAAAGCGGGCGCTCGACCTGTTTCACATCGGCCATATCAGATCCTTTCAGGGTTCCCTTGCTTGTTGGGTTTATGAGACTTTTTTTGCCTTTTGTCACCTGCTAGGACGCGGTGCGGCGCGGCAAAATTCACAGAAATGTCAGAAAAATTCGTGTATGTGATCACACAAATCCAGTGCGTGATCACAAATCGCAAATAGAGTATTTTTGTCGGGAATTTTGGCGATTCCACAGCTATACCGCTAACATTTTCGCCTGTGGATGGATCAGGGCCACGCACTATCGCAGCCCCGATCGATGTACATTAGGTCGGCATCAGCGCCCAGTAATCCAGGTCCAGCAGAACCTCGGGCTTGTACTTGCCGTCCTCGCCCTTCAGGTCGAACGGTTCTCCGCCGGTGGTGGCGACAAGACGCAAGCGGATCGCGCCAACGCCCGGCGCATCTGTGTCGGCCTTGTCCAGAACCTCGGACCAGGCTTTGACGGTCAGGCCACTGAAACAGGGGTTCGCATGAGCCCCACCGTTCAGACCCACAATCATCTGGGCATTGGCCAGACCGTTGAACGACAACGCCCGCGCCATCGAAATCACATGCCCACCATAGATCAGCCGCTGCCCATCGGGGCGGAAGGTCGCGTCGAAATGCACCTTGGCCGTGTTCTGCCACAGCCGGGTGGCAATCATATGCTCGGCTTCTTCGATGGTCACGCCATCCACGTGGTCGATCTTCTCGCCCACTTCGTAATCGCCCCAGCGATGCGGCTCGCCGGCCTGCACGAAATCGTAGTTCGAAAAATCCAGACCCTCGGGGATCACCAGATCCTCGGCCGGGATGACCTTGTTCAGCTCGGGGATGACGGTTTCGGGTGCGGGCGCGTCCAGATCGCGTTTGCGCACCATCACCCAACGAACATATTCCAGCACGACCTCGCCCAGCTGGTTGATGCCGCGGGTGCGGACATAGACCACGCCGGATTTGCCGTTCGAGTTCTGTTTGAGCCCGATCACCTCGGACACCGAGCGCAGCGTGTCCCCGGCGAACACCGGCTTCAGCCAGCGCCCTTCGGCATAGCCCAGGTTGGCGACCGCGTTCAGCGAGACATCAGGAACGGTCTTACCGAACACCACATGAAAGGCAGCCAGATCATCCAGCGGGCTTTCGGGCAGGCCGCTGTCACGGGCAAATTCGTCCGAGGAATACAGCGCATGACGGGCCGGATACAGCGCGTGGTACAGAGCGCGCTCGCCCTCGCCCACGGTGCGCGGCACGGCGTGGCTGATCACATCACCGATTTTGTAGTCTTCGAAAAAGCGGCCCGGGTTGGTTTTCGCCATTAGTGTTCTCCAAGCTTCGTATCTGGGGTGTAGGTGCCATCCACCTCTTTCACGACGGCCTGACCGCAGCGCATGACACCATTGGCGGCGTCGAAGGCATAGGTCGGCTCTCCGTGCAATTCCCAGCCCTTGTTCAGGGCGGCGGTGACTTTGTGGCAGAAGGCCGAGGTGTCATCCTCGGTCAGAAAGCGGTATAGTTTCATGATCTTATCCGTATGGTGTGTAGCCGAGACCCTTGTGCACAAGGATCAGACCGGCAAAAATCGCGATGGTGCCGATCACGGCGCGAACCTCGTTTTTCATCGGGGCGGGGTCGGGTTTGACCCATGCGGTCTGGCGGTTGATCAGGATGACCTCGACCACGGCCCAGGCCAGGATGCCGCCGAACAGGATGAAACTGGGCACATCCCCGTTCACCAACAGGTGCGCAACGGCCCACAGCTTGACCCCGGTCAGTTGCGGGTGCCGTATGTATTGCGCAAGCTTGGTCTTCATACCGGACACCGCGAACATATAAACCGCCAGCAGCATCAACAGGTTGTTGATCCCCACCAGCGCGGGCGAGCGGCCATAGAAAACCGCCCCTTCCGCCCCGCGATAGCCGATCAGCATCAGCACGACCGAGCCAAGCAATATCAGCGCCACCGGCCCCTTGCCCTTGTCCCCAAGGGAGGCGCGCATGTCGGGCGCAACACGTTTGAAAAGATGCGCGCCCGACCAAAGCAGCACGCCCAGAATGAGCCAGATCATAAGAATCTCCGTGATTATCCTGGGCGACTATACTGGGTTAACCAGCCAGTTCAGCAATAGCTGCCGCCTTGGCCAAGGTTTTTTTCGCGGTTTCGACATGCAGGTTCTCCACGATCTTGCCATCCACCACGGCAACACCCTGCCCGCTGGCCTCGGTTTCTTCGAAGGCGGCGATTTGGCGTTTGGCCAGATCAATCTCGGCCTCAGAGGGGGCGAACGCCTCATTCGTGACGTCCACCTGAGCGGGGTGGATCAGGGTCTTGCCGTCAAAGCCCATGTCACGGCCCTGATCACACTCGACCTTCAGCCCGTCGTTATCCTTGAACTGGTTGTACACGCCGTCCACAGCGATCACGCCATGGGCGCGAGCGGCCAGCAGCATCATCTGCAAAGAGGCCAGCATAGGCAGGCGATCAGCGCGGAAACGGCTGTTCAGCTCTTTTGCCAGATCGTTGGTGCCCGCAACAAAACCGGTCAGCTGCGGGTGGGCGGCGATCTCTAGCGCGTTCAGCACACCCAGCGGGGTCTCGATCATCGCCCAGATCGGCTTGCCGTTGCCCAGCAGATCAGCCAGAGCCTGCACATCCGCTGCCGAGTTCACCTTGGGCAGCAGGAAGGCGTCGGCATCAGCATCGCGCAGCGCCTCGACATCGCCTGCGCCCCATTCGGTGTCCAGCGCGTTGATGCGGATGATCTTGGCGCGGTTGCCATACCCGCCTTCGGTCAGGGCGGCCTTCAGCGTGTCACGCGCGCCGACCTTTGCATCGGGGGACACGGCGTCCTCCAGATCAAAAATGATCGCGTCAACCGGCAGGGTCCGAGCCTTGTCCAAGGCGCGATCCTTGGAGCCAGGAATGTAAAGAACCGAGCGATAGGGGCGGGCCGTCATGTCCATGAGTCTTGTCCTCGTAATAATCTTGCGCGGAAAAGGCCAAATTTCTGCGAAAGTTTCAAGAAGAATCACGCCGCAATGCAGAATTTCTGCCATCGCAGGCCCCGAAACGGGCCATTCTCAGGTCAATGCATCCCAAATCAGCTTGATCCCGGTCACGCCCAACAGCACGTAGGTCAGTCCGAAAAACAATCTCTCGGGCACGATGTGGTGCGCTTTGACCCCCAACCACGCACCGAGGATGGCAAAAGGTGCCAGCACCAAATCCGCCCACAAGGTCTGTGCGGTGAAGATGCCCAGAAAGCTGTAGGGGATGAACTTGGCGATGTTGATCGCCCAGAAGATCAGCACGGTCGAGGCCTGGAACTGCGTTTTACCCAACCCCCGAGACAACAGGTAAACGGCTGCGGGCGGTCCTCCGGCGTGCGAGACAAAGCTGGTGAACCCCGCCGTCGCGCCGGCCAATGCACCGGCCCACGCGGGCATGGCGCGCCGGGGCATCCGGATCAACCCCAGCTTCATCCCCAGTTGCCAGGCCACGAATGCCAAAGAAATGCCCCCGATCAGCAGGCGGAACACGTCCGCATCCGCGATCTGGTACAGCCAGGCCCCCAATGCGACCCCCGGCAAAGCGCCCATGATCAACAATTTAGAGTCCGGCCAGCTCCATTTCTTCCAATAGGGTCGCAAGGTGGTCACGTCGATCAGCATCAGCAAAGGCAACATGATCCCCAAAGCCTGAGCAGGCTCGAGCACCAGGGCCAGAATCGATGCGGATGCAAAGGCCGCCCCCGAGCCGAAACCGCCCTTGGAAATGCCTGCAAATGTCACTGCAAGCGCAGCAATGAAAAAAATTCCCCAGTCCGCAAACATGGCCCCGACTCGCTTAAATCCCCGTTTGGGCACAGCTTTAGCGTTAACAATCGTCACATCCCAGTCACAAATACAAATCTGCCGCAGCGCAGCAGACTTGAATCGAACGCCCGAACAGACTACGCCAAGCGCGATTTTCATTCGGACCGGAGATAAATTCCATGGCCAGACCCAAGATTGCCCTTATCGGCGCAGGCAACATCGGTGGCACCCTTGCACACCTTGCAGCTCTGAAAGAACTCGGTGACGTCGTGCTGTTCGACATCGCAGAAGGCCTGCCCGAAGGCAAAGCCCTCGACATCGCGGAGTCGGGCCCCTCGGAAGGCTTCGACGCAGCAATGTCGGGCACTCAGTCCTACGCGGACATCGCCGGCGCAGACGTCTGCATCGTGACCGCTGGTGTGGCACGTAAGCCAGGCATGTCGCGCGACGATCTGCTGGGCATCAACCTGAAGGTCATGAAGTCGGTTGGCGAAGGCATCGCAGCCCACGCCCCTGACGCGTTCGTCATCTGCATCACCAACCCGCTGGACGCGATGGTTTGGGCCCTGCAGAAATTCTCGGGTCTGCCCGCAAACAAGGTTTGCGGCATGGCTGGCGTTCTGGACTCGGCTCGTTTCCGTCACTTCCTGGCAGAAGAGTTCAACGTGTCCATGCGCGACGTCACCGCTTTCGTTCTGGGCGGCCACGGCGACACCATGGTGCCTTCGGTTCGTTACTCGACCGTTGCCGGCATCCCCCTGCCCGATCTGATCGAAATGGGCTGGACCACTCAGGAAAAACTGGACGCCATGGTTCAGCGCACCCGTGACGGTGGCGCCGAGATCGTTGGCCTGCTGAAAACCGGCTCGGCTTACTACGCGCCCGCCACCTCGGCGATCGAAATGGCCGAAGCTTACCTGAAAGACCAGAAACGCGTTCTGCCCTGCGCTGCTTATTGCGACGGCGAGATCGGCGTGAAGGACATGTACGTTGGTGTTCCCACCGTGATCGGCGCCGGCGGCATCGAGAAAGTCGTGGACATCAAGCTGAACAAAGAAGAACAAGTGATGTTCGACAAGTCGGTTGACGCGGTCAAAGGCCTGGTCACCGCTTGTAAAGAGATCGATCCCTCGCTGGCATAAGCCTTCCGGGATCAAGATTTCGAAAGGGCGCCTTCGGGCGCCCTTTTTTGTCCGCCTGTTTCCTGGATCGATTGATTTCACCCCATTGTTACAAGGCCGACGAATTTCCGTCGTTTGCCCGCCTTAGCCACGCGGACAAAGAACGACGGAAAGACGCTCATGTCCCCTATACGCACCGGGCTTTGCTCGACCCCATTGGCCTGTATGTTTTTTCTGGCGGGGTTCGTCCTGCTGGTGTCTGGCCGCAATGTCGAGCGGCTGGGAGATCACTTCCAGATCGCGCTGCCGCTGGCCGGGTTGGCCTGCGCCTCGATGGAGGGGCGCTCGATGCAGTACCTGGGCCGGTACGTGCTGCTTGAGACCATCGTGAAAGGATCGAAGTTCGGCCTAGGCGATGCCAAGATCAACCAGCGCCCCAATGGCGGCAACAAGGGGTTTCCTTCCGGGCATACTGCTGCTGCCTCGTTCGGTGCAACGGCATTGATCACAACCTGCCTTAAGTCCAGCCACGCGGCCCAGATGATCGCCGTCGTGGCAGCCGGGTTTGTCGGCACCTCGCGGGTAGACGCAGGCAAGCACACACCCTGGCAGGTTCTGGCCGGAGCGTTGGTCGGATGGGCCACTCAGATTCTGGCTTTGACCGCGTTTGATCGGATGTTTCGCCGCGCGATGCGTTGGTGCGGTCGCCAGATCCGAACAGGTCGTCGCCACCTGCACCTGCAACTTGGCAAGCTGTCGGTCATCCGCGCCATGATTTCAATTCTAAGCGTGTTAATCGTGCTTAGCGCTCTGCCCGCCAGCGCGGATGGCTGGAGCGTTTCGGTCTACACCGGGCCTCAATCAGCGCCGCACAGCAAGGTCTCGGGCAATGATCCGGCAGGTGTGGGCACGTTTGACTTCACCGCTGGCTGGCGCGGCAAGCCCCTTGCCATGCCTCCGCACTATGGCGTCAGGGCTACCTTTTGGCGAAGCCCGACCCTTGGCATTACTGCAGACTTCAACCACACCAAGGTCTACGCGGACAGTGACACGCTGGGGCCGGGAGGGACCTCGGGTGGGTTCCAGGTGCTGGAGTTTTCGGACGGCTTGAACAATCTGACCTTTGGCGTGGTGCGTCGTTGGCCGGGTCACTGGAACCAACTGACCCCCTATGCCGGGGCCAGCCTTGGCGTTGCCATCCCTCATGTCGAGGTTCAGACCACACCCACTGCGCCGCGCACTTATGAATACCAGCTTGCGGGGCCCTCGGTGGCGTGGATGTTCGGTGTCAGTTCCAGTTTGAACGCGCGTTGGGACATGTTTGCCGAATACAAAGGCACCTTCAGTCAGATCCATGCGGATCTGATCGGAGGCGGCACCTTGCGCACGGACATCATCACCAATGCGTTGAATTTTGGTCTGACCCGAAATTTCTGATCTCTTCGGCGCTTGCATCCAAGCTTTGGACTTGTCTTGATGCTGCAAAGCAGCAAAGGCATCCTTTATGCGGCCCAACGAATCGCTTTTGCCAGCGCTGCAGTAGCTTTGTGATCACAGTTTTTCAGAGTGTGATCACAAACCGCAGAAAATCAGCAAAATTCGGCTTTTCCTGAAGAAATAGCTTAGGCCTGCTGGCGAATTGGGGCTATAGATTCCTTCAATCGTAGCAAGACGGGACAGTTTTCATGAACATCCATGAATATCAGGCGAAAGCACTTCTTCGCGAATACGGCGCCCCGGTTTCTGAAGGACGTGCCGTCCTGAAGGCCGAAGATGCCAAAACCGCCGCAGGCGAGCTGGACGGCCCCCTGTGGGTTGTAAAGGCTCAGATCCACGCAGGTGGTCGCGGCAAGGGTTCCTTCAAGGAAGCCGAAGCTGGCGAAAAAGGCGGTGTGCGCCTGGCCAAGTCGGTGGAAGAAGCCGCTGAAGAAGCCAAAAAGATGCTGGGCAAGACCCTGGTCACTCACCAGACCGGCCCCGCCGGCAAAGCAGTGAACCGCATCTACATCGAAGCCGGTTCGGACATCGAGCGTGAACTTTATCTGGCCTTCCTGGTCGATCGTCAATCCTCGCGCGTGTCGATCGTTTCCTCGACCGAGGGCGGCATGGACATCGAAGAGGTCGCAGCGTCGACCCCCGAGAAAATCCTGTCCTTCGACATCGATCCGGCCACCGGCTACATGCCCTATCACGGCCGCCGCGTTGCCTTCTCGCTGGGTCTGACCGGCGGTCAGGTCAAACAGTGCGTAGCGCTGCTGGGGAACCTCTATCGTGCCTTCATCGAGAAGGACATGGAGATGCTGGAGATCAACCCGCTGATCGTGATGCCCGATGGCAACCTGAAGCTGCTGGACGCCAAGCTGGGCTTTGACGGCAACGCTGTCTACCGCCACCCCGACGTCGCCAACCTGCGCGACGAAACCGAAGAAGACCCCAAAGAGCTGGCAGCGTCGAAATACGACCTGAACTACATCGCTCTGGACGGTGAAATCGGCTGCATGGTGAACGGTGCCGGTCTGGCGATGGCCACCATGGACATCATCAAGCTGTACGGCGCCGAGCCCGCAAACTTCCTGGACGTTGGTGGCGGCGCCACCAAGGAAAAGGTGACCGAAGCGTTCAAGATCATCACCTCGGACCCGAACGTCAAAGGCATCCTGGTGAACATCTTTGGTGGCATCATGCGCTGTGACGTCATCGCCGAGGGCGTTGTCGCCGCGGTGAAAGAGGTCGGTCTGCAGGTTCCGCTGGTTGTGCGCCTTGAAGGCACCAACGTGGAAGCAGGCAAAGAGATCATCAACACCTCGGGCCTGAACGTCATCGCCGCCGACAACCTGTCGGATGGTGCAGAAAAGATCGTGAAAGCGGTGAAAGGTTAAGAAAATGGCAGTCCTTATCGACGAAAACACCAAGGTAATCTGTCAGGGTTTCACCGGCTCGCAGGGTACTTTCCACTCGGAACAGGCAATCGCCTACGGCACTAAAATGGTTGGCGGCGTGACCCCCGGCAAGGGC
This sequence comes from Thalassovita sp., assembly GCF_965218685.1. GTDB lineage: Bacteria > Pseudomonadota > Alphaproteobacteria > Rhodobacterales > Rhodobacteraceae > Thalassobius. The sequence continues at coordinate 1,439,864 of NZ_OZ244657.1, read as the reverse complement.
GGCAGCGACCACCTGGGCCTGCCCGTGTTCAACTCGGTCCACGAAGCCAAGCACGTGACCGAAGCCAACGCGACCGTGATCTACGTGCCCCCGCCCTTCGCGGCTGACTCGATCCTCGAAGCCATCGACGCCGAGATGGAGCTGATCGTCTGCATCACCGAAGGTATCCCGGTTCTGGACATGATGAAGGTCAAGCGCGCGCTGATGGACAGCTCGTCGCGACTGATCGGCCCGAACTGCCCCGGTGTCATCACCCCTGACGCCTGCAAAATCGGCATCATGCCCGGCCACATCCACCAGCGTGGTTCGGTTGGCGTTGTGTCGCGTTCGGGCACCCTGACCTACGAAGCTGTGAAGCAGACTTCGGACATCGGTCTGGGCCAGTCGACCGCCGTCGGCATCGGTGGTGACCCCATCAAGGGCACCGAGCACATCGACGTGCTGGATATGTTCCTGGACGACGATGAAACCACCTCGATCATCATGATCGGTGAAATCGGTGGCTCGGCCGAAGAAGAAGCTGCCGAATTCCTGGCTGAGCAGCGCAAAAAAGGCCGCTGGAAGCCCACCGCTGGTTTCATCGCTGGCCGCACGGCGCCTCCGGGCCGCCGCATGGGCCACGCTGGCGCCATCGTTGCCGGTGGTAAAGGCGACGCGGAATCCAAGATCGAGGCCATGAAATCGGCCGGTATCGTGGTTGCCGACAGCCCTGCCACCCTGGGCGAAGCCGTTCAGGAAGCGATCGCCAAAGGCTAATCGCTTGTTAAATATGGCTGCTTAGGTTGCCTCTGGGCATGGCGTACAAAGGTGCGCCATGCCTCTTAACAAATAACTGTACCAGCCCTCAGAAGGTGCAAATATGACCGATCAATCACCCAACGATATCTTCCATGCCTCCAGCTTTATGCAGGGGCATAACGCGGAATATCTGGAGCAACTGCATGCCCGCTGGGCGAATGACCCAAGTGCGGTAGACGCCGCCTGGGCCGAGTTCTTCAGCCAGATGGGTGATACTGAGATGGAGGCCAAGGCCGAGGCCGCCGGTCCCTCCTGGGCCCGCACTGACTGGCCGCCGGTCCCCAATGACGATCTGACCGCCGCGCTGGACGGTCAATGGCCCGCCGCCCCTGCCGAAGCCAAGAGCGCCGGCAAGAAAATCGCCGCCAAGGCCGCCGAAAAAGGCGTCGAGGTCAGCGACGAGGCCGTCAAACGCGCCGTTCTGGATTCGGTCCGCGCGCTGATGATCATCCGCGCCTACCGTATTCGTGGCCACCTGGTTGCCGACATCGACCCGCTGGGCATGCGCGACCAGACCCCGCACCCCGAGCTGGACCCCAAATCCTACGGCTTCACCGAGGCCGACATGGATCGCCCGATCTTCATTGACAATGTGCTGGGGCTGCAGATCGCCTCGATGCGCCAGATCCTGGACATCGTCAAACGCACCTACGCAGGCACCTTTGCCCTGCAGTACATGCACATTTCCGACCCCGAACAGGCCGGTTGGCTGAAAGAGCGGATCGAGGGTTTCGACAAGGAAATCAAGTTCACCCGCGAAGGCCGTAAGGCCATCCTGAACAAACTGGTCGAAGCTGAGGGCTTCGAAAAGTTCCTGCACGTCAAGTACATGGGCACCAAGCGTTTCGGTCTGGATGGCGGCGAAAGCCTGATCCCCGCAATGGAGCAGATCATCAAGCGTGGCGGTAACCTGGGCGCTCAGGAAATCGTCATTGGTATGCCTCACCGCGGCCGCCTGTCGGTTCTGGCCAACGTGATGAGCAAACCCTATCGCGCGATCTTCAACGAATTCCAGGGCGGCTCGTTCAAGCCCGAGGACGTTGATGGTTCGGGCGACGTGAAATATCATCTGGGTGCCTCGTCGGACCGCGAGTTCGACGGCAACAAGGTCCACCTGTCGCTGACCGCCAACCCCTCGCACCTCGAGGCGGTGAACCCGGTCGTGCTGGGCAAATGTCGTGCCAAGACCGATCAGGTCAACGACCCCGAGCACCATTCGGTGATCCCCGTTCTGCTGCACGGTGATGCGGCTTTTGCCGGTCAGGGTGTTGTTGCTGAATGTTTCGCCCTGTCGGGTCTGCGCGGTCACAAGACCGGCGGCACCATTCATATCGTGGTGAACAACCAGATCGGTTTCACCACCGCGCCGCACTTCTCGCGTTCGTCGCCCTATCCCACCGACAACGCCTTGGTGGTTGAAGCGCCGATCTTCCACGTGAACGGAGATGACCCCGAAGCCGTGGTCCACGCCGCCAAGGTCGCCACCGAATTCCGCATGAAGTTCCACAAGGACGTGGTTATCGACATGTTCTGCTATCGCCGCTTCGGTCACAACGAAGGCGACGAGCCCATGTTCACCAACCCGATCATGTACAAGAACATCAAGAAGCACAAAACCACGCTTCAGCTGTACACCGAGCTTCTGGTCAAGGACGGTCTGATCCCCGAGGGCGAGATCGAGGACATGAAGGCTGCCTTCCAGTCCCACCTGAACGAAGAGTTCGAGGCCGGCAAAGACTATAAACCGAACAAGGCCGACTGGCTGGACGGACGCTGGTCGCATCTGGACCGTGACGCCGAGGATAACTATCAACGTGGCCAGACCGCGATTTCCGAGGACACGCTGAAAGAGGTCGGCAGCGCGCTGGCCCGTGTACCGGATGGTTTCCCGCTGCACCGGACGGTCGCCCGCCTGCTGGACGCCAAGGCCAAGATGGTCGAAACCGGCAAAGGTTATGACTGGGCAACCGCCGAGGCGCTGGCCTTTGGCTCGTTGTTGACCGAGGGATACCCCGTTCGTCTGTCCGGTCAGGACTGTACGCGCGGTACGTTCTCGCAACGCCATTCGGGCCTGATTAACCAGGAAACCGAAGAGCGTTACTATCCGCTGAACAACATCCGCGAAGGCCAGTCGCGTTACGAAGTGATCGACTCGGCCCTGTCGGAATACGCGGTGCTGGGCTTTGAATACGGCTATTCGCTGGCCGAACCCAATGCGCTGGTCATGTGGGAAGCCCAGTTTGGCGATTTCGCCAACGGCGCCCAGATCATGTTCGACCAGTTCATCAGCTCGGGCGAAAGCAAGTGGCTGCGTATGTCGGGCCTGACGGTCCTGCTGCCTCATGGTTTCGAGGGCCAGGGCCCCGAGCACAGCTCGGCCCGTCTGGAACGTTTCCTGACCATGTGTGGCGGTGACAACTGGATCGTTGCGAACTGCACCACTCCGGCCAACTACTTCCACATCCTGCGCCGTCAGCTGCACCGGACTTTCCGTAAGCCGCTGATCCTGATGACGCCGAAATCGCTGCTGCGTCACAAGCTGTGCGTCTCGAACGCCGAGGAATTCCTGCCCGGCTCGTCCTTCCACCGCGTGCTGTGGGATGACGCCGAAAAGGGCCATTCCGACACCAAGCTGGTTGCCGATGACAAGATCAAACGCGTCGTGATGTGTTCGGGCAAGGTCTACTATGACCTGCTGGAAGAGCGTGACGCCCGTGGCATCGACGACATCTACCTGATGCGGATCGAACAGTACTATCCGTTCCCGGCCATGACGCTGACCAAGGAACTGGCGCGCTTCAAGAACGCCGAGATGTACTGGTGCCAGGAAGAACCTAAGAACCAGGGTGCCTGGCCCTTTATCGAGCCGAACATCGAGTGGGTCCTGACCCGCATCGACGCCAAACACAGCCGCCCGGTTTACACCGGTCGCGCGGCTGCGGCCTCGCCTGCAACCGGCCTTGCAAGCCAGCACAAAGCACAACAACAGGCGCTTGTTGACGAAGCGCTGACCATCGAAGGAAAGTAATCCATGACGACCGAAGTTCGCGTCCCCACCCTTGGCGAATCCGTAACCGAAGCCACGGTCGCCACCTGGTTCAAAAAACCCGGCGAAGCCGTCGCAGCCGATGAAATGCTGTGCGAGCTGGAAACCGACAAAGTCACCGTCGAAGTGCCCGCCCCCTCGGCTGGTGTTCTGGCCGATATCATCGCGGCCGAAGGCGACACTGTTGGCGTCGATGCTTTGTTGGCCACGATCAACGAAAGCGGCGAGGCCGCAGCGCCTGCAGCCCCCGCAGCTGCCGCCGAAGCACCTGCCGCGGCCCCCGCAGGCGATGACAGCGTTGACGTGATGGTCCCTGCCCTTGGCGAATCCGTAACCGAGGCGACCGTTTCCACCTGGTTCAAGGCCGTCGGCGACACCGTCGCCCAAGACGAAATGCTGTGCGAGCTGGAAACCGACAAGGTTTCGGTCGAAGTGCCCGCCCCTGCCGCTGGTGTTCTGGCTGAAATCGTCGCCGCCGAAGGCGCGACCGTCGATGCCACCGCCAAACTGGCCGTGATCTCGTCCTCGGGTGCTGCCGTTGCTGCGGCTCCGGCGGCTGCTCCTGCTGCGGCACCCGCTGCCTCGGGCGCCAAGGACATCAAGGACGGCCCCGCCGCCGAAAAAGCCATGGCCGAGGCCGGCATCAGCCGCGATCAGGTCACCGGCACCGGCAAAGATGGCCGCGCCACCAAAGCTGACGTTGCCGCTGCCGTGGCCTCGGCCGCAGCGCCCGCACCTGCCGCAGCCCCCGCTGCAGCGCCGCGCGGTCCGGTTTCGGCCGACGACGCCGCCCGCGAAGAACGCGTGAAAATGACCCGTCTGCGCCAGACCATCGCGCGCCGCCTGAAGGATGCTCAGAACACCGCCGCGATCCTGACCACCTATAACGAGGTGGACATGACCGAGACCATGGCCCTGCGCAAAGAATACAAGGACCTGTTCGAGAAGAAACACGGCGTCCGTCTGGGCTTCATGTCCTTCTTCACCAAGGCCTGCAGCCACGCGCTGAAAGAGGTCCCCGAGGTCAACGCCGAGATTGACGGCACCGACATCGTGTACAAGAACTTTGTCCACATGGGCATCGCTGCGGGCACCCCGCAGGGTCTGGTGGTTCCGGTCATCCGCGACGCTGACAAGATGTCCTTTGCCGAGATCGAAGCTGCCATCGCTGAAAAAGGCAAGCGCGCCCGTGACGGCAAACTGTCCATGGCAGAAATGCAGGGCGGCACCTTCACCATCTCGAACGGTGGTGTCTATGGCTCGCTGATGTCCTCGCCGATCCTGAACCCCCCGCAGTCGGGTATTCTGGGCATGCACAAGATCCAGGACCGTCCCATGGTCATCAACGGCGAGATTAAGATCCGCCCGATGATGTACCTGGCCCTGTCCTATGATCACCGCATCGTCGACGGCAAAGGCGCCGTGACCTTCCTGGTGCGCGTCAAAGAAGCGCTGGAAGATCCCCGCCGCCTGCTGATGGACCTGTAACAATTCAGGGGGTGGGCCTCATTGGCCCACCCTTTTTCGCTTGGTCTTCCTCGTTACACAATCCCTGCGATTTTTGAGTGGGATCAAAGCAGCAGCAAAGCATCGGGGTCATTGTGATCCCATCACAATAAAGGAGGCGCACAATGGCTACCCATATTCTCTGGCAAGCTGACGTCGCAGATTTCGATGCTTGGTTGACCGTATTTCATCAAGACAAAAAGACCCGGCAGGCTTCGGGGATCGTCGACATGAATGTCTGGCGCGACCCGGATCGCGAAAACCACGCGGTTGCACTGTTCGCGGTCTCGGACTTGGACAAAGCGCGCGCGTTTCTTGAATCAGAAGAGCTGGCCATGCACCGCGAACGCGACGGTGTGGCCAATATCGTGCTGAAAATGCTGACACCGGCCTGATGGCTATCCCAACGGGCGCCGCACTGGCGCCCTGAACCTCAACCCGCGCAGATGTGCTGACAATACGAACCGGAGCAGATGACTGAACCCGCCCCCAGCCAGACCAAGACGGCGCTTGTGTCCTGCATGCGCAACGAGGGTCTGTTTCTGTTGGAGTGGGTCGCCTATCATCAGGGGCTGGGCTTTGACGCCATCATCATTGTGACCAACGACTGCACCGATGGCTCGGACATTCTGGCCACTCGTCTGGCCGAGTTGGGGCACATCGTGCATATCGACCATTCGGTTCTGCCACCCAACGCGCCTCAGGACGCGGGGATGGATCTGGCCCTGGAATGGCTGCGCGGCCATGAATTCACCTGGGTCCTGCATATCGACAGCGACGAGTTTCTGCTGATCGAACACAAGGACGGCCAAATCCAGGACTTGCTGGCTGAACTGCCCAAGGCCGATGTTGTCCCCATCGCGTGGCGTACATTTGGCGACAGCGGCGTCAGCGACTGGATGCCCGGCCAAAGCGTGCTGAAGGCTTTTACCCATGCCGAGCCCATGGCCACACCCGGCGTGACCAAGTTCAAATGCCTGTTCCGTGTGGCCAGCTTTGCCCATGCGACCGATCACAACCCGCTGCAGCCGCTGGTCGACGATCCGAAAGTCTGTTCGGCTGACGGAGAGCTACTGTCGAACAAGGGGCTTTATCGCAGCAAATCCTCGCGCTGGCGTCCACACGACGTGTCTTGCCGTGCCAGCCGCGCCCGCCTGAACCACTATGCCACCCGCTCGCAAGACCTGTTCCTGATGAAAAATGATCGCGGCGACGGGCAGGGAAAACTGGGCGATACCAAGTATCACCTGGGCTCGAAATGGCACCGCACGGCCAATCGCAACGATGTTCAGGACACTGCGATCCTGCGTCACTGGCCCGACACACAGCGCCGCCTGACCAGCTTGCGTGCCGCGCCCAGCATCGCTGCCGCTGAAACCGCCTGCCACAGCTGGTTCCTGGCCCGCCGCGCCGCAGTACTGACGCCTAAACGCCGGGCCGAATGGACCTTTTCCCGCAAGGAGGCCTCGTGATGCGCGCCCTTGCCCCACCGAACCAAGGCCAACGGGCAAACCGCCCGGCAGGCCGCCCCCCTCATTTAAACACCAAGATCTGACGGAGAACCCCCATGGCACAATATGACGTCATCATCATCGGCGCTGGCCCCGGCGGCTATGTCGCAGCAATTCGCTGCGCGCAACTGGGCCTGAAAACCGCTTGCGTCGAAGGCCGCGAAACCCTCGGCGGCACCTGCCTGAACGTGGGCTGCATCCCCTCGAAGGCCCTGCTGCACGCGTCCCACCAGCTGCACGAGGCCGAGCACAACTTTGCCACCATGGGCCTGAAGGGCAAATCCCCGTCGGTCGATTGGAAACAGATGCTGTCCTACAAAGACGACGTCATCAAGGGCAACACCCAAGGCATCGAGTTCCTGTTCAAGAAGAACAAAGTCGACTGGCTGAAGGGCTGGGGCTCGATCCCCGAGGCCGGCAAGGTCAAGGTCGGTGACGAGGTCCACGAGGCCAAGAACATCATCATCGCCTCGGGCTCCGAAGCGTCGCCCGTTCCCGGCGCGGACGTGACTGTTGACGAAAAGGTCGTCGTGACCTCGACCGGCGCGCTGGAGCTGAACAAGATCCCCAAGAAAATGGTCGTGATCGGCGCAGGCGTCATCGGGCTGGAACTGGGCTCGGTCTACAAACGTCTGGGCTCCGAGGTGACCGTGGTTGAATTCCTCGACAACATCACCCCCGGCATGGACGGCGAGATCCAGAAGAACTTCTTGAAGATGCTGAAAAAGCAGGGTCTGGACTTTGTGCTGGGCGCCGCCGTGCAGAAGGTGGACGCCACCAAGACCAAGGCCAAGGTCACTTACAAACTGCGCAAGGATGACAGCGAACACGTGCTGGACGCCGACGTGGTTCTGTGCGCCACCGGCCGTCGCCCCTTCACCGACGGTCTGGGGCTCGAGGCTCTGGGCGTGGAAATGTCGCCCCGCGGCCAGATCAAGACCAACGCCCAGTGGCAGACCAACGTGCCCGGCATCTATGCCATCGGTGACGCCATCGACGGCCCGATGCTGGCCCACAAGGCCGAAGACGAAGGCATGGCCGCCGCCGAATGCATTGCCGGCAAACATGGCCACGTGAACTATGACGTGATCCCCGGCGTGATCTACACCGCCCCCGAGGTCGCCACCGTCGGCAAGACCGAAGAGCAGCTGAAAGAAGAAGGCGTTGCCTACAAGGTCGGCAAATTCCCCTTCATGGGCAACGCCCGCGCCAAGGCTGTTTTCCAGGGCGAAGGTTTCGTGAAAATGCTGGTCGACAAGGCCACGGATCGCATCCTGGGCTGCCACATCATCGGCCCGGGTGCCGGTGATTTGATCCACGAGATCTGCGTCGGCATGGAATTTGGCGCCTCGGCCGAGGACATCGCCCTGACCTGCCACGCGCACCCGACATTCAGCGAGGCCGTGCGCGAAGCCGCCCTGGCCTGCGGCGACGGCGCGATCCACGCCTAATCACATCCCAGGGCCATCCGACATCCGGGTGGCCCTTTTTTTGTTCAGGTGCGGCATGCCCCGCCCGTTTTCTGTGTTGTTCGTCGTTTTGGCTGGGCTTTTTCTGGGCCTCGGCGGCCACGCCCTGCTGGATCACGCCATTGCTAAAAGCAAGCCCAGCAAGTCGCAGACCTCTTTGAACAGATCTGCATCAAGGGCGAACCTGCCCGCGATTTCCAAAGCCGCATTCCAGCCCGCCTGGTCCGGTCTGACAGTTTCGGCCCTGATGCGCGGATCTGGATCGCCCCCGTCACCAAGGTTTTCCTGAATATCAAAGACAACCGCTGCCGCATGAACCTCTACGGCGATGCCGCATTCACAACAGACGATATGGGGCACGCACTCTTGTCACGCGTGACCGAGCTGGTCAGCCGGCACTTTCCCCAACGCGGAGCCGTCATCCCTTGGGTCTTCGACTGAGGTGAATATTTAACACTTCAATCCCTTGTACCACCCAGCGACGGCACCAACCTGACCCCATCCACACCGCTCTAGAAAACACACCGAAGCCCGAAAGGGCGACAGGCGCGCGCGAGGGCTCGGGCGGGTCCGGGTGGGACGCCCGAGCGCGCGCCTTCCCTGCCTAGAACCCAATAAACCGCGCGGTTTCCTCGACCGACCGCCGGCGTGACCGCACCCCATTGGCCGCAAACTCCTCATCTGGCCACCCAAGCGCCACACAGGTCAAAATAACTTCATCCTCGGGAATACCAGCCACCTCGCGCACCACCGGCGACTGCATGATCCCCTGCCCGTTGATCACCGCACCCAAACCCCGATTCCACGCGGCCAGAACCAACCCATAGGTCACGGCCCCCAGATCAAAGTGCGCAATCGTCCCCTGATCCTCGATCATCTTGTCAAAGGTCACGACAATGGACACCGGCGCATCAAACTGCCGGAACCCGCGCATCACCCAATCCTGCCGCATCACCTTATCATCGCGCGCGATCCCCATCGCGGCAAACAACTGCTTGGCAATCTCCACCTGCCGTTCACGATGCACACCCACATAGGCGCCATGATCGGGAATCTCGCGCTGCACCGGCACCCCGGCCAGCATCCGCTCCGAGTTGCCTTGCCGCACACGTTCCAATGGCTCTCCGGTCAACACATGAAAATGCCAAGGCTGCGTGTTCATAGACGAGGGCGCCCTGTTCGCCAGCGCGATAATCTCCTCCAGCAACGCACGCGGCACCGGATCGGGCTTATACCCCCGTATGCTACGCCGCCCCTCGATAGCTGCGTCCAGTTCCATGACAATCTCCCTCTCCCATGTCTGCAGGAAAGGGTCAGGCAAAGCCCGGCATCGGTCAATCTAACCAAGCGAACTGCAACGCAACGTCACGGATTACGTCTGGTCGGCCGTGGCCCCGCTCATTTCCCGGAAACGCTCGTACATCATGACATACTCCGGTGGGATATCCCGGAACGAAAGCACCCCCACGACCAGCGCCCCATCCACCACTGGTAAATGCCGAAACGCATCCCCCAGCCGCGCCGCCAAAGTGTCCGAGACCGCATCATCAATCCCAACCGTCACCGGATCCCGCGTCATCACGTCCGATACCAACGTCTCGTCCGAATGCAGCCCCTGCGCCACGGCGCGAAACACAATGTCACGCTCCGACAAAATCCCCACCAAGGCACCGTCTTCCAGAACCACCAAGGCCCCGGCCCCGTGCTCGGCCATCTGGCGTGCAGCCTCCCTCAGCACCGCACCAGGGGCAATCGAGTGCAGCTTGCGTCCATCCAGAATTTTTCGAATTGTCGTGCTCATGGGGTCCTCGCGATACTTGGTGCAGGCACCATTTCAAAGAACAAGCGCCCTGTCCCTGACATGGATCAGAAACGCCCGAGCCCGCAAGGGCGAGAGAGGCGCGCGAGGGCTAGGGCGGGTCCGGGTGGGACGCCCGAGCGCGCCTCTTCTACTCACCTCACGCGGCCTTGGGATCAAACCCTGCCTCACGCATCAACGCATCCGAGGCCGCCTCGACCTCACTTTCCAGCCGCGCCATGTATTCGTTTCGGCCCAGCCCCTGCTCGATCACGGGCAGAAACTCGACAACGGCCAGGCCCGGCTTGCGATAAATCCCCGAACGCGGCCAGAACACGCCGACATTCGTCGCAACAGGCACGCAGTCCTGCTTAAGCTGCCCATACAGAACCGCCGTGCCCACCTTATAAGGCGCATCCACCCCAGGGGCGACGCGGGTTCCTTGCGGATAAATCACCAGTTGCCCCGCCTGAGCCGAGCCACGCTCGACGTCCTCAACCATTTTCTGAATCGCTTGGCCGCGCTTGCCGCGGTTCACTGGCACACACCCGATGCGATAGGCATATTGCCCAATGATCGGCGTGAACAACAGCTCGCGTTTCATGATGAACTTGGCCGTGGGCAAAGCATTGAAAATCATCAGGATATCAAAAAATGACTGGTGCTTGGCCGCAACCATCACCTCGCCCGCAGGAGGCGTCCCGCGCACTTCGTTGCGAAGCCCCACCATGACCCGCGCCAGCAGCATCACGACCCGGCAATAGGCGCGGCACACCCTCCGCGTGCCATCGCGGCTGACCAGGGCAACGGGGAAAAACAGCACCCCCATGATCCCCATAACCGCATAGACCAGGAACATGAACACGAACGAGCGCAGCCAGCGCCATGCATAAGCCATCAGGGCAACTCCTTTAGTGTCTTCTGCGCAGCAGCCCGCGTGGCCAGAAAGGCGACGCCCGCCGCAACCAGCGGGATCAAAAACGGCATCAACCAATGCGCCCCTTCAAAGCCCAACCCGGTCAAAAAGCCGACCTCTTCGGTGGCCGAGGGCAGCAGGAACATTGCCAGGACACCCAAAACCGTACCAACAGCCGCGCCGGTAAACCCGCGCAGGGTAAAACGCCGCACAAAGGCCCGCGCAATATAGCTGTCCGTGGCTCCAACCTGACGCAGCACCGCAATCACCCGCGCGTTGGCCGACAGCGCCGCATTGGCCGCCAGCGTAATCATTGCCGCCAAAGCCGCACCAATCAGCAGGATCGACGCCCAACCCAGAACACGCAGCCTGCTGGCGGCTTGTATCAACGGTTTACGCCAGCGCGTGTGGTCGTCCAGCACGGCGCCCGGCACCTCGGCGGACAGGCGCAGGCGCAGGCCGGCGGCGTCATAGCCGTCGCTATTTTCTGTAATTTCAATCAGTTGTGGAATTGGCAGGTCGTCCAGCGGCAAATCCGGCCCGAACCAAGGTTCCAGCAAGGTGCCCTGTTCCTCGGCGGTCAGTGCGCGGGCCGTCGCAACGCCGGGCGTGGTTTCCAGCACACGTAGGGCCGCCTGTGTTTGCGTATCGATCTGGTCGACCGGCGCCGATATCCGCAAAGTCGAGCTGCGCACCAGTTCTCCTCCCCAGCGGTCCGCAAGACGTCCGGTGGCCAGCGACAGGGCCAGTGCAAAGACGCACAGGAATGACATTGCGGCGGCGCTGAAAAGCGTGAGGTTCGCCGTGAACCCGGAGGGCGGCACGCTGCGATCTGCCTGGGCATCGCCCACGACAAAGGACATTATCCGGCCAAGCGGGCTCATAGATCCGCCCCCGCCAGTTGCAGCCGCCGGTTCGAGATTCGCAGCACCCGCGCTTGCACATGATGTTTGGCCGCGCGGATCAGGTTCATATCGTGGGTCGCCACCATGATGGTCTTGCCCATGCGGTTCAGCTCGACCAGAAGCTGCAGCAGACGCTGGGACATTTCCCAGTCAATATTGCCGGTGGGCTCGTCCGCCAGGATCACGTCCGGGGACATGATCACCGCCCGCGCCAACGCCGCGCGCTGCCGTTCACCACCCGAAAGCTCGGGCGGCAGGGCCTGGGAGCGCGATTGCAGACCAACCCATTTCATCAGCTCTCGCAGATTGTTAAGCTCTTGCAGTGTGTCGTGCCCGGCGACGGTCAGCGGCAGGGCGATGTTTTCTTCGACGCTGAGGTGATCAAGGAACTGGCAATCCTGATGGACCACACCCACCCGCCGGCGCACCAGCGCAGTGTCATCACGGCTCATGCTGCGGACATCCGTTTCAAACAAGCGCACATGGCCGGCGGTCGGCACCAGCGCGCCATAGCACAGCTTTAGAAAGGTGGTTTTGCCCGCGCCCGATGGTCCGGTCAGGAAGTGAAAAGATCCCGGCGTCAGCTTGAGCGAGATCTCACTCAGCAGTTCGCCACCACCATAACTATAGGCCACATTGTCCAGCTCGATCACGGATCGCATCCCTTGTTCATGCCTTCTTCTGCAACAGGAAGGACACAGTTGCAATGCGGCAGGCACATGATTGCTTTGCACTTTTCCGCCAAAGGCGTACACCCTATAGTGACTTTGAAGGGTCACGGCGCAAAGTGGCCAGTAATGTGAACAGGTTCCGAGGAAGCAGTATGCGGCTAGTCTGCCCAAATTGCGGTGCACAATATGAAGTTCCGGACGGGGTAATCCCCGAACAGGGCCGTGACGTGCAATGTTCGAATTGCGGGAACACCTGGTTCCAGGCGCATCCCGACCAAGACGCAGACCTGGCCGAAGAGCTGGGCCAAGAGATGCCGGTCGACACACCCGAGACCGAACCGGAACCTGCGCCCGAGCTTGAACCCGAGCCAGAGCCGGAACCCGAGCCCGAATTTGAAGACGAGCCTGAAACAGAGGACTCTTCGGACAAGGCGCCCCAGCCCGTCCGCCGCGAGCTGGACCCAGCCATCGCGGACCTGCTGCGAGAAGAGGCCGAGTTCGAGGCCCGCCAGCGCGCTGCCGAGGCCGAAGCGGACATGCAAACGCAGCCCGAGCTGGGGCTGGATGCCCAAGAACCCGCCCCTGCCCGGGACGAGCCAACCCGTCGCGCCGAAGAGGCCCGCGAACGGATGGAAAGCCGCAAGGGGCCACAGGCCGATGAAGACCCCGATCCGGAGGACGCGCTCGAAGAAGCCGACGATGATCTGGACGCGCATGTCAGCTCGCGGCGTGAATTGCTGCCCGATATCGAAGAAATCAACTCGTCCCTCGACGCAGAAGTGCGCAAACCCGCGCGATCGGATGACCACGCGCCCTCGGGCACCGAAGGCATCCCCACCCGCCGCAAATCCAGCGGTTTCAGCGGTGGTTTCCTGCTGGGGGTTCTGGTGATCGCTCTATTGTGGTCGGTGCACGCGTTCTCGGCTCAGATCGCGGCGCAAGTTCCGCCGTTGGCTGGCCCGCTGGAAAGCTATACCCGCACCGTCGACAAGGGACGCGACTGGCTGGACGGCCAGGTCAAATCCTTGCTGGTCAAGCTGGACGCACTGGCCGCAGCCAGCGAAGAATAGGCCTAAATCGCCTTGAACACCTTGGTCAGGCGGGCGGCCTCGTCCTCCAGCCCATAAGGCGCGTTCACGATGAACATCCCCGAGCCGATCATCCGGTGCCCGTCGCGTGCGGGGGGGAATTTCACCTCGTGGCGCAGGGTTTTGGGCAGGTTCTGCGCCTCAAGCTCGGCCAACATCTGGCCATGCAGCCCCGAGGTCAGCAGCGGATACCACAGCGCAATCACGCCCACGTTCCATTTGCGGTGCAGCTTGGCAATGACCTTGGGGATGGCGTCGTAGTCGTCCTTCACCTCATAGCTGGGATCGATCAGCAAAACGCCACGGCGCGGCTGCGGAGGCGTTTGCGCCTGCGCCATTGCGAATCCATCCTGCTTGAACACCCGCGCCTGCGTGGCCGACATCGCATATTCCAGCGCGGCGTTTTCCTGGGGGTGCAGTTCGGCCAGGGTGATCCTGTCCTGCGGGCGCAGGCATTCTGCCGCCAGCAGAGGCGAGCCGGGATAGGCGCGTTCTCCATGCACCGCCCGCACCCGCGCCAACGCAGCCAGATAGGGGTGATCATCCGGCAGCAAGCCACGGGCCCGGATCAGGTCAATGCCCGCTGCGGCCTCGCCGGTCTTCACGGCCTCGGGCGCGTCCAGCTGATATAGACCCCGGCCCGCGTGGGTTTCCAGATAGCTTAGCGGTTTGTCCTTGCGCGTCAGATACTCAAGCATGGCGCACAGCAAGGCGTGTTTCTGAACGTCCGCCAAATTTCCCGCGTGATAGATGTGCTGATAGGATAACATGGCCGGCCTTTGCTGTTTCAAGTCGCTGATAAAGCAGGCACGACGGGGGATGCAATCTCTGGCCTGGCGATTGCACGTGCGCGGGCGGCGAAATCGCGCTGATTTGCCCCCTTCGGGCTTGGATCGGGCCTTTTCCATTCGCCCCCCCGCGCCTATAAGGGCATTTGGCCCCACTGGCAGAGTCGGGGCCTTTTGGGGAATTTGAGAGCGCGGGATATCACGCACTATGGGTTTGTTTGAAAAAATGCCTGGCCTGTTTTCGTCGGACATGGCGATCGACCTGGGAACAGCAAACACGCTGGTTTACGTCAAGGGTAAGGGCATTATCCTCAGTGAACCGTCCGTGGTTGCCTATCACGTCAAGGATGGCGTGAAAAAGGTTCTGGCCGTGGGTGAGGACGCCAAGCTTATGCTGGGCCGGACACCCGGCTCGATCGAGGCGATCCGTCCGATGCGTGATGGTGTTATCGCCGACTTCGACACCGCCGAAGAGATGATCAAGCATTTCATCCGCAAGGTTCACAAACGCTCGACCTTTTCGAAGCCTAAGATCATTGTCTGCGTCCCTCATGGCGCAACCCCGGTGGAAAAACGTGCAATCCGTCAGTCGGTTCTGTCGGCGGGTGCCCGCCGTGCTGGCCTGATTGCTGAACCCATTGCGGCCGCCATTGGCGCGGGCATGCCAATCACCGATCCAACCGGCAACATGGTCGTGGACATCGGCGGCGGCACCACCGAGGTGGCCGTTCTGTCGCTGGGCGATATCGTCTATGCGCGCTCGGTCCGCGTGGGTGGTGACCGGATGGACGAAGCCATCATTAACTACCTGCGACGCCAGCAAAACCTGCTGGTCGGCGAATCCACGGCTGAACGGATCAAGACCAGCATCGGCACCGCCCGAATGCCCGACGATGGCCGCGGGGCCTCGATGCAGATCCGCGGGCGCGACCTGCTGAACGGTGTGCCCAAGGAAACCGAGATCAGTCAGGCTCAGGTAGCCGAGGCATTGGCCGAACCCGTGCAACAGATTTGCGAGGCCGTGATGACCGCGCTGGAGGCAACCCCGCCCGATTTGGCCGCAGACATCGTGGATCGCGGTGTCATGCTGACCGGCGGCGGCGCGCTGCTGGGCGAGCTGGACCTGGCCCTGCGCGAGCAAACCGGCCTGGCCGTTTCCATCGCCGATGAAAGCCTGAACTGCGTGGCCCTGGGCACCGGCAAGGCGCTGGAATATGAAAAACAGCTGCGCCACGCGATTGACTACGACAGCTAACATGCCCAACTTTCCCTGAAAGGGGGACGCTTGGCCAAGGACAAGACACAAGACGAGGATTTCATTGCCCCTCTGAAGCGATTGCTGACGGGGGTGGTGATCCTGTGCCTGATCGGCGTTTTTCTGGTGTGGCGGATCGACAGCCCCCGGGTCGAGCGGTTCCGCGCGCAGGTGATTGATGCCGTGGTGCCCAGTTTCGATTGGGCGATGGCCCCGGTCACAGGCGCGGTGAACCTGCTTCGGGATCTTCAGTCATATCAGCGCATCGTCGAGCAAAACCGAGAACTGCGCCGCGAATTGCAGAAGATGAAAGCCTGGAAAGAGGCCGCCAGCCAGCTTGAACAGGAAAACGCCCGACTTTTGGATCTGAACAAGGTCCGTCTGGACCCGCGCCTGACCGTGGTGACAGGCGTGGTGCTGGCTGACAGCGGCTCTCCGTTCCGGCAATCGGTGCTGCTGAACGTGGGCCAGCGCGACGGGATTATTGACGGTTGGGCCACGATGGACGGCATTGGCCTGGTTGGGCGCATTTCGGGCGTGGGACAGAACACCAGCCGGGTGATCCTGCTGACCGACGCGTCATCACGCATCCCGGCACAGATTCAACGCTCGGGCCAGACGGCCATTGTCAGCGGTGACAACACCTTGGCGCCCCTGTTGTCCTTTGTCGAAAACCCTGATGCAGTGCGGCCGGGTGATCGGGTTGTGTCCTCGGGGGATGGGGGCGTGTTTCCCGCAGGCCTGCTGATCGGCCATGTCGCCCAGGACCCCGGAGGCCGCCTTCGCGTGCGCCTAGTGGCAGATTACGAGCGTCTGGAATTTCTCCGCGTGCTGCGCAATCCGGGCACCGAGGTGATCACCGATCCCGGCGCCCTTCTGGCCCCAGCCCCCGACGAGGCTGCCTATGACTGAGGCCACAAGCACACGTCTGTGGGTCATGCGCGCCGGGTATCTGGCGCTGTGCATGGCGGTGATGTTCTTCCAACTTTTGCCTCTGGGAACCGTGCCGCGCAGCTTTGCCGGACCGGACCTGTTGCTGGCCTTTACGCTGGCCTGGGCCGCGCGCCGCCCCGAATATGTTCCCCTGCTCAGCATTGCCGCGATTGCGTTGCTTGCTGATTTCCTGTTCCAGCGCCCGCCCGGTCTGTGGGCCACACTTCTGGTGCTGGCCTCGGGCGCGGTCAAGCGCCGTGCTGCCGGTCTGAGGGGGCAGACCTTTGCGGTGGAATGGCTGAATATCTCGGTCGTTATGATCTGCGTGTTACTGCTGTACCGGCTGGTGCTGTCCACGCTGATGATCCCTCAGGCGCCATTGTTGCTGGCTACGATCCAGATCCTCATGAGCATTGCGACCTATCCTTTGATCGTGCTGATCACGACCCTTGCCTTTGGCGTACAGCCCGCTCAACCCGGGGATGGCGACACATTGGGAGGCCGCGCATGAGACGCCCCAGCCGCGAGAACACCGAAAGCGCGCGCCGCGTATCGCGCCGGGCCTTGGTGGTCGGCGGCCTGCAGCTGGGCTTTGTCGGGCTTTTGGGGGCGCGAATGCGGTACCTGCAGGTCGATCAGGCCGACCAGTTCCGCCTGCTGGCCGAGGAAAACCGCATCAATGACCGCCTGATCCCACCTGCCCGCGGCGAGGTATTCGACCGACACGGCCTGGTCATCGCCCGCAATGAACCAAGTTACCGCCTGACAATCGTGCGCGAGGACGCCGGCGACATCGACGCCGTCATCCGCCGCCTGGCCACCCTGGTCGAGCTGAATGCAGATGATCTGAACCGCGCCATGGCCGAGATGGAGCGCTCGCCGCCCTTCCTGCCCGTCACCATCGCTGACCGCGTCAGCTGGGAGGACATCGCCCGTGTCTCGGTCAACGCACCTGCCCTGCCCGGCATCACTCCCGAGGTCGGCCTGTCGCGTCATTATCCTCTGGGCCCCGATTTCGCCAATGTGCTGGGCTATGTGGGCCCCGTGTCCGATTACGACCTGTCCAAGATCGAGGACCCCGATCAACTGCTGCGCATTCCGCGTTTCCAGATCGGCAAGGTCGGTCTTGAGGCCAAGATGGAGGAAAACCTGCGCGGCAAGGCAGGCACCAAACGGGTCGAGGTGAACGCTGTTGGACGTGTCATGCGCGAGCTGGATCGCGTCGAAGGTCAACCCGGCGCCAACCTGCAATTGACCGTGGATCACCGGCTGCAAAACTATGTGCAGGCGCGACTGGGCAATGAAAGCGCCGCGGCCGTAGTCATCGACACCCAGACGGGCGACCTGCTGGCCATCGCCTCGGCGCCCAGCTTTGATCCCAACCTGTTCGTGCGCGGAATTTCTGTAAGCGATTACAAGGCACTGACCGAAAACAAATTCCGCCCTCTGGCCTCGAAATCCGTGCAGGGCCTTTATCCGCCCGGATCAACCTTCAAGATGGTGACAGCTCTGGCCGCACTGGAAGAGGGCGTGATCTCGCCCGAAGAAACGGTCTGGTGCCCCGGCCATGTTGAGGTCGCCAACCGCCGTTTCCACTGTTGGAAACGGGCCGGCCACGGCCATATGGATCTGAAGTCCTCGTTGCGCGAAAGCTGCGATGTCTATTACTACGACGTGGCGCTGAAGGTCGGGATCGAGAAAATCAGCGCCATGGCCGAACGCCTGGGGTTAAGCCAGCGATACGACATTCCTATGTCCGCCGTCGCCCGTGGTCGCGCGCCCACCAAAGACTGGAAGCTGTCCAACTATGGGCAGGACTGGGTGGTTGGGGACACGGTGAACGCCTCGATCGGGCAAGGGTATGTGCTGGCCTCGCCGCTGCAACTGGCGGTGATGAGCGCCCGGATTGCCACGGGCCGCATGGTCACGCCGCGCCTTCTGAAATCAGTCGACGGAGTCGAACAACCCTCGGGCAGCGGCGAGTCCCTGGGTCTGAACGAAAATCATCTGCGCCAGATCCGTCGCGCGATGTTCGAGGTGTCGAACGTGCGCCGGGGCACCGCATATGGCAGCCGTATCCTGCCCGATGATATGCGCATGGCCGGCAAGACCGGCACCAGCCAGGTCCGCAACATCACCGCCGCTGAACGCGCCCGGGGCGTCACCAAAAACGAGGACCTGCCGTGGGAGCGTCGCGACCATGCGCTGTTCGTCAACTTCGCCCCCTACGACAACCCGCGTTATGCCGTGGCCGTCGTGGTGGAACATGGGGGCGGCGGATCAAAAGCCGCTGCACCGATCGCACGCGACATCACCTTGCAGGCGCTGTATGGCGAGGACCCGCCGCTGGATGCCTATCCTGCCAAGGACCGCGACCGCATCAAAGCTCTGCAGGACCGGCTGAAACGCGAGCGGCCTGACTTCGGTTCGACCGGGCGGGTGCGCACATGAGCTATCTTGAGTATACCGTCAAATCCATTCCATCCGGCCCGCGCAAGCTGCTGTTCCTGAACTGGCCGCTGACGCTGCTGCTGATCACGGTCGCCAGTGTCGGGTTCCTGATGCTGTATTCGGTGGCCGGCGGGTCTTTCTCGCCCTGGGTCGAACCCCAGCTGAAGCGCTTTGCCCTGGGCCTTGGGGTCATGCTGTTCGTAGCCATGATCCCGATCTGGTTCTGGCGCAACATGGCCGGGGTGGGATACCTGCTTTCGCTGGCCCTGCTACTGTTCGTCGAGTTTTTCGGCACGGTCGGCATGGGCGCCCAGCGTTGGATCGATCTGGGTTTCATGCGCCTGCAGCCATCCGAGCTGACAAAGATCACACTGGTGATGCTGCTGGCGGCCTATTACGACTGGCTGCCCACCAAGAAAACCTCGCATCCATTGTGGGTATTCATCCCTGTGCTGTTCATCCTGATCCCCACTGCGCTGGTACTGAAGCAGCCCGACCTTGGAACCTCGATCCTGCTGGTGACCGCTGGCGGAGCGATGATGTTTTTTGCAGGCGTACACTGGGGTTATTTCGCTGCGGTTTTCGCGGCAGGGATCGGGCTGGTGACCGCTGTGTTCCAGTCGCGCGGCACCGGCTGGCAGCTGCTGAAGGACTACCAGTATCGCCGGATCGACACATTTCTGGACCCCGCCAGCGATCCTTTGGGGGCGGGCTATCACATCACCCAGTCCAAGATCGCATTGGGATCAGGCAGCTGGACGGGCCGAGGCTTCATGCAAGGCACCCAGTCGCGCCTGAACTTCCTGCCCGAGAAGCACACGGATTTCATTTTCACCACCCTGGCCGAGGAATTTGGCTTTGTCGGCGGCATTTCCCTGTTGATGCTTTATACGCTGATTATCGTCTTCTGCGTGGCCGCGGCGATGGCAAACAAGGATCGGTTTGCCTCGTTGATGACGCTGGGGATCGCGATGACGTTCTTTTTGTTCTTCGCGGTGAACATGTCCATGGTGATGGGGTTGGCCCCCGTGGTGGGCGTGCCACTGCCGATGGTCAGCTATGGCGGCTCGGCCATGCTGGTGCTGCTGGCCGCCTTTGGCCTGGTGCAAAGCGCCCATGTCCATCGACCGAGGTAGCCGATGATCAACGTTCTTTTCGCAGGCCACCCGTCGCGCTGGCCGATCTATCAGAAACCGCTGCAAGATGCCTTTGCCAAGGCTGGTCTGGACGCCGGTCTGAGGACGGAATTTGACCCCGCGCTGGTGGATTACATCGTCTATGCGCCGAACTCGCCCCTTCAGGATTTCACGCCCTATACCCGCTGCAAGGCGGTGCTGAACCTGTGGGCCGGGGTCGAGGCGATCGTGGGCAACCAGACCCTGACCCAGCCCCTGGCGCGGATGGTGGATTTCGGGCTGAAACAAGGGATGACCGAATGGGTGGTTGGCCATGTGCTGCGCTATCACTTGGATATCGACTATTTCCTGGCGCGTCAGTCCGGCGAATGGGAGCCAAAGGTGCCCCCCCTGTCGCGCGATCGCAAGGTTACCGTTCTGGGACTGGGGGAATTGGGCGCCGCAACGGCCGTGGCCTTGGCTGCGCTTGGCTTTGACGTCATTGGTTGGAGCCGGTCTGCCAAGGACGTTCCAGGGGTCCGATGCCTGCACGGCGATGATCTGGACACCGCGCTGACAGGCGCCGAGATCGTGGTTCTGCTGCTGCCCAAGACCCCCGCAACCGAGGATATTCTGAATGCGGACAGGCTGGCCCTTCTGGCACCCGGCGCAGCAGTCCTTAATCCCGGACGAGGGGCCCTGATTGACGATGACGCTCTGCTGTCCGCGTTGAACAGCGGGCGGGTTGGCCATGCCACACTGGATGTGTTCCGGGTAGAACCTCTGCCTGATGATCATCCCTATTGGGCGCATCCCAACGTGACCGTAACCCCGCATATTGCCTCGGAAACGCGGCCCGAAACCGCGTCCGAGGTGATCGCCGAAAACATCCGCCGCAGCGAGGCAGGCGAGGGTCTGCTGTATCTGGTGGATCGTAATCTGGGCTATTGATCAGCCCAATGTTCAGCGCAGGATTGGGGGCTTTTCCGGATCCGAGCCCGGGGCTGCGCGACCGACCTCTTGGGCTTCTTCGGGTTGCGGCAGGTCGAACTTCAGCCCCCATTTGGCCAGTGTCGCCGCCATCGCATCCGCGGAACGGGCGAAACTGACATCCAGCGCGCCCGCCTCAATCCCGGAAAACACCAGTGCCTCGGACACGGCCTTGGCCAGCGCGCTTTCGGCGCCGGGAACCACGTCGATGAACGTCAGAAGGTGCGAGCGTACGCCATTGTCATACGTCACACCGACCAGATAGGCGCTGTGCGCCAGCCCTGCGGCAGTGGCCAGTTTGGTGTCCAGACCTGTCAGCAACGCTTCGGGCAGACCAGCAGGGGTCGAGATTTCCTCGATCTTGGCCTCGGCCTCGGACGGGGCATTACCCAACGTCTGATCAAGCCACGCAATTGCCTCGGGCGGGATCAGGATCGAGGATGGCGCGACCTCGAGGTTCAGGCCCAGCCCCATGCCCTGCTGCGCCAAAAGGCTGGCCACGATCCGCCCCGACAGCGCTGCAAAGGGGGCCACGTCACCCACGAACTCGGCCAGACGTTCCTCGCGATCGAACACCAGCACGAACGAATTTCCCTCGACCTCGAATACCTGAGGCGAAACGTTTTCATCCACCGGCTCTTCGATCAGCAGCAAAAACAGCTCGCAATCGGCCAGACGTTCGTAAAACCGCAGGCGGGCGGCATCGTCGCCTTCATCCGCCATCATCTGGGCGTGGGCGATATCCAGCGGGGTGTCATGCGGGGTTTGGGTCATCAAGGATCTCTCGGACTTGGGCGCGCAGTACGGGCAACAGATCGGCCTCGAACCACGGATTTTTTCGCAGCCAAGCGGTATTGCGCCAGGACGGGTGAGGCAAGGGGAAAACTCCGGGCGCATGGTCGCGCCATCCCTGAACGCGGGCGGTCACAGACATACGGCCGGGCAAGTGATAGGCTTGCGCATAGCCGCCCACCAGCACGGTCAGGCGTATGTTTTTCAGCGCCTCCAGAACCTCGGAGCGCCAAGTCTGCGCGCATATCGGTGGCGGCGGCAAATCCGAACCGCGCGCGTCATAGCCGGGAAAGCAAAACGCCATGGGCACAAAGGCAAACAGGTCGCGGTCATAAAACGTGTCGCGATCCACCCCCAACCAGTCACGCAGCCGATCCCCCGAAGCATCGTTGAACGGCTTTCCTGTTTCATGCACACGCATCCCCGGCGCCTGCCCGGCCACCAAAATTCGCGCGCGGGGATGAAACCAGGCCACGGGACGGGGTGAATGGCGGCTGGCCGTGGCGCTGAACCGCCCGGCACAACGTCTGCACCCAAGGATATCCTGCTCAATCGTGACCATACACACGTGGTAAGAGCGCTTGCACCAGCACGCAAGGCGCGCATGGGTATTTCTTTGCATACCCTTGTTTGCTGGGTTTTTTATCGGTTTTCATTGCCCCAGGGCGTTCGATGACCTACTTGTCGGGAAACAAAAATAACACGATGGGGAGACGCATGTATCGCGTTTGGAATTTTGTCACCAACTACTCTTTGTTGCTGATCTTTGGTGCGCTGATCGCACTTGTTTGGGCCAATACGAACCCCGAAAGCTATCACCATTTCGTCGAGTTCAAGATTTGGGACCATGCCCCGATCGGTCATTATCATGACGGGCACCGGACGTTGACGCTGCATTATCTGGTCAATGACGTGCTGATGGCGTTCTTCTTTGCCATTGCCGCGAAAGAAGTCTGGGAGGCCGTGATCCTCGAGAACGGCTCGTTGCGCGGAAAAAAGGCGGCGACCCCGCTGATCGCGACTGCAGGCGGCATGTTTGGCCCCATCGCCGTGTACCTGGGCCTGGCGCTTATCATGGGCTCGGACACCTATGAGGCCGTCAAGAACGGCTGGGCGATCCCGACCGCGACGGATATCGCGTTCTCGTATCTTGTGGGTCGCATGGTGTTCGGCGCGGGCCACCCTGCAGTGCGTTTTCTGCTGCTGTTGGCCATTGCCGATGACGCTGCGGGCCTGATCATCCTTGCGATCTTTTACCCCTCCGGCGACCTGGCGCCCGAATGGCTGCTGGCCTCGCTTGGGGCAGCTGTTGCCGTGTTCGTTCTGGCCAACTGGCTGCCGCGCTATCTGGATTGGGGCAATCAGGCACGGCCAAATTCCACCTGGGTGCGCGCAAACCTCAGCTTCTGGCCCTACCTGATCGCGGGCTGCATCAGCTGGTACGGCTTCATGCGCGCAGGTATTCACCCCGCACTGGGGCTTCTGCCGATCGTACCGACCATCCCCCACGCTGACCGCGCCTTCGGGATGTTCAGCGAGGCCGAGCAATACCTGCACGACTTGCTTAACGATATCGAGCACGCTCTTAAACACCCGGTCGAGGTGGTGCTGTTCTTCTTTGGCTTGCTCAACGCTGGGGTCGAGTTTTCGGCCATCGGCGATCCGACCTGGCTGGTGCTGGCCGGCCTTCTGATCGGCAAACCCGTAGGCGTGCTTCTTATGGGGGTGCTTGGGGCGCATGTGCTCAGGCTGGGGCTTCCGCAGGGAATGAAGACCTCGGACCTGTTCGTAATCGGCTGCGTCTCGGCTATCGGGTTCACCGTATCGCTGTTCGTGGCCACCGTTGCCTTCCCTGCGGGCGAAGTGCAGGACGCGGCCAAGATGGGTGCATTGCTCAGTTTCGGCGCGGCCGTGGTGTCGGTAATCGCGGGCAAGGTTTTCCGCGTCGAGAAACGATCACTTTAACCCCTCGATCCGTTCAAAAATCGGCGAAACCGGTTCCATATGGGGCCGGTTTCGGCTTTTATGAGCCTTATTTTGGCCCAGAAAACATGCGATAAACCGCATTGAAATCCGTTGCAGCGCCAGAGCTTGGTTAAACAGGTCGTAAGAAAACGCCGCTATCTCGGATGGCAGGAGCAGCAAGAGACACCACCATGTTGGAGTTCGACAACGTCAGTAAGTCCTTTTGGACCGGCACACAGCGCAAGGTGATCCTTGACCGCGTGTCCTTTCGTGTTGAACTGGGCAAATCCATCGGCATCCTGGCCCCCAACGGCACCGGCAAGACCACGCTTATCAACATGATGGCTGGCCTGGAAAAACCCGACGAGGGCGTTATCCGGCGTGAATGCAACATCAGCTTTCCCTTGGGGTTCATGGGCGGCGTGGTCGGTAAGCATTCGGCGGTGGAAAACAGCCGCTATATCGCGCGCCTGTACGGGCTGGACCCCGATTATGTCGAGGCATTCTGCCGCTGGCTTTGCGGTCTGGGCGAATATTTCGATCAACCTCTGGGCACCTATAGCTCGGGGATGAAATCCCGGTTCTCGTTCGCGCTGATGCTGGCGCTGGATTTTGACATATATCTGATCGACGAGGGCATGCCCTCGTCCACGGATGTTGAATTCAACAGGAAAGCAGGCGATTTGTTGCGTGAACGTCTGCGCACCACGACGGTGATCATCGTTTCCCACCAGCCCCGTACGCTGGAAAAATTTGCGAGTTCAGCGGCCGTTCTGATGAATGGCAAGCTGCATATGTTTGACACCTTGGAAGAGGCGAAAAGGCTGTATGACTACGAAACCCAAGGCTAAGAAGTTCCGAATCCGGCGGGGGCAACCTCTTGCGATGGGGCAACCTGTCGATGGCGAAGCTGTGCCAACGCCCCCCGAACCGCCCGAACCCGAGCGTCATCTGTCCTCGGTGCAGCAGCCCGCGCAACCCGCGCCCGCCGCGGAACAGCCCAAGGCATCTGCTGACATCGCCTCGCCCCGCCAGACAGCGGCCGAAAGCAGCATCGACACTATCCGCCGCGAGGGTCTGACCGGCCGCCAATTGCGCATGGCCCGGCGCGTGGCACAGAAACACGGGTTGTCGCCGACATCGGATTTCGACGCGGTGCGCCTGCTGCGCGCCAAGGGCATTGACCCGTTCCAGCGCGCCAACATGCTGGAGCTGGTGGTCCCGCAGGACCAGACACCGGCCCCGACCGAGCAGCCTGTCCAACTACCGCAAACGGTGCCAGTCGAAAAACCGCAGCTGCCCTCGACCGAGCTTAGCCCGGCCGAGCGTCGCGTGCAGGAAATCTCCTCTATTCAGCGCGATATCGCCAAGCGCCGCCGCCGCAAATCCTTTGCACTGCTATCCCGGTTGGCCTTCTTCGTTTTCCTGCCAACCTTACTGGCCGGCTGGTACTTTTTTACCGTCGCAACGCCGATGTATGCCACCAAGTCCGAGTTTCTGATCCTCGAAGCTGATGCCGTTGGCGGCTCGGCCCTGGGCGGGCTTCTCAGCGGGACGCAATTTGCCACCAACCAGGACGCGATTGCGGTGCAGTCCTATCTGGAATCCCGCGACGCCATGTTACGGCTGGAGCAGGACATCGGCTTTAAGGCGCATTTCAGCCAGGACTGGATCGACCCGATTCAACGGCTTGAAGATGGCGCCTCGGACGAAGCTGCCTACAGCATCTACAAGAACAACGTGAAAATTGGCTATGACCCGACCGAAGGCGTCATTCGGATGGAGGTTGCAGCCGCCGATCCGCAGGTCAGCGCACAATTTTCGCAGCAACTGATTTCCTATGCTGAAGAACGCGTTGACGATCTGTCCCGCCGAAAACGCGAGGACCAGATGAAAGAGGCCCGCACCAGCCTGGAAGAAGCCAAGCGCGAACGCCGCGAGGCCCAGGTGCGCCTTGTGCAATTGCAAGAAGGCACGCTGCTGGACCCCGAGGGCGAGATCGCCAGTATCCGCGCTCTGATGAACAACGTCGAGCTGCAACTGCAGGAAAAAGAGCTACAACTGCAGACCATGCTGAACAACTCACGCCCGTCTAAGCCACGGGTGGACGCCTTGCGCACCGAAATCCGCCTGTTGCAAGCCGAGCTGGAAAAGCAAAGCAACCGCCTGACTCATGCCACCAACGGCGACACCTCGCTGGCGGCCAAGGCTGCACAGATCCAGATCGCTCAGGCGGATCTGGCCACTGCAGACTTGTTTCTGCAATCGGCCCTGCAGAACGAAAAGCAAACCGCACAAGAGGCCAACAGGCAGGTCCGCTATCTGACCACCAGCGTTCGCCCGGTGCCACCCGATGATCCTACCTATCCGCGCGCGTTCGAGAACACGCTGCTGGCCTTTCTGATCTTTTCGGGGGTTTACCTTTTGATCTCGCTTACCGCTTCGATCCTGCGCGAACAGGTCTCGACCTAACGCGCCCGGAACCAATTGCCTGCGAAATCAGCACGTCCTTGCTGCGTGCTGATTTTTGCATCGCATGAATGTTGTATTCCCCTTCTATGCTGGGCATACCAGTCATGGCCTCAACCAATTTTCAGATTTCAAAAAGTGAGATCACAGTGACCAAACCAATTTACGACGTCACCCCGAACACCTGGGAATTCCTCAAATCTCCGATGATCAAACCCACGGGGTTTCGCGAGTATGACGCTCGTTGGAAATTCCCGGACGAGATCAACCTGCCAGGCATGACCGCCCTGGGCCTGGGCATCGGCACGCAGATGCGCAAGCACGGGCTGGAGCCTGTGATCGCCGTCGGCAACGATTATCGCGACTACTCGCTGGCCATCAAAAACGCGCTGGTGATCGGCCTGATGCAGGCTGGCGTTCAGGTCAAGGACATTGGCCCCTGCATCACCCCTATGGCTTATTTCAGCCAGTTCCACCTGGACGCGCCCGCCGTGGCCATGGTCACCGCCAGTCACAACCCCAACGGCTGGACCGGCGTGAAGATGGGCTTCCAGCGCCCCCTGACCCACGGCCCCGACGAAATGGCCGAGCTGAAGGACATCGTGCTGAACGGCAAAGGCGAACCGGCCCCCGGCGGCAGCTACGAATTCGTCGATGGCGTTCAAGAAGCCTACATGGATGACCTGGTGGGTGACTTCAAAATGTCGCGTAAACTCAAGGTCGTCTGCGCCAGCGGCAACGGTACCGCCGCCGCCTTTGGCCCCGCCCTGTTCGAACGTCTGGGCGTCGAGATGGTGGATAGCCACAACCGGCTGGATTACACCTTCCCCAACTACAACCCGAACCCCGAAGCCATGGAAATGCTGCACGACATGGCCGACAGTGTCAAAGCCTCGGGCGCCGATTTTGCGCTGGGTTTCGACGGTGACGGCGACCGCTGCGGCGTTGTCGACGACGAGGGCGAAGAGATTTTCGCCGACAAGGTGGGCGTCATCATGGCTCGCGATCTGGCCAAGCTCTATCCCGGCTCGACCTTCGTGGCGGATGTGAAATCCACAGGCCTGTTTGCCTCGGACCCCGAGCTGCAGAAATACGACATTAAGGCCGACTACTGGAAAACAGGTCACAGCCACATGAAGCGCCGCGTTCATGCTCTGAACGCCCTGGCTGGCTTCGAAAAATCCGGCCACTACTTCCTGGCCGAACCGATTGGCCGCGGCTATGACGATGGCATGCGCGTCGCTGTTGAGATCTGCAAACTAATGGATCGCAACCCCGACATGTCTATGTCCGACCTGCGCAAGGCCCTGCCGAAAACCTGGTCGACCCCGACCATGTCGCCCTATGCCGCGGACGAGGAAAAATACGACATCCTCGACCGTATCGTGGAGAAACTGGTCGCCAAGGCCGAGGCAGGCGACACCTTCGCCGGCCAAAATGTCAAAGAAGTCGTCACCGTCAACGGTGCCCGTGTGATCCTGGAAAACGGCTCCTGGGGTCTGGTGCGCGCCTCGTCGAACACGCCGAACCTGGTGGTTGTCTGTGAAAGCAGCGACAGCGAGGACGAGATGCGCGCCATCTTCGCCGAACTGGACGCCGTGATCCAAACCGAACCCGGCGTCGGCGAATACGACCAAAAAATCTAAACCGCACAAAAATCGCTAAGGCCCGGCATGCCCCGCCGGGCCTTTTTCATGCCTGCTTCTTTGCTCATCCAATACTCTGGGGTGAAAGGCCGCAGGCCAGAGGGGCAAGGCCCCTCCGCTCACGAAACCAGCCCGCGCCCCTTCAGCAGCGCTTCGATCCCCGGCATCCGCCCCCGGAACGCGGTGTACAGCGCCTCGGCATCCACGGACCCACCCGTTGACAGGATATTCTCCTCCAACGCCTTGGCAGTGTCGGCATCAAACGCGCTTCCGGCCTCTTCAAAGGCGGCGAAGGCGTCGGCATCCATCACCTCGGACCACATGTAGCTGTAATAACCCGAGCTATAGCCATCCCCGGCAAAGACATGTGCAAAATGCGGGGTCGCGTGGCGCATGGCGATCTGTTTTGGCATGTCCAGCCCATCCAGAACCTGCGCTTGCATGGCCATCACATCCGTCGGGGCCCCGCCACGATGGAACGCCAGATCCACCAAGGCCGAGGCGACATATTCCACCGTTGCAAACCCCTGATCGAAGTTGGCAGCGCCCAGAACCTTTTCCAACATCTCGGCGGGCATGGGCGCGCCGGTGTCGGCATGGGTGGCAAATTCGGCCAGAACCTCGGGCACTTCAAGCCAGTGTTCGTACAGCTGGCTGGGCAGTTCGACAAAATCGCGTGCCACGGATGTCCCCGAGATGCTCTCATAGGTCACGTCCGACAGCATCTGGTGCAGCGCATGGCCAAATTCGTGGAACAGCGTGCGCGCGTCGTCATAGGACAGCAGCGCAGGGTCGCCCTTTGCAAAATTGCACACGTTGATCACGACGGGCGCCTGCACCTTGGGGAACTTCGCCTGCGCCCGCATGGCCGAGCACCAAGCCCCCGAACGTTTGGAACCGCGCGCAAAGTAATCCCCGATGAAAACCGCCACGTGTTTACCGTTCCGAGTGACCTCCCACGCGCGACAATCAGGGTGGTACAAAGGCACGTCCAGCGGCGAAAATTCCAGCCCAAACAGCCGGTTAGCGCAAGCGAACGACGCCTCGATCATCCGGTCCAGCTGCAGGTAGGGTTTCAGCGCGGCCTCGTCCAGATCATGCTCGGCCTTGCGGCGGCGCGCGGCGTAATAGTGCCAGTCCCACGCTTCAAGATCGCCATTGATACCGTCGGCGTGCATCATCTGCTCCAACACCTTGGCGTCCGCCTCGGCCCGCGCTTTGGCCGGCTCCCACACTGCCAGCAACAATTCCTCGACGCGCTGGGGAGTCTTGGCCATTTCCGTTTCCAGCTTGTAATCGGCAAAGCTGTCATACCCCAGCAACTTGGCCCGTTCTTCGCGCAGTGACAGGATTTCAGCGGCGATCTCGCGGTTGTCCGTGTCCCCCCCATTGGCCCCGCGCGCTACGAAAGCCGCATAGGCCCGTTCGCGCAGATCGCGCCGCGGCGAGAACTGAAGGAAAGGCGTGATGATCGAGCGTGACAGGGTCACGACCGGGCCTTCGGTGCCCTTTTCCTGACCGGCCGCGCGCATTGCATCAACGACGAAATCAGGCAGGCCGTCCAGATCATCCTCGGTCAGTTCCATGAACCATTCGCGTTCATCCGCCAGCAGGTTCTGGGTGAAGGCCGTGCCCAGGCTGGCCAGCTTGCCCTTGATCTCGGCCATGCGCGCATCCTGGGCCCCTTCCAAAGCCGCGCCCGAACGCACGAACCCGCGGTGGGTCAGCATCAGTACCCGTTGCTGCTCGGCGGTCAGGTCCAGCGTGTCCTTCTGCGCCCACAGGTCGGCGATCCGCGCGAACAGAGCCTTGTTCGATGAAATCGCGGCAAAATGCGCCGCCAGTTTGGGGGAAAATTCGACCTGCAGCTTCTCGCGTTCGGGGTTGCTGTCAGCACCCGCCACGGTGAAAAACACGGACAGCACCTTGTCCAGATCACCGCCTGCGGCCTCCATCGCCTCGACCGTGTTGGCGAATGTCGGCGCTTCGGGATTGTTGGCGATGGCGGTAATTTCGGCCTTATGCACGTCCAGCGCCCGGGCGAAAGCGGGGGCAAAATCAGCGTCGTTGATGGTATCAAACGGAGCGATCTCGAACGGGGTTTTCCAGGCGGACAGCAGCGGATTGGTCATGCAAATTCTCCTTTGAGAGCACAGGTAATCACGCCCGTGCCAGACGTCCAGATCGCCTAGGCTGTTTCACCGCAAACCGGGCAATCGGAGCGTTTTTTCAATGCGATTTTCCGGGTTTCACCCCAAAGCGCATCATAGATCAGCATCTCGCCGCGCAAAGGAGCCCCCGCGCCGGTGATGAGCTTGATAGCCTCGACAGCCATCATGGTGCCTATGACGCCTGGCAGGGGGCCGATCACGCCGGCCTCGGCGCAGGACGGGGCCAGGCCTGCCGCCGGGGCCTGAGGGAACACGCATTGGTAACAGGGGCCGGACTGCGCGGGTTCGAACACGCTGATCTGCCCCTCCCATTGCGATAAAGCGCCGGAAATCAGCGGCTTACCTGAAGAAACCGCAGCTTCATTCACCAAATACCGTGTGGTGAAGTTATCAGTACCATCAAGGATCAGGTCGTATTCTGCGAACATTTCACTCGCTAATTCGGGCGTCAGGCGGCGATGATAGGGCCGCACCTGGACAAAGGGGTTCTGCGCCTCCATCGCCTTCTGCGCTGAGAATACCTTAGGCATGCCGATCGCTGCATCGGGGTGAATTACCTGCCGCTGCAGGTTGGAATTGTCGACCTCATCATCGTCAATCACGCCGATCGTGCCCACGCCCGCGGCGGCCAGATAGAGCAGCGCAGGCGAGCCCAGACCCCCGGCGCCGATCACCAAAACCTTTGCGTTTTTCAGGCGTTTTTGACCCTTACCGCCAACCTCGCGCAGCACGATATGGCGGGCATAGCGGTTCAGCTCGACCTCGGAAAACGTGCCTTGGGGTTTGGCCGGGGCTGCCGTCGGGACGGCCCGGCGTCGCAGCCATCTAAGCCCTTCACGATACAGCAAAACCAGCCCGGCCAGCGCCCCGAAGATCAGCCAGGGCGCGGCCTGCCCGCCAGTCGCCGTGCGCAAGGCGTTCCCATCGGGCAACACCAGATGCAGCAGCACAACGGCCGCCCAAAGCACTGCCAGCATGACTATACGCACCCGGATCGGCGCCCCCATGGCCATTCCGATCCCCCACAGGACCGCCGCCAGTATCAGGACCAGCGCCATCAGCCCCGCCCGGTCGAGCCAAATCCGCCCGCGCCACGCGCGGTGTCCGACAGAACCTCGGCCATTTCGAAGGTCGCCTGCACAACCGGAGCCACGATCATCTGGGCGATGCGGTCCCCGTGTTGTACGTGGAAATCAGCGTCACCTGCGTTCATCACAATCACCCCCAACGGCCCGCGATAGTCGCTGTCGATCGTGCCTGGGCTGTTGGGCAGCGTGATCCCGTGCTTCAGCGCCAACCCGGATCGAGGGCGCAACTGCACCTCGAAACCCAACGGGATTTCAAGCCGCAGGCCCGTCGGAATCAACGCCCGCGCACCCGGAGCCAGCACCACGCCCGTGCCCCGCAAATCTGGACCGAAATTGGCCCGCAGGTCAGCGCCTGCAGCGCCCTCGGATTCATAGCTTGGCAGGGCCAGCGTCTGGTCGGCCTCGTCTGTCCAAGTCAATGCAACGGTCACCATCTTGGCCCGGTCCTTTCAGAAAAATTTACGCGTCCAGAGCGGCAGCGATGCGCTCGGCCAGCTTTTGCGCCACTGCGTCCTTGGCCATTTTCGGCCAATCCTCGACGCCCACATCATTGATGATATGCACCGTGTTCTGCGCGCCGCCAAAGGTGCCGGTCTCGGGCGAGACATCGTTGGCCACGATCCAATCGCACCCTTTCCGCAGACGCTTGGCCGTCGCGTTTTCGATCACGTCGTCGGTTTCAGCGGCAAAACCCACGACCAGACCGGGGCGCCCGTCCGTCATTTGGCTGACCGTTGCCAGGATATCCGGGTTCTCAGAGAAGCTGAGCGTGGGGATCTCGCCGTTTTGCTTTTTCATCTTCGAACTGGCCGCCTCTGTCACGCGCCAATCGGCCACGGCGGCGGCGAAAATGGCAGCGTCGGCGGGCAAGGCCGCCTGCACGGCCTCCAGCATCTGAACTGCGGTTTCGATCCGCACCACCTGTACGCCCTCGGGCGGGGGCACATCGGCGGGGCCGGTCACGAACACGACCTCGGCGCCCAGCGCGACCAATGCACGGGCAATCGCCGTGCCCTGTGCCCCGGATGAGCGGTTCGAGATATAGCGCACCGGGTCAATCGGTTCCTGCGTCGGCCCCGAGGTTATGACAATGCGTTTACCCTTCAACGGGCCGCCTGACAGGGTGGCCTGGGCTGCGGCGACAATCTCCAGAGGTTCGGACATGCGGCCGGGGCCGTATTCGCCGCAGGCCATGTCGCCCTCGTTCGGGCCAATCAAACTGATGCCATCCGCCTGCAAAGTGGCCAGGTTGCGCTGTGTCGCCGGGTGATCCCACATGCGCACGTTCATCGCGGGCGCAATCATCACCGGCGTGTCCGTCGCCATCAGCAGGGTCGAGGCCATGTCATCCGCGTGCCCCCCCGCCATCTTGGCCATCAGATCAGCAGTGGCCGGGGCCACGACGATCAGGTCGGCACTGCGCGACAGTTCGATATGGCCCATCTCGGATTCATCGGTCAGGTCAAACAGATCGTCATAGACCTTCTCTCCGGCCACCGCGGACAGGCTGAGCGGGGTTACGAATTCCTTGGCCGCGCGCGTCATGACAGGCGTCACCGCCGCCCCGCGTTCGCGTAGTCTCCGGATCAGCTCGGGCGTTTTATAGGCCGCGATGCCGCCTCCGATGATCAACAGGATCCGCTTGTTTGCCAGCATTTCTGCCCCCTTAGATGTATCGAGCCGACACTAGGGCGCGGCGGCGGCACTGACAAGAGCGCTCACCTGAACGCCGCGCAGGGATCGGGGCGGTCTATGACAGGGCCGCCAAGCACCAGATCGAAGGCCGGATCGGGTTCGGCGTCGCCCTCGGTCTGGGCCACCGCAAAGAAACGCAGGTCAGGGCGGACACGCGCGACATAGCTGGGCGCCCCCCAATCCGCACGCGCATGGCCGTTACCCGTGATCACAACGACCGGCCCGCCGGTATCCTCTAAGGCCGTCAGAGCCGCCCGGGCCAGCATCGCGTCCCGCAGGCGTTGCAACGCCACCATCCCCGGCAAAAGCGTTTCCGGCAGCGCGTCGCAATGTGCCGTCATCTGCATCGCCTCTCGCTGAGTCTGTTGGTCCGTGGGCAAAGGGGCCATCAGCCCATATTCAGCCGCTCCGGACCCAAAATAAGAAGCAATGCCATCCTTCATCGCCGCCCGCGCCTGCGGACGCGGCAAGGCGGCACCGTAGATTTTGGCAGGTGCGGCCATGACCACGGGCCAATACATGGCCAGATCGGGCCAGCCGCTTTGTGACCATCCCGTCGCCGCATCAAACGCCTGAGACGACGCCAGATCCGCTGGCGTCAGCGCGGCGGCCACGTCAGATGTCAGCATTTCATACACAACGGCCGAGGGCTGCAAGGCCGCGATAAACTCTGCTTGTTTTTCATGATGCGCGGGATTGTCGTGCACTTCGCCCAAGAACACCACGTGGGCTTGCGCCATTTTTTCCGGCGGCGCCTTGGCATGGGCGAAAGGTACTGCGCTCAAAAGGGCCAGAACTAAATACAGGGCTCTCATGCCAACAGGTCATGCACCTCTTCGGACCGGCCTTCAAGATATTTGCGCATCTTGGCAAAGGCCGCAGCCTCCAGCTGGCGGACCCGTTCTTTGGACAGGTTCAGCTCTTGGCCCAGCGATTCCAGCGTGCGGATCGGCTCGCGCAACTTGCGCTCGCGGATGATGAATTGCTCGCGTTCGTTCAGGGCGCCCATGGCTTCTGCCAACCAAGCGCGCAGGGTTTCGCGGTCGTGCTGCTCTTCGACGATCTCGGCCGATTGGGCGCTATCATCTTCCAGCGTGTCGATCCACTCACGGCCCTCATCTTCGGTGCTCTGAGTGGCGTTAAGCGAGAAATCCGAGCCGGACAGCCGCCCCTCCATCATCTCGACATCGCGCAGCGGTACGCCGATCTCGGTCGAGATCATGTGGCGCAGTTGATGACGGTCCAGGGTTTCGCCCCGAGCCATCGCCTCGCGCTCCAGACGTGCCTGCACGCGCCGCTGGTTGAAAAACAGCGACTTCTGCGACGAGGTCGACCCCGTCCGCACCATCGACCAGTTCCGCATTACGTAGTCCTGGATCGAGGCTTTGATCCACCAAACCGCATAGGTGGAAAACCGCACGCCGCGGTCCGGGTCAAACTTGTCGGCGGCCTTCATCAGACCCAGCCCAGCCTCTTGGATCAGGTCATTCATCGGAGCGCCGTAACGCTTGTATTTCGACGCCATCGAGATCGCCAGGCGCATGTAGGCCGTGATCAGCCGATGCAGCGCTGCCTCGTCACGCTTGTCTCGCCAAGCATAGGCCAGATCGCGTTCGGTTTCAGCGTCCAGCAGCTCGGCCTTCATCGCGACGCGCGAAAGCGACATGTCGTTTGGATAATCAAGTGCCATTTCTAACCGCCAATCTGCGCGCGGGGCGCGCTCTTTATAATTAGGGACAGGAGTGTTACGCACGGCAAGGCTGAATGGTTCACAATAAGGTGTATAGAATATGCTTGATAAGCTGACCCTTGTGCTGGGCGGGGCCGGATCGGGCAAATCCCTGTGGGCCGAAGATTTGGTCAAGCGCGGTGCCAGCAGCCGAATTTATCTTGCCACTGCAAGGGCTTGGGATGACGAAATGCGCTCGAAGGTGGACCAGCACCGCGCCCAGCGGGGCCCTGACTGGACCACGATCGAGGCTCCGCTAAATGTTTCACAGGCGCTCGCGTCCGCTGGGCCAGATCAAGCTGTGCTGCTGGATTGCGCAACCATGTGGTTGTCAAACCACCTTCTGGATGGCAGCGATCTTGACGCGGCCGAAAGCGAATTTTTCGCCGCCCTGAAGGACTGTCAGGCCCCCGTCGTTGTCGTCTCGAACGAGGTCGGTATGTCCGTGGTGCCCGAAAATGCGCTGGCCCGCCGCTTTCAGAATGCGCAAGGCGCGCTGAACCAAAAGCTGGCTGCGCAGGCCGATCTGGTGGTCGCCGTGATGGCCGGATTGCCGCTTGCCCTCAAAGGAACCCTGCGATGAGCCGCTTTTTCTGGGTCCGTCATGGCCCCACTCACGCCAAGGCCATGGTCGGCTGGACAGACCTGCCTGCCGATCTGTCAGATCGGGCGCAGCTGGACCGTCTGCACGCGCATCTGCCCCACGAGGCGCTGGTGATCTCGTCCGATCTTAGCAGGGCCGCAAGCACCGCTGACGCTATCACCCGGCACCGCACACGCCTGCCGCATGACCCCGACCTGCGCGAGATCAACTTTGGCGCGTGGGAAATGAAGGGGGTCAAAGACGTAGAGGATCAGGATCATCTGCGCGCCTATTGGGAAACCCCCGGAGACATCCGTGCCCCCGGGGGCGAAAGCTGGAACGACGTGACCGCCCGCGTGAACGCCGCCGTCGCGCGTCTGCTAAGCGCTTATCCGGGGCGCGATATCGTGGCTGTCGCGCATTTCGGAGTGATCCTGACGCAGGTCCAAACAGCACTGGGGCTGTCTGCATATCAGGCGTTCTCGCACAAGATCGAAAACCTTTCGGTGACCGAGGTTTGCCTGACCGATGGGCAGTGGCGCGCCGGAGCGATCAATCATCTTCCGTGATGGCCCTTCGCATAACAATTCATTTTTGAAATCCCCTGCCGGCACCTAACCTGTTGTCATTGCAAACAGGAAAGGAATTCGAATGGGATATGAACTGTTTATTGGCGATCAGAGTTTTTCCAGCTGGTCCTTACGTGGTTGGCTTTTGTTCGAACAGTTCGGCATCCCTGTGACAACCAAGATGGTCGGTCTATACGATGGCACCATGACCGAAGATCTGGCCGCGCTGGCCCCGGCCCGACTGGTGCCGACCATGCGCATCGATAACGAGATCGTCGTGGGCGAGACTCTGGCGATGGCCGAGACCCTGGCCGAGCGTCACCCCACAGCGGGCATGTGGCCCAGCGATCCGGCGGCGCGGGCTCTGGCGCGCTGGGTTACCTCGGAAATGCACGCAGGTTTCGGCCCTTTGCGCAACGATTGCCCGATGCAACTGCTGCACCAGTACGAAGGCTTCACCCCCAGCGAATCCGTGCTCAAGGACCTTGCCCGCATCACCGAGCTGTTCACTCTGGCGCGCACACGCCACGGGGACGCCGGGCCGTGGCTGTTTGGCGACTATTCCATCGCGGATGCGTTCTATGCCCCCGTCGCCGCCCGGATCGCGGGTCACGCGCTGCCCGTCAACGACCTGGTGCAGACGTATGTGGACACCACGCTTGCCGACCCCGCTTTCCGCCGTTGGCGGGCCATGGGGCTGACGAAATCCTATGACCCGGTGCCCTATGCGATGGACCTGCCCACGCGCGCGTGGCCGGGGCCCGCTCCGATGCCCGCCCATGCCATCGAAACCGGCACGCCCGAAAATGACGTCTGCCCCTATTCGGGCAAAGAGATCACTCACCTAGGCAGCTTTGACGGCCGCATCTTCGGGTTCTGCAACGCGTTTTGCCGCGACAAGACGGTGAACGACCCGCTGGCCTGGCCGAAATTCGCCGCCCTGCTTTAGGTTCGTTAACCATTCCTCAATCCCCCGGAGCTTAACCTTTGTTAACCAAGGTGGATTGGGGAGTGTCATGGTCGCCAGGGCCTATACCGTCGCGTTCGAGGGCGTCAGCGCCCGCCCGGTCGAGGTGCAATGCGCCGTCACGCCCGGTATGCCTGCTTTTTCGATCGTGGGCCTGCCGGACAAAGCGGTGTCCGAAGCACGCGACCGGGTGCGCACTGCGCTCAGCTCGCTGGCAATCGCGCTGCCCTCCAAACGTATCACCATCAACCTCTCACCCGCCGATATGCCTAAAGAGGGCAGTCATTTCGACTTGCCGATTGCCCTCTCGCTGCTGGCCGCGCTGGAAATCATCCCTCAGGACGCGGTGCAGGACACGACCGCGCTAGGCGAGCTGTCATTGGACGGATCGCTTGTTCCAGTGATCGGCGCCCTGCCCGCTGCCATGTCCGCCGCCGAGGATGAGCGCACCCTGCTTTGCCCCAAAGCCTCGGGCGCCGAAGCCGCCTGGGTCGGGGCATGTCAGGTTATCGCCGCCCAAAGTCTGGCCGATATCGTGCGCCATTTCACCGGCCAGTCGCCCCTGCCCCCTGCCAAGCCGGGCGAAGTGCTGGATGACCCGCTTGGGCGCTGCATGCGTGACGTCAAAGGCCAGGAACGCGCCAAACGCGCGATGGAAATCGCCGCCGCGGGGCGTCACCACCTTATGATGGTCGGTGCTCCGGGATCGGGCAAATCCATGCTGGCAGCACGGTTACCGGGCATCCTGCCCCCGCTTAGCGCTGCCGAGGCGTTGGAAACCTCGATGATCCACTCGATTGCGGGGTTGCTGGACGCTGGCGGCATCTCGCGGACGCGGCCCTTCCGCGAGCCGCACCATACCGCGTCGATGGCAGCGATTGTTGGCGGCGGGCGCGGCGCCAAACCCGGAGAGATCAGCCTTGCCCACAACGGCGTGCTGTTCATGGACGAATTCCCCGAGTTTCCACGCACCGTTCTGGAAACCCTGCGGCAGCCCATGGAAACCGGGCAGGTCATGGTCGCGCGTGCCAATGCCCATGTGCATTACCCCTGCCGCTTCATGCTGGTTGCGGCGGCAAACCCTTGCAAATGCGGAAACTTATCTGACCCCGCGCGCGCCTGTGCCCGCGCGCCTGTCTGCGGGCAGGACTATCTTGGCCGCATCAGTGGGCCGCTAATGGACCGGTTTGATCTGCGGGTAGAGGTGCCGCCCGTCGCCTATACCGATCTGGACTTGCCTGCAAACGGAGAGGCCTCGGCCCAAATTTCCGAACGCGTCACGCGGGCTCGCGATCTGCAAACCGCGCGCTATGGCGATTTCCCGGACGTGCGGGTCAACGCCGAGATCGAAGGCGCGATCCTTGACCAGTTCGCCACGCCCGACCCCGAGGGTAAGGCGCTGCTGGCCCGCGTGGCAGACCGATTTGGCCTGACCGCACGCGGCTATCACCGCATTTTGCGGGTCGCCCGGACCATTGCCGATCTTGACGGAAGCGATGCAGTACGCCAGCCGCACGTGGCGGAAGCAGTCAGTTTTCGCATCACTGGCTGTCGTGACACCTAATGAACCGCGCGGTTTCGCCAATTGCTGCGCGCGCCTCGGGGAACCAGCCATCAAAAATCTGCCAGACATGCGGGGCATTCGGCCAAACCTGCAGTTCTGCGGCTCCCCCAGCGCGCTTCAGCCTCTCGGCCATCCGAACGGCATCGTCGCGCAGGATTTCACTGTCCGAGACTTGCAGCAGAACCGGCGGCGGTTGCGGAAAATCAGCATAGAGCGGCGACGCGCGCGGATCGTCAGGCGATAGGTCGCCCAGCACCATATCCGCCAGATCAGTCACCCGGTCACCAGGAAAGAAATGGTCGCGACGACTGTTTTCCGTGACCGACCGGCCGGAAAACCGCTGATCGCAAAAGGGCGACCAGGCAAAGCACGCGGCTGGCCGCTGATCCAACAGGCACAAACGCGAGAGCAGCGACAACGCCAGTCCTCCTCCGGCGCTGTCACCCCCAATCACGATGTCACTGGGCCGATAACCTCGCTCGGTCAGATGAAGAAAGGCGGCCTCTGCATCCTGCAGCGCGGCAGGCAGGGGGTTCTCTGGAGCCAGCCGATACTCGGGCAGAAAGGCCCGCATGCCAGTCATCCGGCACAGCCGCGCGACCAAACGCTTGTGCGTTTCAGTTGACCCCGCCAGATAGCCGCCTCCATGCAGATATAGCAGCACCTTGTCCGACGTGACCGCCCCCGAGGAAACCCACAGCGCAGGCATTGCTTCGTCAGAACGATATGCCGTGGCCAGGTAAAGCGCATGCGGTACCTCGCGAAACCACAGCCGCGCTGCCAATTCGAGCTGCCGCCGCATCCTTTGCGGATCCTGCGCCCGGCCCATGACCCTGCGCACCAGTGGGCGCATCGCTGCCCCCATCAGTGACAGCGCCAGGCTCACCCTCGCTTGGCCTCGATCGCTTGCCAGATCTTTTCTGCGGTATTGGTGCCGTCAAACCGCTCCAGCTCTTGAATACCGGTGGGCGAGGTCACGTTGATCTCGGTCAGGTAGTCGCCAATCACGTCGATACCGACGAAAACCTGGCCCTTTTCCTTTAGCCGCGGGCCGATCGTCGCGCAAATTTCCAGATCGCGTTCGGTCAGGCCAATCTTCTCGGGGCGGCCACCTACATGCATGTTCGAGCGCG
Source organism: Thalassovita sp. (assembly GCF_965218685.1). GTDB lineage: Bacteria > Pseudomonadota > Alphaproteobacteria > Rhodobacterales > Rhodobacteraceae > Thalassobius. The sequence goes on along the minus strand of NZ_OZ244657.1, from coordinate 1,400,253 downwards.
TCTCGCCCGCCTGCGGCACCCGGTTGATCGCGCCCACGGGTTCGCCATCCACAAGGATCACCCGCTTGTCGCCCGCCGCAACTGCCGGAAGGTATTTCTGCACGATCAAAGGCTCGCGCGAGAACCCGGTGAACAACTCGTGCAACGAGGTAAGGTTCCGATCGCTTTGGGTCAGGCGGAACACGCCAGCACCTCCGTTGCCGTACAAGGGCTTAAGGATGACGTCGCCGTGCCGCTCTTTGAAGGCCCGAATAGTCGTCAAGTCCCGAGCGATGGTGGTGGGCGGCATCAGTTCGGGAAAATCCAAAATCATCAGCTTTTCAGGATAGTTACGCACCCAAAACGGATCGTTCACGACCAAGGTTTCGGGGTGGATCCGCTCAAGCAGATGGGTTGTGGTGATATAGAACATGTCGAAGGGCGGGTCTTGGCGCAGCCAAACCACGTCATAGTCCGCAAGATCAACGACCTGCTCGTCACCCAAGGTATAGTGGTCCCCTTCCACCATCTGAACCGTCAGCGGCCAGCCCCGCGCGGTCACGCGACCCTCTTCATAGGCCAGCTTGTCGGGGGTGTAGTAAAACAGCTCGTGCCCCCGCGCCTGCGCCTCCAGCGCGATGCGGAAAGTACTGTCAGCGGTGATGTCGATCGGCCCGATCGGGTCCATCTGAAAAGCGATTTTCATCTGCGGTTTCCTTGCTTGCTTGCCTTTACATGGCGCAAGGGCGCAGACGAGGCAATTCAGAAATGCCCGAAAGCGTTCTCAAATATTTGTGGGCGTCCCTGACCGTCGCAGCACGCAAGGTCGAACCGCACGTTGGTCAAAGACCCCGTGGGAAGATGCTGCAGATAAGCTTCGGCACTGCGCAGGATACGGGACATCTGAGCCGGACGCAGGCTGTTCATCGCGGTCTCCAGTGATTTCGAGGCCTTCACCTCGACGAAAATCAGTTCGTCACCATGTTGCAGAACAAGGTCAATTTCGCCCGCCTGACTGCGCCAGCGGCGCGCCTGCACCGTGGCGCCGCGACGTTCGTAGTCACGCGCTACCTGCTCCTCGGCGCTTTGCCCGAAGCAATGCGCCATCTGGCCTTGGCGGCGGCGATGGGCGTCAGGTTTCGCCTTCATTCTTCCCGGTCCAGTTTCAGCGCCAATTGATAGACTTGCCGGCGCGGCAAGCCCGTTTCCTTTGCGATGCTGTCGGCGACGTCGCGCACCGAGCCGTCCTGCAACGCATCTTTCACCATTGATGTTAGCTCGGCTTCGCTAACAGTTGATGAATGTGCGCGGTCGATCAGCACCACGATTTCGCCCTTCAGTGTCCGTTCGTCACATTCCTGGGCCAGCTGAGCCAGGGGCGCGCGGATCACCTCTTCGAATTTTTTGGTCAGCTCGCGGCAAACGGCGGCCTCTCGTTCCGGGCCCAGAACCTCGGCTGCGTCGCGCAACATCTTGGTGATGCGCTTGGGCGATTCGTAGAAAACCAGCGTGCCGGGCACATCCTTCAGCGCGGACAGGGCGGATTTCCGCTGGCCCGAGCTGTTGGGCAGAAAGCCGTTGAAAAAGAACCGATCGGTCGGCAATCCGCCCACCGTCAGCGCCGTGATCACCGCTGACGGGCCGGGGGCCGAGACAACCGCGTGCCCCTCTGCGCGGGCGGCGCGGGCCAGATCAAAACCGGGGTCGGCCACCATTGGCGTACCTGCCTCGGAGCCATAGGCCAGCGATTTACCCTCGGCCAGCAGGCTCAACAGGCGCGGGCGCATCTTGTCGCCGTTGTGCTCGTGATAGCTAAGCAAGGGCCGGTCGTTCAGCGCGATGCCGTGGATCTCCATCAGGCGACGCAGGCTGCGGGTGTCCTCGGCTACAAGCACGTCCGCCGAGGCCAGGATATCCAGTGCGCGCAGCGTGATGTCCCGCGCGGTCCCGATAGGTGTGGCAATCAGGTACAAGCCCGGCTGCAGCGTCGCGATTTGCGGATTCAACACTGGACCCCCTTATATTGGTGTCTATTATTGCGCCCAAAGTTCACAGGCGCCCAGCGCTTGCCCTCAGGGAGTGAAAACCAGTCCATGTTCGCCGTTTTATCGACCCCCCGCAACCTGATCGCCCGCCTTTTCGCCGTGCTAAGCCTGATTGTTCTGGCCGCCTGCGAACCAGTTTCCATGGGCAGCGGCCAGATGATCAACACCTCGGCCCCCGTTCCGGTTGCGCTTTTGGTGCCGCGCGGCAGCGGCAATGCAGGCGATGACATTCTGGCGCAAAGCCTTGAAAATGCGGCCAGACTTGCGATTTCTGATCTTGAAGGCGTCAAGGTGGACCTGCGCGTTTATTCGACCGCTGGCGACCCTGCGACGGCCCAGAAGCAGGCGATCTCGGCGGTAAATGAGGGGGCCAAGATCATTCTGGGTCCTGTCTACAGCGCCGAGGCCAACGCCGTTGCCGTGAGTGTAGCGCCCCGGAACGTGAATGTGCTGAGCTTCTCGAACAACTCGACCATTGCGGGGGGCAACCTGTTCATTCTGGGGCCGACCTTTGAAAACACGGCCAAACGGATGGTCCGGTTTGCGGCCACACAGGGCAAGGGCAACATCGTGGTCGCGCATGATACCAACCTGGCCGGGCAACTGGGCAAGAACGCGATCCAGACCGCAATCGGCAGCACCGGCGGGTCCTCGTTGGCCGCTGCGGTAAGCTATGAGTTTTCTCAGCAGGGCGTGGTCGCGGCCATCCCCGAGGTGGAAAGAGCGGTCAAAAGCGGGGCCGCCAACGCGGTGTTCCTGACCGCCAATACCGACGGAGCCCTGCCCTTGGTAACGCAGCTTCTGCTTGAGGCCGGAGTGAACCCCCAGAACGTGCAGTACATGGGCCTGACCCGCTGGGACGTGCCCCCGCAAACCCTGGAACTGCCGGGCGTACAGGGTGCGTGGTTCGCCTTGCCTGACCCGACCATGACGCAGCGGTTCTCGTCGCGCTATGCCGCGGCCTATGGCTCGCAGCCGCACTCGATCGGTGGGCTGGCCTATGATGGGATCGCCGCGATCGGCGCGCTGGTACAGGCCGGACACAAAGATGCGCTGACTGTTGACGCCCTGACCCAGGGCGCCGGTTTCCAAGGTGTGAACGGTATCCTGCGCCTGCGCGGGGATGGTACCAACGAACGCGGTCTGGCAATCGCCCAGATACAGGACAAGAAGGTCGTGCTCATCGACCCCGCCCCCCGAGCCTTTGGCGGTGGCGGTCTCTGATAAAGAAGACGTATGCAAAAACTACCTGAAGCGCCGGACAGCCTGATCTGTCCGGCAGAGACCATTTTCGACGCCGTCACTATCAGCGCCCGGATCAACGACGCCACGCAAGGGATGTCCGAGGCCGCAGACATCCGCGCGGCCGTGGTGCCAATCCTGACCGAGGCCCGCAAGACGGGCATGTCCGCCATTGCCGAAGCCTTTTCCGCCGATCCGCTGCGCGCGCGACCGACCACGCGCGCCTATACCTATCTGACCGATTGTCTGGTGATCGCGGCCCGGGATGTCTCGATCCGGTTGATGAACCCCGGCGGCAAGGACGAAAGCATGACCCTGATCGCCGTGGGCGGTTACGGCCGCGGCGAGATGGCGACCTTCTCGGATGTGGACCTGCTGTTCCTGACCTCGCGCCAGATCACCCCCTGGGCCGAGCGCGTGATCGAAGGGATGTTGTACATCCTGTGGGATCTGCGCCTGAAGGTAGGCCATGCCTCGCGCACCATCCGCGATTGCGTCAAGCTGGGCAAAGAAGATTACACCATCCGCACCGCCTTGCTGGAACACCGTGTTCTGGCCGGTGATGCGGCCCTTGCCCAAGAATTGGACGAGCGTCTGCGCACCGACCTGTTCAAAGGCACCGCCGCCGAATTCATCGAGGCCAAGCTGGCCGAGCGTGACGCCCGCCACAAGCGCCAGGGCGGCCAGCGCTATGTGGTCGAACCCAACGTGAAAGAGGGCAAAGGCGGCCTGCGCGACCTGCAATCCATGTTCTGGATCGCCAAATATGTGCACGGCGTGCAGGACGCCGCCGAGCTGGTAAAGCTGGGCGTTTTCACCGAAGGCGAATTCGTCAGCTTCAAAACCGCCGAGGATTTTCTATGGTCGGTGCGCTGTCAGCTGCACCTGATCACCAACCGCGCCACCGACCAGCTGAACTTTGATCTGCAGGTCGAAGTGGCCGAACGCATGGGGTACAAGGACACGGCTGGCCGGCGCGGTGTGGAACACTTCATGCAGGACTATTTCCGCTATGCCACGGAAACCGGTGACCTGACCCGCATCTTCCTGACCAAGCTGGAGGCGATGCATGTGAAAAGCGCACCGCTGCTGGAACGGATTTTCCGCCGGACCCCGCGGGTCAAGCCGGGCTACAAGGTCGTACATAACCGCCTGAACGTGGACAAACAGGATGAGTTCCTGACGGACAAGCTGAACCTGCTGCGCGTCTTCGAAGAAGGGCTGCGGACCGGGATGCTGATCCACCCCGACGCCATGCGCCTGGTCAAGGCCAACCTGCATCTGATCGACGACGATCTGCGCAACGACAAGGACGCGCGCCGCATCTTTCTGGACTTGCTGCTGAAACACGGCAACCCTGAACGCGCCCTGCGCCGGATGAACGAGCTGGGCGTTCTGGGGGCCTTTATCCCTGAATTCCAGCCCATCGTGGCGATGATGCAATTCAACATGTACCACCACTACACGGTGGACGAACACACGATCCAATGCATCAAGGTGCTAAGCCAGATCGAGCATGAAGAACTGATCGAGGAACTGCCCGTTGCCAGTGGCATCCTGAAACGCGGCGTGAACCGGCGTATCCTGTATATCGCGTTGCTGTTGCATGACATCGGCAAGGGTCGGGACGAGGATCACTCGGTCCTTGGGGCGCAGATCGCCCGCAAGGTCGCCCCCCGTTTGGGCCTGAACAAATCCGAATGCGAAACCGTGGAATGGCTGGTGCGGTATCACCTGCTGATGTCCGACATGGCCCAGAAACGCGACCTGTCCGATCCTCGCACCCTGCGCGATTTCGCCAAGGCTGTTAAGACACGCAAGCGGCTGGACCTGCTGACCGTTCTGACAGTCTGCGACATCCGCGGTGTTGGGCCGGGCACCTGGAACAACTGGAAGGCCATGCTGCTGCGCCAGTTGCACAAGGAAACCTCGCAAGCACTGGAACACGGGCTGGAGGATCTGAACCGCGAGAACCGCGGCGCCGAAGCCCGCCGCCAGCTGCGTGATGCGCTGGATGGCTGGGATCCAGCCGCCCTGCGCCACGAGACAACACGCCATTATCCGCCCTATTGGCAGGGCTTGGACACGGCGACGCATGTGATCTTTGCCAACCTGCTGCGCGACATCCCCGATGATGAGGTCCGCATCGACCTGCACCTTGATGCTGACCGTGACGCCACCCGCGCCTGTTTCGCGCTCATCGACCACCCGGGCATCTTCTCGCGGCTGTCCGGTGCTTTGGCCCTGGTTGGCGCCAACGTGGTGGATGCGCGCACCTACACGTCAAACGATGGCTATGCGACTGCGGTGTTCTGGATTCAGGACGCCGACGGACACCCCTATGAAAAGGCTCGGCTGGAACGCCTGCGCCAGATGATCCAGAAAACACTGAGGGGCGAGGTCATCGCGACCGAAGCCATCAAATCGCGCGACAAGATCAAGAAACGCGAGCGCGCCTTCAAGGTGCCCACCTCGATCACCTTCGACAACGAAGGGTCGGAAATCTACACGATCATCGAGGTCGACACCCGCGATCGCCCCGGCATCCTGTTCGATCTGACGCGCACTCTGGCCAACAACAACGTCTATATCGCCAGCGCCGTGATCGCGACCTACGGCGAGCAGGTCGTCGATACGTTCTATGTGAAGGACATGTTCGGGCTGAAATTCCATTCAGCCGCCAAGCAAAAATCGCTGGAGCGTAAACTGCGCGAGGCGATCACCAAGGGTGCGGAAAGGGCCGTTTCGTGAAGCCAGTCCGACTGATCTCGGGGTTTTTGACGGTTGGGGTGTGGACCCTTGCCAGTCGCATCCTGGGGTTCGTGCGCGACGCGATCATCCTGGCCTATCTAGGCACCGGACCCGCCTACGAGGCCTATGTGGTCGCCTTTCGCCTGCCCAACATGTTCCGCCGCTTCTTTGCCGAAGGGGCGTTCAACATGGCGTTCATCCCCATTTTCTCCAAGAAACTGGAAGGGGACGAGGACGCCGAGGGGTTCGCCGCGCAGGCCTTTGCCGGGCTGGCCTCGATCCTGATCTTGCTGACGCTGGCTGCGCAAGCCGCAATGCCGTGGTTGATCTACGGGCTGGCCTCGGGGTTTGCGGGACAAGAGCAGTTCGATCTGTCGGTCGATTTCGGACGGATCGCCTTTCCTTACATCCTGTTCATTTCCCTGGCCGCCTTACTGTCCGGTATCCTGAATTCTTTGGGCCGGTTCGCAGCAGCGGCCGCCGCCCCGGTGCTGTTGAACGTGATGGTCGTCAGCGTGATGGTGATCGCGGCCCTGACAGGCGGAGACATCGCCCGCGCGCTGATCTGGACCATTCCCGTGGCGGGTGTCGCGCAGCTGGTGTTGGTCTGGGTCGCCGCGCGCCGCGCCGGGTTCGTCCTACGGATCGAACGGCCGCGCCTGACCCCTGACATGCGCCGCCTGATCAAGGTCGCCATCCCTGCTGCTCTTGCCGGAGGCGTGGTGCAGGTGAACCTTCTGGTCGGCCAACAGGTCGCCAGCTACTTCGACCGGGCTGTGGGCTGGCTCTATGCGGCGGACCGGCTGTACCAACTGCCGCTTGGCGTGGTCGGGATCGCAATCGGAGTGGTTCTGCTGCCCGACCTTTCGCGCCGCCTGAAAGCCGATGATCATGACGGCGCCCGCAACGCGCTGTCCCGCGCCGCCGAGGTGTCTTTGGCGCTGACCATCCCCGCTGCGGTGGCCCTGATCGTGATCCCGCTGCCGCTGGTTTCCGTCCTGTTTGAACGCGGCGCGACCACTGCAGATGACAGCGCAGCAATCGCTTTGGCCGTTGCCGTTTATGGGCTGGGCCTGCCCGCGTTCGTTATCCAGAAGATCCTGCAACCGCTGTTCTTCGCCCGCGAGGATACCCGGCGCCCATTCCACTATGCGGTGGTGGCCATGGTGATCAACGCAGCCGTCGCCATCGGTTTGTCCCCGGTGCTGGGCTGGATCGCGGCTGCCATTGCGACCACAGTTGCGGGCTGGGCGATGGTGGCCCTGCTGGCCATCGGTTCGCGTCCCTTTGGGCAGGTTGCCCGGTTCGATGACCGTTTCCGCGCTCGTATCTGGCGCATCGTGCTGGCCTCTTTGGCGATGGGGGGCTGTCTTTGGGGGGGACTGCAGGTGCTAACGCCGTATCTGGGCATGGCCGGAATCCGCTATGCCGCGCTGGCCGCTTTGGTCGCGGTGGGGATCGTCAGCTATTTCGGGATCGGCCAGATCATCGGAGCCTTCCGGCTGTCCGAGTTCAAGGCCGCCATGAAACGCGGCTGACCCTAGCGGTGGCGCAGCTTTTCACGCAGGCGCTGCCACCCTCCGGGGCTCAGAACAAAGGACGCCGCGAAGCCGACAACGAACCCGGTGCCATCAGCAATCCAGTCGGGCGGGCCGTCGAACACGGCTCCGAAAAACAGCTGCAGCCCCATCAGAATACCGATCAGGCGAAAGGCTTGCAGTTGACTGGCCCCGGTCAAGCCCGCGTGGACCCACAGGATAAAGCTGTAGGCTCCGATCAGCGCGTACACTCCGGGAAATGCGCCCATCAACGCCACCTGGCTGTCCACGATAAGACCATAGGCCAGCGCCCCGCAAATCGTGCCCAGCAAGAACACCAGCAGCATTGAGAATTGCGAAAATACCCGTCCCACCATGTTGCCCATTGCCAGCAGGATCACCACGGCGAACAGCGCGCCGGTAAAACTGCCGTGAACGAACGCATAGCTGACGAACCGCAGCATATGCTCGGCCGGGAATTGGCCGTTTTCCAGCATCCACTGAAAGATCGGCGCCGAGAACGCGTAGGTCTGCAGCGATTCCAACCGCCAGCCGATTGCCTCGGGGCCGCCGATGATGCCGCTGGCGCCCAGAGCAAAGACGATCTCGATCCCGATCAGTACCAGACTAAGGGCCACGACTACGGGCGGGACGGTATGAAAGGGCGAGTTATTGGGGCTGCTCATGGGCGCTCTCCTTGACGGGGCTTTGGGGCATGGGTAAGCCACCCAAGCAAATAAATCCAGACGGAGATACACCATGTCGGATGCGGTCCAAACGCAATCCACCCCGAACGCCGGTTTCACCCCGCGCGTCTTTTCGGGAATTCAGCCCTCGGGTGGGCTGACCCTTGGCAACTATTTGGGCGCACTGAAGCGCTTTGTCGACAAGCAGGCAGACGGGATCGAAACCGTGTACTGCGTCGTTGACCTGCATGCCATCACCGTCTGGCAAGACCCCCAAGCGCTGCGCAACCAGACCCGCGAACTGGCGGCCGGGTTCATTGCTTCGGGGATCGACCCGGAACAATCCATCCTGTTCAACCAGTCTCAGGTGGTCGAGCACGCGCAGCTGGCGTGGATCTTCAACACCGTGGCGCGCATGGGCTGGATGCAGCGCATGACCCAGTGGAAGGACAAGGCGGGCAAGAACGCGCAGAACGCCTCGCTTGGGCTGTTCGCCTATCCTGCGCTGATGGCAGCGGACATCCTGCTGTATCACGCAACCGAAGTGCCGGTGGGCGAGGATCAGAAACAGCACGTGGAACTAACCCGCGACATCGCGACCAAGTTCAACCACGACTACAAGACTGATTTCTTCCCCATCCCCGAACCGGTGATCGAAGGCGCGGCCACGCGTGTGATGTCTCTGCGCGACGGCACCAAGAAGATGTCGAAATCTGACCCTTCGGATGCCAGCCGGATCAACATGACCGATGACGCCGACGCCATCGCCAAGAAAATCCGCAAGGCCAAGACCGACCCCGAGGCGCTGCCGTCCGAGGCCAAAGGCCTGGAGGATCGCCCCGACGCGCGCAACCTGGTGAACATCTACGCCGCCCTGTCCGATCAAAGTGTCGATCAGGTGCTGGCCGATGTGGGCGGCAAGCAGTTTTCGGAGTTCAAACCGATGCTATCGGAACTGGCCGTGGAAAAACTGGCCCCGATCTCGGGCGAGATGCAGCGCCTGATGCAGGACCCGGCCGAGATTGACCGTATCCTGGGCCGTGGTGCCGAACGCGCGCGCGAGATCGCCGCCCCGATCCTGGCGCAGACCTATGACATCGTCGGCATGATCCGCAGCTAAGCATTGCGCCCTGCACCCATCCGGTGCGGGGCGCCCCACGGACCCTAGTCAACATAGGTTCCGTGCCATTCCCGGTTTCCGAAAATATCGAACAGTTCCTTGCGCGGTACGAAATGAATGCGCGTGCCCTTGTCCGAGGTGCGCACTGTATAACAGCGCATATCCTTGGGCGGCTCGCCCTCGCCGAACCATGAACAATACCGATCACCCTTGATCCACCAGCGCCCCTTTTTGGGATAGGTCTTGTAGTCCACCAACAACGGCCTGCGGTGATGCACCGTTGTCCCGTCCGCCGCCCAGGTCTGGCTTTCGGCGACCATGTTGTCGGGCCGCGTCCAATCCTCGGTACTTTCGGGCAGATCATACACCACCTTGCGCCCCTCCAGCATCACCTGAATCGGGTGGCGGCCATCGGTGGACATGCAGGTGGACAATAGCCACGGCAGCGCAAGCAAAAGAAAACGGCGCATTGAAAATCCCTTCGTTCTGAATATCCTCAGGTTTCCCGACAGGCCGCGACAGGTCAAGAACCCCGTCAAACTACGGTATCGACCCTGCCTTGCCCCGCCCGTAGCCTGCGCCCAAAGGAGCACGACAATGGCACTCAGCAACAATATCCGGACCTATTTCAAAGGCACATGGCACCAAGGCGATCTGCCCGTGATGAACGCCGCCGATCACGGATCCTGGCTGGGTAGCAACGTGTTCGATGGTGCGCGGTTCTTCGACGGGCTGACCCCCGACCTGGATGCCCACTGCGCTCGGGTGAATCGCTCGGCCAAGGCGCTGATGATCGAACCGACGGTCGATACAGGGGAAATGGTGGATCTGGTCAAAGATGGGCTGAGGGGCTTCACCCAGGGCGAGGCTGTGTATATCCGTCCGATGTACTGGGCGATCAACGGAGATGCCTCGGGGATCGTCCCCACACCCGAGGAAACCGGCTTTGCGATCTCGCTCGAAGCAATCCCGCTGGCTGCCCCCGATGCCTCGACCACACTGACCCGCACCCGGTTCCGTCGCCCGGTGATGGAGGATGCAGTGTGCAACGCCAAGGCAGGTTGCCTGTACCCCAACAACGCCCGGATGCTGGCCGAGGCGAAATCGCGTGGTTTTGGCAACGCACTGGTGGCCGATGCCATGGGCAATGTCGCAGAAAGCGCCACCGCGAACGTCTTCATGGTCAGGGACGGCGAGGTTTTCACCCCCATCGCCAACGGCACCTTCCTGTCCGGGATCACCCGCGCGCGTCACATCAAAAATCTGCGTGCCGATGGCTATACGGTCCACGAAACCGTCCTGACATTCGAGGATTTCCACGGCGCGGACGAGGTTTTCCTGTCTGGCAACATGAACAAGGTCACCCCTGTGACTGCCTTTGACGACACCAAGTACCAGATTGGCCCGATCACCCGCCGCACGCGCGAGCTGTATTGGGATTGGGCACATTCGGACGCCTAAGCGGCGCGTTATAACCGGGCCAGAAGGCCGCGGGCGGCGTCCTCGATCAGGTCAAGAACACCGTCGAAATCACGGGTGTAATAAGGGTCCGGAACCTCCGAAGCGTGCCACCCCTCGGCATATTCCGCGAACAGCGTGACCGGAGTTGTGTTGCCCGCCGGGCGCAAGGCCTCGATCCGGTCCTGATTCGAATGGTCCATCGCCACGATCAGGTCGAAATCCCTGAAATCGTTCGTCTGGAATTGGCGCGCCCGCAGGGGCGACAGGTCAAATCCACGTGCCTTTGCGGCCGCCCGCATTGGGCCATAGGGCGCCTCTCCGACATGCCAGTCGGACGTGCCTGCGCTGTCCAGTTCCAGCTTGGGGGCGAACTGGCGCATGACCCCTTCGGCTGCGGGCGATCGGCAGATATTTCCAAGGCATACGAATAGGATACGGGTGGTCATCAGCCTCTCCTTCGGTGCAGGATAATAAGCGAAGGAGAAGCCATGGAAAAGATCGTTATCCTGACCGGCGCAGGGATTTCCGCCGAAAGCGGGCTGGGCACCTTCCGTGACGAGGGCGGCCTGTGGGCGCAGCACCGGATCGAAGACGTCGCCACCCCCGAAGGCTTTGCGCGCAATCCCGCACTGGTGCACGAATTCTACAATGCCCGGCGCCAGCAAGCCGCCACAGCCCAGCCAAACCCAGCCCACACAGCGCTGGCCCGGCTAGAACGTGACTTCACCGGAGAGGTCCTGATCGTCACCCAGAACGTGGACGGCCTGCACGAGGCCGCAGGCTCGGCGAATGTGTTGCATATGCATGGCACCCTGGCCGGGGCTCTGTGCGCGGCCTGCGGCCACCGCTGGAGCGCACCAATGCAAATGGCACCCGGCCACGAATGCCCGGCCTGCCAGGCACCGGCTGCCCGCCCCGACGTGGTCTGGTTCGGCGAGATGCCCTATTTCATGGACAAAATCTGGGATCATCTGCGCGAGGCTGACATCTTCGCAGCCATCGGTACGTCGGGCAATGTCTACCCGGCCGCCGCCTTCGGCCAGGACGCTTACCGCGCCGGCGCCCACACGGTCGAGCTGAACCTCGAACCTTCGGCCACGGTTTCGGACTTCGCCGAAACCCACTTTGGCCAGGCGACCCAAATCGTCCCCGCCTGGGTCGATACGCTGCTCGCCCCCTGAGAAATGCCCAAAGCCGACCCAACGGGACCGGCTTTGACGCTTCGACGACGGCGGGGCATCGCCCCGCACAAGAAGGAGCGTTCGCCCCCCCGCTCAGTTCGACATTTTCTTCATGTCACCATGGTTCATCATGCCCTGCATCGGCTTGCGGTTCAGATCGACGGGAATGTCCACCGCAACCTCGCCGGCCTTTTCGAACTGCAGGATCACATGGACGGTGTCGCCATCTTTCAAGGGCTCATTCAGCCCCAGGAACATCACGTGGTGGCCCCCGCGCTTCATCTCGATGGTACCATCCTTGGGCAGTTCGAATCCTTCTTCGACATGGATCATTCGCATCACGCCGTTGCTGTCTTCCTTGTGGGTGTGCAGCTCGACTTTCTTCGAGATATCCGAGCTTGCGCTGACCAGGTGATCGGCCTGACCGGTGTGATTCTCGATCACCATGAAGGCTGCGCCTGAGGTAGACATCATTGCCGAAACGCGCGCGTAGGGATCATTAACCATGATGCCCTCTGCGAAAGCAGGCAGGGCAACGGAAACAGCGGCGGCCGCTGCGAACAGGGTGGATTTGAACGACATCATTCGTCCTTTCGTCTTTGTCTGAAATCTGGGGAAATTGAGTGTCAGACGCGGACGGGCGGCCCCCTTGCCACCGCAGAAATGCTCTGTCCCGGCTCTGCGAAACGTCCTTGATCCAGACGCAGCGTGGCAACCCGGCCCTCGGGACGCAAAATATGGGGCGCGGTGTCGCCAAGCACATCGAAAAAGGACAATGCGCAATCAGGACAGATGTGGGGTTTTCCAACCGGCTGGCCATTTTCGTCCACCAGTACCGAAATTGGACCGGTTCCGGTACACAGGACGATCTGACCAGAGGCAGAAGGCGTGCCGCGCGCAACGGCCATGGACTGGCCGGTAAAGGCCAGCATCAGGGCAAGCAATATGCCGATATATGCGCGCACGGGATTTTTCATCTCGTACCAGATATATGTGCGCCCAGACGCAGATGAAAAGCGACAAAATCGCCCATGCTTCTGCATCCATCCGCAGAAAAGCCAAACAGCCCTGCCGCGGGTGCGACAGGGCTGCTGGAAACTTTCAACGAGAAAGGCTTAGGCTGCTGCCTGAGCTTTCGCGATCTCTTTTTTGACTTTCAGCGCGTTGGCCGACAGTTCTTCGTCTTTGGCTTTTGCCAGGAACGCGTCCAGACCACCGCGGTGATCAACCGAGCGCAGGGCAGCGGCCGAGATACGCAGCTTTACGCTACGACCCAGAGCTTCCGATTGCAGGGTAACGTCGTTCAGGTTCGGCAGAAACCGGCGACGGGTTCTGTTTTTGGCGTGGCTGACATTGTTGCCAGACATCGGGCCTTTACCGGTCAGTTCGCAGCGGCGCGACATGGCTGTATCCTCGTCTCATCAACGGGGCATTCGGCGCCCCTACAACATAAATGGACGCCGCAAAGGCAGCGCCCTGAATCTCGTTCGGGGTGATTAGGCGGAATCACCGGGCGCGTCAAGGGCCTTAACGCGTCAAAGCGCTATCCTTGCTGCAGCAATCCCAACAATTCTGCAGCAGCTGCCGTTGGCGTGGTCTGCCCTTCGGCCACCTGAGCGCCCAGACGCGCCATCATGCCCTTCAGGGGTTCCCGTTCGAGCCGGGCCAGCAGGCCTTGGCGGACCTCTTCGCCGAACCAGTATTCGGCCTGGGCCGCACGCCGGTCCGCAAAATGCCCCGAGGCACGGCGCCAGTCGGTCAGCGTGGTCATTTCTTCCCAGGCTTTGGCCAACCCGTCCTCTTCCAGCGCGGAAACCGTCATCGCCTTGGGGAAATCCTGAGGATCCTGAGGCCGCTTGCGCAGCAGCCGCAACGCCCCGGCATAGTCCGCCTGCGTTCGCATGGCTGCGGGCTTCAGATCGCCATCGGCCTTGTTGACCAGGATAATGTCGGCCATCTCCATGATGCCACGTTTGACGCCCTGCAACTCATCACCGCCCGCAGGGGCCAACAGCAGGATGAACAGGTCAGACATTTCCGCCACAACGGTTTCTGACTGGCCCACACCCACGGTTTCGATCAGCACCACGTCAAAGCCCGCAGCTTCGCACAGCGCCACGGCCTCGCGGGTGCGGCGGGCGACGCCACCAAGGTGCGACTGACTGGGCGAGGGTCGGATGAATGCGTTCGGATCGCGGCTCAGGCGCTCCATCCGGGTCTTGTCGCCCAGGATGGACCCGCCCGATCGGGTCGAGGATGGGTCAACCGCCAGAACAGCCACCTTCAGCCCCTGCCCCGTCAGCATCATGCCAAAGCTTTCGATAAAGGTGGATTTGCCCACGCCGGGGGTGCCGGACAGGCCAATACGGACGGCTTGTTTGTCGGATTTACGGCCAAGAACCTCGATCAGTTGCGCGGCCTGATCCCTGTGATCGGGGCGGCTGCTTTCGACCAGGGTGATGGCCCGCGCCAGCGAACGGCGGTCCCCTCCGATGATCTTGTCACTCAGCTGTTCAATATCCATGGCACCGTCCCGATTATTCGGGGGTCTACATGCCTTGGGCCACCCGGCTTTGTCCACCCCTCTTGCCGTCGCAGTCCCCATCCCGGATAAGCGGGGGATGGAGACCCAACTGCCCATCCACGAGGCCCTGCCCGAACTGATCGACGCCCTGCGCAGCGCGGGCCGGGCGGTGCTGCAAGCCCCCCCTGGCGCCGGTAAGACAACCGTGGTGCCACTGGCGATGCTTCAGGCCGGGTTGACCAAGGGCAGAATCCTGATGCTGGAGCCGCGCCGCTTGGCCGCCCGCGCCGCAGCCGAGCGGATGGCCACGACCTTGGGCGAAAAACCCGGCCAGACCGTTGGCTATCGCGTCCGCGGCGAGGCCAAAACCAGTAAAGCCACCCAGATCGAGGTCGTGACCGAGGGTATCCTGACCCGCATGATCCAGTCCGATCCTGAACTTTCGGGCATTGGCGCGGTGCTGTTCGACGAATTTCACGAACGCTCGCTGAATGCCGATCTGGGCCTGGCGCTGTGCCTGGAAATCGCGGGGGCCTTGCGGGAGGATCTGATCCTTCTGGCCATGTCCGCAACGCTGGACGCTGGCCCCGTTGCCGCGTTGATGGGCGACGTGCCGGTAATCACCTCCGAGGGACGCAGTTACCCGGTCACGCTGAAACATCTGGACCGCCCGCTGGACAAACGCACCCGGCTGGAAAACGCCACCGCAGATCTGGTCAGCAAGGCCATCGGCGAAACTCAGGGCGGTGTGCTGGTTTTCCTGCCCGGCGAGGGCGAGATCCGCCGCACCGAGGCCCTGCTGAAATCCCGCCTGCCCGATGACTGCCACTTGCGTCCCTTGTTTGGCGCCATGGACTTTGCCGCCCAGCGCGCCGCGATCCAACCCGCGCAGACTGGGCGCAAGGTTGTGCTGGCGACCTCGATCGCGGAAACCTCGCTGACTATTCAGGACATCCGCGTGGTGGTGGACGCCGGGCGTGCCCGCCGTGCCCGTTTTGACCCCGGCAGCGGAATGAGCCGCCTTGTCACCGAACGCGTCACCCGCGCCGAGGCGACCCAGCGGACCGGTCGCGCGGGCCGTGTCGCCGAAGGCACCTGTTATCGCCTGTGGACCAAGGGCGAAGAAGGCGCCCTGATGGCCTATCCTCCTGCCGAAATCGAGGCTGCGGATCTGGCTGGTCTTGCGCTGGAGCTGGCCGTATGGGGCGCCGATCCCGCCGAATTGCCCTTTCTGACCCCGCCCAACCCCGGCGTCTATGCCGAGGCGCAGGCCTTGCTGACCATGCTGGGCGCGCTGGACGACAAGGCCCGTATCACCGATCACGGCAAGGCCTTGGCCAAGCTGCCCCTGCATCCGCGTCTGGCGCATATGCTGACCGTTGCCGGCCCTCAGGCGGCGATGCTGGCCGCGTTGCTGGGGGATCGGGACCCGCTGCCATCTTCCGCTCCCGTGGACCTGTCGCTGCGGCTTGAGGCGCTTAGTGACCCTCGCCGGTATGCCGAAACGCGCCCTCACCCGGCCAATCGCGGCGCCGTGGAGCGCATCCGCACCGAGGCCAAGCGGCTAAGCCGGCAAACCCGAGGCGAACAGGACATGCTGGGCCCTGCAGAAATGGCTGCGCTGGCCTATCCGGATCGCGTCGGGCTGCGGCGTAAGGGGGACACGCCTCGGTTTGTGCTGTCAGGCGGCAAGGGCGCCATTCTGGACGACAACGATCCGCTGGCCGGCACTCGCTTGATCGTGGTCACTGACACCGATGGCAACCCGCGCGAGGCCAAGATCCGCCAGGCCATCCAGATCACGGAATCCGAGCTGCGCGGGCTGTTCGCGGACCAGATCCACTGGCAGGAAATTTGCGAATGGTCCAAGCGCGAACGCCGGGTCATCGCCCGCAAACGCGAGATGCTGGGCGCCGTGACGCTGGATGACCGCATCTGGAAAGACGCCCCGCCCGACGCCGTCGCCACAGCCATGCTGGACGGGGTGCGCGATCTGGGGATCGTGCTGTCTGACGCGGCCAAACGCTTTGTCGCGCGGGTGATGCTGGTACGCGAGGCAGGTCACGCTCTGCCGGACATGTCTGCGGACGCTCTGATGGACTCGATCCAAGACTGGCTGCTGCCGCATCTAAGCGGCGTGAAAACTGCGAATGGATGGAAAAAGTTTGACCTGCTGCCCGCCCTGCGCGGGATGCTGGACTGGAACCAGATGCAGGTGCTGGACCGGGCGGCCCCGGCGCATTTCACCACCCCCCTGGGCCGCAAGATCCCCATTGATTACGGCGGCGAAACGCCCGAAATCAGTCTGCGCCTGCAAGAGATGTTCGGCCAGACCACCCATCCGACCGTGGGGCGGCAACCGCTGCGCGTCACGCTTTTGTCCCCCGCAGGACGGCCCGTGCAGACAACGATGGATATTCCGGGTTTCTGGGCCAGTTCCTATGCCGACGTGCGCAAGGACATGCGCGGCCGTTATCCCAGACACCCCTGGCCCGAGGACCCCACGCAAGCGGACCCAACACTAAGAGCCAAACGAAGATCACGTTGAATTTCCGCCGCTCAGCACTATTTTTTCGCGAAATAAGCAAAATTTTGCAATTGTGTTACGATGTGTATATACACAGCGGCCAACCAACAAACTAACGAGCAGATATACATGCCGAACAAATCCGCCAAAGCCTGGGTCTCGGCCCAGCCCAATGTGACGCAAGCGCGCCAGCCTCAGGTGGCCGCGCTGTGTCTTCGCGGGACGGGTGATGATCTGCGCGTTTTGATGATTACCTCGCGCGGGACAGGCCGCTGGATCATTCCCAAGGGCTGGCCGATTCCCGGAAAAACCGGCGCGCAGGCCGCAATGACCGAAGCCTGGGAAGAGGCCGGCGTCAAAAAGGCCAAGGTCAACCCAAAGCCGATCGGCAGCTACGATTACGACAAGATCACCGATGATGGCGGCGCCATCCCGGTCGAGGCGCAAGTCTATGTCGTGACCGTCGAAAAGCTAAGCGACGACTACCCCGAGGTCGACGAGCGCAAACGCAAATGGATGCGCCCGCGCCGCGCGGCCAAACTCGTGGATGAACCCAAGCTGAAAAATATCCTGCGCAATCTGTGAAACGAAAAAACCCCGCGGCGATCGCGGGGTTTTTTTTGTATCTTGTCTGACCGGCCTTAGCGGCGACGGTCACGACGGTTGGACATGGGTTGGAAAGCCACGCCGACATGCGCCTCGCAATAGGGTTTGCCTTGCTGCACGGGCAGACCGCAGAACCAGAAATCATCTGTCGCCGGATCACCAACGGGCCATTTGCAGGTCCGCTCGGTCAGTTCCAACAGGCCCAGCTTCTTGGCTTTCTTTTCGACCTCGTTGACCTTGGCCAGAGCCTCGGGGCTAATCTCGTTGGCCGAAGGCTGCGGCGGCAGGGGTTGGCCTGCGGGAATGATCTGCTTACGGATCGGGGTCACGCTGGCCGGACGCTCGGCGGCGGCAGGTGCGGGTTCGGGCGCAGGCGCGGGTTTGGCGGCTGGCTTGGGCGCGGGCTTGGCCTCGGCTGCGGGCTTGGCCGCGGGTTTCGCCGCGGGCTTGGCCTTGGCTTCGGATTTGGCACCACCCCCGCCCGAGCGGTTGGACAGGCCCAAACGGTGCACTTTGCCGATGACCGCGTTGCGGGTCACGCCGCCCAGCTCTTTGGCGATCTGGCTGGCCGATTGGCCCTCGCCCCACATTTTTTTCAGAAGTTCGACGCGTTCATCGGTCCAGGACATTCGGTTTCCTTACCATAAAAAGCGGCCACGCTTGCGCGCGCCGCCCCTGTACTTTTTTGATCTGGTCCTATTTTAGTGATCCGCGCCTGAGTTACAAGGCGTGGAATCACCGGGAGCTCCGCTCCGGACCGGAATAATAAGGGCACAGTGTCACTATGGCCGACAGTATGCAGATGGGAACGCGTCGTTTTGGCCGCGTAAACTGGCTGGGGTTTTACACCCTGATCAAACGCGAGGTCATGCGGTTCACCGTCGTCTGGACGCAAACCTTGCTGGCACCGCTGGCTACGGCGGCGTTGTTCCTGATGATCTTTTCGATCGCGATCGGAAAGCAGCGAGGCGACGTCATGGGCGTGCCTTTCACACATTTCATCGCTCCGGGTATCCTGATGATGACTGTGATCCAGAACGCCTTTGCCAATACCTCGTCCTCGATCCTGATTTCCAAGGTGCAGGGCAATATCGTGGACACGTTGATGCCGCCTCTGTCACCGCTGGAGCTGGTGCTGGGTTACCTGATCGGGGGCATCGCCCGAGGCGTCTGCGTGGCGCTGGCCATCGGGCTGGGGCTGACGCTGGTGCTGGGTCTGCCGATCGCGCATCCCCTGTGGGCGCTGGTCTTTGTGATCATGGGCGCAGGAATGCTGGGGGCGATCGGCATTCTGGCTGGCGTGTTCGCCAACAAGTTCGACCAGATGGCCGCGATCACCAACTTCATCGTCACCCCGCTGGCCTTTCTGTCGGGGACGTTTTACTCGGTTCAGGCGCTGCCTGCGGGCGTTCAGAAACTGACCCATTTCAACCCGATTTTCTACCTGATCGACGGGGTGCGGTTCGGCGTTCTGGGCGTGTCGGACAGCTCTCCTTGGTTGGGGCTGGCCGTCACCGGAGGCTTCACCACTGCGGTCGCTTTCGCAACCTGGAACATGTTCCGCACGGGATACCGTTTGAAAGCATGACGGGACGCTGTGGCCAATAGGCCGCACCACCATCCGTTGGGCAGAAACATCTTTGCAACCTGACCGGGCTGGGCTATGCCCCCCGTCATGATCAAACGCGCACATATCACCTCGATTCGACGCCGACGTACCCACGTCTGACGTCCCGCAGCCTTTGATCCGCCGCCATTTGCGGCATAAACCCCTAAAATCGTTGACACCCGGTCCTGTGAATGCAACCTCAGGATTTCTCTTTGGAACAAGGATGATCCACCTATGATCCCGTCTGTCCTGCCGACCTATAACCGTGCGCCTCTTCAGTTCGTGAAGGGCGAAGGCTCGTGGCTGATCGAGGCAGATGGCCGACGTTTTCTGGATCTTGGCGCGGGCATCGCTGTGAACGCACTGGGCCACGCGCACCCCGCGCTGGTCGAGGCGCTGACCAATCAGGCGCAGAACCTGTGGCACGTATCCAACCTGTATGAGATCCCGCAGCAACAAAAGCTGGCCGATCAACTGGTGGATAACAGTTTTGCCGACACGGTGTTTTTCACCAATTCCGGCACCGAAAGCTGCGAGCTGGCCGTGAAAATGGCGCGGAAATACTGGTTCGAAAAGGGCCAGCCCGAGAAGGTCGAGATCATC
The DNA here is from genome assembly GCF_965218685.1 of Thalassovita sp. Lineage (GTDB taxonomy): Bacteria > Pseudomonadota > Alphaproteobacteria > Rhodobacterales > Rhodobacteraceae > Thalassobius. The sequence continues at coordinate 1,380,381 of NZ_OZ244657.1, read as the reverse complement.
ACGTTTGACGGCTCGTTCCATGGGCGGTCCTCGGCTGGGATCGCGGCTGCGGGCAGCGAGAAGATGACCAAGGGCTTTGGTCCGCTGCTGCCCGGCTTTGTCCATCTGACCTTTGGCGATCTGGACGGGCTGACCAACGCGATCACCGAAAAAACCGCCGCCATCCTGATTGAACCCGTGCAGGGCGAAGGCGGCATTCGCCCTGTACCCGATGCAGAAGTGAAGGCCCTGCGCCAAATCTGCGATGACAACGATATCCTGCTGATCCTGGACGAGGTTCAATGCGGTGTTGGCCGGACCGGCAAGCTGTTTGCGCATGAATGGGCGGGCATCACCCCCGACATCATGATGGTTGCAAAGGGTATCGGCGGCGGTTTCCCCTTGGGCGCCGTTCTGGCCACCGAAGAGGCCGCCAGCGGAATGACTGCCGGCACCCACGGGTCCACATATGGCGGCAACCCGCTGGCCTGTGCGGTTGGCAGCGCCGTCATGACCGCCGTCACTGCGCCCGAGTTCCTGGACACCGTCAGCGCCCGCGCGGGCCAGCTGCGCCAATCCCTGGAGGGGCTGGTCGCGGCCCATCCGGATATCTTCGAAAGCGTGCGCGGCACCGGTCTGATGCTGGGCATCAAGTGCAAGGCCCCCAATATCGACGTGGTAAACGCCGGCTATGACAACCAGGTCATCACCGTCCCCGCTGCGGATAACGTGATCCGTCTGCTGCCGCCTCTGAACATCACCGAAGACGAGGTCTCTGAGGCCATTTCCCGGCTGGATGCAGCAGCCACGCAACTGGAAACCTGAGCTAATCAACCGGCCGACTGCGCAACCCTGCCTCGGCTAGATACCGAAAAGACGTATGTTATGAAACACTTCCTTGATATTCACACAACCGACCCCGCAGAATTGCGGGGCATGATCGACGCCGCCAAATCCATGAAGGACGCGCGCCAGGGCCGCCCCAAAGGCGCGCTGGATGATGCGCAACCGCTCAAGGATCACATGGTCGCGCTGATCTTCGAAAAACCCTCGACCCGGACACGCGTGTCCTTTGACGTGGGCGTGCGCCAGATGGGGGGGCAGACCATGGTTCTGTCCGGCACCGACATGCAGCTGGGCCATGGCGAGACCATCGCCGACACCGCCCGCGTGCTGTCGCGCTATGTCGATCTGATCATGATCCGGACCTTCGAAGAGCAAACCCTGCACGAGATGGCCGAGTACGCCAGCGTCCCCGTCATTAACGGGCTGACCAACCGCACGCACCCCTGCCAGATCATGGCGGACATCCTGACCTACGAGGAACATCGCGGGCCCATCGCGGGCAAAAAGGTCGTCTGGTGCGGTGACGGGAACAACGTTTTTGCCAGCTTCGCCCATGCGGCCGGTCAGTTCGGCTTTGACCTGACCTTTACCGGCCCGCAGACTCTGGACCCCGAAATGGTCTTTGTCGAAGAGGCCCGTGCCAAGGGCTCGAACGTGGAGATCGAGCGTGACCCCGTTGCGGCCGTATCCGGTGCGGACCTTGTGGTCACTGACACCTGGGTCAGCATGCATGACCCTCAATCTGCCCGCGAGCGGCGCCACAACCAGCTGCGTCCCTATCAGGTGAACGAGGCGTTGATGGCCCACGCCAAGGACGACGCTCTGTTCATGCACTGCCTGCCTGCCCATCGCGACGACGAGGCAACCAGCGCCGTGATGGACGGGCCGCACTCGGTTATCTTCGACGAGGCAGAAAACCGCCTGCACGCGCAAAAGGCCGTTATGCGCTGGTGTCTGGGCGTGTAAGCGATGCGAAGGATGGCAATCTGTCTGGCGCTGGCCGCCTCTCCCTGTCAGGCAGATCCGTTTGACAAGTTGCTGGGTGTCGATTGGAGCCATGAGCTGCCGCTCGGCGGCACCTGCAAATCACCTCATCGCTGGCTGCTCAGCAACGACCACAAGCAACTGGTGGTGACACTGGAGGAACCAGTGAAAAGCCGGGACCAGTTCGGTGATCGGTTCACGTATACAGTCCTTGGGGAAAGCGGTGACAGCATCACCATGTTTCTGGATCATGAGACCTGGCGGGACGATGAGGGCAGTCTGGTGCACTGGATCCTAGTCCTTGAGGGCAGTGACAAATATTTTTGGGTCCGCTCAGACTGGGCAAAGGGCAAACGCACCGCCCCGGTTTATCGCTGTCCACTTGTGAGCTGAATCACTGCGCGGCTCTTTGCCGGTTGTGGTTGGTCACGCTGTCCTTGACGACAAAGCCCGACTAGGCTTGGTGTACACCTTGAGGATTGCATATGCCCAACTACAGCCGCCGCGCCGCCTTTCTGCTGATCACCGCCACTGTTCTGACTGGTTGCAGCCATCGGCGGCGCAAAGCAGCGCCTAAACGCGCAGACCCTTCGCTTCACCCCAACGAAACGCCCGAGCTGCGGCGCCTGATCAACCAGTATGCCGATCTTTATGAGGTGCCGCGCAGCCTGGTTCACCGGGTCGTGCAGCGTGAAAGCATGTACCGGCCCGGCGCCCGTAACGGGCCGTATTACGGGCTGATGCAGATCCTGCCGCAAACTGCCCGCAGCATGGGATTTCGCGGCAGCCCCGGCGATTTGCTGGATGCCGAAACCAATCTGAAATATGCGGTGAAGTACCTGCGCGGGGCGTGGCTGTTGTCCTATGGGGACGAGGCAACCGCCGTGCAATGGTATGCCCGCGGGTATTACTACGAGGCCAAGCGGCGCGGCATGCTGCGCGAGACGGGCCTTCGCAGCTGATCACTCGAACATTTTCCGGACCTTGTCTCTGACTTCGTCCTCCAGCTTGCGCTTGATTGCATCCTCGGTGCTTTCGCCTACTTCTTTCTCAACCCCCAGGCGCTTGTTGACCTCGTCCTCAAGCTTTTTCCGGGCCTTTTCTTTTTCTTCCTCGAAATTCAGATCGATGGCCTTTTCCATGTCTGGCGTGATGCGCGGGCTGGACCACGGCCCCTTGATGCGCACCGGGATGGCCAGCCCTTTGCCGCCATTGATGGAATCGATCTGCGGGGTGAATAGATAATCCAGATCGCGCGGCCCAAGGCCAATACGGCCCTCGCCATTGGCGCTCAGAGCGGGCAGTTTCATCAACAGGTCGGGATTGAACAGGTTACCATCCTTCATGGTGAAGCTGGCGGTCAGACTGTCAAAAACAGTGGTGCCCCCCGTGCCCAGCCCCGAGCGCATAAGCTTGTCCAGATCGATGCCCTGGATGGTGCCCCGCCCCATGGTCAGGCTGCCCTTGCCCGAAAGCGAGTTCATGATCGCGTGGGTCGAATTTCCGACCCCCAGGTATTCCAGGTTGGCGTCGGCGCTGCCAGTAAACCGAGTGATGCCGGCCACATCGGACAGCAGATTCTGCATGTCCAGCCCCGAGGCATTCAGCGCGCCCCCCACCGACAAGCCCGAACGGTTGTTGGCCACCATGCGCCCGGTGATCGTACCGCCATAGCCCGAAAGCTGGCTAAGTTGGGCAACAGCGCGGGCGCGGTCGATCGTGATGCGGGCGCGGGTCGTGCCGAAGGTCAGTCCCGAAACGCCCAAACCACCAGCGTCAAAGGCGATCTCACCATTCATAAGGCCCAGCGCGCTGGCGTCGATCCGCGCTTTGGACCAGCCCACATTGGCCGAGGGACCGCTGCCTCCAGTGTCCAAGCCGCTCAGGTCCAGGTGCTTGGTCGCAATGCGCGCCGTCAGCAGGGGGGTCTGCTTGGCCAGGTCCAGATCCATCTCGCCCGTGAACGCGTTCTGATCCAGCGTCGCGCTCAGGTCCCGTATCGATAGCATTTGCGCCTGCGTCAGCGTCACATCAGCGCCCAGTTTCACAGTACGGCCCAGCCCCCTGGGAAGGTTGGCGCCCTTGACGTCCAGCGCGGCCAGAAAGGCGCCGCTATCGGATATATCCGCCTTCACCCGTCCTTGCAGCTGAGGTTGCGAGGCCCCGCGCCCCTGAAACTCGATACGGCCGCCCTTGGCCGCCAGTTCCGCGGTGATCTCGGTCACCTTGCCGGCCAGCACATCCGCCAGACTGCCCACATGGCCCTTCAGCGCCAGGGGCGTGTCGCCATAGGTCGCGGACAGATCGAAATCGCCCCGCCCGTCATAGTCCGGCCAGCGAAGATCGGCGGACACGTCGCGCACCGACACATCTACGCCCGTTCCGTGATCCACATAGCGCAGCTTGCCCCGTTGGATCAGCGCCCGATCCAACGACAACGCCAGCGGGTTAGAGCTGCCCGCCGGCTGCCCCGAGGCCGCAACTCCGGATACGCCCGTATCCCAGTTCACCCGGCCATCCTTGGCGCGTTCCAGCAGGATGTCGGGGGCAACCGCCTCGAGCCCGGTAATCCGCACCTCGCCCGACAAAAGCGAGACCAGATCGACCCCCACCTTCAACCCTTCGGCGCGCATCAGCGGGGCGCCTTTCGACCAATCGGCGTTTGCAATGGTAATCGGGCCGGTGGATACCCCCAGAACCGGGTAATAGCTGACTTTGGTTTCGCCGGACAGAACGACCTCGCGCCCGGTTTGGGCCTTCAGCTGATCCGCCGCCACCTTGGCAATGCGCTCGCCTGGCAACATCAGCAGCCCGACCACCGCAACCAGCACCAAGACAAGGACAAAGCCGATCAACCTGATAAGAAACCGCATCCTACTGCCTCCGAAGGGTGTTTTCCCCAGCTTACGCAAGCGGCACCGGGCTGCCAATCACGTGTTGCAGCACCCACATGATCGGGCGGCACTTCGCCGGATGACGCAATACCCTTCCCCAAACCGCACGCATTCTGTATGAGGCCCCATGACCCAGAATCCGCCCAACCTCCGCCCAGACCTTGCGCCGCGTGCGCGCCTTCAGGATAAGCCTCGTGACGGCCAGCCGACCATCGGTATGGTTTCGCTGGGCTGCCCCAAGGCATTGGTCGATAGCGAGCGCATCCTGACCCGTCTGCGCGCCGAGGGCTATGGCATCAGCCCCGACTATTCCGGCGCCGACGCGGTGATCGTGAACACCTGCGGGTTTCTGGACTCGGCCAAGGCCGAATCGCTTGAGGCCATCGGCGAGGCGCTGAACGAAAACGGCAAGGTCATCGTCACCGGCTGCCTGGGCGCCGACCCCGAATATATCACCGGCGTCCACCCCAAGGTTCTGGCTGTCACCGGCCCGCATCAATACGAACAGGTGCTGGATGCGGTCCACGGCGCCGTGCCCCCCGACCCTGACCCGTTCATCGACCTGCTGCCCGCCAGTGGCGTCAAACTGACCCCGCGCCACTACAGCTATCTCAAGATTTCAGAGGGCTGCAATCACAGCTGCAAATTCTGCATCATCCCCGACATGCGCGGCAAACTGGCCAGCCGCCCGATGAAGGCGGTACTGCGCGAGGCCGAGAAACTGGTGGAAAGCGGCGTCAAGGAACTTCTGGTCATCAGCCAGGACACCAGCGCCTATGGCACCGACTGGAAGGACCGCGAGGCCAAGTTCCCCTTCCTTGATCTGGCGCGCGAGCTGGGCCAGCTGGATGCCTGGATCCGCCTGCACTATGTCTATCCCTACCCGCATGTGCGCGACGTGATCCCCCTGATGGCCGAGGGTAAGATCCTGCCCTATCTGGACATCCCCTTTCAGCACGCCCACCCCGACACGCTGAAACGCATGGCGCGCCCGGCGGCCGCGGAAAAGACGCTGGACCGGATCCGTGAATGGCGCGACATCTGCCCCGATATCACCCTGCGCTCTACCTTCATTGTCGGCTATCCGGGGGAAACCGAACAGGAATTCCAAACCCTTCTGGACTGGATGGACGAAGCACAGCTGGATCGCGTCGGCTGCTTCCAATACGAAAACGTCGAGGGCGCGCGCTCGAACGCCCTGCCCGATCATGTGCCCGACGACGAAAAACAAGACCGCTGGGATCGCTTCATGCAAAAGGCTCAGACGATTTCCGAGGCGAAACTGGCCGCCAAGGTCGGACAGGTCATGGACGTCATTGTGGACGATATCGACGACGACGGCATCGCCACCTGCCGCACCAAATCAGACGCCCCCGAGATTGACGGCAACCTCTTCATCGATGAAGGCACGGGCACGCTGACCGTCGGCGACATCGTGACGGTCGAGGTCGACGAAGCCAGCGACTATGACCTCTGGGGCCAGATCAGAAGCTGACCCGCTTCTTTGCTCCTGAAATACTCTGGGGGTGAATGGCCAACGGCCAGAGGGGGCAACGCCCCCTACCTCACATCCCCGACGCTCTCGCGCCAGTGGCGGCGACACAGCGAGACATAGGTCTCGTTCCCGCCGATCTGCACCTGGGCGCCATCGCGCAGCACCTGCCCGTCCGGCCCCATTCGCACCACCATCGTAGCCTTTTTCCCGCAATGGCAGATCGTGCGGACCTCACGCATTTCATCCGCCAGGGCCAGCAAAGCGGCCGAGCCCGGAAACAGCTCGCCGCGGAAATCCACCCGCAGCCCATAGCACATCACCGGCACGCCCAGATCGTCCACCGCGCGCGCCAGCTGCCAGACCTGTTCTTTTTCCAGGAACTGCGCTTCGTCCACGAACACGCAGGCCACAGGGCCCTGCGCAAGACGGGCCTTCAGACGCTCGTACAGGTTCTCACCGGCAGCAAACGTGTCCGCCTGAGACCCGATCCCAATCCTCGAGGCCACGCGCCCTTGGCCTGCGCGATTATCGAACTGCGCGGTCAGCAGGTAGGGTTCCATGCCCCGTTCGCGATAGTTATGCGCAGCCTGCAGCAGAACCGTCGACTTGCCGGCATTCATGGTGGAGTAATGGAAATATAACTTGGCCATGCCCGCGTTGTGTCGGCATTTTTCCAGCGGATCAAGCGGGATTTTGCGTGGCGAGGCAACAGTCAGGAACGCGCTGACGGGCATAGCCCTTGGGGATGATCGGCACGGGTACCTGGGTCCGTGGCCTCGCCATTTTGACCGGTTTCCCGGTCTGCCTCAGGTCTGCACACATTGACCTGAAACGTGCAGTCGCCAATCACGAAAATCGGCAACTTGTTACATTCAAACAACTTAATGCACCCTGAAACCGACCAGGGTCAGCTTTATCAATGACATAGCCCCCGAAAATGATTAATGGGAAACAGTAGAAGGTTTTCCCCCTCACTCGGGGGCAGCAAGAGGTTACGAATGTCAGTCGCCACTGGATACTTGAAGAAACACACCGAAGCCCTGGTCAAAGATGTGGGCATCGAGGCCGCATGTTCGTTGACCGGCAAATCCAAGGCCACGTTGGGGCGGTACTATTCCGACAACCCCGAACACAAAGACCGCTTCATGCCGATCGATGCCGTTGCCGCACTAGAGGCCGCTGCCTCGCACCCGCATGTCACCAGCGCGCTTGCGGATCTGCGCGGCATTTCGTTGTCCTATAACGAAAACCGCAAGAATGCAGAAACCGGCGGGATCAATTCGGACGTCATCGCGCTGAGCCAGCGCTTCGCAATGCTGATGGCCGAGTACAACCAATCCATTGAGGACGGCATCATCACCATCAACGAGGCCAAGCGACTGCTGAAGGAAACGCTGGCCTTGCAGCATGTCTTGATCGAAATGAAGCTGCACCTGGAAGAGGAAGCCACTTAAGGGCTCGCCCACCGGAAGGTAATTGGGGCCTCTCGAGAAATCGAGAGGCCCCAGTCGTTCTGAAAAGGGACAATGAAATCATTCACCCGACAGAGCTTGGGACCCGCAGAGTGCTTACGCCATATCCAAGCGATGCGCGGCGAATTCAGCCGGACTGGATCGACTGATTGGGGATCATCGCGGCCATCGCTTATATCCTTTAGCATAGCGAATTTGGGCGCGAAGTGTCGTGAAGTTTGTGTAACACGCGCAGTTTTTTATCGCTTTTCGGCGGCGGTGCAGGTCCAACAGCAGTGAGCACAAAAAAAATCCACCCGGGAATGATTACCCGAGTGGATTGCGATCAATTCAATTCCTGCCCCTTAGGAAGGAACGCCTGAGGGATCAGCCCTGCAGCGCTTTCACTCCGAAATCACCTTCGGCGCGGGCTTGCATGGCCTGGGCCGCAGCCTGGGCGCCGGCGGCAGTGGTGAAATAGGGGATCTTGTCATACAACGCGACCGAGCGGATTTCGCGGCTGTCAGACACCGATTGCGCACCCTCGGTGGTGTTCAGAACCAGGGTGATCTCGCCGTCTTTAAGCATGTCCACGATGTTCGGGCGACCTTCATAGACCTTGTTCACGACTGTGCATTCGACGCCGTTTTCCTGCAGCCAACCTGCAGTACCTCGCGTGGCAACCAGGCCAAAGCCCAGGTCAATCAAAGTCTTGGCGGCATCGACCATCAGTTCGGTCTTGTCGGCGTCCTTGATCGAGATGAAGACCTTGCCCGAGGTCGGCAGATCGGTGCCAGCGCCTAGCTGCGCCTTGAGGAAGGCCAGCGGGAACGACGTGTCCCAACCCATAACCTCGCCGGTGGAGCGCATTTCCGGGCCCAGGATCGTGTCCACGCCGGGGAAGCGAGCAAAGGGCAGCACGGCCTCTTTGACGCTGAACCAGGGCATGTTGGGGTCGGCCAGGGTCATCGGGTCGGCCATCGGCATGCTGCCGGGGGTCGCGCCCTCGGGGTATTCGCCGCGGAAGGGGAAGTTCTCCATCGGCTCGCCCGCCATCAGGCGCGCGGCAATGGACGCAATCGCGCTGTCGGTCGCCTTGGCAACGAACGGCACGGTCCGCGAGGCACGGGGGTTCACTTCGATCAGGTAAATCTCGCCATCCTTGACCGCGAACTGCACGTTCATCAGGCCAACCACATTCAGGGCCAGCGCCAGTTCAACAGTCTGGCGCTTGATCTCGGCGATGATGTCAGCGGGCAGGCTGTAGGGGGGCAGCGAACAAGCGCTGTCGCCCGAGTGCACGCCGGCCTCTTCGATGTGCTGCATGATACCGGTGACGTGGACGGATTTGCCGTCCGACAGGGCATCCACGTCGCATTCAATCGCGCCCGACAGGTAGCTGTCCAACAGAACGGGGCTGTCGCCGGAAACCACCACGGCCTCGGCGATGTAGCGTTCCAGCTGAGCCATGTCGCGGACGATCTCCATCGCGCGGCCACCCAGAACATAGGAGGGACGGATCACCAGCGGGAAGCCGATTTCCTCGGCGATGGCCAGCGCCTGCGCGTCGGTCGAGGCGATGCCGTTGCGGGGCTGCTTCAGCTCCAGTTTATTGACAAGCTGTTGGAAACGCTCGCGGTCCTCGGCCAGGTCAATCGCATCAGGGCTGGTGCCCAGGATCGGAATGCCCTCTTCGAACAGGGCGTTGGCCAGTTTCAGCGGGGTCTGACCGCCGAACTGAACGATGACGCCGTGCAGCGTGCCGTTTTCCTGTTCAACGCGCAGGATTTCCATCACGTTTTCAAAGGTCAGCGGCTCGAAGTACAGACGGTCCGAGGTGTCATAGTCGGTGGACACGGTTTCGGGGTTACAGTTGACCATGATGGTTTCGTAACCGGCGTCCGTCAGCGCGAAACAGGCGTGACAGCAGCAGTAATCGAACTCGATCCCCTGGCCGATCCGGTTCGGACCACCGCCCAGAATGACGACCTTTTTGCGATCCGAGGGACGCGCTTCGCATTCCACTTCGCCCATCATCGGGGCTTCGTAGGTCGAGTACATATAGGGCGTTTGCGCCTCAAACTCGGCGGCGCAGGTGTCGATGCGTTTGAACACCGCGTTCACACCCAGATTCTGACGGGCGCGGCGGACGTTTGCTTCGGTCCGGCCGGTCAGGGTGGCCAGGCGGGCATCGGTAAAGCCCATCATCTTCAGCTTGCGCAGGCCTTCTTCGGTGACGGGTAGGCCGTCTTTGCGGACCTCTTCTTCGGCCTCGATGATCTCGCGGATGCGCGCCAGGAACCACGGGTCAAACATGGTGGTCGCGTGGATTTCTTCATTGGTCAGGCCATGGCGCATTGCCTGAGCAATGGTGCGCATCCGGTCCGGCGTGGTTTTCGAGATCGCCTTGATCACGGCGGCCTTGTCAGGCGCGCCTTCGATTTCCACCTCGTCAAAGCCGGTCAGGCCCGATTCCATCGAGGCCAGCGCCTTTTGCAGCGATTCGTGGATGGTGCGGCCGATGGCCATCGCCTCGCCCACGGATTTCATCGCGGTGGTCAGGTAGGGTTCGGAACCGGGGAATTTCTCGAACGCGAATTTCGGGATCTTGGTGACGACATAATCGATGGTCGGTTCGAACGAGGCCGGGGTCACCTTGGTGATGTCATTATCCAGCTCGTCCAGGGTATAACCGACAGCCAGTTTCGCGGCGATTTTCGCGATGGGGAAACCGGTGGCCTTCGATGCCAGCGCGGACGAGCGCGACACGCGCGGGTTCATCTCGATCACGACCATACGGCCGTCTTTGGGGTTCACGGCCCATTGCACGTTGGACCCGCCGGTTTCCACGCCAATTTCACGCAGAACGGCGATCGAGGCCGTCCGCATCATCTGATATTCCTTGTCGGTCAGCGTCAGCGCGGGCGCCACGGTGATCGAGTCGCCGGTATGCACGCCCATCGGATCGACGTTTTCGATGGAACAGACGATGATCGCGTTATCGGCCCGGTCGCGCACGACCTCCATCTCGTACTCTTTCCAGCCCAGCAGCGATTCATCGACCAGGATCTGGTTCACGGGGCTGGCATCCATGCCGGAGCGGCAGAAATGAATGTAATCCTCGCGGTTATAGGCCACGCCACCGCCGGTGCCGCCCAGGGTAAATGCAGGGCGGATGATGGCGGGCAGACCGATTTCTTCCAGCTCTTTCAGGGCCAGCTGCACACCAGCCTCAAGATCGGCCGAGCCGTCCTCTTTCTTGGGGGCGGTGATGATCTCGGCCTTGGGGTTTTCCAGGCCGATGCGATCCATCGCTTCGCGGAACAGTTTGCGGTCTTCGGCCATTTCGATGGCGTCGCGTTTCGCGCCGATCATTTCCACGCCGAATTTTTCCAGCACGCCCATTTCTTCCAGCGCGAGCGAGGTGTTCAGACCGGTCTGCCCGCCCATGGTCGGCAGCAGCGCGTCGGGGCGCTCTTTCTCGATGATCTTGGCGACAACCTCGGGGGTGATCGGCTCGATATAGGTCGCATCTGCCAGACCAGGGTCCGTCATGATCGTTGCGGGGTTCGAGTTCACCAGGATCACCCGATAGCCCTCTTCGCGCAGCGCCTTACAGGCCTGGGCACCCGAGTAGTCGAACTCACAGGCTTGCCCGATAACAATCGGCCCCGCACCAATGATCATAATCGAGGAGATGTCGGTTCTTTTGGGCATGGCGGACCTCTTGAGCTCTGGCGGTTGGGCAGCAGGGCACGGGGGTGAGACTCACCCCGCGCAAATTGTCGTGGGTTATAGCTAACACTTTGCAGGGCGCAAGGGGGATCGCAAAACATCTTCGATTTAACCCGTGCGGACTGTACCCCCGGTCCAATTGCGCTATAGCTGAAGGTAAGGGAGGGCACATCAACAAGGGCAAACAGCCTTGCGATTGCGATTTGATTCTGGCCCTGACGGGCCTGCCGTCCAGTTTAACGCCCCATGCGCGGTGATCCAGGCCTCTGAGCCTGCACAAGTGCCCGCTGCGCTGACCCGTTTGCAGGACGCACAGCAGCAGGGGTACTGGCTGGCCGGATATGCCAGTTACGAGCTTGGATACGCGCTTGAGCCGCGGCTGGCGCCGCTTCTGCCCCAAAATCGCCAGCTGCCCCTGATGCGTTTCGGTCTTTATAAGCCGCCTGTGCCCGCCGAAGGCTTTACCTCGGCCGGAGCGTTGCACGATCTGACCCCGCGCTGGAACGCCACCCACTATGCCCGCGCATTTCGGGCAGTGCATGACTATATCGGCGCGGGCGATATTTATCAGGCCAACCTGACATTTCCGATTGATGCCCGCGCGGATGGCAGCGCGAAGGGGCTTTATGCCGCCTTGGCCGCGCGCCAATCCGTGGGCCATGGTGTGCTTGTGGAACAAGAGGACGGCCCCGCGCTGCTGTCGCGCTCGCCCGAGCTGTTCTTTCGCACCGATTCCGACGGCCGCATTGAAACCCGGCCCATGAAAGGCACTTTGCCCAGGCTGAACGATCCGGCGCAGGATGCCGCCCAGCGCACGACCCTGTCGCGGGATGAAAAAAACCAGGCAGAGAACCTGATGATCGTGGACCTGTTGCGCAATGATATCAGCCGGATTTGCCAAGTCGGCTCGGTGCGGGCGCCCGACCTGTTCACGGTGGAAACCTACGCAACGGTGCATCAGATGGTTTCGACAGTCGAAGGACAATTGCAGCCGGGCATCGGGCTGGGTGATATCTTTGCCGCGCTATTCCCCTGCGGCTCGATCACCGGGGCGCCGAAATTGCGCGCGATGCAAATCATCCGCGAATTGGAACCCTGGCCGCGCGAGGCGTATTGCGGCACCATCGGCTGGGCCGCGCCGGACGGGCGGTCCTGTTTCAACGTGGCGATCCGAACGGTGATGCTGGACGGGGATCGCGCCACCCTGAATGTCGGCGGCGGGCTGGTCTGGGACAGCACCGCCCCATCGGAATACGAGGAGGCCCTATGGAAAGCCCGCTATGCGATGTTCCAGCCGGAACCCGCCTGATCGAAACCTTCGGCTATGTCCCCGGACAGGGGATCGCGCGGGAAGCCTTGCATCTGGCGCGACTGATGGCCTCGGCGCAAGCGTTGGGGTTTGCGTACGACCCCGAACAGGCGCGCGCCGTGATGCAGGGGATCTCGGGGCCGGACGCGCTGCGCTGCCGGGTGACGCTGGCGAAGGACGGCGCGCTGCGGCTGGAGACTCTCCCGATGCCCGCGCGGACGCGCCAAATGCGGTTTGTCATTGCAGATCAGCGGCTAGATTCTGCAAACCCGCTGCTGCGCCACAAGACCACCCAGCGCGCCATCTATGATCAGGCCCGTACCGCGTTGCATGAAGGCGTGGACGAGGCCGTTCTGCTGAACGAACGGGGCGAGGTTTGCGAGGGCACGATCACCAATATCTGCGTCACCACCCCGGACGGAGAGCGCCTGACACCTCCGCTGACCTCGGGCTGTCTGGCCGGGGTTTATCGTCAAAGTCTGCTGAACACGGGCCAAGTAAAAGCGGCCGTTCTGACCCTGAATGACCTGCGTGCGGCCCGCTCGATCAACCTGATCAATTCGCTGCGCGGTTCAACGCAGGCGGTTTGGGCACCCGAATGCGCTCAATTCACCCACATTGCTTGACAATAGCGCCGCAACCTTGTGTATCGGCCCGGACGAATTCCGCGCAGACCTCTGCGCCGCCGATGCCTGATGAAAGGTCACTAGAATGCACGCATATCGCAGCCATACCTGCGCCGAGCTGAACAAATCCAACGTGGGCGACACCGTCCGCCTGTCGGGCTGGGTCCATCGGGTCCGCGATCACGGCGGCATCCTGTTCATCGACCTGCGCGACCACTATGGCGTCACCCAAGTCCTTTGCGACCCCGACAGCCCGGTTTTCGCCGAGGTGGAAAAGGTCCGCAGCGAATGGTGTATCCGCATCGATGGCAACGTCAAAGCGCGTGACGCCGATCTGGTGAACCCCAAGCTGCCCACCGGCGAAGTCGAAGTGTTCGTGCGCGATATCGAGGTACTGGGCGCCTCGGAAGAGCTGCCGCTGATGGTGTTCGGCGATCAGGAATACCCTGAAGAAACCCGCCTGAAATACCGCTATCTGGATCTGCGCCGCGAGGTGATGCAGAAGAACATGACCATGCGCTCGGACGTTGTGGCCTCGATGCGGCGCCGGATGTGGGATCAGAACTTCCGCGAATACCAGACCCCGATCATCACCGCGTCCAGCCCCGAAGGCGCGCGCGATTTCCTGGTGCCGTCCCGTCTGCACCCGGGCAAGTTCTACGCCCTGCCGCAGGCCCCGCAGCAGTTCAAACAGCTGATCATGATGTCGGGCTATGACAAGTATTTCCAGATCGCGCCCTGTTTCCGCGACGAAGACCCGCGCGCCGACCGCTCGCCCACTGATTTCTACCAGCTGGACCTGGAGATGTCGTTTGTCGAACAGCAGGACGTCTTCGACACGATCCAGCCCGTTCTGACCGGCATTTTCGAGGAGTTCGGCGGTGGCCGGAAGGTCGATCAGGACTGGCCGCAGATCTCCTATAAGGACGCGGCGAAATGGTACGGCACGGATAAGCCCGACCTGCGCAACCCGATCAAGATGCAGGATGTCAGCGAACATTTCCGCGGTTCCGGCTTTGCGATCTTTGCCAGCCTGCTGGAAAACGAAGGCACCGAGGTGCGCGCCATCCCCGCCCCCACCGGCGGCGGCCGCAAATTCTGTGACCGGATGAACAAATTCGCCCAAGGCGAAGGTCTGCCCGGCATGGGCTATATCTTCTGGCGCGAGAAAACCGCCGATGCGGTCGCTCAGGAACTGGGCATCACCGTGAAGGAAGCCCAAGCCAAGCTGAAATCCGGCGAGGTCGAGGGCGGCATGGAAGCAGCCGGTCCGCTGGCCAAGAACATCGGCCCCGAACGGACCGAGGCAATCCGCCAGCAACTGGGGCTTGGCATCGGTGATGCGGCCTTCTTCTTGGGTGGCAAGCCCAAGGCGTTCGAAAAGGTCGCCGGCAAAGCGCGCGACGTCATCGGTAACGAGCTGGGCCTGACCGATAAGGACCGCTTTGCCTTTGCGTGGATCGTGGACTTCCCGATCTACGAACAGGACGAGGAAACCGGCGAGATCGATTTCGAACACAACCCGTTCTCGATGCCGCAGGGCGGTATGGACGCGCTGAACGGCAACCCGCTGGACGTTCTGGGCTATCAGTATGACCTGGCATGCAACGGGTACGAGCTGGTGTCCGGCGCGATCCGGAACCACAAACCGGACCTGATGCTGAAAGCCTTTGAAATCGCCGGTTATGACGAAGCCGAGGTCAAAAGCCGTTTCGGCGCGCTGTACCAGGCCTTCCAATACGGCGCTGCACCGCACGGTGGGTGCGCTGCAGGCATCGACCGGATCGTGATGCTGTTGGCCGACACCGCCAACATCCGCGAGGTCATCATGTTCCCGATGAACCAACGCGCCGAAGACCTGATGATGCAGGCTCCGTCCGATCCCAGCTCGGACCAGCTGATGGAGCTGTCGCTGCGGGTGATCCCTCAGGACTAAGCTTCTTTTTGTCAACAGATGCGAACGCCCAGGCCCAAGGCTTGGGCGTTTTTGCTTGCGCGCCTCGCCCAAGCGCGCAATTCCGCCGGTCCTGTGCAATGTCGCATTTATGTGATGCAGACCGCTGCCCCCAGCGCGTTATAGTCAGGCCAAAGCGCAAGACGGAGTTTCCATGCCCTTTGACCCTATCCTTGCAGAGATCCGGTTCGGCACCGGCCTGGCGTCGGGCATTGCCCCTCCTGCATCCGTTGGGCAGATGCTGGGGCGCTTGAACAGCCCCGATCAGATGGCTGCCGCCTTTCCGATCGAGACCTACGACCAGCTGCGCAAACGCATGATCACCGCGCGCTCCCTGCGCAAAGCGTCCCGCAAGGCAAAGCCGCCCGAAGAAGCAAAACGCCTGCACAAGCAATTCCGGCGCGAGGTCAAACAGGCCCGCGTCGCGCAGACCAACTGGCTGATTCACAGCTTGGCAAGGCGCAGCCATACGCAGGACGGGCTGCGCGAACGGCTGGCGGCGTTCTGGGCCGACCATTTCACCGTGCGCGGCAAGGGCGCCGTATTGCAGCGCGGCGCCCTGCCCCACACCGAAAGCTTTATCCGCCCGCACCTGACCGGCCAGTTCGCCGATCTGTTGATCGCAGCGGCAACCAGCCCGCTGATGCTGAGTTACCTTGATCAGCTCTACTCGCTGGGCCCCTCGGCGCCGATACAGGCCAAATTCAAGGCCAAGGGCGTGCGCCGCGGCCTGAACGAAAACCTCGCCCGCGAGATACTGGAGCTGCACACGCTGGGCGTGGACGGGCCCTATACCCAAACCGACGTGCGCCAACTGGCCGAACTTTTGACCGGCCTGACCCTTGCAGAGGATTTTCAGCCGACATACCGGCGCAACTGGGCCGAGCCAGGCGCGGAAACAGTGCTTGGCCAGACCTACGGGGGGTCAACAGGGACGTTGGAGGACATCCACGCTGTGCTAACGGACCTTTCGGTTCACCCGGCCACGGCGCGGCATATCAGCTGGAAACTGGCAGTTCATTTCGTCTCGGACACTCCGCCGGACAGTTTGGTGGGCGCAATGACAGCCCGCTGGCAAGAGACCGGTGGCAACTTGCATCAGGTCTATCACGCAATGCTGGAGCACCCCGCGTCCTGGGCGCCAGAGCGCATGAATGTCAAACCACCGCTTGATTTCATCTCCAGTACGATGCGGGCTTTGGGCGTGGCCCCTGTGCCCTTCAAGGGAAAACCCAATGACGTCGAGCAGCGGATCAAGCAGCATTTCCTGCAACCGCTCAGACGGATGGGGCAGCCTTTTGATGACCCCCAAGGCCCGGATGGCTGGCCCGAGGAAGACCCCCATTGGATAACGCCGCAAGGGGTCGCGTCGCGGTTGGAATGGGCGCTGCGCGCGCCCAATGCGCTGATGCGCCGTCGCCTGCCCGACCCACGCGACTTTGTAACCGCAGCTTTGGGCCCGGATGCCCCCGGTACGGTGCAGTTCGCCGCCGAAGCGGCAGAAAATCGCCCCGAAGGGATCGCCCTGGTGCTGATCTCTCCGGCTTTTCAGCGTCGATGACAGGAGGCAAACCCATGGCCCAGACCCTTTCCCGCCGCGCGATGATTGGCCGAGCCCTGGCCCTTGGCTGTTCTGCCGCGGCCAGCCCGCTGGTCACCCCGGTCAGCCTGGCCTCGGCCCCGTTCGACAATCGGCTGATTGTCATCATTCTGCGCGGCGCGATGGATGGGCTGGACATCCTGCAGCCCTATGGCGATCCGGCCCTGAGCGCGGCCCGCCCCTCGCTGAAAACCGGCCCGGATGACGGGGCGATTGACCTGGACGGGTTCTTTGCCATGCACAAGGCGCTGGCCCCGATGCTGCCAATGTGGCGTGCGCAAGAACTGGCCTTCGTGCACGCGGTTTCGACGCCGTATCGTGACAAGCGCAGCCATTTCGACGGGCAGGACCTGCTTGAGGCCGGCACTCCAACCATGGGCGCCGCCAGTGAGCGCGATGGATGGCTGAACCGGATGCTTCAGACGGTTCCCGGCATCTCGCCCCGGCTGGCCTATTCGGTCGGGCATGAGAATATGCTGCTGATGTCTGGTGATGCTCCGGTTTCGAACTGGGCACCGAATGTGCGATTGAAGCTAAGCCCCCATGGGCACCGTCTGGCCGAGCTTGTGGCGCATGACGACCCCGCCTTTGCCGACGCCTATGCCGAGGCCGCCATGCTGATGGGCCGCGCCGACGGGGGTCTTTCGGCGATGCCGGTAACGGGCATGATGGATGCCGAGGACATGCAGGGGATCGTGGGCAAGGGCACCTATGGCATTCGCCAGATCGCTCAGTTCACCGCCGAGAAACTGCGCGAGGACGCGCGTATCGCCTCGTTCTCGATTGGTGGCTGGGATACGCATCGCGGTCAGCCCGCCGCCCTGCCGCGCGCCGCAGCTCAGCTGACGGATGCCTTGCTGGTGCTGCGTGAAACCCTTGGCGAGGTCTGGGGCAAGACCGGCGTCGTCGCGATGACCGAATTCGGCCGCACCGTGCGCGAAAATGGCACCAAGGGCACCGATCACGGCACCGGCGGTGCGATGATCCTTGCCGGCGGTGCCATCCGCGGCGGCCGTGTCTATGGCGACTGGCCAGGACTGGCCCATGGCGATCTGTACAAGGGGCGCGACCTGATGCCCACGCGCGATGTGCGCGCCCATGCGGGGTGGATGATGCGGGGGCTGTTCGGGCTGGACCGTGCCACGCTGGAAGACGCGGTTTTTCCGGGGATGGAGCTGGGCTCGAACCCAGGACTGATCCTGTGACCTTGGGGGCTTTTGCCCGGCGAGACTCTGTACTACCGTGCCGCGGCCTATGATGCACTGGAGCGATTGATGCAGACATCTCGACCCGTCGGCCCGCCTATCAAGGGATGGACCCCCCCGCCTCTTCCAACGCGCGAGGTGCTTGAGGGCAAATACGCACGACTGGAACCGCTAAGTGCGGACGCGCACGCCGCGCTGCTGTTTCGTGCCTTTGACGGGCACGATTATATCTGGGACTACATGCCTTACGGCCCCTTCGGATCGGCCGCACAATACCATCGCTGGGCACGTGATGCGGGCGCCGGGGTCGACCCGTTTTTCTTTGTAATCTATGACAAACAGCGCGGCGCCTTTGGCGGCGTGGCCTCGTTTTTGCGGATCACCCCTCAGGCTGGCTCGATTGAGCTGGGCGCCATCACCCTGTCCCCGCAACTGCAGCAAACCCCGGCCGCTACCGAGGCGTTCTTTCTGATGATGCAATGGGCCTTCGACGCCGGATACCGCCGGTTTGAATGGAAATGCGATGCGCTGAACATGCCCTCGCGCCGCGCCGCCCAACGTTTGGGGCTAAGCTACGAGGGGCTTTTCCGCCAGCATACAGTGGTGAAAGGGCGCAATCGCGATACCACCTGGTTCGCCGCGATCGACAAGGACTGGCCCGCCCTGAAAGAAGCCTTTTCCGTCTGGCTGTCGCCATCAAATTTCGACGCACAGGGTCGGCAAAAAGAAAGCCTGTCCGACCTGACCCGTCTGACGCGCGTCGCCTCGGATCCCGGGCTATAGTTTCAAACCGGCTCGGGCTGTTTTAGTCGTTCCTGCACCAATCCGGCCAGACGCGCGATATCGGAGTGACAGGGTTTCCCCCGCATCCGAGAGATTGTCAGCGCCTCTCCCGCGGTGATCAGGGCCCCGTCATCGGCCGTGCGGGCGATCCCGGTGACGAATTGCGCGACATAGTCCAGCAGCTTGTCATTGGTGCCGTCGCACAGCAGCTCGGCCGCGTGGGCCAGATCGTCGCGATAGGCGATCGCGTCGGGGGAAATCTCTTCGTCATTGATGATGCGTGGGCCCATGGGGCGTTGTTCTTCTGGCAGGCAGGACAGGATCAGCTCCTGAAATTCGGCCAGACTGTGCGAGGGTTTGGTCAAGAACCCGTCCGCTCCGGCGACCATACAAGCATCACGCGCCAGATCGTCCCCGCTGGTGCCCAGAATCACCGGAATGCGCGGCCGTGCTGCGTTCAGGGCCGCGATCAGCTCAGCCCCGTCGCCATCGGGCAGCCCCAGGTCCACAATCAGAACCGAGGGACGGTAAACCTGCAAATGCCTTTCGGCCGAAGCGATGCAATCCGCGCGCCGGATGCGAGCGCCGGACCTGACACACATCATGCGGATCGCCTCGCAGGCAAAGCGGCTGTCCTCGACCACAAGAATGGTCAGACCCAACAGCGGCCGCGCAGGGGTGGGAAACCGGGCTGACTGGAAAAGATCTTGATCGTCCATTCGGGTGTCCTCTTGCTGATGATGGTGCGACTCAAGATGGGTCAATTTTGGTGAATCTGGCGTTAACGTTACGAAGTCCCTTATTCTTTGGGCGCATGCGTCCCCCTGACCGCTTGAACCGTGCGGACCAAGGCTCCATAAACGCGCGAGCTGTTTTAACAAGGAGACCCCCATGATTGGCCGCCTGAACCACGTCGCAATTGCCGTTCCCGATCTGGAAGCCGCATCCGAGCAATACCGCACCGCTCTGGGTGCGAAAGTGAACCCGCCCCAGGACGAGCCCGATCATGGCGTCACCGTGGTTTTCATCGAACTGCCCAACACCAAGATTGAGCTGCTGTATCCGCTGGGGGACAACTCGCCCATTACCGGTTTCCTGGAAAAGAACCCGTCGGGCGGCATCCACCATGTCTGCTATGAGGTCGATGACATTCTGGCCGCCCGCGACCAGCTGAAGGCCGCCGGCCTGCGCGTTCTGGGCAATGGCGAGCCCAAGATCGGCGCCCATGGCAAGCCCGTGCTGTTCCTGCACCCCAAAGACATGAACGGCACCCTGACCGAGCTGGAGCAAGTCTGATGTCGATCACCTCGGCCATCGTTCTTTACGCGGTGATCTGGTTCATGACCTTTCTGATCGCGATCCCGATCCGCCTGCAAACGCAAGGGGACGTTGGCAAGGTTGTACCAGGCACCCAAGCAGGTGCGCCCGAGCATCATCAGCTGAAGAAAAAAGCGATCATCACCACCATCGTCGCCGCGGTGCTGTGGGTGATCATTGCCGGGATCATCATCTCGGGCTGGATCTCGGTGCGGGACCTTGATTGGTTCAACCGGATGGGCTCCGCGCAGTAAGCCCGCGCAAGACCTAAATCAAGACGCCCCTGTCCATGCGATGGGGGCGTTTTTTTTGCCTCTATCAAAGACACGAAGATTCGATAGGATCGAACGGCCCTTGGAAGAAAGAGGAGGGTTGTATGACAGACAAAGTGACCGGTGGCTGCGCCTGTGGAAAGATCCGCTATCGCGCAGATGGCCCCGTGCGTTACATGGGAAATTGTCACTGCCGCGATTGCCAACAGGCAACCGGGACTGCCTATTTTCCGGCAGTGGTTGTCAGTGCCCGCGATTTCACTATCGAGAAAGGCTCTCCGCGTTGGTTTGAAAGACAGGCGGACGCTGGCCATCCGATGAAACGAGGGTTCTGCGCGGATTGCGGCTCGCCGTTGCTGCTTGTCAATACGGCCCACGAAAGCGCCATGGTGCTTTATGCCGGAAGCCTGGATGACCCCAGCTGGTACAAGCCCAGCCGGGATATTTTTGTTAAAAGCGCACAGCCTTGGGATCACATGGACCCGGACCTGCCCAAATTTGACGGGATGACCTGACCCTACTGCCGCGCGCTTGTGACCCCATGATAGACATGGGTAAAGGTCGCAGCCCCCAGGATGGGGATAAGCAGGTTCAGCAGCGGCACCGACAGCGGCACCGCCATCAGGCTGCCGGCAATCCAGATCGTGATCCGGTGCTTTTTGCGCAAGTCCTTGGCGCCCTGGCGGCCAACGCGGCGAATGGCGACCAGTGTGAAATACTCCATCCCCAGCAGGAACCCGTTCAGGCCCCAGAAGATAAACAGCGAAAACGGTGTGAAAATCGGGATGATATACAGCACCAGCGCCAGAGTGTTGGCCCCGATTAGAATGCCCATGAAATTCACGCTGTCCTTCACGGCCTCCCAGAAAGGCACCTTTGTGGCGGCAGGCAGATGCGGGTAGTGACGATCCTCGACCGCCTGAGCGACTTCATCCAGGAACATCGAGGTAATGGCCGAGGCGACCGGCACCATCAGGAACACCGACAGGATGATCATCACGAAAAAGCTGGACCAGGACAGCAGGTCATCCAGCCAGGTCACTTGCCCGACAAAGGGGATCACGGCCTCGTCGCCGATCATCACCTGCAAAGTCCACAGGAACGCAGCAAAAACGCCGACCAGCAGCGCCAGCGTCAAAACGATGCCCAGCATCAGTACCCGGCGGAAACGGCGATCGCCGATCTGTCCCAGTGCCCGGAAAAACGAGCGGAAAATCAGTCCAATTGCCATGTGACGATGGTCTCCAGATCGGGGCGCGGGCGCTCGGGCGGGGTGGATTTCTCGGTGCCGATGTGGATCAGGCCGGCGATGCGTTCATTTTCGGCAAGGCCAAGACCCTGAGACATAAATTCGCGATCGTGGCTGGGCCAGCCGCTTAGCCAGTTCGCCCCCCAACCCGAGGCCAAAGCGGCGTTCAGCAGCGCCAGACAGGCGGCACCAGCGGAATATGTCAGCTCCAGCGGCGGGACCTTTTCGCTTTCTTTCTGAACTTCGATAACCGCAACGGCCAGGTCGCTGGTGTCGAACTGCATCGGGCCCTTAAGCGCTTTGTCCTCGGGCAACGCAAGAGCGGCGGCGCGAGTGCGCGCCAGGTCGCCCAATCGGCGCAATGCTGCACGCTCGAGCACGATGAACCGCCACGGTTCCAACTTGCCATGATCGGGCGTGCGGGCAGCGGCGGTCAGGATCGGCATCAGCTCGTCGCGGGTTGGCACGGGGGTGGTCAGCGTCTTTTGCGGGCGCGAGCGCCGGCTCAGCAGAAATTCCAGCGCAGCAGAGTTCTTTTCGGGCATGTGGGGCCTTTCCGAATTGGTCAGCCCTTATGTCGTGCCTGAAGGTCGCCCGGTCAACCCGCGACGCCCAAATCCTTGACCAATTTACCGGATATCCCCGCTGCATGCTGGTGCGGTGCAGCCGCGCGCACTATGATCCTGCATTCTACAGGAGCGCACATGACCGACCTTACCCATCTTGCCACCCCCGGCGCCGAGATCGAAGTGCGCGTCACCCCCAAGGCCTCGCGCAATCGGGTCACCCTGCAAGACGGAACGATCCGGGTCTACGTCACCACTGCGCCGGAAAACGGCAAGGCAAACGCGGCCGTGCAAAAACTGTTGGCCAAATCCCTGGGCCTTGCCAAATCACGGCTGACACTGATCCGTGGCCAGACCAGCCGAGACAAGACTTTCCGCCTCGATTAACCCTTGGAACCTTCACGCACCCTTTGATACACGCCCTCGGGCAAATCCAGCGCCGCCGAAAGATCCTTAAGCTGCGCGATGGACAGCGTGATCCGCTCGACCATATCGGTGCGTGGGTCCAACTGCTCGATCACGATGCAATCTTCAAAGGCGTTGATGGTGACGTCCTCTTGCAGGTTCGGCGATCCTTCGTCAACAAGCGTGATGACGGTTGCGTCGAAATCATGTTCGATAGAAAACATTGTGTCTTTCGCCTTTTCTTCACGGGGGCATGTCCCCTCACTGACATGGTGGCAGGTTCCCCGCTACAGCGGAAGGCAAAAGGATGAAATCGGAGGCCAGCGTGCTGCAACTTGAAAATGTCGTCAGTGACCGCGGCTCGCGATATGCGGTTTCGGGAGCGCCCACAGCCACACCACATGACGTGACCGCGTTTCTCAAGCAGCTCAAACGCAACAAACGCTACGCCAAGGCGACGCACAATACCTGGGCTGTGCTTTACTCGGATGGCACCCCGGTCAAGAACGATGACGGCGAATCCGGTGCGGGCATGGTGATTCTGCGGATGCTGGAACGCGCCGGACTAACCGACCACGTGATCGTCGTCACCCGCTGGTACGGTGGTAAACATTTGGGCGGAGACCGCTTTCGTCATGTGCAAACCTGCGTGAATGCCTACCTCGAGGCGCTGGATTGACCTAGGTCAAGGCTCGTTCCTTGCGCACCCCTAGCGTTGGTCGCAGTCAGCCAACTGCACACGGGGGATATTTCCATGCAGAGCCAAGACAAGATCAACCACCACGCCACACTGGTGGACCGCATGGCCAGCAAACGAGGGCTGGACCTGGACGAGAAGACCATGCAAGGGCAACTGCCACCCGAACAGCTGTCCGAGGCCGTCCTGCGCTGCACCGGATGTGCCTGTCCCAACGAATGCGAGACCTGGCTGGCTGAAAAAACGGCACCGCAGCAGGCCACGCCCAGCTATTGTCGCAATCAAGACCTGTTCGATCAACTGGGGGCACCCAAGGCCGGTTGATCCGTATCAAGGCGCCATTTTGGCCCCTGGATTAGTCTATATCCCATCAAACTGATGCCCGCCGACCCGGAGGATCCGACCGTGAAACCACTCGGAGACAGAAAACGCCATTTCTGGATGGCCCAGCGTATGGCCAAAACCACCGGTGCGAATCTGGTGGCTGCCTACGATCAGGGAGAGCTGGATCAGCAAGAATGGGCTCAGATGGTTCAAAACTGCCGCGGCTGCGATTGGACCGAAAAATGCGAGCGTTGGCTGCAAAACAACGCTCAATCGGAAATCGTGCCGGAAAGCTGCCCCAACTGTGGGCGCTTTGCGCAACTTCAATCGGCCGAGCCTTCTAAGGGACCTGAAAGGACTTAAAGATGGGTGCGCTTTATCCACTTGGTGACCCAGCCAGACATTTCTGGCTGACCCGTTCCGTTGCCCGCAGTATGGGGCTGAACTTTTCTGATGCGCTCCGCGAGGGCCGCATTTCACCTCAAGGTTATTCCGAACTGGTTACCCAGTGCCGCAAATGTGCCTGTGTGGCTCAATGCGAAAAATGGCTTGCTCAGGCCGGCATCAGCGCGACCCAAGCCCCCTCGCATTGCCCCATTGCACCCGTGTTGAACGAGCTGAAGCACTAAGCGCATTACATAAGCTGGGCGAACAAGGCAGGCGCCGCGCCGCGCTCGGGTCCGGCCAGATCAGTCAGGGACTGCTGGGCGGTTGCCTCGATCCCCATCTCGGTCAGCCGGGCAATCAAGCCACCCGCATCCGTACCCAGCATCGGCGCCAGATCCTGAATGGGGGTGTTCATGGCCACATCCACCACCGCGAATTCCGGCCGTCCCTGCGTTCCTGACGTGGGCACAAAGCTAAGCGCCAGCGCGACGACAAACACCCCCATCAGCCCAAGGGCCAGCGGTTTCTTGAAATAGGTCGTAAAGGCCCGCCAGTTCAGCACCACGTGCAGCACCACCGCAGCCACCATCACCAGCCCCAGATATTCATGCGCGACCTTGTTGAAGGTCGTGTTCAGGTGAAAGAACAGCAAAATGCCGGTGACGGTCATCAACAGGAAGCTGCCGATGGTAAGGGGTGTGGCGTATTTACGAAGACTGGACATGGTCGCTCTCATGCGTTTGAAGGGATTTCCGAACAAGGCGCCCTGGCGCCCGTCCCCCCATTTTCTGGTGGGGCATCGGTAATACGAGGATCCCTTCCTTTGCCGTCGCAGAAAATACTGCATCCGCAAAGTTTTTGAGA
This sequence comes from Thalassovita sp., assembly GCF_965218685.1. GTDB lineage: Bacteria > Pseudomonadota > Alphaproteobacteria > Rhodobacterales > Rhodobacteraceae > Thalassobius. The sequence goes on along the minus strand of NZ_OZ244657.1, from coordinate 1,355,439 downwards.
GAGCAAGCGGGAAAGACCCTGCAGGGGTTGCCCTTGCGCGGCCAAACGAGGCAAACATTCGCCTCCGTTTTGCCCATTATTCAGTGTCTTTATGTATTTCGTCCACAACTTATTGCGGTTTTCCACAAAATTTAGCTTTACATATGAAGCACCCCCCATGCACCATATCTGGTAAGGGAGGCGGGAATAGCCCCCTTCCTTAGAGCAGGCACCTAGCGCTTGGGGCGCTGCCAAGCCCCATCGCTACACAGCATAAAGAGGTGGCGCCATGGCATTGTCCGAGCAGTTTTTGCAAGAAGACCTTCACCCAATTGACCTGGTCGAGCACATCGCGGCTCATCACGACTGGGAGTTTGACCGCATCGCAGATGACCAGATAGCAATGGCGGTCGAGGGGCAGTGGCGAACCTACTCGATCACGCTTGCCTGGTCTGATTACGACGAAACCCTGCGCATGGTCTGCAGCTTCGAAATGGAGCCGCCCAAGGACACCTTGCCCGCTATGTACAAGGCGCTGAACGCCGTGAACGATCAGTGCTGGGCGGGTGCTTTCACATTCTGGGAAGACCAGCAGCTGATGGTCTATCGCTATGGCTTGGTGCTGGCTGGTGGCCAGATTGCATGCCCCGATCAGGTGGACACGATGATCCGCGCCGCCGTTCTGAGCGCCGAGCGTTACTATCCCGCGTTCCAGTTGGTCGTCTGGGGTGGTCGCGAGCCCGAAGAGGCCCTTCAGGTCGCCATTGCAGAGGCCTACGGTCGCGCGTAACACTTGCCCCCGACACTGACAACGGATGACGGGGGTTTCTTATGAACATGGATCATGTGGCCAAGGCCGGACTGGTATTGCTGGGCTGTGGCAAGATGGGCTCGGCCATGCTGGAAGGCTGGTTGAAGAACGGGCTTCCGGCAAGCTCGGTCTGGGTAAATGATCCTTTCCCCTCGGATTGGCTGAAGGCCAGCGGCGTGCATCTGAACGCCGATCTGCCCAGCGCCCCGGCGATCGTTCTGATCGCTGTAAAACCCCAGATGATGGCCGATGCACTGCCGACGCTGGCAGCGATGGGAAATGGCGGCACGTTGTTCGTTTCGGTCGCGGCGGGCGTCAGCATCCCCACCTATGAAGACATCCTGGGCACCCAAACCCCGATCATCAGGGCGATGCCGAACACCCCGGCCGCTGTGGGTCAGGGAATCACCGCGATCATCGGCAACAGCCAAACCGACCCCGCTCATCTGGATCTGGCTCAATCCCTGCTCGAGGCGGTGGGCGATGTCGTCCGGCTGGAAGCCGAAGACCAGATGGACGCAGTGACCGGCGTATCGGGATCGGGGCCCGCCTATGTGTTCCACATGATCGAAGCGCTAGCCGCAGCAGGCGAGGCACAGGGGTTGGCCCCGGGTTTGGCCATGCAGCTGGCCAAAGCAACGGTCGCTGGTGCCGGCGCGCTGGCCATGCAGGCCGATGACACGCCCAGCCAGTTGCGCGTCAATGTGACCTCGCCCAACGGCACCACGCAGGCTGGGCTGGCAGTGCTGATGGACGCCGAAAACGGCCTTCCCGCGCTGATGGCGGCGACCGTGAAAGCGGCAACCGACCGATCCAAGGAGCTGGCAAATGGCTGAGATCAGCTTTGACGATTTCCTTAAGGTCGACATCCGCGTCGGCAAGGTGATGCGAGCCGAGCCATTCCCCGAGGCCCGCAAACCCGCGATCAAGATGTGGATCGATTTCGGCCCCGAAATCGGCGAGCGTAAGACAAGCGCCCAGGTAACGCAGCATTACACACCCGAGGAACTGATCGGCAAAACCGTTTTGGGTGTGATCAACTTCCCCCCGCGGCAGATCGGGAAATTCATGTCCGAGGTTCTGGTTTTGGGCGTTCCCGATGATACGGGCGAAGTTGTCCTGCTGACCCCCGATAAGGACGTGCCCGTCGGCGGACGGATGTTCTGATGGCGCCGCGTGTCCTGATCAGCCGCCCGTTGCCGGATGCGGTACTCACCCGCGCGCAACAGCTGTTCGATTTGGAGCTAAGGGCCGAGACCCTGCCCATGAGCGCCGCAGAAATGACGCGCGCGCTGACCGAGTTTGACGGGGTGATGCCCACGCTGGGGGACCTGTTCAGCACCCGGATATTTGCCGCTGCCCCCACGCCTCGTGCGCAAATTTTGGCGAATTTCGGGGTGGGCTATAATCATATTGATGTGGCAGCGGCTAAGGCGGCGGGGCTTACCGTGACGAACACGCCCGGCGCTGTAACGGATGCCACCGCCGATATCGCCATGACCCTGATCCTCATGAGCGCCCGCCGTGCCGCCGAAGGTGAACGGCTTGCCCGTTCGGGCAACTGGCAAGGCTGGCACCCGACGCAGATGCTGGGCCTGCATGTGACCGGACGCAAGGTTGGCATTGTTGGCATGGGCCGTATCGGGCAGGCAATCGCGCATCGATGCCATTTCGGGTTCGGAATGGAGGTGTTGTTCCACAACCGCTCGCCCAAGTCCGTTGGTGGGATTGCCACGCAAGTCAGCTCGTTAAGCGAACTGGCTGCCCAGGTCGATATCCTGGTGGTGGCCGTCCCCGGAGGCGCCGCGACTTACCATCTGATCGATTCGGAAGTTTTCGCAGCGATGCAGCCCCACGCGCATTTCATCAATATTTCGCGCGGTGACGTGGTGGACGAAACCGCCTTGATCCACGCGCTGGACGCGGGACAGATTGGTGGGGCCGGACTTGATGTCTATGAATTCGAACCGGCCATTCCCGCAGCCCTTCGCGAAAGCAACAAGGTCACGCTGCTGCCGCACCTGGGCACGGCGGCACTGAATGTGCGGACGGATATGGGGATGATGGTGCTGGACAACCTGCAAGCATTCTTTGACGGGCAAACGCCGCCCAACACCGTGTGAAAAAGGGGCCGCAGGGCCCCTTACAACTCACTTGGCGTTTTGCTCCAGCGCGTCCAGCCGCGCCTTGAGCGCTTCGTTTTCTTCACGCGCTTTTTGGGCCATCAGGCGCACGGCCTCGAACTCTTCGCGCGTGACAAAATCGCGATCGGCCAGCCAGCGGTCAATCATGCCCTTCATCGCCGTCTCGGCCTCGTCCTTTGCGCCCTGGGCCACGCCCATTGCGTTGGTCATCAATTGGGACATGTCGTCCAGAAATTTGTTCCGGGTCTGCATCCTGCGTCTCCACCGTTACACTTTGATCCCTATATGGGGCGCAACGAGGCCAGCCACAAGGTTGACTTCACCATCCAGCCAGAGGCACACAGACGCACATGAGCACAGGCATCCCCTTTCCCGACATCTCGTCCGAGCTGTTTTCGATTTCCCTGTTCGGGATCGAGTTCGCCCTGCGTTGGTACGCGCTGGCCTATATCGCAGGAATCCTGATCGGCTGGCGCATCGTGTTGATAGCCATTCGCCGCCCCGGTCTGTGGCGCGATAGCGCCCCGATGACAGATGGTCAGGTCGAGGATCTGCTGACCTGGATGATCCTTGGCATCATTCTGGGCGGGCGCCTGGGATTCGTACTGTTCTATCAGCCGGGGTACTACCTGGATCACCCGTCCGAGATCTTAATGATCTGGCAGGGCGGCATGTCCTTTCACGGGGGCTTTTTGGGCGTTGTCATCGCCGCGCTGGTTTTTTGCGGCCTCAACCGTATCCCGCGCTTGTCCACCGGGGACCTTCTTGCGCTGGCCGTTCCGATCGGGCTGATGTTGGGCCGTATCGCCAATTTCATCAATGCCGAGCTGTGGGGCCGTCCAACCGACCTGCCTTGGGGTGTCATCTTTCCCGGCGATTCCGCCCAAGCCTGCGAGGGCATCGTGGGACTTTGCGCTCGCCATCCTTCGCAATTGTATGAAGCATTCCTGGAAGGCGTCGTTCTGGCGACGCTGCTGCTGTGGTTGGCCTTCCGCCGCGGCGCGCTGAAAAAACCCGGTCTGATCATGGGTACCTTCTTGATGGGCTATGGTATCGCGCGCATCATCGTCGAGCATTTCCGCCAGGCCGATGACCAGTTCATCACCGTGGACAACCCCTTGGGCCATGTCCTTCGGTTAGGAGAGTTCGGCCTTAGCATGGGTCAGCTGCTGTCGCTGCCCATGGTAATTGTGGGGCTGGGCTTTGTGCTTTATGCCCGGCGGCGCCAAATCTGACCCGCCATGACTGACCTTAAGACTCATCTGATCGACCGCATCCGCCGCACCGGCCCGCTGAGCGTGGCCGACTATATGGCCGAATGTCTGCTGCATCCGCGCTTTGGCTATTACACCACACGCGATCCGCTAGGCGCAAAGGGCGATTTCACCACCGCGCCCGAAATCAGCCAGATGTTTGGCGAACTGATCGGCCTTTCGCTGGCTCAGTGCTGGATTGATCAAGGAGCGCCTTCGGCATTCATTCTGGCCGAGGCAGGCCCCGGTCGGGGCACCCTGATGGCTGACATCCTGCGCGCCACTCGTGCCGTGCCCGGCTTTCACGCAGCCATGCAGCTGCACCTGATCGAGGCCTCGCCCACTTTGCGCGCGGCGCAGGCCAAGGCCCTAAGGGATTTCACGCCGCAGTGGCACGATCAACTCAGCTCGGTTCCCGCAAACCAGCCTCTGTTCTTCGTCGCAAACGAATTCTTTGACGCCCTGCCCATCCGCCAGTTCGTCCGCGATGCAGATGGGTGGCGCGAAAAGCGGGTGATTGAACAGGACAAGGATCTGGCCTTTGCCCTTGCCGGCCCGGCCCCACAAGAGGCGCTGACCCACCGGCTGGAAGACACCAAGGGTGGTGATCTGGTCGAGCTGTGCCCCGCAGCCCCCGCCATCGCCGCAGATATTGGTCAGCGCATAGCCGAACATGGGGGCGCTGCGTTGCTGATTGACTATGGCGACTGGCGCAGTTTAGGCGACACGCTGCAGGCCCTGCGCAATCACGAACGCACCGACCCGCTGGCCGATCCCGGGCAGGCCGACCTAACCGCACATGTGGATTTCGAGGCGATTGCCCAAGCCGTGCCATGCAAATTCACACGGCTAACAGGTCAAGGCGTATTTCTGGAACGGCTGGGCATTACACCGCGTGCCCAAAGCTTGGCCAAGGGGCTGCAAGGGGCGGCGCTCGACTCGTTGGTGCAGGCACATCGGCGCTTGACGCATCCGTCGGAAATGGGGACGCTCTTTAAGGTCCTCGGACTGTACCCCGACGGAAAAACCGCGCCCCCCGGACTGGAGCCCTGATCGCGTCATGACACTTGAAATCCTGACCTCGGACGATCTGCGCGACGTGCAGCACGGGTTCTTCACCCGCAAGGGAGGGGCCTCGTCCGGTGTGTTTCAGGGGCTGAATTGCGGCTATGGCTCGTCCGATCAAAAGGAAATCGTCACGATTAATCGTGCCCGCGTCGCCCAGGCGATGGATGTCGCCTCTGCGGCACTGGTGACCATCCACCAGACCCACTCGGCCGATGTCGAGGTGATCCGAAGCGCTGACCAGAACACCGGTCCCGCAGATGCAATGGTCACCGATGTGCCCGGCCTGGCCTTGGGTATCCTGACCGCAGATTGTCAGCCGGTTCTGTTCGCGGATGCCGATGCGGGTGTGATAGGCGCAGCTCATGCCGGCTGGCGCGGCGCGCTGGACGGTATTTTGGAGAACACTGTTCAGTCCATGGTCGATCTGGGCGCCACGCGAGAGAAGATCAGCGCGGTCGTCGGACCCTCGATCAGTCAACGCGCCTACGAAGTCGGCCCCGAGTTTCTGGACAGCTTCCTAAGTGATGATCCCGAAAACAGCCGCTTTTTCATCCAAGGCAATGGCGACCGGCAAATGTTTGACCTGCCCGCATACGGCTTGCACCGGCTGCAAGCGGCGGGCGTAGGCTCGGCGGGGTGGATCCAGCATTGCACCTACTCGGACCCGCAGCGATTCTTTTCCTACCGTCGTACGACCCACGAAAAAGAGGCCGACTATGGCCGCCTGATCTCGGTCATTCGGCTGTAAGCAGGCCGGCCGGCACTGCTCTGACACAATTCTTCCGCAAAGTCTTGGGACTGACGCCCAAACAATGCCTCATTGGCAGGGCAGATTGTTTCCAGAACAACAAAGAACCCCGAGTCGCAGGAGCAGTCAGAATGGCACGCACTCAGAAACGCTGGATGAAATCCGTTATCGAAACCTCGAAATCCGAGATGCCGGCCCTGCCGTGGGCGCGCCAAAGCAAAGCCGCCAAAGCCGCGGCCTCCAAGCCTGCGCAGGATGACCGTCGCGCTGGTTGATCCCCAAATACGTTTCATGCCCCAACTGATCTGGCCGCCTCAATTCTGGCGGCCATTTTTTTCGGGCGATTCGAGTCCCGGTCGCGAAATACGGCCCATCTGTTCAGGCTGGCGAAACAATCCTTGAGCTGACGCGTGATCTACCCTGACGCGAGGACACAATAGCCAAGAATTTTTGACAATTCACCGCCTTTGCGCTCACTATTTCCATATCAACAGTTGGAAACCTGTCCTTCTGTCGTTGTCGGTGGGGGCCGACGCGGATGTGACGAACCTGAATAGGTGCGTACATGAATAAAATTGCCCCCGTCTTCGATACGGAAGCAACTCTCTCTCACAACCTTCGGCCCACGCCCGCGGGGATGCAGCGCCGTCCCTTGCCCACCCGTCGGTATGACATCGCCCATCTTTCCGATGCTCAAACGCCCGAGTATCGTCAGGTCATCGCGCCTAGTCTGCCCTCGTTCGAGGCTGCGTTTTCCGCCTTTGGCCGAGGTCTGTTGATCTCGACCGCCGATGGTCCCTGCGCGATCGAGGATCTGGCCCCCGGAATGTTAGTCGAAACCCTGGAGTACGGCGCGTTGCCGGTGATGTGGGTCGGCTCGATGCAGGTGATCCCGAACATGCCCAGCGATCGGCCCGAACGCACCAGCCTGGTGCGAATCATGGCCGACAGGTTTGGGATCGGGCGACCTGTCGTCGATATGATCCTGGGGCCGGGCGCGCGGATGTTGCGCGGAGAGGATGCGGGCGCCACCTATGTGCCCGCCCATGACCTGGTGGATGGAGACGGCGTATTCCAACTGACCCCGCCCGCGCCGACGCGCGTCTATCACATCTGCCTGCCGCGCCATGCGACCATCCTTGCTGGTGGGCTGCAGTTGGAGTCCTATCATCCTGGCCGCTACAAGGCCGAAATGCTGGGCCCGGAATTGCTGCGGTTGTTCCTCAGCCTGTTCCCGCATCTGCGCAGCATGGCCGAATTTGGCCCGATGCTGCATCCGCATCAGGACGAGGCCGCGCACCTGCGCGCCGCAATTTACTAAGTTCGGAAAACGTCAGGCAGAGCGGCTGAGCCGCTCTTCCAACACATCAAAGGGCACGCCCGGATCGTCCTTGGCGTTGCGGATCACCAGCGAGGTTTTCACACTGGCCACGTTGTCCGCGGCCGTCAATTGTTCGGTCAGGAAAGACTGGAACGTGCTCAGGTCCGGCGCCACGCATTTCAGGATAAAGTCCACCTCGCCGTTCAGCATGTGGCATTCGCGGACCAGCGGCCATTCACGGCAACGCTGCTCGAACGCGCTCAGGTCCGACTCGGCCTGACTTTGCAGACCGACCATGGCGAAAACTTGCACCTCGAAACCCAATTCGCGTGAATCCACACGGGCGTGGTAGCCTTGGATAAAGCCCGACTCTTCCAAAGTGCGCACCCGGCGCAAACACGGAGGCGCGGAAATCCCGACACGCTTGGCCAATTCAACATTGGTCATTCGGCCATCAGCCTGCAATTCAGCCAGAATTTTCCGATCAATGGGGTCAAGACGCGAGGTCGGCATAACAATCCTCCTATGGATTGGTTTCTTATAGCAACCAACACGGAGACGCAATAAAGTTTCGCACCTCAGCAAGATAGTTACATTAAATTTTCAATCTCGCTGATTTTCTAATCTGAGGCCGAAATCCAAGCTTTGCCCGGCACGCAATGCCGCCCCACGCATAACAAGGGCTTTTCGCCAGAGCAGCAGACCATTATATCCCTGTGGAACGCCAGACAAGCGAAAGAGGATTCCATGGCCGAAACGCGTCACACCAAGGTTCTGATCATTGGCTCGGGGCCTGCGGGCTATACCGCGGGCGTATACGCCAGCCGCGCAATGCTGAGCCCCATTCTGGTGCAGGGGATCGAACCCGGCGGCCAGTTGACCACCACCACCGAGGTTGAGAACTATCCCGGCTTCACCGAGGTTCAGGGCCCCGACCTGATGATCAAGATGCAGGAGCACGCCGCAGCAATGGGCTGCGAGATCGTCGGCGACATCATCACTGATCTGGATACCAGCTCGCGTCCGTTCAAAGCGACCGGCGACAGCGGCACCGTCTATACTGCTGACGCGGTGATCCTGTGCACCGGCGCCCGCGCCAAGTGGCTGGGTTTGGAAAGCGAAGAGGCCTATAAGGGCTTTGGCGTCTCGGCCTGCGCTACCTGCGACGGCTTCTTTTATCGGGGCCAGGAAATCGTGGTGATCGGTGGCGGCAATACCGCCGTGGAAGAGGCGCTTTTCCTGACCAACTTCGCCAGCAAGGTCACGCTGATCCACCGCCGCGACGAGCTGCGCGCCGAAAAGATCTTAATCGACCGGCTGATGAAGAACGAAAAGATCGAACCTCTTTGGCACCACGTGCTGGATGAGGTCGTCGGCGAGGACAATCCCAAAGGCGTCACCGCGGTGCGCGTCAAACATGTGGAAACCGGCGAAGTATCCGAGATCCCGTGCAAAGGCGTATTCGTCGCCATCGGCCACGCGCCAGCTAACGAGCTGGTTAAGGACGTGCTGGAGCTGCACAACGGCGGCTATGTCTCGGTCAAGCCCGGCACGACCGAAACGTCGATCCCCGGTGTTTTTGCGGCAGGCGATCTGACCGACCACAAATACCGTCAGGCCGTGACCAGCGCCGGAATGGGGTGCATGGCGGCCCTGGACGCCGAACGCTGGCTGGCCGAACAGGAATAATCAAGTACGCGCTTTGGGGGAACACCCCCGAAGCGCGTCACACCTTGTTCCGCAAATGCGCGTGACCGTGGCGCAGGCCATCACACTTGTGGCTGCGCATGGAACCAGGTTCCGCTTCTGCTTAAAAATGCAGAAAGCCTACCTTAAATTGTGAATTTACGTCGCAGCGGCAAGTCTGTTCTTTGCTGAACACACTTTGACTGATATGCGTTCACTCGTGAACACATATTGATCCGCCCGCCAGAGACTCGCAATGAACCCCCCCAAACCTAACGCCGCCGAAGAGGATATGCTCTTTCGCCTGCTGCGCCAGCTGGATATCGCGCCAGAGGCCACACAGCGGGCGACGGCAAGTGCGCTTGGGGTCTCATTGGGTCGCCTGAATACGCTCTTGCGCACCACCGCCGATGCCGGGCTGATCAAGGTCACAGAACGCAATGGACCCGACAAGCGTCAGCGCTTCGCCTATGCGATCACGACCCGCGGCGCGGCCGAGAAGAACCGGCTTACCGATCAATTCCTGAACCGAAAATTTGCAGAGTACGAAGCTCTGCATGCTGAACTTACCGGCACGACCAGTGGCCTTATTCCTTTCAAGAGTAGGATACAAATCATGCAAAATAATCTTGCACCCATCCCCGAGCTGTACGTGTCGTATGACTCGGCCCAGAAACTGAAGGTCGAAGCAGCCGATCTGGTTAGCTGGGATCTGACCCCCCGCCAGATCTGCGATCTGGAACTGCTGATGAACGGCGGCTTCAACCCGCTGAAGGGCTTCCTGACCGAGGAAGACTACAATGGCGTTGTCGAGAACATGCGCCTGGCCGATGGTTCGCTGTGGCCGATGCCCATCAACCTGGATGTCAGCGAAGAGTTCGCCGAGAAACTTGAAATCGGCCAGGACATCGCCCTGCGCGATCAGGAAGGCGTGATCCTGGGCACTATGACCGTCACCGACCGCTGGGAGCCGAACAAAGCCATCGAAGCCGAGAAAGTCTTTGGCGCCGATGATGATGCACACCCCGCCGTGAACTATCTGCACAACACCGCTGGCAAAATTTATCTGGGTGGCCCGGTCACCGGCATCCAGCAGCCCGTGCACTATGACTTCCGCGGTCGCCGCGACACCCCGAACGAACTGCGCGCCTATTTCCGCAAGCTGGGCTGGCGCAAAGTGGTTGCATTCCAGACCCGCAACCCGCTGCACCGCGCCCACCAAGAGCTGACCTTCCGCGCCGCGCGCGAGGCCGAGGCCAACCTGCTGATCCACCCCGTTGTTGGCATGACCAAACCGGGCGACGTTGACCACTTCACCCGCGTACGCTGCTACGAGGCAGTCCTGGACAAGTACCCCCAGTCCACCACCACCATGTCGCTGCTGAACCTGGCCATGCGGATGGCTGGCCCGCGCGAGGCTGTCTGGCACGGCCTGATCCGCGCCAACCACGGCTGCACCCACTTCATCGTTGGCCGCGACCACGCTGGCCCCGGCAAAAACAGCCAGGGCGAAGATTTCTATGGCCCCTATGATGCACAAGAGCTGTTCCGCCAGCACGAGGATGAAATCGGCCTCGAAATGGTCGACTTCAAGCACATGGTTTGGGTCTCGGAGCGTGCGCAATACGAAGCCATCGACGAAATCAAAGACAAAGATGACGTCACCATCCTGAACATCTCGGGCACTGAATTGCGCCGTCGTCTGCGCGAAGGTCTGGAAATTCCTGAATGGTTCTCGTTCCCCGAAGTGGTCAAGGAACTGCGCCGCACTTCGCCGCCGCGTTCGAAACAGGGCTTTACCGTCTTCTTCACCGGCTTCTCGGGCTCGGGTAAATCCACCATCGCCAACGCGCTGATGGTCAAGCTGATGGAAATGGGCGGCCGCCCGGTGACCCTGCTGGATGGTGATATCGTTCGTAAGAACCTGTCCTCCGAGCTGGGCTTCAGCAAAGAGCACCGCGACCTGAACATCCGTCGTATCGGCTATGTGGCCAGCGAAATCACCAAGAACGGTGGTATCGCGATCTGTGCGCCCATCGCGCCTTACGCAACCACCCGCCGTGCCGTTCGCGAAGACGTGGAACAGTTCGGCGCCTTCGTCGAAATCCACGTTGCGACCTCGATCGAAGAGTGTGAACGCCGCGACCGCAAAGGCCTGTACAAGCTGGCGCGCGAAGGCAAGATCAAAGAGTTCACCGGCATCTCGGACCCTTATGATGTGCCCGTAGACCCCGAACTGTCCGTCGAGACCGAAAACGTCGATGTGGACAACTGCGCCCACCAGGTCCTGCTTAAGCTGGAATCGATGGGCCTGATCTCGGCCACCTGATCCGTTCAGGATTGAAACAGAAACGCCCCGCTGAAATCAGCGGGGCGTTTTCGTTCGTGTGTGTCTGTGACGATCAGTGTACCGCGACAGGCTCGTATTCATGCTGACGCGCCAGAAGAAAGGCCAGTTTGCGATCCTTGACGACCGCCAGACGTTCGCCTTCGGCCGAATGGACCGCATAAAGCGTTTCCTCGCCTTCCACCGCCTCTTGCAGCTCTTCGGGCAGGTCCGCAACATTCACGCGGCGGACATAGACGATGCGATCCTCGGCGTCCTGATCGAAATCATACTTGGTATCCATGACTTACCCTTTCTTTATGTTGATCCTCTGAACCACCGTTTCCGGTAAGGCGCGCGTCAGGTCGACATGCAGCAGGCCGTTTTCCATGACGGCCTCGCCTACTTCGACCCCATCGGCCAGAACGAAGCTGCGCTGAAACTGACGAGCAGCAATCCCGCGATGCAGGAAAATGCGGCCGTCGTTATCCTCGCGCTGACGTCCCCGGATCACCAGTTGTCGATCCTCGACGGTTATGGCCAGCTCGTCCTCGGCGAAACCGGCGACGGCCAGGGTGATTCTGTAGGAATTCTCTGAGGTCTGCTCGATATTGAAGGGCGGATACCCTTCGTTCCCCGATTTCGCATTGCGCTCCAGCAAGCGCTCCAGCTGGTCAAAGCCCAGCATGTACGGGTGAGACCCCAAGGTAAGTTTAGTCATCGGCACGTCCTTACGTTTAAGCGACAGTCCAGTTTGGTGGGCCCCAATCAGGCGACCCGTTGAAAGAAATATGGGCATCGCGACGCGTGGGCGCAAGGGCTTTGCGAAAAGGTTGGTTTTCAGTATGTTACGCAGGTAGCCAACAATAAGAATCATAGCCATGAACGCCCAAAGCGACATTTCGATGAAAACCGAAGAAGTCCTGCGGGTGGAGCTTGAGGTTTTTCGGCAAGAACACCGCGATCTGGATCAGGCCATCACGGCCATGGTCGAACGCGGAACCGCCGATCAGTTGACCATTCGGCGCCTGAAAAAGAAAAAACTACGTCTCAAGGACATGATCGCGATCATCGAGGATCGTTTGACGCCGGATATCATTGCGTAAACGACGGCCTTGGCTATAGTGCGCGCTCGCAGAATAAGGGGCGCAGAATGACTGACGTAAAAGTGGGCATCATCATGGGCAGCCAATCGGACTGGCCCACCATGAAAGAAGCAGCCGATGTGCTGGACGAACTGGGCATCGCATACGAGGCCAAGATCGTGTCCGCTCACCGAACCCCTGACCGTCTGTGGACCTATGGCAAAACCGCTGTGGACCGCGGTTTGCACGTGATTATCGCCGGTGCCGGAGGCGCTGCGCATCTGCCGGGCATGATGGCCTCGAAAACCCGTGTGCCGGTAATCGGCGTTCCGGTGCAGACCAAGGCCCTGTCCGGTGTCGACAGCCTGTACTCGATCCTGCAAATGCCCCGCGGCTTCCCTGTTGCGACCATGGCCATCGGCGGCGCTGGTGCCAAGAACGCGGGCCTGATGGCCGCCGGCATTCTGGCCAACAATGACCCCGAGATCGCCCAGCGTCTGGACGCCTGGCGCGATGCCCTTTCTGCCTCTATTCCTGACGAGCCTTCCGATGACTGACGTACTGCAAACCGGCGCAACCATTGGCATTCTGGGCGGCGGCCAATTAGGCCGAATGCTATCCGTCGCGGCCTCGCGGCTGGGCTTCAAGACCCATATCTTCGAGCCGGGCACCAACCCGCCCGCTGCGGACGTGGCCCACACCGTGACCACGGCCGCCTACGAGGACGAGGCCGCCCTGCGCGCCTTTGCCGAAACCGTGGACGTGATCACCTATGAGTTCGAGAACATTCCCACCTCGGCGCTGGATATTCTGGAATCGCTGAAACCGATCCGTCCCAACCGCCGGGCGCTGGCCGTCAGTCAGGATCGCCTGACCGAAAAGGCTTTTCTGTCCGAGCTGGGCCTGCAAACCGCCCCCTTTGCCGCCGTCGATGACGAGGTGGATCTGGCGGAGGCGATCGAAGAAATCGGCGCACCCGCTATCCTGAAAACCCGCCGTTTTGGCTATGACGGCAAAGGGCAATCGCGCCTGAAATCGCCGGATGACGCCGAAAAGGCACTGGCCGACATGGCTGGCGCCCCCGCCATCCTAGAAGGCTTCGTGAACTTCACCCACGAGGTCTCGGTCATTGGCACCCGTGCCGCGGACGGTCAGGTGGCCTGTTTTGACCCCGGCGAAAACGTCCACCGCGATGGTATCCTGCACACCACCACCGTGCCTGCCAACCTGACCGGCAGCCAGAAAATGGACGCCGTTCTGCTGACCGGAAAAATCCTGAACGCGCTGGCGTATGTTGGCACCATGGGGGTCGAGCTGTTCGTCACGTCCAAGGGTCTGATCGTGAACGAGATCGCACCGCGCGTGCACAACTCGGGCCACTGGACGCAGAATGGCTGCGCCATCGATCAGTTCGAACAACACATCCGCGCCGTTGCTGGTTGGCCTTTGGGGGATGGCTCGCGCCACTCGGACGTGGTGATGGAAAACCTGATTGGTGACGACATGGACCGCGTTCCCGCGATCGCGGCCGAACCGAACGCCGCGCTGCATCTTTATGGCAAAGCCGAAACCAAGCCTGGCCGCAAGATGGGTCACGTCAACCGCATCCGCGGCTAGCCTGTTACTCCGCCAAGAATTATTCACCGTGCTGCGCCGAATGCGCTGCGCGGGCCCTAGCCGATAAAACGGGCTGCTGCCTCTCCGCTCAGGTGGGTCACTTGTCCTCCGGCTATTGTAGCGCCAACCCGCCCTTGGCTGTCCAGCACTACCAGATCGGCCCTTTTTCCCGGCTCAATGCGGCCCCGATCTTCGAGCCCCAGCAGGTGCGCAGGGCCCTCCGAAACCAGGTCCCAACGCCCCAACGCCCACGCTGCCTGAAGCGGCGCGGGATAGTGGTAATCCGATGCCAAGGCGTCGCCCAACCCATCCGCAATCAACTCGACCGCGCTGACATTCCCTGAATGCGACCCCCCCCGAACGACGTTAGGCGCGCCCAGTACAATTGGGTCGCCGCTGGCAGAGGCAGCCTCGGCAGCCACGCGGGTTTCGGGAAACTCGGACACGCGCAATCCCATGTTCCGCGCCTGCAGCCGCGCCTCGGGCGTCCGATCATCATGGCTGCCCATGATCACCCCCATGCCCGCCAAGCGTTCCGCAAGCCCGGCCATCGCCTGTGGTACCTGCGGTCCGTTGGCATGCAGCGCCTTGAGCATTTCAAGGTGCGCCTCGGGTGAGCGCCCGCCCTTCAGCGCCTGCCCGGTCAATCTTGGGGGGCGCTTGCCCCTGTCCAGCGCGTCATGGGGTAGATGGTCGTTGAACACGACAAAGCCGATGCCATGGCGTTCGACGATCTGAATGATCTGCGCGTAATCCTCCAGCATGTGAGTTTCGAACCGCAGCTGAACGCGCATGTCGGTGCCTTGACTGTCATAGCGTTCCAGCGCCTGCAGCATCCGCAGGGCAAAATCGGGTCCGCGCATGCCGCCCTCCCAGCTCCAGAACTGGGCCAGTACGGCTGTGGTGATCCCGTTCGCGGCCAGCTCGGCCTCGGTTGCGGCCAGCCCGACCGAGAGATCCTTCATCGCACCGCGTCGTGGTGCCAGATGACGCTCAAACCCGTCCCCGTGCACATCGATAATCCCCGGCCTTATGTGAAACCCGCTTAGGTCAATCTGGCGGCCGGGGCATGTGTCGACGATCTGCCCTGCATGCAGGCTCAAATCCCCGACAGAAACTCCATCGGGTCGCAGCACCTGCGCGTTTTGCAAGGTCAAAGACAATGTCTGCATACCGCGATTCCCTGAACATGGCCCTATCGAGCAAGTGAAATTCGGCCCTCCCCAGACCTGGTCCTGTCTTGATCGGGCGCCCCGTTTTCGATGAATTCCAGCGTCTGCGCAATGACCATCCGGGTTTCCCAATATGAAAGATCGCGCAACACCAAGTGGCATGGTAAATGCACTCACTACGGATACGGCTGGACAATCGAACCTTAGGACCGAGAATATGGCGCCGGGTAGACAAGCTCGGCCATGATCCCGGCGTTCTCGATGCGGATTGGATACATCAGGGTTTCATCCCTGGAAAACGGCGTTTCCAGCGCCTCGGCGGCCGAGCGTGTAAAGCCAAACCTTTGATAATAGCGCACATTGCCCAGCACAGTGACGGCGCCAGCGTCTGCCTGACGTGCGGCTTCTAGGCAGGCGCGCACCAGATCGCTGCCGATGCCCTGCCCACGCACCGAAGCGTCCACCGCAACGGTACTGATCGTTTGCCAGCCAATGGGATGCAGGTGACGCGCCATCGTTGCGTGACCAAGGATCACGCCATCCTGATCCCAGACAAGCTCTGTTTGCAGCTCCCCCCTTTCGCGCAGCGACTGGACCAGGTTCAGTTCGTCATCTCGCTCATAGGCTCGGGCCAACAAAGAGGCCGCTTGGTCTGCATCAGTGGGTTCGAAGCCCCGTATCATTTGAAACTCTTTCCGCCGGCCAATTTTGCGACCGCCTGAACAGGCTATGCCCTGCCCCCCGAATTTCAAACGAAACGGTTTGTGTTGCGGCAGCTCTTGTCCCAAATCGCCCAAGGTTTTGGCACCCCTAAGCCAATCCTGCACGGATCAAAGCCTTATTCAGCGCCTCGGCGATTGCAGCGTGCATCTTGGGATTTGGCAGGTCGGCGGCGGCAAAGCCCTCCATCTGACCGAAGACCATTCCCGCGGTCCCCTCGGTTGTCGCTGCCCGATCAGGCGCAACATGCACCATTGCTGCACATCGTTTTTCCAACGGGGCCAGCAAGCGCTCATTGACGAAATCGTCAGAAACCCCGCGTGGTTGCGCGTGCCTTGGCAACCAAAGAACAACAACCGGACGGCCAATCCTGTGCAGCAGACTGGCGTAAGAGGTCAGCCATTCACGCCGGCATTCCCCGATCACCTTCGAGAATTTCCTGACCGAGACGCGGCGTAACCGGTGCAGCAAATGGCCGACGAAATGAAACTCGGTAAAGTCCACTTCGGGATAAAGGTCCCGCAGAACGCGATTGGCGCGTACGAAGCGGTCATTGCGGCGCGGATGTACCGAGTAATATCGATTACTGACATACTCCGGCCCCATAAGCTGCAGCACGACGAATTCGGCCCCGCGCGCAATGTCCAACACGGTCTGATCGGACCGAAACGTCTCGATCCCCGCGTTGATCACCCCCAAATTAACGGCGGTAACGCCGGACATATCCTCGATCAACGACGGATAGGGTCGCGGAACAAATTTGCCATAGGTTTCGGTCCCGCCAATGAAGGCTGCATAGGGCTGATCCAACGACTTTTCAGGCCCCCGAAATTGCAGCCTCGTCTGGCCATAGCCACAGGATAGATAGTCAAGGGCCCCCGCCCCAGCGTGTTCATAGGTCATCTCACCCACCATATTTTCACCCAGGAACGAGAATCAGGGGAACTCATTGAAAAACTGCTAAATTTCCAATTCACCTCGAATTTTCGACACTCGATGCCCTTGCGGCATCCTTGGCCGCATGCGTATGCTCCACTCAAACTGAGAGAGAGGATCGAGGCGCATGGAAATCAAATCGGTTGGGGTGATCGGCGCGGGCCAGATGGGCAACGGGATCGCTCATGTGATGGCTGTCGCCGGCTATGATGTCATGTTGAATGATATCAATCAGGACGCGCTGAACGCAGCCTTGGCCCTGATCGACAAGAACATGGAACGTCAAGTCAGCCGCAATCTGCTTGACGCTGACGCCAAGGCCGAGGCTTTCGCGCGCATCAAAACCACCATGGATCTGCCGGATCTTGGCCCTCAGGACCTGATCATCGAGGCCGCAACCGAGCGTGAGGACGTTAAGAACAAGATTTTCGAAACCCTGCTGCCCCATCTGGCGCCGCAGACGATCCTGACCACGAACACCTCTTCGATTTCGATCACTCGTCTGGCCAGCCGCACCGATCGCCCCGAGCGCTTCATGGGCTTTCACTTCATGAACCCGGTTCCGGTGATGAAACTGGTCGAACTGATCCGCGGCATCGCCACGGATGAAGAGACCTATCAGGCCTGCCTGAAAATCGTGAACAATCTGGATAAGACCGCGGCCAGCGCCTCGGATTTTCCGGCCTTCATCGTGAACCGCATCCTGGTGCCGATGATCAACGAGGCCTGCTATACCCTGTACGAGGGCGTGGGCAACGTGGCCTCGATTGATAGCGCGATGAAGCTGGGGGCCAACCATCCGATGGGCCCGCTGGAACTGGCCGATTTCATCGGTCTGGATACCTGCCTGGCGATCATGCACGTGCTGCACGACGGGTTGGCGGACACGAAATATCGCCCCTGCCCGCTGTTGACCAAGTATGTCGAGGCCGGCTGGCTGGGCCGCAAGACCCAACGCGGGTTCTATGACTATCGCGGGGAAACGCCCGTACCGACGCGCTAGCGTCAGTCTTTCAACGACAATGTGTGCTCGCGCAGCCAGGCCATAAAGCCGCGCGGGTCACTGCTTAGACGCTCCATCTGGGCGTCCGTCAGCGGGTGGCCAACGATGGGCTTTTGCGGCTTGTTACAGCTGTGGACGATCTCGTGCAGCAGCAGGCTTTGGCGCAGGGTGGCCGAAATTCGGTTGGCCATCTGGTACCAACGTGAATTCGATCCGGGGAAATAGATCGGCACAACGCGCGCGCCCGAACGGCGGATCATCTGCGCGGTGAAAACATTCCACTCTGCCTCGATCGCCGGCCCGAACATGGTTTCCGAGGATGACACAACACCCGAAGGGAAGACGGTGATCAGCCCACCCTTTTTCAGCATCGCCATCGCTTGGGCCCGCATTTCCACGAACTTGCGCTGCGCGTCTTCCTCGTGTGGGAAGGGCACCGGGATCAGGTAGGACGATGCGACCTCGTCGATACCTGTCAGCAGGGCGCGGGTCAGGATGCGGTAATCATCGCGGCGGCGCCCGATCAGCTCGGCCAGAACCATGCCGTCGACCAGGCCATGCGGGTGGTTGGCAACCACGACAACGGGACCTTCTAGCGGAATGCGATCAATCTGTTCCTGAGGGGTCAGCAGCGGAATGCCCATGACATCCAATGCCGCACGCCAAAAAGCCTGACCTTGCGGCGCGCCCTGACGTTCGAACTTGCGGATCATCCGAAGAATCGAAAACTTACCGGTCAGCCATTCAATGGTCTTGATCGTCAGCGCGGTCATGGGGCTGTCAAAAGTGCTCGCATAGGTCAGCGAGCGCCGGTCATAGGTCGTGTGCTCGACCTCATGCGCTACATGCATTTGTTGTTCGCTAGCTTTGTCTTCCAACGCGAGGGCACCACTTTCATTGCGCCAGACGGCGCTTACATGTCTTCCCCGAACCGGTCCGCCACAAGGGTTTCGATGGCGTCGGCCAAGGCGGCCGCATCCGCGCCCGAGGTCCGCACCTCAATAGTGGTTCCCTTCGAGGCTGCCAACATCAAAAGCCCCATAATACTGTCGCCCGAGGCCGACATGCCGTCGCGGCTGACCTCGGCACGCGCATCGAAGCCTTCGACCACTTCGACCAGTTTGGCCGAAGCACGGGCGTGCAGGCCCTTTTCATTCACAATTTTCAGGTTGCGTAGCGTCGTTTCAGTCATGCGGCATCAATCTTGGGAAATGTTTTGGCTGTCAATATACTTGCGTCCCGCCTCTGTGGCGCTGCGGACAGCATCGGCTACGGTCATGTGGCGGCTTTTTGCCAGCTTGATCAGCATTGGCAAATTTGCCCCGTAAAGAATTCGGCGACCCTCGGGCTGACAGGCCAGCAACGAAAGGTTTGACGGCGATCCACCGAACATGTCGGTGACGACAACCACGCCCTCGCCCTGATCGACCGAGTCCGCGGCCTCGCAAATTTCGCGCTGTTTCTGGCTGCGGTCATGCTCTTGCTCGATCGAGATCGCACGGATTCCGTTTTGGGCTCCGACCACATGTTCGACTGCGGCCAGGTATTCCCGGGCCAGCCCACCATGCGCGACGATGACGATACCGATCACGCTTGCCTTCCTTTACTTAGCCGTCACGTTCAAAGCGCCGATTGGCTGCGATGCAGCATTTTCCTTGCGCTCAATTTCTCTGTGCCTAGTTGACACTTGCCACCCATGATCCGCAAGGGCCTTGGACAGCTTTTCTGCAATTGCAACCGAACGATGTTGTCCACCGGTGCAACCAAAACCAATGGCAAAATGGGCTTTGCCCTCGTCCCGGTAGGCGGGCAGCAGCATTTCCGTAAGGTCAAACACGCGCTGGAAAAACCCATCGAACCGCGCATCCTGCGAGACATAGTCGACCACGCCGTCGCTGCGCCCATCCAAACCGCGCAGGCTTTCGTCCCAATAAGGGTTACGCAGAAAACGGCAGTCGAAAACCATATCCATCCCGCGCGGCAGCCCACGTTTATAGGAGAACGAGTTTACGGAAACGGCCAGATGCCTCCCGGTTTCGCCCGTGAACAGACGCTCGACCTCGGCCTTCAGGTCGTGCGGTGTCATTTCCGAGCTGTCGATCAGAATGTCGGCGCGAGCCTTGATAGGCACCAACAGGTCCAGCTCGCGGGCGATGCCCTGATCAGGGTTTTCAGCAGGCGCCAAAGGGTGCCTGCGGCGTGTCTCGGAAAAGCGGCGCAACAAGACATCTCGGCGACAGTCCAGATAAAGCACCTCAGGGCTGATACCCGGCAGATTGGACATTTGATCAATGCTTTCGATCAGCGCATTAACCGAGAAATCTCGGTTTCGCACGTCCAGTCCCAGCGCCAGATCACTGCCCAGCGGTGGCCCCTCAAGCAAACGGGGCAGCAGGCTGAGCGGCAGGTTGTCGATCGCCTCGAATCCCAAATCCTCTAACGTGCGGATCGACGTGCTGCGCCCGGCGCCTGACGGGCCGGTAATCAGGACCAACCGTTTGTGTTGGCCTTGGTTTTCGATCTGATCTTGCATGTGCCTAAGCGTGCCTGCCCGCCCTGAGATATTGAAGAATCGCGGCTGCGAAATGCTGCGCCCGCACATTGTGGACGATCGGCAGGGAAACGCCCAGACAAACCTTTTCACGATTTGGCGGCAGTCTGTGAACTTCTTCCTGCGTCAGGTCCACCCACAGGGCCAAAAGCGCGGGCTCGGACTGGACGGCATTCAATATGCCAACGCCGCGGGCCTCTATCTGGCCGCGAATGGTGTCCGGGGCGTCTATGCGCAGCTGCTCCTCCTGGCGCCAGATACGGCAGCGATCGTCCGAGACCAGCTTGGCCCCATAGGCCATCAACTGCAATGACAGGGCCGATTTCCCCGACCCGCTTGGCCCCAGAATGCAAACGGCGGCCCCATTCAGGGCCACCGCACTTGCGTGTATGACTGTTTCTTTTTCCGGCACGTCAGACGGGAAGACCGACCACAAAGCGCGCGCCCAGCGGCTCTGAGGTTGGGTCGGCTTCGGTCGGGCGAATGTTTTCTGCCCAGATCACGCCGCCATGCGCCTCGATGATCTGCTTTGAAATGGCCAGCCCCAAGCCCGAATTATTTCCGAACTGGTTTTCTGGCCGTTCGGAATAAAACCGCTTGAACACCTTGGTCAGCGCCTGCTCGGGAATGCCGGGACCCGTATCCTCGACCACGACCAGCACACGATTGTCACGCTGGCGCACCCAGACACGGATCGCATCGCCATCCTCGCAAAAGCTGATCGCGTTGGTAATCAGGTTCACAAAAACCTGAGCCAGGCGCGCCTCTAGCCCATGGATCGTAATCGGCCCATCGGGGATGTCCATGATGAACTCGATGCCTTTTTCCTCGGCTTGCTGCCCAAGATACTCGCCAAGATTTCCAACCATTTTCAAAAGGTTGAAGCTTTCTTGCTCTTCTTTGACAAGTTCGCTGTCCAGTCGCGAGGCGTTGGAAATATCGCTGACCAACCGGTCCAGTCGACGCACATCGTGGTCGATCACATCCAGCAGTTTCTCGCGTTGGTCTTCCCGTTGCGCCACGCGTAGCGTCCCCACGGCCGAGCGCAAACTGGCCAGCGGATTCTTGATCTCGTGGGCCACGTCCGCTGCGAACTGTTCGTTGCTGTCGATCCGGTCATACAGCGCCGAAACCATACCCCGAAGCGCCGATGACAGCCGGCCAATCTCGTCCGGGCGCGCGGTCAAATCAGGGATGCGAATGCGTCCGGCAGCGGTATTGCGACGATCCCGTGCGCCCCCAAGCTCGGCCGCAGTGGCCAGAGCGTCCGAAATCAGTGTCGAACCCCCGTCATCCGAGTTCCGCGACATCGCAACGCCCTTGCCCTGCCCCGCGGCGATCAGCTCGCCCGAGACGCTAAAGACATAAACCTCGACCCCACGGCGTAAATCCAGCCCATTGAGCGTATCCAGAACATCAATTCCGTCCCCCGAGGCCAAGCTGGCCGGCGCACCTTTGGGTAGCTGCGCCTCGACCACATCGGCAACAAGCTCGGCTTGTGACGTCAAGGCGTTGACGCGATCCACAACAAGTGAATCACGAGACGAATTGAGCAACAGCACACCCGCGACAAGCACGTTCAACGCAATCAGGTTGAACGTGATGATCTTGCGAGTCAGCGGCGACCGGTTCAGCGTCAGAAATCCGCGACGGGCCCGACGGGCCCGAATTTCTTTTTCGACGGTGCTGTCCGGGGCGACGAATTCGTCACCCAGCACAACATCTCCGTCACGCTTGGGCGCCGTTTCCCGCAAATGCATCCCTTCCGCGAGAGCCATTATTCTTCGTTATATCTGTAGCCGATACCATAGAGCGTCTCGATCGCCGAAAACTCATTGTCGACCGAACGCATCTTCTTGCGCAACCGCTTGATATGGCTGTCGATCGTGCGGTCATCGACATAGACCTGATCGTCGTAAGCCACGTCCATCAGCTGATCGCGCGATTTTACGAAACCCGGTCGCTGGGCCAGGGCCTGAAGCAACAGGAATTCGGTCACGGTCAGCGACACATCCTGACCCTTCCAAGCCACCGCGTGACGCAAGGGATCCATGCGCAGCTCGCCGCGCTCCATCACCTTGGTTTCTTCGGTGTCGCCAACCACGTCGCCAGCAACGGCGTCTTGGCGGCGCAGAAGTGCACGAATGCGTTCGACCAGCAGGCGCTGCGAGAACGGCTTTTTCACATAGTCATCCGCCCCCATGCGAAGCCCGAGAACTTCATCGATCTCATCGTCTTTGGAGGTCAGGAAGATCACGGGCATCGAGGTTTTCTGGCGCAGACGCTGCAACAGGTCCATACCATCCATGCGCGGCATCTTTATATCCAGAACTGCCATGTCCGGGAGTTTCTTGTTGAACGCATCCAGCGCGGATTGACCGTCATTGTATGTTTCGACCTCAAACCCTTCTGCCTCAAGGGTCATGGCCACGGACGTCAGGATATTCCTGTCATCGTCCACTAGGGCGATCTTGGACATTTCCAAATTCCTTGTACTGCTCATTTATCAGATTTTTCTTTTTATTATGCCGTTGTTTGGCGTCGGCAATCAATCCAAATCTGCGAATCAGCTGTGATTTCACCCCAATTGTGGGCCTGATTCCTCAATGCATTGATAATTTTCACCCTCATCAAGGCCTGCCCGCCGCCCGTACCGGCCTTTTTCGGCACTGATTGCGCTAAACTGCGCTTGGTTGCGCTAACTGCGTTAAACCGTCCTGTTCCTTCATGGAAATGACATGCTAAGAGGCCCGTTATCGGGGCGACCCGGTCAGTGCGGGAGGGAGCCCGCACCGCGTGTAAAGACAACGCCGCGGACTGCGCGGCTACAGGAGCTTGGCATTATGACATTTGGACGGGTAAACCCGGAATTCCGCCTGGACGATCAAGGGATCGAAGGGCTGGGCAATGTCTTTTACAATCTTATGGAGCCCGCGCTGATCGAAGCCGCGCTCAAGAAGGGTGAAGGGAAACTGGGTAACGGCGGCGCCTTCCTGGTGTCCACCGGCAAATTCACTGGCCGTTCGCCCAAGGACAAACATGTCGTCAAAACCGAAAGTGTTGTGGACACCATCTGGTGGGAAAACAACCGCGCCATGTCGCCCGAAGGCTTTGACAATCTCTATGCCGATATGCTCGAGCATATGAAGGGCAAGGACTACTATGTTCAGGATCTGGTGGGCGGTTCGGACCCGGCCTATTCGATCAACGTGCGCATGGTAACCGAGCTTGCATGGCACAACCTGTTCATCCGCCACATGCTGCGCCGCCCCGAACGCGCCGCGCTGGACAGCTTCCTGGCGGACTTCACCGTCATCAACTGCCCCAGCTTCCAGGCTGACCCCGAGCGTCACAACTGCCGCACTGAAACCGTCATCGCGATGAACTTCGACAAGAAGCTGATCCTGATCGGCGGCACCGAGTACGCAGGTGAAAACAAGAAATCGGTCTTCACCCTGCTGAACTACTTGCTGCCCGAAAAAGGCGTGATGCCGATGCACTGCTCGGCCAACCACGCAATTGGCAACCCGGTTGACGCGGCCATCTTCTTTGGCCTGTCGGGCACTGGTAAAACCACCCTGTCTGCAGACCCCTCGCGCACCCTGATCGGTGATGACGAACACGGCTGGTCGGATCGCGGCACCTTCAACTTCGAAGGCGGCTGCTATGCCAAGACGATCAACCTGTCGGCCGAGGCCGAGCCTGAAATCTACGCGACCACCTCGAAGTTCGGCACCGTGATCGAAAACATGGTTTACGACGAAGAGACCCTGGAGCTGGATTTCGAAGACAGCTCGCTGACCGAGAACATGCGCTGCGCCTATCCGCTGGAGTATATCTCGAACGCCTCGCCCGAGGCTCAGGGTGGTCACCCGAAAAACATCATCCTGCTGACCTGTGATGCGTATGGCGTTTTGCCTCCGATCTCGCGTCTGACCCCGGCGCAGGCGATGTACCACTTCCTGTCCGGCTTCACCTCGAAGACCCCGGGCACCGAGCGCGGCGTGGTTGAACCCACTCCGACCTTCTCGACCTGCTTTGGCGCGCCCTTCATGCCGCGCCGCCCCGAGGCCTACGGCAACCTGCTGCGCGAAAAGATCGCGTCCTACGGTGCAACCTGCTGGCTGGTGAACACCGGCTGGACCGGCGGCGCTTTTGGCACCGGCTCGCGTATGCCGATCAAGGCAACCCGTGCCCTGCTGACCGCCGCGCTGGACGGGTCGCTGAACGACGCTCAGTTCCGCAAGGACAAAAACTTCGGCTTCGAAGTGCCGGTTTCCGTGGCTGGTGTTGATGACACCCTGCTGGACCCGCGCCAGACCTGGGCCGACAGCGCAGCCTATGACGCACAAGCCGCGAAACTGGTTCAAATGTTCTCGGATAACTTCGAGCAATACCTGCCCTACATCGACGAAGACGTGAAAGCCGCCGCAATCGGCTAAGCCTGTCATTCATCGCTAATCTGTAACGCCCCGGCCCACGCGCCGGGGCGTTACTTTTTCTACCCCCTGGTTTGACCCCACCCGGTCCATACCTTAGGCCGCCACGGGTTCTTTATGTTCCAGCGGAACATGCATCACGTGGCGAATATCGTCGATCTCCATCCAGACCATGTTGCAGTCCAAGGGCTCGTTGCGACCGTCGATTTTCCAGCTCAGGCAATAGGGGTCCGAATGCATGTAGCCCTCGCGTTCCGCCAGCCCCCGGCGCGCGACAGTTCGCACGATGAAACCGAAAATAAAATCCGGCTGCCAATGCAGCAATGCGGTCAAGAATGCGAAACGTGCCAAATGATCAATCAATCCGCGTCCACGATAGGCTGCATCATCTTTAAGCCACATTTCCCCATGGTAGCACGCGCGCCCCGTGATTCGCTTTGCGCCGGGTCCCGCACGAAACCACGAACCGTCCATGTCGATGCCAACACCACCGGGCGGGAACTCTCCGTAACGAGAGGACATGTAGCGCGCCAAAGTTTGATCACATAGGTCCAACAAGCGCATTGCCTGGGTGTGAACCAGCTGTCCTTGAGGGTTGTGACCAACCACCCAAATACCTCTGGAAGTTGGCAAAAATTGCATCTCAGGGTCGAAGGGCGGTCCCAGCGGTTGCTCGGGTCGGCCCTCTTTTACAATACGAGCATATTCTTCGAAATCGTCCCCGACCGTCACGAAAATCTGGTTCGCCTGTAGGGTCGAAACCGTTTCGGTCAGCATCCGAGCTCCGTCAAAAACATCGCTAATTGTCATCGAATCTCTCCTTTTGGTTGTGTGCCCCATCAGGATGACCAAACAAGAGAGAAATGTCTTTTCCTTGTTAATCCGGCGGCAAAGCCGGGTCTGAAACGTGCATAACTTCGGACGCAGGCATCGTTCGGATCTGCTCATCCGAGACGCCTTCGATCTGCAAATCGTATGTCCGTTCAACCAAAGACAGCAAAGCGTAACTGCCGTCAGGATAGGTTCCGCCCATCAACAGCCGCTTAAAGCTGATGGGCTCCATCTGACCTGCCTCGCCACGGGCCATCTGGGTATGCACATGATCGAAACGCAGACCATGAGTTGCCCGGACCTCTTCAAAGGGCTGAGACAGCAGGTTCGCCAGTGCTTTGCCCCCCGGCAGGCTTGGGGCGCTGCGGCCAACGGCGCTGCGCTCCCATGCCCAGCCATACCACGTGGCATAAGACGATTGGCTGCCGACCTCGGTGCATACCCAATCCTCTTCAAAGCGGCGAAAGACCATCAGGTAGGGACGAATGGGCTGCATGGCATCGGCCTCAAGTGCACCTTCAGCCTCGGCCCAGCATTTCACCCCACGGCGCAGCAGCGCCGAGCTTCCGGTCCAGATGGACGAGATCGGATGCTGCTGCAGGAAAAACTGCCAGCCGGTCGCCTCGTCCTGCCGTGCGACATGGAACAAACCGTCAATATGGCCAGCCTCATCCTTTAGCCACGTCTCGCCACGGGCCAGGATATCCTCGGCCTCGCGCAAGGACCGGCGCCCGGCCTCGCTGAGTCGGTATTGGCGGTCCTCGACATGAAAAAGCGGGGCGCCCTTGATCTCTTCTAAGATATTAATATGCCGCCGAACGGTCTGCCGGGTGGAATCCAATTCACGCACAGCGCGAGACAAGTTCAAGGTATGCGCAAGCGTTACGAACGACCGAAGCAGTTCGAACAAAAGTCCAGAGCTTGGATTGCGGCTCATGCTACCTTTACCCCCACACTTGTAACCCGCTCAAGTTATGACAGTATTTTACCGTCTGAAAAGACTATGCGCAGGCATATATTCAATGTACCTATCATCTTCGCCCCAGATGGTAAATAAATCACCCATCATGGGTAAATGAACGCACCTTAAGTTGTAATTTCTAACAGATTGATCGCAAAGGGCGTTTATATAGAAAGGAATGTGACAATAGATAGTGGAATACAAAAATGTCACACCCTGTAGACGAACATGTCGGAAAAAAACTTAAAAACCTGCGCGTGTTGCGCGGCCTGACGCAAACTGATGTGGCGAATGGCTTGGACATCTCCTTTCAGCAGGTTCAGAAATACGAGCTGGGCCGCAACCGGATTTCGGCCAGCAAACTGTTCGAAATCTCGCGCATCCTGGATGTGCCGCCGTCCTATTTCTTTGACGGGCTGGACGAAAACCAAAGCGATGACAGCCCTGTGATCGACGAAGAGACCGCACGTATCGCGAGTGTTATCTCGAAAATCACGGATGAGCGTCTGAAAAGCCAGATCCGTTCGTTCATCGACGCGGTGGCAAACTACAAACCCGCCGCCTGATCGCGCTGCGCGCAACGCAAAGGCCTGATCGCAGGGACCAACTCACCCGATCAGCCCTTTGCGGATCAAGTTTGCACCTGCAAGCAGAAGTACCAGCAAAGTCGCCTTGCGAAAGGCGGCTTGGTCCGTTTTGTCCTGAATGCGAAAGCCCAGCCAAGCGCCAAACAGCGCCGCAGGCAGCATGGCCAAGGAAAACGGCAAAGTTTCGGCCCGCACCACACCCGAACCGACATGCGCCCCAAGCAACGCCACTGCACCCAGTCCATAGATCACTCCTTGGATGCGGATCTGGTCCTGCTTGGGCGTATTAATGGCAGTCAGGTACATCACTGTAGGCGGCCCCCAGATGCCGGACATCCCGCCAACGAAACCTGCGAAGGCGCCCACACCAGCCTCGGCCCTGCGCGATCCTTTGCTGGGCAGTCGAATGGACACCCCAAGCACTTGTATCAGCGCGAACAGAACCACAACGAGCCCGATTATCAACAGCAGAGTGTCCGCTGGCAGCACCGTCACCAACTGAGCGCTACCAAGCAGCGCAACGCCCCCGACCAGCAAAAATACACGGAACCGTTTGATCGAGCCCCAAGCGTGCCGCCATCCCTGCCGCAAAGCTTGCCATAGATTCGTTGCGACAGTCGGCAAGATCAGCCCCGCCAGCGCCCATTCCGCCCCAACAATTCCGCTGAGCCCCGAGATCATGATCATTGGCATAGCAAATCCGACCATGCCTTTGATAATTCCGGCGACAAGCGCGACGAACAGGCACAGGGCCATGGTTACGCCGGTCATTTCCCCTAAAATGTTTTCCATGACAAAGCTCTAGCAGGTTTCCCCCGTGCTGCACTGCAATATTTCACTCGCGCAACTTTAGAACATTAGTCGATAAACAAACGTATTTTTGTTGCGCTGCACCTGCAAAGTAGCTAGGAGAGTGCGAACCAAAGACAGGATGTGAATCATGCCTCATGACGGACAGGACCTTGATATGACGAAAACGATCATTCTTCCCGATCTGATGACGCTGACCGCAGCGTCGGTCGCTCCCGCTGAATCAGTGCTTGAGGCTGCGACGGCCTCGTTGCGCGAACTGCTGACCGAAGGCGACCGTATCTCGGGTAAGCTGCTCGAGGAAAATCAGGCCGCAGCGCATGGCCTGTCGTGGCTGGCCACCTATGTGGAATCGCTGCGCCAGATGCAGGCCTGGGCCGAACGGCTTAGCAGCGCCGGCACCTTTGGCGAGGTCGAGCAGCTTATCCTGCAGATTGGTTTTGGCGAATATCTGGCCCAGCTGCGTGGCGGCATTCCCATGAGCCAGACCGAGATCACCCGCCTTCCCTCGTTGGGGATCGACGTTTCCGCGCTGGACACCGACGCGATCGACACGCTGGTCAGCGGCGGCAACACCCCGGCCGCGCGCAAGCGTCTGGTCGAACTGATGCAAGAGCAATCGGCCAACATCACCGTGGGCGCCACCGGTCTGGAAGACGAGCTGGAGATGATCCGCGAGCAGTTCCGCCGTTATGCCGTGGAAAAGGTCGAACCCTTTGCCCATGAATGGCACCTGAATGACGAGCTGATCCCGATGGAAGTCATCGAGGAACTTGCCGAAATGGGTGTCTTTGGCCTGACCATCCCCGAGGAATACGGCGGGTTCGGCCTGTCCAAAGCCTCGATGGTTGTGGTGTCCGAAGAACTGTCGCGCGGCTATATCGGCGTCGGCTCGCTGGGCACGCGCTCGGAAATCGCGGCCGAACTGATTGAGGGCGGCGGCACCGACGAGCAGAAAGAATACTGGCTGCCCAAGCTGGCCGCAGCAGAAATCCTGCCCACGGCTGTTTTCACCGAACCGAACACCGGCTCGGACCTGGGCAGCTTGCGCACCCGTGCCGTCAAAGAAGGCGACGATTACCGCGTCACCGGTAACAAGACCTGGATCACTCACGCCGCACGGACCCACGTGATGACCCTGCTGGCCCGGACCGACCCGAACACGACCGACCACAAAGGCCTGTCGATGTTCCTGGCTGAAAAGATCCCCGGCACCGACGAAAATCCCTTCCCGACCGAAGGCATGACCGGCGGCGAAATCGAGGTTCTGGGCTATCGCGGCATGAAGGAATACGAGCTGGGCTTTGACAACTTCCATGTCAAAGGCGCCAACCTGCTGGGCGGTGTCGAAGGTCAGGGCTTCAAGCAGCTGATGAAAACCTTCGAAGCAGCCCGCATTCAGACCGCCGCCCGCGCGATCGGTGTCGCTCAGTCGGCGCTGGACGTTGCGATGCAATATGCAGAAGAACGCAAGCAGTTCGGTAAGTCCCTGATCAACTTCCCGCGCGTGTCGGACAAACTGGCCATGATGGCGGTCGAAATCATGATCGCGCGTCAGCTGACCTACTACTCGGCCTGGCAGAAAGACCACGACAAGCGTTGCGACCTCGAGGCTGGCATGGCCAAGCTTCTGGGCGCCCGTGTGGCCTGGGCTGCAGCCGACAACGGCCTGCAGATCCACGGTGGCAACGGCTTTGCCCTGGAATACAAGATCAGCCGCATCCTGTGTGACGCCCGCATCCTGAACATCTTTGAGGGCGCGGCCGAGATCCAAGCCCAGGTGATCGCACGCCGCCTGCTGGGTTAATCGCGTTTAGACAAAGACAAGAACCGGCCCCGTTTCTGGGCCGGTTTTTCGTGGGTTTATTCCGGTATGCAGATCTGCCCGGCGGCCATGGCGCGCAGGGTTTTGAGCACCAGCGCTGTGATGATCACCACCAGAACGATTAAAAAGCCAGAACCGATATACTGATGTGCGGCGCTGCCGGTTTTCATTGCATATTGGAAGCTGGCGATAGTGGCCGCAGCCACCGGAAAGCTGAGGGCCCAAAAGCTCATGGCGAAGGGCAGCTTGACGATCCGTGGCAGTTGCACGGCGACGATCAGGGTGAACAGATACGCTCCGTTCAGAAGGATACGCGCAAAGCTGTCCACATCACCAACCAACCGCAACCAAGCTACCATCCCCACGGCAGGAGGGGCGATCAGGATAACCAGCGTGGGCTGCAACTTGCCCGGCAGCGGGTCGTGGAAAATCAGACGGTTCATCACCAATGTCATCAGCACGACCCAGAAAATCAGGCCGACGGACATGAAGTACCAGCTGATCTCGGGGTATCCCAAGGGGACGCCCGCGATCGGCACGATCACGTTCCCCACCGCTGGAATGAACCAAGCAGGGTTCAGGTGCCCGGTCTGAAAGGCGCGCGCCCCGATCCAAGCCGAGACGACGGCAACGGTTAGCACACCCTGCAACAGCATTCCAACCAGCCACAACGGCTCGCTAATGACAGTGATACGCCCCAAACTGGCGGTGGAAAGCAGAAGCAGCGAGATCGAGATCGCCGGGAAAAACGCGATCCGCACAGGATGGTGCCATTCGCCCGAAACTGCCTTGGGGTATTTCAGCGCCTTGAGCGCATAGCCAAACGAAACCAACACGAACATCGCCAGGGCAACAAAGTAGATCACAGTCGATGCGGTATCTCCCAAGCCCCAACTGCTTTCGGCAGCGTGCAGGGCTAGCGCCAAGCCGGTCATCCCCATGATCGTGGCAAAAAAGGTGACCGGGTAATGCTCCAGCCTGTTGCCTTGATCTGTGTGCGTCGTATCTGCCATCTGCTGCCTCTCTGCTGCTGCGCAAATCCCGTGATGAATGCCGAAAATTGCATGCGGGTTGCCCATCGACATTGACCTAGGTCAAAAGGTTAAAGCAACGCACATCTTTGTAGGCACCCACGAAAAGGGCCGCCCCAACGGGACGGCCCTTGCTGTTCTGTATGGTGCCTTACGCCTCGCAGATGCGGGCGGACAGGACAGCGCCCATATGCTCGGTCCGTTTCAGGTAGGTCGCGATTTGCGGCGCGGCCTCGTGGCTGTCAAAGCGCGGAGCCAGAGCGCGCAGCAGCAGCCATTCCGAAATCGCCATGAAATCCGCAGCCTTGGCCGACGGGTCGGCGGACGCGGCCATGGCCTCGCGAGCCTTAGTCCATTCAGCAACGGCGCCGGCCGGAGCGTTCGCACCGGTGAAGGCGGCAAAGCGGTCGGCAGCCTCGGCGGTGCGGCCCTGCAGCAGGCGGGTCGACAGGGTCAGCGCATGGATGCCGCTGGCGCCTTCATAGATCCGGCAGATACGGGCGTCGCGCCAGACCTGCTCGATCCGGTATTCTTGCAGGTAGCCATAACCGCCCAGACATTGAATACCCAGATCCGCCGCACGCGAGGCGCTTTCGGTGCAGAAGTGCTTGGCGATCGGGGTCAGGAATTCGACCAGCATCGGGTCCTCTTCCTTTTCCAGCTCGACGATGGCCACGTGGGCGATGGCGCGGCCCAGCAGCGACAGGGCGCGCATCTCGCCCAGCATATTCTTGATGTCAGCGTGGTAATCCAGCGTCACCGGCTGACCATCTGCGCCACGGCCCTGAATACGCTCGGCGCAATATGCGGCGGCAATGTCATGGGCGCGGGTGGCGTGGGCAACACCTTGCAGCGCGACGTCGATCCTGGCGTGGTTCATCATGGTGAACATCGCCTTCAGACCCTCGCCCTCTTTGCCGATCAGCTCGGCCGGGGCATCGTCAAACGCCATCTGGCAGGTGGGCGAGGCATGCAGGCCCATCTTTTCTTCGATCCGGGTGATGGTGATCGGGTTGCGCGTGCCATCGGGCTGATTGGACAGGCAGATGAACAGCGACAGGCCTTTGACGCCGCTGTCCGCATCGCCCGTGCGAGCCAGCACCAGATGGAAAATCTCGTCGGTCATGTCCTGATCACCGCCCGAGATGAAGATCTTCTCGCCGGTGATTTTCCAAGCGTCACCGTCCTGAACAGCACGGGCGCGGATGCGGCCCAGATCCGAGCCAGCGCCCGGTTCGGTCAGGCACATAGTCGAAAGCCATTCACCCGAGGCCATCCGCGGGATATAGGCCGATTTCTGTTCGTCGGTGCCATAGTCCAGCAGCGTGCGCACGGCGCCTGGCACCAGGCCGGTCACCATCTGCAACGAGTGGTTGGCACCCGAGAAAATCTCGGACACGGTGGCCAGCGCGACACCGCCCAGACCTTGGCCGTCATACTCTTCGGGCACGGTCAGAGAGGGCCAGCCCTGCTCGGCATAGTCGGCGTAGAGTTTTTTGTACCCCTCGGGCATCTGCACACGGCCGTCGATCAGCTTGCAGCCTTGGGTGTCACCGACCTCGTCCAATGGGGCGATTTCGCCCTCGGCAAAAGCGGCGAAGGCCTGGGTGATTTCACGCATCAGATCGGCGTCCCATTCCTCCAAAGAGGCGGCGCCAGCGACTTGGTCCAGCGTAAAGAGAATGTCATCGACGGGGGCGGCAAAGGGTTTCATGAGGCAACCTTTCCGTGGCTGTAAAGGGCATGAGGGGAGCATCCCTGCCCCGAAATTCGGAGCAAGGTGTATGTTTTCAGACGATCAGCAGGCTCAGTCCATCAGGCCCAGCAGTCGGGCACCGTTGTTCTTGATGATGTCTTCGCGCAGGTGGTCCTTGATCGCGATTTTCTCGAAATCGGACAGCCAGCGGTCAGGCGAGATCATCGGCCAGTCCGAACCGAACAGGACCTTTTTCTTCAGCAGGCCGTTGCAGTAACGCACCAGGATTTCGGGGAAATACTTTGGCGACCAACCGCTGAGATCGATATAGACGTTGGGCTTGTGGGTCGCGACCGACAGCGCCTCTTCCTGCCAGGGGAACGAGGGGTGCGCGAGGATGATTTTCATGTCGGGGAAATCCACCGCCACGTCATCCATATACATCGGGTTCGAGTATTTCAGGCGCATGCCGTTGCCGCCGCGCATGCCCGAGCCAACGCCGGTCTGACCGGTGTGGAACAGGGCAATGCCACCGTTTTCGGCGATGACTTCGTACAGCTCATAGGCCATGCGGTCGTTGGGATAGAACCCCTGCATGGTCGGGTGAAACTTGAAGCCCTTGATGCCGAAATCGTTGATCAGGCGGCGCGCTTCGCGGGCGGCCATTTTACCCTTCCAGGGGTCAATCGAGGCAAAGGGGATCAGAACGTCGTCGTTTTCGGCGGCCAGTTCGGCCACTTCTTCGTTCTTATAGCGGCGATAGCCGGTCTCGCGCTCGGCATCGACGGGAAAGATCACGGCGGCGATGTTCTGCTCGCGGTAATGCTCGGCTGTCTGCTGAATGGTCGGAGGGTGGGTCCACGGGGCGCCAAAGTATTTGGCCATCGTGGTCTGCAGATCATCATAGCCGTCATCAGCGTGACAGCCACAGGGTTCCTCTGCGTGGGTGTGGAAGTCCAGGGCGCGGACTTTCGTGATATCAACCATGGTCTGGTCCTTTCAATGTCGAAGCCGGCGGCAGAAAGCACCAAGCCGCCGGCGGAATTTTCGCTTAGACACGGATCACGTCGGCGTCGGCGTCGTCATAGATGCGGGCCTCCAGATCGGCGCGGCGAGCCAGCACCTTGCGGACGTTCAGGTTGCCTTTGGCGGTCATTTCGTGATCTGCCAACGAGGGCGGCTCGGCCAGGATCAACGCGGCGCCGACGCGGGTCGAGCTGCCGGTTGCGTCTTTGGCAAGGTTTTCCAGACGTTCGCGAACGGCGGCAACCAATTCGGGATCGGTGACGATCTCGCCGGGGGCACCATTCCGAGGCTCGGCGGGGAACAACAGCACACCAATCGAACCGCGGTCCTGCCCGGTGATCACCAGATCACTGATCAGCCCGTCCAGGGCGGTCATCAGCTGGCCCCGCAACGAGGCCGCGCGCACCCATGTGCCCGAGGTCAGCTTGAAGTCTTCCGACAGGCGGCCGTCGAAGCTCAGGCCACGGCTGTGATCCTCGGGGTCCACGAATTTCACCGCGTCACCGGTGATCAAGAAGCCTTCATCATCAAAGCTCTCGGCGGTTTTCTCGGGATCCTCGAAATAGCCGGTCATGATGTTGGGGCCCTTGCAGCGCAGCTCGAAACGGCCATCCTCTTCGGGGATCAGCTTGATTTCCGAACCGGGGACCGGAACGCCGATAATGCCCGAACGCGCGACTTTTTCGTGCACGATCAGCGTGGCGGGGGCGGTTTCGGTCATGCCCCAGCTGGACACCATCAACGGCACTTTGCCGGTGACTTCCTCGGCCATTTCCTCCAGCGCCAGCCAGGTTTCCTGCGGCAGCGAGGCTCCGGCATAGAACGTGAAATCCAGCCCGGTGAAAAAGTCCTTGCGCAGATCGGCATCGGCTTTCAGCGCTTCGACCTGACGGGCAAACCCGACGGGCACGTTAAAGCCCAGCGTACCGGTGTGCATCTTCAGGTTTTCCAGCGTGCGCGGAAACAGCTTGTCGGTCGGCTTGCCATCATCCAGATAGATCGAGCCACCGTTCGCCAGCATCATGTTGAAGTTATGCGAACCGCCGAACACGTGGTTCCAGGGCAGCCAGTCCAGAATCTTGGGCGGCTTGGCGCGCAGACCCGGGAACACCGTCGCGATCTGAGCCTGGTTCACACACATCATTTTATGCGTGGTCAGAACGCCCTTGGGGTTCGAGGTCGACCCCGAGGTGAACAGGATCTTGGCAACGGTTTCTGGGGTGACGGCGGCGTGGGCCACGTCAACATCTGCGTCCCCGCCTTTAAGCGCGTCAGCCATGGCGATCACGTCGCGGGGCGCGCCTTCGGTCTTGGTTGCCAAAACGTCGAAATCTGCCAGGGCCTCCATCGCGATTGCATCGCCATAGCGCTTGGCATCGTCCACATACAGCAGACCGGGACGGACTTTCTCGATCACATACAGCAGGCGGTCATGGGCACCGGGGATCAGCGAGTATTGCTCGGCCACGGGAACGCTGGCCATGCCCACATACTGCGTGGCCAGGGCGATCATCGCGTGATCGACCGAGTTACCGGACATCACCACGATCGGGCCCTTCTTGTCATAGCCGTTGGCCAACAGCCAAGACCCAAGATTACGCACGATTTCCAGCGTTTCCTTGTAGGTCACTTCGCGCCAGCCGTCGCCCTCGCGTTCGGCAATAAACACGGCATCGGGGGTCTTTTCAGCCCATTCATGCAACCAGTCGCCGGTGGTCTTGGCGACGGCGCCCAGCTCATGGGCCGAGCGCAGCACCAGAGTGCCATCCGCGCGCGTTTCGGTAGCAACGTCCTGAAGGACGGTAAATTGATCGGTCATCTGTTGGATCTCCTCAATCCAGCGGGTCGATACGGCCCAGTAATTCAATCAACTGCGCGCGCTCTTGTTGGCTTAGGTTCGCCAACCGGTCTTCCTCGGCTTCGGCCAAAGCACGAGAAGCGGCGTCGCGTCGCTTAATTCCTGCCAAAGTCGCCCGCAGCGCATACGAGCGCCGATCCGTGGGCACGCGGAAACGGCCGATCAGGTTTGCCTCTTCCAGTGCGTCGATGATCAGCACGGTGTTCGACCGCTCCATGTTCAGGGCGGCGGCCAATTGCGATTGGGTAACGTCGGGGTTGTCCACGATCACGCACAAGGCAGAGAACGTGGTGATACGCAGCCCAAGCGGTTCAAGCGCCCGCGCTGCGTTGGATTGCATGATGTTCGAAGCCCGCTTGACATTATACCCGGTGTAGGACCGCAAATGACGATCCAACGGCCCATTGGGTAGCTCGGGTTTCTTGGCGGGTTTGGCGGCGGGCTTACGAACCATGGGCAATCACCGGAACGTAGGTGCGCGTTTTTCGAGGAAGGCACGCAGGCCCTCTTCGGCGTCCGAACTGGTCTGGGTCAGCGCAGCACACAGGCTTTCGGCGAACAGACCGTCTTGCTTGGACATGTCCTCGATCCGGGCCAGGGCGTGGATCATGACATAGTTGGACAGGCCAGCGTTCTTGGCGATCTTGCGCGCCAGATCCATGGCCAGCGCAAACGCTTCGCCTTCACCAACCGAGTAATGCGCCAGACCCAGAGCCAGGCCTTCGTCCGCGCTGTACTTGCGGCCGGTCAGCATCATCTCGGTCATGCGGTCAGCACCCAGAATGCGGCCAACACGCACCGAGGCACCACCACCGACATAAATGCCGCGGCGGCCTTCGGGCAGCTGGAAGATGGTCGAGGGTTCAGCGATCCGTACGTGGGTCGAGGTCGCCAGTTCCAGACCGCCACCAATGACGGCACCGAACATGGCCGAAACGACCGGCAGGCCCGAATACTGGATCTTGTCCATCACGCCATGCCAGTTGCGCGAATGGCGCATGGTGCCTTCGGCGTCACGGGCGACGTGTTCGCTCAGGTCCAGACCCGAGCAATAATGGCCTTCGATCCCGGTCAGGACGACAACCTTGGCTTCGGCCGGCGGGTTGGAAAAGAAATCATCCAAAGCTGCCAGCAGCTCATCGTTCATCGCGTTCCGTTTGCCGGGACGGTTCATGGTCACGACTGCAATGTTGTCCTGCAGTTCAACCTTGATAATATCAGTGCTTGTCATTGTTATCTCCGCTATTAGCTATGCGTCATAACTATATTCGAACTTAGAGTCCAGAAAATCCTTTGCTGCAGATGCACGGTCAGGCTGGAGCTGAAACAAGAACACCCCGACGCGATACGCGCCGGGGTGCAAATTGTTAGATCGTCAGGTCATTGCCCCGGTCAGTGCAGCAAGCGCACAAGGAACAGGGTGATGCCGGGGAACATAACCAGCAGGATCACGCGCGCGATGTCCGAACCGACAAAGTACATAACGGCCTTGTAGGTTTCGATCATCGGGGTCTTGCGATCCATCGAGTTGATCACGAACAGGTTCATCCCCACCGGTGGCGTGATCAGACCGACCTCCACCACGATCAGAACGATGATACCGAACCAGATGGCGACCTCTTCGCTGGTCATGCCAAACTCGAGGTTCGAAATGATCGGGAAGAAGATCGGGATCGTCAGCAGGATCATCGACAGCGAGTCCATGACACAGCCAAACACCAGGTACAGCGCCAGGATCATCGTCAGAACCACCCAGGGGCTAAGGCCCAGACCAACCACCCATTCGGACAGAGCTTGCGGCACTTGGCTTTGCGCCAGGAAACCGTTGTAGAAGCCCGCACCCAGAACGATGAAGAAGATCATAGCGGTGCCGCGCGCGGTCGCGATAAAGCTTTCCACCATGGTCGATTTGGTCAGACCACCGTTGATCAGTGCGATCAGGCCCGTACCCAATGCGCCAACGGCGGCGCCCTCGGTCGGGGTAAAGATACCCAGATAGATACCGCCCACCACAGCAACGAACACGATCAGCACGGGCCAGACATCGGCCAGGGCGCGGAAGCGCTCGCTCATCGGCTGGGGCTGGCGCACGCCTGCGGCATCGGGGTGGATGCGCACATAGATCGAGATGGTGATCATGTAACCGATCGCAGCCAGAATGCCGGGAATGAACGCAGCCAGGAACAGTTTGGCGATGTTCTGCTCGGTCAGGATTGCGTAGATCACAAGGATCACCGACGGCGGGATCAGAATGCCCAGCGTACCGCCAGCAGCCAGCGTCGCGGTCGAGAAACCACCCGAATAGCCATAGCGTTTCAGTTCAGGCAGGGCGACCTGGCTCATGGTGGCGGCAGTGGCCAACGACGAACCGCAGATCGAGCCGAAGCCAGCGCAGGCCCCAACAGCAGCCATGGCCACACCACCGCGGCGGTGCCCAAGGAAGGATTCAGCCGCCTTGAACAAAGCCTGGCTCATCCCACCCAGGGTCGCGAAGTGACCCATCAGGATAAACATCGGCACGATCGACAGCGAATAGCTGGAGAACGTCGAATAGGTCTCGGTTTTCAGCTTAGCAAAGCCGACTACCCAGCTGCCGTTGATGAAGTAAAGGCCAACAAGGCCCGCCAGGAACATCGCAAGGCCAATCGGCACTCGCAGGAAAATCATCAACAACAGCAGCGGGAAGGACGTCAGTCCGATTTCAAGATTGGTCAATGGTCTGCTCCTCCACCGACGTGGATGATTGTCCTGTCCTGAAAGAATTCAGCGATACGGACGATGGCGACATAAACGCTGACAATCGCCGAAACACATGCGGCGACCAGGCTGGCTGCATAGGCCCACCAGATCGGGAATTGCAGCAGGAAGGTGGTCTCCTGATAGCGCATTTTCGAGTTCATACCTTCGTACAGGCGCCACGCGATCAGGATCAGCACGCCCGCGAACAGGATCTCGACGATCATCTGAATAAAGCGGTTCACGCGCACAGGCAGGGCCGAGGTGAAGATGTCCACCGATGCATGGCCGCCCGTAATCTGACACAGGGGAATAAAGGAAAAAATGGCAAAGGCGATACCGGCCTCGACGATTTCGAAATCGCCCAGAACTGGGCCCACGCCCGTATCCAGAATGGTCTTCGCAAAGTCACCCAGAATGGCTTGGGCAAAGCCCGAGTGGAACAGAGTGTTCAACGTCCGACCCAACACCGACACACAGGTCAAAAGCACCAAAAGGGTCAGAATGACCCCGCCGGAAATCGCCATGTATCGGGCAAGTTTGTTCATGAACTGTTGCATGAAGGTCCTCGTCCTTGACTAGAGAGGGGAGAGAACCACGGCGAGATGACCTCGCCGTGGCGCCACTTACTAAGGGAAATCCCTTACTTGGTGTATTTGGCAGTCAGCGCTTTAGCTTGATCAAGCAGAGCCTGACCATCATAGCCTTTGCCGTTCATTTCGGCGACCCAGTCAGCCTCTTGGCTGGCTGCGGCGTCGCGCCAGACCTGAACCTGTTCAGGGGTCAGGGTGTGGATCGTGTTGCCGTTTTCAACCGCTTTGGCACGTGCCGGGGCGTCCGAAGCCTGCATCAGTTTACCGGCCCAGGCCGAAACGTCAGCACCCGAGTTGGCGTCGATGATGGCTTTCAGATCGTCGGGCATAGCTTCGTACTTGTCACGGTTCATCGCGAAGATGAAGGTGGTGGTGTACAGCGATGCATCGCCGAATTCGGTGTGGTTGCCGACCAGCTCAGGCACTTTCAGTGCGCCAGTGACTTCCCACGGAATAACGGTGGCGTCGATCACGCCTTTCGACAGGGCTTCGGGCACGGCGGGAACCGGCATACCAACGGGGGTTGCACCCAGTTCAGTGAAGAACTTGTTGGTGACGCGGGTCGGGGCGCGCAGTTTCACACCGTTCAGATCGGCAGGAGCCGTGATCGGTTTTTTCGAGTGGATCAGGCCAGGACCGTGCACCCACAGACCGATGACTTTGAAAGGAGCGTATTCCTTGTTCATCATGTTGGCCTCGGCATACTCATAGTATGCGCGGCTGGCCGCTTCGGCGTTGGTCATCATGAAGGGCAGCTCGAACGCTTCGCCCTGAGGGAAACGACCGGGGGTGTAACCCGCAACGGTCCAGACGATGTCCGCGATGCCGTCTTCCAGCTGACCAATCAGATGAGGGGGCTTGCCGCCCAGCTGCATCGAGGGGTAGCGCTCGATTTTGATGCGGCCTTCAGACTCGGCCTCAACCTTGTCAGCCCAGACGTCCAGGATCAGGCGCGGTACGTTGGCCTGCGCGGGCAGAAACTGGTGCAGTTTCAGCGTCACGTCCTGAGCGAAGGCTGCCGAGGTGCTACCGGCCAGAACGGCGGCAGCAGCTGCGGTGCGCAGTGCTTTGGTGAAAAGTTTCATATGGTCTTACCTCCCGTGGTTAAGATCAGTTTTGGCCGGCTTCCCGGCCCCAACGCACCCAGATTGGATACGTTATTCCATGGCTGCATAGTTCGGATCAGGATGGGGCGCGGCGTGCGAAACTTTCCCAGTCACCGATGGCCGTTTGCCACCATGCCGAACCAATATCACACGACCCATCACTGCTTTGATTTCCTCCGTGCAGCGTGACGTCATACTTCAAAATCAGGCTGGTTCTTCGGATGCGCGTCCGAGAAAGCCGAGATTGATTGACAGTGTTCATAAACTTCATTGATACGGCGCATGCCCGCAATATCAACATTGAATCGCTGAGCCGAGAAAATCTGCGGCACCAGACAAATATCAGCCAAGCTGGGCTGATCTCCAAAACAGAAGGCAGTATTGCCGCCCTGTTTAACCAAAATATCCTCGCAGGCCTGCAGCCCGTCGCCCAGCCAACGCGCCAGCCAAGCGTTTACGGCATCTTCGTCCAACGACAGCTCGTTGCGCAGGTATTGCAGCACGCGCAGGTTTTGCAGCGGATGGATCTCGCAGGCGATAACCTGGGCAAAGGCGCGAACCTTGGCGCGCAGCACGGCGTCCTGCGGCAACAGCGCGGGTTGGGGATAGGTCTCGTCCAGCCATTCGATGATCGCCAGGGACTGAGCCAGCTCGTCCCCATCATCAGTGATCAGCGCCGGCACCAGCTGCTGAGGGTTCACAGCCGCATACGCCGCTGCCTTCTGCTGGCCATGCTTAAGGTGCACGCTTTCGAAATCATACTCCAACCCTTTCAGGTTAAAGGCGATCCGGCAGCGGTACGCGGACGAGCTGCGAAAATATCCTAGAAAGCGCATAAAGCTGGGATCTCCTTCAGGATTGAAGCAGGACAAACATGATGGACACGCGGCTCAAATGTGACAAGCCGGAAAAAGCGTCATGTCGTACGCTTGCGCTTTTAGGTCAGCAATGGCCAATTGGGTCAACACGGGTCCTCCTCCCCAGGATTTGTGCTGTTGCTCATTAGATATGTATTCATATCGTTATGGATCATGTCAATCGAGTAGCATGGAATTGAAAACAACGCTAGCCACTGATAAAACTGACCATACGGTCGGTAATAATTAAAAACCAGAGAGAAAATGTCCAAATATCACGAAATGCCGGGGCACCTGATCAGGCGCGCACACCAAGCCTCTACCGCTTTGTTTCACGAGCAT
Source organism: Thalassovita sp. (assembly GCF_965218685.1). Classification (GTDB taxonomy): domain Bacteria; phylum Pseudomonadota; class Alphaproteobacteria; order Rhodobacterales; family Rhodobacteraceae; genus Thalassobius. The sequence goes on along the minus strand of NZ_OZ244657.1, from coordinate 1,314,321 downwards.
ATGTCCCGCGAAGGCATTGATATTACTCCATTTCAGTTCGCGGCCATGTCAGCGATCAAACTGAACCCCGGAGTGGACCAGGCGACAGTGGCTGCCTGGGTCGCCTGTGACCGGGCGACTATGGGTGGCGTGGTGGACAGATTGGTGGAAAAAAAATTTGTTGAGCGCACCGTTTCCCCCAAAGACCGCCGCGCACGGGTGCTGACCCTGACTGATTCGGGTGCCGAGGTGCTGTCCCACATCGAAAAAGTGGCCGCCAGGGTTCAGGACGAGATCACCCACGGGCTGAACGCGGAAGAGCGCGAAACGCTGGTCCACCTGCTTCACAAAGTTAGCCAGAACAGCCCCAAGTAACGCAAAAAGGCCGACCTAACTGGCCGGCCTTTCCTTTGGACCAAAGCGTGGGGATTAGTTCAGCGCCTTGTCCGTGATCATGTGGGTCCAGGCGCCTTCGGGCGCCTTCGAGATCACCGGATCCGAACCACCTGCCAGCAACGAGGCCACGGTGCGTTCGTAATCTGCCGGATCCAGCGCACCGTTCGAGCCCGCGGTCAGCTTGGCCACTTCACCCATCATGCGTTTCTGATGCTCTTCAGTCTGAGCGCCCGAGGCATCGTTATCCAGCACGATCATGGCGGCGTCATCGGGGTTCTCTTCGGCCCATTTCCAGCCCTTCATCGAAGCACGGACGAACTTGACCATCTTCTCGACGAACGCGGGATCGTTCAGGTTTTCTTCCAGCACGTACATGCCGTCCTCAAGCGTGGCGACGCCCTGATCTTCGTACTTGAAAACCACCAGATCGTCAGGGCTAAGGCCCGCGTCGATGATCTGCCAGTATTCGTTATAGGTCATGGTCGACACACAGGCCGCCTGCCCTTGCAGGATCGGATCGACGTTGAAGCCCTGTTTCAGAACGGTCACGCCGCCGTCTGAACCATCCGTGGCCAGACCCAGTTTGCTCATCCAGCTGAGGAAGGGATACTCGTTCCCGAAGAACCAGACGCCCAGGGTTTTACCCGCGAAATCAGCGGGGCTAGACACGCCCGCGTCCTTGCGGCAGGTCAGCATCATGCCCGAGGACTTGAACGGCTGTGCGATGTTCACCAGCGGCAGACCTTTTTCACGCGAGGCCAGGGCCGATGGCATCCAGTCCAGAACCACGTCGGCACCACCGCCCGCGATCACCTGAGCAGGCGCGATATCCGGTCCACCCGGCTTGATCGTGACGTCCAGGCCCTCTTCTTCATAGAAGCCCTTGTCCAGCGCCACATAGTAGCCCGCGAACTGAGATTGCGTGACCCATTTCAACTGCAACGTCACCTCGTCCGCCGCCTGGGCCATCCCGCCCCACAACGCCAGGGCGGCAACGCCCAGCGATTTCACCATGGTTTTCATTTCATACACTCCTAGTTTGTTTATTCGTTGATTTGTTTTGCTCAGCCTCGCTGTGACGGGTGCCAGAAGGTCACTGCTTTTTCCAACAGCGCGACCCCGCCGTAAAATGCGGATCCCACGATGGCGGCGACAACGATCTCGGCCCAGACCAGATCCAGTGCCAGCTGCCCCACACTTGTGGAAATCCGAAACCCCATCCCCTTGATCGGGGATCCGAAGAACTCGGCCACGATAGCCCCGATCAGCGCCAGGGTCGTGGCAATTTTCAGCCCGTTGAAGATAAACGGCATTGCGGCAGGCAGCCGCAGCTTCAGCAGCGTCGTCCAATAGTTGGATGCGTATGTCCGCATCAGATCGCGCTGCATATTGTCCGTCGCCTGCAACCCCTCGACCGTGTTCACCAGCATCGGGAAAAACACCATCACGACGACCACCGCAGCCTTGGACTGCCAGTCAAAGCCGAACCACATCACCAGAATGGGCGCCATCCCGATGATCGGCAGCGCGGCCACAAAGTTGCCCACCGGCAGCAACCCGCGCTTCAGGAACGGGAACCGATCCACGACCACCGCCATGACAAATGCGGCTCCGCATCCGATGATATACCCGCTCAGCGCGCCCTTCAGCACGGTTTGAACGAAATCCTCCCACAAGATACCGGTCGAGGCCACGAACCGCACCGCAATCGCACTGGGGGCGGGCAACAGCACAGGCGATATTCCGACCCCCCGCACCATCGATTCCCAGATCAGGATGATGGTCACGCCAAAGATGATCGGCACTGCCAGCGACGTGGCCCGGCTGCGCGGCAAGCGTGACAGCCAAATGTTCAGCCCCCAACCCGAGCCCCAGGCGATCAATCCAAAGACAATCCACCCCATCACGCCATCCCCATCCGCTTCAGCGTCACCCGCTGGATCACGCCAATGATCGCCACCAGACAGGCCGCAAGGGCTGCCGCCATGATCAGCGCACTCCAGATCTGAATGGTCTGACCGTAATAAGACCCGGCCAGAAGACGCGCACCCAGACCAGCCACAGCACCCGTCGGAAGCTCACCCACGATGGCGCCCACAAGCGACGCGGCCATCGCGATTTTCAACGAGGCAAACAGGTAAGGCATGGAACTGGGCAAGCGCAGTTTCCAAAATTGCTGCCCGCTGCTGGCACTCCAGGTTTTCATCTGGTCCAGCTGCATTGCGCCGGGGCTGCGCAGCCCCTTCACCATGCCGACCACGACAGGGAAAAACGACAGGTACATCGAGATAATGGCCTTGGGCAGCAGACCTGAGATGCCAATCGCATTCAGCACCACAATGATCATTGGAGCAATCGCCAGAATGGGAATAGTCTGGCTGGCGATGACCCAAGGCATCACGCTCATGTCCATCACCCGGTTATAGACGATCCCCACGGCCAGCCCGATGCCCAGCACGGTGCCCAGTACGAACCCCAACATGGTTGAACTCAGCGTGATCCCCGAGTGATAGATCAGCGACCGTTTCGAGGTGATCTTCTTTTCAACCGTAGTTTTCCAGATCTCGGTGGCCACTTGATGAGGCGCTGGCAATTTGGGTTTTTTCTGGCTCCAGGTATCGGCCACCAGCTCCGAAAAACTCAACTCGACTTTCGCACGCTTCGCTTGATCATAAGCCCAAGGTGTGTTCAACGCGACCGCCGCGCCATACCAAAGCGCAAAGATAACCGCCACGACGGTCAGTACCGGTATGAAAGCCCGCCTCATACGCCCAAACCCCCCGCTTCTTTGCTCCGCAAATACTCAAATGCCTGACCCAGCCTCGCGCGTAGTTCTTTGAGTATTTTAAGAGCAAAGAAAGGAATTAGTGATTTTCTAGCCCCACGGTACAGGCTGGAGAGCCGATGACCGTGAGCGAAGAAGGGGCCCGCGTCCTTAACCCAAGTGCGGGGAGATTGCGGGGGGAGGCTGTAATGGGCCGCCCCCCGGGTCTCTGTCAGGTTGGGACCTCGATCAATCGTCATAGGCATGCCCCGCGCGCAGGCCATCACGGACGCGATGGGCGATTTCCAGGAATTCGGGCGTGTCGCGGATATCCAGTGGACGTTCCCGCGGCAGGGTGCTTTCGATCACGTCGGTAATTCGGCCCGGACGCGGCGACATCACCACGATCTTGGTGGACAGATAGACGGCCTCGGGGATCGAGTGGGTGACGAAACAGATGGTTTTGTTCGTGCGCGCCCATAGCTGCAGCAGTTGTTCGTTCAGGTGATCGCGCACGATTTCGTCCAGCGCGCCAAAGGGTTCGTCCATCAGCAGGATGTCCGCATCAAAGGCCAGGGCCCGCGCGATCGAGGCGCGCTGCTGCATACCGCCCGACAGTTGCCAAGGGAATTTCTTTTCGAACCCGGCCAGTTCGACCAGATCCAGCACGCGTTTCACGCGGGTGTCCTGATCGGCCTTGCCATAGCCCATGATTTCCAGTGGCAAGCGAATGTTGCCGCCAATCGTGCGCCACGGATACAGGCCCGCATGCTGAAACACATAGCCATAGGCGCGGGATTTACGCGCCTCCTCGGGCGTCACACCGTTCACCAGGATCGAGCCGGCAGTGGGCGTTTCCAGATCCGCCATCACTCGCAAAAACGTGGTTTTGCCACAGCCCGACGGACCGATGAAACTGACGAAATCGCCCTTTTCGATCTCCAGATTCACGTCTTGCAGCGCGTGTACGGGCCCATCATTCGTCTGAAAGGTCAGGTTTAGACCCTTCGCGCTGATTACAGTTTCGGTCATACGTCCCTAGTGCTCCGTTGCCGTGATATTTTCACGGTCTGTGGTGTCGTCTTGGTGGGCGCCCCGGCCATGGGCCGAGGCGCGGGTTTCTTAGATCCCGGCCGGGATGTTCATCGGATCGCGTTGGATCATTTTCGGGCTGGTCAGCTCTTTCCACTTGGACAGAGCGACACTGGCCGAGTTGAACGCAGGGCGCGGGATGAACCGGCCGCGCCCTGGCTGCGGCTGGCTATTTTGGCCCCAGGCCCAGATGACCTCGCCGCGGTTCAGGGTATAGCGAGCCTGGGCTGTGACATCGAAGCCCTCGAACACGTTGTAGTCCAGCACCGAGTGGTGATTGGCCTGGCTGATCGTCTTGCTGATCTTGGGGTCCCAAACCACGATATCGGCGTCCGCACCTTCGACGATCGCGCCCTTCTGCGGATAGATGTTCAGGATCTTCGCCACATTGGTCGAGGTCGCGGCGACAAACTCGTTCGGCGTCAGACGGCCTGTTTCCACGCCTTGGGTCCACAGCACGGCCAGACGTTCCTCCAGCCCGTTCGAGCCGTTGGGGATCAGGCAGAAATTGTCTTTGCCCATCAGTTTCTGTTCGCTGGTAAAGGCTGCATGGTCAGTGGCAACCACCTGCAAGCTGCCGGCCTGAAGTCCGGCCCACAGGCTGTCCTGGTGGGATTTGTCGCGGAAGGGCGGCGACATCACGCGGCGGGCCGAGTGCATCCAGTCGCCCTTGAAATACTCGCTTTCGTCCAGCGTCAGGAACTGGATCAGCGGCTCGCCATAGACGCGCATCCCCTTTTGTCGGGCACGGCGAATGGCCTCGTGCGCCTGTTCGCAGCTGACATGCACGATATACAGCGGCGTGCCTGCCGCATCAGCAATGGTGATGGCGCGGTTGGCGGCCTCGCCTTCGAATTCCGGGGGGCGGGAATATGCGTGGCCTTCGGGGCCTGTGATGCCCTTGGCCAGCATTTCCTCTTGCATGTCGGCCACCAGATCGCCGTTTTCAGCATGCACCATCGGCAGTGCGCCCAGCTCGCGACAGCGCTTGAAGCTGGCGAACATCTCGTCATCCTCGACCATCAGCGCGCCCTTGTAGGCCATGAAGTGCTTGAACGAGTTCACGCCCATGTCCACAGCGTCTTTCATCTCGTTGAAGACCTGCTCGTTCCAGCCGGTGATCGCCATGTGATAGCCGACGTCCGAACAGATCTGAGGCGCGGATTTACGGTGCCATTCGTGGATCGCGTTCTTGATGCTGCCATCCTCGCCGGGCAGGCAGAAATCCACCACCATCGTGGTCCCGCCCACGGCCGCCGCCCAGGTGCCGGATTCGAAAGTTTCCGCCGCCGTGGTCCCCATAAATGGCATTTCCAGGTGGGTATGAGGGTCGATCCCGCCGGGGATCACATAGGCGCCCTCGGCATCAATATATTCATCGCCCTTCAGATCCTCGCCGATCTGTTTGATCTTTTCACCCTCGATCAGAACGTCGGCTTTCCATGTCCGGTCAGCGGTGCAAACGGTTCCGCCCTTGATCACCTTGGTCATGTCGTAACTCCCTGTCTTATCTGTTGGCGCGGCGGGTCAGACGGACCCGAAACACCCTATCGCATCGCCGTGGACCCCAATGTCCAGCGGCCCAAAATCGGATTCCACACACAGCGAAAAATACCCCGCTGTAGGCAGGAAAATGACACGGTACATTCCGTTCGATCGCGTCACGTTCCAACATTTCTGGGTGATCCCGCCACTGAAATTCACAGTGACAAGGCGCGGCTCGACCACCGCCCTTTTGAAGTCCGCCAGCGTCGCCACATCCGAGCGATTGGCGGGCGCGAACCCATCAATCGCCTTTGCGACCTCTGCTTTGACTTCGTCCTTCGTCACCATGTCTGGCCCTTTCGGGATTACTCGACGATCTGGGCGGTTTCGACGACTGCATGCAGCAGCACATCCGCGCCCGCCGTCGCCCATTCCTTCGATATCTCTTCGGCCTCGTTGTGGCTCAGCCCGTCCACACAGGGACACATCACCATCGCCGTGGGCGCCACCTGGTTGATCCAGCAGGCATCGTGCCCCGCCCCCGAGATGATGTCCCGATGGCTATAGCCCAGACGCTCTGCCGCCGATCGCACCGCCGTTACGCAGTCTTCGTCGAAGGTGACGGGGTCGAATCCACCCACCTTTTCAAACTCTACGCCCAGCCCCATCTCATCGCAAATTTTCGTCGCGCCTTCTTTCAGGCGCGCCTCCATATCCTGGATCACAGCCAAGTCGGGACAGCGGAAATCGACGGTGAACACCACCTTACCTGGGATCACATTGCGCGAGTTTGGGAAGACGTCGATATGACCTGCAGCGCCCACCGCATGAGGGGCATGCGACCAGGCGATTTCGTCCACCAGCTCCAGCACCTTGGCCATACCCAGCCCGGCGTTTTTGCGCATCGGCATCGGGGTCGATCCGGTATGCGCATCCTTGCCGGTGATTGTCACCTGCGTCCAGCTAAGGCCCTGCCCATGGGTGACAACGCCGATATCCTTGCCCTCGGCCTCCAGAATGGGGCCCTGTTCGATATGCAGCTCAAAGAAGGCGTGCATCTTGCGCGCGCCGACCTCTTCCTCACCTTTCCAGCCGATCCGGGCCAGTTCGTCCCCGAATTTCAGCCCCTCGGCATCCTCTCGGTCATAGGCCCAATCCTGCGTGTGAATGCCTGCAAACACCCCCGAGGCCAGCATGGCTGGCGCAAAACGCGTGCCCTCTTCGTTGGTCCAGTTGGTGGCGACGATGGGATGCTTGGTCTTGATTCCCAGATCATTCATCGTACGAATCAGCTCCAGCGCGGACAGAACGCCCAAAACGCCATCATATTTTCCACCGGTCGGCTGCGTATCCAGATGGCTGCCGACATAGACCGGCAAAGCATCCGGATCGGTTCCCGGACGCATGGCAAACATGTTACCCATCTGATCGAGCCCCATCTCGCAGCCCGCCTCCTGACACCATTTCTGGAACAGAGCGCGCCCCTCGCCATCCTCATCCGTCACGGTCTGGCGATTATTACCTCCGGCGATGCCCGGTCCAATCTTGGCCATCTCCATCAGGCTGTCCCACAAACGATCACCGTTGATCTTCAGGTTTTCTCCGGGCGCTGGCATTGGTCTTCCCTCGTCTTGTTTCTTCCTGACAAGAGGGCCAACCTGGCTGGAGAGCGATGCCCTCTTGCTGCTTTTTTACCATTTGGTAAATTCACGATTGCGAACAGGCTGCCACATGTCAAGAAATCTCTTGGCGACTTTTCCCATGTGGTTAGTCTAAACTGATCGCCGATGAATTTTGCATCACTTCACCAGAAGGGGTTTGAATGCCTATCCAGAATACCGCTCCAGCCAAGAAACCCAGCCGGATTCAATTGCGCAATCGCAAGAAAATCCTGGACGCTGCGCTCGAGGTTTTTTCGACTCATGGCTATCGCGGCGCGACCCTGGATCAGATCGCCGAACACGCGGGCCTTAGCAAACCGAACATCCTCTATTACTTCGATGGCAAAGAAGCGATCCACGTCACATTGCTAAACAAGCTGATGGAAACGTGGCTGGACCCCCTGCACGAAATGGACCCGAACGGGGAACCGCTCAAAGAGATCTGCGCCTATGTTCGTCGCAAGGCCCAGATGAGCCGTGAATTCCCCCGCGAAAGCCGCCTGTTCGCCAACGAGATCCTGCAAGGCGCACCCCGCATGGGCCCGCACCTTTTGTCCGATCTCAAACCGCTGTTCGACGAGAAAACCAAGGTGATTCAAGGCTGGATGGATGCCGGCAAGATCAACAAGGTTGATCCTCGCCACCTGATCTTTTCGATCTGGGCGACCACCCAGCATTATGCCGATTTCGAAGCCCAGGTTTCGGTTCTTACCCCCGACGAAGACGACATCCTCACCAGCGCCGAGACCTATCTGGACACCCTCTTCCGCAATCTGCTCGGCGTGAACCCCTGACGCCACCTCTGCCCCAAGCGCCAGACCGGCAGGCCGTTTCAGAATGAAACGACCTGCCTGAACCTGTGCGCCGCAGGCGCTCCGTTTGGCAACGCCCGCAAGGGTTCACCACTTATTCAGCCGCGCAGCTGTTGCCCGGATTGTTTGGGTGATCCAGCCAGTTGCCATATTCCTCGGGCACCTCTTTACCTGTGCGTTCGTCCACCTGGCCCGGCGTTACCCTTTCCATGGTGATGCAACCCTCGACGGGGCAAACGTTGACGCACAGATTGCATGCCACGCATTCGTCATCTTTCACGCTGAACACACGGTCGTCGGACATATCGATGGCCTGGTGGCTGGTGTCCTCGCAGGCCGCATAGCAACGACCGCACTTGATACAGGCATCCTCGTCGATCTTGGCCTTGGTGACAAAATTGAGGTTCAGGTACTGCCAATCGGTCACGTTCGGAACAGCGCGCCCAACCAACTCGCTGGTCGAGGTCATTCCCTTGCGGTCCATGTAATCCGACAGCCCCGAGATCATCTCTTGCACGACCTTGAAGCCATAGGTCATCGCCGCCGTACACACCTGCACGTTTCCCGCGCCCAAGGTCATGAACTCGGCCGCGTCGCGCCAGGTGGTGACACCGCCGATACCGCTGATCGGCAGGCCATGGGTTTCGGGGTTGCGCGCAATCTCGGCCACCATGTTCAGCGCGATCGGCTTCACTGCCGGCCCACAGTATCCCCCATGCGTACCTTTGCCATCAATCGAGGGTTCGGGCGCGAAATCGTCCAGATCGACCGAGGTGATCGAGTTGATCGTGTTGATCAGGCTGACTGCATCTGCGCCGCCACGTTTGGCCGCCTCGGCGGGTTTGCGGATGTCCGCGATATTTGGCGTCAGCTTGACGATACAGGGCATGCGCGAGTGTTTCTTCACCCAGCGCGTCACCATCTCGATGTATTCAGGCACCTGCCCCACGGCGCTGCCCATGCCACGTTCTGCCATCCCGTGCGGACAGCCAAAGTTCAGTTCTACCCCGTCGGCCCCGGTATCCTCGATCCGTTTCAGGATATCGGCCCAGCTGTCCTCGTCACACGGCACCATCAGGCTGATGATCAGCGCGCGGTCGGGGTAGTCACGCTTGACCGATTTGATTTCCCTGAGGTTGGTTTCCAGCGGGCGATCCGTGATCAGCTCGATGTTGTTCAACCCCAACAGGCGCCGATCCGCCCCCCAGATCGCCCCGTACCGAGGCCCGTTGACGTTGACCACCGGAAGCCCTTCGGACCCCAGGGTTTTCCAGACGACACCGCCCCAGCCGGCCTCAAAGGCGCGGCGGACGTTGTATTCCTTGTCCGTTGGCGGGGCCGAGGCCAGCCAGAACGGGTTTGGGGATTTGATCCCGATGAATTCGCTTGCGAGATTGGCCATTCGCTTATCTCCCTCTGCTTACGCCGACAATGCGGCGTGGATGTCTTCGGCGGCGTCGCGCCCTTCGGCCACGGCGGTTACGGTCAGGTCGTCCCCGCCCGAGGCACAGTCGCCCCCGGCCCAAACGCCCGTCATGCTTGTGCGGCCCGTTTCGGTGACGGCAATCTTGCGCCCGTCCAGATCCGGCAAATCAGAACGACCCAAGGTCTGCCCGATCGCCTTGAACACCTGATCGGCAGCCAGACGGAAGGTTTCCCCCGTCGGAGCAAGTTCATCATCGGTGTATTCGAACTCGATCTCGCGCACCGCGCCGTTGCCGATCACGGCCTTAGGCGAGGCATTGGTGATAATCCGCACGCCTTTGCTGGTGGCCAAGTCCTGTTCGAACTCGCTGGCATTCATCCGGTCCTTGCCGCGACGATAAACCAGCGTAACGTTCAGCGCGCCCAGCAGTTTGGCCTGCACGGCTGCGTCAATCGCGGTCATCCCGCCACCGATCACCACCACGTCGCGCCCAATCGGCACCGCGCCCATATCCGAGGCTTGCCGCAGATCCGCGATGAACTCGACCGCGTCCACGACACCGTCTTTGTCCTCGCCATCCACGTTCAAAGCATTGACGCCCGCCAACCCAATGGCCAGGAACACCGCGTCATAGTCATTGGTCAGCGCCTCCAGCGACAGGGCTACGCCCAGCGCCTTACCCGTGTTCACGGTGATCCCGCCGATCTGCATCAGCCAGTCGACCTCTTTGCCAGCAAAGCCATCTACGGATTTATAGGTCGCGATTCCGAATTCATTCAGACCGCCCGCCTTGGGACGCGGATCAAAGATTTCCACGTCATGGCCATGCATCGCCAGGCGGTGCGCGCAGGACAATCCCGCAGGGCCCGCGCCGACAACGGCCACGCGTTTGCCGGTGGGGGCTGCGCGGTCAAACGGGTGCTGACCCGCCTCCATCAGAGTATCCGTCGCATAGCGCTGCAATCGACCGATCTGCACCGGCTCGCCTTCGGCGGTTTCGCGGACGCAGACCTCTTCGCACAAGGTTTCGGTCGGGCAGACCCGCGCGCACATCCCGCCCAGGATATTCTGCGACAGGATCGTCTTGGCGGCCTCGTTTGGCGTGCCGGTCGCGATCTGGCGAATGAACAAGGGGATGTCGATGCTGGTCGGACAGGCCGTCATGCAAGGCGCATCATGACAAAAGTAACACCGATCTGCGGCCACCAGGGCCTCATGTTCGGTCAGGGCCGGATGCAAATCGGCAAAATTCTGAGCATAGTCGTCATGCGCCAATCGCCCCGCGGCAATGCCTGGCGTCAGGGTGTTTGAACTCATTCCAACCTCCACTGTGCTTGGTTTGTTATTGAGTTCAGTATTCCACGGATTTATTTTTTATCAACTGGTAAAATTTATTCGCGGTATTTTCTGGGTCTCAACCGGGTGGAATGCACGGTTTTTCATCAACTTGCTTGTCTGCGTTCGGTTCGAATGTAGGCTGAGCAATACAAGCGAAGAGGGGGGCATCATGGCACTGAAGTTATTTTCGGACAGGAATCGCGCGGTTCATCTGGGGCCCTATCCCTTGGAAAAACTGGTGCGCGCCTCTGCGCACACGGGGAACATTCCTGAGGACACGCCGCTGGATTTCACCCGCCCAGACGCACCTGAAAGCATCGTCAACGCGATGGGCGAATATCAGGCGATGCTGGACGCTATTCGCGATGGGTTCGTGAACACGGCGCGGGCCGAAATCCCCCAAGACCCGACCGAGCGCGCACAGCACCTGAAGGCTTTTGGCTATTTTTCCGATGCCAGCATGGTCGGCATCTGCAAGCTACCCGATGAGGCGGTTCTGGACGCACCCCGCCGCAACCCTGATATCGACCGCCTTGCTGAAGAGCTGCGCACGCGCCAAACCAAGACTTTGGCCTCGGGGATCGACGTTATCATGGCCGAATTGCGCGAAGCGATGGAGGCCCAGGCCAAGGGCATTTCCGGACATACGCACGCTTTGGTCTTTTTGTACGAATACCCGCGCGATCCCGGCCCCTCAGAGGCCGGCACCGATTGGATCGCCGACGCTCAGGCACACCGCGCTTGTCTGCGGGCCTCGGAAACAGCGGTGGTTCTGGCGAATTACCTGCGGTTGCTTGGGTGGAACGCGATGGCCCATAGCAGTGCCAGCACCGACGTTCACCTGGGCGCGCTTGCGGTTCACGCCGGGCTGGCGACAGCAGAGGACGGACTGAAGGCCCCATGGATTGGCGCCCGCTTCGGGCTGGCCGCAGTGACGACGGATATGAACCTGACGACCGATCAGCCGCTGGCCGCCATGGCGCAGCAACCGCAATCCTTGCTGAAGGGCGCGCGTTGGTGGCTGGGCGGGCATCATGGCAAATCTGGCCGCACGCAAGACCCTTATGCCACCCGGCGCTTCATGGATGGACCCCACCCGTTCGAGACGCTCAAACGAACCGACACCCCCACCACCTATATCGACGAGGCCAATGTCGCCCGCGTGCCCAAGCGCACCGACATGTTCGCCCGCGCCCAGTTCGGCGACATGGGGCCCCACGTTCAGACCGGCGCCAAGAATGGACATTACGCCCGCAAATCCGCCCCCAGCATGGCGCAGCGCCGGGTGCTGGGCGCCTTTACCACGATCCAGAATGGTGAAACGAACCCAGCGGGCGCCCGCCCCTCGGACGCGCGAATCAACGCCTCCAATATCAAGGCCACCGCCTATTTCCTGGGGGCCGACGCCGTGGGCCTGTCCCGCTGTCCCGAGTGGGCCTGGTATTCCCATGACGCCACCGGCAGCAAGATTGACCCGCCCCACGATCAGGCCATCAGCATGATCATCGATCAGGGCTATGAAACGATGGAGGGCGCTTCGGGTGATGACTGGATCAGCGTCGCCCAGTCCATGCGCGCTTATCTACGGTTTTCGCTGCTGGGCGGGGTGCTGGCCAAGCATATCCGCGATCTTGGGTATTCCGCCAAAGCGCATACGGTAATGGACGGCGAAGTGCTGCAACCGCCGCTGCTGCTGCTGTCCGGCCTGGGCGAGGTCAGCCGCATCGGCGAGGTGATCCTGAACCCCTTTCTTGGCCCGCGCCTGAAATCGGGCGTCGTGACCACGGACATGCCGATGGACCACGACCGCCCCATCGACTTTGGCCTGCAACGGTTCTGCGAGGCCTGCAACAAATGCGCGCGCGAGTGCCCCTCAGGGGCGATTACGGCCGGGCCCAAGCTGATGTTCAATGGCTACGAGATCTGGAAATCCGACAGCCAGAAATGCGCCACCTATCGGATCACCACCCAAGGCGGCGCCATGTGCGGGCGCTGCATGAAAACCTGCCCGTGGAACCTTGAGGGGCTGTTTGCCGAGGCCCCGTTCCGATGGGCGGCCTCTCATATCCCCAGCGCGGCACCACTGCTGGCGCGGCTGGACGATGCCGTGGGCAATGGCGGGCTGAACGAGACCAAGAAATGGTGGTGGGATATCGAGCTGTCCAAGGACGGCGCCTATCGCCCCACGCCCACCCCGGTAAACCGGCGCGATCTGCAGACCGATCTTGATCTGCGCTACGCCGATCAGACACTGGCCGTTTACCCCGCCGATCTGGCCCCGCCGCCCTGGCCGTATCCCTTTCCCATGGACCGCGAGGCCGGGATCGCCGCCTATCAGGCCATGATCCCTGCAGACGAATACCGCGCGCGCCTGGCCAAGGGCAACCTGTCCATGGTCCACCGCTATGTGGTCCCCGGCGATGCGCCTGTCATCCGGGTCGAGATCACCAAGGCCGAGAAGATGACAACCGACGTGACCAAGTACGAGTTTTCGACTTTGGACGGCACCCCCCTTCCCGATTGGACCGCCGGCGCGCATCTGGACGTGTTGGTCGCGCCCGAGTTCTTGCGGCAATACTCCATGTCCGGCGATCCCGCTCGTACCGACCATTACCAGATCGGCGTTCTGCGCGAGGATGAAGGACGCGGCGGCTCGGCCCTGATGCACCGGATTTTCCACCCGGGTCGAAAGGTGTTCATCTCGAAGCCCATCAACCATTTCGACCTGGACGAGGAAGCCACGAAAACTTTCCTAATGGGCGGTGGTATCGGCATCACCCCGATGATCGCATTTGCCCATCGCTTGCACGCCCTGGGCCGAGATTTTGCACTGCACTATTCTTGCTCGTCCCGCGCGGGGGCCGGGTATCTGGATGATCTGGCCGCAGTGCCCTGGGCCGACCGCGTGCATCTGCACTTTAGCGACGAAGGCTCGCGCGCGGATCTAAGCGCCGTTCTGGCCGGTTACCAACCCGGCTGGCATGTCTACACCTGTGGGCCTGACCGTTATATGGAGGGGGTCTTGCAAGCCGCCACACAAGCCGGTTTCCCCGACGAGGCGCGCCATTTGGAGTATTTCAGCCCTCCTGAGCAGCCCGAGTACGAAAATCACGCTTTCAAGCTGCAACTAAAGGACGGCCGCACCCTGGATGTGCCCGCTGACAAAACCGCCGCCGACGTGCTGAACGAAAACGGCATGCGGATTGACGTCAAATGCGCGGATGGCATCTGCGGCGTGTGCAAATGCGGTGTTATCGAAGGCCAGATCGAGCACCGGGACTTTGTTCTTTCGGCTGCGCAGCGCGAGAACTCGATCATCCTGTGCCAGTCCCGCGCAGCACAGCCCGGGGGCGTACTGAAACTGGACTTGTGACGCTGAAACCGCGCGATTCGCCGGGGATTTGGGCAGGATTCCCACACCCCCAGCGACAAATCCGCCACAAGCTTTTTCTGCGTTTGCGAAATAAACAGACTCGGCTTATCCGAGGACTCATGTCGCAGAAAAAACCGCGCCTTTCCAAGACCGACTGGCTGCTTGCCGGTTTCACCGCTCTGGCCGAGGATGGCCCGGACGCGTTGAAAGCCGAACCTTTGGCGCGCCGTCTGGGCACCACCAAGGGCTCGTTCTATTGGCATTTCGCGGATGTTCCGACCTATCACGGGGCGATGCTGGACCTTTGGGCCCAGCAGGCCGTCAGCCACATTCCCGATGAAATGGAGGCGGAACCGACCCCGACCGCCAAGCTGCGCAAGCTTAGCCAGATCGTGACCTCACATCGCCCCGAGTCTTTGGGCGGGCTAAAGCTGGATGCCGCGATCCGCGCCTGGGCCCGCGCCAACCCGCTGGTCGCCGAGCGTCTAGCCGAGGTGGACCACGATCGTCTGAACGTTCTGGAAACTCTGCTGTCCGAAACCGGGATAACCAACCCCGAATGGGCACGCATCATATATGCCGCAGATATCGGGATGGAATATCTGGCCGCTCGCGATCAGGGCGACAATGCCAGCGCGATGGGCTCGCTTGTCGATCTGGTGCTGGCGCTACGCTAATCGGCGCATAAACAGATCCATGAACCGCTGACGGGCTTCAGGCAGGGGTTTGTTTCCCAGTGTCACAGCCAGCTTCTGCGACAGGAAATAGCCCGTCGTCTTCAGCCCCTCTGCGATCTCGCCATCTGACGCCCCGCCCTGCCCCAGCATGCACAGCGGCAGCGGCAACAGCCTGTCGGCCCATTCGCCTGCCGCGTCACGTGACACGGCCCGCCCGGTTTTAGGCGAGACATAGGCCAGATCCTCGCGGCTGCCGGTAACGGCGCACTTGCGCAGATCCAGCCCAAAGCCCAGCTCTTCGAGCACCGCCATTTCCCATTTCAGATAGGCCAGCGGCCAGACGTCTACTTCGTCCAGGATATCCAGCAATGCTTCGGTGCGCTGGTACAGCGGGGTATGGGCCTCGCGTTCGGGCAGCAAAAACATCAACATCGCGGCCACTGCATTCAACCCTGCCAGCGACAGCCGGTCCCCCAGCGCCATGGCTGAACGCGACCGGACAGGCTCGACCGTGAAACTGCCCATGTGGTCTTCCAGCCGCGCCCGCCAGCGCAAATCCAGCTGAGCGCCCGGCTGCAATATTGGCGCGATCTTACGGCTGGTCGCCCCGCGCATCACACCCAGATGGCGGCCACGCTCGGGCGTGAACACGTCCAAGATGGCCGCGTTTTCCCCATGCCGGCGCACGCCCAGCAATATGCCCTGATCTCGCCATTCCATGACGTCAGTATCCCTTGGGCTTGGGCGTTATGCCAGCCCTGGTTCATCCAGCAGATGCCGACCTTGTCCATCCTCGACTTCGATCACCCAAAGATCAGGATCAAAGTCGCGCTGACGGGTGATGGCGGCGTCGACGTCGCGTTCCTCGCCTTCGCTAAGCGGGACCCAGCTGCGCGCGCCACTCATCAGGTCAAACGAGCGCTGGAACACGCGCGCTTGCCCGTCAAGAGTGTTCAGTTTGACCAGAACCGCCCCCGCGTGATCGTCCCCATGGGCCACCACGAAGGCGGGAATATCGTAAAGGCGCAAGCGCGTCAGATAAGCATCAACCCAGAACCGGGCGGTCAGGCGATCGCTCATTCCAGGTCCGCTGCGGCCAGCAGCGCCTTGGTGTATTCCATGCCCGGATTGGCAAATATTTCCTGCGCATCCCCGGCTTCAATCACGTCGCCCTGACGCATTACGATCATTTTATGGCTCATGGCGCGCACGACGTTCAGGTCGTGGCTGATGAACAGATAGGCCAGCCCGTATTTCGCCTGAAGATCGCGAAGCAGCTCGACGATCTGCACTTGCACGGTCATATCCAGCGCGCTTGTCGGCTCGTCCAGAACCACGAGGCGAGGCCGCAGTACCATGGCCCGCGCGATCGCAATCCTTTGGCGTTGCCCGCCCGAGAATTCATGCGGATAACGGTGCATCGTTGCGGGGTCCAGGCCGACCTCGACCATCACCTCGGCCACCAAATCGCGGGGACTGCGCCCCGGTTCGACGCCATGCACGCCCAGACCCTCGGCGATGATCTGTTCGCAGGTCATGCGCGGAGACAGGCTGCCGAACGGGTCCTGAAACACGATCTGCATGTCCTTGCGCAGCGCCCGCAATTCGCGTGTAGACCATTCGCGAATGTCCTGACCGTCGAAACGAATGTCCCCCTCGGACCCGATCAGTCGCATGATCGCCAGCGCCAAAGTCGTCTTGCCAGACCCGCTTTCCCCAACGATTCCAAGCGTTTCGCCCGCACGCACACTAATCGTTGCCTCGTTCACGGCTTTCACATGGCCAACCGTCTTCTTGAAGAACCCGCGCTGAATGGGGAACCACACACGCAGTTGATCTGCGCTGACAAGTTCCGCCGCGTCGGCAGGAACGGTGCCGGGCTGGCCCGCTGCACGGGCAGAAAGCAGTTTTTGCGTATAGGGATGCTGTGGGTTGGCGAAAATCTCGGCCGTGGGACCCGCCTCGACGATCTCGCCATCCTTCATCACGCAAACCTTGTCGGCGATGCGTTTGACGATGCCCAAATCATGGGTGATGAACAAAAGGCCCATATCCTCGCTGGCTTTTAGCTCGGCCAGCAGTTCCAGAATCTGTGCCTGAATGGTCACGTCCAGCGCGGTGGTCGGTTCGTCCGCGATCAGCACATCGGGTTTGTTCGCCAGAGCCATCGCGATCATCACGCGCTGCCGCTGCCCACCAGACAGCTGATGCGGATAGGCCCCCAGGCGGCTTTCGGCGTCACGGATGCCGACCTTGTCCAACAGCTCCAAAATGCGGGCACGGGCCGCGCCGCCTGCTAACCCCTGATGCAAGGCAATGCTTTCGGCCAGCTGACGTTCAATGGTGTGCAGCGGGTTCAGGCTGGTCATCGGTTCCTGGAAAATGAAACTGATGTCATTGCCCCGCACCTTGCGCAGCAACTTGTCCGAAGCACCGATCATTTCCTGCCCGTCATAGGTAACCGAGCCTTCGACCTGTGCGGCATCGCCCAGCAGCGACACGGTGGACAGCGCGGTGACGGATTTCCCCGAGCCGCTTTCCCCCACCAAGGCAACGGTTTCCCCGCGATCGACGGTGAAACTAACACCTTTGACGGCCATGTTGGTCCGCCCGTCCTGACGAAAGCTGACCTTCAGGTCCTTGACCTTGAGAATGCTCATTGAAACGTCTTCCTGGGATCAAAAGCGTCGCGGACGCCTTCGAAGATGAACACCAGCAGGGACAGCATCACCGCAAAGACAGTGAATGCAGTAAAGGCCAGCCAGGGCGCTTGAAGGTTTTGTTTGGCTTGCAAGGTCAGCTCGCCCAATGACGGCGCCGAGGACGGCAGGCCAAAGCCCAGAAAATCAAGGCTGGCCAGCGTGGCAATCGTGCCGGTCACGATAAAGGGCAGCATGGTCACCGTGGCCACCATCGCGTTGGGCAGCATGTGGCGGAACATGATCGTGGCATTGCTGACGCCAAGCGCCTTGGCCGCGCGAACATATTCTAGGTTCCGGGCGCGCAGGAATTCGGCCCTGACCACCCCCACAAGGGCCGTCCAGCCGAACAGCACCGTGATAAATACAAGCAGCCAGAAACTGCGCCCCAGAATGGCGAACAGAATGATGATGACGTACAGCGACGGCGTCGCCCCCCAAATCTCGATCACACGCTGGAAAATAAGGTCCAGCCAGCCGCCGAAATAGCCCTGCAATGCCCCCGCAATCACGCCCACAACCGAAGCCAGAGTGGTCACGATCAGGGTGAACAGGATGGACAGACGGAAACCATAAAGCACCCGCGCGACCACATCGCGTTTCGTGTCATCCGTACCCAGCCAGTTCTGGCCGTTGGGCGGCAGAGGCGCTGCGCCGGGGCGGTCGACGGTGGTGTCATAAGCATATGGAATGATCGGCCAGATGGCCCAACCTTCCTGGAAATGTTCCAGACTTTCTTGCAGGCTGCCACGGTCGATCGCCTCGATGATTTCCTCGGGGTCGTCAAAGCAATCCTCCAAACCGCCGGACTTGATCAAGCATTGCACCTCGGGATCGCGATAGGCGGCCTCGGTCTGGAAATCCCCGCCAAACGCCGTTTCGGGATAAAACTTGAAGATCGGCGTAAAGTATTCGCCCTGATATTTCACAAGGATCGGTTTGTCGTTGGCGATGAATTCAGACACCAACGAAATGCCGAACAGCACCGAGAAGATGATCAACGACCAAAACGCCCGGCGGTTACGCTTGAAGTTGTTCCAGCGGCGTTGATTGAGAGGGGACAGAGCCATCAGCCTTCCCTCCGTTCGAAATCTATGCGCGGATCGACGATCACGTACATCAGGTCCGACAGGATGCCGACGACCAGCCCGATCAGGCCAAAGATGAACAGCGTGCCGAAAATCACCGGGTAATCGCGGGCGACGGCGGCCTCGAACCCCAGTCGGCCCAGACCATCCAGGCTAAAGATCGTCTCGATAATCAGCGAGCCGCCAAAGAAAACGCCGATGAACACGGCCGGAAAGCCCGCAATCACGATCAGCATCGCGTTGCGGAAGACATGTCCATACAACACACGGTTTTCTGTCAGCCCCTTTGCGCGGGCGGTCATCACGTAGTGCTTCTTGATCTCGTCCAAAAATGAGTTCTTCGTCAGCAAAGTCAGCGTCGCAAAGGCCGAGATGGTCGAGGCAATTACAGGCAGCGCGATATGCCAGAAATAATCCCCGATCTTCCCCAGCCAGCTAAGCTGATCGAAGTTGTCCGAGGTCAGCCCCCTGAGCGGGAATATCTGCCAGTATGACCCACCCGCCAGCAGCACCAGCAGCAGGATCGCGAATAGAAAGCCGGGGATGGCATAGGCGACGATGATCAACCCGCTGGTCCATGTATCAAAAGGGCTGCCGTCCTTCATCGCTTTGCGGATGCCCAGCGGGATTGAAACCAGATAGGCGATCAGCGTGGACCACAGGCCCAGAGTGATCGACACCGGCAGTTTTTCGACCACCAGATCGGTGACGCTGATGGACCTGAAATAGCTCTCACCGAAATCAAGCCGCAGATAGTTCCCCATCATATTCAGAAAACGCGTCAGGGGCGGCTTGTCGAAGCCGAACTCTTTTTCCAGCTGTTCGATAAATTCGGGCGGCAGGCCACGCGCGCCGATATATTGCTCATCCCCTGTGGGGGTGGTCGCACCTGCGTCCTCGCCCGAGCCACTGAAGCCCTCGAACACGTCGCCCTGCCCCTGCATCTGAGCGATCACCTGCTCGATCGGGCCGCCAGGGACGAATTGCACAAGGGCAAAGTTGATGATCATGATGCCGACCAGCGTAGGGATGATCAGCAACAGTCGTCTTAGAATATAGGCGCCCATGCGGCGGTTACCTCAGCGCGCCTGCTGCTTTCAAAGCAGCGGCCTTGTCAGCGTTGTACCACCAGAAATCCAAGACGCCCAAAGCATAGGTCGGCAGCTCGGCCGGGTGTTCGTATTGGTCCCAATAAGCGACCCAGCTGCTGTCGTTGTACCAGACGGGGATCATGATCCGCTCGTAACGCAGGACGCGGTCCAGGGCCATCAGCGCGGTGTCGCGATCCTCGGCGGTGGTGGTTTCCAGCGAATAATCAATGATCGCATCCACCAGCGGACTGGCCAGACCGGCGGGGTTGAACAGGCTGAAGGCCGCTTCGGACGAGCCATACATCTGGTGCAGCCCGGTGCCGGTGTCCAGGAAAGTGCGATAGCTGTCGAACACCAGATCATAGTCCCGTTCGCGGGTCCGCAGGGTGAACTGCGCCGGGTCGATCTTTTCAAACTTGGCGTCGATGCCCATGGCCTGCAGGTTCTGAGTGAAGGTTTCCACCACGGCCTCAAGCGTCGCGGACCCGCTGGAGGCAATGGGGAAGTTGATGGTCAGCAGCTCTCCGTCCGCGTTGCGGCGTTTACCGTCGCTGCCCACAGGCCAGCCCGCTGCATCCAGCAATTTCATCGCCTTGCGCAGGTTGCGGCGGTCGTTCAGACGGTCAGGTTTCGAGCTATGCGCCATCACCGCCGGTTCGGTCAGCAGATCGGCCGGCGCCAGATCTCCGAAGGATTTCAGCAGCTCAAGTTCGGCCCCTTCAGGGGCGCCTTTGGCCTCTAGATGCGAGCCTTGCACGAACGAGTGGCGCTGTTTGAACAACCCGAATTGCAGCGACTGGTTGGTCCATTCGAAGTTATAGCCCAGCGAAATTGCCTCGCGGACGCGCTTGTCCTTCAGCACCTCGCGGCCCAGATTGAACACGATGCCAGTGGGCGTGGGCGGGGTGCCGTCCGGCAGTGTCTCTAGCTTGACCCATTTTTTGTCGACGGCCGGGAACTGGTATCCGGTCGCCCATTGTTTGGAGTTTCCTTCAGCGCGGAAGGTGTATTCGCCCGCCTTGAAGGCCTCGAACGCGGCGGAATCGTCGCCGAAGTATTCGATACGAATCGAATCAAAGTTGTGGCGCCCCTTGTTGATCGGCAGGTGCCAGCCCCAGTAATCCGGGTTCCGCTTGTAGACGATTCGGCGGTTCACCTCGTAACTGTCCAACACGTAGGGCCCCGAACCCAGCGCGGCGTCCAGGCGCGGTTCATCCAGGCGGGCGCCGGTTTCTTCGTACCAATGACGCGGCCAGACAGGCACGCTGCCGACCTGATCAATCAGGCTGCGACGGGAAATGCCAGGGGCGAAAGTGAATTTGACCGTGTGGTCGTCCAATGCTTCGGAGGACAGGACCCGTTTCTTCACCGCCTGCGCATAGGACGGCAGACCTTGTTCCAGCAGCAGGTTATGGCTGAACACAACATCATGCGCCGTCACGGGCACCCCGTCCGAGAATCGGGCCTCGGGGCGCATATAGAAAATCACCCAGTTCTTGCCTTCATCATATTCCAGACGTTCTGCCAGCAGACCGTACATCTCGCCATAGACATCGGCAGGGGCACCACCACCCGAGGCAGGCATCTCGCCCAGCAGGCTTTCATAAACCATCCAGCTGTACCGACCCGCGCGGCCCTTGCGGCTGTAGGGGTTCATCGAATCGAAGGTGCCGGGCGCCCACAGGGCGATCTCGCCGCCTTTGGGGGCGTCAGGGTTCACATAGCTGAAATGCGGGAAATCCGCCGGATAGGTCAGATCCCCGAAATAGGAATAGCCATGAGAGCGGATAATCTTCTCGTCCTCGGCCAGCGCGGGCAAGGCCAGCATCAGCGCCCCAAAGGTCACAGCCAGCGTTGAAATCCAAGCCACAAAGGGAAATGGGCGCGCCTGCGCACGGGTCCGATGGGGTTTCAAATGCCTTTTCCTCCTGGTCGAGCCGCCCTGCCGGGTTCTTGCTTGGATATAAGCTAATGGGGGGCGATGACCATGTTCAAGCGGCGAATTCCCCAATCACCGGGATTTGTGCATTTGCGACCGGTCGCGCAGCAAAAAGGCCGCCACCCGACGGGTAGCGGCCCTGATCTTTCGGATAAACCGGGGATCAATCGTCCAGGCTGTCCAGATACGCGATTACGTTGGCGCGATCTTGTTCTTTCTTCAGGCCCGCGAAGGACATCGCGGTGCCGGGGGCGAACGCCTTGGGTTTTTCCAGGAATGCGTTCAGGTTGTCTGCGGTCCAGGTCTCGGCCACAGCAGCCATTTTGCCCGAGTAGCCAAAGCCAGCCTCGGTACCCACGGCGCGATCAACAACGCCGTACAGCGAGGGGCCGGTCGCGTTCACGCCGGGCTCCAGCTTGTGGCATGCTTTACACTTGCCGAACACCTTGGCGCCTTTTTCCAGGTCAGCTGCTGCCAGCAGGTCAGCGAAGGCGGGACCTTCTTCTTCTGCACCGCTCTGCGATTCTTCTTCGCCGGTGTCGATCACATAAGCTTGCTGTGCATGATCGCCGTGGCCGTCGCCGCCGACGTGGTACAGCGATTCCGCCGCCCAGTTGCCCAGAAGAAAAACAAGCAGAGAGCCGCAGAGCGCGCCGCCGACTTTGGTAAGGGTCATCGTGTCAAACATGGTTCGCCCGTCTATTACGTGTCTGTCGGCGCGTATCTATCCGCTTCCACTTGTCTTACGCAAGGTGTAGTTTCCGCGACCAAACGCCCTTGGGGCAGAAAAACGACAGGAATACACGAAAAATGACCAATCGCATCGCATTTCAGGGCGAACCGGGCGCTTATTCGCACCAAGCTTGCCGTCAGGCCCGTCCCGATATGGAGGCCCTGCCCTGCCGCACATTCGAGGATGCGATTGATGCCGTGAAGAATGGCGAGGCAGATCTGGCCATGCTGCCGGTGGAGAACTCGACCTATGGGCGGGTAGCGGACATCCACTCTTTGCTGCCCGAATCCGGTTTGAACATCATCGAAGAACACTTTGTCCGCGTGCACATCAACTTGCTGGCCCTGCCCGGGGTCAAGCTGGACCAGATCGACACCGCCATGAGCCATACCGTGCTGCTGGGCCAGTGCCACGAATTCCTGCGTGAACATGGCATCCACCGCCGCGTGGGCGCGGATACGGCGGGTTCGGCCCGGCAGGTGTCTGAAATCGGCGATCCGACACTGGCGGCCCTGGCCAGCGAACTGGCAGGTGAAATCTACGGTCTGGACGTTCTGGCCCGCCACATCGAGGATCACGGCAACAACACCACCCGTTTCCTGCTGATGAGCCCCGAGGCCGATCACTCGCGACGCGGCGATGATGGAATGATCACCACCTTCGTCTTCGAGGTCCGCAATATCCCCGCCGCGCTGTACAAGGCGATGGGCGGTTTTGCGACCAACGGCGTCAACATGACCAAGCTGGAAAGCTATATGGTTGGCGGGTCCTTCACGGCCACCCAGTTCTACGCGGATATCGAGGGGCACCCCGATGATCCCAATGTCAAACTGGCACTGGAAGAGCTGGATTACTTCACTGCCAACCACAAAATCCTGGGCGTCTATCCGGCGGATGCACGGCGGCACTAAGGCAGGCAGGACCAAGACAAACGAAAGGCCGCGTTCGCAAACGCGGCCTTTTTGATTCCCAATGGACTGTGTTGGATCAGGCCAGCTGCGAATGGCGCTGCGCCAGTTGGCGGCCGAAGTCCTCCATCATCCCGTCCAGACGCTTTTCCACCTGCCCCCTGGCCAGCTTGACCGACTGCAGCAGCAACCGCGCAGGCAGGGTTTTTGCCTCCATGTTCACCGTGTTGGTCATGCGCGTGCGGTTCTTTGACATGGGCACCAACTCGATCCGCATCGTCGCCGAGATCCCCTGCCCCGAAGCGGTATAGCAGGCCAGTTCGGGGGCCGCGAATTCGGTCAGTTCAACGTTCACGTCGCGGGTTTTGCCGCGGAAGGTAAAACTTACTTCCCAGCAGGCACCGACGTCCAAAGCATCAAGCTCATCAACACGTTGCACATCCGCCCCCCGGCGAAGGGCCGCTTTTTCAAAGGTCTGAAAGTCAGAGAGGCAGTCGAAAATATATTTTGCCGGCGCGTCGACATCCACTTTGCTAGAAATGTCCATCCTGTACCCTGTTTTGTTCGTACGTTTCCCCAACCACGCGCAGTGTGATGTTATTCCAGCCGGTCGGCAAGCCAGTTCCGCAGAAGAAACTGTGCAATCGCGCCTTTGCGCGCTGGCATCAGTTGCTGGTGCTGGCCGGCAAAGGCCAGCATGATCTCTTCGCGGCTAAACCAGCGGGCATCCTCGATCTCGTTGGGGTCGATCTTGATGTCGCGACTGGTGGCGGTACCCATGCATCCGAACATCAACGAAGACGGAAAGGCCCAGGGTTGGCTGGCCAGATAACCAACGGGCCCAACGGTGACGCCGGATTCCTCGAAAACTTCGCGCCGCACCGCAGCCTCAAGCGTTTCGCCCGGTTCTACAAACCCCGCCAGCAGGGAATACATCCCCTCGGGCCACCCTGGCGATCGGCCCATCAACACATCGTTTCCATGGGTGATCAGCATGATCACCACGGGATCAGTTCGCGGGAAGTGATGGCCTCCGCAGCTGGAACAGTCGCGCTGCCATCCGGCCATGGCCATTTCACTTTCGGCCCCGCACATGGCGCAGAACCGATGCGAGCGGTGCCAGCTGAACAGCGACCGCGCGGTCGCGGCCAATTCAGCGTCGCGCGCGGTCAGACGTGTCATGATCCCCCGCAACTCGGAAAAGAGGACGTTTTCAGGCACGCTGGGATGGTGCTGCTCGCTGCGGTCCAGAAAGCTGTTCAGCTGTGCCTGATCCACATCACCGGGATCCCACCCCGAGATGTCATGCGCGAAAACCGCGTCATCGCCCTCGAGCCCCAGGAAAATCGGTGGCTGCTTGGCCTCGGCCAGAATAGGGTGGTCCATCGGCAACCGCGCCAGATCGGCATTGCGGTCAAAGTCCCACACGGCCAGGGGCTTGCCGCGCCACAAAACGATGCTGCTGGCCCCAGCCGCTGCACGGACTGCCGCAAGTTTATCCGTGGCACCGCGCAGTTCGGCCGCGCGATTCAGCCCCGATCCGCCAAAGGTCACTGTTTCCGCAATTTTCATATTCCGCCCCCACGATCGCTCTAACAGAGGTTAAACCCGAAGTTTTGCAAGAATTCACCAGCAATCACGGTCTTCTTGGACAAGTCGCTGAAAAAGTGAAAGAATAAGGTCCGAGCGTTGAAAACACATAATTAAGATACAATATTTACTTGAACTGCACCATAAGCCGATTCATCCTTAAGGCGATTATTAACTTTTGAAGCCTACGCCATTGAACCAACCGCAAGCCTGTGACGTTGTAGAAACCCAAATGCAATTACGCATTCTGCAAACAACAGATGTCCACCTGAACCTGTCATCGCATGACTATTTCACCGACCAGCCCGGTTCTGCACCGGGGTTGGTATCCCTCGCCAGCCTGATTAACGCAGCCCGGAACGAGGCACCGAATACGCTTCTGCTGGACACCGGGGATTTCCTGCAAGGTACGCCGCTGGGCGATCTTTATGCCAACAATCACCCGGACGGGGACGCGCCGCATCCCGCGATTTCGTTGATGAATGCGATGGCCTATGACGGCGGCACAGTCGGCAATCACGAGTTCAACTTCGGCCTGGATTTCCTGTCCCAAGTGCTTTCAGGTGCGCGGTTTCCTATCGTTTTGGCCAATGTGGTGCTGCAGCAGGGCGAAACCCCGCTGGAGGATTGCCCGCTGTATCAGCCATACGCCATTCTTGATCGACAGGTGCGGGACCAATCCGGCCAGATGCGCCCCTTACGGGTCGGGATCATCGGGTTCGTGCCCCCTCAGGTCAGCATTTGGGAAAAGCGGCACCTGCAAGACCGGGTAAGCGTCCGCGAAATCGTCGAAACCGCGCAGGCGTATATCCCCAAGATGCGCGAAGAAGGGGCCGACATTATCATCGCGCTCAGCCATTCGGGCATTGCCTCTGCTGATCGCTTGTCTGCCCGTGAAAACGCCAGCCTGCAACTGGCCGAACTGGAGGGCATAGACGCCGTCCTTTGCGGACATCAGCACAAGCGGTTTCCCAGTTCCGATTTTGACGAGCTGCCCGGCGCGGACACCATCCGCGGGACCCTGCACGGAAAACCAGCGATCATGCCGGGCCATTGGGGCAGCGAGCTGGGCGTTCTGGATCTGAACCTAAGCCATGACCCGCAGACCGGATGGCGCGTTTCGGATCACCGCAGCTCGTTGCGCGCGGTGCAGGCCGACACGCCGCAGGACGGGGAGCTGACCAGACTGCTGGAGGAAAACCACAAGGCCACGCTGAACTATATCCGCACCCCTGTCGCCGAGACCCGGCAGCCGCTGCACACCTATTTCGCCTATCTGGGCTATGATATGGCTACGCGGATCGTGACAATCGCCAAGCGCGCGCGCGCCGCTCAGTTGCTGGGACAGACCGATGTCCCGTTGCTGGCCGCATCCTCGCCGTTTCGGGCTGGTGGCGCATCCGGCCCCCAGTATTACACCGAGGTCGAATCCGGCCCGGTCACCGTCCGAAACCTCTCGGATCTGTATCTGTTTCCCAACACGCTCTCGGTTCTCAGGGTCACCGGTGCCGAGCTGCGCGACTGGTTGGAACGGTCTGCTGGTAAGTTCGCGCAGATCACCCAGGGACGGCAGAACCAGCCAGCCCTGATCCAAGGTTATCCCTGCTATCATTTCGATACAATCTTTGGGGTCGAGTATGAAATCGACCTGACCCAACCCTCGCGTTACTCGATCCGGGGCGAGATGATGAACCCAGATTCCCGGCGTATCAGCAAGCTTCTGCACGAGGGCAAACCGGTGCGCGACGAACAGGAATTCCACGTGGCCACCAACAGCTATCGTGCTGGCGGGGCCGGACTGGTGCCCGGCCAATGCATCGGCACCGAAATCTTCAGCACGCCCGAGGAAATCCGAACGATTGTGGCCGACTTTTTCAGAGACGCCGGCGTGCTGGATATTCCGGCCCAGATGAACTGGCGTTTCTCTCATGTGCCCGGAACGTCTGTGACGTTCCCCCTGTCGCCCCGTGCCCGGCGCTATCTGCCCGAGTTTCCGCTGAACGTTACCCGCACCGACCAGATAATCGACGGATACGAGATTTACCGCCTGCACCTGTGACGGATCGATGACAGGCCGACTTGCGAATCCGGATTTACCGCCCTATATCAACGCCTGAGAGGTTGGCGCGGGCAGGCGCCTCGCCAACCCGGTCAGATCCGGAAGGAAGCAGCCGTAACGAGCCCCGCTTGGGTCGTTGTCCAGCCTCTCACCTAACGCAGCGTGCCACCTTTGGCACAAACAGCCACCCAAGGAGGGTTCTTGATGATTGTCGCCATGACCACCCTTCGGGCTGTCGCACGCTAAGGCTTTCGCCATTTCAGGACTGCCCGAAACCGCACCCCTTCGCCGCACAGCAGGCGCAAGGGCATTTTTCGCGTTAGACAAGGCAGACCAATGACAACGCATCTGACATCACTGGGATGGACCCAGTTTTTTAACAGCCAACTCAGCTTGGATGAACTCGAGACCCTGACACCCGTTCGCATCGCCGAAGTGCGCCGCCGCAGCTTGATCGCCCTGTTGGCCGATGAAACCCGGATCGAGCTGGCCTTGACCGGCGAGCACGTCGCCAGCGATTTTGCCGTGGGCGATTTCGCCCTGACGGACGGCGAACGCATCATCCGCCTGCTGGAACGGCGCAGCCTGATCTCGCGCAAGGCCGCCGGGCTGACCTCGGACACGCAACTGATCGCGGCGAATATCGACACGCTGTTCATTACCACCTCGTGCAATGCCGACATGAACGAAGCCCGGCTGGAGCGCTATCTGGCCATCGCTATCGAGGCCGGGATCACCCCGGTTGTCGTCATCACCAAGGCCGACAAACCCGAAGACATGGGCGTCGATATCTACGTCTCGCGCGCCAAGGCGCTTTATGAGGGTGCCGAAGTTCTGGCCATCAACGCCAAGGATCCCACCGATATCGCCCGGCTGGAGCCCTATTGCGGCGCCGGGCAAAGCGTGGCTCTTGTGGGCTCGTCCGGGGTTGGAAAATCCACGATCGCGCGGGGTCTGACGGGGCAGGATCTGGCCGTCGCCGACATCCGTGACGATGACGCCAAGGGTCGCCACACCACGACCGCCCGGTCCATGTACCGAATGCATGCCGGTGGCTGGCTGGTGGACACCCCTGGCATGCGAGAGCTGGCCCTGCACGATGCCTCGGACGGGATCGACATGCTGTTCGCCGACATCACCGAAATGGCCACGGGATGTAAATTCTCGGACTGTCAGCACGAGACTGAACCCGGTTGCCTGATCCGCGCCGCAATCGACGCCGGTGATCTGGACCCTGACCGCCTTGAACGCTGGCGCAAACTGAAGGACGAGGATCTGCGAAACTCGGAATCCGTGGCCGAGGCTCGTGCGCGCGGACGCAAGTTCAGCAAGATGGTGAAATCCACGATGAAGGTCAAACGCGCCCGCCGCGGCCAATAACAACAGTGAAACCTTGCCGCAGCGGCACGACGTCTCATTGTCCGCTGACTGATGCTCGGGGATCATCGGCGCTTCATCCATGCGAGGGGAGGCGCCGATGACACGAGTTTTGACACTGTTCCTGCTGCTTTTTGGCAGTGCTGCGACCGCCGAGATGACGGTGACACAGGTCACCGACAACAGCTACGCTTTGGTTGGCCCAATCGGGAACCGCGACGCTGAGAACCTGGGAAACAACTCGACCCACGGTCTGGTGGTCACACCGCAAGGCGCCATCTTGATAGACGCCGGAGGCAGCTTTCTGGGAGCCCAGGCGCTGCACCAGGTGATCCGCGACGTCACCGATCAGCCGGTGAAATATGTGATCAACACCGGCGGGCAGGATCATCGCTGGATGGGGAACGGATACTGGAAAGCGCAAGGAGCAATTGTGATCGCCTCGGCTGACGCGGTTGCGGACCAACGCGACCGGTCCTCGATGCAGCTGTCCGTTCTGGACGCACTGATCGGCAACGAGAACCTGACCGGGACCGAGCCCGCCTATGCCGACATCACCTTTGATGAATATTACGATCTGTCCCTGGGGGGAGTGACTCTGCAGATCCAACATCAGGGCGGCGCTCATACGCCGGGCGATTCCTATGTCTGGCACCCTGCCGCGCAAACGGTATTTACGGGCGACATCGTCTATATCTCGCGCATGTTGGGCGTGATCGAGGTATCAGACAGCGCCAATTGGCTTGAGGTTTTTGACGAAGTCGCCGCCCTGGGCCCCGCCCATGTTGTGCCCGGCCATGGCCCCGCGACTGACCTGGCACGGGCCAAGGCTGACACGCGTGACTACCTGGAAAACCTGCGCAATCGGATGCGCGATCTGATCGACAACGGAGGCGACGTGATTTCCTCGGTCACCGTGGATCAAAGCGGCTTTGCCTACCTGGCCAATTTTGACCAGCTGGCCAAGCGCAACGCGCAAGCCGTGTTCATCCAGATGGAGTGGGAGTGACCGCCCAGTCCAACTGAGCACGTGTCTCGATCGCGCAGGGACGAACGCGGCGCAGGTGGGCCAGTGCTTCGGCTGGGGGCTGGCCCGCGTCCACCATCAGCCGCAGCGCCGCCATACCCGAGCGTCCGCATCCCCCCATGCAATGGACCAGCACCCGCCCGCCGCCAGTCAGAGCTTTGCGTGCGGCTTGACTGACCTCGGGCCACCGGGCGGCAACATCGGCGCCCGGCACTCCGAAATCCTCGACCGGCAGATGTACCCAGCGCGTCCCGGAATCGCGCAACCTTTGCCCCAGGTCGCGAATGCCATGGGCGACCATCTCGGCCTCGGTTGTCATCGAGATCACGATGGCCGGCTGCCATTCGCGCATATGCTCCAGATCTGCGTCATAGTCCCCGCCGCGACCCGGTAGGGGCGACAAGGCCAGGATACCATCTCCCAGCTGCAAGGCATGAATGACGAAATCGGGCATGTCCCTCCTAATGGATCACAGCGACTTGGCGCTCTAGGTATCACAAGTTGCGATCTGACCGCATTTATATCCCATCCCAAGCCACCGCGCACGATGTTCCGCGCGTAAGGCTATGCGGTTGGGGCACTCGGCCCGCGCACCGGCCAGCACCGCGGCGCGCATGAGGCCTCTGATCAGGCATTCCGGTAGACGCGCCGCCCCCGCGGGCTTAGGTTACCTCAAACCCGCGATTCAGAAGGCCCCGGCATGAGCGATACTCCCGAAAAAGGTTACCAGGTTCTGGCCCGTAAATACCGGCCCGAAACCTTTGCCGATCTCGTCGGGCAAGGCGCCATGGTCCGCACCCTGAAAAACGCGTTCGAGGCCGACCGCATTGCCCAGGCCTTTGTCATGACTGGCATTCGCGGAACCGGGAAAACCACGACCGCGCGGATCATCGCCAAGGGCATGAACTGCATCGGCCCGGATGGCAATGGCGGCCCGACGATTGAACCTTGCGGGCAATGCGAACATTGCGTCGCCATCATGGAAGGCCGCCACGTCGATGTGATGGAAATGGACGCCGCCAGCCGCACCGGTGTGAATGACATCCGCGAGATCATCGAGAGCGTCCACTACCGCGCGGCCTCGGCCCGCTACAAGATCTACATCATCGACGAGGTTCACATGCTGTCGACCAGCGCGTTCAACGCGCTGCTCAAGACGCTGGAAGAGCCCCCGGCACATGTGAAATTCATCTTCGCCACCACCGAGATTCGCAAGGTTCCCGTGACCGTTCTGTCGCGTTGCCAGCGCTTTGATCTGCGCCGGATCGAACCCGAAGACATGATCGGCATGCTCAAGCGGATCGCTGGCGCCGAGGGCGCCCAGATCGCCGAGGATGCACTGGCCCTGATCACCCGCGCGGCCGAAGGCTCGGCCCGGGATGCGACCTCGCTCTTGGATCAGGCGATCAGCCATGGCGCGGGCGAGACCTCGGCCGATCAGGTGCGCGCGATGTTGGGCCTGGCTGACCGCGGCCGCGTGCTGGACCTGTTTGACATGATCATGAAGGGCGACGCGGCCGCCGCGCTGACCGAACTGGGCGGGCAATATGCGGATGGGGCCGATCCCATGGCCGTGCTGCGCGATCTGGCCGAGATTACGCACTGGATCAGCGTCGTTCAAATCACCCCCGAAGCCGCCGAGGACCCAACCGTTTCCCCGGACGAACGCGCGCGCGGACAAGACATGGCCAACCGCCTGCCCATGCGAGTACTGACTCGGATGTGGCAAATGCTGCTGAAAGCGCTGGAAGAGGTCGGTCACGCCCCCAACACCATGATGGCCGCCGAGATGGCGATCATCCGCCTGACCCACGTGGCTGATCTGCCCGCGCCCGAGGATCTGGTGCGCCGGCTGAAAGACGCCACGCCTCCGCCGCCCCCGCCTCCGGGTGGTGGACGGGCCGCGCCGTCTGCGCCCATGGGCCAGACCGATGCCTATTCAGGCGGCCAAGCGCCCTCGGGGTCGTCTGGTGGCCCGGTGATGGCGCTGGCGCAAGACTTGGATCAGGCCCTGGCCCGCTTCCCCACGTTCGAGCATGTTTACGAGCTGATCAAGGAACGCCGCGATGGCCTGCTGCAGGCCCATGTGGCAAAATACATGCGGCTGGTCAGCTACAGCCCCGGTCGGATTACATTTCAGCCGACGGATGATGCCCCTTCGGACCTGTCGCAACGCCTTGGTTCAAAGCTGCAAAGCTGGACCGGTAATCGCTGGGCTGTCATCGTGGCCAATGAAGGCGGCGCCGAAACGATCTATGAAAAAGAACACGCGGCCGAGATCGCACTGAGAAAAGAGGCCGCAGCGCACCCGATGGTACAAGCCGCTCTGGCCGCTTTTCCAAATGCCAAAATCACCGAGGTCCGCACCTACGAAGACCTTGCCGCTGAAGCTCAGGCCGACGCCCTGCAAGAGGTCGAGGACGAATGGGATCCTTTCGAAGAGGATTAACCGCCCTGCCCCTTGTCCGCACCCCTCGGCACTGCGATATGAAGGCAAACACATCCCGCGCACCCCGCGCCCGACACACAGGAGACAGCATATGCTGAAAGGTCTAGGCAACCTTGGCGATATGGCCAAGATGATGAAAACCGCCAAGGAAATGCAGGAAAAAATGACCACCCTGCAAGAGGAAATGGCCACTATGACCGTGACCGGTGAATCCGGTGCGGGGCTGGTCAAGGCAACCTGCACCCTGAAATCCGAACTGACGGCGCTGGACATTGACCCCTCGATCTTCCAACCCGACGAAAAAGAAGTGGTCGAGGATCTGATCCTGGCCGCAATCAAGGACGCGCAGGCCAAGGCGGCCGATAAAGCTCAGGCCGAGATGGCCAAATTGACCGAAGGTCTGGGCCTGCCCGCGGACATGAAACTGCCCTTCTGATCCGGCATGAGCAGCAACCGCGATATTGACGCTCTGATCGAGACGATGGCCAAGCTGCCCGGGCTTGGCCCCCGCTCGGCCCGGCGCGCGGTGCTGCACCTGATCCGCAAACGCGCCCTGCTGCTAAGCCCCTTGGCAGCCCAAATGCAGGCCGTCGCCGACACCGCGCGCGAATGCCTGAACTGCGGCAATATCGGCTCCGGGGACGTCTGCGATATCTGCACCTCCGAGGCGCGGGCCACCGGCGTTCTGTGCGTTGTCGAAGACGTGGCCGACCTGTGGGCGATGGAACGATCGGGCGTATTCAAGGGCCGCTATCACGTGTTGGGCGGCACCTTGTCGGCACTGGATTCCATCGGCCCGGACGAGCTGCGCATCCCCCGGCTGGTTGACCGCGTGAAATCCGAAGGCGTAACCGAGGTGATCCTTGCGCTGAATGCCACCATCGACGGCCAGACCACCGCCCATTACATCGCCGATCAGCTTGAAGGTCAGGTTACGCTTAGCTCGCTGGCGCAAGGCGTGCCCATCGGCGGCGAGCTGGATTATCTGGACGACGGCACCATCACCGCCGCCCTGAATGCGCGTAAACCGCTTTAAATCACCACCACGTCCAGCGGCGGGAACCCGTTGAACCCGACTGACGCATAGGTCGAGGTATAGGCACCGCAATTGCGGATGATGATGCGATCGCCAGCTTTCAGCCCAACGGGCAATTGAACGGGCCGCTTTTCATACAGAACGTCGGCGCTGTCACAGCTGGGACCGGCCAGCACGCACGGACCGGTGTCCTCATGGTCACGATCGGTGATGAACTGGTAGCGGATCGCCTCGTCCATGGTTTCGGCCAGACCCGAGAATTTACCGATATCCAGATAGACCCAGCGCAGCAGGTCGTCGTCGGACTTGCGCGAGACCAGCAGAACCTCGGCGGCGATCATGCCTGCCTCGGCCACCATACCGCGGCCCGGTTCGGCCATGATACGTTCGGCACCGGGGAACCGTGCCTCGACCATTTCCATCACGCGGGCGGCGTAGATGGTGGGGGGCTCGATCGCCTCGCCATAAAAGGCGGGAAATCCGCCACCAATGTTAATCAGCGACAGGTCAAACCCCTGTGCGCGAGCCGTGGTCCATACGGCGGCAACCTGATCCAGCGTGTCCACCCACATCTCGGCGCGTTTGGTTTGACTGCCGACGTGGAAAGACAGGCCGACCGGCTGCAGCCCCAGCTCGACCGCGCGGCCCATCAAGCGCAGCGCCATCGCCGGGTCGCAACCGAACTTGCGCGACAGCGGCCAGTCCGCCTCGGTCGAACCGACCAGCAGACGGACATAGACCTGCGCGCCGGGTGCGTGTTCTGCGATCTTTTCCAGCTCTTCCTCGGCATCCGCGGCGAATAGGGTGATCCCAACCTGATGAGCGAACGCAATATCCGAAGGCCGCTTGATCGTGTTGCCGAACGAAATCCCCGAGGGGTGCGCCCCCAGTGACAGGCACAGCTCGATCTCGGCGCGAGATGCAGCGTCAAAGTGGCTGCCTTCGGCAACCAGCACCTCCAGCACTTCGCGCGCCGGGTTCGCCTTGACGGCATAATGGATGTCTGCGCGGCCCAAGCCAGCCTTCAGCGCCTGGAATTGCCGCGCCACAGCGGCGCGTTCCAGCACCAGCGTGGGGCGATCAAAATTCATGGAACGGATAAAGGCCTCGATACCATCGCAGGTGCGAATGGCGTCACTGCCCGTGAAGGGTGCTACGTATGCGTTCATGGTCATCTCCAATAGACCCGGCCATATATGACCGCTCACTTCCAAGGGAGACGTTACCGTCGCTACGTAAACACAAGCCCGTATCCGGACCCGGCCAGAGGCGCGTGCGTTGGCGTCTGTGACGGCGGGATTTAGGGCCAAGCCCCTTACCGATCAAGAAAAATTTGCACCGGTGCGTAAGAATTTCCGCCAGGTGCGGACGCACCTAATTTCTGATCAAAAGTTGGAACGCCACGACGGCGCCCCGTTAGGTGCAAAAATTCGCACAAATTCGATGATCTTCTGGGGCGCCGCCGGTCAGCACCTGAAATACGATCAAATTCACGCCGAGCAGCTGCGCCACGCCCGCAACATGGACCCGGCCGGTGCGGACAGAATCACTGGGCCCAAACGCAAAAGACCCGAGCGTTTCGCCCGGGTCTTTGTATGCTTCACGAGGCCCAAAATCACGGCTGTTCGTCGTCGTCCGATCCACCGGGAAGGTTGAAGAAGCTGTCGGCGTCCGAGAAATCCTCGTCCTTCTTCTCTTCTTCGTCGTCCTTCAGGCTGAAGGTTTCCAGACCCTCGATCGCAGTTGGGATCTTCGGCTCGGTCTCCATGGTCAGGCTTTGTTCGGTCGACAGCAGCTTGCGGCGCTCGTCATCCGACATCGCCTCGCCATCGGCGGCTTTCTTGGCGGCGGCTTTCTGAACGGCGGCATCCAGCTCGGACTGTTTACACAGGCCCAGCGCAACCGGGTCGATCGGCTGCATGTTGGCGATGTTCCAGTGCTCGCGGTTGCGGATCGACTGGATCGTCGGCTTGGTGGTGCCCACCAGCTTGGCGATCTGGCCGTCGGTCAGCTCGGGGTGAAATTTCACCAGCCACAGGATCGAGTTAGGACGGTCCTGACGTTTCGACAGGGGCGTATAGCGCGGGCCACGGCGTTTTTCTTCACCCTGAGCGGCGGCGTTATACTTCAGCTTCAGCTTGTGCAGCGGATTTTTCTCGGCGGTGGCGATCTCTTCGTCGGTCAGCTGGTTGTTGGCGACCGGGTCAAAGCCCTTTACGCCGGGGGCCACGTCGCCATCGGCGATGCCTTGAATTTCCAGCTCGTGCATCCCGACAAAATCGGCAATCTGCTTGAAGCTGATCGTGGTGTTGTCGATCAGCCAAACAGCGGTTGCTTTCGCCATAATTGGTTTGGCCATGTCATCTCTCCTTGACGCAAATCTTCCCCGTTGCCTGAAATCAGGCGGCCCTCGTTCGGGCGGGTTTCCATTGTAGGGGAACTTGGGGCCTATATAGTGGCCTTTGCCAAAGAAGGAAAGAGTGAATGAGATTTGTCAGTTTGGCCCTGCTTTTTGTGCTGAGTTTCGCCACCCCCGCCCGTGCTGAAGGGGAAAAATCCGGCCAGTTCGACTACTACGTTCTGGCGCTTAGCTGGTCGCCCAACTGGTGCGCGGTTGAAGGCGACAAGCGCGGATCCCCCCAATGTGACGACCGGCACGATTACGGCTGGGTTCTGCATGGGCTGTGGCCGCAATATCATCGCGGCTGGCCGTCATTTTGCCGGACGCTGGAGCCTCAACCAACCCGCAGCATGACCGAAGATATGACGGATATCATGGGCAGTTCGGGGCTGGCCTGGTACCAGTGGAAAAAGCACGGCACATGTTCGGGCCTGACCGCCAGTCAGTACTACGAGCTGTCCCGCCGTGCCTATAAGCAGGTCAACCGCCCTCAGATTTTCCGCAAGCTCAGCAAACCCGTGAAGATCCGCCCTTCGGTGGTGGAGGCGGCCTTTTTGAAGGAAAACCCAGGCTGGACACCGGATATGCTGACCATCACTTGCCGCGAAGGGCACATCCAAGAGGCACGCCTGTGCCTGTCCAAGTCCCTGCAACCGGTGCCGTGCGGACAAGACGTGGTGCGGGATTGCAAACGGACGGATGCGTTGTTCACACCCGTCCGTTAAAAGCTTTTACAAGACGTATTAAAGGGCCAAGTCATCGGGCGATTTGCCCGTTTCCAGTGCAGAAGTGAACCAGTGGGGGCGGCGGCCTTTTCCGGTCCAGGTTTTGCTTGGATCGCTGGGATGGGCAAATCGCGGCGCCCCTTTGGATTTAACACCTTTCAGCGGCTGCCCCGTCAATTCGGACAGGCTGAAACCCATTTCCTTGGCTTTCGCCTCAAGCTCGGCCAACGCGGCCTGTTTTTGTCGGTCTTCATACGAGTCAATTGCTTTGCCGATTTTCTTCTGCAACGCTTTCAACTCAGGCAAGGACAACTCGGCCAGAGTGGCCGCCGATATTGTCTTTGGGTCTGCCATCATTAGTGCTCCCTTCCAAAATAGCATGCAGCGCGTTTGGACTATTGGGATGAAAAATGCAACTTATCTCGTTGAAAACAAAACACATTCAAAGCTTTGTGATGGCTTTTTCGACACTCCCACCCCAATTGCGTGAACAATGAATGGAAGTGTGCGTTTTTTTCCACCAGAACTTGGGTCAGGGAAGTAAAATCGTGCAGCCAGTCGTTTTCCGAGCTTCAAGGGCTTTATGTGCCTCGACCACGTTGTCCAATTCGAAACGCTGATCGATTCGGATTTTCACATCCCCGGCCAGAACTTTACTGAACAGGTGCCGCGCCATTTCCTGACACGTGTCGTGTTCTGCGATGTGGGTGAACAATGTCGGACGTGTGACTTTAAGCGAGCCTTTTTGACCCAGAATGCTCAAACTGAACGGCGGCACAGGCCCCGAGGCATTCCCGAACGAAATCATCATTCCCAAGGGCTTGAGGCTATCCAACGATCCCTCGAATGTGTCCGCACCGACCGCATCCATCACAACATCAACACCGGCGCCGTCCGTCAGCTCTCGCACACGCGCGGCGAAATCCTGGGTCCGGTAGTTGATGCAATGCGTGGCGCCGTGGTCCAGCGCCAGTTGGCATTTTTCATCGGTGCCGGCGGTGCCGATCAGGGTGATCCCCTCGGATCGGGCCCATTGGCAGGCGATCAGCCCCACACCGCCAGCGGCAGCATGAAACAGAACCGTGTCTCCAGCCTTTAGCGGAGTTGTGCGGTGGAACAGATATTGGGCCGTCATGCCCTTGAGCATCATCGCCGCACCGTCCTCGAATGACACGCCGTCCGGCAGCGGACACACTTGCGCGGCGGGCATTACCCGAGCCTCGCTGTACGCACCCGGAGGCATGGCCGCATAGGCTGCGCGATCGCCGACCTTAAGATGGGTGACTCCCTCGCCCACGGCTTCGATAACGCCCGCAGCCTCCATTCCCAGCGTCAGGGGCAAGTCCAGCGGATACAGCCCGCTGCGCTGATAGCAGTCGATGAAGTTCAGCCCGCAAGCCTTGTGCGCAATGCGAATCTCGCCCGGGCCGGGATCGCCAACGGGGCGATCCTCGATCTGCATAACATCGGCCCCACCGTATTCGTGGATCACTACTGTTTTCGCCATGTCGTCCCCTCCCGTTTGCGACCTTAGACCTTCAGAACAATCTTACCGATATGACCACCGCTTTCCATCCGCGCGTGCGCCTTGCTGGCGTCAGCCAGATCAAATTCGCTGTCCATCACGGGCGCGATCTTGCCCGCGTCCAGCAACGGCCAGACGTTTTCGCGCAGGCTGTCTGCGATCTTGGCCTTGGCCAGATCGCTTTGTGGGCGCAGGGTCGAACCTGTTATCGTCAGGCGGCGCGTCATCACCTGGACAAAGTTCATCTCAACCTTGGGGCCCTGCAGGAAAGCGATCTGCACCAGGCGGCCGTCATCAGCCAGCGCGCGGATATTGCGCGGGATGTACAGCCCGCCAACCATATCAAGGATCAGATCAGCGCCGCCTTCGGCTTTCATCACGTCCACGAAGTCTTCGTCTTTGTAAATTATCGTCCGCTCGGCCCCCAGCGCTGCACAAGCGGCGGCCTTTTCCTGATTGCCGACGGTGACAAACACACGCGCACCGAATTCACGGGCCAACTGGATCGCGGTCGTGCCAATCCCGGACGAACCGCCATGGATCAAGAACCTTTCACCCGCCTTCAGGCCACCCCGCTGAAAGACGTTGGACCAGACGGTGAAATAGGTCTCGGGCAGGCAGGCGGCCTCTTTCAAACCCATGCCCTGAGGCACCGGCAGGCAATGCGCAGCAGGTGTCGCCACGTACTCGGCATAACCGCCTCCGGGCAGCAAGGCGCAAACCTGATCGCCAACGGACCAGCCGCTGACACCTGCGCCAATCGCCACGATCTCGCCCGCGGCTTCCAGTCCCGGCAGATCGCTGGCGGTGGGCGGCGGCGCATAAGACCCCGCACGCTGCAGGGCATCGGGGCGGTTCACGCCCGCATAAGCCACCTTGATCACCACCTGCCCCGCGGCAGGCTGGGGCACCGGCCGCTCACACAGCTTCAGGACATCGGGTCCACCCGGTTCGGTGATTTCCACCGCCCGCATCATATCGCTCATCGCGTTCTCCTCAGGTCTCGTTATTGAAATGGCCGGGCAGGTCGTCACGCGCGCTGGCAGGGGGTTTCACCTGCGACAGCACCGCCATGGGGCCGGCCAGAAGCGCGCTGAGCGCCTTGTTGTTGCGGACACCGGCCTTGAATTTCTCGAACCGCATGACGTCGTCTATGCGGCGATCCAAAAACTCCCATGTGTCCTGATTGTCCAGCGAATCGTCGCCCAGCCAGAACAGAACGGTCGAGCCATAGACCCCGCTGAGCGTCGCCCGCTTTGTGTACCAGTTCACATCGTCCGAGCTGTCGCCCAGCGTATTCCAGATCAGATCGCAGGTGTTCCAGATCAGCCGTGCCCCCTCGGGTGCGTGCTGCGGCAGGGCGAACAGGGTTGTACCGCGCCGGACGGCCTCTTTGTCATCGGCGGCCTCGATCCGGCAGCGCACCAGGGCAGCCACCTTTTCGCTGTATCGCATCTGCGTGCTGTCCAGCGCCTTGAAACGTTCGACCATCTGCCGGTCTCCGCGCTGATGATAAGCCACGGCCAGATCGGCCGCACCGCGCGGACAAATGGCCCGCGCCAAGGCCATCGAGGTTCCCGTATCCGTCACCGCGGCCTGAAACGTTTCCGCTGACCAGCCATCAAACGCGACATGGTTCAGCGCCGCATCCAGCAGGGTTTCCTTAAGGTCCGGGGTGGTCATGGCGGGCTCCTTTTCGGGCTTTGGGACACCCTAGACAAATAGGGCGGCCTTTGCTATATGGCCACCTCCTGCAATTCATTGCAACTCAACTTAGAAAGGTGGTGAAAACCACATGCAGGTTAGCGTTCGCGACAACAATGTCGATCAGGCCCTTCGGGCTCTGAAGAAAAAGCTGCAGCGTGAAGGCGTGTTCCGTGAAATGAAGCTTAAGCAACATTTCGAGAAACCGTCCGTCAAAAAAGCGCGCGAGAAAGCTGAAGCCGTCCGCCGTGCCCGTAAACTGGCACGCAAGAAAGCTCAGCGCGAGGGTCTTCTCTAAGATCTCCTCACAGCTTGAATGCAAAGAAGACCCCCGTGCCTGGCCCGGGGGTTTGTCTTTTTCAGGGGCCCGCTGCACCATCCGGACGGGCCGGAAATAGATGCCAAATGCCAAAGCGCGCGCTGGATGAAACCGGCGCGCGCTTTGCTTTATTTAGATGAAAAACCCCGACCTGATAAGGCTGCCGCGGGAAAGAGGAGGAGCGGACAGCGCCGGACAGGCCGGGGAAGAGCGGGGCGGATTGGAGTTCGCCCCTTACCCAAAAGCTGTAACTTAGAAGAAGCCCAGCTTGTTGGGGTTGTAGCTGACCAGCATGTTCTTGGTCTGCTGATAGTGGTCCAGCATCATCTTATGGGTCTCGCGACCGATGCCCGACTGTTTGTAACCACCAAAGGCCGCATGGGCCGGGTAGGCGTGGTAGTTGTTGATCCAGACACGACCAGCTTCGATATCACGGCCAAAGCGATAGGCACGGGTGCCATCGCGGGTCCAGACACCGGCGCCCAGGCCGTACATGGTGTCGTTGGCGATCGCCAGGGCTTCTTCTTCGGTTTTGAAGGTGGTCACCGAGACAACCGGGCCAAAGATTTCTTCCTGGAAGACGCGCATCTTGTTGTGGCCCTTCAGG
Organism: Thalassovita sp.; assembly: GCF_965218685.1. Lineage (GTDB taxonomy): Bacteria > Pseudomonadota > Alphaproteobacteria > Rhodobacterales > Rhodobacteraceae > Thalassobius. The sequence continues at coordinate 1,274,041 of NZ_OZ244657.1, read as the reverse complement.
ATGGTCGGCTGAACATAGAAACCGTCAGCGATGTCGCCATCGAACTTGGCAGCGTCGCCACCGGCCAGAACTTCGGCACCTTCTTCGACACCGATCTGCAGGTAAGACATGATCTTGTCATGCTGCTGCTGGCTGGCTTGAGCGCCGACCATGGTTTCCAGCTCGCGCGGGTCGCCTTGTTTGATAGCTTTCACACGGGCGATGCAGCGCTCGATGAACTCTTCGTAGATGTCTTCCTGGATCAGGGCGCGCGACGGGCAGGTGCAAACCTCGCCCTGGTTGAAGGCGAACAGAACGAAGCCTTCGACCGCTTTGTCCAGGAACGCATCGTCCTGAGCCATCACGTCCGAGAAGAAGATGTTCGGCGATTTGCCGCCCAGTTCCAGCGTCACCGGGATCAGGTTCTCGGTCGCGTATTGCATGATCATGCGGCCGGTTTCGGTCGAACCGGTGAAGGCGATTTTCGCGATACGCGGCGATTTCGCCAGCGGAGCACCAACCTCGGCGCCATAACCGTTGACGATGTTCAGAACACCGGCGGGCAGCAGGTCGGCGATGCACTCCATCAGGACCATGATCGCGGCGGGGGTCTGCTCGGCGGGTTTCAGCACGATGCAGTTACCGGCGGCCAGTGCAGGTGCCAGTTTCCAGGCAGCCATCAGAACCGAGAAGTTCCACGGGATGATCTGGCCGACAACGCCCAGCGGCTCGTGGAAGTGATAGGCCACGGTGTCGTGGTCGATCTCGGACATGTTACCTTCCTGGCCACGCAGAACGCCAGCGAAGTAACGGAAGTGGTCAACCGACAGAGGGATGTCAGCGGCAGTGGTTTCACGGATCGGCTTACCGTTGTCCCAGGTCTCGGCGGTGGCGATCAGGTCCAGGTTTTCTTCGATGCGGTCAGCGATCTTCAGCAGGATGTTCGAACGCTCAGCGGCCGAGGTTTTTCCCCAGGCATCTTTTGCTGCGTGTGCGGCGTCCAGCGCCAGCTCTACATCCGCTGCGCCCGAGCGCGCCACTTCACAAACCTTGTGGCCGGTGATCGGGGTGATGTTGTCCAGGTACTTGCCTTCGACGGGGGCAACGAACTTGCCGCCGATGAAGTTGTCATAACGCTCTTTGAAGGGCGAGGCATACTTGGATGCTGCGGGATTGCTCATTTCATTCATTTGGAATTCTCCTCCTCAGGTGCCGGGTATCCGGCGGATGAAGAAGAGCTTTCCGTGATTCGAAGTGTGAAACAGCCCCGTCAAAGCGGTCGGTGAGGGCGAACTGTCTCAGGAGTGAGACACCATGATACAGTTCTTGCGCGGGGCTTAGTCCAGCCGCAGGCGCTTCATCCGGCGGTACAGCGTGGCGCGCCCGATCCCCAGCTCGCGGGCGGCGGCGCTGGCGTTTCCGCCCGCACGCGCCAGCGCACGGCGCAGGGCGGCGCGTTCGGCGCGCTCCAATCCGGTTTCATTCGGCTCGGCGCTTTGGGACAGCCCCAGCACATCCGAGGCCGGGCGCTGCGCCGTGAAGCTGTCCGCATCCAGCCCCAGTTGACGGCGCGCAGCGCGCGTGGCGCCGATCACCAGGTCATCGGGGTCCACGGCCAGCAGCAACGCCTCGTTCGTTCGGCCAGCACCCACATCGATGAAACGTGCCCCGGCATAGGCGGCGCGGAAATGCTCGGTCTCGATCTGGCGGGCGGTCTGCGCAACCGCGTTCGAGATCAGCCGCGTGTATCCCTCGGTTTGGTCGGCGCGGCACGAGGAAACATCGACAGCGGCAATCACCTCGCCATTGGCACCATAGATCGGCGCGTCCATGCAGCTCATACCGATATTTCGGCTGTGAAAATGTTCATCACGGTGGATCACCAACTGACGTTTCTCGGCCAGACAGGTACCGATACCGTTGGTCCCCTCGACCTGTTCGCTCCAGATGGAGCCATTGCACAGGCCCCAGCCATCAAAAATCCCCGCATCCGCGGCGTCGCGGCGCTCTTCCAGAACGACGCCCTCGGCATCGGTCAACAGAACGCAGCACCCCGCCATGCCGACCAGGTGAAACAACTGGTCCAAACGAGGGTTCGCCAGCTCGAGGAAATCGCCCAAGGCATCACGGCGCCGGTTCAGGTCGGATTGAGTGGTGCGTTCGGGCGCGCGCTTGGTCCGCGGGTCCAGGCCATATGTCACGGCCGAGCGCCGCCACGACGCCGCCACGCGCGAAGTCGCCGCCGCACGCGAGGAATGCGCGCCTTCCAGAACTCGATCTGCGTGGTACAACGACATGTGGCCCTCTGTTCTCCTCATACTCGGGGTCGCGTCTGCCGCGAGACTAGGCAGCCTTTCCGCTTACCGTCTAGACCGACCAACGTCGCACCGCCCGGGCAATGCGTTTGCCAAAACGGTGAGCTGTGTCCAGATCTTCGCTCGCAACCAGCTGCGTTTTGTCCCGCACCGTGGTCGCGCTGAGACCCAGCCAAGCGCCCGTCTGGTTGATCCCCGGCTTGGTCTGATCCACGGGCGCACCGATCTGATCCTGCCCGATCCAGATCATCCCGTGCTGCATGGCGAAAATGTTCATCTGCATCAGAGTGCTTAGTTTATCACCCGCCGGAAAGGTCGCCACGGTGAAACCTGCGGCCAGCTTGTCGGCCCACAGCTGCTGCTCCCAAATGTCGCTGGTCGCATCCATGAAGGCTTTGAACTCGGCCGCGGGGCCACCCATATAAGTGGGCGCGCCGAACAAGATCGCGTCGGACGCCTCCAGCGCTTGCCAGTCCAGCGGCTCCATGCTGGTCACGTCGATCAACCGGGCGGCGCAATCCTCGCGCCCCAACGCAAGCGCTAGCGTATCGGCCAGCTTGCGGGTGTGCCCCGCGCCCGAGAAATAGGTGATCGCGATATTAACCATGATTGGGGGATGCCATGACGCAATCTTTGGATGCAAGCGCCCAGTGTGAATTCAAACAGGAAGCGCCGTGGTTTTGAACACAGTGCGCAGCGCGAACGAGGATTGCATTTGTGCCACCCCCGGCAACCGCGTCAGGTGCTGGCGGTGGATGCGGGCGAAATCCTCGGTGTTTTCGGCAACGACCTTGAGGATATAGTCCGCCGTTCCGGCCATCAGGTGGCATTCCAACACGTCCGGGATGCGGGCGACGGCCTTTTCGAAGGCATCAAGCGTTTCATCGGCCTGACCTTGCAGGGTTATCTCGACAAACACCGTGGTCGGAACACCCATCTTGCGGGCGTTCAGCAGGGCCACATAGCCCTTGATATAGCCGTCTTGCTCCAGCCGCTGCACACGCCGGTGGCACGCCGAAGGCGACAGGTTCACACTGTCGCTTAGCTCGGCATTGGAAATCCGGCCCGATTTTTGCAGCGCCCGAAGAATTCGTCGATCCGTGTCATCCAAAGACATCCAGTGCACATTCCTTCGAATTGTGATCCTCTTTGTCGCAGATTATCCCGAACTTTCCGGAAAAGGCGACCCAGAATTCAAGTTTCTCCGCACGAAGCTGCGACATTCTGTCAATAGGCCCAAAATTTCGGCGCGGGAGGAATTCGCATGAAAATCGGTTGCCCATCAGAAATCAAAGCTCAGGAATTTCGTGTCGGCATGACGCCGAACGCAGTTAAAGAGGCCACCGCCCACGGTCATCAGGTGTATATCCAAACCGGAGCAGGCCTTGGCTCGGGGTTCGACGATTCCTCGTACAAAGTGGCTGGCGCGACCATCATGGACAGCGCAGCCGAGGTTTTCGCAACCGCAGACATGATCGTGAAGGTCAAGGAGCCCCAGGCAGACGAGCGCAAGATGCTGCGCGAGGGGCAATTGCTGTTCACCTATCTGCACCTGGCGCCGGACCCTGAACAGACGCATGACCTGCTGGCCTCGGGATGTACGGCGATCGCCTACGAGACCGTGACAGCCGCAGATGGGACCCTGCCCCTGCTTGCCCCCATGTCCGAGGTCGCGGGCAAGCTGGCGCCTCAGGTCGGGGCTTGGACCTTGCAAAAGGCCAATGGCGGACGCGGCGTATTGATGGGGGGCGTGCCCGGTGTCGGCCCGGCCAAGGTGGTAGTGATCGGCGGCGGCGTAGTCGGCACCCACGCGGCGCGCGTGGCGGCTGGCATGGGCGCGGACGTGACTGTGTTGGACATGTCACTGGCCCGAATGCGCTATCTGGACGATGCATTTCGGCGTGATTTCGGAACTGCCTATGCCTCGAAGGGAAATACGGCCGAGCTGATTACCCAAGCGGACCTTGTCATCGGCGCCGTGCTGATCCCCGGCGCGGCCGCCCCCAAACTGGTCAGTCGCGCTCAGCTGTCCACGATGAAGCCCGGAGCGGCAATCGTGGACGTGGCCATTGATCAGGGTGGCTGTTTCGAGACCTCACGCCCGACCACCCACCAGGACCCGATATTCGAAGTAGACGGCATCATGCACTATTGCGTGGCCAACATGCCCGGAGCCGCCGCCCGCACCGCAACGATCGCGCTGGGGAACGCCACGATGCCCTTCTTGCTGGCGCTGGCCAACAAAGGTTGGAAGCGCGCCTGCGCCGAGGATCCGCATCTGTTGAACGGTCTGAACGTACACGCCGGTCAGTTGACCTATTACGCGGTCGGCAAAGCGCTGGGGCTGGACGTGGTCTCGCCCCAGCTGATGGTGAAATAGACGCTTAGCCCTTGTTCAGGGCGTCGCGGATCTCCAGCAGAACGTCCAGTTCGCTGGGGCCCTTCGGGGCCTCGGGGGCTGCCTCTTCTTCTTTTTCGGCGGCTTCCTTGGCTTTGTTCACACCTCTGACCAGCATGAACACGACGAAGGCGATGATCACGAAATTGATCACGGCCATGATGAAGCTGCCATAGGCAAAGATCGAGGCCCCAGCCTCGCGCGCGGCCTCAAGGCTGGCGCCTTCGGGGACATCCCCGCCCAGAACAGCGTAGTTGTTGGTGAAATCGACGCCACCGGTGAACAGGCCGATGATCGGGTTGATCAGGTCAGCGACCATGGATTTGACGATCGCGGTAAAGGCCGCGCCGACGATGATCCCTACGGCCATGTCCATGACATTGCCTTTGGCGATGAACTTTTTGAACTCTTGAAGCATTGGTTTCCCTTCCCTCTTTTGACGCTGCCGTCCTGTTTGCGCACATCTGAGCAGCGATTGGTGCGATATTCCACACCTTACCCCCCTGTTGCATCGGGAAAAAATCCATAAATTCCCCTCCAAAGCCGCAAACCCGGAGCATGGCATGACTTTCCCTGACAATTTCCCCATTAACAAGCGCTGGCCCTCGGAGACGCCCGAGGTCTTGCAACTGTATTCGTTCCCCACTCCGAACGGGGTGAAAATCTCGATCATGCTGGAGGAGATCGGCCTGCCATACGAGGCACACCGGGTCACGCTGGCCGATGCAGACGTGAAATCCCCCGAGTTTCTTTCGCTGAATCCCAACAACAAGATCCCCGCCATCATCGATCCCGACGGTCCCGGCGGCGAACCGATGGGCCTGTGGGAATCCGGTGCGATCCTGATTTACCTAGCTGAAAAGACTGGGAAACTTCTGCCTTCTGACTCGGCCAAACGCTATGAGGTTCTGCAGTGGGTCATGTTCCAGATGGGCGGCGTCGGACCTATGTTTGGGCAACTTGGATTTTTCTACGCTTTCGGCGGCAAGGACATCGAAGATCCCCGCCCGCGCGAGCGTTATATCAACGAGGCCAAGCGCCTATTGTCCGTGATCGAACAAAAACTGGACGGTCAGGACTGGTTGTGCGGGGACTACTCGATCGCTGATATCGCCCTGGGCGGCTGGCTGCGGATGATCGAATATTACGGCGCAGCAGAGACCGTGGGCTGGAATGACTTGCCCCGCACGCGGGCCTATCTGGCCCGTTTCCTGGCACGCCCAGCTGTGCAGAGTGGGATGAACATCCCCCCGCGCGAGGGCTGATCACCCAGCGCGGATATCATCCACGATCTTTTCGGCCATCATGATGGTCGGCGCGTTTGTGTTGCCCCCGATCAGGCGCGGCATCAACGAGGCGTCGACCACCCGCAGCCCCTGCATCCCGCGCACCCGGCCTTGGGTGTCGGTTACGGCCATCTCGTCCGTGCCCATGCGGCAGGTGCCAACCGGATGATAAATCGTGTCGGCGCGGGCGCGGATGTCCGCCTCCAGCGCCGCGTCACTGCCATCTTGCGGATACAGCCGCTTGCCCCGCCAAGGGGCCAGCGGGGCAGCGGTCAGAAGCGTTTCCATCTGCCGGGCGCCGGTCATCAACAGCTCAAGGTCACGCGGATCTGACAGGAACGCCGGGTCGATCCGCGGCGCGTCGCGCGGGTTGGCCGATCTCAGCCCCACTTGCCCACGCGAGAACGGCCGCAGCACGCAGACATGACACGAGAATCCATGATTCAGATGGATTTTCCGCATGTGGTCATCCACGATTCCCACGACGAAATGCAACTGCAGATCCGGGCGCTCAATCCGTGGATCTGAACGGAAAAAGGCCCCTCCCTCGGCAAAGGGCGTGGCGAACAGGCCCGTCCCGGTTTTGCGCCAGCGCAGACCCGCACGGACCAAACGCGTCAGCCCACCAGGCGTCAGCCCGATAACGTCCTTGCGCGGCGAGGTATACGAGATCACATAGTCCAGGTGATCCTGCAGGTTCTGCCCCACGCCCGGCAGCACATGCGCAGGCTGGATGCCGTGTTGGCGCAACTCGTCCTCGGGGCCGATCCCGGACAGCATCAACAGCTGCGGCGACATCAGGGCCCCGGCGGACAGGATGACCTCTTGCCGTGCCTTCAGGTATCGCGTGTGCCGATTGTGCTGAACCTCGACCCCTGTTGCGCGTGTTCCGTCCAACAGCACTCGATTGACCCGAGCGCGGGTCAGGACGGTCAGGTTATGTCGCTTCATCGCCCCAAACAGATAGGCCGCCGCAGCCGAGGATCGTTCGCCCTTTTGCGGCCCGTCGTGGAACTGGGTGACCTGAAACAGGCCCGCTCCTTCTTGTCGGGGGCCGTTGAAATCATCGTTGCGGCGGATCTGCACCTGCTCGGCCGCATCAATGAAGGCGCGGGCAATGGGGCGCGGTTCGCTTTGGTCGGTGACACTTAGCGGGCCCTGATCGCTGTGCAGTTCGTCGGCCCCACGCGCGTTCCGCTCGGATCGCTTGAAATAGGGCAGCACGCTGTCCCAATCCCAGCCCTCGCACCCCAGCTCGGCCCACTCGTCGTAATCCTTGGGGTGGCCGCGCACATAAAGCATGGCGTTGATCGCGCTGGAGCCTCCCAGCGCTTTGCCGCGCGGCTGATACCCCCGGCGCCCGTTCAGGCCCGGCTGCGGTTCCGTCTGCAAGGCCCAATTGTTGATCTTTGGCCGCCCGGAAACCATCGTGGCCACCATCGCCGGAGCGCGGATAACGAAATCGCGCCCTGCGCCACCGGCCTCGAGCAAGCAGACCGAGACCTTGGGGTTTTCACTTAGTCGCGCGGCCAGCACCGACCCAGCCGAGCCTCCGCCAACGATCACATAGTCATATTCCATGCGCGCCTCCCGCCGCTAAGCTAATGGGCCGCGCGGCAGGACGCCTAGCATGACGCCACGCAAACTTAGCCCGGCAAGGCGCCCGTCAGCACATATCGCAGGATTTCAACCACCTGGCGCGGCTCTTCGGTGACGGCCAAAGCTGCGGCGTCCACCTCTTTCAGCGCATGCTGATGATCGGGTCCGTGAAGCACGATCAGGGACTTACCCAAGGCGGCGGCATAGCCCGCATCAAATGCCGCGTTCCACTGTTTGTACTTGTCACCAAAGCGCACCACGACCACATCCGCCTGTTCGATCAGGCGGCGGGTGCGGATTGCGTTCAGCTTGGCGCCTTTGTGGTCGTGCCAAAATTTGTTCGGCTCTGCTCCCATGATGGCCACGCCGCAATCATCGCTGGCGGCGTGATCGGTGACAGGCGACGCGAAAACCACGTTCAACCCGTCCGAGCCTTCGATGATCTGCTCGCGCCAATCGGTGTGAATTTCCCCGGAAAGATAGACGTTCAGCGTCATGCCCCTACTCCTTTGTTGCGTCGCCCAAGCGGCGCGCCATGAAAACCTTGTTGCCCTCGCGCCCAGTTTCAATCCAGCCCAGCCGCGTATAGATGGTCACGTTGTCGGGCATCGCGATATGTGTGGTCAAGGCCAGGTTGGTGACGCCAAAGGCGTGCGCGGCGTCCTCCATCCGCGCCAAAAGAGCCTTGGCCAGACCGCGGCCCGCGTAAGCAGGATCAACCGCCAGATTGGCCAGGTGCCAGTTTTCGGCCCCGGCCACGGCGATCAACACACCCGCAATATCGCCCGCCTGTTCCCAGACCCAGACCTGATTGTCGCGCACGTCCTCGGCCACGCCATCCGCGACCGGCGGCAGGGCGATCCCGGCCTGGCGATACCCTTCATAAGCGGCCTGGATGCAAGCGATGATCTCGTCCACATCCCCGGCTTTGGCTTTGCGCACACTCATCCCGGCCCCCATTGCGATTGAAAAAGGGGCCACGCAGGCCCCTTTTTCGGTTCGAATAGTTTTGCCGAGGGCGCAGGCCGCGTCAACCGCGCAGCTCGCCGCCCGTCGCTTTGCTGACTTTTTCGACGATCTTGGCAGCAACGGCCTCGATGTCTTTTTCCTTCAGCGTCTTGTCTGTCGGCTGCAAGCGCACTGTGATGGCGATGGATTTCTTACCCTCACCTAGCGAGCCGCCGATGAACTGGTCAAACACCCGTACGTCGTCGATCAGTACCTTGTCGGCGCCGGCAGCGGCGTTTACCAGTTTCAGCGCCTCGACATCTTCGTCCACGACAAAGGCAAAGTCACGCTCGACCGCTTGCAGATCGCTGATCTCCATCGCAGGGCGGGTCGAGGTTTTCTTCTTCGGTTCGGGCACTTCATCGGGCCAGATCGCAAAGGCGACGGCAGGGCCTTTGACGTCCATTTCGGCCAGAACCTTGGGGTGCAACTCGCCAAAGACGGCCAGCACCTTTTTCGGCCCCAGACAGATTTTGCCCGAGCGACCCGGATGCCACCAGCCCGGCACGCCGCGCAGGATTTGCACCTTGGTGGGGGCACCGATGGCGGACAGAACGGCCTCGGCATCGGCCTTGGCATCAAAGACATCCACCGCACGGCTGGCGCCGTGCACGTCTTTGGGGCCAGTGCGCCCGACCAGCAGGCCAGTCACAAGATTATGTTGCTCGCGCGGTTCGCCGCCGTGGAAGGCAGGGCCGACCTCGAACAGGGCCATGTCCATGAAACCGCGCGCCTGATTGCGCGCCGCGGCCTGCAACAGACCGGGCAGCAGCGCGGGGCGCAGGTGGCTCATCTCGCTTGAGATCGGGTTCTCCAGCATGGTTTCATCCGTCCCGCCGCCGAACAGGGCCGCAGCCTTTTGATCGATGAACGAGTAGGTGACGCATTCATTGTACCCCAGCGCCGCCGAGGTCCGGCGGGCGATCTGTTCGCGTTTTTGCGCGGTGGACAAGATCATTTTCGGCACACCTGCATCAACGCGCGGCAACGGCTGGCTTTGCAGCTTGGTCAGGGAAACGACGCGCGCGACCTCTTCGACCAGGTCTGCCTCGCCCATCACGTCCGGACGCCAGCTGGGCACGTGGGCCTGATTGCCCTCAAGGCGGAAGCCCAGCTTGGTCAGGATCTGACGCTGCTCGGATTCCGGGATCTCCATGCCAACCAGCGACTGAATGCGCGCGGCGTCCAATTTATAGGCGCGGCTCACATCCGGCACGGCGCCAGCTATCACCACGTTCGAAACCTCGCCCCCGCACAGATCCAGAATCATCTGGGTCGCGTCATCCAGCGCCTGCATGTTGTATTCCGGGTCGATCCCCCGTTCATTGCGATAGCGCGCGTCGGTGTTGATCTTCAGCGCACGGCCGGTCATTGCGATCTGGATACGGTCCCAGTACGCAGCTTCGACAAAGACATTCACGGTGCCCTCGGTACAGCCCGAGTGCAGTCCGCCCATGATGCCGCCGATCGATTCCACGCCGTTGTCGTCCGAGATAACAACCTGGCCTTCACCGAAGGTATATTCCTTCTCGTCCAGACCCATCATCGTCTCGCCGCCCTTGGTGCGGTGGACGCGCAGATTGCCCTGCACCTTGTCCGCATCGAACACGTGCAGCGGGCGGTTGCGGTCATAGGTGAAGAAGTTGGTCACATCCACCAAAGCCGAGATCGGACGCAAGCCAATAGCCTTCAGACGATCCTGCAGCCATTGCGGGCTGGGGCCGTTCTTTACGCCTTTGATCAGGCGGCCAGCAAACACCTCGCAGCCGTTTTCGGCGGTGTCTTCGTCGATCGAGACTGTGAGCGGGCTGACAAAGGTGCCTTCGATATTGGCGGTCTTGGCAGGCTTCATCTCGCCCAGGCCGCGCGCGGCCAGATCCAGCGCAATCCCGCGCACGCCCAGTGCATCCGGGCGGTTCGGGGTGATGGCGATGTCGATCACCGGGTCCACTTTGGCGGGGTCGTTTTCGGCCAGCCAATCGGTGAATTTCTGACCGACCTCGCCCGAGGGCAGCTCGATAATGCCGTTATGTTCGTCCGACAGCTCCAGCTCGCGCTCGGAGGCCATCATGCCGTGGCTTTCGACGCCGCGGATATTGCCAACGCTCAGCGTCACATCGATACCGGGGACGTAATCGCCGGGTTTGCACAGCACCACGGTGATGCCTTCGCGGGCGTTGGGCGCGCCGCAGACGATCTGTTTCTCGCCGTCATCTGTGTCCACCTTGCAGACGCGCAGACGGTCAGCATCGGGGTGCGGTTCGGCATGTTTAACTTTGGCCAGCGTGAAATTGGCCAGTTTCGAGGCCGGGTCGATGACCTCTTCGACCTCAAGACCCAGATCGGTCAGGGCATAGAGGATTTCATCAAGAGTGGCCTCGGTCTCGAGGTGCTCTTTCAGCCAGGAGAGGGTGAATTTCATTGGTCGGTCTCCTTGTGGAGAGAATTCAGAATAGCGTTCAAGGCAATGTCACAAGCAAAGCGCCCGGCCCGGGGTGGGTGCGGAACGCGCCCGCCCATGGGGGCGGGTCGGGCGCGGCGCGCGGCTGACGCCACGCGCGGGCTTGCCGAAATCATCACCGCGACAGGCCCCCGTGCAGGGTGGGCACGTCCAGCGAGGCAAAGCCGTAGTGGCGCAGCCAGCGCAGGTCGCTGTCAAAGAAGGCGCGCAGGTCGGGGATGCCGTATTTCAGCATAGCCAGACGGTCGATCCCGATGCCAAAGGCAAAGCCCTGGTACACCTCGGGGTCGATGCCACCGGCGGCCAGCACCTTGGGGTGCACCATGCCCGAGCCCAGAACCTCGAGCCAGTCGTCACCTTCGCCAACCTTGACCGAGCCATTGTCCCAGCGGCACTGGATATCGACCTCGGCCGAGGGTTCGGTGAAGGGGAAGTGCGAGGCGCGGAAGCGGGTTTTTACATCCGTCCCGAAGAAGGCCGAGAAGAATTCCTCGAGCACCCATTTCAGGTTCGCCATCGAGATGTTCTTGTCCAGCGCCAGACCTTCGACCTGATGGAACATGGGCGTGTGGGTCTGATCATAGTCGCAGCGATACACACCGCCCGGACAGATGATGCGGATGGGCGCGCCGGTCTTCTCCATCGAGCGGATCTGAACCGGGCTGGTGTGGGTGCGCAGCACATGCGGCGGACGATTGTCACCCTCGGCGCGGTGCATATAGAACGTGTCCATTTCGGCCCGCGCGGGGTGGTGGCCGGGGATGTTCAGCGCGTCGAAGTTATACCAGTCAGTCTCAACGCGCGGACCTTCGGCCACGGAAAAACCCATGTCGGCGAAGATCGCGGTGACTTCCTCGGTGACCTGGCTGACCGGGTGGATGGTGCCCTGACGCTGCGGACGGACCGGCAGCGTGACGTCCAGCCATTCGGTTTTCAGGCGTTCTTCCAGCGCGGCATCGGCCAGCGCGGCCTTTTTCGCGGCCAGCGCGCTGTTGATCTCGTCCTTCAGTGCGTTCAGCCTGGGGCCCATGACCTGCCGCTCTTCTGGGGTCATCTTGCCCAGCTCGCGCATTTTCAGGGCAACCTCGCCCTTTTTGCCAACGGCCTGAAGACGAATGTCCTCTAGCGCGTTTTCATCACCGGCGCCCGAGATCGCGCCCAGATACTTGTCTCTCAGATCGTCCATCCGACCCTCCAATTCCGTTGGCACCCTGTTACCAGCACAGGCCCAAAACGCAAGAAGCCGCGAGACCCCAAAAGGTCCGCGGCTTCTTTAATGTGTCACCCAGGTTGGGTTTACGCGAGCGCGGCCTTCGCCTTTTCGACGATGGCTTCGAATGCTGCGGGCTCGTGCACGGCCAGATCGGCCAGGACCTTACGGTCAACTTCAACACCGGCCAGGTTCAGGCCGTTGATGAAGCGCGAGTAGGTCAGCGATTCGTCATGCGAGCGCACAGCTGCGTTGATCCGCTGGATCCACAGGGCGCGGAAATTCCGCTTGCGGTTCTTGCGGTCGCGAGTTGCGTACTGGTTTGCCTTGTCGACGGCCTGACGGGCCACCTTGAAGGTGTTTTTGCGACGGCCATAATAGCCTTTTGCGGCCTTGATGACTTTCTTGTGACGGGCGTGGGTCGTGGTTCCACCTTTAACGCGGGACATTGTCTAAATCTCCTCTTAGCGGTCGTAGGGCATGTAGCCCTTGACGATCTTGGCGTCGGGGGCGGACAGCGTGGTGTTGCCGCGTGCGTCGCGAATGAATTTCTTGGTGCGTTTGATCATGCCGTGGCGTTTGCCGGCCTGACCTGCCAGAACCTTACCGGTTGCGGTCACCTTGAAGCGCTTCTTGGCGCTCGACTTGGTCTTCATCTTGGGCATTTCCGTCTCCTTGTCTTTCAAACGGTTTGAACGCGACTCGGCATGCCTCTTCGGCCGGTCGCGCAGACAGGGGGGTGCTATACTGGGCGTTGATCAATCTGGCAAGTCGATTCTCAGATGAATTTTCCGACCACGCGGATAATAAGGTCGGGAATATCGTTGAACCTGTAGCCGCCCACGTGATGCGAGTGCGCCCACACCATCATCGCTCCGCCCAAAATCAACATTACCGAGGCGACGCGAGGCACGGCCCCGTCGCTCCAGGCAGAGACAATCGACGGGATTGCCATGATTGCAATAAACAAGCCCAGGACGAAAATAACATCCGGATCCATACTTGGTACCTCCAACACATGTTGAAGGTTACTCCGGCTCGGTCACGTAAATCAAATTTTCCGCACATGGGGCAACGCGCAGGATGTTGGTACTGCCTGGCTGATTGAAAGGCACACCCGCGACAATGACGATTTGCTGCTCTTCGGTGGCCAGGCCCAGGCTGGTTGCGACTCGGGCCGCGCTGACCACCGCCTGCTTGAAGCGCGACACCTCGCCGGTCATCACGCAAGTGGTGCCCCAGGTCAGGGTCAGACGGCCGGCCGTCGCTTGCTCGGAGGTCAGCGCGATGATCGGCACTTGCGGACGTTCACGCGCGGTCAAAGACGCGGTGGTGCCCGATTGCGTGTAGCAGCAGATCGCCTGGATATCGGTGGCTTCCGAAATCTCGCGGGCTGCGGCAACGATGCCGTCAGCGATCGAGCTGCGCTCGACCCGGCGCGACGCCTCGATAACCGCGACATAGGTTGGGTCGCTCTCGACCGATTTCGCGACGTTGTCCATGGTGCCCACAGCCTCGAGCGGGTATTGCCCAGCCGCCGATTCCGCGCTGAGCATGATCGCATCGGCGCCTTCATAGATTGCATTGGCCACGTCCGAGACCTCGGCCCGGGTGGGCATGGGCGATTCGATCATGCTTTCCAGCATCTGCGTGGCCACGATCACCGGCTTGGCCGCCGCACGGCAGCCCCGGATCAGACGTTTCTGGATGGGGGGCACAGCGGCCACGGGCAATTCCACGCCCAGATCACCACGCGCCACCATCACGCCATCGCTGACGGCCAGGATTTCGTCGAAACTATCCACGGCGGCGGGTTTTTCGATCTTGGACATAACCGCAGCGCGGCCGCGGGCCAGCTCGCGGGCCTCTTGCACGTCCTCGGGGCGCTGAACGAATGACAACGCCAGCCAGTCCACGCCCAGATCGCAGACGAACTCCAGATCCGCGCGGTCCTTTTCGGACAGGGCCGCCAGGGGCAGAACCACATCGGGCACGTTCACCCCCTTGCGGTTCGAGATCGTGCCACCGGTGACGACCTCGCAATTGGCGAAATCGGCGCCACAATCGCTTACTTTCAGCCGGATCTTACCGTCATTCACCAACAAGTTCGCGCCCGGTTTCAACGCGGCGAAAATCTCGGGGTGCGGCAAGCAAACACGGGTCACGTCCCCCTCGGCGGGGTCCAGGTCCAGACGGAAGCGCGCGCCTTCGAGCAGCTCTTCGGCTCCATCGGCAAAAACCCCGACGCGCAGCTTCGGCCCCTGCAAATCGGCCAGAATGCCAATTGGGCTGTCCAGGTCTTGGGCGACCTGGCGGATAATGGCGTGACGTTTGCGAATCTCGTCGTGACTGCCGTGGCTCATGTTCAGGCGGAACACGTCCGCGCCGGCCTCGTGCAGCTTTCGGATCATTTCATAGTCATCCGAAGCGGGGCCCAGCGTGGCCACGATTTTCACATTGCGATGCCGTCTCATTCTGTCATCCATATTGCTTTGGCGTCAAAGCGCTCAAAATTTCATGTTACCGCTAACTATAGCTGCGCCAGGCACTAGCGGCAATTCCATTCTCTGGCAATTTGTCCTACAGCGTGAGCAAAGGACGTGAAAGTTTAATGACCTACGAACCATATGAAATTTTAGGCGCGGATCGGCCAGGACGCTGGCTGATTACCTGCGATCACGCGGCCAATACGGTGCCGCCCTTCGTCAACGATGGCCAGTTGGGGCTGGCGGCGGGAGATATGAACCGCCACATCGCCTATGACGTGGGCGCTGCAGGTGTGACCCGCGCGCTAGCGGCAGAGCTGAACGCGCCCGCCATTCTGTCCAATTTCTCGCGTTTGGTGATTGATCCGAACCGCGGCGAGGACGACCCGACCTTGCTGATGCGCCTGTATGACGGGACGATCATCCCTGCCAACCGCCACGCAGATCAGGCCGAGCTGGAACGGCGCCTGAACCGCTGCTATCGCCCCTATCACACTGCGCTGGCCCAACTGGCGGCGCGGCAGGAAAATACCGTCATCATTTCGATCCACAGCTTCACCCGGCAATTGCAGGGCCGCGAACCGCGCCCGTGGCAGATCGGGGTTCTGTACGCTGCGGACACACGGCTCTCGGTTCCGTTGATCCGACGACTGGAGCAAGAGCCCGACCTGTGCGTCGGCGAGAACGAGCCCTATGGCGGCCACTTGCCCGGTGACGCCATCGCGCGCCACGCCATTGCCTATGAGCGTCAGAATACCCTGATCGAGCTGCGCAACGACCTGATCGAAACCGAAGAACAGCAGACCGCCTGGGCCAAACGTCTGGCGCCCATCCTGACCGCCGCGCTGGACGATTGCGGCGGCTAAACGCCCCAACACCAAAGCGACGCTTGAAATCACTGTGCGCGCGCTCACATCATGGGCAACCACTGAAGGAGCAGACATGACCCAGATTGACGACCAAACCCGCCTGGAAATCGAGGCCGCGGCCTTTCGCACCCTGCGCGAGCATCTGATGGAAAAGCGTACGGACGTACAGAACATCGACATGATGAATCTGGCCGGATTCTGCCGCAACTGCCTGTCGCGCTGGTATCAAGAGGCCGCCAACGAACGCGGCATCGAGATGTCCAAGGACGAAGCCCGCGAGATTTACTATGGCATGCCCTATGACGACTGGAAAAAGGGCTTTCAGACCGAGGCCAGCGCCGAAAAACAAGACGCCTTCAAAAAGGCCTTTGCCGAAAACGTCGGTGATAAAGGCTAAGCCCCCCCTCATCTGACGCACAGGTGCTGTTTGCATATCGGGATGGCGCACGGACGCCGTCCCCGTTACCTTGTCGCGGTCTAGTTACGATCGGAGCCCGCCATGACCACCATGCCCACCTATTTCATCTCGCATGGCGGCGGGCCCTGGCCCTGGATGGAAGATCGCAATCAGCATTTGGCCCCGCTGGCCGACAGCCTGGCCGCGATGCCCTCGGAATACCCGGAAGCCAAGGCAATCCTGATGATCTCGGGGCATTGGGAAGGGCCGGAATACGCGGTAATGCATTCGGCGCGCCCGCCCATGGTCTATGACTACTACAATTTCCCGCCTGAAACCTACGAGATCGTTTACCCCGCCCCGGGCGCTCCGCAGATTGCCGAGCAGGCCGCGGACCTGATCCGCGATGCGGGCCTGCCAACCCGGCTGGACGACAAGATCGGGTATGATCACGGCACCTTTGTGCCCGCCTATGTGATGTATCCGCAGGCGAACGTGCCGCTGTTCCAGGTGTCGATGCGCTCGCACTATGATCCGGCTGAACATTTCGAGCTGGGCCGCGCCCTGGCGCCCTTGCGCGATCAGGGTGTGGTGATCATCGGATCTGGGCTGAGCTATCATAACCTGCGCATGCTGGGCCCAGACTCGCGTGTGCCATCCGAAGCGTTCGACGCCTGGCTGACTGAAACGCTGGCCCTGCCGGCCGCCCAGCGCACACCGCGCATTCTGGATTGGGAATCGGCCCCCTATGCCCGCATCTGCCATGCGAAAGAGGACCATCTTGTGCCTTTGTTTACCGCGTTGGGAGCAGCGGAAAACGATACCGCCGTGCGCACCTATCACCAAAAAGAGGTCTTTGGCGGGCTTACGGCCTCCAGCTTCCGGTTTGACGCTTAGGGTTTGACCCTGCCGCTTTCGACCATCTGGCGCATCATCGCGTTCAGGGCCTCGGGGACCGAATGGTATTGCAGGCCCAACGCCTGGCGGGACTTGGTGTTGTCGTCTTTCCACGGGTGACCAAAGCTGCGTGCGATAAGCTTGCGGGTCAGGGTGCGGTCAATGAATGGGCCGACCAGCCACAGCAACCATTTTGGCAGCTCTTTCGTTGGCAGCGGCAATGTCTCGCCAAATTCCGCCTGCAACATCTGTGCTGCCTGCAGCATCGAGTAGCTGCCCTCGGACACGATGTGCCGCCCCTCGGCCTGTGGGATGAAGCCCGCGCGCATATGCGCCTCGGCCACGTCGCGCACGTCCACCATGCCGATCTGATAGGGTGGCAGGCCCGATTTGAAACTCCCGTCGCCCATCTGACGCATCAAGTTGAAGGATTCCGACGTATGATGCGCGGCCACCCCCGGCCCCACGACCAACGATGGGTTGATCACTACCAGATCCCACCGATCCTGCGCGCCGGCAACGTCCCATGCCACGCCCTCGGCCTGAGTTTTCGAGAAGGAATAAGGCTGGTGGGTCAGGGACGAGGTTGTGTTCCAATGCGCCTCGGTCATCATGCCGCCCGGATAGTCCACCAAATCGGCCGCATCCCCGACAATCGCCGCACAAGAGCTGGTCAGAACCACGCGTTTGACGCTGTCCGTGGCATTAGCCTGCTCCAGCACATTCCGGGTGCCATTCACCGCCGGGTCCACCAAATCGCGCTGCGCATCCTTGATCCGCAGGGTAAAGGGCGAGGCCGTGTGGAACACCACCTGACAGCCTGCCATCGCATCGGCATAGCTGCCGGGGTCCAGCAGATCGGCCTTGAACAGCTTCACGGTGCCGGGCAGCGCGGTCAGATGGGCGACCTTTTCAGCGTTGTCCGGGTCCCGCACCGCCGCATGGACAGTAAAGCCCTCGGCCAGCAGTCGCTTTATCAGCCAACCGGCCACATAGCCGGTGGCCCCGGTCACAAGAACGGGATGAGAGGTATCGTAAACAGGGCTGGGCATCGCGCGCTCCAAGTTGGGGTCACAAGAAGCCTAACACGAAAACACCGCGCTGCGCGGATTACGCGGCGCGGTGCCAGAAAATTTTCGCGCGATTGCCTTAGATACCGGCCTTCAGGCTCTCATCCAGATAGATTTCACGCAGACGCGGAGCGACTTTGCCTACTTTCCCGTCTCCAATGGCCACGCCGTCGATCTCCACAACCGGCATCACGAAGGCCGAGGCCGAAGTGAAAAACGCCTCGTCCGCCTGCTGGGCCTCTTCGATGGTAAAGGGCCGCTCTTCGACCTCCATCTGAGCCTCTTTGGCGAACTTCAGAACGGCCGCTCGGGTGATCCCATGCAGAATGTCCGTCGACAGGTTGCGGGTGATGATCTTACCGTCCTTGACGATATAGGTGTTGTTCGAGGTGCCTTCGGTGACAAAGCCATCCTCAACCAGCCACGCATCATCGCAACCGGCCTTTTTGGCCATCATCTTACCCATCGACGGATACAGCAGTTGGACGGTCTTGATGTCGCGACGACCCCAACGGATATCCTCGATCGAGATCACTTTAACGCCTTGCTTGGCGACCGGGTTGTCGGCAAGACCGGGTTTGTTCTGGGTGAACAACACCACGCCGGGGCGGGTGGTTTCGGGATCAGGGAAGGCGAAATCACGATCGCCAGCCGAGCCGCGCGTGACCTGCAAATAGACCATGCCCTCTTCGATGCCGTTTTCGGCCACCAGCTTACGGTGAATCTCCAGCAGGTCATCGAATTCGGGCGGCTTGGGCATGTCCAGCTCGTTCAGCGACCGCTCCAGACGCTTGGCATGACCGTCAAAATCGATCAGCTTGCCGCCCAGAACGCTGGTCACCTCGTAAACGCCGTCCGCCATCAGAAACGCCCGGTCAAAGATCGAGATCTTGGCCTCAGTTTCCGGCAGGTATTCTCCGTTCACGTAAACAGTGCGGGTCATGGGCGTCTCCTTATCCCCAAAGCGCGGCTGTGGGCGGATGCACCCCTGCCGCATCAAATTTCAATGCGTTTTCCCGGTCTTCGGCCAACAAGAGCGGCCCGTCAAGGTCTGTTACCATCGCACCCTGCGCCACCAACATCGCCGGAGCCATCGCCAAGGACGAGCCAACCATGCAGCCAACCATCACCTGATACCCCTCGCGCAGGGCCTGATCGCGCAACGCCAGCGCCTCGGTCAACCCGCCGGTTTTGTCCAGCTTGATGTTCACCACGTCATATTTGCCCTTCAGATTGGGCAGACTGGCGCGGTCATGACAGCTTTCATCCGCGCAGACGGGAACGGGGCGATCCATCCCGATCAGCGCGTCATCTTCGGACGCGGGCAAAGGCTGTTCCACCAACGCCACGCCCAAACGCACCAGATGGGGGGCCAGATCGGCATAAACTTCGGCGCTCCATCCCTCATTGGCATCCACGATAATCCTGGCCTCAGGCGCCCCGGCGCGCACGGCTTCCAACCGGGGCATGTCGTCCGGAGTGCCCAGCTTAATCTTCAACAGGGGGCGAAAAGCATTTTTCTCAGCCTGCGCACGCATTTCGTCGGGTTCGGCCAGGGACAACGTATAAGCCGTGATTTCAGGCCCCGGAGCAGGCAGCCCAGCCAGTTCCCACGCTCGTTTACCAGCTTGTTTCGCCTCAAGATCCCACAGCGCACAATCCACCGCATTCCGCGCCGCGCCGGCAGGCAACATGTCCTGCAAACCGGCCCGAGACACCTCGCTCGGCAAGCCCAGGATTTCCTGCGTCACCGATTCCAGCGTCTCGCCATAGCGGGCATAGGGCACGCATTCGCCCCAGCCGGTGACTCCATCGCGGGCCACCCGCACCGTCAGGACATTCGCTTCGGTCCGGCTGCCGCGACTGATGGTGAACACCTGCGCCAACCGAAACACATCTTTCTCAACGGTGATCGTCACGCGCCAACACCCCTTCTTTGCTCTTCAAATACTCAAATCGCCCGACCACCACTCAGCGTCCAGGCCGAGCAGACCCAATCAGATCACGGCCAGCGCGTCCACCAGCTTGCCCGCACCAAAGCGGAACGGATCGGTGGCGGGCAGCCCCAGATCGTTTTCGACCTTGGCCAGATACTCCAGCGCATCCGCTTCGCCCATGTGTTGGGTATTGATTGCATAGCCCGCTACCACGCAACCCGGGTTGGCGACCCGCGCCAGGCTCAGCGCCATGTCCCGCACCGCCTCGAGGCTGGGCAGGGCATAGCCGGGCAAACCGCGCATATGGTCACGTGTCGGCTCGTGGCAAACGATCAGAGCATCCGGCTGGCCGCCGTGGATCAACGCCATGGTTACACCCGAATAGGAGACGTGGAACAGACTGCCCTGCCCCTCGATGATGTCCCAATGGTCTGGGTCGTTATTGGGCGTGATGTATTCGACCGAGCCTGCCATGAAATCAGCGACAACCGCATCCAACGGCACCCCGTCCCCAGTGATCAGAATACCCGTCTGGCCGGTGGCACGGAAATCGGCGTCCATGCCGCGGGCGCGCATTTCCTTTTCCAGGCACAGCGCGGTGTACATCTTGCCGACCGAGCAATCGGTGCCCACAGCCAGAACGCGCTTGCCAGTGCGCTTGACGCCATTGGCGATGGGATAGTCCACCTCGGGCACGCGCACGTCGTGCAGCGCACGGCCGCACGCCTTTGCCACAGCGACCAGATCGGGTTCGTTGTTCAGCAGATTGTGCAGGCCGCTGGCCAGATCAAAGCCTTCCTCCAGCGCGTTCACCAGCACCTTTTTCCACGCGGGGCTGATCACACCACCCCGGTTGGCCACGCCGATCACCAGCGTCTTGGCGCCGGCGGCCTTGGCCTCTTCCAGGGTCATGTCGGTCAGGCCCATGTCGGCCTTGCATCCGTCCATGCGGAACTGACCCACGGCGAATTCGGGACGCCAGTCCTTGATGCCTTGCGCCACTTTGGCGGCCAGTTGGTCAGGCGCGTCGCCCAGGAACAGAAGATACGGAGTCTGGATCATGTCTTGGCCCTTTTTGTCTGAGGTGTTGCCGACACTGTTTCGGATTCCAAAAGGGATAGGCTTGCAAATTTGCGATCGGCGAGGGGTTGAGCGCACTAATCTTCGAAGATTAGCACCAATATTCGAAGAGCTTCCCGACTAGGTCAGCGAATCTGCCTTAGTTGCCGCCGCAGCGCGGCAATTTCTGCCGCAGGCGCAAAATATGCTTGCAGCAGGGCGCGCAATTTAATAACCCTCACACCAAAGAATTCGTAATTTCCTTACCCGAAAGGTCTGCACATGAGCTTCCGCCTTCAGCCCACGCCGATTGCCCGCCCGAACCGCTGCCAGCTGTTTGGCCCGGGCTCGAACACCAAACTGTTTGCGAAAATGGCCGCCTCGGCCGCTGACGTGATCAACCTGGATCTCGAAGATTCGGTCGCCCCCAGCGACAAGGACATCGCTCGCGCCAACATCATTCAGGCCATCAGCGAACATGACTGGGGCAACAAGACCCTGTCGGTCCGCATCAACTCGCTGGACACGCCCTATTGGTACAAGGACGTCGTGGACCTGCTGGAACAAGCAGGCGAGCGTCTGGACCAGATCATGATCCCCAAGGTCGGTTGTGCCGAGGACATCTACGCCGTTGACGCGCTGGTCACAGCGATCGAGACCGCCAAAGGCCGCACCAAGAAGATCAACTTCGAGGTGATCATCGAATCTGCCGCCGGCATCGCCCATGTCGAGGAAATCGCCGCAGCCTCGCCCCGCCTGGTGGCCATGTCGCTGGGCGCGGCGGATTTTGCTGCCTCGATGGGGATGCAGACCACTGGCATCGGCGGCACGCAGGAAAACTACTACATGCTGCGCGAAGGCGTGAAGCACTGGTCGGACCCGTGGCACTGGGCCCAGGCCGCCATCGTCGCCGCCTGCCGCACCCATGGCGTCCTGCCCGTGGACGGGCCGTTCGGCGATTTCTCGGATGACGAGGGGTATATCGCGCAGGCCAAACGCTCGGCCACGCTGGGCATGGTCGGCAAATGGGCGATCCACCCCAAGCAGATCGCACTGGCCAACGAAGTCTTCACCCCGTCCGAAGAAGACGTCACCGAAGCGCGCGAGATTCTGGCCGCGATGGAACAGGCCAAAGCCAATGGCGAAGGCGCGACCGTATACAAGGGCCGCCTGGTCGACATTGCCTCGATCAAACAAGCCGAGGTCATCGTGGCCCAGGCCGAGCTGATCGCGAACAGCTAAGGCTGGCCAAATATACGATTGAAGGGGAGCCTTGAGCTCCCCTTTTCTTTTTAAGCGTTCGCGGGGCGAGACCGCGTGCATCTGAGTATTTTCAGAGCAAAAAAGCGGGCCACCGGGCTTGCTTAGTCCTTGTACATGATGCGGACGGTGAGGACATGCAGCACACACCCCACCGACCAAGCCGCGAAAAGAGTGGGAAATCAGGCTCTTTCATCCTTGGGTGAGCCCATCACGACAAAAGAGGTGATCGCCGCGACCTGGGGCAGCGTGCCCAGAACGTCGGTGTGAAAGCGTTTGTAGTCGGCCAGATCAGCCGCTTCGACGCGCAGCAGATATTCCCGTTCGCCGGTGATGTTGTGGCACTCGCGCACCTCGGGGGCCAGGGCGATCGAGCGTTCAAAGCTTTCCTGTGCCTCTTTGGTGTGGATGCTTAAGCCCACGGTGACATAGGCGGTAAAGCCCACGCCCATGGCTTGCGGATTCAGCACCGCGCGATAGCCCGAGATCACGCCTGCACGCTCTAGTTCCTGCACCCGGCGCAAACAGGCCGAGGGGGACAGGCCGACTCGTTCAGCAAGCTCCAGATTGCTGATCCGCCCGTCACGAGACAAGTGTCGCAATATTTTTTGCGTAATTTGGTCATTCTTGATCATTTATTGTGATTTCTTTCATTTTTCACAACAATACTCAATTTTATGCGGCAACCCTAACAATAAATTCGCCCCATGACCTATAGCCTTCTGACCGCGCTCGCCGCCTTTGCCTTCGTCTCGTCTATAACGCCGGGACCGAATAACCTGATGTTGATGACCTCGGGCGCGAATTACGGGTTTCTGCGCTCCGTTCCGCACATGCTGGGGGTGGCCGTTGGATTCACCGTCATGATCGTGATCGTCGGGCTGGGGTTGATGCAGCTGTTCGAAAGGTTTCCACTGGCGCATCAAGTGCTGACCTGGGTTAGCGTGGCCTATCTTTTGTGGCTGTCGTGGAAAATCGCCACCGCGAAAATGCCGGACACGCGGGCGCACTCGGGACGACCCATGAGCTTTCTTCAGGCGGCTCTGTTTCAATGGGTGAACCCCAAGGCCTGGCAGATGGCGCTGACCGCGATCACGCTTTATGCCCCGGACCGATCAGGACTGGCGGTCGGAATCGTTGCGCTGGTCTTTGGGCTGATCAACCTGCCCTGCGTAAGCTCTTGGGTTGTACTGGGACAAAAGATGCAACGTGTGCTATCTAGCAACGCCCGTTTAATGGCTTTCAACTGGACAATGGCGCTTCTTCTTGTAGCGACTCTGTTTTCTGTACTGTAACTTTGGGGGATGCCCCTTGTATGCCTTCATACTGCCGAAGTGCACCGCGCCACCTTTGACGGCCTGCGTGACCGTATCTCGCCAGATACGCCGATTCAGCACCTGGTGAGAGAGGATTGGTTGCAACGGGCCCAGGGCGGTCTGGACGAGGCGCTGAGCTCCGAGGTTGCCTCTGTCGTCAAAGCCGCGCCGGGGCCAGTGATCTGCACCTGTACCACCTTGGGCGAAGTGGCCGAAGCCGCCGGGGCCATCAGGATCGACCGACCGATGATGCACCGCGCGGCCGAGAATTTTGGCGACATTTTGCTGGTCTATTGCCTGCGCTCGACCGAGCAGCCAAGCTATGACTTGCTGGAACACGAGATGAAGGCCGCCGGCAACCCACACAAGATCGCTCCGCTGTTTCTGGGCCAGCACTGGCCCCTGTTCGAAGAAGGCCACCCACACGCCTTTGCCCGCTCTGTGGCGATGGATATTCGCAACGTTGTCTCTCAGCGCTCGGGGATCCGGGCCGTGGTTCTGGCGCAGGCGTCGATGGCTGGCGCAGCGATGCTGCTTTCCGATCTGAACACGCCTGTTCTGGCCTCGCCGGTGCTGGCCCTGAAAGAGGGGCTGGCGCGGCTGTGACCGGCAAAAAAGCCATGCCGTGTTGCATCTGCAAGCCCATGCGGCCATATATCCCCTCAACCACGGTGGAGAAAGATGCATGACCAATTACCTCGACTTTGAACGCCCCCTGGCAGAAATTGAAGGCAAAGCTGAAGAACTGCGCGCCATGGCCCGCCAGAACGAGGAAATGGACATCGAGGACGAGGCCGCCGCGCTGGACAAGAAAGCGTCCGAGCTGCTGGACGACCTGTACAAGTCCCTGACGCCCTGGCGCAAATGTCAGGTGGCGCGTCATCCGGACCGCCCGCATTGCCAGGACTATATCGAGGCCCTGTTTACCGAATACACCCCTTTGGCCGGGGACCGAAACTTTGCCGACGATCTGGCCGTGATGGGGGGGCTTGCGCGCTTCAACGACCAACCGGTTATGGTGATCGGCCATGAAAAGGGCAACGACACCAAATCCCGGATCGAACGTAATTTTGGCATGGCCCGCCCCGAGGGCTATCGCAAAGCGATCCGCCTGATGGAAATGGCTGACAAGTTTGGCCTGCCCGTGGTGACACTGATCGACACAGCCGGCGCCTATCCCGGCAAGGGCGCAGAAGAGCGCGGCCAGTCCGAAGCGATCGCCCGCAGCACTGAAAAATGCCTGCAGATCGGCGTGCCGCTGGTCAGCGTGATCATCGGCGAGGGCGGCTCGGGCGGGGCGGTGGCCTTTGCCACGGCGAACCGCGTCGCAATGCTGGAACACTCGGTGTACTCGGTGATCTCGCCCGAAGGCTGCGCCTCGATTCTGTGGAAAGACGCGGACAAGATGCGCGAAGCCGCCGAGGCCCTGCGTCTGACTGCTCAGGACCTGAAATCGCTGGGCATTTGCGACCGCATCATCGCCGAACCGAAAGGTGGCGCGCACCGCGACGCCGCTGCGGCGATCGCGTCGGTCGGGGCAGCCATCGGCTCGATGCTGGCCGAGTTGCAGGATAAATCCGGCAGCAAGCTGATTTCGGATCGCCGCAAAAAATTCCTGGCGATGGGTGACAAGGGGCTGGCGGCCTAAACGGCGCTAGCCATGCACCACCCCCTCGATCCCAAGCGAGGCGATCAGGCGGTAGTATCCAAACAGAACGGCGATGAAGAACACGAACAGTATTAGCTCGTGTTTGAAGTGATGGGCGTGAAAGAACGCGCGGTCACGGTGATGCAGCACGTCCATCAGTTCATCCCCGAACCGGATTGACAGGAAGGTGCCGAAGGCTGACAGCACAACGATGCCCCAATAGGGCCAGGGAGTGACCGCGATTTGGTGCAGCACCCGCGTAAGAAGTGTCGTCTCATAGTATTGCGGGGCGAATGTCAGAACAGCTCCGTTCACAGCCAAGGCGATGACCCAGACGGCCAACTCGGACAGAACCATACGGATGCCGAACAGCAGCCGCAGTGGAAAATCCAGCAAGAAACCGGCATCTGCGATCGGGGTGCACAGGACGAAAAAGCTCCAGGTCAGCGCGGCGGCAACCCCGCCTGTGGCGAAGTCATATTTCAGTCCGAGGTACAGGAAATACCCGACAAGCAGCGCCAGCAGAGCAGCGAATTTCAACAGAACTTGGTGTTTGGGATGCAGGTTCAGACGCATAGTAGAATCCGGGTGCTATTGTCCCCACACATCACCTTAGACAACCAGCATCTTCAACCCTTGCGTCACGTCCGAGCGGACGGCCAGGCGCAATCCCGGTTCATCCCCGGCTTTGAGTGCGGCGATGATCAGGCGGTGAAACTGCGGCGGCTCTTTTCGGCGCAGACGCCCATACAGCGCCCGCATGGTGGGGCCAAGCTGCAGCCACACGGTTTCGGTCATCGCAAGCATCGCAGGAGCCTGAGCGCGCAGGTACAGCGTGCGGTGAAACTCAAGATTAGTGCGGATATAGCCGACGGCGTCCTGCTGCTCGATCTTCTCGGTGACCGAGTTATTGATCGCCTGCAAACGGTCGATCAGCGCCATATGGGCCCGCGGAAGGGCGCGACTGGCCAGTTCTACCTCCAGCAGGGACCGCAGGACCGCCAGTTCTTCGATCCGCTCGTTGCTCAGGTCCGGCGTCGAGACCCGCCCCGAGGGCGACATCATCAGCGCCCCTTCGGCCACCAGCCGGTTCACGGCCTCGCGTGCTGGCGTCATCGAAACATCGTAGTCTCGGCCGATCCCGCGCAGGGTCAGCGCCTGTCCGGGGGCGGTTTCGCCATGCATGATCCGGCCACGAAGGCCGCGATAGACACGGTCATGGGCCGAGGTGGCTGGATCTGATCGTTGTGAAAGCTGCATAAGCGATTTGTGATCACAAAATCCGCCTACGTCAATCTTCAAAGCGATAGCGGTGCAGTTCGGCTCCGTTTTGTCGCAACCAGTTTCGCTGCGCCGTATAGGGGCCATGAATCTGCGAGACGGTTTCCCAGAAATCACGCGAATGGTTCATATGCTCCAGATGCGAGACCTCGTGGGCGGCGACATAGTCCAACACCTGCGGCGGCGCCAGAATCAGGCGCCACGAATACATCAGCCCCCCGGCCGAGGAACACGAGCCCCAGCGCGAGCGGGTATCGCGCAGCGTGATACCGCGATAGGGTCGCCCCAACACCTGAGCATAGCGATCCGAGGCCTCGGCCAGCCGGTCCCGCGCCAGCTGCTTGAGAAACCCATGCAGCCGCGCTGCGACCCGTGCTTCGGGCCCGGGAACCAGCAGCTGTTCACCCTGCAGAACCACGCGGCGCCCCGGCCCGGGCGCAATCACCCTTTCTTGCCCGTCTACGGGCAGGCAAGCGCCCAACTCCACCCGCACCATCTGGGGCTGCTCGGCGATATGAGCGCGAATCCAATCGGCCTTCTCGTTGGCGAACTCCAGCGCCTGATCTTCGGGCACGCCCTTCGGCAGGGTCAGCACCACACGCCCGTCCAACCCCGACACCCGCAAAGAGATACGGCGCGCCCGTGCGGACCGCCTCAGATGTAGCGGAATCGGGGGTTTTCCGGGTAGGACATGCTGCCCCATATCGCCTCCTGTTCGCGAAATTCTTCAAAGGCCGCGAAAGCCTTTGACACACGGGTCCTGTTATGGCAGTTGGCGCGGATCGTCGACAAGACTAATGGAATAAAAGGGGATTACCCATGCCTAAGGAAGAATGGGGCACAAAGCGTGTTTGCCCAACCACCGGCAAGCGGTTCTATGACCTGAACAAAAACCCGATCGTCAGCCCCTATAGCGGTGAGATCGTGGAAGTAGAAACCGGCAAAAGCCGTATGATCGCAGCCGATGCCGAGGATGCGGCCACCAAGAAAATGCGCGAAGCAGAGACCGATTCGGACAGCGAAGTTCTGGACGATGATGTCGACGTGGATCTGGAAGATGATCTGCTGGATGACGACGATGACGACAACGTCTCGTTGGATGAACTGGCGGATGTCGCCGCAGATGACGACGAGTCCTGAGCCGTCACAAAAAAGTTCCTGGGGCGGAATTTTCCGCTTGATCCCGCCCCCGGCTTCCCATAGATAGCGGCGCACAGACTGGAACAGTCTGGAAGTTTGGGGCCTTAGCTCAGCTGGGAGAGCGCCTGCATGGCATGCAGGAGGTCAGCGGTTCGATCCCGCTAGGCTCCACCAAATCTTCCCTTTGAAGCCAACACAGTGTTTTTCTCTCGCGGCATCAGCCCGTGCACAGGCATGCTGTGCAAACCGGTTTGACACGTGTGCCCCAAGGCGATTTGCTGTCTCAACAGCAGGAGCCAGCCATGCCGCCATTCGAGACGATCCTTTACGATTCAAACGACGGGATCACCATTATCACCCTGAACCGCCCCGAGGCACTGAACGCGCTGTCCCGCCAGATGCGTTCCGAGCTGGCCAAGGCCATTCGCCTTGCGCAATCCGAAAGCCGCGTCATCATTCTGACGGCTGCAGGGGACCGTGCATTTTGCGTTGGCATGGACATGAAAGAGGGGCCCGCCGAGGCTGGCGCACCCGCTCCTGCCAGCCCAATGCAGGCCCTTGCCGAGTGCCCCTGCCCGGTCATCGCCGCGATCAACGGCTATGCCATTACCGGCGGGTTAGAGCTGGCGTTAGGGTGCGATCTGATTCTGGCCTCGGAAACTGCCAGCTTTGCCGATACCCATGCCAAGATTGGCGCACTGCCAGGGTGGGGATTAACCCAGCGCCTGTCGCGAATCATCGGCCTGGCACGGGCCAAACAGATGCATTTCAGCTGCAAAAGGATCGACGCCAAGACCGCGTTGGATTGGGGGCTGGTCGCCTCGGTCGTTCCCCCTGCCGGTCTGCTTAACGCCGCACTGCAGATGGCCCGTGATTTTGCAGAACATGACCCCGCGATCATGCGCGAGATGAAGCGCGTGGTCGATCAGGGCTATGCTGTGTCGCTGCCCGAGGGTCTGGAGATCGAAAGCACCGCCGCGCACGCCTGGAACCGACGCGACCGCTCGGCGGATAGCTGAGATCGCACCCTAGCCCCCGGCAAGCCTGAACATCGGGGCAGGCTGCCACACGACGGCGTCCTCTTGCGCAAGCGACTGCAGCGCCTGCGCGATCACCCCGGCCCCCAGAATTTGCGCAAAATAAATCGGCCCACCCAGATCCCGGGGAAACCCAAGGGCTTGCACGGCTATCAGATCAATATCGCGCGGCTGGCAACCTTCTGTGTGGGCCCATGCGGCCTCGTTCAGCAGGGCCAGAAGCACGCGTTCGCGCAGGTCATCCTCCGTGAAATGCCGGGGGGTGACGCCCGCAAAATGCGCCTCTTCACGGCAAAGGTCCTCGACCAGAGGGTCAATCACCTTGCCCTCGCCGCCCGGGTAGCGATACCAACCAACGCTGGCTTTTTTGCCCAAACGCCCCTCTTCCACGGCGCGGTCGGCGATGGGGATGTAACGGCGCCCTGGCTGCCGATCTGTACGCTTACGTATGGCATAGGCTACGTCGGTCCCGATCAGATCCTGCGCCTCGTACAGCCCCATGGCATAGCCAAACGCTTCAAGCGCTTCGTCGATTTCCCACAGGGTGGCGCCGTCCAT
Source organism: Thalassovita sp. (assembly GCF_965218685.1). Classification (GTDB taxonomy): domain Bacteria; phylum Pseudomonadota; class Alphaproteobacteria; order Rhodobacterales; family Rhodobacteraceae; genus Thalassobius. The sequence continues at coordinate 1,244,830 of NZ_OZ244657.1, read as the reverse complement.
CAGCAATGTATCCGCGGCCTCAAGCATGCGCATCTGCAAGCGTTCGCTTAGGAAATCAGCGGTTCCGCAAAGCACCGGTTGCCTTCCCAGTTGGCGCAGCAGGTCTGTCGCGCGCTGCAGGGCCGCCCCAGAGGTGCCAGGATGTCGGGCCAGTTCGGCCACATCACCCTGGGCCATGGGGAAATACATCTGCGCGCCCAGCAAGCGGCCTGGCACCCGCATCTGCGCAGCAAGCGCCGACAAATGCGCGCCCGACAGATTGGTTATCACCAATGTCGACGCCCCGATCAGAGCCTCTAGCCGGGCAAGCCTGGCCTGCTTTTCGCGCTGGGTGTCAGTCTCCATATCCAGCAGCACGTCGCATTGCGCGACGTCGCCAATGTCATAGGAAAAGCTTAGCCCCGGGGGCACCGTGCGTCCGGGCAGCATCTTGGACAAGTAGAACTGCGCGCGCTCAAGGCTGCTGGCGTCATCCTCAAGATAGATCACCGCACTGCCAGAACGCGCTAAGGCCAGCGCGACACCCAAACCCGCAGCTGCGCCGCCAAGCACGCCGACGACCGGGACAGCGGCACCCGATGATACCTGCGCCACCAAACTCTGCGCATAGTCACGCGCCTGCGCGCGCTGGTCGGCCGGTAATTCAGATAACTGGGGAATGCGCATTGCCAAAGGCCCCGCGCCTTAGCCCAGGAACTTCTGATCCTGAATCAGGTCCAGCAATTCCTGCAACGACTGTTCGAAGCTTTTGTCGGTGGTGTCCAGACTGACCTGAGCCTTTTCATACAGCGCTTCACGGCTGGTCAGGATGGCCTTCAGCTCTTGCATGGCTTCGGGATTGCCTGCCATGGGGCGGGTGTCGCCCTGGGCCTGCACGCGCTCCATATGCTCAGAAGGCGAGGCTTTGACCCAAACCGTGTGAAACCGGTTCAGCAGCGTCGTGTACGTGTCCGGCGCGGCCACGATCCCGCCCGCGACGGCCAAAATCATCGTGTCGTGGGTTTGCACCACGCGGCTGACGGCCTGCGCCTCCAGCTTGCGGTATCCTTCCTGGCCGTACAGCGCCATGACCTCGTTCACGGGCATGCCAGACTGTTCCTCGATCTCGCGATTCAGCTCGACGAAGGGAATACCCAGAGTGTCGCCCGCGCGTTGACCCAAGGTGGATTTCCCGGCGCCGCGCAGGCCGATCAGGCAGATACGATGCGCCCGCATTTCCTGCGCGCTTTCAGGGCGCAGCAGCTGCATTACCCTTTGGCGGGTATCGGTATTGGCCGAGCGAAACAGGTCCGCCACATGCAGCGCCTCAGAGTTCCACGGGTCGTCCTCGGTCATCAGCCATTCGATGCGATGATCCAGTGCGATAGCAACCCGCTGCAGCAGCCCGATCGAGATATTGCCCTCGCCGGCCTCAAGCTGCGCCAGATAGCGCGGCGAAACCCCCGAGTTTTCGGAAAGAACCCGACGCGGAATTCCTTTGCGCTCGCGCGCCTTACGCACACGTTCGCCCACGCGGACGATCAGGCTTTGAACCTCATCCTCGCCCAAAGAGCGGGATTCGCTGGGGGTGGATTCCCCCCGGAAGTTCGTAATTTCGCCCATTCGTCCTTGCCTTATGCGGAATAGCGCAAAATGCACAAAAGCTATGCACTATAGTTCACACGTTAGCGTGTAATCAGGCCGTTGTGCAAATTATTTTGACAAGCCGCAAGGGGTTAAGCCGATTCCGCGTCGACCAGCAGGGGCGTGACGATTTCGACGATCTCGACCGGGGCTTTTCGCTTGCGGAATTCCGAGGCTACGGTGAAGACGCAGACGAATTTACCCACGAAACACTCGATTCCGTTCTGGCGGGCAATGACCCGGAACGCAATCGAGGTTTCACCCAGCTTCACAGGGTCCACCTGGCACTTCAATCGGTGCCGCGGCGTGACCGGAGACATGAAATCCAGGCTCATGTGCACGAAAGGCGTACCGACGTCGCGGTCCAGCTCCATCTGGAACCAGCCGTCGCCGCCAAGGTGCTCTTCCCACCAGGCATTGATCGCATCCAGAGCGAACCAAGGCAGGCGCGCGGTATAGGCGATCTTGGCCGGGTCACAATCGCCCCAGGTTACGCGGATCTCGTGGACGAAGTGCGGATTTTGGTCAGGCATATTCAGTAGGTCTCGACGTGATATCTGCCTTCTTCGCGCATCGTGTCGCGCAGGGCAACCCACTGAGTACCAATGCTTTCCGCGATGTTGGTAAAGGCTTTTTCAACGCCCTCTTCCATGCCGCGCAGACCGCAGATGTAGATATGCGTGTTGGGGTCTGCCAGCATCTCGGCCACGGCGTCCTCTTCGGCTGCCAGTCGGTCCTGCACGTATTCCTTGGGCTGATCGGGCAGTCGGCTAAAGACCATGTGCGTTTTCAGCAGCGCCTCGGGCACTTTATTCAGCGGGCCGAAATACGGCAGACTATCAGGCGACCGGGCGCCGAAGAACATGGTCATGCCCCCGGATTTAGCCCCCACTGTACGCTGTCGGCGCATGGTGAACGCCCGCATCGGCGCCGAGCCGGTGCCCGTGCAGATCATCAGCAGACGCGCCTGCGGATCATCAGGCATCAGGAAGGTCGCGCCAAACGGGCCGGTCACATTGACTTTGTCGCCCGCCTTCAGGTCACAGACATAGTTCGAGCACAGGCCCTTTTCCTCGCGCTTCACGGTTAACGAGACATTGCCATAATTCGGACGCTCGCCATCGCGGGGGCTGGACACCGAATAAAGCCGCGGCAGATGCGCGTTTCCATCCGCGTCCTGACCCGGAGGAAGAATGCCGATGCTTTGACCTTCAAGAACGGGGAATGTGTCTTCGAAGCTGAGAATGATGTGGCGGATATCGCTGTCCGATCCGTCCTCGGTCAAGCGATAGTTACCCTGAACCGTGGCGACGATCGGCTTGGCCAGATTGTACATGTTCACAGTGGGCTTGGCGGCGGACTTGGGGGCGGTCGCCTTGCCACCAGCACCCGCATGCGCCTCGGCCAAAAGGGCGGCCATGCTTTCGTCCAGCGCTTCCATGCCGCCGGCAGCTTCGCTTTGGGTGATTTCTTGTTGCTCGGGCAGCTCTATCCATTCGCATTGTTCCTCAACCGAGTAAGGCTGGGCCACAACGCGCCATTCGTCGATAGAGCCGGTGGGACAAACCGGAATACAGTCCATGCAGTAATTACATTTCTCTGCATCTACGACGACGTTATTGTCGTCATGAACGATGGCTTCGACCGGGCAAGTCATCTCGCAGGTGTAGCAGCGGATGCAAATCTCGGGGTCGATCAGGTGCTGTTTGATCGGCTTGTTCATTTTTCTGTATCCAAGTTCGCGCAGTTGGAGTTCGTGATGGAAAGGGCCTTACGAGCGGTTCAGGACCACCTCGGGAAAGGTCATCATTTCGATCAGGGCCTGACACAGGCCGCGGCAGTTGGTGCAACCGACGCATTTTCCTTCCAGCGCGGACACGGCGGTGCCCACTGCGGTCGTCTTGGGTGCGTTTGCGATCTGACGTTCGACTTCCATTGTTTTTCCTCCCTTGATTGACCGGCCAATGGGGCTGGTCGCAGGCCGGGGCGGGTGCATCGCCCCGGCCGCTTGTTTCGATTACGCCATGTGGAGTTTGACGTACTCGAAATCACCAGGTTTATTGTCGATCCCCACCTTCGGCGGGCTGATCCAGCTGGCATATTTACCGGGTTCGGTCACAGGCTTCATCAAGGACTGGATAAAGTCACCATCCGCATGAGTTGGCAACCATTCGGTCAGGCCCTTGTCGTATTCGGCTCCGGTCAGCAGGTTGCCTTCGGGGTCGAAGTTATGACCCGAGAACACACCAATTTTGCGGTTGAAGCTTTCGTGAGGCAGCTTCATTTCGAATTCGACACCAGCTTTTTCGATGATCTTGTTCCAACGGCCCACACCACCAGCAGCGTCACGGGTATAGTCGTCACGCAGGCGCATGTTGATTGCCGTCAGGGCGGGCACCTCGTGACGCACCAGCTTGCCGTCGACCATGTCCCAGACAGGATAAGTGTCGTTGGTCAGCTTGTGATCATCGTCGATCCGGTTCTCCATATAGCGGCCCTTGATGCCCGCATTGAAAGCATTCGCTGCATTGGTCGAGACCTCTTGGCCGAACAGGTCCAGCGAAAGCGTGTAGTGAAGGTTCAGCTTTTTCTGGATGGTCGGCAGATCAATGACGCCCAGATCACGAATCTTGTCGATGTCATAGGGGTCGGTGATGCCGTTTTCGTTCATCACTTCACAGGTGCGCTGGATGGTCCGGCCCACGCCGGTTTCCCCAACAAACATGTGGTGCGCTTCTTCGGTCAGCATGAAGCGGCAGGTGCGCGACAGCGGGTCAAAGCCCGACTGAGCCAGCGATTCCAGCTGCATCTTGCCGTCACGGTCAGTGAAGTAGGTGAACATGAAGAATGACAGCCAATCCGGGGTTTCCTCGTTGAAGGCACCCAGCATACGGGGGGCTTCTTCGGACCCGGACGAGCGGATCAGCAGGTCATCGGCCTCTTCGCGACCGTCTTTGCCGAAGTATTTCTGCAGCAGATAGACCATCGCCCACAGGTGGCGGCCTTCTTCGACGTTAACCTGGAACAGGTTGCGCATGTCGTACAGCGACGGCGCGGTCAGCCCCAGGAAACGCTGCTGCTCGACCGAGCCCGGCTCGGTATCGCCTTGGATGACGATCAGGCGCTTCATCAGGTTGCGGTATTCACCGGGAACCTCTTGCCAGGCGGGCTCGCCGGCATGTTCACCACAAGGAATGCGGCGGTCTTCGACCTGCGGGGCCAACAGAACACCCCAGCGGTATTCAGGCATTTTCACATAGTCGAATTTGGCCCAGCCCTTGGGGTCCACCGACACAGCAGTCCGCAGGTACACCATCGACTTTTGGAACTGCTGCGGGATCAGGTCATTCCACCAGTTGATATAGCCGGGGTGCCATTTTTCCAGAGCCTTCAGGACCCGTTTGTCCGAGCTTAGCCCCACGTTGTTGGGGATCTGCGTGTCATAGCTGACATTGATAAGATCAAGCATTTCTCTCTCCCTTTCGGGGACGACAATGTCGTCCTCTTACACTCGTTGCATATTGTATTCGCCGCGCACGCCGGTGCCGTAACGCTGCAAGGCACCATCCGCGCCCACCGCATTCGGACGTTGGAAAATCCAGTTTTGCCAGGCGGTTAACCGCCCAAAGATGCGGGTTTCCATGGTTTCGGGACCAGCAAAGCGCAGGTTGGCCTCCATGCCCGTCATCGCGTCAGGGCTAAAGCTGGCGCGCTCTTCCATGAAGATGCGGATTTCGTCATCCCAATCGATGTCGTCCAGGATATAAGTCACCAGACCCAGTTCGTCGGCCTCTTCGGCTTCGATGTCCTCGCCGATCTTGGCTTTCAGACCTTCGACGGCTTCGGGCGTGCCCAGGAATCGGGTGTCCAAGCGGCTAAGGTCATTGCCCATCGGATAGGTGCCGAAGTTGCTGCCGGACAGAACGATTTTGGCCATGGGCCGGTTGTCGCCCTCGAACTCGTCTTCCATCATATAGGTGCGGTCCACGGCGAACAGCAGCTCGGCCAGAACGCCCACGAAACACGAGCCATGCTCGACCAGAGCGACCAGAGAGCGCGAGGTTACGTCGACCCGCTTCAGCACGCGTTTCCAGTACTGGGTGATCTCGTGGGCCAACCAATTGTCATCATTGTCCAGCAGCAGGTTTTCATTGGCCAGAACAGCCTCGGGATCGCCCTGGGTGCGGATGACCCACAGGCCCAGCTCTTTCTCGTTGTTACGCAAATGCAGGATGGCATCGTCAAACTCACGCGCCAGTCGCAGCAGGTAGTTTTGATCACCTTGAGCCAGAACCTCTTCCATCGAAGCCGGAACGTCGCCGTCCGGACCGTTCAGAGTGATGGTGACCTTGCGGCCGACGCGGTCCAGCTCGACTTCGACCAGCGAATAGCTGATCGCATCCTCGGTGATGGTGCGCTGGATCGGCCCCAGGGTGATCCCTTTAGTGGCCTTGGTGGGTGTGGCGTCTGCGAATTCCTTGGCGCGTTCTTCGACCAATGCATCGAACTTCGAGTTCGGAACGACCTCGTCGACCAGGCGCCAGTCCTTGGCACGCTTGCCGCGCACGCCTTCTTCCATCGCGCAGAAGACATCAGCCAGATCGCGGCGGACCTTGCGCTTGTCAGTGACGCGGGTCAGGCCTCCGGTGCCGGGCAGAACCGCCAGCAGCGGCACCTCGGGCAAGGCGACGGCGCTGGCGCTGTCGTCAGTCAGGATGATGTGGTTGCAAGCCAGGGCCAGCTCGTATCCACCGCCGGCACACGAACCCTTAACAGCGGCCACGTATTTCTGACCCGAATCCGCCTCGGCGGCTTCGAAAGTGTTGCGGGTCTCGTTGGTGAACTTACAGAAGTTAACCTTGTGCGCGTGCTCGGCACCGCCCAGCATGCGAATGTTCGCACCGGCGCAGAACACCTTGTCCTTGGCCGACTTCATCACCACGACCTTGACCTCGGGGTGTTCGAAGCGCATGCGCTGCACCACGTCGGCCAGTTCGATATCTACGCCCAGATCGTACGAGTTCAGCTTCAGCTGATAGCCGTCGAACAGGCCTCCGTTTTCATCCACATCCATGTAGAGGTTTGCGACCTCACCGTCATACTCCACCTTCCAGTGGCGGTACTTCGACGGGTCCGTCTGAAAGTCGATCACTTTGGTCATCGTCGCGTCTCCTAAGTCTTCCTGTTAGAGTGCACTATAGTTCCATTCTGAACCCATGGAAAGGCATTTATGCGCTATAGTGACAAATATTAGGGTCCATTTTCATCTTTTTCGGCCATTTTAGCTCGCTTGACTGGCAATTTAGTGCATTATTTTGCACATTCCTGTTCACCCGCCAAATCACGCCGCGCATGATTCTCCAGCGCCACGACCGCTTCGAGCAGGTCCGGGCAACGCTGCCCCATCACCTGCCCCCCACCGATCCGGTCCAGATGCGCGCGCACCAGACCACAAATCCGCAGCACCGCGCGGGGGCGGCCCATCTCGCGTTTCAGGCAGGCATTGGCCAACTGGATCAGGGCCTGCGCCATCTCGCGTTCGTCCGAGGCCAGAGGCAACGCCATCCAGACGGGCTCCAGCACTTCGTGGGCCTCCCAGAAAAAGCCCTCTTCCAAATAGGAAAGGCCCGCGATCCACGCGGGCGTTTGCTGAAGTTGATCGGGGCGGGAATCCATGTTCACGCTGCCCCGCAATTTGTCGAACAACCCGTCCGGGTGGCGCGGTGTGCGCCCCGGCACATAGGCGTAATCGGGATAGGTCAGCGCAACGTTCATTCAGACGCCCTCGGGCTCGGCCGCCTCGATCCGCCACAGATGCGCGGTGAAATCGGTGACAGCGGTCAACACCTGCTGGGGCTGATCCAAATGAGGGGAATGCCCGCACTCTTCCAGCACGGCAACTTCGACCGGAGCGTAAGAGCGCGTTGCGATCTCGTCTATCTGCGCCAGGGTGCCGTACTCATCCTGCCGCCCCTGAATCGCCAGCGCGGGGATGCGCAGATAATCGGTCACGTCGCCGATATTCCACGCCTCGAAATCGGGATTCAGCCAAGAGTTATTCCAACCGCGAAAGGCGTTGTCCACATCCTTGTGATACTTGGCGAGACGCGGCTTCAGATCACCCTGATCATAGGCAACCTTGGCCTGCGCGATCGCAGCCAGCCCCATGGGTTCGGTGAAATAATGCGGTGCCATGACGATCAGCCCGCGCACCCTCATATCCTCGACCGATCCGCAATAGATGCTGGCGATGCTGGCTCCGTCTGAATGCCCCATCAGGATGCCTGAACGGAAACCGATCGCGTCCAAGACCAATGGCAGCACCTCCACGGCCTCGTCTGTCATATAGTTGATCGACCAGGGCAGCGGTTTACCATCCGACTGACCATAGCCCGCGCGCGAGTAAGCCAGAACGCCCATGCCCGTCGCCTTGGCCAGTTTGGCGGGAAAATCACGCCACAGCGCAACGCATCCCAAACCTTCATGCAGCAGAACTATTGTCGGAGCCTGATCCGGCGCGGGGCCCCAGCAGGCATATTCCAGACGGGTGCCGCCCGCGCTTAGAAACCCTTTTCCAGCAGACCAGTCCATCACGCGCCCTCGCGCAGCTTAAATCGCTGGATCTTACCGGTTGCAGTCTTGGGCAAATCCTCGACGACTTCGACCCAGCGGGGATATTTCCACTTGCCGATCTTCTCCTTGATGAAGTCCTTCATCCCGTCCAATTCGGATTCCGAGTGCCCCTCTTTCAGAACGATGAAAGCCTTGGGTTTTTCCAGACCTTCCTCGTCATGCTTGGCTACAACGGCAGCCTCGAGGATTGCAGGATAGGCAACCAGAGCCTGCTCGATTTCAAAAGGCGAGACCCAGATGCCCGACACCTTGAACATGTCATCGGTACGCCCGCAGTAGATATAGCGCCCTTCGGCGGTGCGTTCATACTTGTCGCCGGTGCGGGTCCAGAAGCCTTCGAACGTGCCCCGGCTTTTCTGACGCTGGTTCCAGTATCCTTCGGCAGCCGAGGGGCCGCTGACCAGCAGTTCGCCGACTTCACCATCGGCGATTTCCTCGTCATCCTCGTTGACCAGACGCACCTCATAGCCCGGCACAGGCAGCCCGGATGAGCCATAGACCACGTCCCCGGGCCGGTTCGACAGGAAAATGTGCAACATTTCGGTCGAGCCAACCCCGTCCAGGATATCCACACCCCACAGCTGCTGCCATTTCTTGCCGATTTCTTCAGGCAAGGCTTCGCCCGCGGAAATACAGGTGCGCAATTTGGTGTCAGGCAGCGCTTTGCCGTCCTCCCAGTAATGCACCATCGCGGCGTAAAGCGTTGGCACCCCGCAGAAAACTGTGGGCTTGTAAGCCTCCATGATGCCTGCCGCGGCGTCGGGCGTGGGCCGCCCCGAGAACAGCACCGTTGTTGCACCAACAGACATGGGGAAGGTCATCGCGTTGCCCAGACCATACGCAAAGAACAGTTTGGCCACGGAATAGACCACATCATCGGGCTGAATGCCCAACACCTGCGCACCATAGGTTTCGGCGGTCGCACACAGGCTGCCGTGGACATGCTTCACGCCCTTCGGCTGGCCAGTCGACCCCGAGGAATAGAGCCAAAACGCGGTCTCGTCCTCGGACGTTTCAACTGTCCGGGCGGGCTGGGCACCGGCCATGAACTGCGCATAGGTCATGGCCCCGTCGTCAGGGGCATCGCCAATCACGATCACCACGCGCAGGAACGGGTTATCCAGCAGCGCCGGAGCCAGGGTTTCATACAGCGCTTCGGAGACCACAACTGCGCTGGCGCGGCTGTCGCGCAAGATCACATCATAGACCTCGGCGGTCAGCAGAGTGTTCAGGGGGATCGGCACCACGCCCGCCTTCAGCGCGCCCCAGAACAGAACTGGCATTTCAAGCTGATCCAGAACCAACAGTGCCACGCGCTCTTCCCGGTTGATCCCGGCCTGCGCAAAGGCCGCAGCCGCACGCGCCGATTGATCGGCCAATTGGCCATAGGTCAAGTCACGCTTCGCACCGTCGGCCTCGCGAAAGGCGACCTTGTCGGCGCGCCCTTCCGCAACGTGGCGGTCAACGAAATAGTTCGCTGCGTTTTTGCAGTCCGTCATAAGGTTCCTCCCTGGAGCGCGACCGACAGACGCCGCGCTCACCTCCTGTTCATCCGCAAAACGGCCGGCAGACCCTCCTCTGGCCAGACAGGCGCGAATCTACGGTGCTTCGCATTTCATATGCTCTATAGTGCAATATTTTTCCGCTCGATCAAGGTTTTTATGCAATTTTGTGCAACATTCTGCCACAACAGCCCAAACGAAAGGGGCCGCAGCGCAATGCGCCACGGCCCCTCCACGGGAAGCATACCAGATTATTCGGTATACTTATCGATCAGCATGCGCGCCTCGTCGATCAAAGCCTGACCGTCGATACCACGCTTGCTCATGTCTGCGACCCACTCGTCATAGATGGGCTGAGCCAGATCACGCCATTCCTGCGTGGCGGCAGCATCCAGAGTGATAATGTTGTTGCCAAGATCCACGGCCTTCTGACGGGCCGGGCCATCTGCATCCGCCTGAGTACCACCAGCAAAGACCGAGAACTCAAGGCCCGAGTTTGCATCGATAACCGCCTTCAGGTCATCCGGCAGGCTTTCGTACTTGGGTTTGTTCATCGCCAGCACAAAGGTCAGCGTATACAGCGCAGCACCCGAGAATTCGGTGTGGTTCTTCACCAGCTCAGGAACTTTCAGCGCCGCGGTCACTTCCCACGGGATGGTGGTGCCGTCGATCACGCCTTTGGACAGACCTTCGGACACGGCAGGCACGGGCATACCAACCGGGGTTGCACCCAGCTTGGTCAGCAGCGAGTTTACCGAGCGCGAGCCGCCACGGATTTTCAGGCCTTCCATATCAGCAGGCGTGTTCACCGCACGGTTGGTGTGGATCATGCCGGGGCCGTGGACCCAGGTGCCCAGAATTTTGAGATCCTGGAACTCGGTGTCCTTCATGTGCTTTTCGAACATTTCCCAATAGGCGCGCGATACGGCACGAGCGTTGGTCATCATGAAGGGCAGTTCGAACACCTCGGTCGAGGGGAAGCGGCCCGGCGTGTAGCCAACCACGGTCCAGACGATATCAGCGACGCCATCCTGGGCCTGATCCATCAGCTCTGGCGGTTTGCCGCCCAGCTGCATCGAAGGGTAACGGTCAACCTTGATACGGCCATTCGAGGCCGCCTCGACGTTATCAGCCCAGACGTCCAGCACCAGCTTAGGCACGTTGGCCTGCTGGGGCAGGAAGTGGTGCAGTTTCAGCGTAACCTCTTGCGCCAATGCCGGAGCGGCGGAAAAGGCTGTCGACAGGGCAACCATTGCGGCTCCACCCAATGCGCCCAAGATCGTTCTGCGGTGTGTCATTTAATTCCTCCCATTTGCCATTTTAGGCACTATAGTGCGCAATCCTATGCATGTGGTGCATCATATTGCCAGAGTTTTTTGCAGTTTCCCCAGATTTTTACTCATTTCCGGACATTTCCCCGCCCGCGCTCAAGAGAATCCGCGCTGTTCCCAAACCGTAACAGCGTAAATGGGACGAATCGCGATTAATCCATCGGGCAGGATTGTGGCGCCATGCGCCAATACCATCTCTCCGCTATCGCGCGAACGCGAACAATGCGGCGCTCGCCGGGCGGTTGTTTCCATTTAGCGCCAAAAGTTGCGCAGGCACTCCACTGTAATGCCCCTGCCCCAGCCCAAATTCGCCACAATTTGAGTCAAATATATTGAGGACGAAAAAGCTTCGATCTGCGCCCCAATATCGCAAGACGGGGTGCAAAACGCTGGATGATGAACCATGAAGATACTTGCAGTTGACGACGATCCGATGGTCCTGGACCTGCTGAAGGGCTCTTTGCCCAAGGCGGGGTATGACGACATTACCACGGCCGGTTCCGCTGCCGAGGCTATGGAAATCGTACAAACCGCCGAGTCTCCTTTCGAGTGCTTCCTTCTGGACATCCAGATGCCCCAGATGTCGGGGATCGAGCTGTGTGACTGGCTGCGCTACATTCCTGATTATTCCGAAACGCCGATCCTGATGGTTACGGCCATGTCGGACAAGGTCTTCATCAACCAGGCCTTTGCAGCGGGGGCTTCGGACTATGTGACCAAGCCTTTCGACCCGCTGGAGCTGAGCACGCGCATGCGTGTCGCAGAGCGTCTGAATGAAAAACAACGCGACGCCCGCCAAAGCGGCCAGATGGTACAATCGCTGCTGAACGGCAATTTCCAAGGCGAGAAGTTCAACTTTGACACTGCCTTTGCAGTGCGTGACGTCGCAGGCGTGATTGACCGGATGGCGCTGGAAAACTTCCTGCTTCAGCTTGGCCGCGGCGGCATGTTCGCCACAAATATCCTGGCTTTTCAGATCATGAACGCGCGATCGCTGTATGACAGCTGCTCGGCAGAAGAGTTCTACTACACCATCACCGACGTGGCCGAAGCGATTTCGGACAGCCTGTCCTATGGTGAATCCTTCGTGTCCTATGCCGGACGCGGTGCCTTTATCTGCGTTTGCCACGGCCGCGATCAGATCGACCCTGAACAGCTGATCCAGGACGTACAGCAATCCATCGACAAGATGGAGCTGGTTTATGACGACTGGCGTGAAATGGAAGTTAAGGTGGCCATCAGCCCGTGCCAACGCATGGGATTGCGCTCGGGTCGGGCCGCAATCGAGGCGATCGACACCGCCGTGGACAAAGCCCGCCGTGCGGCCTCGGATGCCGCGCATTCCGACGCCTATTCCGGCTGGAAGCGCGATCTGATCAAAGCCTTTGCCTGGGCTGGGTGATCGCATGTCTGCCGAAGCCGCCCTACAAGCCGCACGCCAAACCGCGCATGCTGAACTGTTCGCCGCTAAGCTGGACGAAATGCGCCCGCGCTTTGCCGCGACGCTGTCCGGACGCCTGAACGAGATGGAAGAGATGCGGGATTCGCACGTTCTCTACTCCAATCCGGTCGACGCGATCGAGCTATTCCGCCACAACGCGCACAAAACCGCTGGCATGGCTGCGACCATGGGCTATCCCGATCTTGGCATGCTGTGCACAGCCGTCGAAGTTGCGATTGATACGCTGCTCTCCTCGCCTGCGCAGATGGACGAGCTGTTCGACCACATGCTGAATGCAGTCGATGACATGCTTGGGGAAATGGCGTTGATCGTTCAAGGTTAATGCGTACGCCCCGCGCGCTGCGATCCGTCTTTGCGCGCCCTTGCCGGACTTTTACACTGCCCGGCCTTCCCAAATTTCCAAAACGTCCTGCGCCAGTGTCATGGCGTCGAATGGCTTGGGAATAACCCCGATTGCGCCGGCCTGGATCAGGATCTCGTGTTCCTCATATTGGGCGCGGGCGGTCATAAAGATCGTCGGTACGTCCTCAAGCCCGGGCAGCTCGCGCAATGCGTTCATCGTTTGCACCCCGTCCATATCCGGCAAGGTCATATCCATCAGCAGAAGATCGGGCGCCACGGCTGGGGCCTCGGCCAGGGCCTGACCCCCGCTGGCGACCTGCGCCACGCTCAGACCCCCCAAGGCCTCTAGGGCAAGCTTGGTGATCTCGCGGATGTCAGCGTCGTCTTCGACCTGCAGGATGTGGGGGGTATCAGCCATATTTTTAACCTTTCACACGGCGCCATGCGCTTAACTTGTATCAATGCACCCGGCGCCCGGCCGGGGCCTTGGGAATAAGCCGACTTACGCGGCGACCTCGTCTTTTGTGGCCAGTTTGGGAATCGAGAAATAGAAGCGCGCGCCCTCGCCGGCCTCGGACACCACGCCGATTGCCCCGTTATGGGCCTCGACGATCCGCTTTGCGATAGTGAGTCCAAGACCCGTGCCGGCAACCTTGCTTTGCACCTGCGGGCCCTGATGGTAGGGCTCGAACAGATCATCGCGCATGTGGTCCGGAACACCGGGGCCCTGATCCTGAACGCTGACACAAATGTCGTCACCGTTTTCTTCGACCCGCACCACGACCTCGGACTGCGGAGTTGAATACTTGATGGCATTGGACAGAAGGTTTGCCATCACCTGCATCAGACGTGTCTTGTCGGCCATGATATGCCCGTCAGCGACTTGAATATCGATCGCAACCGAGACGTCGAACTCGCGCGCATAGCCCTGAATTTCCTGCGTGGCCTCACGGACCAGATCGACTGCGGCCAGCGTTTCCAACTCGACCCGCAACTTGCCGGCGTCCATTTTCTCAAGATCCAGGATATCATTGGTCAGGCGCAGCAGGCGATCCAGGTTGCGCTGCGCTACGTTCAGCGTTGTCACAGCACCCGCGGGCAATTCACCCAGACGCCCCGAGGCCACCAGGTCCACCGCCCCTTTGATCGAGGTCAGCGGAGTGCGCATTTCATGGCTTAGCGTCGCGATATAGCCCGCTTGCGCTTTGGAATCGTTTTCGCGGCCCGAAATGTCGCGCAAAATCGCCATGAAGAAATCGTCATTGTCTGTCTCGCGGATCAGCTTCAGAGTCAGCTCGGTCAGAACGCCATCCAAAGACAGTTCGAACACGATGGAATCCAGCCCACTGCGCTGCAGATTCCGCGCAGCCTCGATCACGATTTGACGGTTCTCGTCGGGCAAAAGATCGGGAAAGGTCATGTCACAGGGGGACAAGCCCAGACCTTCCACGCGGGCCTCGGCCTTGGCGTTCATGAACGAGATTTCCAGCGTCTCGGGCGAAAAGACCATCACCTCGTCCAGAAGGGCGGTAAAGGCCACTTGCAGCAGTTTGTGTGACTTGGGTTGCGGCGCCACGGCCGAATTGGCCTCGGCTGGCGGCTTGGGGGTCACCGGATCACTGAGAACCCGCACGGTATTTCGCAGGCTACGGTCCGACCCCAGACCGCGCGGCATCCGCAAGCCTGCGTCCTGCTTCCTGTCGCCTTCCGCCACAAAGGGACGAGGCTGCACAAAGGCGCGAACGGCCAGAACCGCTACGAAAAGAAGAAGCACTCCGTTGAAGGGGGTAAGCTCGACCGGCAAAATTGACGCGAACTCAAGAGCTCCGCTCCCTGCATCCAGAATCGCACCATTGTTATCAGCCATCTTCACGCCCTTCCCCAGACAGACGATGCCCGCCTGGACTTACTACTCGAACTTTACTCCCTTACGGACATTGCCCGCAGAGGGTGTTGTGAATGCGGTTCGACTTCGACGATTTTGTGGCAAAGGTGAAAAAAATTGTATGAACCTTCCCGGCACAGACGCGCAACACGCGGTTAGAACGTCGGCGGTGTGCAGGCGCTGACCACGACGCATTTTTCGGGCCCCACCTGTCGGAACCTGTGCGGCATACGACTGTCGAAGTAATAGGCGTCCCCCGGCCCCAAAATCTTGCGCTGCGCCCCGACAGTAATCTCGACCCGCCCCGCGATAACGATCCCGCCCTCCTCGGCCTCGTGACCATAAAGAGCCCGGCCAGTATCCGCGCCCGGTTCATAGGTTTCATACAGCAGCATCATGGACTTGCCAGCCAACGAGCGCCCCACCTGCCGCAACGAGACCTTGCCCTTGCCGATTTCCGTCAGCTCGTCAGCTTTGAAGAACACCTTCACCTCGGCCTCGGGCTGGAAGGCAAAGAATTCGGACATTCCCACCGGAATTCCGTCCAAAATTCTCCGCAGCGCGCTGACCGAAGGGTTGGTCTTGCCCGACTCGATCAGCGAAATGGTCGAGTTCGGCACCCCCACCTTCTTGGCCAGCGCACGCTGCGAAAGCCCAGCCCGCTTGCGCAGGGCCCTGAGACGGGCACCGACATCCAGATCATCCTCGGGCGTGTTTGTCATGTTCATTATTCCGCAACACTGTTTCTTTCAGTTATTTAAAATCAATACCTTACGATTCTCAAGTAATAGACTGTTTCGAAAATCGTGAACGGCATACATTATTCCAAACTTCAGCCCCCCAAAAAGGACATGACATGTTGAATTCGCAAATCGCCACCCGCCGCGACACCGCCATTTCCAAAGGGGTCGGCATGCAAACTCAGATCTACGCGGCCCGCGCCAGCAACTCCGAGGTCTGGGACGTCGAAGGCACGCGCTATATCGATTTCGCTGCGGGCATCGCCGTTGTGAACACTGGCCACTGCCACCCCAAGGTGGTCGAAGCCGTGCAAACCCAGCTGCAGGCCTTCACGCACACCTGCCACCAGGTGCTGCCCTATGAAAACTACATTCACCTGGCCGAGCGCCTGAACGACAAGGTTCCAGGGGATTTCGACAAGAAAACCGTCTTTGTCACCACTGGCGCCGAGGCAGTGGAAAATGCAATCAAGATCGCCCGCGCAGCCACCGGACGCCAGGCCGTGATCGCCTTTGGTGGTGCCTTCCACGGCCGGACTTTCATGGGCATGAGTCTGACCGGCAAGGTTGCCCCCTACAAAAAGGGCTTCGGCGGGATGATGCCCGACGTGTTCCACGCGCCCTTCCCGATTGACCTGCATGGTACGTCGGTCGCGGATGCAATGGCCGGGATCGAAAAGCTGTTCAAGGCCGATGTGGACCCCGCTCGCGTCGCCGCAATCATCATCGAGCCCGTACAGGGCGAGGGCGGTTTCTACCCTGCCCCGGCCGAGCTGATGCGTGCCCTGCGTGCCCTATGCGACGAGCACGGCATTCTGCTGATCGCTGACGAGATTCAGACCGGCTTTGCCCGGACCGGCACCCTGTTCGCGATGGAAGGCTATGATGTCGTCCCCGACCTGACCACCATGGCTAAAGGTCTGGCTGGCGGGCTGCCGCTGGCCGCCGTTACCGGCCGGGCCGAGATCATGGACGCCGCGCAGCCCGGTGGCCTGGGTGGCACCTATGGCGGCAACCCTCTGGGGATCGCAGCGGCCCATGCGGTACTGGACGTGATCGAAGAAGAAGAGCTTTGCGAGCGTGCTGCCGCATTGGGCGAGCAGTTAAAGCAACGCCTGACCCAAATCCGCGCCGACGTCCCGCAGATGGTGGATGTGCGCGGCCCCGGCTTTATGGTCGCTGCCGAATTCAACACCGCCGACGGTTCGGCCCCCGACGCTGATTTCGCCAATGCTGTCCGTGCCGAAGCCCTGAGCCGTGGCCTGATCCTGCTGACCTGTGGCGTCTACGGCAACGTGATCCGCTTCCTTGCCCCGCTGACCATCCCCGAGGACGTGTTTGCCGAGGCTCTGGACATCCTCGAGGCCTCGATCCGCGCCGTGAAAGGAGCCTGATATGAACGCTGTCACTCCCCTGCCGATCCCGCTGAGCGATCCCTCGCTGCTGGAGACCCGCGCCTATGTGAACGGCGCCTGGATCGAAGGCGACGCAACCTTTGCCGTACATGACCCGGCCACTGGCAACGTCATCGCCGAGGTCTCGGATCTGAGCGCCGCAGACACCGCAGCGGCCATTGATGCGGCCTATGACGCAATGGCCGACTGGAAAGCCCATACCGGCAAGGAACGCGCGGCCATCCTGCGCCGCTGGCACGATCTGATGGTGGAAAACGCCGACGATCTGGCCACGATCCTGACCGCCGAGATGGGCAAACCATGGCCCGAAGCACGCGGCGAAATCCTGTATGGTGCCAGCTTCATCGAATGGTTCGCCGAAGAGGCCAAGCGTATCTATGGCGACACCATCCCCGGCCACCAGCGCGACAAACGCCTGATGGTTTTAAAACAACCCGTTGGTGTCGTCGGCTCGATCACGCCTTGGAACTTCCCCAACGCGATGATTGCCCGCAAGGTCGCGCCCGCGCTGGCCGCAGGCTGCACCTTTGTCGCCCGCCCGGCCGAACTGACGCCGCTGTCGGCGCTGGCCATGGCGGTTTTGGCCGAACGTGCGGGCATTCCTGCCGGTGTGTTCAACGTGATCCCCTCGACCGACGCAGCAGGCGTAGGCGCCGAGCTGTGCGCCAATCCCAAGGTCAGCAAGATCACCTTCACCGGCTCGACCCGCGTGGGCAAAATTCTGATGGAGCAATGCGCTGGCACCATCAAGAAAATGTCGTTGGAGCTGGGCGGCAACGCGCCCTTCATCGTGTTTGACGACGCTGATCTGGATGCCGCTGTGGACGGGGCGATGATCGCCAAGTTCCGCAACAACGGTCAAACCTGCGTATGCGCAAACCGGATCTATGTGCAGGCGGGCGTCTATGATGCCTTCGCCGAGAAACTGGCCGCCAAGGTACGCGAGCTGTCTGTCGGCAACGGGTTCCACGAGGGCGTCACCACCGGCCCGATGATCAACCAGGCTGCCGTGGACAAGGTCGAGGCTCATATCACCAACGCAGTCGACAACGGCGCCACCGTAACCTTGGGCGGCACGCGTTCGAACCTGGGCGGTACGTTCTTTGCCCCCACGGTCGTGCGCGACGTGACCCGCGACATGCAGGTCTGCCGCGAAGAAACCTTCGGTCCACTGGCCGCTCTGGTCCGGTTCGAGACCGAGGCCGAGGTGATCGACATGGCCAATGACAGCGAGTTTGGCCTTGCCTCGTATTTCTACAGCAACGATCTGAGCCGTGTCTGGCGCATGTCCGAGGCGCTGGAAAGCGGCATGGTCGGGGTCAACACCGGCCTGATCTCGACCGAGGTCGCGCCGTTTGGGGGCATCAAGCAATCCGGGCTTGGGCGCGAAGGCTCGAAATACGGGATCGAGGATTTCCTTGAGATCAAGAACATCTGCATTGGCGGGATCAGCTAGGCCCGCCGATAGCATCACCAAAATCCCTGGAGGTGGCCTCCTCATCCTCCAGCCACCTCCCACTTAAGGGGTCGCTTCAGGCGGCCCCTTCTTTTTTGGGCGCAGTGAAACAGCCGCCAGACTGGCGCCGAGTTCATTTTGAAAAAGGGGGGGAAGTGGTGGCGGTACAGGGACTTGAACCCCGGACACGCGGATTATGATTCCGCTGCTCTAACCAACTGAGCTATACCGCCGAAAGTGGACGCGAAATACGAAAGGCACGCGCCCGCGTCAAGACCGAAAACACAGATTCGCAAGGTTTTTTGAGTCTCCTCAAACCGATACGGCTTGTACCAACTCGTCTCGCGTCAATTCGGATTTGGCGCCCTGTTTCAGGACCTCTCCGCGGCGCATCACCACGAACTGATCGGCCAGCCCATAGGCAAAGTCGAAATACTGCTCGACCAGGATAATCGCCATGTTGCCCTGATCGCGCAGGTATTCAATCACGCGGCCGATTTGCTGGATGATGTTAGGCTGAATACCCTCGGTCGGCTCGTCCAGCAGCAGCAACTTGGGCTTGGTGATCATCGCGCGGGCAATGGCCAGCTGTTGTTGTTGCCCGCCGGACAGATCCCCGCCGCGCCGATGCAGGAAATCATTGAGGATCGGGAACAGCTCGAACACTTCGTCAGGAATGAAATGTTCCGAGCGCGGCAGGCAGACGAACCCGGTCTCCAGGTTCTCGCGCACGGTCAGCAAAGGGAAGATATCGCGGCCCTGCGGGACGTAACCCACGCCCTTGCGCGCCAAAGCATGGGCGGGCAGTTTGCCGATCTGTTCGCCATCCAGCTCCAGCCCGCCACCCGAGCGCGGATGCGTGCCGGAAATGGCCTTCAGCAGGCTGGTTTTGCCCACGCCATTGGTGCCCATCACGCAGGTCACCTTGCCGACCTCGGCCTCAAGCGAGATGCCGTTCAGGATTTGCGAGCTGCCATAATGCAGGGTCAGGTTATCGGTCTTCAGCATCTTTTAGCGCCCCAAATACACGTCAATGACGTCCTGGTTTTGTGTCACGTGGTCCAACGAGCCTTCGGCCAAAACGCTACCTTCGTGCAGCACGGTGACCTTGCATTCCAGACGGCGGACGAATTCCATGTCATGTTCCACCACGACCACCGCGCGGGTTTTCGCGGCCTCGACCAGAATATCGGTGGTGTGTTCGCGTTCCGACAGTGTCATGCCTGCGGCGGGTTCATCGACCAGCAACAGCCGCGGTTCCTGCGCCAGCAGCATCCCGATCTCCAGCCACTGTTTCTGACCGTGGGACAGCTCTCCGGCTTTGCGGTCCAGCTCTTCTGACAGGCCAATTTCGCTGGCCAGCTCCTCGACCTTGCCCAGGTCCTTGAACTGCGGCTTGAACATCAGCACCTGCCAGGGCGAGCGTTCGTTCTTCAGCGCCATCAGCAGGTTGTCAAAGACCGACTGGTCCTCGAACACGGTGGGGCGCTGAAATTTACGACCCACTCCTGCACGGGCGATCTTGGCCTCGGACATTTTCAGCAAGGACTGAGATTTTTCGCCCCAGATGACGCGCCCCTCGTCGGGTTTTGTCTTGCCGGTGATGATGTCCATGAAGGTCGTCTTGCCTGCGCCGTTCGGGCCGATAATGGCGCGCAGTTCGGCATTGCCGATCTGGAAGGACAGGTTGTTGATCGCCTTGAACCCGTCAAAGCTGACCGAGACACCGGAAACCTCTAGAAGCGTGCTCATTCCTGCGCCTCCTTTTCTTGCAATGCGCCGGCATCAGGGCCCAGCGGTTTGCCGTGGCGACGCGGGGCCGCAATGCCTTGGGCCAGATCGAACAGCCCGCCGATACCCTTGGGCGCGAACAGCGTCACCAGAACAAAGCTAAGCCCCAGCACCACCTGCCACCAATCGACCCAATCAATCGTGTAGAACCCCAGCGGGATCGAGGGCGCCTGCCCTCCGGTGAACCACGTGGACACCAACGAGACAAAGGCCGCACCGATGACGGCGCCATACAGGCGGCCTCGGCCCCCGATGGCCACCCAGACCGCCAGATAGATCGAGGCGATGGGCGCAATCTCGGCCGGGTTGATGATACCGGCCTGCGGATAATACAGAGCCCCTGCAATGCCCGCGATCATGGCGGTCAGCACAAAGATAAACAGCTTGTACCCCTCGACCGAATAGCCAAGAAAACGCACGCGTTGTTCGTCATCGCGGATGCCGCGGATCACGCTGCCGAACTTGCCCGAGACAACCCAGGCGGCCAGCACATAGCCCAGCCCCAGCGCCAACGCCGAGACCCAGAAGAACCACAGTGACACGGTCGCCTGCGGGACGTTATCCAGACCGGGCAGGTTTTGCAGGCCGGACAGGCCGTTATTGCCGCGCAGACCACTGTCGTTCTGGAACAGGTACAGCGACAGGGCCAGCGTCATCGCTTGGGTCAGGATCGACAGGTAAACGCCGGTGACGCGGCTGCGGAAAGCCAGCCAGCCAAAGACCAGCGCCAGAATGCCCGGCACGATTACAACCAGCGCCAGCTGGATCACCAGACTGTCGGCAAAGGCCCAGACCAACGGGAATTCACTGCTGCCGACCACGCCGAAAATCTGTGTGCCGATGGCGTCCACGACCTCTTGAGCGGTTGGCGGGATTTCTGCATTTGCCATCGAGCTTTCGACGATCCCGCGGGTGCGTTCATACATCAGCCACATGCCGATCATGTAACCGCCAAGCCCGAAGAAGGCGAAATGGCCCAGGCTAAGGATGCCGCAATAGCCCCAGACCAGATCCATCGCGATGGCGATCAGGCACAGGCACAGCGTCTTGCCCAAGGTTTTCACGAACGAGGTCGAGATCAGCGCCGCGCCCGTGGCCTCGGACATCAGGGTGACGCCCACCGTGAACAGCGCAAGGATGCCAAGGAAAACCAGGACCGAAGGGTTGCGCATGATAAATGTGTTTTTCATTGGATTGCCTCGTTCTTGGTGAGGTCGAGGGTCATGAAGACGCTATGCGGATCAAGGGCATAGTCGCCGAAGGGCGGACATTCAGCGAACCCGTGGGACTGGTACAGCGCACGGGCCGCATTGAAACCGGGATGCACGCCTGTTTCCAGCCACAGCCCGGTATATCCGCGCGATTTGGCTTCGGTCAGGATAGTCCGCAAAATCTTTCGCGCCACGCCCTTGCCGCGCGCGGCGGAGCGGGTGTGCATAGACTTAATCTCTCCGTCCGTGTCCGAAAGTTCCTTCAGCGCCCCCATGCCGATCAGATCGTCCTGTTCCATCACCGTCCAAACCGTCAAATCCGGGGTAAACAGACGCGAGACAGGCAGCCGGTGACAGCTTTCGGGCGGCGCGGTGGTGTCGCAAAAATCCGTATGCGCATTCACCAGCGCCTCGAACGCAGGAGTGGGGGCGGATAGAATGGCGAGCTCCATGATCAGTCTCCTGCCGCGCGGCCCTTGAGGGCGATGATGCCCCTTGGGCGGAACTGGATGAAGATAATAATAAAGACGATCATGTAGGTCTGCGCCGCCAGGGTATTGGACGGGTTCAACCACTCGATCCCCTTCTGCAGGAAGCCGATCATCGCGGCGCCCGCCAAGGTGCCCCAGATGTTGCCGACACCGCCGACAACCACTGTCATGAAGCTTTGGACGATATAGTCGCTGCCCAGCTCCGAGGTGACCTTGGCGAACAGGCCGATGGCCACTCCAGCGATCCCAGCGATGCCCGACCCCAGGCCAAAGGTCAGCATATTCACTTTGTCCTTGTTGATGCCCATGCTGGATGCCATGCGCGGGTTTTGCGTAACCGCACGCGTCTCCAGACCCAGCCGGGTGCGCTTCATGATGAACAGGAACACGCCCAGGAAAATCAGTGCCAGAACGAAGATCGCGATGCGGATATAGCTGATCGAGACCACGTCATTCATCACCCACGCCCCATCCAGCCACGCGGGCGAGGTCAGCGGACGGGCCTGCGTGCCAAAGATGTTCTTGGCAAGCTGTTGCAACGCGATGGAAATCCCGAAGGTCGCCAGCAGAGTTTCCAGCGGGCGATTATACAGCCAGCGGATCACCAGACGCTCCATTGCCACACCGGCGGCAAAGGTCACTGCAAAGGCCAGCGGGATCGCAACGATGATCGACACGGTGTAGTCGGGGACAATCTGCTGCACCACGTAGCCGGTATAGGCGCCCATCATGATGAACTCGCCATGGGCCATGTTGATCACGCCCATTACGCCAAAGGTGATGGCCAGACCAATGGCCGCCAGAAAGTAAATCGAGGCCAGCGACAGCGCGTCCAGCCCCAGGTCCAGCGCCTGGTTCATACCGACGCGCAGCTCGATGGATGTCAGCGCCTCTGCGGCTGCATCCGTCACGGCCTTGGCGGGCTCGTCATAGACATCGGCAAAACTGTGTGCGGCCAGTGATGCCTGCACGTCAGCAGTTGATGGCGCTGGGGGGACAGTGCCCGCCGCAGCCAAAGCCGCATAAGCACGGGCGCGCGCCTCATGCGTGTTCAACTCGGCCAACGGGACGCCGCCCACGGTGCCGCCTACGATATTGGCAGCCAGGGTGTTGCGGATTTCATCGGCCTCAATCAGCGCGGGCGCCAGCTTGGCCTTGACCAGCAGGTCATAGGCCTCGGTTTCGGACAGAGCATCGCTGCCCGGCTTCAGCAGGGTCGCAACATTCAGCTTGGCATCGGGCGCTCCGGCAAACACCATCCGTTTGGTCGTCATCAGCGGATTCAGTGTGGCGCGGACGTCCACGCCCAGATCGGTTTCAAAAGCTTTGATTGCCTCGATCCGGTTCGATATTTCGCCGTCGTATGCAATGGTCAGCAGCCGTTCCAGCCGCAGCTTCTTGGCCTTCAGATCAGGATCGGGTTCGTTGTCGATGGCCTTGCGCAGCGGAGCCAGATGCTCGGGCGCGGGGTCGCGCTCGATCGAGATCACGGCGTCCCAACGGCGCGCGGTATCGGGGTCAGACAGCTGGAACTGCACCAGCGCAGTGCCGATCAGGGCGCGAATGCCACTGTTTGGCTTCAGCTGTTTCAGCTCTTTCTTGGGGTATTCACCAACGACCTCTCCGGTTTCGAAGTCGGTCAGCTGATAGGATTTCGAGGGCAGCTTTTCCCCGATGAAAAACAGCCCGTCCGCCTCGCGTTGCCACATATTCTTGGCTTGCCAGGCTTGAAGGACGGTCTGCGCCTCGGGTAGGCCACTGCTGGCCAGGGCATCAATCGCGGGCTGAATGGTCTTGCGCGAGCTTTTCTCGATCACGCTGCGATATTGTTGCAGTAGGTCTTGCACAGGACCGGCGGTGGCCTGCATCGGCAGGGCAAGCATCACCAGTGCGAGCAAGAGAGAGAAAAAGTGCCGCATACTAGGGGATCCGCGAATGTAAAGTCGTGATTGGAGGAGGAGAAGAGGGCGCGCACGCCCCCTTCGATCGTCAGAGGGTCAGATCAGTAGTTGGATTTGATCTGAACGCAGGTTTCGGTTTCGGTGTTGTACATACCGCAGCCCAGCTCTTTCCAGTCGGACTTCAGGACAGCCGATTCCGGCAGGAAATCGGTCCATGCATCACCGGGAACTTCGGTGGTCTGGCTGATGATGTCGAACTGACCATCGGCCTGGATTTCACCGATCAGAACCGGTTTGGCCAGGTGGTGGTTCGGCAGCATCACGGCGGTGCCGCCGGTCAGGTTCGGAACTTCCATGCCGTACATCGCGGTGCGAACGGCATCAACATCGGTGGTGCCGGCAGCTTCGACAGCTTTGATGTACATGTTGAAGCCAATCACGTGTGCTTCCATCGGGTCATTGGTCACGCGCTCTTCACCCATGCGGGCTTTCCATGCGGCGATGAACTCTTCGTTCAGTTCGCTTTCGGCGGACTGGAAGTAGTTCCATGCAGCCAGGTGGCCAACAAGGTTGGTGGTATCCAGGCCCGAAAGCTCTTCTTCACCGACCGAGAATGCAACAACCGGGATATCGTCAGCCGACACGCCAGCCGCGGCCAGTTCTTTGTAGAAACCGATGTTGGCGTCGCCGTTGATGGTCGAGATTACGCCGACCTTTTTACCGTCAGCGCCCAGGGCGACAACGTCAGCAACGATTTTCGACCAATCCGAATGGCCAAACGGAGTGTAGTTGACGAAGATGTCGTCGGCCGCGATGCCTTTGCTCTGAAGATAGCTTTCCAGGATGTTGTTGGTGGTACGCGGGTAGACATAGTCGGTGCCCAGCAGTGCGAATTTCTCGACGCCCAGTTCATCCAGGAAGTAATCGGTCGCCGGGATCGCCTGTTGGTTCGGGGCGGCACCGGTGTAGAAAACGTTCTTGGAGCTTTCTTCACCTTCGTACTGAACGGGGTAGAACATCAGGCCGTTCAGCTCTTCCAGAACTGGCAGGGCCGATTTACGGCTAACCGAGGTCCAGCTGCCGAAGATCACGTCGACGTCTTGCACGGTCAGCAGCTCGCGGGCTTTCTCAGCGAACAGCGGCCAGTCGGACGCAGGGTCAACGACGACGGCCTCCAGCTTTTTGCCCAGCACACCGCCCTTGGCGTTTTGCTCGTCAATCAGCATCAGCATGGTGTCTTTCAGAGTGGTTTCCGAAATCGCCATGGTGCCGGACAGGGAGTGCAGAACACCGACTTTGATGGTGTCATCGGCAGCGAAGGCCGGTGCGGTCAGGCTCAGGGTCAGAGCGCCGGCCAGAGTGGCTTTGATAAAGTTCATAGTGATCCTCCGAGGCGGGGACGCAGGCTTTGGCCTTGCAACAGGCCGGCCAAAACCTTACCTGAGCCCCGCAACATTGTTTTTGTTGCACTAGTGTGGCGGCCGCTTCTGATTTCCACGTCTTGATCGGTCGTCCACACGCCCTGGCAGTTTTTTGCGCCTTGGGCAGGCACAGCAAAGTCATGAAGCCTTTCGTTCTGCAAACGCCTGACCCAGAGTCAGGTTTGCATTCCTCCGGTATGCTCAATAATTAGGCCACATTAACCACTATTGCCTATCCATTGTGCATTTGGGGCGCAGTTTTCCCTCTCTAGCCCGGTTTTTGAGCATCCATCTTTCATGTGCTGCCTCTCTGTGCGACT
This sequence comes from Thalassovita sp., assembly GCF_965218685.1. GTDB lineage: Bacteria > Pseudomonadota > Alphaproteobacteria > Rhodobacterales > Rhodobacteraceae > Thalassobius. The sequence goes on along the minus strand of NZ_OZ244657.1, from coordinate 1,219,306 downwards.
CGTTTTGCACGAAATCGGAGGCACCCATCCAAGTACTGGCGGACATATCACCCAAAGCAGACATCCCACAGCAGCCGCGCGCAGTGGGGCAGGCTCTGGTCTGTTCCAAGGCAAGGGATGGCGGCTCGGTCCTGTCGGATTTCCGCACATCTGGCTGTCTGAAGACGCTATTTCCACATGGCAGCAATGATCGCCTGACCGGAGTTTTCCTGAATACGGCCGGGGGTATAACCGGCGGTGACCGCCTGAATTTCCACGCCGCAGCTGGCGAGAATTCACGCCTTTGCCTGACCACTCAAGCGGCGGAACGCATCTATCGCGCGCAGCCGGGCGAGGTTGGCCACGTGGAAAACCATCTGACCGTGGCCCCCGGCGCTCGGCTGGACTGGCTGCCCCAGGAAACCATCCTGTTTGATCACGGCGCCCTGGACCGAAGCCTGACCATAGATATGGCCACCGATTCCCGTCTGCTGGCAGTCGAATCGCTGATCCTGGGCCGCAGCGCCATGGGTGAGACCCTGAGCGCCACGCACCTGCGTGACCGCATCCGCATTCGCCGTGACGATGACCTGATTTTTGCTGACACGCTGCGGCTGGACACGGGCACCCTGCCTGACCTGCCCCGCACGGCCATGCTGAACGGTGCTGGCGCCATGACCTCGGTCATCTTTGCCGCCCCCGAGGCCGAGGCGCACCTGGCCCCTGTGCGCGACCTGATGCCGGACACCGGCGGTGTGTCCCTGATCCGCCCCGGCCTGTTGTTCGCCCGCATTCTGGCGCGGGATAGCTTTGTCCTGCGTCAATCCCTGATCCCCGTTCTGACCCATCTGAACGGCGCTAACCTTCCCCGAACCTGGATGATCTGACATGAACCTGACTCCGCGTGAAAAAGACAAACTCCTGATCGCCATGGCCGCCGAGGTCGCCCGCAAGCGCCTGTCCCGTGGCGTGAAGCTGAACCATCCCGAGGCAATCGCCCTGATCACCGACGCCGTGGTCGAAGGCGCGCGCGACGGGCGCAGCGTCGCCGACCTGATGATGGCGGGCGCACAGGTCATCACCCGCGACCAATGCATGGAGGGCATCGCCGAGATGATCCACGAAGTGCAGGTCGAAGCCACCTTTCCCGACGGCACCAAGCTGGTCACCGTCCACAACCCCATTCGCTAAAAGGACCACCCCATGAAATTCCTGACAACCACCGCCCTGATCACCGCAGCCCTGACCGCCCTGATCGCCGTGCCCGCGCTGGCCCATGACGGGATGCACCTGCACCCCCACGCAAATGACTCCAGCTGGCTGCCGCTGCTGGCCGGCTCTGTTGCGGTTGGTCTGGCCGCCCTGATCGCATGGGGCCGCAAATGATCCCCGGCGAGCTGTTCCCCGCAGAAGGCGAGCTGACCCTGAACGAGGGCAGCACGCCTGTAACCCTGATGGTGGCAAATACCGGTGACCGGCCCGTGCAGGTTGGCTCGCACTACCATTTCTATGAAACCAACCCCGCGCTGGACTTTGACCGCGAGGCCGCGCGCGGCATGCGCCTGGACATCGCCGCAGGCACCGCTGTGCGTTTCGAACCCGGCCAACGCCGCGAGGTGACGCTGGTCCCGATCTCGGGCGGTCGCACCGTCTATGGTTTCAATCAAAAGGTCATGGGCGCGCTCTAAGCGCCTTTCCGAAAACGTCCGAAGGATCCCGCTATGCCTGCCAAAATCTCTCGTTCTGACTATGCCGCCATGTATGGCCCCACCGTGGGCGACAAGCTGCGCCTGGCCGATACCGATCTGATCATCGAGGTCGAACGCGACCTTCTGGCCGAACGCGCCAACGGGATGGGCGGCAACGCGCCTCTATACGGTGAAGAGGTCAAATTCGGCGGCGGCAAGGTGATCCGCGACGGCATGGGGCAGGCTCAGACCACACGGGCCGCTGGCGCCGTGGATACGGTCATCACCAACGCGCTGATCGTCGATCATACCGGCATCTACAAGGCCGATGTCGGTCTGAAAAACGGCCGCATTCACAAGATCGGCAAGGCGGGCAACCCTGATACGCAACCCGGCGTGGACATCATCGTCGGCCCCGGCACCGAGGCCATCGCGGGCGAGGGTAAGATCCTGACCGCGGGCGGATTTGACAGCCACATCCACTATATCTGCCCCCAACAGATCGAGGATGCGCTGCATTCCGGCCTGACCACCATGCTGGGCGGCGGCACCGGGCCTGCGCATGGCACGCTGGCGACCACCTGCACCCCCGGCCCCTGGCATATCGGGCGGATGCTGCAATCGGCGGACGCCTTCCCTATGAACCTGGCCTTTGCGGGCAAGGGCAATGCCTCGCTTCCGGCCGCGCTGGAGGAACAGGTCAAAGGCGGCGCCTGCGCGCTGAAACTGCACGAGGATTGGGGCACCACCCCAGCAGCGATTGATTGCTGTCTGGGTGTGGCCGACGCTATGGACGTGCAGGTGATGATCCACACCGACACGCTGAACGAATCCGGGTTCGTTGAACACACCGTCGCCGCCATGAAGGGCCGCACGATCCATGCCTTCCATACCGAAGGTGCGGGCGGCGGCCATGCGCCCGACATCATCAAGATCTGCGGCGAGGAACACGTGCTGCCCTCGTCTACCAACCCCACGCGGCCCTTCACCGTGAACACCGTGGACGAACACCTGGACATGCTGATGGTCTGTCACCACCTGGACAAATCCATCCCCGAGGACGTGGCCTTTGCCGAATCCCGTATTCGCCGCGAAACCATCGCGGCCGAGGATATCCTGCATGACATGGGCGCGTTCTCGATCATCGCTTCGGACAGTCAGGCCATGGGCCGCGTCGGCGAAGTGCTGATCCGCACCTGGCAAACCGCTGACAAGATGAAGAAACAGCGCGGCCGTCTGGCCGAGGAAACCGGTGAGAACGACAACTTCCGCGTACGCCGCTACATCGCGAAATATACCATCAACCCCGCCATCGCGCATGGGATCGCGCATGAAATTGGCTCGATCGAAGAAGGCAAACGCGCCGATCTGGTGCTGTGGAACCCCGCGTTTTTCGGCGTGAAGCCCGAGATGGTCCTGATGGCCGGAACGATTGTCTGCGCGCAGATGGGTGACCCCAATGCCTCGATCCCGACGCCGCAGCCAGTGTATTCGCGTCCGATGTTCGGGGCCTATGGCCGGTCGGTCGAAAATTCAGCCGTTGTGTTCGTGTCCCAGGCCGCGCAGGCCGACAGCATCGGGGACAAGCTGGGCCTGGCCAAGCAGACCGTTGCCGTTCAGAACACCCGCAATATCGGCAAATCCGACCTGAAACTAAACGCTGCCACCCCGCAGATCGAGGTGCATCCCGAAACCTACGAGGTCCGCGCGGACGGTGAATTGCTGACCTGTCAGCCCGCCGAGGTGCTGCCGATGGCGCAGCGCTACTTCATGTTCTAAGGCTGCCATGATTGCTTGTTTCCTGCACCCTTTGGATCGGCCATCCTGGCCGATTCCAGCCAAGGCGTCCAAGGCGCAGCGTGGCGTGCAAATGCGCTTCGCGTTCTTGCAGGCGCGCGATCTGGGCGCGAATTTCCGACAGTTCCCGAAGAAGTATCTCAGATTGCATGGCAGCCTCGGCTCTTGTGTGTCCGCTTCAGGCTCGGGCATTCTGATTAATAAAACTTGAATCGTTTTGGGAAAAACCATGGCCCTGACAACAGCTCATACCATCACCCGCGATCTGGACGCCGGAACAGCTGCGAAAACCGTCACCCTGTCCTATGACGACCGCTTTTTGCGCCGTAAACGGCTTGTCGCAGACGATGGTACGGCATTTCTGGTGGATCTGGAGCATACCGAGAACCTGAATCAGGGCGATGCGTTCACGCTGACGGATGGTTCGCATATCCGCGTTCTGGCCGCGCCGGAAAACCTGCTGCAAGTGACGGGAGACCACCTGCCCCGACTGGCCTGGCATATCGGCAACCGCCACACCCCTTGCCAGATCGAGGATACGCGCCTGCTGATCCTGCGCGATCATGTGATCATGGCAATGCTGTCCCATCTGGGGGCGACAGTGACCGAGGTTGAGGAACCCTTCCTGCCCGAGGGCGGGGCCTATGGGCATGGCCGCACGCATTCGCATGACCACGGCAAGACGTTGCACACGCATTCCCATGATCACTGACTCGCATCTCCTGACCCTGACGCAATGGCTGTCGCCTGCCTATCCGGTGGGGGCGTTCAGCTATAGCCACGGGTTGGAATGGGCAATCGAGGCGGGGCAGGTCACCGATGCGGCCAGTTTTCAGGATTGGCTGACGGACATCCTGCGGCACGGGACCGGGCGCAATGATGCGATCCTGCTGCACGCCGCCTATCGCGGTGCGGATCTGGCCGAGGTGGACGCGCTGGCCCGCGCTTTTGCGCCCTCGGCGGAACGCCTGCTGGAGACCGAACAACAGGGCGCAGCCTTTTGCCGGACAACGGCCGCCATCTGGGGCGAGGCGCTGCCCAACCTGACCTATCCGGTGGCCCTTGGCCATGCCGCCGCGCGTCAGGGCATCCCCCTGCCCCAAACCTGCGCGATGTATCTGCACGGTTTCGCGTCCAACCTGACCTCGGCCGCGATCCGGCTGGTGCCGCTGGGCCAGACCGAGGGGCAGGCGATCATCGCTGCCCTGTCACCACTGTGCGAGGATATCACTCGCCAAGCCGCCGACCTGACACTTGACGACCTGGGCGGCACAACCATCCTGGCCGACATCGCGTCGATGAAACACGAAACTCAATACACAAGGCTTTTCCGCTCATGAGCTCTCCTCACGGTCCTTTACGCATCGGTATCGGTGGCCCCGTTGGCGCGGGCAAAACCACGTTGACGGCCAACCTTTGCAAGGCGCTGTCCGACAAGTATTCGATCGGTGCGATCACCAATGACATCTACACCCAAGAGGACGCCGAGGCGCTGATGCGGCTGCAAGTCCTGCCGCAAGACAGGATCATCGGCGTTGAAACCGGCGGCTGCCCGCATACCGCGATCCGAGAGGATGCCTCGATCAACCTGGCGGCCGTGGACGAGATGCGACAGCGCCACCCCGAGGTGGAAATCGTGCTGATCGAAAGCGGCGGCGACAATCTGTCGGCCACCTTCAGCCCCGAACTGGCCGATCTGACCCTGTATGTTATCGACGTGGCCGCAGGCGAGGAAATCCCCCGTAAGGGCGGCCCCGCTATCACCAAATCCGACGTTCTGATCATCAACAAGACCGATCTGGCCCCGTATGTCGGGGCGTCCCTGGACGTGATGGAGCGTGACGCCACCCGGATGCGGGCGGGCAAACCCTTTGTCTTTGCGTCCCTGCGTCATGGCAAGGGCGTGGATCAGATTGTCTCGCTTATCGAAGAGATCGGCGGGCTGGTCGAGGCCGCCTGATTTTTCAGCACTCGCCTAAGAAAGCCCAGTGGATGCGCAGAAAAAAGGCGTTTCCGCCGGACCCCGCCTGCGTGCTGTTTCATAGTTAAGCGAGCACTAACTGACGGGCGCCCAATGGCCATTATCGCAAGCATTCACCACCTCACCCATTACAAATACGACCGGCCTGTCACTCTGGCCCCTCAGATCATCCGGCTGCGCCCCGCCCCGCATGGGCGCACGCGTGTGATTTCGCACTCTTTGAAGGTCGGACCCGAGCCGCATTTCGTGAACCATCAGCAGGATCCGTATGGCAACTGGCTGGCGCGGTTTGTGTTCCCCGAACCTGTCACCGAGTTCAAGATCGAGGTCGATCTGACCGCCGACATGTCCGTCTATAACCCCTTCGATTTCTTCGTCGAGGACAGCGCGGAACATTGGCCGTTCGACTACCCGCTGGATTTCGATGAGGATCTGTCGATCTATCTGAAACCGATCCACACGGGCCATCATTTCGACGCCTTCATGGAGACGATCCCCCGCGACAAGCAGCAAATCGTGGACAAGCTGGTGCTGCTGAACCAGATGGTCTCGAACAAGGTGGATTATACCATCCGTTTGGAGCCCGGCGTACAAACCCCCGACGAAACGCTGGAAATCGGTTCAGGCTCGTGCCGCGATTCCAGTTGGCTTTTGGTGCAGGTGCTGCGCCACATGGGGATCGCTGCACGGTTTGTCTCGGGCTATCTGATCCAGCTGAAACCGGATCTTGAGGCGCTGGACGGCCCCTCGGGCACCGATCATGATTTCACCGACCTGCATGCCTGGGTCGAGGCTTATGTCCCCGGCGCCGGTTGGATCGGTCTGGACCCGACCAGTGGCCTGCTGGCGGGCGAAAGCCACATCCCGCTGGCCGCGACCCCGCATTATCGCAACGCCGCGCCGATCTCGGGGATGGCCAGCTTTGCCGAGGTAGACTTCAACTTTGACATGACCGTCAAACGTGTGGCCGAACATCCGCGCATCACCAAGCCGTTTTCGGATGACGCATGGGATGGTCTGCTGAAGCTGGGCAAAAAGGTGGATCAAAGCCTGCAGGACGGTGACGCACGCCTGACCATGGGCGGCGAGCCCACCTTCGTGTCGATCGACGATTTCGAAAGCGACGAATGGAACACCGCCGCCGTGGGCCCGCAGAAACGCGGGCTGGCCGATGATCTGATCCGCCGCTTGCAGAAACGTTTCGCGCCCGGTGGGTTCCTGCACTACGGGCAGGGCAAGTGGTATCCGGGTGAAAGCCTGCCACGCTGGACGTTCTCGCTCTATTGGCGCAAGGACGGCAAACCGGTCTGGAAAAACCCGGACCTGATCGCGCGCGAGGATGACGACAATACCCCCACCGCCAAGGACGCGGGCGACTTCATGAAAACCTTCGCCGCCAAGCTGGGCGTTGACCCCGAATGCGCGCAACCTGCCTTCGAAGACCCCGGCGAATGGATTTTGAAAGAGGCGCAGCTGCCCTCGAATGTCTCTCCCGAGAACTCGAAACTCAAAGACCCCGAGGAACGCGCGCGCCTGGCCCGTGTGTTCAGCCGCGGCCTGAATGATCCGGCGGGCTATGTCCTGCCGGTGCAGCGCTGGCAAAGCGCCAACAAGCCCGCGCGCTGGATGTCCGAGGTATGGAAGGCCCGGCGCGGTCACCTGTTCCTGATCCCCGGAGACAGCCCCGTTGGGTTCCGCCTGCCACTGGGGACGCTGCCGTTCATCCCGGCCTCGCAATACCCCTATACCTATCCGCCGGACCCCACCGTGCCGGTATCCGACCTGCCCGATTTCCACGCCACGACTGAGGCGCGCAAAGCGGCCGTTCAGTCCGAGATTGACCGACTGGCCGACGAAGATGCGGAAAAAGCGCGGATGACGCCCGAGACCACGCCTGGCCATACCCAAAGGGCCAAGAAATCCGCGCAGGACGATTCTCATCAGCAAATCAATGCGCAGGGTGTCGGCCCCGAAGATGGTAAGGTCCGCACTGCAATCGCTGTTGAACCTCGTGACGGGCGGCTTTGCGTGTTCATGCCGCCCACTGAATCGCTTGAGGATTATCTGGAGCTTCTGGCTACTGCCGAGGACGCCGCGGCCGAGCTGAACCTGCCCGTCCATATCGAAGGCTACGCCCCCCCGCATGACAGCCGTCTGAACGTGATCCGCGTCGCCCCTGACCCCGGTGTGATCGAGGTGAACATCCACCCCGCCGCCGACTGGGACGAATGCGTCGCGACCACGCAAGCGATCTACGAAGAGGCGCGCCAGTCGCGCTTGGGCGCGGACAAGTTCATGATTGATGGCCGCCACACTGGCACCGGCGGCGGCAATCACGTGGTTGTTGGCGGCGACACGCCCGCAGACAGCCCGTTCTTGCGGCGGCCTGATTTGCTGCGATCGCTGATCCTGTATTGGCAGCGACATCCGTGCCTGTCCTACCTGTTTTCTGGCCTGTTCATCGGCCCGACCAGCCAGGCTCCGCGCATCGATGAAGCGCGCCACGATACGCTGTACGAGCTGGAAATCGCCTTGTCACAGATCCCTAACCCGGACGAGGGCGCAGCCCCGCCGCCCTGGCTGGTGGACCGATTGCTGCGCAACATGTTGATCGACGTAACCGGCAACACCCACCGCGCCGAGATCTGCATCGACAAGCTTTACTCGCCCGATGGGCCCACGGGCCGCCTGGGCCTGGTCGAATTCCGCGGGTTCGAAATGCCGCCGGATGCCAAAATGTCCCTGGCGCAGCAACTGCTGATCCGCGCCATCATCGCCCGCATGTGGAGATCCCCGGTTAAGGGCAAACCCGTCCGCTGGGGCACCGTGCTGCATGATCGCTATATGCTGCCGCATTTCCTATGGCAGGATTTGCTGGATGTGCTGCGAGATCTGGGCGAGCACGGCTTTGACATGAACCCCGACTGGTTCAAGGCGCAGGCCGAGTTCCGCTTCCCCTTCTGCGGCGAGGTCACCTATGAAGGCAACACACTGGAACTGAAACAGGCGCTGGAACCTTGGCATGTGCTGGGGGAAACCGGCGCGATTGGCGGCACCGTGCGCTATACCGACAGCTCGGTCGAACGGCTGCAGGTGAAGCTGCAAACGCCCAATCCCGACCGCTATGAGGTTACCTGCAACGGTCGCCGCGTCCCCCTGGCGGCGACCGAGGAATCCGGTACGTTTGTGGGCGGCGTGCGCTTCAAGGCCTGGCAACCGGCCGAGGCGCTGCACCCGGTGCTGCCCGTGAATGCGCCGCTGACGTTTGATATTTATGACACGTGGTCCAACCGCTCGATCGGGGGGTGCGTGTATCACGTGGCGCATCCCGGCGGGCGCAGTTACGACACGTTCCCCGTCAACGGAAACGAGGCCGAGGCCCGCAGGCTTGCACGGTTCCAGGCAAACGGGCATACATCAGGTTCTTACGTCCCACCCATCGAAACGCCGCACCCCGAGTTTCCAATGACCCTGGATTTGCGGCGCCCAACAGGTGTCTGATCCATGGACGATGCTCCTGCGACCCGAAGGCTAGCCCCCAAGGTTGATATTCTGGCCGATTACACCGTGCAAGACAGCACGGCGGACGAGCTGTTCGATGCCTCGGGTCAGATGCGTCCGGTTTGGACGCCGCTGATCAACCGGCTGCAGGAACTGACGCCCGAACAGATTGACGAACGCATCGCCCGCGGCAACCAATACCTGCGCGATGCGGGGGTGTATTTCCGCCGTTACTCGGACCAGACCCCGGACGAGCGGGACTGGCCCCTTAGTCATATCCCGGTGATGCTGCCGCAATCGGAATGGGACCAGATCGCCACAGGCCTGACCCAACGAGCGGACATCCTGGAACGGATCGTCGCTGACATCTATGGCCAACAAACCCTGGTTCAGAACGGTCACCTGCCAGCGGGCCTTTTGGCGCGCAACCCGGAATGGCTGCGCCCGATGGTGGGGGTGACGCCTCAGTCCGGGTACTTCCTGCATCACCTGGCGTTTGAGATCGGCCGCAACCCCGATGGCAGCTGGTTCGTGCTGGGCGATCGCACTCAGGCACCCTCGGGGGCGGGGTTCGCGTTGGAAAACCGCCGGGCCACTTCGCGGGTTTTCCCGGGCCTTTTCAATACCATCAACGTTCACCGCCTTGCCGGGTTCTTTCGCGAGTTTCAGTCTGCCTTGGGCGGGCGCGGCGATCGCTGGAGCAATGCCTCGGCCATCCTGACGCCGGGCCCCGGCACCGACACCTATTTCGAACATGTCTATATCGCCCGCTATCTTGGCCTGATGCTGCTTGAGGGCGAGGACCTGACAGTCAGCGACGGGCAGGCCATGGTCCGCACGGTCGATGGACTGAAGCCGGTCAGCCTGCTGTGGCGCCGCCTGGATGCACGCTTTGCCGACCCGCTGGATCTGGACGAAACCAGTCAAATCGGCACCCCCGGTCTGATGAATGCCCTGCGCACCGGACGGTTGCATATGGTCAATGCACTGGGCTCTGGCGTGCTGGAAACCCGCGCGATGATGGCCTTTATCCCACGCATCGCCGAGATCGCCTTTGGCACGCCGCTGTTGATGCCCAATATCGCCACGTGGTGGTGCGGTGGCGCGACTGAACGAGACTATGTCACCCAAAACGCCGACCGCATGACCATCGGCCCCGCGTTGACCACCAGCCTGCCCTTTGACCCCGGCAGCATCCATGCGCTGGCCGGTCAACTGCAGAACCCGGCCCAAGGCCCGCTGGCCGACTGGATTCAAAGCCAGGGCCCCAAGCTGGTCGCACAAGAGGCCGTGTCCTTGTCCACCACACCTGTCTATTCACAGGGCCAGCTGCAACCGCGCCCCATGACCGTCCGAGTGTTCATGTCCCGCACCGCAAACGGTTGGTCGATCATGCCGGGCGGCTATGCGCGTGTGGGCCTTAGCGGCGAATCCACCGCCCTGACCACGCAGCGCGGCGGGGCAGTTTCCGACGTCTGGGTGGTGTCGGACAGTCCGGTGGACACGCAATCTCTGGCCCCGGCGAACACCATGCAGCGCCGGCCCGAAACACCCCTGCCCAGCCGCTCGGCGGACAACCTGTATTGGCTGGGCCGATATGTGGAACGTGCGGAAACCACAATCCGCTTGCTGCGCGCTTATCACCTGAGGCTCGAGGAAACGGGCTCGGAATTGGATGCGCGCGTGGCGCTGATCCACGACTTCCTGTCCGGACATGGCGTCGATCCAGCAGACTGCATTCCCGACGCGCTGCGCGCCCAGATCGACGGAGCAACCGACTGTGCCTCGAAAGTGCGGGACAGGTTCTCGGTCGATGGCTGGATTGCGTTGCGCGATTTGCGGCACACCCTGGCAAGGCTAAGCGGACAGACGCTTGGGGGGCACGAATGCGTGCACGCCATGGATACGCTGCTGCGGATGCTCTCGGGGTTTTCGGGTCTGGTGCAGGACAATATGTACCGTTCGACCGGGTGGCGGTTTTTGGAATTCGGCCGGGCGCTGGAACGCGCGCAGGGAATGGCCACGGTACTGGCGACCTTTGCCGCCCCCGACGCCCCCGAAGGCAGCGTCGATATCGCGATCGAGATCGGCGACAGCACGATCACCCATCAGCAGCGCTATCTTGGGGATGCCTGTGTCGAAAGCGTTTTCGACCTTCTGGCGCTGGACCGCCGCAATCCCCGCTCGATCCGGTTCCAGCTGGAAACCCTGCGCACGCTGTTGAAAGACCTGCCCAACGCCGAAGAACCGGGGCGGATGTCGCCCCTGGCGCGCGAGGCCTTGCGACTGCATACAGCCCTGGCCATCAGTGCCCCCTCCGAGATGGGCCCCGGCCATATGCTTTCCCTGTCGGCCGACTTAGCCCGCCTTTCCAATAGCTTAAGTACAACCTATTTTCAGTGAGGACCGCGATGCTTTATGATCTTTCGATGGTGCTGGAAAATGAGTACCAAAACAGCACCGACAATGCGCGCAACGTGATCCGGGTTTTGCCTTTGACCCTGCCCAACGTGCAGCGATTGGTGGTTGGGTCCGTGCATATCTCGCCCGCGCCGGACGAGCGTATGGACCGCAATGATTTCTTTGGAAATGCCGTCACCGAGATCACATTTCGCCAGCCCATCTCGTCGCTGCAAATCACGCTGACGGCGCGGGTCGAGCGCTTGCGCCCGGCGCGGTCTCTGGATCTGTCGCCCAAGCTGGCAGGACTGCGAACCGAGCTGCAAAGCTCTACCGATCTGACACCGCATTCGCCGCTGCACTATCTTGTCGCCTCTCCACGGATTGCGATGTCTGAGCCGTTTTTGTTGTTCGCCAAGGACACGGTTAGCCCGGAAATGACCGTAATGCAGATGGTCCTCGCCATTGGGCAGCGCTTGCACGCCGAAATGCGCTTTGACGCTGAAGCAACCGATGTGGGCACCCCTGCGCTGACAGCATTCGAGAACCGGCACGGCGTATGCCAGGACTTCAGCCATATCATGATCTCGTGCCTGCGTGCTCTGGGCATTCCGGCCGGTTATGTAAGTGGCTTCCTGCGGACCCTTCCGCCCAAGGGACAAGAACGGCTTGAGGGCGCGGACGCCATGCATGCCTGGGTGCGGATCTGGTGTGGCAAGGAAGTTGGCTGGGTCGAATATGACCCAACCAACGATCTGATGGTCGGCGCAGATCACCTGGTCGTGGGCTATGGGCGCGACTATGCGGATGTTGCGCCCCTGAAAGGCGTTTTGCGCACCTCGGGTGGACAGGCGGGCACCCACCGCGTGGATGTCGTGCCCCTGGACGCCGCAGCCGAACCCGCGCTTTAACCGGCCAACCCGCGGGCGATGATCATTTTCTGGATGTCCGAGGTGCCCTCGTAAATCTGGCATACGCGCGCGTCGCGATAGATCCGCTCGACCGGGAAATCCTGCATGTAGCCATAGCCGCCGAGGGTTTGGATCGACGCCGAGATGATCTGCTCGGCCGCTTCCGAGGCGAAAAGCTTGGCCATCGCAGCCTCGGCCAGGCAGGGCACACCGGCATCCTTCATCCGGGCGGCGTTCAGCACCAGTTGCCGCGCGGCCTCAAGCTGTGTACGCGCATCGGCAAGGCGGAACCCGACCGCCTGATGCTGCATCAAAGGCTGCCCAAAGGACTGGCGCTCGTTTGCATACGCCACCGCATGATCCAGCGCCGCTTGCGCCATCCCCACCGATTGCGACGCGATGCCAATCCGCCCGGTTTCCAGGCTGGACAGCGCAATGCGATATCCCTCGCCTTCGTCCCCGATCCGCATTTCGGCGGGTACGCGGAGATCCTCGAACCGCAGCGCGCAGGTGTCCGAACACCGCTGCCCCAGCTTTTCCTCGACCGAGGTGACGTGATACCCGTCGGCGTCCGTGGGCACCAAAAAGGCGGTGATGCCGGACTTGCCCTCGTGACCCTCCATCCGGGCGAAAACAATCACCCAGCCACCGATCTGACCCGAGGTGATAAAAGCCTTTTCACCGTTGATCACATAGTCATCCCCGTCGCGTCGCGCCCGCGTGCGGATGGCCGACGCGTCTGATCCCGCATGCGGTTCGGTCAAGGCAAAGGCCCCGATAAAGGCGCCTGCGGTCGCTGGGCGCAGCACTTTTTCGCGCTGCAACTCAGACCCATAGCGCTGCAGGATTGCGTTGAACGGTGCGTTGTGAACGCTCATCACCGTGGACACGGCACCGTCCCCGGCGGCCACCTCGATCAGCGCCAAAGCATAAGAAACATAGTCTGCACCCACGCCGCCCATGTCCTCGGGGACGGTCATGCCCAGAAAGCCCAGCTCGCCCAGTTGCGCCAGAATTTCGGGCTCGATCTGCTTGGATTTGTCCCGCGCAGCGGCACCCGGGGCCAGCACATCCTGCGCGAAACTGCGCGCCATGTCCTGAATCATCTGCTGGTCTTCGGTTAAAATTGTCATGCCCTCTCCTCCCGTGCTCGCTTGGGTCTGAGTATCTGGGAATTAATTCTGAAATATTTCAACCGCCCAAAGAAAAGCGCACCCAAAAAGGGTGCGCAGTCGAGGGGAGGAATTTCGGGGGCTTACCAGTCGTTCGGGCCTTTTTCGGCGAACTTGTGGACAAGGAAATCGATGAAGGCGCGAACCTTGGGTTGGGTAAACCGACCCGGAGGATATACCGCATAGATGCCTTGGGTTTCGGTCGGCAGATCGGGGATTGCGTCCTCGACCAGACCCTCGGCCATGGCGTCGGCATAGAGGAACGAGTGCAGATAAGCGATACCCAAACCCGAGCTGGCCGCGTTCAGCAGTGATTGGCCGTCGTTGACACTCAGCCAGCCCGCGGTGCGCACTTGGCGTTTTTCACCCGATGGGGCGGTGATTTTCCACACGTTGCCCGCCGACTGGCTGGAATAATGCAGCAGTTTATGCTCGTTCAGATCGTCGATTTTCTGCGGACGGCCATATTTTTCGAAATAGGCCGGGCTGGCGATCATGCGCTTGGAGGTTTCTGTCAGCTTACGGGCACGCAGGGTGCTGTCCTCCAGCTCGCCGATGCGGATGGCCATGTCAAAGCCTTCGCTGATCAGCTCAACGTAGCGGTTGTTCAGCACCATGTTGACGGTGATGTCGGGGAATTCGGCCAGGAACTCGCCCAGAACGGGGCTTAGATGATTGACGCCGAAGTCGGTGGCAACGCTGATCCGCAGCAGGCCCGAAGGCGCAGATTGCATCGAGGTCACCAGCGCGTCGGCCTCGCCCGCGTCATTCAGAACGCGGCGGGCGCGGTCATAGTAGGCCAGACCAATCTCGGTGGGGGACACGCGGCGCGTGGTCCGGTTCAGCAGACGTGCGCCAAGACGCGCCTCCAGGCTTGAGACATGTTTCGAAACCGCTGATTTCGAGATTCCCATCTTTTTGGCGGCGTCGGTAAACCCACCTTGATCGACAACTGTCGCGAATGCTTCCATTTCGGTCAGGCGGTCCATGCTCGATCCCCTTCCTAGGTCCTAATTTCTTAGCATCCTGTATCTCGCCCAAATGGGGCGCGACTGGGGCAAGGGGCGGACAATATCGGGGTTTTGTCACGGATCGTTTGCGGCACAGAAACAGGGAAACAATCGTTTCAGGCTGTAAACAGTAGCTCGGCCAATGTAATCCACAGTGGCAAAGTCGCGGCCGCCAACAGCGTAGTCTGAGCGACCAAAGTGGCGGACAATTCCCGGTCTGCACCAAAACCCGCCGCCAGCACATGCGCGGCCGAGGCCGTGGGCAAAGCCGCAAACAGAGTCAACGTGGCGGCTAGCGCCGGAGCGACGTCCAGCGCGATACAAACGGTGACGACAAGGGCGGGGGTCAGCACCAGCTTGGTCGACACTAAAATGCCGCTGAACAGATCAAGGCGCGCCAGCGCCCCCCAGTTCATCGTCGCGCCAACAGAAATCAGTGCTACCGGAATCGCCGCCTGTGCCAGCATTTCCAGCGGAGCCATGATCGGCGCAGGGATCGTCAGGCCAGACAATCCCACGATCACACCCAAGATGGACGCGACCAGAAACGGGTTCGTCACGATCCTCAGCAAGGTCTGGCGCAGGTTACCGCTGCCCCGGGACAGGGCGGTTACAGCAAATAAGTTCGCCATCGGGATCGCCATGCCCACTGCCACGGCCAGAATGCCGACCGGATGAAGGCTCAGCGTTTCGACGGCGACAAAACCGAGTGCCGTGTTAAACCGCCAAGCCGTTTGCCAGGCCCCGGCGAAGTCGGTAAACCGCTTTGGCCCGAACCGTCTGGCCAGATAGCCCATGCACAAAGATGCAGTTAGGATTGCCCAAACCGCTGGGCCGATACGGACGATATCCACCACCGCAATCGGACGGCTGGAGGCTGCAACAAAAATCAGTGTCGGGAACAGAATTTCAAAGTTCAGCCGATCCAGGCCCTGCCAAGCGTTCACGGACAAGCGTTTTCGGATCAACCCACCCAGGCAGACCATCAAGAAACTGGGCATCAAGCCCAACAGGATCGTGACAAAAACCATGCTTATCCCTCGCGCCGTCACATCTAGGACCGCACGAGGGGCACAGACAAGCGAAACCGCGCGCTACAGTGTGGCGGCCAGACGCGTGCCTTGGTTGATGGCGCGCTTGGCGTCCAACTCGGCCGCGACATCTGCGCCACCGATGACATGACAGGGGATGCCCTCGGCCTCCAGCGCGTCGGCCAGACTGCGCTCGGACAGCTGGCCGGCACACAGGACGATGGTATCAGCCTCGATCAGCTGCGGGTTTTCGCGCGCTTCTCCGAACGAGATATGCAGGCCCTGATCGTCAATCCGTTCATAGTTCACACCGCCCAGCATCTTGACGCCCTTCATCTTAAGCGCCGAGCGGTGAATCCAACCGGTGGTCTTGCCCAGTCCTTTGCCCAGCGCCTTGGCCTTGCGCTGCATCAGCGTGACCTGACGGATCGGAGCCTCGGGCTGAGGGCCTTCGGGGGCCAGACCGCTGCGGACATCCTCGGGGTCGGTAACGCCCCATTCCTTCATCCACTCGGGCAGGTCCAGTGTGGGGCTATCGCCCGTCACCAAGTATTCGGCGATATCAAATCCGATGCCGCCCGCGCCGATCACGGCCACCCGATCCCCCACGGGGGCCTTATCGCGCAGCACGTCAATATAGCTGAGCACATTGGCGCCGTCCTGCCCTGGAATACCCGGATCGCGCGGCACCACCCCGGTGGCTATGATAACGTGATCAAAACCTTTCAGACTGTCCACGGTCGCGTCGGTTTCCAGCTGCACGGTGATGCCGGACTTGGCGACCATGCGTTCGTACCAATCGACCAGCCCGTGGAATTCCTCTTTGCCCGGCACCTGACGCGCCATGTTCAGTTGTCCACCGATCCGTTCGGCGCGGTCGATCAGGGTGACGTCAAAGCCACGCTCGGCTGCGGTCAGGGCGGCGGACAAACCCGCAGGCCCAGCGCCGACCACCGCCAGAGTGCCCTTCGCCTCATCACCCATTTCCAGCTCGGTCTCGTGGCAGGCAAACGGGTTCACCAGACACGAGGTCAGCTTGCCCCCGAACGTGTGATCCAGACAGGCCTGATTGCAGCCAATGCAGGGCGCGATCAGGTCGCCCTCGCCGCGCTGCGCTTTGGCCACGAAATCAGCATCCGCCAAGAACGGCCGCGCCATGGACACCATATCGGCGCAGCCCTCGGCCAGCACCTCTTCGGCCACGTCGGGCGTGTTGATCCGGTTCGAGGTGATGATCGGAATATCCACCTGCCCCATCAGCTTCTGCGTTACCCAGGCAAAGGCCCGGCGCGGAACCGAAGTGGCGATAGTGGGAATACGCGCCTCGTGCCAGCCGATACCGGTGTTGATGATGCTGGCGCCCGCCTTTTCGATTTCCTGCGCCAATTGCACGACCTCGTCAAAGGTGGACCCGTTCGGCACCAGATCGATCATCGACAGCCGGTAGATAATGATGAAGTCCGTCCCCACGGCCTCGCGCACGCGGCGGACAATTTCGATCGGCAGGCGGATACGGTTTTCATAGGACCCGCCCCAGCGATCCGTCCGTTTGTTGGTGTGGGTCACGATGAACTGGTTGATGAAATACCCCTCAGAGCCCATGATCTCGACCCCATCATAGCCCGCCTGCTGCGCCAGCGTGGCGGCGGTGACGAAATCGGCGATCTGTTTTTCGATCCCGTCCTCATCCAGCTCGGTCGGCAGAAAGGGCGAGATCGGCGATTTCACCGGCGAGGGCGCAACACACTTGGGGTTATAGGCATAACGACCCGCATGCAGGATCTGCATGGCGATCTTGCCGCCCGCGTCATGCACGGCCTTGGTGATCACGGAATGGTTGGCGACGTCCTTTTCGTTGGTCATCATCGAGGCGCCAAAGGCCACGGACCCTTCGGGATTCGGACCGATCCCACCCGTTACCATCAGCCCGACTCCGCCACGCGCGCGAGCCGCATAGAACTCGGCCACGCGCGGCCAGTCGCCCGTTTCCTCAAGCCCTGTGTGCATCGAGCCCATCAGGACGCGGTTCTTCAGCGTGGTGTGCCCCAGATCCAGCGGAGCCAAAAGGTGGGTATATGTCATAGCGTGCCTCCCTGCTTTGACCCATCTGGGCAAAGCGCGGCTGGTTTGTCACGCTCAACGCAGCGTAAGGGGCGCGAGGTCACACGCCGTTCTCGATGATGAACAGCGTGTCGTAATAGGTAAAGCAGGGTGCGCTGCCATACATGTCCTGCGCCATCTTGCACCAGTCAGCATCATGGGCCAGCAGCGCGGCCTCTTTGGTCTTCCATAAATAAATGCCCCCGCCCTGGCGTTTTTCAGCGCAATATAGATAGGTCTTGCGGATCAGATCGGGATTGGCACGCCAGCGGGGAACCGTGGCGTTGTATTTCTCCATCAATTCAGCCTGAGTGATGCCTTCGGGCAGATCGAAGGTGACGATTTCGGTGATCATGGGTGCCTCCGTAGTCTGGGGTCAGTCTAGCAGAGGCGAGGGAAATCACGAAATTACATGGTTTCCACGCAATGGCGGCGGAAGGCGCGTTTGAGCATGTCCAGTTCTTCGCGCAGCAGGGTAATCTCGGCGCGGATGTCGTCACCCAGCGCTTCGCCCGCCAGAATCGAGAAGCTTTCCAACACCTCGCCCGATGCCTTGTCGCGGATCAGAAACGTCTGAACCCCGTCCGACAGCGCAGAAACCGGGACCGGCACACGCACGATCCAGTGGCCGTTTTCGGTGTCCTCGGTCAGCTCCAGCCCCAGCACGGGCTCGTTCAGATGCGTGACCTCAAGCTCGGGCTGCACCCGCCCCGAGGTCGTCAGGAAACCTTCCCAAACGCCTTCGAAAAGTCTGGTCTTGGTCAGTTTGAGGTCGCTCATGGTGGTCCTCTTACAATTCGGCGCGGGGGCGGCGGCTGAAGGTGACATCGCGGATCGTCACCTGGTTCATCTCGGGGCCTTCAAAGATAAGGTCGATCCAGGCGCGCTCGATCCGTTTTTCGTTGAGGCGTGAATAGGCCAGGTCAAACTCGACCATGATCTCTTCTTCATGCAAGGGCAGTTCGCGCACCAGCTGATCCGTGTTCGGCCCGTGCTTGATGTTCAGACGGGCAAAAATCTCCAGCGGTTTTTCCATCTCGACGATGGTGTCCATGCGGATCAGGTAATTCTTGGTCAGGCCCTGCACGGCCTCGGGGGGCAGATCGATCACCAAGGAGAGGAACGATCCGTCAAACTTGAACACGTCCAGCCGCACACCATAGGGGGCCAGATCGGATTCGCGGTGGCTGCGCAGTTGGCGCAAGGTCAGTTCCGAAAAACGGCAGTCGTGAAAAAGCGTCACCTCTGAGCCCAGCATCGAACGATCCTGGACCGAGCTCATTCCCGGCACCGGCAAAGGGCCACGCCACAGTTCCGGCCGCCAGGACCAGTCTGATCCGTGCGGCTTGCGAAACGTTGTGTTGCCGATCAGGGGCAGCGCCAGACGGTTATCAGCAACGTGAATCACGCGGTCCAGGTGCTGGCGCAGCTCGCGCGCCCTTGTACGCTGCTGGCGCAACCGGCGCAGACCCGCCTGATCTGACTGGCGCGCCAACTCGGCCCAGCGAGACAGGACACGGCGGTGCATCAGGCCGCTGAACAGACGAGACTTAAACAAGGGCATGAGACCTCATTGGGGTTAACCACTCCACTCTAATATCCTAGAGCGACTTAATTAAATATGCGCTGAAACAGATTTTTCTGTTTTTTCTTCGTGTCGGGGTCGGGTTGGGGGGTGCCCTTGCCGCTGGCCTGCGTGATCTGGCGCGCCAGAACCTGCAACAGCTCGGCGCCCGCGCTGTTGGTAATCGCCCCATTTCCATAGACGGCCAAGGTCAGGACGGCCTCGTTCACGACCATGGCACCACGCCAGTGTTCCGGCGCGCTATCGTCAGGAACCATGTCCGAACTTAGAACGCGCACCATATTCAGACCGCCGACTTGTCGCCTTTCCAGCACTGTTGCGCCGTCAAGCGCCGCGGCGACGTCCAACGACTGCTGTACCGGCTGATCGGGAACATAGGCGGCAACAGTCAGGATCGCGGGTTCGATTAACGTACCACTGGGAAGTCCCATCAACCCGTCACACCCGGCCATCAGCACGAACCCGGCCCTGCGGTGATCCTGAAGGCTGTTCAGGTCCACACAATAGCCACTGGGCGCAGGAACCTGAACGGCGCCTTCCAGTAACGAGACATGGCGCGGCGGGACATTGCTGGTCGAAATACTGGGCTGGCCCAGCTGGCAACTGGCCAACACCGGCACGCAGGCCAAGATCACCAGCGCGGTCCGAAATGCCCGGTTCATATGTGCCTCCGTTGCCAGTCGTCCAACAGGGATACCCAAGCCCCCGCGTCACGACAAGCCACGGGTTCTGATGCCTGCGTGAATTCTTGTGAGCGTACAAGGCCCCGCCAAGGTCAGAAAATCACCCAAAGCCACGCATCTACAGGGCGGCGCTGATTGCAATTCGGGCCGGTCCGGCTTATCTGACGATGCAACTACCGGCAAACTGGGGCCCTCTGGCATGAACTGGATCACCAACTACGTCCGTCCGCGCATCAACTCGATCTTCTCGCGCCGTGAAGTGCCCGAGAACCTTTGGACCAAATGCGACGGATGCGGCACCATGCTGTTTCACCGCGAGCTGTCGGAAAACCTGAATGTCTGCACAAACTGCGGGCATCACATGGCCATCACCCCGCGCGAGCGTTTTGCCGATCTTTTCGACGGTGGCGTTTTCTCTGAGGTTGAGGTTCCCGAACCGACTACCGATCCGCTGCATTTCCGCGATCAGAAAAAATACCCTGACCGGATGAAAGCCGCGCAGAAAAAAACCGGCGAGAAAGAGGCCATGCTGGTCGGCGCCGGCGAAATGGGCCGCACCCCGATCGTGGCCGCGTGCCAGGATTTCAGCTTCATGGGTGGCTCTATGGGCATGTATGTCGGCAACGCCATCATCGCCGCCGCGGAAAAAGCGGTGGAATTGAAGCGCCCGCTGATCCTGTTCTCGGCAGCAGGTGGCGCGCGGATGCAAGAGGGTATCCTAAGCTTGATGCAGATGCCTCGGACCACCGTAGCGATCCAGATGCTGAAAGAGGCTGGCCTGCCCTATATCGTCGTTCTGACACACCCCACCACCGGCGGCGTCACCGCGTCCTATGCGATGCTGGGTGATGTTCAGATTGCAGAACCCAACGCCCTGATCTGCTTTGCCGGGCCGCGCGTGATTGAACAGACCATTCGTGAAAAACTGCCCGAAGGCTTCCAGCGCGCCGAATACTTGCTGGACCACGGCATGCTGGACCGCGTGACCCCGCGCACCCAGATGAAGGACGAGCTGATCACCATCACCCGGATGTTGCTGGACATGCCCCCGGCGATCAAAGGTGACCTGCCCGCGCCCGAAGCCACCGACGCCCCGGCCCAAGCCGAGCCCGCCGCAGACGAATGAGCGCGCAAAACTCGGACGCCATCCTTGATCGGATGATGGCGCTGCACCCCAAGGTCATCGACCTGACGCTGGACCGCATGTGGCGCCTGCTGCATGCGCTGGACGATCCTCAGGATCGCCTGCCCCCCGTGATCCACATCGCGGGCACCAACGGCAAGGGCTCGACCCAGGCGATGATCCGCGCGGGACTAGAGGCTGCGGGCAACACCGTTCACGCCTATACCTCGCCGCATCTGGCGCGCTTTCACGAACGCATCCGCCTGGCCGGTCAGCTGATTTCCGAAGACCACCTGACCGCGGTTCTGGACGAATGCTATGCCGCCAACAACGGCGAAAACATCACCTATTTCGAGATCACGACCTGCGCAGCCCTGCTGGCCTTTGCCCGCACGCCTGCCGATTTCACATTACTCGAGGTCGGCTTGGGCGGACGCTTGGACGCCACCAATGTCGTGGACACCCCGGCGCTGACCATCATCACCTCGGTCTCGATCGACCATGAACAATTCCTGGGCAACACCCTGGACAAAATTGCCGGGGAAAAGGCGGGGATCATCAAACGCGGTATTCCCTGCGTCGTCGGCCCTCAGCAGGACGAGGCGATGGACGTTATTGAGGCCCAGGCCGCCCGTCTGGGCGCGCCCCTGATCGCCTACGGCCAGCACTGGCATGTCTACGAGGAACGCGGACGCCTGATCTATCAGGATGAAACAGGCCTGCTGGATTTGCCCCTGCCCAACCTGCCCGGCGCCCACCAGATCCAGAATGCAGGCGCCGCTATTGCCGCCCTGCGCCACCTTGGGAAAAACGAAACCGCCGCCGAGGCTGCCGTGACCCAGGCCCACTGGCCCGCCCGGATGCAGCGCCTGAAAACCGGCCCGCTGGTCCAAGCCGCCCCCGATGCCGAGCTTTGGCTGGACGGCGGTCACAACGCCGCCGCAGGCCAAGCGCTTGCCACGCACCTTTCCAGCCTGCCCAAACGCGATACCTACCTGGTTTGCGGGATGCTCAACACCAAGGACATCGGCGGTTACCTCAGCCCGATGGCCCCATATGTCACCGCGCTGACCGCGGTCTCGATCCCCGGAGAGGCAAACACCCTGCCCGCCGAAACCACCGCAAAGGCGGCAATCAAGGCTGGCATATCCGCAATCTCCGGTCCTGACGTGGAAACGGCTATCCGCCAGATCACCCAAACCGTGCCGAACGCACGCATCCTGATCTGTGGGTCCCTCTACCTCGCCGGAGCTATCCTGCGCGAAAACGGCTGAAGCAAAGGCGATTCGAACAATTCGAATCACTTCCTGTTGACTGATTCGCACCGATTCGCTTAAGGTCACCCCAAGGCATTCGCTGGTGGCACGCCACCATCCGTTGACGCCAGATACGCGGCGTCCGGCACGACAGGTAAAACAGGCAGGATAAAAAGAGGGGTCGATCCAACGACCCCCTTTTTCTTTTAGGCATGCCCCACGCCTCAAGAGAAACAAGACAGTAGCGTCCAGACGCCAACCCCGAGGAACGAACCGTAGGTTCGAGCCGAGATATAAAGCGCGCGCGCAGCGCGCTCCTTTGGATCAATTGGGTCAGGCGTCGGCAGCCCAGTCCTCGGCCTGCATTTCACGCAGGCGGCTGGCCGTACGCTCGAACTCGAACACACCTTCGCCCTCGATATACAGACTCTCGGGTTCATCCGCAGCCGAGCAAATCAGGCGGACTTTCGCTTCATAGAGCGCGTCAATCAGGGTCACAAATCGTTTGGCCTCGTTGAAGTTACTGCGCCCCAAGCGCGGAATGCCTTCCAGCACCAGTACTTTCACCGCATCTGCCACGGCTAGATAATCCCCCGGCCCCAGCATCTTGCCGCACAAATCGTAAAAACTCGCGCGGGCCACGCCGTTTCTAAAAGCGGGCAGCGTCACGTCTCGGCCTTTGACTTTCAGCACCAGCGGATCAGCCTCTCCGCCCGACAGATGCTCCCATACTTCGCGCAGCTTTTGGCGGCTGTCGTCGTTAATCGGGGCAAAATAGACCGGCGCACCTTTCAATCGGTCCTGGCGATAATCGCGAGGCGAGATCATCTCCCATACGACCATCTGCTCTTTGATGATCTCGATGAACGGCAGGAACAATTGGCGGTTCAGGCCATTCTTGTACAGATCATCCGGCACCCGGTTCGAGGTGGTGACGACAACAACGCCCTTGGCGAACAAGATCTCGAACAGACGGCCGACGATCATCGCATCGGTGATATCTGTGATCTGCATCTCGTCAAAAGCCAGCACCTTAACTGTCGAGGCAACATCGTTTGCGACCGGTGCCAGTGCGTCTTCGACCCCGTTTTGACGGGCCTCGTGCATCGAGGCATGAATTTCCTGCATGAAGGCGTGGAAATGGACCCGGCGCGCGGGCACCGTAAGCTGTTCGACGAACAGATCCATCAGCATGGACTTACCCCGGCCGACACCACCCCACAGATAAAGCCCCTTGGGCGGCGGGGGAGCCTTACGGAAAAGACCCTTCTTCACGGGCTTCGACAGCTCGTCCCGGATGCGTTCAAACTCGGGCAGGACGGCCTCTTGGGCGTCGTCTGCATGCAGGTCGCCCTGGTCGACCCGGTTGCGATATATATCCTGAATACGCGTCATGCGCACCGCATAGCGCGCTTGCAGCCTGATGTCACGAAAAGTGATGCGCTGGTGAACAAATCTTGGATTGACCGGGAAATGAATGTCCGATCAATTAGCACTCTGCGACAGGAGACCCCAATGCAAACGCGCGCACCCTTGTTCAATTCCGTGCTGATTGCCGGCAGCCTGATCATCTTGGTCAGCTTTGCAATTCGTGCCAGTTTCGGCGTCTTCCAGATCCCGATTGCCACTGAGTTCAATTGGCCACGGGCCGAATTTTCGCTGGCCATTGCCATTCAGAACCTTGCCTGGGGGTTTGGCCAGCCGATCTTTGGGGCCGTGGCTGAAAAGATGGGTGATCGCAAGGCCATTGTCCTGGGGGCGTTGGTCTATGCGGCGGGGCTGGTACTGTCGTCCTTTGCCGTTTCACCGCTGGCCCACCAGATGTACGAAGTGCTGGTTGGCTTTGGTATTGCGGGCACGGGTTTCGGTGTGATCCTGGCGGTTGTGGGGCGCGCAGCCTCGGATGAAAACCGCTCGATGGCGCTGGCGATCACCGCTGCGATGGGCTCGGCCGGACAGGTTGTCGGCGCGCCACTGGCTGAATGGTTGCTGGGCTTCATGAGCTGGCAGGATGTTTTCCTGGTATTCGCGGCCATGATCACCCTGGTTCTGGCCTGCTTGCCGATGATGCGCACGGCAGCGCCCCCCGCCAGCAAGGCCGAGCTGGAGGAAAGTCTGGGCGCAATCCTGACGAAGGCGTTCAAGGACCCCAGCTATACAATGATCTTCCTTGGGTTTTTCTCGTGCGGCTACCAGCTGAGCTTTGTCACCGCGCATTTCCCTGCCTTCGTAACCGAGATGTGCGGCCCTATCGCCGACGGCAGCATTTTGGCGGCACTGGGCGTGGGCACGACCTCGGCCCTGGGGGCGGTTTCGCTGTCGATCATCGGGGCGGCGAATATTGTGGGCACGCTGTTTGCCGGCTGGTTGGGCAACCGGATGCCCAAGAAATACATTCTGACGGGGATCTATACCCTGCGCACATTGATCGCGGCGGTGTTCATCATGATGCCCATGACGCCAGCCTCGGTGGTGATTTTCTCGGTGACCATGGGAACGCTGTGGCTGGCTACGGTGCCGCTAACCAGCGGGCTGGTCGCGCATATCTATGGCCTGCGTTACATGGGCACGCTGTACGGGATCGTGTTCTTCAGCCACCAGCTGGGCAGCTTCCTGGGTGTGTGGCTGGGCGGCCGGATGTATGACATCTATGGCGACTACACTGCGGTGTGGTGGGTCGGCGTTGGCGTCGGAGCCTTCTCGGCCCTGATCCACCTGCCCATCCGCGAAAGCCGGCGCGCCCCAGCGGCAGCCTAACGGGCCGCGTTCCAGCGATCCAGGATGTAGCGGCTGGTCATCAGGTCCAGATGCGCGCCACCACCGTTCTTGAACAAGGTGATCTCGTCGTCGCTTTGGCGAACGAACTTGTCCAGATCATAATAGTCGGCCACCATGTCCTCGCGCGTGATCAATCCATTTTCCAGAGGGATGTTGATCTCGCCTATGTGGCCAATCGTGGTATCAAAGCTGTCCACGAAAACCCGCGCGCGTGTAATCGCGGTATCATCTGCCTCGCGCATGTCAGGCCGGTAGGCACCAATCAAGTCAAGATGCTGACCCGGACGCAACCAATCACCCTGAATGAAAGGCTCGGTGCTCATGGTGGCGCTGGTGATGATATCTGCGTCGGAAACCGCGCTGGCCAGATTCTCGGCCACGGTCATGCCCGGGAATTCAGCGGCAAAGTCAGCGGCTTTGGCGATCGTCCGGTTCCAAATCGAAAACTCAGCCTGCGGAAAGGCCGCCGAATAGGCCTGCACCAACGAGCGCCCAACCGTGCCCGCCCCCAGAACCAGAATCTTGCGGCTGTCCGGTCGGGCCAGACGGGTGGCTGCCAGCAGGCTGTCTCCGGCGGTTTTCCACTTGGTGACCAGGTGGAAATCGACCAGCGCCTCGAGCATGCCGTCGCTGTCCGCGTACAGATTCACACCGCCGTTCACCATGCCTTTGCCAGCGGCCGGATTGCCCGGAAACACGGTGGCCGATTTCACCGCAAGACCCATCCCGTCGATCCATGCGGCCCGATTCAGCAGCGTGTCCTTGCCGCGATACAGGAAGCTGTCCGCGATCTCGGCCTTGGGCAATTTGTGTCCCGCTGCCAAAGCTTGCGTCAGGCCGATCCAATCCAGCAGCTTTTCGCCCTCGTCAAAAGGAATGATGGGAAAGCTCATGCGGGTGTCTCCTCTGGTAATACGCCGTGGTGCGCCAAGCAATCGGCCCAACCTTGCGGGCCTTCGAACAGGTGGGTTTTCCAACCACGTGCGGCCGCAGCGGCGATATTTTCGGGCCGGTCATCAGTGAACAACAGGCTTTCGGGGGGCAACCCGCAGCCTTGTTCCAGCGCATCATAGATGCCGGCGTCGGGTTTTATCTGTTTCAAGCGGCCCGAGACATAAAGCTCGTCGAACAGCCCCAGAAACGGATAGTGCGCGCTGGCGATTTCAAATGTATCCACGCCGAAATTGGTCAGGGCCAGCAGACGGGTACCCTGCGCCTTAAGCTGCTCGAGCAGAGCAACAGAGCCCGGGATCGAGGGGCTGGCCATTTCGATCCATCGGGTGGCCCAGAACATGATCTCGGTGGTAAATTCCGGGGCTGCACGGGCTGCCTCTTGAAAAGTTTCCAGCAGTGGTTCGCCTTCGTCCACGCGCAGGTTATAGGCGTGCAGATCGACAGCCTGAAACAACTGCTTGCGGCGGGTTTCGCCGATTTCGCGGTCATAGAACGCCTCGGGGTCGAACTCGATCAGGACCCTGCCCAGATCCCAGACAACGGCTTGGATCATGCCTTGGCCTTTCTCAGCGTCCGCTCCAACGCGTCAAGAAAACGCGACCGATCAGCTTTTGAAAACCCCTTGCCACCACCCTGACGAAACGGGTCCGCCGCTCGGAGATCATACATCAAATCGCGCATCGCCAACGCGTTGCCGATGTTGGCCTGGGTCAGCGATTCCCCATCGTGTTTCAGAACCTGCGCGCCAGCCTCGACGCATTTTGCGGCCAGTGGGATGTCGCCAGTGATCACCACGTCCCCCGGCCCGGCGCGATCTGCGATCCACATGTCAGCAACATCCGGCCCCTCGGGTACGATCACCGTTTCCACAAGCGGATTGGCCGAGGGCCGAATGCCCCCGTTGCACACCAGTTTCACGGGCACCTTGTGCCGGGTCGCGACCTTTTCGGCCTCGGCCTTGACGGGACAGGCATCGGCGTCGACGTAAAGCGTTGTCACTTCTTTTGCTTTCGCTTGACCTTGTATTCCTCGGGGATAGGCATGCGGTTGAAGGCATCCAGGCCCGCGATCTTATAGGCCTCGGCCAGCGTGGGATAGTTGAAGGTGTTCTGCACGAAGTAATCCACCGTCCCTTTCAGGTTCAGCACGGCCTGGGCAATGTGGATCAGCTCGGTCGCACCTTCGCCCACGATCTGAACGCCCAGCACCCGGCGGGTTTTCAGGCTGAACAGCATCTTCAGCATCCCGTGTTCCAACCCCATGATATGCCCGCGCGAGGTTTCGCGGAAACGGGCCACGCCGACCTCGTAAGGGATACCGCGTTCTTGCAGCTCTTCCTCGGACATGCCGCAGGTGGACACTTCTGGGACAGAGTAGATGCCATAGGGGAACCACGGGCTTTCGGGCAGCGTGGGCGTGTCCAGCGCATGGCACGCAGCCACGCGACCCTGTTGCACCGAGGTCGAGGCCAACGAGGGGTGCCCGATCACGTCGCCCGCGGCATAGATATGCGGCACGGCGGTCTGATAGGTCTTGCGGTCCACCTCGATCCGGCCGCGGTGGTCGGTTTCAAGGCCCAGCACCTCGAGGTTCAACCTGTCCGTCGCACCCACACGGCCAGCCGCGAACAACAGCATTTCAGCGCGAACATGGCGGCCGTTTTCCAGCGTCACCTCGACGTGTTCGCCCGCGTCCTCGACCTTGTCGATGGCTGATCCAAGCCGCAGATCCACGCCATTGTCGCGAATTTGATGGGTGAATTCATGGATGATCGTCTTGTCGATGAAATCCAGGAACGTTTCGCGCGGTTCGATCAGCGTTACCCGAACGTCCAGGGCCGAGAACATGGTGGCGTATTCCACTCCGATCACGCCCGCGCCCACCACGATAAGGCTGCGCGGGATTTGCGCCAGCTCCAGGAATTCGTCGCTGTCCACAACGGTGGCACCGTTGAAAGGCACGTTGGACGGGCGGTGGGTTTTCGTTCCGGTCGAAATCAGAAACTTGTCCGCAGTCAGGCGCATGGTTTCGCCAGCTTCGGTGGCTACCTCGATCTCGTTGGGACCAATGAAACGGGCAAATCCGTTCAGGGTTTCCACGTGGTTGCGGTTGAACTGGTGCTCAAGGTTGTCGACCTCGTAATCCAGCGTCTTGTGCAAACGGGATTTCAGGTCCTGCGCCTCGATATCTTCCTTCACCCGGTAGGCCCGGCCGTAAAAGCTGCGCTCGCGCCAGCCGGACAGGTTCAGCACCGTTTCGCGCAGAGTCTTTGAAGGGATGGTGCCGGTGTGCACTGACACCCCACCCAGCTGGTCGCGCCGGTCGATCACCAGCACGCGACGTTTCAATTTACCCGCCTGAATGGCAGCCGAGCGCCCAGCAGGTCCCGATCCTATGATGATAAGGTCGTATTGGGTCATGGCTTAGTCCGCATAAAGAGCTTCGGCATGGAAGCTCACGTGGTCCTCCATGAAGCTGGAAACAAAGAAATAGCTGTGGTCATAGTCCTTCTGCAGGCGCAGATCGGCGGGCAAGCGGCGCTTCATCACGGCCTCGGCCAGTGTTTCGGGCATCAACAGGTCAATGAACTGATCCGCACTGCCAGTATCGACCAGCAGGGGAATATCCAGCCCGACCTCTTGCATCATAACGCTTGCGTCATGCCGGGCCCAGGCCGCTTCGTCGTCGCCCAGATAGGCGCTTAGCTGTTTGCGTCCCCAATCGCCCGCGGTCGGATGACAAATCGGCGAGAAAGCCGAGACAGACCGGAACCGCCCCGGCAGCCCCATCGCCAGTGTCAGCGCCCCGTGGCCGCCCATTGAATGGCCGGTGATGGACTGGCGCTCTTCGTCGATGTTGAAATTGGCCGTCACGATCTGGGGCAGCTCGTCCGCGATGTAATCCCACATCTGAAAGTGCGGTGCCCAAGGGGCTTGCGTGGCGTTCACATAGAACCCGGCGCCCTGGCCCAAATCATAGCTGGGATCATCGGCCACGCCTTCACCGCGCGGAGAGGTGTCGGGAAAGACCAGCGCGATCCCCTGCTCGGCCGCCCATGCCTGCGCACCGGCCTTGACCATCGCGTTTTCATGGGTGCAGGTCAGCCCAGACAGGTACCACAATACGGGTACCGGCGCGTGCTCGGCCTCTTCGGGCAAAAACAGGCCAAAGGTCATGTCACAATTCGTGGAATGGCCTGCGTGC
Source organism: Thalassovita sp. (assembly GCF_965218685.1). Taxonomy (GTDB): domain Bacteria; phylum Pseudomonadota; class Alphaproteobacteria; order Rhodobacterales; family Rhodobacteraceae; genus Thalassobius. The sequence goes on along the minus strand of NZ_OZ244657.1, from coordinate 1,190,153 downwards.
TTGTACACGCCCTGCACGCCCCCAAAACAACGGTTTTCGGATATTACGTCCATGGCACTCTCCAGTTTAGTCGTCCACTGGCTAACGCAGGGACAGGCTGCGGACAAGGGGTTCAGCCGACTAATGCGATCACAAGCGAAACGGTGAAAACGCTTAACGCCGTCGAGATTAATATCGAGGCAGATACCCGGTGCGGCGCGACGCCATAATGCTGGGCAAGGATATAGACGTTCCCCGCGACCGGCAAAGCGGCGGCGGCAATCATCACACTGGCCGCGTACCTGTCCACCGGAAACAGCATCAGCGCGGCCACCGCCACCGCAACCGGATGTAACACCAGCTTGGCCCCGGTCAGCCAACCTGCGACAGCCATCCTTTCGGCCGACTTTGACGCCAGCGAAGCCCCGATCGCAAACAACGCGCCGGGCGTCGCCGCTGCGCCAAGGATCGAGACGAACTCGTTCAATGGCACGGGGATGGGCAGTTTGGCCGCCGACCAGGCCAGCCCCAAACTGATCGAGACAATCATCGGATTGCGCAAAAGACCCAGCCCGACCGTTCGCAAAATTCCAAGGGACATCCGCCCATCGCGTGCCCCTGTGATCAGGATCACGATCAGGCTGCCGAACACCACCAGATCAACCGCCAGCACCAGCATCACCGGACCGATCGCCTGCTCGCCCATCAGCAGCACAAGCATGGGCACACCCAGGAACCCGACATTGCCGATCACCGCGCATTGCGCCTCGACCGCAGCTTCTTCGATGCCGCGTTTACGGATCAGCGCAACGGCTGTTGCAAGCAGATACACCGCGCCCGTGCCGCACAGGTAGGCCAGCACGAAGGGCAGATCGAACACCTCGCGCAGGGAAAGGTTTGCCGAAAAACGGAACAGCATCGCGGAAAGCGCAAAGTAGAACACGAACCGCGTCAGCCATGCTGTTGCCTCTTCGGGGAAAAACCGTGTCCGTCCAGCGCCATAACCCAAGGCGATGATTGCAAAGAACGGCAGTGTCTTGAGAAAGATATCGACCATGCACCTTGCCTAGCAGGACATACCGCGCGGTCATAGACCGTATCTTTGCCCCCTAGCCCGAACCGATCAACACACCCGCAGCAAAGACCAGCGCGCCCCCCAGCACAACCTGAAAGGCCGCGCGGAAAAACGGTGTGTCCATGTACTTGTTCTGAATCCAGGCGATGGCCCACAGCTCGAAGAACACAACGATGATGGCAGTGATCGTTGCGGTCCAGAAATCGGGGATCAGGTAGGGCAGCGCGTGACCCAACCCGCCCAGCGTGGTCATCACCCCCGAAGCGACGCCGCGCTTTACAGGCGATCCGCGCCCCGACAGCTCTCCGTCGTCCGAGGCCGCTTCGGTAAAGCCCATCGAAATACCCGCGCCAACCGATGCCGCAAGCCCCACAAGAAAGGTGTTCCAGGTGTCCTGCGTGGCAAAGGCGGCAGCAAAGATCGGGGCCAGTGTGGAAACCGAGCCATCCATCAACCCCGCCAGTCCCGGCTGCACCCAGGTCAGGATAAACTTGCGGTGGGCGCTGCGATCCTCGGCCTCACGCGCGTCATGTGTAAGATGAGTTTCCGCCAGTGTGTCAGCGGCATGTTGGTGGCCAGCCTCGGCGGCGGCCAGATCACCCAGCAACTTGCGCGTCGCCGCGTCAGAGGTCCGGTCAGCTGCGGCCAAATAAAACGCCTCGGCCTGAGCCTCCATCTGCGCAGCTTCGGCGCGGATCTGTTCCAATCCCAGGTTTTCGACCAGCCAGATGGGCCGGCGCGAGATATACCCGGCCACATGCTCGCGGCGGATCAGGGGAATCACCGCGCCAAACCGGTCGGTGTGCAGATCGATCAGACGCTTGCGGTGTTCATCTTCTTCGGCGGCCATGCCGTCAAACACCTTGGCGGTTTCGGGAAACTCTTCGCGCAGCCGCTGGGCATAACCGCGATAGATCCGGGCGTCATCCTCTTCCGACGAGATCGCCAAGGCCAGAACTTCCTGTTCAGTCAAATCCTTGAAACGCTTGCGTTGCGGTAAAAAGCGCATGTCATCCCCATTTTTAGAATGGTTCTAATATATCAAAGTCCGGAACACATTCAAGGCTGCAGTGTGCCTTGATGAAACTAAACCGATTAGTTTATAGTTACTTGATCTAACCGCAGGATGCACACGTGGATCAAGCCTCGAAGCCCATCAAACGCACCGGACGGAAGTTCGATCAGGTCCTGTCCGGGGCCCGTGACGTGTTCATGCGCGACGGATTCGAAGGCGCCAGCGTGGATGACATCGCCAAAGCGGCCAGCGTGTCCAAGGCGACCCTTTACAGCTATTTCCCTGACAAACAGCTGCTGTTCATGGAGGTCGCCAGCGCCGAGTGCAATCGTCAGGCCGTGGACACCTTGGCGATGATCGACCGCACGGCCCCGGTGCGCGATGTTCTGACCATGGCCGCGCGCCAGATGATCACCATTTTCACGACTCGGTTTTCGCAACGGATTTTCCGGGTCTGCGTCGCCGAGGCTGATCGTTTTCCTGAACTGGGACGCAAATTCTATGAATCAGGCCCGGCAGCGGCGCGCGGACACCTGATCGACTTTCTGACCGAGGCGCAGACGAGGGGCGAGCTGAGGATCTCGGACATGACACTGGCCGCCGATCAATTCCTTGAGCTGTGCAAGGCGGATATCTTTGCGCGGGCGGTATTTGGCATTTCCAGCAGCTTCACCACGGAAGAAACCGACCGCGTGGCTCTGGGTGCCGTTGAAACCTTTCTGGCGCGTTACGGCACTGAATAGGACGGGCCATAAAGGCCCGCCCAGAGGGTCTGTTAATACTCTACAACAGCTCGGATCGATTTGCCTTCGTGCATCAGATCGAAGCCTTCGTTGATCTGTTCCAAAGTCAGCTTATGAGTGATCATGGGGTCGATCTCGATCTTGCCGTCCATGTACCAATCCACGAACTTGGGCACATCCGTCCGGCCTTTGGCGCCGCCAAAAGCGGTGCCCTTCCAGACGCGGCCGGTGACCAGTTGGAACGGGCGGGTGCTGATCTCGGCCCCGGCAGGTGCCACGCCGATGATCACGGACACGCCCCAACCACGGTGCGAACATTCCAGCGCATCGCGCATCACCTGCACGTTGCCGGTGGCGTCGAACGAGTAATCCACGCCGCCAAACTGATCCTTCTCGGTCTTGGTCAGCTCGATGATCGCTTCGACGGTCGATTGGCCCTCGGGCAGCTTGGACGGGTTCACGAAATGGGTCATGCCAAACTTCTTGGCCATCTCGGCTTTGTCGTCGTTCAAGTCGACCCCGATGATCTTGTCCGCGCCGGCCATGCGCAGGCCCTGGATCACGTTCAGACCTATACCGCCCAGACCGAACACCGCTGCGGTTTCGCCGATCTTCACGCCTGCCGTGTTGATGACAGCCCCGATACCAGTGGTCACGCCGCAGCCGATATAGCAGATCTTGTCGAAGGGCGCGTCATCACGCACCTTAGCCAGCGCGATCTCGGGCATCACGGTGTGATTGGCGAAGGTCGAACAGCCCATGTAGTGATAGATCGGCGTGCCATCCAGCATCGAAAAACGGGTGGTCCCGTCAGGCATCAGGCCCTGACCTTGCGTGCCGCGAATAGCGGTGCACAGGTTGGTCTTGCCGGACAGGCACGCGTGGCATTCGCGACATTCGGGCGTGTAGAGCGGGATAACGTGATCGCCCGGCTTCAGCGTGGTGACGCCCTCGCCGACCTCAAGCACAACGCCCGCGCCCTCGTGACCTAGGATCGAGGGGAACAGACCCTCGGGGTCGGCACCCGAACGGGTGAACTCGTCCGTGTGGCACAGACCCGTTGCCTTGATTTCCACCAGAACCTCGCCCGCTTTGGGGCCTTCCAGGTTCACTTCCATAATTTCCAGCGGTTTGCCGGCCTCAAGGGCAACGGCTGCCTTTGTACGCATCCAAATCTCTCCCAAAAATGGCCGCATAATTCCTGCGGCTTCTGGGGCGCACTATAGGAAGAGGATATTGCTATGCGCCACAACAAAATGGCGCATAGGCTCGCATTCTTATTTGTCGATGCGATAGGACTTGTGGCAGCCGCCGCAGCTGCCGCCGACCGAGCGCAGGCCGCCCTGGATCGCCTCGGCCGAGCTGACATCAAGCGCGCCTACCGCTGCTTCCATGGCGCTGGCCTTGGTGACGAAGTCTTCCCAGTTTTCCCAGATTGCGGGCAAGGCTTCGGATTTGGGATCCATCGCGTTAATCTCGAACGCCGCAGGTATGGCCTGCGCGTTGGCGATTAGACCGGCCTTGGCCATGGCAGCTTTGTCCGCGTCAAACGCCATCTTGCCCTTGGCCATACCGCCCAGCACACCCATGTTGTCTTTGACTTCGCCCATCAGGTTCATGCGGGCCATTACGTTCGGATCCTTGACGCCGCTATGGGCCAAAGCTGCGCTGGCGGTCAGGATGATGCCGACCGTGGCGATTGTCTTGATACTCATAATGTCACTCCTGCTGCAAACCGAGTTTGCACGCATCCCAGCCCAGCCGACCGCGCGAAGCAAGTGAGATTTTCGTGAACTTACAAAGCGCGCAAACCACCGACAACAAAGTCCGTAGCCAGGACCACATACTCGGCGCGGCTGATCCCCTTGCCGGGGCGGTGCCACATGTAGAACCAGTTCAGAATAGCAAACACGGTCATCGTGGCTGCGCGAAGGCGCTCGGCGTCGCTGGCCAGAGTGGGTTGCACCTGCAGCACCGAGGTGCCCATGATCTCGACCAGTTCGCGCTGCGTTGCGATCAAAGGTGCCTTCTTGTCCTCGGGCAGGATTTCCAGGGCGTCGATCTGCAGCTTATGCTCGGCATCTGCGTCCTCATAGGCGGTCAGAATAGCCTCAATCAGCTTGCCTAGCCCTTCGCCCTCAGAGGCCTGCACCTGATCCAACAGCTGCCCCAGGTGATCATCCAGAATGTCGAACAGCAGATCCTCTTTGGACGACCAATAGTGATAGATCAGCGCTTTGGACACACCACAGGATTTCGCCGCACCGGTCATGCTGGCGCGGTCGAATCCATGCGCGGCGAAATAGGCGGCGGCCCCTTTGCGCAGGGCCGCACGTTTTTCGTCGTGATCGCGTGCCAGTCCGCGGGCCATCAGCTCTCCTTGGGGCGGTTGTCGATGATGCGCACCGCTTTACCCTCGGACCGGGCCACTTGGCCAGCCCTTGCCACATCGACTTTGGCACTGATGCCGACATTCGACTTGATCTTGCCTGACAGGGCGCGCGCCGCAGCCTCGGGATCGCCGCCATCCTCGGCCATTTCCACGTGCACAGTCATCACGTCCATCCGGTCTGGGCGGCTGAGTTCAATCTGGAAATGCGGCGCAAGCGCAGGCACGTCCATCAGCTGTTCTTCGATCTGGGTCGGGAAGACGTTCACGCCGCGCAGGATGATCATGTCGTCGCTGCGGCCGGTGATCTTTTCCATCCGCCGCATGGACCGAGCGGTGCCCGGCAACAGGCGGGTCAGATCGCGGGTACGGTACCGGATGATCGGGAACCCCTCTTTGGTGAGCGAGGTAAAGACCAGCTCTCCCAATTCGCCATCTGGCAGCACCTCGCCCGTATTCGGGTCGATAATCTCGGGATAGAAGTGATCCTCCCAGATGTGCAGCCCGTCCTTGGTTTCCACGCATTCATTGGCAACACCGGGGCCGATCACCTCGGACAGGCCATAGATGTCAACCGCGTGCATGTCGAAAGCGTCCTCGATCTCGCGGCGCATCGCGTTGGTCCAAGGTTCGGCGCCAAAAATGCCCACTTTCAGCGGGCTGTCACGTGGGTCCAGCCCCTGCGCGGCGTATTCATCCAGAATGGACAGCGCATAGGACGGAGTCACTGTGATGCCATCGGCGCGGAAATCCTCGATCAAGCGTACCTGGCGCTGGGTCATCCCGCCGGACACCGGAACCACGGTCAGGCCCGCGCGCTCGGCCCCGCCATGCACGCCCAGACCGCCGGTGAACAGCCCATAGCCATAGGCGTTGTGCAGAACATCCCCCGCCCGTAGCCCCGAGGCCCGCATGCACCGTGCCACAACATCGGCCCACATGGACAGGTCGTTCTTGGTATAGCCCACTACCGTCGGCTGCCCTGTTGTGCCTGAGGACGCATGCACCCGCGCGATCTGCTCACGCGGGACGGCGAACAGACCAAAGGGATAGTTGTCCCGCAAGTCCTGCTTAACCGTGAACGGAAACTTGGCCAGATCCGCCAACGAGTTCAGATCGTCGGGATGCACCCCCGCCTGATCAAAACTGTTCCGGTAGAAGGGCACGTTGTCATAGGCGTGCTTCAACGACCATTTCATGCGCTGCAATTGCAGGGCTGCGATCTCATCCCGCGAGGCGGTTTCGATCGGCTCCAGATCGCCGGGTTTAGGCGAGAGATCTTTCATGACACGTTCCTCCACTAAACGGTGTCGTATGGTTTATTGGCTCAGACGGATTCCAGCATCAGTGCGATGCCCTGCCCCACGCCAATACACATGGTGCAGATCGCGCGTTTCGCACCCGCATCCACCATGTTGATCGAGGCCGTCAGCGCCAAGCGTGCGCCGGACATGCCCAGAGGGTGACCCAAGGCAATTGCACCGCCGTTCGGGTTCACGTGATCCGCATCATCCGGCAAACCCAGCTGCCGCATCGAGGCCAGACCCTGCGCGGCAAATGCCTCGTTCAGTTCCAGAAAATCGACGTCGCTGATTTTCAGCCCGTGACGATCCAGCAAGGCCTGCGTCGCTGGGGCCGGGCCGATGCCCATGATCCGGGGCGGCACGCCCACGGTGGCCATCGACACGATCCGTGCCTTGGGCGTCAGACCATATTTCTCGACCGCTTCCTTGCTGGCCACGATCAACGCCGCAGCGCCGTCATTCACGCCACTGGCATTGCCCGCTGTCACGCTGCCACCTTCGCGGAAGGGCGTGGGCAGTTTCGCCAGCTTCTCCAGCGAGGACATGCGCGGATGTTCATCCGTGTCGAACACGATGTCGTCGCCGCGCCGCTGTGGGATCGTCACCGGGGTGATCTCGCGCGCCAAACGGCCCGAGGCAATCGCCGCCGCCGCCCGCTCTTGCGAGCGCAGGGCAAACGCGTCCTGATCCTCGCGGCTGATGTTGAAATCGGCGGCCACGTTTTCGGCCGTTTCGGGCATGGAATCGGTGCCAAATTGTTTGTGCATTGCCTTGTTCACGAACCGCCAACCGATTGTTGTGTCGTAAATCTCGGCCTTGCGGGAAAAGGCACTGGTGGCCTTGCCTTGCACGAAGGGTGCGCGCGACATGGATTCCACACCGCCCGCAATCACCACCTCGGCCTCGCCACATTTCACAGCACGCGCGGCGGTGCCGATCGCATCCAGACCCGAGCCGCACAGGCGGTTCATCGTGGTGCCCGGCACGCCCTCGCCCAGCCCGGCCAGCAGCGCGGACATGCGGGCGACGTTGCGGTTATCTTCGCCCGCGCCATTAGCGTTGCCCATGATCACTTCGTCCACCTGCAGCCCGTCGAAGGGCGAGGTCACCTCGCGAATCACATGTGCCAGCATGTCATCGGGACGAACCGAGCTGAGCGTCCCCCCATAGCGGCCGATCGCGGTCCGCAGACCCTCGCACAAATATGCGTCTCTCATTCTTCGCTCTCCTCGAAATGCTGACCCTTTATCTGCCGGGACAGACCCCGGAAAAGGGCGACCTTGCGTCCGTCGCCGCCAGTGACGGTGACGTCATAAACCCCTGACCTGCCCGTCATCGCGACCTCTTGGGCGTGGGCGGTCAAAACCTCGTCCGGCTCGCCGGGGGACAGAAACGTGATCGAGTTTTCCTGCGCCACCACCAACCGATTGTAACTGTTGCATGCGAAGGCAAAGGCCGAATCTGCCAGGGTAAAGATGTACCCGCCGTGGCAGATGCGATGCCCGTTCAGGAAATCCTCGCGCACCGGCATGGTCAGCACGGCGCGGCCAGGCCCGATTTCTTGCAGAATCATGCCCGCAGCCTGGCTGGCCACGTCCTTGGCCCACATCGCTGCGGCACTGCGCTCGGCGCGCTGTTGCGGTGTCATTTCGGCAAATCCTCCCATTCGCGATTCAAGGCTTGCACAAAACCGACCAGTCGGTCAATAGTATTGAAAGAGGAATTATATTGCTACATACTGTGGGCAACCCACCGGAGGAGACCCCAATGCTGAAACCCGAAAGTTTTATCGCTGGCGATTGGATTGCGCCCGGCGCCACTGCAAGCCCCATCATCGGTCCCGTCACGGCCACCGAAATCGCCCTGGCGGGCGGCAGCACCCTGGATACCGACGCGATGCTGCACTATGCACGCAACGTGGGTGGCCCCGCGCTGCGCGCCCTAACCTTCCATGATCGCGCAAGAATTCTAAAGAAGTTGGCCCTGTATATCGGTGGCCGCAAGGAAGAGCTGTACGCCATCAACGGTTTGACCGGCGCGACCCGGCGTGATGGCGGCGTGGACATCGAAGGCGGCATCGGCACCCTGTACGTCTATGCCTCGAAGGGGCGCCGCGAGCTGCCTGATTCGCGGGTCTACGTCGATGGCGAGGTTGAACAGCTAGGCCGCACTGGCGCTTTCATTGGGCAACATATTGCAACCCCCCTGCAAGGCGTGGCTGTCCATATCAACGCCTTCAACTTTCCCGTTTGGGGCATGCTGGAGAAACTAGCTCCCACGCTGCTGGCCGGCGTGCCCGCGATCGTCAAACCGGCGACTCAGACGTGCTATCTGACCGAGGCGTGTTTCCGCATGATTATCGAATCGGGCTTGCTGCCCGAGGGCGCTGTGCAGCTGATCATCGGCCGCACCGGTGACCTGCTGGACAAGATGGGCCCGCAGGATGTGGTCAGTTTTACCGGCTCGGCCGACACCGCGCAGATGCTGCGGACGACCCCCGCGTTGATCCAGAACTCGACCCGTTTTCTTGCGGAACAAGACAGCCTGAACGCCTCGATCCTGGGCGCGGATGCCGACGCCGACAGCCCCGAATTCGCGCTGTTCATCAAAGAGGCCGTCACCGAGATCACCACCAAGGCCGGACAAAAGTGCACCGCGATGCGCCGTCTGCTGGTTCCCGATCATATGGCGGATACCGTGACCGACGCCCTGACGGCGAAACTGGCCACCGTCACCGTCGGCCACCCCGATTCCGAGGGCGTGCGCATGGGCGCATTGGCATCGATGGCGCAAAAATCCGATGTGCTAGCCAAGGCCGCTCAAATCGGCACCGAAGCGCGGCAAATCTGCGGTGAGCTGGACGGGTTCCAGCCCGTCGACGCGGATGCGGACGCCGCCTTCATCCCGCCGACCCTGTTCCGATGTGACGATCCCGACGCCGCCGAAATCATCCATTCGGTCGAGGCGTTTGGCCCTGTGTCAACCATCCTGCCCTATCGCGACACCGCCCATGCGGCGCAATTGGCGAACCGCGGCGAAGGATCGCTGGTCGCCTCGATCTTTACCCATGACCCCGCGATTGCGCGCGACATCACCCTGACCAGCGCGGCCTGGCACGGGCGCCTCTACATCAACAACCGCGACACCGGACGCGAGGCGACGGGCCACGGCGCGCCGATGCCGCATATGGTCCATGGCGGCCCCGGTCGCGCGGGCGGCGGCGAGGAGCTGGGCGGCATTCGCGGTGTGAAACACTATCTGCAACGTACTGCGATCCAAGGCACGCCCGAGATTATCAGCGCCATCACCGGCACCTGGATCAAGGGGGCTCCGCAGTCGGAAAACCCGACCCATCCGTTCCAACGCACCTTCAACGAGATCCAGATTGGCGAGACGATCCACACGGAATCGCGCACGATTTCAATGGAGGATATCGAGCATTTCGCCCATTTCACCGGCGACACGTTCTATGCCCACATGGACGAGGACGCCGCGCAGCGGAACCCATTCTTCCCCGGTCGCGTTGCGCATGGCTATCTGTTGTTGTCTTTCGCTGCGGGCCTTTTCGTGGAACCGAACGAGGGGCCCGTTCTGGCCAACACCGGCCTGAATGGCTTGTCCTTTCAAAAACCGGTCAGCGCGGGTGACAGCATCAAGGTTGCCCTGACCTGCAAGCGCAAAACCAAGCGCAATGATGAGTATGGCGAGGTGGCATGGAACGCGACCCTGACCAATCAGGATGACGAGCAAGTCGCAGAATACGAGCTGCTGACCATGGTCGCCTACGACCGTTGAACATGGCGGGGGCGGCGCAACGCTGCCCCCACTTCCCCCCGGACATGACCCGGTGTATCAACGGGTTATGGATCCGCTTTCCCCCTTGATCACCGCACTGCATGACGAAGGCCGCCTGCGCGTGTGGTCTTTGGTCATCACCGTTTTCGGTGATAGCGTGCAGCTGCGAGGGGGCCGTATCGCCAATCTGCGTCTGCAAAAACTTTTGGGCCGCATCGGGATCGAGTCAGGTACGATCCGAACCGCGCTATCTCGACTGGGCCGCGATGGTTGGGTTACGTCAGAGCGTGAAGGTCGCAACAGCTATTACCGGCTGACCAAAGAAGGGCTGGCGCAGTTTGCCGATGCTACCAGCCGGATCTACGCGCCCGCGCGAACGCAGCCGGTCACGTCCTGGACCTTGGCCGTTGGCGCAGACCAGCCCGGCATTCCGGTCGCGCCCGGCGTGGTTCTAAGACCCGCCGATCAGCCCGGCCCTCTGCCCGAATGCGCGGTAACCGGTGATCTGACCAGCCTTTCGGCCGCGCTGCGCGCAAAGCTGCTTAGCAAGGCCCATCACGCTGCGCTGATCGCCCTGTTTCGGGATTTGGATGCTTTGAACAGGGCCAGCCTGACCCCTTTGGACGCCGCCGCCGCGCGCACCCTGTTGATCCATCGCTGGCGCCGGATCGTGCTTCGCCACCCCGAGCCGCCAACCGAATTGCTGCCTGACACCTTCAAGGGACGCGATCCCCGATCCGAGGTCGCAGCGGCCTATGCCGCCCTGACACCGATCGCAGAAGAGTGGTTCGACACGGCGCTGCAGGAAGTATCACCCATGCCCAGCCCGCACCCCAATTTCTTCAAAAGGTTCCGCTAGGCTTGATTTAACCCGGGTTTGGCGCAACTCTGGACGTATGAATATGCAAGGTTCAACCCCTTTTCCCCGTCCCGGCATCCCGTCTCAGGTTGCCTTTGACCGCAAAGAGATGGGTGTCATCATGGGGCTTTACGGGCGGATGGTTGCCGCCGGGGAATGGCGGGATTACGGCATTTCCTGCCTGCGCGAAACAGCAGTGTTTTCGGTGTTTCGACGCACGGCCGAAACCCCCCTGTACCGGATCGAGAAGCACCCCAAGCTGCGCAACAAGCAAGGCATGTACGTCGTGTTCGGTATGGACGGACAGATCCTCAAACGCGGCCACGACCTGAAAACCGTGTTGCGCGTGCTGGAACGTAAGCTGATCCGTTCGGTCGACTAGGGCGCGGATTTGCGCGCGGGCAGACGACGGCGTGAGGTGACGGGGCCATCTCCCTGCGCCTTGATCCGTGCGATGGCCTCGTCGATGGGCTCGAACGCGACGGCCATGTGATAGGCGTTCGCGTGCAGCAACATCCCTCGTCCCGCGACCAACCCCACGTGACCTTTCCAGAACAGCAGATCCCCACGGCGCAGTTTCTTGTCTTCGGGCAAAAGACGTCCAAGCGATGCCTCTTGCAAGTCGCTGTCGCCCGGACAGGGGATCGCGCAGGCCACGCAAGCGGCTTGCACCAGCCCCGAGCAATCAATCCCCCAGATCGAGTTTCCGCCCCACAGGTAGGGCACGCCCAGATAACGCTCGGCCACTTCAACCGGGTCGCGTGCCAGTCGATCCAGCGGGGCAAGATGCGGCTTGGGGACATAGCCTAACGGGGTCTCGTAGAACCGCCCCGACTCGCCGATGACGCGGAATTGCGACCCCATGCTTAGGCTCATCAGTTCGTGGCTTTTGAAATCCGGATCGTTGTACAGATGCGAGGCGCGGTTGATCACCCAATGTGTTGCGGGGCGGCGTTCCTCGAGCTGGCCGAAGGGCAGATACCCGACATAGCCGTCCCGGTCGGCCTGCACGAAAGCCCAGCCGGCGCGCTCTTCGTACATTGTCACGCGCTCGCCCAGCAGCAGTTGCCGTTCGCGCCGGCCATGTGGGGCGGAAAGCAGATCGGCGCAGGGCACGGCGATCATCTTTTCGTGGCCCTGGACATAGTTTTGGGCCGTAACCACACCGCGCAAATGAGCCGCCGCAACGCGCGGATTTGCCGGGGTCAAACGAGGATCGAACGGGGTAGGCACTGTCTACAGCTCCAGCATTTCCGGCAGCGCCTGCAGAAGCGCCCGCGCGCCCATGCCAACGCCACCCTTAGGCCGCGCGGGCTGATTCTTGGGGGACCAGCCGTAGATGTCAAAATGAGTATAGCGGACCTTTTCGCCAGCAAAACGGCGCAGGAACAGGGCCGCAGTAATGGCGCCCCCGAAACCGCCCTTGGGTGCGTTGTCCAGATCAGCGATGCCCGGTTCCAGATCGGGCTCGTACGGGTCCCAGAAGGGCAGGCGCCACACCGGATCTGCCACTTTGGCGCCTGCCATCTGCAGGGCCCCGGCAACGGCTTCGTCATCGGTGAAAAACGGCGACAGGTCGGGCCCAACCGCAACCCTCGCAGCCCCCGTCAGCGTTGCCATCGACAGCATCAGATCCGGCGCACCCTCGGCGCCCAAGGCCAGCGCGTCGGCCAGAACCAGGCGGCCCTCGGCGTCGGTGTTGTTAATCTCGACCGTCAGGCCCTTGCGGCTGTTAAGGATGTCTCCGGGGCGGAAACTGTTGCCCGACACGCTGTTTTCCACCGCCGGCACCAGCACGCGCAAGCGCAATTTCAAACCCAATCCCATGATCATATGGGCCAGTCCCAGCACCGTAGCCGCGCCGCCCATATCCTTCTTCATCAATCCCATCGACGCACCGGGTTTGAGGTTCAGCCCGCCGGTATCGAAACACACGCCCTTCCCGACCAGAACCAGTGATGGCCCCTCGGAACCCCAGCTGAGGTCGATCAAGCGCGGCGCCTGTTCGGCCGCGCGGCCAACGGCGTGAATCATGGGGAAATTCTGTTCCAGCAGAGCATCCCCGGTAATCACTGAAATCTGGGCCTTGTGGTCCGCCGCAAGGTTACGCGCGGCTTGCTCTAACGCGTCGGGCCCCATGTCGCTGGCCGGGGTATTTATCAGATCGCGGGTCAGACATTCGCCGGCTGCGATTACCTCTAACTTGGCGGCGTCCACACCATCGGGAGCAACCAGTCGAGCCTTGGCGCCCTTGCGCGCGTGATACCTGTCAAAGGCATAGCCCGACAGAAGCCAACCCAACGCCTCTTGCTCCGCTTCCTCGGCAGGAAGGCCGGACAGGGTGTATTCCCCTTCTGGCAAAGCGGCGGCCACTGCAGCCAGATGAAACCGACCTCGCCGCCGCTGTGCGGCCGAGCCATAACCGGCCAGCACGGCGATGGGCGCGCCATCTTCGCCCGGAATGATAAGCGATTTCCCCAACGCACCGGAAAAGCCGTTCGCCTTGACCCAGGCACGAATGCGCGCGGGCTGTTCGGTCAGCCATGCCTCGACCCCGTCCGAGGGCAGCACGTGAACAGGTATGGCGGCATCTTGCGCCGGGGCGAAGGTCAAAGTCATCTGGGGCCTCATTCGTGAGTTTGCCCCAGCCTAGCCCCTTCGTCGGCACCTGCAAGGGGGTCAGATCGACTGGCCCTGCAAATCACACACAGCATTCAAAGACCGCTCGCCCGTGCGCATCAGGCGAGCCAGAACGGCTGCCAAGGCCACCGGATCACCAGCATCAATGCACTCGACCACGTCGCGCGCGCGATTGGCCAAAGACCCCATCCCGATTTGTTCCGCCACCGCAACGGTCGCGCGTATGGTCTTGCGCAGCGCCAAAAAATCGGAGTTGCGATACATCTGGTCAGCATCTGTCAGGCGCTGCGTCAGATCCTCCATTGCGCGGGTCACCACATTTTGGGCGCCAGCCTCTCCAAGCTGCAGATACAATTCTCCCAGGATGCTGGCATCCAGCCGGACGCTTTCGTCCGGGTTCAGATAGGTTAAAAAAGTCAAAGTCTCACCCCATAGTCCGGCCCCCACGGCCATGACCGACCTTGCGGACAAAAGGGTTCTCAAAAGATTGAGCCGCGGCCATGATTTAGGTCGAAAACAGATCAAATAGTCGCTATTGAACGTGGTCAGATTCTAAGAAACGCAAGGATGACGACATGGACAACGCCAAGCCCCTGCCCGCCTATCTGGTTCAACGGTACCAAGGATGGAAAGCCACGGCCTATTCCGAAAACAAAAACTGGTATCGACGCCTGGCGGACGAGGGCCAGCGCCCACGGGCCATGGTCATTTCCTGCTGCGACTCGCGCCTGCATGTCACCGCCATTTTCGGCGCGGATCAGGGCGAATTCTTCATACACCGCAACATTGCCAGCCTGGTCCCCCCGTTCGAGGCCGATGGCGGCCAGCACGGGACCTCGGCCGCGATTGAATACGCGGTGACGGTGCTGAAGGTATCGCACGTGGTTGTGATGACCCACTCGCAATGTGGCGGCGTCGCTGGCTGTCACGACATGTGCATGGGCAACGCCCCCGCACTGGAGGAGAAAACTTCGTTCGTGGGCCGCTGGATCGACATTCTGCGCCCCGGATTTGAAAAGGTGAAGGACGTCGAGGGTGACGATGCCCGCAAAACCGCACTGGAAAAACAGGCTGCGCTGACCTCGGTCGAGAACCTGATGACCTTCCCCTTTGTGCAGGATGCCGTGGCCAGCGGCCAGCTGGCGCTGCATGCGGTTTGGCACAACATCGGCGAAGGCACGGTTGAACAGTACATGGCCGAAGAGGGCCGCTTCGCACAGGTCTAAGAACCGCGCGAGACAAACAAAAAGGGCGCCCAGCGGGCGCCCTTCGTTATTTTCGGGGGGCTTAGGTCAGCCCTTTTTCAGAACCTCACGGCCCAGCAGCTCGGCGATCTGAACGGCGTTCAGCGCGGCGCCCTTGCGCAGGTTGTCGCTGACGCACCACAAGTTCAGACCGTTATCAATGGTGCTATCCTGACGGATGCGGCTGATGAAGGTCGCATAATCACCCACGCATTCAACGGGGGTGACGTACCCGCCGTCTTCACGCTTGTCGATCACCATGATGCCGGGGGCCTCGCGCAGGATATCGCGGGCTTCATCCTCGTCCAGGAAATCCTCGGTTTCGATGTTCACCGATTCCGAGTGGCCGACGAACACAGGCACACGCACACAGGTCGCAGTAACCTTGATCGAGGGATCCACGATTTTCTTGGTCTCGGCGACCATTTTCCACTCTTCCTTGGTCGAGCCATCGTCCAGGAACACGTCGATATGCGGGATCACGTTGAAGGCGATCTGCTTGGGGTAGACCTTGGGTTCGACCTCTTGACCGGGGACATACATGCCCTTGGTCTGGTTCCACAGCTCATCAATCGCGTCCTTGCCCGAGCCCGAAACCGACTGGTAGGTCGACACGACGACGCGCTTGATTTTCGCGCGGTCATGCAGGGGCTTCAGCGCCACAACCATCTGCGCGGTCGAGCAGTTGGGGTTCGCGATGATGTTCTTTTTCGCATAGCCGTGCACGGCCTGGGGGTTCACCTCGGGCACGATCAGCGGGATGTCCGGATCATAGCGGTACAGCGACGAGTTATCGATCACCACGCAACCAGCCGCGGCCGCTTTGGGCGCGTATTCCTTGGTCGCGGTCGAGCCCACGGCGAACAGCGCCATGTCCCAGCCGGTGAAGTCGAAAGTGTCCAAATCTTGGGTAGTCAGGGTCTTGTCGCCAAAGCTCACCTCGGTACCCAGCGATTTACGGCTGGCCAGAACGGCAATCTTCTCCACGGGGAACTGACGCTCCGCCAGGATGTTCAGCATTTCACGGCCCACGTTCCCCGTGGCGCCGACGACGACAATATTATAGCCCATTTCGAGCGACTCCTTTGTTTAGGACGAGGCTCCATACCGCAGGACTTGCTTAGTTTAAAGAGGTTTCGTCTAGTCCGTCCGATCCTGGCAGAAAAGATACAACACCAGCCCGGCAACAAGGCTTAGACAGAACACAGCGAACAAGGCGTCATAAGGCGCAACCGCTGGTCCACCTGCCTCGGCCACGCTGCGGTGCACCCGGCCGGTGATCACCTGGAAGACGCCAACGCCGCCGATTGCAAACAAATTCATCAGCGTCACCCCGCGCCCCATCAGATGCGGCGGGAAGAAACTGCGCCCGTGGGCCATCATCAAAGGAAAGCTGGCGCCGAGAAACCCGACAGCTGCAAACATCGCGATCGGCAACCACGGGGTTTGCGCGGGCACCAGCCACAGCACCGCCAGCGCAACAGCGGCCATGGCGTTGCCGCCCAAAACCACCCATTTGCGCGTCCCAAGCAGGCGATCCAACGGGCCATAGGCAAACGTTCCAAGGATCATCGCGACGCCCATCAGCAAGGTCACATTACCCACCGCCGTCGCATCATAGCCGAACACATCCGTCAGATATGGCCCAATCCACAGCCCTCGCAGCCCGCCCGCTGGGGCGTATTGCACGAACATCAGTGGGAAAATCAGCCACAGCGCAGGCATCTTCAACAGGTCCAGCAGGCTGCCTTTTTCTTCATGCGCCACTTTCTCGGGGTCGCGTACGGCCCAGATCAGACCCAGCGCCACGATCCCACTGACCACAGCAAGGCCCAGCAAGGTCTGCCGCCAGCCAAACGCCTCGGCGGCGATTGCCATCGGCAGGGCCCCCAACAGGTTGCCCAGACTGCCCACGCCCAGAAGAACCGCCGCCAGCGTGGCAAAGACCCGCGCAGGATAGACGCGCGCAAAGATGTAGTAGCTGGCCATCAGAACGGGCGAACAGCCCACGCCGATCAAAGCCATCGCCAGGGAAATATGCGTGGGGTTGCCGGCCAGGCCGAACAGCGCAGCGCCGCCCGCGCCGCCGATCAGCAGCAACACCCCAGAGGTCAGGCGCGGCCCGACCTTGTCCAGTGCCCATCCAACCGGGATTTGCATCAGCGCGAAAGCCAGGAACCACAACCCCGAGGCATTGGCCAAGTCTTCGGGCGTTGTGCCGACATCCGTTTCCAGCGCCACGGTCAGCACCGCAAGGAACGACCTGTAAAATTGACTCAGCACATAGGCCGCGCACAGCAGCAATATCCCTGCGTTCATGTCCTGCTCCTCCCACAAGAAATTCAGCTTTCCCCGAAACACCAAAGGGGCGCAACCCTTTATCGGATCGCGCCCCTGGGCTTGCTGTTTCGCTTAGGTCCTTACTTTCCGCTCATCCGCAGTCGGCCAACGACACCCGCCGGGAAGAAATAGACGCTTAGGATGAACAGAATACCCAGCCACAGCAACCAGCGATCAGGGTTCAGCAAATCGGGCAATAGGGGCATCCCCTCGGAGGCAGCGGCGACCGAGCCCATCAGGTCCTGCAGATAGTTCTGCGCCACCACGAAGAGCACCGCGCCAATCACTGCGCCATACATGGTTGCCATGCCGCCGATCACCACCATCAGCAGGATGTCCACCATGATCTCGAAGCTTAGAACGGTGTCCGGCCCCACATAGCGCAGCCAGATCGCGTACAACGCCCCAGCCAGAGCGGCAACGGCCGCCGAGATGCAGGTCACTGCGGTGCGATAGTAGACCACACGATAACCGATCGCCTCGGCGCGGAAGTCGTTCTCGCGGATCGACAGCAGCACCCGGCCAAATGGCGAATTCACGATACGCAGCAGCAGCAGGAACAACAGGAACGAGCAGATGAAGACCACATAGTAGTTCAACAGCTTGCCGTTCGTTTTAACGCCCAGGATCTCTCCGCCGAAGGCTTCCTTGCCAAAGCGGAAGGCCGGGGTCAGCTCGCGAGGGATCTTATAGGTCAGACCGTCCTCGCCGCCCGTCAGGTTGGATAGCTGGCTAACCAGAACCGCCACTGCCGCTGCGACAGCCAGCGTGATCATCGCGAAAAAGATCGCGCGGACTCGCAGGCTGAAAAGGCCGATCAGGAAGGCCACGAATGCAGCCAGAATCGCGCCCGAACCCGCGCCGACAACCAACGCACCAAAGCCCCGGTCCATGTGGGTACAGGCCAGTGCAACGCCATAGGCCCCCATACCGAAGAACATGGTATGGGCAAAACTGACAATGCCCCCGTAGCCCAGCATCAGGTCATACGAGGCCACCAGCAGGATGAACACACAGATCCGCGCCGCCGTATCGACCGAGCGCACACCCGGAAAGATGAAGGGCGCGAAGGCCAGGACAAACAGGATCAGGCCCAGGATCACGGCCAGAACGGTACTGCGGGGCATGTCGCCCGAAAGAAGCTTAGCAATCATCTTATTTCGCCTTCACAACCGGGATCATGCCTTGGGGACGCCACATCAGGATGGCCACCATCAGGGCAATATTGGAAATCAGCGCAGCCTTGGGTTCGAGGAACGCGATGTAGTTCTGCAAAAGACCGACCAGCAGGGCGCCGATAAAGCAGCCCTCGACGCTGCCAAGCCCACCGATGATCACCACGATGAAGATCAGGATCATCATCTGCTGGCCCATATGTGCTGTGATGACCTCTTGGTAGAGCCCCCACATAACACCGCCCAGACCAGCCAGGGCCGACCCTGCGATGAACACGCCGACAAAGACCAGGCGCAGGCGATAGCCCAGGGCCTCGACCATTTCGCCATTCTCAACGCCCGCGCGGACGATCAGGCCGATCTTGGTCGAGCGCAGTACATAGCGCATTCCAAGGAACAGCACGATGCCGACACCCACGGCCACCAGCCGATATTTTTCCAGCGCAGCGCCAAAAAAGGTCACCGCCCCCTGCAGCGCCTGCGGGCGCAGGATAAAAATCTCTTCCGGGCCCCAAAGCACGATGATCAGCTGTTCGACAACGATCAGCCCGCCCATGGTCACCAGAATCTGTTTAAGGTGAAAGCCATAGACCGGTTTCACGATCACCCTCTCGAACGCCCAGCCCAATGCGCCGGTGGCAATGGCTGCGGCCACAATCGCCAGCAGGATTGCCAGAAGGTTCATCATCAGGCTTGGCGCCTCGGTCATGCCGCCCAGTGCCAACAGGATCGAGATTCCCACGAACGCCCCGACCGAGATGAACACCCCGTGGCCAAAGTTGATCACGTCCATCAGGCCAAACACCAGCGTCATGCCGCTGGCCATGATAAAGATCATCATCCCCATCGCCAGACCGCTAACCGTCAGGGTCAACCAACTGGAAGTCGCGCCGCCAGTCAGAGAGATGGCCAGGAAGCCTCCGATCATCACAAGCGGCACCAGCATCATCGGCATATGAGGGCCGATCCTGTCAGACAGGCTGGCTGCGGCCATTGTGGGTTTATGTTCAGGTGCGACGCTCATTGGTCGGCTCCTTTATTCGCACAGGTCATTGGTGCACCTCCATGCTCAGACCCATCAGCCTTTCTTGCAGGGCACTATCATTGGCCAGTTCAGCCATGGCGCCGTTCCAGATCACCCGGCCGTCATCCATCACCACGCAATTGTCGCCCAGCGCCTTGGCGACGCTGAAGTTCTGTTCCACCAGCAGGATCGAGGCGCCTTGCTCTTTCAACTCGCGCAGCGCCCGCGCCATGGTCGAGATAATCGCGGGCGCAAGGCCCTTGGTCGGCTCGTCGATCAGATAGAGTTTGCGTTCTTCGACCATCGCACGGGCGATGGACAGCATCTGTTTCTGCCCGCCAGACAGGTTGCCAGCATGTCCCTTCCAGAAGGTTTTCAGCGGCGGAAAGGCGGTAAAGACCCATTCCAGCCGGTCCGGGTCAATCGGCCCAGACGATGCCGCCAGGACCATGTTTTCCTCGACCGACAGATCGCTGAAAATCCCCATGTTTTCAGGCACAAATCCCACACCTTTTCTGGAAATCGAAGGGGTCGGTATCGCGGCTATGTCCTGCCCGTCCAGCAGCACCCGGCCCGATTTGGCCCGCCAGTGCCCCATGATGGTGCGCAAGGTGGTGGTTTTTCCCACCCCGTTGCGGCCCAGCAGCATGGTCACCTGTCCGCGCGGGACCTCAAGGTCGACGCCCTGCAGGATGTGATATTGCGCGATGTCGGTATAGACGTTTTCAAGTTTGAGGATGGGGTCAGACATCTTCCAGCTCCTTGCCCATGTACGCCTCTTGTACGACGTCGCTTGCCATCACCTCGGCCGGGTCGCCATCCGCGGCAAGCGCGCCGTTGTGCAGCACGATAATCCGGTCCGCCAGCGTGCGGATCACGTCCATCTTGTGTTCGACCAGCAGGATTGTGCGGTCTTTTTCGGCCTTCAGCTCGGCGATCAGATCCAGCACGACGGGCGCCTCGTCGACGCTCATGCCGGCGGTGGGCTCGTCGAACATGTAAACTGCGGGATCCAGTGCTATCAGCATCGCGACCTCCAGCTTGCGCTGGTTGCCGTGGCTCAGCTCCGAGACCAGTTGAAAGCGCAGATCAAAAAGCTTCACCTTCTCCAGCACAGCCAATGCGCGATCCGTCACCTCGGTGTGGCTAGAGGCCGTCGAGAACATGTTGAACCCAAGCTTGGCCTTGGACTGAATCACCAGGCGCACGTTTTCCAGTACGTTCAGGTTGGGAAACAGGTTGGTCAGCTGAAACGCCCGCCCGATCCCCAGATCGCACCGCTGCGAAACGGAATTACGGGTGATGTCGCGATCATTCAGGATGACCGTGCCTTCCGAGGCAGGGATCTGGCCCGAAATCAGGTTGAAATAGGTGGTCTTGCCTGCGCCATTGGGGCCGACAATCGCTGTCAGCTCTCCGGTTTTGAAGGCGCAGCTTACGTGGTCCACGGCCACATGTCCGCCGAAACGAACCGTCAGGTCGTGGGTTTGCAGAATTACCCTGCTCATCGTCTTATCCTGTCAGAGAAAGGTCCCACATCGGGGAAATGGTACCGGGGGCAATCCGATGTTGCCCCCGATCAGTCTTGGAGTTCAGATCACTTGCCGTTGCGAACGGGGATCGGCAGATCGTCGATGGTCAGCTCACGGACCAGCTCTGGGATCGCCCAGGCCACGCCCTCTTCGACCTTGATCTTGAAGTGATACATGGACTGCATCGCCTGGTGGTCTTCGGCGCGGAATTTCATCTTACCCTTGGGGGTATCCCATTCCATGCCTTCCATGGCAGAGATCAGCTCTTCTGTGTCGGTGCTGCCGGCCTTTTTGATGGCTTCAACAACGGCCATACCAGCGGCCATACCACCTGCGGTGAAGAAATCCGGCGGCGAGTTGTAGCGCTCCTGGTGGGTCTTCACCAACCAGTCGTTCACTTCGTTGTTCGGGTTTTCATAGAAGTAGTACGAAGCACCCTCAAGGCCCGGGAACTGCTTGTAAGCTGCCAGCGCGGCCAGAATGTTGCCGCCCGTCGCGATCTCGATGCCAAAGCGGCTGGGATCCATCGCCTGGATCTTGCTCATGGGGTTGCCGCCACCGGCCCAGTACAGGAACAGTTTCTTATCGCCTTCGACGTCCTTCATCGCGTTGAAAATACGCTCGGCCGCAGCGGTGAAATCGGTGGTGTCGGTGGGGGCGTATTCCTCGTGGACCAGCTCGGCGCCGGTGCCTTCCAAGGCTTCGCGGAACGCCGAGATGCCGTCACGACCAAAGGCATAGTCCTGCGCCAGGGTGGCGATTTTGACATTCGGGCCGGCCAGCGCGATCGCGTTCGCCACGGCATCCTGCGAGCTGTTGCGCCCGGTGCGGAAAATGTAGCGGTTCCAGTTCGATCCGGTAATCGAATCGGCCACGGCCGGCTCGACGATCAGGATCTTTTCGTATTCCTCGGCCACGGGCAGCATGGCCAGCGCCACACCCGAGCTGACGGGACCCACGGCCAGATCGACCTCGTCATCGCCATATGCTTCTTCCAGCAGCGCCTTGCCGTTGTCGGGCTTCAGCTGGGTGTCTTTTTCGATCACAACGATCTTTTCGCCGTTGATCTCCATCGTGCCGCCGGTGGCGTATTCCAGCCCCAGCATCAGCCCGTCGTGGGACTGTTTTGCATAGGCCTCGAACGGGCCGGTTTTGCCATAGACATGGGCGATTTTAATTTCCGCCATAGCGCCGGTCGCGGCCAGTGCCACAGCCGATACCAAGCCTGTCAAAAGAGTACGTTTCACGGTGATCCTCCCTGATCGTGAAAGATGCGTCAGCCATCTGCATCAATGCTAGAGATCGGGGCCGAGAACTGTCAATCAGTACAAACCCGTACCTAAAAACCCGTAGTTTTCCAGGGGCACGCCGCCTAGCTTCCGGTGATCGCCCGCCAGATCAGGCGTAGCGCCAGAAGGGTCAGCACACACAGGATTATCCTGTCGAAGACCTTGGGGGAAATCCGTCGCCCCAGCCATGCACCGATGGGCATGCCGGCCACCAGTGGCAGCAGCGCCCCCGCGGACAAAAGCGCCTTGGGGCCGTCCAGAAATCCCATCCCCACCAGCATCGGGATCTGCACCACGCCCAGCCCCGCAAAAAAGCACGAGATCGTGGGCATGAAAGTCAGCCTGTCCAGTTTCATGGCGTTCAGGAAAGTGATCGAGATCGGAGCAGACAGCCCCGCCGCCGTTTGCGAAATGCCCGCCAGAAGCCCTGGCAACCAAGCCCAGCGGCAGGCCGGATCGTAGGCCAGCTGCCAGTGCGGCCGCGAAAGACGCAAGCCGATGTACAAGAGCACGACCACCGCAACGCCCAGCATCAGGATATCCGTCCGCGCCACGCTGAGGACAATAGTCCCGACCACGCTGCCGACCATCCCCGCCCCGACAAAACGCAGCAGGAACGGCCGCGGCAATGCCGTCTTGCGAAAGGCCCAGGTCTGCCAAAGGTTCGGCACCAGATTGGGTAGCGAAAACACCACCACGGCAAAGCGCACGTCCACCGCCGCCGCCAGCAAGGGAACCGCAATCATTGGCGCTCCGAATCCGGTGGCACCTTTCAGGATTCCCCCCAGCAAAAACCCGACCGAGACGATCAGAATGATCTGGGGGCTTAGGATTTCGGGGCTCATGACCGGGCCATTGGATCAGATACAGCGGCCACCGTCGACTTCCATCGCGACGCCGGTAATCATGCTGGCCTCGTCCGAACACAGGAAACACGCTGCATTGCCCAGATCCTCGGGGGTCGAGAACCGGCCGATGGGAATCGTCGACAGGAACTTAGCGCGCATCTCGGGCGTGTCCTCGCCCAAGAAGCTGGCCAGAAGAGGTGTCTCGCCCGCGACGGGACACAGGGCGTTCACCCGGATCCCCTTGGGTGCCAGCTCGACCGCCATGGTTTTCGTCGCGGTGATCATCCATCCTTTTGACGCATTGTACCAGTTCAGATTGGGCCGCGGGCTCAGCCCCGCTGTCGAGGCCACATTCAGGACCGCACCCGCCCCAGCCTGGATCATCATACCGTTGAAAGCCCGCGCCATCAGGTAGACGCTTTTGCAGTTCACGTTGAAAACTCGGTCGAATTCCTCGTCCGAGACGGTCTCCATCGGTTTGGGTAAATGGGTGATGCCAGCGTTGTTGACGATGACGTCCACACCGCCCCAATCAGCCTGCACCTTGTCGGCCAAGGCGGCCACGCTGTCTGCGCTGGCAACGTCCACCTGAACGGCGATGCCGGCAACCTCGGACGCGACTGTTTGCGCCAGATCGATGTTCAGATCAGCGACCATTACCTGCGCCCCTTCGGCCGCGAACTTGCGCACGATGCCGGCGCCAAAGCCGCTGGCACCCCCGGTGACGATCGCGCGTTTTCCCTCAAGTCTCATGCATATCTCCCATTTGTTCGACCCATTTGCTCATTAGTTCCTGCGCCATCTGCTGACGCTGAGCCTTGATCTCTGGCATGGCCGTGTCCTGGCCTGCCTTGTATTTTTCATCCCCCACCGGGGTGATCACCACGTCCGGCTTTCCGAACTGATCTGCGGTGACGTCGACAATCCAATCCCCGCTTTGAACCCAGGCATGTCCGCGCCAAACGCCCTCGAACCGATACCCCTGCGGCCCCTCACTTGGGCTGCCGATCACGAAATCTGCCTGCTCCCCCTCGGATCGCAATACGTCGCGCAGGAACAGGCTGGAACGCCCGCACATCCCCTGGCTCAGCGTCAGCTTGTTGGGACTGCCACCCCGGCGATGCCAGGCCGCCCAGTAGGGCTCCAGGAATGTCCGGACAGCACGCGAGATCTTTTCCAGTCGCTGCGGCGGACGTGTTTCAGCCATGCAGCGCCGCCACTGTTTTTAACGTGGTAAAGCCGTACATCGCCTCGAAACCTTTCTCGCGCCCGTGGCCTGATTTCCCCATACCGCCAAAGGGCAGTTCAACGCCGCCACCAGCGCCGTAGTTGTTGATGAACACCTGACCCGTGCGAATGCGTTTGGCCATGCGCATCTGCCGCGCACCGTTTTGCGACCAGATCGAAGCGACAAGCCCATATTCGGTGCCATTGGCGATCGCGACGGCCTGATCTTCGTCGTCAAAGGGTATGACTACCTGTACGGGGCCGAACACTTCATCCTGTGCCAGAACGTGCTGAGGAGTGACACCGGCAAACAGCGTGGGACGAACGAAATGCCCCCCCTCTGGCGCGTCTTGCAGAACGCCTTGGGCGGCGGTTTCCAGATCCTGGCCCAACGACAAGAAATCACTGACGATCCCCCGTTGCTTTGCCGAGATCAGCGGCCCGACATCCAGATCGGCCATCGCGGGGCCCACACGCAGTTGACCGTATCGCGCGGCCATCCGCTCCAGCACCTCGTCATGCAGCGCGCGGTGCACCAGGATGCGGCTCGAGGCCGAACACGTCTGCCCCGCATTCTGAATGCCTGCGTTCACCAAAAAGGGCAGCGCGGCATCCAGATCGGCATCCTCGAACACGATCTGAGGCGACTTGCCCCCCAGTTCCAACGTCACTGGCACCACGTTCGGCGCAGCAGACATCTGAACCTGCACCCCGGTCGCCACCGAACCGGTAAAGCTGATGTGGTCGATCTTGTCCGAGGCGCTCAGCGCGGCTCCGGCCTCGGATCCCAAACCAGGCACCACGTTCAACACGCCATCGGGCAGGCCCGCCTCTTTGGCCATGTCCGCAAAGGCCAGCGCGGTCAGACAGGCATCTTCGGCCGGTTTCAGTACGCAGGCATTGCCCGTTGCCAAGGCCGCCCCAACTGACCGACCGATGATCTGCATCGGATAGTTCCACGGCACAATGTGGCCGGTCACCCCATGCGGCTCGCGCAGGGTATAGACGGTGTAGCCATCCAGGTAAGGGATCGTCTCACCATGTAGTTTGTCGGCTGCTCCGCCATAGAATTCGCAGTATCGCGCCAAGGCAATCGCATCGGCCCGCGCCTGCTTCAGCGGCTTGCCAACGTCGATGGCCTCGATCCGCGCCAGATCGTCTGCGCGCTCCAGAACCATGTCCCGAAGCCGCAAAAGTATACGCCCCCGTACGGCGGCCGGAGTCCGCCCCCATTCGCCTTCAAATGCCGTCCGCGCAGCGTCAATCGCGGCGTCGATATCCTCGGCTCCGCCACGCGCGATCGTACCGATTTCGGCCCCGGTCGATGGGTCCATCAACGGCAATACCTGCCCCGAGGCCGGAGCCACCCATTCCCCGTTGATCAGGCATTTCGCGGGGTCAAACCACAGGTTCAGCTCGCTCATCATTTCCTCCTTTCGCGACATCCTCGGGTAAGGTCGGCGCCGCGGCAATCAGTTGTCTGGTGTACTCGTGTTGAGGTGATGCAAAGACGGTGTCTGTCGGCCCTTGCTCGACGATCTCGCCTGCACGCATCACCATCACCCGGTCGGTGATGGACCGCACCACGCTAAGGTCATGACTGATGAACAGATAGGACAGATGATAGTCCGTCTGCAGCTTCGCCAGCAGGTCCAGAATCTGCGCACGGATGCTGACATCCAGGGCACTGACCGCCTCATCCAAAATCACGATATCGGGGCGCAAAATTAGGGCCCGCGCGATGGCGATCCGCTGCCGCTGCCCGCCACTGAATTCGTGGATGTAGCGATCCATCGCCTCGGCTCCGATGCCCACATCCTCCAGGACTTTGGCCACCCGGTCGCGCCAGTCCGAGGGCCGGTTTTTCATCAAATGAAACGGTTCGGCCACCAGTCGAGCAACTTTCCAGCGCGGATTAAAACTGCTGTAGGGGTCCTGGAACACAACCTGGATACCCGCCCGCAGTGCATTCGGGAATGATCGCCCAACCGGTTGATCAAAAGCGATTATTTCGCCTCCCTGGATATCCTCAAGCCCCAAAATCGCCCGCGTCAGCGTGGACTTGCCACAGCCGGATTCCCCGACCAATCCCAGGCTTTCACCCTTCTTCAGCTGAAAGCTAACCCCCTTTACCGCACGAAATGTCTGAGTGCCGCCCCACCAGCCTTTGCGGTGAATCGTGTAATCGCGGACAACTTTTCGAACATCCAAAAGAACGTCTGTCTGATCGGCCTCAGCACGGTCGGGTTGATGCGTCGAAGCTTCTAGCAGCGCTTTGGAATAAGGGTGCTGCATGTTGCGCAAAAGCCAGTCCGCAGGGCCGGATTCCACCACTTCTCCGGCTCGCATGATCACGATTTCATCGGCTAAATCTGCAACCACGGCAAGGTCGTGGCTGATCAGCAAAAGGCCCATTCCTTCTTGTTGCACCAGCCGGCGCAACAGGGTCAGAATTTGCGCCTGGGTCGTTACATCCAACGCCGTTGTCGGCTCGTCCGCGATCAGTAATTTTGGGCGCAGAGCGATGGCCATGGCGATCACCACGCGCTGGCGTTGGCCACCCGACAACTCGTGCGGATACCGGCCAAGCGGGAACTTATCCTGGGGCAGCTCGGCCCTGGCCAGGGCGTCAGCCGCACGCGACATGGCCTCGGACCGAGAGACTTTCTCGTGTACCAGGATCGTTTCCGCAACTTGGTCTCCAATCGTTTTGATCGGGTTCAAGGCGGTCATCGGTTCCTGAAAAACCATGCCGACATCGCGGCCACGCAAGCGACACATCTCGGGTTCGGAAAGGTCCAGAACATCTTGTCCGTTCAGCTTTACCTGCCCCGAACATACGGAACCGTTTGGAAGCAGATTAAGGGCCGAAAATGCCGTCATCGACTTGCCGGATCCGCTTTCACCGATCACGCCGACGATCTGACCGGGCGCAACGGATAACCCGACGTTTTTCAGGATCGGCGTGCCGTGGATGGCCAGGTTAAGCCCTTCGATCTGCAGCAGGCTCATGTCCGCGCCCTCCGCAGTTTGGGATCCAGCAGATCGCGCAGCCCATCGCCCATCAGGTTCAGACCCAGAACCGTGAGCAGGATCGCAAGGCCGGGGAACAGCGCCATATGCGGAGCAAAGGAAATCATCGTCTGGCTGTCCGCCAGCATCCGCCCCCACGAGGGCGTCGGAGGTTGCGCACCCAGCCCAACATAGCTAAGGCCTGCCTCGGCCAGGATACCCAAAGAAAACTGAATAGTTCCCTGCACAATCAACAAGTTAAGCACGTTGGGCAGAATATGTTCGACCGAGATATGCGCCGCTGATTTGCCCGAAACCCGCGCGGCCATCACATAATCGCGCGTCCACAGGCTGAGAGCGCCCGAGCGGGTCAGACGCGCGAAAACCGGAATGTTGAAAATGCCAATGGCGATGATCGCGTTCAGAGCCGAGGCCCCGAAAACGGCAGTGATCATGATTGCGATCAACAGGCTGGGAAAGGCGAAAACCAGATCGTTTCCGCGCATGATCAGTTCGTCCATCAGGCCACCTTTGCGGGCAGCGGCGGCCAGCCCCAGCGGCACGCCAATCCCCATCCCGATCCCGACAGCGACAAGCGCTACAGCGATCGAGGTCCGTGCCCCCACCATGATCATGCTAAGGATATCACGGCCGAAATGGTCGGTCCCAAGGGGATGCGCGGCCGTGGGCGATTTGATCTTATTCGCGATGTCCATGCCGGTGACCTCATAGGGCACCCAGAGAAAGCTGAGCAGGGCGGCGCCCGCGAAAATGCCGGTCAGGATGGCTCCGATCCAGAGGTTGCGATTGCCCATCAGCGCCGCCCCCTTAACCGCGGATCAACCAAAGCATAGGCCATGTCCACCGCGAAATTCACCATGATCACCGCAAAGACCAGCAGCATCACCACGGATTCAACGACGATCAGATCGCGCGCTGAAATGGACTGGAACACCAGTCGGCCCAGACCGGGCAGGAAGAAAACATTCTCGATGATGATCGCGCCGGCCAACAGGAACGAAAACTGCAGACCGATGATCGTCAGAACCGGGATCAATGCGTTGCGCAGCGCGTGGCGCCAAAGGGCCTGCCGTTTGCTAAGCCCCTTAGCGCGGGCGGTGCGGACGAAATCCTCGCTTAGTGTATCCAGCAATGAAGACCGCATCACCCGTGCCAGAATACTGGCTTGCGGAAGCGCCAGCGCCACCGCAGGCAAGGTCAGCGATTTCAGGGCGGCGAAGAAACCGGCGTCCCAGCCGACGAAACCGCCCGCGCTGAACCAGCGTAGATTGATCGCGAAGACCAGCACCATCAGCATCGCGAACCAGAAATTCGGAATGGCCACGCCCAACTGCGTCACCCCCATCACCGTCACATCCACGACCGAGCCACGCTTGGACGCAGCCCAGATCCCGGCGGGAAAAGCGATCAACGTGCTGAGCGACAGCGCATACAGCGCCAGAGGCAGGGAAATCCACAACCTCTCGCCGATCATCTCGGCCACCGGCGTGCGATAGGTATAGGACGTGCCGAAATCACCGGACAGCATTCCGCCAACCCAGGACAGATAGCGCTCCAGAACCGATCCATTCAGGCCCAGTTCGTCGCGCAACGCGGCCAGCGTGTCCTCTTGGGCGTTGATCCCCAGCATATAGGCCGCCGGATCACCTGGCACGACCTCGAGCGCAAAGAAGATCACCAGCGAGGCAAC
This sequence comes from Thalassovita sp., assembly GCF_965218685.1. Lineage (GTDB taxonomy): Bacteria > Pseudomonadota > Alphaproteobacteria > Rhodobacterales > Rhodobacteraceae > Thalassobius. The sequence continues at coordinate 1,160,952 of NZ_OZ244657.1, read as the reverse complement.
GCCAAGGCTAAGCACCAAAGACACCAATCGTTTCAGGAAATAGCGCAGCATGTCGCCCGGCACCCAGCTTCTATGACGTCCGCGCGAAGGGTCCGCGCGAACGTCGGTGTTTGGATCACTCGGCCCAATAGACGCCGGTCATATCGGTTGCCTGTGTCGGAGCGTCTTTCCACAGCCCCATTACCTTGGCGTTGGCCACGGTCGGGAAGGCCAGCTGGAACAGATATCCATTCACATAATCGCCCGAGATCTTCTCTTGCATCGCAGTCAGCAGTTCGCTGCGGCGCGCCGGATCGCTTTCCTTACCCAGGGCCGCGAACATCGCCTGGAACACGGCGCTGTCATACTGGAAATAGTAATCGGGACGCGCGTAAATGCCGATGTCGAACGGTTCGGTATGACTGACGATGGTCAGGCCATAATCCTTACCGCGGAACACCTGCTCCAGCCATTGCGCCCATTCCAGGTTGCTAATCTCGGCCTCGATCCCCACGGCTCGCAACTGGGCCGCGATGATCTCGCCCCCGCGGCGCGCATAGGACGGCGGCGGCAGCTTCAGCGTGGTCTTGAACCCGTCCGGATAGCCCGCCTCGGCCAGCAGTTTCTTGGCCATATCGGGATCATAGGCGCTGTTCCCGGTCAGATCGACATAGTCGGGATTGTGCGGCGCAAAATGGGTGCCGATGGGCGTGCCATAGCCGAACATCGCACCATCAATGATGGCCTGACGGTCGATCGCATGAGCCACGGCGGCGCGGACCTTCACGTTGTCCAACGGCGGCATCTTGTTGTTGGTGGACAGGATCGTCTCACCCTCGGTCGAGCCAACCAGCACCTGGAAACGCGGATCGGCCTCGAACTGAGGCAGGTTTTCCGGCGCGGGGAAGCCAACAAAGGCGTTCACATCCTCGGCCATCACGGCGGCAAAAGCGGCTGTCGGATCGCTGATGAACTTAAAGCTGACCTTGTCCAGTTTCGCGGGCGTGCCCCAGTAGTCGGCGTTCTTAGTCAAGTCGATCTTGTCGCCCTGCACCCAGTTGGAGAACTTAAACGCGCCGGTGCCAATCGGTGTGGTTTTGATGTTCTCGATGCTTTCGGGCGCGACGATCACCGCGTCACCCCAGGCCATGTTGAACAGGAAAGACCCGTTCGGCCCGTCCAGCGTCACCTTGACCGTCATCGGGTCCACCACGGTCACGTCGGTGATACCCGCGAACAGCGCTTTCTGAGCGTTCGCGCTATCCTCGGCACGGGCGCGGTCCAGGCTGAATTTCACATCCTCGGCATCCATGGTGGTGCCGTCGTGGAACATCACGCCTTCGTTCAGATGGAAGGTATACTCGGTCCCGTCCTCGGAAATGTCCCAGCTTTTGGCCAGACCAGGGTTTACCGAGCCATCCGCGCCGAAGCGAGTCAGGCCCTCGAACACGTTGGAATACAACACCGAGTCGATCGCCCCAGCGGCGGCCGAGGTCGGGTCCAGATGCGGCGGCTCCAGCTGCATCGCCACGACGATATCGGTTTTCGCCTGGGCCATGCCCACGCTGGCCGCCAGCGCAAGAGCGCTGATAAAGCCGGTCTTAAGTCCGTTAAAAGTCATCATCTTTCTCCCAATTGTTCAGGCAGCCTCTTCCGGGCTTGCCAAAAGCTCGATCAAGCTCCGGCCCATCACCTTCGCAGAATCGAGCATATCATCCACGCCGACATATTCATCCGGTTTGTGGGCCAGATCCAAAATCCCCGGACCATAGGCAATGCAGTTATGCAGCTTGCCGATGCGGTCGATATGCTTCTGATCGTAAGTTCCGGGGCTGACGACATATTGCGCATCCTTCCCCATCGTATCCAAGATCGCCCGCGCCACCGTTTGCACGATGGGGGCGTCTTTTTCGGTCATGGTCGGCAAAACGCGGTGCAGCTCGCGCACGTCGTACTTAAAGGTCTCGCGGCTCGCTTCGACCTTGCGCAGCACCTCCATCACCTCGGCCTGCACGTCGTCGATATCCTCTTCGATCAGGAACCGGCGATCGATCACCATCCGGCAACTGTCGGGCACGCACGGGCTGGGCAGACCGGTGAAATCTGCGTCCCCTTCGGCCTGTCCACCATGGATCGAGTTGATGTTCAGCGTTGATTGCTTGGCCCCTTCGGGTACCACAGGCATATCCGTGCGTTTCTGCGCCAGGGCAGGGAAAAGGCTGTCCTCCATTTCCTCGACAACGGCACCCATATGGCGCACCGCGCAATCACCAAGAAACGGCATCGAGCCATGGGCGATCTCGCCAAAGGTTTCAATCTCGGCCCACCAGACGCCACGATGGCCCAGGCAAATCCGGTCTTTGTTCAACGGCTCGGGAATGATCACATGCTGCACGCGTTCGGGCGCAAAGAACCCCTTCTCGGCCAGATAGGCGACACCGCCGAAGCCGCCGGATTCTTCATCCGCCGTGCCGCTGATTTCGATCGCCCCGGCGAAGTCCGGGCACACATCAATGAACGCTTCGGCGGCGATGATACTGGCCGCCAGCCCGCCCTTCATGTCACAGGCACCGCGGCCATAGATTTTGCCATCGATAAGCTGGCCACCGAACGGATCGGTCGTCCAGCCCAGCCCAACATCGACCACGTCGATATGACTGTTGAAGTGCACACATTCACCCGAGCGTTTCCCCTCGCGCCGGGCAATCACGTTCCAACGCGGATATTTCTCGCTGTCTCCGGGGGTGCCATGGGCGCGGACCAGTTCGATCTGGAACCCTTTTGAGCGCAAACGACCCGCCAGAAATTCGCAAATCTCGCGGTAATTTTCGCCCGGAGGGTTCAGCGTCGGAATACGGATCAAGTCCCCCGTCAGTTGGATCAAATCCTCGCGGCGGGCATCAATCTCGTCACTTAGGCGCTGGTCAAGGGACATTCAGGCAGGTTTCCTCTGAGTCTTGCTTTTGACCTTGAAACCATGCATCCCTTGGCCATACGGTGCCAATACCGTATCATCACGGTGAGAAAACCTGTGTCCCTGAACGAACTTGAAACCCTGGCTTTTGAGGCCGCGCCAATGGGCATCGCCCTGACCGAGCAGCGCGTGATCCGTGCCTGCAACGACACCTTTGCGCAGATGTTCGGCTTTCCCAAAGAGCAGCTGATCGGGCAAAGTTTCCGCCAACTTTACGGCACCGATCAGGAGTTTCACCAAATCCGCGATATCGGGCTGGAGCCGCTGCGCCGCTCGTTGCCCTATTCGGACGAAAGGCTGATGCGGCACCGCGACGGTCACCAATTCTGGTGTCGTTTCCGCGCCCGGACGCTGACGCCGGACAACCCGCTGGACCGTATCGTTCTTAGCTTTGCGCTGATCGACACCGACCCCGACGGGCCCACACTGACACCGCGCGAACGCGAGGTGCTTATGTGGTTGGCGCGCGGGTACACCAGCAAGGAAATCGCCAAGGTTCTGGACCTGTCCCCCCGCACAATCGAGGATGTCCGCGCGCGCCTGCTGCGCAAATTCAAGGTCAAGAACGTGGCGGTTCTGTTAAGCCGCCTGGCGGGCGTAACCCATTAAAGGGCCAGCGCCTGATTTACCAAATCGGGCAGCTTCGCGAACGCGTCAAAGCTGTGTTGATGCGGGATTTGATCGACAGGGCCTTTCCTGTAACCCTTTGTAAACAGGGCAAAAGGAACTTTGGCGCGCACAGCGGTTTCGGCATCCACCTCGCTGTCACCGACATACAACGCGGTGCCACCACCCAACTGTTCCAGCACATGAAGCAGCGGCGCTGGGTCAGGCTTTTTAACAGGTAAAGTATCGCCGCCAACGACGCATTCAAAGAAATGCGCAAGCTTCAGGTTTTTCAGGATCGCACGGGCAGGTTCCTGAGGTTTGTTGGTGCACAAAGCCAAGGAATGACCAGCCTTTTGAAGGGCTGTCAGCGCCTCGGGCACCCCGTCATAGGGCAGGGTCAACGCGGATGGGCTAGCGTTATAGTGAGCCGAGGTCAGGGCAGTCAGCTCGGCATGGCGGGCAGGGTCCAGACCGGTTCGGGTCATCACACGCTCGACCAGTTTTGGCAGCCCGTTACCGACGAACGAGATGATCGTGGGCAGGTCCAGCGGATCCAGCCCTTCGTCGGCCAGCATCCGGTTCGCAGCCTTCTGGATGTCCGGTGCGCTGTCGACCAGCGTACCGTCCAGATCAAACACCACCAAAGCCATCTGGTTCACTGGGCCGCTTGGGCCGCAGCACGGATGGCACGGATATTCTCGCCATAGACCTCGGGCGTATCGACAGACCCGCCCTTGAACACGGCCGAGCCCGCGACAAAGCAGTCAGCACCAGCCGCGACCAACGGGCCGATGGTGTTGGGATCAACGCCGCCATCAACCTGGATGTGGATCTCGCGATCGCCGATCATCTTGCGAACCTGAGCCACCTTGTCGACTGACGAGGGGATGAATTTCTGACCGCCGAAACCGGGGTTCACGCTCATGACCAGAACCATGTCGCATAGCGGCAGCAGGTGTTCGATCACCGAGGCCGGCGTACCCGGATTCAGGCTGATGCCCGCCTTGGCGCCAGTGGCCTTGATCGCCTGCAACGTACGGTGCGGATGCGGTCCGGCCTCGTAATGAGCGACGATCATGTCGGCACCCGCCTCGGCATAGGCCTCGATATAGGGATCGACGGGCGCGATCATCAAATGCACGTCCATGAAGGTTTTCACATGCGGACGGAAGGCTTTGACGGCGGGCGGGCCAAAAGTCAGGTTCGGCACGAAATGTCCGTCCATCACGTCCACATGCACCCAGTCGGCGCCTTGGGCTTCGATGGCTTGAATCTCTTGTCCGAAGTTGGCGAAATCGGCGGACAGGATCGACGGCGCGATCTTGATGTTACGATCAAATGACATGGGGCTTCCCTTTATCATATGGCGCGCGGGACGGGCCCGCACGGCCTGTTAAACGCTGTTGTCAGGCGCCTGCCTTATCGTGATAGGCGGCCACGCGGTCAACCAGTTCCGAGCTGCCAAAGACCAAAGGCGCGCGGCCATGCAGCGTGTCGGCAGCCTGGTCCATGATCGGGGTCTTGCCATCGGTAGCGCCGCCCTGAGCCTGCTCGACCAAAAAGGCCATCGGCGCGCATTCATACACCATACGCAGGCGCCCGTTTTCATAGCCACTGCGACCATCGCGCGGGTACAGGAAGATGCCGCCGCGGGTCAGGATGCGGTGCGTTTCAGCCACCAAAGAGCCGACCCAGCGCATGTTGTAGTTCTTCTCCAGCGGGCCATCGACCCCGGCCAGGCAGTCGTCGATGAAGGCGCTGACGGGCTTGGTCCAGTGACGGAAGTTCGACGCGTTGATCGCGAACTCTTTCGAAGTGGCGGGGATCTGCATCGCCTCTTCGGCCAGCTCGAACAGGCCCGAGTCGGGGTTCAGCACGAATTGCACGGTGCCTTTGCCGAAGGTCACGACCAGCGCAGTGGCAGGACCATAGACGATATAGCCGCCAGCCAGTTGTTCGTTGGCCGGGCGCAAGAAACTAGCCTCGGCCTCGTCCTTGGCCGCGTAGATCGAAAAGATCGTGCCGATCGACACGTTCACATCAATGTTCGATGACCCATCCAGCGGATCGATCGCCAGCGCATAGGCGCCTGCCTCGTTCAGCAGCACGGCATCTTCTTGTTCTTCCGAAGCATACCAGCGGACCGAGGTCGATTTCAGCGCCTCGGCGAACATCTCGTCCGACAGCACGTCCAGCGCTTTTTGACCGTCGCCATCGCTGTTTTCGCCCACCTGATGCGCCAGGGACTGCCCAAGCGAGCCCTTTGCGATGATCTTGGCCACGTCCTTGGACACGGCGCACAGGGCCTCGATAATTGGGGCCAATTCCGAGGGAATAAGGTCACTCGAGATAACTGGGGTCTGACTGGTCATTTGAATCTTCCGGGTTCTATCGGTTGCAACACGATGGTCGTGATATGCCACGCTTGGCCACAGAGTTGAATTTAATAAAGCGCACAAAGCCCAAAGAAAAACGCGATGCCCGCGAAAGAATCCGCAAATGTGCGGGGATGCGGCCCAAGTCCCGCTTTGCGGAATTTATTTTCACTATATTGAACCATGCGTTCGTTTGTGCCAACCTGCCCCGCAAGAGGGAGGAACCATTCTTGAAGCCACTCAATCCCCACCTGCCAAGGCAGGTGTGATCTATGTTTGACCGTCATCTGAGCGTCTGGCCGAAATCGGTACCCCGGCAGATCGCGTTCCCGCGCCATACCCTGTGCCAGAACCTGGCCCGCAGCGCAGCCAAGTTCGCGGACCGGCCCGCGATCATCTATCACGGGCACACGCTGACCTATGCCCAGCTGCATCAGATGGTCGAGGCCCTGGCTGGATACCTGCAAAACCGGCTGAATGTGAAGCGCGGCGACCGGGTGCTTCTGTATATGCAAAACAGCCCCCAGGCGGTGATCAGTTATTACGCGATTCTGCGTGCGGATGCGGCAGTGGTCCCCGTGAACCCCATGAGCCAGCGCGCCGAGTTGCAGCACTATGCAACAGATGCCGGGGCACGGGTGATGTTGGCCGGACAGGAACTGCTGCCCCATGCCCAGCCCCTGATCGACGCTGGTGCGCTCGGCCACGTTTTGGTTGCCAACTACAAACAGCTTGCCGACCCCGAGTATGACATTCCCCTGCCCGATCCGCTGGCTGGACTGGACCCCGAACAGATCAACGGCCCCGGGATCACGCGCTGGTCGGATGCCATTGACGCAAACGAACGCCCTGCCCCCGCCCAAGCCACGCCCGAGGATTTGGCCGTGATCCCCTATTCTTCGGGCACGACGGGTGCGCCCAAGGGCTGCGTACACACGCATTTCAGCGTGCAGGCGGTTTGCGAAGGCGGCCTGAACTGGAACCCAATGTACCCTGACGACGTTAGCCTGTCGGTCCTTCCTTTTTTCCACGTCACCGGAATGCAGACCGCGATGAACATGCCCATCGCCTCGGGTGGGGTGATGGTGATCATGACCCGCTGGAACCGCGAGGTCGCCGCCGAGCTGATCAAGCGCTATCGTGTGACCCGATGGCGCTCGATCGCGACCATGGCGATTGATCTGGTCAATGACGACAAGTTCGACAGCTATGATCTGAGCAGCCTGAAAGCCATCGGAGGCGGCGGGGCCGCCATGCCCGAGGCTATCGCGAAAAAACTGAAAGACATGACGGGTCTGGACTATGTCGAAGGATATGGCATGTCGGAAACCATCGGTGCCACCCACACCAACCCGGTCGACGCACCAAAACGCCAATGCCTGGGCATTCCGATGTTCGACGTGGACAGCCGAGTGATCAACCCCGCGACCCTGGACGAACTGGGCCCCAACGAAACCGGCGAGATCATCATGGCCGGCCCGCAGATTTTCCAGGGGTATTGGAATAACCCCGCCGCCACGGACGAGGTATTCATGCACCGCGATGGCAAGACCTTTCTGCGCACCGGGGATCTGGGATATTATGACGAGGACGGCTATTTCTTCATGGTCGACCGGGTGAAACGCATGATCAACGCCGCCGGATTCAAGGTTTGGCCGGCCGAGGTTGAAGCGATGATGCTGAAGCACCCCAATATCGCCGAGGCTTGCGTGATCTCAACCACGGACCCGCGCCGGGGCGAAAGCGTGAAGGCCGTCATCATTCCTCGAGGGCAGGTCTGTGCGCAGGACATCATCACCTGGTGCCGCAGTGAAATGGCCGCCTACAAATGCCCCCGAGTGATCGAATTCGTTGACGAGTTGCCCAAATCGGGGTCGGGCAAGGTGCTTTGGCGAGAACTTCAGGACAAGGAGACCGCACAAGACCCCTAGACCAATGCGCAGCTTGACCGGAAACACCCTGATAAAGTAGTTGCGAGCAACCCTCTCTCATCTCACCACGGATGAGACGCAAGCCACGGAGAACGGTGTGCGAAAAAGAACGACTGAAACCGCGGCCGATCTGGTCGAGGCTGAATACGAAAACGATCGCCAGTTTGTGACATCGCTGCATCGCGGCCTGGAAATCTTGCGCGCGTTCAAACCCGACGATACCGGTGGCCTGGGCAACCGCGAATTGGCCGAACGGACGGGTTTGCCGAACTCGACCGTGTCCCGCCTGACATACACCCTGCTAAAGCTGGGCTATCTGGTCTACGAAGAAAACACCGGACGCTACAAAATGGGCGTGCCGGTTCTGGGCTTGGGCTATGCCTGCCTGGGCGGCCTGCGCATCCGCGAAACCGTGCAGCCCCATATGCAGCGCCTTGCAGACGAATGCGGCGACGGCGTGTTGGTGGCCCTTGGCGGGCGCGACGACATGACCATGACCTATATCGCGGCAGCACGGGCGTCCGCAGGGATGATTTCGCTGCAGTTGAACGTAGGCTCGCGTATTTCTCTGGCCCGCTCGGCCATGGGGCGCGCCTATATCGCTGGCACGGACGAACACGAGCGCGCCCAGATCATGCAGCGCATCCATGACCGCACCGCGCCCGAGGACTGGCCCCGCACCCAAGCCGAGATTGCCGAAGCGGCCGAGCAGATCCGCACCCAGGGTTTTTATGCCAATATCGGGCAGTGGCAGCCGGATGTGAACTCGGTCTCGGTACCGTATCGGTCGATGCACGGCGACACGCCCATGCTGTCCTTCAACCTGGGCGGTCCGGCCTATATCCTGCCCAAGGAACGCCTGATCGAAGAGCTGGGCCCCAAGCTGGTTCAGATGCGCAACACCATCGCGCGAGTGAGCGGCTAGGCCTCAATACGCCTGGAGTTCAGAACCAAATAGCGACAGCTTTACGGACACGGCAGCCTTAAAGATCGCTATTGATGCCCCAAAAAAAGGGCCGCCCCTAGAGCGACCCCGTTTTAGTCTATGTAATCTTGATCACTTTGGCAGGATAACTGCGTCGATGACGTGGATTACACCGTTTGAAGCGTCAATGTCTGCTTGTACGACTTTAGCGTTGTCTACCGAGACGCCGCTGAATGCGCTGATCTGCACTGACTGACCGTTAACGGTTTCCACAGAGAGTTTTTTGCCGGACAAATCAGATGCCATGACTTTTCCTGGGACCACATGATATGTCAGCACGGCAACAAGCTGGTCACGATTTTCAGGCTTCAACAGTGTCTCGACTGTTCCGGCAGGAAGTGCTGCAAATGCATCATCGGTGGGTGCGAAAACAGTGAAAGGGCCGTCTCCTTTCAAAGTTTCAACCAGTCCTGCCGCCTGAACAGCGGCAACGAGCGTTGTGAAAGAACCAGCACTTACCGCTGTATCCACAATATCCATTTTGCTGCCGTGCCCATCAGCCATTGCTGTGGTGCCTGTCAGAGCAAGGGCAAGGCCCGCTGCTGCGCTAAAGAAAGTCCGTCGTAGCATATCTATTTCCTCCAGTTTGATATGAGAGGATACGCCTGCACGCCTTGACTAGATCAAAAGCATCCCAACTTTTGTCAGAACAAAGCCTATAACATTCAGATTTTAATGGATTAATTATTCCATGAAATTTACTTCATTCGCATGAAAGCTTAACTATGCTGCCAACTGAACTAATCGCCGATAGGTGTTGGCTCTGGTCCCATTGAGCCATTCGCAAACGTATTTTTCCAGCGGCTCCCTGCGTGGCCCTTTAGGCTTCGGGCCGTCCTTGGATAAACACGCAATCAGCAATCTCGGACCGAAACAGGCGCCTAATCAAATGCGCCATGCCTCGGAATTCTTCTGATTTGGTGATACGCGGCCCGCTTAGGGCACCAACACCAGCTTCCCTGTCGCGCCACGCCCCAACACGCGTTTCAGCACCTCGGCGGCATCGGACAGGGGATAGCGTCCCTCGATCAGCGGTTTGACCTTGCCTGCGCTGTACCAGCCGACCAGCTCTTTCATGTTGTCGGCATAGACCTGTGGTTCGGCTTGGGTGAAGTTGCCCCAGAACACACCGACCACAGCATATTCCTTGACCAAAGACAGGTTCACTGGGAACTTGGGAATCTCGCCACTGGCAAAGCCGATCACCAGCAGCCGACCGTTCCGTGCCATCGAACGCGAGCACGCGTCAAACGCCGCCCCACCGACCGAGTCATAGACCACGTCCACGCCCTTACCATCGGTTAGCGCCTTCAGATCGTTTTTCAGATCGTCATATCCGATCGCCTCGTCCGCGCCGGCCTGTTTGGCAAGCTCGCGCTTTTCGTCGGTTGAACAGACGGCAATCACCCGTGCACCCATGATTTTGCCAATCTGCACGGCCGCGATCCCGGTGGCCCCGGCGGCACCCAGAACACACAGGGTTTCGCCCTCTTTCAGTTGCGCCCGCTGTTTCAGCGCGTGATGCGAGGTGCCATAGGCTACCAACAGCGCGCAGGCATCCCCGCCATCCATCTGGTCAATCGCAAAGGCGCGGCGTTCGTCGACCAGCACCTTTTCAGCGTATCCACCCAAGCTGCAGATAGTGGCCACGCGTTGACCAACCTTCAGGGTGGTCACGTCGGGACCGACGGCCTCGATCACACCGGCGGCCTCCATTCCGGGGGTGAAAGGATGCGGAGGTTTCATCTGGTACAGGCCCTGCACCACCAGCCCATCAGGATAGTTCACGCCCGCGGCCTCGACCTTGATTACCACCTCGCGCCCCGAGGGCTGGGGGTGGGCGACCTCTTCGTATTTCAATGCATCAAGCGGTGCGAATTCATGGCTGACAATGGCCTTCATCGGTCTCTTTCTCCCTCTCATCCGGTGCCGCGGGGGGCCCAGGTTCACGACCGTCAGATTAGGCTCTAGCCGCCCCCCAAGCAACTGCGCCGCTGCTCCGGGCAAAAGTGACGGTACGGCATTTTCACAATTAACCCGTTGAATTTCTGCCAAAATCACTTGCCGCCGCGTTTGCCCTGAAAATCGGCAAAAATCGCCATGCGGAATGTAATTTCATTTTGGCGCAGCGTGGCTTCGCGCTAGTGTATACAGCAGGGAGATTTTTCTAAGGGAGGAAATCATGCAGGGCATGATGATGCAGCGGCCGCTGTTGGTCAGCGATCTATTGACGTTCGGAGCAGATGCGAATGCGGGCTGTGAAATCGTTTCGGTCAGAACAGAAGGCGACATTCATCGCCAGACCTATGCCGAAACCGTGCCACGCGTGGCGCAATTGGCGCATGCATTGCAGGCGCACGGGGTCGAGCTGGGCGACCGGATCGCGACACTGGCCTGGAACGGCTATCGCCATTTCGAGCTGTACTATGCCATTTCGGGGCTGGGTGCGATCTGCCACACGATCAACCCACGCCTGTCCGCCGAGCAGCTGATCTATATCGTCAACCACGCTGCCGATAAGATGATTTTCGTGGACACGACCTTTGTTCCGATCCTTGAGGCCGTGAAAGATCAACTGCCCGACAGCATCACCTACGTGGTGATGACCGACCGGGCCCATATGCCTGAAAACACCCTGAACGCCCTGTGCTATGAAGAGCTGCTGGACGGCCAGCCCGACCATTACGACTGGCCCGAATTCGACGAGAACACCGCCTGCGGACTGTGCTATACCTCGGGGACCACGGGCAATCCCAAAGGAGCGCTTTATACGCACCGCTCGACCGTGCTGCACGCACTGATCCTGGCCAGCACCGTAGGTGGCGCCATCCCGAAAGAGGGCAAGGTGCTGCCCGTCGTGCCGCTGTTCCACGTCAACGCGTGGGGCCTGCCCTATGCGGCGCCGATGCTTGGGCTGAATCTGATCATGCCCGGTCAGCATCTGGATGGTGAAAGCCTGTTCAAACTGATGGACACTGAAAAGGTCGACAGCGCCTGGGGCGTCCCCACTGTCTGGATGGGTCTGATGGCCGAGATCGAAAAACAGGGCCGCAAGCCCGAGGGGTTCTCGGACGTGGTGGTCGGTGGCTCGGCCGCGCCGCGCAGCATGATCGAAGCCTTCGAGAAATTGGGCGTCGCCGTGGGCCATGCATGGGGCATGACCGAAATGAGCCCCATCGGCACCCATGGTGTCATGCCCAACTGGGTCGAAGAGCTGCCCTTTGATCAGATGATCGACAAGAAATCTCTTCAGGGTCGTCGTGTTTTTGGTGTCGAGCTGAAAATCGTTAACGACGACGGAGAAAAACTGCCCCACGACGGCAAAGCAGTGGGCGAGTTGTACGTGCGCGGAAACACCGTTGTCTCGGGATATTTCAACAACCCCGAGGCAACCAAGGCCGCGTTGGACGCGGAGGGTTGGTTCGGCACCGGCGACATCGCCAGCATCGACAGCGACGGAATTCTGTCCATCCAGGACCGCGCCAAGGACCTTATCAAGTCGGGCGGCGAGTGGATTTCCTCGATCGATCTGGAAAACGCGGCCATGTCCCATCCGCAAATCGCGGCATGCGCGGCGATCGCCATGCCTCATCCCAAGTGGGACGAACGACCGATCCTGGTTGCCGTTGCCGCCGGTGAGGACAAACCCGATCTGGACACGATCCACACCCATATGTCCGAGCATTTCGCCAAGTGGCAGCTGCCCGATGATGTGCTTTGGGTCGACGCTTTGCCGCTGACCGCGACGGGCAAAACTTCGAAGCTGACATTACGCAAGCAGTTGGCAGATTACGTGCTGCCCGATCTGCGGTAATGAAAACGGGGCGCCCAACCGGGCGCCCCGCTTGTTCCTGGCCGGGGCCGTTCAGACCTCCAGCCATTCCTTACGCACATCCTCGCGGTCGCGGAATTCATCCGGAGTGCCGGACCAGACGATCTCGCCATGGCCCATCACGTAAACCCGGTTGGCGATCCGCAGCGCGATGGAAAGCTTCTGCTCGACCAGCAAAATCGCAACGCCGGTTTTGGCGATCTCGGCGATCATGTCACCGATCTGATGCACGATTTTCGGGGCCAGGCCTTCGGTCGGTTCATCGATGATGATCAGGTCCGGATCGCCCATCAGGGTCCGGCACATCGTCAACATCTGCTTTTCACCGCCCGACAGAACCCCCGCCAGGTTGTCCGCCCGCTCGCGCAGGTTGGGGAACATATCCAGCATGTCATCGACCGAGTATTTCCCCGGCGTTTTCATGTTCTTGATCCCCAGGATCAGGTTGTCGCGCACGGTCATGGTGGGAAAAATGTCCCGGCTTTCAGGAACATAGCCCAATCCCAACCGCGCGATCTTGTGGCTTTCCAACCCCGAGATCACCTGCCCCTTGAACGTGATATCCCCCTTGGGCGGCACCTCGCCCATGATGGCCTTGGCGGTGGTGGATCGCCCCACCCCGTTGCGCCCCAGCAGGGCAATCACCTCGCCGGGCATGATCTCCATTTCGACCCCGCGCAACACGTGGGACTTGCCGTAAAAGGCGTTCAGGTCTTTGACCGTAAGCATTGGTTGGGTCACGCCGCGCCCTCCTGTTCTAACGCGTCTGCCTCGTCGCCCAGATAGGCTTCGCGCACCTTGGGATCGCCACGGATTTCCTCGGGCTTGCCGGTCGCGATGATCTGGCCGTAAACCAGCACGCTGATCCGATCGGCCAGGTTGAACACCACTCCCATGTCATGCTCGACAATAAGCAGGGTCTTACCCTCGGTGGCCTGTTTGATCAGGGCCACAGCGCGTTCGGTTTCCGAGTGCGACATGCCGGCCGTGGGTTCGTCCAGCATGATCACATCCGCCCCGCCCGCGATGGTGATCGCGATTTCCAGCGTGCGTTGATCGGCATAGGGCAGCAGGGCCGCAGGCAGGTTTGCCTTGTCCAGCAAGTCCACCGACTCCAGAATCTCAGCGGTCTTGCGCTGCACCTCTTTGAGGTTCCCCACATTGCGCCAAAAACTGTAGCCGTAGCCCATCGAGTAAAGCACCCCGCAGCGGACATTTTCGCGGACGGTCATGTTCGCGAAAATGTTCGAGACCTGAAAACTGCGCGACAGGCCCATTCGGTTGATGCGGTACGGTTTCTGCCCGCCAATCTCGGTTCCGCGCAGCTTTACGCTTCCCGACGTGGGGTGATACCCCCCCGAGATCAGGTTGAACAAGGTGGATTTCCCCGCCCCGTTCGGCCCGATGATGGCATGGCGTTCGCCCGGTTCGATATCCAGAGACACGCCCTGGATAATCTTGGCCGGTCCGAAATCCTTGGTCAGATCGGTAATAGAAAGTGCCGGTTGCGTCATGCGTGACCCTCCTTGTTGCGGATGTGAGCGTGGCGCAGGATACCCGCGCCGGCCACGATTGGCAGGATGATCAGCGCCCAGGTCAGGACCGATCCTGTCGACAGATGCAGCCCGAAGGGTTCGAAGCTGTGACCATAGCCATTGGACCAATTCACACCGACTTCGACCAGAACGATCACGCCAATCAGCAGCAGAACACAGCCCAGCCCATAGACCAGCCATTTGCCGATATGCTCGCCGCGATCGGCGGACCGCAGACCGTTGAACAGACCTGCCACAATCCCAGCCAGACCACCGGGGGCGAACATCACAACGGCCATGAACAGGATGCCCAGATACAGCAGCCACGCTTCGGAATAATCCGACATCATCGACTGCATATAGGTCAGCACAATGGCGCCCAGAATCGGCCCCGCGAAGTACCGTATACCGCCGATATAGGCCATCAAGAGCACCATGCCCGAAGGGGCCAGAGACAGCGCCTCGGGGGTGAAGATTTCATAGTTCACAGCAGCCATACCGCCCGCCAGACCTGCGAAACCGCCCGCGAAGATAAACACCAGATAGCGCACGCGCTGCGGGTCATAGCCCACGAACTCCACCCGTTCGGGGTTGTCACGCGTTGCCTCAGACATCTTGCCCAGCGGGGTGCGGGTGAAGGCATAGGTGCCCACCGCGCCAACGAGGGTCCAGAATGCGATGAACCAGTAAACCTCGTTGATCGGCCCCAGCGACAGGCCAAACATTTCCGGCCCGTTCATACGGTCACCCGAGATGCCTTCTTCGCCGCCAAAAATTGACCCGAACATGAACCCTGCCGCCGCGATCAGCTCGGCCACACCAAGCGAGATCATGGCAAAGGGTGTGCCCGCCCGACGGCAGGATGGCCAACCGATGATCGCACCGGCCAGCGCCCCGCCAGCGAACCCAATAATCGGCAGGAAGAACACCGGATACCCGGCCCAGAACCCGCCATCTCCATAGGCGGCATCCTCGATCCATCCCATCGCGTGAACGGCGGCATAGCCCCCCAGCCCGAAGTACACCGCATGCCCAAAGGACAGCAGCCCACCCCGACCAAGCAGCATATTATAGCTAAGCGCGAAGACGATATTGATGCCCATCGCATTCATCAGCGAATACATCGTGCGCGACGGCCCCATCATAGGGATCAGCACCAGCACCAGCGCCAGCCCGGCAAAGGGCAGCACGCGCTGCGCGAATTTCTGACCGCCCGAGGGCGCCAGGTTTTCGAAATTCTGAATAGTCTGATCGCTCATAGCTCACGGTCCCCCAACAGGCCACGCGGGCGCACCATCAGGATCAGCACCAGCATCAGGAACGGGATCATCGGCGCAAGTGACGAAATAGAGATGCTGCCGACCTCGGAGGTCGCGGACAGTCCAAGCCAGCCGAACAGGTCGGCAAAGTTGGCATCGATCGCCACGGCGAAGGTTTGCAACAGACCCAGCAGCATCGCGGCCAGAAAGGCGCCCATCAGGCTGCCCAAACCGCCAACGACGACCACCACGAAAACAATCGGTCCCATCTGAACGGCCATCGCCGGATCAGTGACCAGATAGTTGCCTCCGATTACACCAGCCAGACCGGCCAAAGCACAGCCCACACCGAACACGGTCATGAAAATGCGCGGCACGTTATGTCCCAAATGCCCCACCATATGCGGATGGCTCAGCGCCGCCTGAATGATCAGACCTGCACGGGTACGGTTCAGGATGAACCACAGCGCGACCAGCATCGCCAGCGCGACAAACAGCGTGAAAATCCTGTAGGCCGGATATTGCGCGCCGAACAGTTCGAACAGGGGGAAATCCAGCAACTCGGGGATACGATAATCCACGGCGTTGCGGCCCCAGATGATCTTGACCACCTCGTCGATCAGATAGGCCAGACCAAAGGTGAACAGCAGCTCGGCCACGTGGCCATTCACGTGCACCGTGCGCAGGCCCCAGCGTTCGACAGCTGCGCCCACAAGACCCACCAGGATCGGGGCAAAAACCAGCGCCAGCCAAAAACTACTGGCCTCAGAGATAGTATAAGCGAAATAGGCCCCCAGCATGTAAAAGCTGGCATGTGCAAAGTTTAGCACGCCCATCATGCTGAAAATCAGGGTCAGACCACTGGACAGCATGAACAACAGGAGGCCGTAGATCACCCCGTTCAGGAGTGAAAATACGATCGTTTCCATGGAAACCTCTTAATCGGCGGGTGCCATCTGCGGACAGACGGCACCCTTAGAGTTCAGCAAAAGGCGCTTAAGACGGGCGCTTCATTTTGCAGGTGGTGTCGGTCGCGGTGGATTCGGCCTCGATCCGGTCAGCCTCGCCCGAGGCCCAGCCCAGGGGCAAACCTTCGACCCCACGGCCCACATTGTCCGAGAATGTCGACATGAACATCGGCTGCAGGATCTGGTGGTTGTCAGCTCGCATGGTCACGGTGCCGGTCGAGCTTTCATAGGTCATGCCCTCCAGCGCAAACGCGACGTCCTTAGGCTCGGTGCTGCCTGCCTTGTCTGCGGCCATGGCCAGCATGTTCATGGCATTGTGAATCCGGTGATAGTAGTAGTTGTCATCCGGATAGGCCGCCTCGTACCCGTCCACATAGGTGGCCTGCGCGTCAGGCATCGGCAGGTTGGTGTTGTGTTCAACAATGGCTTTGACCTGACCAACCGCAGCAGCGCCCATCGCGGTCGCCGCCCCTTTGGAACCACCATAATAGGTCAGGATCGGGCCATCATAACCGGAATCGATTGCCGCCTTGATCAGCAGCACCATATCCGCGCCCCAGTTCCCTGTGATCACGGCATCCGCGCCCGAGCTGATGATCTTCTGCACATAGGGGGTGAAGTCCTTCACCTTGCCAAGCGGGTGCAGTTCGTTGCCGACAATCTCGATATCGGGGCGCTTTTCACCCAGGTTCTTCACCGCGGCAGCCGACACGGCCTTACCGAAGGAATAGTCCTGCCCAATGATGTAGACCTTTTTGATCGCGTCCTGAGCCTTCACCCAATCTGTCACGGCCTCCATCTTCATGTCGGCGTCGGCATCAAAGCGGAAGTGCCAGAAGTTGCAGCGGTCATTGGTGAATGCGGGATCCACGGCTGCGTAGTTCAGGAACAGAACCTCTTCGCCCGGGTTACGTTTGTTGTGTTTGGCAATCGCGTCGATCAACGCCGAAGCCACGGACGATCCATTGCCCTGAGCAATGAATCGCACGCCCTGATCAAGCGCTTTTTGCAGCTGAACCAGCGATTCCTTGGGGTTGATCTTGTTGTCCAGACCGATGATTTCGACGTCCTTTCAGCCGATCCCACCCTTGGCATTGACTTGTGCCGCAGCGTAATTCCATTCGTTCAGACCAGCCTGACCCGACGGCCCAAACGGCCCGGAAAGCGGGTCAATAAAAGCAATTTTCAGCGTCTCGGCCGACGCTCCTGCCGTTGAAACAAAGGCAATCGCTGCTGCCAGCGCGGCAGATTTAACAAGATTCATGGTTTTCCTCCCTCTAGAAAGAAAGGACCATTCCAGATGGAGGCCCCCTCGCGGGGCCGATCAAACGAGAAGCTTGTGCAGTTGTCAATCATTTTGTGAAATACTATTCTGCATAGTGAAAAACGCCAGAGGGAGGGGTGTTGATGATCAAGGGGTTGGAAAGCGGGGCCAATGACAATCAGGCCTTTGCAAACTGGATCGACCAGAACTGTCCTGAAACGTTGCGAAACCAGCAATTGGGCGAGGACGCTATCGTCTGGGGCGGCCGCAATTGGGTATTCCAGCGCGAGGATCAGAAAACATGGCTGGAGCGCGCCCGCGCTGAAGGCCTGACCGCCCCACGTTGGCCGACAGCCTATGGCGGCGCCGGGCTGACCCGCGCGCAGGAAAAAGCATTTCGTGAAGAGATGACGCGCCTTGGGGCTCCTTCTCCTCTGGAAAGCTTTGGGTTGTGGATGCTGGGCCCCGCGCTTCTGGAATTCGGCACCGAAGAGCAGAAGAAACATTTCCTGCCCCCCATCACCCGCGGCGAGATCCGCTGGTGCCAGGGATATTCCGAACCAGGAGCCGGCAGTGATCTGGCCAGCGTGCAAACCCGTGCCGAGGACATGGGGGACCACTGGCTGGTGAACGGCCAGAAAATCTGGACTTCTTACGCAGACAAGGCCGACTGGATTTTCGCACTGGTCCGCACTGACCGCGAAGCGCCTAAACACTTGGGGATTAGCTTCATGTTGATCGACATGACCTCGCCCGGTGTGACCACCAAGCCGATCCAGCTAATCTCGGGCAAGTCCCCATTCTGCGAGACGTTTTTCGACAATGTGAAGGTTCCGAAGTCTTATGATGAAGGAGTTTCTTCGATCGTAGGCACGCAAAACCGCGGCTGGGATGTCGCGAAACATCTGCTGACTCACGAGCGTGAAATGATCGGTGCCGGCGGAGGCGGGCTGTTGGGCGGCCGCTCGGTCGGCGCAGTTTTGGGTGACAATGCCGACCCGGTTCTGCGTGCAGAGGCTATGGAGCTTGAGGTCGACAACCTGGCTTTTGACCTGACAATGGACCGCTACAAGGATCAGGCAAAATCAGGTCGCGGGGTCGGCAATGCCAGCGCCATGCTCAAGTATTTCGGCACCGAGCTGAACAAGCGCCGCTATGAAATTCTGATGTCCGCGACGGGCAGCGAAGGGGTGGAGTGGGACGGCCCGCACGGGTCATTGGCGCCGGAATGGCTGCGCACCAAGGCCAACTCGATCGAGGGCGGCACCAGTGAGGTCATGCTGGACATTATCGCCAAACGTGTCCTCGAGCTGCCGTCTAAATAGGGAAATCTGATATGCAAAGTCTTCTTGAAACCGAAGACGAAACCCTGCTGCGCGATTCCGCGCGCGGGTTTCTGAAAGACGCTTCGCCTGTTGGTGGTCTGCGTGAAAACCGCGAGAAGTCGCGCGCCTACGATCCCGGTCTGTGGCGCGAAATGGCGCAAATGGGATGGAGTGGCGTCCTGGTTCCCGAAACCGAAGGGGGCGCCGATATGGGCCACCGCGCCGCCGGAATCCTGTGCGAAGAAATGGGCACCGTGCTGGCTGCAAGTCCGTTCATCTCGACTTCTGTGGTAGCCGCTTCCGCTTTGCGGAATGCTGCAACAGACCGCGCGCGCCATTCGTTAACCCAAATTGCCGAGGGTGCCATAACCTATGCGCTGGCTATTGATGAAAGCGCAAAGTTCGCTCCGACCGCCACGGCGCTGACCGCGGCGAAGGCCGGAAACGGGTTCACTCTGACCGGTCGCAAGGGGTTTGTCGCCGATGGCGGCTCGGCCGATCGGCTGCTGGTGCTGGCCCGCACGGGCGGCGCCCCCGGAGAGGCGCGGGGCCTGACCCTGTTTGACATCGAGGCAGATCGCGCCGGGATTTCTCGGACCGCGACCCCAACCGTTGACAGCCGCGACCATGCAAGGATCGATTTGATGGGTGTTTCCGTCACCGGGGATGACATCATTGGCGAGTTGGACAACGGACTGGCCGCCATCCGCCACGGGTTAGAGGCCGGACAGGCCGCCGTTGCAGCCGAACTGGCCGGTGTAGCGGGCGGTGCTTACGCGATGACCGTCGGCTATCTGAAAGAGCGCAAACAGTTCGGTCGGACCATCGGGGCGTTTCAGGCCCTGCAACATCGGGCGGCACATCTTTGGAGCGAGATCGAAGTGACCGCAAGTGCGATCGCCAACGCTGGCCGCGTACTGGACGAAGCACCGGATCAGGCGACCATGGCTGTTTCTCTGGCCAAGGCGCGCGCGACCTCGACCGCCAAGCTGGCCGTCAGCGAAGGCGTTCAGATGCATGGCGGGATCGGCATGACAGACGAATACGACATCGGGTTTTTCATGAAACGCGCGCGCGTCGGGGCCGAATGGCTGGGCGATTACGGCTATCACGCCGCTCAGGTTGCTGCGGTACGTGAGTTTTGAGCAAAAAGTTAAAGGGGAGAGAGAATGAAACCGAATGATCTGTTCGACCTCAGCGGCAAGACCGCTTTGGTCACGGGTGGGGCCACCGGCATCGGCCGCATGGCCGCCGAAGGGCTGGTCGCCGCCGGGGCGCGTGTGCTGATCGCCAGCCGCAAGGCCGAAGCGTGTCAGGCCGTCGCCGACGAGCTGAACAAGATGGGCTATGCCGGCAGTGCCGAAGGTTTTGGCGGGGATGTGGCGACCGAAGAAGGCATCGCCGATCTGGTGGCCGAGGTCAGCAAGCGCACCGACTCGCTGCACATCCTGATGAACAACGCCGGCCGCACTTGGGGCGCGCCGTTGGGGCAGCATCCCTATGAGGCGTGGGACAAGCTGCTGCGGCTGAACGTCACCGGAATGTTCCATCTGACGCAAAGCCTGCTGCCGTTGATGTTAAAGGCCAGCACCCCCGGTGATCCCGCGCGCGTGGTCAACGTGGGCTCGGTCATGGGGGAAATTCCCAAGGGCACGGCGACCTATTCCTATGCAGTGTCAAAAGGCGCGGTGCATCACATGACCCGTGTGCTGTCCAACGACCTGGCACCGCAGGGGATCACGGTGAACGCGATCGCTCCGGGGCCGTTTGTTTCGAACATGACCGCCTTTGCCATCGGCACCGAGGAAGGTCAGGAACGGTCGGCCAAGGGCATCCCATTGGGCCGCGTCGGCTGCCCCGAGGATATCGCGGGAACGCTGCAATACCTTTGCGGCAAGGGCGGGGCCTATGTTTCGGGCGCGGTTCTGCCGCTGTCGGGTGGGCTGCAGTCACACGCCCCCGCCAACCTGTTCAACGAGGAGCTATAGATGTCCATCCCAAGCTCTGAACTACTGACCCTTGACGCCTTCCGCGCCATGCTTGGCAAGGAAATGGGTGTATCCGAATGGACCACGATCACTCAGGACCAGATCGACACGTTCGCGGAATGCACCGACGACCACCAGTTCATCCATGTCGATCCCGAGGCCGCCGCAAAAACGCCCTTTGGCGGCACCATCGCGCATGGGTTCCTGACCCTGTCGATGCTGTCCTCGATGGCCTACCAGATGCCCTCGATCGAGGGCACGGCCATGGCGGTGAATTATGGGTTCAACAAGTTGCGCTTTGTTTCGCCCGTGCGGTCCGGCGCACGTATTCGCGGCCGTTTCGTGCTGAAAGCCTTCGAGGAAATCCGCCCCGGTGAGATACAAACAACCACGACCGTCTCGGTCGAGATTGAAGGCGAAGACAAACCCGCGCTGGTCGCCGACTGGCTGGGTCGCAGATACTTGGAGAAAACAGAATGAGTGAAGTGCGTTTTGACGGCCGCGTGGCGATTGTGACCGGGGCAGGTGCAGGTCTGGGCCGCAGCCATGCGCTGGGTCTGGCCGCACGTGGGGCCAAGGTCATCGTGAACGATCTGGGTGCGGCCACGGACGGCACCGGGACAGGATCTGAAGCCGCCCAGACCGTGGTCGAGGAAATCCGTGCCGCTGGGGGCAAAGCCATCGCCAACGGCGCCAACGTCGCTGACCCCGAGCAGGTGCAGGCCATGGTGGATCACGCCATCGCCGAATATGGCCACGTGGACATTTTGGTGAACAACGCGGGCATCCTGCGCGACAAGACTTTTGCCAAGATGACCCTGGATGATTTCCAAAAGGTCGTGGACGTGCACCTGATGGGCTCTGTCAACTGCACGCACGCCCTGTGGCGGCACATGCTGGAACGCGAGTATGGCCGGATCGTTCTGACCACCTCGTCCTCGGGGCTGTATGGCAATTTCGGGCAGTCGAACTATGGCGCGGCCAAGGCTTCGATGCTGGGGTTGATGAACGTGCTGCACCACGAAGGAAGCCGCAAGAACGTGCGCACCAACATGCTGGCCCCCACCGCAACGACGCGCATGACCGAAGAGCTGTTCCCAGCCGAGGTCAAGGATCTGCTGAAGCCCGAAACCATCACCCCCGGCCTGTTGGCCTTGGTCAGTGAAGACGGACCCAGCCGGATGATCTTGGGCGCCGGTGGCGGCTGCTTTGCCGAAACCAAGATCTACGAAAGCCGCGGCGTGGCGCTGCAGGGCGATGATCTGTCCCCCGAGGGCGTTCTGGCCAACATGGACACCATCCGCAGCGCAGAAGGCCAGACCCCGATGGAGGGCGCCTTCTCGCAAACTGAAAAATACATCGCAATGGCCGCCGAGTTGCGCGGCATAGACTTGCAGAAAAAGGACTGAACCATGCGTGACGCAGTCATCGTTTCCACCGCCCGCACCCCGATTGGCAAGGCCTATCGCGGCGCTTTCAACAACACCTCGGCGCAAGAGCTGATCGGCCATGCCGTCAGCAACGCTGTCAGCCGCGCCGGTCTGGACGGCTCGGAGATCAGCGATTGCGTCATTGGCGCGGCGATCCAGCAAGGCTCGACCGGGGGCAACATTGGCCGTCAGGCCGTGATCCGCGCGGGCCTGCCCGTCACCATCGGCGGCATGTCGATGGATCGCCAATGTGCCAGCGGCATGATGGCCATCGCGACGGCCGCAAAGCAGGTTGTGCATGACGGCATGGACATCTGTATCGGTGGCGGCGTGGAGTCGATCTCTCTGGTGCAGAACCAGCAGATGCGCACCGATTGGATGGCCGACCCGTGGACGAAAAAGAACAAGCCGTCTTTGTATATGTCCATGCTGGAAACCGCCGAGATCGTGGCCGACCGGTACAACGTCAGCCGCGAGGATCAGGACGCCTATGCCCTGCAATCGCAGCAGCGCACCGCCGCCGCGCAAGAGGCAGGCAAGTTCGATGACGAGATCGTGCCGCTGACCACCTCGATGGGCGTGATGGACAAGGAAACCAAAGAGGTGTCCTTCAAAGAGGTCACGCTGACCAAGGACGAGGGCAACCGCCCCGGCACAACCATCGAAAACCTTGAAAGCCTGGCGCCAGTATTCAAGGACGGCCAGACCGTCAAAGAGGGCAAGTTCATCACTGCCGGCAACGCCAGCCAGCTGTCTGATGGGGCCTCGGCCTCGGTCATCATGGAGGCCAAGGTCGCCGAGCAACGCGGGCTGCAACCTCTGGGCCGCTATGTGGGCGTGATGGCGGCAGGTCTGGAGCCAGACGAGATGGGGATCGGCCCGATCTATGCGGTGCCCAAACTGCTGGAAGCGCACGGCCTGAAGATGGACGATATCGGCCTGTGGGAGCTGAACGAGGCCTTCGCCTGTCAGGTTCTGCACTCGGCCCGCGTGCTGGGCATCCCCGAAGAGATTCTGAACGTCAACGGCGGCGCGATCTCGGTTGGTCACCCCTATGGCATGTCCGGCGCCCGCATGGTCGGCCACGCGCTGATCGAGGGCAAACGCCGCGGTGCTAAATACGTTGTTTGCACCATGTGCGTGGGCGGCGGCATGGGCGCGGCTGGCCTGTTCGAAGTGCTTTGAACCCCGTTTGAACCTCGACGGTTGGGGCCCTACAGTGACCGTGGCCCCAACCTCAATCTCAAAGGATTTCAAATGCCCGAATTGCACCTCATTCGCCATGCCCAAGCCTCGTTCGGGGCGGCCGACTACGATGTCCTGTCAGACCTTGGCCACGAACAGTCCTTTGAACTGGGCAAGGCTTTGGCGCGGCAGGGTGTCAGCCCGGATGCGCTGTTTATGGGTGCGCAGCGACGGCACCGCGAAACGCTGGAGGGGATCATCAAGGGCATGGGTCGCGACCCCGCCGAGGCCACGGTGCTGCCCGGCCTGAACGAATTTGATTTCAGCGGCTTGCTGGATGCGCATTATGCCAACAAACCCGCGCCCGAAAACATGCATTCGGAACGCAAATCCCATTTCCGCACCTTGCGTGACACCGTTCTGGCCTGGCAGCGCGACGAAATCGAGAACCCGCCAGAAACCTGGGCCGAATTCAGCGGACGCGTCGAAGCCGCGCGTCAAGCCATTGCCGCCAGCGGCGCAGAGAAGGTGATTGCCGTCAGCTCGGGCGGGGCGATCGGACAGATGATCGCGGCCACGCTGAACGCGCCCTCGGATCAGCAAATCCAACTGCAACTCCAGATGAAGAACTGCGCCGTGAACCGCTTTATCTTCACTCCGCGAAACTTCTTCCTGCATGGGTTCAACGAGACGCCGCACATCACTGCGGACAATGCTGATCCCCTTTTGACCTATAGCTGAGGATGCCATGACGATTGATGACCCGACCAAGCTGGACACCGATGCCGTTGCCGCCTATCTGGCGGATCACCTGCCGGGCTTTGCCGGGCCCCTGACGGCCGAGAAATTCAACGTCGGGCAGTCCAATCCGACCTTTCGCCTGATCACCCCTACGCAAACGTATGTTCTGCGCCGCAAACCCCCCGGAGTGCTGCTGAAATCCGCTCACGCAGTGGATCGCGAATTCCGGGTGCAAAGTGCGCTGCAAGGTTCGGATGTACCGGTCGCGCGGATGCATCTGCTGTGCGAGGATGACAGTGTCATTGGCTCGGCCTTTTATGTCATGGACGAAGTGATCGGCCGCCATTTCAACGATCCCCGGCTGGACGAATTGGCGCAGGGCGACCGGCGTCCGATTCAGGACGCGATGAACACCGTTCTGGCCGCGATCCACAACGTGGATTTGCAGGCGACAGGGCTGCATGACTATGGCCCCGAGGGGAATTATTATCGCCGTCAGATCGACCGCTGGACCAAACAATACCGCGCCTCGGAAACCGATCACATTCCGGCTATGGAAGAGCTTATCGCCTGGCTGGACACCAACATCCCCGCCGAGGACGGACAGCGTACACTGGTCCATGGGGACTATCGGATCGACAATATGCTGTTCCATAAAGATCGCCCCGAAGTCGCCGCCGTGCTGGATTGGGAGCTGTCCACCATCGGCCATCCTTATGCCGATCTGGCCGCGGTTATCATGCAATGGATGATGCCTCCGGGCACCGAGGGGCGCGGGCTGGCCGGCGTTAACCGCGAAGCTCAGGGCCTGATGAGCGATGCCGAGTTTATCGACGCCTATTGCACCCGTCGCGGCCTGCCCGGCGTGGACAAGTTCGGGTTCTACCTGGCCTTTACCTTTTTCCGCATGGCAGGGATCATCCAAGGCGTTTACAAGCGCGCGCTGGATGGAAATGCTTCGAACCCGCAACGTGGCATCGCTTTGGGTCCCTATGTCGAGGTATTTGCGAAACACGGGCTGGATGCAGCCCGCACTGTCTGAAGGACCGGCATGACCGACACACCCTTTGATCCCTCGATCCTGGAAGACCCGTATGCGTTGCAACGTCACCTGGGCTTCGAGATCGTGGACTGGCAAACCGATTATGCACGGGTCGAACTGCCGATGTATCCTCATTTGATGAACCGCTATGGCATCCCGCACGGGGGCGTCTATGCCACCATTCTGGACACGGCGATGGGGTTCTCGGGGTGCTATACCGGCGATCGCGACGCCAAGAAGCTGGCCATGACCCTGTCGTTGAACGTGAACTACGAAGGACAGGCCAAGGGCAACCGACTGATCTGCGAAGGACGCAAGACCGGCGGCGGGGCCAAAACCTATTTCACTAGCGGATTGGTGACCGACGATCTGGGCACACGGATCGCCTCGGGCACCGGCGTGTTCCGCGTTCGAAGCACGACCCGCATAGATTAGAAACGCAGCGGCCACCGCCGCATCAGGGAGGAAAACATGGGAAATTCAATGCATCGCGTCGTGCTGGCGCGCAGACCACAAGGCGAACCCGTCGATCAGGACTTTCGCTATGAAGAGGCCCCAATGCCAGTGCCAGCCGACGGCGAGGTTCTGGTCCGCGTAACCCATATGTCGCTGGATCCTTACATGCGGGGGCGTATGGATGATGCAAAATCCTATGCCAAGCCAGTTGAGATTGACCAAACCATGGAAGGTGGTGCCGTGGGCGAGGTGATTGCCTCGAACCATCCGAAATTCGCAGTCGGGGACACGGTGTTCGGCATGTTCGGCTGGGCTTCGCATGGCTGCCTGCCGGGAAATCAGTTGAACAAAATCGACCCGTCGGTCCCCTCGACCGCGGCGCTGGGGGTGCTTGGGATGCCGGGCTTTACCGGCTGGTTCGGGCTTATGGAATACGGCCGCCCGCAGGCTGGTGAAACCTTGGTCGTGGCCGCCGCAACGGGGCCGGTTGGATCGATGGTCGGGCAGATGGCCAAGCACCTTGGCCTGCGTGTCGTGGGCATCGCCGGGGGCGCGAAAAAATGCGCGCTGGCCAAAGAGAAATTCGGTTTCGACGAATGCCTGGATCACCGCGACTATGCTGATGCCAAAGAGCTGCGCACGGCCCTGGCCGAGGCCTGCCCGGATGGCGTGGACATCTATTTTGAAAACGTCGCCGGTAAAGTGCTGGAGGCCGTGCTGCCCCTGATGAACGTCGGCGGACGTATCCCGCTGTGTGGCATGATCGCATGGTACAACGCGGGCGCGTTGGGCGGTGACATGACCGGCACCAAGGACAATCTGCCCAAGATGTGGCGGACCATTCTGGTGAACCGCCTGCATGTTCATGGCTTCATCATCTCGGACCATTTCAACCGCCTGCCCGAATTTCTGGCAAGCGCGGGCCCGCTGGTTGCTCAAGGCAAAATCAAGTACATCGAGGACGTGGCTGAGGGGCTGGAAAACGCGCCCGCAGCCTTCATGAACATGCTCAAAGGTGGGAATTTCGGCAAGCAGATCGTGAAGATCTAAAGCAAGCCTATCGCAAACAGAAAACCCCCGGAGGTTTCGGACCTCCGGGGGTTCCTTTTTTCAGGACGTTATGCGGCCTGATTGCCCGCCATCACCCGGCTCAGGTGATAATCCGTATCACCCAGCTGCGCGTCCAGCATGATCAGGCGCTTGGCGTAATGCGAGACCGGATATTCCCAGGTCATCGCGATACCGCCATGCATTTGAATTGCCTCTTCGGCAACCAACCGCGCCGCGCGTCCAATCAGGTTTTTTGCCATCGAAGCATAGCGCGAGGCATCCTCGCCGCCCAGTTCCGCAGCTGCCTTGATGGTGATCGAGCGCGCCTGCTCGATCTCGGTCAGCATGTCCACGGCACGGTGTTGCAGCACCTGGAATTTGCCGATCGGAATCCCGAATTGCTTGCGCTGTTTCAGGTAGTCAACCGTGATCGCGTGAGTGACGTCCATTGCGCCCACGGCCTCGGCACACAGAGCGACGATCCCGGCGTTGATCGCATCCTCAAGCGCTTCTGCCGCGTCTTCGATCAGCAGGGTCGCAGGGGTGTCATCCAGCAACAATTCAGCCGCACCGGCCCCGTCCATCATTCCGTACCCGGTGACATTGGCATCAGCGGCCTGCACCTGAAACAGGGCCAGCGTACCGTTCAGCTGCGCGGCGACCAGAAAGACATCCGCCGCCTGCCCGCCATAGACCGTGCTTTTGCGGCCCGACAGTGTGTACGCGTCCCCATTGGTGGTCGCGGCACAGGCGATTTGGTCCAGCTCATAGGCCGCGTCCAGTTCGCTGATCCCGACGGCGTATTTCGTGGCGCCGGACAGCAACGCTTCCAGATCTGTGCCTGCTGCGCCCAACAAACGCGCGGCCATACAAGCGCCCAGGATGGGTTCGGACGTGATCTGACGGCCCAGGGCCTCGAACACCACCGAGATGTCAAACCCGGTGCCACCCATGCCGCCTGCGTCCTCGGGGGCCAGGGCGAACAGGGTGCCCAGTTCGGCCAGAGCCTCCCATTTGGAGGGATCGTGGAACGGCTCGACATACGCCACCGTATTGCGATGCTCGACAGGGTATTGATCAGCCAGGAAACGGTTCAGCGTGTCCGCCAGCATCTGGCGGTCTTCGGTCAGGTTAAAGTCCATCTCACAGCTCCAGCATTGTCTTGGTCAGGATGTTGCGCTGAATCTCGTTCGATCCACCGAAAATCGAGGTTTTACGGTTGTTGAAATACCGCGCCGCGTTGTGGGCCGTATCGGCCGGGCCGAACATCAGGTTGCCGTCGGTCACATGTCCGGGGAACGGCGCTGCCGCCGGTCCCAATGCGCGCCGCGCAAGGTCCTTCAGCTCTTGATGGATAACGGTGCCTTTGATCTTCAGGATCGACGTTTCCGGCCCCGGAGCACCCTGCTGTTGCGCTTTGAACAACATCCGCAGGTTGGTGATTTTCATCGCCTCCAGATCAATCTCGACCTGCGCGATACGGGCGGCGAAGAGCGGGTCCTCGATCAATGGGCGACCGTTGCGCAGGGTCTTGCGCGCCAGTGCCTTCACCTCTTCCAGTGCCTGCATCGAAAAGCCCACACCAGCGATGCCGGTGCGTTCATGGGTCAGCAGATATTTGGCGATGGTCCAACCCTTGTTTTCCTCGCCGACAAGGTTGCCATAGGGCACGCGAACGTCGGTAAAGAACACCTCGTTCACCTCGTGGCCGCCCTCGATCAGTTTGATCGGGCGCACTTCGATGCCGGGAGTTTTCATGTCCACCAGGATGAACGAAATGCCTTCTTGCTGTTTCGCGTCCGGATCGGTGCGGCACAGGCAGAAGATCCAGTCAGCGTGTTGGCCCAGCGTGGTCCAGGTTTTCTGACCGTTGATGACCCATTCGTCGCCATCCCGGACAGCACGAGTTTTTAGGCTGGCCAGATCCGAGCCCGCGCCCGGTTCCGAATAGCCCTGACACCACCAATCGGTCCCGTCCAGAATTCGCGGCAGATAGTGATCCTGCTGTTCCTTGGAGCCGAATTTCTGCAGCACCGGGCCCAGCATGGACAGGCCGAATGGCACGATCCGCGGGGCATAAGCGCGGCAGCATTCCTCTTCGAAGATGTGCTTTTGGACCGGGCTCCAGCCGGGGCCGCCGAATTCCTTGGGCCAGATGGTCGCCAGCCAGCCGCGTTTGTTCAGAATGGCGTGCCATTCCTCCAACAGCTCTTTGGTCAGCTCCCCGCCCTCGCGCACGGCGTCCGAGATGTGTTTTGGCAGATTTTCCGCCAGATAGGCCCGGACTTCATCGCGAAATGCGATGTCCTCGGCTGAATAGCTCAGGTCCATTCGTTTTCCCCTCCCTCTATTTATTCAGATCCGCAAAGGTCGATCCGTCATCTGCCATCTTTTGCAGCAGGGCAGGTACCTGCCAGTAACGGGCGTCTTCCTTGGCGTATTCGGTGATGCGGCGCACCAGCTCGGCCGCGCCGATGGTGTCAGCATAGTGCAGCGGTCCACCGCGATGGCGCGGGAAACCGTAGCCAAACAAGAACACCATATCGACGTCCAGGGGACGTTTCGCGATACCTTCTTCGACCACGCGCGTCGCCTCGACGATCATCGCGGTCATATAGCGGTCAACGATGTCCTGATCGGTGAACTCCTGCGGTGTAATTCCCTTTTCAGCGCGCACCTCGTCGATGATTTTCGCAACCTCTGGATTCGGGATCGGCGCGCCGTTACCGTAGATATAGAAGCCCTGCCCGGTCTTGCGCCCGAACCAGCCGTTTTCGCAAATACGGTCGGCGACATCACCGCCATAGCGGTCCTCGGGATTGCGGGTGGCCGCGGTGCGTTTGCGGTTGGCCCAGCCTATATCCAGACCGGCCAGATCCCCAACCTTGTTAGGGCCCATGGCAAAACCAAAGCCCTCCAAAGCGTCATCCACCTGCTGCGGGCTGGCGCCGTCCAACACCAGGTACGAGGCGGTTTTCAGGTAGTGCGCCAGAATGCGGTTACCGATAAAGCCATCGCAGACCTGCGCCAGAACACCCACTTTTTTCAACCGCTTAGCCAGAGCGAACCCAGTGGCCAAAACGTCCGGCGCGGTCTTGGCGCCCTGCACGATTTCCAGCAGGCGCATCACGTGGGCCGGGCTGAAGAAGTGCAGGCCCAGTACGTCCTGCGGCCGATCGGTGCACTCGGCGATGTCGTTCACGTTCAGATAGGACGTGTTCGAGGCCAAGATCGCGCCGTCCTTACAGATGGTGTTCAGCTTGCCGAAAATGTCCTTTTTAACGTCCATGCTTTCAAACACTGCCTCGATCACCAGATCAACGTCGGCCAGATCTTCCATCGACAGCGATGGCTGCAGGCTGGCCAACGCCGCGTCTTTTCTGGCCTCGCTCAGCTTGCCGCGTTTCACCCCGCCCTCAAGGTTCTTGGTGATGGTGGCGACACCGCGATCCAGACCGTCCTGCGCAACCTCGATCAGGCGCACGGGGATGCCGGCCATCAGGCACGACGTCGCGATGCCCGAACCCATGGTACCGCCGCCGATCACGCCGATTTTGTTGATCTCGCGGGTATCGCCCTTGGCCTCGGGAATGTTGGACACGGCACGCTCGCCAAAGAACGCATGGATCATACCGGCACGCTGCGGGGTCTGCATCGAGTCCCAAAAGGCCTGACGTTCGATCTTCAACCCTTCGGTGCGGGGCAGGTACGAAGCGCGGACGGCCTCGACAATCTTATGCGGCGAGAACATATGCGCCTGCTTGGCCTTCAGCATCGCGGCGGTATCGTCCAGGGTTTTGTCGTCCTTGGGCGTATCCAGCGAGCATGTGGGCCGCGCCAGCAATTTACCGTCGATGATGTCCTGCGCGGCGGCCAGCGCCAGATCGCGCGGATCGCCGGTTTCCAGCCGGTCGATCAGCCCCTTTTCCAGGGCTTCCTGCGCGCCGACCATGCGGCCCGACAGGGACATGTCCAGCGCCATCGGGATGCCCGCCAGACGGGGCACACGCTGGGTGCCGCCAGCGCCGGGCAGCAGACCCAGGTTGATCTCGGGCAGGCCAACACGCAGGCCTTCGATGCCAACGCGGGCATGCGCGGCCAGCCCCAGCTCCAGCCCTCCACCCAGGGCGGTGCCGTGCATGATCGCAACGACCGGAATGTCGCTGTCTTCGATCACATTGTAGACGTCAGGCAGGTTGGGCGCCTGGGGCGGTTTACCGAATTCACGAATATCCGCGCCGGCCACAAAGGTCCGACCCGCAGCGTAGATCGCGATCGCCTTGGCGGCACCGTCTTCGTTCAACTGTTCGATTGCCTCTTGCAGGCCTTGGCGCACGGCCTGACCGGTCGCGTTCACCGGCGGGTTGTCGATGCAAATCAGGGCAATATCGCCCTCGCGTTCGATGGAGATCAGGTCGTTTACAGGGATTTTCGAAGCCATTTTTGCTCTTTCCGTTCTAGCGTTTGGGCAAGAGGATATGGCCGCCTCCACTGCGGGCGTCTCCTCCTTCGCATGCAAACTAATTCGTCGCCTTAGGGGCGTCAACTTGTGGAATTAGATTTTGCTGTGCAGAAAACGTAAATGTCGTAAGGTTACGAGATGATCTCGAACTTATTCACGTCCACCAGCCCGCGATCCGTGATTTTCAGCGCGGGAATCACCGGAAGCGCCAGAAAGGCCAGTTGCAGGAACGGCTCTTCCAGAGTCACGCCCAAGGATTGCGCGGCGGCCCGCAAGTCAATCAGCTGATCACGGACCGATTCGTAAGGATCCAGACTCATTAGCCCCGCCACGGGCAGCGGCAATTCCGCCAGAACCTGACCATCGCGCACGACGACGAATCCGCCCTCGATCTGCCCCAACCGGTTCGAGGCCAGCGCCATATCCTCATAGTCCGCGCCCACAACAGCGATGTTGTGGTGATCGTGGCAGACCGTTCCGGCGATGGCGCCATGCTGCAGACCAAAGCCACGCACGAACCCGGTGGCGATATTGCCGTTCTTGCCGTGTCGTTCGATTACGGCAATCTTGATCAGGTCGCGCCCTGGATCGGGACGTTTGTCGCCGTCCTGAATGGGGATCACCTCGTGCAAATGTTCGGTGATGATCTTGCCTTCGAGAATGCCGATCACGTCCGTGTCTTCGCGATTGCCTGCGGTGCGGAAATTATCCGCCGTCACGGTCGGCGCCTTGACCGAGTGCCGCCCGACCGGGTCAATCAGATAGCGCGCAGCGAAGGCGGCATCGGTCACCTCGACCCCGCCACACAGCACCATTTGCACATCGCATTTGGCAAGATCGGTAATGGTGACAATATCGGCGCGTTTACCCGGCGCGATCTGACCGCGATCTTTCAGTCCGAACGCCTCGGCTGCGGACAGGCTGGCGGCGCGATAGACGGCCAAGGGTGGCGCGCCCAGTTCAATCGCGGTGCGGATCATGTAATCCAGATGGCCGTATTCCGCGATGTCCAGCGGGTTCCGGTCATCCGTGCACAGGCAGATATAGGCCGAGTTTCGCTCTGTGATTATCGGGGCCAGCGCGTGCAGATCCTTGGAAACCGAGCCTTCGCGGATCAGCACCCGCATCCCTTTGCGCAGCTTTTCCAGCGCTTCTTCGGCGGTGGTTGCCTCGTGCTCTGTGCGGATGCCGGCGGCGATATAGGCGTTCAGATCGTTGCCCGACAGTTGCGGGCAGTGCCCATCGATATGCTGGCCACGAAAAAGCTCTAACTTCTCCATCACACCGGGATCCTGGAACAAGACGCCGGGGAAGTTCATGAATTCGGCCAGGCCAATACCCGCAGGATGCCCCATCAGGGGCTTCAAATCTGCCGCTTCGATCCGGGCACCGGCGGTTTCCATCTCGGTCGAAGGCACGCACGAACTGAGCTGCACTTTGATATCCATCAGGCAGCGCGTTGCAGCGTCCTGAAAATAGCGGATGCCGTCCGGACCGATCACATTGGCGATCTCGTGTGGATCGCAAATCGCGGTGGTCACCCCGTGCGGCAGCACGCAGCGGTCGAATTCAAACGGTGTGACCAGCGAACTTTCGATGTGCAGATGTGTGTCGATGAACCCCGGCACCAGGATTTGCCCCGTTACGTCAATCTCGCGCGCGACGTCATAGCTGCCGCAGATGCCCACAATCGTGCCCTCACAGATCGCAACATCGCCCTCCAACAGCTCTCCGGTGACAACGTCCAACACCTTGCCACCCTTTAGAACCAGATCCGCGGGGGCCAGACCTCGGGCCTGTTGGATGATGCGGGACAGATCGGTCATTCGGCGCCTCTTCGGTGTTTTGCGCATGGTGCCACAGCCCGCATAAAATGGCGAGGCAGCTTCCCCTCCTAAATCGGCCTTCAAAGCCGGGGCATTAGGCGCTATCTGAGAGGCAAGGCCCCAGACAAAGGCCCCTGATAACAGGATCCGCTGCATGCGCTTTTTCAAATGGTATTTCGGCAAAGATCCCGAACTGCGAGCTGCGTTCGAGAATATCCCCGACACGCCCGAAGGCGCCGAGCTGACCCGGTTCTACATGCGCTGGGTCGATCACGAGGTCTTGCGCCACGTCTGGAGCAACCTATCCCAGATCGCGCCGGGGGTTTGGCGGGGCAACCATCCCACGCGTAAACGCTGGCTGTGGCTGAAGTCCCAGGGCATTCGCACAGTGATCAACTTTCGCGGCATCAGCAACAAACCTCATTTCCGGCTGGAGCAGGACATCTGCGCCGAGCTGGGGTTCGAGTTAATTAACGTCAGCGGCATGGGCGCCCGGAGCGCTCCGCCCAAAGAGTCACTGCTGCGCATGCTCGAAGTGTTCCGCACCACCCAGCGCCCGTTCTTCATGCACTGCAAATCGGGGGCGGATCGGACCAGCCTTGCCTCGGCCATTTACCTGATGGTGATCGAAGGACAGCCCGTATCCGAGGCCCGCAAAATGATGTCGCGCCGCTTTATCCACTTCAAATCCACACGCTCGGGCGTTCTGGACGCGGTTCTGGATGCCTACGAGGCACATGGTGGCGATTTCGAAACCTGGGTTCGCGATCACTATGACCCGGCCGCCCTGCAAGCGGCATTTGACAAGGGCTATGCCGCGCGCAAGTCTCGCAAGGCGTAAAGAAAGGGCTGACATGACTCAGCAACGGATTTTGGTGATCGGCACCGGCTCGATCGGGATGCGCCACGCTGGCAATATCGAGCAGTTGGGCGGTATCGCTGAACGCCTGTCCCTGCGCGAACTGGGGCTGGAGGGCGTGCTGAAAAGCATCGCCAGCGCAAAGGCCCAGGGCGCCGTGATCGCCACCGCCACGCAATTGCGCCAACCGCTGATCGAAGCGTGTGCAGCCAACGCTTTGCCGGTCTACGTGGAAAAACCCGTGGCCTACACGCGGCAGGGACTGGCCGATTTCTATAACGCGGCCGCGCCCGTCGCCGACCGCAGCATCGCCGGTTTCATGATGCGCTATCACCCGTTGCTGCGCCCCTTGCAGGACATTGTTGCAAAGGACGCCGTGTTCCGCTTTGATTTTGAGATCGGCCATGACGTGACCCAGTGGCGCGCGAACTGGTCTTTCGCCGACAGTTATGCCGCTTTGCCTCAGGGCGGCGGCGTCCTGTTGGACCTGTGTCACGAGCTGGACCTGGCGCATACCCTGTTTCCGAACACCGCTCTGAAAACGGTCGAAAGCCTTGGGCATGACGATTTCCCCGGCGTGGACATGGCCACGCAAATCGCGCTGGCGGGACCGGGTCAGACAGGCTCGGTCGCGATGGACTATTTGGCGCCGGTGTTTTCCCGCGTGATCCGCCTGCGCGGTCAGGGCGCAATCGCCGAATGTGACCTGCTGACCGGCACCATCACCCGCCGCCTGCCCGATGCCGCACCTGAAATCACCCAGGTCGAGTTTGACCGCAACGCCATGTTCCTGGGCGCCATGGCTGACTTCATGGCGCTGATCGACGGCAAAGAGGCCCCCTCGGCCAACCCCAACATTCCCCGCCTGGACCGGGCGCGTCCCAGCTGCGAGATGATCGCGAACGCCTGGGCCGACCGTCAGTTCTGCGGCACCATCAAAAAGGACATGACATGATCCTGGGTCATATCGGCGCCCGAAAGGGCTCTAAGGGCGTTCCGCGCAAGAACTTCCGCGAAATTTGCGGCAAACCTCTGATCGATTGGTCGCTGGACCAGCTGCTGGAACATCCCCGCGTGGATGCCGTGGTTGTGTCCACCGATGACGAGGAAATCTATGAGCACGCCATCGCCAAGGGTGCGCTGAAAATGGGGCTGCGGCCCGCGCATCTGGCCAGTGACACGGCTGGGAAATGGCAGGTTTGGCAGCACGCTTTGGAGGTGTCTGAGGAAATTCTGGGCGAGCCTGTCACCGCGTTTCTGGATCTCGATTGCACCTCGCCCCTGCGGCTGATGGAGGATATCGACAACGCACTGAACCTGTTCTTCGACGAAAAACCGGACATGGTGATGTCGTGCTGTGATGCGCATAAGAACCCGTACTTCAACCTGGTTGAACCGGATGAAACCGGGGCTTTGCAGGTGTCCAAACCCCTGCCCGGCGGCGTTGTCGCCCGTCAACAGGCGCCGAAAGTGTATGAACACGCAGCCTCGACCTATGTGGTTGCGCCGGACTATCTGCGCCGCGCGAACGCCCTGTATGAAGGCCGCGTGATCCCCTATGTGATGCCACAAGAGCGCTGCGCCGACATCGACACACCGCTTGATTTCCGCATCGTCGAATTCCTCATGAAAGACAGAGAGACCCACCATGACTGACCAGTTGAAAGACCGCACCATTTTCATCACCGGCTCGGGCGGGGTGCTGGGGTCAACCTACGTGCGGCGGATGCTGGATCAAGGCGCGCGCGTGATCTCTACCGACTTGCCCGGCCACCGTGCGGATGCGCTGCAAGAGGCACACGCGGGCAATGAAAACTTCCGCTTCTACGATCTGGACGTGGGCAGCGAAGAGCAGATCGAAGAGATTTTCAAACGCGTTCTGGCCGACGGGTGGGAGCCCAACGTGGTGCTGAACAACGCTGCCATCACAGGCGAGATGCTGATGGGCGCGGGCAAACCCTTTCCTGATTTCGCCGATACCAGCGTCGCCGATTTCGAGCGCACAATGCGCACCAACCTGACCGGCGCCTTCATGATCGCGCGCCAGATGGACCGCGATATTGTTGGCAACTGGCCGTGCACGCTGATCAACGTCGCGTCCATGTACGCGCTGAACGGGGCACATCACCCGATCTATGACGGGATGCCGTTCAAGAATTTCTCGGCCTATGGCGTGTCCAAGGCAGGCATCCACGGGCTGACGGTTTGGCTGGCGGGCTACTGGGCGGATCGCAAGGCCACGGTAAACACCATCGCGCCCGGCGCCGTGTTCAACGGCCATTCGGATGAATTCCAAAAGCGTGTAGGCGAGCTGATCATGGCGGGTCGCATGGCCCAACCCGACGAGATTGCAGACGTGATGCTGTTCCTGGCCAGCGCGCAGTCGGGCTATATGACCGGGCAGCTTGTTAACGTGGATGGGGGCTTTAGCGCCTGGTAATCCCTTGTGACCGCGCATGATCCAGCAGGCCCGGAAGGGCCTGCAAGGTGCGGGCCACGCCACCCGAATGGGTTTCGAAAAACGCGGTCATCTGGCTTTCAGAAGGCACAGGCGCTGACGGGGCAAGCGCTTGCGCCAGGGCATCCGCATCAGCGCATTGGGTTAAAACCCCGGCTTTGATCGCATCCAGCGCGGGATATTCGATCGTCCAAATCTCAGGCCCGACGAACACGGGTCTTTGCAACGCCAGGGGCTCGATCACGTTATGCGCGCCCTTTGGGGTAAAGCCGCCGCCCACCACCGCACGATCCGTCAGCGCAAGATAGAAATACATCTCGCCCAGGCTGTCGCCCAACAGGATATCGGCGTCATGCGGCACTTCTCCGGACAGATCAGCGTTCAGCACCTCCGAGCGCCGCGCAACCGTCCAGCCGCGCGCCTTGATCATCTGCGCGACCTCGTCAAATCGCTCGGGTGCGCGCGGCACATAAACGACCCGAGGCCTGGGCTGGCCCGCCGCGTCAGCGTCTGCCAGCATCCGCGCGATGGCATCAAGATACAGGTCGTCCTCGCCCTCGACCGCGCTGGCAATGGTGAATGCAGGGCGCGCGCCAGGCCACTGGTTACGCAGGGCGTCCGCTGCCGTCAGCAGGCCTGAAGCAATCGGCTGATCAAAGCGCATCTCACCGGTCATGCGGATCGCGGCGTCGGGAACGCCAAGCGCGCGGAACCGATCGGCCTGTACGTCATTCTTGATCATCACGCCGGCAAACCCTCGCACCAGTTGACCACGCAACCGATCCTTGTCGCGCGCGTAGCTTTTCGAGGGATACTGGCCATTGCACAAGAACAGGGGTACGCCATGTTTGCGGGCGCTCGCAATCATGCGCGGCCAGAACTCGACCTCCATGACCAACCCGAAACGCGGGCGGAAGGCTTTGAAAAACAGCCGAAACGAAAGATCATATTCAAAGGGAACCCAGACGGGCACAACGCGTCCCTCAGCGATCTGAGCGCCAAAGATCTTGAGGATATCGCGCCGCCCGGCAGGGGTGAAATGGGTGATCACCAGTGTCTCGCCCTGATCCAGAAAGGCGCGGATCAATGGTACTGCCGAGCGGAATTCACCGATCGAAACAGTGTGAATCCAGATCGTATCGCGCAGCCGCTGGGAATGCAGGCCAAAGCGCTGGCGCAGGTCCTGGCCATAGGCCGCATCCTTGCGCGCACGCCGCCGGATATAAAGCAGGATCAGCGGCAGCGCGACGACCCACAAAAGCCCCCAGAACGCCAGGAACAGTCTCATGCGAAAGCTGGGGAAATTGGTCATCACGCGGATCCGAGGGCGGTGTCCAGATCGGACAGCAATTGCTTTGCCAGCAGCTCTACCAACTCGCGACCCTCTTGGACAAGAGCCTTGGCGCGGGCGGGCTGACGGGCAGTTGCCGGGGCGGTCAGCGCGCGGGCCAGCTCCGCTGCGCTGGTGACTTGGGTGGCTGCATTGGCCACGTCCAGCGCTTCGTAATCAGTGCGGAAATTGGCCGTCTGCGGACCATGCAGGATGGCGCATCCCAGCGCGGCGGCCTCCCACGGGTTATGGCCTTGAATGTCGCTGAAGGTTCCGCCGATCAGGGCAGTTTCGGCAAGACGATACAACAGACCCATCTCGCCGGTTGTGTCGGCGACATAGACTTCGGTGTCGGCGTCGGGTAGCTCGTCGTTCGAGCGGCGCCGGGTCTGCAAGCCCATAGCACGCACAGTAGTTTCGATCTCCGCCCCGCGATGAGCATAGCGCGGCGCGACGATCAGTAATCCGGGCGCATCGGCATTGCGATACGCGTCCAGCGCGATTGCTTCGTCCTGAGGGTGCGTTGACGCGGCCAGCCAGATCCGGCGTCCCATCAAAGACGCAACAAGCAACGCCCGTTCATCGGGCTGATCGGCCAAGGGGGCCGCAGCCGGTTTCAGCGACCCTTCGATCGTTGCGACACCGCCCAGATCAGTGATGAACCCAGCCGTCTGCTCGTCCTGCGCCCAGATCCGCGCAAAGCAGCCATAGGTCGCACGATAAAGACGGGGCATTCTTGCACGGCGCGTAAAAGCATCCGCGTTCATCCGTGCGTTGATCCACATCTGCGGGATACCGCGCTTGGCCGTGGCATGTACCAGTCCGGGCCAGATGTCCTGCTCGGACCAGACGGCCAGATCAGGGCTCCAATGGTCAAGAAATCGGCGGCGCGCGCGCGGGCAATCAATCGGCAAGAACTGGTGAAGCGCACCGGAAAGACCATTCGCCGCCAACGCCTCGGCCGAGCCACGGGTGCCGCTGGTAACAAGGATGTTCAAATCGGGCCGCGCAGATTTCAGCGCCACGATCAAGGCGCGCAGGGCCAGAGCCTCGCCCAAACCGACGGCATGCATCCAGATCAGTGGCCCGTCCGGCCGTTGCACCGATGCTTTGCCCAGCTTTTCCTGCCAGCGTTCGGGCAGTTCTTTGCCCTTTTTCAGCCGATGCCGCAAAAGCGTGGGCGCCAAGGGGCACAGCAGCCTGGTCACCAGCAGGTAAAGGCCAAAGCCCCGCCCGCTATGGCCCCGCGCCCTAGCCAATGTCCTGAAATTCTTTTTGCAAAGACCGACTCCAGAACGCGGGATCGTTCAGCAGGTCGACAAAGCGACCGGCGGTGTTTCCCGCGCCGAAACCGGTGTGGGCCTCGTAACGTTTACCCCATTCATCAGCCAGAAAGCGCAGGATCGTTTCGCGGTCTGCAGCCTGCGCCGAGGTGACCGAGCCTGCATCGCTGCGCCGTGCCTGACGGGTGCCGATATCCAGCGAAGGAATACCCAGGAAAGGCGCCTCGCGCACCCCGGCAGACGAGTTTCCGACGATCCCCGAGGCATGTTTCATCAGTTCGGAAAAATGTGCGAACCGCATCGACGGGATAAGGCGGAACCGCACTTTAGGAAGGGCTTCGATCACCGACAGGATGTCTGCGGCGCCGGGATCATTGTTGGGCAGAATGACCACGAAGTTGCGGCCCGATTGTTCCATCGCGCTGAACAGATCGGCAGCTTGCTGGCCCATCGTCGCGGCCTCGGAGGTCACAGGATGAAAAGTGCAGACCCCGTAGTCGTCAAAGGGGATGTCATAATGGCTGCGCACCTCGTCGATGGTCACGCCCGAGGACCGGCCATGAAAATCCAGCTCGGGTGAGCCGATGGCATGGATCGCCTCGGCAGGCTCGCCCAGCGCCATCACGCGCCGCGCTGCCTGGTCCGAACTGACAAGGTGGCAATAGGCCAGCTTGGTGTTGCAGTGCCGGAAAATCTCGTCGATCGTGCCGCTGACTTCGCCGCCTTCAACATGAGCGCAACGCACATAGTTGGTGGCGCAGACCAGTGCGGCTGCCAGCGCCTCAACCCGGTCACCGTGGACGACAACCAGATCGGGCTGCGCTTCGGTCAGATAGTCGGAAAAACCCATTACCGTCTTGGCCAGCACCATGTCCTGAGGATCACCCGCGCGCTGGTTCTGGAATTCATGAACGGTGGCGCCTTCGACCCTGTGCACCTCGACCTTGGTCAGGCCATAGCGCTGCATCATGTGCATGCCGGTCACGAAAAACGCGATATCAAAGCCCGCATCACGTGCGGCGATCGCCAAGGGTTCGATTTTCCCAAAATCGGCGCGGGTGCCAGTCACGAAAAGAAGTTTACGGGTCATTCGGGCCTCGAAATGCGATGACGGGTCGTCGTTTGTCATACCAATCCGGGAGGTATGGTCCCTGCCCGTCTGAAACCGTTGCTTTATCTCACAACCGCCAAAGCTGCACAATCTTATCCGTCGGCATGTTGATCGCACATGGCCTGCAGTTCACGCATCACCGGTTTGGGGGGCGCGGGGATTTCGCCAGCCAGGACCGCTGTCAGGTAGGCCCGGCGCCACAGCATTGCCAAACGGTCGTTCGACTTTTTCAAAATGGGATAGGCGTTCAGATGCACCATGGCATAGGGAAAAGCGCTGTAAATATTCTCGCGCGAGATCGCGTTTTTGATATGCTCGCGCGCACGCTCTGGCCATGCCGGATCGTCAAACGAAGCCAGAAGCTCTTGCTGCTCCACCTCGTACTCGGGATAGATATGGGCCGCGTGTTGAACCGTTTTTTCAAGAAACGCCCGGTCCATGTCTGCAATCCGCGCCAGAAAATCAGGCTTCGAGAATAGTCCGTGAACCGATTTTCCCGCCGATTGCATGGCAAGGCTAAAGCCGCGTTCCCCCCGACGGATGACCTTGTACTTGTTCGAGGTAATCCGCAGACCGCGCCAGAAATCTTGAAACGCGCGGGATTGAAAAAGCCGCTGTGGAACATGGTACAAATAGCTTTCCAGAAAGCGGATTTTCTTACGCTCCCGCAGGATTGTGCCGCTCAGATCGGCTTGGGATTGCTCCAGCGCCGGGATCAGGGGGGGCTGGCTTAGCGTCGGAAACCAAATGCTGTCGTTCAAGATCAGCAAATGTTGCGGCGTGATATCCCAAGCAAGCAGTTGCAGGATGCCGTCCCGGTATCCGCCCATGTCATAGCCGAAATTCGGGCGCTCCATGATCCGCCAGGCCTGCGGGTGCAATCGTGTCTTGTCCGCGTCGCTGATCGGTGTGTTCGACACCACAAAGGGGGCATAGCCGTGCTCTTGCAAATGGCCCAGGGTGCTCAACGTGCTGTCAAGGATCCCGTCCGGTTGATAGAGCAGCACAATCGCGATCTTGCCGGATTGCGGAACGCCTCCGTCTGCGCACGGAAACCCTGCCGCAAAGGCGCGGTCATGCCGGCGGCGGGCGATGGGCTCGAGGAAAAACTCGGGAATCGCGGACAGCTGCTGCTTGAAGCGCGCCCATTCCTGGCGAAGTTTCCACGCCGGGATCATTCTGCGAAATCGCTCCATTTCAGCTGCTGGTTCCGGGTGACAGCGACCTTCAGCGTCTGGCCCACAACCTTGTCAAACTCGTAGCCCGGAATATCGCCCGAGCCGGGGCGGCGGGCCCAGATGTCGGCCTCGGTAATGACGTGGCCAGCGGGCAGATCAGCATCCGCCACAACGGAGGCGCGGGCGAAGCGATAGACGTCTTCCTCGGGGCCGGTGCGTTTCTTGTCGTTGTTGGCGGCAATCCAGATTTCGCGCGAGCGGTCGATCAGGTGGCGCAATTCGCTGGGGTCCATCGAGCACGAAATGTCCGGTCCCTTGCGATAGCGCGTGTCGGTATAGTGACGCTCCAGAATGCAGGCGCCCAGCGCGACCGATGCCAGCGCCATTTCCGGCCCGATCGAGTGGTCCGAGAAACCGACAACAGCGTTCGGAAAGGCGTTCTTCAGCTCGGTCACACCTTTCAGCGAGACGATCTCGGCCGGCGAGGGATACAGGTTGGTGCATTCCAACAAGGCGTATTCCACACCCGCGTCTTCCAGTATCTGCACACTGGCGCGCATGGTTTCGATCGTCTGCATGCCCGTGGACAGGATCACCGGCTTGCCCTTGCGCGCGATGTGGCGGATCAGCGGCAGGTTATCCGCCTCACCCGAACCGATCTTATAGGCGGGCACGTCCAGCCCTTCCAGGAAATCGGCGGCGGCTCGACTAAAGGGTGTGGAAATCCAGATCAGACCCAGTTCCTCGGAATAGCGTTTCAGCTCGGCCTCGTCCTCAAGCGAGAGGGCACATTGTTTCATCACCTCCCATATCGAGACATCGGCATTGGGTGGGAAAATCTGCTTGGCCTCGTCGGTCATTTCGTCTTCGACGATATGGGTCTGGTGCTTGATCATCTCGCAGCCAGATGCCGCCGCCAGACGCACCATTTCCTTGGCCGTCTCAAGCGAGCCACCATGATTGATGCCGATCTCGGCGATGACCAGAGGCGGGTGGTCGGGGCCAATCTCACGATGAGCGATTTTCATGCCGAAACTCCTGCTTATTTGCCCCCCGATAGCACAGCCACGGGGGGCGCTCCAGCATGAAGCGCGCGCTTACCCGTCCGAGGGGACGCGCAGAAGGCTTGCGGCTTGAACCACCAATGGGTCCAGGCCTTCGCCGCCCGTTTCAAGATGCGCCGCCAGCTGAGCACGCATCCGGGGTTCCCAGAAATCATTCAGGTGATCGGCGACACGCTGCGCCTGATCTTCGCCCGGTTGGGTCGCAAAAAACGTGGCGATCTGGTTGGCCATCGTGATCATTTTTTCAGGCGACATCTGTGGCTCCGGTTTCGATACGTTCGGGATGTGAATAAAGGTCAAACCCGCCACCACGGGCAAAAGCCGCCAGCGTGACGCCAGCCGCTTGGGCCGTGCGCACGGCCAGTGCGGTGGGGGCCGAAACGGCGATCAGCACAGGGCACCCGGCCAGCGCGGCCTTTTGCACCAGCTCGACCGAAAGGCGGCTGGTCATGACGATCGCACCTGTGGCCGGGTTGATATCGCTGTGCACCAGCTGGCCGATCAACTTGTCCAAGGCGTTGTGTCGCCCGACATCTTCGCGCGCCGCGATAATCCCCAGCCCGGGCTGCACAAACCCGGCGGCGTGCACAGCATGGGTTTGGTCATGCAGCGGCTGGTGGGCTCGTAATGCAGTGCTGGCGAGGGCCAGATCATCAGAGTTCAGCCGCAGATCGGAATTAACGTGGGGCAATTCACGTTCAGCCTGATCCAAGCTGTCAATTCCGCACAGCCCGCATCCAACCGGACCGGTCATGGCACGCCGCCGCGCCTGCAGATCCTTCGAGGCGCCGTCCTCCAGCAGCATCCGCGCCTCGACACCTTGCGGATGCTCCACAATTTCAAGGGCTTCAATCTGAGAGATGCGTGAAATAATTCCCTCGCCCAATGCAAATCCAACGGCAAAGTCACGCAGATCTGCGGGCGTGGCCATCATCACCGCCTGCGTTTCCCCATTGAAAACCAGCGCTACCGGCACCTCTTCTGGCAACGAGCGCGTGACGCGGCGCTGCCCGTCGCGCTGGACGGACAGACCGGACAAGGAGGCGGCCGGGGGCCTCATTCCGCCGCCTCGATCCGGCGGGCGCGAGCGGCTTGGGCGGCATAGTCCTCTTGCCAGTCGGTCGGCCCGTTCGAGGGGCTGACCTGCACCGCCGTCACCTTGTATTCCGGGCAGTTCGTGGCCCAGTCACTGAAGTCCGTGGTGACCACGTTGGCCTGTGTGTCGGGGTGGTGGAAGGTGGTATAGACAACGCCGGGGTTGACGCGATCGGTGATCTGCGCGCGCAAGGTAATCTCGCCCGAGCGCGATGCCAGTTTGACGAAATCCCCGTCCTTGACCCCACGGTTTTCGGCGTCATGAGGATGGATTTCCAGAACGTCCTGATCATGCCAAACCACGTTCTCCGTGCGCCGCGTCTGCGCGCCCACGTTATATTGCGAAAGCACCCGCCCGGTGGTCAGCAACAGCGGGAAGCGCGGGCCGGTGCGTTCGTCCGTGGCCACATACTCGGTGTGGATGAACCGCCCCTTGCCGCGCACGAACCCGTCCACATGCATCAGCGGGGTGCCATCTGGATTAGCGTCGTTGCAGGGCCATTGGATGCTGCCCATCTCGTCGATTTTGTCATATGTGACACCGGCAAAACTGGGTGTAGTGGCTGCGATTTCCTCCATGATTTCAGAGGGGTGAGTGTAATTCCACCCAGCTCCCATGGCGTTGGCCAGCATCTGCGTGACCTCCCAGTCTTCATACCCGTTCAAGGGCGCCATCACCTTGCGCACCATGTTGATGCGCCGTTCCGCGTTGGTGAAGGTGCCGTTCTTTTCCAGGAAAGACGAGCCCGGCAGGAACACATGCGCATAATTCGCGGTCTCGTTCAGGAACAGGTCATGCACGATCACGCAGTCCATCGCGGCCAGCCCGGCGGCGACGTGCTTGGTGTCGGGGTCCGATTGCAGGATATCCTCGCCCTGACAGTACAGCCCCCTGAACGTGCCATCCACGGCCGCGTCCAGCATGTTGGGGATGCGCAGGCCGGGTTCGGGATCGATCTCAACGCCCCAGGCTTCTTCGAAAATCGCGCGGACCTCGGGCAGTTTTACGTGGCGATATCCGGGCAATTCATGCGGGAACGAGCCCATATCGCACGACCCCTGCACGTTGTTTTG
Source organism: Thalassovita sp. (assembly GCF_965218685.1). Taxonomy (GTDB): domain Bacteria; phylum Pseudomonadota; class Alphaproteobacteria; order Rhodobacterales; family Rhodobacteraceae; genus Thalassobius. The sequence goes on along the minus strand of NZ_OZ244657.1, from coordinate 1,116,284 downwards.
CCCACGCAGCGGGTTCACGCCCACCCCGTCGCGGCCCACGTTTCCGGTCAGCATGGCCAGGTTGGCAATCCCGATCACGGTGGTCGAGCCCTGGCTGTGTTCGGTCACGCCCAGACCATAATAAATCGCCCCGTTGCCACCCGTTGCGAACAAACGGGCCGCGCCGCGTAGTTCCTTGGCAGGGACCCCGGTCAGCTCTTCAACCGCCTCGGGGGAATGGCGCAGGTCGCTGGCGAATTCGGCGTATTCCTGGAACTCGTCCCAGTCACAACGCTCGCGGATAAAGGCCTCGTCATACAGCGCTTCGGTCACGATCACATGGGCCAAAGCGGTCACAACGGCCACGTTGGTGCCGGGACGCAGGGCCAAATGATGCTGCGCCTCGATATGGTTCGAGCGCACAATGTCCGTCCGCCGCGGGTCGACCACGATCAGCTTGGCCCCTGCGCGCAAACGTTTTTTCAGACGGCTGGCAAACACCGGGTGCCCATCCGTGGGGTTGGCGCCAATGATGATGACCACGTCGGTTTTCTCGACACTGTCGAAATCCTGCGTGCCCGCGCTGGTGCCAAAGGTCTGACCCAGCCCATAGCCCGTAGGCGAATGGCACACCCGCGCGCAAGTGTCGGTGTTGTTATTGCCAAACACGGCGCGCGTCAGTTTCTGCACCAAAAAAGTTTCTTCATTCGTGCAACGCGACGAGGTGATCACCCCGACCGAGCGCCGCCCGTGTTTTTCCTGAATGCCGCGCATCCGGGTGGCCGCGAATTCCAGCGCCTCGTCCCAGCTGACCTCTTGCCAAGGCTGGTCGATGCTGTCGCGGATCATAGGGTTCAGAATGCGTTCCTTGTGGGTGGCATAGCCGAAGGCAAAGCGCCCCTTCACGCAGGAATGGCCACGGTTCGCCTTGCCTTGTTTGTGCGGCACCATGCGGACCAGTTGATCGCCCTGCATTTCGGCCTTGAAGGAACAACCAACCCCGCAATAGGCGCAGGTGGTAACAATGGATCGGTCCGGTACGCCCATCTCGATCACCGAGTTTTCCTGCAAGGTCGCCGTCGGGCAGGCCTGCACACAGGCACCGCAACTGACGCAATCCGAGGACAGGAAATCATCAAACGAGGCGCCCGCACTGACCCGGCTGTCAAATCCGCGCCCCTCGATCGTCAGGGCAAAGGTGCCTTGCACCTCTTCGCAGGCACGAACACAGCGCGAACAGACGATGCATTTCTGCGGATCATAGGTGAAGTAGGGGTTGCTTTCGTCCTTGGGGATGTAGCGCGCGTTCGGGGCGTCCCCGGCACGGGTTTCAAAATGATTTTCCCCCGGCGCATAGCGCACGTCGCGCAGCCCCACGGCTCCGGCCATATCCTGCAGCTCGCAATCGCCATTGGCGGCACAGGTCAGGCAATCCAGCGGGTGATCGCTGATATACAGCTCCATCACGCCCTTGCGGATTTTGCGCACTTTGGACGATTGCGTGTGTACGACCATGCCCGGCGAAACCGGCGTGGTGCAGGACGCAGGCGTGCCGCGCCGCCCCTCGATTTCCACCACGCACAGGCGGCAAGACCCAAACGCCTCGACGCTATCCGTGGCGCAGAGTTTGGGCACGGAAATGCCGGCCTCGGCAGCCGCACGCATCACCGATGTGCCCTCGGGCACCGTGACCTCGAACCCGTCGATATTCAGTGTGACCGGCGCGCCCTCTTTGGCGGGGGTGCCCATATCGCGGTCGTCCCAGGGGATGATAAAGTCCTTCATTCTGCCGCCTCCTTGGCCACCGGGAAATCGTCTGGGAAGTGCGTCAGCGCCGACATCACCGGATAGGGGGTGAAGCCGCCCAATGCGCACAGCGAGCCCTCTTTCATGGTCTCGCACAGGTCTGTCAGCAACTCGACCGCGCTGGCGTCGCCCTGGCCGATTCTGTCGATCGTCTCCATTCCGCGGACTGCGCCGATCCGGCAGGGCGTACATTTTCCGCAGCTTTCGACGGCGCAGAACTCCATCGCGAAGCGGGCCATTTTCAGCATGTCCGCCCCTTCGTCGAACACCACCACGCCAGCATGGCCGATCAGCGCCCCCTGACCGTCGAATTCCTCATAGCCGAAGGGCGTATCGAACTGATCGGTCGGCAGATAGGCCCCCAGCGGGCCGCCCACCTGCACCGCTTTGACCGGCAGACCCGATGCCGTGCCGCCGCCAATGTCGTTCACCAATTCACCCAAGGGCAGGCCGAAGGCGGTCTCATACAGGCCGCCATGCTTGATGTTTCCAGCCAACTGAATGGGCATCGTTCCGCGCGACCGGCCCAGTCCGAAGCTGGCGTAATGCTCGGCGCCTTTTTCAAAGATCACAGGCACAGTGGCCAGCGACAGCACGTTGTTCACGACCGTTGGCTTGCCCATGAATCCTTCCAAGGCGGGCAGCGGTGGTTTGGCCCTCACGATACCGCGTTTGCCTTCCAATGAATTCAGCAAGCTGGTTTCCTCACCGCAGACATAGGCGCCTGCGCCGACACGGATTTCCATGTCAAAGGCCGGTCCCTGGCCCAACACGCTGCCGCCCAAAACGCCGCGAGCTTGGGCGATTCGCACCGCCTCGTTCATCACCTTGATCGCGTCGGGATACTCGCTGCGCAAATAGACAAAGCCCTTGGTCGCCCCGGTGGCTAGCCCGGCGATCACCATGCCTTCGATCAGGCAAAACGGGTCGCCCTCCATGATCATCCGGTCGGCAAAAGTGCCGCTGTCGCCCTCATCCGCGTTGCAGACGATGTATTTCTGATCAGCTTCGGCCTGGCTGACCGTGTCCCATTTGATACCGGTGGGGAACCCCGCACCGCCGCGTCCGCGCAGGCCTGAGGCTTTCATCTCCTCGACCATTTCAGGGCGCTCCATCCCCAGTGCACGGCGCAGCCCAGCCAGACCGCCATGGGCCTCATACTCGTCCAGCGACAAGGGGTTCGTGCGCCCGCAGCGGGCAAAGGTCAGACGGGTTTGACGAGCGAAAAACGGGATATCTTCGACCAAACCCAGATCAGGAAGCGCACCGTCCAACAGCGCCCCGGCATCGCCAGGCGTCACGTTGCCGAAACCTACACGACCGGCCTCGGTTTCAACCTCGACCAGCGGTTCCAGCCAGATCATCCCGCGCGAGCCGTTGCGGACGATCTGTACGTCTATTCCTTTGGTCCGAGCCGCAGTTTCAATCGCCGCTGCCACCTCGTCCGCGCCAACTGCCTTGGCGGCACTGTCCATGGAGACATAAATTTTCACGCGCCCACCTCCTGCAAAATCGAGTCGATTTTGTCCGTGTTCACCCGGCCAACAACCCTATCGTCTACCATCGCCGCCGGCGCACACGCGCACAGGCCCAGACAATAAACCGGCTCGATCGTGACGGCACCGTTTTGGGTGGTGCCGTGCCATTCCACACCCAGCTTTTCTAATGCATGGCGGCCGATGGCCTCGCCTCCGACGGCCTGACATGCCTCGGCGCGGCATATTTTCACAATGTGACGACCCGCGGGCAAATCCTTGAAATCATGGTAAAAGCTTACGACACCATGCACCTCGGCCTTGCCGATATTCAACGCGTCTGCGATCAACGTGACAGCGTTTTTTGGCACGTGGCCAAAGCTTTCTTGCAGGCTGTGCAAAATGGGCAGCAGGGGCCCTTCAAGGTGGAGCTGGCCGTCGATCAGCGCACGAATTGCATCGTCGCCGGGGGTTGGCATGGTCTGGGTCATTCTAGCCTCGGGTGTTGTCGCCACCTTCGGTGCTAGAAGCAGATTGATAATAAATCAATATTGCAAAATGGTTAAGCCATTCAAAATCTCTATCAAGCCGACAACCGCTCGGCCGCTTGCAGCAGCGCCCCGATAACCGGGGTTTGCGGCTCTTGATGCGCGGCCAACAAGCCCACTGAATGGTCCGTCACCCCTCCGGCCAGCGGCACGGAAGTCAGCGGATGCCCCGCAGACAGAAACGTGGCCATGTCGGTTGGCAGGATCGTGACCCAATCGCCGCTGACCACATTCGAGACCAGCACAACAGTCGAATTACTTTCGATCATCGCTTGAGGGCTTAGGCCCGCCTCCATGAAATTGCGGTTGATGATACGGCGGTTTTGCATGTCCGGGGACAATAGGCAAAGCTTCAGCCCATGCAGGTCTCGCCAACGCAGCCCCGTGCGCCCGGCCAACGGATGGTCCTTATGACACAATAAAGTATAGCTTTCACGGTACAGCGGGCAGGTTGTCATGCGCCCCAGAGGCTCGTTATCCAGATAAGATATCCCCGCGTCGACCTCGAGGTTTTCAATCATGTGCAACACCTCGACCGAGCTGCGCGACAGGATCGAAAAACTAACATTGGGATGCTGGGCGTTGAATTTCGTCGCCAAGGTCGAAGCCCAGGTTAAGGCGGTCGGGATCACGGCCAGCCGAATTTGACCCGAAAGACCCTGGCGCGAGAACCGCATTTCGTCCTTCAGGCGCCGCGTTTCACGCAGAATATTGCGGGCCAGTTCCAGGGCGCGCTTACCTTCTGGCGTGAACCCTCCAAATCGCGATCCGCGCTGCACAAGCTTGACGCCCAGATGTTCCTCGAGCTGTTTGATCCCGTTAGAAAGCGTCGGTTGCGTGATCCCAAGGCTTTCAGCGGCGCGGCCGAAATGACGCTCCTTGGAAAGCGCGATCAGCATTTCCAGCTTATGGATCATGTTATCCTCTTAAAAAGCGTACTTTTGATAGAGAATACCAATTATGTCTTCCAGAAAACAGGTCGATCAGACAACAACCTCTTGCCGCGTTTGCTGGCCGATGTTGAACACGCGTTTATAGCGCTCGATTTCGTCAGCGGGGCCCATCGCCTTGTTCGGGTTGTCTGACAATTTCACGGTCGGTTGGCCATTGGCGCTGACCGCCTTGCAAACAAGCGAAAACGGAGCCAGCCGATCACCATGGGTCAGACCGCGAAAATCGTTGGTCAGCAAGGTTCCCCAGCCGAACGAGGGGCGGCACCTGCCAGCAAACTGGGCCTGAAGCTCGGCGATTTTTGCAACATCCAAGCCATCCGAGAAAATGACCATCTTATTTCTCGGATCTTCACCGCGCCCTTGCCACCAACGGATGGCGGTTTCGGCACCTTCCGCCGGATCGCCGCTGTCGATGCGAATGCCGGTCCATCCCGCCAGCCAATCGGGCGCGCGGTTCAAAAACCCTTCGGTGCCGTATGTATCAGGAAGAATAATGCGAAGGTTGCCCTCGTGTTCGACCTGCCAGTCTTCCAGCACCTGGTAGGGCGTTTGAGCCAGTTCGGCATCTGTCTCGGCCAGCGCAGCATAGACCATGGGTAGCTCGTGCGCATTGGTGCCGATTGCCTCCAAGTCCCGGTTCTTGGCAATCAAACAGTTCGAGGTCCCGACGAATGCGCCTTCAAGACCCTCGCACATGGCCTGTACGCACCAATCTTGCCACAGGAAAGAATGCCGCCGCCGGGTCCCAAAATCGGCGATTTTCAAATCCGGGATCTTGCGAAGCGCCTCGACCTTTTCCCAAAGCTGCGTCATCGCGCGGGCATAGAGTACCTGCAGTTCGAACTTGGCCATGTCATGCAAAACTGACCGCCCGCGAAGCTCCATTAAGACCGAAAGCGCCGGAATTTCCCACAGCATCACCTCGGGCCAACTGCCCTCGAACGTCAGTTCGTACTGACCGTCGCGTTTTTCCAAGTGGTAATCGGGAAGGCGCAGGTTTTCGAACCACTCCATAAAATCGGGGCGGAACATTTGGCGTTTGCCATAAAATGTGTTGCCGCGCAGCCAAGTGCTTTCGCCGCGACTGAGTGATAACGAGCGGATGTGATCCAGCTGCTCTCGCAACTCGCCTTCATCAATCAGCTCGGCCAAGCGGACAGACTTGGATCGGTTGATCAGGCTGAAGGAGACCTGCGTGGTCGGTTTGTTTCGAAAAACAGACTGACACATCAAAAGCTTATAGAAATCCGTATCGATCAGTGACCGGACAATCGGATCGATCTTCCACTTATGATTCCAAACTCGAGTGGCGATATCCACGGGCACATTCCTTGTTCATGCCCCTTGTTGATACGCCAGAGGGAATCGCCGTCCAAGCCCCCAATCCGTCAGGGCGGTTGCGCGACCCGCGAAAGCGAGCGGATCAGGTCTGCCTTGCGGATTGGCTTGGTCAGAAAATCGTTCATCCCCGCGCGCATGCACGCATCCCGATCGCTGGCAAACCCATTCGCGGTCAGCGCGATGATATACGGCTGGGGACCGGGTGCTGCGCGAATGTTCCTGGTTGCCGCCAGCCCATCCATGCGCGGCATCGACATATCCATGAAAACGACATCCGGGTTGATTTGGGCTGCCAACGAAACCGCCTGCCGGCCGTCATGGGCAAAATGCAGGTCAATTTCCAAGTCTCGAAAGAATTTTTGAATGAGTAACCTGTTGGTTTTATTGTCTTCGGCCACAAGGATGCGAAGGTCGCGCGGAATTTCGGCGTCAGGCTGCAGCGCATGCTGCGTGGCGTTCCCCTGCGGGGGCGCAAATGGAAGCGAAATCGTGAAGCAAGAGCCTTTTCCAACCTCTGATCGGGCTGTAATCGACCCTCCCATGGTTTCGGACAGCATACGAGAGATCGTTAGCCCCAACCCCGTCCCGCCAAAGCGCCGCGTGGTGTCGTTTTCCGCCTGCGCGAACGAGTCAAAGATCGTTCCAAGCCGATCTGGGGGAATACCAATGCCGGTGTCTGCCACCTCGATCACCAGCACTCCGCCATCCCCCTGATACGAAACGGTTGCGCGCAGGCTGACCGCGCCTTTTTCGTTAAATTTCAACGCGTTCCCGATAACGTTCAACAGGATTTGCCTTAGCCGCGAGTCGTCCAGGTTCATGACAGAAGGCAACCCTTCGGCGTCCAGCTCAAACGACAGAGCCTTTGCGTCGGCCTGCGGCTGCAGCAGTTGCATCACGCCCAGCAGGCAACCCCGAGGGTCAAAATCGACGGGGCTTAGCTCGACGCGCCCGGCTTCGAGTTTACTAAGATCCAGGATATCATTCAGGATACTAAGCAGCGCCTCGGCCGAGCCTCGGATGGTTTGCGCGTAGCCATGATATTCCTTTGGCAGCTCTGCTTCGCACAACAGATCGGCCATGCCAATCACACCATTCATCGGTGTGCGCAGCTCGTGGCTCATGATTGCAAGGAAACTGGACTTCGCCCGCGCGCCGGCCTCGGCTTCAGATTTGGCGCGGGCCAATTCCTGCGCATGTCGTTTGGCCTGGGTGATATCCCGATCGATCGCGACGACCGTTTCAACCTGCCCATCTTCGCCCAGCACAGGCACAATATTTGTCTCGATCCAGATTCTCCGACCGTCCTTTGTGTAGTTCAGAATTTCCGCCCGATGCGGCCGCCCCTGAACAATAGCCCGACCGATCCCGCGCGAGACTTCAAGGTCAGTTTCAGGCCCGTTCAGCAGCTTGACCGGCGTGTTTCCAGTTGCCTCGGACAGAGAATAACCTGTTGTTTTAATGAAGGTTTCATTCACCCACTGAATGCGCCCTCTGGCGTCGGTCATAACCACGCTGTCCATTGCATGGCGCGCAACCAGTGACAGCTTTTTTGCCTCTTTCTGGTTCTCGCGCAGATCGGCATAGGCTTGGCTCAGAGCTTCAGAATGCTTCAGAAGCTGGCGCCGGTTTTTCACCTGGCGCCCAAAGCCAGCGGTCGTGTATCCGATGAAAACCCAGGCCATGTAGGCCATCATCACCCCACCCGCGAGGTCATAGAAGATCAGCTTGAGCGGCTGAGGTTGATGCCAGAATGCGTCGTAGGAAAACAGCCCGATTGCGCAAAGAGCGTAGACCCCCAGCCGCGCAACGGTGACTTGGCGGTGATAGGGCAGGACGATGCCCGCGTTGATGACCGCCCCCGTCAGATAAGCCAGTGAAAAGAACGAGCTGCCATTCGTGGGGGCCGTGACCCAGGCCAACCCCACGCAAATCGAGATGGTTAGGGCCTGGCACGCACCGCTGATAGTGCTTAGAAACTTCGCACGGCGCAGCGACAGACCGTGATCCAGTTTCCGGCTGACCCACCGAAGGGTCAGACAGTCGATACCTTCGCCGACCAGGGCCAGTAATCCCGCAACAAGCGCAACTTGCGCCGAGACCAGCTGCCACAAAAAGATTGACCCCGTCAGCGTCACCGCTTGGCGCGCCAAAAACGAGGCCATACGCCCCTGCGCATATCGTATCAACAGCCCACGAGGCGTATGACGCGCGTCGAATTCTTCGACGGTAATCGCAGGTTTTTCGGGCATATTGGGATCCGCACCAGCTGTTCCCGGAAATATGCCTGCTCAATGGTTAACAACCTGCAAACTATTCCGAGAGCAGATCGACCCCAGCTTGTTTCATCGCGCTCAGCGCAGCGCCAAGCGAGCCGTCCAGATCGATGGCTCGGCAAAGATCCAGCCGCACGGTGACCTTGAAGCCCAAACGCGCGGCATCCAGCGCCGAGAAATTCACGCAAAAGTCGGTAGCCAGGCCAACCATGGTCAGATCCGTGATGCCGCGCGTCCGCAGATAGCCCTCCAACCCCGTCGGCGTTGTCTGGTCATTCTCGAAGAAGGCCGAGTAGCTATCGATCTGCGGACGGAAGCCCTTGCGAATGATCAACTGGGCTTGATCGGTGTTCAGCCCCGCATGGAACGCGGCCCCGAGCGAGCCTTGGACGCAGTGATCCGGCCACAAAACCTGAGGACCATAAGGCATCTGCGTCAGGCCGTACGGCTCGGCCCCCGGATGTTGCGACGCAAAGGAAAGGTGCTTAGCCGGGTGCCAATCCTGCGTCAGAACCACCGCGTCGGCCCTCTCCATCAACGCATTGATCCCCGGCACGATCTGATCGCCTTCAGGCACGGCCAGCGCACCCCCGGGGCAGAAATCATTCTGGACGTCAATCACGATCAGGGCTTGGGTCATTGCAGCTCTCCTTTGGTTGAAAGGGGTAAGGCGCGTCCTGCCCTGCGTCAATCATGTGGCGCTTTGCCTATCTTGCGGATGCGGGGGAACAGGCGTAAATCGCCTTGTATGTATACAGTCTGCGCTCTCTATCACTTCACCCCATTCGCTGATCACACTGCCCTGCGTGAGCCTTTGCTGACGCTGGCCAAATCCAAAGGCGTCACCGGCACACTGCTGCTGGCACATGAGGGGATCAATGGCACCATCGCCGGATCGCGCGAGGGCATCGACGCCATGCTGGCCCATATCCGTGCGCTGCCCGGATGTGCCGATCTGGACTGGAAAGAAAGCACCGCGTCCGAACAACCGTTCCCCCGGATGAAGGTCAAGCTGAAGAAAGAGATCGTAACACTGGGTCAACCCGACGTGGACCCGCGCGCCAAGGTTGGCCATTACGTTGAACCCGCGGATTGGAACGATCTGATCCGCAGCCCCGATGTGGCGCTGATCGACACGCGCAACGACTATGAGGTCGCTATCGGCACGTTCGAGGGCGCCGTGGACCCCGAGACCGCCAGTTTCCGCGAATTCCCCGCTTGGTGGGAGGCCAACAAAGATCGGTTCCACAACAAGCGGATCGCCATGTTCTGCACCGGCGGCATCCGCTGTGAAAAATCCACCAACTACCTGCTGGGGCTGGGGATCGAGGATGTCTATCACCTTAAGGGCGGCATTCTGAAATACCTGGAGGAGGTTCCGGCCGAGGACAGCACCTGGGAAGGCGAATGTTTCGTGTTCGACGGCCGTGTCTCGGTGGGTCACGGTTTGGCCGAAGGGCCGCACCTGCTGTGCCATGCGTGCCGCCGCCCGATCCTGCCCGAAGACACCAAGCGACCGGAATACGAAGAAGGCGTCAGCTGCCATCACTGTGTGGATGAAACCTCCGACGCCGATAAGGCACGGTTCCGCGAGCGGCAAAAACAGATCGCGTTGGCCAAGAAACGCGGCGAGACGCATCTGGGCGGCGAGATCGGCGTGTAGGCTTGGGGGCTCTGCCCCCGGCCTTCGGCCTCCCCCGGAGTATTGCAAGAGCAAAGAGAGGCGTTAGTCCTGATCCGAGGTTTTCCGGCGCAGGGCCTTTACCTGACCGCGCTGTTTTTTCGCGTCCACTCGGCGGCGCTGGCTGGCTTTGGTCGGCTTGGTGGGGATGCGGCGTTTAGGACGATGCGAGGCCTTTTCGATCAGCTCGGCCAGGCGTTGGCGGACGATCTCGCGGTTGCGGGCCTGGCTGCGGGTCTCGTCGCATTGCAGGATCAGCGCGCCCTCTTTGGTCCAGCGGCGTCCGGCCAAGCGTTTCAGCCGTGCCTTTACCGGATCAGGCAGGGATGGTGAGCGCGCCGCTTCGAACCGCAATTCCACGGCCGTGCTGACCTTGTTCACATTCTGCCCACCGGGACCGCTGGCCCGAACGAAGTGTTCGGTCAGTTCCCAATCTTGAATTGTGATTTGATCGGTGACGCGTAGCATGGCCATTTTTAGCCCGAGCTTTGGCAAACTAAAAGGGCCGCCCGATGTGGTGCGGCCCTCAGAGATTTAAGGAGGTGGCTCTGGTTAGATGCTCACCAATTCAGAAGATTTCTGCCCGAGGGCTGCCTCAGGTAATCCCCCTCCGAACTGTCCCGACACCGTTCTCCATGATCCCATTAGACACAAGAGCACCTCCTTTCTGATGTTTCGATAGCAACAGATTCGCACAGAAATGCCATATGTCAAAACAAAATCATGTGGTGCGGGCAGTAAGTGACCCCACGATGATGCGGAAAGGCAAAAGTGCCACCAAAGCAAGCGACAGTTTCACCAGCCAGTCAGCAACGCCCAGCGAGACCCAAAGCGGCACAACAGGACCGGCGCCCAGCAGGGGCAGGGCTTCGTTCGCCCAGGACACGTCATTGCCGGGCTCCAGCCCGGTCAGGCCGGCCGAGAAGGCGATAGTGAAAAAGATCGCAGTATCCAGCGAGCTGCCGACTAGGGTCGATGCCAGGGGCGCGCGCCACCAGCGGCCCTCGCGCAGGCGGTTGAAGACCGAGATATCCACCAGCTGCGCGGTCAGGAAAGCCAGACCCGAGCCGATGGCGATCCGCAGCGTCACGGCGGGATAGGTGTAGCCATCGCCTTGCAGCATGATCTGGGTGCCGATCAGCGAGCAGATGACGCCAACGACGAACCCGGCCACAACGACTTTGCGCGCGGGGCCCACGCCATAGACGCGGTTCATAACATCGGTCACCAGAAAGGCGATCGGATAGGTAAAGGCGCCCCAGGTCAGCCATTGGCCGAAAAGGAACTGAACAAGGATGTTCGAGGCCACAACAACGATGGCCATGGCAATGATGCCAGGAATATGGGTGCGGTTCATTATTTTGATCCGTTTTTACATGGTAGCGGCGACATGGTTCCCGACCATCGGGAACGGGCGGCGTTTAGTCCTGATTCCCCTGTTTGGCAAGGGTTTTCGGCAAAACATACTCGACAATCGTGTTGGGCAGCAGGCTTAGAAAATTGTTGTCGGCGACCATGGTCAGACGAATTTGGCCCAGATCATCGCGCCAGACGGCCAGGCCCTCAAGGTTGCCATGCTGCCGTTCGCGCGTGCGCAGCACCAGTCGTTCATCGGCCAAACCCTGGGCGGTCACAATGAACGAGCGCACCTGACTGGCGAACCCCAGCCCTTTGAAATGACGCTCTAAAACATACAGTCGCCCGTCCGGGCCCAGATCTGCGCCGACGGGCAGAAACCCCTTGGCCCGTGGAAAGGTTGCCCAATCGCTCCAGCCGTTTTGATCCAAGCGAAAAACGGGGATGCGGCGGCTGCGGGTCCAGACCCGTTCGGGGATAGCGTAAAGCACGCCGCGCGCGCCCACTGCCAAAGCCTCGAGCCCGCCATTCGACGGCATGTTCTGAAACGCGGTGTGACGCGGCATTGGAATGGGGCGGGTCTGTCCAGCGGGATAACGCAACACGCGATGGGTCGCTTCGAAACTGATGAACATGTCGCCTTGGGGGCCGATGGCCAGCCCTTCGGCGTCATTGGCCGTCCCGCTCAGCCGCCGGCCATTTCGGTCCAGAAAAGAAATCGCTGGGCCGGTGGTAACGCTGAGCGCGCCGTTCTGGCGGCTCAAATGCCCGCGCACAAGGCGCCCCCGGTCCGAAATCAGCACCATCTGGCGCCCGTCCGGCCCCAACTCTAACCCTGAATAGCCTCCCAACCGCCCCGGATCCGAAGGCAAGTCGACCGAGCCAACATACAGCGCCTGCCCGGATGGCAAATGCCCAAAGGACATTGCCGCGATGACGGCCAGAACGGCCGCTATCGCGACTGCACGACCGAAACGCATTGGCTGGGCAGGTCGCTCATTGTCAGTTCACGGCGGGGCTTGGGTTTGGGCGCATTCGGATTGGGCGGCGGAGGGTTCAGGATATCATGCACCCATTTTTCGGCGTCCTTGCAACCGTCCCCAGCCGGCGGAGCCTTCTGGTTCACGCAGTTCGACGCACCCTTGGGGCAGTTCAGACGGACGTGGAAATGATAGTGGTGCCCCCACCACGGCCGGATTTTCCGCAACCAGGACCGATCGCCCTTTTCGTCATTGCACATTTTCACCTTGGCGCCGGGGAAGACGAAAATCCGGGCAACGCGCGGATCTTGCGCCGCTGCCTTAAGGATCTCGTGATGCTGGCGGGTCCATTGGTCATTCACGTAGGCGCCATTTGCACGGCGCAGAGAAATCGAAGAGATGTTCTCGCGCTCTGCCGGTGTCAGGTCCAATCGTTTGGGTGGCAACATCCAGATGTCGATATCCATTCCAATTTGGTGGCTACGGTGCCCGGTCAGCATCGGGCCTCCACGTGGCTGACTGATGTCACCGATATATAGCCCCTTCCATCCCGGTTGCTGGGCCGCTTTGGCAGACAGATCACGGATGAAATCGATGGTTTCGGGATAGCCCCAGTTGCGGTTGCGGCTTAGCCGCATCGCTTGCCAGGTCGGACCGGTTTCCGGCAGGGCGACACCCCCGGCCAGACAGCCCTTGGCGTAACCGCCATGCGGTTCGGCATTCTGATCCGAACCATGCTCGTGCGCGCCGAACAACTGCTTGGCAGCAACACCCTGCATCGAATGCGGGATGGATTGCTTTGTCGAAAGCTGGCGTTCCTGCGTCGGCGTCGCCGTACAGGATGCCAGCAACAAGGCGGCGGCAATCAGGCGGATGTTTCGGACCATGTGGCGCGATCTCCTTCGGGTTTGACCCAGCGTAGCAAGATCAACCCCAGAAGGAAAAGCACGATCAGCGGGGAAACGCCAATTCGTGCGCTTTGCGTCATCACCGTCACCGTCCCGATCAGCATTGGCGCGATAAAGGCGGTCGCCCGTCCGGACAGACCATAGAGCCCAAAGCTTTCGGTCGGGTTATCCGGATCAGTGTGGCGCACCATCAGCGAACGGCTGGCCGCTTGCAGCACGCCGCCCATCCCACCAATCAGGGCCCCGCAGACAAAGAAAATCTTGTCCGGCAGGCTTGAACCATCGGGCAACGGAATGCCGAAAATCTGTGACCGGTCCATGCTGACGATGGTGATACAGACCAGGATCAACACCCAGATTGCGCATTTGATCACCGGTTTGGGGCCAAAGGCACGGTCGGCCTTGCCTCCGATCCAGCTGAACACAGCAGCAGACAGACCGCCTACGATGCCGAACACCCCGATCGAGACCAGCTCCCAGTTCAGCACCAGCTTGGCATAGGTGCCGCCAAAGCCATAAAGACCGTTCAGCGCGTCACGATACAGCATGGACGAGCCCAGATAGCTGGACAGGCTGACACGTTTCTTCAGCCCACGCACCGATTGGCCCAGTTTGCCAAGCGCAGTGCTTAAGCTGGCGCGGGATCCGGTCGTTTTGGGGTCTTTGACCCACATGAAATAGGGGATCATGAACACCAGATACCAAAGCGCGGTGAAGGGGCCCGCGATACGCGTCCCCTCTTTTTGGTCGGCATTCAGCCCAAAGGCCGGGTCCAGCCCGATCAGCGTTTTCCCATTAGGCTGCTCGACAAACAAAGCCAAAAGGATGGCCAATGCGACCAGCCCCCCAACGTATCCAAAGGCAAAGCCCGACCCCGAAATGTTTCCGACGTCATCCTTGTTGCCTAATCCCGGCAACTGAGAATTCACAAAGATCAATGCGTATTCCGCACCGATAAAACCGAACGCAAACAGCACCAGCATCATCAGCATATTCGAGCCATCCGGGTTAGCCAGCCAAAGCCCCGCCGCCCCAAGGATGTACATAGCCGAAAACCCAAAAATCCAGGGAATGCGCCTGCCTGCCGTGTCGGCCAAGGCCCCGATCAATGGTGCCCCCAGCCCGATGATCAGCCCCGAAAACGTCAGCCCCATCGACCAAAGGCTTTGCGCCTGCGCATCTGCAGCAGTTTCGCTAAGACCTTGGGATATATAGTACTCGGCCGCGATGCCGGCAAAAAAAGGTCCGAAGATAAAGGTGACAAGCACCGTGTGGTACGGCTGACTGGCCCAATCAAAAAAGAACCATCCCCATATGCGCTTGCTCATGACGTCTCCGTCCCCCTAAGTCCTTTTTTCTTATGACAGGCGCTATGTAACGCTGGCAAGTCAATCCTGCTGGAATGCCTATTTGTCATCTTGCATGGGAGGCCAGGGGCGCAATGCTTCGGCTTCGATCCACTTGGCAATCCAGTCTGGGATTTTGACGTCGGGCTCTTTGCCCATGATGTCTTTGGCCACTTGAGCGGGCGGCACGATCCCGTTCTTGCTGGTCACCGCAGAGCGATAGACGATGTGGTTGGCGCATTCACCGTCCTTTCGCCACATGGACTGCTCGATATAGATGAACTTTTCATCCCAGCACACCGCACGCGACCGCATTTCCACGACATCAAACACCCGAATGCGGCGGCGATAGCGCACGCAAGCTCCGGCCATGGTCATACCCCAGCGGTTGCGCTTCATCGCGCCCAATAATCCCGCCCGTTGGGCTAGGACCATCCGCCCCAGATCATACAGGGTCAGTGTGCGGCCGTTGTTCAGTTCCATCCACAAATCGATGTCCCAGGGCATGCACATGTGGTGCGACACGTGCGTGCCATCGAATGGCAGGGCCGGAGCCTTGCGGAACTTGATGAACTCTTTGACGAAACGCAGGACAGGGTACATGGCGGGCTCCTTTGTATCCCGGATGCGCCCGTGTTCGGGCAAGGTCAACCGAAACGGCGCGTCAACGCTTGCCCTTGGCGGTCCAAGTGCTTACCTGTGGGGCGATCAACCAAGAGGGCCCCCGCCAATGATGTCTTTGTTTCAAATCCTGATGCTTATTCTGGACGTTGTCTGGTTCTTCATTCTTGCCCATGTGATCATGAGCTGGTTGATCAGTTTTCAGGTACTGAACCTTGGACAGCAGTTCGTTGCGCAAATCTGGTACGGGCTGAATCGCATCCTTGAGCCGCTCTATGGCCCCATTCGCCGCATACTGCCCCCGATGGGCGGTCTGGACCTGGCGCCGCTGGTCGTTCTGCTGGGCGTTTATGCGTTGCGGATCATTCTGGTCAACAACATCTCGGCCTTCTACTGATCCGGGACTTGTCCCACTACCTATAGTGTGGGAAAACCTCTGTCAGAGCAGATATAGCCGCGCAGAGAAAAATGACGCACGCCCACCAGATCCTTCGGGACGTATTTGGATTCGATGATTTCCGCCAAGGTCAGGCCGAGGTGGTCGAGGCCGTCGCCGCAGGTCAGCACGTACTGGCGATCATGCCCACGGGCGGCGGCAAATCGCTGTGTTTCCAACTGCCTGCGCTGATGCGAGAGGGCATAACGGTCGTTATCTCGCCGTTGATCGCACTGATGCGCGACCAGGTTCGCGCCCTGCGCGAGGCAGGGGTCGAGGCCGGGGCCCTGACCAGCGGCAACACCCCCGAGGAAACCGATGCCGTTTGGGACGCGATCGAGGCGGGCACTCTGAAACTGCTCTATATCGCGCCCGAACGTCTGTCCGCGGGCTCCGCGTTGGGCATGCTGCAACGGATCAACGTATCGCTGATCGCCGTGGACGAGGCCCACTGCGTCAGCCAGTGGGGCCATGATTTCCGGCCCGATTACCTGCGGATCGGAGAGTTGCGCCGCACGTTGAACGTCCCGCTCGCCGCCTTTACCGCCACCGCCGACGCTGAAACCAGGGCCGAGATCGTCACACGCCTGTTTGACGACCAGTCACCTCAGACCTTTTTGCGCGGGTTCGACCGGCCCAACATCCACATGGCTTTCAGTGCCAAGAACAGCCCGCGTCAGCAGATTCTGAATTTCGCCGCCGCCCGCAAAGGGCAATCCGGCATCGTCTATTGTGGCACCCGCGCGAAAACGGAATCCTTAGCCAAGGCCCTGCGCGAGTCCGGTCACGCTGCCTGCCACTATCACGGCGGGATGGACCCGGACGACCGGCGCCATGCCGAAACCCGCTTTCAGCAAGAGGACGGATTGATCGTCGTGGCCACCGTGGCCTTCGGGATGGGCGTCGATAAACCCGATATCCGCTGGGTCGCCCACGCGGATTTGCCCAAATCCATCGAGGCGTATTATCAGGAAATCGGCCGTGCTGGCCGGGACGGGGCGCCTGCTGAAACGCTTACCCTGTTCGGCCCCGAGGATGTCCGGCTGCGCCGCGCTCAGATTGACGAAGGCCTGGCCCCGCCCGAACGCCGCGCTGCGGATCATTGCCGCCTGAACGCCCTGCTGGGTCTGGCCGAAGCCCTGAAATGCCGCCGCGCGACCCTGCTGTCCTATTTTGGCGAGACCCAGGTCAGCTGCGGAAATTGCGACCTGTGCGACACCCCCCCCGAAGTATTCGACGCCACTCAACCCGTCCGCATGGCTTTGTCAGCGATCTTACGCACCGAGGAATGGTACGGTTCAGGCCACCTGATCGACATCCTACTGGGCAATCTGACAGATCGCGTTCGCGAAAAAGGTCACGACACCCTGCCAACATTCGGCGTCGGTCGCGAATATGACAAACGCCAATGGCAAGCAATTTTCCGTCAAATGCTGGGCCACGACCTTGTCCGTCCCAACCCCGAACGACACGGGGCCTTACATATGACCGAAACCGCTCGTCCCATCCTGCGTGGCGAAGCCGAGATTGAACTGCGTAAGGACTCGTTGAAAAACGCGGGGCGCCGGCCCGCTGTCAAAGCTCTGGTCAGCGACGAAGACGCCCCCTTGCTGTCCGCGTTCAAGGCCAAACGCCGCGCCCTGGCCGAGGCCGCGAATGTGCCGGCATATGTGATCTTCAACGACCGAACCCTGATCGAAATGGCCGAAAAACGCCCCGGAAACATGGACGAAATGGCCCATATCAGCGGCGTCGGCGCGAAGAAACTCGAACGGTACGGCCAGATGTTTCTGCAAGTCATCACCGGCGCGAACGAAGAACTGCACCCCCAACGCATGCGTCTGGCCGGGCGTGACGCCGGGCCGCTGTATGATCGCTTGCTCGAGGTGCAGGCCGATTTGGCGCGTGGTGAAGACGGGCTGGAAAAACCTCTCAGCTGCTCGGCGTCTTTGTTGGCGAAAGTTGCGCAGCTGCGCCCCACGGATGTGGGCGCGATGACGCGGCTATTGGGTGACCGCCGCGCGGACCGATTTGGCGCGGCCTTTCTGGACGTTCTACGGGAAGCCGGTTAGAAAAATTCTAAACCGAAGGAGCCAGCATGCTGATAGTCGTATCCCCCGCTAAAAAAATGGATATGAAGGCCGTGGAGGCCGCCCCCACTCAGCCTGCCTTCGCTGACCGCGCTGAAGAACTGGCCACAATCGCGCGCGACCTGAGTGTCGGCGATTTGCAGAAGCTTATGCATATCAGCGAGAACCTGGCGAAGCTGAACGCCGACCGGTTCCGCAATTTCGGCGAGATGGAGCGCAAACCAGCCGCGCTGGCCTTTGCAGGGGACACATATATTGGGCTTGATGCTGCCTCGCTTGACCCTGACGAAATGACCTGGGCGCAGGACCATTTTCGGATTTTATCCGGTCTTTACGGAGTGTTGCGCCCAATGGACGAAATCCAGCCCTATCGGCTGGAAATGGGCAGTCGGCTGAAAAACCCCCACGGTCGAAACCTGTACGACTTCTGGGGCACGCAGATCGCCGATGCCTTGGCCAAACAAGCGCAACAACTGGGCACAGACGTGTTGATCAACTGCGCCAGCCAGGAATATTTCGGCGCTGTCGACCTGAACGCCCTGGGCTTGCGCGTCATCACACCCGTGTTCATGGAGGAAAAGCCGGATGGCCCCAAGATCGTAAGCTTTTTCGCCAAACGCGCACGCGGCGCAATGGCCCGCTTCATCATTCAACGCCGTTTAACTGACCCCGCATCTCTGAAAGATTTCGACATCGGCGGTTACCAGTTCCGGCAGGACATGTCCGAAGCGGACAAGCTTGTGTTTGTTCGTCCGGTTCAACTTGCCGAAGCGGGCTGATCTTTTGGAGAAATCGGCGGGCGGGTGCCTTCGGGCTGATGCTGCGCCAGAATGTGCAAAATTTCGGTCTTCCGCAGTGGTTTGGTCAAGTAGTGATCCAGGCCCGCCCCCAAAATATCCACGCCATCGCCATCCATTGCATGCGCTGTCATTGCGATGATCGGCGCGTGGCCGCCCTTGGACTTTTCGATCGAGCGGATGGCGCGGGTCGCCTCTTTTCCGTCCATGCCAGGCATTGAAATATCCATAAAAACGACATCCGGCTTCAGATCTTCGAAAAGCTCAACCGCTTCATGTCCATTCTCGGCGAAGTGCAGGTCAATATCCGCATTTTTCAGCATCTTGGTCAGAACCAAGCGGTTGGTCCGGTTGTCCTCGGCTGCAAGGACGCACATACGACGCTGACCAGAGTCCGCTTGCGCGACAACCGCCGGCTCGGAAGGTTCTGCCGGAGGGTCGGGCGCGGCTGGTGTCGTTGTGTCAAGCTGCGCCCCTAATTCCCGAAGCCGCGCGAAGAGTTCACGCCGCGGTGTCGGCTTGGTCATGATGGCCTGAATGTATTTCTTGCCCTTTTCCATCTCGGCATAGGTCGAGTTTGCGCTGAACAGCAAAATCGGCACATCATTGCCGCGTTGGCGGATCTTCTTGGCCAGCGCGATGCCATCCATGCTGGGCATATTGTGGTCGGTCATGACCACGTCAAACCCCTCATCCAGTCGCTCCAGGGCCTCGGCCCCCGAAGAACAGCATACTGTTTCTATCCCCAAAATCTCCATCTGGCGCGCCAGAACCTCTTGATTGATCGTCAGATCGTCAACAACCAGGACCCTCTTCAATTGTTCGGGTAAAACCGGAGCGATTTCCGTCATGTTTTCGCTGGCTGGCAGGGTGATGCGGAACCCAAAACTGGATCCGACACCCTCATCAGAATCGACCCAAATCTGGCCTTTCATCAGGTGTATCAGGCGCTGCGTGATCGCCAGACCCAACCCGGTTCCTTCAAATTTTCGGTTCTTTTCGTCTTCAACCTGATTAAACTCGCCGAAAATGTGATCAACCTTGTGGCTGGGAATGCCAATACCCGTGTCCTCGACCGTGATGTGAATATGCGTGCTGGGCGTGTCGCTGGGCTGGAAGCCCACGATGCGTACCATGACATGCCCGGTTTCGGTGAACTTGACCGCATTGCCCACCAGGTTGGTCAACACCTGACGTATCCGGCCGGGATCGCCTTCGAACATCGTCGGCAGGAACAGGTCATAGTCGATAAGCAGATCGATCCCCTTGTCGCGCGCCAACGGTTGCAGCAGCATCATCACCTCATGGATGCACCGCTCCAAATCGAAGGCTTCGTTGTGCAGCACCAACTTATTTGCCTCGATTTTCGAGTAATCGAGGACATCGTTGATGATGACCAACAGCGCCTCGGCCGAGTTTTTGATCGTGTTGACAAAAAGTTGCTGTTCGTCCGTCAAAGAGGTGTCCGACAAAAGCTCGGACATACCGACGACACCGTTCATCGGGGTGCGGATTTCGTGGCTCATGTTGGCCAGGAACGCGGATTTCGCGCGCGAAGCCGCTTCGGCCTTTTCCCGGGCAACGGTCAGCTCTTCTTCGTAGCGGACCGTATCCGTGATATCGAGCGCAAGGCTGACCACATCGCCCGCCGGGCCACGTTGATCCAGAAGCTTGATATATGTGTCATTCCAAAGCCTTAGAATAACAGGAGGGGGCGAGGGGGCGTTCCACCTCTGTTGCATCATCGCACGCCAGTTTGCCGGATCGTAGTCACCTATATTTACGATCCCCTCTTCGGTCAGCAACTGCAGGATGCGGGCGTATTGAACGCCTGGGATGACCTCTTCCAAACCGTCGAAATGAGACAGATAGGCATGGTTGGCGCCGATCATCTGGCTGTCCGCATCAAAAAAGGCGAAGCCGTCCTGGATCGTTTCGATGGAGTGCCACAGGCGACGTTCGGCAATTTCGACCTTTTCATGCGCGATGGTCAGGTCGGATTTCACCTGTTGGTTTTCATTCCTGAAATTTTCAACCTGCGCCCGCGTTTCGACGATTTCCTCGGACAAGACCTTGGCCTGGCGTCCCAGTTTCTGGTTCGCTGCAAAAAGTTCGGCTTGCTTCAGCTCCAGCAGGCGTTCAGCTGCCAGCCTGGCTCGCCTTTCCTCTGCCAGTTTTTGCGCAAGACTCATCCTTTAACCCAATCCGCTCAGAATCGCTTGGCTCTGACCTTGGGCGATGGGTCGTGAAAATCCGCTTAACAATCGTGATAAGCTTGTGATGTTCCCGTGCTTGATTTCGCGCGCACAGCCATGCCACGATCTGCTCATAGTTTAAGGAGAGTATTGATGCGCCAATTTCTGATCGCCGCTGTGACGGCCGTTTTCAGCATGGCCTCTGGTCTGGCTGCGGATGTGATCCCAGACAAGCGGTTGATCGTCAGTCGAGACATGGATTTCTATGGCGCTGACGTCGCGCAGCTGTTCGATACGACTTACAAGGCCTGTGTGAACCTGTGCCTTTCCAATGACGACTGCAAGGCGTTCACCTTTAACGGAAAATCCAACGCCTGCTTTGCCAAAAGCGAAATCAGCGAGCGCCAACCATACGAGGGCGCATGGTCTGCGCAGGTGGTGCTGAACGACGCCAAGATCATCGCACTGGGGCAAAAGCGGGCCCCGGACCTTGGTTTTGTCGGGGCCTCGGACATGAGCAAGGCGACCGATTTGGCACAGCGGATCGGGGGGATGCACCCCTCGGGAGATTACGAACCTCAGGCCATGCTGGACGCCGCACGCGCGCGTCGTGCTGACCAGGATTGGCTGAATGCCATGCTGTGGACGGGCGCCGCGATCACACAGCTGGATCGCAGCGATTTGTGGGCTGAATACGGGCGCAGTGCCTTGTTGATCGACACCAACAAAAGCTCGGACAAGCGCAAATACGCTGACCGGGCGCGCTATGCCTCGATCAATGCCTATCTGAGGGCCGAAACCGTCGCCCAACAGGTCAGCGCCCTGCAGGTCATGGCCGACGCGATGGAGCGCAGCCGCCGGGGCCGTGACATGATCCATGCCCTGCGTCTGGCGCAAGATCTGCAGCCCAACCGTGCCGATATCGACGACGCGCTGGAAAAGGCGATCGGCAAGTACGGCTTTCGTATCACCGAACATACGGTCGAAAGCGACCTGGCCAACCCGCGCGTCTGCGCCGAATTCTCAGAGCCGCTGGTCACAAAGGGCATCGATTACGCCACCTACCTGCGTCTTCCCACCACCGATATGGCGGTCGAGGCCAGCGGCAATCAGATCTGCCTGACCGGCGTGGATCACGGCAACCGCTATCGCATCTCGTTCCGCAAAGGCCTGCCCGCCAAAAGCGGCGAGACGCTGATCAAGGATGTCGAGTTGAACTTCTACGTCCGCGATCGTTCGCCCAGTGTCAGCTTTCCGGGGCGTGGATATGTTCTGCCGCGCAGCACGGACGCGGGTCTGCCCATCGAAACCGTCAACCTGACCGAGGTCGACCTAACCCTACGCCGTGTCAGCGACCGCAACCTCTTGCGCGCCATTCAGGACAGCTATTTCGGGCGCCCCCTGTCAACATGGGAAGAGCAGGAATTTTCCTCGGAAATTGCCGAAGACATTTGGACCGGCAAAGGCGAAGTGCAGATGGAGCTGAACCGCGACATGACCACCCGCCTGCCGATGGGCGAAGTCATCGCGGATCTGCCCGCCGGTATCTATGCCCTGACCGCCAACCAACCGAATGCGGACCCCTATGACAACGCTGGCGCGACGCAATGGTTCGTCCTGTCCGATCTTGGCATCAGCAGCTTGTCCGGCGTGGACGGGATGCACGTGTTTGTTCGCTCGCTTGGCTCGGCCAGTGCCGAACAGGGCGTCACCGTCTCGCTTCTGTCCAATGCCAACAGGGTGCTGGGCACCGCTGAAACGGATGCGAATGGCTATGCCCATTTCACCTCTGGCCTGACCCGCGGCACCGGTGGTGCCTCGCCTGCCCTGCTGGTGGTCGAAAAGGGGGACGAGGATATCGCCTTTCTTTCGCTGCGCGAGCCCGGTTTTGATCTGTCTGACCGCGGCGTCGAAGGCCGCGAGCCCAGCCCTCCGATTGACGTTTTCCTGACCACGGACCGCGGCGCCTACCGCGCCGGAGAAACGGTCTTTGCCACCGTGCTGACCCGTGACGGCGTTGCCAAGGCACTAAACGATTTGCCTGTCACCGCCATCCTGACCCGCCCCGACGGGGTGGAGTATGCCCGGCACCTGTCGGTGCAGGACGCAGCGGGGGGACATGTGTTCCAGATGCCGCTGGGCCCCACCGTGCCGCGTGGCACCTGGCGCCTTGCCATCAAAGCCGACGTAGACGCAGCGCCGCTGACCACCGCCAAGTTCCTGGTCGAAGATTTCTTGCCCGAACGCATCGACTTTGACGTCGATTTGCCCGACGGCCCGATCAAGCTGGCTACCGCCCCGGACATGCTAATCAACGCGCGGTACCTGTTCGGTGCCCCCGGTGCAGGCCTGCGGACCGAGGCTTTGATCAAACTGTCCGGCACTGACACATTGGAGGGTTTTCCCGGCTATCGCTTTGGTCGCTATGACACTCGTTTCAGTCCGCGCACCGACTATGTCGACGGCGGCGAGACGGACGCCGCGGGCAAAGCCTCGATCCCATTCGAGGTCGGCAGTCTGGAAGAAGCCGACGGCCCGCTGACCGCGCGGATTACCGTGAGCATGTACGAAGGCTCGGGCCGTCCGGTTCAGCGCGAGCTGACCCGCGTACTGACCCCGATGAAACCGCTGATCGGGATCAAGCCACTGTTCGATGACGTGGTCCCCGAAGGTACTGAGGCCGCGCTGAATATCCTTGCGCTGGACCAGAACCTGGCTGCCACTGGCATGAACGTCCGCTGGACAATCAACCGGGTTGAACGTCGCTATCAGTGGTACCAACAATACGGCGAATGGAACTGGGAGCCGATCACCACCCGCAAGCGCGTCGCCACAGGGGACGTCACGCTCAGTGAGAGCCCAACGCAAGTATCGGCGCCGGTCGACTGGGGACGCTACGAATTGGTAGTGGAAAACCTGGATGATCCCTCGGTTTCTGCATCAACAAGTTTCTATGCAGGCTGGTACGCACCTGCAGATGTCAGCGCGACCCCCGACACCCTGGCCCTGTCGCTGGACCGCCGGGACTATAAGTCGGGCGACACAGCCACGCTGAAGATCGTGCCACGCTATGCGGGCACCGCCTTGATCACTGTCATGTCCAACCGCGTCATCGCGATGAAGACGGTCGCGGTTTCCAAGGGCGAGAACGCGATTCCGCTGGAGGTCACCGATGAATGGGGCGCTGGCGCTTATGTCACTGCCTCGGTCATCCGGCCGATGGACGTGGCAGCCGGCCAGAACCCCGCGCGCGCCATGGGTCTGTCCTATGCCAAGATCGATCCTGCGGAAAAACAGCTGTCGGTCAGCTTTGATGCCCCGGCCGAGGCCGACCCGCGTGGCACTTTGCGTGCCGCTGTTCAGGTGGATGGCGTCAGCCAAGGCGACACGGCCTATGTCACCGTGGCGGCTGTGGACCTTGGGATCCTGAACCTGACAGGCTTCAAATCACCCGACCCGTCTGCGCATTATTTCGGCCAACGCCGATTGGGCGTAGAAATCCGTGATGTCTATGGCCGCCTGATCAACGGGATGAATGGCGCGATGGGACAGGTTCGCTCGGGCGGGGACGCGGGCGCGGGTGGACGGTTCCAATCGCCCCCCCCGACAGAAGAGCTGGTCGCCTTTTTCAGTGGTCCGGTGCAGGTCGGCCCCGATGGGCGCGCTGAACTGGAGTTCAACATGCCCGCCTTCAACGGCACCGTGCGCCTGATGGCCGTCGCCTGGTCGGACACCGCCGTGGGTCAGGCCGATGCCGATGTACTGGTCCGAGATCCCGTCGTTGTCACCGCCAGCTTGCCGCGCTTCCTTGCGCCCGGTGACGAAAGTCGCTTGCTGCTTGAGATCGTCCACGCCACCGGCCCCGCAGGCCGAATGGGGCTGGACGTGACCGCCGACGGTGTCGCCCTGACGCAAGGCCCGTCGGGCGTGACACTAGCCGACAAGGGCAAGGCGGAACTGACCATGCCCATTCGCGCCGACAAGGTTGGGGATCATGCGATACGTATTGCGTTGACCACGCCGGACGGACGCCAGTTGCTGAAAGAGCTGACCATCCCTGTGCGCCGCAACGATCCCGCCGTGTCGAGCACTCAGCGCTTCCAGCTGGCCGCAGGTCAGACCTTTACCCTGGATGACAACGTGTTCGCGGGGATGCTGCCGGGCACTGGGCTGGCAACTTTTACCGCCGGCCCGCTGGCACAACTGAACGCACCCGCGCTGCTGGCCTCGCTGGACCGCTACCCCTATGGCTGCACCGAGCAAGTAACCAGTGGCGCCATGCCGTTGCTGTATCTGTCCTCGGTCGCTCAGGCGATGGGACTGGGCGGCAAATACGACGTGGACAAGCGCATTGATCAGGCGATCGAGCGTATCCTAACCCGCCAGGCCAGCAACGGAGCCTTCGGCCTGTGGCGCGCGGAATCGGGGGATTTCTGGCTGGATAGCTATGTCACTGATTTCCTTTCCCGTGCACGCATGGCCGGGCACGAGGTTCCCGATCTGGCCTTCCGTCTGGCAATGGACAACCTGCGAAACCGTCTGAACTATGCCGCTGATTTTGACATGGGAGGCCGCGATGTTGCCTATGCGCTGATGGTGCTGGCCCGCGAGGGTGCGGCCTCGATGTCCGATCTGCGCTATTATGCCGATGTCAAAGGCGGCAGTTTCGATACCCCTCTGGCCGCGGCACAGGTGGGTGCCGCGCTGGCCTCGTACGGGGATCAGACCCGCGCAGACACCATGTTCAACCGCGCCGCCAGCCTGATCAAACCGATGCAGGAACGCGGCGCGAATGTCTGGCGAGATGACTACGGCACCAACCTGCGGGATGCCGCAGCAGTGCTGACCCTGGCCGTGGAATCAGGCAGCAATGCCGTAGATGCCGTCGCACTTGCAGGGCGCATCGGCAGCGTACAACGCAGCCTGTCCACGCAGGAAAGCGTTTGGGCGCTGATGGCGGCCCATGCGATGGTCACCGATCCGGGCGTTTCGGGGCTGGAAATTGACGGTGCCCCGGCGACCGGTCCGCTGGTGCGTATGCTTGAGGATCGGGTAATGGCTACGCCCGCCAAAATCCGCAACACGCGCGGCCAGCCGGTGCAGATCACCCTGACCATGACCGGCGTTCCCGAGGTGCCCGAAGCCGCGGGCGGGTATGGCTATGGTATCGAACGCAGCTTCTACACCCCCGAAGGCCAGCCGCTGGCGTTGGATCAGGTGCAAACCGGGCAGCGGGTCGTGGTGGTGCTGACGGTGTCGCCCTTCGAAAAGGGTGGTGCGCGCCTGATGGTGAACGATCCCCTGCCCGCCGGGTTCGAGATCGACAACCCGCGCTTGCTGCGCTCGGGTGATATCCGCGAGATGGACTGGTTGGAAACAGTCTGGGCCGAGAACACCGAGTTCCGCACTGACCGCTTCCTAGCGGCTGTGGACTGGCGCTCGGACAAACCGTTCCGACTGGCCTATGTGGTGCGTGCGATCTCGCCCGGGGTCTTCCACCACCCGGCAGCCACAGTCGAGGATATGTACCGCCCGCAATACCATGCCCGCACGGACACCGGCCGCGTGAGCGTGCAATGAAACGACTCGCGCCATTTGCGATGATCGCGGCCCTGCTGGGCGGGGCCGCGGCACGCGATGCGGTGGATGACTGGGTCGCGCGAACCGAATTACCTGTCACCGCCGTGCAGCATTCAACCGAGGTCCGCGATCGCAATGGCGACCTTTTGCGCGTCTATACGGTTGCGGATGGTTTGTGGCGCCTGCCGGTGTCGCTGGATCAAGTGGACCCTAAGTTCATCGATATGCTGATCGCCTATGAGGATCACCGTTTCGCCCGTCACAAGGGCGTTGATCCCGTGGCGGCTGCCCGCGCGGCGCTGCAAGCGTTGGGCAATGGACGTGTAATCTCGGGCGGATCCACGCTGACGATGCAGGTCGCGCGCTTGCTCGAGGACGGAACCACCGGCCGATGGGCGGGCAAGCTGCGCCAAGTGCGTGTCGCCCTAGCGCTGGAGCGGCGCCTGTCCAAACCCGAAATCCTGTCGCTCTATCTGTCGCTGGCCCCCTATGGTGGCAATATCGAGGGTATTCGCGCTGCCTCGCTTACTTATTTCGGCAAAGAACCCAAGCGTCTGACCACAGCCGAGGCCAGTCTTTTGGTTGCCCTGCCCCAAGCCCCCGAAGCCCGCCGGCCCGATCGCCACCACCCGCGGGCCGTGCAGGCGCAGCAGCGCGTACTGAACCGTATGGTTGAGGCTGGCGTCATCTCGGACGAGGCTTGGGCCGCGGCGCTTTCGGACCCCCTGCCCTCCGCACGCCGACCCTTTCCCGCGCTGGCGCCTCACCTTACCGATGCTAAACGCAGCGAAACCCCCGAGAGCCAGCGCCTGCATCTGACCCTGGATGCCACGATCCAGGCCAGCCTTGAGTCTCTGGCCACCGATACCTTGCGCCATCAGCAGGACGAGCTGTCCATTGCCATTCTGGCCGCTGAGGTAAAAACCGGGCGGATCATCGCCTCGGTCGGATCCAAGGGCTATGCGCCTGGCCGCGGTCAGGGCTTTGTGGACATGACCCGCGCCCTGCGCTCGCCCGGCTCGACACTGAAACCGCTGGTTTATGCTATGGCCTTTGATCAGGGGCTGGCCCATCCCGAGACACTGATCGACGACCGCCCCGTAAGCTTTGGCCGCTATAGCCCGCAAAACTTCGACGGCCGATTTCGGGGTGAGTTGAAGATCGCGGACGCCCTGCGCCAGTCACTGAATATTCCCGTGGTGCTGCTGACGGACGAGATCGGCCCACAGCGTCTGGTCGGAGCCTTGCGCCGCGCGGGCACCACACCCGTTATTCCCGGAGGCAAACCGGGGCTGGCGGTGTCGCTGGGTGGCGTGGGCATTACCCTGCGTGACCTGGTGCAACTCTATGCCGGGCTGGCCAACGGGGGGCAGGCGGTGGCTCTGCATTCCAGCGCCGAACCCACCCACGGACCTCAGATCGTCAGCCGCGCCGCCGCATGGCAGGTGGGGCATATCCTGTCTGGAATGACGCCACCTCCGGGTGCACCGTCGGGGCGGTTGGCTTATAAAACCGGCACCTCGTATGGGCACCGCGATGCCTGGGCGATCGGGTTTGACGGGGCGCATGTGATCGGCGTGTGGATCGGTCGGCCCGATGGCACCCCCGTCCCCGGCGCTTTCGGAGGTGACACGGCCGCCCCCGTGCTGTTCGACGCCTTTCAGCGCCTAAAGCCCGAGCTTGAGATTCTGCCGCCCCCACCCCCCGAGACCTTGTTGGTTAACGCAGCCTTGCTGCCGCAACCGTTAAAGCGGTTCAGCGGGCGTAACGCGGTGTTTCAGCCGGACAGCGACGCGCCCAAGCTGGCCTTTCCGCCCAATGGCGCGCGCCTGACGCTGACCGACACTGGCGTGGTGGTGAAACTGCGGGACGGGGCGCCGCCCTTTACGGTGCTGGCCAATGGCGCACCCGTTTTGACCGGAAACCGCGCCCGCGAGGTCGCTTTGCCCGGCGTTGGCAAGGGCTTTGTGACCCTGTCGGTGATCGACGCCAAGGGCCGTTCGGACCGGGTAAATATCCGTGTAGACTAGAAAAAAGGGGCAAGATTTCCCTCGCCCCTTTCGCAATTCTGACCGCTGGCCTTACAGGCGCTCGATCGCGATGGCGATGCCCTGACCGCCACCGATGCACATGGTGATCAGCGCTTTGGAACCGCCGATCCGCTCCAGCTCATACAGAGCTTTGACGGTGATCAGCGCGCCAGTGGCACCGATGGGATGACCCAGTGCGATGGCGCCGCCGTTGGGGTTCACCTTCGCGGTGTCCAGACCCAGGCCGTTGTTAACGGCAATGGCTTGGGCGGCGAAGGCCTCGTTGGATTCGATCACATCGAAATCGCTGATGGACAGGCCCGTTTTGGTCAGCAGGTTTTCCACCGCGGGGATCGGGCCGATGCCCATGACCTCGGGGCGGACACCGGCATGTGCGTAGCCCAGAATGCGCGCCTTGGGTTTCAATCCGGCCTTTTCGGCAGCGTCGGCACGGGCAAGCACCAGCGCAGCAGCACCATCGTTCAGCCCCGAGGCATTCCCGGCGGTCACAGTGCCGTCTTTCTTGAAGGCAGGGCGCAGTTTGGCCAGACCTTCGGGCGTGGTGCCCTTGGGGTGCTCGTCAGTGGTGAACTCGACCATCTGGCGCTTGACCTTGACCTCGACCGGAACGATCTGGCTGGTGAAATGACCGGCCTCGATCGCGGCGGCGGCACGGTTCTGGCTTTCCAGCGCAAAGGCATCCATCTGCTCGCGGGTCACATCGTTTTCCGAGGCGACATTTTCCGCGGTCACACCCATATGGCCGGTGCCGAACGGACAGTTCAGTGCGCCCAGCATCATGTCGACGGTGCGGATATCACCCATCTTCTGACCCCAGCGCTGGTCTTGAATGATATAGGGCGAACGGCTCATGTTTTCGGCACCGCCGGCGACGGCGAAATCTGCATCACCCAGCATCAGCGATTGGGTGGCCGAAACGATGGCCTGAGCGCCGGACCCGCACAGACGGTTCACATTCATCGCGGGGGCGGTGTCGGGAATGCCAGCCTCGATCGCGGCGACTCGCGACAGGTACATGTCACGCGGCTCGGTGTTGATCACGTGGCCAAAGACAACATGACCGATCTGCCCGCCTTCGACACCGGCACGCGCCAGGGCCTCTTTGGTGACGATTGCGCCAAGTTGCGTCGGGGCGACACCGGCCAGCGAGCCGCCGAAAGTGCCAATCGCGGTCCGTACGCCATCCAAAATCACGATATCCGTCATGGGTTCTCCCTTTCGTGCTGGAAATCGCGATGAGCCTACTGGATGCTGCGCTGCAACGAAAGAGGTTTCCAGCGGTTCGGTCCGAACGTCATTTGCGCTCAGGGCACAAGCTTAGGGCTCTAGCGGCACGCGGCCCATGGCATCCAGCGTCCAAACCCGACCTTGGTGGAAAACCGCCGCGGTGATTGGGCGGCCATACCCCGCGCCACTGTCCAAATTAACCCGGTTCCCGCGATGCTCGGCCACCTCGACCGCCGAGTGCCCATGCACCACCAGCCAGGGATGGGGTCGCGGATCCTCGAGGAATTCGGCACGTATCCATTTAAGGTCATCTGGGCTTTGATCCGCCAATGCGACACCCGGACGGATACCCGCGTGCACGAACAGTAAACCGTCATGTTCAAGGTAATCAGGCAGGGCCTCAAGATAATCCAGATGCGCGGCAGGAACCGCGTTTTTGGCTTCCTCCCAAAGGGCCAGAGGTGGCCGATCCAGATCCTGCATCCCGTAAGATTCCAGCGTCGCCTGCCCCCCCAGACGCGGCCCTGTCCAAGGCACGCCGGACTTAATCAGATCGTCCGTCACCGCGCCCGTTCGCAAAAAACCCGCGAACAGATCGTCATGATTGCCACACAGGACAGTCCAGTTGCGTCCATCGGCCTGCCCCTGCATCAAACGCTCGATCACCTGACGGCTGCCTGAACCACGATCCACCAGGTCACCCAGGAAAACGATCCGGGCATCGGGCCCGCCGTCAGCCTCAATCGCGGACAAGGCGGTTTCCAGCATCTCGTACTGGCCATGGATGTCCCCGACCGCGTAAATAGGGTCTGCGTGCATTGCTCGCTCCTGCGTGGTTTGCCGCAACCTAGGCCGGTTCGTCGCTATCGTCCAGCGGTCGCAGAATGCTTCGCAATTGGTCCAGAATCCAGCAATGCGCCGCCGAATGCGAGCGGCGCTGGTGCCAAATCATAGACAGCCTAGCCATGGGCAATGGTATCGGTGACAGGTAAATATCCAATCCGATACGAGGCGCCATCCGGTGCGGCAGGGACTGCGGGATCACCGCCACCAGATCACTGGCCGCCACCGCGTTATAGACACCGGAAAAAACTGGCAGGCTCATGACCACGCGCCGAGTACGACCAGCCTTGTCCAGCTCTTGATCCACCATCGCCCGCAGGTTTCCATCGGGCGAGAACAACACATGGCCAAGATCACAAAACAGATCCAAAGGTACTATATCCCCGGGCGACAAGTTGGCGTGTTGCAAACGGGCGTGCCCCTTGCGGGCAACGACGCAAAATTGCGAGGTAAACAGCACCTCTTGCTGCGCCCAGTTCGGCACTTCAGTCTCCGGTATCAGCGCAACGTCGACATCCAGGCTGTTCAGGGATTCGGCATAGCTGTTGGGCATCAGGTTTAACAACTGCACCCGGATATTGGGCGCAACACGCGACAGGTGATCGGCCAGAGGCGGCATCAAAAACTCGGCAAAGAAATCCGAACCTGAAATTTTGAAGGACATGTCAGCAGTTGCTGGATCAAACCCTTCGGGGCCGTTCAGAAGAGACTCGGTACGGATCAGGATCTCGGACAGAGGGTGATGCAGCGACAGGGCGAACAGCGTTGGCGTCAATTGGCGACCCTGCCGGACGAACAACGGATCATCCAAGGCATGGCGCAAACGCCCTAACGCAGCGGATACCGCTGGCTGAGACATGTTTAATCGTTGCGCCGCGCGAACGGTGCTGCCGGTTTCCAGCAAGGCGTTCAACACGCGCAGAAGGTTCAGGTCGAAGGTTTTGAAATTCACCATGTTAATATGTTGTATATCATCTATTAGCTTTTTGTATGCAAACTCTTACTTAATGGTTGGGGCAACATCCTAATGAACTCGAGTATCCCATGCCCGCGACTCCGCCTCAGCCTCTGCAAATCTTTAGCTGGGAAAAGACCAAGTACCGCTTGCTTTTGTCCCAAGAGGCCACGACCGGCCGTCAGTCTGTAATCGAAAGCGTCACCCTGCCGGGGGGTGGTCCGCCGATCCACATCCATAGTGATGCTGACGAAACATTTGTCATTTTGTCCGGCGATGTGGTCTTTTGGGTAAACGGAACCGAGATCGCCAAAGGTCCGGGCGAGGCCGTCTTTGTACCGCGCGGTGCCGAACACACCTTTCAGGTGATCGGCACTCTTCCCGCGCGGATGCTGGCTGTACTCAGCCCCGGCGGCTGCGAAGGGTTCTATCAGGAAATGGCCTCGGGACAGTTCCGCATCCCGCAGGACATGCAAAACATAACGAAAATTGCGGAACGCTATCAACTGACGTTCACCGGACCCCCTATTGCGGTGAACAACTAACAGGAGAAGGAGAGGGAAAATGAAAGGTATTGCGTTTTATTTCATGATATTGGCCGTGATCTCGGTCGTGTTGGGTATGGCGTGGGGCATCCAGATGTCTGCCTCGCAGAACCATGACTTATCGCCCGCCCATGCGCATTTGAACCTGATCGGGTGGGTCACGATGGCGATTTTTGCGGTCTATTATCATCTTGTGCCAGCCGCAGCGCAGGGACTTCTGGCCAAGCTGCATCTGGCAGTCGCGGCCGCGGGTCTGATCATCATCGTTCCGGGAATCGTTATGGCCCTGACCCAGCAGGGCGAGGCTCTGGCCAAGATCGGATCGATGTTGACGCTTCTGTCGATGGTAATGTTCCTAGCCGTCGTCGTGACCAGCCGCGGACGGGGCTGACACCCAAAGAAAAGCCCCCGTCCGGACGAACCGGGCGGGGGCAAATGCTTTCCGATTGAAGAACGCTTAGGCGTTGAATTCCAGCGGTTTAATCTGCTTGAACAGGCCAGTCGCGGTCAGCGCGTCCAGAGCCGCCTGCGACAGCGATTCGTCTACGTACAGCAGGGCAATCGCCTCGCCACCAGCGGCGGCGCGACCCAGGGTGAAGTTGGCGATGTTCACGCCATTTTCGCCCAGAACGCTACCCAGGGTGCCGATGATACCGGGGACATCTTCGTTGGTGGTGTACAGCATGTGCTCACCGACCTCGGCGTCGATGTTGATGCCCTTGATCTGGATGAAGCGCGGTTTGCCATCCGAGAACACGGTGCCAGCGATCGAACGCTCGCGCTTGTCGGTGACGACGGTCACTTTGACGTATCCTTCGAAGGCGCCCGACTTGTCCTGGTTGGTGGTGCTGATCTGGATGCCGCGCTCTTTGGCGACGACGGGGGCCGACACCATGTTCACGTCTGGGTTCGATTTCTTCATGATGCCAGCCACGACCGAGCAGTTCAGCGCGGGCAGGTTCATTTCGGAAACGACACCGTCGTACAGGATGTTGATCGCCTTGATCGGCTCGTCGGTCAGCTGACCGATGAAGCTGCCCAGATGGCCGGACAGGTCGACCCAGGGGCCCATGACCTTGGCTTCTTCGGCCGTCATCGAGGGCAGGTTCAGCGCGTTTTCAACGGCGCCGTCCAGCAGGTAGTTCGACATCTGCTCGGCCACTTGCAGCGCCACGTTTTCCTGCGCTTCGGTGGTCGAGGCGCCCAGGTGCGGGGTGCAGACGACGTTCGGCAGGCCGAACAGGACGTTTTCTTTGGCGGGCTCTTCGGCGAACACGTCAAAGGCAGCGCCGGCAACGTGGCCGGATTTCAGCAGCTCGGCCAGGGCGTTTTCGTCAACCAGACCACCACGGGCACAGTTGATGATGCGCACGCCTTTTTTGGTTTTGGCCAGATTTTCAGCGGACAGGATGTTGCGGGTGCCATCGGTCAGCGGCACGTGCAGGGTGATGAAGTCGGCGCGGGCCAGCAGGTCGTCCAGCTCGACCTTTTCGACGCCCATCTTGTCGGCCTTTTCTTCGCTCAGGAAGGGGTCGAACGCGATGACCTTCATTTTCAGGCCCTTGGCACGGTCGCAGACGATGCCACCGATGTTGCCGGCGCCAATCACGCCCAGGGTTTTGTTGGTCAGCTCAACGCCCATGAACTTGGACTTTTCCCATTTGCCGGCGTGGGTCGAGGCCGACGCTTCGGGGATCTGACGGGCCACGGCGAACATCATGGCGATGGCGTGCTCGGCGGTGGTGATCATGTTGCCAAAGGGGGTGTTCATGACGATCACACCCTTTTTCGACGACGCTTCTTTGTCGACGTTGTCGGTGCCGATGCCTGCGCGACCAACGACTTTCAGGTTGGTGGCGTGCTCCAGCAGCGAGGGGGTCACTTTGGTGGCCGAGCGGATCGCCAGGCCGTCATACTGACCGATGATTTCGGCCAGTTTTTCCTTGTCCTTGCCAACGTCGGGCAGGAAATCAACGTCGATGCCGCGATCACGGAAGATCTGAACGGCGGTTTCGGACAGTTTGTCGGATACGAGAACTTTGGGGGCCATTGGGGCTCTCCTTCAAAGATGAAATGTCAGGGAAAGGGGCGGGCATGGGGCCCGCCGCCGTCACTTATTGGGCTGCGATTTCGGCCTCGAAGGCCCATTCCAGCCAGGGCAGCATCGCCTCGATATCCGAGGTTTCAACCGTCCCGCCGCACCAGATGCGCAGGCCCGCCGGGGCGTCGCGATAGGCGCCGATGTCCAGCGCGATGTTTTCCGCTTCCAGACGCTTGGCAACGGCCTTGGCAAAGGCGGCGCCGTCCTGAATGCGGTCATCCGTGAACTTCAGACAGACCGAGGTGTTGGAACGCGTTGCGTCATCTTCGGCCAGGTTGGCGATCCACGGCTTGGCGTCGCAGAAATCCCAGACCACCTGCGCGTTGGCGTTGGCACGGCCCATCAGACCCTGCAGACCACCGACCGAACGGGCCCAGTCCAGCGCGACCAGGTAATCCTCGACCGCCAGCATCGACGGGGTGTTGATGGTGGCGCCGGTAAAGATGCCCTCGATCAGCTTGCCGCCTTTGGTCAGGCGGAAGATTTTCGGCAGCGGCCATGCGGGGGTGTAGCTTTCCAGACGCTCGACCGCGCGGGGGCTGAGGATCAGGATGCCGTGGGCCGCTTCGCCGCCCAGCACTTTTTGCCAAGAGAAGGTGGTCACATCCAGCTTGTCCCAGGGCAGATCCATCGCGAATGCAGCCGAGGTAGCGTCGCAGATGGTCAGACCTTCGCGGTCGGCGGGGATGAAATCGCCATTGGGGACGCGCACGCCCGAGGTGGTGCCGTTCCAGGTGAACACGACATCGTTGTTGAAGTCGATGGTGCTCAGGTCAACGATCTGGCCGTACTCGGCGGTTTTGACCTCGGCGTCGATCTTCAGCTGTTTCACAACATCGGTGACCCAGCCCGAGCCAAAGGATTCCCAGGCGACCATTTCCGCCTTACGTGCGCCCAGCAGCGACCACAGGGCCATTTCCACGGCGCCGGTGTCAGATGCGGGCACGATGCCGATCTTGTAATCAGCCGGGATGCCCAGAACTTCGCGGGTGCCTTCGATGGCATCCTTCAGCTTGGCCTTGCCAACAGCTGCACGGTGCGAACGGCCCAAAGCGGCGTCCGACAGCAGCTCCAGCGAGAATGTGGGGATTTTGGCGCAGGGGCCAGAGGAGAAACGCGGGTTTGCCGGCCGCGTTGCCGGTTGTTCAATAGCCATGAATGCTACCCTTCCAGATAAGCGCCTCTCGTTGGGGAGAGGTGTCCCACGGACGGACATAAGGGCGGACGAGAGCTTTCACAACGGTAAAAATGCCGCTATAGCGCCGCTTGAATCGAATTTAGCGACCCTGAACAACTACGATCGGAAACTTCCCCATGTATGTTGCCACTCTTTTGACTGCTCCGTCAGCCCGTAATCTGGATGCGGCATTGCTTGATTCGCTGCGCAACGCGTGGGGTGGTGGCGATGTACAATGGCTGGCCGCAAACGAGGCTGCCGAGTTTTCGCTGCCCGCGTTGCCCGACAATCAATGGGATGTCTGGGCCGATCTGCAGGGGATGGGCGTGGATTTGGTGATCCAACCCGCTGAAGGCCGGAAAAAGAAAATGCTGCTGGCCGACATGGACAGCACCATGATTCAGCAAGAATGCATCGACGAGCTGGCCGACGAGGCCGGCGTGGGCGAACGCGTCAAAGACATCACCGCCCGCGCGATGAACGGCGAACTGGACTTCGAAGGCGCGCTAACCGAACGTGTTGGCCTGCTGAAGGGTCTGCCCGAGGCGATCATCGACAAGGTTCTGGCCGAGCGGATCACTTTTATGCCCGGCGGCAAGGCTCTGGTCGCCACGATGCGCGCGAATGGGGGCTATGCGGCGCTTGTGTCAGGCGGGTTCACGGCGTTCACTGCCAAGGTGGCGCGCGAGCTGGGGTTTGATGAAAACCACGCCAACACGCTGCTGATCGCTGATGGTCAATTGTCCGGCGACGTTCAGCGCCCAATTCTGGGCCGTCAAGCTAAGGTCGATCAGTTGGAAAAAATCACCGCCAAGCTGGGCATTGCCGAGGCCGACGTGATCGCCGTGGGCGATGGGGCCAATGATCTGGGCATGCTGGGCCGCGCGGGCACAGGCGTTGCCCTGCATGCCAAGCCCTCGGTCGCGGCCGAGTGTGACGTGCGGATCAACCACGGTGATCTGACGGCTTTGCTGTACGTTCAGGGCTATGCCAAGGACGAATTCGCCGCCTGAGTACCGCTTTTGGTGTAGGATAGTCCCAATGACACAGGTCACTGGGGGGATCGAATGCCTACACCCGAGGAAAAAATCGCCGCGCTGGGGCTGTCCTTGCCCGCGCCATCGCAACTGCCGCCGACGCTGCAACTGCCCTTTGCTTTCGTGAATGTTCGCGGGGACAGGGCGGTGTTCTCGGGCCATCCTAAAAGCGCGCCGGACGGCAGTATCGCAGGGCCCTACGGTGTCGTCGGCAGTGATTTGACGACCAATCAGGGGTATGAGGCCGCGCGCGATGTGGCACTGTCAGTGCTGGCCAATATCAAGGCCGAAATCGGAGAGCTGTCCCGGATTACCGGCTGGGTTCGGGTGTTTGGCATGGTGACCTCGGCTCCCGGATATTCCGAGCAGCACCTTGTTCTCAATGGGTTTAGTGACTTGATTGTCGAGGTATTCGGCCTCGAAGTGGGTCGGCATGCACGCTCGGCCATCGGGGTGTCAGGCCTGCCTCTGGGATTCGCCATGGAGATCGAAGGAGAAGTGTTGATCGACTCGCGCTCATCTTAATTAACAATTGCGTTAATTATCGAATCGGTTAATTATTGAGTCATGAACACACTGACTCAAACCTTTTCCGCATTGTCCGATGACACCCGGCTGGCCGTAGTGGAACAGCTTATGCGCAACGGCGAACAACCCGCCGGGGCGCTAGGGGGCATCGCCGATATATCCGGCCCGGCCATGTCACGGCACCTGAAAGTGCTGCGCGAGGCCGGTCTTATCAGGCAACGCGTCGATGGCACGCGGCGGCTTTATTCCGTTCGCCCCGAAGCCCTGCGCGCGATTTCAGATTGGACGATCCAGCACCAGAAATTCTGGGAAACCAGCCTGGATCGCCTGCACGATTTTCTATCCCATGAGGACAAGACCAAAGATGGCTGACCTGCAATTAACCCGAGATTTCCCGGTCTCCCCGGACCGTTTATTTGCCGCTGTGACCCAGCAGGCCGATCTGCTGCAGTGGTGGGGGCCCGAGGGGATGCACTGCCCCGAACACGCGCTGGACCTGTCGCAACTGGGGCCCTGGCACTCGGTCATGGTGAACGCCGACGGTGAGCGCTTCAAAGTGTCCGGTCAGGTGACCAGCTATGACCCGCCACGCTCGGTCGGGTTCACTTGGGCCTGGCACGACCCCGAGGATAATCGCGGCGCCGAAAGCCACGTGACCTTTACCGTGACCGGCACCGAGTCGGGATCCAGACTGGTGCTGGATCACCGCGAACTGGGCGACGACGAGATCGCCGCAAACCATAACGAAGGGTGGAGCAGCAGCTTGCGCAAGCTGGATGCCCTGCTTGGCTGAAATTTAGCGAAGGAGTAAGGGAATGCCCAAATTCATGTTTATTTTCCATGGTGGCGGCCGCCCCGAAACCCCAGAAGAAGGCAAGAAGGTCATGGCCGCCTGGCAGGCTTGGATGGACGGGATCGGTGACGATCTTGTCGATGGCGGCAACCCGGCTGGGATGTCCAAAACCGTGACCGCTTCGGGTGTTGAAGACAACGGCGGCGCAAACCCCGTGTCCGGATACACTCTGGTGAATGCGGCGGACATGGACGCGGCGGTGAAGATCGCCCAAAGCTGCCCGATCCTAGAAGGCGGCGGCGGCACCGTCGAAGTCGCCGAAGCGATGGAGATGTAAGCAATCTGCCCCCGCCCATCTGGCCGGGGGCATTCTTCATGGACTCAGGCAGCCAAGGCTGCCCGGGTCCGCCCGATGGTCAGCGCGGCCTGCGCGGCCTCGCGGCCCTTTTCCACGAAATGGTCTCGGTAGATCGCAGTGTGGTGCGGCGTGTCCTGAAACTGGTGCGGGGTCAGGCTGACCGACAGCACCGGCACGCCCGTATCCAGCCCGGCGCGCATCAGCCCGTCCACCACGGCTTGGGCCACGAAATCATGCCGATAGATGCCGCCATCCACGACCAGCGCAGCGGCCGCGACGGCCCCGTACCGGCCTGAGGCCGCCAGATCGCGCGCCAGCAGGGGCATCTCGAACGCACCGGGCACGTCGTAAACGTCCACCTGTTCAGCGGGGATCACTTCGCAGAATCCCTCGAGCGCCTTATCCACAATATCTGAATGCCAATTCGCCTTGATAAAGGCATAGCGGGTGTGTGTCATCTGGGTCTCCTTTCCTTGTCCGACACGTCACCCAGAGCGTCAAAACGACAAGAAAAGGCGCGGCTGACCGCTCCTTCCCGTCGTTCTCTTCCATCCGGACTGTGACCGTCGGCTCTGGAGTTGCACCAGATCTGCTGACCCCCGGCAGGACCGGGGCGCTCGCGGGCTTGGGGCGCGTGCCCCTTACCGCCGGTGGGGAATTCCGCCCCGCCCTGAGAACACGGGAAAATTAGGGCTGCCCTGCCCCGTTGGCAAGCGTTTAACGGCGCAATTTTTGCAACAGATGCAACGACGGATAGCCATCGGGGGTCATCCCCTGCGCGCGCTGGAAACCGCGCACGGCCTCAATCGTCAGCGGCCCGATTTTCCCGTCCACGCCTTGGGTCGAGAAACCCGCACGGGTCAGACGTTGCTGCAATTCTTTACGCTCGCGGAAGGTCAGAGCGCGGTCTCCGCGCGGCCATTTGGCCTGAATCTTCGGCCCACCCTTCAGGCGATCCGACAGATGCCCCACCCCGATCACATAGGCATCGGCGGTGTTATAGCGCTCGATCACCGAGAAGTTCTTGAAGATCAGGAACGCCGCCCCTTGCGAGCCAGCAGGCAACAACAGCGAAGCCTGACCATGATTGGGTACGGCGCGGCCTTTCATGTCGGTCACACCCAGACGGGCCCATTCGCTGGGCAGCTTCTTGATCTTGCGATTAGCCAGGGCATAGTTGAAGCGGCTGGGCAGCTTAACCTCGACCCCCCAGGGCTGGCCGTTCACCCAGCCATGCCGTTTCAGATAAGCCGCGGTCGAGGCCAGCGCATCCGCCGGGTTATCTGACCAGATGTCCCGTTTGCCGTCGCCGGTGAAATCCACCGCAAAGGACAGGTAAGACGTGGGAATGAACTGGGTATGGCCCATCGCACCGGCCCAGGAACCGGTCATGTTCCGTGGGGCCACGTCGCCCGATTGCAGGATTTTCAGGGCGGCGATCAGCTGCGCCTCGAAAAATTTGCCGCGGCGGCCATCATAGGCCAGCGTGGCCAGCGCCTCGATAATGTCGGTTTTGCCGCGATAGGTTCCGTAGGCGCTTTCCAGCCCCCAGACGGCGGCCACGACCTCTTTGTCGACGCCATATTTAGCTTCGATCTGGCGCAGCACGCGGCCGTGTTCTCTTAGCGCTTTCTTGCCGTTCGACACCCGCGTATCCGAGGCCGCGCTGTCCAGATATTCCCACAGGGTTTTGGTGAATTCGGACTGGTTTCGGTCGCGCTGAATTACGTCGGTGTTATAGCGCACGCCCTCGAACGCGCGGTTCAGCGTCCGATCCGTGATCCCGGCCCGGTTGGCGCGGCTGCGAAACCCCTTGATCCAGCGCTGAAAACCCAGGTTCGCCGTCGAAATCCGGGGCTCCTGCCCCACGCTGGCGGGACGCGTCTGCGGCCTGAGCGAACTTGTCTGCACATCTGCATCTGCCACGACGATCGACCCCGCTGACGCGAAAGGCCGCATCACCGGCCGCAGGGATTCGCTGACGGGACTCGCATGGGCGGCCTGAGCCCCCAGTGACAGCAGCGCACTTGCCAGAATCGCTTTGATTTTCATTGCCCGGCCTCTTTGTTTTTATGACCTTTGACCAAAGCCTAGCGCGAATCTGCACGTCGGGAAAGCTCGCAAGTGCAGCGCGCCATCACAGCGCACCAGTTTGCCGAAGGGCCGAAAAAAGTCGGCGAGATTCAGCCGCGCCGTTTACGCTCGACCTTACGTTTGACCTTGGCCGATTTGCGCTTGGCCTTCACCAATTTGCGCCGCCCCGGTTTGCCCTTACCGCGGAACCCCGTGGGCCCGCGTGGCATGTCTTTGCCGTCCAGGCTGATCAGCTCCAGTGAAATGCCGCCGGTGACGGGCAGCGCCTCAAGCAGTTTCACCGTGACGCGCTGGCCGATGCCGATGGTCAGCCCGGTATCCGAGCCCATCAGCGTGTTGCTTTCGCGGTCATAGTGGAAATATTCGCGCCCCAGTGATCGAACCGGGATCAGGCCATCCGCCCCTGTGTCATCCATCCGTACAAAGACGCCGAACTTGGCCACGCCGCTGATCCGGCCGGTGAATTCATTGCCGACACGCTCGGACAGGAAGGCCGCCAGATAGCGATCAGTCGTGTCGCGTTCCGCCATCATGGACCGGCGCTCGGTGTCGCTGATATGGGTCGCGGTGTTTTCCAGCCGCTCGATATCCTCGGGTGTCAGCCCGTCTTTGCCCCACCCGTGCGAGGAGATCAGCCCCCGGTGCACGATAAGGTCCGAATAGCGACGGATCGGCGACGTGAAATGCGCATAGTTCCGCAGCGCCAGACCAAAATGGCCGAAATTCACCGGGCTGTAATAAGCCTGCGTCATCGCCCGCAGTGTAGAGATATTGATCAGCTCGTCATGGTCCGTGCCTTCTGCGGCATTCAGCAGCGCATTCAGATGGCGGGTTTGCAAGACCTGCCCCTTGGCCAGCGGCAACCCCGCCGATTGCGCCGTCTCGCGCAGCGCCTCCAGCTTTTCGGGGGAGGGTTCTTCGTGGACGCGGAACAGCAGCGGCGATTTCTTGGCGATCAGAGTTTCAGCAGCGGCCACGTTGGCCAAGATCATGAACTCTTCGATCAGTTTATGCGCGTCCAGACGGTCGCGGAAATTGACCGACAGAACCTTGCCTTCATCCGACAAGATCACCTTGCGTTCCGGCAGGTCCAAATCCAGCGGCTGGCGATTTTTGCGTGCCCGCGCCAACAAGTCATAAGCCTCGTAGAGGGGATCAATCACATCCTCCATCAAGGGCCCGCACTTGTCATTCGGGGTGCCGTCGCGCGCCTCTTGGACCTCTTGGTAATTCAGCGACGCGACCGAGCGCATCAGCCCGCGCACAAACCGGTGCCCGATCTTTTCGCCCATCGCGTTGATCTGCATTCGGACGGCCACGCAGGCGCGCGGCACGCCCTCGTGCAACGAGCACAGATCGCCCGACAGTCGGTCCGGCAACATTGGCACCACCCGGTCGGGAAAATAGCTGGAGTTGCCGCGTTTCTTCGCCTCGCGGTCCAGCGCACTGCCGGGTGTCACGTAATGCGCTACATCCGCAATGGCCACCCAGATGACATAGCCGCCCTCGTTCTTGGGATCGTCATCCGCGTGCGCCCAGCAGGCATCGTCATGATCGCGTGCATCGGCCGGGTCGATGGTGACCAGGGGCATGTCGCGCATATCCTCGCGCCCGGACAGAACGGCGGGTTTCTGAGCATCCGCCTCAGCAATGACAGCGTCAGGGAAATCATCGGGGATGCCATGCTGATGAATGGCGATCAGGGACACGGCTTTGGGGGCCGTTGGATCGCCCAAACGGTTCACGATCCGGGCACGTGGCAGGCCCATCCGGCCCTTGGGGCCGCTTTGTTCAGCCTCGACCAGCTCGCCATCCTTGGCGCCGCCTGCTGCGCCTTCGGGGACCAGCCATTCCTTGCCGTCGCCTTTGTCGATGGGCAAAATCCGCCCACCTTCCGAGCCCTTGCGGAACACACCCAGCACCTTGCGCGGGTTATGGCCAATCCGGCGGATCAGACGCGCGGTATAGTGATACTCTTCACCCCGCACTTCCTGCACCCGCGCCAACAGCCGATCCCCTTCGCCAAGCGCCGGATCGCTGGCACGCGGGACGACCAGCACCAGCGGCTCTACCCCTTCGCCCTGCCATTCCATCGGTTTGGCAAACAGATCGCCATCGGGGCTGATCTCTTGGATTTTCAGCACGCTG
Source organism: Thalassovita sp. (assembly GCF_965218685.1). GTDB lineage: Bacteria > Pseudomonadota > Alphaproteobacteria > Rhodobacterales > Rhodobacteraceae > Thalassobius. The sequence continues at coordinate 1,074,059 of NZ_OZ244657.1, read as the reverse complement.
ACGGGCGGCAAGCGGTCCGGGTCGCGATAGGTTTTCTTGCGCTTCTCCAGATGGCCCTCGGCCTCCAGCTCTTTCAGGATCCGTTTCAGATCGATCCGCGCAGCGCCCTTGATGCCAAAGGCCTTGGCGATGTCACGTTTCGAGGTGAGGGTCGGGTTCTCCGCGATCCAATCCAGGATCTCGGATTTCGAGGGCAAGTGGCTCATAACTCCGGCCTATCACAGCCGCAAAACGGCGTCATGACGAAATCGCCCGGGTCGCTGCTTTTCGCTTGTTCCCCAAAGGGGCTAATGATGCGGATTCAGACCGCGCGCGGTGGACAGGTGGTGGGCCTGGTGGTGCATTCCGGTGGCCATGATCCCGAAAAAACCAAGACCCTTGATCCGATCTTCGTTCCCTTCGACCCCCAACATCGCTCCATAGGGCCGGACCGAGGCTTTCATCCGCAGCCCGTTCACCCCATTCATCACCGCAGCATGGGCGACCACCATCCGCTGGATCGAAGCCACGACGTCCGGGTCGTCCGAGGTGACCTGAAAAGCCATGCCGCCCGCGATGGGAAGCGGTCTGACCTTGGCGCGCATGGTGACGTTTTCCATGTCCACCAGGTGTGCACGCAGGGCACCGATGTTGACCTTGCTCCAGTCTGTATGCGGATCAGCCTCAAGGATCGCGACGATCTCTTGGATGGCGGCAAAGGCGGCTTGCCCGGTCTCGGTCGCTTCGGCACCGGTTTGCGCGCCATGTCCAACGTGCGCCGCATGATCCATGTGTTGCGCCTGTAGCGGGCTTGCCGCCAGTAAAGCCGCAAAAATCCAACCGATCCGCATAAAAAACCTCCTGATCCTGTCGCGCTAGGCTGGCCTGATCCGCCGCTCGTTGCCAGTCAACTTTCCGTCATTGCAAATCTTGGACCCGGTCAACGTCACGCAAAACGTCCACCTGCACAACGCTTAGCCCGGAAACCGAGCCGATGCTGTCCACAAGCGCATGCTGCGTGGACCAGCGTACCCCGTTAAACAGCCCCGCAGGCATCGCCCTGCTGCGCTTTAGCCCGACCAGCCAGTACCCACCGTCCGGGGCGGGGCCGAATACAGCATCGTGATTTCCCAGCGCGGCAAAAGCCCGTGCGATATGAGCGCGGGTGATGCCGGGAATGTCGCCGCCGATCACGCAAACAGGACCGGGCGGCATGTCCCGCAATTGCCGCGCCATACGGGCGCCCAGATCGCCGCGCCCTTGCGCAGTACGCTGAAACCGCGCTGGCCAGGCACGGCTGCCCAGCGCACAATCCGGAGCCACCGCCAGAACGACAGACCAACGCGGGTCTTCAATCCGGCGCAGCAAACGCGCCACCTGATGACGAAACCACCACGCGGCCCCGATCATCCCGATATCCCGCCCCAAACGTGTTTTCACCCGTCCGGCTCGTGGTTCCTTCAGCATGATCACCAATGTGCGCCTCATAGGGTCAGCCCCATTTCGTGATGAGGGATACCAGCGTCATCATACTCGGGTCCGCAAACGCGAAAGCCCAGTTTTTCGTAAAACCCTGTGGCATGGACCTGGGCGCCCAGACGAATGACGCGGATGTTGCGATCAGCCTTAAGCCGAGCGATGGCATCTTGCACCATCGCCGCACCTAACCCCGTACCGCGCGCCCTTTGCAACACGCAGATACGCCCGATCCGTCCGGTCTGGCCATCAATCACCAGCCGCGCCGTCCCAACGGGCTGATCTCCAAGCCAGGCCAGAAGATGCAAGGCACGACCATCCAAATCGTCCCATTCCTCGTGTTCGGGAATGCCCTGTTCCTCGATGAACACGGTGCGGCGCAGCGCGTGGACATGGGTCAGACCACTGGCCCGTTCGATCCGCCAGCTCATGCGAAATAGTCGGCCAGGATCCGGGCGTAGATTTGCTTGAGCTGGTGAATCTGGCTGATCTCCACGCGCTCGTCGACCTGGTGCATGGTCTTGCCAACCAGACCGAATTCCACCACCGGACAGTGGTGTTGCACGAACCGCGCGTCCGAGGTTCCGCCCGACGTGGACAACTCGGGCTGCATCCCGGTTTCTGCGGCCACAGCGGCAGCGACCAGATCAGACAGCGCTCCTGGCGGCGTCACGAAGCTTTCGCCCGAGACCTTGATTGGCATGTCAATCTGCACGCCAAATTCGGCGGCGATGGCGTCGGCCTCGGATTGCAGCCATTCGGACAGGCTGGCACTGCTGTGCGCGTCATTAAAGCGGATATTGACCGTGGCCTTGCACTGCGCCGGGATCACATTGGTGGCTGGGTTGCCGGTGTCAAAGGTCACCACGGCCAGGGTCGAGGCATCGAAATGATCCGTGCCGGTGTCCAGCGTGTGACTGGCCAGGCGGTCCACCAGACGCGCCAGTGCCGGGATCGGGTTGTTGGCGCGATGCGGATAGGCCGCATGGCCCTGCACGCCGGTAACGGTGATGAACGCCGTCATCGAACCACGCCGCCCGATCTTCATCATCTCGCCTATTTCGTTCGGGCAGGTCGGCTCGCCCACCAGGCAGACGGACATCTGTTCGTTCTCGGCATCCATCCAGTCAAGAATCGCCGTCGTGCCGTCCAGCGCGTCGCCTTCCTCGTCTCCGGTGATGGTGATGATGATCGCGCCGTCAGGGGGCGTCTGTGCGACCATGTCCACGGCTGCCGCCACAAAGGCCGCAACGCCCGATTTCATGTCCGTTGCCCCGCGCCCCCAGATCTGGCCGTCTTTCACCTCGGCACCAAAGGGATCAACCGTCCATGCATCGGCGTCACCCACTGGCACCACATCCGTATGACCATTGAAGCCGAACGTCCGCGTCGCGCCCTTGTCGCCCCACCGCGCGAACAGGTTGGACACGCCGCCCCGGTCAATCCGCGTGCAGGTGAAGCCTGCTGCCTCCAGCCCCGCTTGCAGCAGCACCAGCGCACCGCCTTCTTCGGGCGTAACCGAGGGACAGCGGATCAGGGCCGAGGTCAGCTCGGCCGCGTCGACAGGGGCGGTGAAAGTGTTGGACATGCGGGCGCTCCGTTCTGTGTTGCCCAAGGGCTACCTCGGATTTGGCGGATGCGCAAACATTGCTGGTTTTGGGCATCCACGCGGGATTCACGGGCCCGGGAAACTGTGGTACCAAGGGGCCAAGCGGGATAACCCGCACCAAGGCAGCAGCAGGACACATCCATTATGAGCTGGATCGCTCTGGCAGATCACACGACGCGCCTGTTCAATCGGGCCGGTATCGGGCAAGGCGCGGGCACACAGGCGCGTTTCGGCCCTGCTGATCTGTTGCCGCGTGGCGCGCTGATGCTTGAAACCGGCATCCCTGCCCATGATCGTCCGCAAACTTTGCTGCAATACCACCACCTGCACCCATGGGAGCGCGGCCTGAGCCTGCAGGCATTGCCGGACGGTTCGGTCTCGGTGGTCGTCACGCAAGGTCAGTCTGTCTCGCATACGGCGCTGCATCACGGACTAACCGGCGAGAATTACCGCCTGCGCATCACCTATCTATGGGACGCGCCCGCGCGGCAAGGCTGGCTGTCGGTGCGTGCGCTTGGCACATATCAGTACTTCCTGCAGCCGGTGAGTGATCCCCTGCCCCTTGGGCTGGGCGACCTGCAAACCCTGTTTACGCAGCCGCGCCCTTTGCGGGCCCAAGATGACGTCACCTATCTGGCCTTGTCTGACACCCCGGTTCCGGTCGGGCCCATGCCCAGCATTGCGCCGGAAACGCCGATCCTGACCGCCCAGGGTTATCGCCCCATTGCCCAGCTGAAACGCGGAGACCTGATCCAGACCCCAGAGGGCGAGCACGTCCCGATCCTTGCCAATATCGAAAGTACCCTTCCCGCTCGCGGGGGATTTCGCCCAGTCCATCTGCGCGCGCCATATTTCGGGCTACAGCGCGACATCACTGTGACTCCGGATCAGCGGCTGTGCGTTTCAGGCCCGGATGTCGAGTTCCTGTTCGGCGCCCCCTTTGCGCTTGTGCCGGCGCAACACCTGGTCAACGGCGTTTCGGCCTACTACGCGCCCGACCGAGCGCAGGCGACGTGGCACCAGCTTCTGTTGCCCCGGAACGAGCCGATTCTGGCCGCCGGCGCACCGTTGCATTCGTTGTATCTGGGACGGATGCGACGGAAGACCCAGCAAATTTCGGTCAGCTTACTCGCCGGTTACGAAAGGTCGCGCTTGCCCGAACACGCAAGGCCTGTATTCCCTGTACTCAAACCATTCGAAGCGGTCACATTCGTCCAAAATCGCGCCGTCTAGTCTTTGGTATTGTTGCGAAATCTTGGCTAATGGCCTATCCGTCGGACAACTTGGGGAAAAGTTTCATGACGCGCATCATCCTGGCACTGGTGGCTTTGCTTGCCTTGTGGCCCGTAAAATCCATGTCTCAAGAGCTGGTCGTCGGCACCGTCACGCGCCCGCCATTCTCGATGTCATTGGCTGGAACCGACCTTGGTTTCTCAATCGACTTGTGGGACGCATTGGCCCAGTCCACCGGTCACGAGTACCGGATAGAACGCTTTGACAGCTTCGGCGAGATGTTGGACGCGGTGCAAAATTCGCAGGTCGACCTGGCAATCGCCAATATCTCGATCACGGCCGCCAGAGAGGAAGTCATGGACTTCAGCCAGCCGATATTCTCGGCCGGCTTGCAGATCATGACCCCGGTCGATCGTGATGGTTCAGGCCTGTGGAAGGCCTTGGTTAACAAGGAACTTGTCCTGTCCGTCATCCTGGCCTTTGCCGCGCTTTTGGGTGTGGGCATGCTGATGTGGTGGCTAGAGCGGCGCCATCAGGAATACTTTGACCAGCCAGCCAAGCAGGCCATGTTTCCCGCGTTCTGGTGGGCGCTGAACCTTGTTGTAAACGGCGGCTTTGAAGAACGCGTTCCGCGCACCGCCCTGGGTCGCCTGATGGGTGTCGGTCTGGTCATTACCTCTTTGTTTTTCGTGTCGGTCTTCGTGGCTTATGTGACTTCGGTGATGACGGTGGACGCGATCACCTCGAATGTGAATTCGGTCAATGACCTTTACAGCCGACGGGTGGGCACCGTGGCCGGATCGACCGCCGCAAACTATCTGGACAACCGCGACATCGACTATCGCGAATATGCGGGACTTGATCAGATGCTGGCCGGGTTCGAGCAAAAAGAGCTGGACGCGATCGTCTTTGACGCACCGATCCTGGCCTATTACGTGAAGACCCGTGCGCAGGGGCAGGCGCAGCTGAATGGCCCAATTTTCCTGCGCGAGAATTACGGCATCGCAGCCCCCACGAACAGCCCCGTGATCGAAGGGATCAACCGCACACTGCTGACCCTGCGCGAGAACGGCAAATATAACGAGATCTACGAAAGCTGGTTCGGACTGGAACCCCAGTAAGCGTCAGTGAACTGCGTCCGAGGCGCCCTTGTCTCCGAAAAACGGGGTCATCTGCGCGACGATCACCGAGTTTTCTTCAAGCGCGCGGGCCATCAGGCCGCGTTCGTCGTCACTGATGTCGTGGCCTTGCTCCAGCCGTTCGTCCAGTGTGCCGTATCCGGTGACATCCAGCGGAGCCAGATCGGCCTGCTTCAGGATTGCGACGGTTTCGCGCACGGCCTCAGCCTCGTCAATGCCGCTGGCATAGCACATCAGCGCGGCCCCCGAGGATCCCTCGGGCAGGCCATCGTCCTCTTTTCTGCCCACCTGTACCAGCAGGGTATACACCTTCTGGCGCGACGGTTTCTTAGGCTTCTTGGCTTTGCTGTCGGTCATATCTGGCCCCTGCGGAATTTCCTCTGACATGCCGAAAATCGGCCCAAAGGTCCAGCGATATCCCACGAAAAAGGGCGCCCGCAGATGCAGGCGCCCTGATCCAACCGCGAGGGGAACGGTCGGAGCAGCAGATTATTCGGCCAGGCCGATCTGACGCATGAAGGTCAGGTTGTCCCAGAACAGGTATTCTTCGTCCATGACGCCTTCCTCGTTCCAGTGACCGATGGTGGCCATCGTCAGCTTGTAGGCTTTGCCGGTCGGCGGGATGAACTTGCCATCACCGATGGGCATCGGCTCACTGAAAGTGCCTTCGATCACGCCAACGACGCCCGTCCATTCCCCTTGGCCGATGCGGATCGGGTGGGTTTCGATGCGGGTGTCAGGCGCATAAACAAAGAAGGCCTTCAGGTCCGCAATATGCACATCCAAGCCTTCAGTCGTACGGCCATCGGGCCAATGCACGACGATGTCTTCGGCGTGGCTTTCATGCAGACGGTCCCAGTGCTGACCCGAGAATACCTCGAAGTCCAGAATGTCGAAAGTTTCCAGGTTCTTCTCGATGCGGGCTTGCTCGGCCTGAACTTTGGCCAGTTCGGCCAGGGCCGCGACCGTGGCCGCGTTGTTGTCTGCAACTGCGGGGACTGCGATGGCCGAGCCAAGCAGCGCGGCGGTCAGGGTCTTCAGGATCTTGGTCATTGGTTCTCTCCGTGAGTGTGAGTGGCGTTTGCCGTTGTTTGATGAAGAGAATATGGGGCCGTTTCATTATGTAAAAAATGGCGAAAGACAGGAATGATAATCTTCATATCGTTCTTAATGAATGCAGACAAAAAAAGACCCCGCCAAATGGGCGAGGCCTTGGAATTAAGGGCGAAACGTGATCAGTCGCGCAGCAGGTCGTTGATCGACGTTTTCGAGCGGGTCTTGGCGTCCACGCGTTTCACGATCACGGCGCAGTACAGGCTGACACCGTTTTTCGAGGGCATCGAGCCCGACACGACGACCGAACCAGCCGGCACTTCGCCGTACATCACTTCGCCGGTTTCGCGATCAACGATCTTGGTCGATTGGCCGATGTAAACACCCATGCCCAGAACCGCGCCTTCGCGGACGATGCAGCCTTCGACCACTTCGGAACGCGCACCGATAAAGCAGTTATCCTCGATGATGGTCGGGCCGGCCTGCATGGGCTCCAGCACGCCGCCGATGCCAACGCCACCCGACAGGTGCACGTTTTTGCCGATCTGAGCGCAGCTGCCAACGGTGGCCCAGGTGTCAACCATGGTGCCTTCGTCAACATAGGCACCCAAGTTGGTGAAGGACGGCATCAGAACCACGCCGGGGGCGATATAGGCAGACTTGCGAACCACGGCGTTGGGCACGGCGCGGAAACCAGCCGCGCTGAATTCGTCAGCGCCCCAGCCTTTGAACTTGCTGTCGACCTTGTCCCACCAGGTACCGTCCTGCGGGCCGCCGTTCTGAATTTCCATGTCCTTGATGCGGAAGCCCAGCAGCACAGCCTTTTTGGCCCACTGGTTCACGTGCCAGTCGCCGTTCTCCATCTTCTCGGCCACGCGCAGCTTGCCCGAATCCAGCGCGTTCAGCGTGTCTTCGATGGCGTCGCGGGTCTCGCCGGTGGTGGCGGGGGTGATGGTGTCGCGCGCGTCCCACGCGGCTTCGATCGCTGCTTCCAGCTGAGCATTGGACATGGAGGTCTCCTCAAGGGCCATTTCACGTTGGGATATGCCTATAAGCCCCCGGCCCCGAACGCGCAATGCAGCATTGGGTATGCACGTGCACACCAAGGGTGGATCAGCCCGCTTGGAACGGATCAGGGGCGATGTTGCCTCCGCAGACCAGCACGGCAACTTTTTCACCGGGCTGGGGCGTATAGGCCCCCGATTGCAGCGCCGCCAAAGCTGTTGCCCCGGCAGGTTCCACCAACTGGCGCGCGGCCGTCCAAAGGGTGCGCTGCGCCGTGGCGATCGCCTGATCGCTAACCAGAACCGATTGAACGCCATGCTGCACCGCCAGACCATGACAGATTCGCCCGATCTTGCGCGCTCCCAGGGAATTGGCCGCGATGCCGGACACCTCGACCTCGGTATCTGGTCCCGTTTCAAGGGCTGCATTCAGCGTCCGCGCCGAGGCAGGCTCGACCGCGACGACCTTTCGCCGACCCTGTAGCCAAGCCAAAGCACCACCGATCAGCCCGCCACCGCCCACGGCGATCAGCACCGTATCGGCCTGCAACCCCTGTTCTTCCCACTCCAGCAGCACGGTGCCCTGCCCCTGCACGGTTTCGGGCGCGTCATAGGCATGTATCTGCATGGCGCCTGTTTCGACCTCGTATTCCTTGGCCATCTCAAGCGCGTTGGCATAGGCGCCGGGCACCACAACCAGATCAGCGCCTTGATCCCGGATCAGCGAGATCTTGGCAGGGCCAGCAATTTCAGGCACGTAGATCCGCGCGCGATGACCCAATTGCGCAGCCGCATAAGCCACCGCCGCCCCATGGTTCCCCCCGGACGCCGCCACAAGCCCCGACGCTGGCACAGGTTTCGACAGCAGAGTGTTGAACGCGCCCCGCGCCTTGAAGCTGCCCGAATGCTGCACCTGCTCTAGCTTCAACTCGACCGGATAGGGCAGGCCCAGCCCGGCATGGGTCAGCACCGGCGTGCGCAGTACATGCGGAGCGATCAGCGCCATCGCGCCTTCGATGTCGGATTTCCAGGTCATGGTTGCCTCTGAAGCTGGCCAGTGTAGGTTGGGGTCTATACGATTGATTGTAAGGTAAAAAACAGGGAAGGCCAGTCATGACCACGGAACGTCACAGCGCATTTCGCGATGCCCATACCGACCGCACCAGCGCCCGCGAGGTTCCGGACACGCCTCAGACCCGCTCGCCTGCATATAAACTGGCCTTTGATGATCAGAGCTTTATGTGCCGCGACGAGCTGCGCCCCGTGCGATTGCAGCTTGAACTGCTCAAACCCGAGCTGATGTTGGAAGAATACGGCGTCGACAGCACCGTGGTTCTGTTTGGCGGTGCAAGGGTGCCCTCGCCCGAAACCAAGGATAAGGCGCGCACGCAGACGCTGGCGGACCTGTCGAAATATTATGAAGAGGCGCGTAAATTCGCCTATCTCGTCACCGAGGAAGGGCTGAAAGAGGGGCGGCACGAGAATATCGTCTGCACGGGTGGTGGCCCTGGTGTGATGGAGGCCGGAAACCTTGGCGCCGAGCAGGCAGGCGGTATCTCGATCGGGCTTAACATCGTGCTGCCACATGAACAGGCGCCGAATGCGCATGTGACGCCGGACCTGTGTTTCAACTTCCATTATTTCGCGATCCGCAAGATGCATTTCCTGATGCGGGCCAATGCGATCTGCGTGTTCCCGGGTGGGTTTGGGACCATGGACGAGATGTTTGAATCACTGACCCTGATCCAGACGGGCCGCATGAAACGCGTCCCGTTCCTGCTGTTCGGACAAGCGTTCTGGGAAAAGATCATAAACTGGGATGCGCTGGCGGATGCCGGCACGATCAGCCCCGAAGATCTGGAGCTGTTCCGCTATGTTGAAACCGCCGAAGAGGCGTTCGAGGCCCTGCACAACTGGGATGGCGCGGGCCAGAAACGAGATGCGATTCCGGGCCGTTAGTGCAGCAGCTCGGTCGGGACGGCGCAAATTTCTTGCTGACGCAGGTTTGCGATGACCTCGCCGTGGTCGGTGTCCATGATCTTGTAGCCATAGCCCTTCAGACGGAATTTCCATTCGCGCACGGACACGGATTTTTGACGCTCGGCGCGGATCAGCTCCAGGACCGAGTTGGTCAGGTCGGGGGTGATGATCTCGATTTTCTGCATTGGACTGCCTCCAGTTTTAACTTGTTACTGGAAACAGTCTGTTGCCGGATTGAGGCCGGAAATGCCCCGGATTGGGGCATTAATGTGAAAATGTGAAACAGTTTTGTAAATGGCGCACTATTGTTGCGCCATACCCGCCTCAGCCTCGATCTGTTTGCGCGATTTGCGCGCCCGTTCGGTGGCTGATTTCAGCTGACCACACGCGGCCATGATATCTTCGCCGCGGGGGGTACGGATCGGACTGGCATAGCCGGCCTTATAGATGATGTCAGCGAACTTCTCGATCCGGGACCAGTCTGAACGCTGATAGGGCGAGCCGGGCCATTCGTTGAACGGGATCAGGTTGATCTTGGCCGGGATGCCCTGGATCAGCTTGACCAGGCGGCGAGCATCTTCATCGGTGTCGTTCACGTCCTTCAGCATCACGTATTCAAAGGTGATGCGTTCGGAATTCGACAGCTTGGGATAGGCGCGCAGGGCGTCCAGCAGTTCCTTGATGTTCCAGCGTTTGTTGATCGGCACCAGCTTGTCGCGCACCTCGTCCGTGGTGGCGTGAAAGCTGACGGCCATCATGCATCCGATCTCTTCGGCGCATTTTGCGATCTCGGGAACGACCCCGCTGGTGGACAGGGTGATGCGGCGGCGAGACAACGAGATCCCCTCGCCATCCATCGCGATCTTCATCGCGTCGCGCACGTTGTCAAAGTTATACAGCGGCTCGCCCATGCCCATCAGCACGATGTTAGACAGCAGCCGCGGGCCGGACTCACCAGTGCCCACGCCGGGTTGGGGCCATTCGTCCAGATCGTCACGTGCCATCATGATCTGGCCGACAATCTCGCCCGAGGTCAGGTTCCGCACCAGTTTTTGCGTGCCGGTGTGACAGAAGGAACAGGTCAAGGTGCAGCCAACCTGCGAGCTGACACACAGCGTGCCGCGGTCGGATTCGGGGATATAGACCACCTCGACTTCGTGGCCGCCGGCGATACGCACAAGGTACTTGCGGGTGCCGTCCATGCTGACCTGCTTGGAGACCATCTCGGGGACTTCCACCACGAAATTCTCGGCCAGCTGCGCGCGGTAGGCTTTGGCCAGATTGGTCATCGCATCAAAATCGCGCACACCCCACTGATAGATCCACTGCCAAACCTGATTCACCCGCATCTTGACCTGCTTTTCGGGCGTACCGATGGACAGCAGCGCCTCGCGCAGCTGATCACGGGTGAGACCGACAAGGTTCACCGGGCCCTCGGGGGCCTTGCGGGGAATGGTCATTACGTCCTGGGTAATCGGAGCCTGAGCCGACATCGCGCTGTTCCTTTTTCGGGATGAGCCGGGGTCATACAGGATTCTTCGCCGATTGCCAAAACATATGTTTCAAACGGCGAAAGCCCCCGGCAAGCGGGGGCCTCTGTTACGCGTGGGTGTGTATTACTTGCAGCGCTTTGCCGCCTCGTCCAGCGCGGCAGTAAAGCCCAGAAGCGAGAACCGGTCCTTGGTCTGCGTGCCCCGCGCCGAGCGTGCGGTCAGAACTGCATCCTTGCCGCGTTTCATGGCCGCGATGATCTTGGCGTCCGCATCCGAGGATTCCGACCAAGCCCATTCGCCCTCGCTGGTCAGCGAGTATTTTTCGTCGTCCACCTCCAGCGTTACCGGAATGCCGGGGGCAAAGGGGTAGCCGCCGGTAAAGGTGATCTGACCGGACACGCCCGCACCGGGGCGGTAAAAGGCCATCAACAGGATATCACTGCGGCGTACGGCCACCACGCGACCATCCTTTGTGTTGACGGTTTCCTTGGGTGCCGACACGGCCCAGCATTCCTTGGGGTCGTTGTCTTCAAACACGCTCCAGGCGGTTTTGACGGCGACCTGGTTTTCGCTTGAATCCTGCGCCCACACACCGGTTGCGGCCAGGGCCATGATGGCGCCAGCGATGCCTCGCACAAAAGGTGATCCCATTCTTCCAGCCTCCAAGCTGTAGATGCCTCAATTTCTGATCGGCGCCGTTTGTTATAGTTCTGGCTGGCGACCGATGCTCTCGACCCGAGTACAATAACGCGAAAGCGCGGGGGCGCGAAAGCCCCTTGGCGGAAAATCGCACAGAGTTGATCCGGCCCGTTACAGGTGATCTGCAAAGGCATCCAGCACGCGGGTGTAAACATCGCGTTTGAACGGCACGATATTGTCCACAAGGTCCGAAGGCGCCATCCAGCGCCACCGTGAAAACTCGGGGTGATCAGTGTCAATATTCACGTCTGCGTCGGTACCCGTGAAGCGCAGAAGGAACCATTTCTGTTCCTGTCCACGATAACGGCCCTTCCAGATGCGTGGCACCAGGTCATGCGGCAGATCATAGGGCAGCCAGTCCTCGGTCTCGGCGGCGATGTCTACCAAACGCGCGGGCACGCCTGTTTCTTCCTCCAGCTCGCGCAGGGCCGCATCACGAGGCGATTCGCCCTTGTCGATCCCGCCCTGCGGCATCTGCCAGGCGGGGCCGGGATTATCCAGGCGCTGACCGACGAAAACATGTCCATCGGCATTCATCAGCATGACCCCAACATTCTGACGATAGGGCAGTTTCGCGATCTCTTCGGGCGTCATGATCAGTCTTTCGTGGCGATGGCCGACAAGCCTTTGAGCAGGTCCAGCGCATAGGCCAGCTGGAAGTCATCCTCGCGCAGTTTGGCGGCTGCTTCGGCCTTGGAGCGGTCTTCCTCGATCTGCTTGATCTCATCCTCGGTCAGGCTGTCGTTGGACAGGGTGCCGCGCAGATCCGCCTCGGAGCGAGAGTTGCGGTTGGTTTCGGCCTCGTCTTCTTCGGTGACACGGCGGCGCGGCTGTTCGACCACGATATCAGGCGACACGCCCAGATTCTGAATCGAACGCCCCGACGGCGTGTAGTAACGCGCGGTTGTCAGGCGCATACCGCCGTCGCCGCGCAGGGGCATCACCGTCTGGACCGACCCCTTACCGAAGCTTTTCGTGCCCACGACGATGGCACGGCGGTGATCCTGCAGCGCCCCCGAGACAATCTCGGACGCCGAGGCCGAGCCGCCGTTGATAAGCACCACGATGGGTTTGCCCTCGATCAGATCGCCGGGGGTCGCGTTGAAGCGCTCTCCTTGTGCCGGGTCGCGGCCACGGGTCGAGACGATCTCGCCGCCTTCCAGGAAGGCATCGGACAACTGGATCGCTTGCGTCAGCAGCCCACCGGGGTTGTTGCGCAGGTCCAGCACGATGCCGTTGACCTTCTCCAGCCCGCCCAGTTCTTCGACCGCTTTGGTCAGGCCGTCCTGAACATTCGGGAAGGTTTGCTGGTTAAAAGTGGTCACGCGCACCACGACCGAGTCGCCCTCGATCCGGGCGCGGGCGGCGGTCAGTTTGATCGTGTCGCGGATGATCGAGATATCAAAGGGCTCGGGCTCGCCTTCGCGCACCACGGTGATGATGATCTCGCTGCCCACGGGGCCGCGCATCAGTTCAACCGCTTGGTCCAGAGTCAGACCCAGCAGGCTTTCGCCATCGACATGGGTGATGAAATCACCAGTTTCCACGCCCGCGGCTTGTGCCGGGGTGCCATCCATCGGGGTGACGACGCGGACAAAGCCCTCTTCTTGCGTGACCTCGATGCCCAGCCCGCCGAATTCACCGCGGGTCTGCATGCGCATATCGGCGGCATCCTGAGGCGGCAGATAACTGGAATGCGGATCCAAAGAGGTCAACATCCCGTTGATCGCGGCCTCGATCAGCTTTTTCTCGTCCACTTCCTCGACGTACTGCGCGCGAATGCGTTCGAAGATATCGCCGAACAGGTCAAGCTGTTCGTAGACCGTGGACTTTTGCGCGCTTTCCTGCGCCAGCAGCGGGCCGGCCACCTGCGTGGTCACCAGAACACCTGCCAGCGTCCCGCTGACCGCAGCCATGACGAACTTCTTCATGGGTTTCTTTTCCTCTTCATTTCGAACCACTCGGCGGGATCCACCGGGACGTTGTCCTGTCTGACCTCTATATAGAGCGTTTCTGACGCCTCAGTTCCAGCCCCATCACCCGCCTGTGACAGAATCGCGCCGGCTTCGGTGTCTTGTCCGCCCATCAGACCGACAGGACTGCCGCTGGGCAAGACCTGACCAGCAGCACCGTAGACGGTTTCCATCCCGGCGAAAACGAACAACAGACCCGATTGAGGTTCAAGGATCATCACGTTGCCGTAATCCAGCAGCGGGCCAAGATAACGGATCGTTGCTGCGGTGGGCGTGGTCACCAGGGCGCGCGGACGGGTCGCCATGACCACACCGGGACGCGAGATGCCGGCGGCGTCCTCTTCGAAGGCGTCCAGCAGCATGCGGCCGGGCACGGGCAAGGGCAGCTTGCCCTTGCGGTGGCTGATATCGGGCAGGCTGCCCTCGGCCTCTTCATCCACGATGTCATAAAGGCCGCTTGCAAAGCCTTCCAACGTTTCGGTCGACGATATCAAGATCGCGGTTTTCACCGGGTCCTCGGTGAAGCGGCGAGGCAGGTTCTTGCGGTCGGCCAGCGCCTGGGACAGCTCAGCTCGCGCGCGTTGCACCCCGTCCAGCCCGCGCCGCAACGTGTCAGCCGCGCTTTCCTGAAGCAGCCGCAGCGTGCGGACCTCGTCCAACTTAGAGCGCAGTTCGGCGGCCTGGGCGTTCAGGGCAGGTGTCACATCAGCCAGCAGCATCCCGGCACGCGCGGTGCCGGTTGGCCCGTCGGGGTGAATCATCGCCACCGGGGCCGGAGCAGCACTCATGCCCTGAAGCACTCCTAAAAGCTGGGCAATCTCGGCCTCGCGCAGTTGCAATTCCTGTGTCAGACGCGCCTGACGTAACGAGGCCTGGCGCAACCCGTCGCGCATCGCCTCAAGCCCGTCTTCGTAGGCCTTCAGTGTCACCGTCAAAGCCTTGACCCGATCCCGTGCAGACTTGGCCTGGGCCAGGGCAGACGCGGCCTCTTCAAGGGCTTTGGCCGCCGCCCGCGCCGCCGTGGCCGGGTCGGTGGTCGCCCCAAGTGTCAGAGGCCACAGGCAAAGCGCCAGGATTGCCGCGAACCGGATCATTCCAGCAGGCTTTTCCCGGTCATTTCAGCAGGTTGCTCCAGCCCCATCAGCTGCAGCAAGCTGGGAGCCAGATCCGCCAAACGGCCACCGCTGCGCAGTTTCGCCCCCTTGGGGCCACCGACCAGAATCACCGGAACCGGGTTCGTTGTATGTGCAGTATGCGGCCCGCCGGTCACCGGATCGACCATGGTTTCGCAGTTGCCGTGGTCCGCCGTGACGATCATTGCGCCGCCGACCTTTTCCAAGGCTTCGACCACGCGGGTCAGACCCTGATCCACGGCCTCGCAGGCGGCCATCGCGGCTTTCAGATCGCCAGTGTGGCCCACCATGTCGGGGTTGGCATAGTTGGTGACGATCAGGTCGTACCCTGCTTCGATCGCCTTGACGAATTCGTCCGTGACTTCACCCGCGCTCATTTCAGGCTGCAGGTCATATGTCGCCACCTTGGGCGAGGCCGCCATGTAACGATCTTCGCCCTCTTCAGGGTCCTCTTTGCCACCGTTCAGAAAGAACGTCACATGCGGGTATTTCTCGGTTTCGGCGAGGTGGAACTGGGTCTTACCCTGCTTGGCCACCCATTCGCCCAGCGTATTGACGATGTCACGCGGCGGGAACACGGTTTCCATATAGGCGTTGTGCCTTTCGGAATACTCGACCATCCCTAACAGAGCGGCCCAAACAGGGCGCGCGCCGGTGTCGAAGGCATCAAAGCCTGGCTCGCCAATCGCGCGCAGGATTTCACGCGCCCGGTCAGCACGGAAGTTCAGACAGAAGAACCCATCGCCATCCTTGGCCCCGGCATAATCGCCAATCACGGTCGCAGTGATGAATTCATCGCTTTCTTCACGCTGATAGGCCGCGTCCACGGCCGCATGGGCGCTGGCCGATTTACCGCCCTTAGCGTTGATCATCGCGTCATAGGCCTCGCCGACGCGTTCCCAGCGGTTGTCGCGATCCATCGCATAATAGCGCCCGGTAACGGTACCGATGCTTGCGTTTTCAGGCAGGGCAGCGGTCAGCTCTTCGAAATATGTGAATGCGGATTTGGGTGCCACGTCCCGGCCGTCGGTCACCGCGTGCAGAACCACTGGCACGCCAGCGTCGGCAATTGCCCGAATGGCGGCGATGATATGCTCCAGATGCCCATGCACACCACCATCAGAGACCAGACCCATCAGATGCGCGGTTCCTCCGGTTTCCTTCATTGTGTCAATGAAAGCGACCAGCGCGTCGTTGACCTGGAACGAACCTTCCTCGATCGCCAGGTCAATCTGGCCCAGGTCCATAGCAACCACACGGCCTGCGCCGATATTGGTGTGCCCCACCTCAGAGTTCCCCATCTGCCCGGTCGGCAACCCCACATCGCGACCGTGTGTGATCAGCGTGTTATTGGGGCATTCCGCCATCAGCCGGTCAAATGTCGGGGTATGCGCCTGATACGGCGCGTTATGTTCGGTTTCCGGGGACAGGCCCCAGCCGTCCAGAATGCACAAAACAACGGGTTTGGGTGTGGTCATGATCTTTGGGCTCCGTCTGGGTGCCAGGAATTTGCCCCGCTTCTACCCGCTTCGCGCGCTGGGGTGAACCTCTCAAACTACATCTGGCTTCTTATTGGCAAAAATACCCCTGCCTGCGCGTTTGGCATGCGGGGGATTTGAGTACTTTCAGAGCAAAGAAAGGCCCAGGTCAGACACGATGATAAGGGCTGCCCGCCAGGATTGAGGCGGCGCGGTATAATTGTTCACACAGCATGGCGCGTGCGAGCATGTGCGGCCAGACCATCTTGCCCAGCGAGACCGAGAAATCTGCTTTGGCACGCAAAGTTGGGTCGATACCATCAGCACCGCCGATGACGAAAGCCAGGTCACTGCGGCCAGCGTCCCGCCATTTAGCCAGTTTTTGCGAAAACTCAGGCGAGCTGAGCGGCGACCCGCGCTCGTCCATGGTGCAGATCACGGCACCCTTGGGCAAGGCGCGTTCTAACAGGACGGCCTCGGCCGCCATGCCCCCGCCTTTCTTATCCTCGACTTCGTGGATCTTCGCGGGCCCCAGGCCCAGCCCCCGACCCGTGCGATCAAACCGGGTCAGGTAATCATCAATCAGCGCACGTTCAGGCCCGGCGCGCAGCCGGCCCACAGCACAGATATGAACACGCATCAGCTCTCAGAGGTTGTGGTGCCAGCCGGCATCCACATTTTCTCGATCTGATAGAACTCGCGTACTTCGGGGCGAAAGACGTGAACGATAACGTCACCGGTATCAATCAGAACCCAGTCGCCGGCTTCCTTGCCTTCGACCTTAGAGACCCGGCCGAAGTCATGCTTCACCCGTTCCACCAGCTTTTCGGAAATCGCCGCTACCTGCCGCGAGGACCGCCCCGAACAGATGACCATGTAATCGCCAATAGACGTCTTGCCGCGCAGATCAATCTGCACGATGTCTTCGGCTTTGTCGTCTTCAAGCGATGTGAGAATGCGTGCAAGCAGCGCTTCGCTGGTTGCGTCAGCAGCAGGTGCCGTCATGACAGCCCCCGCATCGGCGGCATCGGCCGCGCTGAAATTAAGAGACAGGACATTGTCCTCCTTGCATCATGCGCCGCCAAAGTCCCGGCGCTGGACATATTCAGGCTAGCACCGCATATGGAAAATCTCAACGAACTGTTCAAGCCCCCGCCCGCCTCTGTGGCGCATTCGTCCCTATTTCAGGCGTAACATCCGCCCCGGGCGCCCACCCGAGGGAACGGCACAGCCGATCCCAAGACATCCAGCGCGCGCGTAGCGCGCTCAATCTTTTAACAGTTTGACCTCGCGCTGCGGGAAGGGAATCGAGATATCATGCGCCTGGAACGCATCCCAAAGCGCCAGGTAAACATTCCCACGAATATTGGTCAGACCGGCCGTTGGGTCCTCGATCCAGAAGCGCAAGATGTAGTCCACGCTGGAATCGCCAAAATTCACGATATGGCAAACCGGCGGCTTGAAGCTCAGCACCCGATCCACGGACGCCGCCGCCTCGATCGCAATCTTGCGTACCTTGTGCGGGTCGTCGTGATAGGCGGTACCAAAGAAGATATCCAACCGCACATATTCGTTCGAGTGGGACCAGTTCACCACCTGCCCGGTGATCAGGTCCTCGTTCGGGATCAGGTATTCCTTGCCGTCCCGCGTCACCACGCTGACGTATCGCGCGCCCAGTGAATTGATCCAGCCAAAGGTCTCGCCCAAGGATATCACGTCGCCCGGCTTGATGGATTTGTCCAACAGGATAATGATGCCCGACACCAGGTTGGACACGACTTTTTGCAGGCCAAAGCCAAGGCCCACACCGATGGCGCCAGACAGCACCGCCAACCCGGTCAGGTCCACACCCACCGCACGCAGCCCCGCAAAGAAGGCAACGCCGTACAGCAGAACCTGAATGAACTTGATAGTCAGCACCTGCATCGAGGGGCTTATGTCAGCGTTCTTGCGGATCGTTGTCGCAGCCGAGGTCGAGACAAAGCGCGCGACGGCCATAAGTACGGCCAGAGCTGCAACGGCCTGGATCATCAACCAGACCGAGATGCGTGTCTCACCCAGGTGCAGCGCCAGCCCATCCAGCAAGATTTGGGCGTCATCGGTCAGGTTCAGGATCGACAGGGTGACCCAAATCCACCCGGCATACCGGATCACCGCGCGCAGAAAACTGTTCGCGATCAACCTTGTAGCAATAGCGATCACCAGCCATGCAAAGGCCAATTGCCCAATGATCCCCAATAGGTACGAGCGCGAGGGCCACGTGACCTCTTGCATCACCCAGACGGTCGGCCAAATCATTGCGACGAAAAAGATCAGCCGCATCCGGCGATGGATCAGCACCAGGAAACGCATGCGCCAGATGGGCCAGCCTTCGCGGTGACGTATCCAATCCTGAAACCGCGAGGCCAGCAGGCCCGCCAGGACATGCGCGACCAGCAGCAGCCCAAGCGCAATAAGAACCTGATAAGCATTCCACGGGCGCAAAAGCCCGGTCAGGAACTTTTCAGCCTCTTGGACCAAGTCCAGAACCAGTTCCTCGGATGTTTGTGGCGGGGGTGGGGTGGTATCCGTTTCCTCCATGGTTTTATCGTGGCACGAGGGCAACCCATCGGGCAAGCGCTCATGCGCTCTTGATAGAATCTGTGCAAAAGAGTATCTGCCCCTGCATGACACGGATTTTTGACATGGATGACCGCGCGCGCCTGCCCTGGCGGTTCTTTGGCGCAACGCTCACTGTACTGGCCTGCCTATAAGGCGCGCCCATTCCTGTCACACCCTGAATATACCTGAAGACAATCCACGGGAGAGGACCATGACCGCCCCGAAGACACTCTATGATAAAATCTGGGATGCCCACGTCGCCCACGAAGCTGACGATGGCACCTGCCTGCTGTATATCGACCGTCACCTGGTGCACGAAGTGACCAGCCCCCAGGCCTTTGAAGGCCTGCGTATGGCTGGCCGCAAGGTGCATTCGCCCGAAAAGACGATCGCCGTACCGGACCACAACGTGCCCACCACTGCAGGCCGTGAAGATCCCAACCAGATGACCGAGGAATCGCGCATCCAGGTTGAGGCTCTGGATAAGAACGCCAAGGAATTTGGCGTGCATTACTATCCGGTGTCCGACGTCCGTCAGGGCATCGTACACATCGTCGGCCCAGAACAGGGCTGGACCCTGCCCGGCATGACCGTTGTGTGCGGCGACAGCCACACCGCGACGCATGGCGCGTTTGGCGCTCTGGCGCATGGCATCGGCACTTCTGAGGTCGAGCATGTTCTGGCCACCCAGACGCTGATCCAGAAAAAGTCCAAGAACATGAAGGTGGAAATCACCGGCAAGCTGAAGCCGGGCGTGACCGCCAAGGACATCACCCTGGCCGTGATCGGTGAAACCGGCACCGGCGGCGGCACTGGCTATGTCATCGAATATTGC
Source organism: Thalassovita sp. (assembly GCF_965218685.1). Classification (GTDB taxonomy): domain Bacteria; phylum Pseudomonadota; class Alphaproteobacteria; order Rhodobacterales; family Rhodobacteraceae; genus Thalassobius. Next base: position 1,054,374 of record NZ_OZ244657.1, on the reverse strand, counting down.
GGCGAAGCGATCCGCGATCTGTCGATGGAAGGCCGCATGACCGTCTGTAACATGGCGATCGAAGGCGGCGCGCGCGCCGGTCTGATCGCGCCGGACGAGACCACCTTTGAATACGTCAAGGGCCGTCCCCACGCACCCAAGGCCGGGATGTTCGAGCAGGCTCTGGAATACTGGAAAACGCTCTACACTGACGAAGGTGCGCATTTCGACAAGGTCGTTACCCTGCGCGGTGAAGACATCGAACCCGTCGTCACCTGGGGTACCTCGCCCGAGGACGTGCTGCCGATCTCGGCCGTCGTTCCCTCGCCCGAGGATTTCCAGGGCGGTAAAGTCGAGGCTGCGGCCCGCTCGTTGGAATACATGGGTCTGACCCCCGGTCAGAAACTGTCGGACATCGAAATTGACACCGTATTCATCGGTTCCTGCACCAACGGCCGGATCGAAGACATGCGCGCCGTAGCCGAAGTGGTCAAAGGCAAGAAGATCAAGGAAGGCATGCGTGCCATGATCGTGCCCGGTTCGGGTCTGGTCCGCGCGCAGGCAGAAGAAGAAGGCCTGGCCGACATCTTCAAAGAGGCCGGTTTCGAATGGCGTCTTGCGGGCTGTTCCATGTGTCTGGCGATGAACCCCGATCAGCTGTCCGAGAACGAGCGCTGCGCTTCGACCTCGAACCGTAACTTCGAGGGTCGTCAGGGTTACAAGGGCCGCACCCATCTGGTGTCCCCTGCCATGGCTGCCGCTGCCGCGTTGACCGGCAAGCTGACCGACGTTCGCGAGCTGATGTAAGGAGCCAGCACTATGGAAAAGTATCAAAAACTGAGCGGCATCGCCGCCCCCATGCCGCTGGTGAACATCGACACCGACATGATCATCCCCAAGGTGTTCCTGAAGTCCATTCAGCGCACCGGTTTCGGTGTGAACCTGTTCGACGAGATGCGTTATAACCGCGACGGCACCGAGATCCCCGATTTCGTGCTGAACAAACCTCAGTATCGCAATGCCGAGATCCTGATCGCCGGCGACAACTTCGGTTGTGGTTCCTCGCGCGAACACGCCCCCTGGGCCATCGCTGATTTCGGAATCAAATGCATCGTGTCGACCTCGTTCGCCGACATCTTCTTCAACAACTGCTTCAAGAACGGCATCCTGCCGATCGTCCTGCCGCAAGAGCAGGTCGACATCCTGATGGCCGACGCGGAAAAGGGCGCCAACGCCCGCATGACCGTGGATCTGGAAGCACAGGAAATCACCACCTCGGATGGTGAAGTGATCCTGTTCGAAGTGGATGCGTTCAAGAAGCATTGCCTGCTGAACGGCCTGGATGACATCGGTCTGACCATGGAGAAAGCCGACGCGATCAAGTCGTTCGAGACCAAAATGGCCGCCGAACGCCCCTGGGTCTGAACTGGGTCTGCACCCGTTCTGAGAACACGCGAAAAGCCACCCGGGTTGGGTGGCTTTTCCATTTTCGCTACGACCCGGCCCAAGAAGTTATCCGTGCGGACAGGCCGGTTGGCGCAAGCACCCTTAGAAAGGGTGCAAGAAATTCAGCGCGTCCCTAGCGCCTTTTTCGGGTGAAACCACAATATCTTGTTGATGATCCGCGTGACGCAACCAGCCTGATGTATTCTGGTGCCATATTCGCCACGTTTTCGCCGCAATGCTTCGATTTTACTGCACTATCTCTTGTCTCGGCAAATGAAAGAAGGCAACATTTGGGCAATAATGAGGCACACCGCCCAAATTGGCGGGATCAAGTTGGACACAGGGCGCGGCATCGTATCGCGCTCGGCCAGTTTGAAGGGATCGAGCAGTGATCGAACGTTTTGCAGGCGCGGTAGTTCGCGCATTCCTTGTGGCGTTGCTATTGGCAACGCCGTCCGTGTTCCTTCCGGGGACATTGGACGATTCCACGGCGCTTGTGCTGATCCTGGCGACGGTCATCGCGATCCTGACCTTCCTTGAATACAACAGCGAATTCCCCAGCGTGGTCGAGTTCCGCTATGCCCCTCCGTTCAACCGGCTGCGATTCGGAGCAGTCCTGTTGTTGGTGCTGATCCTCAGTGTGATCGCCCGCGGCAAGGCTGACCCGACCGAACTGAGCCAGGGCCTGACCGCGCTTGGGCGCTTGTTGGGGAACACGATCGACTTTCCTTACTCGCCGGTGCGTCTGGTCGTGCTGATGATGCCCATAAATGCACCCAAAGAGCTGATCGCCGACGTGCGGATCGCGGCAGGGCTGTCCTATTTCATCTCGCTTGTGATGATGTTCGTGTTCCTGATCCACGTCCGTTTTCTGGGCTGGCCGGCCCGCAACGGCGCCTTCAATGTCTGGGTGAACCTGCCGATGTTCGACCCGACGGTGGGCGATGCGCTGTCGCGGCTGTATCGGGACGCACGCATTAACATTGCGTTAGGGTTTGTACTGCCATTCTTGATCCCAGCTTTGGTTAAGCTGGCCTCGACCCTGATCGACCCGATCACTCTGGCCCATCCGCAGACACTGATTTGGACGATGACCGCATGGGCCCTGTTGCCAGCTTCGATGATCATGAGAGGGATCGCCATTGGCCGTGTCGCCGACATGATCGAAGAAAAGCGCCGCCGCGCCTATGCCGAGGCCGAGCAGGACTTGCAAGCCATCTGATCGCGCTGGTCCTGGCGCTTCTGGCCTGGCCTGCGCTTGCCGATCCCATCCGAATTGCCACATTCAACACCGAGCTGTCCCGCAACGGCCCTGGCCTGTTGCTGCGCGATATCCTGCGCGCAGACCCGCAGGTTCTGGCCGTGGCCAAGGTCATCTCTCAGGCGGCTCCTGACGTCATTCTGCTGCAGGGCATGGACTATGACCGGGGTTTGCAATCTGCGCAGGCATTGCGCCAGCGGATTTCCGAACAAGGGCTGGACCTGCCGCATCTGTTTGCCTTTGCGCCCAATACCGGCGTTCGAACCGGGTTTGACCTGAATGGTGACGGGCGCCGGCATGGCCCCGAGGACGCACATGGCTATGGCCGTTTCGCCGGCCAAGGGGGGATGGTCCTGCTGTCGCGCTATCCGTTTCGCAACGGTCAAGATTTCTCGGGCCAGCTTTGGTCTGACCTTGCCGACCCCCAGCTGATTCAAGCCAAATGGGACGACGGCGGAACCAGCTTACGGCTTGCCTCGGTCGGGCATTGGCAGGTTCAGGTGATGACGCCACACGCGCCGATTACCCTGGTGGCCTTCCATGCGACCCCTCCGGTTTTTGACGGCCCCGAGGACCGCAACGGGCTGCGCAATGCCCATCAACTGGCTGCGGTCACACGAAATATAGGTGGTTTGGACGGCCGCTTTGTTCTGCTGGGTGATGCCAACAACGACCCCGACAAGGGCGAGGGGCGCAAACCCGCGATCAAGGCTTTGCTAGGGCACCCAAAGCTGCAGGATCCGTTGCAAGAGGAGCCTACGGTGGATTGGCGCAAACTGGGTCTGGGCTGGATGCGCGTGGACTATGCCCTGCCATCGACGGATCTGAACGTGGTGGCGGCCGGAAGGCACATGGCGCCCCCGGCCGCAGCGGCCAGCCGTCACCGGCTGGTCTGGGTCGATGTTTTACCCTAGCCCTACAGCATCGGAGAGGCTGCAGTGGCCATGGCCTTGTCGAGCGGCGTGGGCTGAAAATCCGGCAGCAGCCGCTTGAACTTTTCGCCGTCAAGGGAATGCGGCTTGGACCACAGATAGCGCATCTCGAACAGGTGCTTGGCCATGGGCATAACCGGGCGTAACAGGTGGAACGGCCACCAGGACATCTTGTTAACCTTGATCGGCTTGTGGATCGCCTTGCTGACAGCCTGCGCCAGCTGGTTGCCACTTAGTGTGTAGCCGGGAAAAGGGATATCCTCGAACCGCTGCAATGCCTCGCGTTTTTCGGCCAGCATCACAGCGGCGCGGGCGACGTCGGGCAAAAAAGCCCAGGCATGCGACGCGTCAGGATCACCGGGATACGAGAATTTGCCCTTGGACAGCGCCTTTGCGATCACCATGTCGAACCAATTCCCCGAAGCCTCGGAATCCAAGAAATCGCCAGCTCGCAGAAGGATGGTTTTAACCCCTTCGGCGCGATAGGCCTCTTCCATGTCGCGGCGGATCTGGCCAAGCGGGTTTGTAGCTTGGTGCGGCGTATGCTCGGACCAGGGGGCCGTGGTCTGCTGACCATAAACATAGACGTTGCCGGGTAGAATCACCGTAGCGTCATTGTCCAGCGCGACCTTACGAATGCGCGCGTGTAGTTGGGGCACCTGCGCAGCCCAGTGATGGTATTTCGGGTTCCAGGCGGCAACGATCACGTCCACGCCTTTGGCGGCGACGGCCAGATCATCGGTTTTGCGATCAAATCCACGGACGGTCCAGCCCGCTTGGGTAAAGGCAGCGGCGGCGTTACGGCCAAAACGACCCGAGGCACCAAGGATCAGTACGGTATTGGTCATGAGTTCAACTCCTGTTGTGTCTGAGTTGAACTTCGCACGTGGCATTTTGAATGGACATTGCGAAAATTTGATAGTTTGGTATTCATAAATGCATGACTAAGACACCCGATCCCGACTGGTCCCTGATGCAATCCTTTCTGGCTGTGGCCGAGGGCGGATCATTGTCTGCAGCGGCGCGAAAGACAGGCCAAAGCCAGCCGACGCTGGGTCGGCAGATCCGCCAACTTGAACAGGATCTGGACAGTAATCTGTTCACCCGTCACGCCCGCGGGCTGGAGCTGACGGACGAAGGCCACGCCATTCTAAGCGCCGCCCAGCAGATGCGCGAGGCCATGAAACAGATCGAGCTGACCGTTGCAGGGCGTGAAAGCGATCTGTCGGGAACTGTGCGGGTGACGGCCAGCGAGATCGTCTCGCAACACCTTTTACCACCAATCCTGGCACAGCTGCGGCGGGATTATCCGATGATCGGCATCGACCTGATTGCTACTGATGACACAGAAAACCTGCTGTTCCGCGAGGCCGATGTGGCCGTCCGCATGTTCCGGCCCGAGCAATTGGACATCGTCACGCGGCAACTGGGTAACATCCAGATCGGGGTCTGCGCGGCACGCTCGTATCTTGATCTGCACGGGCGTCCGAAAACGCTCGAGGATCTGAGCGAACACAGTTTGCTGGGCTATGACAAAAGCGAGCTGATCCTGCGCGGGATGCATGAACTGGGAATCCCCGCTTCACGCGACTGGTTCACGATCCGATGCGACGACCAGAATGCCTATTGGCAGTTGCTGCGCGCGGGCTGTGGAATCGGTTTCAGCCAGAAGGTTTTGATCGACCGCGCCCCCGAGGTCGAGCTGCTGGATCTGGGCATTCCGATCCCCTCGCTGCCGGTTTGGCTGGCCGCACCGCAGGCCACGCGGCGCACACCGCGGGTTTCGGCCGTTTGGAAGGTACTGGAAACTGGCCTTTTGCCCTTCGTTTCTTGACCCTTCGGCCCGCAAGCGATAGGCGAAGTCCAACGGATTTCTACGAAGGACAGCAACAATGACCAACCCCTCGCTTCTTATTCTGCCGGGTGACGGCATCGGCCCCGAAGTCATGGCCGAGGTTCGCAAGGTAATCGACTGGTTCGGCGCCAAGCGCGACCTGACCATCGACGTCCAAGAGGGTCTGGTCGGGGGCGCCAGCTATGACGCGCATGGCACCCCGCTGACCGACGAAACCATGGAACTGGCGCAGTCGGTAGACGCCGTCCTGCTGGGCGCCGTGGGTGGCCCGAAATACGACAACCTAAACTTCAGCGTAAAGCCCGAGCGCGGCCTGCTGCGCCTGCGCAAGGAAATGGACCTGTTCTCGAACCTGCGCCCGGCGCAGTGCTTTGACGCGCTGGCCGATTTCTCGTCGCTGAAGAAGGACGTTGTCGCCGGTCTGGACATCATGATCGTGCGCGAGCTGACCTCGGGCATCTATTTCGGCGAGCCGCGCGGCATCTTCGAAGAAGGCAACGAGCGTGTGGGCATCAACACCCAGCGCTACACCGAAAGCGAAATCGCTCGCGTCGCACGCAGCGCGTTCGAACTGGCCCGCAAGCGTGGAAACAAGGTCTGCTCGATGGAGAAGGCCAACGTGATGGAAAGCGGCATCCTGTGGCGCGACGTTGTCACCGAGATCCACCAGGCCGAGTACAGCGACGTAGAACTGTCGCACATGTACGCAGACGCCGGTGCCATGCAGCTGTGCCGCTGGCCCAAACAGTTTGACGTGATCGTAACCGACAACCTGTTCGGCGACCTGCTTTCGGACGCGGCGGCGATGCTGACCGGTTCGTTGGGCATGCTGCCCTCGGCGTCCTTGGGTGCACCCATGGCCAACGGTCGCCCCAAGGCGATGTACGAACCCGTCCACGGCTCGGCCCCCGATATTGCGGGTCAGGGCAAGGCGAACCCGATCGCTTGCATCCTGTCCTTCGCGATGGCGCTGCGCTATTCGTATGACCAAGGCGCTGAGGCCGACCGCCTGGAAGCCGCAATCGAAACCGTTCTGGCCCAAGGCGCACGTACCGGCGATCTGCTGGGCCCCGAAGGCGGCACCCCGATCAGCACCAGCGAAATGGGCGACGCCATCATCGGCGCGCTGGACGCCAGCCTGTAAGACACATGCAAAGCTGCATGAAAGCCCGGCCTCGGCCGGGCTTTTTTGTTTGGAAACCTTGGCGATCTGCTAAACCGTTCACGTAAACTTCCGAGCCGGAGGCCAACATGTTCGGGCCCAACACCCAAGGCGCCTTGCTGGCCCTGCTGTCCTTTGCCATCTTTTCGACCCACGATGTGGTGGTGCGTGTGCTGGGCGGAACCTATTCGCCAATTCAGCTGTTGTTCTTCACCTCTTTGATGTCCTTTCCGCTGGTGACGATCATGTTGATCAGCGACAAGACCCCTGGCCACCTGCGCCCTGTCTATCCTTGGTGGATGGCATTGCGGTCAGTCTCGATGGCGTTGGTAAGCCTGTGTGCCTTCTATGCCTTTTCTGAGCTATCCTTGGCGCAGACCTACACGATCCTGTTCGCCAGCCCCTTGCTGATCACCCTGATGGCCATACCGATCCTGGGTGAGAAAGTGGGATTTCACCGCGGGATTGCAGTTCTTGTCGGTCTGGTTGGGGTCATCGTCGTTCTGCGCCCTGGGGCCGAACCGATGGGCCTTGGCCACCTGGCCGCGCTGCTGGCTGCTCTGTTCAACGCCATCCAGTCAATCATTGCCCGCCGCATTGGCGCACAAGAGCGCAGCGTGGCCATGATGCTCTATCCGTTGGCAGCCACGTTCGTGATGATGGGCGCCATGCTGGCCTTCACCTACAAACCCATGCCCCTGCCGGATCTGGCAGGTATGGCTGTGATCGCCGTTTTGGGCTTTATTGCGGCCTTCTGCCTGGTTGCCGCCTACGTCCGCGCCGAGGCTGCAATGGTCGCCCCCATGCAATATTCCCAGATCATATGGGCCGCGATCTTTGGCTATGTCCTGTTCGACGAGGTGATCGACGGCGCAACGATTCTGGGCGCATCAATCGTCATCCTCAGCGGCATTTATATCGTCCTGCGCGAAGCCCTGGGCGGTCAGTCCAACACCACGCCTGTCCTGCGAACCCGCACCCGGGGCTTCTCGCCCGGTGCATTCCGCATTTCCGTGATCCTGCGGCGAAAATCTTGATGCAAGTACTTGCCAATGCGCCCGGAACAGCGTACCACGCGCGCCAGTCGGAGTGTAGCTCAGCCTGGTAGAGCACTGTCTTCGGGAGGCAGGGGCCGGAGGTTCGAATCCTCTCACTCCGACCAATAAACAAGGCGCCCACGGGCGCCTTTGTTGTTTTCTGACATGCCGGAAGAGGGCTGCCCAGTGGACCGTTCGAACGGCCAAGGGACAGCCCTTTTGCTTAGAAATCCAGGTTCTCGACGCTCAGCGCGTTCTGCTGGATGAATTCCCTGCGCGGTTCGACCACGTCGCCCATCAGCTTGGTAAAGATGTCATCCGCCTCGACCAGATCGTCGATGCGCACCTGCAGCAGCGTGCGCGCTTCGGGGTCCAGCGTGGTTTCCCACAGCTGATCGGGGTTCATCTCGCCCAGACCTTTGTAACGCTGCAACGTCAGGCCCTTTTCGCCCTCTTTCAGGATCGCGTCCAACAGGTCCAGCGGGCCTTGGATCAGCTGAGAGCGGTCTTTGCGCATCAGCGTTGCCGTGGTGTCGTACACTTCTTGCAAGCTTTGCGTGAAGCTGCCGGTTTTACGCGCTTCTCCCGACCGGAGCATCGGCCCGTCCAGCGTGCGCACTTCCTCGACCCCGCGCAGGATACGCGCCAGACGGATGCCATGATCCTGAGTGATCCGGCCGGTCCAGCCACGCTCGTATTCCAGCGCAATCAGATCCAGACGAGCAGCGACCTTGTCAGCAACGCCCTGCAGATCGGCATCCACAGCGCCGGGCACAAAGGCGCCAGCGATGGCGGCTTGTTCAAGGATGTGGCGCGGATAATGCGTGGGGAACGCGTCCAGCACGCGTTTCAGCTGCCGTGCCTCATCAACGACACGCTTCAGGTCAGCGCCGGCCATCTCGGCCCCCGAGCCAAGGCGCAGAACCGCGTCTGCGGTGCCCTGGTCAATCAGGTAATCGTCCAGCGCGGCCTGATCCTTCAGGTACACTTCGGACTTGCCGCGCGCGACCTTATACAGAGGCGGCTGCGCGATATAGAGGTACCCGCCCTCGATCAGTTCGGGCATCTGACGGAAGAAGAAGGTCAGCAGCAAGGTACGGATGTGCGCGCCGTCCACGTCCGCATCAGTCATGATGACGATCTTGTGGTAACGCAGCTTGTCGATATTGAACTCGTCCCGGCCAATGCCGGTGCCAAGCGCCATCACAAGGTTGCCGATTTCCTGGCTGGACAGCATCCGGTCAAACCGGGCGCGTTCCACGTTCAGGATTTTCCCGCGCAGGGGCAGAATGGCTTGGGTCTGACGGTCGCGACCGGTCTGGGCCGAGCCCCCGGCCGAGTCACCCTCGACCAGGAAGACTTCGGTCTTGGACGGGTCTTTTTCCGAACAGTCCTTAAGCTTGCCGGCAAGGAAGTTCACATCCATCGCGGTTTTGCGGCGGGTCAGTTCGCGGGCTTTGCGGGCAGCCTCGCGGGCCAGCGCGGCCTCGACGATCTTGCCGACGATCATCTTGGCCTCGTTGGGGTTCTCCTCGAACCACTCGGACAGCTTTTCGCCGACCAGGCTTTCGACCGCCGGACGGACCTCGGAACTGACCAGCTTGTCCTTTGTCTGCGAGCTGAATTTCGGGTCAGGCACCTTCACGGACAGCACGCAGGTCAGGCCCTCGCGCGCGTCGTCGCCGGTGAAGTTCACCTTTTCCTTCTTGGCGATCCCGGATTCAGTGGCATAGCGGGTCAGTGTACGCGTCAGCGCCCCACGGAAGCCCGCAAGGTGCGTGCCGCCGTCGCGCTGCGGAATGTTGTTGGTAAAGGGCAGCACTGTTTCGTGGTAGCTGTCGTTCCACCACATCGCGATCTCGACCCCGATGTCATCCTTTTCGCCGCGCACAAAGATCGGCGTCTCCATCAGCGGATGCTTGGACCGATCCAGGTATTTGACGAATTCCCTCACGCCGCCTTCATAGAACAGCTCGGATTTCAGAGGCTCTGCAGGGCGCAGATCTTCGAGGATGATACGTACGCCCGAATTCAAGAAGGCCAGCTCTCGCAGGCGCTTTTCCAGAGTCTCGAACGAGTATTCCAGATTCGAGAACGTGTCGGTCGAAGCCAGGAACCGAACCTCGGTGCCCTTTTCGCCGTTGGCATCCCCAACCACGCGCAGGTGTTCGCTGGTCTCGCCATGTTCGAACTTGGCGTAGTGCTCTTTGCCGTCGCGCCAGACGCGCAGCTCCAACCAGACCGACAGCGCGTTCACAACGGACACGCCCACGCCGTGCAGACCGCCTGACACTTTGTACGAGTTGCTGTCGAACTTACCGCCCGCGTGCAGCTGGGTCATGATGACCTCGGCCGCGGAAACGCCCTCTTCTTCGTGCATTCCGACGGGAATGCCACGGCCGTTGTCGCGCACGGAAATGCTGGAATCGGGGTGGATTACAACGCGGACAAAGTCAGCATGACCGGCCAACGCCTCGTCAATGCCGTTATCCACGACCTCGTAGACCATGTGATGCAGACCCGAGCCGTCATCGGTATCCCCGATATACATGCCGGGCCGTTTACGCACGGCCTCCAAACCCTTGAGAACTTTAATGGAATCCGCGCCATAGTCTTCCGCGGTTTGCTCGGTCCCGGACATAGAGCCCCACCTTTTGTTTCTTTGAGAAATATATACGAAACCTTGGGGTGCTTGTCACGCGCATCCCCCAGATTTCGTAACAAGAGCGTCACATTCAATCAGGTGTTGCGTCAGCCGATCTGTAGCGGTTCGCGCGAAGGATCGCGGGTTTTCTCCACCCAACGGGAAATCACAGCACGAGCGGCCACTTCGTCCAGGGTTTCGATCGCCTCGCGCAGATCCTTCAGCGCGTTGGCCATCTCAAGCTCGGAAAGATAAGTTTCCTGCGCGCGCAGGATCTTCGGGTGCGGTGTGGTCAGCATATCAGGCGAGATCAGCAGCTCTTCGATCAGCTTTTCACCGGGACGCAGGCCGGTGACGACGATTTCGATATCGCCCTCGGGGTTTGCTTTGTCCATCACGGTCAGGCCAGCGCCCTCGATCATCTGACGGGCCAGTTTGCGGATCGGGACCAGCTCTCCCATGTCCAGCACAAACAGGTCGCCCCCGCGTGCGAAGGAGCCAGCCAGCAGCACCAGACGCGCAGCCTCGGAGATCGTCATGAAATAACGTGCAACATCCGAGTGGGTCAGCGTTACGGGGCCCCCACGGGCGATCTGCTCTTCGAACAGGGGAATGACCGAACCGGACGAGCCCAGTACGTTGCCGAACCGCACCATCGAGAACCGCGTACTGTCTGAACGCGTGGCCAAATCCTGCACGATCAGTTCGGCCAGCCGCTTCGAGGCCCCCATCACGTTGGTTGGTCGCACTGCCTTGTCCGAGGACACCAGAATGAACCGGCCGACACCCGCCTTATACGCCGCGTCAGCCAGGGTTTTCGTCCCCAGCACGTTGTTCCGCAGGCCGGCGATCTCGTTCTTCTCGACCATGGGGACGTGCTTGTAAGCAGCCGCATGAAGCACCGCGTCGATGTCGTACTTTTCCAACACCGAGCTACACAGCACCGGATCGCAGACCGAACCCAGCACCGATACCACCTCGACCTCGTTGCCAAGGTCCAGGTCCTGAAGCTCTTTTTCGATGGTGTAGAGCGCCAGTTCGCTGTGGTCCATCAGCACCAACCGCTGCGGTTTACAGGCGACAAGCTGCCGGCACAGTTCGGACCCGATCGAGCCCCCCGCACCGGTGACCAAAACCTGCCGCTGGAAATAGCTGTGGGCGACATCCGGCATCTCGGCATCCAGCCCGTTTCGGCCTGTCAGATCCTCGACCGAGACCGGGGTGCTGCGCTTGCCCAGATCACCAGGTTTGACCAATTCGGCGAACGAGGGCAGCGAGTGTACCTCGCACCCCATCTGGCGCAGACGCAGGGCGATCCGCGCCTGAACCCCCGGCGTCGCGGACGGCATCGCCAGAACCACACGATCCACGGATTTCTCGGCGATCAACTCTTTCAAGCGACTGGGCGCATAGACCGGCGCCCCCGACACAGTCAGGCTTTGCAATCTGGGGTTGTCGTCAATGAAGGCGACCAGAACGACGGCATCGTCGGTGCGCAGCGCCGCGGCCAGCTGCTGACCGGTTTGACCAGCTCCATAGACGATCACGCGTGTGCGGTTCTTTGCTCGGCGATAAATCGCCATCAATATGCTGCGCATCACCATACGCGTCGCTACTACGGCGATGACATACACCATGCTGAACACAGGGAACATCGCCGTCGGGAAGGGCGAATCAAGAACCATGTTCAGAATCACGCCCGCCAGGCCCAGAATGCATGTCAGGATGGTTGCGGGTTTGATGCCTCCGGCCTCGAAGGCGTTCAAGCGGATATTGGCAATCCCCAGCAGCAACGTCAGGGCCATTCCCAGGGCGGTCAAAAACCCGAAGATGTAGATTCCATTCCTAACCGTATGGAAATCCTGAAACTTTACGTCGAACAGCAGGCAGGCGATGCCCAGGCTAAGAACGATCAACGCCGCATCGATGATGACGAACAGGTCACGTTTCTGGCCGGACGTCAGAGAGGTCGCGATCTCATACAGATCGACTTTGCGGTTTCGGATCGTAATTGGCACCGAATTCACCCCGTCTTCAAAACGAACCAATATTGCTTGGAAACCAACGCACCATCGGGAAAATACTTGGCCATTCTATAGATAAAAAAGGGATTTAGCCACAAGCGAGGCTTTCCTTACCCGCGACAAGTTCGCCTGTCCTATCCAGAGCCCGGCGGATTTGCGCCGCTTAGTGAATCTTGATCCGGCGAAACACGGTTTTCAGCATCAGCAGCGCATCCAGACATAAGGTCCGACGGTTTTGATAAATCAGATCCAGACGCGCCTTCTGAGGCACGCAGCGGCGGCGATAGACGTCCTCGGTTTGCTTCGCATCGCTGCATTCGGCCAGCAATTTTTCTTCGTGGCGATGGTAAACCAGCGTCGCCATACCGGTGATACCGGGACGCGAGCGCAGCACCCGGCCGTATAGCTCGGGGAACTGGTCAACATAGCGGCGCAGCGGCGGGCGCGGTCCGACAAAGCTTATGTCTCCGCGCAGAACGTTCCAAATCTGTGGGATCTCATCCAAACGGTATTTGCGCAAAAACGCCCCAGTTGGGGTGATCCGACTGGCCTTGTGCCCACCCGAGACGCCCTCGTCGCGATCAGCCACGGTCATGGTGCGGAACTTCCACAACTGAAAACCTTGATCTGGCGTTTTCATCCGCTCGGACAGATAGAGCACGGGCCGACCCTCGCGCAGCAAAATCCACAGAGACAGACCCATTGCCAGCGGCCACAAGATCGACAGCAACACCAGCGCAGCGAGTATATCGAACATCCGCTTTGACAGGGTCATGCACGGCCCTCCAGGCTGAGCCAATCGTTCACGATGTGCGTGGGATCCGAGGCCTGAGGCGGTAGCGGAACAAGCGTGGCCAGCAGCCCACAATCCATCGCCGCAAATTGCCGGGCCCCGGTCGGAGCCTGACGCCATTGCATCGAGTGGCTGGCCGCTTGCAGGATCGTTTCCATACGTATCGGCCGGGGTGCGCCGACATTCACCACGGGGGGCACTTCTTCGGCCAAGGCCAACGTCACCATGACATGCGCCAGATCGGTCGGGGCAATATAGCTGCGGGCGGGCCCCTTGCCATCGGCAAACCGATCCAAGGTCAGCGTTTCCGCCGCCTCGTCCCAACTGCGCCGCATACTGGCGGCCAGGCTTTCGGCCCCCGCGACCGAGCCGATGCGCAAGCAGGTGTGTTGCGGGCCTGTCGCCATTTGCAAAGCTTGCTCCATCTCCAGTTTCGCCAGGCCATAGAGGTTGGTCGGGGCGGTCGGGTCGGCCTCAGCCAAAAGGCTATCCTTGGGGGCGTACACAGCGACCGAGGAACAATGCAGCACCCGCGCGGCCCCGCATTGGGCGCCAACCCGCTGCGCCTCGATTGCCAGCTTTGCGTTCATTGCCAATGCCTGCGCATCGCCATGGGTCACGCCCCACAGCGCGATCACTGCGTCCACGGGACCGAAAGGAACGGGCTGGCCGGGCTGCCAGGTCACCCCTGAGGCATCGCGCGATTGCAGGATCATCTCGATCCCCTTAGGCGGCTGCTGCGCCCATGCCAGCCGCAACAGGCGCCCCACTCGGCCCGTAGACCCAAGAACCAAAATTCGCTTTGTCCGCACGCCGGTACCCGTCATGATCACTCTGCGATCAGACCTAGCACCCGGCGCCCGGCCCGAACAGAGGTCACTTTGCCCAATAGGGCGCGCGCAGGTCTCGTTTCAGGATTTTCCCGATCGAGCTGCGCGGCAGCCGGTCACGCGTTTCCACACCGCTCAGACGGTGGCTTTTGCCCAGACGAGCATTGGCGGCGGTCAGGATGTCCTGCTCGGACCGATTGGCCTGATCCCGCAGCACCACCAGCCCCAAAGGCGTTTCCCCCCAATCCTCGGATGGGATACCTATCACCGCCGCATCCGTGACGTCTGGGTCGTCCAGCAGGATCAACTCCAGATCATTGGCATAAATGTTCAACCCGCCCGAGATGATCATGTCCTTTTTCCGGTCCGACAGCACCAGAAAGCCATCTTCGTCAAAATGCCCCATATCACCCGAGCGGAAAAACACCGTTCCGTCTTCATCGCGCCAAATATAGTCGCGGGTCAAATCATCCCGGCCGAAATAGCCCGACATCATAGCTGGCGAACGGCCGGCGATCTCGCCAATCTCGCCTTGGGGCACTTCTTGTCCATCCGGGCCGATCAAGCGGATCTCTGTTCCCGGCGAGGGCTGGCCAACCGTATGCAGCTTATCCGGCGTCTCGTCCGCCACCAGAACGGTGACACCGCCGCCCTCGGTCAGGCCGTAGTATTCGATCAGTTTGCCCGGAAACCGTGCCAAAACGTCTTGCTTTACATCCGCCCGCAGCGGCGCCGAGGTCGAAAACTTCACCCGCATCGCGCTTAGGTCAAACCTATCGAAATCCGGCACATCCATGATCCGCTTGTACTGTACAGGCACCAGCATCGTATGTGTGATCCGCTCTTTCTGCGCGAGCGCCAGATAGGCGCGAGCATCGAATTTGGACATCAACACAGCGGTCGAGCCCCCCACCATCGTTGGCAGGAAACTGACCAAAGTTGTGTTTGAATACAAAGGCGTAGACAGCAGCGTGCGGGCATTGTCACAGTAACCGCTGGGCTCGGCGCGCTCCATATGCACCGCGCGCATCCAGTGGTCGTGCACGATCCCCTTTGGCGTCCCCGTGGTCCCGGACGAATAGATCAGGTTGAACGGATCGCTCCAGTCAATTTGAACCATGGGATCGGCGCTTTGGGCATCGTCAAGCAGCGTTTCATAGTCCAGAAACGCCGGGTCCTGGAAATCTGTCGCAACCCGTTGCACATTCAACTGGTCCAGAAATCCATCAACCAGCGGCCTGTACTGCTGCGCCAGGAACAGAACCTTGGCTCCGCTGTCCTCTAACATCTTCTGCAGCGCCTCGGACGACGCCATCGTCGACAGAGGTGTCAGACATGCCCCGGCGCGCAGGCCGCCAAGGAAAATCTCGGCATATCGGGCCGAGTTCGGCGCCAGCACCGCCACGCGATCGGTCCGAGCGACACCCAACCCGATCAAGGCATTGGCCACCCGGTTTATTCGCTTGTCCAGTTGCGCCCAGGTCAGGCGCGTGTCCTCGTGCACGATCGCCTCTGCCTGCGGATTTTTCCGGGCCGCATCGCGGATCATATCGACAACGGTTTGCGTCGGCGGATCCTCGGGGGTTGGGGGTTTGATCGGTTCCAATTGCGTCCTCCCTCGCTTGAGAGGACTATTGCCGGTCCGCTATGCGGGATCAAGTTTTGCTATGCGATTTCATTGCGTCACAATAGCAGAAATCCCGGCTGTCTCGGTGACCTCAAGATACTGGGCCCGTGCACTTAGATCCTGAAACAGCTCTGGTCCGGTGCCGGTCATCCACGCCTGGGCGTTCAAGGCGCAGATTTCGTCATACAAAGCCGACCGGCGCCCCGCATCCAGATGAGCCGAGACCTCGTCCAAAAGCAGCATCGGCGCGGCCCCAAAATCCTGCGTCAGCGCCCGTGCATTCGCCAGAATTAGGGACACCAAAAGGGCCTTCTGCTCACCGGTCGAACAGTCCTTGGCAGGCACCCCTTTGGCCGCAAAAGTCCCCTGCAAATCAGCGCGATGCGGGCCAACAAGGCTGCGTCCGGCGGCCATGTCCCGGAACCGGCTTTCGGCCAAAGCCTCGTTCAGGTCCGCTTCGGTTTCTGGCATCTCGCCCTCGGTCTGGGTCAGCTCCAGTTCCGCAACAGGAAAGGCCGTTTCGGCTTGGGCCTGGGCCTCTTGCAGGCGGGTTAGCGTGGCCACGCGGTTGGAGTGAATGCCCGCACCGGTCCGGGCCATCTGTTGTTCAAGCGCCGCGTACCAATGCGCGTCGCGC
Organism: Thalassovita sp.; assembly: GCF_965218685.1. Classification (GTDB taxonomy): domain Bacteria; phylum Pseudomonadota; class Alphaproteobacteria; order Rhodobacterales; family Rhodobacteraceae; genus Thalassobius. The sequence continues at coordinate 1,038,147 of NZ_OZ244657.1, read as the reverse complement.
ACCTGATCCTTTAGCAACCTGTTTCGTTCCCGCATGGCCTTTTCATAATCCAACGACAGCTCGGCATGCTGTGGAAAGAAAGACAGGGTCATGCGGTCCAGAAACCGCCGGCGCCCCTCGGCACCTTCGATCCACAACCGGTCCATCGAGGGCACCAGCCACAAAACGCGGGAAATGGTCCCCAATGCGTTTTGCGTGGCGGCCTTTCCGTCAATCCGCAGCTGCCGCGCGGCGCCCTTGTCGGACCAGATCTCGATTTCGTGGACCTGCTGCAAACTTTGCAGGATACCGGTGACTTTCCAGCCCAAAGCCTCGGGACGGCGGGTCATGTCCTCGGCCGAGGACCGTCGCAGCCCGCGGCCGGGGGAAAACAGGCTAACAGCCTCGAGTATATTGGTTTTTCCGGCGCCGTTTGGACCGTAAATTGCCACCGGGCGGCCATCACATTCAATCCGCCCCCCTTTATGAGAACGAAAATGCGACAGAGTCAGTTCGGACAGAAAGAGGCCAGACACGTTCCGGCCCACCGCGAATTATACGCGCATCGGCATCACGACATAGACGGCGCTGGTGTCATTGCCTTCGCGCATCAGGGTCGGATCACCGGCCGAATTGAACATGAAAACGGCGTTTTCGCGATCGACCTGGCTGGCGATCTCCAGCAGGTATTTCGCGTTAAAGCCGATCTCCAGTCGTTCGTCGTTATACGCTACGGCCAGCTCTTCTTCGGCGGCACCGCTGTCGGGGGCATTGACGGACAGGACCAGCTTGTCCTCTTGCAGCGACATTTTCACCGCGCGCGACCGTTCTGAGCTGACGGTGGCCACACGATCCACGGCCGAGGCAAATTCAGCGGCATCGACCTCCATCTTGCGGGTGTTCCCAACGGGGATGACGCGGGTGTAATCGGGGAAGGTACCATCAATGACCTTCGAGGTCAGCGTGATGTCGGGCGTGGCAAAGCGAATCTTGGTTTCGCTGACAGAGACCGCAATCTCCATATCGTCATCGTCCAGCAGCTTACGCAGTTCACCCACGGTTTTGCGTGGCACGATCACGCCTGGCATACCGTCCGCACCAGCGGGCAGGTCCGCATCAATCCGGGCCAGACGGTGACCATCTGTGGCCACAGCGCGCAAAACCTTACCGCCGTCGGAATCAGCGACATGCAGGTAGACGCCGTTCAGGTAATACCGGGTCTCTTCGGTAGAAATGGCGAATTTCGACTTATCGAACAAGCGACGCAGCACCGGCGCGGGCGCGCTGAAATTCGACGCGTACTCCGAGCTCGCCATGACCGGGAAATCTTCTTTGGGCAGGGTCGCCAGATTGAAATGCGAACGGCCTGCTTCGACGTTCAGTCGGCCAGCGACGCCGTCATCTGACAGGGTGACCAAGGCGCCGTCGGGCAGCTTGCGGACAATCTCGTGCAGAGTCACGGCGGACACGGTGGTGGCACCGGCTTTTTCAACCATGGCCGCAGCTTTGTCGACAACCTCGATATCCAGGTCGGTGGCCCGGAACTGAACCGCATCGCCTTCGGCCTCGATAAGGACGTTGGCAAGGATCGGAATGGTGTTGCGACGCTCGACAACCGATTGCGCCTGGCTGACAGCCTTCAGAAGAACCGCGCGTTCAATGCTGAATTTCATACCCTTGCTCCTATCGTCTGGCGGCCAGATGCCGGGAGGGGCAAGGTACCAATTTCCCCAAGCGGCTCAAGCTCTTTCTTGCTTTGTCCGCTGGTTTCGCGGGCCCGTCAAGGGGCCGATGGGCCGCCCACGCTGTGAACGGCCCGGAATATGGGCTTATGCCTCTAACGCGCGGCGCAGAAGTTCCAAATCTTCGGCGATCTGGCCGTCCTTGGCGCGCAGTTCCTCGATCCGCTTGACCCCGTGCATGACGGTGGTGTGATCCCGCCCGCCAAAACGACGCCCAATTTCCGGCAAGGATCGCGAAGTCAGCTGTTTGCACAGATACATCGCCACCTGACGTGGGCGCGCATAGGTTCGCACGCGTTTCGGGCCGATCATGTCGGATAGACGAATGTTGTAGTGCTCGGACACTTTGCGCTGGATTTCCTCGACGGTGATCTTACGTTCCGAGGCCCGCAGCACGTCGGCCAAGCAATCCTGCGTCAGCGCCATGGTGATCGGGCGACCAACCAACGAGGCAAAGGCGAACAGACGGGTCAGGGCACCTTCCAAAACGCGGACGTTGGTGCTGATCCGGTGGGCCAGAAATTCCAGAACGCCGGCCTCGATTTCCAGATCGGGATATTGCAGGCGGTACTGTTCGACCTTGGACTGCAAGATCCCCAGACGCAGTTCGTAATCCGTGGGATGCAGGTCAACGACCAGGCCACACTGAAGGCGGCTTTTGATCCGCTCTTCCATGTCCTTGATCTCACCCGGGGCGCGGTCGGCCGAGATGATGATCTGCTTGTTCTGATCCACCAAGGCGTTGAAAGTATGAAAGAATTCTTCTTGGGTCGAGTCCTTGCCAGCGATGAACTGCACATCGTCAACCATCAGCACGTCGACCGAGCGGAACAGCTGTTTGAAGTCCATCATCTTGCGGTCCCGCAGGGCCTGCACGAACCGGTACATGAATTGTTCGGCGGACAGATAGACGACGTTCAGATCAGGGCGCTGGGATTGCAGCTCCCAGGCGATGGCATGCATCAGGTGGGTCTTACCCAAACCGACGCCACCATAAAGGAACAGCGGGTTGAAGGTGACCGGCCCGCCTTCGGCGACGCGACGGGCTGCGGCATGGGCCAGCTCGTTGGGTTTGCCGACAACGAATGTGTCAAAGGTGAAGCGTGCATCCAGAGGCGCGTTGGGCAGTTGCTCGTCAGCGGGACGGGCAGGCACGGCTGCGACCGGGGCCTGGGCCTGAACAGCGGTCGGTTCTGTAACCGCGCTGGCCGAGCGGGTCGGAACGCTGGTCACGCGGAAATCCAAACGGCGCACGGACTCTCCGGCCATGGTCATATGATGCAGGATCAGCTCACCAAAGTTCTGCGAGACGTAATTCCCCAGAAAGCTGGTCGGTGCCGAGAACGTCGCCACACCCTCGGCGACTTTGTCCAGTTCCAGCGGTTCGATCCAGTTCTTGAAATTGTTCTGCCCCACGGTCTCGAGCAGAGTTTGTTTCAACTGACCCCATTGCACTTGCGTCATTTTTATCCAGTCCAGCCTGTGTTCGTCCCAAACATTGCGACCTCAGTTACCCGTCGCAGAACCACTCATCTCATCAACGCCGGACAAAAGAACTCTTTTCCCGCAGAATGCTTCTGCGGGCTGTTCGGTCCCTTTCGGTCCAGCTGCACACTGCGCCAACCATGAAGCGTTCGGTCGTCCCAAGGACCGATCACCCATTAGTTGCACGCTTTGCGCACAAAATTTTGGACAAGACGCAATATCTTTGCGCGAACTCTACCTGGGCCCTGTTTTACAAAAACGGACCACAAGCAGCGTTCTTATGACCTGCGCCGCGTAGCGTCGGCACGATGTCAAACCTGTCCCCCCAAGGCGATGTGAATCGCAAGGCCAAGCTAGCAAGACGTTGGCCGAGGGGGCAACTGAACTTCGGGGCTTGACTCAGAGAATCCGAAAAAGAATCTCGGAGGGCGCGGCCGACTGCAACGATTATGTCACAATTACGAACGTAATAAGGGCGCCCACAGAGGGGCGCCCTTTAAGAATTTCTGATCCTCGGAACAGATCCGATTCTCAGATCATTTCCTTAGGCCATCGCCTTCACACGAGCCGACAGGCGCGACACTTTGCGTGCTGCGGTGTTCTTGTGGAAGATGCCTTTGGTGACGCCACGCATCAGCTCGGGCTGAGCGGCTTGCAGGGCGGCTTTGGCGGCTGCCTGGTCACCCGAGGCGATTGCCTCTTCGACTTTACGCAGCTGGGTGCGGATACGCGAACGACGTGCTTTGTTGACTGCAGCGCGGCGTTCGTTCTGACGGGCGCGTTTTTTTGCCTGAGGCGAATTTGCCATTTCAAATCATCCCTTGGATTGGGGTTACATTTCGATTGCGCGCAACCCCCATCTGACAGTCAGTCCTGTCGGGAATGATTCTAGCCAGAGCGGGCTTCACGCGCATGTATCGCGCCCTTTTACTGATGATTCCGGAAATTACAACCTGAATCTAAAAGGACCCGTATCAATTGGAAAAAGGCGCGCGGAACGAAGCCGCACGCCATCGCATTACTTGTCGCGGAATTGCGGGGTGCGTTTTTCAACGAAGGCGGCCATGCCTTCCTTTTGGTCCTCTGTTGCGAACATCGAATGGAACAGGCGGCGTTCAATCAGCAGCCCTTCTTGCAGGGGCACCTCGAACGAGCGGTCTACGGCCTCTTTGATCGCAGTGACCGAGATCATCGACTTTTCGGCAATCTTGGCAGCCGCAGCCAGCGATTCCTCGATCAGTTTTTTCGCGGGCACAACGCGGCTGACCAGACCAGAACGCTCAGCCTCTTCGGCGTCCATGAAACGACCCGTCAGGTTCATGTCCATGGCCTTGGCCTTGCCGATGGCGCGGGTCAGGCGCTGGGTGCCACCGATACCGGCCATCACCCCCAGGTTCACCTCGGGCTGACCGAATTTCGCGGTGTCCGATGCGATAATGAAATCGCACAGCATCGCCAGCTCGCACCCGCCGCCCAGCGCATAGCCGGAGACGGCAGCAATGATCGGTTTGCGGACGCGGCCAATCTCGGCCATCTCGGGACCGAACAGATCCTCGGTGAATACTTCGGTGTAGCTTTTCGAGCTCATCATCTTGATGTCGGCCCCGGCAGCGAATGCCTTTTCCGAGCCAGTCAGAACGATGCAGCGCACCTTGTCGTTCTGTTGCGCCGCGGTCATGGCATCGGCCAGTTCCGTCAGCAGCTGCATGTTCAGCGCGTTCATGGCGTCAGGCCGGTTCAGCTTAACCAGGGCGACGTGGTCTTCAACTTCGACGATGATCGTCTCGTAGGCCATGTGTTCAGATTCCTATTGTTCCGGTCAGTCCCGATTGATGGCCAATCCCTGCGCCCGGATCAAGCTATCTTTGGCAGGTCGGACAGTAAAAAGTGGACCGCCCCGATTGGGTGATCCTATGCACAATCGACGGGCAACCAGCTGTGCTACAGGGGTTTCCCTCTTGTCCGTAAACGCGAAAACGGTGCTGGAAATAGCCCAGCTCGCCGCTGGCCTGGCGGAAATCTTTCAGGCTGGATCCGCCCGCTTCGATCGCTTCGGCCAGAACGTCACGGATGATTGGGACCAATCCGACCACCCGATTCGCGCTGATCTGTCCGGCTTTGCGCTTGGGGTTGATACCCGCACGGAACAGCGCCTCGCAGACATAGATATTGCCCAGCCCGGCCACGATCTTCTGATCCAGAAGGGCGGTTTTCACCGGGCTCATGCGGCCACGGAAGGCATTCACAAGGTATTCCTCGTGGAAATCGTTGCCCAAGGGCTCGGGCCCGATCGAGGCAAGCAGTTTGTGCTGATCCGCCGTCGCCGTTTCCAGTAGGTCCATCGCCCCGAACCGACGCGGATCGTTGAAGGTGATGCGCGCGCCGTTGTCCATGTCCAGTACTACGTGGTCATGCTTTTCCGCCGCGGGATGATCATGCACGAACTGGCCCAGCGGGTCCCCCGAAACGGTCATCCTCCCGCTCATGCCCAGGTGCACAAGCAGCGTCTCGCCTGAACCCAGATCGGCCAGAATGTATTTCGACCGCCGCCGCAGCCCTAACACCTTTTGCCCAGTCACCCGTTCCGCCATCCGTTCCGGAAACGGCCAGCGCAGATCGGGCCGGTTCACCCGCGCGCGTGCGATCACCGCCCCCTCCATCGAGGGCGCAAGGCCACGGCGCACGGTTTCAACCTCGGGCAATTCGGGCATGTTTGCTCCTATTAGACAGTTCAGCGCATTGCAGCGCCGTCTCAGCGCCCTATAAGAAGGGTCAGAACAACGGACTGGCAAGAGCCCATGACCCAGACAGATCAGAAAACCACTCATTTCGGTTTCACCGAGGTCCCCGAGCATGAAAAGGCCGGGCGCGTGCAGGGGGTGTTCGGCTCGGTCGCGTCGAAATACGACGTGATGAACGACGCCATGAGCATGGGCATCCACCGCATCTGGAAAGACGCGATGATGGATTGGCTGGCCCCGCGCCCGAATACCCGTTTGCTGGACGTGGCTGGGGGGACCGGAGATATCTCGTTCCGGTATTTGAAACGCGCAGGTCAGGCCCACGCCACCGTGTGCGATCTGACCGAACCCATGCTGATCGCAGGCCGCCAACGCGCCGAGGCGGACAGTATGGCAGACAGTCTGGATTGGGTCGTGGGCGATGCGATGGCCCTGCCCTTTGATGACAACACCTTTGACGTTTACACGATCAGCTTTGGCATTCGGAACGTCACCCGCCCGCAAGAGGCCCTGAACGAGGCTTACCGCGTCCTGAAACCTGGTGGTCGTCTGATGGTGCTGGAATTCAGCCAGATCCCCAACGACATGATGCAGAAGGTCTATGACCTGTATTCGTTCAACATCATCCCCAAGTTGGGTCAGGTGATCGCGAATGACCGGGACTCGTATCAATATTTGGTCGAATCCATCCGCAAGTTCCCCGATCAGGACACGTTCCTGAATATGGTGAAACAGGCGGGCTTCGAGAACGCGAAATACCGCAACCTGACCATGGGCATTGCCTGCCTTCACTCTGGCTGGAAGGTCTAAGATGCGCGGACCTCATAACATCTGGCGCCTGATCCGCACTGGCGCCACCATGGAACGCACTGGCGCCATGGGCGTTGTGTTGGATGCGATGGATGCCCCGCGCCCTGTCCGCATTCTGGCCCGCACACTGGCCTGGCCCTTTGCCTGGCTTGGCTACAAGGGCGATCCGGACATGCCACCCGCCACCCGTGCGCTGACCGCGCTGGGACCGGCATATATCAAGTTTGGTCAGGTGCTTTCGACCCGCCCGGATGTCGTGGGCGATGACATGGCGCAGCAATTGCGCGTGCTGCAGGACAAGCTGCCACCGTTTTCCATCGAGACCGCCAAAAAAGAGGTCGCTGCCGAACTGGGCTCACCTGTCGACGAGATGTTCAGCGAGTTTTCGGAACCCGTCGCTGCCGCCTCGATCGCTCAGGTGCACAAGGCGCGGCTTAAGGACACCGGCGAAGACGTGGCTGTCAAAGTGCTGCGCCCCGGTATCGAGCGCGCCTTTCAGCGCGACATCGACGCGTTCTATTTCGCGGCGGATGTCATCGAGTTTCTGTCGCCTGCCTCCCGGCGTCTGCGCCCCCGCGACGTGATCTCGCATTTCGAGGGCGTGGTGCAGGGCGAACTGGATCTGCGCCTTGAAAGCGCCTCGGCGTCAGAGTTTCAGGCCAACACCTCTGGGGACGAAGGCTTTCAGCTGCCGCAAATCAAGTGGGATCTGTCCGGGCGCCGCGTGATGACCATGACCTGGGCCGAAGGCGTACCGCTGGGCGACAATGACGCCATCGACGCCGCCGGGCACGATCGCCGTGCTTTGGGGGAACGGGTTTTGGGCTTGTTCCTGAACCACGCCCTGCGCGATGGGTTTTTCCACGCGGACATGCACCAGGGGAACCTGAAGGTCGCTGCGAACGGGGACATCATCGCCTATGATTTCGGGATCATGGGTCATATCGACGAATACACCCGCCGGGTTTATGCTGAGATCCTGTTCGGCTTCATCCAGCGCGACTATATGCGCGTCGCCGAGGTCCACTTCGAGGCCGGATATGTTCCCGCCGATCAGGACGTTGATGAATTCGCCCGTGCCCTGCGTGCCGTCGGGGAGCCGATTTTCGGCATGGACGCGACCCACATTTCGATGGGGCGGTTGCTGAACTATCTGTTCGAGGTGACCGAACGCTTCGGTATGGAAACGCGGACCGAGCTCATCCTACTGCAACGCACCATGGTGGTGGTCGAAGGTGTGGCGCGTTCGTTGCACCCGCAGGTCAACATCTGGGAAGTCGCCAAACCCGTCGTGCAATCCTATATCACGCAGTCCATCGGCCCGCGCGCCGTGGCCCGCGATCTGGCCAAGACCGCCCGAGTTCTGGCGCGCTTTGGTCCGCGCTTGCCCGGCCTGGTCGAATCCGTTCTGATCCGTCAGGCAGCAGGCCCGAAACCCATCAAGAAAAGCTCGGGGAAAGCCCCGGTTTTGTGGACGGCACTGGGGATCGTGGTTGGCGCTGGCGGGGCCGCTGCCCTACATATTTTGCTCTAGGGCGGTCAGTTCCAGCTCCGTCGCGCGTTCATAGATTTTCGAGCCCCGAGAGGCCTTCCAAGCACAATAAGCCGCCATCGCCCAATGATGCCACGGCTGCATGGCACGCATTCGCTCGATCGTATGGGCATCGCCATAGGCCGCTGCAAAGGCGTCAATCTCGACCTGCTCAAGCGGTGAACCGCGATACACCAACTGCATCGCAGGAGAGAGGAACAGGGCCAGATCTTCGGTCCGATCACCCACCGCTGGGCATTGCCAATCAATCAGGCGCAGCCCACTGGGCGTTTCCAGGATGTTACCGGGGACCGGGTCCCCGTGCAGCAAGGCGCATTCCTGTGTGGGCGGAACGGCGCCTGACTGCGGGCGCGCCGCATAAAGGCGCGACGCCATGTTTGTGGGTAACTGGGGTAGAATTTCCTGCACCTGACGCCTGATCGCGGCCGATCCGCCCAGCTGTCTGCGCATCCCCGCCAAGGGCGAAACCGCGTGCACACGGCGCAGTAACCGCGCGACTTGCGCGGTATCCGAATGCCAACAGTTCCCTTCGAGGTGCGAGAACACCAGAAAGGTCTGGCCCGCGTGGTGCACCTGCCCGCGCAACGTCTGCGCTACACCAGATCCTTGCAGGTGCTGCAGAACGGCGGCCTCTTGCGCCGGATCATTCGGAAACCGGGGATTGTCGTTACCTGCGGCGAAACACTTCACCACGGCGTCCCCAACGCGCCACAAACGATTGGTTTGCCCACCGGTCAACGGAACCCATTCCTGTCCTTCAGCGATCAAACAATCTGCGATAAGGCGCGCAGCAAGGCGGGGATCAGGCGGCATAAGATGTCCGGTACAGTTTTGGCCGGACAAAACTATGTCAGTTCGCCGGGCGCGGCAATCAGCTCGCTGGATCGCGCACGCCCGTCACCTGGTCAGCATAAACCTCGCCGCCGCCGTCCAGCACCAATACCACCGCGCCGCTTTCACTGCGCGCTTCGCTGATGCGAGCCCAGGTTTCAGCGGCAGAAATCTCGGTCAGGTTGCCATTCACGAAGCTTTCGACCTGGAAATAATACAAGCCTTCGGCCTGATCCGCCCCGTCCCAGGTGGTGGTGCTGTCGGCGGGGTCGATATCGAACCGATCAACCTCGTTGCCATCCTCGTCATAGACCACGACTTGCGCGCTGTCGGCATAATCGACCGGAGCAACCAGAACCTCGACCCCGGTTTGCCCATCGTAATGCGCCGGCCCGTTCGAGCGCCCCTCGAGCCCGATCCAGGCCGCCAGATCCGCGACCCCGGACTGACTGCCCAGATAGATCAAGCTGCTCAGCAGATCGTTCGTTTGCACCTGCTGCTCTAGCCCCGAAAATGTCGCCAGCTGCATCGCATATTCCGACGAATCCATCGGATTCAACGGATCCTGATTCTGCATTTGAACGGTCAGCATGTTCAGGAATGTCTCGAAATCCGAACTCAGAACTGTCGAGGGCTGCGTTGTTATCGCGTTCGAGGCCAGCGCGTTTTGGGTGGCGTTAACTGTGGTCATATCGCGTTCCTTATAGCCGCAGGTCCAGTCCGCCCTGAGGCAGTGTTTGCTGGGGAGTGAAATCTTCCCGGGGTTCAGAAGAATCGGGCGCAGATGATGGAGAATCTTGGGCAGGCTGATCCTGCTGGTGCCCGGCAGAATAGTTGATATCGGCGAATCCCATGTCCTGAAGATCACCAAGCAAGTCGGACATGTGCCGACGCATCAGTTCCAGTGTTTCTGTGCGCTCGGCCTGAACCAGCAGAACCACGCCATTGTCGGTCTGTGTCGCCGCCAGTCGCACACGGCCCAACTCGTCGGGGGACAGGGTAATCTCGATCTGGTCCGCGCGTGGGATTGCCAGTTCAGCCAGATGAGGCATCACCTGCGGTATCACAACAGGTTTGGCCGGAAGCATCGTGGTTGGGTTGGCCGGGGTCCGCACCGATGTGCCGTCGATCAGCGGCACCGGGTCGGCGGGGCTTGTGTCCGCCATGGTTTCGGCAGCAGGTTGAACGGATGGAGTCGCAAGAGCCGGCAACGTGTCCCCCCGCAAAACCGGCGCGTTCATTGCGGCATTCTCCGAGGGCGGAAAACCCTGGTTTTGGGGGACTGGCGATGGTTTTTGTCTTTCACCCAAGTCTGACTGAGAGGGCTGGACCGGCGCCGTTGCCGGAGGAACCTCAACCTGTCGCGGCTCGGCCGCGTTTAAAGATGTCAGGCGCGAGGACTGCGGTGCGCCATCCATTAGCGTAGGAATTGCTTCAGCGCCCGAACCTTGCACCATCAAGGGCAAAGCAGTGCTGCGATCTGCCACCCCGGCGAGGCCTGTTTTCCCTGAAAGGAACAGAGCGGCGCCGAAGTCCAATTCACCCTTGGTCACCAACGGCGCAAACTCTGGCGCAGTGGCTGACATCTGAGCGGAGGCGGAAAGCGGTGAAACGCTGCCGGCAAATGTAACCGGCGCCGGGGCCTCCATGTTGACCATTGGCATGATGCGCGCGTCAGTGTTTGTTGCCGACATCGCGATGTTTTCCTTAGGCACAATCGGATGTTCGGCGCGCGATGGCAAAGGCGCACCCGTCTCGCCTTCTGCACGGATCGGCGTGGCCGATGCATCCGCATTTTTCTTCAGACCGCCAATCTCGATCAAACCTGGAGAGAATGGACCTGCCGCCGGCCTGTCAGGCGTCTGAAGATCGGCGACGGGCTGCACCGCCACCTGCCGCGCTGATGTTGTGTTCTTGTCGTCTCTGCCAGCTTGCTCTGCGGCACCACCATCTATGGTCGTCGTCGTTTTGTCCGCTGCAGCAGTTTCATGTTGATCCAGTGCAGGCACGTCAACTGAGGGTGTTTCCACGCGCCCACCAGAGTTCTCCGGACCGGCGGCGTCGAAAACCGCAGCGAACACCAGCACACCCGATTCTTCCATCAAGGTCGTTTCATCCAGCGCCGGCTGTAGCCCCTCACCGCTGGTAGGGACGGCAAATGTGGGCATAGGCAGGGCAAACTTCATTCTGCGGCTCCGAACTTCTTTCGTCGCCCTGAAAATGCGCAAAGGTGGTTACCACATCTTTACCAGTTACGGACCAAGCTTGAAAAAACTGGCTCAAATTGGAGATACCCGTGACCGACATTCCCCTCGTGTCCCAAACCTCGCCGCAAAGAACTCAGGCGCTGCGCGAGGCCGCCCAGAAAATCGAGGCCTCGTTCCTGTCAGAAATGCTGAAGGCCGCAGGGGTTGGCAAAGCTTCTGAAACTTTCGGTGGGGGCATCGGTGAAGAGCAATTCGCCTCGTTCCTGCGCGACGCACAAGCACAAGAAATGGTCCGCGCCGGGGGAATCGGATTGGCGGAATCGTTATTTCAATCACTGAAGGAGAAGGACAATGCAGGACAATAAGGCCATCTTGCGCGATTTGCGCAGCCTTTTGGATGAGGAACGACAGTGTCTTCTAAGCGGCGAACTGTCAAAGCTGCCGGCGCTACTGGAGCGCAAACAGGCTCTGGTGGACTGTTTGGAAGATGCGGATGATCCTGTTGATCTGCGCGCATTGCATGATCGCCTGGCGCGGAATCACACCCTGCTGACCAGCGCGATGGAAGGGATTCAGCGCGTCTCGAACCGGCTGGACACGCTGAAACGTCTGCGTAAATCGCTTGAGACCTATGACAGTTCGGGGCGCAGGAATGCAATTCCCACAGCCCATGCCGGCAAGGTCGAAAAACGCGCCTAGTCGCCAGTTTATGAAAATTCAGAATATTCAAATTTGGGGCTTAGCACTCTCTTAGTCATTGAACGTCCAAGGTGATCCCGCATCCACGTCGGATGGCACAGCAACAACATACGGGGCTGTATGGTCTGAATGACCCTCGATCCGTCCAAAGGGGGCGGGATGATCAACCGGACGCGAAACGCGACCAAGACAAGAGGAAATGCTATGGCAACTTTCCACGCCCCACCGTGGTGTCCGTCGCCGCTGACAACTTTTTTCCGTTTGATGATGACTGGCGCCGCATTGGAATGCGTGCTCATCTCACCACCTCTTTCTCACCCAGGAACAGGCTTAGCAGGCGGCGGGTTTCCAGCTTCTTAACAGCTAAAATGCTGCACGAATTAGGCGACGCGTTTACCCTGGACCCAAGTGCCGCGCACCACCGGGGCCCCACCGATCCGGGTCACGCGGATCATGTCAGCACGCTCGCCCAGCGCGATGCGCCCGCGATCTTTCAGACCTGCCGCATCCGCTGGGGCCTTGGTTACGGTTGCGATCCCGCGCGCCATATTACCCCACATATCCCCCAGCAGCAGCGCCGAGGACAGAAGCGCCGCGGGCACATAGTCCGAAGAAACAATGTCCAGCAGATCCAGTTCGGCCAAATCACCCGCCGCGACATTGCCTGAATGCGACCCGCCGCGGATCAGGTTCGGCGCCCCCATCATCACGGCAATACCATGAGCGTGACAGGCTCGCGCGGCCTCGACCGTAGTGGGGAATTCGGCCAGATGAATGCCGTACTCGGCCGAGGTTTTCACATGCTCTTCGGTCGTGTCATCGTGGCTGGCCAGCACAGCGCCATAGCGGCGCGCCTCGGACACGGCCAGCGCCTCGTGACGGGCCCCGTTTCGCGCGCGCATGTCCCGCAGGTTGGCAACGTGATCGACAAAGTCATCTTCGGTCATGTTGTTTTTGCCCATGACATAGGCCTTCAGCTTGGACAGGTCGCGGAATTGCCGCTGTCCCGGTGTGTGATCCATCAGGCTGACAATACCCACGCGATCCTCGGGGCCGAACTCGGCCATTTCCTCTTCCAGCGTTTCCGAGCAGACCTCGGCGCGCAGATGCAGATAGTGGCTGATTTTCAACGCCCCGGCCTCGCGCAGCTCCAGCAGTTCACGCGACAGGGACCGTGCGTATTTCAGATACCGCCCTTTCCCCGAAGGGATCGAGCCAACGCGCATCGCATCAAACACCGTGGTGATACCGACACTGGCCAGCTCAGCATCATGGGCAACAATCGCCGCGGCATGAGGCCAGTCGACCTTGGGGCGCGGCTGGATGTGACGCTCAAGGTTATCCGTATGCAGCTCGATCAGGCCGGGACACAGCAGGTCGCCTTCCATGTCCTCGGCACCGGCGGGAACATGCGTGCCCTGGTCAAGACCGGTGATAACCCCATCGGTTACAGTGACGGTCCCGCGGACCACTTCGTTGCTCAGCACCAGATTGGCATTGGCGAGGATCAGTTGATTTGTCATGCTCGTGTTACCTTACGGCCTCATGCCGCCCTGCAGATAAGATCAGAGGCCACCACGTGACCAATTACAAACGTTTCGCTGTCTACTACGCCCCCGAGCCCGGCCCTTTGGCGGATTTTGGCGCAAATTGGCTGGGTTGGGATATGGTTGCGGGCGCGCGCACGCCCCATCCCAAGATCGAAGGGCTGGATATTGCCGCGCTGACCGACACCCCGCGCAAATATGGTCTGCACGGGACGGTGAAGCCTCCGTTTCGGCTGGCGCCCGGCCGTTCGGTCGATGATCTGGCCACCGGCCTTGGCGCATTGTGCAACCGGCTGGTCCCAATCACGCTGGACGGGTTGGAGCTGACCCGGCTGGGCGGTTTTCTGGCACTGACCGTAGCGGGCGACACGACCCCGCTGAACACGCTGGCCGGCACTGTGGTGCGTGACCTTGATGATTTCCGCGCGCCGTTGAATGCGGCCGAACTGGAGCGCCGCCGCAAGGCCCACCTGTCCACACGGCAAGAGGAGCTTTTGGCCCAGTGGGGATATCCCTATGTGATGGACGAGTTCCGGTTCCACATCACCCTGACGGGCAAAATGCCCCGCGCCGAGGCGGAACAAACCCATGCCAAGATTGAATCGCTGATCGCGCCCCTTCTGCCGCAGCCCTTTCAGGTCAGATCGTTGTGCCTGGTTGGCGAGGATGACGCAGGTATGTTCCATCTGATTCACCGCTATGCGCTTTCCGGTATCAGCGCCGCCTCGAAGGCAGCAACCGCCTGATCCAGGGTGCCCTCGTTGCGGATGACGATAGGGTTCAGGCCATCGGCCAAGGCGAAATCAGCACGTTTCAAGCGCTTGGCCTGATCCTCGGCCGTTTCGCGCCCACGCGCGGCGATACGCCCCGCCAGTACGTCAGGCGAGGCGGTGATCAACACGATCCGGGACCGCTGGAAAATCTGCGAAAGCTGCGGCAGCACCGAGCGCGAAAGGTTCGCCAGCACGTCATTCCCAGCCTCAAGCTGATCCAAAACCCCGACCGGAATGCCATAGCGCAGTCCATGGGCGCGCCAATCCAGAACAAAGGCGCCAAGTTCGGCCATCTCTTCGAAAGCTTCAGGCGTCACGCCCTCGGCATCCTCGCCAACCGCTTCGGCGCTGCGGGTGATCACCCGGCGCACGCGGCGCAAGTCGGGGTGACGGGAACATGCAGCCTCCATCACCGTGTCCTTGCCCGCACCCGAGGGACCGACAACCGCGATGAACCGCCCCTGCTTCATGCCGCAACCTGCGGAGAAAACCCGGTCACGTCTATCTGACGGTCGCATACACGCTCGCGCGCGGCCTCGTCGTGGAAGATCCCCACGATCGCTGCGCCGCGGGCCTTGGCCTCTTCGATCAGGGTCAAAACCACGTCACGGTTGCGGGCGTCCAGGCTGGCGGTCGGCTCATCCAGCAGCAGCGCCGGAAACCCATGCGCAAACCCACGCGCGATGTTCACCCGTTGCTGTTCACCGCCCGAGAACGTCGTGGGCGACAGGGACCACAACCGCTGAGGGATATTCAGACGCTCCAGCATCTCGCGTGCACGGGCCCGCGCAACATCTTCGGTCACCCCGACACTTAGCAGCGGTTCCGCCACCACATCCACCGTTGGCACCCGTGGCACCACCCGCAGGAACTGGCTGACATAGCCCAACACTTCACGGCGCAGGGTCAGAATCTGGCGAGGCTCAGCCTTGGCCACATCTACCCCACCGATCCGTATCGTGCCCGAGTTCACCAGGTAGTTGCCATAGATCATCCGCATCAGCGTGGATTTCCCCGCGCCCGAGGCCCCGATCAACGCAACACATTCGCCCGGCGCAACAGATAACGAAGCGTCCTTCATCACCGGGATAACCGCAGCGCCCTGATTGTGCAGTACGAATTCTTTGCAGACATTTTCGATCTCAATCATGTCGCCGCCTCCTCAGACCTGCAGAACCGAGCTGACCAGCAGCTGGGTATACCCATGTTGCGGATCGTCCAGCACCTGATCAGTCAGCCCACTTTCCACAACATGACCGGACTTCATCACCATCAATCGGTCCGCCAACAAACGCACTACGGCCAGATCGTGGGTGACCACGATGGCACTAAGACCCATCTGGCGCACAAGGCTTCGCAGCAGGTCCAGAAGACGGGCCTGCACCGACACATCCAGACCACCGGTCGGCTCGTCCATGAAAACCAACCTCGGCCCCGTGACCAGGTTCCGCGCGATTTGCAGGCGCTGCTGCATCCCGCCGGAAAAGGCACTGGGGCGGTCATCCACCCGATCCTCAGAGATTTCGACGCGGTCCAACCAGTCGATCGCTTTGCTGCGGATATCACCGTAGTTCCGTTCGCCCACGGCCATCAAGCGCTCGCCGACATTGCCGCCGGCACTGACACCCATCCGCAGCCCGTCGCGGGCGTGCTGATGCACAAAGGCCCAATCGGTGCGGCCAAGCATTCGGCGCTCGGGCTCGCTCATCGTTACTGTGTCGCGCATTCCATCCGCTCGCGTATGGAAAAGCACCTCGCCGGCATCCGGTTCCAGATGACCGGCAAGACAGTTCAGCAGCGTCGATTTTCCCGATCCGCTTTCGCCCACGATCCCCATCACTTCGCCGGGATACAGATCAAAGGACACGTCAGCACAGCCAATCCGTTGGCCATAGAATTTCGACAGGTTGTTCACCTGCAACAGGGGCGTCATTGGGCGGCCTCCTCGAACGGGGCGCCCTGGGCGCCGATATGGCCCGCCGCACGGCGCGACCGACAGAAATCAGTGTCCGAGCAGACAAACATCCGCCCGCCTGCGTCATCCACGATCACCTCGTCCAGATACGAGGTCTCGCACGCGCACAAATCACATGCGTGATCGGCTTTGCTGGCCTCGAACGGGTGGTCCTCGAAATCCAGGCTGACAACCTCGCAGTAAGGCGGCAGGGCGTATATCCGTTGCTCGCGTCCGGCCCCAAACAACTGCACGGCGGCCATTTCCAGCTTGGGGTTGTCAAACTTCGGAATGGGGGAAGGGTCCATCACATACCGCCCCTCGACCCGAACCGGATAGGCATACGAGGTCGAGATCGCCCCGTTATGCGAGATATCCTCGTACAGTTTCACATGCATCAGCCCGTATTCTTCAAGCGCATGCATCTTGCGGGTTTCAGTCTCGCGCGGTTCAAGGAAACGCAGAGGCTCGGGGATCGGCACCTGATAGACAAGGATCTGGTCGTCGCGCAGCGGTTCCTCGGGGATGCGGTGGCGGGTCTGAATCACGTCCGCCTTGGTGGTTTCCTCGGTCGTGACCACACCCGCGGTTTTCTCAAAGAATTTGCGGATGGACACTGCATTGGTCGTGTCGTCTGCACCCTGGTCGATCACCTTCATCGTGTCCTGCGGGGTCAGCACCGCCGCGCTGACCTGTACACCGCCCGTACCCCAACCATAGGGCATGGGCATTTCGCGGCTGGCAAAGGGCACCTGATAGCCGGGGATCGCCAGACCCTTCAGGATGGCCCGGCGGATCATCCGCTTGGTCTGCTCATCCAGGTATGCAAAATTATAGTCG
Source organism: Thalassovita sp. (assembly GCF_965218685.1). Taxonomy (GTDB): domain Bacteria; phylum Pseudomonadota; class Alphaproteobacteria; order Rhodobacterales; family Rhodobacteraceae; genus Thalassobius. Next base: position 1,020,987 of record NZ_OZ244657.1, on the reverse strand, counting down.
GTCATTCGGCGGCCTCCTGCACTTGGCCCATCGCCTCGGCGCGCATTTTGCGGACCAATTCCAGCTCGGATTGGAAATCGACGTAGTGGGGCAGCTTGATATGCTCCAGAAATCCCGTCGCCTGGATGTTGTCGGCATGGTACAGCACGAATTCCTCGTCTTGCGCGGGGGCACCCTGGTTGTCCTCGCCCAGTTCTTTCCAGCGCAGCGCCCGGTCCACCAATGCCATCGAGATCGCTTTGCGCTCGGTCTGACCAAACACCAGCCCATAACCACGAGTGAACTGTGGTGGTTCTACTTTCGAGCCTTTGAACTGGTTCACAGTTTCGCATTCGGTCAGCTCGATCTCGCCGATGTCCACGGCAAAGCCCAGCTCGGGGATATCCATTTCCACGTCGACGGTTCCGATGCGCAGCTCGCCCACGAAGGCATGGTTGCGGGCATATCCGCGCTGGGTGGAATAGGCCATGCCCAGCACAAAGCCCTCGTCACCGCGGGTCAGCGATTGCAGGCGCAGGGCGCGGGCAGCGGGCAATTCCAGCGGTTCACGGGTCAGATCAGGGGGCGTATCATCGCTGGGGGCCTCGGTCTGGATCAGCCCCTCTTGGTTCAGAAATTCGGTAATATGCGGCACTTCGGTGGGTTCGACATCACGCGTGGGCGCCTGCGGCACCTCGCCATCTGCGGCCAGTTTGAAATCCAGCAAACGGTGCGTGTAATCAAAGGTCGGCCCCAGCACCTGTCCACCCGGAGCATCCTTGAACGTCGCGCTGACCCGGCGCATGCACAGCATCTTTTCCGTATCGACCGGATTCGAGGCCCCGAAACGCGGCAGAGTAGTGCGATAGGCGCGGATCAGGAACACGGCCTCGATCAGGTCACCGCGCGCCTGCTTGATCGCCAAAGCCGCCAGATCAGGGTCATAAAGCGAGCCCTCGGCCATCACGCGATTCACCGCCAGCGTCATCTGCTCTCGGATTTGATCCACTGACAGCTCGGGAACCGCGGGATCGCCGCGACGTTCCTCGGCCAGCCATGCGTGGGCGGCGTCGATCGCCTTTTCGCCCCCTTTTACTGCAACATACATCAGGCAGTCTCCAACTTGGTGCTACGCGGCACGGCGGCCAGCAAATCATCGCAGGTAAAGAAGAAATCCAGCCCCAGCGGGAACTGGCGGGCGTTAGCCTGCAGCGCGGGTACCTCTGGCACTGACAGATGCGCAACGTCCTTGATGCCGGGGCCACGCAGGGTGGCACCCTGGGTGGTCAGATCTGGCACCTCGACGATCAAAGTGGCGCTGCGGTCGGGGTATTCAGATGTGCCGATGGGATACCCCGCAAGAGGCATCAGATCGGACCAGGCGCCGAAGGCAAAAGTACAGAACTCGCGCCCGGCAAAAGGGGCGCCCGTATGAAAGGTGATCCAGTCGCGAACGTCTGGACAATCCAGTGCTCCGGCCAGATAGACGGGCGTTTCACCGTCCAGCAGCGTCAGCGCCAGAACGCCTGCAGCAACGGACATCGGCGCAGGAGGCATGGCGCCCTGAACCTGCTCGATCGCACCGGGCCGCGCCATTGCATTCATCGCGGCGCGAAAGGCGCTGGCGGATTGTTGCGGGGCCTCGGCAAAGCCTCCGGACAGTGCGGTTTCCTGCATCAGTCCTCTCCTCTTACCATGGTAAAGAAATCGACCTTAGTGGCTGCGGCCTTAGCGGCTTGGGTGGCGCGGGCCAGATCTCGGGCCTTTTGCAGGGGGGCCAGAATAGTGGCCTGTACGGCATCCGACTGATCGCTTTGCATCAACGCATCAACGATCGCAGCCTGTGTGGCCTTGGTCTTGTCGCGGCCTTGCACATAAGCGTGCCCAACCTGCCCCGAGGCAAGCCGTAACGAGCATCGCGTAACCGTCATTTCGCCCAGATTGAACGGGGCACCAGTGCCGCCCATTCGCCCGCGAACCATAGTGCCGCCGACTTCGGGCGCGCGCAGCCATGTGAATTCCGGCACGGCGCCAAAGGCCGTAAAGCGACTGGCCAACAGCTTGGGGTCGGCCTTGGCCAGCAGGCCCATCCAGTTTTTGCGCTTTTCATTCGGGTCCATCTAGACACCTTGCTAATTTGTCTACTAATCTATACAACTAGACAAATATTACCCTGGGACGCGCCAACCCGGCAAGCCCGGTATTGTGAAATATTGGTGAAGATATGCCCAAGACCCCCGTTTGGCGCGCCATCGCCACGACCCTGACGGACGAGATCGCCGCCGGTCACTATCGCCCTGGAGACAAGCTCCCGACCGAAGCCGAGCTGGCCGCGCGTTTCGGCGTCAACCGCCACACGGTGCGCCGCGCCTTGTCGGATCTCTCGGATCAGGGGCTGACCCATGCGCGACGAGGCTCGGGCGTGTTCGTATTGGCCGAACCAACGGATTACCGCATCGGCAAACGCGTCCGTTTTCACCAGAACCTGACCGAGGCGGGCCGCATGCCCACAAAGCGCGTGCTGACCCTGCAAACCCGTCCCAGCGATCAGGACGAGGCCGCAGCCTTGCAAATGCCCCAAGGCGCGATGGTGCATGTTTACGAAGGGCTTTCGCTGTCGGATGACACACCGGTGGCGCTGTTCCGTTCGGTTTTTCCGGCCGAAAGATTGCCCGATCTGGACAGGCATCTGACCCATTTCAAATCGGTAACCAAGGCGCTGAGGGCCGCAGGCGTGTCCGACTACACCCGTGCCTCGACCCGATTGACGGCAAAAACGGCGACAGCCACACAGGCGTTGCAGCTGGGTATCTCTGAGGGCGCCCCGATCCTGCGAACGGTAGGAATCAACGTGGATATGGATGGCCAACCGGTCGAGTTCGGCCACACTTGGTTTGTTGGTGACCGGATCACACTGGTTTTGGATGACCAGGTCGCAGGAAATCCCTGAAAACAAGGGCATTTGTCACATCCGCGACACGCAACCCGCCTAAAACGCAACAAAACCGTTTTAGGCAGAGCATACCGCCATGACACGTATCCTTCCCCCCGTACGCCTGACCGGCGCTACGATCCTGCGCGAGCAGGAAATGCAGGACCGCTCGATCGTGATCGAGGACGGCCGCATTTCGAAAGGTCCCTTCCCGGCGGTCGATCTGTCCGGTTACTACGTGCTGCCCGGTATCATCGACCTGCACGGCGATGCATTCGAACGACACATCGCCCCTCGTCCCCTGGCGCAATTTCCCCTGGTCACCGGGCTGCAGAACACTGACCGCGAGGCCGCCGCCAACGGCGTGACCACCGCTTGGCTGGCGCAAAGCTGGTCGTGGGAGGGCGGTATTCGCAGCCCCGATTACGCTGAAAAGCTGCTGGATGCCGTGGCTGCCTATCGCCCTCAGTCGCTGACCGACCTGCGCGTGCAGCTTCGTTACGAAACCCACATGGTCGACACGGGCGAGCGTCTTCTGGCTGCCGTGCGCAAACACAAACTGGACTACGTGGTCTTTAACAACCATCTGGATCAGGCCGAGGAAATCACCCTTGCCCGGCCCGCCGAGCTGACGGAATGGGCGCACCGTGCGGGGAAATCTCCCCAAGAGTACCTGCAACTGGTCAAGGACACCTTGGCCCAGGCTCCGCAGGTCCCGCGCCATCTGTGCCGGCTGGCCGAATCTTTCGACGCGATGGGCGTGCAATATGGCTCGCATGACGACCCTGATGCTGAAACCCGCGAAAGCTATGCGATGATCGGCGCTCGTATCTGTGAATTCCCAACGGCCCGCGGCCCGGCAGCAGCAGCCCGCGCAATGAGCGATCCGGTGCTGATGGGCGCCCCCAACGTGGTGCGTGGCGGCTCGCAATCCGGCAACGTCCCCGCGACCCAGTTGATCCGCGATCGGTTGGTGACCGCCCTGGTGTCTGACTATTTCTATCCCTCACTGGCCCGCGCGGCCTTTGCCCTGGTCGAAGAAGGTGTGCTGACCCTGCCGCGTGCGTGGGCGCTGATCTCGGCCAACCCTGCGCAGATCATGCGCCTGACGGATCGCGGTGTTATCGATTATGGCAAACGCGCGGATCTGGTGGTTGTGAACAAGGCCACCCACGCGGTCGAGGCCACTATCGCCGGGGGCCGCCTGTCCTTCCTGTCTGGCGAGGCCGCGCGCCGTTTCATCCACGCCGAGCAACCGCTGCGGATGGCCGCCGAGTAGCGCAAAGGGCGCGCTACCCGTACTTTTCCAAGAATGCCTCGGCGCTGAGGGTGCGAAAGTCGTCCAGCGACGCGTGCAGGCGGTCGTGATCCCAATCCCACCAAGCAAGGTCCATCATCCGCCGGGCCACTTTGTCAGGGAACCGCGCGCGCAGGGGCTTGGCCGGAATGCCAGCGACGATCATATAGGGGGGAACATCCTTGGTCACGACCGAGCCCGAGGCCACAACGGCACCATGCCCAACAGTCACCTCGGGTTTGATCTGGGCATTGTGCCCGATCCAGGTGTCATGCCCAATAGTCGCTGTGCGCGCATGGCGTTGCGCAAAGAACGCGTCATCCAGCTCGGCACCTTCGAAATAGTCGGGGCTGCGGTACAGGAAATGGTGAAGGCTGGCGCGCTCCATCGGGTGGTCCGTCGCGCCGATGCGGGTAAAGCTGGCGATGTTTGCGAACTTGCCGATCTGGGCGTTGGCGATGTCGGCGTAGCGATCGCAATAGGAATAGTCATCCATATGTGTGTGGCCGATCCGGCTGCCTTTGCCCACCTCGCAATAGCGGCCAAAGGTGACGTTGTTCAGGTCCACATCCGGGTGCAGAAACGGCTTGTCCGCGCTTAGTCTGGTCATTGCTTACCCCTTGATCAGGCGACGGCGCAGCATACCCGACACCCAGTCCATCAGCATCACCATAAGGACGATCAGCACGATGTAATAGCTGACTTCCTCCCAGTCTTTCTGGGTAATCATGGCTTGGGTCAGCAACAGGCCGATGCCGCCCCCGGTGATGGCACCGATGATGGTGGCGCTGCGGGTGTTGGATTCCAGATAGTACAGGACCTGGCTTAGCAGCACCGGTGTGATCTGCGGGATCACTCCAAAGCGATAGCGCTGCAAGGGCTTGGCCCCGGTGGACTGGATGCCCTCGATCTGCTTGTCATCGACGTTCTCCAACGCCTCGGAAAACAGTTTGCCGAAGGTGCCCGTGTCGGTGATCAGGATCGCCAGCGCCCCTGTCAGCGGGCCGGGACCGAAGGCCCGTGCCAGAACGATGGTCCAGATCAGCGCGTCCACGCCGCGGAAGAAATCGAACAGACGGCGCGCGGCACCGCGCAAAATCAGCAGTGGTGTAAAGTTTTTGGCAGCCAAAAAGGCCAGCGGCAGCGCGACAATGGCCGCACCCATAGTGCCTAGGAAAGCCATCAGGATTGTTTCGAACAGGGCCCAAACGACGTCCCCGTGGCGCCACATCTTATTGTTCCAGAAATCGCTGACGATCTTGCCTGCCTCGCCTGACATGGCGCGGTTGGCCAGTTCGCCCAGCCCCATACCGTGATAGTCACTGTCAAGCGTGAAGAAGAACAGCTCCCACCCGAAGGCATAACGATACAGCTCGGTCCGGTTGCGCGTGATGGTGATGCGGTTGCCGGGGTTGGTTACCACCAGCCGGTTTTTCGTACCGCTGATCGTGTCAGGCGCGCCCTCGGGCAAAACGGCATTTACCCCGCTGCGGCCAGGCTGGGCGGTAAACGCATAACCCGAGGCAAGCGTCACCTCGACCCCTGCATCAGATAGCACCACCGTGTCGCCTCCGCCCAGATCGACCAGGATCCGATCGGCGCCGGGCTGCACCCACGCGGGATGCTCGCCATCGGGATAAGTCCCCTTGCGCTCGCCCTCAATGGCATAGCTCATCTGCCCCGAGCGGTTGTCCCGCGTGACGTGGGTTTTATAGCTATAGCTGTCTCGGATCAGGGTTTTGCCATTGTCCAGGTTGGCGCGTTCGGCCAGTCCGGGAATATCGAAGGAAAAGAAGATATAGGTCAGATAGGCCAGCACCAGGACAGGCAGACCAAAGGCCATCAGGCGTTTTTTCAAAAACAGGGTGTTGGCCCCGGCCTTCAGACCCATAGTTTCAATTGAGGTCATGGTCATAGAACCACCTCCAGCTTGGCGCCGTGTGTCAGGCGATGACGCAGAACCGAGGACAGCTGATCCACCACGACAATCGCGCCGAACAGCAGGATGAAAATCGCCGCGGCCTCGTCATACTGGCCCTTGCCCCAGCTCATTGCGTTTTTCAGGTCGTACCCGATGCCGCCGGCGCCCACGAAGCCAAGGATGGCCGAAGCGCGGATGTTGATCTCGAACCGCAGCAGGGCATAGGACAGATAGTTCGGGGACACTTGCGGGATCACGCCCAGTGTCATCCGCTGCACCCAACCAGCGCCCACGGATTGCAACCCTTCGACCGGCTTCAGGCTGGCGTTTTCATTGACCTCGGAAAACAGCTTGCCCAGCGCACCAGAGGTATGGAAGGCAATCGCGATCATCGCCGGCACAGGCCCGCCGCCCAGAATGAAGATCAGCACAAGGGCGATCACGATTTCTGGCATGGCACGGGTGATGTCCATGGTCCGGCGAAACACCGGGATCAGACGCGGCCAGCGCGCCAGCCCACGGGTCGAAAGCAGAGACAGCACGATCGCGAACAACGCCCCGATCAGCGTCGAAGCCCCCGCGATGTTGATCGTCTCGATCAAAGAGGGGAAGAATTTCACGAAATGGCCGGGCAGCTCGGTCAATTTTTCGCTGGCTTCGCCCAGAACCTCGGCCGGAAAATCGAATAACCGGTGCAGGCCCGACCAGAACCCACCCGCGTTGCGGTCGTCGGCCAACATAAAGCCCGACACCATCAGAGCCACGAAAATGGTCAGCATGATGGCAGTGTACAGGCGCTTGCGACGCGTCAATTCCATGTAGGAATCGCGCACCTCCGAAATGGGGGTGTGGTCAGTGATGTCAGCCATATGAGAACCTTTGGGCAAAGCAACAGGCCCCGCGATGGTGCGGGGCCTGCGCAAAAGCGGTCAGCTTAGTTGGACTTCAGCTTACGTGCTTCGATGATGACTTCGTAGGCGTCGTGAGTGATCGGCATGAAGCCTTTCGCGTCACCCTGCAGAACGCCGTATGCGCAGTCTTCGTCCATCGACTTCAGCGAGGCCAGCAGGCCGGTGAATTTGACTTTCACGTTTTCGGGCAGGTCTTTGCGGACAACAAAGGGGCCTTCGGGGATCGGCTTGGACTGCCAGATCTGTACCAGGTCGTTCATGTCGACCAGGCCGGCGTCCACAGCTTTGCGCAGCGCGCCCGAGCTGAAGCCGTCTTCCCATTCGCCCAGACCGTCGGCCCAGGTCACACCGGCGTCAACGTCGCCGTTGTTCACGGCAACGATGGTCTGCTCGTGACCGCCAGTGAATTTCACTTCGCCGAAGTAATCACCCGAGGTCATGGTTGCGCCGGTCGCCTGGGGGATCTCGATCGAGGGGATCAGGAAGCCCGAGGTCGAGTTCGGGTCACCAAAGCCAAAGACTTTGCCCTTCATGTCGTCCAGCGATTTGATGCCGCTGTCCTTGCGGGCGAAGCCAACCGAGTAGTAGCCATAGCCACCGTCCAGGTTCACTTTGACCAGGATCGGCTCGACCGCTTCGGGGTCGGACAGGAAGGTTTTGGCATAACCCGATGCGCCCAGCCAGGCCGCGTCGATGGTGCCGCCCAGCAGGCCCTGGATCACGCCGTTGTAATCAGCAGGGGCGAACAGCTTGGTTTCGACACCCAGCAGGGATTCGGTTTTTTCGCGCAGGCATTCGTTGCTGTTCAGACGGTCTTGGGCGTTTTCACCACCCAGGATACCGATGCGGAATTCTTTGATTTCGTCTGCCATGACCGGGCTGGTCAGGGCGGTGGTTGCCAGAACGGCAGCAATCAGTTTTTTCATCGTCTCTCTCCGATTAGGATGAAGTCTGGTTGGATAAGGTCAGGCCGTTTCGGCCAGGTCCGCCCGAGTGTGGCGGTCCAGCGTTTCGATGCTGGTGCTGGTCGCGGCCTCGGAAAACGAGGCATCCGCGCCATAGATGTCCCGCGCGACGCCAGTGGTCAGCTGCGCAGGAGTTCCGTCAAACACGATCCGGCCGGCGCGCATCCCGATGACGCGGTCGCAATAGCGGCGGGCAGTGTCCAAAGTGTGCAGGTTGGCGATCACCATGCGGCCGTCCTCGTCATGAATGCGGCGCAGGTCGTCCATGACGATCTGGGCATTCATAGGGTCCAGGCTGGCAATGGGCTCGTCCGCCAGAACGATCTTGGGGTCTTGCATGATTGCGCGGGCAATCGCGACGCGCTGTTGCTGCCCCCCCGAAAGGGCCTCGGCACGTTTCGCTGCGTGGGCGGCGATACCCAGGCGATCCAGAATGTCGATGGCGCGGTGGATGTCGTCCTGCGGATACAGGTTGAACATGGTCGCTACAGCCGAGCGCCGGTTCAGCGTCCCGTGCAGCACGTTGGACACCACATCCATGCGCGGCACCAGATTGAACTGCTGGAAAATCATCGCGCAATCGCGCTGCCAGCGCCGTTTATCCGCGCCCCTCAAGGCCGAGATTTCGCGACCGTCAAAAGTGATGGTCCCGCTGGTCTGAGTCTCAAGCCGGTTCAGCATCCGCAATAGGGTGGATTTGCCCGCACCCGACGCGCCAATGATGCCGATCATCATCGGACGGTCGATCTGGATATTGACGGAATCCACGGCCCGAACGGCACCCCAGGACTTGGTCAGATTTTCAATGGTCAGCATTCTTCACCCCGCTTCTGAAAGAGCGAGTTAGGGCCGGGCCGAGACGGATTTTTGACAGATTTTTTAAAGTTTCATGACGCCGCACTGCGGAAGTGCGCGTGATTCTGTCATTAACCTTTTGTTAGCAATCACTGTTTTCACCTGCAGCGAGAGCATGAAGAAAACGCCATCCTAACGTCAGCCGCGCCACCGCATTGCCAAAGATTTCAGCAAATGACCTGGTAGAATCGCGAAACAGCGCATGTAGCGCAAAAACAGGCGGCCGGGATTTTCCAGCATTCGCCACAACCATTCCATCTGAATGGTGCGCACCCAACGCGGCGCACGGACTTGGCTGCCTGACAGAAAATCCAGACCCGCCCCGATCGAGGCAAAGCCCACGCTGGGCGCCGTTACGCGGCCCCGTGCAGCGAATAGTTCTTGTTTGGGGGCGCCAAGTGCGATGAAGCACAGGCCAACGCCATCGCTTTCAAGGGTGCGCAAAATCTCGTCCGCTTGACCGCCCTGCGGGTCGAACCCGAACGGGGGCGCAATCCGCGTTGTCACCCGCAGACTCGGCACTTTGGCCATCAACGCCTCGGCCGAGGCTTTCAGGCTCGCGTCGGTCGTTCCCACCAGCCCAACAGCCACATCCATTTGCGCGGCCAGACGGCACAGCGGCAAGATCATGTCCGACCCCGGCATCAACGTTACAGGTTGCGCCGCCAAACGCGACATCCAAACGATCGGATTGCCATCGGCCACCACAAAATCCTGCGCCTTATAGGCCGCCCGGAAATCCATGTCCGAGCGCAACTTCACAAGATGATCCAGGTTCAGAGTCGCAAGGGCAAAACCCTGCTTGTCGGCAAAACGCGCCGCAACCAGTCGCTCCAGCGTGTCCCAATCGGGGACGTCGACGGACAGGCTGTACTGATCAATCGAAAATTCCACGCAGTCCTCCTGTTTGGGCCACCTGCTTCTTGAATACGCGCTTGGAATGGATAGGCAACAGCGCGATTCCGCGAAACCGCTTTAACAGCGACAAACTGTTGACATTTTCCTATGCTGTTTTGCAGCAAATGACAGGAAATAGTCGATTTTGGAAACAATGACCTTGGCAGGACGAACGTGGCACGGACAGGCAAGGGGCGCAGCATGAGCGGCGTGACCCTGATCGGGTGTGGCTTCGTGGCCGACCTGTACATGCGTTCGCTACAGGCGTCGGGCATTTCGGTGCTGGGCGCCTTTGATCAGAACGCTAAGCGTCTGGCGACCTTTTGCGACTATTGGGATGTGCCCAAGGCGAACGACCTAGAAGAGCTTTTCACGGTCACGCCCTCGGACGGCGTGATCCTGAACCTGACCAACCCTTCTGCGCATTACGATGTGAACCGCGCCTGTTTGCAGGCGGGCCACCATGTCTATTCGGAAAAACCCCTGGCGCTGGATATGACCCATGCGCGCGCGCTGCACCAGATGGCGCAGGACAAGGGGTTGCTGCTGGCCTCGGCGCCCTGTTCCGTTCTGGGAGAGGCAGCGCAAACGCTGGCCAAAGCTGTGCGCGATCAGGTGGCCGGGGAACCTCGGGTCATCTATGCCGAGCTGGACGATGGCTATATTCCCCAAGCTCCAGTCAAGGACTGGCGCAGCGAAAGCGGCGCGCCCTGGCCCTATGAGGACGAGTTTCAGGTCGGCTGCACGCTGGAGCACGCGGGCTATTACCTGACCTGGCTGATCGCGATGTTCGGGACGGTTCAAACCGTGACAGCGGCCTCGGCCTCGGTGATCCCGGACAAGCTGGACGTGGCGGATGCTGCCCCTGACATTTCCGTGGCGACACTGTTTTTCGAAAGCGGCATGGTCGCGCGGCTGACCTGTTCCATCGTTGCGCCGCATGACCACCAGATCCGTGTTATCGGCGACAAGGGCGTTCTGGCCTTGCACAAGGCTTGGGACAATGGGGCCGCCGTGAAGTTCCATCCTCGTCTGCGTATCCGTCGCCGCCTGCTGGACAGCCCGCTGGGCCGCCGCATCAAACTCAAAGGCGCCACGCATCCCAAGGTCGGGCGTTGGGGGGCGGCCTCGATGAATTTTGCGCTGGGTCCGGCCGAGATGTTAGAGGCCTTGCGCGACAAACGCCCGTGCCGCCTGTCTTCGGATTTCGCGCTGCACCTGAACGAGGTCACGCTGGCCATCCAAAATGCGGGCCGCACTTCTGGCGCGCAGGAAATGACAACGCAATGTCCGCCGATGGAGCCGATGCCATGGGCGAAATGACCCCTGAGATGACGCTGATGATCACCGGTGCTGCGGGCTATGTCGGGCGCGCGACCGTAGCGGCCGCCCGCGCCGCGGGGCATGACGTGGTTGCGGTTGTCCGGTTGGCGGGCGTGGTTCCTGATACCTGGGCCGACGACGAAGGCATCGAGGTGGTCGAGGCAGACTTGTCGGACCCCGCATGCATACCCGCTCTGGATATGGAGGGCATCGATGCTGTCATCCACGCCGCCGCGTCGTTATCCGGCGATGACGCTGAACAGGCGCGCTCGACCATGAACGGCACCCTGCACCTCGTGCAGGCTATCGCCGACTCCGAGTTGTCCCCTCGATTGGTGCTTGTCAGTTCGATCAGCGTTTATTCGGGGATGGGTCTACTGGCCAATCCGATGATCGACGAGACCTCGATGCTGGAGCGCAACCCAAGCGCACGCGACGCCTATTGCCGTGCCAAACTGGAGCAAGAGGACATCTGTGTCGACGCCGCGCAAGAGCTGACCCTGGACCTGCGGCTGATGCGCCTGGGCGCCGTTTTTGGGCCCGAACGTTTGTGGAACGCCCATGTCGGCCCCGGGATCGGTCCCTTTGTCTTGCGTCTGAATGACGGCGGCGAGATCCCCCTGTGCCATGTTAACCACGCCGCAAATGCCCTGGTTCGTGCAGCTGAATTGCCCGTGCCCCAAGGGCCTGATGGCCCGATCGAAGTGCTGAATCTGATCGATGACGACCTGCCTGATCGTATCCGGTTCCTGAACGCAATGGCACGCACCGGGTGGCCCAAAATCATCGTACCCGTGCACTGGCGGTTGTTCGATCTGCTGGCTTCGGCATTGACCTGGTTGCCAGGCCTTCCCGGTTTGCTGCGCCGCGAAACCCTACGGTATCGTATGGCCAGTGCCTTCTATCCCAACGCGCGACTGAAGGAACGACTGGGCCTGCCGGCAACACCAGCTTTCGAACAGGCCTTTGCCCAGTCCCTCGTGCCCACCACCCCTACCGAGGATGACGCATGACCACCATCGCCTATCTGACCGGGGAATACCCTCGCGCGACCGACACATTCATCCAGCGCGAAGTGGCACAGCTGCGGGCACAGGGCTTTACCGTCCAGACGTGCTCGATCCGGCGCACCGGAATGGAACACCTGGTGGGCGAGGAACAACGCGCCGAGGCCGCCCAGACGTTCTATGTCCTACAAGCCGCTGCGCGCCCTTTGCGATCCTTGCGCAGTCACGCGCGCGCGCTGAAACGCTCGCCCTCAGCTTATTTCAAGACGCTGCGTCTGGCGATCCAGACCTCTCCGGGTGGGGTCAAGGCGATGTTGTACCAGCTGTTTTACTTTGCCGAGGCCGTGGTGCTGGCGGACCATCTTCGCGAAACCGGTGTGCAGCACCTGCACAACCACATTGCCAAAGCCAGCTGCACCGTCGCGATGCTTTGTCACGAGCTTTGTGGAATTCCCTACAGCTTTACCATGCACGGACCGGATATCTTCTTTGAACCCATACGGTGGCGTATAGATGAAAAGATAGCGCGAGCATCGTTCGTTGCCTGCATCAGTGATTTCTGCCGCTCGCAGGGGATGGTGTTTTCCGATCCCGCGCATTGGGACCGGATGCATATAGTACATTGCGGAGTCGAGCCTGACCGTTACCAAACCCCGGCTCAGCGCTCGGGCACCCGCGCACTGTTCATTGGGCGCCTGGCCGCTGTCAAAGGTCTGCCGGTGTTGTTCGACGCGATGAAGGGGCTTGTGCAGGACATCCCAGATTTCCACCTGACGGTCATCGGTGATGGACCTGACCGCGTTGAACTTGAAACGAAAGCTGCCGCTATGGGCCTTGCGGGGCATGTCTCGTTCCTTGGCTACAAGTCCCAGTCCGAGGTCGCGCAGACGCTGCAAACGCAAGACATGCTGGTTCTGCCCAGCTTTGCTGAAGGCGTTCCAGTTGTGCTGATGGAAGCGATGGCCAGTGGCCTGCCCGTCGTCACCACGCAAATCGCGGGCGTGCCGGAACTGGTGCAGGATGGCACCTCGGGGCGGCTGGTACCGCCGGGGGACGCAGACGCGTTGCGCCTGGCGATGCAGGACGTGCTAACAGACCCCGAACGCGCCATCCAGATGGGTCAGGCCGGTCGCGCCAAAGTCGCATCGGAATTTGATATCCGCAACGAGGCCGCATGGCTGGGCACATTGATCCAAGGCTATATCGACGGTGCGCCCCCAACCTCGAAGCGACCGGAGACCAACTCATGAGTACAGTCGCCGCCGTCGCCATTGGCCGGAACGAAGGCGACCGTCTGGTCCGCTGCCTGACCTCGTTGAAGGATCAGGCGGATCGGATCGTCTATGTGGATTCAGGGTCAACGGATGACAGCGTGCAGATGGCGCGCCAGATGGGCATTACCGTGGTCGAGCTGGACACCACTGTCCCCTTTACCGCCGCCCGTGCCCGGAACGCTGGCTTCCAGGCGCTGAAGCCCGACTTGCCGGACTATGTTCAGTTCGTCGATGGCGACTGCGCGGTCGAATCAGGCTGGTTGCAAAAGGCCGCCAACGAGCTGGACACTCGCCCCGAGCTGGGGATCGTCACCGGCTGGCGCTATGAAATCCACCCCGATCGCAGCATTTATAACGCCATCGCCGATTTCGAATGGCACCGCCCCGCCGGTCAGATCGCCGCCTGCGGGGGCGACATGATGGTGCGCAGCGCTGATTTCGACGCGATCGGAGGCTTTAACCCCAACGTCATCGCGGCCGAGGACGACGAGCTTTGCTGCCGGATGCGCAAACACGGCAAAACCCTGTGGCGTCTGCCTGAAACGATGACACATCACGATGCCAACATGACGCGCTTTGGCGAATGGTGGCAGCGGGCGGTCCGCTCGGGGCATGGGTTTGCGCAGGTCGGCGCCCTGCATCCCGACCATTTCCGCCCCGAGCGCAAACGTGTCTGGATTTTCGGCGCTTTGCTTCCTTTGATCGCTGTGATCGGGGTATTCAGCTGCTGGCTACTGGTGCTTCTGGTGCTGGCGGCCTATCTGCTGTCCTATATCCGCACGGTTTCGGGCCTTCAGCGCGAAGGCGTGGCGGGCGCACAGGCAAAACGGCTGTCAGTACTGCTGAGCCTGTCGAAGATCCCCAATTTCCTGGGGCTGTTGACCTATTACAAACGCCGGGCAACCGGCGCTGACATGAAAATCATCGAATACAAGTGACGGAGCCGAATTGATGAGTGCAGTTCAAAGGGTTGGCCTGATCGGGGCCGGATACATCGCCACGTGGCACGCAGATGCGATCCGGGCCTGCAAAGACGCCCAGCTGGTTGCGATTTGCGACGTGTCTGCCTCGGCGGCCGAAGGAATGGCGCAGGGTTATGGCGTTGCAGCATATACATCGATCGCTGACATGGCAGGCGCTGTGGATGCAGTTCACATCCTGACGCCCCCGAACCTGCACCACGCCTTGGCGCTTGAGTGTATCGAGGCCGGCCTTCACGTGATCGTCGAAAAACCCGTGGCTTTGTCCGTGGCCGAAACGCAAGAAATTGTGGACGCCGCCGCCCAGAAAGGTGTGCAGTTCGCAGCCGGACATAACTTCCTTGGGGTGCCGGGCTATCAGCGATTGAAATCCGCCGTAAAGGCCGGAGATCTGGGCCGCATCAACGCCATCGAAGTGAACTGGTGCCTGCCACTTGGCCCCTTACGTGCGGGACCGTATGGGTTGTGGTTGCTGCAAGAACCTCGGAACCTGCTTCTGGAACTGGGCGCCCACCCCTATGCCTTCGCCGTCGATCTTTTGGGCGAGCTTAAGATCCTTAGCGCTGAGTTGAACCAACCTGTTACCCTGCCAGGTGGCGCGATACGGCACCAATCCTGGCGGGTACTTGCACGGGCCGGAACGGTGGACGTGAACTTCAACTTCTCGATGGTCGAAACCTACGACGACAGGTCGCTGACGGTGCGCGGCTCCAGCGGGATGGCGCGTTTGGACTATGCGGCCGACACGCTGGTTACCGCACGGGACAACACCTCGGATCTGGTGATGAACCCGCTGATCAAACAGCTGAGCCTGTCTTGGCAGCACTTGCGCGAGGGCACGGTGAACGCGGCCCGTCAGCTAAGCTCGTTGAACCAGAAATCGCCCTATGGCCTCAGCTTTCGAGGCACCACCAATGCCATCTATGATGCGATCCGTTGGGGGCGCCCTGTGGATGCGCGCTATGACGGTGCGGCTGCGCTGAAGGTGATGCAAGCGCTTGAGGCGACATTGGGCAAGGTTGACCTGCCCTTAGATCCCGAACCCGTCAAAGGCACGCCCAAACCGACCGTCATGGTCATTGGAGGCACTGGCTTCATCGGCCGAAACCTGACCCGCAGGCTGGTCGCGCAGGGCTATGACGTGCGCGTTCTCAGCCGGGGTAAGACCGGCCCCTTCGATGATATTGCTGATCACGTGGAAACCGTGTCCGTATCGCTGTCCGACAAGGACGCGCTGATCGACGCGATGGAAGGGATCGACGCCGTGTTTAACCTGGCCAAGTCGATGGACAAGACCTGGCAGGACGCGCTGAAAAACGACGTGGGCACCGCAGTTCGTATTGGCGAGGCCTGTCTTGAGGCCGGCGTAAAGCGCCTGATCTATACTGGTACGATTGCGTCCTATGACATGTCCGATGGCGATCTGGTCATCACCGAGGATACCGATTTCGGTGACATGGAGGAACGCAACATGTACGCGCGCTCGAAGGCGGAATGCGAACGTCGCCTGTTGGAGATGTACGAGGCCCGCGGCCTGCCCGTCACCATCGCACGTCCCGGAATTGTCGTGGGCGAAGGTGGCCCCCTGCAACACTGGGGCATCGGGCGCTGGCATGGCGCTGGTGCGGTCCGTCTGTGGGGCGACGGCAAGCACAACCTGCCCTTCGTCCTGGCCGACGATATCTCGGATGGGCTGATCCGCATGATGCAGACCGAAGCCGCAATCGGCGAAAGCTTCAACCTGATCGGCGAGCCGATGATGTCTGGCCGTGATTACTTTGATGCGATCAATGACGCCTTGGGCGCGCGGATCAACGTCAGTTCAGGTGATCTGACGACGTTTTACGCGGCCGACGGGCTGAAATTCGCGCTCAAGAAATACGTTTTGCGCAAGAAAGGCCTGTCGCGTCCATCCTTGCAGGATTGGAAATCGCGGGCCCATTATGCACAGTTCGACAACACGCGCCCCAAAGAAGTTCTGGGTTGGCAGCCCGAAACCGACAAGGCGGCGTTCATTGAAAAAGCGATCACGCGCGCCAATCTGTTTGGTTTGTAGACGCAGGTTTTACGCCGTTCTGGCTTAATTTCGCCAATGTCTTTTGTTCACATGGCGGCAACAAATTTGCCAGGGCAGCCCGGTCGTTGATGATATACTGGCCAAGCATGCCCAAGGTAGAGGCAAGAGCACATGGTTGACTACGTTTTGCGCCGCAACCGGCGCCAGAAAATGGATACGGAAGAACGCTCTAAGCTGCTGGAGCGTATCGCGCGCCAGACGCCCGAGCCTGAGGTCGAACCCGAGCCACAGCCGCAACCCGAAGCCGCGGAACCAGATCCCCTGCCCGCCGCGGCCCCTCAGATCGATCCATGGAGCACTCTGCCGACCATCCCGGTGAACGAGCGCCTTCTGGACGAGCACCTGATCATCACCGCCACGCGCCATGATCCGGCGCATGCGACATTTGACGTGCTGCGGACCCGCTTGGTGCAAACACTGAGTGAAAAAGGCTGGAGCCGCGTCGGCATCACCTCTCCCACGCAGGATTGCGGCAAAAGCTTTGTCTCAATGAACCTGGCCATTGCGCTGTCCCGCTATGAAAATTGCCGGACCGTGCTGTTGGACATGGACTTACGCAAGCCCTCGCTGGCCGATCTTGTGGGCGTTCACGAGGCCGGCAGCATGGGTGATTTCCTGCGCGGCGACCGCGAGGTCAACGAGCAATTCCATCGCTTTGCAGAAAACAACCTGAAAATCGGAAACCAGCTGGCCATCGGCCTGAATGACCGGATCGAGCCCTACGCAGCCGAGCTGCTGGCGCGCGAAACCACCCATCTGCGCATCGAAGAGATGGAGGACGAACTGACCCCTGACGTGGTTCTGTACGATCTGCCTCCGGCCTTGGCGCAGGACGACGTGATCGCCTTTCGCCAGATGTATGACGGTGTGCTGATCGTGGCTGGTGGCGGGCAAACGACCTCGGCCGAAATCCGCGAGGTCATGCGGCGCCTGGGCGACGACGTCCCGTTGCTGGGCGTGGTCCTGAACAAGGCGGATAACGCCCCGACTCAGCAATACAGCTATTGAACGCGCGACGAGCGGTTGAAGATCGGCAAGGCTTCGACAAGCTCCTTGGCGCGTCCCTGCAACAGCATGGCCGCCATGGCAAACAACGCCATCAACCCGCTAATCCAGGCCAAACGGCGACGGCGGCGGTATTTCTGCCGGTCCAGGTTGGGGATCACAACGACGGGGCGGATATCCAGCTCTTTTTCCAGCTGGGCCGAGGTGCGGATGCTGGCGTTCATGAACTCCAGCCCTAATGCCAGACCCACAGCCAGCATGAGCGAGGCAATCGCACCTGCCGCAACCAGCTTGCGGCGCCCCGAAGACACCGGATGTTCCGGTACAAGCGCGGTCTCAAGCACCTCGAAACGCTCGACCTGGTTCTGACTTTCCAGCTGCTGATTCATCGCTGCATCCGCGCGGCGCGTGGTGATGACGCTTAGCTCGTCTTGCAGCTGGCCCAGACGCCGCTCCATCGCGTTGATCTGACGCTCGATCTCGGGGGCGACATTCAGCGCGGTTTGGACGATCTGGATACGTTCTTGCAGCAACAGCTTTTGTTTGCGCAGCAAATTTGTCTGACGTTCCAGATCCTCGGCGCGAATCCGTTCGCGTTGGGTTTGCAGCTGGATCAGTTGCTGCTCGACAGCCAACAGGCTGTCATTCAGCCGCGCGAGTTGATCGCGCTGGCTGAGCAGGTTTCCGGGCAACGAGGCCTGGTTTGCAGTCTTATATGCGGCCAGTTCTTGCTCTAACACCGAGATTTCGGCCGAGACACGCTCTTCTTCGGCAACGAAAAACGCCAGCGTTTTCTCTGCCCGGACCGCGCGGCGCGATTTGCCTTCGATCAACACGCGCGACAGCAGTTCATTCGCGACATCTGCCGCGGTCTGTGCATCATCCAGCTGAACCGTGATGATCAACCCAGAGGGCTGCACCGTCGGACGCCAAGCCTGATCTGGGTCGATCAGGGTGCTGATCCGCGCGGCCGTCCGCAGTGCAAACACCTTCTGCGCGTCCGTCATCTCGGCGTCCCCGGTGAAAAGATCGAACTTCTCGATCACCTCCAGCAGACTGTCCCGCGACATCAGCTTTTGTTCGATCAGCTTCAGTCGGGTCTCGACCGAGGTACTGCGCGACGCGGCACCCGGCGAGGTCAGGTTCTCTTCGACCTGAGCCATTTCGAATTGGATGACGGCCGAAGTTTCATAAACCGCCGGACGATTCAGCGCGAAAACTACCGCGGCGATCGAGCCCAACGCGGTGATCCAGAACACCAACCAGAACCTGCGCAGCAGCGCGGAAATAATGCTGGAAAACGAAAATTGCTGGCTCATGAGTTGTCCTCACACGGTTTGACGGTCGCCTTTCGGGGCCGACCCGACGCAGGCCACGGCAGGCTGCTTGGTCCGTATCGCATTAGCAAATCTAACGCCCGAGTCCATCTCAACAAAGGGTGAGGACGGAAACAGTGCATTTCCAACGCGGCGGCCCGGATTTGCGCAAGAGGCCGGTATTTTTCAATGAAAGCAGCGTGATAGGTCATGTCAAAACCACCGCTGTCAGAATATGATCTTGGGTTTTCAGATACCGCCCGCGCATCGTGTCGCCCGGCTGAAAAGGGCCTGCGGTGGTACGGAAACAGGCCTGAAAATGACCGCTCCCGGTGATCGATACACCCAGGTCATGGAACCCGAACAAGGTCTCGCTAAGCGGATATTGCGCCTTATAGGCTGCCTCTTTGCTCGAGAAAATCAACGTGGCCAGCGCCCCAGGATGAGCCGAGGATCGGACCGCCTCATGCTCGTCCGGCAGCAGGATGGTTTCCCACAAATCGGCGGGCAGCTCGGTTGCGGTTTCGACGTCCAGACCAATCGCGCGCGCACCGGTCGAGGCACAGGCCACACATAAATCCCGACAATGGGTGATCGACCCGGCGATCCCTTCAGGCCAGTCAGGCAAGCGGTCCTTGCGGGCCGGCAACGCCGAGGGCGCGGCGCCAACTGCCCGCATCGCCTGACGCGCAGCGCTTCGACCAGCGCGAAACTCGTCCCGTCGCTTGGGCACAGCACGAGAGATCGCCAGTTCCTCGGACGGATAAAGCACACCTTCAGGGCGGCGCGGATCGGTGATGCCGACCCCCACGTCCACCCCTTTGGGGAACAGGGATATGACCTGCGCCCGCGTCATCATCCGGTCCGGGACATCCGGCGGGCGCGCATCTGGCGGCGTTTGGCCATCGCATCTGCTCGGCTTGCTTTCTGCTCTGCGGGCTCGGTCTCAGGGGTCGGGGTTTCACCTGCGCCTGTCATCTCGATCACCTTGGCCGAAAGTGCGGACAACACCGGGAAGCGGAAAATGTCGGTGATCGACAGCTTGTCAGCCCCCAGTTTCTGCCGGATTTCCCGGTGCGCCTGAACGGCCAGCAGCGAATGGCCCCCCAGTGCAAAGAAGTTATCCTTGGACCCGATATTCTGCACACCCAGAATACCGGTCCAGATCGCGGCGATATCCTGTTCGACCGTGTTTTCCGGCGCGACATATTCGGCAGTTTCGGTCTGGGCGGTTTCGGTGGGTTCGGGCAGCGCCTTGCGGTCCACCTTTTTGTTGGGCGTCAGCGGGAACGCATCCATCTGCACAAAGGCCGAGGGCACCATGTAGTCCGGCAAAGCTGCGGCCAGACGGTCGCGCAGTTTCACCGGGCAGACCTCGCCCGAGGCGGTGTAATAGCCCACCAGACGCACCGCGCCCGGCGTATCCTCGCGCGGGATGACCACGGCCTGACGAATGGCGGGATCGGCATCCATCAGCGCCTCGATCTCGCCCAGCTCAATCCGGTAGCCGCGGATTTTCACCTGATGATCCGCGCGACCGATGAAGTCCAGCCGCCCGTCATCGCGCCAGCGTACCAGATCAACTGTGCGATACATGCGGTTGCCCGCGACAAAGGGATCGGCCACGAAACGCTCGGCCGTCAGATCCTCGCGCTGCCAATAGCCGCGCGTCACCCCTGCACCGCCGATATACAGTTCGCCCGCCGCACCGATGGGCACGGGCTGCATCGCATCGTTCAGAACATAGACCTGCGTATTTGCGATCGGAGTGCCGACATTCACGATCTTTTCGCCCATGCCGGCGGTTTGTGTCGTGGACCAGATCGTGGTTTCCGTCGGGCCGTACATGTTTTCGATGGTCGCGTTGGTTGTCTCGCGCAAATCGTTGACCAGCGCGCCGGGCAGAGCCTCGCCGCCGATCATCATGTGTTTCACATGCCCAAGGGCAAAGCGCGCCTCGTCATTCATCGAGATCATACGCGCCATCGAGGGCGTGCACTGCAAATGCGTCACGTCATGGCGAATGATCTGCGCCGCGATCGAGAAATCATCAGCCTCCAGTTCCGCCTGAATGTTCGCGGCTTCGCGCACCTTGGCCAGATGTTGCAGCCCGTTCAGAACGGTCTGTTTTTCAATACCATAGTCGATCAAGCATGCGATTTCATCGACGCCAATGCGCTTCAGCTGCTCGACCCGGTTCAGACAATCATCGACGGTGCCAAACAGACCCGAATCTTCGAAATAGCGCAGGAAGGCGAATTCCAGGATGGCGTCCAGCTCGTCTTCGGACAGGTTGCCAAGGTCCAGCTCGAACGGGTTGCTGACGCCTTCGGGGCGTTTGAACGCGGGGAAGACCCAGGCGAATTGCTTGATCAGCGCGGCGGCCGAGGCCAGGTAATCCTTCATCGGACCTCGCGCGATTTCACGCGCTTTTTCACGGTCCTCAGCCACGAAAGTGTGCAGCATCAGCGTGACCTTGAAATCGGCCGGATCGTGCCCGGCCTCGCGCAGCGCCTCGTGGTACAGGCGGATCTTGCCCGCGACCTCGTCCACCGATTGGCCCAGCAGGTGAGTCAGCACGTTGGCGCCGATCTTACCGGCCTCTTTCCATGTTTCGGGGTTGCCGGCGGTCGTCACCCAGACCTGCAGTTTTTTGGACACGGGCCGCGGCTGCGTCACCACGGCATGAGTTTCGCCGTTGCCGAGCGGGAATTCCACCTCGTCCCCGGCCCAAAGCTTGCGCAGAGTTTCGATGCTTTCCAGCATGGCCTTTTTGTTGTTCGGCGGACGGTTTTCGGGGCGCAGCACAAAGTCATGCGGCTGCCAGCCCGAAGCGATGCCCAGACCCGTTCGGCCATTGGTCAGATTGTCGATCACGGCCCATTCCTCGGCCACGCGAGCGGGATGGTGCAGCGGTGCAACGCAGCTGCCCGCGCGCACGGCCAGATTTTTCGTCAGCGCGGCAACCGCAGCGCCGGTCACAGACGGATTGGGGTAAGGGCCGCCAAAAGCATGGAAGTGCCGCTCGGGCGTCCAGACGGCAACAAACCCGTTCTCATCGGCGAACTTGGCGCCCTCGAACAGCATCTCGTATTTATCGCGGCCGACACCATCGTCGTTGCCCCAGTAATACAGACTGAACTCCATCCCCTTGCCGGTGACATTCATCGCCCCCGAGGACACAAGCGCCCGGTTTTCATCGCTGCTGACCACCAGCTTAAAGCCGCGCGCCAGGGTGTAGAACAGCTCGAGCACCGAAATATCGAAGGACAGAGAGGTCACGGCCAACCAAGTGCCACCGTCATGCGGGATGCGGTCATCCATGCCGGTGAAAAAGTTCGACACGTTGCGGTGCTCGACCATCACGCCCTTGGGCCGCCCGGTCGAGCCGGAGGTGTAGATCATATAGGCCAGATCCTCGCCGCGCGCGCCCGCATTGGGGTTATCCGTCGGCGCCGTCAGGATCGACGCATCCGTATCCAGCGCGATGATTTCTGCATTGCCCTTGGGCAGGTCCGCAATCAACGCCTGTTGCGCCACGATCAACGGGCAACCGGAATCCTCGATGTACAAAGCGATCCGGTCCGCGGGAAAGGCCGGGTCCAGCGGAACATAGGCCCCACCCGCCTTGAGAATCCCCAAAGCCCCCACCAGCAAATGAACCGAGCGCTGCGTGTGCAGCCCAACCAGCGTGCCGGGTTTGACGCCCTTACCCACCAACACATGGGCCAACTGGTTAGCGCGGGTGTTCAGCTCGGCATAGGACAGCTCTTCGCCTTCGAACACCAGCGCGGGGGCGTCCGGGGTTTTGGAGACCTGACGTTCGAACATCTGGTGGATGCACAACTGTTCGTCATAGTCGGCCTGTGTGGCGTTCCAATCGGTCAAAACCAGCTGACGCTCCGCATCTGGCATGATGTCCAGCGCCGAAACCGGACCGCCGACGCCTGCCGCCAGCTTGTCCAGCCGGGCAGCCATGCGCATCAAAGCATCCTGCGACACGCGGGCCGCATCAGCGAACAAAATGGCCTGGGCACCATCGTGGAACAACGTAATCGCCGCGCCGGGGGCAGGTGTCGGGACATGAGAGAGAGCCACATCCGGCACGGCGATATCTGCAAGGTCGGGTCGGCGCGCAAAGGCATCGGCAGGAAAACCGCCTCTGGCTTGCGCGCTTTCAATTTGGGTTTGAATGGACTGAACCTGCTGTGCGGCTTCGGCATGCAAATCCACGCGGATCGGGGCCCAGCCTGTCACATGAGGCGTCTGCCTGCCCAAGATCAGAGACAGATCAGCGGTGTCCGTTCCAGCCAAACGCGCGGCGATCAGAGCCATCGCGGGCAGCAGGTGATCCCCTGCGGTCAGAGTAATCTGGCGGGTGCCGCTGTCCTGCGTCGGGGTAAAGGCCAAACGCACGGGCGCGAAACTGTCCAAAATATCACGGTACACCAGCTCGGCTGCTACGGCGGGTTTCATCGCCTCGGTCAGGGTGGCATCGGGGCGGTCCAGAACGTCGCCAGCCTTCGGCAGCCTGGCCCCGTTCAGCAGGGTCAGCCCGGTCAAAGAGATTGCGCCATCGGCGGTGGCAACGTTCAGCATGTCCGGAGTCGTCGCCAAAACGGTGCCGGGGGCGCCCTGACCCTCTGCAGTTTCGGCGCTGCGCAATACGATCACGTCTTCGCCCCGCTGCACCTTGGGCATGAACAGTGGGTTGCGGAAGCTGTCGTGATCCAAAGCTTTGACGAAACGTACAAGTTCGGCGGTGGGTCGGTTGAAATCCAGAACGGCAGCGGCCTCGGGGCGGTCCTTCAACCCGTAATAGCTGCGCTGCGTCAGATCCTGCGCCTGCCGCGCCGGGGCACCGGTGGCCAGCTGGTCAATCACTGCCGGAAAGGTTTGAATCGCGGCCTCGTAACAGCGGGTGTTCAGGGTCAATGCGGTGTCATCAGGGGCCACGTCGAACATGGCTTGCTGCAGAATGTCGCCCTCGTCGATTCCGCCTTCGATCAGGTGCCAGGTGATCCCGTGTTGCGACTCGCCGTTGATCTGGGCCCAAACGGGGGCATTCAGACCGGCATAGCGCGGCAACGGCCCGTCGTGAAAGTTCACCGCACCCTTGCCGGCCCGGTCCAGCAGCGGCTGAGGGATGATGTCCAGGTTCGCGATCGACAGCAGCCAGTCATATTCGCAGGTTATCCGATCGGCCAATCCGGCGCCGGGTTCGATCACCTCCAGCCCGTTGCGCTTGGCCCATCCCGCCACGCTGGCGTTCCGCGTCACCACGGCGCCGATGGCGTACCCGCGCGACAACAGCATATCCCCGCACTGGATTGCCAGGGATTCGTTCCCGATCAGCAGTGTGGAAAAACTGGACATGGTGAATACTCCGATACTGGCTCAGGCTTCATTGCGGTCAGCAGGCACCGCAGACGAGGGTTTGGTATTGCGCGCGCCAACCAAGGCACGCAGGGCGAACTTTAAATCATGGGTCAACAGGACACGCAGGAAATGCTTAGGAACATCCATCGGCTTACGCTCAAGGCTGCGGCGCAGCCAGTACAGGCTGCCACCCAGCAAGTGCGCTGTCGTGGCCAGCGCGGTATAAGCGACCCCGTGGTTCTTTACGAAATAGTGCAGGCGCGAGTCGTACCAGTAGTCGGGCACGCGGGCCCATTCCTTCATGCCCGTGGACACGCTGCCGATATGCATCACGTGGCTGTCGCGCACATAGATCGAGCCATAGCCCGCCCGGCGCGCCCGCAGGAACAGGTCGGTTTCTTCGAAATACAGAAAGAAGGTCTCGTCAAACAAGCCGATCTGGTCCAGCACGTCCTGGCGCATCATCACGCTTGCCCCGGCCATCCAATCGGCACGGGCATCCGTCTCGGGCACAGGCAGCGGCACGATGCGGTCCTTGAAAAAACGCGAGACGGGGCCAAAACGAATGGCGCCCTCGAATTCGGACGCGACCGAGGGGAAACGGAACAGGGTCTGGTGCGGATCGTCCTCTTCTCCGTGAATAAAACTGCCGGCGGCCCAGAGGGTCTGGTCAGCTTTCAGGGCCTGCAGCAGCAACTGGATCGCATCTGGCGCGGGAAATGCATCCGAGTTCAGGATATAGACATAGTCGGGCTTTGTTCCATCGCTCAGCCCCGCGCGGATGCCCACGTTGTTGCCCGCGCCAAAGCCCCCGTTCCGATCCGAAGCGATGACACGCACATGCGAAAGGTTCAGCTTCTCGACATGCGCTGCGATCTGTTCAAACGAACCGTCTTCCGACGCATTGTCGACGACAGTGATTTCGCCCTCAAGATCCTGCATGGCAAGCAGCGCATGATCCAAAGCACGCAAGGTCATGTCGGGAGTCTTGTAATTCAGGATGACGGTCAGAATCTTTGTCATTCCGCGGCCTCCTTGAATGCTTTGGCGGGCGCATCCGCGCGCTCGACCCGCATGATGCAATCACGGATACGGGCGGCCAGAACACGCACATTAGGCTCCAGCACCATCGAGTCGTGGTCCCCCGGCACCTCGTACACAGCGATATTAGGCGCGTGTTGCGTCCAATCGTTGTCATCCAGAACATAGGCGCGCTCCGAGCTAACCCAGCGGTCGGGCGCGACTTGCCATTTGCCCACCAAGGGCGGGCGGAACAAGCACAGCGGGCCCTCCCATGGGCGCACCTGGTACTTGGCAACCGAGCGCAAAAAGGCGTCCTCGATCTGCGCGTTGTGGAAGCTGTGACCCAACTGGGGCTGATCAGGCTGAATACCACGACGCTTGGCAATCTCCCATTTCACCCGGTTGATGGCCCATTTGGCGATATAGCCCAACCCGCCGGCCTTCAGTTCCTGCTTCTGGATTTCCATACGGTCCTGACGGCTGAGCGGACGGCGCACCGGCAGCGGCGTGTCCAGCATCACCAGCAATTGAACCTCTTCGCCGGCATCCTTCAGCTGTTGCGCAATCTCATAGGCGGTAATCCCGCCGCCAGAAAATCCGCCGACCATATAGGGCCCGTGCGGCTGCACCTGACGGATTTCGGCGATGTAGTCGCGAGCGGCCTGAACCAGATCGTCATGGGGTGCGTCGTCGCCATACAGGCCGCGTGCCTGC
Organism: Thalassovita sp.; assembly: GCF_965218685.1. GTDB lineage: Bacteria > Pseudomonadota > Alphaproteobacteria > Rhodobacterales > Rhodobacteraceae > Thalassobius. The sequence continues at coordinate 995,132 of NZ_OZ244657.1, read as the reverse complement.
AGGCCATAGAATGGGCGCGTGCCCCACCAGATGCGCCAGGTGACGCAGGTTCAGCACGTTGCCGAACATTCCTGCGACCAGGAAAAACGGCGTCTCCGGCCCACCTTCGCCCGAATGCATGGGCACGATATGGGTAAACCGTCGCTTGGGCGCAGTGGGTTTCGCATCGTCTTGCTGCGCGCCCGGAGCAGAGCCACCGGCTTCACTGATCATTGCCGCGCATTTGCGGACCGTCGGCGCTTCGAACAGAACCGAGATCGGGAAGTCTACGCCAAATGTCTTCTTAACCTTGGCGAACAGCCGCACAGCGACCAGAGAATGCCCGCCCAGATCAAAGAAGCTGTCCTCGGCCCCGATCTGATCGACGCCCAGAAGGTCTTGCCAGATAGAGGCCAGCTGTTCCTCGGTTTCGCCCTCGGGCGCGACGTATTCGCTGTCCAAGTCGGGGCGCTCGAACTTCTGCTCGGTGCCATCTGTCGCTTCGGTCACGGCGGCTTGGGCGATCAATCCATCCAAATCCATTGACGACACAATGACTTGCGGCAGCCCCATCGCCACCGCCCGGAAAAACGCCTGCGCGCCCTCGGATGGGCGGATGCCCTGTGAAAGGTTGTGCTGCAGGCGCAGCTCGGCCGGGGAAAGGGGGCGCACCACGGGCTGGGTTTGCGGTTCGTTGGCACGACGCGCAAACTCGAACCCTTTCTCAAGCTGACGGATGGTGAAGGCCTTGATCTCGACGCATACGGTGCCGTCTGGTTTGCAGATCGTTACGTCGAAGCTGGCAGTCATCGCGTCCGACTGATTGGCGCTGGCGTTACGCACATGGCTGACGATCTGGTCGCCGATCGGCTGGAACACACGGACCGAGCCATAGGACATCGGCACCCACAGATGCGTGGGTTGATAGCCCGCGATCAGCTCCATCGCCCAGCCGGTTGCCAAGTCCATCAGGCCCGGATGCAGGCCGCAATTGTCGTTGGCATAGTCCGGGTCCAGCGACAGGTGGGCCACGCCTTCACCCTCGCCCAATGCGGTCTGACGCAGCACATGCCAGCGCGGGCCAAAGTTCAGATGCGCCTCTTGCGGAGAACGGATATGCGTCTGCGAGGCCTGGCCCCGCAGGCAACGCGCCTCGATTTCGGCCAGGGGCAGCGGCGCGGGTTGGCTGATTGGCAGCAGCGAGATTTCGGCCTGCGCGTTCTGTTCAAATACCCCGTCTGGACCGGCGCTTTCGACCAGGAAGTTATAACCCAGATCCGAGCGCGGCATCGTCACCCGGACCGCCCGGCCCTGATCATCCACTTGCAACGGCGCCAGAAAGGTCAGGTTGCGCAGCTCGAACGCCCCGGTTTCACCCTGCGCTTGCAGGGCTTCATAGGCCAGCTCCAGGTATCCGGTGCCGGGAACCAACGCCTCGCCCGTGCGAGTGCGGTGCTCATTCAGAATCCAGCGATCTTGCGGGGTATACTCGGCGCCAAAGGTCCGGTTGCCGTCCGCATCAAAGCTGGACCAATCCAGCAGGGTGGACGAAATCGGCTGTACGGGTGCGGGTTCGATATCGCCGGTGCGCGCGGCCATCGCTTCGGCGGCCATGCCTACATCGGCCCAGATGCCCCAGTCGATCGCCAACACACGGGTTTTGCCGCCTTGCCGGGCCTTGGCAAAGGCGTTCAGATATTCGTTCGCGGCCACATAATCGACCTGCCCGGCCGGTGCCGTCACCGTCGAGGACGACGAGAAAAGGACCATCCAGTCCAGGCTTCCATCGGGGAAAAGCCCATCCAGCACCTGGGTGCCGTGGATTTTCGGGGTAAAGACATCCTCGATCTCGGTCAGGGATTTGCCCAGGATCGGAGCGTCACTGATCACACCAGCAGCGTGGATGACGCCGGTGATCGGGCCAAACTCGGCCTCGGCCTGCGCTTTGGCGGCCTTCATCTCTTCGACGTTCGACACATCGGCGCCGATAACCAGAACCTTACCGCCCAGATCCTCAAGGTCCTTCACCGCCTGAATGCGGCGCACGACAGCCGCATTTGGTGCGGTTTGCGCCATAACCTCGGGCCAATCAGCGCGGTCCGGCAGGCCACCGCGCGACAGCAGCACGATGTTCGCGCCATGCTTTTCGATCAATTCGGCCGCGATGGTCAGACCAATGCCGCCGAAACCGCCGGTGATCATCACCGCACCAGCCTTGATGTCCAGCGGGGCCTCGGTCAGCTCTACGGGGCGATAGATCTGGGCAAAACGCTTGTCGCCGCGCAGCGCTGCCACGCCATTGGCGGGATTGGCCAACAGCTCTTCAAGCACGGGCTGCGTATCCGTACGCTTGCGTATGGCATCCACATCCAGTACCGAGCACGTCATCCCCGGGAATTCACGCGGGATCACGCGGGCCGGGCCCATGACGGTAGATTTTTCAGGATAGGGCAGCGGTTCGGACTTCACCTGCGCCGCCCCCGAGGTCACAACGGTCAGATGGGCATTCTCGACACCCTCGTCGCTGAGCGCCTGCGCCAGGAACATCAACGCATAGAACCCCTGCTCGACGTTGCGATGGAAGAAGCTACTGCCAGGGCGGAAGCTTTCCTTATCCGTCACCAGCCAGAAATGGCCGATCCTGTCCGGCAAGCTGTCCTGCGCCGCCAGTGCCTGCACCAGCAAGTCATAATCCTCGCGGCCACGCTCGGGCGAGAGAACGAAACTGTTGTCCGTCAGCTGCGCAAACCCATCGCCGGGAACAACGGTAACCACGCGATGTCCGCCTTCACGCAGACGATCCGCCGCCTGTTCGGCCAAACCGGTTTCGTCCAGAAACATTAGCCAGGTTTGCGGAGCACCAAGCTCTTCCGTGACATCCAGATCAACATCCGCGAACCGAGGCTTCCAGAACGGACGGTATCCCCAGCTTTCCAGGTTGTCCGAGCGCATGAGGTATTCCTGCGCCTCGTCCACCTGCGCGGTGCCTGGTTCGATGAAGTATTCGCTGCGTTGAAAGGCATAGGTCGGCAGTGGCACGCGATTGCGCCGTGCCTCGCCCCAGATTTGCTGCCAGTCGAAATCGACCCCAACGGCCCACACGCGGCCCAGCATCGCCATGAAATACTTGTCGTCGAAAATCTGATCATCCGGATGGCGCAGCGTGCTGATTACCTGATTGGCCTGCACGTTCGGGTGTTGCCCCGTCAGCGAAGCCAGCGCCTTGCCGGGGCCAACCTCGATATAGACCCGCTCGGGCTGCTCGCTGAGCGTGCTGATCCCGTCAGCGAAGTTCACGGTGCCGCGCAGATGCTGCACCCAATAATTGGGATCGGTGGCCTGGGCGTCAGAAATATACGCTCCCGTACGGTTTGACACGAAGGGGATTTGAGGTGCGTTCAGTTTGATCGAACGCAGGTAGTCGCCAAACGGCTTCAGAATGGGCTCCAACATGGCCGAGTGGGCAGCTATGTCGATCGGGATACGCTGGGTTTGGATGTCCATCCCTGCCAGTTTTTCGGCCAAGGCATCCAGCGCGTCCTGAGGCCCGCTGGCAACGCTCAGCCCCGGTGCATTCACGGCAGCCAGATCCAGATCAGCGCCCAACATTGGGCGCAGCTCGGCGGCGTCCATCGGCACGCTCAACATACCACCAGACGGAACCGTATCGAACAGCGAGCCGCGCAAGTGCACCAGCCCGATACAATCCTCAAAACTCATCACGCCGGCCAGGCAGGCAGCGGTATTCTCGCCCATCGAATGCCCGATCAACGCGGCGGGCTTCACTCCCCAGGACATCCACAATTGCGCCAGCGCATATTCGGTGATTATGATCAACGGCAACTGGACCGAGGGTTTTTTCAACGCCTCGTTCGCGGCCTCCTCGGCGCCATCTTCAGGCAGCCAAAGCGCGCGGATGTCATAATCCAACTTGGGCTGAAGGATCTCCAAACCCTTGTCCATCCAATCGGCAAAGACCGGCTCTGTTTCGTACAGGTCACGCGCCATGCCCGCATATTGCGCGCCGCCGCCGGGGAACATGAAAACCACATCCGGGTCCGTGCCCACCACCTGATGAGTAAACACCCGGCGCGGATCGTTCTGCTCAAGCAGCTCGGCGGCCTCGTCATGGGTATCGGCGACAATCACACGGCGGCGATCAAAGGCGCGACGGCCTTCTTTCAGCGTCCAGGCAATATCGGCCAGGGGCTGGTCTTGATGGGCCCGCAGATGGCTGGCCAGTTTCGCGCCCCCATCGTCCAGCGCCTTTTTCGAGCGCGCCGACAGCGTCAGCAGCTGAAACGGAAAATCCGCCTCGGACGATGCGGCGCGTTCCGGGGCTTCTTCGATCACCACGTGGGCGTTCGTGCCCCCAACACCCAACGAGTTCACCCCGGCCCGTCGCGGCCCTTTATGGCTGGTCCAGTCGGTCAACCGATCATTGACCCGGAACGGAGATCCCTCGAAGTCAATCGCCGGGTTTGGTTTTTCGTACCCCAACGAGGGCGGCATCTGCTTGTTGGTCAGCGCCAAGCTGGCCTTGATCAAGCTGGCAACACCGGCGGCGGTATCCAGATGACCAATGTTGGTTTTAACCGAGCCGATGCGGCAGAAACCGCTTTCATCCGTGGTTTCACGGAAGGCGCTGGTCAGCGCGGCAACCTCAATCGGGTCGCCCAGATAGGTGCCGGTGCCGTGGCATTCGACATAGTCAATCGTGTCGGCGGGGATATCGGCCAGCGCGTGCGCATCGGCAATCGCGGCGGCCTGCCCTTCGACACTGGGTGCCAGATATCCGGCTTTGTCTGCACCATCGTTGTTCACAGCCGAGGATTTGATAACGCCCCAGATATGGTCGCCATCGTCAATCGCATCCTGCAAGCGGCGCAGCACCACAACACCCGCGCCTGAACCGAAAACGGTGCCTTGGGCGCGATGATCAAACGCGTGGCAATGCCCGTCGGGCGACAGGATCTCGCCCTCTTTGAACAGATAGCCACGGGCGTGGGGCAGCTCGATCGTAACACCGCCAGCCAGCGCCATGTCGCATTCGCCGTTCAGCAGCGATTGGCAGGCATAATGCGTCGCAACCAGCGAGGTCGAGCAGGCCGTCTGCACATTCATCGAGGGGCCCTTGAGGTCCAGAATGTGGCTCAGCCGCGTGGCCATGAAATCCTTGTCGTTCCCAGTGTGGCGCAGCAGGAACATGCCCACGTTCTGCACCAGATCGGGGTTCGAGCAGATGTTGAAATAGAAATAGCTGCCCATCCCGCAGCCAGCAAAAACACCGATAGGGCCGTCAAACCGTTCGGGCATGTGACCGGCGTTTTCCAATGCCTCCCACGACACCTCGAGGAATTGGCGGTGCTGCGGATCCATGATCGCAGCGTCCTGCGGACCAAGGCCAAAGAAGTCCGCGTCAAAGTCCTTGAACCCCTCCAGCACAGCGGCGGCGGGAACATAGTCGGGACGGTCAATCAGATGAGGTGCCTCTCCGGCCTCGATCAGGTCCTCGCGGGTCAGGTGGCGGATCGACTCCACACCGTCGCGCAGGTTTTTCCAATACTGATCAACGGTTTGCGCCCCCGGAAGGTGCGCAGCCATACCGACGATGGCAATGTCAGTCCCAGAATGATTTTCGTCCGTCATCCAACCCGCTCGCTCGAATTTATGGCACCGTTAGTGCCTGAAAAATAAGGTCTGATTAGGGCGGGACCGTGAATTTCTGGTCAATTTTGCCGTATTTGCCCGATTGTTTCCGAATCGATGCAGGCTATTGAATAAGTGTGGATATTTCCGCCCAATGCAGCCAGTAAACCGACGCTCCGGCCACAGCACTTGCCACAAAGAATACCAGATCGTGCAGACGGTCCCATGCGCCTTGTTTACGCGCCAGCCATACGGCGCCCGGGTAAACCGAAAGCGAGGCAACCCCCTGCGCCATCAGCGCTCCGAACAGGCCGGCGATCTCGAATCCCAGAAGCAGGGCCACGGTCATCACGACCGCCCGCGTCGCCACAAGGAAAAAGAAGTTCTGCGAGTCCCCTTCGGCCAGCGCGGACTGGTCATACGTCATCACGATCACCTGCGGGATCTGCATCACCGCCAACGCTGAAACGATCGCCCCGGCCTGAAGGTACCGTTCGTCATACATCAGCGTCACCAGAGACGGCCCCAGCAATCCCACGACCACCAGCATCCCCACCAGCATGGCCGTCACGAAGAACCGCATCTTGCGCAGACGGGCAAAGTTTTCAGGTGATTCCTTGGGGGGACTTTCGCGATGCACCGGGATCACCACGCGGCGGATCACCACCCAGCCCAGCATCAGAGGAAAACTGGCCAGAAAATAGCCGATATTGTAAACGCCGAACTGATCCAGGCTCAGGTATTTGCCCAGAATTACCTTGTCGCCTTGCGAAATCATGAAACCGCACAGCGTAGACAGGAACAGCCATTTGCCAAACTGAAACAGCTCTTTCACGGCCTCGGGCTCAAGCCGGAAACGATTGCGCGGGCCGTCAATCAGGCGATGGATCAGCCAAAGCTGCGCCAGCGCGCCGGTCACGCCCGAAATCACCAACGCCCAGACCGATTGTGTCTGCCACGCCAAGATAATCGCGACGATCAGGCCGAACAGCTGCGTCAGAATCTCGACCAAGGCAACGCGTCCGGTGCGCAGATGCCTGTTGGCTGTCTCGAATTTCGTGGGATTGAACCCGTTTAGCACCAGCATCAGGCTGGCGACAGGCAGATACAGGGCCAAAGCGGGCTCTTCATACAGCAGCGACACAGGATAGGCCAAAAGGCAGGCGAATACCCACAGCACCCCGCCACGGATCACATGCAGCGTCCAGGCCGTGTTCAGGAAATCGGGATCGTCACCGCGCTTGCTTTGAAGGATGGCCGGGCTTGTGCCCATGTCCGAGAACATCGCCAGCCCCACCATGAACACGGTGACCAGCGCCATCATCCCGAACGCCTCGGGGAACAGGATGCGAGTCAGGATCAGGTTCGACAGCAACCGCAGCCCCTGGTACGCGCCAAAACTGCCCACGTTCAAAAGAGAACTGCGCATTGCCCGCTGTTCAAGACTGTCGCCCTTGATGGCCCCTGACAGCTTTGCGATCATACCTTTTCCCTGTCTGTCCGCACCAACATGAACATCACTCATCTGCCACGGCTCCAGTGGTTGTCTGCCCGTGCCTGCGTGAGTTTTACTGTCAGGGCAACCGCACCATACACACAGAATCCTAAAGGATACGAGAATGCCAGGCCAAGTTTTTGGCCAAGTGTCAGCTGCGGTTTGTTGTCGTTTGCCTGCAAATGAGGATAAAGCTGTGCCACTTGGTCTACGCCGATGTTCTGGCGCCGACGCACCGTCACCAGATTAGAGAACCCCTCGACAATCGGCCAGTCATAGCCCGCGTCGGTTTTCTTGCGCTCGGACGGGGGAAAGCTGAGCCGCACAAAGGTGTCATCCGAGATGATGTCGGGAAAATCCCCCCACCGTTCACGTCCAGCGGCATTCACCGCGAACAACCCACACCCGGGCACGTCTTGCGTAAAGAATGGCACGCGCTTGTAAATTTGGCGATAGGCGCGGCTGACCCAGCTTTGGGGCTGGGCGATGCGCACGTCTCCGCTGGCGTAGGTCGAGCGCGGGTCGTTCAGCACCTGCGACAGCTCGGCCATCAAGGCTGGGTCCACGGTGACGTCAGCATCAAGATAGACCCGTTTGTCGCCCATGGCCGCTGCGTCACCCCGGTTCAGCGCGTTCATCTTGCCGCCCTCGGCCAGATCCAGCACCAACAGGGGCCATCCGCGGTTTTCAAACGTCTGGGCCATCCCATTGGCCACAGCAACCGTGCCATCCGTGCAGGCGTTCGCCGCGACGATGATCTGAACGCCCTCGTCCACCGGGTCCGAGGCCGCAAGCGCCGTTAAACAACGCGGCAGCAGCGCCTCTTCGTTATTGGCGGGGATGATAATGCTGATCACGTGGGACCTCTGCTCGGCCTTGTTGTGTTTGTTCAGGCGATACTGCGGGTTTGTGTTTATATTTGGACCGGAACTGGGTTTAAGTACAACGACAATACCCCAAATCAGGATGCTCTGCGCCGTGACTGCCCCTCGTAAACTTGCGTATCTCGTGCCCCAGTTTCCGGGTCAGACCCATATCTTTTTCTGGCGCGAGATCCAGCATCTGGAGCGGATGGGCATCGAGGTGCACCTGTTTTCCACCATGCCGCCGCCGCCGGGACTGATCTCGCACAGCTGGTCGCAACAGGCGATGGAGCGAACAACCTATCTGGGTACGCGCTCGGTACCGGCATTACTGGCCGCCCTGCCCCGCGCCCCTTGGCCCGAGTTGCTGCCCGAAATGCGCCGTGACGGGTCGTCTGTTGCCAAGGACGCGCTGATCTGCCTGCCCGCGGCCCGGCGCCTGCTGGCCGAGTGCAAAAAGCGCGGGATCACCCATGTCCACGCGCATTCCTGCGGCCGCGCCGCCATGATTGCCGCCCTTGCGCAGCGGATGGGCGGGCTGGACTATTCGGTCACGCTGCACGGCCCGCTGCAGGATTACGGCCCCGCGCAGCCCTTCAAATGGCGCGGTGCCCGTTTCGCCACCATCATCACCCAGAAAATCCACGCCGAAATGCAGCGCGACATGGCCGCTGACTTGCCCCCTCGGATCCGTATTCAGGCGATGGGCGTGGATGCCGAAACGCTGACCCGCGAAACGCCTTACCAGCCCCCGGCGCAGGGACAGCCCGTGCGGATATTCACCTGCGCCCGCCTGCATTTTGTAAAGGGGCACCAGGACCTGATGGATGCGGTCAAACTGCTGCGCGATCGCGGTGTCGACGTTCAACTGCAAATCGCGGGCGAAGATGATGATGGCGGCTCTGGCTATCGTCATGTTTTGGAACAGAAAATCAAGGATCTGGACCTTGACGGCACGGTCACACTGCTGGGCGCCATTGATGCTGACGAGGTCAAACGCCGCCTGTGCCAGGCCCATCTTTTCGTGCTGGCAAGCTGGGCCGAACCCTTGGGCGTCGCCTATATGGAGGCCATGAGTTGCGCCGTGCCCACCATCGGCACCGACGCCGGCGGCGTACCCGAGCTGATCGAGAATGGCAAAGACGGCATTTTGGTCCCCCCGCAAAACCCCGGCGCGATGGCCGATGCGATCACGCGGCTGGCCGCCGATCCTTCGCTGCTGTCCAAGCTAAGCGCAGCTGGGCGGCAAACGATCATCCAACGCTTCGACTCGCGCCTTGGTGCCGAAACGCTGGCGCAGGAAATCTGGCCGGAATAGAGCCTAATTGGGCAAAGAAAGCTCGGTCAGCTGGCCCGGCTCGTCCGCGAATTCCAGAAACTCAACCTCTTGCAGCGCGATCTCGGCGTCCTTTCCGATAACCAGCAAGGTTTGCCCCCAAAACGCCAATCGGTATTCATCCGAGCGTCCTGGCAACACCGCCGTATCCCTGCCCGGACCACCCAGGATGAAATCACCGCCGCCTGCGGTGATCAGCCGGTCATCACCGCCGCGGCCAATCAGGATATCCGACCATTCGGTGCCCTGAACCACATCATCCTGATCCCGCCCCGAGCGGAATACACCGCCGTCAAAAGCGCCGCCCGGGCGGTCCTCCCAGTTGGCAGGACGTGCGTTATGGGCCAACAACGCGTCCCAGCGTGGATTCTTATCCGCAAGATGCCGTTTCGCGCCCCAACTCCCCCATTTCGAGGGCTTGTCCACATCCACAAACGCGTTGAACAAAGTCCCTCCAACGTCTTCCCAGGCGGCCAGAAGTTCCTGATACAAGGTGCCGATCTGGGGCGAGTAATTATAGGCCGTGAAGATTCGGGTCAGAGCCTCGTCGTTGACCCAGTCATCACGGGCGACGACATGAGTGCCGCCCTCGTACATCACTAATTGCAAACCATGCTGTCGCGCGATTTTGGCGTGATAGGGCAGCAGCTCGGTCGTGAGCTTCTTTAGCGGGCCGTTGCGCAAGAACTGGGTCAGTTTGCTGGTGGCGATACCCTGACCATGCCAGCGCAGAATGCGTTCGGGCATATCCTCCATCCCCGCCTCGAGACCGAAGTACCCCGCAACCGCATATGCATCAAAACTGTCCACCGGAGACCTGTGACCGTCCGCCACTGCCAGCGGCGCCTGCATGAACGCCTCTTCCAAGCCGGGCCAGGCGGTGTGCACTCCCATCACGCGGGTCAGTCGCGCGGGATCGTCAAACACATCAGACCAGATCCCCATGACTTGCGCAGCGCGCATCCCCGCCCATTGCATCCAGGCGCCATTTTCTTCGGTAGCCCATGCAGCGCTCGCCTGTTCAGCTGCGTATTTTGCTTGTGGAAACAAGAAGTTCCACACCTCGTTCGAGTATTCCACATAGACCCGTCGGCGCGGATCCAACTGGTCGCGCACCAAGGTCGCAAACGCCTCGACATAGCTGTCATCCGCCATGTGCGGGACATTGAACCAAGGATCGATCGCCAATTGATTGGACAGCTTGACCATAAGCTCAACCGGAACACCGCGGCGCACATAAGTATAGTCATCCAGCTGCGGCCGATCCTGCCAGGCAACCTGGGGCGAGCCGTTGATCCGCCCCCAATCCATAAAGCGCAGCACCCGCAGATCGCGAATCTGCTCGGTCCACAACGGATTGAACACCACGCCCATATCGTGCAGCGCCACGTGGTCCTGATGCACCACGCTTATGTTGCGGATGTGGTCATTCGGGTTGGTTTTCAGCAACGAGATCACCACCGGCCCTTCGCCGGGTTCAAAGCTGAACTCGATCTCGCCGGGGCGGTAACGCAGATTGCGTGCGCGCCCGCCGACACGCAGGGTGCCCTGACCGTCATAGGTCAGCCGATAGCGCCCGGTGAAATACTGCGCATCCGTGGGCAAGTCGGTCAGCAGGTAGGATTCGAGCTTTTCTACACCCTCGGGGATCTCCATGGGCCAGCCGTTTTCGTCCAGGTACAGTTCTTGCTCCAGCCGTTCAGCTTCGAAACCGCCCCATTGGCCCGGCACATGCCCCAGCCAGGGACGCGCGGTCTTCATTACGTCCAGAAAAGGGTATTGCGTGCCCCAGTCATGCACCCCGCTTAGCCCCATCGCCAACGAGGGGTTAGGCACCCCCGGCGCGTCCTGACTGTTCAATGCAACACGTTCGGTCTCGGTCAGCTCGGCCACCTTGGCGGCGATCTGGCCATAGTTCGCGCGGATCAGCGGGTGGATCGAGGCTGGCAACACCATCACAGCGGGCGGAGCGACGTCGTACAACGCGGCATAAGTTACCATCGCGGCCAGAAAATACATCGTCGGCGTGCCGTGGGGCGCGTCATCGGTATAAAGATCGGTCGCCTTCAGACCCTCTAATTCGTCCATGGCGAACACCTGAGACAAAACGCTGGCAACCGGGATCAGCTTGGGCGGCGCATCTGGATAGGCCGCCTGCAGCATCTGCAGGTAGTCCAGATACCAATCATGATAGTCGTCACCATTGAACCGGTGATACTTGCGCAATTGCCGGGCTGAGGGCGGGAATTTCCGCACCACGCCATCCATATCCGCCCAACCTTCGTAGATGAAAAGCCGCGAGTCTGGGCTGTTGGTGCGGACCCAGTCCAAGACCTGCCTGCTGGCGTCCAAGGGGCTAATGTTGCCGGGGTTTTGCCAGTCATACTGCTCATCCGCCGGTTTGTACTGAATGAAATTCGTCGGCGTCAGCACCACAGCATCATAGCCCGAGCGCGTCATGTCCCCGCGCCACGCAGGCTCGACGCCCGGAACGGACCATTGCGCCTTGGCTGGCAGCTTGCGCCCATATTCGCGCAGAAACCCGAACATCCCGTCCGCGGCAAAATCTTTGCGGGCTTCGTTGGTGATGTACCCCAACCAATACATGGTCGAGGTTTCATGCGTGTCGCTGACATGCTCGACAAGGCTGTTGCCGAAAAAGAAAACCTTCACCGAGTCCCGCTGCGCCTGGGCCAAACCCGGCAGCATCAGACAGAACGTCAAGGTCAGGATTAGAAATCTCATCCGAAGCAATCCCCTTGCTACATCACACTCTTTAAATTCTGCCGCTTTTTGCGGGTGTAGATGTCATCGCGTTCTGCATACCCCACCAGCGCCCCGGCAATTAGCCAGGTCATCGGCGTCAGCGTGGCGTTGGGCAACAGGTCGAACACGTTGATCCCCAACAGCAATCCCATACCCATCACATAGGGCGAGCTTTGTTCCAGCACAGGGCCGCGCAGTCGCTGCCACATCAGGAAAATTGGCGACAAAAGCAGCCCGAACACGCCCAGCCATCCGACCCAGCCAAAGATGCCCAGCACGATCACCCAATATCCATCAGACACAGTTTCACTGACCCCGGTAACCGGATCAAGGATCTGGTTCCGTCCCCAGCTGCCCCAGCCAAAGACGGGCTTCTCCATCGCCCGATCCAGCAGCACATTTTCATTGTCAAAGCGATACTGGAGCGATCCGGCACGGTCCTCGCTGATCTTTGCGGCTTGCTCTAACAGCGCGGTCTCGGGAATCGCTCCGACACCTTTGAGCGTCGGATAGGCCAAGGCCAGAGCAGCAAAACCCAAAGCCGCCCAAAGCTGAAGCCGGCGCGGCACCAGCAGCACCATCGGCACAAGAAAAACGCAATACATCAACGAGGCCAGCGATTTGCATAGCACCAGCACCATGAACAGATAGACACCCGCAACCATGGCATAGGTCTTGGTACGCCCTTCTTCGGCGCGCAGCAGGATCACCGCGGCCACGACACTGGACATGACGAAAAACGCGGCCCACAGACCATGGTACAGGAACACGATCGGGCGAAAACCGCCCTGGCGGATCATCTGTTCAAAGCTGTGCTGGAAGAACCCGTAGATCCAGATGTTCAGCTGCGGCGACAGGCGCACCTCGAGCAGCATGGGAAACGAATAGATCAGTCCTCCGATCACCAGGGCCAGCAACAGATCGCGGTGCCCTGCGCGCGTGTTCAGAAAGTTTCTGGCCAGCAAGAATGGCGTGATTTCAAGAATTTGCCGAAACGCGACGGACAGCATGTCCTTTGGGCTCATCCCTGGCAGGCCGATCCGCCCGAAAAACACGGGCTCCAGATTGGTGATTGTCGTTCCAACCGGTCCTAACAGAACCAAGGCCAACATCACCCGCACCAGCTTGGACTGCGGGATCAGCGTCATCTCGTCCTTGTAAAGCGCGACACATAAAATCAGCACCGTCAGCGCGGGCAAAGACTCTTTGTTCAATGCGGGGATCAACGGAAAATCGAACGCCGTCGGCTGCGGCGGCAAAAAAAGGTAAGCGCCCATAAGGCTGACGATCAACGCACGGCCGGGCGGCAGCGATCGAAAGATCACCACGCAAATCAGCGGCGAAATCGCCAGCATCAGAAATGCAAATCCGTTGGGCATCGGCCTGTCTGTGTTGTGGGCCCTTTGGGGCGCTGCTCGTGTCCTTATACCAATACCAGCCCGCTAGGCGGACTGGTAAGGCGAAAACGTGGCTCTTTTTGGGATGCCGCTTAGTGACCTGTAGCCTTCAGAACAACAGCGAAGGTACGGCGGACGATATCTAGATCGGTACCCAGCGAAATATCCTGGAAGTAATCGGCGTCATAGCTGGCCCGCTGGCGGAAGCTGCTTTCGTTGCGTACCGAGGTCTGCCAGTAGCCGGTAATGCCCGGGCGCATCGCGTAATATTCGGTGCCAGGGTACAGAACCCGTTGCGAGCACATGATCGGGCGCGGCCCCACCAGCGACATGTCACCGATCAATACGTTGAACAGCTGAGGCAGCTCGTCCAGCGACGTGGCGCGGATCACGCGGCCAAACTTGGTGATACGCGGATCATTTTTGAGCTTCTGATCCCGATCCCACTCGGCCTTGGCTTCGGGGTTTTTGGCCAGATAGCCCGCCAGCACCTCATCGGCATTGGCAACCATGCTGCGCAGTTTCCACATACGGAAGACGCGGCCGTTCAGGCCCACGCGGTTCTGACTATAGAACGGGGATTTGCCATCCATCATGATGCCCACGCACAGAATCGCCATGACGATCAGAACGGGCACGGCCGAAACCAAGACCAAGGCGATGTCCAACGCGCGCTTGCCGTGGGATCGGTACAGCCCAAACCCGGTGGACCGCGTGCGGTGCGGAGCAGCGATCGAAGACGACACGGCTGGCCGGGCGGGTTCGACCAGTTCGAATGCTGTTTCTGTGTGGATATTCACGATGGTACCTTCCCCAGGATTGCTCACACTCGTAAACGCCGATCGCTCGGCAATATTCACCCAGTCCATTGAGGAAACCCCAATGGTTACAGCCACTTGGTAATTGGTATGTTCCGAAAGCGCGGCAGCAGCGCATTCAGATTTCGCGACGGGCACCGAAGCTTCGGTACCGATCGTTCGTTTCGTTGGGCCCCATCCAATTCCACAGAACGATTGAATGAAGTTTTCGCCTCATTCGTATCTATTTTTACGGTTTCCGGGGTTTCGCCGTCAATCGCAGCAGGGCAATTGCAACCAAGGAACGATCCGAAATGGGGCGGGAATAAGGCAAATTGGGACGTCATCCAAACGCTTCGATTTTACCGAACCTGGGCGAAGGTGGGCCAAGCTCAGAACCCCTCGGGTCAGCACAACCGGCGTTCACTAAAACAGGCCGATTATCCAATATTCGGGAAACAATATCTGAAGTCCGTCCAAATGAAGCGTAAGGATGAAACAATGTTGCTGAAATCTGCCCTGATTTTGCCCAGAGTCAGAACAGCGGATTGAACCAAAATGTGGCAACCTCGCCTCAAAATCGTGGATTTTTGCCAGTTTGTGGCGCAAATAAGGCAGCTTCTGGACCCGAAAATGGCGTACGCATGGACGAAATTGGACAAATTTTGGTCATCGTTAAAATTCGCTCAGGGGTTGTCAAATATTGGAAACAATTTTGCCGCTCTGACCTGAATTGTTGATCAACCTCCCCAGATCCGGGGCGAAAATTGATTCGCTTCCCGCCCAAATGCGCCCAAATTGGGGCGCCCGCTGCCACATTCTCGGCAAGGTGTGTCCTGCCGGCGCAGGGCTGACACCCTTCCTATTGATCCAAGCCCGTTTTTTGTCGATAAGCGCCTAACCGTCATCACTATCGGGCCGTTATGAGCAATCAGGACAAAATCGAGAAACGCATCGGACTGATTTTTCAGCACGTGGCCCGCCTGCGCAGTCGCCTCTATGATAAATCGGTCGCGCCGCACGGCCTGACCTCGGCGCAGGTTTATGCGCTGAACTATCTGATGCGCGAAGACGGGCTGACCCAAGTCGAACTGGCGCGTTACCTGGGCATTGGCACCGTCGCCGTCAGCGGATTGATCGACCGTCTGGAAGCCGCGAATTGGGTGGTACGCAAACCGGACCAGCGCGATCGGCGCTCGAACCGGATCTGGCTGCTTCCTGCAGCCGAGCAAAAGAAACAGCTGTTACGCGACGCCGCTGACGCGGTGAACGAGGCCTCGATGGAGGGGCTGACCCCAGAAGAGATCGACCAGCTGCTGGTCATGATGCACAAGATCCGCCAGAACCTGCTGGACAAGATGAAGGACGATCCCGACATCTTTCTGACACCCTCGATCAAGGACTGATTGGGCAGGGTTTCCCCAAGCTTGCACTTAAATAGCCATCATTCCGACACGCTTGCTGCCTACACGCGGCACCCAAAGCGCGCTAGGCTGCGCTGAGGCCACAAAGGAAAGAGCAGTGAGCAACATGACGCGGCGACCTCGGATTCTGATCCTTGCGGACGAGTTCAACCCCGAATGGCCGTCCCTGCCCATCGTTGGCTTTAAATACGCGCTGGAGATCGCCAAGCATTGCGACATCGTTGTCGCCACCCATGTGCGCAATCGCCCGAACGTGGAAAAGGCCAATCCCGATCTGGACATCGTCTATATAGACAACGAAGCCATCGCCGCCCCGATGTTCAAATTGGGCAAGCTGTTGCGCGGCGGAGAAGAGGTCGGCTGGTCCACCTCGATGATCATGAACTATCTGCCTTATCTGGCGTTCGAGCGGGCAGTGTGGAAACAGTTCCGCGATCAGCTGCGGACAGGTGCGTTCGACATCGTGCACCGCATTACGCCGATGTCGCCTACGATGCCCAGCTATATCGCGCATAAATCTCCGGTGCCCTTCGTGATCGGCCCCTTGAACGGGGCATTGCCGTGGCCCGCCGCCTTTGCCCAGGAACAAAGCCGCGAGAAAGAAGGGCTGCGCAAGCTTCGTGATTTCTACAAGCTGCTGCCTTTTGCGCGTTCGACCTATGACGATGCGACCTGTGTGCTGACGGCGTTTTCGCATACTCGGGCGGATTTGGCCCGTGTCCCAGACGAGCGGGCTGTAATGTTCCCCGAGATCGGTTTTGACCCCACGATTTTTCACGATCAGGGCGCTTTGCCCGCCGGTCAGCGCGGCGGCGACAAGGTGCGCTTTATGTTTGCTGGCAGATTGGTGCCTTACAAGCTGCCCGAACTTCCCCTGCATGCCTTTGCCCGGTCCAAACTGCTGCGCCAGCATCACCTGCACATACTGGGTGACGGCCCCGAGTTGCCGCGGATGCAGGCGTTTATCGCCGACAACGGCCTTGAGGATTGCGTGACCCTTGAAGGCCGCAAATCCCAGTCCGAGGTAGCCCAGTGGATGCGGGATTGCGATGTGTTCGTCTTCCCCTCGATCCGGGAGCTGGGCGCTGGCGTGGTGATCGAGGCCATGGCCAGTGGACAGCACCTGGTCTGCGTGGATTACGGCGCCCCGGGCGATCTGACAGGGCATGGCACCCGCGGAGACGCGATACCCATGGCACCGTTTGACCAATTGGCCGACGGGTTCCGCGATGCAATGGAACGGGTCGTGACCGACCGGCCGCGTAGCGCGCGCTTGGCGCAGGCTGCTCGGAATTATGCGTTCGATCTGTTCCCTTGGTCAGTCAAAGGTCAGCGCACCGCCGGGGTTTATGCCGCAATTCTGTCAGGTGGGGACCTTCAGGATTTCGCCTACGACTAGGGTGATCTCACGTAAACATTCTGTTTTCATAAGCTTGGACGGCACCACGGCCGCCTAAACTCGGCGAAAGTTTTACCGATTGTTGCATTTTCAGGACATATACCTGATTTCGCGCGTGACTTGTGCAATCGTAGGCGCGGATATGGGCGACGAATACTTTATTGTTTTATTTTCAATATCTTATACTGAAATCCCTACACCTATGGGTGTGATTTGATGGGATTTGTCAACTAACTTTCATCGCTAACCTTGCGAACCTCACCCCTTCTTTTGCAAGAAAGATCGATTTTTCTGCACTCGTGAAAATTTTCCCCCTTCCCAAATGGCTCAAAATTAAGGACAATTTTCCTCAATCACGGCGAAAAATCGCCTCAAAGGCAGAATAAGCCTGAACGAGCAAAAAAATCACCGAGGCAGGTGTCATGTACGATATTGGGTCAGATGGCGTTTTTGCGCCTTCTTTAAAGCCGAGCATTGCGCTCCCATCCTCTTTGCGCTGGACCGTTTTTGGCATTGCCAAACGCGTCTTTGACATTGGCATGAGCCTTGCTCTGTTGCCTGTCCTACTGATCCTGATGCTAGCACTGATCGTGCTGAACCCCTTTTTCAACCGTGGCGGGCTGTTTTTCGTGCAGCAACGCATGGGTCGCGATTGCAAGCCGTTCAAAGCCTTCAAATTCCGCACCATGACCGCAGCCAAGCGGCCCCAATGATCCACTGGAACGTGACCGCATCACCCGCTTGGGCAGTTTCCTGCGTCGAACTCGTCTGGACGAAGTTCCGCAGATCCTGAACGTTCTGAAAGGCGACATGAGCCTGATCGGGCCGCGCCCTGACTATTATGACCACGCCGTTGCCTTTCTGGACGTGATCCAAGGCTATCGCGAGCGCCACTTGGTCCGCCCCGGTATCAGCGGGCTGGCTCAGACCGAAGTTGGCTATGTCGAAGGCCTTGAGGCCACCCGCAACAAGGTGAAGGCCGACCTTTATTACATCACTCATGCGGGTTTTGCGTTGGAAGCTTGGGTTTTCTGGCGTACGCTACTGACCGTATTCGGACGTGCCGGCGCCTGATTGGCCGGCTCTCTTTCAAACACCAATGACCGCCAAAAAGGCGGCGCGGGCAGTAGAACATGGCGCAAGCTGAGAAACAGGAGCAAATCGCTCTGCCCCGGCGCAAGGCCGGGAACCAGGACGACGAGGGCCTGGACCTTCTTCATCTGTTAGGCACGCTGTGGCTGGGCAAATGGTTCATCGCCTTCTGCATTGCCGTGGCCGTTTTCCTGGGCGGCTTTTATGCCTTTCGCATCGCTGAACCCCGCTATGCCGCGACCGCCAATCTTGCTCTGAATATCCAGCGTTCGCTTGTTTCGGACATCGACAGTTCGGTAACGGCCATTCCGACCGAGTTTTCAGCGATGTATACCGAACTGGAGGTCATCACATCGCGCCGTGTCATCGAGCAGGTCGTGCGCAATCTGGAACTGACCAAAGACCCCGAGTTCAACCTCACCCTGCGTGAGGTTCGGCCGCTGTCGATGCAGGGGATCAAGGAAACCATCCGGGGCTGGATCGGGGCTGATCTGCCATCCTCGTCCGAGAATATTCACACGACCTCGGAGGCCGTGTTCAACAGCACCGTTGCCGCCGTTCGCGGTGCTGTCTCTGCCGAGGCCAAGCGTTATACCTATATCTTCAATATCACCGCCGTCAGCGATCACCCACGCAAGGCTGCTTTGATCGCAAATGCCGTGGCTGACGCATATATCCAGAACCAGATCGCCGTGAAATTCGAAGCCGTCGAACAAGCCGTCAACTGGCTGTCTGAACGTGTCGCCGCGCTGGAATCCGAGCTGAAGGAAAAAGAAAACGCGCTGAAGGATTTGCGCTCGTCGACCGATCTGATCAGCGCCGACTCGTTGACCGCATTGAACCGTCAGGCCAAGGACAACCGGGACCGTCTGGATGAAACCCGCATTTCGGCCGCCGCAGCCGAGCGAGCCTTTGCCGAGCTTGAGAAAGTCGCCGCGACGGGTGATCGTGCCGCCTTGGCCGATGCCCTGAAAGATCCGACATTGGATCGCATCCTCAAGGATCTTAATGCTGGCGCCGCCAATGCCGAACGCCTTTTCAAATCGCGCTCGGACTTGCTGATGACGCGCGCCCGCACCAATGTTGAACGCCTTGCCGCGCAGGTCGCTGCCCTTGAACAGGCCGTGGCGCGGCTGCAAACCCAAATCGAAGAGCAAACCGCCGACCTTGCCACCCTGCTGCAGATGGAGCGGGACATCGAGTCCACCACCATCCTGTATGAAACTTTCCTGACCCGGCTCAAGGAAGTCTCGGTTCAGCGCGGTCTACAAAAGGCGGATGTGCGCGTCATCTCCGAGGCTAATCGTGGCCGCTATATCGAACCACGCAAATCGATGATCCTGGGCATCTCGTTCGTTCTGGGCGCACTTTTCGGGGTGATGTTCATCTTGCTGCGCCAGTTCCTGCACCGCGGTTTCCGCACGGCCGAAGAGCTGTCGAAACATGCCGATCTGCCTGTTCTGGGCCAGATTCCGACCATCCCGATCAAGTCGCGTGCCGACCTGATCCCCTATCTTGCCGAAAAACCCACTTCGCCCGCAGCCGAGGCGGTTAGAAACCTGCGGACCTCGATCCTGTTGTCGGATCTGGACAATCCTCCTCAGGTGATCATGTCCACCTCGTCCATCCCGGCCGAAGGCAAGACCACGCAGGCCATCGCACTGGCTCATAACCTGTCGGGGCTGGGCAAGAAGGTGCTGCTGGTCGAAGGCGACATTCGCCGCCGCACTTTCAACAGCTATTTCACCAAGGTTCGCGACGCGGGGATCCTGTCGGTCCTGTCGGGCGCTGTTCCGCTGTCCGAGGCCGTGATCCACGACGACCTGCTGAATGCCGACGTTCTGATGGGTGAGAAAACCAACGTGAACGCGGCAGACGTGTTCAGCTCGGAAACGTTCCATCAATTCATCGAAAACGCCCGCAAGACCTATGATTTCATTATCATCGACACCCCACCGGTGCTGGTGGTTCCGGACGCGCGCGTGATCGCTCAGTCGGTGGATGCCGTGGTGTTCTCGGTCGCGTGGGACAGTACCACCAAGGCGCAGGTCGCCGAAGGATTGGAGCAGTTCGATATCGTCAACCAGAGCATCACCGGCCTGGTTCTGTCGCAGATCGACCCTGTGGGGATGCGGCGCTATGGCTATTCCGGGAAGTACGGAAAATACGGCGCCTATACCCATTACGGCCACGCCTATTACGACGTCTAACCCAACTTCAAACGCAAAAGGCGGCCTCATGGGCCGCCTTTTTCATTGGTACGTCAGGCTTAGTTCGCAGCCGTGTTAACCGTCCCCAGCAAGGTCGGGAAAATCTGCTGCACCGCGCGCCCCCATTTGGTGACGGGCTGCTCTTCGATAAAGACGATGTCGTTGGGGCGCATCTCCATCCGCGTGGCCAGAGTGATATTCACCGCGTTGCGCGCATCCAGATGCCATGCGGTGACCGCACCGAATTCCTCGGGCACGTCCGAGGCGCGCAGCACATAGATTTGCGCAGGATTGCCGGTTGCGGTGTTAAAGCCACCTTGCTGGTACAAGACATCTGCCAATGTCACCTGCTGATCAAACGGCATGGGGAACCGGCTTTGCGCACGCACTTCGCCGGTCAGATAGACATAGTCGCGCTTGAGCCCGCCCAGCTCTTCCCGGGCGCGATAGTTCTCGCGCTGGCCGCGCAAGGTTTCCTGGCGCATCTGCATTTCGATCTGCAGCTCTTGAAGGGCCGAGTACCGGGCGTTTCGGCGCAGTTCGGCGGCGCGCAGGGCCTGAGTATAGAATTCCATCGCGCGGTCCAGATCATAGCTGGTGTCCACGAACACCGCGTCCCCATCCAGAAGCAGAATTTTGCCCAGTTCGGGACGGGTCACAAATGTCTGCACCGGGATCTGATACAGGGTGCCATCGCGATACAGCCGGATCGAGGAATATTCGCGATCTTTTACCGTGATCCCACCGGCTGCAGTCAGCGCCTCGGCCAGGTTCAGCGGGTTGAGTGTGACCGGAACGATCGTGGCATCCCGCACGGCGCCGCCAACAGACACGCGGCGCGAGTTGAACTCGGACACCTCAAGCGAGAAGGCCGGATCGATCTGGTTTTCCACCAGCACCTGGAACAGCTTGGCCTCGGCCTCGTCCAGGGTCATGCCTGCCAGGCTGACGGTTCCGATGTCGGGAATGGCAATGGCCCCGTCATCGCGCACGGTATAACCCTGACGCTGATTTTGCGCGGCCAGAAGTCCGGTCAGCTGTTCAACCGTGCTGGCGGCAGACTTTGTTGCCAGCAGCAAAACATCACCCACGCCGATGCGGTAAGGTTCGGGCGTGATCGCCGGCGGCAGGCGCGTTTCCAGCGCTGTACGATTGTTGCTTAGCTGCTCGGGCGGTTCAGGCAATGTCCCCAATCCACGCGACTGTCCCGGCCCGGCAACGCGCATGAAAATATCTGGCAGGCTGCGCGGCGTATAGCTGGACCGGTTGGCCACCAGCACGCTTTGAGCGGTCAACGGAACCACGCGAACCTCGGCCCCCTGGGCCTGCTGTTTCACCGAAGGCGAGTGATACGTCACCCCACACGCGCCCATTGCCAGGACCGTGCCCAGCAAAATCGCCCGTGTAATTCCTTTCGCCATCATGCTCTTTTCCTCATTTGGGCCGCGTCCATCGGGCCCGTTTGTTCTCAAACTACTTCACCAGCAAGTCAGTTTCCATATACCCAAGGCCCGGACCGATCCATTGCCGAGATTTCCAGATCGTTCCGCCCGCATCCACCCAAAAAGTGTTCGCAATGCGTGTCCCCGGCGAGAAACAGGATTCCTCGATCCGGCGTGTCTGGTGAGTTTGCTCGACAATTTCGATCTGTTCGGGGGCCGATCCTTCGGTTCGGCAAGTGAACGCCCTGAATTGGGTCTGATATTCACCGTCCAAATAGGTCTGAATACGCGTATAGGGTTCGCTGGCCCCGGCGATCATCCGCAGGGTGCCCTCGACATCCGCGGCCATCAGGTCCTGCCCTAACCCGCGGGTTGCCACGATGACCCCCTGTTTCAGCGACAGGGTAATCTGGTCGGCCGAGCGCCAAGTGACCACGTCGCCATTCACGCCGACGGGCGCCAGGGTCGCAAAAGTCCCCGGACCGGTCAGCGAGGCCGCGATCAACGGCGAAGTCACCTGATCCAACTGAGCCCGCGTCACGATCTGGTTTACATCCACGCGCACGGGCTTGGGCGCAGCGCAGGCCGCCAGCAACAGCAAAGGCCACAGCATTTTCATCGCCAGAACCTCCCCCAACCGTCGCGCATATCGTCCTGCTGCAGGCCCTGCACAGTTTCATACAGCCGCCCCGAGACATTCACCCGCGCCCCGCCATCGCGCGTCACCGGGCGGATGACCGTGGTGTATTGATCGGTCGACGGCTGCCCCGACACCCAGTTCAGCGGGATCGTCAGTTTCAGGCCCTTGTCGAATGAACCTTCGCCAAAATCGTCAAAGGACACATCCGTCAGAGTGGCAAAGAATCCGACCTTCCAGCCGTTCTTGAACACACGATCCAGCGCCAACGTGGCACCCCAATCGCCGGCCAGGTAACGCCCCGCGTCGATCTGGCCGTGATAGCCGCGCCCAAGATCCCAATAGGCCGAAACATGGCCCGTTGTGACCTCATAGGATTGAAGCCCGAACCGCTGATCAAAGTCGCGTTGTTTGACGTGGTTCAGTTCAGCCCCGATGGCAAAGTTGCGTTTGGCCGGCTTCCACAAAAGCTCGGTCGAGATACCGGCATACATTGGCTCTAAGTAACCAGCGGTGACACGGCCATACAGTTCATTACCGGGCTTGAAATAGTAGGCTCCGGTCAGCTCGGTCAGGGCCGGGTCGCCTTCGCGTTCATAGATATTGAAGTCCGAACGCACATGCGGCAGCACCGAGGTCGACGGCCGGTTCGATTCATTCAGGTTCCCCACCAGTTTCTTGCGCAGAACTCCGCTGAAGATCAGGCCCGGTGCGGGTTCATATTTCGCCGACAGCTCCACCCCGAAATCGGCTCTAAGTGGGTCGTCAGGGTCGAAAAAGCTAGGCGAGAGATAGGGTTTGAAGTCCCACTGAAACAGCGGGTACCGGCCCGCGATGGGCGTCAGCTGCGCCACCGAGGGCGAGAACTGCGCGCGCGCATAGCTGGCCCAGGCGCCATCGCTGTGGAACTCCAGCTTTTCCAGATCACGGCGCCGGATCGTCACAGCATCACCGCGCAACCCGCGGGACATGGGTACGATCACGAATACACCCACGTCGGGGGGCATGATCCCGGTCAGATGGCGGGCTGTGCGACCAACGGCCTGTGCGGTGGTGGCGTAGCGTTCGTTCTCGATCTCGATGGTCACCACGCGGCTACGGATGTCTATGCCGTGCAGACGAATGCCGTCATTTTCCAACGCAGCAAAAATACGGCTGGCCTGAACATTGGGGTTCAGCATGTCCTGGGTCCAGCCCAGCTTGGCCAATTCAGCGCGCGGCACCACCGGGGCGGGCGCCTTGTCCCGTCCTGCGCCTGCGGGCGGGGTCAGCGGGTTCAGGCCCAGCGTCACGCTGGCGCCAATTTCCGAGCCATAAAGATAGTTCAGCCCGAACACGACATGCGGCCGATGGGCATAGCTTAGCCCCAGGTTCATCGGAGACTTGCGGTCAAAGGCCGTGCCATCCTCGGAGGGGTAGGCGTCCGAGCTATACTCGGCAATCACCTTCAGCTTGTCCGTCGCCTGCCACTCGACTCCACCGAACAGGGCCGCGTCGCCTCGGAACCAGTTGTTGGTGCGTACGGTGCCGCCACGGTCACTGCCCCGGCCCGGCCGCGTATCAAACCGATCAGACAGGATGGACAGCGGGTTCGAAAACGATCCGACCCCCGCCAGACGCCCCCAGCCGATCCCGCCTGTGACCCGCACCGACGGCCCCACTTGTTTCGAGGCCACGACATATTCAGACGAATACAGACCTGTCCCCAGAAAATCGTTCAGCCCCAGGGCGACGGCCGGACGGCGCTGATCTTCGTCGACCAGTCGGTAATGGACGGAAAAGCTGCGGTCAAAGCGGAAATCAGAAACCGGCCCGGTGGGATTTGGGCGGATGTCATACAGCAGCGCATAGCGGAAACTGCCCGAAAGACGCGGCGATATCTGAAAGGTCAGCGTGTTGCGGGTCTGGTTGTGAAAGTGGCTTGAGGTGACGGAAAGTTCCGCATCAGGACGGCTATACGCCGAGGGCATATCGATCAGTCCGGGATAGCCGTAGGTGTTGTATCCAGAATAGCCCTCAAAGCCGCCCGCCTGCTGCGACAGTACGGGCGAGGCCGCAATGACCCCGACGCAAGACAGAATCGTCCCGCAGATATTGTGAGTAATCCGGCGTAGCATCCCAGGTATTGCCAGTATTGTGTATAAAGCAGCAGACACACCCTGTATGGCACAAGATGTGGTAGGTCTTTAACTGTTTTTTCGCGTTTTGAGAGCTTAAGTGGCCAGAAAACGAACGGAACCTTGGGAAATCACCGCGGCTGTCAGTCGCCCGGTCGCATAAGCCCCTGTATCCACTGCGATCCGCCCACGGGCGGCGTTGGCGCGATCGGCAATCACGTGGCCATAAACAACCCACTGACCATCGGTCCGGGGTTTCTCGGCAAAGTCCTTGTGGCCCCAGATCAGCGAACTCTCGGCCTGAGCATCCAGCGGGCGGGCGGGGTCGGCTCCGGCATGGGTGACGCAGACATTGCCGCTGCGCCACATGGTTGGCAAAGCCCTAATCCACTCGATCACCGCATCCCCCATTGCCACGGCCAGATCATCGCGCGCTCGCATCAACGAGTCGGGCTCGGAACCTGCCACCTGCACGCCATAACTTGCCAGAGTTTGCAGGCCGCCAAACCGAAGCCACCGCGCACCATAGCGTTCGGGGTCATCCAGAAATTTCAGGCACATCTCTTCGTGGTTGCCCTTCAGGCAAAATACAGGCTGGCTGCCTGTTTGGGACCCCGACATCAGAATCTCGATCACATGGGCGCTGTGTTCACCGCGATCAATGTAGTCACCCACGAAAACGGCAGGCAATCCGGGGGCTTCGCTCAGGATGATCTGCTCGAGCCGCTGCAACAGGTCGGCGCGACCGTGAATGTCCCCGATCGCCAAAAACGGCTGGTCGGGCGCGACGGGATGCGAAAATCCCTTCACCTCGGATTGCTTGGGCGCTGCGCCAAATTTTCTGAGAAACCCTACCATCGAGTTCTTAGTATCCCAGTCACCCCCAAAGGCAAGAGCCACCACGCCTATCGGTCCGACAAATTATATGCAATCAAACCAATGGTTTCCTTGGTCGCTGTATTGAACATCTTCAAATTGCGAGCCAGGTCCCAATTGATGCCGGCGCGCCGATCCCGCGAACGGAAATCTACCGGCCAGGGTACAACCTTGGTCCATCCTGCGGCGTGAAAACTGCGCACCGCGCGGGGCATGTGAAACGCCGAGGTGACCAGCACCCAGGTTTCGGTGTCCTTGGGTTGCAGCATGTCGAAAGAATTGCGCGCGTTTTCAGCGGTGTTGCGGCTGGTGCCCTCCAGCTCAATCCGGCTGAGTGGTATTCCCAACGAGGTCAACAGATCCGCCGCCATGCCTGATTGCAGGGGCACCTTTCGACCCAAATCCCGTAACGCGCCGCTGCCGCCCGAAAAGACGACCCGCGCATGCGGGTATTGGTGCGCCAGCGCGGCGCCTGCAATGAAACGCTCGCCTGCTTCGTTGACCATGGGCAAGCCCCAATGCTGCGCAAGACCGGCTTGTTCGGCCCCACCAAGAATGATGATCCCGTCAACGCGCATAAGCTTGGGCTTGGGCGGATGAACCGTTTCGAAAGGCCGCAGCATCATGTCCCCCAAGGGCAGGGCCGCAATAGCCACCAGCAGCGCAAAACCTGCGCCCAGAAACGCGCGCCCCGACCGACGGTTCCCCCGGTATTGCGCCCAGAAACCCAGTAACAGCAACAGGGCAATCCATGTCTCGCCGCGCAGGCCAAAACCAACGATTTTCGAAGCGATAAAGAACAGTGTATCCATCACTTTCTCACCTCTTGCAGGGCGGACTCGTAGGCTTGGACCACGATGGATTGATCGAACTCCCGCTCCATCTTTTGACGGCCCGCCAGACCCATGGATCGTCTCTGTTCCGGCTGAAGTTCGATGAAATTGGTGCAGGCCCGAGCCAGGCTTTCCGCGTCCCGCAGCCCGCACAGAAAACCGGTGATGCCATCCTGCACAACCGAACGACATCCGGGCACATCAGTGGCGATCAGGGCACGGCCCATCGCGGCGGCCTCGATCAAGGTCCGAGGAGCGCCTTCGCGGTACGAGGGCAGGACGACGCAATCCGCATCCTTGAGAAACGGGCGCACATCCGAGGTTTCACCAAGGTAATCAAGGTCCGTTTCGGGCGACCAGCTGGCTACGGTTTCAGGCGGGATGGCACTGCGGTTCTCGGCGCCCAAGGGGCCGAGTATGCGAAACTGAGCGCCGGGATGATGGCGCTTTACGATTGCCGCGGCGCGGGCGTATTCCATCACGCCCTTGTCCCGCAACAGCCGTGCAACCATCAGGAAAACCGGGTCTGACTGTCCCGGCAAGGGCGCCACCGCAAAGCGGGTCAGATCTATGCCCGAGCCCGGAAGCAGCCGCGCCTGAGTTGACCGGATCAGCCCGCGTTGCACGAACAGGTCACGGTCATCCTCGTTCTGAAAAAACACCACGGGCAGCGCCTGAAAACAGTGACGATACAGCGTCTCGGCCACCATCTGCAGGGCGCGTCCGGACAAAAAGGCCGTGCCCAGTCCGGTAACATTGGGAATGAACGGAACGCCCCGCGACCTTGCGGCCAATGCGCCAAAGAGATTGTTCTTGATTGTAAAGCTTAGCACCACCTCGGGGTCCAGAGCGCGGAAATGGCGCTTGAAGTCGCGCACCATGCGCAGGCCATCCAATGGGGACAGCCCCTTGGCGTTCATCCTAAGCGGCACAAAGGCACAACCCATCTGGCGCAGCGCGTCCTCGGACCCGTCGGGCGGGGCCAGAACCGTGACGTGATGCCCCGAATCCAGCAGATGCTGAACCAGCGCGCGGCGAAAGTTCACGATATTCCAAGCCGCGTTTACCGTCAGCAAAACGCGCATCCTAGGCCCCCGTCAGCATGAGAAAACTGAAGCTGCGATACGGGATATAGCACGCCTCGGCGTGGGACGAGGTCATGAACCATGTCAACTGGTACGTCCCATAGATCATCGCAGGAATTGCCCGGCCCAGAAGCACCTGCCGTTTCGGAAAAATGCACCACGAAAGGTAGACAAAGCTGAGGATACTGAACGGCATCACATAGAAATTGATCCGGTGCAGCGCGATGGACGAAAAAACTGCCAGCGGCATCAGGCTGAAGCTGATGATCACGAACACCTTGAGCAGACTGTAAACCTCGGGAAACTGCTCTTGGATGCGACGATGGTAGAACAGGAAAAACACCTGCGGAATCATGATGATCGCATAGCGAATGACTGCCCCGCTCGAGGTGATTGCGCCAAAGTTTTGCTCGATATAGCGGTCGGCATACACGTCCAGACGGTCGCTTAGCATGTACATCGCGACCGGCGTCAGAAGCAGCACGCCGAACACAATCCGCCCGATGCTGACCTTGCGGCCGGCCATGAAGGCCAATGGCAGGAACATGATCAACGAGCTGTGGAACTGCGCGCCCAGCACGATCATCAGCGCCGTCATCCAGCCGCGCCCCTTCATGAAAAACACCGAGGCCACCATCAGCGCAGACACGGCCACGCCCTGACGGATACCTGACATGCCCAGCTGAACGATGTTCACCGGAAACAGCAGCGCGATTATCATGATCGGGCTGCGATGCGCGCGGGCGAAAATAAAGTACCCTGCAACCATCAGCGCTGACGCACAGATGTTCACCCACATGTAATGCGCCCCCAATGTCTTTAGGATCGCGGACATCAGGGCAAATCCGGGCTCTTGCTCGCCGAAAATCTCGGTCAGGTAAAGCCCCGGCAGGATGTCGTGATAGCGCAGGAAGTAGGCCTTGAAATCGCACCCAACGATATAGCGCGCGCCCATGAACCACAGCATGAACAGGCAGATGGTCAGCAACGTCGCCAAAGAGCGCCGATCCGGGATCGACAACCCCAGCAGCGCAATGACGGTGAACACGGTCAGGTAAGTCAGCATGCGCTGCCTCCGAATGCGCCCATGCTGACGCTTTGAAAATCAAACCGCGCCCGCAACTTTGAAAAGTGGCTTAGGATGGCATCAAGTTGGTCCATATTGCGCTGTGTGTCGCGGCCCATGTTATGGGGGTGCCACCACAGGTGATAGCCCTTACCCGCCTTGGCCGCCTGGGTCATTTCACGCTTAATTCGTCTCTGATGCAGGCTCGAATACAGCGGAAAACGCGGGTTCCAGGGGCGCAGAAACCGCGAGGCCGGCACGTCCACCACTGCGCCTTTTCCCGGCAGCTCAAAGCTTGTGGACCCTAGCAGGGGCAGCGCACCATCCAGATAGCGCAGCGCCCGCACCGACAGGGTCAGCTCGTCCCCCGAACGGGGTCGATAAACCGCGCCCGGCGCGTTGCCTCGGATCACGGTCAGACCCAGTTCTTGGCAGATCGAGACATGCTGCGCCCCCATCTGGTTGCGCGGAAAAACGATGGATCGCATCTGGTGCCCCGCCTGCCGCGCAATGGCGATGGCTGCCTGCAGGTCGGCGCGCCAGGCGTCGGGGGTCATGCCGGGCTCCAGCGCATATACATGGCCAAAGGTGTGGGTCGCGATCTCTTGACCGGGGGTGGCAGCGATCTGATCCAACAGGCTGCGGCCGAAATGCAGGGGGTCCGCGGCCTCGGTCGCGCCGATCTGATCCAGCGCCGGATAAGGCGACAATGTCGCATTGTCATAGCTAGGCCGGATACTTGGGGCAAAGGCGTGCATCTCGTCACGGGTGCGGGCGAACAGCAAGCCAACGGTGGCCCATGTGGCGTTGATGCCGTGCTGACTGAACAGGCTCAGTATCTGGGGAATCGCCTTGCGCGCGCCCAGAACCGCGTCACCGTAGCCCGCAACCGAGCGATGATCGCGCACACCCCACATCAGCTCGAAATCAAGGGATATGACCAACCGCCCGCTCATCTGCGGCCTCTTTTCAGGCGGTTTAGAGCCTTTTCAGCGAAGTTGCGTAACTCGGCCAAGGCGGGCACCGGGTCGTCCCAGGCGAAAACCGCCCATGTGCGTCTTTGCGCGGGGCCAGCGGCCCGTATGTCCGGGGCAGGCAGGACAAAGCCGGATTTGAAGATATAGAAAAGCCGCGAATACAGATCCTTCAGAGCATAGCGCCAACGAACGCCGTCAACCTGCGCCTGCTGAGGCAACGGCGACAGCCCCGCCAGATCGCGATAGGCGGACAGTACCGTAGGCCGCCCCGCCGGATCCGTGACCGAGAACCACAGCGACGGGCGGACGTTGATCTCGATGATCTTCAGTTCGCCATCTGGTCCGCGCTTGAACTCGGCAGCGGCAGTGCCTTGGTATCCTAGGGAGCTAAGCAAGGTTTCGGCAATCCCGGCGCTGTCGGGTTCGGCATGGCTTTGCACCAACGAAGCCGAGCCAAACCCCGGCGGATATTGCCGCAGCTTGCGCGCGGTACAACCGTTCTGCACGCCCTGCCCCGACAGGTGCCCGCACCAAAGGGTGATGTTGCTTTCAGGGCCTTCCACGATCTCTTGCACCAGCAGCGTCCCCGCGTCCGAGGGGATGCGGGCGACTTTCCGGTCAAACTCAAGAGCATCACGCGCGATCCATCCTTTTTGGCCGCCCATGCGCCCCTTGAGAAGTTGGATCAACGCAGGCTTGATCAGGCAGGGAAAGCCGATCTGGTCGGCGAAGCCCAGGATCTGGGCCTTGGTGCCGGACCATAAGCGGGGATAAGCCACGCCGTGCGCCTGACACAGCTGATAAAACCGCTCTTTGTCCATGATCTGTCGCGCCAGCCCGTCTGCGTAACTGGGCTGAAACCGAACATGGCGTGCCAGCATCTGCGCGTTCTCCATGATCAGGTCGACATCCTGATCCGAAGTCGCGATCAGCACGGGTTTTTCGCCGCCCTCGGGAAAGGCGGCGCAGATCTTGTCGATCTTTTCAGCGGCCGAGCCATAGATCACCCGCCGACAATACCGCGAGGTCCCGCCCGCCTGCGATCCGTCCGCCACGCCGGTAACATGCACCCCCGCACGGCCCAGCGTACGGACCACGTGCAGCCCGGTGGGCGAAAGGCCCATCACAATGGCCGGAGGCAGCGCTTCCGTCATGAGCGAGCCTCCAGTACCCGGTCGAACAGTTGACGCATCTTGCCAGCGGTCGCTTCCAGATCAAAGCGGGTTTCTACTTCGGCCCGCGCTGCAGATGCGATGCGCTGCCGAAGCTGCGCATCGTCCAAGGCCGCCTCAAGCGCGCGGGTCCAATCCTCGGGCGAGGCGCACAGGAACCCGGTTTGCCCGTCCGTCAGCAGTTCATTGTTGTACCCGATCGCAGCGCACACAGGCACAACGCCGGCGGCCATATAGGTGCGCGCTTTGCCCCCCGATTTGCCCTTGGCCCAATCTTCGGACGGCAAAGGCATCAGGCCAATGTCGAAATCCGCCAGGGCCTCCAGCTCAGCCTCGATCGACCAGTCGGACAGCTGCCACGGCACGCCCTCCATGCAAAAATTTCCGCCGCCCATGATGCGGAAACGAACGTCAGGGAAGCGAGCCGCGATATCCCGCAACACCGGCGCGATCAGGTGCAGATATTTCACAGTCGAGGGCGAGCCAAGCCAACCGATCGTCACTGGCCGATCATTCGTATGCGGCGCATGCATCGGGATTCGCGCGGTATCCTCGGCCACCTCCAGCGTTTCAGCCACGCCGCCGTCGGCCCGTGCAGCGTCGCGCAGCCAGTTGTTTCCGGCCACTGTGCAATCAACGATCGTGAACAGCTGCCGCACCTTATCAGGCGAACGGACCAGGCTAGCCAGCGGCGTGTAGCGGCTGGATTTGTGAATGAACAAGGCGTCGTCATAGTCAAACATCACCACCGCGCCGCGCCGTTTCAGCCAACGCTCAATGATGGGTGGGCCAAAGGGCAAAAGCTCGCGCTGTAGATAGATCAGGTCGTACTGACGCCATTTGCGCAGCGCCCAAAGACGCCGGGCAACGGCGCACACTGTAGCCCAAATCTTGCGCATTGTCTGACCGGGCTGCGTGGACAGGGCGTACATGTCCGCATCCATCAGGCTTTGCACATCCGCCTGCACCCCCAACTTTTCCAGAAAGGGCAGATACTGAAACACCCGATACCGGGACGAGGCACCCTGCACCGGATAGCGCGTCAGAAACAGAACCTTGAGCGGGCGCTGGGTCATTCGGCAAGCCTTTGGTAGATGCTGTCATACTCCTCGATCGCGCCACCAAGCGAGAACCGTTCTTCGGCCGCGCTCCGGCAGCGGGTCTGCATCTTCGGGTCCGTGGACAAGGCGATCAGCTGCTCAAGCGCGGCATCCAGCCCGGACAAGTCCACACCCTGATCATCGGTCGAGGGCAGCGTCACACCGGTTTGGGTCTGGGCGAAATCCTCTTCGACATCCCCGCAACCGGCATTGGCCAGGCAGGGCTTGCCGCAGGCCAGAAACTCGCCCATCCGCGTGGGGCACGATGCGCGCTTGGACCAGACCGGTTTGATAAAGAAAATGCCCGCGTCCATGCGGCCGATCTGCTCGGCCACTTGATCGAACGGCACTTGCCGGATTTCCACTCGAGAAAGGTCAACCCCGGCTTTTTCCAGCTCGGATCGGATCAGATCGTGGCCTCCTTTGTTGATCACCAGGAACCGCGCATCGGGGCGCATTTCAAACAGTCGGGCTACGGCCTGTGCGACCTCGGTGAACATGTACCAACTGCCGACCGAACCGACATAGCCCAGCGTAAACCCCCGACGCGCGGTCGGCACTGGATGGAACATATCCAGGTTGGTGCAGGTCGGGATCACCGACACAGGCGGCATCCGGCCCGTCAAATACGGCATGGCAGCGATCTCTCGCACGCCCGCACGGGTCAAGGACACCACGTGATCGGCCTGTTGGAACAGCTTGCGTTCGATCCGTTTGAAATACCGATAAGGCAGCGAGCCCGCGCGCCAGATACCACCCTCGACCCGCTCGTCTGGCCAGAAGCCCCGCATGTCGAAAATCAGCTTGGCCCCCGTGCGCTTTTTCACCGCCAACCCGATCATCGAGCCGATATAGCTGCGGCAATGCACCAGTTGTATGTCTTCCTCGCGCACGATCCGCGTCGCCTGGGCGATCCCCCGGTTGATGTCATAGATCGTCGCCGGAATGCCCGGCTTGCGGTGCCAAATTCGCC
This sequence comes from Thalassovita sp., assembly GCF_965218685.1. Taxonomy (GTDB): domain Bacteria; phylum Pseudomonadota; class Alphaproteobacteria; order Rhodobacterales; family Rhodobacteraceae; genus Thalassobius. The sequence goes on along the minus strand of NZ_OZ244657.1, from coordinate 962,447 downwards.
GGTGCCACGTCACACCAGCAGCCTTCAGGCGGTCCTCAAGCTCGGCCAGCCGTGCGGTGTCGGTCAGGTTTTCGGGCTTTTCATAGCTAAGCACGACCATATGGTGGCGTTGGGAAAGCCCCAGCACATACTGCAGCACTTGGCTTTGACCCAGCGGATCAAGAAGGCCGGTATAGGTAATATAAAGAGCCCGAGTCATGGGTGCTCCTTTGACAGTGCCTGGCGATAATATTCCAGCAATTTTCCGGCAATCGCCGACGCCGAGAAATGCGTTTGGGCGCGTTGGCGGGCGGCTTGTCCAAGAGTCTGGCGTCGGTCTGGGTCGCTTAGCAGATCGTTGATCGCTGCGGCCAGCGCCTGCGGATCACGCGGCGGGACCAGAACGCCAGCGCCCCCCAGAACCTCGGGCAGCCCCCCGGCAGTCGAGGCGATCACGGGCCGTGACAGCGCCATCGCTTCAAGAGCAGTCAGCCCGAACCCCTCGAACCGAGAGGGCACGATAACCAGATCGGCCTGCGCGATCTCTTGCATCATCTGGGCGTGATTCAACGGGCCGGTGATGCGGATATCTGGCGCCTGCGCGGCCAAAACTTCTTGCAGTGGTCCTCCGCCGCAGAAGGTCGTCTGGGTCGGAACATCCAGCAACCCCAGCGCCTTGATCAAGTCGGCATGTCCCTTTTCAGGCACCAAGCGACCCGGCAGGACCAACCGAAAAGGCGGGGTTGCGCGTACCACCGTTGACGGATCAGCAGGCAGATCAATCGGGTTCGGCAGCACCTGAACACCCGCCAGACCCAGCGCCTGCTCATAGTGCTGCGCAACGGCCTGCGAGACACCAAACATTCCGTCAAATCCGCGCGGATACAGCCATGAGGCCAGTCGTTTTTTTAACCACAGCCCCGCCCCCCCGCGGTTGGCCCCGGCGTAGGCAAGGTTGTGGAAAGTCACAAAACAGCGCGCTGGGCTAAGGCGCAGCACTCGCATCAAGGCTGTCGTCACCGCTGGGAAGTACAGATGAGCGTGAACGATCTGGGCGCCTGTCCGGCCGGCCAACGCAGCCAGGGCCCGTGCCTGTCGCCGAAGCGCCCATTTCCCCAGCAAAGGCAGCCGATGCACGCGAATGCCCAGCGCTGTCAGCTCAGGCTCCAGATCATACGGAGGGCGCCGCACCGCGACCTCGACCGCGCAACCTTGGGCCCGCAAAGAGGGCAGCAGCGTCAGCAACACCGTTTCAGCACCGCCGCGTCCCAGACTGTCGATGACGTGCAGAACCTTCATGGGGCACCGTCCGTCAGCAGCCGCGCGGTTATGATGGTGCCGACGCCGACGAAGACGCCTTCACCCATCTGCAGCTGGCCGAACTTAACGGTGATCTGCGTGCCCTGGCCCGTACGCATCCGCGCGCCTGCCGTCACGTTGGGGGCCAGCAATACCCGCGTCCGGCCGCGCAATCGTGAGACCCGGCTTGCAATACGGCGCAGAACACTGCGAAACTCAGCCATGCGAGCGCTCCTTGAAAATCTGCTGTAACAGAGCCTGATCTTCGGCCAGTGCGGCGCGGATTTCGTCCTGCAGCTCTGCGTTCTCCTCGTCCCTTTTCGCATAGCCTGTACCGGTATTCATTCGGCGCAGCAGCTTGGACAGCCCCAGTCGTTTCAACCCAAGCACCCGACGGACTGCTGCCGCCACACGCAGCGCCCAACCGGGGGGGCGCTGGATCAGCTTGGCCACCGCCCCTGAGGAATGATGCTTGGCCTTATGGATCACCGGAAAATCAACTCGGCCGTCATCGGGCAGGCCCAGAAATTCAAGCACGTCCAAGTACGCAGCACGTGGATTCGGCTTCCATTCTTCCATCCGCAGGATCTTGATCTGAGCGTCTGGGAAATGCGCGCGGTACCGCTGAATTTGCTGCGCAAAACGCGCGGCTGCGGGATAGTCCAGGAATTTGGCATCCCGACAAGTCGAGGGCAGCGCTTTCGCGCGCTCCCCCGAAAGCGCCCATGCCTGGCCAAAGTCGCGGATATCCTCGTCCAGGTTCAACAGTAGCTGGTTGTGGTAGGATGGCAGGAAACGCACCGGGTCGCGCAGAAAGATCAGGATCTTCGCGCCCGGGTCAAACCGAGCGATATTCGCAGCGGCCTCGGACGAATAGAGATACATGACCGACGCCTCTCCGATCGCCGTCTTGCCCTCGCATCCTTCGAAAAAGGACAGATAGTCGGCCTGACTTCGGGCCCAGCGAAAATCCGGGAAATCGGTGTTGAAATAGTGTGGCTCTTTTTGCCGGGCAAAACCGATTTGGGGATGCGTCCTCAGATACTCGGCCCAGGCGGTTGTTCCGCATTTTGGGGCTCCGACGATAAAGAAGTTGGGTCTGGCGGTCATGCGCGTCTCCAAGACCAAAGCCCCAGGACCGAGCTGTCCAGCCCAAGGTGACGGCGCACCGACCACCAAAGCAGCAGGTTCCAGACCGCGGTGGAAATCAAGGTCGCCACTGCCGCGCCCTCGATCCCGAACGGGGGGATCAGGGCCACGTTCAGCGCCACGTTCAAAAGGGCCGAGATCAGCACCCCTCGCATGGCCTGGCGCTCGTGCCCGGTCATGTTCAACAGGCCGATGCAGGCCCCAAAAAAAGCACTTAGGGTTTGACCTGCGGTCAAGATCAGCATTGCCGCGGCTCCGCCCGCAAATGCCGGACCAAAGACTGCGGACAGGATCGGCGCGCCCCAGATGGCAAAGATCACCAGCACCGGCAGCGCGGCAGCAAAGCCCAGGACCGCAGCATAGGCAGCAAGACGGGCCAGCTGGCGGGAATCTCCGGTTTGATGCAGCGCTGCGAAACGCGGGTTGGTGATCATCGCCAACACGCCCAAACCTGCCACTGTCAGCGAAGCCCCCGAGGTCGCGACCTTGTAGACGCCGACTTGCTGTTCAGATTGCCACCAACCAAGCATAAGGAAATCGGCGTTCGCGGTGATGCTTTGCGCCCCGGCGATCAGCGCCAAGGACAACACGGCACGGGCCCATGTGGGATCAATCTGACGCTCGCCCCCCTGAAGCAACTCGGCCGGACGCGCGCGCATCAACAGCGCCATCCCGACGGTAAAGGCAATCGCCGCGGCGACCAGGTGCAGCCCCATAACCAGCCGTGGCGTCAGAGTCACCACCGCAGTGCAGGCCAGAACCAGCAGCACCAGCAAAGCCGGGCGTATCAGGATTTCAGGCAACTGCCCCCAGATCACACGGCCCAGGCCCCGCAGAGCGGCCGCTCGGATCTGCGACAGGGCAATGACCGGGATAAGCGGTATACCCAACAGGAAAACTGAACGGGCGCCATCGGGTAAAACCGGCAAGGTAAATACCGCAACCACCACGCTCAGCGCGATAAGCGCCGACACCAGCAAGATCCGCCGCGTGGCCCAGAACCAGATACCGCGCAGTCGGGGCCAATCGGCCACTGCTTGCGCCCGGGCAGTCTCGCGCAGCACCAGCGCCGGTATCCCCATCTGTACCGGAATGCCCAGCAGGCTGATGGCGGCAAATGCCAGCGTATAGGTTCCAAGGCCCTCGGGGCCCATGACCCGCGCCAACAGAACCGAAGTTCCCAGCGTCAGCGCCAAGCCGATCACCCTAAGCGCGGCCGTGCCCAGTCCCGCCCGCACCAAGCGCGTACGCAAGACGGAACCAAAGCCCTGTCCTGAGATACGAGTGTCTGCGGGTTTCATCGGTCGGGGCCTTTCTGGGTCAGAGCCTCAGATCACTGTCGGCAAGATCAAAAACGTTCTTAAGGTCAAAGAACACGCTGTCCTTGGCCCCCAGCGCGCGGATTTTCTGGGCGCCCATATCGCGGAACTGGCTGTGCGCGACGGCCAGGACAACACCGTCGTAATCTTGTCCCGGCTCCTCGGTCAGAGAGATTCCATATTCCGCCTCGGCCTCGGTGTTGCTGACCCAGGGATCGTGCACATCCACTTGCACGCCAAAAGTTTCAAGCTCGGCGATCAGATCAACCACGCGGGTGTTGCGCAGATCAGGGCAGTTTTCCTTGAAGGCCAACCCCATCACCAGCGCCCGTGCACCGTTCACCTGGATTTTCTGGCGCAGCATGGCTTTCACCATCTGCCCGGCAGCATAGGCGCCCATCCCGTCGTTGATCCGGCGCCCGGCAAGGATTACTTGGGGGTGATACCCTTCGGCCTCGGCCTTGTGGGTCAGATAATACGGATCCACGCCGATACAGTGCCCGCCCACCAAGCCGGGGCGGAAAGGCAGGAAATTCCACTTGGTTCCGGCGGCTTTCAGCACCGCCTCGGTATCAATGCCCATCTTGCCAAAGATGATCGCCAGTTCATTCACCAGCGCAATGTTCAGATCCCGCTGAGTGTTCTCGATCACCTTCGCGGCTTCGGCCACACGGATGGATTCGGCCATATAGGTGCCAGCGGTGACCACCTGCGCATATAGCGCGTCAATCTCGGCGGCGATCTCAGGGGTCGAGCCGGACGTGACCTTCAGGATATCCGGCAGCCGGTGCTGTTTGTCTCCGGGGTTGATCCGCTCGGGACTGTAGCCAGCAAAGAAGTCCTTGTTGAACGTCAGCCCCGAGGCTCGCTCGAGCACCGGCACGCAATCTTCTTCGGTGGCGCCGGGGTAGACCGTGCTTTCGTAGATGACAATGTCGCCCTTCTTCAGCACCGACCCAACTGTTTCCGAGGCCTTGATCAACGGCGTCAGGTTGGGGCGTTTATGGGCATCAATCGGCGTGGGTACGGTGACGATATAGATCTGGCAATCGGCCAGATCGGCCGGGTCGGTGGTAACGCTCAGCTGGCTTGCCTCGGCCAGTTCTTCAGCGCTGACCTCAAGCGTGGTGTCATTGCCCGCGCGCAGTTCTGCGATCCGGTCAGTCTTGATATCAAAGCCAACGACGGGCCGCTGTTTGCCGAATTCGACGGCCAGGGGCAGGCCAACATAGCCCAGCCCGATTACCGCGATTTTCTTTGTCCCTGTTGTCATCGCCCTCTGCCCCGTTGTTCTGTTATTGGCGGTCGCTTGGGTTATTTCTGATAGTAATCCCGGAACCATTCGACGAACCGCGCAATCCCATCGCGATAATCGGTTTTCGGTTGATACCCTGTCAGCCGCCGCAGCAGGCTGGTGTCAGCCCAGGCAGCAGGCACATCACCGGTTTGCATGCCCATGTAGTTGCGGATCGCCTTTTGCCCCAGACATTTTTCGATCTCTTCAATGAAATCCAGCAGGCGGATTTGTTCCGAGTTTCCGATGTTGACGATCCGATAGGGCGCGACCGGACTAAGACTGTCGCCCTCGGGCACAACTCTGTCCTCGGGACGCACGGGCACGGCATCCATCAACAGCTGGATCGCGCGCACCAGGTCGTCAACATAGGTGAAATCGCGTGCCATTTCCCCGTTATTGAAGATGTTGATCGGGCGTCCATCCAGAATCGCGTCCACGAACAGGAACAACGCCAAATCCGGGCGGCCCCACGTGCCATAGACACTGAAAAACCGGAACATGGTGACCGGCAGATCGTAAAGATGGGCATAGGAATGTCCCATGCTCTCGGTCGCTTTTTTCGAGGCCGAGTAGATCGTCAACTGCGTGTCCGCCTTTTCCGTTTCGATGAACGGCATATCCTCGTTCGCGCCATAGACCGAGCTGGTCGACGCCATCAACAGGTGGTCGATCTTCTGCCGCCGGGCGTTCTCCATCACGTTGAAGGTGCCCACGATGTTGCTGTCTACGTAGGTGCGCGGGAATTCCAGGCTGTGACGCACCCCGGCTTGCGCCGCCAGGTGCACGACGATCTGCGGTTGGAAATCGTCAAAGGTTTTGGTCAACAGCTCCATGTCTTCCAGCCGCCCAATGGTGACCGAGAAGTTGGGGTTTTCTTCAAGCATCGCGTGGCGACGATTCTTGAGGTTGACGTCATAGTAATCAGTGACCGCGTCGTAGCCGTGGACCTGAAACCCCTCGCTTAACAGCCGTTTGGCCAAGTGGAATCCGATAAACCCGGCCGTACCGGTAATTAGCACGCGGCGCATATTAAACAATCATCCCAACGATTTGCCTGTATTCACGCCCCGTGAACCCGGGGCTGTCTTATTTCTGAGGACAGAATCGCACAAGCGAGGGAGCAATTGCAATCATCGATATGGGCCAAATGGTCGGGAAAACACACCATGGTCATGAAATGGCCCAGAGTTCGGGTGATACATTCAACCAAGTGGATAATCGTGTTATGCTTGGGCAACGATAACGGAGATCGAGCATGTTTTTCAGAACTCTGACGACCCTTGCGGTGGTCGTGCTGGCAATGCCTGCCATCGCGCAACCCCGCACACCGCAAGAAGCGATGCGTATCGCCGAAGAAAGCCGCATGTGCGGAGACCTCAAGGTTTTGCGCGCTGAATGGCGCCGACACGGCAATATCGGCGTGCTGTGCGAAGGTGGCGCGGCCGCTCCGGCTGATGTGGGCGAGGCAACAAACTTCGTGCCCTTGCTTGGCGGGCTTGGTGGCCTTGTCGGTATCGGTGGCGGCGCTGTTGTCGTTGGCGTTCTGGTCGGTGGCTCCAGTTCTTCGGACACGCAGTAACGCGGCGGCGTCAGCACTGAGCGATGCCAAGCCTGATCAGCTGTGCGCCGTACATGGTGTAATAGCCATCGGATTTATAGCGCCCTTCAGACATGTACCATTCGCGCAAACGCGCCGGATAGTACGAGGCAATGACAGCAGACCAATATTCAAACTGATGCGGCTCTAGCGACTTGCCATAGAAGCTGGGGCCGTGAAATCCGAACTTGGTGCTGGGGTCCACGCAAACATCGCCAGCCCCCAGATACATCGTGCACGAAGACAGGCAGACCTTGCCGCGGATCTCGACCCGTTGATGGCGCGCCTGGATTTTCGCGATCTCTTTCGCCCGGTTACCGACCACACCACCCCGATCATTTTGAACAACACGCACCAGCATCGAGTTCTGTTGCGCCCGGGCGTCAGACGGCATCAGGGAACCAGAGATCATCAGCCCAAGACTCAGGGCCAAAGCCAGAGACCTGCGCAGGCAGCTGCGCGCAGTCAGAAGTTTCATGTCAGCCTTTCCACGGATCAGCTTGGCAGCCCCCACTGCCGCGCACCCGTTTCGTGGTCATATTTGGTGTACAGACAAGCCGACCTTACGTCAGCCACAGCGATGCTGGCCACTTTTTTGTCACAATGCAAAATCCAAGTTTTTATCTATCTAGTTGATTTTTAAAGAACTTAATTTTTCTTAAAGTTAATGTGGTTGCCTTTTTTCTGCCCCAATTGCGCCCCAATCCACTCAAATGGGCTGGATTGGCCATAAACACAGGATATTGGCGCCGACAGATTTCCTGTCACGCTGATTCAAATTCCGTGTGAGAGAGGGCTGGAGCCTAGTCCAAGCGCCGGGTCATCGATTTTTCCAGGCAAAATTCTCGTAAAACCTGCACGGCTTCCGAGCCAGGCTCGGCCATGGCCGGGTCGATACCGACCAAAGTGATCACCGCCTGAGCCTCGTGCTGCCAATCCAAAATCGGGGCCGCGACAGCCACAAGGCCGGGAATATACTCGCCGCGGACATGGGCGAAACCGTCTGCCTTGATCTGGGCAACCAGTGCGTTCAGCCCGGTTTTATTTGCCGCGACATCGACCAGAATGCCGGGGTTTCGCACGGCGCGGCGCAGTTCTTTTTCGCGTTGAGTCGCAATCGCGCCTTCCGGCGCCCAGGCCAGGAACGCGCGCCCCGTGGCCGAGTTGAGCAACGGCAGCGTGGTCCCTAACCCCATCGAGGTCACGGCCGGGATCTCGCCACGTTGCCAGCGCACGACCGTCGCGCCCTCGGTGCCCCAGACCGCCAGCAGCACCGTCACACCGGTTTGGGCGGCCAAGGCCGGCAACCCATCCGCCGCTGAATTAACGAAATCGTGGCGCGACATGGCGGACAGACCCAGCTGCAGCGCCCCCGGCCCCAGATCATACTGCCCCGAACGTCCCTCTTGCCGGACCAGCCCCGCCTGAATGAACGAAGCCAGATAGCGGTGCACCTTGCTGGGCGGCATACTGCAAACCCGAGCGATCTCGGTCAGGCTGGAAGGACCGCTGAGCGAACCAAGATGAAGAAGGACGCTTAGCGCCGAATCCAGTGATTTGATCCCCTGTCCGGCACCCTGTTCGTCAGCCATTCAATCGCTCCTCTAACAGGGCTCGCAGCGCGTCCGTGGTATCCGCGCTTATGCCCTTGTCCGTTTTCTTGAAAATGCACCGCACCTCGGTGCCTGTAAAGCACAGCCGCTCGCCCACGCAGGTTTCATAGCGCGCGGTCAGTGCGCGGGCGCCCCATTCGATGCCCAAAAGGCGAATCGACAGGGCGTCGCGATCCATCATCGGAGACCTGAACTGCGCCGAGGCGTCCGCAAGACCTATACCAACTGATCCGATTTCCTTGCAAAGCCCTGCATGTCCCCCGGCTCGGGCCAGCATGTCGTGAAAACAGGCATCCATCCATCGGAAGCTGTTGGGATAAAACACTATTCCCGCGGGATCACAGTCCCCGAAAGTGACCGTATGGGTTAGATTATGCATCATCTCTTTTTTCCATATTATAAAATTTATTGCGTTATTTGTAATTCTACCCTAGCCCTATATGAAAGTCGACAGATTATGGGAGAGATCATGTCACAGCTTTCCAGCATTGAAATTCTTGGCGGGGGACCGGCCGGTCTTTACACCGCAATTCTGATCCGACGGCTGTTGCCGGACGTGCAGGTCCGCGTAACCGAGCAGAACCCCGAGGGCGCGACCTTTGGCTTTGGTGTGGTGTTTTCCGACCGCGCGCTGGAGTTTCTTAAGGCCGACGACCCCGAAACCCATGACCTGATCGTTCCCCAGATGGAGCGGTGGCAGAACATGACGCTGAACCTGCCTGATGGTCAGGTGACCCTGGATGGCGTCGGCTTTACCGCCATCGGTCGTCTGGAGCTGATCGAGATCCTTAAGGACCGCGCCCGCGCCCTGGGCGTGCCCATTCGGTTTAACACGCACATCCAATCCTTGGACGAACTTGAGGCTGACCTGGTGATTGGCGCGGATGGTCTGAACTCGCTTGCGCGGCAATCGCTGGAGCAGCACTTCAAGCCCAAAATCGAGAACTTCGACAACCATTTCGCTTGGTTCGGTGCGACGGTGCCGTTTGACACGCTGACCCAAACCTTCATCGAAACCGATAAGGGCCCGCTGAACGCGCACCATTATCGCTATGCCCCGGGTCGCAGCACATTCATCGTGGAATGCAGCGACGACGTGTATCAAGCCTATGGCTTTGATCAGATGAGCGAAGAGGAAAGCGCCAAACTGTGTGGCGAGCTGTTCAAGGACGTGCTGAAAGGCACCGATCTGGTCATCAACAAATCCATGTGGCGGCAGTTCCCGCGACTTTGGTGCGAAAGCTGGATTGCCCCCAAAACGGCCATTCTGGGGGATGCCGTGCATACGGCCCATTTCTCGATCGGGTCCGGGACACGGCTGGCGATGGAAGATGCCATCGCGCTGGTTCACGCGCTGAAAACGCACGGCGATGTCAACAAAGCATTGGAGGCCTATCAGGCTGAACGCCCGCCCGTCGCCAAGAAAATCGTGGATGCGGCCAATACCTCGGCCACCTGGTATGAAACCTTTGGCCAGAAAATGGCCCTGCCCCCGCTGGATTTCGCGTTCAACTATCTCACTCGGTCCGGCCGCGTGGACATGGAACGGATGCGCCAGATCACGCCTCAGTTTATGGCAGAATATGATGCCTATAAGGAGTCCCAACCGGACCCTATCGCTGACCCGGTACCTGCAGGTGTACCGGGGGCCGCGGAGATCGGCTTTGATGCCGCCGATCATCCCAATTGTTCCGAAATCCTGTGGCAGAACGGAACACGCAATCCTGAAAAACTGGCCGTCATTGGCCCCAAGGGCTGTCTGACCTATGCCCAGCTGATCGCCGAAGCGGCCAAATGGGGCAACGCTTTCACCCAAGCCGGGCTGCAACGCGGCGAACGGATCGCGTTTTTCCTGGACGACACGCCTTCGTATCCCGCCGCGTTCTTTGGCGCGGTTCGGGCCGGGTTTGTCCCTGTTTTGCTGAATATCCAGACCAAGCCTGACGTGTTGAACTACTTCCTCAAGGACAGCGGCGCGCGGTTCACGGTGACCGAGGCCGAGCTGGCCCCGGTTTTCGCCGGCTCCACTATTGCTGGCACAGATCTGCAAACCATCATCACGGTGAATGGAACCGCAGGCGATTGCTTTTCGGATCAGGATTTCCTGGCCGGGCAGTCCGCCGTGCTGAGTTGCGCCGATACCGGCCCCGATGACATGGCGTTCTGGATGTATTCCTCGGGATCTACGGGGCGTCCCAAAGGGATCGTCCATTTGCATCACGACATGGCCTATACGCAGAAGTCCTTTGGCGAACACGTGCTGAAGCTGCAGCCGGATGACATCGCCTTTTCGGTGCCGAAAACTTATTTCGCCTATGGCTTTGGCAACTCGGTCACCTTCCCCTATGCGGTGGGGGCAACGGTCCTGCTGATGCCGGGTCAGCCCCGCCCCGATGCCGTTCTGGACGCGATCGAAATCTATCGGCCCAGCGTGCTGTTCGGTCTGCCAACGCTGTATACCGCGCTGGCCCGAACGGAAGGGGTTGCCAATCGTGATCTGTCCTCGTTACGGCAATCCATGTCGGCGGCTGAAATTTTGTCCGAGGACGTCTACAACGCGTGGAAATCCCTTGCCGGGCACGGCCCGACCGAAGGGCTGGGTTCGACCGAGATGCTGCATGTTTATCTGTCGAATACCCTGGACGACCACCGCCTTGGCGCGGCAGGCGCGCGGGTTCCGGGATACGAAGTACGGCTGGAAGCCCCAGATGGACAACCCGCCAAACCCGGAGAAGAGGGCGTGATGTTCGTGCGCGGACATTCCTCGGCCCCGTGTTACTGGAACCGCCCGGACAAAACCGCCGACGCGATGCGGGGCGAGTGGATCTATACCGGGGATCGTTTCATCGAGAAGGATGGGTATTTCTACTTCCAGGGTCGAGCGGACGAGCTGATCAAGGTATCCGGCCAATGGGTCTGGCCGCTTGAGGTCGAACGCTGCCTGAACGAACACCCGGACGTGCACGAATGCGCCGTTCTGGCGCAAGAGCTGGGGGACAAGCGGATGGCCTTGCGCGCGGTGGTCGCCCTGAAACCGGGATGCGAGGCCGGGTACGGGGAAACCAACCACCTGCGCGACTATGTCAAATCCGTACTGACACCGTTCAAGGCCCCGCGTCTGTTCGACTATGTCGATGAGCTGCCCAAAACGGGAACGGGCAAGATTGACAGGCAGGCTTTGATCCAAATGACAGCCAACAAGGCTGCGTGACCAACGGACCCGGCGTTCTGCGCCGGGCCAAACATGTTCATTCAGGGAGGAAACGATGAACACATTTCGACGCACGGTCCTTGCGGGCCTGACCGCCGCAACAGCCTTGATCGCCAGCCAGGCGATGGCTGCGGACATCACACTGAAGCTCCACCAATTCCTGCCGCAGCAGGCCAATGTCCCGCGCCTGGTGCTGGACGAATGGATCAAACGGATCGAGGCCGGCACTAACGGGCGGGTGAAGATCGAACATTACCCCTCGATGCAACTGGGCGGCAAACCGCCCCAACTTATGGACCAGGTGCAAGACGGCATCGTGGATCTGGCCTGGACGGTGAACGGTTTTACCCCCGGACGTTTCCCGCGATCGGAAGTGTTTGAACTGCCCTTCCTGATGACCAATGCCGAGGCAACCAGCCGCGCGTATTGGGAGCTGTTCGAGAAAGAGATGAAGGACACCGACTATCGCAATGTCCACCTGATCGGTGCCTGGGTCCATGGGCCGGGTATGCTGCATACCAACAAGCCCGTCCGCACGATGGAGGACATGACCGGGATGAAGTTCCGCATCCCCAGCCGCATGGCCGGGTTCTTGCTGGAAAACCTGGGTGCTGTTCCGATCGGTATGCCCGTCACCGCCATCCCCGAGGCCCTGTCCAAGGGTGTGATCGACGGCGCTGTGATCCCGTGGGAGGTTACGACCGCCCTTAAAGTGCCTGAACTGGTGGGCAATCACACCGAGTTCGCGGAAGGCTATGCATTTTATACGCTGACCTTCACTCTGGCGATGAACAAGGATCGCTATGAAAGCCTGCCCGAGGACATCAAGGCGGTGTTCGACGCCAACTCGGGCATCGAGTTCTCGGCCTTTGCAGGGTCCCAGCAAGCCAGCGCCGACGGCCCCGCCCGCCAAAAGGCTGTGGACGCAGGCAATACGGTGATCACCATTTCGGCAGACGACAGCGAGAAATGGAAGGCCTTCGCTCAGCCTGTCTATGATCGCTGGGTCAAAGACGTCACCGCCAAGGGCATTGACGGGGCCGCGTTGCTGGCCGAGGCCAAGGCGCTGATCCAGAAACACACCGACGGGAAGTAATTCCTCCCGTCATCCCGTGGGGGTAAGGCCGGCCTTCGGGTCGGCCTTGCTTTTTAAGATGGCACAACTTGTGTGACTGCGCCCTTACGATGCAGCATTGCATCCCGGTTCCACCAGATCACAACCACGGTCACCGCTACCAAAATCCAGGTGTCATAGGGCTGCGCATCCGGCCAGAACGGATTGATCAGCTGCGAATGGAACAGCATCGGCCAAAGCAAACTGCCGCGTGAGGCGTTAAAGATTGGCGTCACCAGAATAGCCAGTGTGATGTTACCGATCAGGGCTTTGGTTGGAATTTTGACGTCAGACGAAGCTGTCGTCATCTTTCTTCACCGGTGAGCTCCAAGTGAAACCAAGTTCATGCAACGCCTTTCGCGCCGGGTTCGCAATACCAATCCGAAACCACGGGCGTATCCCCTGATCAAAGGCGGCTTGCGGCATAGCGCGCGTTTGACAGAAAAGCCTTGATTGGTTGCAGATTCGGCTCCTATAGACAACCATTCCTTCACCCTCGTGGCTCTAGGAACGGGGAAGCGGATGCAAATCGGTGCGCTTGTCACCAACCTGTATCTTGCTTCTTTGGCCCTTTTGGTATACCACGGCATGCAACCAGCTTTACCGGGCTCGCCAGTCAAATCTGAAGCCCGGCATTCAAGCTTTAATCTTAATCTCAGACGCCGGAATCAACATGAGCTTGTACACAGATTACCTTACCGAGATCGAGACCCGTAAAGATCAGGGATTGCATCCCAAGCCTATCGACGATGGTGCCCTGGTTGGGGCGTTGATCGCGCAGATCAAGGATACCGGGAACGAGTATCGCGCGGACTCTTTGCAGCATTTCATTTACAACACGCTGCCCGGCACCACGAGCGCGGCCGTTGTGAAGGCGGCGTTTTTGAAGGACATCATTCTTGGCACCGAGACTGTTGCCGAGATCACGCCTGATTTCGCGTTCGAGCTTTTGTCGCACATGAAGGGCGGCCCCTCGATTGCGGTTCTGCTGGATGTGGCGCTTGGGGATGATGCGGCGCTGGCCGGTCAGGCAGCCGAGGTTCTGAAGACCCAGGTATTCCTGTACGAAGCGGACATGGATCGCCTGTCCGAGGCCCACGCCGCAGGCAATGCCGTGGCGACCGATATCCTGGACAGCTATGCCAAGGCCGAGTTCTTCACCAAGCTGCCGGACATCGATGAAGAGATCAAGGTTGTCACCTATATCGCCGCCGAGGGTGATATCTCGACCGACCTTCTGTCGCCCGGCGCCGAGGCCCACAGCCGTGCTGACCGCGAGTTGCATGGCAAGTGCATGATCACCCCCGAAGCTCAGGGTGAAATCGTTGCCCTGCAAGAGGCCAACCCCGGCGCCCGCGTCATGCTGATCGCGGAAAAAGGCACGATGGGTGTTGGCTCGTCGCGGATGTCTGGTGTGAACAACGTGGCGCTGTGGACCGGCAAACAGGCCAGCCCCTATGTTCCCTTCGTGAACATCGCCCCCGTTGTGGCCGGCACCAACGGCATCTCGCCGATCTTCCTGACCACCGTTGGCGTGACCGGCGGCATCGGCATTGACCTGAAGAACTGGGTCAAGAAGGTCGACGCGGACGGCAACACCGTTCTGGATGACAATGGCGATCCGGTGCTGGAGCAGGCCTATTCGGTTGAGACCGGCAAGGTTCTGACCATCAACACCAAGGACAAGAAACTGTACGACGCCGACGGCACCGAGCTGGTCGACATCTCGTCCTCGCTGACCCCTCAGAAGGTCGAGTTCATCAAGGCTGGCGGTTCCTACGCCGTGGTCTTTGGCAAGAAGCTGCAGACATTCGCAGCCGAGGCCCTGGGCCAGGACCTGAAATCGGCCTACGCGCCGTCGAAAGAAGTATCGATCGAAGGCCAGGGCCTGACCGCGGTCGAGAAGATCTTCAACCGCAACGCCCGCGGCGCGACCCCGGGCAAGACGCTGCATGCTGGCTCGGACGTGCGTGTTCAGGTGAATGTTGTTGGCAGCCAGGACACCACCGGCCCGATGACCGCGCAGGAACTGGAGGCCATGGCGGCCACCGTGATCTCGCCCTCGCTGGACGTTGGGTACCAGTCGGGCTGTCACACCGCGTCGGTTTGGGACCTGAAGGCACAGGCCAACATCCCCAAGCTGATGGCCTTCATGAACTCCTTTGGCCTGATCACGGCGCGCGATCCCAAAGGTAAATACCACGCGATGACCGACGTGATTCACAAGGTGCTGAACGACATCACCGTGGATGACTGGGACATCATCATCGGCGGCGACAGCCACACCCGTATGTCCAAGGGCGTAGCCTTTGGTGCGGACAGTGGCACCGTGGCGCTGGCGCTGGCCACCGGCGAGGCGTCGATGCCGATCCCGGAATCGGTCAAGGTGACCTTCAAGGGCCAGATGGCTGACCACATGGACTTCCGCGACGTGGTGCACGCCACCCAGGCGCAGATGCTGGCGCAGCATGGCGACAACGTCTTCCAGGGTCGGGTGATCGAAGTGCATATCGGCACCCTGCTGGCCGACCAGGCCTTTACCTTCACCGACTGGACCGCCGAGATGAAAGCCAAGGCTTCGGTCTGTATCTCGAATGACGAGACGCTGATCGGGTCTCTGGAACTGGCCAAGAGCCGCATCCAGATCATGATCGACAAGGGCATGGACAACGAGGCACAGCTGCTGGCTGGTCTGATCGCCAAGGCGGACAAGCGGATCGCCGAGATCAGGTCGGGTGAAAAGCCGGCCCTGACGCCGGATGCCAACGCCAAGTATTTTGCCGAGGTCGTGGTCGATCTGGACCAGATCGTCGAACCGATGATCGCGGACCCGGACGTCAACAACATCGACGTGTCCAAGCGTTATACCCATGACACGATCCGCCCGATCTCGTACTACAAGGCTGAAAAGCATGTGGACCTGGGCTTTGTCGGCTCGTGCATGGTGCACAAGGGCGACATGAAGATCGTGGCGCAGATGCTCAAGAACCTGGAAAAAGCCACCGGCAAGGTCGAGTTCAAGGCCCCGCTGGTCGTGGCCGCCCCGACCTACAACATCATCGATGAGCTGAAGGAAGAGGGCGACTGGGAAGTTCTGGAGAAATACTCGGGCTTCGAGTTCGACGACGCGGCGCCGAAAACCAACGCCCGCACCGAGTACGAGAACATCCTGTACCTGGAGCGTCCGGGCTGTAACCTGTGCATGGGCAACCAGGAAAAGGCTGCCAAGGGCGACACCGTCCTGGCCACCTCGACCCGCCTGTTCCAGGGCCGCGTGGTGGGCGATGCCCCCGACAAGAAAGGCGAATCCCTGCTGGCCTCGACCCCGGTCGTGGTCCTGTCAGCCATCCTGGGCCGCACCCCGACCCTGGAAGAGTACAAAACCGCCGTCGAAGGCATCGACCTGACCAAGTTCGCACCCCCAAAGGAAATCCCAGGCACCGCACGTTCCGTCCACTTCTAAGGCTCAGGCCAGATCTGGAAAAACGAAAGAAGCGCCCCCAAAAAGGGCGCTTCTTTTTTGTTAGGCAGCCCTTTGATTTCCCAGCAGATGCGCGGTAAAATGAGAGGGTATTGACCCTCAGATCTGAA
Source organism: Thalassovita sp. (assembly GCF_965218685.1). Classification (GTDB taxonomy): domain Bacteria; phylum Pseudomonadota; class Alphaproteobacteria; order Rhodobacterales; family Rhodobacteraceae; genus Thalassobius. The sequence goes on along the minus strand of NZ_OZ244657.1, from coordinate 946,278 downwards.
CCGCGTTGCCTTACGGACCGATCAACAAACCGCTTCTTTCAGGATATTTACGCACATCCGCAGGAGGATTCCACACCTCCCCCGAGTCAAAGAAAAACCGACCTGAAATCTCAGGCCGGTTTTCGATGTCTTATCCGCCGAAATCATCCAGCATGATGTCTTCGCGATCAACGCCCAGATCCAAGAGCATGTTGATCACCGACTGGTTCATGATGGGCGGGCCACACATGTAGTATTCGCAATCCTCGGGCGCCGGGTGGTTCTTGAGGTATTCCTCGTACAGAACGTTGTGGATAAAGCCTGTGTAGCCACCCCAGTCATCCTCGGGCAGGGCATCGGACAGAGCCACGTGCCAGGTGAAGTTGGGGAACTCGGCGGCCAGTTCGTCGAAATCCTCAACAAAGAACATCTCTTTCTTCGAGCGCGCGCCGTACCAGAAGGTGATCTTGCGATCTTTGTTTTTCAGGCGCTTAAGCTGATCAAAGATATGCGACCGCATGGGGGCCATGCCGGCACCACCACCGATGAAAACCATTTCCTTTTCAGTCTCGCGGGCGAAGAATTCGCCGAACGGGCCGGAGATGGTGACTTTATCACCGGGTTTCAGGTTGAAGATGTACGAGGACATCTGACCAGCGGGAATACCCGTCGAGCCTGGAGGCGGTGAAGCGACACGGACGTTCAGCATGATGATGCCTTTTTCGTCCGGATAGTTGGCCATCGAATAGGCGCGTTCAATCGGCTCAGCCACCGTGGAGTCATACTGCCACAGGTTAAACTTGTCCCAGTCTTCGCGGTATTCTTCCTGCACGTCGAACTCGGTGTACTTCAACTGATGCGCAGGCGCTTCGATCTGGATGTAGCCACCCGCACGGAAGTTCACGTCCTCGCCTTCGGGCAGTTCCAGCACCAGCGCCTTGATGAAGGTCGCGACGTTGTCGTTAGAACGTACGGTGCATTCCCACTTTTTGACGCCGAACACTTCCTCGGGGACTTCGATTTCCATGTCCTGCTTGACCGCAACCTGACAGGACAGGCGGTCGCCACATGCCGCTTCTCGCTTGGTGATATGGCTTTCCTCGGTGGGCAGGATCGAACCGCCACCCGAGTGGATCCTTACCCGACACTGCGCACAGGTTCCGCCGCCGCCACAAGCCGACGGGACGAACAGTTTCTGTTCCGCCAGCGTTTGCAGCAGTTTGCCACCGGCGGGCACCGCGATGGTTTTCTCGCCATTAATGGTGATATTCACGTCGCCGCTGGACACCAATTTTGACCGCGCGGCCAGAATGATCGTCACAAGGGCAAGGACGATCAGAGTGAACAGAACGATTCCAAGGCCGAATGTTTCCATAACTTTGGATCCTCAGAGTTTCACGCCAGAGAAGGACATGAAGGCCAAAGCCATCAGACCTGCGGTGATGAAGGTGATGCCCAGGCCCTGAAGCCCGTCAGGGATATCAGAGTATTTCAGCTTTTCCCGCACACCCGCCATCGCGGTGATGGCCAGGGCCCAACCAAAGCCCGAGGAAACGCCATAGGTGGCAGCCTCGGTGAAGTTATAGCCACGCTCGACCATGAACAGCGACCCACCCAGGATGGCGCAGTTCACGGTGATCAGGGGCAGGAAAACACCCAAGGCGTTGTAGAGGGGCGGGAAATACTTATCCAGAACCATCTCCAGGATCTGAACCAGCGCCGCGATCACCCCGATATACGAGATCAGGCCCAGAAAGGTCAGATCGACATCCGGAAAGCCCGCCCAAGCCAACGCACCGGGCGCCAGTAGGTACGACAGGATCAGATTGTTGGCTGGCACGGTAATCGCCTGCACGACCATAACCGAGATACCCAGACCGATCGCCGTCGAGATCTTTTTCGACACCGCGATGAACGTACACATGCCCAGAAAGAAGGACAGGGCCAGGTTTTCAACAAAGATCGCCTTGACCGCAAGTGAGATGAGACCTTCCATCAGTGTCCCTCCACCGTTTGAATTTTGTACTCGCGCTCTTCGACCTGACCGGGCTTCCAGGTGCGGAAGGCCCAGATGATCAGACCGATGATGAAGAAGGCCGAGGGTGGCAGCAGCAGCAGGCCGTTGGGCACGTACCAGCCACCGTTGTTGACTGTCTCCAGAATGGTGACACCAAACAGGCTGCCGGAACCGAACAGCTCGCGGATGACACCGACCAGCATCAGGATCAATCCATAGCCCAGACCGTTGCCGATACCGTCGATGAAACTGTCGATCGGCGGGTTTTTCATCGCAAACGCCTCGGCGCGGCCCATCACGATACAGTTGGTGATGATCAGGCCCACGAACACCGACAGCGTTTTTGAAATCTCAAAGGCATAGGCCTTGAGCATCTGGTCCACCAGGATCACCAGCGACGCGATGATCACCATCTGCACGATGATCCGGATCGAACCGGGGATCTGGCTGCGGATCATCGAGATGAACATGGACGAAAACGCCGTCACCAGTGTCACCGCGATGGCCATCACAAAGGCCACCTGCAAGGACGAGGTCACAGCCAGGGCCGAACAAATGCCCAGCACCTGCAGCGTGATCGGGTTGTTGTCGACCAGCGGATCGACCAGCATTTCTCTGCGCTTGTGTGCCATTAGATATTCCCCGCTTTCAGGTTCTCAAGGAATCGGGCATAGCCCGCCTCCCCCATCCAGAAGTTCACCAGGTTGTGGACGCCGGCCGTGGTCAGCGTTGCACCGGCCAGCGCATCGATGTGATGCTCGGGGCCAGCAGCCGGGACCGTTTTGGTCACGCTGATCTGCAGCTTGCCGTTTTCATCGGCCAGCTTCTTGCCGTTCCACAAGGCTTTCCAGCGCGGGTTGTCCACCTCGGCGCCCAGACCGGGCGTTTCGGCGTGTTCATAGAACTGCAGCCCGAAGATATCGTTGCCGTTCTCCTCCAGCGCGATGAAGCCATAGAGGGTGGACCACAGGCCATAGCCATGGATCGGCAGGATCACCTTGTCGATGGCGCCGACCTCGTCGCGCAGCAGGTAAACAGTGACAAACTTGCCCTGACGGCCAATGCCAGCCGGATCGTCGGCCAGTGCGACCGAGGTCGCCGGATCGTCAGCTGCGTCGCGGTCATCAAAAGAGGCCGGGTCGAACTGATCGGTGAAGACGCCGGTCTCCAGCTCCAGGATTTGCGGTTCGAAGGCAGCGAAAGCCTCGACCACGTCCTGTGCGGGATCATAGATGCCCGCGACCTGCAGAATGTTGATCTGCTTGTCCTTAAGCGCGTTGACAGCCTGCATCGGGCGCAGCGCCACTGCGGCGGCCGACACGACGATCGACGCAACCAGACAAACCGCTACGGCAACGAAAATCGTCTTACCTACGGTGTCAGGCGGAGCATCCAGAAAACGGCGGATGAAACCCTTGGCTTCGGCGGGGGTCTGGTTGTTGTCAGCCATGTCGCTTTGCCCTGCGTTTAATGTTGGCCTGAACGACGAAATAGTCGATCAGGGGTGCGAAAACGTTGCCGAACAGGATGGCCAGCATCATGCCTTCGGGGAAGGCGGGGTTCACAACGCGGATCATCACCACCATGAACCCGATCAGCGCACCATAGAAGTAGCGGCCCATATTGGTGTGTGCGCCCGAAACAGGCTCGGTCACCATGAAAACCAGGCCAAAGGCATAGCCGCCCAGCACCAGGTGCCAATACCATGGCATCGCGAACATCGGGTTGGTGTCCGACCCGATCCAGTTCAGCAGCAACGAAAACCCGATCATCCCGGCCAGACAGCCGACAACCATCCGGTAGTTGGCAATCTTGGTGAACAGCAGGAAGGCCAAGCCGATCAGCGCGGCCAAGGTCGAGGTTTCGCCCATTGAACCGGGGATAAAGCCATAGAAGCTGTCCCACCAGCTCATGCCGTGGGCGGCCAGGTTCTGATAACCTTCCGATGCGGACACAGCCAGCGCGGTCGCGCCGGTGAACCCGTCAACCGGCACCCAGACGCTGTCGCCCGACAGCTGAGCGGGATAGGCAAAGTACAGGAACGCCCGACCCGTCAGAGCGGGGTTCAGGAAGTTCTTGCCAGTGCCGCCAAAAACCTCTTTGCCGATCACGACGCCAAAGATGATGCCCAGCGCGACCTGCCACAGCGGTGTGGTGGCCGGAACGATCAGCGCGTACAGCATCGAGGACACAAGGAAACCCTCGTTCACCTCGTGTTTGCGGATGGTGGCAAAGATCACCTCGAAGATACCGCCCGCAACCAGCGTCACGATATAAACTGGCAGGAAATACATCAGCCCGTGCAGCATATTCGCCAACGGGTTCGCAGCGTTGAAGCCGATACCCAGCGCGTCGATGATCGCAGCACGCCAGCCCGAGGCACCAAACTCGGCAATCGCCATGTTGGTTTGATAGCCGGTGTTATACAGCGCCATCAGGATACAGGGGATCGTGGCAATCACGACATAGGTCATGATCCGCTTCATATCCACATAGGAACGCGCGTGGGGCGCAACGGTGGTTACGGTCTTCGGGGTGTACAGAAAACTTTCGACCATCTCGTAGATGGGGAAGTATTTCTCGTACTTGCCGCCTTTTTCGAATTGCGGCTCGATCCGATCAAAGAAGTTACGCAGTCCCATGGATTACCCCTCTTTCTCGATCTTCGTCAGGCAATCGCGCAGGGCAATTCCGTATTCATACTTGGCCGGGCAGGCAAAGCCGACCAGGCCCAGGTCTTCTTCGTCCAGCTCCAGCGCACCCAGCAGCTGAGCCTGATCGGTGTCCATCACCAGAAGCGCGCGCAGCAGCTGCGTGGGCAGGTAATCCTGCGGCATCAGCGTTTCGAACGTGCCGGTCGGCACCATGGCGCGGCGACCGCCGTTCAGGTTCGAGGTCAGCGGGAACTTGGCGCGCGACAGGGCCGAGCCCAGCACCGGCTGCACCGCGAATTTCGAGAACATCGGACGGATCCAACCCATCGGGATCTGCTTGTGATCTTCTTCAATCAGGGTGATCTGGCGCGCATAGCGGCCCAGATAACCGTTCTCACCTTCGCCCATGCGGCCGCTAAGAACCGACCCCGAGATCATGCGCACGGGCAGATCCTGCGGCAAATCAGCAGCAACCAGATCAGCCATCGAGGCACCAGCAACGGTTTTCACCAGACGCGGCTCCTTGCAGACCGGCCCAGCCAGAGAAATCACGCGCGAGGTGTCCAGCGTGCCGGTCAGCAGCAAGCGCCCGATGACTATCACGTCATGGTAACCGATGGTCCAAACGGCCTGATCAGCCTTGGGCGGGTGCAAGAAATGGATGTGCGTGCCGGGCAGGCCAGCGGGGTGCGGGCCGGCAAACGCTGCGGCCTCGACGCCCGGCAGGTCAGCACCGGGGATGTCAGCGCCGTCAGCCTGGCACAAATAAGTCGCGCCATCGGTCAGCAAGGTGATCGCAGCCAAACCCTTGGCGAATGCGTCGGCGTCAGCGGCGATAATGCCGGCGGGGTCGGCGGCCAACGGCTCGGTCTCCATGGCGTTCACGAAGATCGCGGTGGGCCGGCTGGCTGGGGCGGGTACCTTGGAATAGGGACGCGTCCGAAACGAAGTCCACAGACCCGCGGCGCACAGGCGTTCGACCAGACCCTCGGCGGTATCGGCATTGCCAACACCCGAGAAGTCGACGGGGGCTGTGCCCTCATTCACTTCGATCTCGATGCTGATCAGTTTGCGGCGGGCGCCCCGGTTGATCGCTTTGATCTGCCCGGAAACGGGCGACACGATCTGGGCTTCGGGCGTGTCCTTGTCGAACATCACTGGGGTGCCGGCGCCGACCAGATCACCTTCGGCGACCAGGATGCGCGGTTTGAGAGAGATGTAGTCGTCCCCCAAGATACCCACGGTTTTCACATTCGAGTTGGCTTGAATCTCGGCCTTGGGTTCCCCCTGAATGGGTACATCCAATCCTTTTCTTAACGAAAAACGCTTCAACGTCTCTGACCTCTAGCGAAAGTTTGTTGGCTTATGCGATACATGGCCCATTTGTGAAAGTCCAAATGTAGACTTTTTGGCTATTTACTTGTTGAAAAGGCCTTGAAACTGGCCGAAAAGCCGGCCCCAAGTCGCACTGACCTCGATGGGAATGCTCTCGTGTCCGAACCTGCCACTTTTTCTCGCCGATCGTTCCTCTTAATGACTCTGGCCCTTGCAGCGTGTAAGCCCGACGCCAACGTCCTTAAGATCTCGGGCTACACCATGGGGACCACTTACAATGTGGTTGCCATCGACAAGAATCGCCGGGTCGACGACCGCGAGGCACGGGCGAAAATTGACGTGGCCCTGCAGCGCGTCAACCAGCAAATGTCCAACTGGGACAACACGTCCGAAATCTCGCGGTTCAATGCCCAAACAAGTGTCGATTCCGTTGCCCTGTCGCCCGAACTGATGGCCTTGATGCACGCGGCTGAACAGGTGCACCAGGCAAGCGAAGGCCGTTTCGATACAACGATGGGCCCATTGATCGAACTGTGGGGGTTTGGCAAGGATGGTGGAAAGCGTGTCCCAACGGACGCGCAGATCGCCGAAGCTTTGGCCCACTCCGGCCACGGCGATACGTTGATCGTCGGCGAAAACACGATGCAGAAGAAACAGCCACACACACAGGTGTATCTGGCCGCGATCGCCAAGGGCTATGGCGCTGATCAGGTGGGCGAAGCGCTCGAAACGCTGGGAATCACCGATTATATGGTCGAGATCGGCGGAGATCTTTATGCCTCTGGCGCCAATGCCGAAGGCCTGCCTTGGCAAATCGGCATCGAGAAACCCGCCGCCCTGTCCGGAGGCCTGATTGACGTAGTTGGCGTCTCCGACATGGGGATGGCCTCTTCCGGGGATTATCGCAATTACTTCGAACAGAATGGCAGGCGGTTCTCGCATATCATCGACCCGGTGACGGGGCGGCCAATCACGCACCGGACGGCCTCGGCTACGGTGTTGGCGGAAAATGGGATGCTGGCCGACGCTTGGGCCACGGCGATGCTGACATTGGGCCGCGAAAAGGGACTTATGATCGCAGAGGCACAGAATCTTGCAGTTCTGTTCATTGAACGTGATACAAGTTCCGCCGAACTTGTGTTTAAACCAACCGCAAGTACCCGCTTCACCGAGTTGACGTCATAACTCGCAACCAAAGGACTTTGCCGCCATGGCCACGTTTTTTTTCGCTTTCGGTCTGCTGCTGCTGATCATCCTTGGCATGTCCCTGGGTGTGATCCTGATGAACAAGTCCATCAAGGGCAGCTGCGGCGGGTTGAATGCGATCAGCGACGCGGATCAGTGCGTGGTCTGCAAGAAAGACATCGACCCCGACAGCCCCCTGCGCGACCGCCTGGCCTGTCCACGCGCGAAAAAGATGCTGGAGCGCGCCCAGATGGAAGCTGAAAACGCCTAAGGCGCCGGTCTAGCTCGCCAGGGGCACGAATCCCAAAATCAGCAGGCCCGATGCGGCCAGCAGGCCGAACAACCAAAGCTGCCAGCGTGGCCCTTCGGCCTTCCACACGCGGCGGTATTGGTAGCCGCAGAGGCAGGCAATAACGAAGATCACGGTCGCAATCAGGGGTGTCAGCGTAAGTTCTGGCAATCTTCTCTCCGCATATTCAGAAATTGCGTTATGGTAGAGGTCATAACCAATAGCAATGTATTCTGGGAGGAAATGCAGACATGCCCACTTCGTATCAGGCCCCTATGCGCAAGGATCAGACTGGCCAAAAATCGCAAAGCCAAAGCCCATCGACCAATATCCAAACGGCTCAGGCCTCGGTCGCTGATCTGCTGAAGGGGAAGGGATCGGATGTGTACACCATTTCGCCCGGCGCTACGCTGCACAAAACGGTCGAACTGTTGCGCGATAAACGGATCGGTGCGCTGGTGGTAGCGGACGACGCGGGCGCGCTGGTCGGCATCCTGTCCGAGCGTGACATCGTCCGTAAATTGGCCGACACCCCCGGCCAGACCCTGCCGCAACTGGTACAAGATGTGATGACCAGAAAGGTGGAAACCTGCAGCCCTGCAGATCCGTTGCTGTCTGTCCTCAAACGCATGACCGAAGGCCGCTTTCGCCACATGCCCGTCATGGACGGCGATACGTTGGCTGGCATGGTTACCATTGGCGACGTGATCAACCACCGCCTGAACGAGCTTGAGCACGAAGCCTTGCAGCTGAAACAGCTGATCGTGGGCTGATTGCCCATTCGGCCCGATCCCAAATGGGTCGGGTCGCCCCCAACGGCTCCTGATTCCAGCATTTTCGGAAAGAAGAGTGGTGCCGGTGATAGGACTCGAACCTACGACCCCATCATTACGAATGACGTGCTCTACCAGCTGAGCTACACCGGCACTCTTCATTTGGAATGGCCGTCGGAAGACCCGATTTTTCCGGCAATTCCAGCATGGTTGACGCGTTAAGCACCCCATGTGGACCGGGGCTATAGCACCCCGGCCGATCTTGGGGAAGACCTATTTTTTGTCCACCGGAGGGACATCCGGCAAGGGCGGAACGTCGATCACCTCGGCGTCGGGAACGATCTCGGGCTCGGGTGCCAACTCGGTGGTCTCTTCGGCCGGTTCGACATCATCGTCATCGCTGTGATCCTCCAGCGCACCCACGATCAGCGGCAGCATGGCAACACCGGTGGCGCTGTACACCTCGGTCGCCGGCGGCGTGGTCCATTCCAGCGTATCGAAAGCCTGACAGTTTTCGCATACCGGCACCCATTCGTTGTGGATGTTGTGGCAACTGCCGCACACCCACTGAGGCCCCCGCGGCGCGTTCAGCGCCCGTGCCAGCCAGCCTTTGACCACCTGGTCCGAGGCCCCTTCACCGCGCTCGACCGCTGCCATGATGGTCAGAGCGCGCGAATCAGGATTATCCTCGATCAGGTCACCCAATGCGCGGCGGGCGCCGGGGAAATCCTCGGCGGCAATCATCAGCTCGGCTTTGACCAGTGCGGTTTCGCGGTGATCGGGATGCAACTTGAACAGCTGCTGGAACCGTTTCAGACGCGCGGCGGCATCTTCGTCCGGGGCGATGGCCGCAAAGGCGCTGGCCAGATCGGGATGGGCTGCGCGTCCCAGGCCTTGGCCAGCAGGCGCGCGGCCAGCTTGGGCTTCCCCTTTTCGATATAGCTTCGCGCGGCATAGCAGGCGGCCGGGATCAGGTCGGGCGACAGCTTGTTCGCCTCGATCGCTGCCTCGCGGGCGTCGATGTCGTTGCCCTCGTCCAGAATGTCCTTGGCCTGAGACAGCGCCAGCACCGCATCACGGCGTTTGTGCACGTCCCGAGGCAACGATCCGTGCTTCAGCTTCAGGTTCAGGGTCTGACGGGCACCCGACCAATCGCGGGCTTGCGACTGCAGCTTTAGCAGAACGTCCTGAGTTTCTTCGTGTTTGGGTCGCAAAGCGATGGCCTTTTCGGCCAGTTTGCGCGCGGTATCGGCATCGCCATCGGCGATCTTCTGCTTCATGATTCCGCGCACACCAACAAAGCGTGTCTTGTCGTTGGACAGAAGCTTTTTATAGGTCTCTTCGGCCTTTTTCCGGTCGCCGGCCATTTCAGCGGCCTGGGCGGTCAGCAAGTTGGTCAGCTCTGGCTGTTCCAGGAACTTCTCGGCCTTGGCGGCCTTGCTCATTGCCAGCCGCGCCTCGCCCGAGGCCAGGGCCATCATCCCTTCGGTCAGAGCCTTATAGCCCTTACGTTCGCGATTCCGGTCGAAATACCGGGTCAGCGCGGTTTCATCTCCGTTGATGAACTTCAGAACCGCCACAGTCAGCGAGGCCAGTTTCAGCAGCACCCACATCGCAACGATCAAAACCAGCAAGGCGATCACGGCCATCAAAGGGGTCAGGTTCAGCTCGATGCCCGCAACGGCGATGCGCACGCCGCCGTCCAGCTCCAACAGGTAACCAGCGCCCCAGGTGGCGGCGGCGACCAAGGCAACGAAAACAACGATTTTAATAAGCGACCACAACATATTATCGCCCCCTTAGTTGGACGCCACAGCGGCGCTGAGAGTTTCGGCGGCGGCAATGGCTTGCGCGCGGTGGGTGGCTTGGGTCATCCAGTCAGTCAGCTCGACCCGCGCCAGCTCAGGCAGGGTCTGCAGCTCGGCCATGGCATCGGACAGGCGGCCATCGTTCAGCGCGGCTTCGGCGCGGGACAGAACTGCGTCAGCATCCGCGCCCTCTTTGGGTTCAAGCGACCGGACACCCAGCTGGTTGCGCAGGAAATTCCACGCCTTGCCGCCAGTTCCCTCTTCTTTGCGGGCAGCAGAAAGAGCATTGCGTGCGGCTTCGGGGAAACTGGCAGACAGATCCGCCAAGGTCGGCACGCCAGTTTCAGCCGTTTCCAGCAGGATCGCGGGAACCGTCACGCCAGAGACCTGCAAATCAGCCACCGGGTCGGTGAAACCATTGCCTGTGTCCAACGCGACCTGAATACGCGAGATCGCAGTTCGGATCAGAGCCTGCCTGGCCGTCAATTCGGCGCTGGCCTTCTCGGCTTCGGCGTCCTGGATCAAGGCCTCGATCTCGGTTTTTTGCTTCTCCATCGCTTCGCGCAGGGCTTCAACCTCGCGCTCGTATGCGGCAACTGCTGCGGCCGAGGCGCCGCCCTCAGCGGGACGCTTCTCCAGATCGCTCAGGCGGGTCTCGAACCCTGCCAGCTTGTCCGACAGCTGCGCCACCGAGGCATTGGCGTCATCCACCAATCCGGCCAGATCGCCCGTCGCCGAGGTGTCAGCGGGGGCCGCCTTCACGGCCTCTAGATCCTTGCTCAGACGCGAGACCTGTACGGCCTGCTGTTGCACTGTTGCCGTAAGATCCGCAACGGCCTGCGCCTGGTCCGAACCGTTAAGCCCGTTGGGAAAAAGAACCTGAGACGCACCGAAACCCAAAACGGCCGCCACAGCACCACCCAGTACCATCGGGACGAAACCACCTTGACGGATCACGGTTGGTTCATCGGTTTCGGGGGTTGGCGCGGGCTCGTCTTGAAATTCTTCTGGCGTGTCTTGAGGCGCATCACCAGTTGCCTCTTCAGAGGCCTCGATCACGTCTTGCTCTGCGTCTTCGGCGGTCTCAACTGGTTCATCAAGGATAACCGCGCCCTCGTCGGTTTCTTCGGGCTGATCGTCCTCTTCGATGATTACCGCGTCTTGAATGACCTCGGTCTGGTCCTCTGGTTTCTTCTTATCATTGTCAGGGTCAGACACCTGGGCCTTCCTTTCGAATCCAAAAACGAAATTTACATACCAACGTAAGGTTAAATGCCCCGCGTTTAACCCTCAAGTCAGCTCGCTGCGTCCATGAGTCCTTCTATGGTCGCAATCATCGCCTCTGCATCTGGTCTGACACATGTTTCAATCCGTTCAGAGGGGAAATTTTTAAGCATTTCCCCAACCGCGGCGCTAAGCGCAACAGCTTGGACGTTTGGGCCGGGATGGCCGGCCTTGGACAAAGCCCAAGCTGTACGCGGTGAAAAAACAGGCACTATTACGGGGGTTTCCCCACTGAACAGCGCTTGTGCCTTTTCGCAAAGCGGCTGGGCTTCTTGATCATAGGCAATGATCTCGCGGGTCGGGACTCCGGCATCGGTTAACCTTTGGGCGACATCCCCACGGCTGTGCGTCCCGCGGATATGCAACAACGGGCCCAAAGGCGCGTCGGCCAAAATCCGCCGCACCAGGTCCTGCGCGTCCCCTTTGGCGCTGATCGGATGCATCCCCGCAACCCGGGCCGCCTGTGCAGTGGCATCGCCCACACAATAGCACCGCATCCCCGGCACCCCGAATCTTGCAGCCTGCGCCGAGGTCAGGATCAGTGCGGAGGCCCCCTGAGGGTCAACATCCTGCACCAGCGGCCGAATTTTCAAAAGCGGCGCGATCACGACGTCGACCGGACCCAACCGGTCCCGCAATCGCGCGGCAAAGCGCCGGGACGCATCTTCGGGCCGTGTCAGCAGAATCGAGGGGCACATGGGCGGGACCGGGATTGTTTGGCGTGTCCTATGGTGTTACCTGCCGTCCATCCATGTTGCAACGGACAGAGCCATGACCCGCACCCTGACGATCCTCGGTCTCGAGAGCAGCTGCGACGACACCGCAGCGGCGTTGGTGCGTGTGACAGATGGGATGCCAGAGATCCTGGCCTCGGTTGTGCATGGCCAAACCGAACTGCACGCGCCGTTTGGAGGTGTCGTTCCCGAAATCGCTGCCCGCGCCCATGCCGAAAAGCTGGATATTTGCGTGACTCAGGCTCTGACACAGGCCGATGTGGCTTTGTCTCAGGTGGACGCCATCGCGGTCACTGCCGGACCGGGTCTGATCGGAGGCGTCATCTCGGGCGTGATGTGCGCCAAGGGGCTGGCTGCAAGCACCGGCAAACCGCTGATCGGAGTGAACCATCTGGCGGGCCATGCATTAACTCCGCGCCTGACCGATCAGATCGCCTTTCCTTACCTGATGTTGTTGGTGTCGGGCGGCCATTGCCAGTTCCTGATCGCAAAGGGCCCCGAAGAATTCACCCGCCTGGGCGGCACTATCGACGATGCCCCGGGCGAGGCCTTTGATAAGACCGCCCGATTGCTGGGCCTGCCACAACCAGGCGGGCCGTCAGTCGAACAGGACGCTCTGAAAGGTGATCCGAAACGGTTCCGTTTCCCGCGTCCTCTGCTGGATCGACCGGGGTGCGATATGTCCTTTTCCGGGCTCAAGACGGCGTTGCTGCGAACGCGTGACCAGGTGGTCGCTGAAAAAGGCGGACTGACGCGTCAGGACCGATCCGATCTCAGCGCCGGGTTCCAGGCCGCTGTTTGTGATGTTCTGGCCGAAAAAACCCGCCGTGCCTTGGTCGATTATTTGGCTCTGAACCCGGCACAGCCCACCTTGGCTGTCGCGGGCGGGGTCGCGGCAAATCAGGCCATCCGGGGCGCGTTAGAGACTGTTTGCGAGACAAATGGCGTTCGGTTCACCGCCCCTCCGCTGGCTTTGTGCACCGATAACGCGGCTATGGTCGCCTATGCCGGGGCCGAGCGTTTTCTGGCCGGGCACGCCGACGATATGACCTTGGTCGCACGCCCGCGCTGGCCGCTGGATCGCAAAAGCCCTGCCCTGCTGGGCGGGGGGAAAAAAGGCGCAAAGGCTTGACGCCAAGCGGTGGCGCCGCAACTGTGCAGTTAACCAAATTCGGAGACTAAAATGCTTGTTTCGCTTTTCGCGCATGACAAACCCGGCGCGCTGGAAATTCGTAAATCCAACCGCGATGCTCATCTGGCCTATATCAAGGAAACTGGCGTCGTCGCGCAGGCCGGGCCGCTGCTGGACGCGGATGAACAGATGTGTGGCTCGCTGGTGGTTCTGGATGTCGAGGACATGGCTGCCGCCGAGGCTTGGGCCGCAGGTGATCCCTATGCCAAGGCCGGTCTGTTCGCCTCGGTGGAACTGGTGCGCTGGAAAAAGGTCATCGGCTGATGCGCTATTGGCTGTTCAAATCCGAACCCTCGACCTGGAGCTGGGACAACCAGATCGCCAAGGGCGATACGGGCGAGGAGTGGGACGGCGTGCGCAACTACCAAGCGCGTAATTTCATGCGAGAGATGGCCGTGGGCGACCGCGGCTTTTTCTATCACTCGCAAAAGGAAAAATCCGTGGTGGGCATTGTCGAGGTGATCGCCGAAGCCCATCCCGACAGCACCACCGATGACGAGCGCTGGGAATGCGTGGACATCAAGGCTGTCACTGGGGTGAAAACGCCTGTTACGCTTGACCAGATCAAGGCCCATCCTGAACTGGAACAGATGGTACTGGTGCGCAACTCTCGTCTGTCCGTTCAGCCTGTAACTGAAAGCGAATGGAAAACCATCTGTTCAATGGCCGGTGTAGCACCATAAGCTGCGGGCAACCTGACAGGAGCGGAACATGGACTACTTGGGAATTCTGGTCGCCGCGATCGCCGCCTACGGGTTCGGCGCGCTGTGGTATATGACTTGGGCAAAACAGTGGGTGCAGGCCTCGGGCGTGCCTGCGGATGAAAGCGGCCAACCCCTGAACAAGGGTGTGCCGCTGCCCTATATCGTGGCCTTCGCCAGTTGCGTTCTGATGGCCGCTATGATGCGCTTTGTCTTCGACCAGATTGGCGTAAGCAGCACTTGGCATGGCGTACTGGGTGGGTGCGCGATTGGCTTGTTCTTTTCGGTGCCGTGGCTGGCGACCTGTTACAGCTTTGCAGGTCGCCCTGTAAAACTGATCCTGATCGACGGAGGTTATGCGGTCGGCGGCAGCACCCTGGCCGGGCTGATCCTGACCCTGCTTTAGGCCACCGATTCAACCGCTTTACAGATCGAACCGATGATGCGGTCCAGCTGGGCCTCGTCCTCGGCTTCGCCCATGACGCGGATCAGCGGCTCGGTTCCAGATTTGCGGATAAGCAGGCGGCCGGATTTACCCAGCTCTTTCTCGCCCTCGGCAATGGCGTTTTGCACGCAATCGGCCTCCAGCGGCTGGCGGCCCTTGGCGTAACGGACGTTGCGCAAGATTTGCGGAACAGGCTCGAACACCTTGGTCAGTTCGCTGGCTTTTTTACCGGTTTCCACCATCGCCTTGAGGAATTGCAAAGCCGCAATCAGACCGTCGCCAGTGGTGGCATAGTCGGTCATGACGATGTGGCCGGACTGTTCACCGCCCAGGTTAAAGCCGCCTTCGCGCATACGTTCAACAACATAGCGATCCCCGACCGAGGTGCGCTCCAACGCGATGCCCTGATCGTTCAAAAAGCGTTCCAGCCCAAGGTTTGACATAACCGTTGAAACCAGCGCATTGCCCTGTAACAGACCCTCTTTCGCCCACATCGAGGCGATCAGACCCATGATCTGGTCCCCGTCAGCCACGGTGCCGGTTTCGTCCAGGATAATCACCCGGTCAGCATCCCCATCCAGACATATGCCCAGATTGGCGCGGGTCTCGCGTACTTTGCGGGCGGCGGCCTCGGGCGCGGTCGAGCCGCAATCCTCGTTGATGTTTCGCCCGTTGGGCGTGACGCCTACGGTGACAACCTCGGCGCCCAGTTCCCAAAGGACATTCGGCGCAGCCTTGTATGCGGCCCCATTGGCGCAATCCAGCACCACTCGCAGCCCATCCAGACGCAGCCCGCGTGGGAAGGTCGTCTTGGCGTATTCCACGTAACGGCCCAGCGCATCGTCCACACGTTTGGCGCGGCCGATATTTTCGGGGGCAGCCAGGGTGACGCCCTTGTTCAGCAGGCGCTCGATCTCGATCTCGGCGTCATCGGACAGTTTGAAACCATCAGGACCGAAGAACTTGATCCCGTTGTCATAGGCCGGGTTGTGGCTGGCCGAGATCATCACGCCGACATCCGCCCGCATCGAACGCGTCAGATATCCAATCGCCGGTGTTGGCATTGGACCCAACAGGAACACGTTCATGCCGGTCGAGGTAAACCCTGCCGTCAAAGCGTTTTCCAGCATATAGCCCGACAGGCGAGTGTCCTTACCGATGACCACGCGGTGCTCTTGCTGATCACGGCGGAAATAGCGGCCCGCTGCGGCACCCAATTTCATCGCCAGTTCGGCAGTCATCGGGTGAGTATTGGTCAGTCCGCGCACACCATCGGTGCCAAACAGGGAACGGGTCATCAGGGAAACACCTGCATTTATTACGTTTCCGCCTGTCTAAGCTGCCTGCGGGGCCGTGTCCAGAAGCGGCTGATTCTGGTGAATCCTTAGGCGGAGTCCCCCTTACTTTCTGCTTTGCAGCATTTTTCACACACCAAGGCTTGAATGAATCAGGAACTGTAACGAGGCTTTTACATACAGCCTTCAGTTACGTACTACGGCGCATTGCCAGTCGGTCAGGTGCAATTTTGCAAAAGCCTATTCAAATACAAGCCCTCTTTTCAGCCAACCAGGCCTATGAAAAGGCCCTGCGTAAACTGTATCGGTTTCTGCGCAAAGCTCCTCGGGCTCATAAAGCTTTGTTGCTGCAAATGGTCGAGCTACTGGCCGTCACCGCAGGATTTTTCGCAAGCCTTCTGATCATGGCCCCAAGCATCGTGGCTGACATGCCGGCTTGGGCGCTGATGTTGTCTTGGCTGTCTGCTGCTGGCCTGTCCGGCGTTCTGACCATGTCCTTGGGTTTGAATCACACGCGGCTGGTCGCATATCGCGGCGCCGAGTTGCTGCAATCTTCGTTGGTGGCCGTGTCGACCTCGGTGATGACGCTGGCGCTGCCCCTTAGCTTTGGCCATCCCCTGCCCCCAGAATTCGCGCTGGTTTTCGGTGTGCTTTACCTTGCCAGCGCCGTAAGCGCGCGGATCGTTCTGCGAGAGTTCGTTATTCGCGTCTATGAAAAGGGCCAAAACCGCCAGCGCGTGCTGATCTACGGCGCCGGTCAAACCGGTCAACAGCTGGTCGATGCGCTGCGGACAGACCCGGCGCTGATGCCCATCTGTTTCGTGGACGACAACCCCACCCTGCAAAGCCGCAACCTGCGCGGCCTGCCAGTTTTTGCGCCCGAAAGGGTCTCGGATCTGGTGCAAACCAAAGAGATCGACCTTGTGCTGATGGCGATGCCTTCGGCCAGCCGGCCCGTTCAAGCGCGGATCGAAGAAAAGCTGCGCCGCCTTGGCTGCGGTGTACAGAGCGTACCCAGATTCTCGGAGTATGTGTTGGGCAACCGCCCTGCCCCGCTGCGCCATGCGAAACTGCCCGAGCTGATGAACCGTGAGATGCTGGAAAACCAGCTGCCAGACGTCCACAGCGCCTATCGGGGTAAACGCGTTCTGGTCACCGGAGCCGGAGGCTCGATCGGATCGGAAATCAGCCGTCAGTTGCTGGCCTGCAAACCCCAGGTTCTGATCCTGCTGGATCATTCCGAACTTGCCCTGTTCCAGATTGAGCGCGAGCTGTCCGAACTTTTGACAGATGTCACGATCGTTCCCGTGCTTGGCTCTATCTGCGAGGCAGACCTGGTTCGTGATATTCTGACTCAGTATCACGTGGACACCGTTCTACATGCCGCCGCCTACAAACACGTCCCCATGGTCGAGTGCAACCTGATCGAAGGGCTGCGCAACAATGTGCTGGGCACCAAGATCCTGGCCGATGCCGCGCTTGAGGCCGGGGTCGTGCAGTTCACGCTGATTTCCTCGGACAAAGCGGTGCGCCCGACCAGTGTCATGGGGGCCTCGAAACGTCTGGCCGAAATGGTGATCCAGGATCTGGCGACGCGCAGTTCGGGAACCAAGTTCGGGATGGTTCGGTTCGGCAACGTGCTTGGCTCTAGCGGATCGGTTGTCCCGCTGTTCCGCGAACAGATTTCCCAAGGCGGCCCGGTAACTGTCACCCACCCCGAGGTCTCGCGGTTCTTCATGACCATTTCCGAAGCCGTGCGGCTGGTTTTGCTGGCCGGCTCGTTCGATTGCCATGGCGAGGTTTTGGTGCTGAAGATGGGTAATCCCGTCCTGATCCGCGACGTCGCTCGCCAGATGATCGAGGGCGCGGGCCTGACCCTCAAGGACGAACAAAACCCCGACGGTGACATTGAAATCGTCTATACCGGTCTGCGTCCCGGCGAAAAGTTGTATGAAGAACTGCTGCTGCGTCAGGACATGATTACCACCCCGCACGAGAAAATCATGCGCTCGCCCGAACGGGGCCTGTCGCAGATCGAGATGGCCTCGGCGCTGCGCGATCTGCGCGGGGCCATTCAGGCACGCAATTCCGAGACCGCCCTGAATGTTCTGGATCGCTGGATTGAAGGGCGCGGTCTGATCGGACCGCAAAGGGCTGTTCCGGCCGAGTGACCCTTGGGAATCTCGGGCAGGTAGAATTGGGGGATGTGATCTGCCTCTAAACCTGTTAGTTTTGTAGAAAACACCGAAGCAGTTATGTCGGATCGCTACACAAAAAAACCCTATTCCAGGCGCCAAGCTCTTGCTGCCGTGGGAAAATACTCCGCCGCTTTGGGCGGGGCGTCGGTGGTTGCGCTTTCGGCCGAGGACGCAGCAGCTCAGGCTGCATGCAGCCGTCAGAATCCACCGTGGTGGTGTTCGACGGGCGGTGGACCGGGCGGCGGTGGCGGCAACGGTGGCGGAAATGGCAATGGCGGCGGGAACGCCGGTGGCAATGGGAACGGGAACGGCGTCGGTATCGGCGGTGGGAATGCCGGCGGAAACGGTCGCGGCCGTGGCAATGCCCAGACCGACTACGAGATCGAGTTTGGGGACAAATAATTCAGGGATGACCGTAGCGGGCCGCGCCCCAAACCGCCCGCGCAAGTCTTTCTAAACAATTGCTAAAAATTGTGATAATACAGGGCAAAAAGCTCGGAGGCAGTAATGAGCAGCAATCAAGACTCGGACCAGAAGGTCTATACAAGACGCGACGCTTTGCGGGCCGTCGGAAAATACTCGGCTGTGATCGGAAGCACCACCGTGGTCGCCCTGACCGCTGACGAAGCCGCAGCTCAAGCCGCTTGCAGCACCCCCAACCCACCGCCTTGGTGCGGGACGGGCGGCAAAGGCAACAAATAGGCTTCTCCCGTAGAGATCCGAAACCCAAGGCCGTGGACGCTGGCGGAAAACGACAATTCAAGGCAGGCCGTTATGACCGCCCAACCCCTGATTCAATCACATCAGATTGGTGACTCTATCGCGTTACTGTCTGTTGCTTCGGGGGCAATCGTTTTGACCAACGATTTCGGAAGTTCCATTCATCAGGGTTTGGCCAATGGCCTAAGCCCCGAACAAATCGCGCGAAATCTCGCCGAAACCCCTAAGGATCAAACCGCTGCTCTGACGGCCGTCCAAACCGTTCTGAGCACTTGGGAAAAAGCCGGGCTGCTTTTGTCCTCTGCCCCCGAATTTCCCGATCCTGTCGACTATTCGCCGTCAGTCGGCACGACATTGCGGTTCGGTGGGGCCGGCGGAAACGGGCAAGTGCTGATTAGCGACGAAACGCTGGCCGAGCAGGTCAGCACCATCCTTGGCCACATGCCTCCCCTGCCCGGCCCTGAAGGTCGGGCGTTAAGTGCGCAGCGCACCCAAACTGGTTTTGCGATTTTTGATGGCGAACGCCCGCTCAGTGGCTCGATCCCATTGGATGCCGCGCGGTTTGTCATTATTCGCGAATTGGCCGAGGACCTGTGCGGCCAGCAAGATGTTGCCGCCGTCTTTCATGCCGGCTGTGTCGCGGACGGCAATCAGGCACTGATGATCTGCGGTGACAGCGGACAAGGCAAATCCACCCTGACCCTTGGCCTTGTGGCTGCGGGGTGCAGCTATCTTGGCGACGACCATATCCCCCTTCACCGAGACGGACGCACTGCGCTTTGCTTTCCGACGGCTGCGGGCGTCAAGGCCACCGCCTGGGACCTGCCCGAAATCATCGATCTGCAAACGCGGTTCGGTCTGACGCCGCAAAGCCCACGGCAAGGCGTGCGCTATCTTCCTTTGCATCGCGCGCAAGCGCCTCGGGTGGGGGAAAAACGGCCAATCGCAGCGCTGATTTTTCCGCACTTTCATCCGGATGCTTCTTTCGAAATGGTCCGACTTACGCCGGAACAGGCTCTGATTCAGGGTCTGCAGGCGGGTAGTCGCCTGTCCCGTTCACACAAAAGCAACCTTGCACCCCTGTGCAATTTTCTGAACGATGTGCCCGCGTACGCGCTGCACTATTCTTCGTCCTCACAATCTGTGCCTGCATGTCTGAAGCTGATGTCATCTCACGAAACCTAGGTCTGTGCGGGTCGGCATCTCACCGCGCAGTTCTTGGGCTGTTGTTGGTGGCGCTGGACAGGCCCGCATATGACGATCTGGAGCAAGATCTGGCCAACGCTCAGCCCGAGCATCTGGCCGCAATCGCCAATCAGTCTTATGGCCAGGTGATCCTGCACAGCGCGTTTCAGCGAAATCCCAAGCTAAGCACCCATATCCCCGAAGACTTGGGCATCTATTTCGCCGAGATGCAGCGCGCCAACCGGGATCGCAATCAACATGCCATCACGCAGCTTCGTCAGATCGCTGCGATACTGGCGCCACATGGCATCTCGGTTGTGGCACTGAAGGGGGGCGCCGATGTTCTGGACCCCCTGCACGCCACGCCCGAACATCGATATATCAGCGATCTGGATTTGCTGGTTCCGGCCGCACAAGCCCCTCAGGCTGCCCAACTGCTGCGACAGGCCAAGGGGCTCAGCACCGCGGACCAACTGGTGCAACCCCGCGCCCATCACCACCTTGCGCAGATCTCCCATCCCGATTGGGTGTTCACCATCGAACTGCATGTCGAAGCAGGCTCGGATTCAGTGGCGCAAGTCTTGCCCGCATCCGATGTTATTGCCCGAGCCACGCCAAGCGGGATCGAAGGCGTCATGATCCCCAACCTTGAAGACCGGTTTTTACACCACATTCTGCATGGGCAAGAGCTGCGGCACGAAACTGCCAGCCTGAATCTCAGGCTGTTGGCGGACCACATTCAGTATCTGCAAAAATTGCCTGAAAGGGCACAAAATCAGGCTCTAAACCGGCTGAATACGCATAAACTCGGGGCGTGGTTGAAGGATCTGACCCAGCTGGCTGACGGCCTGTGCGGGGCCGCCAATCTGGCCCCAACAGGCTGGGCCGCCCGCGCCTTGCGGTCTTTTGGAGACCCGGATGAGGCCCGCGCCCAGGACAATGCATTTTGGTTGCGCCACTATCTGCGTCGCTTTGTTCTCAACAAGGCCTACAGGCGACAAGCCCTGCGCAAAAGCCTTAGCCCCGCAGCATGGGTAGAATTCTTTGCATTTCACAAAGACCGACGCAGCAAGTTCAAATAAAATGCGGAGAGGCCGGCAATGGCTGACCCCTCCGCTTCCCCACGTGCTCCCTACTCACCACACGCGAAACTTTTCCGGGGCCGGCCATCCTGACTCGGCTTTCAATCAACATAGCGCAATCAACGCACTGGCCCTAATGCCGAGTGTTTAGAATACTGTTCAAATGCAAAACGCCCGCCGGAATGGGCGGGCGTTCGCAGTGCAAGACACCAATATCAGCCGTAGATCGATTCTTTGCCGAAGTGCTTGGTCAGCATGTAGTAGACCACAGCGCGGTATTTGTTGCGCTCGGAGCGGCCATAGGTCTCGATTACCGAGTTGATCGCATCCATCAGCTCGGGCCCGTCGGCCAGGCCCAGCTTTTTGATCAGGAAGTTGTTCTTGACGGTTTCCAGCTCGCTTTCCTGCGTGGCAGCGACGGTCGACGCATCGTCATTATAGATCGCGGGACCGCATCCGATTGTGACCTTGGTCAGCAGGTCCATGTCGGGGTTCATTCCGCATTTATTTTTCAGGTCGTCCGCGTATTTGGCGATCAGATCGTCCCGTTTTCCCATTTCAAACTCCCAATCCTTGGGCCTACTGCCCGTTATCGTAAAACCCAAATCCTGGGTTGTGCCGAAGCGTACCCCGAAAACGCGACGGAACAAGAATTTTCTCCGCTGCGGCGCCATATCTGAGGCTGAGCGGCGGAATTTCCCCTCTTCCCTAGGGGAAGCCCGAAACGAAATTCGCCCGCCACACAGGGTGACGGGCGATTTACGCGAATTTTGGCGATGATCAGTAGCGGTAGTGATCGGGCTTGAACGGGCCCTCGGGGGTGACGCCGATATATTCCGCCTGGTCATTGGACAGGGTCGAAAGCTTCACGCCGATACGTTCCAGATGCAGGCGCGCGACCTTTTCATCCAGATGTTTGGGCAGGATGTAGACCTTGTTTTCGTATTCGTCGCCCTTGGTGAACAGCTCGATCTGGGCCAGCACCTGGTTGGTAAAGCTGGCGGACATCACGAACGAGGGGTGGCCAGTGGCGTTGCCCAAGTTCAGCAGGCGGCCTTCGGACAGCAGGATGATACGGTTGCCGCTGGGCATCTCGATCATATCCACCTGGTCCTTGATGTTGGTCCACTTGTGGTTCTTCAGGTTGGCGACCTGAATTTCGTTGTCGAAGTGACCGATGTTGCCGACGATGGCCATGTCCTTCATCGCGCGCATATGCTCGATGCGGATCACGTCCTTGTTGCCGGTGGTGGTGACGAAGATATCGGCGTCTGACACGGCATCTTCCAGCGTGGTCACCTCGAACCCGTCCATGGCGGCTTGCAGCGCGCAGATCGGGTCAATCTCGGTGACTTTCACACGCGCGCCGGCGCCACGCAGCGAGGCGGCCGAGCCTTTGCCCACATCACCATAGCCGCAGACCACGGCGACCTTGCCAGCCATCATGGTATCTGTGGCGCGGCGGATGCCATCAACCAGCGATTCCTTACAGCCATATTTGTTGTCGAACTTCGATTTGGTGACCGAGTCGTTCACGTTGATCGCGGGGAAGGGCAGCAGACCGTCGCGTACCAGTTGATACAGGCGGTTTACGCCGGTGGTGGTTTCCTCGGACACGCCTTGGATCGCATCGCGGGTCTTGGTGAACCAACCGGGGCTTTCCTGCATGCGCTTCTGGATCTGCGCCTTGATCACGACCTCTTCTTCCGAGGACGGGGCGGGCAGAATATCCTCGCCTGCTTCGGCGCGGGCACCCAGCAGAACATAGAGGGTCGCATCACCACCATCATCCAGGATCATGTTGGGGCCTTCGGGGAACAAGAAAGATTTGTCCAGATAATCCCAATGTTCCTCAAGGGTTTGGCCCTTGATCGCGAAAACCGGAACGCCTGCCTTTGCAATCGCCGCCGCCGCGTGATCCTGCGTGGAAAAGATATTACACGAGGCCCAGCGCACATCCGCGCCCAGCGCCACCAGCGTTTCGATCAGAACGGCCGTCTGAATGGTCATGTGAAGCGAGCCGACGATGCGCGCACCGGCCAAGGGCTTTGCTTCGCCGTATTCCTCGCGCAGCGCCATCAGGCCCGGCATTTCAGTTTCGGCAATATCCAGCTCTTTACGGCCGAAATCAGCCAGAGAGATGTCTTTAACGATGTAGTCGGTCACGGGCATGGCTCCTGCGTTGTTGGCGCGCGTGTATCACTCTTGGTGTGATGTAACAATGACAAGCCTCGGGTCAAATTCTTGCCAAAGTCTGCGGCTAGTGATTGTTTATCAATATTCCACAATCTGGCGGCCTGCATGAGTGTTGTTGATAGTTTAGAAGCCCAGAATGAGTATGGCCGATATTCCGTGCCCCCTGGCCTGGATCATCGCCCCGCTGTCCGGCTGATTAAGTCCGGCAAGGTTTACGAACCCCGCACCATCCAGTTCATGCGCCAGAATGCAGGGCAGGGTGATATTATCCATGCAGGCACGTTTTTCGGGGATTTTCTGCCGGGCCTCAGCGCCGGGATGGCCGACGGAGCCCGGATTTGGGCGTTCGAGCCGAACCCGAACTCGCATCACCACGCCAGACAGACAATTGCCTTGAATGATCTGGGCAATATCACCCTGACTCATGCCGCTGTGTCCAACGCGGACCGAGAGATCCTGTTCAAGACCTGCGATGATCAGGGCAACCCTCTGGGAGGGCACAGCCGATATGTCGAACAGGACGGACCGGGGGTGGAGAGCGTGCCCTCGATCCGGTTGGACAGCGTGATCCCCAGCGATCGGAATGTCTCGATCCTGCAGTTGGATGTCGAAGGGCACGAACGCGCAGCGCTTGAGGGCGCGATGGACATCATCGCCCGCTCTAGGCCCATCCTGATCCTTGAGGAGTTTCGCTATAAACGCTGGATCAAGGCCAAGCTGGGCCACCTGGGGTACGAGCTGAAACGCAAGGTCCACGCCAACAGGGTCTTTGCCCCCGCGGACCGGGTGTTATAACCAACGAAAAGCCCCGAGGTAGAGATGGCACAGCCCCCCCGCGCATGGCAGCGCATGCTTTCGGGTCGCAGGTTAGACTTGCTGGACCCGACGCCAATGGATATCGAGATCGAGGACATCGCCCACGGTCTGGCCTTTGTGGCCCGCTGGAACGGTCAGACCATAGGGGATTTCCCCTATTCCGTGGCCGAGCACTCGATTCTGGTCGAGCAGCTGTTCACCCGGATGTACCCCAAAGCTCCGCCAAAATGGCAGCTGGCCGCGCTGCTGCACGATGCCCCGGAATACGTAATCGGTGACATGATCAGCCCGGTGAAGAACGCGGTCGGACCTGGCTATGGCCAGCTGGATCAACGCCTGACGGCCGCGATTCACATCCGCTTTGGCCTGCCCGCGCAGATCCCTGCAAGTGTAAAGAAACAGATCAAACGCGCCGATCGTGTCAGCGCCTGGATGGAGGCCGTGCAAATCGCGGGGTTTTCTGTCGCCGAAGCAAACAAATTCTTCGGCAGGCCCGATACCACTCTGACCGAAGGGCTGGATATCCACCTGCGCCCCCCCGTCGAGGTGCGGGCAGACTATACGCACCGTCATGAAACATTGCTGAGCCAGATATGACGGTCCTTATCCGGAAAGCCGGTCCGCTTGACACACGGCCCATGGCTGAACTGCTGAACCAAATCATAGAAATAGGCGGAACCACCGCGTACACCGAACCGGTGACTGGCGAAGGCCTGGCGCAGAAAATGGCGCGCTATCCCCAGGGTGCCGCTTGGCATATCGCCGAGGACGAGCAGGGTAATCTGCTGGGGTTTCAATGGATTGCACCAAATCCGTGGCTTCCCCCCGAGGCCGTAGACATTGCCACATTCGTCCGCGTCGGTCAGACTGGTCTGGGCGTAGGCTCGGCCTTGTTTGATCGTAGCAAAGCATCCGCGCAGGGCTTTGGTTACAGATGGATCAATGCCTCGATCAGGGCGGATAACACAGGCGGCCTGGCCTATTACCAAAGCCGTGGGTTCGAGGATTGGTCAAGCACGTCAGGGCAGGGACAGGGCTTTGCCAAAGTGCACAAACGCTTTGATCTGGACTAGGCTTCAAGGTCTTCCAGTTGGGCATCAACCGCTGCGGACTCGGTTTCGGTCAGTGCGGGCCAATACTGATCTGCGTCGATAAACCCTTGCGCGCAAAGCTCTTGCCCGATTTTCAAAAGGTCGAGCTCTTTGATGCTGTGTTTTTTGCCGACGGCCATTTGGATGGCGTCAGGCAAAGCGTGAACCAGATGTGCCGGACGCCCGGTAAAGGCCGCCATCTGTCGGCGCAAAGCGCTACTTTTGCCCGCAGGACGGCGCAGGATGATCGCGATCTCTTGGTCGGGCCGTGCCACCATGGCCAAAAGGTGCAGCGCACTGCCGTCAAAACCCACAATCCGCCGAGCGGCGCGATAACGGGCGATCTGAGTTGCGATGCTGTGACGCTCGGGGTGGAAAATCGTGTATCCGGCGGCGGACATGCGGCTATCAAGGATGCTTTCCCCCACAAAGCCGCCGTGTTTCACGCTCATCCCCGAACGCGAGATGAACAGGTTTCGGGGGCCTTCGGGTCGAATGTCGCACGCAAAGTTGCGGGAAATGAAATCGCGATAGACCGCCGTGCCCCCTGCAATCCGTCCCAGTCCGACACCCTGGCCGGGCACATCCAGGTTTTGGACTTGCATGGGGGTTCGGATCAGACGAATGGGGCGATTCCCAACCAGCAGGCCAAGCAATTCTGTTTGGTACCAATTCAGATCAGGCGAGGTTCCTTTTCGCGGGACAAAAATGATCCCGTCATGCTCGGGGTTCAGGGCCCAAAGCCGCGCGGTGCTTTCGGTCAGAAAATGCCCAAAATGATTGAATAAAGTGCCCCCCCACAGCCAACGGCCAGACAGCTGTTCGCAAGGAGTTTCGAAAGGCGAGGGGGGCAGGGTGATTGCGACCTCGCGCCGCCAAGTGGCACCGCGCGGGACATAGGCGCCCTGTGCGCTCAGAACGCCTGACCGGGGCTGGGGCTCGTCCTTATCCGGAGGAACCACAAAAGCATTCTGAAATTGCCGAACCGCTGATGACCACCCGCCGTCAGGATCAGGAGGCAAGGCCGGGTCGCGCTGCATCAGCCTAGCGCGGCGAGCGTTTGGCCAGGATACGCTGCAAAGTACGGCGGTGCATGTTCAGCCGGCGCGCGGTTTCGCTGACGTTACGGTCACACAGCTCATAGACACGCTGGATATGCTCCCAACGTACGCGGTCTGCGCTCATCGGGTTTTCCGGGGGCGGAGGCAGCTCGTCCGGTTGAGCCAGCAGCGCGTTCATGATGTCAGCTGCATCGGCCGGTTTCGACAGGTAATCTGTTGCCCCGATTTTGACCGCAGCCACCGCCGTAGCGATGGCCCCATATCCGGTCAGAACCACAACGCGGCAATCAGGGCGTTTCTCGCGCAGCACCTCGACCACGTCTAGGCCGTTGCCGTCTTCAAGCCGAAGATCACAGACCGCATAGGCCGGAGGGCGCGCCGTGGCGATGGCCTTGCCGGCCGCAACAGACCCGGCTGTTTCAACCGAGAAACCACGCTTTTCCATGGCTTTGGCCAGACGCTTCAGAAAGGGTTCGTCGTCATCCAGCAACAGCAGGCTGTTGTCTTCGCCGATCTCCTGAAGATTCTCTGCCATGCCTGTCTCCTCCGAGCCTCAAAGATGTGTTAAAAATCCTTGTATAGCGGCACGTTGCCTGCGTCAAACATTCGCAGGCCGTTATCTGGCATCCATAAAGCATTGCAGCGACTTGGCCATGACCTCGGGGGTCATGTCGCGGCGGAAGAACTCGATGAAGCCTTCTTCGGGGAAGACAAGGTAGGTGAAGGTCGAGTGGTCGATCAGGTAATACTCCTCGTCGCCGTCCTCGGGTTCCTGCTTCTGATAGAAGGTGCGATAGGCCATGCTGGCGGCTTTGACCTGCTCAGGGGTGCCGGTCAGACCGATCATGCGCGGATGTAGGTAATCGGTGAAATCTGCCAGAACCTCGGGCGTATCGCGATCCGGGTCGACCGAGATGAACACGGGCTTGATGATGGTGCCCTGATCCTCGAGCAACTGAATCGCCTCGGCGTTACGAGAGTTGTCCAGCGGGCAGACATCCGGGCAGAACGTATAACCAAAATACAGAAGCGAAGGCTTGTCGATCACCTGTTTGTCCGTGACCGTTTTGCCGGTTTCATCCACCAAGGTGAATGGCCCCCCGATCTGAGAGCTGCCGCCCGCAACAGCGCCCACGCGGCAATCAGCGTATTTGTCCCCATCCTTGGGACCAGTGGTTACGTACCAGGTCGCGCCCAGCAGGGCGACGAGAGCAACGGCCGAGGTGGCGGCAATCAGGTTGCGGGACATGGGCACTCCTTAGCGAAGGTTATTGATCTGCTGTCCATGCATATTTAACACTGAATGCCAGAGTTCAACGGGACGAAGCCGCGCACATGACACAAACCGACTTAGGGGTTCTTAAAGGACGGCAGCGCGGCAACTGGATCAAGCTGCGCACCATCATCCTGCTGCGTTGGGTTGCGATTGCCGGACAGATCAGTGCTTTGGTCGTCGCCGGGCAAGTGCTGAATCTGAATATCGAATACGGGCTGTGTATCCTGGTGGTCAGCGTCTCGGTTGTTGGCAACCTGGTGGCGATGTTCGTCTTTCCTGAAAGCAAGCGCCTGACCGAGGCCGAGAACCTGCTGATGGTCCTGTTTGATTTGTTGCAACTGACCTTCCTTCTTGGCCTTACAGGGGGGCTGCATAATCCGTTCTCGATCCTGATCCTGGGGCCGGTAACGGTGTCTGCCTCGGCACTGTCCTTGCGATCGACCATTTTTCTGGGGATCACCGCGATCCTGGCGGCGACCCTGTTGGCCGAATTTCATTTTCCGCTGCGCACCGAACAGGGCTTTATCTATCGCGTCCCTGAAATCTTTGTCTTCGGTAACTGGGTTGCCATCGTGATCGCTGTCGTGTTCCTGGGCATCTACTCGCGCCGAGTGACGGTAGAAATGCACTCGATGTCGGACGCGCTGCAGGCAACCTATATGGCACTTTCGCGCGAGCAGAAACTGACAGATATCGGCGGGATCGTCGCCGCCGCGGCGCATGAACTGGGCACACCATTGGCGACGATAAAGCTGACCAGCGCCGAACTGGCGGACGAGTTGGACGATCGACCCGAATTGCAAGAGGACGCTCTGCTGATCAAGGAACAGGCTGATAGATGCCGGGACATAATGCGATCCATGGGCCGGGCCGGTAAGGACGATCTGCACATGCGCCAGGCGCCCTTGACCGAAGTGATCCGCGAGGCCGCCGAACCGCACCTGGATCGCGGTAAGGAAATCCACCAAGACGGCTTTGACGACGCGCAAACTCAGCCAAGCATCCTGCGCCGCCCCGAGATTATCCACGGGCTGCGTAACCTGATCCAGAATGGCGTTGATTTTGCCGCTCGGAACGTCTGGATCGAAAGCGAATGGTCCGAGGACACGATCACCATCCGCATCATGGACGATGGCCGGGGGTATCCCGCGCATCTGATCGGGCGGATCGGTGATCCTTTCATGCGAAAACGGCGCAGCGGTTCGGATGCGACGCAACGACCCGGGTACGAAGGCATGGGCCTTGGGCTTTTCATCGCGAAAACCCTGCTGGAACGGTCGGGTGCCGAACTGAGCTTTGCCAACGGCAGCGATGCCAGCGCCCACAGCAAGCCCGAATCCCTGAAAATCGGTGCTATCGTTGAAGTTGTCTGGCCCCGTAGCAAAATTGACGCGATCTATGGTGAAAACGCCGTTCCGATTGGGGAAAACCAACCTCTAACCATTTGAAACCACGGCACGTTAATCCTTTATTAACGAAAAATCTCTCAACCTGAGGAAGTATTTTCAAGGGATAGAGATGCTAAGCCTTTCCGCGACTGTTTTCACATCCATCATTTCCGCCTCTGCCGCCACTGCAGCGATGTATTATCTGTTTCGCAATCGCCGGACGGACGGAAACGACCGCACACAGCCCGACCACGATATCCGCTATCTTTTTCAAGGCCCTGATCTGCTGAATGTCTCGGGCGGAGGTGAGTGGTTGTTTGAATCCGGGCATGGGTTCGGCAACTCAGATTGGGAGCAATTGCGCCACGTGCTGTTACCTCGGTTCCCTGGCTTTCCCACCACACCCGAGGATTTGGACACCGATATCGTTAGCTTCCCCGCCAGTGTTCCAGGCGACGATGCCGAGCTTTTGTTCGAACGGATCAACACGATGACCCGCATCACCGTTCTGCATCCAAACGGGGGTGTGATGCAGGCCGCTGACCTTCATCAGCGCCTTGTATCCGAGAATCGCGTGGGATTGTTCGAACAAGCGGTGGACAACAGCCCCTTTCCTATTTGGAGCACGGACAAAAACGGCCAAATGATCTGGGCCAACCCTGCCTATCTGCAGCTGGCGGGGAACGTGGAAACCGATCTGGACGATGATCTGCCGCCGCTGTTTTCGGTGCCCCCTCCGAACGAAGACAGCAACCCCCGACAGCGGGCGTCGGTCGCGCTGAAAGATTCGGACAGCAATATCTGGTTTGACGTGACCTCGGTCGCGACCCCCACGGGGGGAATGCATTACGCCATCGACGTAAATCCCGTCGTCCAGGCCGAGATCGCCCAGCGAAACTTTGTCCAGACCCTGACCAAGACCTTTGCCCAGCTTTCAATCGGGTTGGCGATTTTTGATCGCAAACGGCAACTGGCCCTGTTCAATCCAGCGCTGACCGACCTCAATCACCTAAGCCCCGAATTCCTAAGCGCTCGGCCCACGTTGTTCAGTTTTTTCGACAAACTGCGGGACTCGCGGATTATGCCCGAGCCAAAAGATTACTCGTCCTGGCGTGAAAAGATGTCTGATCTGGTACTGGCGGCGACGGACGGGCGTTATCATGAAACATGGAACCTGCCCAACGGACTGACCTATCGGGTAACAGGAAGGCCTCATCCGGACGGTGCTGTGGCCTTTTTGTTCGAGGATATCAGCTCTGAGGTTGCCGCAACCCGCCGATATCGCTCGCAACTGGATGATCTTCACGCGTTGTTGGATGGAATGCCCCAAGCCATTGCCTTCTTTGCGGCCAATCAGACACTGACATTCGCCAACGAAGCCTACCGTGACCTTTGGGGCTGCGACCCCGACGTTGTCCTTGAGGTTGAAACATTAGAGCAATCAATTCGTGCGTGGTCGCAATCCTGCATTCCCGGCACGGATTTTTCGGCTCTCAAAAGCGGGGACCCGCAAACAATTCAGGTCACCCTGACAGACGGGCGACGCCTTGTTTGCAAGGTCAAGCCGATGCCCGCGGGAAAATTCGCCATTTCGTTCGAACCGATGCGGGCCACCCTGCAACCCAGTCTGGCCCTGCCTGCGTGAAGCCGCTTGCGGGTGGCGCGTGGTCAGGTAATCTCGCGCCATGTCGGTCGAAATACAGCTTCATTCCCCCGAAGAAACAAGCGCCTTTGCCGCCGCGCTTGGTGCCAGGCTGCAGCCCGGAGACGTGATCCTGCTTGAAGGCGGGATCGGCGCCGGAAAAACTCATTTTGCCCGCAGCTTGATCCAATCCTTGCTGGAAGAGCCCGAAGACGTGCCTTCGCCGACCTTCACACTGGTTCAGGTCTATGAAACCCCGCGGTCCGAGGTTTGGCACGCGGACTTGTATCGTCTGTCTGACCCGAACGAAGCAACGGAACTGGGCTTGGAAGATGCCTTTGACTCTGCGATTTGCCTAGTTGAATGGCCCGACCGCCTGTCAGACTTGGCCCCTGCCGGTGCGCTTTCCATGTCGCTTGAGGCCACTGGTGACGACAGCCGGCATGTGCAACTGAACTGGCAAGACGACAAATGGGCCGCGCGCCTGAAAGGACTGCTATGACCGACCGCGCCGCGCTGGCCAAAGTCTTTCTGAATGGGACCGATTGGGCCGGAATAGAGCCTGTTTCTTTGGCAGGAGATGCCTCGAACAGACGGTATGATCGGCTGACCCGTGGCGGAGAATCCGTCGTACTGATGGACGCCCCCCCAGAAAAGGGCGAGGACGTCCGCCCCTTTGTTCGGATCGCCAAGTTTCTGGCGGATTGCGATCTGAGTGCGCCCAGAATCCTTGCCCAGGACCTTCAACACGGATTCTTGCTGCTTGAGGATCTGGGTGATGATCTGTTCGCCCGCGTGGCGCGCGCGCAACCTTCACTGGAGCACGAACTTTACACTGCCGCAACAGACGTTCTGGTCCAACTTCATCGCCATAAACCACCCGAACTAGAGCCATATTCGCCCGAATTCATGACCGAAATGGCTGCATTGGCTTGGGAATGGTATCAGCGCGGGATCATGGGTCAGGCAAATCCCGATGCGTTTTCACAAGCTTTTCTGCCGCTCTTGCAGGCGCACGCATCCGATCAGTCCGTCCTGATCCAGCGCGACTATCACGCCGAAAATCTGCTTTGGCTGCCCGAACGCCTGGGCGCCGCGCGTGTTGGCCTGTTGGATTTTCAGGACGCGCGCACCGGGCATCCTGCCTATGATCTGGTTTCATTGCTAAAGGACGCGCGGCGAGATGTTTCACCGCATCTGGAACAGCAGATAATTGCTTATTACGTAGAGAAAACAGGCTCTAATCAGGCGGAATTCGAGGCTTCTTACCAAGTTCTGGGAGTTCAACGAAACTTGCGTATCCTTGGCGTGTTTGCTCGGCTTTCGATGATGTACAACAAGCCATCCTATGTCGATCTTATTCCGCGCGTGTGGGGTCATCTGCAGGATGGGCTGCGGCACCCGGCGTTGGCCTCGGTCGCGCCGCTGGTACAAAAGCTGCCTGCACCGACCCCTGAAAACCTCCAGAAATTGAAGGATCAAGCCGGATGCGCCCCTCGTCTGTAATGGTCTTTGCCGCTGGTTTCGGCACGCGAATGGGGGCGTTGACTCGGTCCATGCCCAAGCCAATGATCCCCGTCGGGGGAAAGCCATTGATCGATCACGCGCTGCACCTTGTCGAGGGTTTGGAGTTCGATCCTATCGTGGTGAACCTGCACTATTTACCGGAACAGATCCGCGATCATCTGAATGGGCGCAACATCCTGTTTGCCGACGAAACGCAGGAAATTCTGGAAACTGGAGGCGGTCTGAAGGCCGCCCTGCCGCTGCTTGGTGCTGGGCCGGTACTGACGATGAACACCGACGCCGCCTGGGCTGGCCCCAACCCGGTGCCTTTGCTGACCCAGGCTTGGGACCCTTCAAAGATGGACGCGCTGCTGATGTGCGTGCCGCCCGAGAACGCGATCGGCCATGCAGGGCAGGGGGATTTTCTGCTGAAGGACGACCGCCTAAGCCGCGGTCCGGGGTTGGTTTATTCGGGCGTGCAGATCATCAAGACCGACCTGCTGCACCAAATCCCGGAAAGGGCGTTCTCTCTTAACCTTTTGTGGAACCAGATGCTGGCCGAGGGCCGCATTTTCGGGCTGAGCTATCCTGGAAAATGGTGCGATGTCGGGCGGCCCGAGGGAATCTCTTTGGCCGAAGACATGCTGGGGGCCGCAGATGTTTGAGGCTTCGGATAAACCTCGCGTCTACGGCGTTGGCCTTGGGGTGGATTTTCCTGCAGCGCTGGTGCGTGGGTTAGAGGCACGAAATCAAGGGCTGCCGCCCCAGCAGGTGGCAAAAACCCAGCTGATCCTTAGCACGCAGCGCATGAAGCGTCGTGTCCGCGACCTGTTCGATGCCGGACCGGCGCTGCTGTTGCCGCGGTTACAGCTGGTCACCGATCTGGCTTTGGGGGCCGGGGTGTCGGATATCCCGACGGCGGTACCTCCTCTCAGGCGGCGATTGGAAATCTCGCAGCTGGTCTCGATCTTGCTGGACCGCGAGCCCGATTTGGCCCCACGTTCGTCGCTATATGATCTGTCCGACAGCTTGGCCTCGCTTCTGGACGAGATGCATGGCGAAGGCGTTGACCCGCAGGTTATCCGCGCGCTGGATGTCTCGGATGAAAGCGGACATTGGGGCCGGTCGCTGCAATTTCTAGAGATCGTTCAGCACTATTTCGATCAGGCTCATGAAGCGCCGGACAGGGAAACACGGCAGCGGATGGTGGTGCGCGGATTGTCCAGGTTATGGGAGGCCACGCCGCCCCAAAACCCCGTTGTGATCGCTGGCTCGACCGGGTCACGCGGAACAACGATGTTGCTGATGAAGGCCATCGCAAAGCTGCCACAAGGCGCGATCATTCTACCTGGTTTTGACTTCGACATGCCCGCCAGCGCGTGGGAAGATCTGGCCGATCCGCTGACCTCGGAGGATCATCCGCAATATCGGTTCCACAAGCTGCTGAGCGAACTGGGCCTGACCCCTGCCGATGTGATCCCGTGGGATGATACGCCGCCAAATTGCCCGGCGCGATCCGCCTTGGTTTCGCTAGCTTTGCGCCCGGCACCTGTTACGGATCAATGGCTTAGCGAGGGCCCCGAACTGGCCGATCTTCCCGGCGCTATGGCCAACGTCACCGTTGTCGAGGCCCCTTCGCTGCGGGACGAGGCATTGGCGATCGCGATGCGTCTGCGCAAAGCGGTGGACGAAGGGATTACCGCCGCCCTGATTACGCCCGACCGAATGCTGACCCGCCAGGTCTCGGCTGCGTTGGGGCGCTGGGGGGTTCTGCCTGATGACAGCGCCGGCACCCCTTTACAGCTGACGCCTCCGGGGCGGTTTTTGCGCCATGTTTCGGCTCTGTTTCACCAGAAATTGACCTCTGAGGCGTTGCTTACCCTGCTGTCTCATCCCCTGACCCATTCGGGCGGTCAAAGGGGCATGCACCTGCTGTTGACCCGCGAACTGGAGCTTCACGTCCGCAGGAAAGGCGCACCGTTCCCGGATGCCGAACTGCTTGAAGGCTTCGCCGCCAAGACCAAGCTTGAGGGCGCCAAGGCATGGGCCGAATGGGTCTGCGCGGCGTTCATGGATCAAACCGCTGATGCTATGTCGCTTGAAACATGGGTGGATCGTCATCTGGCGTTGGCCGAAAAGATCGCGGATGGCGCGACGCCGGTGCAAACTTCTGAGCTGTGGAAAGAGGACGCCGGTCGCACCGCCCGCTCTGCCGTGGACGAGCTGCAGCGCGAGGCCCCTTATGGCGGAGAGATGTCGGCCCATGACTATGCAGATCTATTCGGCGCGATCCTGTCGCGGGCCGAGGTGCGCAACCCTGACACGCCACACCCAAACATCCTGATCTGGGGCACGCTTGAGGCACGGGTTCAGGGCGCCGACCTTTTGATACTGGCAGGCCTGAACGAAGGAAGCTGGCCCGAGGCGCCGTCACCAGACCCTTGGCTGAACCGCCGAATGCGCCTGAATGCGGGTCTATTGCTGCCCGAAAGGCGCATTGGCCTGTCCGCGCATGACTTTCAGCAAGCGATTGCCGCACCCGAGGTTTGGCTGGCTCGCTCGATCCGTTCAGATGACGCCGAGACGGTGAAATCTCGTTGGATGAACCGGATCGCAAACCTTTTGAACGGCCTGCCGGAACAGAACGGACCCGAGGCTTTGCGCGACGCATCAGAGCGCGGCCAGACGTGGTTGGCCCTGGCGCGTAAACTGGAAGAGCCGGGGAAAGCGCCCCCTGCGGCGCGCCCGTCCCCTGCGCCGCCGGTCGAGGCCCGCCCGCGCCAGATGTCAGTCACCGAAATTGCACGGCTGATCCGTGACCCATATGCGGTTTACGCCCGTCGCGTGCTGGGCCTGCGGCCCCTGGATCCGTTGATGAAAGCACCTGACGCCCTGCTTCGCGGCACCGTGGTGCATGAGGTGTTCGAGCAGTTCATACGCCAACGTGATGGCGCCCTGACCGCCCAGCGCCTGAACCAGATCGCCGCCGAGACACTGGCCAAGAACGTTCCATGGCCCGAGGTTCGCAGCCTTTGGGCTGCGCGGGTGCAGCGTGTCGCCGATTGGTTTGTCGCGCGCGAGCTTACCCGCCGCCAGACAATGCAGCCCGCGCGGCTTGAGGTTCCGGGCAAGGCCTCGATCCCCCACCTGGGGTTCACCCTAACGGCCAAGGCGGACCGGATCGATCTGGATGAACACGGGCAGGCGTATTTGTTCGACTATAAAACGTCGGCTCCTCCGACCGTGGCGCGACAGAAGGCTTTTGACAAACAGCTTTTGCTTGAAGCCGCGATGCTGGAAAAAGGGGGCTTTGAAGACATGGCGCCGCTGAGAGTCGCCGGGGCAACCTATATTGGGCTTGCCGCCCCCCCGAAGGAACAAGATGCCCCGCTGAACGAAGAACCTGTTCCCGTAGTATGGGCGCGCTTCGAACAGTTGATTTCGGCGTATTTAGAACCTGATACGGGCTTTACCGCCCGCCGTGCGATGTTCCAGGACAAAGACCGCTCGGACTATGATCCCTTATCGCGGTTCGGCGAATGGGATCTGACAGTCGAGCCGGAAAAGGAGCACGTGAGCCATGAGGGATGAGGCGACACAAGCGCAGGTAACCGCTGCCCGACCTGGCTGGTCGACGTGGCTGTCGGCCAACGCGGGCTCGGGCAAGACGCGGGTTCTGACGGATCGGGTTGCGCGGCTGCTGCTGCGCGACGTGCAGCCTCAGCATATCCTGTGTCTGACCTATACCAAGGCCGCCGCAAGCGAGATGCAGAACCGTCTGTTCAGCCGGCTTGGCGAATGGGCCATGCTGCCGGATACGGAATTACGCAATCAACTTACCGAACTGGGTGCCGATAGCGATGTGGACGACGCGGCGCTGCGCAACGCGCGGACTTTGTTCGCGCGGGCCATCGAAACGCCGGGCGGATTGAAAATTCAGACGATTCACTCGTTTTGCTCGGCCCTACTGCGACGGTTTCCGCTAGAGGCAAAGGTCAGCCCTCAGTTCAAGGAAATGGAGGACCGCGCCGCTGCCCTGCTGCGCGAAGAGGTTCTGCGAGAGCTGGCCGAACGTGACCCTGAAAGGCTGGCGGGCGTGGCCCGATACGTCACGGCAATGGACTTTGATGGCCTGACCCGCGATCTGATCATGCACCGGACCGAGTTCGGCGAATTTCTTGACCCCGCAGGGTGTTTGTCCCTGTTCGACCTGCCCGAAGATTTCGATGAAACAGCGTTGCATAACTTGGTGTTTCAGGGTGGCGAAACCCAGCTGGTTGCCGACCTGATCGCAGCCCTGCGGACCGGAAGTTCCAACGATATCAAGGCTGCTGGCACGCTGTCCGCCTTGGAGGAGATTTCTCTCAAGACGCTCCCTGCCTTTGAAAAGCTATTCCTGTTCGGATCGAACGCGAAGACACCCTTTGGAACCAAGTTCGGTGCGACTCATGGCGGGTTTCCGACCAAGAAGATCCGCGAAAACTTCGTGGATTTGATGCCGCGCCTAGAGTCTTGGATGCTTCGTGTAGAGGACGCGCGCGAGCGGCGTTTGGCCCTTGCCGCCGCCCGCAAGACGGCTGCTCTTCATAGTTTCGCAAGCGCCTTCCTGCCCGCCTACGAGCAGAAAAAGCAGGATCGCAGCTGGCTGGATTTCGACGACCTGATCCTGCGCGCCCGGGATTTGCTGACGGACCCGGCGGTGGCGGCTTGGGTGCTGTACCGGCTGGATGGCGGAATCGACCATATCCTGGTGGACGAGGCGCAGGACACCTCGCCCGCGCAGTGGAAAGTGATCGAGCTGTTGGCCCAGGAATTCACCAGCGGACAGGGTGCGCGAACGGAAAAAGAGCGCACGATTTTCGTCGTTGGGGACAAAAAACAGTCGATCTATTCATTCCAAGGCGCGGATCCGCGCGAGTTTGACCGGATGCAGCGCGAATTCGGACATCGGCTGGACCAAACGGACCATCCCTTGGCCGTACAGGAATTGCAGTACTCGTTCCGATCGTCCAAGGCCATTTTGGACTTGGTTGATGAAACCTTTCGCGATCACGAAGACTCGGGCTTTCCGGGCGATGGGCGTCACCGAGCTTTCAAGGATCAAATGCCGGGGCGCGTCGATCTGTGGCCCATCATCGAGCCCAGCAAAGACGACGCAGACGAAGACTGGTACGCGCCCGTCGACCGGCTGAGCAAAAAGCATCACAGCATTCAGTTGGGCGAGCAAATCGCTGACGGCATCAAGGCACTGATCGATGCTGAACACCCCATTCCCGAAGAGATCGGACGCTCGGGTCAGTTCCGGATGCGGCCTGTCCGGCCAGGGGATTTCCTGATCCTGGTGCGTAAACGGTCGGGGCTGTTCCCCGAGGTGATCCGTGCGCTGAAGGATCGCAAACTTGCTGTTGCGGGGGCGGACCGGCTGAAGGTTGGCGCTGAACTGGCGGTCAAAGATCTGGCTGCCTTGCTAACATTCCTGTCGACCCCCGAAGACAGTTTCAGCCTTGCGGTCGCTCTGAAATCCCCCTTGTTCGGGTGGACCGAAACACGGCTGTTCGATCTGGCTCATGATCGTAAGGAGCCGTATTTATGGGAAACTCTGCGCAAGAGCGCCGACAAGTACCCCGCCGAGATGGCCGTGCTGAACGATCTGCGCGGACAAACTGATTTTCTGCGGCCCTTCGATCTGATCGAGCGTATCCTTACCCGCCACGACGGCCGCCGTAAACTGCTGGCGCGTCTGGGGATCGAGGCCGAAGACGGGATCAATGCCTTTCTTGCGCAGGCTTTGTCTTATGAACGCAGCGCGATCCCCAGCCTTAAAGGGTTCCTGGAATGGATGGTGACCGACGATCTGGAGATCAAACGCCAGATGGACAGTGCCGAAGATCAGATCCGCGTGATGACAGTGCACGGCGCCAAGGGGCTTGAGGCGCCGATCGTGATCATGCCCGAAACCCTGAAACAAAAGGCTCCGCCAAGCGGAGATGTGCAGATCGCCGATGGTCAGCCCGTGTGGAAAACCAGCGCAGACGAAACGCCCGAGCTGCTAACGCAGGCTAGGGCTCAGATCGCCGAAGCAGAAGAGCATGAACGCGACAGGCTGTTATACGTCGCCATGACCCGGGCCGAGAAATGGCTGATCTTGGCTGGTGCAGGGGACTATAAGCAAGGCGATGGCTGCTGGTATGACAAGGTTCACGCGGCGGCTTTGCGACTGGGTGCTGAGCCAGCGGCGATGCCCACAGGCGAAGGGCTGCGGTTGGAGCATATGGACTGGTCCGGCCCGGTCGAGCGCAGTGAAGATGCGGCCCGGACGATCGATATCGCTTTGCCCGCAGTGTTTACCCAGCCTGCCGCTGATCCAGAGAAGCCATTGGGCACGCTCAGCCCCTCGGATCTGGGGGGCGCCAAGGCCCTGCCGGGCGAGGCTGGCCGGGATGAAGACGAAGCAAAGCGTCGCGGCACCTGGCTGCATATGATGCTTGAACATCTGCCCGCCGCCGATCCCGCTGCCTGGCCTCAAATGGCGGCGAATATCTGCGACGGCGCTGCCGATGCCCCAGACCTTCTGGCCGAGGCCACCAATGTCATTCGTAATCCGGACCTGGCCCATCTGTTTGACGATTCCGCTCTGGCCGAGGTCCCCGTGACCGCCAATCTGCCCGCATTGAACGGCCGCCGCCTGCATGGCGTGATCGACCGGCTGATTATTTGTGAAGACCGTGTTCTGGCCGTCGATTTTAAATCCAACGCAGTTGTGCCATCCTTTGCGCAACAAGTTCCCGATGGGCTTTTGCGGCAGATGGGGGCTTATGCCCATGTTTTAGCTCAGATTTACCCGAACATGCAGATCGAGACCGCAATTCTGTGGACAAAGACGGCAACCTTAATGCCGTTGCCACAAGATTTGGTGACCGGGGCTTTGAAAACCACAAGCCTTCTTGACGCTGGGGGTCAGGCTTCCTAGGTTCTGATCCGAACCAAATTTCAGGAGAATTCACATGGCCACTGTTGCCGTTACTGACGCGACTTTCGACGCAGAAGTCAAAAATTCCGACGTCCCCGTTGTGGTGGACTTCTGGGCAGAATGGTGCGGCCCCTGTAAGCAGATCGGCCCCGCCCTGGAAGAACTGTCCGAAGAGCTGGGCGATACCGTGAAAATCGCCAAGGTTGACGTTGACCAGAACCCCAACGCCGCTGCAGCCATGGGTGTTCGCGGTATTCCCGCACTGTTCATCTTTAAGGACGGCCAGGTTGTTTCGAACCGTGCTGGCGCTGCCCCCAAGGCCGCCCTGCAATCGTGGATCCAGGAATCGATCTGATCCCGACCGGAATAAGTTCAGTCAAAGCCCCGGCCAGTGCCGGGGCTTTTTATTTGGGCTAAAGGGGCCAGCCCTCGCGCCGCAGCGCTTGGGCGATTTGCTCTTCTGCAACCGGGCGACCCGCATTGATGCTGTTCTTGTGCCAAAACCAGTAGATAAAGCGCGCATAGTCGGGCCTGTGCTCGTGCACCTGCTCGAACGCGTTAGAGACGCCAAGTCCTTCGACATTTAGCGCAATGTGGTGAAAGTCGGTTTTGCCGAACAAAATGCTAGGCTTGCCGAAAAAATACCCATTGAACGCCACGGCCGAGTTCTGCGTCACCACATAGTCACAGCTTTGCAGCAGCGGGATCATTCCCCCTTTTTGTATCTGCAGATTCGAGAACCGGTCCTGCATTTGCTGCAGGCGGTTTTGTTCCTTCATCGAGTAGTTTTCCCGGGGGTGAAGGGTGACGATGACCCGCCGGTTGGGCTCGTGGTGCAGGACGGACATGATCATTTCGATCGGGCTGGCCATTTGGAACCCGCGCCGTTCGATAAGCTGATCCTGAAGCGGCACATAGACAAACCCCTCGTGGCTTGTCTTCGCCGGAGCATTCCTGAACACACGCCTCTGCCACCGCTCGTAGAAGGTTTTGGCCTTGTTAGGGTCTATTTTGTCCGAATTGAAGGACCGAAGAGCAACCCGCGAGGCCCAGCGTTCGCTGCTCTTTTCGATTGTCCAAAATGACCCGTGATAAACCCTTCGGAAGGTCAAACCACCCGGTTGGCCAGGGTCTTCATCGTGAAAAATCGAATAGCCATCAGCGGCCGTTTCGCGGCCCTGTTCTCGGGGGCACAGTTCGGTCTGAAACCCGGCGTCCTCAGTCACTGAAATGAGCTGCGCAAGGAAATTATGCGTCCCGTCCTGCGCCGCCCGCAGCAGCTTGTCTTCAAGGTAGAAGCGCAGGTTTTTCGGTTCCGTCATGGGCGAACGCTACTCAGCGAAACAGGTGCTGGCAAGCACTACTCTTGTGTGGCCAGTCCTAAGGTTCCATATAGGCGGACAGGAAAACGGAGGACGCAGATGTCGGACGAAAAATTCCCCGGATGGCACGGCACCACAATCATCGGTGTGAAAAAGAACGGTCTGGTTGTGATTGCTGGTGATGGCCAGGTCTCGCTTGGTCAGACGGTGATCAAGGGCACCGCGCGCAAAGTGCGCAGGCTTAGCCCCGGTGGGTTTGATGTCGTTGCAGGTTTCGCGGGTTCGACGGCGGACGCGTTCACCTTGCTCGAACGGCTCGAGGCCAAGCTGGAGGCAACCCCCGGCCAGCTGGCGCGTGCCAGCGTCGAGTTGGCCAAAGATTGGCGTACCGACAAGTACCTGCAAAAACTGGAGGCAATGCTGATTGTCACCGACGGCGCGGACATGTTCGTGATCACCGGCGCGGGCGACGTGCTGGAGCCTGAGCATGATGTGGCCGCCATCGGCTCGGGCGGGAACTATGCGCTGGCCGCGGCGCGAGGGATGATGGAGTCGGAGATGAACGCCGAAGAGGTGGCGCGCAAAGCCATGGCAATCGCCGCCGACATCTGCGTTTACACCAACGGCAACCTGACTGTGGAAAGCATTACCAAATGACCGATCTGACCCCCCGTGAAATCGTCAGCGAACTGGATCGCTTTATCATTGGCCAGTCCGAGGCGAAACGCTCGGTTGCTGTGGCTTTGCGCTCGCGTTGGCGGCGCAAACAGCTGGATGACGACCTGCGCGACGAGGTTTTTCCCAAGAATATCCTGATGATCGGCCCGACCGGTGTGGGTAAAACCGAGATCAGCCGCCGTTTGGCGAAACTGGCCCGCGCGCCGTTCATCAAGGTCGAGGCGACAAAGTTCACCGAGGTTGGTTATGTCGGCCGCGATGTGGAACAGATCATCCGAGACCTGGTGGACAGCTCGATCGCAATGACCCGCGAACATATGCGCGAGGACGTTAAGGCCAAGGCCTATGAGGCCGCTGAAAACCGCGTGATCGAGGTGATCGCCGGTACTGATGCCCGCGAAGCCACCCGCGAGATGTTCCGCAAGAAGCTGCAAAGCGGCGAGCTGGACAACACGGTGATCGAACTGGACGTGGCCGATGCCTCGAGCCCATTGCCGATGATGGATATTCCCGGTCAGCCGGGCAGCCAGATGGGTATGATGAACCTGGGCGATATTTTCGGTAAAGCCTTTGGTGGCCGCACCGTTCGCAAGAAAATGACCGTCGCCGAAAGCTATGATTTGCTGATCGCCGAAGAGGCTGACAAACTACTGGACGACGAAACCGTCACCCGCGCCGCCGTAAAGGCGGTCGAGGAAAACGGCATCGTGTTCCTGGACGAAATTGACAAGGTCTGTGCCCGCACCGAAGCGCGCGGCGCCGACGTCAGCCGCGAAGGTGTGCAGCGCGACCTGCTGCCGCTGATCGAAGGCACGACCGTCAGCACCAAACATGGCCCGGTAAAAACAGATCATGTGCTTTTCATCGCCTCGGGCGCGTTCCACATCGCAAAACCCTCGGATTTGTTGCCGGAACTACAGGGTCGCTTGCCGATCCGGGTCGAGTTGAAGGCCCTGACCGAAGAGGATTTCGTGCGTATTCTAACCGAAACGGACAACGCGCTGACCCGGCAGTACACCGCTCTGATGGCCACAGAAGAGGTTGACGTTACCTTCACCCAAGAAGGCATCGCCGCTCTGGCCAAAATCGCGGCCGATGTGAACAAGACGGTCGAAAATATCGGGGCCCGCCGGCTTTATACCGTGATGGAGCGCGTGTTCGAAGAGCTTTCCTTTGTTGCGCCGGATCGCGGGGGCCAGTCGGTGACCGTGGACGCGGCCTTTGTTCAGGAAAATCTGGGTGAGTTTGCAAAATCCGCAGATGTCAGCCGCTACGTGCTCTGATCAGCGGTGGCGCCGGAGATAGACGTAGTATGCTCCGGTTCCGCCATGGCGGTTATTAGCCTGCGCCACTTGCAGGACCACCGCATTCAGCGGCGGCATAGACAGCCATTGGGGCACGTTATGCTTCAGTACGCCGCGACGCGCAGGTATGGGGCCGTCGTCCTCTTTGGATTTGCCCTTACCGGTGATCACCAGTACCAGACGCAGCCCGCGTGAATGCGCACCCAAAATGAATTGGGTCAGCGCGGGGTGCGCGCGATCCATCGTCATTCCGTGCAGATCGATCCGATCCTCGGGCAGCAACTTACCGCGCTTCATTTTGGTGAAAGACTTCTTGTCCATCCTCAGGGGCGCGTTGTGCAGCTCTTCGCTGAGCCCTGGCCGCAGGTTATGCGGCGGGTTCGATACAGGCGCTGTCTGACCCACGGTAAAATCGGGCAGCCGAGAGATCGGGCGTTTTGTCGGTTTGGGCTTGGGCTTCGGCAGATCACCCGCTGCGCGTTCAGGGTGCAGGCGCTGAGCGGTATCGGCAACCGTGCGCCACAGTTCGATCTCGTTGTCGGTCAGCTTGCGGCGGGTCATTGTTCGGACTCGGGCAGCAGGGCATAGGCGCGTTGAATGGGCAGCAGAACCATCATGCGACCGGGGTCTTTCAGCTTGCCGGCCTCTCGTCCAGCAGAATCCCCGGTACCGAAGAAAATATCGGCCCGCTGCGCACCCTTGATGGCAGAGCCTGTGTCTTGCGCGATCATCAGCCGACGCAAGGGCGATTTCCCGTCCTTTTCCACCCAGACCGGCGCGCCAAGCGGGGTAAAGGCCGGATCAACGGCGATCGAGCGCATCGTTGTGATCGACCGATTCATGGCCCCAAGGGGTCCCTTTTCAGGCGAGACGCGGTTCACGGTGCGAAAGAATACGTAGGACGGGTTGTGGCGCAGCAGCTCGGCCCCGTCCATTGGGTTTCGGCGGACCCAGTTCTTGATCACCTGCGCCGAAACCTGATGGGATTTGTAAATCCCGCGCCGGATCAGTTCGACACCGATGGACCGATAAGGATGCCCGTTCGCCCCACCGTAGCCAACGCGGATATGGCTGCCATCGGGCAAGCGGATTCGTCCAGAACCTTGAATTTGCAGGAAAAACAACTCGACCGGGTCATCGACCCAAGCGATTTCCAATCCTCGGCCCGCCATCACGTCAGTCGTTTCGATCTCGCGACGGGACAGCCAGGTGCTGGCGCTTTTTGCTTCGGGGGGCTGGCGGTAGACGGGATAACGATACCGAGCATCAGGCCGCCGGGCGCCATCCAGTTCGGGTTCAAAATACCCGGTGAACAGCGCGTCTTGCCCGTCCTCGATCAGGACGGGGCGGAAAAACATCTCGAAAAAGGCGCGGGGGCTGTCGATGTTCTGGGCCACCGCACACAGCGAGGCCCAGTCAGGTTCGTCCAGATCGGGACAGGTTTCCAGAAAAGTGCGCAAAGCGGCGGCGTGGTTGTCCTGTTCCCACCCCTCCAAATCCTGAAACTCCAGAATTCGGAAGGTGGTTTCCTCGGACTGCGCTGTTCCTGCCATGATGAGCCCCAGCGCTACTGCCGCCAGCGCCCGGATCATCCGCCCGTGGCAACAAGCTGCCAGTTAGGATCGTCCGAGGCCATTTCGCGGGCGAAAGTCCAAACGTCGCGTTGCTTTTTCGGCGTCTTGGGATCGCCCTCGATGATCTCACCCGCGTTGTCACGCACGGCCGAGGTCAGCTCGCCCACGAAACGTACGGTGATCTCGGCGATGCGGCCGTCAACAAAATCAGCGTCTGCCAAGGACGTTTCGCGCACGCCAAGGAACTCGGCCTCGATGGTCAGGCCTTGTTGTTCGCGCGCTTCGACCACTTGGGCGAAGGTTTCATAGACGTCGTCCGACAAGAAGGGCTTGATCTCGGCCATCTCGCCGCGCTCGAAGCCCATCAGGATCATTTCATATGCGCCGCGCGCGCCCTGAAGGAATTCGCTGACGCTGAAATTCGGCTCCAGGCTTTTCATTTGCGACAGGGCCAGCGCTGCATCCGACCCCTCGGGAACGTGATCGATGATGTCGCGGTCGGGACCGCCTTCGATCACCGACAAGTCGGGTTTGCGCGAGGGGCGCTCGATCGGCTGGGGCGATTGCGGATTCTCAAACCCGTCGCGCGTGCCCAGCACGTTTTTCAGCCGCAGAATAAGGAAAACCGCGATGCCGGCCAGCACCAGAAGCTGCAAAATGGGCGAGTTCATAAGATCCTCTTGGTCAGGGGGTCATTTAAACCGTTGATACTCGACCTTATGTAGGGGCTACCGGCGACCAAGTCCACCGCGCCGGGCACGAAAGGAGATCACCACGATGTGGTTGTTAATCGCATTTGTCGCAGTTCCGATCATCGAGATCGCGCTGTTCATTCAGATCGGGGGCGCCATTGGCACCTGGAATACCATTGGGATCGTCGTTCTGACCGCCATTTTGGGCACCT
This sequence comes from Thalassovita sp., assembly GCF_965218685.1. GTDB lineage: Bacteria > Pseudomonadota > Alphaproteobacteria > Rhodobacterales > Rhodobacteraceae > Thalassobius. The sequence continues at coordinate 901,674 of NZ_OZ244657.1, read as the reverse complement.
GGCTGGTCCGCGCGCAGGGACGGCTGGCCATCGGCAACCTTCAGCGCAGTTTTTCCGAACTGGACGATCCGACAGAGCCTTTGGCCCATGGTGCGATGGTGCTGATCTCGGGTGTATTGCTGCTGACACCGGGGTTTTTCACCGATGCCTTGGGATTTGCGCTGCTTATTCCTTCGGTCCGTTCGGCGGTTTTTCACTATTTGCGCAAGCGGGTAAAGGTACAAAGCTTCACCATGGGGTCGATGCAATCGGGCCCGATGCAGCGCGATCCGATGGATGAAAATACCATCGACGGCGAATTCCACGAGATTGACCCCGAAAACCGCACGACTCATCGTCCGTCAGGCTGGACCAAGCATTGAGGGTGGTTTTCCATCCTGCTACACAAGCCCAGACATTGATTTTTGGAGATCACTATGGCCGAGAATGGCGCTGAAGGTGCAGCCGCACCGCAAATCAAATTCAACGTGCTGAACCAGTACATCCGCGATCTGTCGTTCGAAAACATCCTGGCCCAGAAAGGTGCAGGCGGCGAGGTCGTGCCCGCAATCAACGTTCAGGTTAATCTGGATGCGAAAAAGCGCTCGGTTGAGAACCAGTTCGAGGTCGCGATCAAGCTGAACGTGGAATCGGCCGCGAAAGAGGGCGGCGACAAGCTGTTCCTGCTGGAGATCGACTATGTTGGCCTGTTCAACATCGAAGGTGTCCCCGAGGAGCAGATGCACCCCTTCCTGCTGATCGAATGCCCGCGGATGCTGTTCCCGTTCCTGCGCCGCGTCGTCAGCGACGTGACCCGCGACGGTGGCTTCCCGCCGCTGAACCTGGAGACCATCGACTTTGTTGCGCTTTACCGCAATGAAATCGCCCGTCGTCAGGCCGAGCAGCAAGCTCAGAACGCACCCGTTTCCTAAACCGTCACTCTGACAGTTTAGTCCACAAAGCGCCGTCGCCCATCTTGTCTACAAAGGCTTGATGGGCGGCGGCTTCTTCATCTGTGATCCGCGAGGGCAGGGGCGCCGGGCGCGGGAAGGGCCGCCAGTCTCCGTCGTCTGCGCCTCCAGTGGTCTTGGTCGCCGCAACCGCGCTGAGTGCGAAATCGGGCTGACGTCCGCCGATAAGCTCAAGATAAACTTCGGCCAGAATTTCCGAGTCCAACAGCGCCCCGTGCAAAGTACGGTTCGAGTTATCGATGCCAAAGCGACGGCAAAGCGCGTCCAATGTGGCTGGAGAGCCGGGAAATTTCTGCCGCGCCATTGCCAACGTATCAACTGCACGCTCCATCGGCAGCTTAGGCAAGCCCATCCAGTCCAGCTCGGCGTTCAGGAATTTCATGTCGAAGCTGGCATTGTGGATCACCAGCTTCGAATCTGTCCCTACGAAATCAAAGAAGTCGCGCCCAACCTTGGAAAAAACAGGCTTGTCCAGCAGCGTCACCTCGCCCGAACCAGGCACAGGATCGCGCGGAGGATCCAGCAAGTCGGGGCCAATTCCGTGTACACCAAAAGCTTCGTCCGGCATGCCGCGTTCGGGGTTGATGTAGACGTGATAGGTCTCGCCCGTGGGCATGTGGTTATACAGCTCAACGCAACCGATCTCGACAATGCGGTCACCACGAAACGGGTCAAAACCGGTGGTTTCGGTATCCAGAACGATCTCACGCAATGGTCTGGCCCTTTCTGATTTGCTCCAGAATATCCTGCACCTGCGCGCGCGCGTTTTCCAGAGTGTCGGTGATCACTACGAAATCGGCGCGTTTTCGTTTTTCAGCGTCCGGCATCTGTTTGGCCTTGATCGCAAGAAACTGAGCCTCGGTCATCGTGCCGCGCGCCAGGACGCGTTCGCGCTGAACATCCTCGGGGGCTGAAACGACCAGCACCGCGTCCATGCTCTGATTGCCGCCGGTTTCGAACAGCAAAGGTACGTCGAAAACAAGGATGTCCGCATCTGCCGTCGCGATAAACTCGGCCCGGTCCTCGGCGACCAGCGGATGGACGATAGCCTCGATCTGTTTAAGCGCAGCCGGGTCCGACTGGATGATCTGTTTAAGTTGATCGCGCGATACTGCACCGTCCACGATGGCCTGCGGGAACAGGGCTTGCATCGGGGCCACGGCCTTTCCTCCGCTGGAATAGAGCCTATGAACGGCTGCGTCTGCGTCCCAGATTGCGCATCCTTCATCGGCCAATAGCTGCGCCGTGGTCGATTTGCCCATGCCAATGGATCCGGTTAGGCCCAGCTTGAAACTCATGCCAACATGATCCTGCGAATTTCCTCGTCAACCTCGGGGCGCTGTCCGAACCAGCGTTCGAATCCGGGGATGCCTTGATAGATTAACATGCCAATCCCATCGACCACGTGACATCCGGCCTCTTCTGCGACTTGCAGCAAGCGGGTTTTCAGCGGGGTATAAACAATGTCGGTGACCACGGTTTTCGCAGACAGTCCATCCAGCGGCAGGCGCAGTTCGGGGCTGCCTACCATCCCAAGCGAGGTCGTGTTGACGACAAGCGCGGCGTCTTCCAGCACATTGCCGGCCTGCACCCAATCAATCACGGTGATCCGGGCGCCGAACTCCTGCTTCAAAGCATCGGCTCGGATGCGGGTGCGGTTGGTCAGCAGGATCTCGGGGACGCCTGCAGACAGAAGCGACGTAATGATCGCACGCGAGGCACCCCCAGCACCCAAAACAACCGCCGGCCCCGAGGCCGGGTCCCAATCCGGCGCGCCTCGGCGCAGGTTCTCGAAAAACCCGTAACCATCTGTGTTGTCTGCGTGAATTTTTCCGTCCTCGCGGAAAATCAACGTATTCGCTGCCCCGATCAGGGTGGCGCGATCCGTCGTCACATCGGCGATCTCCAGCGCGGCTTCTTTATGGGGGACGGTAACGTTGGCACCGACGAACCCTGCCTTGGGAAGGGTGCGCAAGACTGTTTCCAGGTTTTCGGGCTTAACCTCGAGCGGAACGTAATGCCCTTCGAGCCCGTATTTCTTGAGCCAGTGCCCGTGCATCCGAGGAGATTTGGAGTGGGCCACCGGGTAACCGATCACACCAGCCAAAGGTATCTTGTGCGCGCTCATCCCGGTATGTCTCCTCGGACGGTTAAATAGCCCAGCAGCTCAAGCAGCGGCAGGCCCAGAACGTTAAAATAGTCGCCATCGACGCGGGAAAACAAGCGGATGCCTTCCTCTTCCAGCTTATAGCCGCCAACGCTGTCGCCGATGCCGGGCCAGTTACGGGTCAGATAATCCTCGAGGTATTCATCCGAGAAGCTGCGCATGCGCAAACGCACCTGACCAATGTGACGCCAAATGGGCCTACCATCCTCGCAGATTACCGCTGCGGACAATAGCATGTGTCGCTGACCGCGTAGGGATTGCAGCTGCGTGCGCGCTTCGTCGATGCCACGGGGTTTCGAAAGAACACGGCCATCAAGCTCTAGAACCTGATCGCAGCCCAGAACCATCGCACCAGGGTTTTTTTCGCTGACCTTCAGCGCCTTCATCTCGGCCAGGGTATCGGCGATGTCCCGTGGTTTGGCCTGTTCGGCCTCAAGCGAATCGCGGATCATAATCTCGTCGACTCGGGCCTTTTGCACGGTGAAGGGAACGCCGGCGTTCGTCAGTAGCTGCCGGCGGATTTCGGACCCGGATGCCAGGATCAGGTTCATGGCCATGTGGATAACCTCGTGGAAGACTCAACGAACTTCTTAAGGAAGGATTTCGGACAAGTCACCGAGCTTTCTGGACTGTGAAAAACTCAGAGGTTTTCGACGCCCTGGGTCACAGCTTTTCCACATCAGGACAAGGAAAACGCCCATGTCGTGGATAAGTTTTTCGTAAACAGTTTTCCCACGGGATATCCACATGGTTCTTCATCAATCAGAAAATTTCTAAATATTTGATTTATAAATATTAAGTTCCACTTCTTCACAGAATCGGCTGGTGAATATGGGGGCGTGGTGCAAAGATGATAACAGCCGGGATAAGCAAGTAATCCACTGAAAATCGGATCCCTAAATCATCATCAATCTTATTATCTTTCTTTATTTTATTATTGGGACAAACCCCGAAATGCCCGACCTTCCCTAAGCCTAGCCCTGTATGGTTAATCAGTGCTTAAGCTTGGAAAGAGTGAAAGATTTGACTCGCCCCCCGGGACACCCTATTTACGTGTCCAACCCCTCGTCCGAGGGAGCGATTTTCCATCCATATAAAGTGAAGCGTGCCCGTCCGGGCCGTTCAGGGTGCTATTTACATGTCCGAACAACGACTGAATCTTGCCGAACTCAAAGCAAAAAGCCCCAAGGACCTGCTGTCCATGGCGGAAGAGCTGGAGATCGAAAACGCCTCGACCATGCGCAAGGGCGAGATGATGTTCCAGATCCTGCGCGAGATGGCCGATGATGGTTCGGTCATTGGCGGTGACGGGGTGCTGGAAGTGCTGCAAGACGGCTTTGGCTTCCTGCGCTCTCCCGAGGCTAACTATCTGCCCGGTCCGGATGACATCTATGTCTCGCCCGAAATGATCCGTAGGTATTCTCTGCGGACCGGTGACACGATCGAAGGCGTAATGAAGGCCCCCCAGGAGAGCGAACGCTATTTTGCGCTGACCGAGGTTGAGGTGATCAACTTTGAAAGCCCAGAAAAAGCCAAGCACAAGATCGCCTTTGACAACCTGACGCCGCTGTATCCGGATGAGCGCCTGAAGATGGAGATCGAGGATCCCACAATCAAGGACCGCTCGGCCCGGATCATCGACCTAGTTGCGCCGATTGGTAAGGGCCAGCGTTCGCTGATCGTGGCGCCCCCGCGGACAGGTAAGACGGTTCTGCTGCAAAACATCGCACACAGCATCGAAGCGAACCATCCTGAATGCTATCTGATCGTCCTTCTGATCGACGAACGCCCCGAAGAGGTGACGGACATGCAGCGTTCGGTGAAGGGTGAGGTTGTCTCCTCGACCTTTGACGAGCCTGCGACCCGCCACGTGGCCGTGTCTGAAATGGTCATCGAGAAAGCCAAGCGACTGGTCGAGCATAAACGAGATGTTGTGATCCTTCTCGACTCGATCACAAGACTTGGTAGAGCGTTTAACACTGTGGTGCCGTCCTCGGGTAAGGTTCTGACCGGTGGTGTGGACGCAAATGCGTTGCAACGCCCCAAGCGTTTCTTTGGTGCAGCGCGTAACGTGGAAGAGGGCGGTTCGTTGACCATCATCGCTACCGCGCTGATCGACACTGGCTCGCGCATGGATGAGGTGATCTTTGAAGAATTCAAAGGCACCGGTAACTCCGAGATTGTTCTGGATCGTAAGGTTGCGGATAAACGCGTCTTCCCGGCGATGGACATCCTGAAATCCGGCACCCGGAAAGAGGACCTGCTGGTGGACAAGATCGACCTGCAGAAAACCTTTGTCCTGCGCCGTATCCTGAACCCGATGGGCACCACGGATGCGATCGAGTTCCTGATTTCCAAGTTGAAGCAAACCAAGACAAACTCGGAATTCTTCGACTCGATGAACACCTGATCCCGATTTCAGGGGGCCTGACACATGGACACGATTTTCGCCCTTGCCACGGCACATGGTAAGGCCGGGGTTGCGGTGATCCGCGTCTCGGGTCCGTTGGCGCATGCGGCAGGGCGGATTCTGGCTGGCGATTTGCCCGCGCCACGTCGTGCCGGTTTGCGCCTGCTTCGAGATCCAGAAGGCGTTCGCCTGGACGAAGCCCTGATCCTGACCTTCGAGGATGAACGCAGCTTTACCGGCGAACCCGTGGTCGAACTTCAGCTGCATGGCAGCACAGCCGTTGTCTCGGCCGTTCTGCGTGTTCTGTCCGAGATGAAGGGGCTGCGCCAGGCGGACCCCGGTGAATTTACCCGCAGGGCCCTGGAAAACGGACGTCTGGATTTGGCTCAGGTCGAAGGTCTGTCCGATCTGATCGAGGCAGAAACCGAAGCACAGCGCCGTCAGGCTTTACGCGTGTTGTCTGGTGATCTTGGGGGCCGGGCCGAGGAATGGCGCCGTGACCTGATCCGTGCGGCCGCTTTGCTGGAAGCTACGATCGATTTTGCGGATGAGGAGGTGCCCACCGACGTATCCCCAGAGGTATCTGAACTGATGCAGAGGGTGATGGGATCTTTGCGAAAAGAAATCACCGGAGTTCATTCGGCCGAAAGAGTGCGCACCGGGTTCGAGGTTGCGATTGTCGGTGCGCCCAATGTTGGAAAATCCACCCTTTTGAATGCCTTAGCTGGACGGGATGCAGCGATCACCTCGGAATTTGCGGGGACCACACGGGACGTAATCGAAGTGCGGATGGATCTTGGGGGCTTGCCTGTGACGCTTCTGGATACGGCTGGCTTACGAGAAACCAAAGACAAGGTCGAAGAAATCGGCATCGCGCGCGCGCGGGAACGGGCCAGCCTGGCAGATCTTCGTGTGTTCCTTGTAGAAGGCGATCAGGCCCCGGATTTTGACCCCGAGCCGGATGACATTATTTTGCGTGCCAAGGCCGATTTGCTAGAGGATAAAACCCAAGCGATTTCCGGCGCAAGCGGTGAAGGTGTCCAGGATTTGATAGAGGACATCACTAAACGGCTTTCAGAACGCGCGGCCTCGATCGGGGTTGCAACCAGAGAACGCCACCGGATTGCGATGATGCGGGCCGTGGATGCGCTGAGCGACGCCGAGAGATTGGTGCGTTTAGGTGAGGACGCGGCCGATCTTGCAGCCGAAGAATTGCGGACCGCGGTTAGGGCTCTTGATTCTTTGGTGGGTCGAGTTGATGTAGAAAATGTGCTGGACGAGATTTTCGCCAGCTTCTGTCTTGGGAAGTAAGGAGTGTTTCACGTGAAACAATTCGACTTCGATGTTGTTGTGATCGGCGGTGGTCACGCCGGAAGCGATGCGGCGCATGCCTCAGCGCGGATGGGTGCGCGTACGGCGCTGGTGACGCTGACCCGTGACGGGATCGGCGTTATGTCCTGTAACCCTGCAATCGGCGGACTTGGCAAGGGCCATCTAGTTCGCGAAGTTGACGCTATGGATGGTGTCATGGGGCGTGTTGCGGATGTCTCGGGCATTCAGTTTAGGCTCCTGAATCGCCGCAAGGGGCCCGCCGTTCAGGGCCCTCGGACACAATCGGATCGAAAACTTTACCGGCAGGCAATGCTTCGAGAGATTGAAGATCAACCGAATCTGGAAATAGTAGAGGGCGAAGCGACCGACCTTCTTATGCAAAAAGGACGCGTCAGCGGCGTTGTGCTTGAGGATGGTAGTGAGCTGAAGGCCCGAAATGTCGTTCTGACAACTGGGACATTTCTGCGCGGAGTGATCCATATCGGGGATGTTTCACGCCCCGGCGGCCGGATGGGAGATCGCCCCTCGGTGCGCCTGGCCGAGAAAATGGATTCGTTTGGTTTGCCTTTGGGACGCTTGAAAACTGGTACGCCGCCGCGACTGGATGGCCGTACGATCAAGTGGGATTTGTTAGAGAAACAGCCGGGCGATGACGATCCGGTGATGTTCTCGTTCCTCTCCAAGGGCCCGAGCGTTCGGCAAATTTCGTGCGGAATCACGCATACCAACGAAAGAACGCACGACCTGATCCGGAAAAATTTGGACCGATCAGCCATGTATGGTGGCCATATCGAGGGGGTAGGGCCGCGATACTGCCCCTCGATCGAGGATAAAATTGTTCGTTTCGCGGACAAAACCTCCCATCAGATATTCCTTGAGCCCGAAGGTTTGGATGATCACACCGTTTATCCCAACGGGATTTCGACGTCATTGCCGGAAGACGTGCAACACGACTATGTGCGCTCGATTTATGGTTTGGAAGAGGCCGTTATTCTTCAGCCAGGCTATGCGATCGAGTATGACTACGTAGATCCGCGTGCGCTGGATGACCGTCTTTCAGTTAAGTCTGTGCCCGGTCTTTATTTGGCTGGCCAGATCAACGGCACCACTGGATACGAAGAGGCGGCTGCGCAAGGTATGGTCGCTGGTTTGAATGCCGCCGCCGATGCTTTGGATCAAGATCCTGTGTTGTTCAGCCGTCGTGACAGCTATATCGGCGTTATGATCGACGATTTGACTACGCGCGGCGTTTCCGAGCCCTATCGCATGTTCACCTCGCGCGCCGAATTCCGACTGTCATTGCGTGCGGATAATGCAGATCAAAGGCTGACCCCTAAAGGGATCGAGATCGGATGTGTCGGCGAGGAGCGGAAGCGCCAGTTCCTGGAAAAAATGGACAAAATGGAGGACGCGTTAACCCGCCTGACCTCGCAAACCTTTACGCCGCGCGAGCTGAAGCAGATTGGAATGTCGGTGAACCAAGACGGCGCCCGCCGATCTTTGTTTCAACTGCTATCTTTCCCCGACGTTGATTTTGAAACGATCGCGCGCCTGGATTCATCGTTGGTGGATATTGACCCCGAAATTGCAAGCCAGCTGTCAAAGGATGCTCTATACGCGAACTATATCGAACGACAGCAGCGTGACGTCGAAGCGATGAAGCGTGACGAGGAGCAGCTGATCCCCGAAGATTTCGCTTATGACAGCCTGGATGGTCTATCGAATGAGCTGAAGAAGAAGCTGATAGCCGCGCGACCCGGGAACTTAGCTCAGGCGGGTCGCGTAGAAGGTATGACCCCGGCGGCATTAACCCTGCTTTTGGCGAAAATTAAACAAGAAAAACGGAACCGTTCGGCGTGACCAAGCTTTCTTTTGATGTTTCACGTGAAACAATGGATCGGTTGGAGGTCTACGCGGGGCTTCTGAAAAAATGGAATCCAAAGATAAATTTGGTTTCTAAGGCAACGCTGACTGACGTCTGGACGCGGCATTTCGTAGATTCGGCACAGGTTTACGCGCAGGCGCCCAAGAATTTCAGGCATTGGGTTGATCTGGGCAGTGGCGGAGGCTTTCCCGGCATGGTTTGCGCGATAATCGCAGCGGAAAAATCTCCGGATGCTGAATTTACCTTGATCGAATCTGACGCTCGAAAATCGGTATTTTTGCGAACCGTGGCCCGAGAGACCGGCATCAACGCAACAGTGATCACCGATAGGATCGAGAGCGCCAAACCGGCAGGCGCAGACGTTCTTTCGGCGCGGGCTTTGGCAGATTTGACCACACTACTGGGATTTTCCAAGCGGCACCTTCAAGAATCGGGCACTGCGTTGCTGCCGAAAGGTGTCAACTGGGAAAAAGAAGTTCAAGAGGCGCGCAAGTCGTGGTTTTTCGACTGCGACCCGATTAAAAGTGAAACGGAATCAGGAGCCGTCATTCTGAGAATCGGAGGTATTTCCCGTGTCTGACCCAACCCGTTTGGCTGATCCCAAGATCATTGCTGTCGCTAACCAAAAGGGCGGGGTAGGCAAAACCACGACGACGATAAACCTAGGCGCCGCGCTTGTCGAAGAAGGATGCCATGTTCTGATCGTGGACCTGGACCCTCAGGGAAATGCGTCGACGGGGCTGGGGGTTGAGCCCGAAGATCGCGAATTCACGACCTACGAGCTGCTTTTAGACGATGCTCCGCTTGAGGATGTCATTAAGCCCACCGAGCTTGACGGTCTGAATATTATCCCGGCGACGGTGGATTTGTCCTCGGCAGATATCGAGCTGATTTCAAATGAAAAACGCAGCTTCTTGCTTCATGACGCACTTCGGCAGCATGCGATGGATGCGTTCGCCTATGATTACATCCTGATTGATTGCCCGCCGTCGCTGAATTTGCTGACTGTTAACGCTATGGTCGCCGCGCATTCCGTGCTGGTGCCGCTGCAGTCTGAATTCTTCGCACTCGAGGGGCTTTCGCAGCTGATGCTGACCATTCGAGAGGTTCGCCAAACGGCAAATCCGAACCTGCGGATCGAAGGTGTTGTGTTGACCATGTATGACTCACGCAACAACTTGTCCCAGCAAGTCGAAGACGACGCTCGTGAAAACCTGGGTGATTTGGTGTTCGAAACGATGATCCCCCGAAACGTCCGCGTTAGCGAGGCACCGTCCTATGCGATGCCTGTCACCGAATATGACCCGAATTCCAAGGGCGCCCAGGCCTATGGCCAGCTAGCAAGAGAGCTGATGTCCAAGAAAGTTCGCGTCGCCGCATAAGAATAACAGGAGGCAAAAATGAGCGATAAACGTACGAAAACCCGTGGGTTGGGCCGGGGTTTGTCCGCATTGATGGCGGATGTCACTCCGACTGAGCCTCAGAACCAACAAGGTGATGGCTCGCGACGGCCGGACATGATGGTGCCGATCGAGAAGATCCACCCCAACCCAGACCAGCCGCGCCGGACCTTCACGCCCGATCAGCTGGAGGAACTGTCTGCCTCGATCAAGGAAAAGGGCATCATTCAGCCCCTGATCGTCCGTAACCGACCGGATCATGACGGCGAGTACGAAATCGTCGCCGGCGAACGCCGTTGGCGTGCGGCACAGATGGCGCAGCTGCACTCCATACCGGTTTTGGTGCGCGAATTCGATGACACAGAGGTTCTTGAAATCGCAATTATCGAGAACATCCAGCGCGCTGACCTGAATGCCGTTGAAGAGGCCGCGGGATATCGCCAGTTGATGGATAAATTCGGGCACACGCAAGAAAAGCTGTCCGAGGTGCTTGGCAAAAGCCGCAGCTACATTGCAAACCTTGTGCGCTTGCTGTCCTTGCCGGACGAAGTACAAGAATTTGTCCGCGAAGGCAAGCTTTCGGCTGGGCATGCGCGGGCCATGATTACGGCTACGGACCCGGTGGCGCTTGCACGTCGAGTTATCCAGGGAAACCTGTCTGTCCGCGAGACCGAGCGTCTTGCAAAAGGGGCGCCAGAAAGCGAACAAAAAGGCTCTAAAGCGCCTAAACCCTCGCGACAAGAGAAGGACGCTGATACGCGCGCGCTTGAGGGTGACCTGTCCGCCAACCTTGGCATGAAGGTCGCGATCGATCATGAATCGGGTCAGGAATCAGGTAAGGTAACGATCAGCTATAACAATCTCGATCAGTTGGACGAGGTTTGCCGCCTGTTGTCGTCATGAATTTGGGCGAGTCCAGATAAATATCAGAACCGCCGTCAGGGTTACGCCCTGAATGATAAGGATCATGGGGCGCAGCCCCAGCAGAACCGAAATCAGAAACACGATCACAATCGAGAGTGTCGCGATCCGCTTTCCCTTGGGGTGGATTGCGCCATGCTCGTTCCAGTCCTGGATTGAAGGCCCGAACTGAGGGTGGGTAATTAACCAGTTGTGCAACCGCTCGCTGGATTTTGCGAAAAAGAATGCGGCTAAGATCATTAGTGGTACGGTGGGGACAAGCGGAAGAACAATGCCGACCACACCGATCGCCATGCTAAGTAGACCCAAAATCGCCCAGATGATCCGCATCTTACTCCACCAAAAGTTCCCGAATAATGGCATTCAACACCATTCTTCCATCGGGCGAGACTGACAGATTATCCCCGTCCAGGGAAATCATGCCAATATCTTGGAGGTAGCTTAGTCTTTCGGCGATCAACCCACGACCAGAGATCTTTTTCAGCCGATCAAGAGAGATCCCCGAGGACAACCGAAGACCCATCATCAGGTATTCGTTTCCTTGATCTTGACGCGAAAGACGCTCGAAGCTTTTCTCGGTCTTGCCTTCCGGGGCCAAACCCAACCATTTCGTCGGGTTTGAATAGGCTTCGGCGGCATGCTTTTGACCATCCAAAGTCAGTCGCCCATGGGCGCCTGGACCGATGCCAACATAGTCCCCATATTGCCAATAGACACTGTTATGCAGGGACTCTGCGCCTGGTTTGGCGTGATTAGAGACCTCATAGGCCAACATCCCGGCGGCGCCACAAATGTCTTGCGTGGCTTCGTACATGTCGGCGGACAGATCATCCTCTGGCAGGCCCTTCAGTCCGCCGCGATTGTACCGATCGCCAAAGGCCGTGCCTTGCTCGATGGTTAGCTGATAAAGAGACAGGTGGTCGATTGCCATCGAGAGCGCCTCGGTCAACTCAGCGCGCCAATCCGTCAGCGTTTGGTCCTGGCGGGCATAGATCAGGTCAAAGCTAACGCGTTCGAACTGTTTCCGGGCAATATCAAAGGCGGCGCGGGCCTCTTCTACGGTGTGAATGCGCCCCAATCTTTGCAGATCTCGGTTATTCAGAGCCTGAATTCCCATAGAAACACGATTCACACCCGCCTGGGCGTAAGCGGCAAAACGGCCCGCCTCGACAGAGCCGGGGTTTGCCTCAAGCGTGATTTCAACAGAGTTGGATAGCGACCAATTAGAGCGGATACGTTCCAATATGCCATGTACCACCTCGGGGTCCATCAGGCTGGGCGTGCCACCACCAAAGAAAACCGAGGTCAGGGGTCGCCCGCCGCACAGATCGGCATAGCGGTCAATCTCGGACAAATAGGCTCTAAGCCAGCGAGATTGGTCGATTTCGCGCGCGACATGGCTATTGAAATCGCAATAGGGGCACTTTGCCTGACAGAACGGCCAATGGACATAAATTCCAAAGCCGCCGTTCTGCCAGTCCTCAATCAAAGCAACCCGCCACCAATTTGGCGAATGCGTCCGCACGGTGGCTCATTTCGTGCTTTTTGGCGGGGTCCATTTCGCCGAATGTGATGTCGAACCCGTTCGGGACAAAGATCGGATCATAGCCAAAGCCGTTTTCGCCACGCATGGGCCAGGTGACCTTTCCGTCTACTTTGCCGACAAAAAGTTCGTCATGGCCATCGGGCCAGGCCAGACAAAGCGTGCAGTTGAACGCGGCAGTGCGCGGGAAGGGGGCGTTCTTTTCCTCAAGCAGCGTCCAGGTCTTCTCCATCGCCACAGCGAAGTCGCGGCCATTTGGGGTTTCAGCCCAATCAGCGGTGTAAACCCCCGGCGCTCCGTCCAGTGCATCAACCGAAATTCCGCTGTCATCTGACAGTGCGGGCAAGCCGGTTTTCTGCGCTGCGTAATGCGCCTTGATCCGAGCGTTACCTGCAAAAGTATCTTCGGTTTCCTCGGGTTCGTCCAAGCCATGATCAGCGGCCGAGGACACAGATATCCCGAACGGCACCAGCAAAGCTGCGATTTCTCGCAGCTTGCCTTTGTTGTGGCTGGCCAGGACCAGCTGATCGCCGTCGAACTTACGCATTAACCGCGGCTTTCTGTGCGGCGACCAATTCGGCGACACCTTTGTCGGCCAGATCCATCAACTGGTTCATTTGGTCGCGCGAATAAGTGGCACCCTCGGCGGACATTTGCACCTCGATCAGGCGACCGCTTTCCAGCATGATGAAGTTTCCGTCAACACCGGCCTCGCTGTCCTCGGGGTAATCCAGATCCAGAACGGGCTGACCGGCGTAAATCCCGCAGGAGACGGCAGCGACAGGTTCGATCAGCGGGTTCGATTTAACGATCCCCGCCTTCATAAGCTTGTTTACGGCAAGACGCAGCGCAACCCAGCCCCCAGTGATCGAAGCACAGCGGGTGCCGCCGTCGGCCTGGATCACATCGCAATCCACGGTGATCTGACGCTCGCCCAAGGCAACACGATCTACTCCGGCCCGCAGGGAACGACCAATAAGCCTTTGAATTTCAACGGTTCTTCCGCCTTGCTTGCCTGCTGTCGCCTCGCGGCGCATCCGCGATGTGGTGGAGCGGGGCAGCATACCGTATTCCGCAGTCACCCAGCCCAGACCCGAGCCTTTGATGAACGGTGGCACGCGGTCCTCAATCGTGGCGGTGCACAGAACGTGGGTGTCGCCCATGCGGATCATACACGAACCCTCTGCATGTTTGGTGACGCCGGTTTCAATCGAAACCGCGCGCATTTCGTTAAGCTGTCTGCCGGATGGGCGCATGATGAATTCCTTCTCTGTTGCCTTGTGGGATACCTGTCCGGGCACCCAAAGCGCAAGCCCGATTGACCTTTGTGGGCAGGGGTCTTTAATGACATGTGGAAAGGTTTCTGACATGACAGACGGCGAAAACATCCTGGAAGAGTTGAACGACCGCTCGCGCGAGGTGTTTCGCCGAGTGGTCGAGGGCTATCTTTCCAGCGGTGAGCCTGTCGGCTCGCGGACGCTGACGCGCAGCTTGACCGAAAAGGTCAGCGCCGCCACCATTCGCAACGTGATGCAGGACCTGGAGTTTCTGGGATTGTTGAACAGTCCGCATATCTCGGCCGGGCGAATTCCGACGCAGGCCGGGTTGCGGATGTTTGTCGACGGGTTCCTTGAGGTCGGCGATCTGGCCACCGATGACCGGCACAAACTGGATCAGACATTGCAGAGCAACTCTCCGGACGTTGGAGGGTTGCTTGATCGGGTGTCCACTGCGCTGTCTGGTGTGACGCAGGGCGCCTCGATCGTGCTGACGCCGAAACATGAGGCACCGATTCGCCATCTGGAGTTTGTTTCCCTGGGCCACGACCGCGCGCTTGTGGTGATGGTTTTTGCGGACGGTCATGTCGAAAACCGGCTGTTCACGCCGCCGCCGGGGCAAACGCCGTCCTCGATGCGCGAGGCTGCGAATTTCCTGAATGCGCTTGTCGAGGGCAAAACCCTTTCCGACCTGCAAACCGAAATTCGCAAAGAGATCGATAGCCGCCGGCAAGAGATTGACGGCCTGGCGCACCAACTGGTCGAAAGCGGGCTGGCCGTTTGGGATAACGAGGGTGAAAATAACGAGCGCTTGATTGTCCGCGGCCGCTCGAATCTGCTGAATGCGGATGGCAACGAAGAGGATCTTGAGCGTATCCGTGTCCTGTTCGATGACCTGGAGCGCAAGCGCGACATCGAAGAGTTCCTTCAGCTGACCGAAGAGGGCGAGGGTGTGCGCATTTTTATCGGCTCTGAGAACAAACTTTTCTCACTTTCGGGTTCCTCTTTGGTGGTTTCTCCTTATATGAACGCGGATCGAAAAATTATCGGTGCGGTCGGGGTGATTGGCCCCACGCGCCTGAACTATGGACGAATCGTGCCGATCGTTGACTACACGGCACAACTGGTCGGACGGATGCTGTCTGACCGGAGTTAGAGGTGGAATATGGCAGACCCCAAAAACGAAGATTTTCTGGATGATATCGAAACCGCCGAAGCCGAAGCATACGCTGAGGATATCGAAGAGCTGGACGATGAGGCGATCGAGCTGGACGAGCTGCGCGCCGAGCGGGATGACTATAAAGACAAGTTCATGCGAGCGCTGGCAGATGCCGAAAACGCGCGCAAGCGGTCGGACAAACAGCGCCGCGAAGCCGAGAATTATGGCGGCTCCAAGCTGGCGCGCGACGTGCTGCCGGTTTACGACAACATGAAGCGTGCTCTGGACGCCGTTACCGACGAACACCGCGAACAAATCGGTGCTGTTCTGGAGGGTGTCGAGCTGACCATGCGCGAATTGTTGAGCGTGTTCAAAAAGCACGGGATCGAGCTGATCTCGCCCGAAGTTGGCGATAAGTTCGACCCGCAGATGCACGAGGCCATGTTCGAAGCCCCCGTGCCCGGCACCAAAGCTGGCGACATCATTCAGGTTTCAGCCGAAGGCTTCATGCTGCATGACCGCTTGCTGCGTCCGGCGCAGGTGGGTGTTTCGTCGACTCCGGCCTAAACAGAACCTGATATCAATGCTAGAAAGCTCCTGTTTCTGACAGGAGCTTTTCTTTTGCGCATTCTTACCGTGATCTTGGGGTTGCTGATCGCCACCCCGGTTTTTGCCCAAAACTTCCCTGAATACAGCGAGGTCTACGTTAATGATTTCGCCGACATTTTGCCTCAGGAGGAAGAGGAGGCGATCCGGAATGACCTTAAAGAGCTGAAGCGAGAGCGCGATATTGAGTTTACCGTGGTCACCATCAATTCAATGAGGGACTACAGCCACGAAGGCCCAATCGAACCGTTCGCTACGGCCTTGTTCAACTATTGGGGCGTCGGAAATGCCAAGCGAAACGATGGTGTGATGATGCTGATCGCCGTGCAGGATCGGCACATGCGGATCGAGGTTGGCTCGGGCTATGGCACCCGGATGAACGGCCCCATGAAAGAAATTATTGATGACGTGATTCTGCCTCGGTTCAAGCGGGATGACTATGTCACGGGGATTGATTACGGCGTTGATCATGTGATCCACGAGGTCAGTGGCAGCTGGCCCGGAGAGTTCAACTCAACCGGCGCAGAACGCGCGTTGGGCATCGCGAAACGCGGGATCGACGCGATGGGGGCGTGGGCACTGGCTTTGTTGGCGCCGTTTTTCGCCGCAGGGGCGGCCTTAGTGCGTCGTTTCCAAAGGTATCGCCCTCGTTATTGCCCAAATGACAAATCGCGGTTGATCTTGCTGGACGAGCTGGCAGATGACGCGCATCTAAGCGCAGGCCAAATCACCGAGGAAACTCTGGGAAGTGTGGATTACGACATTTGGCATTGCCAGGAATGTGATCATGTCAGAGTCGAAAATTACAAAGCGTTTTTCACGCGTTACCAGGTCTGTCGAGCATGCGGACATCGGGCTGTGGAAAGCACGACAACAATTCTGCAAAGCGCAACGACAAGCTCGACCGGACGCAAACGGATCGATCTGGATTGCCAGCATTGTGGCGATCACAGCTCGGCCGTTTTCACCATCCCGATGAAAAGCAAAAGCAGCAGCTCGGGCGGATCGTTCGGTGGGGGCTCATCCAGCGGAGGCGGGGCCTCGGGTAGCTGGTGATCAGCCTTCCTTCAGCGTTTTAAGTTCGTAAATCAGATCCAATGCCTCGCGCGGGGTCAGCGTATCGGGATGGATGTCATCCAGGCGCGCCTCGATCTCGGATTCCTTTTGGGCAGGCGGCGGAGGTGGCGGCGCGGCAGAGAACAAGGGCAGGTCGTCGATCGTGGCTTTGGATTTGCCCCCTTCGCGTTCGCCCTTTTCCAGCGCGTCCAAAACAACGCGCGCACGGGCGACAACCTTATCAGGCAGTCCGGCCAGTTTGGCCACTTGCACACCATAAGATCGGTCTGCGGCCCCTTTGCGCACTTCGTGCAGGAAAATCACATCGCCATCGAATTCCTTCACCGCGACGGTCGCGTTTTCGACGCCAGGCATCTTACCTGCCAGCGAGGTCAGCTCGTGATAATGGGTGGCAAACAGCGCGCGGGATTTGTTGACATCATGCAGATGTTCCAGCGTTGCCCAGGCAATGGAAAGGCCGTCATAGGTGGCGGTGCCGCGGCCAATTTCGTCCAGGATGACCAGCGCGCGGTCGTCGGCCTGGTTCAGAATCGCTGCGGTTTCGACCATCTCAACCATAAAGGTAGACCGGCCGCGCGCCAAATCGTCCGATGCCCCGACGCGGCTAAACAGCTGGCTGACCACCCCGATATGAGCCCGAGAGGCCGGTACAAAACTGCCCATCTGTGCCAGCAAAGCGATCAGGGCATTCTGCCGAAGGAAAGTCGATTTACCAGCCATGTTCGGGCCGGTCAGCAGCCATATCGCGGCGCCGTCATCTGCGGCCAGCGTGCAATCGTTCGCAACAAAGGGCGACTGTCCCTGCTTGCGTAGCGCTTGTTCGACAACGGGGTGACGGCCGCCCGTGATCTCAAGTGTTTTCGAGCCGTCAACTGTGGGCCGAACCCAGTTTTCGCCGGTTGCAAGGTCGGCCAGGCTGGTCGCCAGATCAATTTCGGCCAAGGCGCGAGCGGCAGCATTGATCTGACCGGCTTGGTTCAAAATCGCGGCTCTTAGGCTGTAATAGAGCCTTTTTTCAATATCAAGCGCCCGCCCGCCTGCATTAAGAATCTTGGTCTCGGTTTCGGACAGTGGCACGGTGGTGAACCGCACCTGGTTGGCCGTAGTCTGGCGATGTTTGAAGGTGTCCGACAGGGGCTGGGACAGCATCTTGTCGGCGTGGGTGGCGGTGACCTCGACGAAATAACCCAACACATTGTTGTGCTTGATCTTCAGCGACTGGATTCCGGTGAGCTGGGAATATTCCTGCTGCATTGAGGCAATGACGCTGCGCCCCTCATCGCGAAGGGTCCGGGTTTCGTCCAGATCGCTGTCATATCCCGGGGCGATGAACCCACCGTCGCGGGCCAGCAGCGGGGGCTCGGCGACCAGCGCCTGATCCAGAAGGTCCAGCAGATCGTCATGCCCAGCCAAGTCCTTTGCAGCGGACTGCAGTAATTCGGGCAGGTTCAGAGCCTGAATTTCGTCCGAAATCTGCAGTGCCTGCGTCAAGCCATTGCGGATTGCGGCCAGATCACGTGGGCCCCCACGATCAAGACCCAGCCGGGACAGCGCGCGATCCAGATCAGGAACTCTGCGCAAAGCGTCGCGCAAGGCATCGGCGACCTGTCGGTTTTCCACGGCGAAGTCGATCGAATCCAGCCGGGCATGGATCACGTCCAAAACTCGCGACGGACTGGAAAGCCGACGCTCGAGCAGTCGGGCCCCGCCTGCGGTCACAGTTCGGTCAATCGCGGCCAGCAGGGAACCGGCCCGCCCGCCGTTCAGGGCATGGGTCAGTTCCAGGTTGCGACGCGTTGCGGCGTCGATCTGAACCACCCGCGACTCGGCTTCACGGACAGGGCGGCGCAGCAGTGGAAGCTTACCCTTTTGCGTGATCTCAAGGTATTCGACGATGGCGCCCATGGCGGAAACCTCGGCGCGATCAAATTGACCGAAAGCGTCCAGAGAGCTGACGTCGAACAAGGCGCACAGTCTTTTTTCAGCCGAGGTGCTGTCAAAGCTTGCACGCCCCAGACCAGTGATTGCGGCCCCTGATTCAGAGACTGTTTCGGCCAAATCTGCCTCGTCCGCCTCGGATACGATCACTTCGGCAGGCATCAAACGGGCCAGTTCCGGACCCAAACGCACAGGCGCCAGCGGCTGCACGTGAAATTCACCGGTCGAGATATCGACCCAAGCCAGCGCAGACTGATCACGCACCGATGCGTAGGAGCACAGGAAATTATGCCGACGCGCCTCAAGCAGCGACTCTTCCGTCAACGTGCCGGGTGTAACCAGTCGCACTACGTCACGTTTCACAACGGATTTGGACCCGCGTTTCTTCGCCTCGGCGGGGCTTTCAAGTTGCTCGCCCACGGCCACGCGGAACCCTTTGCGGATCAGCGTCAGCAAATAGCTTTCGGCGGCATGAACGGGGACGCCGCACATGGGGATGTCTTCGCCCAGATGCTTGCCGCGTTTTGTCAGCGCGATGTCCAGCGCCTCGGCCGCAGCAACGGCATCGTCAAAGAACATTTCGTAGAAATCGCCCATCCGGTAGAACAGAAGGGCGTCGGGATAGCCTTCTTTGATCTCCAGATATTGCGCCATCATCGGCGTGACTGCACTCACGTCTGTCCCCCTGTCATTTCGCGGAACATTACAAATCCATGGACCGGGACGAAAGGCGAAAACGTCTTTGTGTTGAGCCACGGCGCATAGCAATGTAAGACGCTTGGGCTTACTCATTCACGGGCCCCTTGATCATGACCAAAAACCGCATCACCCCCGAAGAGGCGCTGGCCTTCCACCTGGAGCCGCGCCCCGGTAAATTCGACATCTCGCCAAGTGTTCCGATGACCACGCAGCGCGACCTGTCGCTGGCCTATTCACCGGGCGTTGCTGTTCCATGTGAAGCAATCGCCGAGGTGCCCGAAACTGCCTATGACTATACCAACAAGGGTAACCTTGTGGCCGTTGTGTCGAACGGCACAGCAGTTCTGGGCCTGGGTAATCTGGGCGCACTGGCAAGTAAGCCGGTGATGGAAGGGAAATCCGTCCTGTTCAAACGCTTCGCCGATGTGAACTCGATCGATATCGAACTGGACACCGAGGACCCGGATGAAATCATCAAGGCTGTAAAGCTGATGGGCCCCACCTTTGGCGGCATCAACCTTGAAGACATCAAAGCGCCCGAGTGTTTCATCATCGAGCAAAAGCTCAAAGAAGAGATGGATATCCCGGTCTTCCACGATGACCAGCACGGGACGGCGGTGATCTGTGCGGCCGGTCTGATCAACGCTCTGCATATCTCGGGGAAGAAGATCGAGGATTGCCGGATCGTTTTGAACGGTGCCGGTGCCGCCGGTATTGCCTGTCTGGAGCTGATCAAGGCCATGGGCGCCAAGCATGACAACTGTATCATGTGCGACACCAAGGGAGTGATCTACCAGGGTCGGACCGAAGGCATGAACCAGTGGAAATCGGCCCACGCAGCCAACACGGACCTGCGCACGCTCGAAGAAGCCATGAAGGGTGCAGATGTGTTCCTTGGTGTGTCGGTCAAAGGCGCTGTGACGCCCGATATGGTCGAATCCATGGCTGATAACCCGGTAATTTTCGCCATGGCGAACCCCGATCCAGAAATTACCCCCGAAGAGGCCCACGCCGTGCGCCCTGATGCCATCGTCGCGACCGGTCGTTCGGACTATCCCAACCAGGTGAACAACGTTCTGGGCTTCCCGTACCTGTTCCGCGGTGCGCTGGATATTCACGCGCGCGCCATCAACGACGAGATGAAGATCGCCTGCGCCGAAGCTCTGGCCGAACTGGCCCGCGAGGACGTTCCCGACGAGGTCGCGATGGCCTATGGCAAGACGCTCAGCTTTGGCCGTGATTATATCATCCCGACTCCGTTTGACCCGCGCCTGATCTATACCATCCCGCCCGCCGTGGCGAAGGCCGGCATGGATACAGGGGCCGCGCGTCGCCCGATCATCGATATGGACGCCTACGAAGTCTCGTTGAAGACCCGTATGGATCCGACGGCCAGCATCCTGCGTGGTATTAACGCGCGTGCACGGAACGCTCAGGCGCGCATGATCTTTGCCGAGGGTGATGATCCGCGGGTGTTGCGCGCCGCTGTGCAGTATCAGCGATCGGGTCTGGGCAAAGCGCTGGTCGTCGGTCGTGAAAACGATGTGAAGCAGAAACTGGAAGCTGCCGGAATGGGCGACGCCGTCCGCGAGTTGGAGGTGATTAACGCCGCCAACACCCGTCATTTGGATACCTACAAGGAATTCCTGTACCAGCGTCTGCAGCGCAAAGGCTATGACCGCCACGACATCCACCGCCTGGCCGCGCGCGATCGTCATGTGTTCAGCTCGTTGATGTTGGCGCATGGCCATGGCGACGGATTGGTCACTGGGGCAACCCGGAAATCCGCCCACGTGCTTGAGCTGATCAACCACGTGTTTGACGCCGACGCAGAGCATGGCGTGGTGGGTATCACGGCGCTGATCCACAAGGGTCGGATTGTGCTGATTTCGGATACGCTGGTTCATGAATGGCCCGACGAAGAGCAACTGGCAAACATCGCCGAGCGCTCGGCCGGGGTGGCACGCCATCTGGGGCTGGAGCCGCGCGTGGCTTTTGTCAGCTTCTCGACCTTCGGCTATCCGGTGTCGGAACGTGCCTCGAAGATGCATGTCGCGCCCAAAGTGCTTGAAGATCGCGGCGTCGATTTCGAGTACGAGGGCGAAATGACCGTGGACGTTGCCTTGAATCCCAAGGTGGCCGAGGCTTATCCGTTCCAGCGTTTGACCGGACCGGCGAACATCCTTGTGGTGCCGGCGCGTCACTCGGCCTCGATCAGTGTGAAGCTGATGCAGGAAATGGCAGGCGCCACCGTGATCGGCCCGATCCTGTCGGGTGTTGATAAATCTATCCAGATTTGCTCGACCACTTCGACGACAAATGACATTCTGAACATGGCCATCATGGCCGCGTGCAAGGTGGGTTGATCGAAAAGGAGCCGGAATGACCGTTTGGAACCTAGGCTCCATCAATGCTGATTACTTCTATCGGGTGCCGCATTTGCCCGGCCCCGGCGAAACGGTTGCCGCCTCGTCCTTGAATCGGGGGCTGGGCGGCAAGGGCGCGAATATGTCGGTTGCCATCGCGCGCGCCGGCACCCGCGCGGCGCATATCGGCGCGGTCGGATCTGACGGGCGCTGGGCCGTCGAGCGCCTGATGGAATATGGCGTGGACACGCGCTGGATTCGCGAGGTTCCGCACCCCACCGGCCATGCGATTATCAATGTTGATGACGACGGTGAAAACGCGATCGTCATCTATCCCGGCGCCAATCGCGACATCCCCGAATCTTCGGTAGGCCTGGCCCTGGCCGAAGCTGAACCGGGGGATATCCTGCTGATGCAGAACGAGACCAACAAACAGCGGTTTGCGACGGAAATAGGCGCGAAGCTAGGGTTGCGGATTGCCTATGCGGCGGCGCCCTTTTCGGTTGCGGCCATTACCGCAATATTGCCCATGCTGGATATTCTGGTTCTGAATGCCGTCGAGATGGAGCAGCTGCATGCGGCCACCGGGCTTGTTCCGGGGCCTGAAATGGGCGTGCCGCTGGTCTTGGTGACCCGCGGCGCGGAAGGCTGCGTTCTGTTTGAAAAGGGTGATGAATATACCCCCCGGACCTTTCCCGCGCATCCCGTCGACGTGGTTGATACGACCGGGGCGGGGGATACTTTCACCGGGTATTTCCTGGCTGGACTGGATCGAGGAATGCCGACCGCTCAGGCAATTGACCTGGCGATGCGTGCGGCGGCGCTGATGGTGATGCGTAAGGGCACAGCGGACGTTATCCCCGACCTGCACGAGGTCCAAAGCTTCGGTTAGCCCCCTGCAAAGGGTGCCTTGTTGCCCCACAGCTCCCGAACCCGTTGGTCACGGCCGCAGGCGTTGCGGTATCGTTTGTACGCTTTCGACTGCTTGATCGGCCCGAACCGGGTCAGCACGACCTTTGATCCCTTATAGTAATCCTGGTGGTACTTTTCTGCCGGATAAAAGGTTCCTTCGGACAAAATCGGCGTCACGATTTTCTGCTTCAGCGCGCGAGCGGCCTCGGTCTTGGCGGTTTCGGCGATGGCTTTTTCGGCCGGGTTAGACACGAAAATCGCGGTGCGATAGCTGTCACCGCGATCACAGAACTGACCGCCGGCATCTGTCGGGTCTACCGAGCGAAAGAACATCTGCAAAAGCTGAGCGCGGGTTACGGTTGAGGGGTCGAACTGGATCTGGACAGCTTCGTAATGGCCGGTGCCACCGCGCACGACCTGCTTATAGGTCGGCCGCTCAATCGTGCCACCCGTATAGCCCGAGATCACCTCGTGCACGCCGGGCACGGATTCAAAATCGCTTTCGACGCACCAGAAACAGCCACCAGCCACAGTCAGTGTTTCGGTCTGTCCGGCCTGTGCGCGGGTGCATTCCAGCATAGAGCCAAAGACGATGGCCAAGGTGAGCAGGATAGGTTTGATGTTGTCGAATGTCGCGGTCATGGTTTTTCCCTTCCGGGTCATCATGACTTGCCATTCGGGGGTCCGCCAATCCCCTGCAATCGAATGTCACGCAAGGTTGAGGGCGCGTGAGCAGCTAAAGCAGCTCTTTCAGTTTCATCGCGACAGCAGGGTTTCCGGACAGCTTGATCTTGCCCGTCATCACGGCCGTCACGGGGTTCAGTTTGCCCTTGATCAGCCTCTCGACATTCTCAGTGGTCATTTTCAGGGTGACGTCAGTATCGCGGTCTAGCAATGAAACGGTCTGGTCGGCGATGACCAACACACCCGCGTCGCCGCAATCGAATTTCAGGCTGTCGGCAAAGCTGCTGGAGCCAACGCCGCTGCGGATCATTTCGGCAATCTCGGTCAGTGTCATCGGGTCCTCCAAATGCAAAACGCCCCCCTGCAATAGGGGGGCGTTTCACGTTCAACAATTGTGACTTGGCGTCAGCCTTTCAGGCGACGATCCCGCGCGGCCAGCAGCTTCAGACGCAACGCGTTCAGCTGGATGAAGCCTGCGGCATCGGTCTGATCATAGGCGCCGGCGTCTTCTTCGAAGGTCACGTGGGCCTCGGAATACAGGCTGTGATCCGACCAGCGCGCCACAGTGAATGCGGCCCCTTTGAACAGGCGCAGACGGACGGTGCCGGTGACGTGCTCCTGGGATTTGTCGATCAGGGCTTGCAGCATTTCGCGTTCGGGGCTGAACCAGAAACCGTTATAGATCAGCTCGGCATAGCGGGGCATGATCGAGTCCTTCAGGTGACCCGCGCCGCTGTCCAGGGTGATCTGCTCGATGCCGCGGTGGGCCTCTAGCAGGATGGTGCCGCCGGGAGTTTCATAGATGCCGCGCGACTTCATGCCGACGAAACGGTTTTCAACGAAATCCAAACGGCCGATGCCGTGGGTTTTGCCGTATTCGTTCAGCTTGGTCAGGATGGTGGCGGGGCTCATCGCTTCGCCATTGATGGCAACCGCGTCACCCTTTTCAAAGGTGATCTCGATGAACTCGGGCTCGTCCGGGGCGGATACCGGATCATTGGTGCGCTGGTAGACATACTCGGGAGCCATATCGGCGGGGTCTTCCAGAACTTTCCCCTCGGACGAGGTATGCAGCAGGTTCGCGTCCACGCTGAACGGCGCCTCACCACGTTTGTCCTTGGCGATCGGAATCTGGTTCTTTTCAGCGAAATCGATCAGCTTGGTACGGCTGGTCAGGTCCCATTCACGCCATGGCGCGATCACCTTGATGTCGGGGTTCAGCGCATAGCAGGCCAGTTCAAACCGAACCTGGTCGTTGCCCTTGCCGGTTGCGCCGTGGGCAACAGCGTCCGCGCCGGTTTCAGCGGCGATTTCCACCAAACGCTGAGAGATCAGCGGGCGCGCGATCGAGGTGCCCAGCAGGTACAGGCCTTCGTAAACGGCATTGGCGCGGAACATCGGGAAAACGAAGTCTTTGACGAACTCTTCGCGGATATCCTCGATAAAGATATTCTCGGGTTTGATCCCCAGCAGCTCGGCCTTTTTACGAGCAGGCTCCAGCTCTTCACCCTGGCCCAGATCGGCGGTGAAGGTTACCACTTCGCAGCCGTATTCGGTTTGCAGCCACTTCAGGATGATCGAGGTGTCAAGGCCACCGGAATAGGCCAGGACGACTTTCTTGGGCGCGGACATCATTTTCCCCTTATTTCGCTAACCCTCCGGCGCTTATCGGGTTTTGCGGGCAAGGGCAAGATGGCGAAGGCGATGACCCAAGGCGGTGGTGCCAAGCATGGGGGGAAATCGATGGATGGAGGCAAAGGTTCGCATTTATTGGCCGCCTCAAATCCAGCAAGTTCCGGTTGGTGGCGCTGCTCCATTGGCGCGAAACGCAGAGATGATATTTCCGAAATACAACGGTTTGTTTCCGTGAATTATCTTGCCGCATTAAATAAATGTCGGCTAACGTCAGGACAATTATGGAATATTTTTAAATATTGTACCGGCGTTAACTCAGGCAAATAGACTATGTTTCATATTTTTCTTCTTTGTTCTGGATCTGCCGCCGCGGTGAATTTGGGCGTCGGCTTTCTGCTGTACAATATCGTAGGCCTTAACGGGTTTGTCGGCTATCCGATCAGTGTTGCGCTGGCGTTTGTGTCGGGCATGGGCGTTAGCTTTGTTCTGAACCGAAAGTTCACCTTTCCCCCATCGGGGCGCGCGCGGCGCTTGGAAATGGCTGATTTTACAGCGGTTTCTGTTGTTGGTCTGGTACTGACCACTGTGATCGCGCAGGTGCTGCGCTGGGGCATGTCCGGGACGTTGGCCGTATTTGGCGCTGGTATTATTCAGCCTGATACGTCAGCGCATGTCATTGCCGTGGGTCTGACGGCGATTTACTCGTTTTTTGCGCATAAATACATCAGCTTCCGCAGGGCCGATGCGTTCGAGCAGAGCTTTGAAGTCGCGCCCGCAGGAATCAGGACGAAAACTTGACCCAAAAGATCGCACTGATCGTCGGCGCGGGACCGGCCGGTTTGACTGCCGCATACGAGCTGGCCACCCGGACTGATATCAAACCCATTATCTTCGAGGCAGACAGTCAGGTTGGCGGCATTTCCAAAACCGTCAATTACAAGGGCAACCGGATCGATATCGGCGGGCACCGTTTTTTCTCGAAATCTGACAGGGTGATGGATTGGTGGGCCCGGATCCTGCCGCTGGAGTCTGGCGCGATCGAGGCCGGCGAAGGCATCACGATCAGCTATCAGAACAAAACCCGCCAGATCGAAAGCCCCGCAACCGGAGCCGACCCCGAAACCACGGACGAGGTGATGCTGGTGCGTTCTCGGGTTTCGCGCATCCTGTTCGGGCGCAAGTTTTACGACTATCCAATCAAGTTCGCGCCGCAGACCTTTATCAATCTGGGGCTCGTGCGCACTTTGACCATCGTGTTCAGCTATGTGCGCGCCCGGCTGTTGCCCATTCGCCCCGAATTGTCTTTGCGCGATTTCATCATCAACCGTTTTGGCCGGGCGCTGTACGAAACATTCTTTGAGAACTACACCGAGAAGGTCTGGGGCGTTCCTTGTGAGGACATCCCCGCCGACTGGGGCGCGCAACGGATCAAGGGGGTTTCGATCTCGGGGTTGATCCGGCACGGGCTTCGTAAGCTGGTGCCAAAACGCGACTCGATCGCGCAAAAGGATGTGGAAACCAGTCTGATCGAACGGTTCCTATACCCAAAACACGGTCCCGGGCAGTTGTGGGAAACCTTGACCCGCAAAATCGTGGATGCCGGGGGCGAGCTACACCTGAACACACGGGTGGTTGGCGTCCTTCATGACGGGGGGCGGATCTCTGCGCTGGAAATCTTGCACGAGGACGGCAGCAAAGAGACTGTTCAGGGCGATATGGTCTTTTCCTCGATGCCGGTGCAAGAGCTGATCGGGGGGTGGCAACCCGCTGCGCCCACCGAGGTTTCCCAGGTGTCCGATGGTCTCAGCTATCGTGACTTCATGACGGTCGGAGTTTTGCTGAAACGGCTAACGCTGGGGCAGGGGGCCGACGCTGGAAACCTGTCAGAACGCCTGCCGGACAACTGGATTTACGTGCAAGAGTCCGACGTCAAGGTCGGCCGGCTGCAACTGTTCAACAACTGGTCGCCCTATCTGGTCGCCGATCCCGATACGATTTGGATGGGGCTGGAATACTTCGTCAATGAAAGCGATGAATTCTGGCAGACCCCAGATCAGGACGTGATCGATTTTGCCGTGAAAGAGCTGGAACAGCTGGGCGTCTCCGACCCTGGCGATTTGCTGGACGCCGTCGTAGTGCGAACGAAAAAGGCCTATCCTGCCTATTTCGGAACCTATGACCGTTTCGACGTGATCCGCGACTATGTGATGAAGTTCGACAACCTGTATTGTGTCGGTCGCAATGGGATGCACCGATACAACAATCAGGACCACTCGATCCTGACGGCCATGGTTGCGGTGGACGGTATCGTCGAGGGGCGGGATAATCGTTCCCAGATGTGGGACGTGAACACCGATCAAGATTACCATGAGGGCAAATAGCACCGAAGAGATCCTGACCGCCCGGTGGCGGATCATTCTTCAATGGCTTGCCTTGATCGCGCTGGTGCTTTTGTTGCGCCCGTTTCAAGGCATATACCACGACGCCAATCTTTATGCGGTTCAGGCGCTGCGGTCCCTTGGCAATGATGCGCTTGGCCGAGACCTATATTTTTCCTACGGAAATCAGGATGACTTCTCGGTTTTCACGCTGATTTATGCCCCCCTGATACAGGCGTTGGGCCTGGCATGGGCAAATATGGTTGCCTACGGCATCGGGCTGTTTTTCTGGTTCTGCGCGCTGGTCGTCTTTGTCCATGTTTTTTTCGAGGACAGAAAAGCGCGCATTCTGGCCTTGCTGGGGGCAGTAGCCCTTTCCCCAGCCTATGCCAGCGCGTTCTTCAGTTATGGCGAGGGGTTTGTAACGCCGCGCGTTTTTGCCGAGGGCATGGGCCTTCTCAGCTGTCTGACGTCAGCGCTTATGGGGCCAAATAGGGCAATTTGATAAGAGAGTGTTTCTGGCGCATCGTCACCACTGAGGAGTTGAAGATGAGAAAGACAACCAAGAGCCCGGGCGAGAAGATCGTCAAAGACATCAAACGCGCCACGCGTAAACAGTATTCCTCCGAGGAGAAGATCAGGATCGTCTTGGACGGTCTGCGTGGCGAGGACAGCATTGCAGAGCTGTGCCGCCGTGAGGGGATTTCCCAAGGGGTTTACTACAAATGGTCTAAGGACTTCATGGAGGCAGGAAAGAAGCGGCTGGCGGGCGATACAGCGCGAGCAGCGACGAGTGACGAAGTCAAAGATCTGCGCCGTGAGGCCCGTGACCTGAAGGAGGTCGTGGCTGAGCAAACGCTGGAATTGCGCCTTCTCAAAAAAAGCATGACAGGCGATGGGGGCGACCACGAATGAGGTATCCCGCATCTGAGAAACTGGAGATCATCAGGCTGGTCGAAGAAAGCCACCTGTCAGCACGTCAGACACTGGCCAAGCTCGGCATTCCGCGCACAACGTTCTACCGCTGGTACGACCGATACCTGCAACGCGGCGAAGCCGGTCTTGCGGACCAATCTCCCAAGCCAAAGCATGTCTGGAACCGCATCCCGGACGAAGTGCGGCACAAGGTCGTCAAGCTGGCGCTGAAGGAAACAGAGCTCTCGCCGCGAGAGCTGGCGGTGACGTTCACGGATACAGAAAGCTACTTTGTATCAGAGGCTTCGGTTTATCGCGTACTGAAGGCGCATGATCTGATCACCAGCCCGGCCTTCATCGTGCTCAAGGCTACAAGCGAGTTCAAAGACAAAACCACCGCCATCAACCAACTTTGGCAGACGGACTTCACTTACCTGAAAGTTCTGGGCTGGGGCTGGTTCTATCTCAGCACGATCCTGGACGACTACAGCCGTTACATCATCTCGTGGAAGCTTTGCACCAATATGAGGACGGAAGATGTGACGGACACGCTGGACCTGGCGTTACAGGCTTCGGGTTGCGATCAGGTCCACGTCGTTCACAAGCCACGACTGCTGAGTGACAACGGCTCCAGCTACGTCTCTGGCGATTTGGCCGAATGGCTGCAGGACAAGGGAATGAAGCATTCTCGCGGTGCGCCGTATCACCCCCAAACCCAAGGCAAGATTGAGCGCTGGCATCAAACCCTGAAGAACCGCATCCTGCTGGAAAATTACTTCTTGCCCGGCGATCTCGAAACCCAGATCGGTGCCTTCGTCGATCACTACAACCATCAGCGCTACCATGAGAGCCTGAACAACGTCACGCCGTCCGACGTCTACTTCGGGCGCTCACAAGCCATTCTAAACCAAAGAGAAAGGATCAAACGAAACACGCTCGAAGCGCGACGCTTGCATCACAGAAAACACGCCGCATAATCAAACCAACCAGATGAGCCAAACTCTCACTCAGTTTAGGCCCGCTTTGGCTCCAAAAACCCTGACGACGTACAGTTCATGTTCCCGGTGAACCTGATCATCGTTTTGGTTCCGATCATGCTGGTCATCATGGAAATGATGTCAGGCTTGGCGCCCAGATAAACCTGCCCATCAGGCGATCGTCGCCACCCAGGAATAACTAGCGAGTTGACCGCTTGGTCGCGGTAATGTTCCGGCTGGCCAGTTCCAAAAGCTCGCCGGTCAATTCGGCGGGGCTGTCCAGATACCGGCAGGCCGCCACCACGTGCTGAAGCAAGAACCCAGGGTGCGCGCCCGAAGTGACGTTGTTTCGGGCCTCATACTCGGATTCATAAAACTCTTCGACAACGTCTTTGCGCCATTCAAGATCATAGGTTTTGCAGGCGTCTTTGAAGATCTGCAAATAATCCTCGCGGGTGGGGCTGGGCACCAGAATCTTGAAATAGATTCGGCGCAACGACGCCCCGTCGCCCAGATCTTCGGGCATGATATTCGAGGAAAATACAACCAACTGGTCGAAGGGCACGGTAAACTTTTTACCCGTGTGCAGTGACATGATGTCGAACCCTTTTTCCAAGGGGACAATCCAGCGGTTCAGGAATTGCTGAGGCGAGGCAGTCTGACGACCAAAGTCGTCCAGAACGAATACCCCGCCAAGGGCTTTCAGGTGCATGGGGGCTTCGTAAAAGCGAGCGGTTTGATCGAAAGACAAGTCCAGCATGTCCAGTGTCAGCTCGCCCCCGGCAATCACCACGGGGCGTTTGCAGGCCACCCAACGGGGATCAAGCTTTGTATCGCCTTCGGGTTCGTCTGCAACCTCGTGCAGAGTTTCGTCGAAAAAGCGGATGATCTGGTTACCGACCAACAGGGCGTAAGGGAAATAAACGACGTCGTGGAAGGACTTGCCCATCGCCTCGGCCAGCGAGGTTTTGCCGTTGCCCGGCTCGCCATACAGCAGGACCGAACGCCCCGAGTTGGCCGCCGGGCCCAATTGAGCCATCAGCCCGCGGGGCAGAACCAGGTGCGAGGTCGCTGCCTCCAGATCGTGGCGGTGGATCTGTTCGTTGTTGATGGATTGCCGCCGGATTTGCGTTTCAAACATTTCCAGCGTCACCGGGGCGGGGCCAACATACTGGGACACCAGCATAGCCTCGAGCGCCCATTTGCGCCCCAGATCGGTCAGGTTATAGCGGATGTCGGACTTGATATCATCGCTTTCCAGGCCCTGCGCCTCGACCAGCATGAGCGCCGTCATTTCCTTGATCAACTGGCGGCAAACCAGTTTGGGCAATTTGATATGCTCGGATATGCCCGCTGGGGTGACCGTCCCGGTTTCGTACATGATCTTGCTGACCAGACCGATCAGGTAGCTGGGGCTCAGCCCGGTATCTTCGATGGTCTTCGGCGGAGTAAAAAATTCAAACGCGTTCAAAGTGTTTTCCTTTGGGCATGACCAAATTACCCTGATTCTGCGTTAAAACCCGAAATGTTCCAACCTTTTGTTTCACAATTTACGCGCGCTGCTGAATATTGGAGGCGTGAAATCGGTATTGAGAATGGAAAAATGACGGCACGTCGCAGAGAGCTGTTCGATAGACCGGTTTTACTGCCCGTAATTTTTGTTTTTGTTGGCGCGATCTATTTCATGCGGCAAGTCGCAGGCGCCCCTGATTTCATGGATGAGCTAACTCTGCTCGGGAACGACGACGGGATGTGGCTGCTGTCCGTTCGGGATTTTCTGGCCGGACAAGACTGGTTTGACATGCGCCAATACAGGGTGCTGCCGCCGGACGGGCTATCGCTGCACTGGTCTCGACTGGTTAGCGCAGCCCAGGCTGGCATGGTGACGGGTTTTGAGTGGGCCGTCGGGAGGGAGCAAGCCGAGCGGTTGCTAAGTCTGGTGTGGCCGATGGTGCTGTACCTAATCTTTGCATGGGTCACGCTGCGCGTCACCCTTAGGGGGTTCGGGGTGCCGGCGGCGGTAATTGCGCTGATCTCGCTGTGGTTTTTCCAATCCTATCATGGGCGTTATTTCCCTCTTGGCCGCCTTGATCACCATGGCCTGCAGCTGATCCTGATGTTGGCTGTGTTTGGTCAGCTGTTGACCCATGGCGCCCGCGCCGGCGCGTTGGCGGGGGTTTTGTCCGCAGCGTCCCTTGCGATCGGGCTGGAAGGCCTGCCGTTCCTGATGTTGGCGGGCGTGGTGTTCCTGCTGCGCTATGTTGATCGGAAGGACATGGCTTTTGTCGGTTTCAGCTTGGGCCTTGGCATTTCCGCGCCCATTTTCTTTGTTCTGCAAACGCCGCTGGACCAGTGGGGGCAGGTGTATTGCGATCAGCTGTCGAAACCGTATCTGGAGCTGAGCACGGGGGCGGCCGTTCTGGGGATCGCCGTGCTGTTGGCGCGGCGGCGGCTGCAAAGCGTCACAAGCCGGGCGCTGCTGGTCGGGGCCGTACTGATGGTCCTGGCTTTTGTGCTGATGCCAAGGCTATCCCCTTGTTTTGGAGGCCCATTTTCTGACGTGCCGCAAGAGGTTCGCACGCTGATTTCTTCGATGATTGCCGAGTCGCAGTCGGCTTGGATCATCATGCAGCAATCGCCTGAAATAGCCTTTGTGTTCCTTGCGCCGCTAGGGTTGGTCACCGGGCTTGCGGCGCTTGTCTGGGTGCTGAAGGGCAGGGCTGATCAGCCGCGCCGCCAATGGGGCATGCTGGTCCTGTTTCTGGCAATGGGGTGCTTGGGTGCGTTTCTGCAATTGCGAGCGATTATCTGGGGCCATGCGGTAATGGCGGTCGGCTTCGGAGCGGTCTTTGGCGCTCTGATCAATCGCCCCTGGCCCGTGTACCGCGCCGTGAAGGCCATGGTGATCACCGTGTTGTTTGCGCTGATCTTCGTGCCGCAGTTGGGGCCGTTGGGCCTGCGGTTGATCAATGCCCCCGCGCACCCAAAGGAACAGCCGCAGCCCGAAACCCGAGGCGCTGTGCCTGATCGTGCTTGTACGCCTCCTGCGCTGCTGGCGCATCTGAATGCCTTGCCAGCCGCCACAGTCGTCACGCCGATGAACCTGGGGACGGCCGTGCTTTTGCACTCGCATCATTCGGTTACGGCAGCCCCTTATCATCGCAGCACGCAGGCGATGCTGAATGGGGTGGTCCCATTTGCCAGCGATATTGATGCTCTTGATCGGGTCATAGATCAGACCAACGCCGATCTGGTTCTGGTCTGCGGCGGTGAAACCTATGGCACCCCCGGCTCCGTCGGATCCTTGCTGGCTATGGGGCAGGCGCCGGCCTGGTTGATCCCGGTCGCGCAGGTGCCAAGACCTTTGATGCTATTCCGCGTAAATAAATAAAAGAGGACCGGCAATTTTTACGAAAATGCGGAAGCTTTTGCTTTTTCAGTAGGTTCTGGCCAATAATCATGGGCACATATTCAAGACCGAGTTTATTTTTGAGGTTGCAATGGTAGTTACGGATACGGATCAGAGTATCCCCGGGAAAAAGCCGCGGAATTACCTTTTTAACCAGGCAATAGATTTCCTCTGTCTGGGCGGGGGATCATTACCGTTTCTATTATTGCTGGTGCTATTGCCGCCCGAGGAATACCGGGTTTACGTCCTTGCCTTTGTTCTGATTATGACGAACTTCATCAATAATCCGCATTTCATTGGCTCTTATCAGATTTTCTATGAAGAGTTCGCAAGAAAGACAGCTCCGCATGCGGCCTTGCGGTGGCGTTACCTGATTGCCGGGGTCGGGGTGCCGCTGGCAATGATCGGATTTTTCTTGTGGTGCATTGTGACGGTCAACGGCGCTTTGATGGGGCAGGCCGCGAATGCGATGCTGTTTCTGGTAGGCTGGCACTACGTCAAACAGGGCTACGGCATCCTTATGGTCGAGTCCGTGCTGAAACGTGCGTTTTTCGACGACCGGGAAAAGCTGATCCTGCGCTATAATGCGCTGACCGTCTGGCTGGCGACCTGGATGTACTTCAACCGCATTTTGTACGAGCGCGAGATCTATGGGCTTAACTATTTCACGGTCGCGGTACCCGAGTGGTTGTTTCTTACCATGCTTTCACTTTGCGTGATCGCTGGCACGCTGACCGTGGGAATGTTGATCCGGAAGGGGTTAAACAGCCGTCTTCCGATCAATGGGCTGCTGGCGTATGGAACCTCCAGCTATGTCTGGCTACTGGTCGCGTATTTGAACCCGTTGGCGGCTATGGTCATTCCCGCCTTTCACAGCTTGCAATACCTTGCGATTGTGTCCCGGTATCAGATGAACAAGAACGAAGCGCATCCCCGCGGTGATGGTCGATTGCTGGCTGGGTTGATCCGTACCACCCCGGCGCGGGCAGCGACGATCAGGTTCTTCCTGTTTGCCACGGTTTTTGGGGCGGCGTTTTTCTATGCCATTCCATTCGTGCTGGATATGACAATCACCTATCGCGAAGAGGTATTCGGAACGACCATGTTCCTGTTCACGATCTGGGTGTTTATTAACGTACACCACTATTTCATGGACAACGTGATCTGGCGCCGGGACAACCCCGAGATCAAAGAGCACCTGTTCTCGTGAATGGTCGGGCGCCTTTGCTGATTTGTATGCAACGGTCTATTTTTCTTGCGCCTCTTGCCTTTGGCGGCGGGCTGTTTCACTGAAAGTGTATGAGTGATTTTCTGACCCAAGTCCAAGCCGCCGAACGCGCGATACGCGAGGTCTTTCCGCCCACGCCGTTGCAGCGAAATGCCCACCTTTCCGCGCGGTTCGATGCGGATATCTGGCTCAAGCGCGAGGATCTGTCGCCCGTCCGGTCCTACAAAATTCGCGGCGCCCTGAACGCGATGCGCAAGGTGCGGGCCAAAAACCCCGAACAGCAGATCTTTGTATGTGCCAGCGCTGGCAACCATGCGCAGGGCGTGGCCTATATGTGCAAGGAATACGGGGTCCACGGAGTGATTTTCATGCCGGTTACGACGCCGCAGCAGAAGATTGCAAAGACCGAGATTTTCGGTGGAGACAACATCGAAATTCGCCTGGTCGGGGACTATTTTGATGACACCCTGGCGGCGGCCCAGGCCTATTGCGCCGACGAGGGTGCGCATTTCCTGGCGCCCTTTGACGACGATGACGTCATCGAAGGCCAGGCCACGGTCGCCAACGAGCTGCTGACCCAGCTGGGGCGCGTTCCAGATCACGTTCTGCTGCCGGTCGGTGGCGGAGGTCTGTCCGCAGGCGTGCGGCAATTTCTTGGAACCCAACCGCGCTATAGTTTTATCGAGCCGCTGGGCGGTGGCAGCCTGCAGGCCGCTTTGCGTGCCGGGCATCCGGTGACGCTCGAAAAAGTGGACACATTCGTTGATGGTGCGGCCGTGGCCTGCATCGGGCAGCGCACCTTTGCCTTGCTGAAGGATGTAGCAATCAGTGACGTGTTTTTGGCCCCCGAAGACCGGATTTGCACGACGATTTTGGACATGCTGAATGTCGAGGGCATTGTGCTGGAGCCCGCAGGTGCCCTTGCCGTGGATGCCTTGGTGGACGTGGCCGATCAAATTCGCGGGAAAACCGTGGTCTGCGTTACCTCGGGGGGGAATTTCGATTTCGAAAGGCTACCCGAAGTGAAAGAGCGCGCTCAGCGCTATTCGGGGGTGAAGAAGTATTTCATTCTACGCCTGCCGCAGCGCCCCGGTGCCTTGAAGGAATTCCTGACGATCCTTGGCCCCGAAGATGATATCGCCCGGTTCGAATACCTGAAGAAATCAGCGCGAAATTTCGGCTCGGTTCTGATCGGGATTGAAACAGGGGATGCCCGCAATTTCGAGACGTTGTTCGCCAAATTGGACAAGGCGGGCTTTGTTTATCGCGATATTACCAACGATCAGACCCTGGCCGAATTCCTTATCTAAGCGGCGAAGCGCTTTGTCAGCTCGTTGCAGAACAGGTTGCGAGACGCATCATAGCTGCCGATGATCCCGCCGATATCAATCTGGTCGGCCTGACCCTGCGCCGCCTGGCGTTCCCCCGTTGAACATTTGTCGGAAAAGTCGGCGAACCCAAGGTTCAGCGCGCTGCCTTTCAGGAAATGAAGGTCAGCCTCCAGGCGGCTTGCCTGCGGGTCCAGGCGTAAGGTGTCGATCACTTCGGCCACTTCTTCCAGAAACAGGTCGACGACCTCTTCAAAATCTTCGGCGCCGACCTGTTCGTACAGTTCGGAAACACGGTCCCAATCGATCATTGCAAGACTCCTGATGTTCAGTGCGCACTCTGCGCCCAAAATCTTAATAAGTTCTTAGGTCTCGCGGATTGGTAAATCGGAGCGCTTCACCAGTCGTTAAGACCGGGTGCGGTATCAGCGAAATATTGGATGAATACTGGACCGGAGATCAGGGTGAGGGACCTGAAGGAAAATATTAGCGCCCAGAGCATAGGAACGGTCATTCGTGACGTGCTGGTGGTGGACGACAGCCGTTTGCAGCGGCGGATCCTTGTCGCCTCGTTGGCGCGGTGGGGGTACAATGTGTTCGAGGCTGAAAGCGCGGAACAGGCGCTTGAAATCTGCCAGACCACTCCGCCTGACTTGGTGCTCAGTGACTGGATGATGCCCGGAATGGATGGGTTGGAATTCTGTCAGACGTTCCGGCGGTTGCCGCGTGACAGCTATGGTTATTTTATTCTGCTGACCTCGAAAACCGAGAAAGAGGCGGTGGCACGCGGGCTGGACTGCGGGGCCGATGATTTCCTGACAAAGCCGGTGAATGCGTCCGAGCTGCGCGCGCGCATCAATGCCGGCGAACGTATCCTGCGCATGGAGCGGGAGCTGACCGAGAAAAACAGCCTTATCGGAAAAACGCTGGCAAAGCTTCAATCGCTTTATGATGCCCTGGACAGCGATCTGATCGAAGCGAAGAAACTGCAACAATCCCTTGTTCGAGACCGTTTCAAGGGTTTCGGAGCGGCGCAGGTCAGCCTGTTGTTGCGCCCCAGTGGCCATGTCGGCGGCGACCTTGTCGGGATGTACCCAATTTCGGATCACCGGATCGGGCTGTTCGCAATTGACGTTTCCGGGCATGGAATCAGCTCGGCTTTGATGACGGCACGTTTGGCTGGATACTTGTCCTCGGCTGCGCCAGAGCAGAATATTGCCTTGGAAAAACAAGAGGATGGAAGCTATGCACCGCTACCTCCCTCCGAGGTGGTGGAACGGCTGAACACCATGGTTCTCGAAGAAATGGAGACAGAGCACTATTTCACCATGCTGCTGGTCGATTTCGACATGCAAAGCGGTGATACCAAGATGGTACAGGCCGGGCATCCGCATCCCGTGGTTCAGCATGCCGATGGAAGCTGTACCATCGTTGGTTCTGGCGGGATGCCGGTGGGACTTCTGGATGGCGCAGGGTTTGAAGAGGTCAGTTTTACCCTTCGGCCGGGGGATCGGCTTTTCATTCAGTCGGACGGAGTGACGGAATGCCCGGCGCAAGATGATTCACTTCTGGACGAAAGCGGGCTGATCGAAATTCTGCAGAACCTTGATCAGGTGCGTGGCCCCGCCTTGATGGAAGCGTTGATCTGGCGTTTGGCCGATTTCGCCGGAACGGATGATTTCCCGGATGATATCTCGGCGGTTCTGTTGGAATTTGGCGGCTCAGATCAGCCTCTGCAGTAGCTGCCCGGCAAAGTGTCGGTCACCCGAGTTGCCCAGCAAATCCGTAGCATCCGAAAGCGGCATCCAATGCGCCGTGTGTCCATCCTCGGTCGGATCGGCGATCTGGCGTACGGGTTGGGCGACGTAGATGGTGCAGATCTTCTCGGCCCAGATTTCGTATTCGGGCATGTAGGTAAACCGGCGAAACGCCCCGACGCGGCGCGGGGCAGCGATTGTCCACCCGGTCTCTTCCAACACTTCGCGATAAAGCGCTCTGATGGGCGACTCGCCGGGATCGATGCCGCCCCCGGGCAATTGGAATTCCGGCCAGGGCTCTGACTGGTGAGTCAGCAGCAGATCGCCCCCGTCAGGCAGCAAAACATAGGCGCCGGGCCGCCGAGTGTATTTCTGCCCCTGTTTGGGGGAAAGACCGAAACGTCTGATCATGCTCTGAACCTCTTGCTCTTGGCCTTTGTCTTGCGGCCCCTATATTGACGCGGTATGCCAAGGCCAAGCCTGTAAGGAAACCCCATGACTATCGGAAATAAGCTTGCCTGGGACGACACCGTATTGCCGTTCCAACTGGATAATTCGGACATTCGCGGTCGCGTTGCCCGTTTGGACGGCGTTTTGAATGGTGTGCTTAAACAGCACGACTATCCGCCCGCGGTCGAAGCCCTGGTGGCCGAAATGACTCTGCTGACCGCGCTGATCGGCCAGACGATCAAGCTGCGCTGGAAACTGTCGTTGCAAGTGCAGTCGGACGGGCCGGTGCGGATGATCGCGACCGATTATTTCGGCCCAACCGACGAAGGCGAGCCTGCTCGCATCCGCGCCTATGCCAGCTATGATCCCGAACGCCTGACCGACGGGGCGCCCTTTGACCAGGTGGGTAAGGGCTATTTCGCGGTCATGATCGATCAGGGGCAGGGGATGGCGCCCTATCAGGGGCTGACCCCTTTGGCGGGCGGGTCGCTGTCGGCCTGCGCCGAGGCGTATTTCGCCCAGTCCGAGCAGCTTCCCACCCGGTTCGAGCTGACTTTCGGTAAATCGATCGAGCCCGGCACCGGCGAATACTGGCGCGCAGGCGGCGTGATGTTGCAGCACATGCCCAAGGCCTCGCCCTTTGCGAAAGGGCAAGGGGCCAGTGGCGACGCGGGTCTGCTGCATGCCCGCGATCTGGTGGACGGGGACGAGGCGGACAATTGGAACCGCGTGAATATCCTGCTCAGTTCGGTCGAGGCGCTGGAGCTGATCGGCCCTAGCATCACGCCCACTGACCTGTTGGTCCGGCTGTTCCACGAGGAACAACCCCGCGTGTTTGATGCTCAGCCTGTGCGGTTCGGCTGCACCTGTTCCGAGGATCGCGTGCGTCAAACGATGTCCATCTATTCACAGAAGGACATCGAAAAGATGACCACCCCCGAAGGCCGCCTGACTGCCGACTGTCAGTTCTGCGGAGCGCATTACGATATGGATCCCAAAACACTGGGTATCGACGGAACGGCAGCGCAGGATGGCTGATCCACTGGCTCATATCCTGGCAGCGCTTCAGGCGTCGGGCGGCGCGTCCTCGGATTTCGATCTGAATCCCGAGGTCAAGTTGCCCGAGGGTCGTAAATTGCGTGCGGCCGGGGTGTTGGTGGCCATGATCATGCACAAGGATGAACCGCATGTGATCCTGACCAAGCGGGCCTCTCACCTGAAACATCACCCCGGCCAGATCGCCTTTCCTGGCGGCAAACAGGACGAGGGCGACGCCGACGTGATCGCTGCTGCCCTGCGCGAGGCCGACGAAGAGGTCGGCCTGAACCCCCATCAGGTCGAGGTTCTGGGAACCTTGCCCGCACACGAAACAGTGACAGGTTTCGCCGTGACCCCCGTGCTGGCGCGCGTCACAGGTACCTTTGAGGCCATCCCCGAACCCGGAGAGGTGGACGAGGTGTTCCTTGTGCCGCTGTCCCACGTCACCACGGTGGCGCGGTTTTCGGTTCAGGGACGGCGCTGGCGCGGAGCCAGACGACACTACTTTACTGTACCTTGGGGCCCCTATTACATCTGGGGGGCCACCGCGCGTATCCTGCGCGGCCTGGCCGAGCGGATAGAGTAGATGCAGATTACCGGTGACTGGATATCCCACCCCGCGACGCAAAAGGTCTTTGCGATGCTGGAAGATGGGGGTCACCAAGCCTATTTCGTCGGTGGCTGTGTGCGCAACGCACTGATCGGGTCCAAGGTTGCCGATATCGACATTTGCACTGATGCGCAGCCAAAACGGGTGATCGAGTTGGCGGAAAAAGCTGGCCTGCACGCCATTCCCACAGGGATCGATCACGGCACCATCACCGTTGTTGCGAACCACATCCCGCACGAGATAACGACCTTTCGCCGCGACGTTGAAACCGATGGCCGCCGGGCAGTTGTGGCCTTTGCCGATGACATTCATCAGGATGCCTTGCGTCGTGATTTCACCATGAACGCGCTCTATGCCCGCGCGGATGGCACCGTTGTTGACCCATTGGGCGGGATCGAGGATCTGAACCGTCGCCACGTGCGCTTCATCGAAGACCCAGAGCAACGCATCCGCGAGGATTACCTGCGCATCCTGCGGTTCTTTCGCTTTCATGCCTGGTACGGCGACCCGGCTGAGGGGTTGGACCGCGAAAGCCTGGCCGCTGTGGCCGAAAATACCGAAGGTTTGGCGGGGTTGTCAGCCGAGCGTGTTGGCTCGGAATTGATGAAGCTTCTAGGCGCGCCAGACCCCGCACCTTCGGTTGCGGCGATGCAGGCCACCGGGGTGCTGACGCGGCTTTTGCCCGGCGCCGAGACCGAAAGCCTTGCGGTTCTGGTGCATCTTGAAAAGCAAGAGGGCGCGGCGCCGTCTGCCGTCCGCAGATTGGCGTTATTGGGCGGAACAGAGCCTGAAGTTGCGCTGCGATTGTCCAACGCCAAGGCCAGAACCCTGTCTATTTTGCGAGACGGGATCGCGGACATGCGAGCCTTGCCCGAGGTCGCCTATCGCCATGGTGCAAACATAGCGCAAGATCTGGCCCTGCTACGCAGCGCGATGTTCGAAACGCCGGTGCCCATGCAGCCCGAGCTGTGGCAACATGCCGAGGCCGCGCAATTCCCCCTGACCGGGCGGGATTTGATGCCCGATCTATCAGGGCCCGCGCTGGGCAAACGCCTGAAAGAGCTTGAGGCCGCCTGGATCGCTTCGGGCTTTCGCCTAACCCGAGAAGAATTGCTGGCGCAGCGCTAAGCGAAATGGGGTTTCAGCGCGGCCATCTGCGCGCTATCAGGACCTATGACCCAATACACAATCAACCGCTTGGGCCATCAGGGTGATGGCATTGCTGACGGCCCCGTTTTCGCGCCTCTGACCCTGCCCGGAGAGGTGGTCAGCGGCCAGCTGAATGGCCAGAAACTGACGGATATTCGTATCATCGAACCCTCGGATCAGCGGGTCTCGGCGCCGTGTCGGCATTTCAAGTCCTGCGGTGGGTGCCAGTTGCAGCACGCCCATGATGATTTCGTGGCTGACTGGAAGACCGGTGTTGTGAAACAGGCACTGTCCGCGCAGGGGATCGAAACCGCGTTTCGCCCGATCAAGACCTCGGCACCGCAGACGCGCCGCCGCGCCAGCATCTCGGCCCGGCGAACGAAAAAGGGTGCAACCGCAGGGTTTCATGCGCGTGCCTCGGGGACGATCATTCCGATACCGGGCTGTCAGCTTCTGGATCCGACCCTTATGGCCGCCTTTGCCGTGGCCGAGGATCTGGCCATCGTCGGCAGCAGCCGCAAAGGCGAGCTGTCGGTGCTGGCGACGGTGTCGGAATCGGGTCTGGATCTGGCCGTGACCGGCGGCAAGCCGCTGGACGGCACATTGCGGATCGAATTGGCTGGCATGACCGAAAAACACAATCTGGCTCGCCTGGCCTGGGAGGACGAGGTGGTCGCGACACGGCAACCTCCGATCCAGGATTTCGGCGGGGTGAAGGTGGTGCCACCCGCCGGAGCCTTTCTGCAGGCCACCAAGGATGGTGAACAATCCCTGCGCGATGCTGTGACCGAAATCATTCAGGGCAGCGATTCGGTGGTCGATCTGTTCGCGGGTTCTGGAACCTTCGCATTGCCTGCCGCGCGCCACGCCGAGGTGCACGCCGTCGAAGGCTCGACCGATATGATCGAGGCGCTGGACCGTGCGTGGCGCAATGCTGATCGGTTGAAACGTGTCACCTCGGTTGCGCGTGATTTGTACCGGCGCCCGCTGTTGCCGGACGAGCTGTCCAAGTTCGGGGCCGCCATCATCGACCCG
Source organism: Thalassovita sp. (assembly GCF_965218685.1). Taxonomy (GTDB): domain Bacteria; phylum Pseudomonadota; class Alphaproteobacteria; order Rhodobacterales; family Rhodobacteraceae; genus Thalassobius. The sequence continues at coordinate 860,439 of NZ_OZ244657.1, read as the reverse complement.
CCTCGGGCCGGGGCCGAGGCCCAGACGGTCGAGCTGTCCCGTTCTGGCCTCCCGGTCATCGCCTTTGTTTCGTGCAATCCGGTGACCTTTGCACGGGACGCCAAACTGCTGATCGAGGCGGGGTATTCGCTGGACTGGGTGCAGGTCGTGGATCAGTTCCGCTGGTCCAGTCACGTGGAATTGGTGGGGAAATTCAGCCGCACTTCTGGATGAGTTTTACGCAGGGTCTGTTCAGAGCGGTTTAGATCGGTTAATTTATCGCAAAAAAAATGGGCAGTAATGCGATGCAGGCGATCAAGTTTATGATGGTGGCGGTATGTCTGACCGTTCTGGCAGGCTGTTCCGCGAAATATCCCCGGTCTTACAACGGCCCCGAGGTGACACGGGTCGTGGTTTATAAAGAGCAGCGCCAGATGCATTTGTTGCATCACGACAAGGTGTTGAAAACCTATGACGTTGGCCTTGGATTCGATCCGGTTGGGCACAAACAGGTCGAAGGTGACGGCAGAACCCCCGAAGGCGAATACACCATCGACCGCCGCAATCCGAACAGTGAGTTCTACCTTTCAATCGGCATCTCATATCCGAACGCACGTGATCGTGCCCGTGCCGCGGCGCGCGGCAAAAGCCCCGGCGGCGAGATTTTCATCCACGGTGAACCCAGAAAACATCAGATCGCCAAGCAGGACTGGACCGCCGGTTGCATCGCTGTGAACAACAGGCAGATGGAACAGGTCTATGCCATGGTAAAGAACGGCACGCCGATCTCGATCTATCGGTAAGCGGGCTTAGTTGCCCGTCACCAGGGTCCACCAGATCTTGCCATTTTGTTCCTGGAACCAGCTAAATCCCATCTTTGTGGCGGCTGGATTCAGGATGACGCGGCGGGTGTCCTCTTGCTCCATCCAGGCGCTCAGGGTTTCCAGCTCGGTCTCGTAAGTCTCCGAGATATTCTCGCCAAGGAATTGCCCGGGATAGCCCACACGCACCACACGTTCCATCGGCGAGGACCCGTCCGAGCCAAAGTGCCATGGCCGGTTCTGAATGGACATGTCGCGTGAATGAGTGGCGGCGGCGGCGTTCAGCTGGGCATCCATCTCAAGTACGCCTGAACCGGCGGCACCGCGCAACGCGTTGATGGAATCAAGCATACGGAACTGAATTTGGGGGGCTTGCCGGTCGCTGATCCGGTAAAGTCGCGGCAGGGGCTTGCCGTCCGGGCCCAGCGTAGGTTCGGCGGGCGTACAAGCCGCTAATCCGACAATTGAGACGAAAAGCATTATCGAAATACGCAGCATGTTAACCTTCCAAATTCTTGTTCGTCCGGTCTAGCGTGAAGGGCGTTGCCTTTCAAACCCACTTAGCCGTGAGCAAGCGTGATGACGCCTGTTTGATTTGCGACTGAGGCTTTGGTGCCATAATGTGCCGGAAATCTGAAGAGTCTGGGTTGTGTCCGCCCGTCTGGATGCCCCGCAGGAGAGAGAATTATGAAACGCAGACAGTTCCTGGCCGGTAGCGCGGCCCTGATTGGGACGCCCGCTTTGGCGCAAAGCACTGATGAATCAGCCGCCGAGGCCTTTCAGCGCACCGAAACCGTTGAGGTCGAGCGTGACATCAGCCAAGCCGTGCGCCGCAACATCTCGAGCTTCCGTTCGTTGGAGTGGCAGCCATATTTCGACAACCTTCGCAATGGCGCGATCCTGGTGGATATCGACTCGCGCGCGCTGCATTACTGGTCAGCCGATGGTGAGACCTACAAGTTGTATCCGTCCAGCGTACCGCTGACTGATGACCTGACTCGCCGCGGCCGTACCAAAGTCACGCGCAAGGTCGAAGGACCCAGCTGGCGACCGACGCCTTCGATGAAGAAGCGTAACCCGGAATGGCCTGATTATGTGGGTCCGGGGCCGGATAACCCGCTGGGCACGCACGCGCTTTATCTTAGCTGGACCTACTATCGAATTCACGGCACCCACGACACCCGGAAGATCGGGCGCCGCTCATCCAATGGGTGTATTGGCCTGTATAACGAACACATTTCCGAGCTGTTCTCACTTGCCAAAGTGGGCACTCAGGTGTTGCTGATCTGATCTTACCAAAATTGCCGCTACGGCACTAAGCCTAAGTTTTAATTGCATTTGCTTGGTTTTATTGGTTATTCAGGACTACGAGAAAGTCTTGGGTGCTCGCTGTGACTTATGCGCGGTGGGCTTATGTCTGGAGGAAAACATGAAAAAACTCGTACTCGCTGCTGCTCTGACCGCCGCTGCCTCGACCGCTTTTGCTGGTAACATGGCAGAGCCCGTCATCGAAGCTCCGGTCATCGTTGAAGAAGCTTCCAGCTCGTCCACAGGCGGCGTTCTGGTTCCGCTGATCATCCTGGCCGTTATCGCAGCGGCTATCGCTGACTAAGTCATTTAGTCAGGTCGAAAATAGAAAAGGCGGTGGAGCTTCCACCGCTTTTTTCGTGGTTGCCGCATCAGTTAGCTCAGCCAGCCGTTGAGGTTCTGTTTCACCAGGTCAACCAAGGCCGCGATATGGGCCGGGTCGTCGTTCAGGCAAGGAATATAGGTAAACACCTCGCCGCCTGCGTGCTCAAAGCTTTCGCGGATTTCTTCATTAATCTCTTCCAGCGTCTCGATGCAGTCAGCCGAGAACGCGGGCGCGATCACCGCGATGTTCTTTTTCCCCTCGCGCGCCAGGTCCGCAACGTGGTCCACGGTGTAGGGCTTCAGCCATTCCTCGGGCCCGAATACGGATTGGAACGTGGTGGTGATATCGGTGTTGGGCCAGCCCAAACGCTCGGTCAGCAGGCGCGTGGTTTTCTGGCACTGGCAGTGGTAGGGGTCGCCTTCCAGCAGGTATCGCTTGGGCATGCCGTGATAGGACACGACCAGGATGTCCGGGCGTTTGTCCAGCTGGCCATAAGCGCGCTCAACCGACTGGGCCAGCGCGTCGATATAGGCGGGGCTGTCAAAGTAGGGCTGGATCGTGCGGGCGGCGGGCTGCCATTTTTCCTTCATCAGCGCGCGGAAAAACTGGTCATTCGCCGTGCCCGAGGTCGCGCCCGCGTATTGCGGATAAAGCGGCACGAACAGGATCTTGGTGCAACCGGCAGCGACCATCTTGCGCACTTTGGATTCGGTTGACGGATTGCCGTAGCGCATACAGAAATCCACCATGACATTGTCGCCGTAAAGATCACTTAGCGCGGTATCCAGCGCGGCGGTCTGATCCTTGGTGATGGTCATCAGGGGGGATTCGTCCTTTTCGGTGTTCCAGATGGACCGATAGGCTGCCCCGCTGGAAAAAGGTCGCTTCGTCAGGATAATCAGCTGCAGCAGGGGCTGCCATTTCCACGACGGGTAATCGATCACCCGCTTGTCCGACAGGAACTCGTTCAGATAGCGCCGCATCGACCAATAGTCCGTGTCATCCGGCGTGCCGAGGTTTGCGAACAGGACGCCCACCTTGTCAGCGGGGATCTTCGGGTGGTCAGCCGGAGCATGAGCGGGGCAGCGGGCGGTATCGGTCATAGGCAGGTAAATTCCATGGCTTGCAAGCTTTCACAGGAGATAAGCGCAAGGGGGCTCAGGTCAATCGGACAATTTGGTTTCTTGCGTGCCCAAGACGTCAGCCAGACGCGCGGTAGCTGATCCAGGGCGCAGGGGCTGCGGCTGACTGTCGTCAGGTGCCCAGCCCAGCAAGAAGATCAGTTCGAACGTGGCGGTCACGCGACCCTGATCGTCGCCATAGGTCCGAGCATAGATGTCAGAAGCCTGGGTCAGCACTTCGCGCCGGGTCGGGTAGCGCAACCGGGTGTCCAGAGCATTACCTTCGCCCATCGCCCGCAGATCTCGCATCAGGTGGACCATGCTTTGGTAGCTGACGGTCAGCGGAATACTGTCCGCCACCGGCAACGCCAGCCCAGCGCGCTGCAGCAGACCGCCCAGATCGCGGATCTCGGCCATGGGGGCGACGCGCGGGGACAGGCCGCCAGCGACACGCGATTCCGCTTCGGCCAGGCTGATGCGCAGCTCTTGCAGGGTCTGGCCACCAAACAGTCCGGCCAGAAACAGCCCGTCCGGCTTCAGCGCGCGGCGGCACTGGATCATCTGGCCCACAGGATCATTCGCCCAGTGCAAGGACATCGCGTGGATCACCAGATCATGAGCGGATGGGTCCAGATCCAGCACATCTTCGTCCGCGACGATCTTGGCCCCTGGAAAAGCGGCGGCCCAGAAATCGGGAAAACCGGTCACGATGGCGGGCGATTGAAAGGATTTGTTAACCAAGCTGAGTCGATCCTGAAACTCCTCGACGGCAGTTTCTTGCAGGAACATCGCCGGGTCACGCAGCGCGCGGGCGCGGTTGCGGGTCAGGGCAGCTCGGTCGGTGAGTTTGGGCGCGTCGGTCATGAAAGGTCTGATAATGGGGTAAAGGAGAAGTTTCAAACAACCTTGCGCTTGGTCTATCCGCCACGCTGCCTGTGTTGCGGGGATTTGGTTGAAAGCGAGTTCGGTCTGTGCGGGCCGTGCTGGCGCGACACGCCGTTCATTACAGGCCTGACCTGCGAGGGGTGCGGCACGCCCTTGATGGGCGATTCTGATGACCCGGAGTTTTGTGACGACTGCCTGAGTTTGTCGCCGCCATGGGCGCGCGGGCGCGCGGCCTTTCTGTACGAGGGAAATGCCCGCAAGATGATCCTGGCCCTGAAACATGGTGACCGTCACGAGATTGCCCGGGGTGCAGGGCAATGGATGGTCAATGCTGGCCGTGATTTGCTGCGGCAGGACGCGATCCTGGCCCCGATCCCCTTGCATTGGACCCGGATGGTCAAGCGTCGGTTCAACCAGGCGGCGCTGCTGGCGCGCTCGGTGTCGCGGATCAGCGGGCTGACGTACTGCCCCGACCTGTTGCACCGCACGCGTAAGACCAGTTCGACCGAGGGGATGTCGCGCGAAGAACGGTTCACGCAGATCGAGGGCTCGATGATTATCCCGCCTTCGCGCAGGGCGCTGATCGCGGGGAAATCCGTTGTGCTGGTTGATGATGTGATGACAACGGGTGCCACTTTTTCAGCCGCAACACAGGCCTGTTTGGTCGCGGGCGCCTGCGATGTTTCAGCGCTGGTACTGGCACGCGTTGCCATGAAGCCCTAAATTTCGGACAAAGCTCTTGTCTGTGAAGGAACTGTCCGAATGAAATCTGTCGAGATTTATACCTCGCCCATGTGTGGGTACTGCCACGCGGCCAAGCGGCTGCTTACCAAAAAAGGCGTGGAATTCACCGAGATCGACGTTTGGGCCACCCCCGAGCGAAAACCCGAGATGATCCAGCGCGCGAATGGCGGACGGACGGTGCCTCAGATATTTGTTGGCGAGACTCACGTGGGCGGGTGTGACGAGCTGTATGAACTGGAAGGCGCCGGGAAACTGGACGCTTTGCTTGCCTGATGCGCCTTGCACTGCTGCAACTGAACGTCAGCGATGATCCGGTCGCCAACCTGGCCGTTACGCGCGATTACCTGGCGCAGGCCGCGCAGGGCGGTGCGGAATTTGCGTTGACGCCAGAGGTGACCAATTGCCTGTCGGCAAGCCGGTCTTGGCAGCAGCAGGTGTTGCAGATGCAAGAGGATGATCTGACCCTGGCCGCGCTGCAAGAGGACGCCAAGGCGCTGGGCTTGTGGGTTCTGATCGGCTCGCTTGCGCTGCAGACGGGGGATGCTGCTGGGCGATTCGCGAACCGATCCTTCATGATTGACCCCGACGGTCAGATCGCCGGGCAGTATGACAAGATCCACATGTTTGATGTCGAGGTTTCGCCCGAGGAAACCTATCGCGAGTCAGACGGCTTTCGTCCCGGAACCAAAGCCAGCGTTGTCAGAACGCCCTTTGGCACCGTGGGGCAGAGCATTTGTTATGACGTGCGTTTTGCCTATCTGTATCGTGCGTTGGCGCAAGCTGGGGCGGATATCCTGACGGTTCCTGCCGCGTTTTCCCCCGTCACCGGAGCCGCTCATTGGGAGGTCCTGCTGCGGGCACGCGCCATCGAAACGGGCTGTTTCGTTGTTGCCCCTGCTCAGACAGGCGTGCACGAAAACCACCGTGGCAAGACCCGCAAAACATATGGGCACAGCATGGTGATCGCACCCTGGGGCGAGGTTTTGGCGGACGCTGGGACGGAACCTGGCGTAACTTTCGTTGATATTGACGTGTCAGACGTGTCACAAGCACGCTCACGTGTTCCTGCGCTGACACATGACCGAGAGTTTGACAGACCAAAATGAACGACACCAGCAACGCCCTAGCGATCACACTGTTCAGCGAGCTTTTGACGGCCGACCAATTGGTGCGGAACCGGCTGAGCAAGGTGTTGCCCAAGGGCATGGAAATCTCGCATTTCTCGGTACTGAACCATTTGGCGGGCATGTCGGACGAACGCAGCCCGGCGCAGCTGGCCAAAAGCTTTCACGTCACGCGCGGCGCGATGACCAATACGCTGTCGAAGCTGGAGTGGGCTGGCTACATCCACATCCGTCCCGATTGGGATGACGCGCGCCGTAAGATGGTGGCAATCAGCCCAGCCGGGCGCCAGGCTCGCGATGCTGCATTGGCGGCGATATCGCCCATGATAAACGAGCTGGTCAGCGATCTGGGTGATGCCAAGGTCCGCGCGGCCCTGCCGATTCTACGCGAGCTGCGCTTGCGGCTTGAAGAGCAATAGACTCTATTTCAGCGCTTTGTGCAGATTGCTGGGCAGAAACTCGGTATAGCTATAGGTAGCCACATTGGCGCTGACGAAGGGGTCGGCGGCAAGATAGTCCTGCGCATCCTGCAGGGTTTTCGCATGCATCACGATCACGCCTCCGGTGCGGGGCACCTTGGCGCCCGAAGCCAAAAAGATGCCCGAGCTATAGGCGGCGCGCACAAAGTCCAGATGCGGCTCTAACACGGGCTGAATCTGCTCCATCGGCACGGTGTATTCAAGATCGACAATGAACAGGTTGTGACCTTCGGGAATAGCGCTCATGAGGGGGCCTTTGTGCTGGCGGTGACATAGTTCACGGACAGGTCGCGATCAGAGATCGACCACTGCCACGAGACCGGATTGAACACGAACCCCTTGCGATCCACGGGTTCCAGACCCGCGTTGCTGATCAGGCCATACAGCTCGTCCGGGGTGATGAACTTGTTCCATTCATGGGTGCCCTTGGGCAGCCAGCGCATCACGTATTCCGCACCGACGATGGCCACGGCAAAGGACTTGGCGTTCCGGTTGATGGTCGAGCACAGCATCAACCCGCCGGGCTTCAGCAGGTCGTGGCAGGCAGTCAGATAGGCCAGCGGGTCGGCGACATGTTCGACCACTTCCATGTTCAGGACCACGTCGAACTGTTCGCCATTGGCGGCAAGCTCTTCGGCGGTGATGTTGCGATAATCAATGTCCAGTCCCGACTGTTCGGCATGGACCTGCGCCACAGGGATATTGCCAGCCGCGGCATCTGCACCAACAACGGTGGCACCCAGACGGGCCATCGGCTCGCTTAGCAATCCGCCACCACAGCCGATATCCAGCAGGCGCAGACCTTTGAAGGGCAGGGCTTGCGTCAGGTCCCGCCCGAATTCACCCGCGATCTGGCGAGTGATGTAATCCAAACGGCACGGATTCATCAGGTGCAGCGGCTTGAACTTGCCTTTGGGGTCCCACCATTCGGCGGCCATTGCCTCGAATTTCGCCACTTCCGACGGGTCAACGGTGGTCTGAGCGGTTTGCATTCTGCTCTCCATATGCTCTTTTGGTCTTAGATCCCTATATAGGATGATTATGGACAAATTCTCGGGCCAAAAAAGCGCAGTTCAATATCTATACCCGCCGATTGATCCTTTTGATCAGCGGATGCTGGATGTTGGCGACGGGCACAAGGTTTATCTTGAGCAATCGGGCAAGCCCGATGGCATCCCCGTTGTCGTGTTCCACGGTGGTCCGGGCGGCGGGTGCAGCCCGGCGATGCGGCGCTATTTTGACCCGAAAGTGTACCGGATCATCCTTTTTGATCAGCGTGGGTGCGGGCGTTCGCAGCCGCATGCCTCGGTGTCCGAGAATACCACATGGCATCTGGTGCGGGATATAGAGCTGATCCGCGAGACGCTGGAAATCTCGCAATGGATCGTGTTTGGCGGCAGCTGGGGCGCGACCCTGGCGCTGATCTATGCGCAGGCGCATCCCGAGCCGGTGCTGGCGCTGGTGCTGCGCGGGGTGTTCCTGGCCACGCAGTCCGAGCTGGACTGGTTCTATGGCGGTGGCGCCGGCAAGTTCTGGCCGGAAACATGGGCGCGCTTTGCCGACCTGATCCCCGAGGACGAGCAGGATGACATGATCGCCGCCTACAACAAGCGGCTTTTCGGTGGCCACCTGCCGACCGAAATCAAGTTTGCCCGCGCCTGGGCGCAGTGGGAAAACGCCTTGGCCTCGATCCATTCGTCTGGGCATGGCGGCGAGGCGCCGGGGGAATACGCGCGGGCCTTTGCACGGCTAGAGAATCACTATTTCACGCACGGCGCGTTTCTGGATTATGACGGCCAGATCCTGGACCGGATCAGCCGCATCGCTCATATTCCCGGGGTGATCGTACAGGGCCGCTATGACATGATCTGCCCGCCGGAAAACGCCTGGAAACTGGCGCGCGCCTGGCCCAATGCCGAGCTGAAGATGGTCAAACTTGCGGGCCATGCGCTAAGCGAGGCGGGCATAAGCGCCGAGCTGGTTCGCACCATGGATCGCATTGCCGAGGACAGTGGGCTGACTTAAAACCTGCTGATCCAGCTTTTGCTTGCAGACTCGTTACAATGCGCCTATATGCATCTCAACAGCGGTGCGCTGGGGTCTGGCCCTGACGCTCCATCGGAAATTTCGACGGGCCGCTGGCCCGTTTTTTTGTGCTTGGATGAACCATGAGCAACGACCTGATAGCCAAAGCCGCGATTGACCGCCGTCTGGCCGAAATTGTCGGCCCCGTGATCGAAGACATGGGGTTCGAACTTGTGCGCGTGCGCCTGATGGGCGGCAAGACCAACACGCTGCAGGTCATGGCCGAACGCCCCGAAGGCGGTATCGAAGTGGACCAGTGTGCCGATATCAGCACCGCCATTTCCGCCGTTCTGGATGTCGAGGATCCCCTGGTGGATCAATACGTGCTGGAAGTGTCCAGCCCCGGCATCGATCGTCCGCTGACCCGGATGAAAGACTTTGAAACCTACGAGGGCTACGAGGCCAAGCTGGAAACCGCCGACATGGTCGCGGGCCGTAAACGCTTTAAGGGCGAGCTGGCCGGAACCGAGGATGACGAGGTTCTGATCAACATCGAGGAACACGGCGAAACCGTCACCGTGGGCCTGAAATTCGACTGGCTGTCCGAGGCTAAGCTGGTCCTGACAGACGACCTGATCAAGGAAATGCTGCGTCAGCGCAAGGCGGCGGGCACTCTGAACGAAGACAATTTTGACGATATCGAAACCGATTCCGGTTCCCAGGAGGACTGAAACCCATGGCAATCACTTCTGCAAACCAGTTGGAACTGCTGCAAACCGCCGAGGCAGTCGCCCGCGAAAAGATGATCGACCCCGGTCTGGTCGTCGAAGCGATGGAAGAGTCGCTGGCCCGTGCCGCTAAGTCGCGCTACGGCAGCGAAATGGACATCCGCGTGTCCATCGACCGCAAGACCGGTAAAGCCACCTTTACCCGCGTCCGCACCGTGGTCGAGGACGAAGAGCTGGAAAACTACCAGGCCGAGCTGACCGTCGAGCAGGCCAAGCAGTACATGTCCGAGCCCGCCATTGGCGACACCTATGTCGAGGAAATCCCCCCGGTTGAACTGGGCCGGATTGCTGCTCAGTCCGCGAAACAGGTGATTTTGCAGAAAGTCCGCGAAGCCGAGCGTGATCGCCAGTTCGCCGAATTCGAAGATCGCGTTGGCACCATCATCAACGGCACCGTGAAACGCGAAGAATACGGCAACGTCATCGTGGACGTGGGCCGTGGCGAAGCGATCCTGCGCCGCAACGAAAAGATCGGCCGCGAGGCATACCGCCCGAACGACCGCATCCGCTGCTATATCAAGGACGTGCGTCGCGAAACCCGTGGCCCGCAGATCTTCCTTAGCCGGACCGCGCCGGAATTCATGGCCGAGCTGTTCAAAATGGAAGTACCTGAAATCTATGACGGTATCATCGAGATCAAGGCCGTGGCCCGTGACCCCGGTTCGCGCGCGAAGATTGCTGTGATCAGCTATGACGGCTCGATCGACCCGGTGGGTGCCTGTGTTGGTATGCGCGGCAGCCGCGTTCAGGCCGTCGTGAACGAGCTGCAGGGCGAGAAAATCGACATCATCCCGTGGAACGAGGATACCCCGACCTTCTTGGTGAACGCGCTGCAACCGGCCGAGGTTTCCAAGGTTGTTCTGGACGAAGACGCCGAGCGGATCGAAGTTGTGGTTCCTGACGAGCAGCTGTCGCTGGCCATCGGTCGTCGCGGTCAGAACGTGCGTCTGGCCAGCCAGCTGACCGCGCTGGACATCGACATCATGACCGAATCCGAGGACAGCATCAAACGTCAGAAAGAGTTCGAAGAGCGCACCAAGCTGTTCATGAACGCGCTGGACGTGGATGAATTCTTTGCTCAGCTGCTGGTTTCCGAAGGGTTCACCAACCTTGAAGAAGTCGCATATGTCGAGATTGACGAGCTGCTGACCATCGACGGCGTGGACGAAGGCACCGCAGGCGAGCTGCAGGCCCGTGCCCGCGACGTGCTGGAAGCCGAAGCCAAGGCTGCGCTGGAACGCGCCCGTGAACTGGGTGTCGAGGACAGCCTGGTTGACTTTGACGGCCTGACGCCCCAGATGATTGCAGCCTTGGCCGAAGATGGCGTGAAAACGCTGGAAGACTTCGCCACCTGCGCCGACTGGGAGCTGGCGGGCGGCTGGACAACTGTCGAGGGCGAGCGCGTCAAGGATGACGGCCTGCTGGAACCCTATGACGTTTCGCTGGAAGAAGCGCAAAGCCTGATCATGACCGCCCGCATCGCGCTGGGCTGGGTTGATCCGACCGAGCTGGAAGCTGACGAAGAAGATCTGGAAGAAGACGCTGTCGACGCCGAAGGCGACGAAGCCTGAACCTGTAGTTAGGGACCCAAACGCATGACGCGTGGTGGAAAAACCAAGAATCGGGACGATGATTCCGAACGCAAATGCATCGCCACCGGCGAGGTTCAGCCCAAACATGGGCTGATCCGCTTTGTCGTGGGTCCCGAAGGTCAGGTCGTACCCGATCTGGCCGAGAAACTGCCCGGTCGCGGGATCTGGGTTTCGGCTGACCGCAAGGCGCTGGAAACGGCCGTCGCGAAGAAGTTGTTCTCGCGTTCGGCCAAACAGCCGGTGCAAGCATCGGATGATCTGATTCAGCAGACCGAAGATCTGCTGACCCGTCGGGTCATCGACCTGATCAGCCTCGCCCGAAAGGGTGGGCGCGCCGTAGCCGGGTTCGAAAAGGTCAAAGATTGGCTGATCAAAGAAGAGGCCCAGGTCCTGATTCAGGCCAGCGATGGCTCGGGTCGCGGCAAATCCAAGTTGAGCACCCCGCACTATGGGTCGTTCATTGGATGGCTGACCGCAGACGAGTTGGGACAGGCCTTTGGCCGACAAACTGTAATTCACGTTGCGCTAGGCGCTGGAGGTTTGACGCGACGTGTTGTAGATGAAGCCGCAAGACTTAAAGGTTTGCGAGCTTCGGACGGCGGATCCGACCGCCGGAAAGGAAAAAGAGCCACATGAGCGAGAACGACGGTAAAAAGACTTTGGGTGTCCGTGGTGGAGGCCCCCGTGCGGGCAACGTGAAGCAAAGCTTCAGCCATGGCCGCACCAAAAACGTCGTGGTGGAGACCAAGCGCAAACGCGTTGTGGTCCCCAAACCCGGCGCTGCCAAATCGTCTGGCGGTGGTAGTGGGCGTTCGCTGGGTGATCCCTCGAAGCGCCCGGCTGGCATTTCCGATGCGGAAATGGAACGCCGCCTGAAGGCATTGCAGGCCGCTAAGGCCCGCGAGGTCGAAGAGACCGCCAAACGTGCAGCCGAGGAAAAGGCCCGCGAAGAAGCTCGCGAACGCCGCCGCGCCGAGGCCGAGGCCAAGGAACGCGAAGAGCGCGAACGTGAAGAGGCTCTGAAGGCCAAGGCCGAAGAAGAAGCCCGCAAGAAACGCGAAGCCGAAGAAGCGGCCAAGCGCGCTGCGGCCCAGGCAGCAGCAGCGGCCAGCGCTCCGGCAGCAGCTGGCGACGACATGAAGCCCGCAGCCCGCAAGCCCAAGGAAAGCGCACCCACGCAGCCCGACCGTGCCCGTAAAGAGCGTGAAGATCAGCGTGGCCGTAAGGCGCGTGACGATGGTCGCCGCTCGGGCAAGTTGACGCTGAACCAGGCGCTGACTGGTGGCGAAGGTGGCCGTCAGAAATCCATGGCCGCGATGAAGCGGAAGCAGGAGCGTCTGCGCCAGAAAGCCATGGGTCAGCAAGAGCGTGAGAAGATCGTGCGCGACGTGCAGGTCCCTGAAACCATCGTGGTTTCGGAACTGGCAAACCGCATGGCCGAACGTGTGGCTGACGTGGTCAAAGAGCTCATGAAAATGGGCATGATGGTCACTCAGAACCAATCGATCGACGTGGATACCGCGGAATTGATCGTAGAAGAGTTTGGCCACAAGATCGTGCGTGTTTCGGATGCGGATGTTGAAGACGTGATCGACTCGATCGATGACGACGAAGGAAGCCTGAAGCCACGCCCGCCCGTGATCACCATCATGGGTCACGTTGATCACGGCAAAACCTCGCTGCTGGATGCGATTCGCAAGGCGAATGTGACCGCCGGCGAGGCTGGCGGCATCACCCAGCATATCGGCGCCTATCAGGTTACAACCGATTCTGGCGCTGTGCTGAGCTTCCTGGATACGCCCGGCCACGCGGCCTTTACCTCGATGCGTTCGCGCGGGGCTCAGGTGACGGATATCGTGGTTCTGGTTGTTGCGGCGGATGATTCGGTCATGCCGCAGACCATCGAAGCGATTAACCACTCGAAGGCCGCTGGCGTTCCGATGATCGTTGCGATCAACAAATGTGACCGCCCCGAAGCTGACCCGATGAAGGTCCGCACCGAACTGCTGCAACACGAAGTGGTGGTCGAGGCCATGTCGGGTGAGGTTCAGGACGTCGAAGTGTCCGCCAAGACCGGTCAGGGCCTGGACGAACTGCTGGAAGCCATCGCGCTGCAGGCCGAGATTCTGGAACTGAAAGCCAACCCCGACCGCGCCGCCGAAGGTGCCGTGATCGAGGCTCAGCTGGACGTGGGCCGCGGCCCCGTTGCCACTGTTCTGGTTCAGAAAGGCACGCTGCGTCAGGGCGATATCTTCGTTGTGGGCGAGCAGTGGGGTAAAGTCCGCGCGCTGGTCGACGACAAGGGCGATCGCGTGAAAGAGGCCGGTCCGTCCGTGCCCGTCGAGGTTCTGGGCCTGAACGGCACCCCCGAAGCGGGCGACGTGCTGAACGTGGTCGAAACCGAAGCGCAAGCGCGTGAGATTGCTGAATACCGTGAAGGTGTTGCCAAGGAAAAACGCGCTGCCGCCGGTGCCGCGACGACCCTGGAACAGCTGATGCAGAAGGCCAAGGACGATCAGAACGTCGCCGAGCTGCCGATCCTGGTCAAAGCTGACGTGCAGGGCTCGGCCGAGGCCATCGTTCAGGCGATGGAAAAAATCGGCAACGACGAGGTTCGCGTACGCGTGCTGCACTATGGTGTGGGTGCAATCACCGACACCGATGTCGGCCTGGCCGAAGCGTCTGGCGCACCGATCATGGGCTTTAACGTCCGTGCGAACGCCTCGGCGCGGAGCTCGGCTAACCAGAAGGGTGTGGAGATCCGCTATTACTCGGTGATCTATGACCTGGTGGACGACGTGAAAGCCGCCGCAAGTGGCCTGCTGAGCGCCGAAATCCGCGAAAACTTCATCGGTTACGCCGAGATCAAAGAAGTCTTCAAGGTGTCGGGTGTTGGCAAGGTTGCCGGTTGTATCGTCACCGAAGGTGTGGCGCGTCGTTCTGCGGGTGTTCGCCTTCTGCGCGACAACGTGGTGATCCACGAGGGCACGCTGAAGACGCTGAAGCGCTTCAAGGACGAGGTCAAAGAGGTCCAGTCGGGTCAGGAATGCGGTATGGCATTCGAGAACTACGACGATATCCGCCCGGCCGACGTGATCGAGATATTTGAACGCGAAGAGGTCGAGCGTAACCTCGACTGATCCGCGGATCTACAAGACAAAGAAAAAGGGGATGGTGGAAACCATCCCCTTTTTTCGTTTTGTATGCTTGATAGGTTACGCTGCCCGGCTTGGAACTGGCTTGCCGGCGAATTCTCTGTCACCGACGCGCACAAGGATCTTCCCGTCAGGAAGACCACGGACGAACGTACCTTGAACGGAAACGCAGCTTCCAATCACGATAGTTCTCAGCAAGTCAAATCCTCCCCAAAACGATATTGACGTACGCTTAATATAGTCACGGATTGTTAACAAAACATACAAAAAAATGCCATTTTAGACGAATTATATACTAATGGATTAGTCTAATTTGGATTTGTCCGAACGATTTTTTGCGATTTAAAACCAGTCGGCCATTTCTTGTGCAACTGCCTCTAAAGTAGATCCCGTAAAATCGGAATCAGCGGAATATCGGCGGGCGGCATTGGATAGCTGGCCATGTCGCGCGCATGCACCCATTTCAGCGTTTGACCTTCCTTGGGTGCGGGGATTCCCTCCCACTTGCGGCAGGCGAATAGCGGCATCAGCAGGTGGAAATCCTCGTAGTTGTGCGAAGCAAAGCTAAGCGGCGAAAGGCAGCTGGACCAGGTGTTGATACCCAGCTCTTCCTCCAGCTCGCGGACAAGCGCGTGTTCGGGGGTTTCGCCAGGTTCGACTTTGCCGCCGGGGAATTCCCACAGGCCTGCCATGGATTTGCCCTCGGGGCGCTGCGCCAGCAGCACCCGCCCGTCCACGTCGATCAAGGCGACGGCTGAGACCAGAACAACTTTCATCGCGGCGCCTTCACGACCGATAGTCGGCGTTGATCGAGATATACCCGTGCGTCAGATCGCAGGTCCAGACAGTGGCCACACCTTTGCCCAGACCCAGATCGACACTGATCTTCAGCTCGTCCTGCTTCATATAGGCGGCACCGGCGTCTTCGTTGTAACTGTCTGCAACCCAACCGTTTTCGGCCACCAGAATGTCACCGAACCGGATGCTCAGCAGGTCACGGTCCGCGGCAGCACCGGACTTGCCGATGGCCATTACCACGCGGCCCCAGTTGGGGTCCTCCCCCGCGACGGCGGTCTTGATCAGAGGAGAGTTCGCGATCGACAAGGCATGGGTGCGCGCGTCGGCGTCATTGGCCGCGCCTGTCACCTCGACCTCAAGGAATTTCGAGGCGCCTTCACCATCGCGAACCACTTGATGCGCCAGGTCCAGCATGACCCCGTGCAACGCCTCGCGGAATGCTGCGTTGCCGTCAACGTTCACCCCCGAGGCCCCGGTGGCCCCCAACAGCAGCGTGTCCGAGGTGGACGTATCGCTGTCCACGGTGATGCAGTTGAAGGTCACGTCGGTCAGCTCGCTTAGCAGCGATTGCAGTTTGGCCTGATCGGCCGCCGCGTCGGTGAAGATATAGACAAGCATTGTCGCCATATCGGGCGCGACCATACCGGATCCTTTGGCGATCCCGGCAATTTTCACGGGTCGGCCGTCAATCTCGATCTCGGCACCGGCACCCTTGGGGAAGGTGTCGGTGGTCATGATCGCGGCTGCAGCGTCCTTAATGGCATCGGCCGAAAGAGTGTTGCGCATCTCGGCCAGCTTGGCGGTGATGCGGTCGTGGGGCAGGGCTTCGCCGATCACGCCCGTGGACGAGGAAAACACCCTGTTCTCCTCGATTTCCAGCGCATGGGCCACGGCCGAGGTTACGGCATGGGTCGCCTCGACACCGTTCTTGCCGGTAAAGGCGTTGGCGTTCCCCGAGTTCACGATGATCGCAGCGGCGCCCTGGGCGGGTTGCCCAATCTTTTCCTGACAATCCAGAACAGCGGCCGAACGTGTCGCAGACCGCGTGAATGTCCCCGCGATGGCCGAACCCGGCGCAAGGCGGGCCAGCATGACATCGGCGCGATCTTTGTATTTCACCCCAGCCATGGCAGAGCTGAACTCCACCCCTTCGATCCGAGGAAGATCAGGAAAACTGGCGGGGGCCAGCGGCGAAACGGGCAGGTCTTTTCCCATGGTTTACTCCGTCAGAAGATCCGCGCGCTTGACCAGCGCGGGGTCGATATCGGTGCCGTCTTTCACGATCTTGGCGGCGTCTGTCAGTTCTTTGATGCGGGCGTCGATGGCGGCGTTTTCCAGCTCGCCCTCGATCTCGGCGCGAACCTCATCCAGCGTCGGGGCGGCCTTGGTGCGGGCATCATTCAGCTTGATCACGTGCCAGCCGAACTGCGTTTTCACCGGAACCGAGATCGCGCCCACAGCCATTTCCAGCACGGCCTTCTCAAACGGAGGTACCATCATTCCTTCGCCGAACCAGCCCAGTTGCCCGCCATTGGGGCCCGACGGGCCGGTCGAATGCTCTTTGGCCAGTTCGGCAAAATCGGCGCCACCTTCCAGCAATGCGATCAGCTCAAGCGCCTTTTCTTCGGTTTCCACCAGAATATGCGAGGCGTTGAATTCGCGGCCACCGGTGCCGTCGGCGTATTTGGCGTCGAACAGTTCTTGCACGGCCACGTCATTGATCGCACTTTCGACGGCGACCTGCAGCACTTCGCCAGCCTTCAGCGCGCGGCGCTCGTTGTCTATGGACAGGCGCACCAGTCGCGAGTCACCTTCGGGTGCGGATTGCGCCAGAACGGTCTGCTGAATGATCTGGTCCAGAATGCCGTTAAACAGCACGTCGCTGGGCAGGGTCTGGTACTGCTGCGGCAGGTTCTGCTGCACAAGGATCATGTGGCCCAGGGTGATCTCGGTGCCATTGACCGAGGCGATCACCGTATCTGCACCAGGTTTGTCTTCCGCTACGGCAGGCAGGGCCATGAACAGCGAAAGCACTGCACCCGACAGAAAAGTGACCCGATTTGACATGAGTTTCGTCCTTTGTTTGCTGCGCTTGGGGCGCTGACGTTGACACTGCACCAGCCGCCCCTTACATCGCCTTGAGGCATTTGGAACGTTTGATTTCCATCACGTTGTAGGCGGTGTGGTTTCGGCGGGCAAGCAGATGCCGCGCACGATATTGTCACTGACCGGATCGGAAAAAATATGCTGGGCTTCGGAACTATTGCCAAAAAGGTTTTCGGCACTCCTAATGACCGTAAAATCAAGGCTGTCCGCCCGTTGGTTGAGAAGATCAACGCACTGGAGCCCGAGTTTGAACAGCTTTCCGATCAGGGGCTGATCGAAAAGACCGAAGAATTCAAGAAACGTCTGGCCGATGGCGAAAGCCTGGACGCGCTGCTGCCCGAAGCCTTTGCCAACTGCCGCGAAGGCGCCAAGCGGGCCCTGGGTCTGCGCGCCTTTGACACGCAGCTGATGGGCGGCATCTTCCTGCACCAGGGCAATATCTCGGAAATGAAGACGGGTGAAGGTAAGACCCTTGTGGCGACCTTCCCGGCATATCTGAACGCGCTGTCCGGCAAGGGCGTGCATATCGTCACCGTGAACGATTACCTGGCCAAGCGTGACGCCGAGTGGATGAGCAAAGTCTACGCCGCTTTGGGTATGACTACCGGTGTCGTTTATCCGCAGCAACCCGAGGACGAAAAGAAACAAGCCTACGCCAGCGATGTCACCTACTCGACCAACAACGAGCTGGGTTTTGACTATCTGCGCGACAACATGAAATCCGAGCTGTCGGACATCAATCAGAAGTACCACAACTTTGCCATCGTGGACGAAGTTGACAGTATCCTGATCGATGAGGCCCGGACGCCGCTGATCATCTCGGGGCCGGCGCAGGACCGCTCGGACCTGTATGTCGCCCTGGACAAGCTGATCCCCGAACTGACCGAGGCTCACTATGAGCTGGACGAGAAGACCCGCAACGTGACCTACACGGACGAGGGTAACGAGTTCCTGGAACAGCGCCTGCATGAAATGGACCTGCTGCCCGAAGGTCAGACCCTGTACGATCCGGAATCCACCACCATCGTGCACCACGTCAACCAGGGCCTGCGCGCGCATAAACTGTTCACCAAGGACAAGGATTATATCGTTCGGGATGGCCAAGTCGTTCTGATCGACGAATTCACAGGCCGTATGATGACCGGCCGCCGTCTTTCGGACGGTCTGCACCAGGCCATCGAGGCCAAGGAAGGCTGCCCGATCCAGCCCGAAAACGTGACTTTGGCGCAGGTGACCTTCCAGAACTATTTCCGGCTTTACGACAAACTGGCTGGCATGACCGGCACCGCCGCCACCGAAGCCGATGAATTCATGGAAATCTATGGTCTGGGCGTGGTCGAAGTGCCCACCAACCGTCCCATCGCCCGTGTGGACGATGATGATGCCGTCTATCGCACCGCCAAAGAGAAGTTCGAAGCTATTGTCGAGACCATCAAGGAAGCTCATGAAAAGGGTCAGCCGACCTTGGTCGGCACCACCTCGATCGAGAAGTCGGAATTCCTCAGCCAGCTGCTGACCCAAGCGGGTGTGCCCCACAATGTTCTGAACGCCCGTCAGCACGAAAAAGAGGCCGAGATTGTGGCCGACGCCGGTAAGCTGGGCGCCGTCACCATCGCCACCAACATGGCCGGCCGCGGGACGGACATCAAGTTGGGCGGCAACGTTGAATTCAAGGTGATGGAGGCGATCGCAGCCAATCCCGACGCCCACCCTGATGAAATCCGCGCTCAGATCGAAGAGCAACACAAGGCCGACGAAGAGGCGGTGAAAGCCGCCGGCGGCCTGTTCGTTCTGGCGACCGAGCGTCACGAATCCCGCCGCATCGACAACCAGCTGCGCGGCCGTTCGGGCCGTCAGGGGGATCCGGGCCGCTCGTCCTTCTTCCTGTCGCTGGAAGACGACCTGATGCGCATCTTCGGTTCGGAAAAGCTGGATCGTGTGCTGTCCACCTTGGGCATGAAAGAAGGCGAGGCCATCGTGCACCCCTGGGTCAACAAATCGCTGGAGCGCGCGCAGGGAAAGGTCGAGGGACGCAACTTCGACATCCGTAAGCAGTTGCTGAAGTTTGACGACGTGATGAACGAACAGCGCAAGGTGATCTTCAAACAGCGTATGGAGATTATGCAAAGCGCCGATTTGTCCGAAATCATTGGCGACATGCGTCACGAGGTGATCGGCGAACTGGTTGACCAGTATATGCCTCCGAAAACCTATGCGGATCAGTGGGATACCGAAGGTCTGTACGCCGCTGTACTGGAAAAGCTGAATCTGGACAGCAAGGTGATCGACTGGGCCGCCGAGGAGGGTGTTGACCCCGAAGAGATTATCGAACGCCTGGCGGAAACAGCCGACGAACAGATGGCTGAAAAGTCCGAAAAATTCGGCGCCGAGAACATGCGCATGATCGAAAAGCAGCTGCTGCTGCAGACGATCGACACCAAGTGGCGCGAACACCTGCTGACGCTGGAACATTTGCGCTCGGTCGTGGGTTTCCGCGGTTATGCACAACGTGATCCGCTGAACGAATACAAGAATGAGGCGTTCCAGTTGTTCGAGTCCATGTTGGACAGCCTGCGCGAAGACGTCAGCCAGAAACTGGGTCAGATCCGTCCGCTGACCGACGAAGAGCAGCAGGCGATGATGGCGCAAATGGCGGCTCAGCAGCAGGCCCTGCAAGCCCCCGCACAGCCCGAAGAGCCCACCGGTGAAGCCAAGGAAGGGTTTGACGAAAACGATCCCTCGACCTGGGGCAATCCCGGCCGGAACGAGGCCTGCCCCTGCGGTTCGGGCAAGAAGTTCAAGCATTGCCACGGCCGCATGGCCTGATCACATCCGGGCTGAAAATGGCCCGAATGGTTCCCTGACGGCGCCTTATACGCGCCACTTTTGCGGGCGACATTTGCTTCCAACCTGAAGTGGGTTGGAGGCAAACATGGTCAAACGAGCATCCAGTATTGCGCTAAGCTTTGGCGCCGTCGCTGTTGCGATCGGATCGGGCTATTTCATGGAAAATAGCGCGCCGACCGTTTCGTCCAATATCATGCCCTCGCCGATCCTGGTGGCCGCAATGCCGCCAGCTGATCCGCAGCCCGCCCCTCAAAGCGATCTGAGAAATGTCGAGTTGACGGCCTCGCCCCTGCCGGAAATCCCTGCGGATATCTTTCAAGAGCTGAACATGCCCTCGCAGGGCATCCAACGTGTGGCCGTGACCGAAAAGGAAATCGTCGTGCCCCAGCCCGTCGAGGTTCAGGGCGGCTTTAGCTGCTCGATCGAGATGACGGCTGAACCGACCATCGCTGCCATGGTGAATATTGAAATCCGCTCGGCCTGTCTGCCGGGCACCCGCGTGACGCTGCACCACAACGGGCTGATGATCACCGAGATGACCGACGACCAAGGCGAGCTGTTCCTGACAATGCCGGCCCTGTCCGAAACCTCTGTATTCATTGCAGATTTTGGCCAGGATAACAGTGCAATTACGACGGTTCAGGTGCCCTCGCTGCGGTTCTATGATCGGGCGGTGGTGCAATGGCAGGGCGTCGCCAGCCTGCATCTGCACGCGCTGGAATTTGGCGCCCAGTTTGGCGAAGACGGGCATATCTGGGATCAGCACACCGGTGATCTGGAAAAAACCATCCACGGCGAAAGCGGTTTTCTTAGCCTGATTGGCGATCCCGCATTGCCCGAGGGCATGCAGGCGCAGGTCTACACCTTCCCCTCGGGGACGACCTCGCGGGTTGGAGATATCCAGCTTGAAATCGAGGCCGAGGTTACCGATGCCACTTGCGGCCGCGAAATCTCGGCGCAGTCCCTGCAGATTTCCGAGGCAAGTGTGCCCCGTGTGCAGGAATTGCAGCTGACGATGCCCGATTGTGACGCGATTGGTGACTTTCTGGTGTTGAAAAACGTGCTGGAAGACCTGAAAGTCGCAGCCAAATGATTGGTTGATTCAGGACACGCAACAATGAACGGGGTCCGTGCGGTGATTTTCACCGCACTTTTTGTTTTTCTCGGGCTACCTGCCGCATGGGCGCAGGATGTGACCCTGATCTCGCCTGATGGAAAGGTCGAGATCAGCGGCGCTCTGCGTGGATTTGACGGCGAATATTACCGTCTTGATACGATCTATGGCGAGCTGACGGTGGATGGTTCCAGCGTGCGATGCGAGGGGCCGGGCTGCCCGAACCTTGAGGACTACATCGCCGAGCTGACGCTGTCCGGCGAGGCCTCGGTTGGGCGGGTGCTGCTGCCGGCGCTGATCGAAACCTTTGCCCAAAGCTCGGGCCTGAAGCTGACCCACGAGGACACGGCGCCGACCGAACGGGTCTATATCTTTGCCGACCCCGAGTCTGACAAGGTAATGGGCGTGTTTGCTGTTCGTTCGACCAACACCGACGACGGGTTTGCGGACCTTCTGGCGGACCAGGCAGACATCGTGATGTCTCAGCGCGAGGTGCGTGTGAACGAGGCCAAGCTGGCGCAAGAGGCCGGTCTGGGCGATCTGAACGCCGCCGGGCGCAGCCGTGTGCTGGCGCTGGATGCATTTGTGCCCGTCGTGGCCACAGACAATCCGTTGGGCAGCATCACCACGACCATGCTGTCGCGAGTCATTTCTGGAAAAATCACGAATTGGCAAGAGCTTGGCGGACCAGATGCGCCGATCAACGTGCATATGCTGGATGACAAATCCGGGTTGGGGCAGGCGGCGACTGACCGGCTTTTGACCCCGGTCGGTGCGGGGATTGCGGCCGTAGCTTTGCGGCATCCGAACAACCTGACGCTGGTTCAGGCAATTGCGAGGGATCCGTTTGGATTGGGGCTGGCCAGCAACTCGGGAACGCTTGGGGTGAAGGCGGTTCCGCTAAGTGGGAAATGTGGTTTTCTTGTTCCGGCCGAGCGAAACTCGGTCAAGACCGAGGATTATCCCCTGACGGCGCCGGTGTTTCTATATGTCCCCGCGCGGCGATTGCCGAAACTGGCGCGAGATTTCCTGACCTTCACGCGCAGTCTGTCCGCGCAGCTGGTGATCCGGCGCGCGGGCTATATTGACCAGGCACCCGAGCTTGTCCCGATCGATATTCAGGGCAACCGTTTTGCCAATGCCATCGCACAGGCCGGAAAAGAGGTCTCGTTGGACGATCTGCAGCGAATGGTGCAGGTGTTGCGACCGATGAAACGGTTGACGACGACTTTCCGGTTCGAGGCAGGCTCGATCCGTCTGGATGCGCAGTCCCGTTCAAATGTGGCGCAACTGGCGCAGGAAATTGAGGCGGGGCAATATGATGGGCGCCGCTTGATGTTTGTTGGCTTCAGTGATGGCGAGGGGCTGGCCTCGGCCAATCTGGGGATCGCGCTGCGCCGGGCCGAGGCCGTGCGCACAGCCGTGCAAACCACTGCCGAGACAGCCAGCTTTGATCGGTTGAAACTGGATGTCGATGCCTTTGGCGAGGCGATGCCCATGGCGTGCGACGACAGCGCCTGGGGGCGTCAGGTCAATCGCCGGGTCGAGGTTTGGGTGCAGTAATCACAAAAGCCCCTGGGCGCGAAAGCTCAGCTCGCGCGAGCGACCGATGATCAGATGATCGTGCAGGGTGATGCCCATGGTCTGGCAGGCAGCATTTATCTGTTCGGTCATAGAGATGTCAGCGTCGGACGGGGTCGGATCACCCGAGGGATGATTGTGCACCAGAATGAGCGCTGACGCATTCAGTTCGAGGGTTCGCTTCACGACCTCGCGCGGGTAAACAGGCACGTGGTCGACGGTGCCGCGGGCTTGATCTTCGTCGGCGATCAGCACGTTTTTGCGGTCCAGGAACAGGATGCGGAATTGCTCGGTCTCGCGGTGGGCCATGGTGGTGTGGCAGTAATCCAGCAGCGCATCCCAGCTGGATATCACCTGTTTGCGCAGAATTCGCGCGCGGGACAGACGTTGGGCGGCAGCTTCGACGATCTTAAGCTCGCAAATTACGGCCTCGCCCACGCCAGGAACTTGCGCCAACCGCGCCGGTGGGGCTGACAGCACCCCGTTGAAGTCGCCGAACTGTTCCAGCAAGGCGCGGGCCAAGGGTTTTACATCGCAGCGTGGAATGGCGCGGAACAGGACCAGTTCCAGCAGTTCGTAGTCGGGCAGGGCGGTAGCGCCGCCATCCATGAACCGGCCACGCAGACGTTTTCGGTGATCCCGGATATAGCTGGGCTGCTTGCCTTTTTCCGGCACGGGTGCCTCGTCCTGATCAAAGGAGAAAAGGCCAGGCATTTCCTGAAAAGAAGAGCGGAGCTGAGACATATGCCCAAGCTCCGCCGATTCGCTTACAGATTGGTTAACGACTTTCTGAGGTCAGCTTTTCATGCTGTCCCAGAAACCCTTTACCTTGTTGAAAAAGCTGTTGCTTTCAGGGTTGTTATCCTTGCCCAGCTGCTCGAACTCTCGCAGCAGTTCTTTCTGCTTAGAGCTAAGGTTCACGGGAGTTTCCACCGCCAGTTCGATGAACATGTCCCCCGAACCAGCGCCGCGCAGGGCGGGCATGCCCTTGCCACGCAGACGCATCTGCCGGCCAGCCTGACTGCCAGATGGGATCTTCACGCGGCTGCGGCCACCGTCGATCGTCGGCACTTCGATATCGCCACCCAGGGCGGCAGTCGCCATGCTGACGGGGACGCGGCAGAACAGGTTCACATCCTCGCGTTCGAACAGCTCGTGCCGGGCGACGTCGATAAAGATGTACAGATCGCCCGTCGGTCCGCCACGCAGCCCGGCCTCGCCTTCGCCGGACAGGCGGATACGGGTGCCGGTTTCAACGCCAGCAGGGATATTGACGCTTAGCGTACGCTCTTTTTGAACACGGCCATGACCGCCACAGGATTTACACGGGTTCTGGATGATCTGCCCCATGCCCGAACAGGTCGGGCAGGTACGTTCGACCGTAAAGAACCCCTGCTGAGCGCGCACTTTACCCATGCCCGAACAGGTCGGGCAGGTGGTGGGTTCCGCGCCACCTTCGGCGCCCGAGCCATCGCAGGACTCACAGGCAACGGTACTGGGCACCTTGATGGTTTTCTGCGCGCCGGTGAACGCCTCTTCCAACGAGACCCGCAGGTTATAGCGCAGGTCGGCCCCGCGCGCGGCACGGTTGCGACCGCCGCCGCCACCACGGCCACCCATGAAGTCGCCGAACAGGTCGTCGAACACGTCCGAGAACGCGCTGCCGAAATCACCCTGGCCTGGATGTCCGCCGCGCGGGCCGCCGCCCATGCCGTTTTCAAAGGCCGCGTGACCATAGCGGTCATAGGCTGCCTTCTTTTCGGGGTCCTTGAGGCATTCATAAGCCTCGTTGACCTCTTTGAACTGAGCCTCGGCGTCGGGGTTGTCCGCGTTCCGGTCGGGGTGCAGCTCTTTGGCCTTCTTGCGATAGGCTTTTTTCAGTTCGTCGGCAGAGGCACCCTTGGATGCGCCAAGCACATCGTAATAATCACGTTTTGACATTGGGTATTCCCCTTTCAGGAACGAAAAGGGCCGGCCCGGTCAGGACCGGCCCCATATGGTTCCGACGGATTCTTACGAACGCTTGTCGTCGCCCAGGTCTTCGAAGTCAGCATCGACGATGTCGTCATCGGGGCCGCCTGCTTCGTCAGCAGCAGCGGGCTCGTCAACGGGTTCGTCCTGGGTGGCCTTATAGATCGCCTCGCCCAGTTTCATGGCCGCTTCGGTCACGTTCTGGACGCCGGACTTGATCTTCTCGGCGGAGGCGTCGTCTTTTTCCAGGTCGTCCTTCAGCGCGGCGATGGCCAACTCGATCGCTTCGATCGTGGTCGGGTCCACCTTGTCGCTGTGCTCTTCCATCGACTTTTCGGTCGAGTGGATCAGGCTTTCGGCCTGGTTGCGTGCTTCGACCAGTTCCTTGCGCTCTTTGTCGGCTTCGGCGTTGGCTTCGGCGTCCTTAACCATGGCTTCGATGTCCGCGTCGGACAGGCCGCCCGAGGCCTGGATGGTGATCGACTGTTCTTTGCCGGTGCCTTTGTCCTTGGCGGCCACCGACACGATGCCGTTGGCGTCGATGTCAAAGGTCACTTCGATCTGGGGCATGCCACGCGGCGCTGGCGGGATGTCTTCCAGGTTGAACTGGCCCAGCAGCTTGTTGTCTGCAGCCATCTCACGCTCGCCCTGGAATACACGCAAGGTCACGGCCGACTGGTTGTCTTCGGCGGTCGAGAAGACCTGAGACTTCTTGGTCGGGATCGTGGTGTTGCGGTCGATCAGGCGGGTGAACACACCGCCCAGGGTTTCGATACCCAGCGACAGCGGGGTCACGTCCAGCAGAACCACGTCTTTCACGTCACCCTGCAGAACACCGGCCTGAATGGCGGCGCCCATGGCGACCACTTCGTCGGGGTTCACACCCTTGTGGGGCTCTTTACCGAAGAACTTGGTCACCTCTTCGATGACTTTGGGCATACGGGTCATACCGCCGACCAGAACAACCTCGTCGATGTCGCCGGTGGTCAGGCCCGCGTCTTTCAGTGCGGCCTGGCAGGGCTTGATCGAAGCTTTGATCAGGTCACTGACCAGCGATTCCAGTTTGGAACGGGTCAGCTTCATCACCAGGTGCAGCGGTGTGCCCGAGTTCGGGTCCATCGCGATAAACGGCTGGTTGATCTCGGTTTGCTGGCTCGAGGACAGCTCGATCTTGGCTTTCTCAGCGGCTTCTTTCAGACGCTGCAGGGCCATCTTGTCCTTGGTCAGGTCGGCGCCGTGTTCTTTTTTGAACTCGTCCGCCAGGTAGTTGACGATGCGCATGTCAAAGTCTTCACCACCCAGGAAGGTGTCGCCGTTGGTCGATTTAACTTCGAACAGGCCGTCGTCAATCTCCAGAATGGTCACGTCGAAGGTACCACCACCCAGGTCATAGACCGCAATGGTGTGGGTGTCTTCTTTGTCCAGACCATAGGCCAGCGCGGCTGCGGTCGGTTCGTTGATGATCCGCAGGACTTCCAGGCCGGCGATCTTACCGGCGTCCTTGGTGGCCTGACGCTGAGCATCGTTGAAGTAGGCAGGAACGGTGATCACCGCCTGAGTGACGTCTTCACCCAGGTAGGATTCTGCCGTTTCCTTCATCTTGCCCAGGATGAACGCAGAAATCTGGCTGGGGGAGTATTTCTCACCCTGAGCTTCGACCCATGCGTCGCCGTTGCCGCCGTCGATGACGTTGAACGGCATGTTTTTCTTGTCCTTGGCCAGATACGGGTCGTCCGCGCGACGACCAATCAGGCGCTTCACACCGAACACGGTGTTGGTGGCGTTGGTGACGGCCTGGCGTTTTGCAGGCTGGCCGACCAGACGCTCGTTGTCTGTAAAAGCAACGATCGACGGAGTGGTGCGAGCACCCTCGGAGTTTTCGATTACTTTGGGTTGGGCGCCGTCCATGATTGCGACGCAGCTGTTGGTGGTACCAAGGTCAATACCAATGACTTTAGCCATGTTTTCGATCCCTTCACATTCAAGGCGATGACACGAGACGTGGACCCGTTATGGCATCCTGCCCCGATCCTGTTTTGCGGTGATCCGGATTGGGTTCACCGCGCTTCTCGGCGTATATAAGGAGGGGCTTTGACCCCTGCAAGCGTCTGAGTACGGTGGAGCCCGTGATTCCGCGTGAATTTCTCCTAAAGCGGTTAGAAATGAGTTGATGGGGACAAGAATGTCGGAAATTTCCATCCGAGGGGTGCAGATCATCCAGGGCGCATTGAGCCCCGAGGCCCAGAAGACCCTGGTCGCCGCATTGCGCGAGGTAACTCGCCAAGCCCCGCTGTTTTCGCCCATGACGCCCTATGGCAAGCCAATGAGCGTTCAGATGACCTCGGCCGGGCGGTTTGGGTGGTATTCGGACAGGTCAGGCTATCGCTATCGGGATCGCCACCCGAATGGGCAGGCTTGGCCGTCGATACCCGTTGGTGTCCTGAACCTGTGGCGACAACTGGTCAGCGCGGAACGTGACCCAGACTGTTGCCTGATCAATTTCTACAAAGAAAAAGCGCGGATGGGGATGCATCAGGACCGGGACGAGGCGGATTTCTCATGGCCGGTTCTGTCAGTCTCGTTGGGGGATGACGCGCTGTTTCGCATTGGCAACCGGACCCGCGGCGGCAAGACCGAAAGCATCTGGTTGAGGTCCGGAGACGTGGCCGTAATCGGCGGCGAGGCGCGGCTGGTTTACCACGGGGTGGATCGGATCAGACCGGGCTCCAGCAGCTTGCTGGCCAAGGGAGGGCGGATCAACCTGACCTGCCGCGTCGTCACCTGATCAGCGACGCGCACCCCAGCTGGCACTGCTGTGGCGGCGTGTATAGAACTCGCCCATCAGGCCAATCATCAGGAAAACCAGCCCGAAATAGAACGGGTACATCGCCGAGGTGTTGCGTGGAAAATAGTTGATGAACACAAAGCCGCGCGACTGGTCGATACAGTGAAACAGCGGGTTCCAGTCGAACAGTTTCAGCATGAAAGGCGGCAGCGTGTTGGCCACGAACATCTTGCCCGAGGCGATCATGTTCGCACGCTGATACACCATGGTGATGATGCGCACGGGGGTCGGGAACCAAGGCTTGGCGGCCAGCAAAACCATGCCGATCCCCAGCCCGGAAAACCATGCCAACAGGATCATCCCGAAGGCGTTTATCGGTTGTTCAATGGTGAAATGCTTGAACCCGACGTAATAGACAGACAGGATCACCACCAACGACAGCACCTGGATATAAAGCGCGCTCAGCGCAGACGAGGCGATGGCGATCACCGTGTTCATCGGCGCGTGCTTCATCATCGGCGAGGTCGGCCCCTCGGATCCGACAACGGCCCCGATGGTCTTAATCTGGGTCATGTACAGGAAGACGCCTGACATCAGGTACAGCAGAAAATCACCGCGCAACGCCGTGCTGCGCAGCCCAAGAACCGAAAACATGACATAGAAGGTCATCACGAAAATGACGACTTGCAACATGTTCATCGCGATCGACATGAAAGCGTTGCGATGGGTTTTTCGGATGCTGCGAGCGATAGAATGATACGTCAGCCCGGCAATCGTGATTGCCGACCCGAAGTTCGAGTTTCGCCTGCTTTGTTGGAACATTTCTGTGCCGTCCTGCCGATTCAGTGGATTCTTTGCATGGAAATCTTGCCGTCCCGTTACCCGACCATCATAAGGGGAAGCGCAGAACCAATCAACTCGCCGGCATTGTTGCCGGTTTTTTGTGTAGGAAAAGACCTTGGATTACGAAAAACTTACCGTCGTTATGCGCCGTTTGGCCCTGGAGGCCGGTGACAAGATCATGGAAATCTACAATTCCGATGAATTCGAGGTGAAAACCAAATCCGATGAAAGCCCCGTAACCGAGGCGGACGAAGCCGCTGACGCGCTGATCTCGGCCGGATTGCGCGCTGAGTTTCCCGGCGTGACGTTGATCACCGAAGAACAGGCCGACAGCCACAGCGAAAAGGCCGACACTTTCCTGATCGTCGACCCGCTGGACGGCACCAAAGAGTTTGTCCATCGTCGCGGTGATTTCACTGTGAACATTGCCTATGTCGAAAACGGTGTGCCGACCCGGGGTGTGGTCTATGCGCCCGCCAAAAACCGTATGTTCCTGACGCTGGCAGACGGCTCTTCGGTCGAAGAGGCCGGAGATTTTGCCAAGGATGCCATGGGCGCGACCACCGCGATCAAGGTGTCGGATGCGGATAACTCGGCCCTGCTGGTTGTCGCGTCGAAATCGCACCGCGATCAGGCGACGGATGACTACATCAACAAATACGCTGTGGCCGATTCCAAAAGCGCGGGCTCGTCTCTGAAGTTCTGCCTGGTCGCCACGGGCGAGGCTGACATCTATCCGCGCGTGGGCCGTACGATGGAATGGGACACCGCCGCAGGTCACGCCGTTCTGCATGGCGCAGGCGGCAAGGTTGTGCGCTTTGATGATCACAGCCCGCTGGTCTATGGCAAAGAGGGATACGCAAACCCGTTCTTTATTGCCTATTCCCCCAGCGTCGCGCTGAAAGAAGCCTGATCCATACGCTTGAAATCGCGAGGGTTCCCTCGCAATGTGGCCCCCAAGGCGCAGGCTTTGGGGGCTTTTTCGTGGGACAATGACAGATCGGGATTTGCAGATGCCGGACAGATCCCTTTGGGGCGCCTACCTGATGCGGCTTTGGCGGCGCAGGCTGCTGTGGCGCGCGTTTCAGGCCCGGCATCAGCTTAGCATCGTTGTGAACCGCACTCAGGCGATCCGGCCAGACGATTTGCTGCTGGTCTCGGTTCAACGCAACGAGGCTTCGCGCCTGCCTTATTTTCTGGAGTATTACCGCGCTCGCGGGGTCTCGCATTTTCTGTTCGTCGACAACGGCAGCGATGATGGTAGCGCCGAGTATCTGGCGCAGCAGCAGGACACCTCAGTCTGGCAGACGCAGCGCAGCTATCGTGCATCGCGCTTTGGGCTGGATTGGCTGACCTGGCTGCAGATCCGGTACTGCCACCGGCATTGGTGCCTGATGGCCGACGCGGACGAGCTGCTGGTCTATGACGGGCACGAACGTCACGATCTGCGCGACCTGACGGTATTGCTGGATCGGCAGGGCCGCGTTGGCTTTGGTGCGCTGATGCTGGAGCCCTATCCCAAAGGAGCGTTAGAGCGTCCGGCGTATGTTCCCGGCCAAGACCCGATGGAGATTTTGGAGTGGTTTGACCCCGGCCCCTATCGCGCCGAACGGCAGACCCCCATGGGTAATCTGTGGCTACAAGGCGGCGTGCGCGAACGGGTGTTTTTCGCCACCGAGCCGCGCAAATCTCCGACGTTGAACAAACTGCCACTGATGAAGTGGCACCGGCGCTATACCTATGTGAACTCGACCCATTCGGCTCTGCCGCCCCGGCTGAACGCGCTTTATTCCGGGCCGGGGGAAACGGCGCCTGCAGGGGTGTTGCTACATACCAAGTTTCTGCCCGAGATTGTTTCCAAATCGGCAATTGAAAAGTCACGTGGCCAACATTTTGCCCGACCCGAGGAAATGGAGGGATACTATGATGCCCTGACCCAAGCCCCGGATCTGTGGAGCGAGCAATCGCTGCAATATCAAGGCGCTGGGCAGCTGGTGGAATTGGGGCTGATGCCCTCGATCGATTGGCAGGATTAAATCACTCGTACGTAGAATTTGGAAACCAAGCGGCAACCGATTCCATATATGTTGGCACCGCTTTGGGTTCATGACATATTGATCAAAACAAAGCGCTTAGCGGCATCGGACCTTGGGACCGTGCCTGTGACCGGGGATTTGAGGTAGAGTAATTTGGGCTGGCGGGATTCATATCGGCTGCGGTTACGGCGCAAGCGTGCGATCATACGCTCGATCAGAAAATCGCGAGAACTGCGGGCGGTTCAGGACAACACTCAACGTATTCGAAACGGGGATATCCTGCTGGTTTGCACCATGCGGAATGAAAAAATCCGGCTGCCCTATTTCCTGGACTACTATCGCAAGATGGGGATCAATCATTTCCTGTTCGTTGACAATGGATCGACGGACGGAACGGCGAAATATCTGCATGACATGCCGGATGTGTCGGTTTGGTACACCGAGGCAAGTTATAAACGCGCGACGTTCGGCGTGGATTGGATGAACTATCTGAAGCGCAAATATGCGCATGGCCACTGGGTGCTGGTGGTCGACCCGGACGAGTTCTTTATCTATCCGTTCTGCGACACCCGCCCGATCCGCGCACTGACCGATTGGCTGGACAATTCCTCGATCCGGCAGTTTTCGGCGATGTTGCTGGACATGTACCCAAAGGGCCGCATCGACCAGCAACCATATGCCGAGGGGCAGAACCCGCTTGAGATCGCTTCTTGGTTCGACTCGGGCAATTACAGCTACAAAAAGAACGCGTATTACAACAATCTGTGGATTCAGGGCGGGCCGCGACAGCGTATGTTTTTTGCTGATGATCCCTTTCAGGCGCCAGCACTGAACAAGATTCCCCTGGTTAAATGGAACCGCAAATACGCCTATGTCAGCTCGACTCATATGCTGCTGCCGCGCGGTCTGAACAGGGTTTATGATGAATCGGGCGGCGAGATGGCCAGCGGGATGCTGCTCCATACCAAGTTCCTGGATACATTCCCCAACAAGGCCGCAGAAGAACTGGATCGCGGCCAGCACTACGCGGCCAGCGTCGAATACAAGGCCTATGCCGAGCGTCTGCGCGCCAACCCCGATTTGTGGTGTCGTTGGTCTGAAAAATACATCAACTGGCGCCAGCTGGAGATTTTGGGCCTCATGTCCAAGGGGAACTGGGCATGAGCACGCTGGGCATCGTCATGTTGGTCCACGACGCCCTTGGCCGGGCCGAGCAGGTCGCCCGTCATTGGGCCGCCGCCGGATGCCCGGTGATGATCCATGTGGACGCCAAAGTGGGGCGACGCACCTATAATGCCTTCGTTAAATCCATGAAGGATTTGCCCGATGTCAGCTTCAGCCCGCGTCATGACTGCGAATGGGGCACCTGGGGGCTAGTTGCGGCCTCGCAATCAGCGGCGGGGTTGATTCTGGGGCGTTATCCGGATGTGCGACATGTCTATCTGACGTCGGGGTCGTGCCTGCCGTTGCGCCCGGTAGCAGATTTGATCGAGTACCTCGATGCGCGCCCGCGCACTGATTTTATCGAAAGCGCCACCACCGCCGACGTGCCTTGGACAGTAGGCGGGCTGGACCACGAACGCTTTACCCTGCGCTTTCCGTTTTCCTGGAAAAAACAGCGCCGGCTTTTTGACGGATATGTCCGTCTGCAACGCCGCCTGGGTATGAAGCGCCGGATTCCCAAGGGGATCACGCCACACATGGGCAGCCAATGGTGGTGCCTGACCCGCCAGACCCTTTCGGCCATCCTCGACGACCCTGACCGGCCCGATTATGACAGGTACTTCGAGAAAGTCTGGATTCCCGATGAAAGCTATTTCCAGACGCTGGCTCGGCTTTATTCCTCGAATATCGAGAGCCGCTCGTTGACCCTGTCCAAGTTCGATTTCCAGGGTAAGCCGCATATTTTCTATGACGATCACCTGCAGTTACTGCGCCGCTCGGATTGTTTTGTCGCGCGTAAGATCTGGCCCCATGCGGATCGGCTTTATCGCGCGTTCCTAAGCGATGCGCCGGGGAATGGCCCAATGGCTGAACCGCAACCCAGCAAGATCGACCGTATCTTTTCCAAGGCCGTGGATCGCCGGACGCGCGGCCGCCCGGGCCTTGTGATGCAAAGCCGGGTGCCACGCGAAGGTTGGGAGAACGGCGTTACCTCTGGAAAATACTCGGTTTTCCAGGGGTTTTCCGACCTGTTCGTGGATTTCGAACCCTGACTTGCCAAGGCGACCGAGGCTCGGGTGCATGGCCATCTGTTCGCCCCGGACCGCGCGGACTTCGCGGATGGCCAGACCACGATGAACGGAGCGCTGTCCGACAGCGCCGCCATTCGGGATAACGATCCCGCAGGTTTTGTGCGCAACATGATCTGGAATACCCGCGGCGAACGGCAGTGTTTTCAGTACGGGCCGACTGACGTCCAGGACGTCAGCTGGTTTCTGGCCAAGGACCCGAACGCCCATATTTCGGTGATTTCGGGGGCTTGGGCGGTGCCGTTGTTTGGCTCGAACCGCAACTTTTCCGAACTGCGGGCCGAAGCCGCAAAGCTACAAAAGGTCGAGGCCGAGTTTCTGAATGTGCTCCGTTCGCCCTATACAAAGGCGCGCATCCGCATCTGGACCATGGCCGAGTTCATCGATGCCCCGATGGAGGCGCTGCAAAGCATCATCGACGAAATAGGCCTGAAACGCATGACCCGCCTGACCGAAGCGCCGCATATGGCCGATCTGGACGGGTTTGGGCAGTTCCTGCAAAACCTGAAGAACCAGGGGATGCACCCCTATCTGATGGGCGATTTCCCGGTCGAGCAGGACCCGATCCGCCCTAATCCCCAAAACCCCAAGCCCTATCTTGTTCGCTGAGGCCCCATGAGTGGAAACTTTGATTACTTTGTTGTTCTGGCTGAAATGCGGACGGGCTCGAACTTCCTCGAGGCGAACCTGAACGCTTTTGACGGCATCAGTTGCCATGGCGAGGCGTTCAACCCGGCCTTTATTGGCTATCCCAACGCCGAGGACATTTTGGGGGTCACGCAGGCCGAGCGTGAAGATAATCCCGATCATCTGATCAACACGATCCGCGATCAGGCGGGTGCTTTGGGCGGGTTTCGGTTCTTTCACGACCATGATCCGCGGGTGATTGACCGACTGCTAAGCGATCCGCGCTGCGCCAAGATCATCCTGACGCGCAACCCGGCCGAAAGCTATGTCAGCTGGAAAATCGCCCAATCGACCGGCCAGTGGAAGCTGACGAATATGAAGCGCCGCAAAGAAGGCTCGGCCGTGTTCGCAGCGCCCGAGTTCGAGCAGCACCTGTCAGCGTTGCAGCAGTTTCAGATCAAGGTACTGAACGCGCTGCAAGTGACTGGTCAGACTGGGTTCTATGTCGATTACGAGGATCTTCAGAGCCTTGAGGTGCTTAACGGATTGGCTCAGTGGTTAGGTGTGGATCAACGGCTTGACGCGTTGGATTCCAAGCTGAAAAAGCAAAACCCCCAACCTCTGTCTGCCAAGGTCGAAAATTTCGACGAAATGGAGACTGCTCTTGAGGGGCTGGACCGTTTCAACCTGACGCGAACCCCGAATTTCGAACCTCGCCGTGGCGCCGCAGTGCCCGGTTATGTGGCAGCGGCACAGGCGCCTCTTTTGTTCCTTCCTATCCCCGCCGGCCCCGAAGCGCAGGTGGTACAATGG
Organism: Thalassovita sp.; assembly: GCF_965218685.1. Lineage (GTDB taxonomy): Bacteria > Pseudomonadota > Alphaproteobacteria > Rhodobacterales > Rhodobacteraceae > Thalassobius. Next base: position 826,320 of record NZ_OZ244657.1, on the reverse strand, counting down.
CTGGCCGATGTAGACAGTGCCGATCTGGACGCGTTGCAATCGGGGTTCTCTCAACGGACTTTGCGGCATTGGCGGCAAACGACCCCGGGTCATCGCAGCTTTACCGTGCTGCGTCATCCCGTGGCGCGGGCGCATCACGCCTTTTGTCAGCGTATCCTGAACGACGGTCCGGGCCATTTTGCGCGCATTCGAAAAATTCTGCGGCAGGTCTATAAGCTGCCCCTGCCCAAGTCCGGCGTCCCCGAAGGGTATGACGCCAGGGCGCACCGCGCGGCGTTCATGGTATTTCTGGATTTTGTGGGCGACAATCTGGCCGGACAGACCAGTGTCCGTCTGGATCCCCATTGGGCCAGTCAGGTCGAGGTGATCCGCGGCTTTACCGCGGTTGCGGCGCCGGATTTTGTGCTGCGCGAGGCCGAGCTGACCAAAATGCTGCCCATTCTGGCCGGCAAAGAGATCGCGTATCAGCCCGCTCCGCAGGACATGCCGATTGCACTGTCAGAGATTTACGATGACGAGATCGAGCAGAAAGTCCGCGCTGTCTACAAGCGGGACTATGTAAGCTTCGGATTTGAAAACTGGAAGGATCAGGCTGCCTGAACCGAATGGTTTTCGGTCAGGATGGTGTACAGCGTCGCAGCATCCGCATTGGCACGCAGCTTGGCACAAAGCGAGGCTTCGCGCAGCGTCCTGGACACCAGTGCCAAGGCCTTCAGATGCTCGACACCCGCTTCTTCAGGGGCAAACAGGGCAAAGACGATATCCACGGGCTGCCGATCGACCGAGTCGAAATCAACAGGCTTTTCCAACAACACGAAAGCGCCCTGAACAGCGTTAAGATCAGGCATCCGCGCGTGGGGCAGGGCGACACCCTGGCCCACACCGGTGGGGCCAAGGCTTTCGCGTTCCAGCAGCGCCTCGACTGTGGCGGGCGCGCTAAGACCATATGCAGAGAACGCAAGATCGCCCAGCTCTTGCAGCAGGCGCTTCTTACTGGAAGCCGAAGAAATAACTCTCACGGCCTCAGGCTTGAGGATGCTCGACAGTTCCATACTCGGTACGTTTCTCCGGCTTCGGGTTTGCCCCGATCACATCATTGCTGTGGGTCGATCCAGCCGATGTTGCCGTCTTCGCGGCGATACACGACGTTCAACCCATCTTTGGTCTCGTTACGGAATACAAGAACCGGGGCACCTGCCAATTCCATTTGCATCACGGCCTCTCCGACAGAGAGAGATGGGATCTTGGTTTCCATCTCGGCCACGATAATGGGCTGCAGGCTTTCCGGCTCCGAATCCCCTTCGGTGCCTTCCGAGGCGAGGATATAGGACGAAGCTCCGGCAAGTTCAACCGGCTCTGCCCGATCGCGATGGTGGTCCTTCAGGCGCCGCTTATAACGGCGCAGCTGTTTTTCCATTTTTTCGCAGCAGCTTTCGAACGCCGCATAGATTTCATGCGCATGAGCTTTGGCCTGTGCGGTCAGCCCGGTGGAAAGGTGGACAGTCGCCTCGCAGACGTATTCATTGGCTGATTTCGAGAAGATTACGTTCGCGTCCGTGGGGCGCTCTGCATACTTCTGGACAGCGGCTCCAAGCCCGTCTTTGACATGGGTTTGCAGTGCTTCACCGATATCGATCTGCTTTCCACTGATTTGATAGCGCATCCTGTCTCCTTTTTATTATTCGACACATCAGGACTCTCCAGTGCGCGTTGTGCGACCGGATGTTGTTAAGTCTGAATGCTGGCAGAGAACATTTCCTTGGCTTGCTCGCGTTCAGGTCTTGGCAAGAAGACCAGAAGCATCAGCGGTGCAAAATCCAGAAATGTCATGATCCTATTTGAGGTCAGGATCAGGGTCCGTGTCAATTGGACAGAGGAAAATATTTGTGCGGCTTTCGGCGGAATATCGCACGATCCTTACGATATACGGAAGTTATCCCCAAGATAGACGCGGCGGACGTTTTCGTTTTCCACAACGTCCGAAGGCGTGCCCGACATCAGAACCTTGCCGTCATGCAGAATGTAGGCACGGTCCACGATCTCCAATGTTTCCCGCACGTTGTGATCGGTGATCAGCACGCCTATGCCGCGTTTTTTCAGATCGGCCACCAGATGGCGGATGTCGCCCACGCTGATCGGGTCAACGCCCGCAAAGGGTTCGTCCAGCAGCAGATACTTGGGATTCGCGGCAAGGCAGCGCGCGATTTCCACCCGGCGCCGTTCACCGCCCGACAGGGCCAAAGCGGGCGCGCGGCGCAGGTGTTCGATGGAAAATTCGCTCAGCAACTCTTCCAGGCGTTCGCGGCGCTTATGGCGATTCTTTTCCGAGATATCCAGAATCGCGGTGATGTTGTCCTCGACGTTCAGGCCGCGGAAAATGGACATTTCCTGGGGCAAGTAGCCGATCCCCAACTTCGCCCGGCGATACATCGGCAGGCCCGTGACATCACGGCCGTCGATCGTGACCTGGCCACCTTCGGGATAGACCAGCCCAGCGATCGAATAGAACGTCGTCGATTTCCCGCAGCCGTTGGGGCCCAGCAGGGCGACAACCTCGCCGCGGTTCAGCTCCATGCTGAAATCACGGATCACGACGCGCTTTTTATAGCTTTTTCGCAGATGCGTCACGCGCAAGCCCGAGCTGCCCTCGGTCACGTTCAGGTCGGGCTGCGTCATGGCTATTCCTTGATCTCCAGGGTGGTGCGAACACGCCCCCCGATCTGAGCAGTGCCAGAGTCCAGGTTGATCGTCACCTTTTCACCCGAGATTACGTTCTGCCCCTGGGTAAGCAACACGTTGCCGGTAAGCACCACGATGGCCTTGTCGATATTATAGTCAGCCTGCTGCGCCTCGGCGGCGACGGGCCCGTTAACCAAAGTCACGCCGCCACTGGCCAGCAAGCTTTCGATGCCCTCGCCGTCCTCATTGTAGGTCACCAGGACCGTCTGAGCGGACAGCAGCATTTCCCCCTGCGAGATCGCAACATTGCCCTGAAAAGTGGCTTGGCCGTCTTCTTGGTTCACGGACAGGCTGTCGGCGCTGACCTGAACGGGTTGGTCGGCCGTATCGCGCGCCGAACCAAAGGCAACATCGTTGGCCAGTGCCGGCGAAGCAAGCAGGGGCAAACAAAAAACAATATGGCGCAGCTTAAACATTCTGACGTTCCTAATTCTGCGGTTGGTATACCAGCTTTACCCCGTTTGTGAAAAGCAAATGGGCCGCACCTGTGTCGTTATCCGTGGTCAGGATCATTTTGCCGGCGTCAAACTGTCCGCCGGGTCCTGTGCCTGTAACAGGGCCATCGCTTTCGGCCGAGATCTCTTGCATCGAGGACCGTAGCCCCTCGGTTTGAACAGAGTACCCTGTCGAGCTGCTGATGCTGACGCCGCCAGTCAGATGGGCGTTACCAAGGTTCGTGTCCAGCAACGCGGTGTCCGCGTCAAAGGTGATGCGCGTACCGCTGGTCAGGTCAATGCGGGCGGCAAGTTTGGTTGCCTCGGCACGGGCGTTGTCATCTGGATCAGGCTTGGCAGTTTCCGCAACAAAAGTGATCAGGTCCCCGTCCCTGGTCGCACCCGAAAAATGCGGCCGGTTGATCACGCCGTCGTTGATGCGTTCTTGCAGGTCTACGCGGGCATAGGGAATCGAATCCGTCGTGTCCCGCCCCCGCGACAGCAGGAACACGGTCGAAAGCAGCACCAGCGCAGCCAACGGCAGGATTATCTTCAACCCGCGTACCAGCCGCGAGTAGAGGGACTCGTGAAATGCCATTGTCGGACGCCTCCTGCGCGCGATGCCGCCGGAACTTAGTGAGAGAAGATGTCGACCTCGGGCCAGCCTGCCAGGTCAAGTTTGGCGCGGGTCGGCAAGAAGTCAAAACACGCTTGCGCGAACTCGGTGCGACCTTCGCGCGCCAACATCCGGTCCAGCTCGGCTTTCAGCTCGTGCAGATACAGAACATCCGAGGCCGCGTAATCCAGCTGCGCCTTGGTCAGCTTGGGCGAACCCCAGTCGCTGCTTTGTTGCTGCTTCGAGATGTCGGTGCTCAGCAATTCCTGCAGCAGATTCTTCAACCCGTGCCGGTCAGTATAGGTGCGCACCAGCTTGCTGGCGATCTTGGTGCAGTAAACCGGCGCGGTCAGGGCGCCAAAGGCATTATACATCGCCGCGATGTCGAAACGCCCGAAGTGGAACAGCTTCAGCACCTCGGGATTCTCAAGCATTGCACACAGATTCGGGGCCTCGGTCTGGCCTTTTTCGACCTGCACCAGGTGGGCATTGCCGTCACCGCCGGACATCTGAATCACGCACAAACGGTCCCGATGGGGGTTCAAACCCATGGTTTCGCAATCAATCGCCACAACCGGACCAAGGTCCAGATCGGCAGGAATATCGTTTTGATATAGGTGGTTAGTCATCTCATTCCCTCTGTGGAGGGAATGGTGCCCAGGAGAGGACTCGAACCTCCACGTCCATACGGACACTAGCACCTGAAGCTAGCGCGTCTACCAATTCCGCCACCTGGGCAGGTGTCGTGAAGGGCGATTTATAGGTGGGGTCGGGTGGTGTCAACGAGGTTTTTCAACTTTTTTCTGCGACGCCATATCTTCTTGTGGAAAACCCCCTGCAGCGCTAGGAACAGAGAAGAATTTTCAAGCCGGAGCTACTTATGTCGAAACTCGTGACCATTTATGGCGGCGCAGGATTCGTCGGCCGCTATATCGCTCGGCGTCTGGCCAAGGATGGCTGGCGTGTCCGTGTGGCCGTGCGTCATCCCAACGAGGCCATGCACGTGAAACCCTACGGTGTTCCCGGTCAGGTCGAACCCGTGTTTTGCAACATCCGTGACGATGCCAGCGTCGCCTCGGTAATGAACGGGGCGGACGCGGTGGTGAACTGCGTCGGCATCCTGAACCAGCAGGGCAAGAACACCTTTGCTGCCGTGCAGGCCGAAGGCGCGGGCCGTATCGCCCGGATCGCTGCGGAAAACGGTGTTGGCAATCTGGTGCACATTTCGGCCATCGGTGCGGATGCCGAGGCCGAAAGCGAATACGCACAAACCAAGGCCGCAGGCGAGGCCGCCGTGCTGGAGCATTTCCCCGGCGCCGTGATCCTGCGTCCCTCGGTCATTTTCGGCACCGAGGACCAGTTCTTTAACCGCTTTGCCGGCATGCTCGGCCCGGTTCTTCCGGTGGTTGGCGCGGACACCAAGTTCCAGCCGGTCTATGTGGATGATGTTGCTCGGGCTGCGGTCAAGGGCGTGACAGGCGAAGCACCTGCAGGCATCTACGAGCTGGGCGGCCCGGATGTGAAATCCTTCCGCGAGCTGATGGCTGACATGCTGGTCGTGATCCACCGCCGCAAGTTGATTGTGAACCTGCCGTTCTTTGTCGGCAACTTCATGGCTTTCTTCTTTGACCTTGGTCAGAAGCTGACCGGCGGTCTGATCAAAAGCGCGCTGACGCGGGATCAGGTCAAATCGCTGGCCGTGGACAATGTGGTTACCGAAGGCGCCAAGGGGCTGGCCGATCTGGGGATAAAGCCCACCTCGATCGAGGCGGTACTGCCCGAGTATCTGTGGCGCTTCCGTCCCTCGGGGCAGTACGCGGCGATCAAGGAATCGGCCAAGAACCTGCGCCACGGCTAAGCGGCGACACATGAATTCAAAGGGGCGTGCCAGTGGCGCGCCCTTTTTACGTATAGGCGATCGTCAGCAGGATAATCCCCAGGATCACGCGGTAGATCACGTAAGGCGTAAAACTGACCGAGTGCAGCAGCCGCATCATCAGGCTCAGCGCCAGCAAGGCGGCGACAAAGGCGAACGCGGCTGCAATCGCACCATCCACGGCTAGGGCGGTGTTCGCTTGGGCGATCACCTCGACCGAAAGCAGCGCGCCGCTGGCGAAAATCGTGGGGATCGACATCAGCATGGCCAGTTTGGCCGCATCATGCCTGTTGTACCCCAGCTTTCGCGCCGCAGTGATGGTAATGCCCGACCGCGAGGTTCCGGGGATCAACGCCACGGCCTGCCAAAGCCCCATGATCAGCGCGTCCTTCGTGCTCCAGTCGGCCTCGGCCTTGTTTGTGGGGCCCCTTTGATCGACCCAGTAAAGCAGTAGCCCGAACAACAGCATGGTCCAGCCGATCACCTCGATCCCGCGCATCAGGTCGTCCAGCCCGGTCAGCTTCAAGACCAGCCCGAACAGGATCACCGGGATCGTCGCGATCATCAGCAAAAAGGCCAGTCTGGAGCCGGGCGTGTCAATTTTCCCTGACAGCATCCGCGGAATTCCAGCCAGCCCTACGCGGACATCTGCCCAGAAATACAAAATCACAGCGGCCAGCGTGCCCACATGCACGGCCACGTCGATCACCTGACCCTGGTCCTGCATCCCGGTGAGATTCGGCAATAGAATCAGGTGTCCGGATGAAGAAATGGGCAAAAACTCGGTAATGCCCTGAATTACAGCAATGATGAACAGATGGGTCAGAGTCATTGGGGCGTCGCTCTCCTTTTCGGATGCCTTTTTATAACGTATTGAAAAAATTAAAGGAGTTTCTTTTTAGGTCCGTAACGGTCATAAATTTGATACAAGAACTTGCTGCGGGCGCAAACAGGTGTGTAAAAATATGAATAAAGGTCAGCATGTTTGACTTTTATTCCCTTTCAACCTGAACTAAACAATGCCGACCGAAAAATATCTAGCAGAAAGGCAGCGCCGTGGCTAAGCAACCGATGCTGAAATTCGTAAACATTTCGCGTGATATGCCCTCGAAACGCGAGGCAGATCAGCGGAACAAGGATTTCAATGAAATCTACGCCGAATATGCGGATGAAAAGGCCAAGGAGCAATCCAGCCGCTGCAGTCAGTGTGGAGTGCCTTATTGCCAGGCGCATTGCCCGCTGCACAACAATATCCCCGACTGGCTGCGCATGACCGCGATGGGCCGTCTGGAAGAGGCATATGACATCAGCCAGGCCACGAACACCTTCCCGGAAATCTGTGGCCGCATCTGCCCGCAGGACCGTCTGTGTGAAGGCAACTGCGTGATTGAACAGTCGGGCCACGGCACCGTGACCATCGGCTCGGTCGAGAAATACATCACTGACACCGCTTGGGAAAAAGGCTGGGTGCAGCCGATCACTCCGGCGGTCGAGCGTGACCAGTCGGTTGGTATCATCGGCGCTGGCCCCGGTGGTCTGGCCGCAGCGGACATGCTGCGCCGCGCTGGTGTGCAGGTCACCGTGTATGACCGGTATGACCGCGCAGGCGGGCTGCTGACCTATGGCATCCCCGGTTTCAAGCTGGAAAAAGACGTCGTTATGCGCCGCATTGATCAGCTGGAGCAGTCGGGCGTCGAGTTCGTCATGAACTGCAATGTTGGCGAAGACCTGTCCTTTGACGCGATCCGCGGCAAGCATGACTCGGTCATCATCGCGACTGGCGTTTACAAGACCCGTGATCTGGAAGGCCCCGGTTCGGGTGCCGATGGTATCGTACGCGCGATTGATTACCTGACCGTGTCCAACAAGTTGTCCTTTGGCGACACCGTGGAAGAGTACGAAGACGGTACTCTGAACGCGGCTGGCAAAAAGGTTGTCGTGATCGGTGGTGGTGACACCGCGATGGACTGTGTGCGCACCGCGATCCGTCAGGGCGCAGAAAGCGTCAAATGTCTGTACCGCCGTGACCGTGCGAACATGCCCGGCTCGCAGCGCGAAGTGCAGAACGCCGAAGAGGAAGGCGTGGAATTCGTCTGGCTGGCCGCGCCCAAGGGCTTTGCTGGTGATCCGGTCAGCGGCGTGATGGTGCAGAAAATGCGCCTGGGTGCCCCCGATGCCTCGGGGCGTCAGTCACCCGAAGTGATCGAGGGCGCGGATTACGTCGAAGACGCGGACATCGTGATCAAGGCGCTGGGTTTCGAACCCGAGGATCTGCCCAAGCTCTGGGGTGTTGACGGTCTGGAAGTGACCCGTTGGGGCACTGTGAAGGCCGAGTTCACGACCGGTAAGACGGCGTTGGAGGGTGTTTACGCGGTGGGTGACATCGTACGTGGCGCCAGCCTGGTGGTCTGGGCGATCAAGGATGGCCGTGACTGCGCCGAAGCGGTTCTGGACTATCTGAACGACGCCAAGGCCGTAGCCGCTGAATAAGATTTGGGGCCGCTCAGGCCCTGCGAATTGACCCAGCCCAAGCAGCTAATGGGCAAGGATACGATCTGACAACCGACCCGCGACGCGAGGGGTGTCAGATCCGCGAGAAGGAGACGACAATGACTGTCTACGATGAAAACTGGGTAGCCGCCGAAGAAGCCAAGCGCCAGTACATGGCCGAGAACGGCCTCTATTCCTTCGAGGAAGAGCATTCCTCGTGTGGGGTTGGCCTGGTGGTCAGCCTGGACGGCAAGCCCAGCCGCAAGGTTGTCGAAAGCGGCATCACCGCGCTGAAGGCGATCTGGCACCGTGGTGCTGTGGACGCTGATGGCAAAACCGGTGACGGCGCCGGTATCCACGTTCAGATCCCCGTTCCTTTCTTCTATGACCAAATCAAGCGCACGGGCCACTTGCCCGATCCTGACAGCCTGATGGCCGTGGGTCAGGTGTTCCTGCCGCGTACCGATTTTGGCGCTCAGGAAAAATGCCGGACCATCGTCGAAACCGAGGTTCTGCGCATGGGCCACACCATCTATGGCTGGCGCCACGTCCCCGTTGATGTGTCCTGCCTGGGTGAAAAAGCCAACGCAACCCGCCCCGAGATCGAGCAGATCCTGATCTCGAATGGCAAAGACATCGACGAAGAGGCGTTCGAGCGCGAGCTGTACGTGATCCGCCGTCGTATCGAAAAATCGGCCGCCGCTTCGGGTGTTGGCCAGCTGTATATTTGTTCGCTGTCCTGCCGCTCGATCATCTACAAAGGCATGATGCTGGCCGAGCAGGTCGCCGAGTTCTATCCTGATCTGCAGGATGAAGGTTTTGAATCGGCTTTCGCGATCTATCACCAGCGTTATTCGACCAACACCTTCCCGCAGTGGTGGCTGGCTCAGCCGTTCCGCATGTTGGCCCATAACGGTGAGATCAACACCCTGAAGGGCAACGTCAACTGGATGAAATCGCACGAGATCCGCATGGCCTCGGGCGCATTCGGTGATCTGGCCGAAGACATCAAGCCGATCATTCCGTCGGGCTCGTCCGACTCGGCTGCTCTTGACGCCGTGTTCGAGGTTCTGGTCCGCGCTGGCCGCAACGCGCCCATGGCGAAAACCATGCTGGTGCCGGAATCGTGGTCCAAGCAGGCGGTCGAACTGCCGCAGGCGTGGCGCGACATGTATTCCTACTGCAACTCGGTGATGGAGCCGTGGGACGGCCCCGCCGCGCTGGCAATGACTGATGGTCGCTGGGTTTGCGGCGGTCTGGACCGTAACGGCCTGCGCCCGATGCGCTACGTCGTGACCGGCGACGGCCTGCTGATCGCGGGTTCCGAGGTGGGCATGGTCCCGACCGACGAATCCATCGTGGTGGAAAAAGGCGCCTTGGGTCCGGGTCAGTTGCTGGCCGTTGATATGGCCGAAGGCAAGCTGTACCACGACGAAGAGATCAAGAACAAACTTGCCGCCAGCCAGCCGTTTGGCGAATGGGTCGGCAAGATCAACGATCTGGACAAAGCTCTGTCCGGCCTGAACGAAAAGCCGGTCTTCACCGGGGCCGAGCTGCGCCGCCGTCAGATCGCTGCGGGCTATACCATCGAAGAGCTGGAACAGGTTCTGTCTCCCATGGCTGAAGACGGCAAAGAGGCGATTGCCTCGATGGGGGATGACACCCCGTCGGCCGTGCTGTCGAACAAGTACCGCCCGCTGAGCCACTTCTTCCGTCAGAACTTCAGCCAGGTGACCAACCCGCCGATCGACTCGTTGCGTGAATACCGCGTGATGAGCCTGAAAACGCGTTTCGGAAACCTGAAGAACGTGCTGGACGAAAGCAGTGCCCAGACCGAGATTCTGGTTCTGGAAAGCCCCTTTGTCGGCAACGCTCAGTTCGACGAGCTGACCCGTCAGTTCAACGCCGATCTGGTGACCATCGACTGTACGTTCCCCGCCGGCTCGGACGAAGAAGCGCTGCATGTCGGCCTGGAGCGCATCCGCGCCGAGGCCGAGGACGCTGTGCGTTCGGGCGCCGGTCACATCGTGTTGACCGACCAACATCAGGGCGAGGAAAAAGTCGGTATGCCGATGATCCTGGCCACCAGCGCCGTGCACTCGCACCTGACCAACAAAGGCCTGCGGACTTTCTGCTCGCTGAACGTGCGGTCGGCCGAATGTATCGACCCGCATTACTTTGCCGTGCTGATCGGTTGCGGCGCCACCGTGGTGAACGCCTATCTGGCCGAAGACAGCCTGGCCGAACGTATCGAACGTGGCCTGCTGGACGGCACGCTGACGGAAAACGTGCGCCGCTATCGCGATTCGATTGACCAGGGTCTGCTGAAGATCATGGCTAAGATGGGGATCTCGGTGATCTCGTCCTATCGCGGTGGTCTGAACTTCGAAGCTGTGGGCCTGAGCCGCGCCATGTGCGCCGAATACTTCCCCGGTATGATCTCGCGCATTTCCGGCATCGGTGTTCACGGCATTCAGAAAAAGGTCGAAGAGGTCCACGCCAAAGGTTGGTTGGGTGGCCGCGACGTACTGCCCATCGGCGGCTTCTACAAAGCGCGGAAATCGGGTGAAACCCACGCGTGGGAAGCCCAGTCCATGCACCTGATGCAGCAGGCGTGTAACCGTGCCTCGTTCGAGCTGTGGAAGCAGTATTCGGCCAAGATGCGGTCCATGCCGCCGATCCATCTGCGTGACCTGCTGGCGATCAAACCGCTGGGCAACCCGGTGCCGATCGAAGAGGTCGAAAGCATCACCGCGATCCGCAAGCGTTTCGTGACCCCCGGGATGTCGCTGGGCGCGCTGAGCCCTGAATCGCACCGGACTCTGTCCATCGCGATGAACCGTATCGGCGCCAAGTCGGATTCGGGTGAAGGCGGCGAAAGCCCCGATGATTTCACCCCCGAACCCAACGGTGATAACGCCAGCGCGAAGATCAAGCAGGTGGCCTCGGGCCGTTTCGGTGTGACCGCCGAATACCTGCTGCATTGTGAAGAGCTGGAGATCAAGGTCGCCCAGGGTGCGAAACCTGGTGAGGGCGGTCAGCTGCCCGGCATGAAGGTCACCGACCTGATCGCCAAGCTGCGCCACTCGACCAAGGGTGTGACGCTGATCTCGCCGCCGCCGCACCACGATATCTACTCGATCGAGGATCTGGCCCAGCTGATCTATGATCTGAAGCAGATCAACCCGCGCTGTAAGGTGACGGTGAAACTGGTGGCGTCCTCGGGCGTTGGCACGATCGCTGCCGGTGTGGCCAAGGCCGAGGCAGACATCATCCTGATCTCGGGCCACAATGGTGGTACCGGTGCGTCGCCCGCGACCTCGATCAAGTTCGCCGGTCTGCCCTGGGAAATGGGCCTGACCGAGGCGCATCAGGTTCTGGCGATGAACAACCTGCGCGAACGCGTGACCCTGCGGACCGACGGTGGTCTGCGCACCGGTCGTGACATCGTCATGGCCGCCATGATGGGCGCCGAGGAATACGGCATCGGCACCGCCGCGCTGATCGCGATGGGCTGTATCATGGTGCGTCAGTGCCAGTCGAACACCTGCCCGGTCGGAGTCTGTACCCAAGACGAAGAGCTGCGTGGCAAGTTCACCGGCAACGCGGATAAGGTGGTGAACCTGATCACCTTCTACGCTCAGGAAGTCCGCGAGATTCTGGCCTCGATCGGGGCCCGTTCGCTGGATGAGGTTATCGGCCGTGCCGACCTGCTGAGCCAGGTCAGCCGTGGCAACGCCCACCTGGACGATCTGGACCTGAACCCGCTGCTGCTGACCGTGGATGGTGCTAAGGACATTGTTTACGACCGCTACAAGGATCGTAACGCTGTGCCCGACACGCTGGACGCCGAAATCGTGCGCGACGCGCATCGGTTCCTGGAAGACGGCGAGAAAATGCAGCTGTCCTATGCCGTGCAGAACACGCACCGCACCGTGGGCACCCGCACCTCGAGCCATATCGTGCAGAACTTCGGGATGCGTAACGCGCTGCAGCCTGATCACCTGACCGTTAAGCTGACCGGTTCGGCGGGTCAGTCGTTGGGTGCCTTTGCGGCCCCGGGCCTGAAGATCGAGGTTTCGGGCGATGCCAATGACTATGTTGGCAAGGGTCTGTCGGGCGGCACCGTTGTGGTGCGTCCGCCGATGCACTCGCCGCTGGAGGCTTCGGAGAACACAATCATCGGCAACACGGTTCTGTATGGTGCCACCGACGGTTACCTGTTTGCCGCTGGCCGCGCGGGAGAGCGTTTCGCCGTCCGTAACTCGGGCGCCAAGGTGGTGATCGAGGGCTGTGGCTCGAACGGTTGTGAATACATGACCGGCGGTATCGCGGTGATCTTGGGCTCGATCGGGGCTAACTTCGGTGCGGGCATGACGGGCGGTATGGCCTATCTGTACGATCCGAACGGCGAAGCTTCTGACATGATGAACATGGAAACGCTGGTGACCTGCCCCGTGACCGTGGACCACTGGGAAGCCGAGCTGAAGGGCCTGATCGAACGCCATGTTGCGGAAACCGGCAGCCGTAAGGCCGCAGCGATCCTGCAACATTGGGATATGGAGAAGGGTAACTTCATGCAGATCTGCCCCAAAGAGATGCTGGTGCATATCCCGCATCCGCTGAGCCTGGAAGAAAGCGCCGTTCCGGCCGAATAATCCGCGATAAAACGCTTTTGAAAAGGCGCCCCGACGGGCGCCTTTTTGCTTTTGTGGCTGCTAACCCGAGAATCCCTTTTCAGCGCGGGCCTGTCCGCCTATAGCTGGGCCGTGGCCAAGACGAAGAAATCCCCAGCCAAGAAGGCTCCGGCGCGCAAAACCAAAGCCGCCGCTACCTCGGACCGCGAGGTTTTGCCAGTGCGCCCGATCAAGCGGTTCCTGCGCTGGTGTGCCCGGGGCTGCGTGACGGCCTTGGTGCTTCTGTTCGCCTGGGTTGTGGTCTACTCGGTCGTGAACCCGCCGCAAACGATCTATATCTGGCAGGAATCTCAACGCCTTGGCGAGGTTGACCGCCAGTGGGTGGACATGGATGACATTGCGCCGGTGCTGAAACGCTCGGTTGTGGCGGCCGAGGACGCGAATTTTTGCCAGCACAGCGGGTTTGATATCGGTGCCATCCGGGCAGCCATTCAGGACGGTGGTGCGCGCGGGGCATCGACCCTTACTCAGCAGGTGGTGAAAAACGCCTTTCTGTGGCACGGGCGCAGCTGGCCGCGCAAAGTGATCGAGGCATTGATGACCCCCATGGTCGAGCTGGTCTGGTCCAAGGAGCGCATTCTTGAAGTTTACCTCAACATTGCCGAATTCGACGAGGGCGTCTTTGGCGTAGAACCGGCGGCGCGACACTATTTCGGCATTGGCCCCGAAGAACTAAGCCCTGTACAGGCTGCCCGTCTGGCTATGGTGCTGCCAGCGCCCAAACAACGCTCGGCCAGCAAACCGGGGGATTTGGGCCTGTCGCGCGCTGCCCGGATTTTGGACGGGGCCGCGACGATCAGGTCAGATGGCCGGGCAGACTGTTTCGAGGATTGAAAATCCCCCGCCAAGCAGGCATTGAAGTAGAAACCCCTAGTGTCCGGACCACCATTCTATGGCGAAACTGTACCATTTCCCCCTGTCCCCGTTTTGTCGCAAGGTCCGCCTGAGCCTGGCCGAAAAGCGGATCGAGGTCGAACTGCACGACGAACGCTATTGGGAACAGGACCCTGATTTCCTGCGGCGCAACCCTGCCGGTAAGGTTCCGGTGCTGCGTCTCGATGGGATGATGATGTCCGAAAGCAGTGCGATCTGCGAATACCTGGAAGAGAAATACCCCGATCCTGTGCTGATGCCCCGTGATATCGAGGGCCGCTATGAAGTGCGCCGTCTGGTCAGTTGGTTTGACGACAAGTTTCATAACGAGGTGACTTCGAAACTGCTGTATGAGCGGGTCAATAAAAAGGTCATGGGCCGCGGGTTTCCGGACAGCGGAAACGTCAAGGCGGGCGCTAAGGCGATCAAGTACCACCTGGACTATATGGCGTGGCTGCTGGATCAGCGCCGCTGGCTGGCCGGGGACGTAATGACCCTGGCCGATTTCGCCGCTGCCGCGCATCTGTCGTCCCTCGATTATATCAGCGACGTGGACTGGAACCGGCACGAGGTCGTGAAGGACTGGTACGCCAAGATCAAGTCCAGACCCGCGTTTCGGTCGATCCTGGCCGACCAGATTGCCGGTTTCCCGCAGCCCGCGCATTATGCCGATCTGGATTTCTGATCGGGCATCTGCCTGTGTCGGTTGCGGCCGGTTGTTGGGCAAAAAGAAGAAGGTGCTGCGGTGAAAGAGGCCTTGATTCAGCAAGCCTTGGAAGAAGGGTTCGACCTGTGCCGCGTGTGCCGGCCAGATGCAATTCCCTTGGTGCCGGACCGTCTGGGAACCTTTCTTGAGGCCGGGCGGCATGGTCAGATGGACTGGATGGAGCGCCGGGTCGAATGGCGCGGCAATCCGGCATCGCTGTGGCCTCAGGCGCGATCCGTGATCATGCTGGCCGAAAGCTATACGCCGCAGCATGATCCGCTGCACGTGTTGCAGCAGCCTGACCGGGCGGCGATCTCGGTCTATGCGCAAAACCGCGACTACCATGACCTTGTGAAGAAACGCCTGAAACGGTTGGCCCGCTGGCTGATCGCCGAAGCGGGCGGCGAGGTGAAAGTGTTCGTGGACACCGCGCCTGTTGCTGAAAAACCCCTGGGCGCCGCCGCAGGGCTGGGTTGGCAGGGTAAACACACCAATCTAGTCAGTCGTGATCTGGGCAGTTGGTTCTTTATCGGCTCGGTCTTTACGACGCTTGAACTGCCGGTCGATGCGCCCGAGGTGGACCACTGCGGGTCCTGCACCGCCTGTCAGGACGTCTGCCCAACCGCAGCCTTTCCCGCGCCCTATCAGCTGGATGCGCGACGCTGCATTTCTTATCTGACGATCGAACACCACGGCCCCGTAGACGAAGAGCTACGCGGCAAGATGGGCAACCGCATTTATGGCTGCGATGATTGCCTTGCCGTTTGCCCGTGGAACAAGTTCGCGGTCGAAGCACGCGAGATCCGTTACAATGCCCGCCCCGAGCTTCTGGCTCCGGATCTGGAGCAGCTTGTCGCGCTGAACGACGCCGGGTTCCGCGCGTTTTTCAGCGGCTCTCCGATCAAACGGATCGGGCGGGATCGTTTCGTGCGAAATGTGCTGTACGCGATCGGGAACTCGGGCATGGCGCGCCTGCGCCCTGCTTCGCAGGCTTTGTGCGACGACCCTGACCCAACCGTCGCCGACGCTGCGCGTTGGGCGGTGACACAATTGAACACGCAAAACTGACCGCCGCGCCCCTTTGCAAACTTCGCGACCATCCCATCTAATGGGCATGATCAGGATCGGAGGAAACCATGCCAAAATACGAGCGTAACCCGGATGTTGTCGCCGCCCTCACGCCCGAACAGCATTGGGTGACCCAGGAAAACGGGACCGAAAGGCCCGGGACCGGCGCGTTGCTGGATAACAAGGCGCCAGGAATTTACGTCGATGTCGTAAGCGGTGAGCCGCTTTTCGCCTCGGGTGACAAGTACGAATCCGGCTGCGGATGGCCCAGCTTTACCAAACCGATCGAGCCTGCGCATATCGCGGAAAAGCGCGACCTCAGCCACGGTATGGTCCGGGTCGAGGTGCGCTCGGCCCACGGGGACAGCCACTTGGGGCACGTGTTCCCGGACGGCCCACCCGATCGCGGTGGGCTGCGCTATTGCATCAACTCGGCCAGCCTGCGGTTCATCCATCGCGATGATATGGAGGCCGAGGGCTATGGCGATTATCTAAACCAGGTGGAGGACGTATGATGGCTGAAGAACGTGCAGTTCTGGCGGGCGGGTGTTTCTGGGGGATGCAGGAATTGATCCGTCATTTACCCGGCGTGTTGCGCACCCGCGTGGGATACACCGGCGGGGACGTGCCCAACGCGACCTATCGCAATCACGGGACCCATGCCGAAGGGATCGAGATTTTCTTTGACCCTGCGAAAACTTCGTACCGGGCGCTGCTGGAGTTCTTTTTTCAGATCCACGATCCGACCACGATGAACCGGCAGGGCAATGATCTGGGGATGTCCTATCGGTCTGCAATCTACTACGTAGACGAGGCGCAAAAATCCTGTGCCATCGACACGATCAAGGATGTCGAGGCCAGCGGGTTGTGGCCCGGCAAAGTGGTGACCGAGGTCGAGCCCGTGGGCGACTTCTGGGACGCCGAGCCCGAGCATCAGGACTATCTGCAGCGTCTGCCCAATGGCTATACCTGCCATTTTGCGCGGCCCGATTGGGTGTTGCCGAAACGCTGATTGGGCTGAATTAGAGCCTGTTTTCTTAGGTGAACAGCCCTGCGTAACTTTCGCGCAGGGCTTTTTTCTGGACCTTCCCCATGGTGTTGCGGGGCAACTCGGGCAGGAAGATGATCTTTTTGGGCTGCTTGAACTTGGCCAGCTGGGTGCTGGTTACGGCCTCGATCTGATCAACCGTCAGCGCGGGATCCGAGGGCACGACAACGGCCACCACGGCCTCGCCGAAATCGCGATGGGGCACGCCGATCACCGCGCTTTCCAGCACGCCGGGGATGTCGTCGATCAGGCTTTCAAGTTCCTTGGGATAAACATTGAAGCCGCCGGTGATGATCAAATCTTTGGCACGGCCCACGATGGTGACATAGCCATCAGAATCCTGCGTGGCCAGATCGCCGGTGATGAACCAGCCGTCGGGGCGCAGTTCCTCGGCTGTCTTTTCCGGCATCTGCCAGTAGCCCTGGAACACGTTGTCGCCGCGCACTTCGATCACGCCGATGTCGCCTTGGGCAACCTCGGCGCCGTCCTCCATGATCCGCAACTCGACGCCGGGCAGGGGGAAACCCACGGTGCCTGCGCGCCGCTCGGCATCATAGGGGTTCGAGGTGGACATGTTCGTTTCCGTCATCCCGTAGCGTTCCAAGATTCGGTGGCCGGTGCGCTGTTCCCATTGTTCGTGCGTGTCCACCAGCAACGGCGCCGAACCCGAGATGAACAGCCGCATGTTTCGTGCCTGTTCAGGCGTCAGGCGGGGGTTATCCAGAAGGCGCGTGTAAAAGGTGGGCACACCCATCAGGCTGGTGGCGTCTTGCATAGCATCCAGGATCGCCTCGGCGTCGAATTTCGGCAGGAACACGACCGAGGCCCCGGACAAAAGCGCCACGTTAGTCGCCACGAACAGGCCATGCGTGTGGAAGATCGGCAAAGCGTGGATCAGCACGTCATCGGGGGTAAACCGCCACAACTCGCGCAAGGAATCCGAGTTCGAGGCAAGGTTCTTGTGGCTCAGCATCGCGCCCTTGGACCGGCCTGTGGTGCCCGAGGTATAAAGGATCGCGGCCAGATCATCGGCGCCACGCGCGACGGGCTGAAATGTGGGGTCCGCGTCGGGCAGATTAGCGGACAGCGTGCCGGTGCCGTCCTTGTCCAGCGTCATCACGGTGGCGTCGCCTGCCAGCGCGGACAGCTCGTCCAGCCGCGCCGGATCGCAAACCAGCACACGCGGGGTGGCGTCGTTGATAAAATAGGCGACCTCGGGGCCGGTATAGGCGGTGTTCAGCGGCAAAAAGATCCCGCCCGCCAGCACGGTGCCCAGATACAGCTGCACAGCCTCAAGCGTCTTTTCCACCTGCACGGCCACACGATCGCCGGGCTCCAGCCCCAGCGCCTGAAGTTTCTGCGCCAGTTGCTGGGCGCCCTGAAACAGCTGGGCATAGGTCACATCCGGCAGACCGGGCCGCGTGGCGAATATCTTGTCCGGGGTGCTGTCTGCGGCATGGGACAAACGGCTGACAAGATAGTTCGAGGGATACATGGGCTGACCTTCCTATGATCGTCGTGCAAAGCGCTACCGTTTTGGCACGGATTTCCCCAAGATCAAGAGCTTTGCCCCGATTGACCTTTGCAGCGGATAGGCGCAGCATTCGATTAACATGCGAAGGGAAATCCAATGCAGCCGCTTACCGGTATCGCGCTGAAACTGTGTTCGGTCCTGATGTTCATCACCATGGCCTCGATGATCAAGGCCACATCCGAGCACGTTCCCCCCGGTCAGGCGGTGTTTTTCCGCTCGGTTTTCGCGGTTCCGATCATTCTGGCCTGGCTGGCTGTGCGTGGGGATTTGAAGACCGGGCTAAAGGTGAAATCCAAGCTGGCCCATTTCTGGCGCGGGTTTATCGGAACAGCTGCGATGGGGCTGTTCTTTGCAAGCCTGGGCCTGTTGCCCCTGCCCGAGGTTACGGCCATCGGTTTTGCCGCCCCTTTGTTGATCGTGATCTTCGCAGCCATGTTCCTGGGCGAACCCGTGGGTGTTTTCCGCCTTGCCTCGGTCGCGCTGGGTTTGGTTGGGGTGCTGATCATCATGGCTCCGCGCCTGACCCTTCTGTCCGAGGACGTGGTGGAAATGACCCAAGCGATTGGCACTGTCGTGGCCCTGATGGGGGCGGTCTGCATGGCTTTGGCGCAGATCTATATTCGCAAGCTGGTCCAGTCCGAGCAGACCTCGGCCATCGTGTTCTATTTCTCGCTGACCTCTTCTGCGTTGGCGCTTCTGACATTGCCATTCGGTTGGGTGATCCCGACCGGCACCGAGGCTGCGCTGTTGATCGCGGCCGGGTTGATCGGAGGTGTCGGCCAGATATTTCTGACCTCGGCCTATCGTTTTGCCGGGGCATCGGTGGTGGCGCCGTTCGATTATGCCTCGATGCTGTTCGCGCTGGTGATCGGGTACTTCATCTTTGACGAGGCCCCGACCGTGCAGATGCTGACTGGGGCGGGCATCGTCATTGCCGCTGGTGTTGTCATCATCTGGCGCGAACATGCGCTGGGTCTGAAACGGTCCAAGGCCCGTTCGGGAATGACCCCGCAGGGCTAACGCCCGCTAAGCGCCGCGGCCACATAGGCCGGGGCCATCAGCAGTCGTCGATAGCGCCCCAAGGGAAACCGCTTGGGCAGGTTCTGCATCAGCTGCGGATAGTGATCGCCCGCGTCCTGCCCCAGCGCCAATCGCGCCAGAATGGCCCCCGTATGCGTCGCCATGGCCACGCCATTTCCGTGATAGGCAAAGGCGGTAAAGGCGTCCGGCATCTCGGGGATGGGACCGGCATAGGGGGACAGGTCGCTGGCAAAAGCCAAAGCTCCGTTCCAGCTGTAAGGTGTTTCCACGTGGCGCCAGAAAGGGAAGGCGCGCTGGAACTGTTGGCGCGTTCGGCGTTGCAGGGCGGCAAAGGATTGAGGGCCCGTAAACAGCCCCCCGCGCATCCCGAACAGGAACTGACCATTCGGCATCAGTCGGAAATAGTGCAACAGCGTTTGGTGGGTATAGGCCATCTGAGCGCTGCTCCACCCGGTTGCGATCTCCTCGGGTGTCAGTACGCGGGTTACCAGAACGTTTGACTGCAAGGGCAAAAACCTCGCGCGCATCCAAGGGGGCACATCTTCCGAGCTGTAGCCATTGGTGGCAAAGATCACCTTGTCTGCCCGGATGCGCGCGGTGGGCGTGGTCAGGGTAAAGCTGCCGTTTTGGCGAGTGACATGCCGCACAGGGCTGTTGGCGAAAATGCGGGCGCCAGCGGTCATCGCGGCACGCGCCAACCCGTCCGCATATTTGCGCGGGTTCAGGCCAAACCCATGCTGCAGGGTCAGCGCCCCGTGATAGGCGCCGCGCATCCCGAGTTGGGGCAATTCTTCGGCCTCGTGCAGGGTGGTGGAAACGCCGTACTCAGTCTCTAATTCGCCCCTTTCAGCCCTTAATGCGCGCATGGCCCGAGCCGAGTGGGCCAGGATCGTTTCCCCGTCCGAATGGGTGTCTGCCTGGATCTTGTGCCGGCTCAAAAGCGTACGCACGGTATTGATGGCCGCGACCTCGGTCTGGCGCCAGTGACGCAGGCCGTCCTTGCCAACTCGTTTGCGGATCTGACCGCCTGTCAGCGCTGTGCCACCCAGGCAACAAAACCCACCGTTGCGCCCCGAGGCTCCCCAACCGGGGCTTTGGGCCTCAAGCACGGTGATATCCGCGCCTTGCTGCGCCAGATGCAGCGCCGCCGAAAGCCCCGTATAGCCCGCACCGATGACGGCCACCTGAACGTGCTGATCACCTTGCGGCTTGGGTGCGCTGACCGTCGAAGGGCCCCAGAAACAGGTTCGGGTTGGCCCGTCGCCATAGGCAAAGTCAGACAGGATACGGATCATGTGTGGGCTGCGGCTTGCTCGTCCCGGCGGGCGCGGACGGCAGCGCGTTTTGTCACAACCGAGGCCGTGATGACCCCCACCGCAACAATACCGATCATGATGGTGGACAGGGCGTTAATCTCGGGGCTGACGCCCAGACGCACAGCCGAGAAGATCTTGATCGGCAGCGTCGTGGCCGACGGACCAGCGGTGAACGAGGCGATCACCAGATCATCCAACGACAGCGTGAACGCCAGCAACCATCCAGAAATGACTGCAGGTGCGATGATCGGCAGCGTCACCAGCCGGAAGGATTCCAGCGGCGTGCAGCCCAGATCCAGAGCGGCCTCTTCCAGCGATTGATCAAAGCTGACAAGCCGCGAGGACACCACAACGGACACGTAGCACATCGAAAAAGTCGTATGCGCCAGAATGATAGTGAAAATCCCGCGATCCAGCCCGATGCCGATGAACAGCAGCAGTAGCGAAAGGCCGGTGATCACCTCGGGCATGACCAGCGGGGCATAAATCATCCCCGAAAACAGCGTTCTGCCGTAAAAGCGCCCGGCGCGCACCAACACCAGCGCGGCCATCGTTCCCAGCACCGTCGCGATGGAAGAGCTGACAACAGCCACCTGAACCGTCACCCAGGCGGCATCCAGAAATGCCTCGTTTCCAAGCAGCTCTCCATACCATTTGGTGCTGAACCCAGCCCAGACCGTCACCAGCTTACCGGCGTTGAAGCTGTAGATCACAAGGATGACCATGGGCAGGTACAAAAACGCAAATCCCAGCGTCAAAGACGTGGCGTTGAACCAGGTGAAACGTCTCATCAGCCCTTCTCCCGTTCTTTTTGTTCGTTCCGCTGGAACAGGATGATGGGGATGATCAGGATCAACAGCAGCACCACCGCCACGGCGCTGGCAACAGGCCAGTCACGGTTGCTGAAGAACTCCTCCCACAACACTTTGCCGATCATCAGCGTGCCCGATCCACCCAGAAGCGAGGGGATGACGAACTCGCCAATGGTGGGGATGAAGACCAGAAAGCAGCCAGCGATGATGCCACTTTTTGACAGCGGGATCGTTACCAGCCAGAAGGCGGAAAGGCGCGAGCATCCCAGATCCTCGGCGGCCTCCAGCAGCGACGCATCCAGCTTTTCCAACGCAGCATAGATCGGCAGAATCATGAAGGGCACATAGGTGTAGACGATGCCAATATAGACGGCCGTATTGGTGTTCAGGATTGTCAGCGGTTCCGAGATCAGGCCGGTCCACATCAGGAACTGGTTTAGGAAACCCTCGTTCGACAGGATGCCCATCCACGAATAGACGCGGATCAGGAAGCTGGTCCAGAACGGCAGGATCACCAGCATCATCAGCGTGGGGCGCCATTCATCCGGGGCCATGGCCATGCCATAAGCGATGGGGTAGCCCACCAGCAATGTCAGCAGAGTGGACAAAAGCGCGATTTTCAGGCTGGACAGGTAGGCCTTCCAATACAGGTCATCCTCGGTCAGCCAGACAAAGTTTTCCAGATCCAGCTGGCTGAAGAAATCCTTGATCGCGGCCCAGCCACCGGACAGATCCAGCGTGGGCATATAGGGTGGAATGGCCAGCGCCGCGTCACTGAGCGAAATTTTCAGGACGATCACAAATGGGATCAGGAACAGCGCCAGAAGCCACAGGTACGGAACACAGATCAGGAACAGGCGCCGCATCTTATTGCTCCAGCACCGATCCGGCGGTCAGCGTCCAGCTGAGCCAAACCTCGTCTTCCCAGGTAAAGCCCCGGCGCGACAGGCGGCGGGTGTTGGTGGCCTGTGCCTTGACCATCAACCCGCCGGGAATTTCCACGTGATAGGTCGAGATATTGCCCAAGTACCCGATGTCGATGATCTTGCCTTTAACGGCGTTCATGGCGCCTTCGGGTTTGTCGGCTGAGATGCTGATTTTTTCCGGACGGATGGCAACGAAAGCGGTCTGTCCGTCGGTCAGAGCACGGTTGGTCTGGGCATGGATCGGGGCATGATCCGCGTGCCATTTGATGTCAAACCCATCTGGGCCGGACTGACTGGCCGTTCCCTGAATGATGTTCACGTCCCCAATGAAATCAGCAACATAGACCGAGTTCGGTTCTTCATAGATATTCGCGGGGGTGGCGACTTGCATGATGCGGCCTTCGTCCATCACGGCGACGCGGCTGGCAACGGTCATAGCCTCTTCCTGGTCATGGGTAACGATGACAAAGGTGGTGCCGGTCTTTTCCTGGATATCCATCAGTTCGAACTGGGTTTCCTCGCGCAGCTTGCGATCCAGCGCGCCCAGGGGTTCATCCAGCAACAGCAGTTTCGGCGCCCGCGCCAGAGATCGGGCCAAGGCCACCCGCTGACGCTGCCCGCCCGAGATTTGGTGCGGTTTGCGCTTGGCGAACTTGGACAAGCGGGTCAGGCGCAGCATCTCCTCTACCCGTTCACCAATCTGATCCTTGGGCAATTTCTGCCGCTTCAGACCGAAAGCGATGTTTTCCCAAATCGAAAGATGCGGGAACAGGGCGTAGGACTGGAACATCATGTTCACCGCACGTTCGTTCGGTGGCACCTGGGCCATGTCCTGCCCGGCGATGATGATCTGGCCCGAGGTCGGAGTTTCAAACCCGGCCAGCATCCGCATCATCGTGGTTTTCCCGCAACCCGAGGGTCCCAGCAAGGCAAAGAACTCGCGTTCGTAGATGTCTTGGGTCAGGTCGTCGATCGCGGTGAAATCTCCGAACCGTTTGGTGACGTTCTTGAACTGAATCAGGGGCGTCGCGGTCGGGTCGTTCCATGGTTCGAATTCGGATGCGGTCATGTCAGTCCCCACATAAAAAGGCCCGCGCAGATTGATGCGCGGGCCGAAACAGGCTGGTTTAGGTGCCCGATTTGATCTTGGTCCACAGGCGGGTCACTGTACGCTGAACCTTCTGCGGGTAGGGGCCTTTGATATAGGTGTTCGCCATCGCCTCGGCGCTGGGATAGATCGCCGGATCACCGATCACGTCTTCTTCTAGGAATTCTTGCGAGGCCTTGTTGCCGTTGGCGTAGTAAACGTAGTTCGAGGCGGCAGCCATGTTATTGGCGTCCAGAATGAAGTTCAGGAACTTGTGCGCGGCTTCGGGGTTGGGGGCGTCGGCGGGAATGGCCATCTGGTCAAACCACATCAGCGCGCCTTCGGACGGGGCGTTATAGGCAATCTCGACACCGTTATCGGCCTCGTCCGCGCGGTCCCGCGCTTGCAGAATGTCACCCGCCAGCCGACGGCCACGCAGATATCACCGTTTGCCAGTGCGTTGATGTATTCCGAGCTGTGGAACTTCTGCACATAGGGACGGATGCCGGCGAACATCGCTTCGACCTTGCCGATCACGTCCTTGTCGTGGCTGTTGGGGTCTTCACCCAGATAGGTCAGCGCGGCGGGGATCATCTCGTCCGGGGCGTCCAGGAAATGCACGCCGCATTCGCTGAGTTTTTCCATGTTGGCCGGGTCGAACACCAGCGACAGCGAGTCGATCGGGGCATCCTCACCCAGAACCTCTTTGACCTTGCCGACATTCACACCGATCCCGGTGGTGCCCCACATATAGTTGATCGAGTAAGCGTTATCGGGGTCGAACCGCGCGGTGCGTTCCTGGATCGTGTCCCACAGGTTTCCGATGTTGGACAGTTTGCTGGTGTCGAGTTTCTGGAACACGCCCGCCTGGATCTGGCGCTGCAGGAAGGAACCCGTCGGCACCACAACATCATAGCCCGAGCCACCTGCCAGCAGCTTGGTTTCCAGCACTTCGTTGCTGTCGAACACATCGTAGATCAGCTTGATGCCGGTCTCTTCCTCGAACTTGGTCAGCAGCTCTTCGTCGATGTAGTCGGACCAGTTGTAGACCCGGACCTCTTCTGCAGCGGCGGCACCGGCGCAGATCGCAGTGACGGCCGTCATGGTCATAAAACGTTTCAACATTCCATATCTCCCCATGGATTTCGGGATTAACTTCCCGTTGATCTTAATTTGATCAAAAAATGCCGTTCAAGGCAATATGGAAATGTTTTCACGGGTCCAGTAAACTCGCAACAATTGGATTTACATGACTGCGGGGAAAAGAGGCAGAATGGACGGAAGCGCCCAGAAAGTGACCGGGAACGAGACGAGCAAAGCCCGTCTGCCGGCCCACGAGGTGATCTATCGCAAGCTGCGCGAACAGATTCTGTTTGGCGAGATTGCGCCTGGTCAGCCCGTGACGATCCAGGGTTTGACCGACCGACTGAACGCCGGCATGACCCCGGTCCGCGAGGCGATTCGCCGCCTGACCGCAGAGGGAGCGCTGGAGTTTCAGGGCAACCGCCGCGTCATCGTTCCCTTGCTGACTGCAGAGAATATCGCAGAAATTACTTATGCACGTCAGTGGCTTGAGTCTCACCTTGGTTTGCGCGCCACCGAACGCGCCAAGCCCGAAGATCTGGCCGAACTGACCAAGCTGGACGACGAGTTGGACGCTGCCATCGCCAAGGGGGACCTGCAGGGCTATCTGGAGAACAACTATAGATTCCACGCGAAAATCTATGAAATGGCCGATGCTCCGATTCTGGCAGCAATGGCAGAAGGGCTGTGGCTGCGATTCGGGCCATCTCTGCGGGTCGTCTGCGGACGGGTTGGAACACAGAACCTGCCCGACAGGCACAAGGACCTTTTGGCTTGCATGCGCACGCGCGATGCAGAGGGCGCCGCACGTGCCTGCCGCGAGGATATGCTGCAAGGAATGGAGCAAGTACGCGATCTGTTGACCGTGTCTTGATTCGATTGACATCCATTAATTTGATCATATTCTGATCGAAACGCTTGTCGAGCCGACTCGATTTGCGCCCTTTCTTCTGTTTGTTGAGGCCGGAAATGACCCTGATCACCAACCACATGCCCACCCAGGAACTGCAGGCTCTGGATGCGGCGCACCATATGCATCCCTTCTCGACCCAGTCCGAGCTGGCCGAAAAAGGCGCTCGGGTGATTACGCGGGCGGACGGCTCGTGGGTGCATGACAGCGAGGGCAACAAGATTCTTGATGCCATGGCCGGGCTGTGGTGCGTTAACATCGGCTATGGTCGCCAGCGTCTGGCCGAAGTCGCCGCCCGCCAGATGGCCGAGCTGCCCTATTACAACACGTTCTTCATGACGACCCACGTGCCCGCCATCGCGCTGAGCCAGAAGCTGGCCGAGATCGCTCCGGGGCATTTGAACCACGTTTTCTATGCAGGTTCCGGATCCGAAGCGAACGATACCAATATTCGAATGGTGCGCACCTATTGGGCGCAGAAGGGTAAGTCGACGAAAAAGACCATCATCAGCCGCAAGAACGCCTATCACGGCTCGACCGTGGGGAGCGCGTCGCTGGGCGGGATGACGGGGATGCACGCGCAGGGCGGTTTGCCGATCCCGGATATCTATCACATCGATCAGCCGAACTGGTGGGCCGAGGGGGGCGATACCTCGCCCGAGGAATTCGGCCTGGAGCGCGCGCAACAGCTTGAAAAGGCCATTTTGGATCTGGGCGAGGATAACGTCGCTGCCTTTATCGCCGAACCCGTGCAAGGCGCCGGCGGGGTGATCGTGCCGCCGGAAACATACTGGCCGGAAATCCAGCGCATCTGCGACAAGTATGAGATCCTGTTGATCGCGGACGAGGTGATCTGTGGCTTTGGTCGGACCGGAAATTGGTTCGGCAGTGAAACCGTGGGCTGCACCCCGGATATCATGACGATCGCCAAGGGGCTTAGCTCGGGCTATCAGCCGATCGGCGGCTCTATTGTCAGTGATGAGGTGGCCGAGGTGATCGGGAACTGCGAGTTCAACCACGGTTATACTTATAATGCGCATCCGGTGGCCGCCGCTGTGGCGCTGGAAAACATCAACATCATGCAAGAAGAAAAGATCGTGGACTATGTCCGCGACGATATTGCTCCCTATCTGAAACAGAAATGGGAGGCCCTGACCGATCACCCCATGGTAGGCGAGGCCAAGATCGTGGGGATGATGGGCTCGATCGCCCTGACACCGCACAAGGAAAGCCGCGCAGCCTTTGCCTCGGATGCGGGAACAGTGGGATATATCTGCCGCGAGCGGTGCTTCGCCAACAACCTGATCATGCGCCACGTTGGGGACCGTATGATCATCAGCCCCCCCTTGGTTATCACCCGCGAGGAAGTGGATATCCTGATTGATCGCGCGGTTAAGTCGCTTGACGAGGGAATGTCTCGCGTTAAAGATGAAGGTTTATGGCGGGCCGCGATTACGGCGAGTTAAGGGGCTGCACACCCCCGCGCCAAGTAGGGGGTAAAATGCGTTCATTTTTTGGGCTTTTTGGACTGATCTTCGGGATCTGTGTTCTGTATCTTGTGGTTTGGCCGGTCCCGGTTCAGCCCAAGGCGTGGCAGGCTCCTCCGAACCCCGGGTATTCAGGTGATTTTGCCCCTAACGCCCGGTTGACTGACCTTGAGTTTCTGGATCTGGACGGGCGCACCGGCCCCGAGGATGTGGCCGTTGGTCCTGACGGGCTGATCTATGTGGCGACACACGGCGGCGAGATCATCCGCCGCGGAACTAACCCCAAAGACGTGGCCGAAGTGTTTGCCATTACCGGTGGTCGCCCGCTTGGGCTGGAGTTTGCGCCTGATGGCACCCTGTACGTGGCTGACGCGTTTAAGGGCCTTCTGTCGATCGATCAGAACGGAGAAGTGAACGTTTTGGCGACCGAAGCCGACGGGAGTCCCATCCTTTATGCAAACGACCTGGATATCGCACAGGACGGGACGATCTATTTCACGGATGCCTCAACACGGTTTGGGGCCGAGGCAAACGGCGGAACTCTGTCAGCCTCGATCCTGGACCTGATCGAACATTCCAATAATGGGCGGGTACTGAAATATGACCCGGTCACCGGCAAGGCGAGCCTTTTTGCGAATGGCATGACCTTTCCCAATGGTGTGGCCATCGGCCCGGACGGAGCGATCTTCGTGGTTGAAACCGGTGCCTATCGGGTGTGGCGCCTTTCCCCGGATGGGGCAGAGCGCAAGGTGGTGCTGGAGAACCTTCCGGGTTTTCCGGACAACATCAACGACGCCCCGGACGGGACGATGTGGTTGGGACTGGTCAGTCCGCGCAATGACCTGATGGACAAACTGGACCAGAGCCCAGCGATTCGCCGTGCGGTGCTGCGTCTGCCCCAAAAAATGAAACCTGCGCCGACACGGTACGGGTTCATTTTGCGGATGCGTGGCGACGGAAAGGTGGTCGAAACACTTCAAGACCCCAAAGGTGCCTATGCTTTGACCACTGGTGCAGTCACCGGGCCAGACGGCAAAATCTATGTGGCCTCGTTGACCGAGCGCCGCCTGGGCGTACTCGACCACTCTGGGTGTTCAGGGGTCTTGAAGGCCGAAATTGTCGCAAATGGACTAAAAGTGTCGCCTGCGGCCAGCGAAATGCCAAATGCGGTGCCATGCTGATGGCGAAACTAGCCTCTTCGTTCAAACTTGCTCTGTTGACCTTTGGTCAATAGATATGGCTGTTGCATCCTGTGCGATTTGGTACGCCTGCGGAGCGACGTTTTTTAAGGCAAACTTCCCGCCATTTTGAACATTTCAGTCGGTTTGGATGTTGTAAATCGTCTTCGTATGTAGTTGGCTAAGTTTCAGAAAAAAATAGAACCCACGGGGGGGTCACTTGCTCGACGCTTCAACGAACGACAGTTTCGTAAAATTCGACCGTGTCCAGAAAAGCTATGATGGTGAGACACTGGTCGTCAAAGATCTGAACCTGGACATGCCCAAGGGCGAGTTCCTGACAATGCTAGGGCCGTCCGGTTCGGGAAAAACCACTTGCCTGATGATGCTGGCCGGCTTCGAAACCGCCACACACGGCGAAATCCTTTTGGATGGTAAACCGATTAACAACATCCCGCCGCATAAGCGCGGTATCGGGATGGTGTTCCAGAACTACGCTCTGTTCCCGCATATGACCGTGGCCGAGAACCTTTCGTTCCCGCTTGAGGTCCGCGGCCTGGACAAGTCCGTACGCGAAGAGAAAATCATGCGTGCGCTGGACATGGTGCAGATGGGTGCGTTCGGCAATCGCCGTCCTGCCCAGTTGTCTGGTGGTCAGCAGCAGCGGATCGCACTGGCCCGTGCGCTGGTGTTCGAACCCGAGTTGGTCCTGATGGACGAGCCGCTGGGCGCGCTGGACAAACAGCTGCGTGAGCACATGCAGTTCGAAATCACGCGTCTGGCGCACGAGCTGGGGATCACCACCGTTTACGTGACCCACGACCAGACCGAGGCGTTGACAATGTCGGACCGCGTTGCCGTGTTTGACGATGGCCGCATTCAGCAGCTGGCCCCGCCGGATCAACTGTACGAAGCGCCGGAAAACAGCTTTGTCGCGCAGTTCATCGGCGAGAATAACACGCTGGAAGGCACCGTTGTCGAAATGAAGAGCGACGGCCTGTGTCTGGTAAAGCTGGACGATGGAGAGCTGATCGACGCGAAAGCGGTGAACGTTTCCAAAGCTGGCGAGCGGACAAAGGTTTCGATCCGTCCCGAGCGTGTGGAATTCAACAAGGCACGTCTGCAAGAGGGCGCTCATACCCTGAAAGCAGAGGTACTGGAATTCATCTACATGGGTGACATTTTCCGGACACGCCTGCGGGTCGCCGGAAACGAAGACTTTGTCGTCAAGACGCGGAACGCACCTGACCAGGATCGCCTGATCCCCGGTGCTCAGTTGGAAATCGGCTGGTTGCCGACCGACTGCCACGCGCTGGACGCATAAAGCATTCACGGGCCCGGCCTGTTCGGGCCCGTGTTCGTTAAGAGAGGCGGAAGTTTGACCCGTTTCGTGCTCTCGACAAATCTAAATGACGGGTATCAATGGGAGTTATGACAATGAAACTCAAGACAGCTCTTCTGGCGTCGGCGCTGACCACTGCAGCATTTGCCGCACAGGCTAGCGAAGTGACGGTTATGTCCTGGGGTGGGGCCTACACCAAGTCGCAGGTCGAAGCTTACCACAAGCCGTTCACCGCCAAGACCGGCGTCAAAGTGAACTCGATCGACGCGGACAACCCCGCGACCCCGATCAAGGCTCAGGTTGAGGCTGGCAATGTGTCGATTGACGTCGCTGACGTTGAATTCTCGGACGCCGTGCGTCTGTGCGACGAAGGCCTGCTGGAAGAAATCGACCCCTCGATGCTGCCCGCGGCGCCCGATGGCACCCCGGCAACCGATGACTTCATCCAAGGCGCCATCCAGGATTGCGCCGTTGCAAACATCGTTTGGTCGACCGTTTTCGCCTATAACAAAGACAACGTCTCGATGGCGCCTGTCTCGATTGGCGACTTCTTCGACACCGCCAAGATCCCCGGCAAGCGCGGCCTGCGTAAATCGGCCAAAGCGACCCTGGAAATGGCTCTGATGGCTGACGGCGTGCCCGCGGCCGAGGTCTATGACATCCTGGACACCGACGAAGGTGTGGATCGTGCATTCGCCAAGCTGGACAGCATCAAAGGCGACATCGTCTGGTGGGAAGCCGGCGCTCAGCCTCCGCAGCTGCTGGCCGATGGTGAAGTTGTGATGTCGACCGCCTATAACGGTCGTATCTTCAACGCTGCCGTTGCTGAAAACCAGCCTCTGGAAGTTGTCTGGGACGGTCAGATCATGGACTTTGACCTGTTCGTGGTTCCCAAAGGTGCGCCGAACAAAGAAGCCGCGATGGACTTCATCGCCTTCGCGACCGACACTCAGCGTCTGGCAGATCAGGCTTCGTGGATTTCCTACGGTCCTGCCCGTAAATCGTCGGGTGCTCTGGTTGGCAAATACTCGGATGGCGTGACCGAAATGGGCCCGCACATGCCGACGGCTGCTGCGAACCTGGGCAACGCTCTGGTCAACAACTTCGAGTTCTGGGTCGATAAAGACGCCGAGCTGAACGAGCGTTTCAACGCTTGGCTGGCCAACTAATCCAGTCCTAAGGAATGCCCCCGGACCTGTTCCGGGGGCGATCCTGCTATTTCAGGGTACGGGCTGCCAAAGGCCCGGCCCACGACGGGGAAAGGTGACATCCACATGACCGACGCAAGTGCGAACGGAGAAATGCTGACAACGGCGGACGGCAAACCGCTGAAACAGGCCTTGGCCAGGGCACAGTCCCACGCCAAACGCCGTGCATTTTTTCTGGTGCTGCCGCTCTTGGCCTTCATTCTGATCACGTTTGTGATGCCGATCGGCCAAATGCTGAAGAAATCCGTTCATAACGAAGGATTTACGGTGCATGAAGAGATCGGGTCAGGGGTTCGCACCCCGATCATGACGAATTTGAAGGCGTGGTTTGGTGACAACCCGCTGGGAACCGAACCGGACGAAGCCGCCTATGCTGCGCTGGCCTCGGACCTGTTGGTTCTGAAGGAACTGCGCGCCGCCGGTCAGGCTGGTACCCGGATCAACTATGAACTGTCGGGCTCGCGTTCGATGTTCACCAAGGCCGCCCGAAAAGCCAATAAACTAGAGCCTCCGTATAAGGCCGCGATCCTGGAACTGGACGAGGATTGGGGCGATCCCGCCCTGTGGCGCGTGATGCGCGATGCGTCTTCGTCCTATACCTTTAACTTCTATCTGGCCGCTGCCGACCGCACCAAAAACGCCGATGGCGAAGTCGTTATGGTGAACGAAAACCGGCAGGTTTATGTAAAGCTGTTCCAGCGGACGCTGTTCCTGTCGCTGCTGATCACCTTTATGACCTTTGTGCTGGCCTACCCGATTGCGCATTTGCTGGCCACATTGCCGCTGCGCCACTCGAATTTGCTGATGATCCTTGTGCTGCTGCCCTTCTGGACGTCGCTTCTGGTGCGTACGACCAGTTGGATGGTGTTGTTGCAATCACAGGGGGTGGTGAATGACTCTCTGGTTGGTCTGGGCCTGCTCGGAGACGAGAACCGGTTGCAGATGATGTATAACCAGCTGGGTACGGTGATTGCGATGACGCATATCCTGCTGCCATTCATGGTTCTGCCGCTGTATTCGGTGATGCGTCCCATCAATCCGTCCTATGTGCGCGCCGCGCGCAGCCTGGGCGCAACCAGCTGGACCGCATTCCGCCGGATCTACTTCCCGCAAACCGTGCCTGGCATCGGTGCCGGAGCGCTGTTGGTATTCATCCTGGCGGTCGGTTACTACATCACGCCGGCCCTTGTGGGTGGCGCGGATGGTCAGCTGATCTCGAACCTGATCGCATTCCACATGCAGAAATCGCTGAACTGGTCCTTGGCCGCAGCGCTGGCTGCGATGCTGCTGGGCGGGGTTATGATCCTGTACTGGCTGTACGATCGCCTGATCGGCATCGACAATCTGAAACTGGGCTAAGGGGAAATACGAAACATGGCACTTCCGTCCTACGCCGACCCGCTCGAGAAAGCCTGGTATTACACCTATCTGGTGATCTGCGCGCTGATCTTCTTGTTCCTGATCGCACCGATCCTGGTGGTGATTCCGCTTAGCTTCAACGCCGAGCCGTACTTTACCTTCACCGAGAAGATGCTGAAGTTCGAAGCAGACGGGTATTCCACCCGCTGGTACGATCTGCTGCTGACCTTCGGCATGCTGGCCCCCGAGGCCCCGCGTGATTTCAGCTGGTGGGCTGATGCATGGTCGAATGCGGCCTGGATCAACGCCGCGAAGAACTCGGTCATCATCGGTTTCTTCTCGACCATCCTGGCCACCGGTCTGGGCACTGTCGCGGCGCTGGGTCTGTCCCGCCCCGAGATGCCCTATCGCCGGGTGATCATGGCGATCCTGATCTCGCCCATGATTGTTCCGATCATTATCGTGGCCACCGGGTTGTTCTTCTTCTACTCGGCCATTTCGATCCAGGATTGGGGCATTCCCTATCTGGGCGTGATCCTTGCCCACGCGACTTTGGGTATCCCGTTCGTGATCATCACCGTGACCGCAACGCTGGTGGGCTTTGACCACTCGCTAACCCGCGCCGCGGCCAACATGGGCGCCGATCCGGTGACCACGTTCCGCCGCGTGCAGATGCCGCTGATCCTGCCCGGCGTGATCTCGGGTGCACTTTTCGCCTTTGTCACCTCGTTTGACGAAGTTGTGGTGGTGCTGTTCGTGGGTGGCCTGGATGAACAGACCATTCCGCGCCAGATGTGGAACGGTATCCGCGAGCAAATCAGTCCGGCGATCCTGTCGGTGGCAACGATCCTGGTTCTGATCTCGATCGCGCTGCTGACCACGGTGGAACTGCTGCGCCGCCGCTCGGAACGCCTGCGCGGGATGAGCCCCGGCTGATCCGCCAGACATGGAAATCCAAAGGGCCGGGGGTGCAAATCCCCGGCCTTTTCTTTATGCCGACAGGGCGAGAACAGGAGGCGGACATGAGCGACACCCACAAGCAGAAAATGCAGAAAATGCAGAAGGCCCATCAGGACAAGGTGGCCGAAGCACAGGACCCTGATCGGGGGTTGGTGCTGATCCATACCGGCAACGGCAAGGGTAAATCCTCGTCCGCTTTTGGCGTGATCGTCCGCGCGCTGGGGTGGAAGAAAACCGTGGGCGTCGTGCAGTTCATCAAGGGCAAATGGATCACCGGAGAGCGTCAGTTTTTCGACCGTCTGGGTGGGGTAGATTGGCACACAATGGGCGAGGGCTTCACCTGGGACACGCAGGACCGTGACCGTGACGTGGCCGCCGCGACGGCCGCATTCAACCGCGGCTGCGAGATGATGGAAAGCGGCGATTATGACCTTATCGTTCTGGACGAGATCAATATCGCCCTGCGCTATGACTATCTGTCAGCCGAGCAGGTTCTGGAGGGACTGAAACGCCGCTCTGACCGCACCAGCGTGATCCTGACGGGCCGCGACGCACCAGAATTGCTGTGCGACTACGCCGATCTGGTCACCGAGATGACCGAGGTCAAACACCCCTACGCCGCCGGCATCAAAGCGCAACGCGGGGTGGATTACTAAACGACTTTTCTATCAAAGACAGCCTCGTAGCGCTGTTGCTCACAGCTTGTCCCCAGAAACATACAATTTGCCTGTCTGGGTAAGCCATCTGTATGTTGTGCCTATCGTGAGTCGAGTCACAAGGTTTAGCAGTGATGCTAAGATTGTTTGGTCAACTTGCGAAGAACACCGATGAAAAATCCAGTTAGCACGAAACAACGTTTTCGTGAACAGAGAGGTACGCCTATTGAGCAAGTACGTTGTAACGTTACGCAGTGGGACAAACTGTTCCACTGTCCGTGAGAGGATCACCAGCTTTCGAGGTTATCGCGAACTGAGCGATACATCTTGGCTCATATGTTCGACATATAAGGCTGAGTGGCTTCGCGATTTCTTGCTTAGGTCTCTGCCGAAAGGTGGCGAAGTGTTCGTCGTAGAGGCGGTAGGCCAGCCAATACACGGGTCGGATAGCTAAACAAAAGCGCCGACCATCGAGGCCGGCGTTTTCGTTAGGTCGGTCTGCGATCAGGCGCGCACCAGCGCCTCGTAGGCTTCGGAAATCTCGCGGCACAGGTCGCCCACTTCGAACGTCCAGTCGCCGATCTGGCCCACGGGGGTTACTTCGGCAGCTGATCCGGTCAGCCAGCATTGTTCCATCTCGTCCAGCTCTTCTGGCAGGATGTGGCGTTCGTGGACGGTGATGCCGCGCTCTTTCAGCATGCCGATAACGGTCTGGCGGGTCAGGCCGTTCAGGATCGCGTCGGGCAGGGGTGTGTGCACCTCGCCGTCCTTGACGAAAAAGATGTTGGCGCCGGTCGCTTCGGCCACATAGCCGCGGTAATCCATGAACAGCGCGTCCGAGCAGCCCTTGGCCTCGGCAGCGTGTTTGGACATGGTGCAGATCATATAAAGACCCGCTGCCTTGGCCGAGGTGGGGATGGTTTCCGGCGAGGGGCGTTTCCACTTGGCAACGTCCAGTTTCGCACCCTTGTATTTCGCGTCACCATAGTAGCTGCCCCATTCCCAAGCGGTCACGGCAACACGTACCGCATTGCGCGCAGCGGAAACGCCCATGTCTTCGCCCGCACCACGCCAGGCAACGACGCGCACATACGCGTCGGTCAGGTTGTTGGCGTCCAGAACGGCCTGTTTGGCGGCTTCCAGCTCGTCGACGGAATAGGGGATGGGCATGTCCATCATCTCGCCGGATTTGTGCAGGCGTTCGGAGTGCTTGCGGGACAGGAAAATTTTGCCGTTGTAGCAACGCTCGCCTTCGAATACGGACGAGGCATAATGCAAGGCGTGCGTCAGGATATGGACGTTGGCGTCGCGCCAGTCCACCATTTCGCCATCCATCCAGATCTTACCGTCGCGATCATCATAGCCAGCCATTTTCATCCTCCTGCGCGTTGCCGTTTTGCGAAAATTGCGCCAAATTGGTCCGGGTCGGACATTTTCTTGCGCGAAAGCTGCGATTCGGTATCAGTTCACCCTTGGAATGTCAATAAGACTGACTTAAGCTGCTGGAAAAGCAGGCATATTGATAACGATTTTCAGGGGGATGACATGTCTGAAGTTACGACCGGAGAGAACCTCCTTTTTCTGACAGATGAACAGCTGCGCCAGGGTATCGAGGCGATGTTCTTTGCATATCGGGGGTTTACCGCGGATCCGGACCGGATTTTGGCCGGCATGGCCTATGGTCGGGCGCATCACCGGGCGATTCACTTCATCAATCGGGCGCCCGGGACCACCGTCAACAACCTGCTGATCCTGCTGGGTGTGACCAAGCAATCCCTGAACCGCGTGCTGCGCACCCTGATCGAGGATGGGTTGGTCGAAAGCCGTGTTGGCGTGGCTGACAAACGCGAGCGTCATCTTTATCTGACCGAGGACGGAGAAGCTTTGGAACGTAAGCTTTCGGATGCCCAACGCGCCCGTATGCGGGCGGCCTATCGCGCGGCCGGGCCTCAGGCCGTGGCCGGTTTTCGACAAGTGCTCGAGGCTATGATGGACCCAGAAATGCGTCGCCGCTATCATGCTCTTAGGGAGAGTGGCGCATGAGCGACGTCGATCCCCACCTGCTAATCGTCGATGATGATGAACGCATTCGTGGGCTGTTGCAGAAATACTTGATGAAGAACGGATTCCTGGTGTCGGCCGCACGCGATGCTGCCCACGCGCGGCGTTTGCTGTCCGGGCTGGAGTTCGACCTGATCGTGATGGACGTGATGATGCCTGGCGAGGACGGCATCAGCCTGACCAAGGCGTTGCGGCAAGAGATTTCCACCCCCATCCTGTTGCTGACCGCTCGGGGTGAGACCGAGAACCGGATTGCCGGGCTTGAGGCCGGTGCCGACGACTATTTGTCCAAACCCTTCGAACCGAAAGAACTGCTGCTGCGGATCAACGCCATTCTGCGCCGCATGCCCGAGGTTGGCGCCGTAGATACCGCCCCGAAGGTACTGTCGCTGGGCGAGATTCGCTATGACACTGAGCGCGGCGAGATGTGGCACGGTGATGATCTGGTGCGACTGACGGCGACGGAAAGCCAGCTGATGAAAATCTTCTCGGGCTTGCCGCACGAGCCGATCTCTCGGAGTAAGCTGGTCGAAGAATTGGGCCGCGATCGCGGACAAGCCCAAGAGCGTGCTGTGGATGTTCAGATCACCCGTCTCCGTCGCAAGATCGAGGCAGACCCCAAGCAGCCGCGCTACCTTCAGACGGTGCGTGGGGCCGGGTATATGCTGGCACCGGACTAGGTCGGCTTCTGACGCGCAGAAAACAGGTGCTCTTTCCAAAGGCTGTGTTACGTTTTGGTGGGCACCACTCGCCCGTTCAGGAGGAAGTATTTGAAGACAGGGATTTACGCGGCCTGTTGTGCTGTCATTTTCGCATCTGCCGCGATGGCGCAGGAACTGGTTTATTGGGACGAAGTCGGGGGCTGGGAAATCCTGGTGGACCCGACACTGGGCAATGGCTGCCTGATCCAGGCCGAGTTCACAAACGATGTCTTGGTGCGGGTCGGTTTTGATCGGGACGAGGGCGGCGGCTATGTCACTGCGTTCCACGAAAACTGGGGCGATATTGTCGAGGGCGAGGCCTATGATATCCTGTTCGACCTGGACGGCCAAACCTATGAAGGCGTCGCGCACGGCCTCTATCTGGCGGATGTGCCGGGGGCGGATATCTATTTCGACAGCCCCGATTTCCTGTGGGACATTGCAGCGCGCCAGACCATGACGCTGTTTAATGACAGCGGCGAGGTCATGGCCATTGATCTGACGGGCACGATGGTGGCCTTGGATGCCGCGCTGACCTGTCAGGAACAGCAGGGTTGACCTGACTGACGAACAACCGGAAAGGGGGACGCATGACCACGGCTTTGTACATGCATGATGACTGCCTTGGGCACATCACCCCGCCCGGTCACCCCGAACAGGTGGCCCGGCTGCAGGTGATCGCGCGGGCGCTTGAACCGCTAACGCTGGACCGGCGCTTGGCCCCTTTGTGCGAGGATCGCGATATCCTGCTGTGTCACCCGCAGCGCTATCTGGACAAGATCGCCGCGGCTGTCCCATCCGAAGGCACCGTTCCGCTGGACGCCGACACGCATATGTCGGCTGGATCAATGCAGGCGGCGCGGCGGGCAGTGGGGGCCAATATCGCGGCCGTGAATGCGGTGCTGGACGGTGAGGTTACGAACGCCTTCGTGGCCACGCGCCCACCGGGGCACCACGCCGAGACCGAGACTCAGATGGGGTTTTGCCTGTTTGGCAACGTAGCCATCGCCGCCAAACATGCGCTGTCCAAGGGGCTGGAGCGCGTTGCCGTCGTGGATTTCGACGTGCATCACGGTAATGGCACCCAAGACTTGCTGTGGGATGAACCCGGCGTGTTGTTCTTTTCCTCGCACCAGTCGCCTTTGTGGCCCGGCACTGGCACCGAGGGCGAGCGTGGGGCCCATGACCAGATCGTCAACTTGCCGCTCGAGCCTCACACGGGGTCGCAGGCCATGCGCCAGACCTATCAGGGGCGGGTTTTCCCCATGATCGACGATTATAAACCGCAGCTGATCCTGATTTCAGCCGGGTTCGATGCGCATATGGCTGACCCGCTGGCGCAATTGAATTGGAGCACGGATGACTTCACCTGGATCACGCGCGAGTTGATGGCCCTGGCTGATCGGCATTGTCAGGGGCGTATCGTTTCCACCCTTGAGGGCGGCTATGATCTTGAGGCGCTGGCGGCTAGTGCGGCCGCGCATGCCTCAGCGCTGTCGCAGGGCTGAGGCGTCAGGTGATCTGCCGCAGGTCGCGCAGCAGCGCACGGGTCATCCGATAGGCATGATCCACGCGGTCTGCGGGCATCTGCGGATGCTCGACCCGGAACAGGGTCTCAAAGCACAGCATGAAGGGAAGGTGCAGCGTCCACACCTGCGCGGGCAGATCCATCGTGTCTTGCAGGGCCCTGAGGGCTGCGGCATCCACGCCAAAGCGCCGTTCTTTTCCGAACATCACCCCGCGCCGCGTCATATGCGTCAACGAGCGCGCAAGGTCCTTGGCCACCGGCGCCATGCCGGACCCGCCACAGTCGATGCCCGTCAGGGTGCCCGCGTCCAGGATCAGGTTGTTAGGGTGAAAATCGCTGTGAGTGATCGCGACGGACCAGTCCGCATCCCCGATCTGTTTCGACAACAGTCGCATCTGACGGAAAACCCGCCGCTCGACCTCGTGCAGTTGTTCATGAGGCTGCCGCGCGATCGCATCTTTCGCCCTTTTCAGCCAGCGCTTGGTGTTGGCCGGGCGGGTCGTCAGTGTGGGCGCCAGATAGGTCTGCAGCCAATCCCCGGCGCGGGAATAGGTGGGCGCGCGCAGCTTTTCGGGAAGCTTGGACAGGTGGGTCATCAACGGAGTGCCTTGCACGAAACTGATCACCATCAAGCCGGTATCTTCGTCGAAATACAAAGGCGCGGCCACCTGGTTTGGGCCCTCGGACATGTAGGTGTGGACCCGCGTCAGTTCGGTCCATTCCTTGGCCATGACGGCGACAGCATCCGCAGACAGAGGCGCGCGCAGCACTACCTCGCGCCCCTCCCATTCGGCGCGCAGAACGATCTGGCGATCCGGGGAAAAGCGCAGGGTTTCGCCAGCCGTTATCCCCAAGCCGCCAGCCATCTGCAACGCCTGCTGGTGGGCGGCAGCGGCCTGGGCCGGATAAAGCTTTAGGTTGCTGGTGGTCACGACACTCATATCCTTCACCATCAGCCAGCACCTGCGTAGCGTCAACCGAATTGAACCTTCGCGCGGGCGCGGATAAGGTGGCGCCGCAACGCGCTTGAAGGAGCCCCCGATGACCGACCGTCCTGTATCCGAAATGACTTTCGAAGAGGCCATGGCCGAGCTGGAGCAAGTCGTAGGCCAGCTGGAACGCGGTGATGTGGCGCTGGACGATTCCATCAAGCTGTATGAACGCGGGGCCGAGCTGAAAAAGCGCTGCGAGACCAAGCTGAAAGAGGCCGAGGAAAAGGTCGCCGCCATCACGTTGGATGGGGACGGAAATGCCGCTGGTCTAA
The DNA here is from genome assembly GCF_965218685.1 of Thalassovita sp. Classification (GTDB taxonomy): domain Bacteria; phylum Pseudomonadota; class Alphaproteobacteria; order Rhodobacterales; family Rhodobacteraceae; genus Thalassobius. The sequence goes on along the minus strand of NZ_OZ244657.1, from coordinate 787,320 downwards.
AGCCTGTTGAAGGTCTGTAAGAGGCACCCATGAGCCATGTCGATTTGCAGAGCGCGCTGGGTCAAGCCCGCGACGCCGCCGAAGGTTGGGTGCGTCAGGCCTTGGACGGGCAGGACAGCCCCGTTGCCCAGGCGATGGAATATGCCTGCATGGGCGGCAAGGGTCTGCGCGGTTTTCTGGTACTGGAAAGCGCGCGCCTGCACGGGATTTCGAAACCCTCGGCGATACCGGCTGCGGCTGCGATCGAATGCATGCACGCCTATTCTTTGGTGCATGACGACATGCCGTGCATGGACGATGACGCCCTTCGCCGGGGCCAGCCCACGGTGCATGTCAAATGGAACGAGGTAACGGCGGTTCTGGCCGGAGATGCGCTGCAATCGCTGGCCTTTCAGGCGCTGTGTCAGGTCGAGTGCGATCCCGCGCGGAAAATTACCTTGATCGACGGCTTCGCACGCGCCGCTGGTATTGCGGGCATGGTTGGCGGCCAGGAAATGGATATCGCGGCTGAATCTGTGGCTGACCCGTTGAACCTGGAGCAGATCACACGTCTGCAGGCCGGGAAAACCGGGGCGCTGATCGGATGGTCCGCCACCGCCGGCGCGATCATGGCAGGGGACGATCCGGCTGCTTTGAAGACTTACTCGCGCTGTTTGGGCTTGGCGTTCCAGATCTGGGATGACGTGCTGGATATCGAGGGTGACGCCGAAACCGTGGGCAAGGCCGTAGGCAAGGACGCGGACGCGGGCAAGGCCACGTTCGTGTCCCTTTTGGGTCTGGATGCGGCGAAAGCTCGCGCATCGGGGCTGGTGACACAGGCCTGCGATGCCCTAGCTGTGTATGGAAGTCAGGCGGACACCTTGCGAGAGGCCGCTCGCTTCGTTATTTCGCGTGCAAGCTAACTGCCGCCCGGAGGGCCCATGTCGGACCGACCGCACACGCCATTGCTGGACAAAGTGAATGTCCCCGCTGACCTGAAAGGGCTCAGCGACGCTCAGCTGCATCAAATTGCAAACGAGTTGAGGGCCGAAACTGTCAGTGCTGTTTCGGAAACGGGTGGCCATCTGGGCGCGGGTCTGGGCGTGGTCGAACTGACCGTCGCTTTGCATGCCGTGTTTGACACGCCCAAGGACAAGGTGATCTGGGACGTCAGCCACCAATGTTATCCGCACAAGATCCTGACCGGTCGGCGTGACCGTATCCGCACTCTGCGGCAAAAGGATGGGCTGTCTGGGTTCACCAAACGATCCGAGAGCCCCTTTGACCCGTTCGGCGCGGCACACAGCTCGACTTCGATTTCGGCCGCGTTGGGCTTTGCCGTCGCGCGTGATCTGGGTGGCAACGCCGAGGGAGGCTTGGGTGACGCGATTGCCGTGATTGGCGACGGGTCCATGAGCGCGGGCATGGCCTTTGAGGCAATGAACAACGCTGGCCATCTGAAAAAGCGCCTGATCGTGGTCCTGAACGACAACGACATGTCGATCGCTCCGCCGGTGGGTGCGCTGTCCAACTATCTTAGCCGGTTGTATGCGGGCGAGCCGTTTCAGGAATTCAAGGCCGCCGCCAAGGGCGCCGTCAGCCTGCTGCCCGAACCGTTCCGCGAGGGTGCCAAGCGCGCCAAGGAAATGTTGAAAGGCATGACTGTCGGTGGCACGCTGTTCGAAGAACTTGGCTTTTCCTACATCGGGCCGATTGATGGCCACGATCTGGACCAGCTGCTGCCGGTTCTGCGCACTGTCAAAGCACGGGCAACCGGGCCAATTCTGCTTCATGTGATCACCAAAAAAGGCAAGGGCTATGCCCCAGCCGAGCAAGCACGCGACCGGGGTCATGCCACCGCGAAATTCGACGTGATCACTGGAAAGCAGAAAAAAGCGCCGTCGAACGCGCCAAGCTATACATCGGTGTTTGGACAGACGCTGGTGAACATGGCCGCTGCGGATGACAAGATCTGCGCGGTGACGGCAGCGATGCCTGACGGGACCGGGTTGAACCTGTTCGCTGAACGCTATCCCAGCCGCTGTTTTGACGTGGGCATTGCAGAACAGCACGCGGTGACTTTTGCCGCCGGGCTGGCCGCAGGTGGGTTGAAGCCGTTCTGCGCGATGTATTCCACCTTCCTTCAGCGGGGCTATGATCAGGTGGTGCATGACGTTGCGATTCAGCGCCTGCCCGTGCGCTTTGCGATTGACCGGGCCGGGTTGGTTGGGGCCGATGGCGCCACCCATGCAGGCAGCTTTGACACCGCGTTTCTGGCCAATCTGCCGGGCATTGTGGTGATGGCCGCCGCGGACGAGGCCGAGTTGGTGCACATGGTCGCCACCGCTGCTGCCTATGACGATGGCCCGATTGCGTTCCGGTATCCGCGCGGTGAAGGCGTGGGCGTGGACATGCCCGAACGCGGCGAGCCGATTGAGATCGGTAAGGGCCGGATGATCCAACAGGGTAACCGCGTCGCGATCCTGTCCTTTGGTACGCGCCTGTCCGAAGTAATGGCCGCTTGTGAACTGCTGCAAGCTCAGGGCATCACCCCGACCGTGGCTGACGCGCGTTTCGCCAAACCCCTGGACCGCGAGCTGATCCTGCAGCTTGCCGCCGATCACGAGGCGCTGATCACCATCGAAGAGGGTGCCATCGGTGGCTTTGGCAGCCACGTCGCCCATCTGTTGGCTGAAGAGGGTGTTTTTGACACTGGGCTCAAATTTCGCTCGATGGTTTTGCCAGATATTTTCATCGATCAAGCAAACCCTGCTGATATGTACGCCGTTGCGGGCTTGAATGCGCCCAAAATTCAGGCAAAGGTGCTATCAGCCTTGGAAATCGCTCAGATCGGAGAACAAAGAGCATGAAAAAATTTGCAGCACTGCCCCTGATTCTAATGCTTTCGGCCGCCCCTGCGGTTGCTGGTAGCGCTGATAAAGGCAAGATGGACCCACAGGTGATCGCCGCCGACGCAAGCAGCTCGGCCTCGACCGATCACGCGATTTTCTACCTGATGAATGCACTGATCCTTCTGGCCATCAAATAAGTGCGGCCAATCCGGACTGGTAGTCCGGATAGGTCAGGCTGACGCCCAGCTCGTCCTTGATCCGATCATTTCGAACACGCTTGGATTCCGCATAGAAACTGCGGGCCATGGGTGTCATGTCCGCGTGTTCAAATGGCACGGCCGGTGGCACTGGTAAGCCCAGCAAATTGGCTGCATGTGCGATGACGTCCTGGGGCGGAGCGGCCAGATCATCACAGACATTGTAGATTGCGCCCGGATTGGGCCGCGTGATCGAGGCATGCAGCACTTGAGCGATATCTTCGACATGAATGCGGCTGAAAACCTGGTTTTCCTTGATGATCCGTCGCGCCGTGCCGCTGCGTACCTTGGCGAAAGGTCCGCGCCCAGGGCCATATATTCCGGCCAGCCTGAAGATATGCAGGGGCAGGCCCAGCGACTGCCATTCCCGCTCGGCCGCGACACGCCATTTTCCGCGCTGGGTCGAAGGGGTCAGCGGAGTGTTCTCATCCACCCAGCCACCCTGATGATCGCCATAAACTCCGGTGGTGGACAGGTAGCCGACCCATTCCAAATGTGGGGCGGCCGCGATCTGGGCGCCAAAACGTCGAAGGGTTGGGTCTCCGTCTGCACCCGGGCCGGCAGAGATCAGTAGGTGTGTCGCGTGGGATAACGCGCTTTCAACCTGTGCGTCCTTGTCGTCCAGAACGATCGGTGTGACCCCTGTTTCTCGAATCGGTTTGGCTTTTTCAGGGCTTCGGGTTGTGCCGAAAACCCGCCAATCCCGAGAAATCAGCCGCTGCGCCAAAGCGGCAGCGGAGTAACCATGCCCGAATGAGATCAATGTCTTAGTCATAAGATTAACCTGCGTTGAAACTTTTCTGATCACAAGTGTTACAAAAATTCTTTCATTTATATATTTCGTAACATATAACGAGCTGAGCGACAGGAGGAGACCAAGCCATGTATTCACAAGGTTTGATTGGGGCTGATGGCAGCACCCAGGAAACTCAGGAATTTCTGGACCGGTTCCAGGCTCGGATTGATGCCGAGCAAAAGATTGAACCGAATGATGAAATGCCCGAAGGCTATCGCCGCACCTTGGTGCGCCAGATCGGCCAGCACGCGCATTCGGAAATCGTGGGTATGCTGCCCGAGGGCAATTGGATCACCCGCGCCCCGACGCTGCGCCGTAAGGCCGCCTTGCTGGCCAAGGTGCAGGATGAAGGCGGTCACGGGCTGTACCTGTATTCGGCCGCTGAAACGCTGGGTGTCAGTCGCGAAGAAATGACCGAGGAGCTGCACTCGGGCAAGGCCAAGTATTCTTCGATTTTCAACTATCCCACGCTGAGCTGGGCCGATATCGGCACCATTGGCTGGCTGGTCGATGGCGCCGCGATCATGAACCAGATCCCGCTGTGTCGTTGTTCATTCGGGCCCTACGCCCGCGCGATGATCCGGGTGTGTAAGGAAGAGAGTTTCCACCAACGTCAGGGCTATGAGATCGTCATGACGCTGGCGCAGGGCACACCCGAGCAAAAGGAAATGGCGCAGGACAGCCTGAACCGGTGGTGGTGGCCCTCGATCATGATGTTCGGGCCGCATGACGCGGACAGCCAGCACTCGGATCAGTCCATGGCGTGGAAGATCAAGCGGTTCAGCAATGACGAGCTGCGGCAGAAGTTTATTGATGCGACCGTGCCGCAAGCCGAATACCTGGGTCTGAAAATCCCTGATCCCGATCTGAAATGGAACGAGGAGAAGGGCGGCTATGACCACGGCGAGATCGACTGGAGCGAATTTTGGCGCGTGGTGAAGGGGCATGGCCCGATGGCGCGGGACCGGATTCGCGACCGCAAGAAGGCCTGGGACGATGGCGCTTGGGTGCGCGAGGCTGCGCTGGCCCATGCCGAGAAGCGCCGGTCGCGCAAGATGGCCGCTGAGTAACAGGACTGGCGGGACGACGCTCGTTGCCGTTGGCAACGTCGCCCCGCCCACCGTCCCTTTGGGAATTCACGAGAATTGAGAGGAGAGCGAGATGGTCAGTACAACTCCGCTTTGGGAAGTATTCATTCGGCCGCGCAATGGGCTGTCGCACAAACATGTGGGCTCGATCCATGCCGCAGATGAGGTGATGGCCGTGCAGGCTGCCCGTGATGTGTATACGCGCCGGGGCGAGGGAACCTCGATCTGGGTGGTTCGGTCTGCGGACATCGTGGCCAGCGACCCTGATCAGGCTGACGAAAATTTCGAGCCGACGGCGGACAAGATTTACCGTCATCCCACCTTCTATGACATCCCAGAAGAAGTGGGGCATATGTGATGGCCATCTATCAGGCAATTCTGGAACTGGCGGATGACAATCTGGTGCTGGGGCATCGGGTGTCGGAATGGTGCGGACATGCGCCCTTGCTGGAGGAAGACCTGGCCATGCCGAACATGGCGTTGGACATGATCGGCACAGCGCGCACGTTGTATGAGCATGCCGCGAACCTGGAAGGTAAGGGTCAGTCCGAGGATGACATGGCCTATTTGCGGGGTGAGCGGGAGTATCGCAACTGTCTGCTGGTCGAGCGTCGCAACGAAGATTTCGCCCATACCATGCTGCGTCAGCTGTATTTCGCGGCCTTCATGAAGCCCTATTGGGAAGCTGCGGCCGAAAGTTCGGACGAGGTGATCCGCGGGGTTGCTGGCAAGGCGGTGAAAGAGATGGCCTATCACATCCGTCATGCGGGTGAGTGGGTGATCCGTCTGGGCGATGGCACCGAGGAAAGCGCGCGTCGGATGAAGGATGCTGTTGAGGCGCTGTCGATCTATGTCGACGAGTTGTTCGTCAGTTCCGAAGCCGCGCAAGAGGCCGAGGCGGCGGGCATTCTGCCCAAGCGGGCCGACATGCGCCCTGCCTTTGATGCGGTGATCGCTCAGATTTTCGAACAGGCGTTGCTGGATGTGCCCAGCATCGACTATCCCCACACCGGCGGCCGAGAGGGCGTGCATGGCGAGGACCTTGGCCATCTGTTGGCCGAGATGCAATCGCTGTACCGGGCCCATCCTGGGGCCAGCTGGTAATGTCCCGGGCCGCGCAAGAGGAGGCGCGCGCCTGGGACGCCGCAGCGCAAGTTCCAGATCCCGAGGTGCCCTGTGTCACCGTTGCGGACTTGGGAATCTTGCGCTGGGTTAGGCTCGAAGATGGTGCCGTGAAAGCCGGTGTTACGCCCACTTATTCGGGCTGCCCGGCGACCCTAGCCATCGAGCTGGCGATCGAAACCGCGATCCGCGATGCCGGGTTTGAAAAGGTTCATATCGAACGCATCCTGTCGCCTGCCTGGACCACCGATTGGATCAGCGCCGATGGCCGGCAGAAGCTGCGGGAATACGGGATCGCTCCACCCGAAGAGGCGACAGGAAAAGGCCTGATGCTGTTCGGCGAAACCACCGTGACCTGCCCGCGCTGCGGCTCGACGCAAACAGAACGACTATCCGAGTTCGGCTCGACCGCGTGCAAGGCGCAATACCGCTGCACGGCCTGCGCCGAACCCTTCGACTATTTCAAATGTATCTGAGAGGACTGGCGAGATGTTTCACAACCTGACCATCCAGACCGTGACCCACGAAACGCCCGATGCAGTGGCGATCACCTTTGATGTGCCGACCGATCTGAACGGCACCTTTGACTGGAAACCCGGCCAATACCTGACCCTGCGCACTGAAATCGAGGGCGAGGATCTGCGCCGGTCTTATTCCATTGCCAGCCTGCCCGGCAGGCCGCTGACCGTGGGTGTGAAGCGGGTCGATGAGGGCAAATTCTCGACCTTCGCGCAGGGGCTGCAAGCCGGGGATACGATCCAGGTCATGCCGCCCGAGGGACGCTTTACGCCCAAGGGTGAAAAGCAGCTGATCCTGATCGCGGCAGGGTCGGGCATCACCCCGATGGTGTCCATCGCTGCAGACCAACTCGCGCAGGGCCATGAGGTCACGCTGGTCTATGGCAACCGCAAAACCGATAGCATCATGTTCCGCGAGGCGTTGGACGCGCTGAAGGATCGCTATACTGATCGCTTTACCCTGATCCACATCCTCAGCCGCGAGCCGCAAGACGTGGACCTGTTGAACGGTCGCATTACCGGCGAGAAAATCGCCGCATTGGGCCGCGCCGGCGCGATCGATCTTCAGGCGGATGGCATCTATCTGTGTGGCCCCGGTGACATGATCGACGACGTTGCTGCCACGCTTGAAACCGAAGGCGTCGAGAAAACCGCGATCCATTTTGAACGCTTCTATGAAGGTGAGGCCCCCAAGGCACCCGCATCCGCCGCCGCCCAGGCTGCCGCGGAACAAGGGGTCACGGTCGAGGTCATCCTGGATGGCACTCGCCGCGTCTTTGAATTCGACGCACAGGATGAAACGGTTCTGGACGCCGCCGCGCGACAGGGCCTGGAACTGCCCTATTCGTGCAAGGGCGGCATGTGCTGCACCTGCCGCTGCAAGGTCGAGGAAGGCAGCGCCGAAATGGCCGTGAACTATTCGCTGGAAGAATGGGAACTGGAGGCCGGTTTCATACTGGGCTGCCAGACGCGCCCAACCAGCGAAAAGCTGGTTCTGGACTTCGACGCCGCCTGAGTTTCGCTGCAGGCATGCTTGGGGGTGGCCCGTGTGGCTGCCTCCAAGGTGTCACGCGGGTTGAACGTGGGCGGCCCTCGTGTCAACGTCCTCTAAAAGACCCGAGGACCGTATGACCCCACAGCAGCCCGCCGTTCTGACCCCAGATCTGCCGCAGAAACAGACGTTCACCGATCCTGCAGCCGCAGTGGCGCGTCTGATCGAGTTGTATCGCGGCGCGGTGGACTTTCTGCAGCTTTCGTTTGCAGAAGCCATGAAGGACGGCGAGACGCGGGTGCGCTATCGCGCGTATTACCCCGAGGTCCGCATCACCACCACCAGTTTCGCCCAGATCGACAGCCGCCTGAGCTTTGGGCATGTGGCCGAGCCGGGCACCTATGCCACCACTATCACCCGCCCAGATCTGTTCGAGCATTACCTAAAGCAGCAGATCGACCTGCTGGTTTGCAACCACGGTGTTCCTGTTCAAATCGGTGTGTCGGACACCCCGATGCCGGTGCATTTCGCGATGTCCGTGGGCGGGGCGACCGTCCCTCATGAAGGCGCGGCGGCCTTTACTCTGCGCGACGTGTTCGATGTGCCGGACCTGAGCACCACCAATGATGATATCGTGAACGGAACCTATGCCGTGCCCGCAGACGGCACGCGCCCCCTGGCGCCCTTTAGCGCGCAGCGTGTGGATTATTCCCTGGCGCGCCTGTCGCACTATACCGCCACGGACCCCGAGCATTTCCAGAACCACGTGCTGTTCACCAACTACCAGTTCTACGTGTCCGAATTCGAGGCCTATGCCCGCAAGATGCTGGCGGATCCGGACAGCGGCTATACGGCGTTTGTCAGCACCGGGAATGCACAGATTACGGGCCCCGATGATCCGCTGCTGCCCACCGACAAGTTGCCTCAGATGCCAGCTTATCACCTTAAGCGGAAACATGGGGCTGGGATTACCTTGGTGAACATCGGGGTGGGGCCGTCGAATGCGAAAACGGCGACCGATCATATTGCGGTGCTGCGGCCTCATGCGTGGGTCATGGTGGGCCATTGTGCGGGGCTGCGCGCCAGTCAGTCCTTGGGTGATTTCGTACTGGCCCACGCCTATGTGCGCGAGGACAAGGTGCTGGACGATGACCTGCCTGTCTGGGTGCCCGTGCCCGCGCTGGCCGAGATTCAGATCGCCCTGGAACAGGCCGTGGCAGATGAAACCGCGCTTGAGGGGTATGACCTGAAACGCGTGATGCGCACCGGCACCGTCGCCAGCCTGGACAACCGAAACTGGGAGCTGCGCGATCAAGCCGGGCCGGTGCAGCGCCTGTCTCAATCCCGCGCCGTGGCTTTGGATATGGAAAGCGCCACCATCGCCGCAAACGGGTTCCGATTCCGCGTTCCCTACGGCACGCTTTTGTGCGTCAGCGATAAACCCCTGCACGGAGAGCTGAAGCTGCCCGGCATGGCCAGCGATTTCTATAAAACGCAGGTTTCGCGTCATTTGCTGATTGGCATTCGGGCGATGGAGCGGTTAAGAGAAATGCCGCTGGAACGCATTCACAGCCGCAAGCTGCGCAGTTTTGACGAGACAGCGTTTCTTTGACCTAGCGTCAGGTGTCACAAAACGTATGTTTTTATGGGGTTCAGGGACACAATTCGTTGTGTTCCCCCACGACATACAGTTAAATGCCGGGCAATGAGGCCCAAGAAATCGGGCAAATGAAGGAGAACAAAAAAATGACCAAACCGTTGACCAAGACCCAACTGGTTGCCGCACTGGCCGAGGAAATGGGCGTAGACAAGAAAGCTGCTGGCGCTGCTCTGGAAGCCGTGACCACCATCATCACTCGTGAAGTGTCCGGCGGCGGTGCCGTGACTCTGCCCGGCGTCGGCAAAATCTACTGCCGCGAGCGCCCCGAGCGTATGGTGCGTAACCCCGCCACCAACGAGCAAATCAAGAAAGAGGCCGACAAGGTTGTGAAGATGACCATTGCCAAAGCGCTGAAGGACAGCGTGAACGCCTGATCTTGCTTTTGATCAAAGTTTCGGAAAGGGTCGTCCCAGACGGGGCGGCCCTTTTCTATTAAGGAGACATCGGGTGGACATCAGAGCAATCGGAATGGGCATGGCGTTCGCGTTCATGTGGTCCTCGGCCTTCACCTCGGCGCGGGTGATCGTGCAATACGCGCCGCCCATGGGCTCGTTGTCACTGCGCTTTCTTCTGTCGGGTCTGATCGGTGTGGGCATCGCCCTGGCGCTGGGTCAAAGCTTTCGTCTGAACCGCGCCCAATGGAAGGCAACGATCCTGTTCGGCCTTTGCCAGAACGCCCTGTATCTGGGGTTGAACTTTGTGGCCATGCAGACGATCGAGGCCAGCCTTGCCTCGATCATCGCGTCGACCATGCCGCTGATGGTGGCGCTGGCCGGGTGGGTGGTTTTCAAGGACCGGCTGCCCAAGGTTGGTGTTCTTGGCTTGATGCTGGGCGTTTTGGGTGTGGTGATCATCATGGGCGCCCGTCTTGAAGGTCAGGTCGACAGGGTGGGTCTTGCCTTATGCTTTATCGCTGCGATCGCCCTGACCGTCGCAACCCTGTCCGTGCGCGGTGCGTCCTCGGGGGGGAACGTGATGATGATCGTCGGGCTGCAAATGCTGGTGGGCTCGGTCATTCTTGCGGTTCCGGCGGCACTGTTCGAAGATCAAAGCTTTGATCTGACGTGGCAGCTGGTGGTGGCGTTCCTGTACACCACGCTGGTGCCCGGACTGACGGCCACTTGGGTGTGGTTCTGGTTGGTGAACCGGATCGGGGCCGTCAAAGCCTCGACCTACCATTTCCTGAACCCGTTCTTCGGTGTAGCCGTCGCCGCTGTTCTGCTGGGGGAAAGCTTGGGCCTGCTGGACGTGGTCGGCGTGGTGGCGATCGCTTTGGGAATCCTGGCGGTACAGCTGTCCAAACAGCGCGTTTAAAGCAGCAAAAGCAGCGCCGAAAGCGTAAAGAAGGACGCGAAGGTCGCGCCGACTTGCGACAGCGAGGCCAACCCCTCGTGACCGTATTCCTGCGCGAGCACCGTGTAGATGCCGAACATGGGCATGGCTGCGGACAGGATCAGCGCAACATACATTTCAGGCGCAAGGGCGGGCAAGCCTACCACGGGGATCAGCATCGCCGCGCCAAGCACAAGCGCCGGGTGGGCGACCAGCTTGGCCACAATGGTTTGCGCCGCCAGTGTAGAGTTCCCCGCAAGCGGCAAGCCAACCAGCGAGCCCCCGATCACGAACAGCGCCAGGGCCGAGGCGGACGCGGCCAGCATATCCAGCAGCCGGTTCGCCGCCGAGGGCAGCTCGATCCCTGCAAGCATCAGCACGAACCCACCCAGCAAGCCTATCACCATGGGGCGTTTCAGCACCGACAGGAACAGGTTGCCCAAAAGGCGGCCCCAGGACAGGTCCTTGGTGTCACGGGACAGCTCCAGCAGGATCAGGCATATGGGAATGATAAAGAAGTTCTCGACCACGAAATTCAGCGCCAAAACCACCGCGGCATGGTCTGGGAACAGCAGTAACAGCACGGGAAAGCCCACGAACCCCGAGTTCGGGCAGGATGCCCCCATCGCCGCGACGCCTTTGCGGGCGGGGCCGACACCCTGGGCGGACAGCACGCCATAGGTCACGGCAATCACGGCGATACCGCCCAGTAGGCTGGCAAAGACATAGCTGACGTTCAGGACCTCGGACAGTTCGCGACGGCTGAGCGCGCTAAGCAGCAAGGCGGGCAGCGCGATGTTCAGCACGTATTTGCCCAGGGTGCGCATCTCGGCCTGATTGAACACACGATAGCGCACGCTGCCATATCCAAGGGCGATGGTGGCAAAAATCGGGAAGGTGATCGTCAGGATATCAAGCATGTTTGCTCCAGTCCGAGGGAACTTGGGCGCCGATCTCGGACGCGAAATGGGTGATGAAAACCAACATGGTCGCCACGCGGGTCCGAGCGATCTGACGCCCGCGTTCGGTCAGCATGTCCCTGGGCAATTGCAGCAGCTTCTTGGGCCAATGATCCAGGGCAAACTGCAAATCGTCCAGATTGCGACCGATGGCAAAGGGGTCTTGAGCGTCATAGAAGCGGCGCCCAAGCTGCCCGGAAACAGCAAAGGTTCTTGCGATGCCAATGGCCCCTAATGCATCCAAGCGATCGGCGTCGCGCAGAATACGCGCGATGTCAGACTCAGGCTCTATTCCTGCCGAAAAGCTGTGGGCCGCGATGGCGTGACAGGCCAGCGCAATCTGCGTATCCGCCAGCCCCAGCGCCTGCATATGCGGAACGGCGGCCTGCGCCGACAGGGTCGAGGCGCGGGCACGGTTCGGGTCATCCTTGGGCAGGTTCACAAGGTCATGCAAATAGGCGGCAGCCATAAGGGGCTCCATATCTGCATCCATCGTGACAGCGATGTCGTGGCAGGTCAGCCAAACCCGGTCAAGGTGCGCCAGGTCATGCGCGGCATCCTGCGCCATTTCTGCTGCCGCGATCTGGCGGAGCTTTTGGCGCAGGGGCTCGCTCACCCGATTTTGCCCCGGTTTTCCCCGATCTGACCGCGATGCAGCAGCAGGTGGTCCAGGATCACGCAGGCCATCATCGCCTCGCCTACGGGGACGGCGCGAATGCCGACGCAGGGATCGTGACGGCCCTTGGTGATGATCTCGGCGGCCTCGCCGGATTTGGTGATGGTCTGGCGGGTTTTCAGGATCGAGCTGGTCGGTTTCACAGCGAACCGCACCACCAGATCCTGCCCGGTGGAAATCCCGCCCAGAATGCCGCCCGCGTGGTTCGAGGAATACACCGGCTGGCCGTCATTCCCCATGAATATCTCGTCGGCGTTATCTTCGCCGGTCAGGCAGGCGGCGTTCATGCCCTCGCCAATTTCCACGCCTTTCACGGCGTTAATCGACATCATCGCGGCGGCCAGATCGGTGTCGATCTTGCCGTAAACCGGCGCGCCCAGCCCAGCGGGGACACCCTTGGCCACGACCTCGACCACAGCGCCAACAGAATTGCCGGATTTGCGCAGCGCGTCCATGTAGTCGGCCCATTCGCCTGCGGCAGTGGCATCAGGGCACCAGAACGGGTTTTGGTCGATCTGGTCCCAGTCAAACCGATCACGGTCAATGCCATGCGGGCCGATCTGGGTCATGTAGCCTTTGATTTCGACGCCCGGCACCATGGCCTTGATCGCCTCACGCGCGACGCCACCAGCGGCCACGCGGGCCGCGGTTTCACGGGCAGACGAGCGCCCGCCACCGCGATAATCGCGAATCCCGTATTTCTGCCAATAGGTGATGTCGGCGTGACCGGGGCGGAATTTCTCGGCGATATCACCATAATCCTTAGAGCGCTGATCGGTGTTTTCGATCATCAGCTGGATCGGCGTGCCGGTGGTCTGACCTTCGAACATACCAGACAGGATTTTCACCTGATCAGGCTCGCGCCGCTGGGTGGTGTATTTGCTGGTGCCCGGTTTGCGCTGGTCCAGCCAGTGCTGCAGCATTTCAGGCGTCAGTTCCACCCCCGGAGGACACCCGTCCACAGTTGCCCCCAAGGCAGGCCCGTGGCTTTCGCCCCAGGTGGTGACACGGAAAAGATGACCGAAAGAATTCATGCTCATGGGGCGCTCCTTTGATGGTTCCTTACCCAATGTCGGCGGAATGGAAAAGAGCCGCGCACAGAAATCGGCCCGGACAGGGGGCTGCCGGGCGATTTTCCGTGGAATCCTGGGGATGTCAGTCCAGCGCGCGGGCTTCGTCGACCAGCATCACAGGGATGCCGTTGCGGATGGGAAAGGCCAGATTGGCGGATTTGCTGATCAGCTCTTGCGCGTCGGCGTCATAGGTCAGCCGGGTTTGGGTCACCGGGCAGATCAGCGCCTCGAGCATGCGGCGATCAAAGGGGGTGTCGGTCATTGCATGATCTCCTCTCCGTCGCCGCCACGCAGCGCGTATTCAATCAGGGTTATCAGGGTTTCGCGGCGGGTGGACAGGCAGGGGGCTTCTAGAAGGGCTTGCTTATCCTCGGGGGCAAGGTCCAGCAGCATTGAGAGCGAATTGATCAGCAGCTCGTCATCCGCGTTTTCCAGCGTGTCCCAGTCGGTTTCCAGCCCCTGCTTTGTGAAGAAGCGGCACAGCGCATCCAAAAACTTGGGCCGGTCAAAGGCTGTATCCTTTTCGTCGGGTCCCAGATCGCGGGCGAAATCATCCCAGGACACGCGGCAGCGGCGATAGGGGGTAAAGCCGTCCAGCTCGTCGACGACGCGAAACCGCGAGATGCCGGACAAGGTGATCATGTAACGCCCGTCCTCGGTTTCCGAGAACTGCGTGACCCGTCCCGCGCACCCGATCTGATGCAGGCGTTCACCCGGCCCGCAATCCACGCAGGGCTGGATCATGCCGATCAAACGCTCGGGCGTCTTCAGCGCGTCATCCAGCATCGCCAGGTATCGCGGTTCAAAGATATGCAGCGGCAAACGGGACCGGGGCAGCAGCAGTGCCCCGGTCAGGGGAAAGACCGGCAGGATCGCGGGAAGGTCAAAGTTCAGGGCCATGACGCCATAGTTAGCCCGCAAAGCGGATCAGGCAAATATCAAAGAGCTTAGCTTGCGGCGCCCGTTCAGCACGACGGGGTCGTTGGCGGGCAGCGCATCGAAGATGGTGAACAGTTGGGCCTTGGCCGCGCCGTCGTTCCATTCACGATCACGGCGGAACAGCTCAAGCAGTTCGGACACAGCGTCTTCGACCTGGTCGTTCGCATGCAGCGCCTGAGCCAGCTCGAACCGGGCCTGATGATTTGCGGGGTCGGCGTCCAGTTGGGCGCGCAGCTCGTCCAGGGGGCCCGAGTTGGCGGCCTGGCGTGCCAGCTCCAGCTGGGCGCGGACGGCTTCGATCGGGGCGGCATCGGTCAGAGAGGCCGGAACACCGTTCAGAGCGACCTCGGCCTGGTCCAGATCACCGGCGGCCAGATGGCAGCGGATCAGACCAGCAAAGGCGGCGGCGTTTTCGGCATCTTCTTGCAGCACGGCGGCAAAGACCTGGGCCGCATCGTCCAGCGCGCCCTCGGTCAGCATTTCCGCGGCTGCGGCAAGCGCGTCATCCAGTCCGCCGCTGGCGTCCCCGCCGCCTTCTTCGATGGCGCGCTTAATGAAGGCATCAATCTCGGATGCAGGGACAGCGCCCTGGAACATGTCGATGGGGCGGCCTTTGACAAAGGCAACGACGGTCGGGATCGACTGCAGCGGCAGACCTTGCTGCGCCAGGGCCTGAGCCAGACGTTGGTTCTGATCCACATCGATCTTGGCCATTTTTACGGCACCGTTGGCGCGAGTAACCGCGTCCTCCAGCATCGGGCCCAGCGTTTTGCACGGACCGCACCAGGTGGCCCAGAAATCCACGATCACCGGCACCTCGTTCGAGGCTTCGACAACGTCGGCCATAAAGGTCGCTTCGGTGACGTCCTTGATCAGATCGCCCGCAGGGGCAGTGTTTTGTCCAAATTCAAGCATATCAGGTCGTCCTTACGGATTGAGTTGAGACCTATATGAGGCCTGCACGGGTCGGGAACAACCCGTCAGTTAAAGATCGAACGTGGCAAAGACAGGCGCGTGGTCGCTGGGTTTTTCCCAGCCGCGCACGTCGCGCAGGATGCGGCTGCCATGGGCGGCGTTGGAAATATCCGGCGTTGCCCAGACGTGATCCAGACGGCGGCCCTTGTCGGCGGCGCTCCAGTCTTTGGCGCGATAGGACCACCAGCTGTACAACAGCCCCGAGGGGATATCCTGCCGGGTGATATCCACCCATTTGCCGGCCTCCATCACATCGGTCAGATGGTTAACCTCGGTTGGTGTGTGGCTGACGATCTTCAACAGTTGTTTGTGGTTCCAGACGTCATCCTCGCGCGGGGCGATGTTCAGATCGCCGACAAGAATGGATTTCTCGGGGGCGTCGCCGTGGAACCAGTCGCGCATCTCGGTCAGGTAATCCAGTTTCTGGCCGAATTTCTCGTTGATCTCGCGGTCGGGTTTGTCTCCGCCAGCGGGGACATAGAAATTGTGGATCGTCACCCCGTTTTCCAGACGCCCGGCCACGTGGCGCGCATGGCCCAGGCTGGCGAAATCCTGATCACCTGCGTCCTCGATCGGCAGTTTCGACAGGATCGCGACCCCGTTATAGCCCTTCTGCCCGCGAGCCACCATGTGGGTGTAGCCAAGTGCGCGGAACTGCTCCAACGGGATTTTTTCCACCGGACTTTTGCATTCCTGCAGACACAGGATGTCGGGCATTTCCTCCTCCATCAGCTTGCAGACGATCGGTTCGCGCAGACGGACCGAGTTGATGTTCCAAGTGGCAAGCGTGAAGGGCATTGGGGTCTCCTTGAGTTGCGGTTCGGGACCTAGCACAGCTATCCCGGCGGCACCAGTTAGAGCCCTACACCAGAACACCTACAACTTGCGCAGTTTTTCTATGTGCGTTTTAACTTTTTCCGCCGAAAGTGGTCCTCCATGACCGATATGGAATTTTCGCGCCCCAAGGCTTAGCAGGTGCTCCAGTGACGCAGCGACCTGTTTGGGGTCCTCTTCGAACGGTGGGCGGATCGGATGATTGCGGCGTATGATGCCGCCAATCAGAATACCCGAGGCCAGCAGGTCCCCAGCCAGAACACGTTTGTCGTTCAGTAAGACGCTGATCGAGCCCGGAGTATGGCCTGGGGTGAACACTGTTTGTGCAGAAAACCCAAATTCAGACAGATCCAACAGATCGCCATCTTGTAGGATGTCGGGTGTGAATTGGCGGATCCGCGTGTCGGGCGTGCCGGTCTTACGGAACAGATGTGCGGTCAGGCTCGTGGGGAAAAGTTCGTGTTTTCGACCTTCGCAGTATGGCTGCTCCAGCTTATGAGCGAGGATCGGACCATGGCTGAGGCGTTGGATTTTCGCCCCCGACCCCGCGTGATCAATATGCGCATGCGTCACCACCGTCAGCGCGACATCGGTCCAGCCCAACCCATGCGAGCCAAGTGCCTTTTCGATCTTCGGTGCCGAGCCGGGGACACCCGTGTCCACCAGCAAAGCGCGGCCATTTTCTATGACCAAAAAGGCGTTTAGAATCCCGAGGGGGACGATCGGGATCGTGATTATGGTTGCTTTTTTCATGCGGTTTCCCATTTTTCTTGGTGAATGATCGATGTGATTGCACCCCAACGATTGACCTGCAATTGGGCACGTTTTTGTAACCAGAGCGCCGTGATGACAGAGCACCCCCCTCGTTTTGAACCATGGACGGACCCGGTGACCGGGGAATGTCCTGTTGCTGACACGCTGAAGCTTCTAGGGGGTAAACACGGGCCGCGCATCCTGCATTGCCTGGCAATGGGCGAAATGCATTTTCTGGAGCTGACACGCGCCGTAGATGGTATCAGCCGCAAAGTTCTACGGGACCAACTGCAAGAGTTTCAGGATTTTGGATTGGTTGAGAGGTGCCCCAAAAATGACGCCCGCGGGCGGGTCGGGTATTCGCTGACGGAAAAGGGCCGCGATCTGGGGGCAATCCTGCTGCAAATTTATGGGTGGAGTCAGCGCCACCCATAAGCCCACTGGACAAAAAAAGACCCGGGCGAAAACCCGGGTCAGTCCAACAGGGAGGTGCATATGATACCCGCATATGCGACGGGTTGCATGATTGATAACCGAAGCACCTAAGGCGCTTCTTTGATCTGCCTCAAATCGTCAGGCGACCAGCTTGTAGCCCCCGGATTCGGTCACCAGAAGCCGCGCGTTCGAGGGATCAGGTTCGATCTTCTGGCGCAGGCGATAGATGTGGGTTTCCAGCGTATGGGTAGTGACACCGGCGTTATAGCCCCAGACCTCGTGCAGCAGCACATCGCGGGGGACGACGCCCTCGGTCGATCGGTACAGGAACTTGAGGATATTGGTTTCCTTCTCGGTCAGACGAATTTTCTTGTCGTCCTCGGTGACCAGCAGTTTCATCGCCGGGCGGAAACTGTACGGCCCAAGTTGGAACACGGCGTCCTCGGATTGTTCGTGCTGGCGCAGCTGGGCACGGATACGGGCCAGTAGCACCGGGAATTTGAACGGTTTAGTGACGTAATCATTCGCCCCGGCATCCAGACCCAGAATGGTGTCGGCATCGCTGTCGTGGCCGGTCAGCATCAGGACGGGTGACTTCACACCCTGTTTTCGCATCAGGCGGCACAGCTCGCGGCCATCGGTGTCGGGCAGGCCGACATCCAGAATGATCAGGTCGTACAGACCTTCCTTGGTCTTCTGCATGGCCCCTGTGCCGTCTCCGGCTTCGAAGACGTCAAAGTCCTCGGTCATGACCAGTTGTTCGCTCAGCGCCTCGCGCAGGTCCTCGTCATCATCGACGAGAAGAATTTTCTTGAGTTGTCCCATGTTCGGACCCTCCTTGGTTCATGACAAAAAGATGAGGTCACGGGATTGTTCAGACAAGTTATGCTGCAATCCTCTCACGCCCTCGTGTTAATCGCCTGTCAAATGTTTCAAATCACATGAAAAAGACGTACATGTTCGGGGAAATTAACGGAAACACGCCATGAGCTTTGCGCCCGATGTAACAGAAATCCTGGCCCGCGCCCGCGCTGATCTGCGAATGGGGGTGCCTGTTGTGCTGTCTGGCGCACCGGGAATGCTGGTGATTGCGGCCGAAACCCTGACCGCGCAGCGCCTGAGCGATCTGCATGCGCTGGGCGGCGAGCCTGTGCTGGTCATCACCGCCCGCCGGGCCGAGACGCTGAAGGCGCGCTGCTATGACAAGGATCTGGCGCGGGTGATCCTACCCCCTGATGCCGAGCTTGGCTGGATCGCAGGCGTGTCAGATCCTGTTGACGATCTGAATACGCCCATGAAGGGCCCGCTGTTCACGCAGCGCGGCGGCGACGTCAGCGCTCATCGTCTGGCCATCAACCTGGCTAAGTCGGCGCTGCTGTTGCCGGCGGTGGTGATGCTGCCGCTGGCCGATCCGGTGGGGTTTGCATCGCAGAACGCCCTGACCCTGATCCCCACAGCGCAGGCCGAACCTTTGCTGGCGGCCTCGCCCATCCCGCACCCCGTTGTCAGCGCCCGCCTGCCGGTCGAGGCGCACGAGAAAGGCCGTCTGCACATCTTCCGCCCCGAGGATGGTGGCGAAGAGCATTATGCCTTTGAAATCGGCTCCCCTGCGCGGGACAAGCCGGTGCTGGCCCGTCTGCACTCGGCCTGTTTTACCGGGGATGTGATGGGCAGCCTGAAATGCGATTGCGGCCCGCAGCTGCATGCCGCGCTGGACCAGATGGGCGCCGAGGGCGCGGGCGTGCTGCTGTATCTGAACCAAGAGGGTCGGGGCATCGGCCTGGCCAACAAGATGCGGGCCTATTCGTTGCAGGATCAGGGTTTCGACACGGTCGAGGCCAACCATCGTCTGGGTTTTGAAGATGACGAGCGCGATTTCAAGCTGGGAGCGCAGATCCTCAAGTCCATGGGGTTCAGCTCGGTTCGGTTGTTGACGAATAACCCGCGCAAGATCGCTATGATGGAAAAGAACGGCATCTCGGTCACCGATCGCGTGCCCCTGAAAGTGGGCGAGACGCATTTCAATCGCGGATATCTGGCCACCAAGGCTGCGAAATCCGGCCATCTGTTGTGACGCGCATGAATGCCTGTGACCTTGTTCTGACGCCCACGCATCTGCGGTTCATGAACCGCCGCTTTGCCTGCACCATCGGGCGCGGGGGGCTGACAGGTAACAAGCAAGAAGGTGACGGCGCCACGCCGCGCGGGGTGCACCGGATCCTCGAGGCATATTTTCGCGCTGACCGGATGGCGCAACCCGTTCCATGGGCCCGCCCCATTGGTCCGCAAGATTTGTGGTCGGACGCGTCAGGCGAGGCAGATTATAACTCTCGTGTTCGCGCGCCCTATGCATCCAGTCACGAACAGATGCGCCGCGCCGATCCGATGTATGACCTGATCCTGGTGACGGACTGGAATTATCCAAAGGCCGAGTCCGGCAAAGGGTCCGCCATTTTCATTCATCAATGGCGTCGCCCGGGTTGGCCCACTGCGGGATGCGTGGCGTTCAGTCGGACAGACCTGCGTTTCATCGCGCAACACCTAAGCCCGCGCAGCCGACTGATCATCCGCTAAAACAGCTTGGCAAGCGCCGCCTGCAGCACGTCGTCCTGCTCGATCTGCAGACGAACCGGCAGGGTGATGACTTTCTGCTGGAACTCGGGCGGCAATCGGACAGCGTCTTTTTCGGTGGTCACCAGCTGGGCACTGCGCAGTTTGGCCTCGTTCTCCAGCCGGGTCATCAGGGCTGGGGTCAGGGACTGGTGATCGTCCAGCGCCTCGGCCCGGATGACGTTGGCGCCAAGCCCGCGCAGGGTGCGAAAGAACTTTTCCGGATGGCCAATGCCAGCGAAGGCCAGAAACGGTGTATCGGTCCAGTCCATCCCCGTTTCCAGAGGGGACAGTTGGCCGGTCACATGTGGCAGGGTCAGCATGGTGGCCCACTGCCGGGCAAAGCTTGTCTGTGCGTCGGCATCGCCGATCGAAAGCACCATATCGGCGCGGTCGAATCCCACCTTCACGGGCTCGCGCAGGGGCCCTGCGGGCAGGCAGCGCCCGTTGCCAAAGCCCTTGTGCGCATCCACCACGATGATCGACAGATCCTTGGCCAGCGATGGGTTCTGGAACCCATCGTCCATCACGATTACAGTTGCACCTTTTTGCTGGGCCATCTGCGCCCCGGCGGCACGATCCTTGGCCACGATCACCGGGCCAAAGGCAGCCATGAGCAGCGGCTCGTCCCCGACATCCTCGGCGTCGTGCTGACGCGTATCAACTTCGACCGGGCCCTCCAGCGATCCGCCATACCCGCGCGAGACAACACAAGGCACCGCGCCCATTGCTTGCAGCCGCTGGACCAGTTCGATCGTGGTGGGGGTCTTGCCGGTGCCGCCTGCGTTCAGGTTGCCCACGCAAATCACCGGAATGCCTGCACGATATGGCGTGCCCTTTGCCAGTCGTCGCTTGGTCAGCGCGGCATAAAGCGCGCCCAACGGGGCCAGCAGGCGCGCCTGCCATCTTGGCCTTTCCGGAGGGCTGTACCAGAACATCGGAGGCTGCATCACGTCGTTCCTTGCTGGTCCAGGTGATTCTGGATCTGTGCCATCAGCGTGTCGGTTGCCTCGGCCCCGTCCGAGCAAACCTGCCAGGCTGCATGCGCCATGATGGCGGCCTGGTCGGGTGCGGACAAGCGGGTAATGGCCGCGGTCAGCGTTTCCTCGTCACGTACGATACGGGCAGCGCCGGCTTCGGCCAGGCGCGAATAGGCATGCAGGTGGCGGCTGACATTGGGCCCGTACAGCACGGCCGAGCCCAGGGCGGCGGGCTCGAACGGATCGCGCCCGCCATGTCCGGCGATCAACGACGAGCCCATAAGCGTGATCGGCGCCAACCGATACCACAGCCCCATTTCGCCACGGGTGTCGGCCAGCAGAATCTGGGTGTTCTCGTCCGGCTCGTCCCCGTGTGACCAGATCGCGGTGCGCCAGCCGTCGGCCTCCAGCCGGGCCTGAAAGTTGGGCCCCCGCGTTTCGTCATCGGGGACAAGAATCAGCATCTGACGGTGCGAATAGCGCAAGCTGGCGCGATGGGCCTGCAGCACGGTGCCCAGTTCCTCGGGTTGGATCATCGCGGCCAGCCAGATGGGGCGCCCGGCCAGCATTTCGGCCAGGTCATCGCGGGTCTGGGTGTCGCAATCCAGCGCCGTCGCGGCCTCTTGCAGGCGGCCGGTGATCTGGATCTTGGTATTGGGAACGCCAAAGCGTGACAGCCGTCTGCGCGCGGCCTCGTCCACGGCCAGGATTTGCCCGAACATCCCCAGCAAAGCGTGGGTCACATCGGGCAGCCATTGGAAGCGCCCGCTTTCAAACGCATCTGCGCGTGCGTCGATCAGAAACATGGGGATATCCTTGCGATGGGCAGCATTGATCAGAGCGGGGCGCAGGCCTCCGCCAGCCCAGATCAGCATGTCTGGGGCCCAATGCAGCAAAAAGCGTCGGATTTCGCTGCTGACTTCCTCGGGAGCGGGCTGCCAGTGGACATAAGATTTCAGTCGGTCAGGGCGGGCAACGTCCTCGGGGGTTGTCAGCAGCAGCTGAACCGGGGTGCCATGGGCGCGCAGCCGCCGAACCAGCTGCACCAGTGATGCCACCTTGGAGGACGAAGTCGCGTGCCCCCAAATAAGCGTGCCTTCGGGGCGTTCAATCTGAAAACTGGCGGGTTGGCGGGCGGCACGGCGACTAAGCGCCAGATAGGCCGCAAGACTAAGTGAGCGCGCCATGGCTAGCCCCCCATGTGCTTCAATCGGGCCATTGCGCCAACCGACCGGCCAGGTCCGCGTGCAAGCCGGGCGCGGCAGCGACCACGCCTTTGACCTGGGGATAGGGGTTGTTGAAACGCAGCGCGTTACCGCGTTTGTCACTGGTGATGGCGCCCGCCTCGCGCAGGATCAGGTCACCGGCGGCAATATCCCATTCCCAGCTGTCGCGCAGGGTAAGCATCGCGTCAAAGCGGCCCTCGGCCACAAGCGACAAACGATAAGCCAGCGAGGGACGATAGGCGCGCTTGACCTCGGGCACTTTCTGGCCGCGCCAGTTGGTGGGGTGGAAATTCGGTTTGGCCGCGATCATGGTGGCGCCGGTCAGGTCACTGCGCCCCGAGGCGCGGATGGGCGCACCGTTCAAGAAGGCCCCGCGCCCGGCGGAGGCACTGTAAAGCTTACCCTTCAGCGGCAGATACACCGCGGCTGCTGTCACCACGCCTTTTTCAGCGATCGCCAGGGAATGCGCCCAGGTGTCCGCGCCCTCGATAAAGCTGCGCGTGCCGTCGATGGGATCGATGATGAACACCTTGTCCTGGGTCAGGCGGGCTGCGTTATCCTCGCTTTCCTCGGACAACCAGCCATAGTCTGGCCGGGCGGCACCCAGTTCACGGTGCAACATTTCGTTCACCGCCAGGTCTGCCTCGGTCACGGGGCCCAGATCGTCGGGCTTGTGCCAGGTCTTGGCTGACTTGCCGGAATAGCGCGTGGCGATTTGACCGGCCTCTTTCGAGGCAGCGATCAGCAGATCCAGATCAGTCCCCGGCAAGTGTCATCCCCTCGATCAGCAGCGATGGCACGACCCGAGACAGATGCAGGCGCGCGTCATTGGCCGGCACGATCCGCATCAGCATGTCGCGCAGGTTGCCGGCGATGGTGCATTCGTTGACCGCGTGCTGGATCTGGCCGTTTTCCACCCAGACCCCGGCGGCGCCGCGGGAATAGTCGCCCGTGTTGGGGTTGATCGTCGCCCCGATCATCGAGGTCACGATCAGCCCGGTTCCCATGTCGCGGATCAGGTCGTCGCGGGTTTGTTCGCCTTGCGTCAGTGCGATATTCCAGACCGAGGGCGAAGGCGGCGCAGACACGCCGCGCGCAGCGTTTCCGGTGGACGGCATCCCCAGCTTCCGCCCGGTCGCCAGGTCCAGCGTCCAGCCAGTCAGGAGGCCATTTTCAACGATCTGGCGCTTTTGCGTTGGCAGCCCCTCGGCGTCAAACGGGCGCGAGGCAGGCACCCGGGCGCGGTGGGGGTCCTCGGTCACGGACAGGTGCGCGGGCAGAACTTGCTGACCCAACGCTTCCATCAACCAGGACGAGCCGCGCGCGATTGCACCACCGTTGATCGCTGACAGCAGATGCCCGATCAGAGACGAGGAAATGCGTTCATCGAACAGCACAGGATAGGTGCCGGTTTTGGGTTTGCGGGCGCCCAGACGTTCCACAGCGCGTTGCCCGGCAGACTTGCCGATATCAGCGGCATCGCGCAGGTCGGCCTGAAAAATGCGGGAATCGCCGTCATAGTCACGCTCCATCCCCGTTCCGGTACCCGCAATCGCAACGCAGCTGGTGGCACGGTCGGTGCGCGCATAGCCACCCGAAAACCCGTTCGAGGTCGCCAGGTGGATCATCCGTTGGCCATAGGCTGCCGTGGCGCCGCTGACTTGGGTGACGCCGTCCACGGCCAAGGCGGCAGCCTCGGCCTCTTGGGCATCTTGTTGCAGGACCATGGGATCGGGCTCGGGGGTTGGGTCGCTCAGTTCCAGCGCGTCCAGGTTCCAGGATTTGGCCAATTGGTCGGCGTCTGCCAGGCCGATATGCGGGTCCTCGGGGGCCTCGCGGGCCATGGCGACGGCGCGTTCGGCCATCGCAGTCATCGTTTCCGGCCGGGTGTCCGAGGCAGACACGTTGGCTTGGCGTTGCCCGATGAAAACACGCAGGCCGATGTCTGTCCCCTCGGATCGTTCCGCTTGTTCCAGCGCCCCGCCGCGCACGTCAATGGACACCGATGTCCCCGAGACCGCCATCGCATCAGCGGCGTCTGCGCCGGCCTTCTTGGCGGCATCCAGCAGGGATTGGGTCAGCGTGTCCAGGTTTTGGGTCATTCGGGCTCTTTCCTTATGCGCCAATCAGGTAATCCGCACGGGTCCACAGTGCAAGCATGGGGGCAAAAAACAACCGCGGGCCACCCTGACCCGCGGTCGCATTTTCATGTGGCGAAGTTTACTGCAGTCGCTGGCCGTTGGCCAGTACGTGGCCCTGCTCGTTCACCTCGATGACCGAGGTCAGGACGTCGTCGCCTGCGGGCACGGCAAACAGGCCCATCATCATGCGTGCGCCCATGGCCTGATCCTCGGGGACAAAGCCCATGGCGACCAGTTTGTCCAACAGCCCGTTGCCGCCCACCAGCTTAAGGTTCAGCTGGCCCTGGGGACGGGGCATGCCGTCAAAACTGGACAGATCGGTGTTGTCAAAGGTGAAGGCGCCATCGCCAGTCAGCTCGGCCCCGGCGGCGCGCACGGTCAAAGCGTTGACGTTGGCTGCGTGCAGCTCGCCCGGAGCCTTACCCGCCAGTTGGGTCATCGTGTCTTCGTCCATCAGGTCATGAGTCAGCTTGACGTCACCGCTTAGGTCGATCGCGATCGTGGCAGGATCACGCGGCAGCTGGCCAGTGGGATCAAACAGGCCCCACAGCATGTCCGCCATGGTGAAATCACCCAGTTTCAGCGCCAGCTCAAAGCCCTGCAAAGCGTCGGACTTCGATAGCGGCATCACCAGCTTGAAGGCGCTTTCGGCCATTTCAAACGAGATCGGTAGCGGCATTTCCGAGGTGAAAGCATCCACTTTCAGGCCTTGGCCCATAAGGTCATAAACCAGCTTACCTGCGTCCATGGCGAAACGGCCAGTGCCCCCGGTCGAAGACGTGTCGGCGCGGAACTGATCGTCGCCAGTGACCTCGAAATGGGTGTTGCCACCACCATGCGAGAACGTGCCGTCAGCGCCGAAACCTGATGCCAGTGCGGCCCCGAAATTCTGCATATCCGCGCCTTCGGGGGTCTGCGCGTTGGCCTTGAATGCCAGGTTGTTCACCCCGCCGCGCAGGTTCAGACGATTTTCCGGGTTCTCAGGGTCGGCTAAGTCCACCACATAGGTCAGAGATCCGGCCGAGCCGACCTGAGACTGAAGAAAGGTCGCCCCCATGGTCATGTCGGATTTATAAGCGACGTCGTTCATTGTCATTTCGGCCTGACCCAGGTCGATCTTTTCTCCGTCAAATGTCAGCTCGGTCAGGGCCAAGGTAATCGAAGTCGCGGACTGCACATGAGACATCTGGGTGGGGGTGCCGGACACGGTCCAGCTCATCCCGATTGGGCGGTACTCGGCCATAAAGGTGGCGCTGCCTTCGCCCTCGACGTCAAAGACCATTTTGGTGGGCCAAACGCTGGGCAGCTGAACGCTGACGGTGCCGTCGCCGTTTTCGACAAAATCGACTGCTCCCAGTGTGATCGTGGCGGCGCGTTCACGCTCGGGCATATCCATGCTGATGGTGATGTTCGATACGTTCAGAGTGTTGCCCGACATGGTTTCAGTTGCCGACATCGGCATGCCTGCCTTGGCCATCTGATCTTTCCAGGCGCCCCATACATCCTGGGCGGTTACATCGGCAAAAGCCGCCGAACCCGTCATGCAAATCGCCAGCGCCGTGCCGGATTTCAAAATAGTCCAGTGTTTCATAATGAACCTTCCTCGTTTTCAAATTGCGCTTAGCTTCGGACCAATGAGCAGGAGGGTCAAGGGCCAAGCGGCTGGACCCTGACAGGTCTGCAGTTTACCACATGGCTAACAGATGGAGGGCACATGGCCGATTTTAAAGGAAAGACGGCTCTGATCACTGGCGCCAGCCGTGGAATCGGAGAAATGGCTGCG
Organism: Thalassovita sp.; assembly: GCF_965218685.1. GTDB lineage: Bacteria > Pseudomonadota > Alphaproteobacteria > Rhodobacterales > Rhodobacteraceae > Thalassobius. The sequence continues at coordinate 761,341 of NZ_OZ244657.1, read as the reverse complement.
CGGGAATTCGCCAATGCGGGCGCGAACGTTGTGTTGATGGCGCGCTCGGGTCACAGGATCGAGGCAATCGCGGCCGAGATCGGGGGCGCAGCGGTTGTCGGTGACGTGGCCGTTTATGCGGATGTCGAACGTGCCGTGCAAACGTCGGTCGAGACCTATGGCGGTCTGGATATCCTGATCAACAACGCTGGTGTGATCGAACCCGTGGCTGATCTGGCCGACTCGGACCCGCAGGCCTGGGGGGCGGTGATCGATGTGAACCTCAAAGGACCATATTACGGGATGCGGGCCGCGGCCCCAGTGATGATGGAGAACGGCGGCGGAACGGTGATCACCATTTCCTCGGGCGCGGCGCATAACGCCCTGATCGGCTGGAGCCACTATTGCAGCTCCAAAGCTGGGGCGGCGATGCTGACCCGGTGCGGTGATCGTGAGATGCAGGACAAGGGAATGCGGATCATGGGCCTGTCCCCCGGAACGGTGGCCACCCAGATGCAACGCGAGATCAAGGCCAGCGGCGTGGGTCCGGTGGCGCAGCTGGAGTGGGAGGATCACATCCCACCCGAATGGGTCGCAAAGTGCCTGCTTTGGATGAGCGGCCCTGCAGGCGACGGTCTGTGCGGGCAAGAGGTTTCGCTGAGGGATGAAAACATCAGACGCGAGGTAGGGCTGGTATGATTGATGTCACCAAAGAGGACGGGCTGTGGATCGTTACGATCAACCGGCCCGACAAGGCGAACTCGCTGACCGGCGAGATGCTGGAGCGCCTGTGCGAAACCTTCGAAAGCGCGGCCGAGGCGCGCGTGGTGATCCTGACGGGTGTGGGCAAAGTATTCAGCGCCGGCGCTGACCTTGATGAGGCGCGGGCGGGCCTGGCGACTTCTCCGCTGTGGGAACGCCTGTCCGGTGCCGTGGCCGCGTTGCCAGGGCTGACCATCGCTGCGCTGAACGGCACGCTGGCCGGGGGCGCGAACGGGATGGCGCTGGCCTGCGATATCCGGCTGGCTGTGCCGGGGGCCAAGTTTTTCTATCCGGTGATGAAGCTGGGTTATCTGCCCCAGCCCTCGGACCCGAAACGCATGGCTGCGCTGATCGGGCCGTCACGGACCAAGCTGATCCTGATGGGCGGCCAGAAGATCATGGCGGAAGAGGCGCTGAGCTTTGGTCTGATCGACCGGGTGATCGACGGGGATGTGGTTGCCGCCGCGCGCGAGATCGCGTCGGACACGCTGGCCGCCAAGCCAGAGATCGCCGTCGGGATCAAGGAGTTGTGCCGCTGATCCAAAGGAGCGCGCTGACGCGCGCGCTTGATACCTCGGCCTGGCGGCCTCGGGTTGGGTGGGGACCGATAGCTTTGCGCGCCTTTGCCGCCTTTCAGCCTGGGGATGAGGTGATTCAGGCTTTGTTTCGTGCGACGCAGGATTGGGCGATTGCGCAGCGGGCAGATCGGGGCTTGTTGCGTGGGAACACTTGTGTTGCGCGGGTTGTCACGGCATGACGGTGTGAACTGAGTGTAACGGTTTTCAAGGAGTTAGGCGGTATGGAATTTGATCTGTCGGACCAGCCCGAGATCGTGCAAGAGATTGCCAGCTATGCTTTGCAGCTGTGGGAGCTTGCGCAAAGCTGGCTGCTGAGCCCCGAAGCGTGGTCGCAATTCGGGCTGTTGCTGGTCGCGTGGTTTGCCGCTCGGTTTGCCAACAAGCGGTTGCAGCCGATCCTTTCGCGGTTCCTGAACCCCTCGGCCGAGGCGGGATATACCGCCAAAGCACGGTTATTCCTGCACCAGTTCCTGCCGCTTCTGCTGCCCTTGCTGGCGTGGGTTTTCACCGGGGTCGGGGAGAGCGTTGTCCGTTCGATCTTTGGTTCCGGGGCGGTGATTGCGTTCGGTAAGCGGGTGTTCCTGTTCATCGCCGTGCGCCTGCTGGTGCGCGAGATTATCCAGGATCCCTTCTTCAAGCTGCTGGGGCGTTACGTGATGCTGCCCATCGCGGCTGTGTACACGCTGGGCCTGCTTGAGATCGCGACGAGCAAGCTGGACGAAGCAGTGGTGCCGCTTGGGAACCTGTCGTTCTCGCTTTTGGATCTGATCCGGTTCATCGTTCTGGGCGGGGTGATTTTCTGGCTGGGGCGGTGGTCGAATGACCAGTCTGTCAGCCTGATTCAAAAGCAAAAAGCCATGCGCCCGGCGACCAGGCAACTGGCTGTGAAGGCCGCCGAGATCGCGATTTTCGGCGTTGCCTTCCTGATTTTCCTGAACATCATGGGCATTCCGCTGACCTCGCTTGCGGTACTGACCGGTGCCGTGGGTGTTGGTCTGGGCTTTGGCCTGCAGAAGATCGCTTCGAACTTTATCTCTGGCGTGATCCTGCTGCTTGAAGGTCAGGCAACCGTGGGGGACTACGTCGAGCTGGATGGGGGCGAGGCTGGGACCATCATAAAGATGACCGCACGCGCTGCCATTCTGGAAACCTTTGATGGTCGCTGGATCGTTGTTCCGAACGAGGATTTCATTACCACGCGCGTCGTAAACTATTCGGATCAGGGCAGCGCGAACAGGTACGAGGCGGAATTTTCGGTCAGCTATGATACGGACATCAACGCGATCCCCGAAATCATCGAAACCGCCGTGGCCAAGCTGCCTTTTGTACTGACTGACCCTGAAAAACCCGATTGCGAATTGCGTGGGTTTGGTGAGAGCGGCGTTGATTTCTGCCTTGAGTTCTGGGTGAACGGGATCGATGACGGGCGGAACAAATACACCTCGCAGGTGCTGTTCGCGATCTGGAACGCGCTCAAGGACAACGGGATCGAGATCCCCTATCCGCATCGCGTGGTCGAGTTCAAGAACGGCCTTCCTACATGAGCCACGCCCTGGTCATAGGGGCAGGCCCGGCGGGTCTGATGGCAGCGGATCGGCTGTCTGCGGTCGGGCATCAGGTCACCGTGGCCGAGGCCAAGCCCAGCCCCGCGCGCAAATTGCTGATGGCTGGAAAATCCGGGTTGAACCTGACCAAGGACGAGCCGTTTGATACCTTCTTGGCCGCCTATTCCGAGGCCGCGCCGTTCCTGCGCCCGATGCTGCAGGACTTCCCGCCCCAAGCGGTAATGCACTGGGCCGAGGGGTTGGACCAAGAGATCTTTATAGGGTCGTCCAAAAGGGTGTTTCCCAAGGTGATGAAAGCCTCGCCGCTGCTGCGGGCGTGGTTGGCGCGGTTGGCCAGACAAGGCGTCACGCTGCGTACCCGCTGGCGCTGGACCGAGGGGCTGGAGCAGCCAAGTTTCGATACGCCCGAGGGGGTTCAGACCTTGAACCCCGATGTGGTGATCCTGGCGTGTGGTGGTGCCAGTTGGGCGCGGCTGGGCTCGGACGGGGCGTGGGCTGAACAGATGTCAAAGGATCAACTGACCCCGTTCCAGCCCGCTAATATGGGCTTTCAGGTTTCGTGGTCCGCGCATATGGCTGCGCATTTCGGCCAACCCGTCAAGAATGTGATTCTGAGGGCCGGTAACACCCAAGTGCGGGCCGAGTTTGTCGTGTCCGAACGCGGTATAGAAGGCGGAGGCGTTTATGCGGTGTCGCGCGCGTTGCGCGAGGGGGCGCCGCTGACGCTGGACCTGATGCCGGACCAGACCGCCGATCAGATTGCCCGCAAATACGCTGGCACCAACCCCAAGCACAGCACCTCGAACCGGTTGCGCAAACTGCTGCGGGATCCGGTGAAGCGGGCGCTGGTGATGGAGTTCGCCCGGCCTTTGCCCAAGGATCCGTCGGCGGTGCTGAAGGCCCTGCCAGTGCCGATTGCCGGGCCGTATCCCATAGACGAGGCGATCTCGACCGCAGGCGGGCTGCGCCTTGGCGCGCTTAATCCCGATCTGTCGCTGAAATCCCATCCGCGTGTCTTCGCAGCCGGAGAGATGCTGGATTGGGAGGCCCCGACGGGGGGCTATCTGTTGACTGCCTGTCTGGCCACCGGAAAATGGGCGGGCGATCATGCCGCCCGCGCCCTGTCGTAGCTGCGTTAGTTCGACATCGCGCGCTTAAAGGCCTCGCGTGCGCGCATTTCCTTGGAGTAAGCCAGTAGCTTTTCGTTCTCTAGCGGGAATTTGGCCGAGAAAGCCCAGTTCAGGCAGTGCACCGCGATAATGTCGGGGATGGTCATCTTGTCGCCCATCAGGAACGGGCCTTCCAGACGATCGGCCAGCCTGTCGCAATTGCGGGCGAATTCCCATTTCAGGCTTTCCTTGACCTCGGGCATGCGCTTGTCCTTGGGCAGGATAAAGCTGTGGCGCGCACCGGTCCACAATACTGCGTCCAGCTCGTCCAGGATCATGTTGGTCAGACCGTCCTGGCGGGCGCGCTCGATCGTGCCGGCGGGATAGGTCATGCCGCCGTGCTTGTCGGCCAGATAGGTCAGGATCGCGGTCGAGTCGGTCAGCACCACGTCGCCCTCTTTCAGTGCAGGGATCTTGCCCGAGGGGTTGTGTTCATATGCTTCGCTCGAGTGCGGCGACACTTTGATCTGTTCGTAGGGTTGGCCCAGCTCCTCGAGCATCCAGGTCACGCGCGAGGCGCGGCTATAGGTTTCGCCGATCACTTGATACATGGTGTTCTCCCTGCTGGCGCGCATGGCGCTGTTTCCGGGGCCAACCAAAGGACAACTGGCCGGGAATTGCCAGAGAAACCTAACGTCTGCTCAGCATCGCCAGACGGATCAGCATCCGTTCCACAAGGGCCATCGCCGGTGCCGTCTGTCCGGCCGAACGAAGCTTTAGATCCGTGTCGGTCAGGATTGTCAGGGCGTTTTCCAGCTTGGCCGCGCCCCAGCCCTTGGCCTGCCGCTGCACCCGTTCCTTTTGCTTGAAACTGCCGGGGATGAATACGCGCCCACCAGGGTTGGCGGCCACGGCATAAAGCGTCCGGAAATGCCGCATCGCACCGATGCACAGGGACACCGGGTTGGCGCCTTGGGCCTGCATCTTTTTCAGCACCGGGTCCAGCTCGGCCGTTCGGCCCTCGGCCACGATATTCAGAACGTCATCCAGCGCTGCCTCGGTCGAGGCAGGGGCGCAGGCGGTGACGTCGTCGGGGGTGACGGGCGTTTCATCACCGCGTTTATAAAGCGACAGCTTTTCAAGGGTTTGTCGGAAATCACCCGGAGGCAGATCGCGCGCCAGTGTGGTCAGATCCTGCATGACCCCATCGCCCAGGTTTGCCAGACCTGCACGGGCCAGATCGGCCTCGATCTCTTCGCGGGTGGGCGGATCGTCATACAGGGCGGCAGCGAAAGCGTTGGGATGCCCCTCGAAGGCCTTGCGGATTTTCGAGGTCGGTTTAAGCGCACCTGCGCTGACAATGATCTGTGCATCGCCCTCGGCCCAGTCTTCCAGCGCCTGCAGGATCGCTTTGGCGGCGTTGACGTCCGTTGCGTCCTCGACAAAGGCAACGCGGGGGCCGGGGAAAAAGCTGATCGCCTTGACCGCGTCCATCAGCATGGCCGGGTCTTTGCGCAGATCGGCGGCGGGGATGCGGGTCAGGCGCATTTCCTCTTCGCCGGTGGGGCCGATCAGGGCGGTGATGACCTCTTGGCGTTTCAGGGCCACGCGCATGGCGTCTCCGCCATAGATCAGCAGCCCGGCTTTGCCCGCATCAGGGGACGAGAAATACCTCCCGGCCTCGCGACCCGACAGTTTCATTCCGCCAGCTCCGGCGCGGCCGAGATCAACCGGGTGACGATCCGATCCGCCAGTATCACGGCCAGCCGCTTACGTGCATCTTGCTCGGACGCCAGCGTGGCCACGGTGCTGGACGTGGTGGAATAGCCGGTGAACCCGCTGACATTGCCTTGGGTCAGAACCTGTTGGCTATAGCCGTCGCGCAACGTGTACTCGACCGTGCCAACGATGTTGAACCGAGTGGTGGTGTTATCGGCGCTCACGGCCATGCGGGCCTGTTCATAGGTCAGCTGATAGCCAAGCTGGTACCGCCCCGACGCAGTGCGGCCCAGACGGTTTTCCAGCTCTTGCACCAGCAATTGCTGATCGAGGTCGACAGGCGCATCAACGGTGATTTGCGATTGCAGTTTGCTGGCCGCCCCCGTGGGCCCATAGGCCGGAGCAAAGCCGCAGCCCGTAAGGGCAGCAGCGCAGATCAACAAGGCAAGGCGTTTAGACAACCACATTCACAATGCGTCCGGGCACAACAATCAGCTTTTTCGGTGTGGCCCCATCCAGAGCCTTGACCACAGCATCCTGCGCCAGCGCCAGCTTTTCAACCTCTTCCTTCGGCATATCCTTGGGCACGCTGATTTCCGCGCGGCGTTTGCCGTTGATCTGGATCGGCATGGTGACCGCATCATCCACCAGCATTTTTTCATCCGCGGCGGGCCAAGCGGCCGTGGCGATCAGACCAGTCCCGCCCAGCAGCTGCCAGATTTCCTCGGACAGGTGGGGGGTCATGGGTGACATCAGCTGCGCCAGAACCTTTGCGGCCTGGGTTTTCGCGCCCTTGCCTGCCTTGGATTTCGCCAGCGTATTGGTGAACCCATAGAGTTTCGCGATCGAGGCATTGAAGCCAAAGCTTTCGATCCCGCCGGTCACGTCATGGATGCATTTGTGCATCGCGCGCAGCAGCGCCTCGTCTTCTTTGGCGTTATCGGCGGCGTCCATGCCTGCGACGTCACTGGCGATCCGGAAAACACGGGCCAAGTGCTTGGCTGCAGCCTCGGCGCCGGCGGCGGTCCATTCCACGTCACGTTCGGGCGGGCTGTCGGACAGCACGAACCAGCGGGCGGTGTCGGCGCCGTATTGCTGGATGATCTGAACAGGGTCCACGACGTTGTTCTTGGACTTGGACATCTTGGCCGAGGGCACGATGGTCACCTCGGTTCCGTCTTCCAGATAACCCTTGCCGTCGCGCAGTTCCACTTCCTCGGGGTAGTGGTAAACCGGGCGGCCATCTTCGCCGGTGGTTTTGTAAATCGCATGAGTCACCATGCCTTGGGTGAACAGCGCGTTGAACGGCTCTTTGGATTTTTCGGGCAGGTGGCCGCAGATGTTCATCGCGCGGGCAAAAAAGCGCGAGTACAGCAGGTGCAGAATCGCATGCTCGATCCCGCCGATATACTGGTCGACGTTCATCCAGTATTCGGCCTCGGCCAGATCGGTGGGCGTGTCGGCACGCGGGGCGGTGAAGCGGGCGAAGTACCAGCTGGAGTCCACAAACGTGTCCATCGTGTCGGTTTCCCGCTGTGCAGGCTTGCCGCATTTGGGGCACGCGCAATCGCGCCACGTCGGGTGGCGATCCAGCGGGTTGCCGGGGATGTCAAAGGTCACATCGTCGGGCAGTTTGACCGGCAGGTTCTCTTTCTTCTCGGGCACTACGCCGCAGTCGTCGCAATGTACCACGGGGATCGGGCAACCCCAATAGCGCTGACGGGACAGGCCCCAGTCGCGCAGGCGGAATTTCGTCACGCCCTGACCGATGCCATTGGATTCGCAATGTTCGACGGCGGCGGCAACGGCCTCTTCGCCGGTTTGCAGCTCGGCCCCAGCGAAACCCTTCACATAGCGGACTTTTTCCGTTTTCACGGGCACATATGCGGCATCTGCCGGGTAATCGCCCTCGACCGGTTCAAAGGTCGGGATGATGGGCAGGTCATACTTGGTGGCGAACTCAAAGTCGCGTTCGTCATGCGCGGGGCAGGCGAACACGGCGCCGGTGCCGTAATCCATCAGGATGAAGTTTGCGATCCAGACGGGCAGCTCCCAGTTCGGGTCCAGCGGGTGTTTGACCTTAAGCCCGGTGTCGAAACCCAGCTTTTCAGCGGTTTCAATCGCCTCGGCGGTGGTGCCGCCCTTGCGGGCCTCGGCGCAGAACTCGGCAACGTCCGCGCGCTGAGCCTCCAGTTCCTTGGCCAGCGGGTGATCAGGCGAGATCCCCACGAAGGACGCCCCCATCAGCGTGTCGGGACGGGTGGTATAGACCTCGATCTCGCCGCCATCGGTACGTTCAAAGCTGAATTGCAGCCCGCGCGATTTGCCGATCCAGTTGGCCTGCATCAGTTTGACCTTGGCGGGCCAGTCATCCAGGCCGTCCAGCGCGTCCAGCAGCTCGCCCGAGAAATCAGAGATATTGAAGAACCACTGCGTCAGTTCGCGCCGCTCCACGTCGGCGCCCGAGCGCCAGCCCTTGCCGTCGATCACCTGTTCGTTGGCCAGTACGGTCATATCGACCGGGTCCCAGTTCACCACGGCGTTTTTGCGGTAGACCAGACCCTTTTCGATGAAGTCGATGAACATCGACTGCTGCTGGCCGTAATATTCCGGGTCGCAGGTGGCAAACATCCGGGTCCAGTCCAGCGCGAACCCCAAGGGCTTCATCTGACCGACCATCGTGTCGATGTTGGAATAGGTCCATTCCTTGGGGTGCCCGCCAATCGCCATGGCCGCATTTTCCGCCGGCATCCCGAAGGCATCAAAGCCCATCGGGTGAAGCACGTTGTGGCCGGTAGACATCTTATAGCGCGCGATCACGTCGCCCATGGTGTAGTTGCGCACGTGTCCGATATGGATGCGCCCCGACGGATAGGGGAACATTTCCAGCACGTAGTATTTCGGCTTGTCGTCGCTGCGGACGGCCTTGAAGGTTTCAGCCTTGTCCCAGGCTTCTTGCCACTTGGCTTCGATTTCGCCGGCAGAATAGCGCGTCATGTCGGGCGGACCTTTCCTAAAGCGTGAATTCGCTGTGTCGGAAGGGGTGATAGGCCCACGCGGCCCCGTGGTCTAGGGGGTAGTCGGGAAAACCGGGTCTGTATCCTGTGAAATCGTGTGTTTATACTCGTGAAAAGTCAGGCGGCGGTATTCATGAAAATCCTTTTTATCCATCAGAACTTTCCTGGACAGTACAAGCACCTGGCCCCGGCACTGGCCTCTCAGGGGCATCAATGCGTGGCACTGACGCTGCGCGTTAAAGAGCCGACAACCTGGCAGGGCGTGCGCGTTCTGCCCTATGGTATCCAGCGTCGGCAAGGGCAGGGGATCCACCCTTGGGTGCACGATTTCGATACCAAGGTCATCCGCGCCGAGGCTTGCTTTGCCGCAGCCTGCAAGCTGCGTGATCAAGGGTTTACGCCCGATATCATCGTCGCGCACCCCGGCTGGGGAGAGTCGATGTTCCTGCGTGACGTGTGGCCCACGGCCCGGATCGGGCTGTATTGCGAGCTGTATCACCTGTCCGGCCCCGACCACACTGGCTTTGATCCCGAATTCCAGCCGAAAAAAGGCGAGGCCGAGGCGTTGCGCATCCGGCTGAAGAACCTCAACAACATGGTGCATTTCCCTGTGGCCGATATGGGCCTGTCGCCTACGCAATTCCAGGCGGGCACCTTTCCGGCCGAATGGCGCGACAAGATCACCGTGATCCACGATGGTATCAACACCGACATGCTGGTGCGCAATGACGCGGCCCGATTCGAACTGCCCGATGGATCAGTCGTGACGCGGGACGATGAAGTGATCACCTTTGTGAACCGCAATCTGGAGCCGTACCGGGGCTATCACATCTTCATGCGCGCCTTGCCTCGACTGTTAAAGGAGCGCCCCAACGCCAAGGTGCTGATCGTTGGCGGGGACGAGGTCAGCTATGGTGCCCGCGCGCCCAAGGGCAAGACATGGAAGCAGATCTTCATCGACGAGGTCCGTGGACGCATCCCCACGCCCCTTTGGGAGAACGTGCATTTTCTGGGGCGTATCCCATATGATCACTTTGTCAGCCTGCTGCAGGTCAGCCGGGTCCATGTTTACCTGACCTATCCCTTTGTCCTGTCCTGGTCCCTGTTCGAGGCCATGTCAGCGCAGGCCGCCATCGTTGCCAGCGCCACCGCGCCGGTGGTCGAGGCGATCGAGCATGACGTGAACGGCCGTTTGGTGGATTTCTTTGATCAGGACGCTTTGATCCAGCAAGTGTGCGATCTGCTGGACGACCCTGAGGCGCGCGAACGTCTGGGTTTGGCAGCGCGCGCGCAAATGGTTGAACAATATGATTTGCAAAAGGTCTGTCTGCCACGCCAGATGAAATGGATTCAGGAGCTTCACGATATGGAACCGGGCAAAGTACATGACTGATCAAGAAACATACCTTCTGACGGCTGCTCAGATCGCGGCGATGGCGGGGGTGAACAAAACTCACTTTCTGAACCCCAATGCGAAACGGGTAAACAAATCCCTGGGTGATGCCACTGGTCTGACCGGTCTGGGTGTTCACCTGATCGAGGTTCAGCCGGGACACGAGACAACCGAACTGCATGCCCATCACCACGAAGACGAATGCGTTTTCGTCCTGTCCGGAACGGCCACGGCCGTTATCGGTGACCAGCAGCATCCCATCGGCCCCGGAGACTTCATCGGATACCGCGCAGGCGGGCTGGCGCATACGATCCACAATACGGGTGATCAGGTGCTGCAAATGCTGGTGATCGGTCAGCGCCTGCCTCATGACGTGGGCGATTATCCGAACAAGGCCAAGCGCATCTTCCGCAATCAGGGTCTGCCGTGGACCGTGGTGGATCACCAGGACCTTCAGGAACTGGGCGGCGCCGTCGGCAAAAAATAACCCCGCCATGCAGGGGTGCAGGCGGGGCAATCAATCGGGTTAAGGCGGGATCAGAATCCCTTGTCGGCGATACGCAGCTGACGGGCGCGGGTCAGGATCGCATCCTCGATCGCGCGCTGGGTGCTGGCGCTGACAGGCTTGCCGCCGCTTGTCTGCAGGGCCACCAAAAGCGAACGCGCCTCAAGCGCAGGGTCCTTGACGTAAACGGTCGCCCGATACGAGCGGCCACCACCCGGAGGCGTGCCATACCCGGTGACGATCACGCCGGTATAAGGATCAACCGACTGGACGGGCAGGAAATTCAGAATCTCCAGCGCGGCGTTCCAGATATAACGGTTAACCGCAACTTCCAGATCATTGTTGCGCGGCTTGAAAAGATCCGTGATCGAGGACTGGTTCTGGTTCAGCCCCGCCTGACGGGCCAGTTCGGATTGCAAAACCGGGTCCAGATCATCTGCGCGCCGGTTGTCGGGCTGCGCTGCATTATCGCTGCCACGGCTGCACCCGGCCACGGCCAGCGCCGCGATCAACGCAATGGAAATCGGTTTGATGCTCATACGTGCCATGAATTCGCCGGGTCCTAAGATATTCGCATCATTCCTATCCAACCGCTAAAGCTGTCGCAAGGACTTAGTCAGCGGGTGAAATCGAAGCCCAGCAAAGATTCGCTGGAAAAGGGTGTGGCAAAGCTGCACCATTCCGAGCACTTTCAGCCACAGGGGGTGCGGCACACTTGCAAACTGCCCATGAAAAGAGCGACACAACCGCCATACCCAATTCGGATTCCCCGTTTTGGGCGCATGATTGGAAAACCGAGGGAAAAAATTATGAAAAAGATTCTCCTTGCTTCGACCGCTCTGATCGCTGGCGCCAGCGCAGCAGCAGCCGACATCACCCTGAGCGGCTACGGCCGTTTCGGTCTCATCTACAATGACACCGCAGCTCAAGAAACCATCGTTGACCAGCGTCTGCGCCTGATCGTCACCGGCACCGCAGAATCGCAAAACGGCATCGCGTTCAAAGCTCAGACTCGTCTGCAGTGGGACGACGGCGCTGTTGCTGTTGGCGACGCAGTTGGTAACAACACCGGTGCCATCCGCGCCGCAGCATTCCACGCCTCCGCTGGCGGCCTGACCCTGTCGATCGGTAACGTTTCGGCTGCTGAAGCCACCCCCGGCTTCTACGCTGGTGGCCTGGGCTACACCGGCTTCATGTTCGTTGACCCCTGGTCGGTTGGCTACTTCGGCCACGACATCGGTCTGACCTCGGACGCTGATAACCGCGGCGTGGTCATGGCGACCTACAAAACCGGCGCCTTCACTGTTCGCGCATCGGTTTCGGAAGGCGCTTCCGAGCGTAAGAACCTGGGCGTCGTGTACGCAGACAACGGCTACGTTGTTTCGCTGTCGCACCAGGAATCGGACAACAACGCCGAAGACGTCACCAAGCTGTACGTGCAAGGTGCTCTGGGCGGCGCGACCGTTGGTCTGTTCCTGGACGACACCGCAGCCGGCAACGGCTGGGGCCTGACCGGCACCATGTCGGTTGGCGCAGCCACCAAAGTGACCGTGACCGTGACCGAAAGCGCCGGTGGTGCTGAGAACGCAGGTATCGGCATCAACCACGATCTGGGCGGCGGTGTGTCGTTCGGTGCAGGTGTTGCTGACATGAACGGCGCGACCTACGCAGAAGCCGGTGTTGTCTTCAACTTCTAAGTTGAACAACCAGTCTTAAGGGAAGAGCAGGCCTTGTGCCTGCTCTTTTCTTTTGGGGGTTGGGGCTTTGACGGCCCCCGCGATCTGTGCTTCATGTCAGGCGCAGCAATACCGAGGCCCCCATGTCCCTTTCCGATATCCTCTCTCGCATCACCAAGGCCGAGCAAGCCGCAGGTCGCACCCCCGGCAGCACCAAGTTGATCGCCGTATCCAAGGTGCAACCAAACGAGCGTGTCGCCGAGGTTCTGACCGAAGGCCACCGGTTGTTCGGCGAAAACAAGGTGCAAGAGGCCGCTGGGAAATGGCCAGCCTTCCGCGACCAGTTCGGAGATATCGAGGTTCACCTGATTGGCCCGTTGCAAACCAACAAGGCCCGCCAAGCGATGGAGCTGTTCCAGGCCATCCATTCGGTTGACCGACCCAAGCTGGCGAAAACTCTGGCCCGCCTGGCGCAAGAGATGGGCCATTGCCCTGATCTGTTCATTCAGGTCAACACCGGCGAAGAGCCGCAAAAAGCCGGTGTCCTGCCCGCAGACGCGGACGCCTTCATTGCCGAATGTCGTGCGCTGGATCTGCCGATCAAGGGGCTGATGTGCATCCCGCCGGTTGACGAAGAACCCAGTCTGCATTTTGCGCTTCTGAAGAAAATTGCCCATCGCAACGGGCTGGATCAGCTGTCCATGGGCATGTCTGGCGATTTCGAAAAGGCCATCGCTCAGGGTGCTACGCATGTGCGCGTTGGCTCGGCTATTTTTGGGGCGCGAGACTATGGCTAAACGGGGTTAGCCGTCCTCGTTCAGTTTGGGTGACGGCCGGTCCAGTTTCAGTTCAGCATCAGAGAAAATGATCGGCATCCGCACACCCGGGACGCCGTCCAACTCGATCTGCATTCCGCGTGCTTGCACCTGAGGATCGGCAAAGACCTCGGACATGTCGTTGATTGGTCCGGCGGGAATGCCGTTCGCTTCACATCCGTCCAGCAGCGCGGCCGTGGACAGCTTGCGGGTCTCGGCCATTAACAGATCGATCATCTGTTCGCGGTTCTTCACACGATCAGAGTTTGTCAGAAACTCGGGCGCCTCGGCCATCCAGTCCAGCCCTAAGAGCCCGCAAAGCCGTTGATATTGCGCGTCATTTCCGGTTGCGATGATGATAAACCCGTCCGCGCAGTCGAACACTTGGTAAGGTGTCAGATTGGGGTGATAGTTCCCCGTCCGTCCCGGCGGCGTGCCCGTCGAAAGGTAGTTCATCGCCTGGTTGGCTGTCGCGGCAACAGCGCAATCCAGCAGGGCCATGTCGATGTGTTGGCCCTTTCCCGTCCGCTCGCGCTGATACAGCGCAGCCAGAATCCCAGTCACCGAATACATGCCAGTGAACAGGTCCGTCACCGCCACGCCCGCGCGCTGGGGCTGCCCGTCAGGCTCGCCCGTGATCGACATCAGTCCGGACATGCCCTGAATGATATAGTCGTATCCCGCGCGGTGCGCATAGGGCCCGGTCTGACCGAAGCCGGTGATCGAGCAATAGATCAGCCCGGGGTTGATCTTGCGCAGTGAGTCATAATCCAGCCCGTATTTAGCCAGTCCACCGACCTTGAAATTCTCGATCAGGATGTCGGCATCGCGCACCATCTGACGCACGGTTTCCTGCCCCTCGGGGGTGCGAAAATCCACGGTGATCGAGAGTTTTCCGCGGTTACACGAATGGAAATATGCGGCGGTTTTGTCGGTGCCGCGCTCGATAAAAGGAGGCCCCCACTGACGGGTGTCATCGCCAGCGGGGCTTTCGATTTTGATGACTTCAGCCCCCAGATCGGACAGAGCTTGACCGGCCCAGGGGCCAGCCAGAATTCGGGCCATGTCGATGACCTTCAGTCCGTCCAGAGGTGCGCTCATCAGGCGTCCAGAGCCTTGTCCAACAGGGCTTTCAAATCGTCATAGGCCATGTTCGAATGCTTCTTGCCGTCGATGAACAGGGTGGGGGTACTGTCCACGTCGTCGGCCTTCATGTTGTCCTGGAACCAGGTGTACAGGGACTGAGCCTTGGCGCCGTCGCCCAGACAGCTGTCCAGCTGTTCCTCGGTCAGGCCAGCGATGCGGCCCACCTTGCGCAGGTTTTCCACGATAACGGCGGGATCACCCGAACCGATCCAGGATTTCTGATCGGCGTACAGCAGGTCCGAGATGCCGAAAAACTTGGTCGGCTCGCAGCGCGCAACCAATGCTGCCCACAGTCCGGGGCGGTCGAAATACACGTCACGATAGACGAATTTCACCAGGCCGGTTTCGATATACTCGGCTTTCACCTTCTTCAGCGGACCATTGTGAAAGTTTGCGCAGTGCGGGCAGGTGAACGAGGCATACTCCATCAGGGTCACCTTGGCGTCGGGATTGCCCAGGGTCATCTCGGTGATGGGGGCAGCGTCGCCTGCGGACCCTTCGGCCAGCGCAGCCAATGGCGGCAGCCCGTCTGGTTTGCGGGTCAGCGCCCAGGCGCCGCCCAATACGGCAGCCGATCCAATCACGCCCAGTGCGAGTCTGCGGTCCATGTGTAAGCCTTTCTAGTTTTTCGACTTGGTTAGTACGTTTGTCGCCAGCGATTCAAGCGCGCGGCGCAGGTCTGAATCTCCGACCTCTTGGGTCAGCGACTGTGCCTCTTGCACCGCTGCCGGGTCGGGTTTTTTCGGTGCAGATGTCTTGCGATAGGTGAAATCGGCCTGACCCTCGGCAAAGCCGGTCGCAGCGGTCTGTGTAATCCGCACGCGCGAGATGGCGTTATAGCCATAGACTCCGTTCACCTTGGCGCGGATCTGTTCTTTCTGCATCTCAAGCATTGGGGCCTGTGCCCCTGTGGTAAGCAGCGTCAGCGTGGCCCCGAAGCTGCCCGGACGGCCAAATTTGACGTCAACGGGCCGGGCGATGGCGGCGATGTCCTCTCCGACGACCTCGGGCCAGTGCGTCAGCAGCCGTGCCTGCGCAAACCCCCGGGTTTCGCCCGCCTTGCGAATGCGCGCCTGCAGCAGGCTCGACGTTCGGGCAAATCCCTTTGTTGTACTGGGGCGCGTGGCCATGACTTGCTTCCTTTGCTTCGGTGCTATTCTAGTAATGCAGCGCCAAGACACCAGCTTATTGCGACCTGACGGGGGATAAAGATTGCGTGAAAAGATGACAGTTCCGGCTGAGGATTTGCTGGAGTGGTACGACCGCAACGCACGGATCATGCCTTGGCGTGTGGGGCCGGCCGACCGAAAAACCGGCGTGGTTCCCGATCCCTATCGTGTCTGGCTGTCTGAAGTGATGTTGCAGCAAACCACCGTGGCTGCGGTAAAGGAGTACTTCGAGCGGTTCACTACGCGCTGGCCGGACGTTCATGCGCTTGCTGCTGCCCGCGACGAGGATGTGATGGGCGAATGGGCCGGGCTTGGCTATTACGCCCGTGCCCGCAACTTGCTGAAATGCGCGCGGGTGGTTTCGGGTGATTTAGGGGGAGAGTTTCCAGATACATATCAGGAGCTTCTGCAGCTGCCTGGCGTTGGACCCTATACCGCTTCGGCCATAGCCTCGATCGCGTTTGACCGGGCTGAAACCGTAGTGGATGGCAATGTCGAACGTGTGATGGCGCGGCTCTATGATGTCCACACGCCCTTGCCGCGGGCCAAGCCTGAACTGACCAGGTTGGCGGCTGCGCTGACCCCGGCAACCCGACCCGGAGATTATGCGCAGGCGGTGATGGATCTGGGGGCCACGATCTGCACGCCGCGCAGCCCGGCCTGTGGGATATGCCCGTGGCGCGATCCTTGCGTGGCGCGTCAGGCCGGCACTGCTGCCGAACTGCCCAGAAAAGAACCGAAAAAGCCGAAGCCCACTCGGCTTGGCATTGCCTATGTCGCCCGCCGCCATGACGGCGCCTTTTTACTGGAGCGGCGCCCGGACAAGGGTCTGCTGGGCGGCATGCTGGGCTGGCCGGGCTCGGACTGGAATGACGCGCCGACCGAGTCCCCGCCTGTGAATGCTGACTGGCGCGAGCTGCCAGCCGAGGCGCGGCATACGTTCACCCATTTTCACCTGCGTTTGCGGGTGATGGTGGCTGAAGTCGTCGATCAAGCGCCGGATCGAGGAGAGTTCCACCCCCACGCGACATTTCGCCCTTCGGATCTGCCGACTGTGATGCGAAAGGCGTTTGACCTGGCCCGGCCCGAGTTCAACAATGGGGGCACTGCTCTTGACCCGGAGCCATGATATGAGCACTCCGATCTCTGCCTTTCGCCGCGCTGCGCCCTTTTGGTTGTCACTGGGGCTGGTCCCTCTGGCCTGGATTGGCGCGATCCATGGGGGCTGGACTGTGTTCCTGTTGCCTCTTTGTGGGTGGTGGGTTTTTACCGGGCTGGACGCCGTTTTAGGCAAAGAGCTGGACAACCCTGACCCGCAAACCAGCGACGCGCAGCTTCTATGGTATCGCCTGATCACGATGATCTGGTTTCCTGTGCAGGCGTTGACCCTGTTCGGTTTGATCTGGTTTGTGACCCACACCGCCCATCTGGCTGCGTTGGAAAAGATCGTGCTGTTTTTCGGCGTGGGTGTGCTGACCGGGACGATCGGGATCGTCTACAGTCACGAGCTGCTGCACCAAAAGAACAAGTTGGAGCGCTGGCTGGGTGACTTGCTGCTGGCGACGGTCTTGTACTCTCATTTTCGATCCGAGCATCTGCTGGTTCACCATGTCTATGTAGGCACCCCGCGCGATGCTGTAACTGCCCGATATAACGAGAATTTCCACCAGTATTTCTTCCGTGTTCTGCGCGAATGCCCAAGGTCGGCCTGGGCCGCTGAAAAGGCGCTTTTGGCGCGCCGTGGGTTGACCATGGCCAGCTTTCGGAACCCTTTCTGGCGCTATGCGGTGCTGCAACTGGGGGCCTTGGCGCTGGCGATCGGTCTTGGTGGGCTTGAGGGTTTGGCGCTGTTCATGCTGCAGGCCCTCAGCGCGATCTGGCAGCTTGAGCTGACCAATTATGTCGAACACTACGGTTTGACCCGCAAGCATCTGGGGGATGGGAAGTACGAGCACGTGAAGCCTCATCACAGCTGGAACGCGTCGCATAAGGCGACGAATTGGCTGTTGATCAACCTGCAGCGCCACTCGGACCACCACTACAAGCCCGATCGGCGGTTCCCGCTGCTGCAGACCTATGACGCAAGCCAGGCGCCTCAGCTGCCCTATGGGTATCCGCTGATGGCGGCGATGGCGACGATCCCGCCGCTGTGGCTGCGGCGGATGAACCCGCGGGTGCGTGCATGGCGTCAGACCTACTATC
The DNA here is from genome assembly GCF_965218685.1 of Thalassovita sp. GTDB lineage: Bacteria > Pseudomonadota > Alphaproteobacteria > Rhodobacterales > Rhodobacteraceae > Thalassobius. The sequence continues at coordinate 743,706 of NZ_OZ244657.1, read as the reverse complement.
CTGAAATCGAAGATTGGACCCCTTACAAAGAGGGCACCACCCCGATGCCACGTTAGCTTGGCATTTTAATGCAAGAATCCCGACCTGATTCGCTATTGATCGTAACTATTATGCAGTATATAGCATTATAGTGCACAGTGATGTCAGGGAGGACACCATGCCAAGCTACATTCCTTACGGGGCCTATTGGTCCACGCCCTTCGCCCGTTGGCAGGGAAGCCTGTCACACCTGAACTCGATCGAGTTGTCGGCCCACGTGGCCAAATCCGCCATGTCTGCGCGGGGCATCACCACCGAGCAGATTGATTACTGCGCCTATGGCATGACCGTGATCCAACCGGGCTGTTTCTATGCGACCCCGTGGTTCACCGCGATGATCGGTGCCGAACAGCTGGGCGGCCCTACGATGAACCAGGCCTGCGCCACCGGCCCCCGCTTGCTGTCCGCCGCGATGGGCGAGATTGCGCAGGGGCTGGCCGGAACAGTGCTGATTGCCTCGGGGGACCGGACCTCGAACGGGGCGCATGTGTATTATCCTGCTCCCGGTGGCCCGGGTGGAACCGGGCAGTCCGAAGATTGGGTGCTGGGCAGCTTTAACTATGATCCCTGGGCCAAGGGCGCGATGGTCCAAACGGCCGAAAATGTCGCAAAGCGCTTTGGCATCGATACGGCAGAACAGCACGAGGTCGTCTTGCTCCGTCAGGCGCAGTATCAGGACGCCTTGGCCGATGATCGCGCGTTCCAGAAACGCTATATGGAGGCCGCGTTTGACGTGCCCGACGCCCGGTTCCGCAAGACTGTTACGACGCTGGCAGGGGACGAGGGTGTCTACCCTTCGAAGGCTGAAAAACTGGCGACGTTGAAACCCGTTGTGCCCGGTGGCACCGTGACCTTCGCCGGTCAGACTCATCCCGCTGACGGGGCGGCCGGAATGATCGTTGTCGACAGCGCTGAACGGGCCGCCGACATGGTGGGTGGTGCTAACCCGCTGATCGAGGTGCTGGGCATCGCCCAAGCGCGCGAGGAGAAGGGATTTATGCCAGCCGCGCCGATCAAAGCTGCGGAAAACGTGCTGCGCCAGACGGGTCTCAGCATCAGTGACATTGACGTGTTCAAATCTCACAACCCGTTCGCGGTGAACGACATCGCCTTTGCGCGGGCGTTCGATCTGGATTGGCGTGGGATGAACAACTTCGGCTCGTCGCTGATCTGGGGGCATCCGCAGGGGCCGACCGGCTTGCGCGCAATGATCGAGATGATCGAAGAGCTGGAGATTCGCGGCGGCGGTATCGGCCTGTTCCAGGGCTGCGCGGCGGGAGATTCCGCGATGGCCGTAGTGGTCAAGGTCATCTGACCCTAGAATCAAAAAGCCCCGCTGGGCGAACCAGCGGGGAGGTTGGTGCCATGTTAGGCCACAGGCACCGGCGGTGTTCTAAAGTTCTTAGTTCGCCATCTCAGCGCGGATTTGCTGGCGGAAAACGTCGATCGGGACGGTTTTGCCATCGCTTTGGGTGTTCCAATAGGTCCAGCCGTTGCAGCTGGGTGCGCCTTCCAGCGCGGCGCCGACCTGGTGGATCGAGCCCTTAACCCCATCCGCCACCAGAGAGCCATCGGCGCGCACCTTGGCGATCTGACCACGGGCGTTCGTCAGAACTTGGCCAGGGCGCAGCATGCCACGCTCGACCAACTGGCCAAAGGGCACGCGAGGCGCTGCACGTTTGGACGCGCTGACCGTCAGAGCCTCGCGATCAAACTTTTGCACGCTGTCCAGACGTTTTTGCGCGACCTTGCGGTAGGCTTCTTCGCGTTCGATACCGATGAAATCACGGCCCAGCATCTTGGCCACGGCGCCAGTGGTGCCGGTGCCAAAGAACGGGTCCAGAACAACGTCACCGGGGTTGGTCGATCCGACCAGAACGCGGTGCAGCAGGCTTTCGGGTTTTTGCGTGGGATGGGCTTTTTCGCCGTTGTCATCCTTCAGACGCTCGCCGCCATTGCAGATCGGCAGAACCCAGTCGGAGCGCATCTGGATGCCTTCGTTCAGGGCCTTCAGCGCTTCGTAGTTGAAAGTGTATTTCGCGCCTTCGGACTTGGACGCCCAGATCATGGTTTCGTGGGCATTGGTGAACCGTTTGCCGCGGAAATTCGGCATCGGGTTCGACTTGCGCCAAACAACATCGTTCAGGATCCAGTAGCCAGCGTTCTGCAGCGCCGAACCAACCCGAAAGATGTTGTGATAAGAGCCGATCACCCAAATAGCCCCATTGGGTTTGAGCAACCGGCGGGCTGCGGCCAGCCAGTCTTGGGTAAATCTGTCGTAGGCCGCAAAAGAGGAAAACTGATCCCAGGCATCATCCACGGCGTCCACCTTGGAATTGTCCGGACGGTGCAGATCCCCCTTCAGCTGAAGGTTATAGGGCGGGTCTGCAAAAATCAGGTCGATCGAATTCTCAGGCAGACTGTTCATCATCTCGATGCAGTCGCCAGCAAGAATCGTGTTTAGAGGGAGCGCAGGAGCGCCCTTGTCATTGGTTTTAGTCTTCATTCTCTGCCTCAAATCCACGGCGCTTTTGCGCTCTTTGGTTTGAGACAAAGATGAGTCAAATGGGATTCAGCGTCAAATTCTTTTTTGAATCAGTCACTTACATTTTTCTGTTGATACAAGATATTGTGGACGGGTTTGAACGAACGTCTATGGTGTGGGGTTACCCCAAGATTTTCCAGCGCCTCGCGGTGTTGCTTGGACGGGTAACCCTTGTTTTTTTCCCACCCATATCCCGGAAACTGTTGCCCTAACTCCACCATCAGTTGATCGCGCCGTATTTTCGCCACAATTGAGGCCGCCGCAATCGACACCGACAGAGCGTCGCCCTTGATCACCGCCTGGGACGGAATGGTCAGGTTCTGGGGGATCATATTGCCGTCGATCAGAGCGTAATCTGGCTGCTGCGGCAGGCCCTGAATGGCACGCACCATGGCGATGTGGCTGGCACGCAGGATGTTGTGGGTGTCGATCTCTTCGACCGTGGCATGGGCAACCGAGACCTGCGCGACCTCCAGCAGTTCCTTTAGCAGGGACTCGCGCTTCTTTTCGGACAGCTTCTTGGAATCGTTCAGCCCGGCCGGAATGCGATTCGGATCAAGGATCACGGCCGCTGCGGTTACGGGCCCGGCAAGGGGGCCGCGGCCCACTTCGTCTACGCCGGCGATTCGCAGAAAACCCTGCGCGTGGGCGGCGTGCTCGAGGGAATAATCAGGAGTGCTCATGACAGGGTTGAACCGGAACGGTGCCGCAGGCGCAAGGGGAATGGGCACCCCCACTTTGAGCAGCGCCGTCGCGGGCCCGCCCCTACGCCCCCGTGGCCTGTTGATACCAAGCGATGATCAGGCCGCGATCCTGAGGGTCCATTTCAATTGCGTTGGGCGGCGGCATAGCGTGGCTGCGGCCAGCCTGCAGATAAATCTGCTTGGCGTGGCGGGCGACATCAGCCTCGGTTTCCAGAACGACGCCTTTTGGGGGCCAGAGCATCCCGTCCCAGGACGGCTCGCGCGCGTGGCACATCGAACAATTGCCAGTCACCGCATAATAGGCGTCCTCGAACCCGTCCACGCTGGCGAATTTCTGCTCCATCGGGGTTAGATCGCGGGCCTCGGCCTCTTCATAGCTGTCAATCCCCGGCACCGTGGACAGCCAGGCAATCACGATCATGATCACCACGGTCACGGCCCAAGTCCAATGCGGGCCTTTGCCGGTCTTGTGCATGGTGTTGAAGTAGTGCCGGATCGTGACCCCGGTCAGAAAGATCAAGCTGGCGATGATCCAGCTGTATTCGGTCGCAAAGGCCAGCGGATAGTGGTTCGACAGCATCAAGAACACCACCGGCAGCGTCAGATAGTTGTTGTGGGTCGAGCGCAGCTTGGCGATCTTGCCGTATTTAGCGTCGGGCTTGCGCCCGGCCTTCAGATCAGCGACCACGATCCGCTGGTTGGGCATGATCTGAAAGAACACGTTGGCGGTCATGATCGTGGCGGTGAACGCGCCCAGATGCAGCAACGCCGCGCGGCCGGTGAAAATCTGGTTATAGCCCCAGGCCATCGCAACCAAGATCACGAACAACAGCAGCATCAGCACGGTCGGTGTTTCGCCCAGTTTGGACTTGCACATTAAATCATACAGAATCCAACCAATCGTCAGTGATCCGCCCGAGATCAGCACACCCTGCCACAAGGCCAGATCGACCTTGGTTGGGTCCAGCAAGAACAGCTCTCCTCCGACCCAATAGACCATCATCAGCAGCGCGACGCCGGACAGCCATGTCGTATAGCTTTGCCATTTGTGCCAGGTCAGATGCTCGGGCATTTCAGCGGGAGCGACCAGGTATTTGACGGTGTGATAGAAGCCGCCGCCGTGGACCTCCCATTCTTCGCCATGGGCGCCATCGGGCAGGTTGGGGGCCGGTTTCAGCATCAGGTCCAGCGCAATGAAATAGAACGAAGCCCCGATCCACGCCATCGCGGTGATGACGTGCAGCCAGCGGACGGCGAATGCTGCCCAGTCCCATAAGATTGCCAGATCGTACATATGCGTCCCCTTTGAACCCGCTATTCCGCTCACCCTAGGCGAGCGGTCTTTTTTAAGGTATTGCCACAAAAACCCAAGCAGCATCAAAAATAACCGAACAATGTCCTATCTCGATAACATCCGTACCTTCGTTCGTGTCTACGAGTTGGGCAGTATGTCCGCTGCGGGGCGGGATTTGCGTATTTCTCCGGCGGTGACGTCCTCGCGGATTTCGGCGTTAGAGGAACATCTGGGCGTTCGGTTGTTTCAGCGCACGACTCGCAGTCTGACCCCGACCGAGCAGGGCAAGTCCTTCTATCGTGGTGCGTCCGAAATCCTTGAGGCCGTGCAAAGTGCCGAGGCGCAGATCGCCAGCGACACCCAGAACCTGCGCGGGTCACTGTTCGTGGCCGCTCCGCTGGGGGTTGGCCGCCGTCTGATCGCCCCGCGCGTGCCCGAGTTTCTGGAAGAATACCCCGAGGTCAGCATCCGCCTGCGCATGTCTGACCGCAAGATCGACCTGACCACCGAGGGGTTGGATCTGGCGTTTTTCCTGGGTCAGCCCGAGGACAGCAACCTGCGTATTCGCAAGATCGCGGATGTGGAGCGGGTGCTCTGCGCGGCGCCGGAATACATAGCGCGGCGGGGGATGCCCAAGTCGGGACAGGACCTGATTGATGACGGCCACGAATGCCTGTCGTTACGCTTTCCCGGTGCGACGGAGTTTCAATGGCTTCTGACCGGCCAAGACGGGCCCAAGCGGTACCGGGTTTCAGGCCGGTACGAGGCGGACGACGGTGATGTCCTGACAGATTGGGCGCTGGCAGGTCAGGGGATTGCGCTGAAACCCGTGTTCGAGATCGCAGACCATCTGAAATCGGGTGCGTTGGTCCCAGTAGCGACCAAAACTCCACCAGAACCGGTGCAGATGGCGTGCCTGTTCACGCACCGGCGCCGTCAGGACCCCAAAACGCGTCTGTTCATGGAATTCATGATCGACCGGATTGCCGAAACCGTCCGCGCCGAGGCCTGATCAACTGCCGCGATAGGTGGAATAACCAAATGGCGACAGAAGCAAGGGCACGTGATAGTGCGACGGTTCGGACATGCCAAAACGCAGCGGGATCACATCCAGGAAGCGGGGTTGCTCGGGCGGGGTGCCGGTTGCGTCCAGATAGGCACCGGCGTGGAACACCAGTTCGTACACACCGACCTGAAACTTGTCTTCGGGCAGGATCTGTTCATCCGTGCGCCCATCATCATTTGTGACCAGAGTTTTCAGATGAATGCGGGCCTCGCCCTCGATCCGGAACAGGTCAATTGTCATGCCGTCAGCGGGGCAGCCGCGCGCGGTATCAAGAACATGGGTGGTCAGGTAACCGGTCACGGCGCTCTCCTTGTTATTTTCTGCTAGGTTAATAGTCCGTTGCCGCCGATCAACACAAAGGCTCACAAGTTTAAGGCTGCATTCTGCTTTTTTTGAAAAACATAGGGGATTTTCTGCTTTATTCATCACAAAGATCAAGGGAATCCGACGTGACACGCTATCCAAGAGACATGACCGGCTATGGCGCCACCCCGCCTGCAGCCAATTGGCCCGGTGGGGCCAGAATCGCTGTGCAGATTGTGCTGAACTATGAAGAGGGCGGAGAAAACAACGTCCTGCATGGTGATGCCGCATCCGAGGCGTTCTTGTCCGAGATCACCGGCGCACAGCCTTGGCCTGGTCAACGCCACTGGAACATGGAATCGATCTATGAATATGGCGCGCGGGCGGGGTTCTGGCGGGTACATGGGTTGCTTAAGGACATCCCGATTACCGTATACGGCGTGGCCACGGCCTTGGCTCGGTCCCCTGTACAGGTCGCTGCGATGACCGATGCGGGCTGGGAGATTGCCAGCCACGGCCTGAAGTGGGTCGAACACAAGGACATGGACCCCGAAGAGGAACGCGCCCAGATCCGCGAAGCGATCGAGCTGCATACGCAGGTTGTCGGCTCTCCTCCGCCGGGGTGGTACACTGGGCGCTGTTCAATGCAGACGGTGGAACTGGCCGCAGAAGAAGGGGATTTTGCCTATATCGCCGACAGCTATGCGGATGATCTGCCCTATTGGGTGCAGACTGGCGGCAAGGACCAGCTGATCGTGCCCTACACGCTGGATTGCAACGACATGCGCTTTGCCATCCAGGCCGGTTTCACCGAAGGCGACCAGTTCGAGCGCTACCTGATAGACAGTTTCGACACGCTCTATGCCGAGGGCCTGCAAGGGGCGCCCAAGATGCTGTCGATCGGCCTGCATTGCCGTCTGGTAGGGCGCCCCGGCCGTATGGCCGCGCTGAAACGCGCGATTGAGTATTTCCAGAGCAAAGAAGGCGTGTGGTTCGCCACCCGTGAACAGATCGCCCGGCATTGGGCGCAGGAACATCCGCCCGCTGCGGTGTTGCGGATTTCCCAGATGGCGCGCGACGCCTTCGTTTCCACATTCGGCGGAGTGTTCGAACATAGTCCCTGGGTGGCCGAACGTGCCTATGATCTGGAGTTCGGACCCAGCCATGATTGCGCAGCCGGGGCGCACAGCCTTTTGGCGCGCGCCTTCCGTATGGCCAGTGAAGAAGAGCGCCTGGGAGTTCTGCGTGCTCATCCCGATCTGGCCGGCAAGCTGGCCGCCGCAAAACGGCTGACGGCTGAATCCACGGCCGAGCAAGCCTCGGCCGGGCTGGATGCGCTGACAGATGACGAACGCGCCAGCTTTACCCGGCTGAATTCCGAGTACACGGAAAGGTTCGGGTTTCCCTTCATCATTGCGGTGCGGGACCACGATAAGGCGTCGATTTTGGCGGCGTTCCAGAGGCGGGCTGGGCAGGATCGCGCGACCGAATTTGCCGAGGCTTGCCGTCAGGTTGAACGCATCGCCGAATTGCGTCTGCAAGAGATTTTCAAAGCATGAGCCGGGTGATCAAAGCGCAACCCCTGACAGCGCAGGCTTTCGCGCCGTTTGGCGATGTTCTTGAGGCCTCAGGCGCGCCGGACAAGATCATTAACCAAGGCATGTGCGGCCGGTTTCACGACCTCGCGCAGATGGACTTTGCGGCTGGGCGCGCTGGCATCAGCCTGTTTCATGCCCAGCCGCGCGCGCTGCCCTACACGCTGGACATGGTCGAGCGTCATCCCCAGGGCAGCCAGGCGTTTTTGCCCATGTCTCAGGATTCGTTTCTGGTAATCGTTGCCCCTGATTTGGGGGATGCGCCCGGTCTGCCCGCGGCCTTTCTTACGCGTCCGGGGCAGGGGGTGAATTACCACCGGGGCACCTGGCACGGGGTGCTGACGCCGCTGGCCGCGCCGGGTCTTTTCGCGGTTGTGGACCGTATTGGGGAGGGCGCGAACCTGCAGGAACATTGGTTCGATCAGCCCTATCAGATAACGCTTTAACGCAGCTTCATGTGGCGGTTGACGTCCTTGTAAAGCAGGTACCGGAACCGCCCCGGTCCACCCGCATAGCAGGCTTGCGGGCAGAAGGCGCGCAGCCACATGAAATCGCCGGCTTCGACCTCGACCCAATCGGTGTTCAGCCGGTAAACCGCTTTTCCTTCAAGCACATAAAGTCCGTGCTCCATCACGTGTGTTTCCAGAAACGGGATCACGGCGCCGGGTTCAAAGGTGACGATGGTGACGTGCATGTCGTGGCGCACGTCCAGCGAATCCACAAAGCGCGTGGTCGCCCATTTGCCGTCTGTGCCGGGCATGGGATCGGGGGCGATGTCATTTTCGTTGGTGATAACGGGTTCGGGGATGTCGATGCCCTCGACCCGCTCATAGGCCTTGCGAATCCAGTGGAACCGAACGGGCGCATCCGAGGTATTGCGCAGCGACCAGGCGGCGCTGGGGGGCAGGTAAGCATAGCCGCCGGGGGTCATCTTATGGTCGTTGCCGTCCAACGTCAGGGTCAGCGTACCTTCGACCACGAACAGAACGGCCTGGGCATCGGGGTCGGATTCTGGCCGATCCGAGCCGCCACCGGGCTGCACCTCGAGGATATATTGCGAGAACGTCTCGGCAAAACCACTCAGTGGGCGCGCCAGCACCCACACGCGCGTGTCTTCGAAAAACGGGAGCGAGCTGACCACAATGTCCTGCATCGTCCCCGCTGGGATGACGGCATAGGCCTCGGTGAACACCGCCCGCCCGGTCAGCAGTTGATCCTGTCCGGGGTGTCCGCCCTTGGGCGCATAGTATTTCGGGGTCATGAGGGCTCCTGCAGGGTGTTTTCCCCACTATGGCTGAAGCGCGGGAAAGTTCCAGACGTGCAGGGCAGACAACAGTTTAAGGGGATTTTTGAAAGCTGACCCGCCCGGAGGTCACGGGCGGGTCAAAAGCGATAGGTTGCCAGAGGCTTACGCCCAGAATTTCCAGAACGGTTTCTTCGGCGCTGCGGTCTCATTCGCGGGGTAAGCTGCGGCGATCATGGCGCCGGCCAGGGTGGTGTAAGCACCGGTCCAGGCCTCTTTTACGTCAGGGGTGAAGGCATCGCCCAGACCCTTTTCCAGAGTGCGCAGCAGCGAAGCGCCGACCTTGTCGTAATCTTCGGGTTTGACGCCATAGTCGACGTGCTTGATCGCCAGTTGCTGCGCGACGGGCACGATCTTGTCCAGATCGCGCAGGCCATTGACCACAACGCCCAGGGTCGCCATCAGCTTGGATCCCTGGTCCTTCATGTTGGCGCCTTCGAAGTAGGGTTTTACCTCGGGGGCGGTTTCAAACAGGTCGCTATAGAAGATTTCCGCAGCTGCGTCCTTGATCGGCACAACCTTGGCAAAGCTTTCCTGAACCAGCGTGATTGCTTTCTCGTCCATGTTTCTAGTCCTTTGTTTTCATAGAGTTTGCGTAGTTTTCGGCAAGGGCTGCGCCGCCGCTTGCCCAAACCATGAAAGCGGTGGCGAGGCTGACCTCGGCATCGCTGAGATCCGAGTTGCCGCCGCGCGCAGGCATTTCGGTATATCTGGGTCCGATGAACCCCTCGATCGCATGGCCGGTCAGCACGTCCATTCCCTTTGCGATCCGTTTGTCCCAAGCCTTGGTCGAAGTAATCTTGGGCGCCCCGGTCAGCTTGTCTCCGCCGTGGCAATTCTGGCAGGTGTCCCCCCAAAGGATCCTCCCTTGGGCCAGCGCCGGATGGTCCGGCACGGGCAGGCGATCGACGGTGATGAAACCGTCCATCCCCTTACGCGTGGCGACCGGCTCTGCCATTGCTGGCAAAGCCGACACCAGTATCAGCACTGTTGCCGACAGCCGCATCAGTCCATCGGGATGCGGATGACAACGCCGCCCATGACGTCGCCCGCTTCGAAATCGTTCTTGGGCGTGTCTTTGTGGTTGTTGTGGCAGGACCAGCAGGCCTCGGCCACGGCGACGTCCGGGTAGACAGCGGTAAAGTAGGTCGTACCGCCCAGTTCTTCTTCGCCATAGAAGTTCTCACCGGGGTTGGCCGAGATATATTCCAGGCCTTCTTTTTCCATTGGGGTGGTGGGCGCGTTCTGTTTGTTGATCGGCCACAGCGACAGCAAAGAATAGCTGAATTCGTCGGTTTCTTCTGCCACCATTTCAGCGCCGAAGCGGAACATCTGTGCGGGCAGAACCAGCGCTTTTTCGTCCACGAAGTGCTCGGACGCGGTGATCACTTTTTCCTGCACTGCCAAGCGGTTAACGATCATGCGGGTATAGACCGTGCGGTCCGAGCTCATGACCAGATGCAGCAGGTCGGTGACGGTTTCGTACTCCATTCCTTCTGCGTTTGCGGGCATTGCGCTCATCGCGACGGCCCCACCAAGAATTGCGGCTTTGATTTTTGTGAATTTAGCACCCATATTCAGTTCTCCTGTTGTCCTTAGGGTTGCGGGTTGCGTGGCTCGGCCGGTCATTGGTTGGCGCCTTTCTCTGGCGGAGCTACGCGTCTTAACGCCCAGTCGATGCTTTCGACATGGCGATCGGGTTTGCCCATGAAATTCCGCTTGATCAGCTCGGGATCGGCCAGCGCGTCGATGGCAAATTCCAGGCTGTGACAGTCCATGCAGACTGGGCGGATCATTTTCGCATTCGGGCGAAGAGTGTCGTTCTGGTTATGGTTAGTGGTGACTTTGCCGCCGCGCTCGGTCTGAGGCATGTGGCAGGTGGCGCAGGTCACGCCCGAACCAGCGGGCAAATCACCGGCCAGTTCAGCCCGCCACAGATCGAAATGCGGGCTGGCCTTGTAGCTTTGGCTGTGCTCGTCCGCGTGGCAGGACAGGCAGCCATCGACAGCGGCGAACTTCAGGTCCTGCTCGTGCGGCTTGTGGCAGCTTGCACAGGTCAGATCCAGATCTTCCATATCGGGATGCAGCTTGACCCGGGCTTCGGCGGTGCTCATCTGGCCCGCGGGGCTGGGGTCGTCGATGAAACGCTCGATCGCGGCCACCAGTTCGGCCGGGGGTTTCTTCCAGCCCAGCTCTTTCAGAGCCTTCTTGACCTTGCGCGGCTTGGCGATTTCCGGGTGGCGGCGCATACCGTGACGGCCCAGGGAAAATGTCTTGCTCTCGGCCTTGTGGCAGCTTGCGCAGACAGCCTCGGCCGGGGCTTCGACCCATTTGCTTTCGATTTCTTCGGGGGTTTTGGCGCCTTTGGCGTGGCAGGTGGCGCAGCCCACATCGGCCGCCGCATGGGCCGAGGCTGCCCAATGATCGCCGATTTCAAGGTCGCGATATTCCTGCGGGGCGTCCAGCGCGGCCAGATAGGTGGCAGTGTCCACGGCAATGTCATCGTCCGCGCGGGCGACGGCGGCGGCGGCATGCATCGGGCTTTGCGACAGCCAGGGTTGGCCGGAATGTTTGACCAGGTAATCCTCGTACAGGGCGCGGTTGTCGTGGAAGTTGTGGCACCCGGACGAGGCGCAGGTGTCGAATTCCAGACCCGCGTGCGAGGCGCGGTTCTTGCGCACATCCTGTTCGCCTTCTGAATGGCAGGCCACGCAGAAGTCACCGGGTAGGGTGACCAGGCCGGCCAATGTCACCTCGGGCTGGTGCTCGATGTGGCACGAGGTGCAAAACCGCGCATCGATCTTTTCCCAGTACGAGGCCATCCGCGGGTTCTTGAATTTCTTGATCGGGTGGCTGTCATCGGCCTCTTTCAGCTCGGCCTTGTGGCAGCTCACGCAGGTCTTGTTGATGTCCTTGTTGATCTTTTTCTGATCCGAGAAATCGCCCGAGGTGTGGCAGGTCTCGCATGCCAGTTCGATCTGATGGTGCACGCCAGCGGTTTCACCGGGCAAAAAGGCAGTCCTGTCCCCGCCCAGATACAGGCGCGCGGCGAAGGCGCCGGCGATTGCCAGCGTTCCGATGATCCAGAGGCTCCAAAGTAGGGAAGTGCGCATTTATCGGGCCTGTTCAGAATGCATAGGATGCAAGGACGTGGAAAAGGATCAGCACTGGCAGAGGCCAGAGCGTCAGGATGTGCAGCCAAGTGGGCAGTTTGCGGGGTGGTTTGCGAGCAGTGCCGATGTGGCGGGCGCGCAGCTCATGGTCTCCGCCAGTGGCCAGGCCCGCGACCGAACCGATCAGGATCGCTCCGATGAAGAACACAGCAAGGATCAGGTTCCAGCCGCTGCCCATGTTGAACCCGGTATGGGCCAGCAACCCGGCCAGCGCGCCAAGTCCTATACCGATATGCACCAGTCGCCAGCCGTCAAAGCCGCCCAGGCGATCCATGAAACGAAAGCGTTTTCGCAGCCCGATCCCAAAGGCCAGCACGGTCAGGCTCAGCAGGATAAAGCCGCTGTATTGTTTGACGATATTGTCCTGCCATAGCCAGACGCGCAGGCTGTCGGCGTCATACGAGGTCGGCAGCGGCACATAACCAAGTAAGATCGGCACCAACGCGATCAGTGCGGCCAGCGTTGAAAAGCCCAGAACGGATTTCCACAGGGGCATCGGCTGGGGCTTGGCGCCCGCGTCAATCATCTCGGCCAGAAGGGGCACACAGGTGCCGCAAACGGTGCCGGCCCCGGTTTGGGCGCTGACCTCGGACGGGGTGTTGCAGCCGCCCGTCATGGCGCCGCGGATCTGTCCGCAGGTCACGCCCGTGCAGTTGCACAAGGTGGCGCTGTCGGGCATGTCTGCAGCGGCGTCTTCGGTGACCGGCCAGATCAGCCCGTTTTTGCGGAACCGATACAGCATCCACGGATATACGGTTGCACCTTGTTGCACGGCGTCCTGAACGCGGCTGGCCTGATCCCATTTGCCAACGGCCAGGGCACCCACGATTTTGCCCCGGTCGATGAAAATGCGGCGATAAAGGTCCCCCTCGTGCCAGACATGGCTGCGGACGTTGGCCTGAACCTCAAGCTGCTCGATGGCCCCAACCGAGAATACCTCGGCGCCGATAACCTTTAGCTTGGTGGTCGGGGCAGTGCCTTCGAAGGTGCCGGGCGTGCCGGAAATCGTATCAGCCGCGACCTGCGCCTGGGCATAGCCGGGCCCGACAAGGCCAAACAGCTGGCCGCGGTGCTCGGCGCATTCACCGACGGCGTAGATCGACGGGTCGCTGGTCTGCATCTGGTCGTTCACGGTAATGCCCGCGCCGATGTGCAGTCGCGCCTGACGGGCAAGTTCGATATTTGGGCGCACGCCAGTGCAAATGATCACGGTATCGCAATCCACCCGCATTCCGTCCGACAGCATCAGCCCGGTCACGCGATCCTCGCCTAGGATTTCCTTAACAGCGACGCCAGTACGGACGGTGACGTCCAGCTCTTCGATGTTCTTGGACAGTTGAGCGCCCGCGACCTGATCCAGTTGTCGCGGCATCAGGTGGGATTCGTGCTCGATCACTGTGACCTTACATTGGCGCTGGCGCATCCCGCGCGCAGCCTCGAGGCCCAGAAGACCACCACCAATCACTGCCACATGACGCGACGAGATTGACCGCGCAATCAGCGCCGAGGCGTCGTCAGCGGTGCGGAAGGTATAGACACCCGGAGTCTCGCGACCGGGAATGCCGGGGATGAAAGCGTACGATCCGGTGGCCATAACCAGCGTCTGGTACGGCCAAACCGCCCCCGAGGCCGTGGTGACCAGCTTGGCTTTCGGATCGACCTGCACGACTCTTTGACCGGAATGAAGCGCGTAAGGAAGATCGCTATCTTTCTGTTCCAGCAAGGAAATATCCGAGAATTGAACATCGCCCCCCAACAGCGGCGTCAGGCGCACGCGGTTATAGGGGGTGACGACCTCGGTGCTCAGGACGGTGACTTGCAGCCCGCGCTGAACCAGGTCCTGCGCAGCACGGATGCCCACTGGGCCCGCGCCAATTATCAATACCTGCGAGGCGGCCTGCGCCCCGTCGGGGGCGGCATCAAAAGAAACTTGCGTGGCTTGCGCTGCGGACGTTTGCATGACTTGCTCTCATAGCTCCGATCGCACCCCTTTGAGCGCGGTCGTATAGATCAGAAAGAGCGTCATTGCTCGGTCGTTGAGGTTCGTTACCTTGCCGGCGCCGTTGCCAGACTTGGCCTATTGGGCTGCCGGTGGGGGCGTTTTGTCAACGAAAGGCATCTGATTTTTCTGCAGCTGCACAATAGGCGCTTGAAATTCAGTCAAACGCGAAGAATTTGCACAAGCTTGCGGACAAAATTCAGGCATCTGGCAGTCATCGTTCGCTCAGAGGTGGTGTCTGATCGACTCGGTCCTGTCTAAAAATTCATGCGGAAATCCGAATGAATGGCGACCCCGGCAGGATTCGAACCTGCAACCTGCCCCTTAGGAGGGGGCTGCTCTATCCAGTTGAGCCACGGGGCCACGTAACTGCGTCTTAGCTTGATGCTGTCCCTTGAACAAGAGTCCGGGTTCGCGCTAACACTTGGGGACGCCTGTTTTAAAGGATCACGTTGATTTGAGCCGTACAGACCACCGACCACTAACACTGCGTGACGTCTCCGAGGCATCGGGGGTATCCGAAATGACCGTCAGTCGCGTGCTGCGGAACCGGACAGATGTCAGCCAGGCCACGCGGGAAAAGGTGCTGAAGGCCGCCAAGCAACTGGGATATGTGCCCAACAAGATCGCCGGGGCGCTGGCCAGTCAGCGGGTGAATCTGGTGGCGGTAATCATCCCGTCGCTTTCGAACATGGTTTTCCCCGAGGTGATGGCAGGCATCAGCCGCACGCTGGAAGACACAGGTCTGCAGCCCGTGGTCGGCGTGACCGACTATAGCCCCGAGAAAGAAGAGAAAGTCCTGTACGAGATGCTGTCCTGGCGACCGTCGGGCGTGATCATCGCGGGGCTGGAGCATTCCGACGCCGCCCGCGCCATGATGCGCGCTGCGGGCATCCCGGTGATCGAGATCATGGATGTGGACGGCGAACCGGTCGATAGCTGTGTGGGCATTTCGCACCGCCGCGCGGGCCAGCAGATCGGCGAGGCGATCGTGGCGGCCGGGTATAAGCGCATCGGCTTCATGGGGACCAAGATGCCGATGGACCACCGTGCCCGTAAGCGGTTCGAAGGATTCACCCAGGCTTTGGCCAAGGGCGGGGTCGAGGTTGCCGATCAGGAATTCTATTCGGGCGGATCGGCGTTGGCCAAGGGCCGCGAGATGACCGAGGCGATGCTAAGCCGCAATCCCGACCTGGACTTCCTGTATTACTCGAACGACATGATCGGCGCTGGCGGGCTGCTGTACCTGATCGAAAAGGGCTATGACATTCCGAACCAGATCGGTCTGGCCGGTTTCAACGGGGTCGAACTGTTGCAGGGCTTGCCGAAAAAACTGGCCACGATGGATGCCTGCCGATCAGAGATTGGTGAGAAGGCCGCGCAGATCATTCTGGACCGGATCGAAGGAGAAGGTTCCGGCCCCAGCCGTATCGCGCTTGAGCCCGTGATCTCGCGCGGGGATACCCTGCGCGAGGGGTAAAGCCGCTAGAGCATCTTGATCACGGATTTGTCCACCGACAGCATATAGCCCTTGCGGGCGATGTTCTTGACCAACAACTCGGATACCATTTGGTTGCCCAGCGTGTCGCGCAGGCGTTTGATGCGCGTGGCGCCTGCGCTTTCGTCGCAATCAGCGGCCAGGCGGCCCGAGATCATCGCCTCGATTTCAGCACCGGACAGCACGTCCTCGTCCATGCGGGCCTCGGCCAGAACCGACAGGGTCTCCATCGCGGCGCCGGTCAGTTTGAAGCCCATGTTGTTCAGGTAGACCGTATTTTCATCGCGAGAGATAAGCAGCGAGGAGACCTGAATGCCCGCGTGTTCAATCTGCGCCATCCGCCGGTTCATCGTGACCAGCGCAACAAGGAACACCAGCGCAGCAATCAGCATGCCTGTCGCAAAGACCAACAGGACGAAAATCACCACGCGGTAACTGGCCAGCGTGTCCGAAAATGCGGTGCCGGACTGGGCAAGGATTTCCAGAAGCTTGATCTCGGCTGGGCCGGTCAGCAGGTCATTTTCGATGAAAATCCGTTCGACCCGAGCGTTAAAGGCGTTGGCATCGGGCAGCGTCAGGAACAGAACGACCGCGGCCACCAGCAGAATGGCGACAATACAAGCGATGCCGATCACGACCAAACGACTGCCCGACCGCCGGATCTCAGAAGCGGAGGAAATACCGTCCTGCACTTGCTTTCCTTTCCTTCAGGCCATCCTTGTCGAAAACCGACAGGATATTAAGCAAAACCCACCCTTCGCGCGACAGGCGCGCCGCGACCTCAGAACGGGCGGCCCCGGCATCGCAGGGCCCCTCTAATCGGACCACACCGTAGTGCAGGCGCAAGGGGTTGTCTTGCTTAGCCTTGTAATCGGCGAAACATTTCTCACTTGCGGCGGCGGGCATGGCCGCGGCCAGCAGCAGTAAACTCAGGGGTATGGCAAGCATTTTCCTCATGACCCGACAATGCGCGGGACCAGCGCGATATTCAATAACCAAAGGGGTTTGCCGCGCGTGATATCGGATAGCAAAGCGGCGTTATTGAGCGATTTCACCCCCAGCGGCCAGGTTGGCCTTACACCGCTCGATGCGTCGCACCGCAAACGGGCAGGACATATGAAACCAACCGAGAGGATACACCATGTCCCGCAAATTCATCGCCTCGATCCTGGCGGCCTCGATCGCCGTGACCGGCCTGAGCGCCGTCCCCGCCAAAGCCGACAGCGACGACCTGGTCCGCTTTCTTGCGGGGGCAACCGCGCTGGTCATCATCGGCAAAGCGCTGGACGACAAGGATCACCACCGACCCGCACCGCAGCCAACTGTGCGCCCAGGCCGGGCCTATGATGACGACCGGGTCTATTTCGACCGCCGCCATGATCCCCGCAGCACCCGCGACTGGGATCACCGCTCGCACCGATTCAGCTTGCCTGCCCAATGTCGCCGTGTCTTTTGGACCCCGGATGGCAATCAGCGCTATCTGGCCCGCGGGTGCCTGCGTCGGAACTATGAATATGCCCACCGTCTGCCCAAGCACTGCAAGATCGCATTCTTCGAGAACAACAAGCGCAAAAAGGGCTATTCGATCAGCTGCCTGAAGGACAACGGCTACCGCATCTCGCGGAACTGAGTTCAGGCACAGGTTGCCCGGGTTCCCTTTCCCCGGGCCGCCTGACCCTCGATCAGCCCCAGCAAGGTGTTCCAGTTCGGTGGTTCGAGCACGGCCCGCACTTTGGCAGCGTTTGGGACTTCGATGGAAAATGACGGAGTAATCTGGTTGAGAACGAATGACCTGCCACGGGATTTTTCCTCCGTTTGGAACTAGAGTCCGCCCCAAGAAGAGGACGGACAATGAAGCGAACGAGATACAGTGAAGAGCAGATCATTCATTGCCCGCCGGGCGATCTGTGCTGCAAGCACGGGTTGTCGGAGGGCACCATCTAAACAAGGAAGGCCAAGTATGGCGGCATGACGGTTTCCGACGCGAAACGACTGAAGGCGCTGGAAGACGAGAATGCCAAGCTGAAGAAGCTGTTAGCCGAACAGATGCTCGACACTGCGGCGATGAAGGAACTTCTGGCAAAGATGCGGAGGCCCGACGTGAAGCGCGCCGCCGTCGCGCATCTGCGGCCGAGATGGGCCTGTTGGAACGGCGGGCCGATTGTCGGCGCGGACCGCAAGATGATCCCGTACCGGTCGGTCAGAGCCGCAGAGACGGAGCTGCACCAGCGGTTTCGGATCCTGAACGTGGTTGTCGACGTGACAAGGGAATGCTTGGCGGCGATCCCGGAAGGTCGATTTCGGGGCGGCGTGGCGGCTGTCGCTTGCTCCATTTGCGCCAACCGGCGTATCGATCCAAAGGGCTCGGGTCCCGAATGGGTGAAAGTTCAGTGGCAGGTCACAGTTTCAATAAATGGACTTTCAAGCTCTCAAAAACAGACTGTTGCTACCTATGACGGGCGCGTGCCCAAAAGGTTGGATGCTGCGCTCTTCCTGTGGGCCCATTTCTCGCAGGACCTACACTAGTATTGGCAGTTTTCGACGGCTCATTGTCATTGCTGCCAAAGATACAGATCTACAAAAATAACCTCCAAGGGAATTTGAGGCGCGTTTGGCGAGGCCTCGTCAGAATGGAGGAAAATCATGTCATACGGAATGATCATTGGTGGGGAAAAGCTTGCCGCAGCGGACGTCTTTGAAGTCAAGAATCCATCGACTGGAGTGCAGGTTGGAGAGGCCCCAAATGCTAGTTTTTCCGATCTGGATCAAGCGGTTACTGCGGCAGAGGTTGCATTTCAAAGTTGGTCAAAGCTGCCCGATGCTGAGCTGAAGGACTACTGCACGAAGATCACTGAAAAAGTAGGCGCGCATTCCGAGGAACTGGCCGCGTTGTTGACCATGGAACAGGGAAAACCGCTGAACGGACTTGGCTCACGGTTCGAGCTCGGCGGCGCTGGGGCTTGGGCTGGGCATACAAGCAGCCTCGATATGACAACCAAGATGATCCAGGATGACGATCAAGGACGCGTCGAATTGCTTCGCAAGCCCATCGGTGTGGTTGGGTCGATCACACCCTGGAACTGGCCAGTGATGATTGCGGTCTGGCATATTCTGCCCGCACTGCGCTCTGGCAACACTGTGGTATCCAAACCATCGCCAAATACTCCGCTGTCGACCCTGCGTATGATCGAGTTGATGAACGAGGTTCTGCCTGCGGGGGTTGTGAACTGCGTACCTTCGTCCGATGAAGGTGACAATATCGGTGCAGCAATGTCTGCCCATCCGGGCATTCAAAAGCTGGTCTTTACCGGTTCCTGCGCCACGGGGCAGAAGGTGATGATGTCAGCGTCCGAGACAATGAAACGCCTGACGCTGGAGCTTGGCGGCAATGACGCCGGGATCATTCTGGGCGATGTGAATGCCGAAGAAATTGTCGAAGGCTTGTTCTGGGGTGCGTTCATCAACAACGGGCAAACCTGTGCCGCGATGAAACGCGCCTATGTACATGCGGATGTCTATGACGATGTGTGTAATGCGCTGACTGAGTTTGCGAAGGGTGTCGCGGTGGGTGATGGCATGGACGAACACGCTGTCCTCGGCCCGGTGCAGAACAGGGCGCAGCACGACAAGGTCACGCGCCTTGTTGATGCCGCGAAGGGAAAAGGAGAAATTTTGATTGGCGGTGAAAGTGGTGACGGATTGTTCTATCCACCAACTCTTGTGGCAGGCCTGCAAAACGGCGATGCGTTGGTGGATGAGGAGCAATTTGGCCCCGCCCTTCCACTGATCAAATTCACCGACGAGGCCAAGGTGATGGCTGCCGCCAATGACAGCAACAATGGCTTGGGCGGGTCTGTTTGGACGCGCGACATCGACAAGGCGCGCAACATGGCGCGGGACATGGAATGTGGCACGGTCTGGATTAATTCCCATGGCGGAATCCGTCCCGACGCGCCCTTTGGCGGACACAAGGGCTCAGGCATAGGTGTGCAATTTGGGGAAGAAGGCCTGAACGAATACACCAATATTCAGGTGGTTCACGGCTGACCGGATGTTCGTTCTGGCAGAAAATGACGGTAGAAGTTCATTGCTGCCAAATTGAGCTATTGGGATATTACCATCATGCACACTTTCACCAAGCCCGCCGCCATCGCGCCATCCAAGCCCAAACGGGTTGTGATGCTAACATTTGAGGGAGCCAGCTCGCTGGACACTGTCGGACCGGTGGACGTATTGGCAGGGGCCCAGATGGCGTTTCAAACGTCCGCCCCGATTTACGAAATCGAGATGGTCTCGCTGAAGGGGGGGCTGATCAGCACAAACCCGGCTGGGGTGACAATCAACACCATCGCCCTTGCTGAACTGGGCGAAGGAAGCATAGACATTTTCTTGATCGCAGGCGGTGAAAACGCCATTGAAGTTGCCCGAGACGCTGACATGTGCGCTGCGATCCAAATGCTGTCCAAGCGCGCCACCCGCGTGGCCAGCATATGCACCGGGGCGTTTTTGCTGGCTGCGGCGGGGCTTCTAAATAACCGAAAAGCGACGACGCATTGGAACTGGTCGGACCAACTCGCTCGCGAGTACCCGGAGATCGAGGTCGACGAGGATAAGATCTTCGTTCAGGACGGCCATGTGTTTACTTCAGCCGGCATTACGGCTGGCATGGACCTTGCTCTGGCCCTGATCGAAAGCGACTTCGGGTCTGAAATCGCCCTGTCTGTCGCTCAGCTTTGGGTCATGTTCCTCAAGCGCCCTGGCGGGCAATCGCAGTTCAGCTCTTTCCTCCCGCCGTCCGAGGTCGCAACCGATCCAATTGCCAAGGTATTAATCTGGGCTCAGGACCACCTGGATACCGATCTGAGTGTCGAGGCGATGGCCGACCAGTGCTCGATGAGCCCTCGCAACTTCGCCCGCCGCTTTGCAGACAAGATTGGCAACACCCCGTCCAAATACATCGAAAAACTGCGTGTGCGTGCCGCAAGAAGCTACCTGGAAACAACTGACATGCCGATGGACCTGATTGCCTCGGCTACCGGATTTCAAAGTGCTGACCGGATGCGCCGCAGCTTCAATCGCATGCTCCACGTGAACCCGCAGGAATACCGCGAGCGTTTTCGTCTCCAAAACTGAAACCAAAGGAAGAAACCCATGACAGACAGACCCAAGAAAGTCGGAATTTACATTTTTGAGAACATGACCATGATCGACGGCTACGCGCCTTTGCAATTCTTTGCCATGGCACCTGGGATTGAGACCTTCACATTCTCCAAGACCACTGATCCGCTGTTGTGTGATGCGGGTGTCTACCTGACGCCGCAATACGGATTTGACGACTGCCCAGACATTGATGTTCTGGTCATGCCCGGCGGCGGCAATGTGCTGAAACAGATGCAGGACAAAGAGGTCATTGATTTTGTGCGCAAGGCGGGAGAGAAGGCGGACTATGTGACCTCAGTCTGCACCGGCTCATTGATCCTGGCGGAAGCGGGGCTACTCGATGGACACAAGGCTGCAACCCATTGGGCCTTTACTGAAGCGCTCTCCAACTTCCCCAAAGTCGACCAAGTCGATGAGCGTGTCTGCATTTCGGGCAACCGCATCACTGGCGGTGGTATGACCGCAGGCCTGGATTTTGCGCTGACTGTGATTTCCGAAATCATTGAAGAGCCAGCGGCGCATGTAATGCAACTCCTGTTCGAATACCGTCCGGCGCCGCCATTTAATTCGGGCGGACCCGAAACCGCTCCAGAATTCGCGGTACAAGCAATCCGTGGACAAGTCAGCCAATTGGCGGGCGACCTGTTTGAATACACCAAGACAAAGGCGGCCTGATCGATGAGCAGAACAGCAAATATCCAAGCGGTCAAAACCATCATTGCAGACTACATTAAGGGAACGGCCGACTCTGACCCGGCTTTGCTGAAATCTCTGTTCCACAAATCCGCCGTTATGTCTGGCTATCTCGGACCCGACCTGTTGCTGGGCGGCCCTCAGCCTTTCTTCGATGCAATCGCTGCGAACAAGGTCGGTCCTGATTATACAGCGGAAATTACGGAGCTTACAGTTACAGGCCGCACTGCCTCGGCCACAATAGTCGAGGACAACCTTTACGGCTTATCGTTCATCAACACTTTTCATCTGTTGCACATCGACGGTGCCTGGACGATTACGTCAAAGCTGTTCCATCACGATTGAGCTAGCCGGACTAACGACAGACTCGTCAAAAGCTGTGGGATCTCAATGCCAACCCGTTCTAGAAACACGAAGGGTCGGCATTGGCCTGCACCGCCACAATCTGGGTCGAATTTTTTGCTGCTAGGGTTCACCAATGTCAGCTTTTCTTGCTATGGCTCCGGCTGCTTACCCCAGAGATATGATGATTTCCCAACTATGCAAATGCTGCTATCTGCGCTTCTCTGAAATCTGCACTGATCGCAGCATCGCCCTATTCAACTGAGCGGATTCGAGGGTCCGCTCTTGGAAAGAACGACGCTTGGCGGCACGACCCGAGGATGAGGGCCAGGGAGACTGGTTGGAAGAAGAGTTCCGCGACCATCCGGGTGTGGATTTCTTCGACTTCGAGACTGGGCAGGCGATCAGTGTGAAGACGCTTGATCTGGATGCCTACACATAACTGCACCAAATCCTCGCAGATTTCCGGGACGTTATCTTCGGGCGCTGGCAAGAAGTGATGTGGTTTCCATGGTTGACCCTCCGGTCCACCATGCCCATCCCAGCCGCAACCCAATGTTGCTGATCGACGGGATCACAGAGCCAGTTTGATCCCTCGGATGCCAGTTCAGCATCGGAGTGTCTTTCGAGCAATTGATTGGCTTGACTGACTGACGGTCAGTCAGTATGAAGAGTGAGAATTGGAGACTACCCATGGCACGGATCGTCAAAGACCCAGAGGAACGGCGCGCAGAGATCGTCGAAACAGCCGACCAGCTTTTTCGTCAGCATGGCTATGCGAAGTGTTCGGTGGAGATGATCATTCGTGAGATCGGGGTCGCCAAGGGGACGTTCTATTACTACTTCAAGTCGAAGCCCGACATCCTTGAAGCCATTGTCGACAAGACGCTGAGCCAGATCGTTGAAATGGCGAAGGGCGTCGCAGAAGAACCATCTCTCACTGCGATGCAGAAGATGGAAGCGCTACTCGGCAACAGTCACATCGGCGGTGACGACAGCCTGGAAGTGGCGGAGATGCTGCATCTTCCTGAAAACAGGGAACTACACGAACTCACCAATATTCAGACCGTCCTCCAACTCTCGCCAATCCTTGCGCAGATCGTTGAACAAGGGATCGGGGAGGGTGTCTTTGAGGTCGAGAGGCCATTGGAGACCATCCAGTTTCTTTTCACCGGCGCTCAGTTCCTGACAGACGGGGACATGTTCGGATTCAGTGACGCCGAACTCCGCACACGCCGCTTGGTGATGCAAACAATCATAGAAAAAGCACTTGGCGCGACGCCGGGAAGCTTTGACTTCATGAACCACTTTCGGGCTGTGGAGTAGAGGCATGAGCAGGGAAACACATTTCAACAACTGGGGGATTTTCCCATGGAAGATATTGCTGCACCGACCCGGGCCTTCTCGGTCCCATCTTATGCTCTGATAGGGTTCTTTCTTCTGACGTTCGCCATCACTTGGGGCCTCGTCGGAATGTACATTGTTGCACCTGACTGGTCGTCCTCGACGTTTGGAGAGATCAGCGGATCGCACCCGTTCTTCTTTCTCGCAACATGGGCACCGGCGATCTCGGCTTTCTTGCTTGTGCTCACCTTTGGCGGTGTTGCGGGCCTCAAAGCCTTTCTATCCCGGCTCTTCCTATGGCGATTGTCTTCGCTCTGGGTGGTCTTCATCCTGATCGGCATCCCCGCCTGCTTCTTGATCGGGTCGTCTCTCAAGTCGGGCCCGCTTCTTGCGCCCATTCCGCCCGAAGGCGTCGGCGCAATGATCGCTATCACCTTCATGATGCTCTTCTTGGGTCCGATTGAAGAGTTTGGCTGGCGCGGCGTGGTTCAGCCCATCCTACAACGTCACATGGCACCTCTTTGGGCGGGCATGATCATAGGGACCATCTGGGGCGTCTGGCACCTTCCGGCGTTCTTCCTGTCTAGCACGGTATTCGCCGGGTGGAACTTTTTCCCGTTCTTGATCGGCAACATCACTCTGGCAGTCCTTGTAACACCAATCTTCAACTCAAGCCGTGGCAGCCTCCTTTGGCCCATGCTGTTCCACTGGCAACTAATCCTTCCGATCTGGCCGGACGCTCAACCCTACGATACGTGGCTTCTGCTTGTCGTGGCCTGTGCTGTGGTCTGGTGGAACCGAGAGAGCATGCTGACTCAAAACGGTGCGATGACCGAGGTCATTCCCGGGGACGTAGGGTAGGCCAATGATATCCCTCTTTCGTGCAACTGCGGCCCTTTCTGCATGTCTTTTGTTTTTTGTCCAAGCGGCGAGCGGGGACCCGTCTGACCCGGACGCCGAAGTGCAGGTACTGTTGGAATCCTTCCGCAAAGCGTACGGGTTTCCAGGTGCGACAGTCGCCTATGCCGCCCCTGACGGGAACGTTCGAAGCTATGCCGTGGGCCACTCGGATGTCGAGGCGGGCATTCCGATGACGCCCGAAACCCGGATGCTGGCTGCCAGTATCGGCAAAACCATCTGGGGCGCTCTCGTTCTATCCCTTGAGGCAGATGGGCTGATCAGTCGATCCGACTTGGTGTCGGAACATCTCGGAGA
Organism: Thalassovita sp.; assembly: GCF_965218685.1. Taxonomy (GTDB): domain Bacteria; phylum Pseudomonadota; class Alphaproteobacteria; order Rhodobacterales; family Rhodobacteraceae; genus Thalassobius. Next base: position 719,433 of record NZ_OZ244657.1, on the reverse strand, counting down.
ACAGCCTTGGTTTGATCGTGTCCCGAACGCGGCTGAGATAACGGTTGGTCACCTGCTCAGTCATACGTCGGGGCTACCGGATCATGTCCACATGGATGGAGTTGCGACCGAGTTGATCGCGATGGGTCGCTTGAACAGGTTCGATCCAACCGCCTTGGTCTCCTTTGTGTTGGATGAACCAGCACTCTTTGAGGCCGGGACTGCATGGAGTTACACCGATACCGGTTACATTCTGTTGGGTTTGGTCATGGAGGCTGCGACGGACGCAAGTGTGTTCGAGCTCGCCGCTGAACGCCTACTCGTGCCGCTTGGCCTTGCCGCTACTGTGCCATCGGACAAAACGATGCTGGACGGCCTCGCCGTTGGCTATACCATCGACAACAATCCTTTCGGCCTCGCGCCCCGGACAATGGATGACGACGGTCGACTGAATTGGAACCCAGTGATCGAATGGACAGGAGGTGGATTTGCCTCCACCTCAGCGGACCTTGCTCTATGGGGGCATGCGTTGTTCTCCGGCACTGCGATGGACGCGGACTATTTGGGCCCTTTGTTGGACGGGGTGGTTGTCCATCCGGATGCCCCCGGCGTGTTCTATGCTGCTGGTATTGCGATCTATAAGGAGACACCGCGCGGTCCCGTCTACGGTCACGGCGGCTGGATTCCGGGCTACGTCTCAAGCCTCAGGCATTATGCGGACCACGACCTCACGATTGCTTTCCAGATCAATACCGACGTTGGTGTCGTGGACGATAGCATCGATCTGGTCCCGGCCCTCGAGGAGGCGCTTGCACGTTTGCTCATTGGAGCTCTGGAGCAATAAGAGAACACTAGGGTTGCACTGTCCGCTTTGGGGAAGCCGCAATGCAGCAAAGATTTGCAAGCCCAAAGTCAGCTTGGGGCCATCCGAGAAGACGGCCCATGCCTTTAGATTTCAATAGCTTCGGCGATGGCCAGCGCATCTTCAAGTTCAACGCCGAGGTATCTGACAGTGCTGTCCATCTTGGTATGCCCCAACAACAGCTGGACTGTCCGAAGGTTGCCCGTTTTCTTGTGGATTTGGGTCACCTTCGTTCGCCTCATCGAGAGCGTGCCACAGGCGCTGGCCTCCAGATCAATGGATGTCACCCAGTCACGTACAATCCGCGCGTACTGCCGGGTCGAGATGTGAAGCCGTTCGTGAAAGCGCCCAGGCCAGAGGTATTCGGATCCGACCATGAGCGGCTCCCGCATCCACCTTGCCAGGGATGCACGCGTGCCTTCTGAGGTTTCGAAGCGGACGGGTTTCTGGGTCTTGCTCTGCAGTACCGAAGCGCGTTCCTTGATTTGGCCTGACGCCATGATATCGACCACCTTCATCTTCACCAGTCGCAGCCGCATAGCTTGCCGTCGATCGCAAGATTGAAGAGGGCCAGATCACGATGGTTTTCGGCTAGCTCCAGCCGCACTCTGATCGCCCACACGTATTTTGGCTTGAGCGGCCGTTTTTGACCGACGATCCGGCCTTTGTTTTTGGCCGGGCGCAGCGCGCGGATGGCGGTAAGCTTGGTGTTTCCATAATAGGTCCTCCATCCACCACGCCCACCCACATCGATAACCCGACGTTGACGATGCATCATATTACAGGATTGCCGCTGCTTGATGGCCTCAAATGCCCGAGAAATCAGAAAGCGCGTTCTCAAGACGTTTCCGTGATGCACCCGATAGGTGTTTTTTTCCAGCAACAGAAACTTCGTCTCGGGCTCTCGCAACCGCATCAGAATAAGCTGTATCGGAGTGTGTCGAGATTGCACGGCGATTTAGCCTGCTTTTTATGATGGACAGAAAAAGCAGGGCGGTGTGGACAGTCGGTGCGGCGGTCTCGATGGTCATTTTTCGGTCCTTTCATTTTCGTTGACTTGACCATTGCACCGTCACTAAAATTGAACAATCAGGCCAAACTGGACTTGGCGTTCGAAAATTTCAATCTGGGTTGATACGGCATGTCACTTCCACAGGACATTCTCAAGCTGGACTTTGCGGCGCTGCGGACCTTCCGACTTGTCTACCAGAAGGCTTCTTTTGCAGCGGCGGCAGATGAACTGGGGATGAACGCCTCCTCAATCAGCTACACGATTGACCGGGTTCGAAAGGCGGCAGGCGATCCGCTTTTCGTACGTCAGGGTGGCGGCATTGTGCCGACTGACCAATGTCAGAGCCTCCTGATGCATGTAGAGCGCATTCTCACCGAGGCTGAACTCATTTCAGGAGATGACAATTTCGACCCGGCCAAAGCCGAGGCTGAGATCACGATTCTGAGTGCGACCTATGCCAATCAAGTCATTTGGCCTCAAGTGATCCAGCGCCTTCGCCAGGAGGCCCCGGGGGTAAAACTCTTTTTTCTTTCGGGGTATCAGAATTTGCCGGAGACGTTGTCACAAGGCAAGGTAGACATTGCCCTCACGGTAGGCACTGTTGATGTCAGTGGCATTCGTGTACTGAAAAGCAACCTGCGCGACATGCATGTCTGCATGATGAATCCTGCCCACCCGTTGGCCTCGAAAAAGGTGCTTACGGTGGAGGATTACGTCAGTGTTGGCCACATCCGGTTCGAGCCTTTTCCTGGCTGGCTACAAGCCCCAATTCGCTACGCGGTTGAGCAGGGGTTCAACCCGGAAAGGGTGATCGCGTCCGACGTTGCCCAGGACCTTCCGCATTTCGTCCAAGGGTCTGATCTGCTCGCAGCATTGCCCAGCAGACTAGCTTGGCCGTGGCGCGACCGCCTGGCGCTTCGGCCATTTGATTTCCCGACACCGATAAGGAATTCGATGTTCTGGTCTGAAGCCACGCATCGCTCGCCCGTAAAGGCATGGTTGCGCGGTCTTATTCTAGAAGAAGTGGAAAAACTACCGGAACTACGGTTTTGACGGGGTGCAAGACCGATTAATACCCAAACGGTTCTGCCATGGGCAGAAACCGCCGTTCTTGACAGTTACTGCAAGCAGCCATTGGCGCGGTCGCAACGAAAGGCAGCAAAGTCCCGCAGGGCAGACCTTCAGGTGTTGACGGTTTTTTGTTTCTGTAGCGAATGACCGGAATGCGGGCTGCGACTGCAGCATTCTGAATGCCCGGCGATGGCAGCTTTGGTGAAGGTTTTCTGATGCGGGTCGCGGCGTAAGGTTGGCGCCTTGGCGGGCGGACGACCCGCGTTGGAAAACCTCCCAAGGACGAAGCCGCGAGGGTCTTGGTGAGACTATGGGGAAAGAGCGCCGGCGGTTGATGCGACGGCGATTTCAGCGGGCCGTTTCACGTTTTTCACGGCGGTGGACACGCGGGCTTCCCAGTCCAGCCGCCAAGCGCTAACCGTCGGACTGTGTGCATGTGCGGTCTGGAACCGCGCTGGTACCTGATCGGCGCAGGTGGCTTGGGCCGGGCCTGCATGGAGCTGCCAGCATGGGTTTATGATCTTTGCGAGGCGTTCGGTCATGCGGCCTGCTCCCTTGGTGGCGCGCGCGACATCGGTTTTTGCCCACGACGGAAGATCTCGATGATACGCATGGGTCCGCCGCAGCATGGGCAGGGTTCACGCAGCGTAAGAGGGGCAACCTCTGGCTCAAGATCGTGGTTATCCGCCTGTTCCACTGGCTGGACGCAGAGCAGCGCGCGGATTTTGGTGAGGTTCGCTTTGCGGACACCGCTGGCCAGCAGGCCGTAATGGCGGATGCGATGGAACCCATCGGGCAGGACATGGATCAGGAAGCGGCGGATGAACTCGGGTGTGGCAAGGCGCATGATCTTCTGGCGATCGCCATTTTTGATGCGATAATCCTTCCAACGGAAAGCTACAGTGTGGGCATCCGCGCTGACCAAGCGATGGTTCGAGATCGCTACCCTGTGGGTATAGCGGCTCAGATAGGCAAGCACGGCCTCTGGGCCGCCAAAGGGCGGTTTGGAATAGACCACCCATTCGGATTTACGGAATGGGGTGAGCCAGGCGGTAAAGGCATCCGGCCGGACCAACCGCTCCAGGTCGCCATAGAAAGCCAGGTCTCCGGCTTGGTGCAGCGCCATCAGGCCGTCCAGAAAGAGGCGGCGGAACAGGCGGGACAGCACGCGCACATGCAAGAAGAACCCGGGCTTGCTGGCGACCCACCTGGTGCCGTCCCTCGACAGACCGCCGCCGGGCACGATCATATGGATATGCGGATGGTGTGTCATGGCAGAGCCCCAGGTGTGCAAGACGCTGGTCAGCCCCACCTTCGCACCCATGCGTTTGGGGTCGGCGGCAGTGGTCATGACCGTTTCCGCCGACGCTTTGAACAGCAGCGCGTAGACCGCCCTCTTGTTCCAATAGGCGATTTGCGCGATCTCGGCGGGCAGCGTGAACACGACGTGGAAATATTCCACGGGAAGCAGGTCCTCGGCGCGGGCCTCAATCCAGTCTCGCGCCGTCGGCCCCTGACACTTCGGGCAATGGCGGTTCTTGCAACTGTTGTAGGCGATGTGATGGTGGCCGCACTTGGTGCAACCGGCCACATGCCCGCCGAGCGCGTCGGTCCGGCAGGCTTCTATCGCTGACATCACCTTGAGTTGCGAGAGGCTGACATGCCCGGCATTGGCCTGCCGCCACGCAGGACCATGGGCACGGAAGATGTCAGCGATCTCTAGCTTTGGCCGGGGCACCCCGACAGCCAATCACTCCAGACTTCGCTTCACAGTCTGGTCCTGCAGCTTGGCCAGCATCTCGTAGGGGCTGACCGTGTCGCGGATCGTTTTGGTGGCGACGTGGGTATATTGCGCCGTCGTGGTGAGCTTGGCGTGACCGAGCAGCACCTGGATCACCCGCACATCCGTGTTGGCCTCCAACAGATGTGTCGCGAAACTGTGCCTCAGCGTGTGCAGTGTTGCCGGTTTGCTGATGCCAGCCATGTGCTTGGCTGAGGTGAAAGCACGGTTCAACTGCCTCGGCGAAATCGGGTTGATCTTTGGCTTGCCCGGGAACAGCCAGCCTTCCGGGCGGGCCTCGCGCCACCAATCACGCAACAGATTCAGCAAGCCCGGGGACAGCATGACCTTGCGATCCTTACGCCCCTTGCCCTGCTCGACATGGATCAGCATCCGGTCGCTGTCGATATCACCGATCTTGAGATTACAGACTTCCGCTGCCCTGAGGCCGGCACCGTAAGAAATGCTGAGCGCCGCCCGATACTTCAGCCCTGGCCCGGGTGCCGCCATCAGGATGTCGGACACCTCCTCGACGCTGAGAACGATCGGCAACTTCCGCGGTTCGGTGCGGAATTGCATATAGCGCTTCATCTCCTCCCGCCCGCAGGTCATGCCGAAGAAGAACCTGAGCGCCACGATCCGCGCATTGAAAGTTGACGGCGTGACCCCTGCGTTGGTCATATGAAGCTGATAGGCGCGCAGTTCCTCCGGCGTTGCGGTATCAGGCGAATGGCCAAGGAATGCGGTGAAGTCTTTGATCGCTCGGATGTGGGCTTTCTGAGCTTTGTCGCCCATGCCACGGATACGCATGTCTTCGACCATCCGCTGACGCAGCGGGCTTACTCTCTCCTCTGTCATGGAAACCTCCTGTCTAATGATTGAGAAGGCCCCAATCGTCCGGCAGGTCATCAAAATCGCAAAATGCGCACTGATTTGGTCAGGTCACCACACCAACCAAAGGCGCCAATGCCGCGGAGCGGCTTAGTCCTTGGGCCGTTCACGCTTAACTGCGCTTAGATAGATATCTAGAATCACCGTTGCAGAAATTGGCAGGATGGCTCTAGTTGCTGAAAAGCAACAGGAGCCTCTGCTTGCACAGCGCTCCCACGTAAACCCAAATCACAAAACTCTTCAAGTTTCTGCCAACATAAGGCTTTGTTTTTATTTGGTTATAGTGGTGAGCCGTGAAGGATTCGAACCTTCGACCCACTGATTAAAAGTCAGTTGCTCTACCAACTGAGCTAACGGCCCACTGTGGAGGCAGCTTCTAGAAACTGACGCCCATAGGGTCAACCCAAAAAAGCCGCCTTTTTGAAAGTTTTTCGATTCTTATCAAGCACGTCCAACAAAACAAGGGGCAGGGTGCGTGAACAAACTTTGGGGCAAGTCTGGAAACGCTGGGGAATCGGGCGTATATCGGCGCGATGGAAAACTCTGCGGACACCTCACTACCGTTTATGAAGATGCACGGGCTGGGCAACGACTTTGTCGTTGTGGATGCGCGTGCGCATGCGGTGCCGCTGCCTGCAGATCTGGTGGTGGCGATTGCCGACCGGCACAAAGGCGTTGGCTATGATCAGCTGGCCGTGATCGAGAACGGTGCGGGCGATGCGCATCTGGTGTTTTATAACGCGGATGGCTCGACCTCGGCGGCGTGCGGGAACGCCACGCGCTGCATCGCGCGCTATCTGTTCAATGAGACAGGCAAAGACAGCCTGCATCTGACTACTGATCGCGGCGATCTGTTTGCCGTGGATGCGGGCGACGGGCTGACCTCGGTCAACATGGGGCAGCCGCAGTTGCTATGGAACGAGGTGCCGCTGGCCCGTGAAATGGACACGCTGGAGCTGCCGATTGATGGCGCGCCGACGGCCACGGGCATGGGCAATCCGCATTGTACCTTCTTTGTGGATGATGCGGAGGCCGTGGATCTGGAAACCCGCGGCGCCGAGATTGAACATCACCCGCTATATCCCGAACGCACAAATGTGCAGTTCGCCAGTGTCATTGGCCCCGATCATCTGCGCATGCGGGTGTGGGAGCGCGGCGTTGGGGTCACTCTGGCCTCGGGCTCGTCGTCCTGTGCGACGGCTGTAGCCGCTGCGCGCCGGGGGTTGACCGGGCGCAAGGTGCAGATTGATCTGGACGGCGGCACGATCTGGATCGATTGGCGCGAGGATGGCGTCTGGATGACCGGGGCCACGATGCATGTGTTCACCGCGCAGCTGACGCCCGAGTTTCTGGCCTCGATATGACCGCGAAACCCCCCGTTTTCACCACGCTCGGGTGCCGTTTGAACGCGTACGAGACCGAGGCGATGAAAGACTTGGCGCAAAAGGCCGGGATCGAGGGCGCCGTGGTTGTAAACACCTGTGCCGTGACCTCCGAGGCCGTGCGCAAAGCGCGTCAGGAAATTCGCAAGCTGCGCCGTGAAAACCCTGACGCCAAGCTGATCGTCACCGGCTGCGCCGCCCAGACCGAACCCGAGACCTTCGCCAATATGGACGAGGTTGACGTGGTCATCGGCAACTCTGAGAAAATGCAGCCTGAAACGTGGGCTGCCATGGGTCCCGATTTCATCGGCCAGACCGAGCGTGTTCAGGTCGATGACATCATGTCCGTCACCGAAACGGCGGGACACCTGATTGATGGCTTCGGCACCCGCAGCCGCGCCTATGTGCAGGTCCAAAACGGCTGTGATCATCGCTGTACGTTTTGCATTATTCCCTATGGCCGCGGCAACTCGCGCTCCGTGCCTGCAGGCGTGGTGGTCGAGCAGATCAAACGGCTGGTCGACAAGGGTTTTAACGAGGTGGTGCTGACCGGGGTCGATCTGACCTCGTGGGGCGCTGATCTACCAGCTGAGCCGAAACTGGGCGATCTGGTCATGCGCATCCTGAAACTGGTGCCGGACCTGCGGCGCCTGCGGATCAGCTCGATCGATTCGATCGAGGTGGACGAAAACCTGATGCAGGCCATCGCGACCGAGCCGCGCTTGATGCCGCATCTACATCTGTCCCTGCAACACGGCGACGATCTGATCCTGAAACGGATGAAACGCCGCCATCTGCGCGACGATTCGATCCGTTTCGCCGAAGAGGCGATCAAACTGCGCCCCGATATGACCTTTGGTGCCGATATCATCGCTGGATTTCCCACGGAAACCGACGCGCATTTCGAAAACTCGCTGAAGCTGGTCGAGGAATGTCAGCTGACCTGGCTGCACGTATTCCCCTACAGCCCGCGCCCCGGCACGCCCGCCGCGCGGATGCCAGCGGTTGATGGGCGACTGATCAAGGCACGGGCGGCTGCGCTGCGCTCGGCCGGGCAGCGGCGTGTCGATCTGCATTTGCAGCAGCAGCTTGGGCGACGTCACAGCGTGTTGATGGAAAACCCGCTGATGGGCCGCACCGAACAGTTTGCCGAGGTGCATTTCACCGCGCCACAAACCGAGGGTGCGATCGTCGAGACCGTAGTTTCCGGGCGTGACGGAAACCATCTGCTGACCTAAACTGCGCTTAGCAGCGCAAAGGACAGCCCCATGCATCCCAATCCGACCTTCCGCAAGCAATCTGACGCCCGCAATCTGGCCTTCGCATCTGACATGGGTGTGGGCACGCTGGCGGTGAACGGCCCGGACGGGATGCCCCTGATGGCGCATGTGCCTTTCGTGATCGAGGGTGAAACGGTGCTGTTTCACCTTGTCCGCTCGAACCCCGTTGCGCGGGCTTTGGGGGACGGCGTTCCCGGCAAGATGTTCGTGCAGGGGCCGGGCAGCTATGTCTCGCCTGATTGGTACGGACTGGAGGATCAGGCGCCCACCTGGAACTATATCGCCGTGCATCTGGCCGGAGAGGTGCGGCAACTGCCAACCGAGCAGCTGCGAAGCGTGCTGGATCGTCTGTCCAACCATTTTGAATCGCAGCTTTTGCCCAAGCCGATCTGGACGGCCGACAAGATGAGCGAGGACCAGCGCAGCAAACTGATGCGCCAGATTGTTCCTTGCGTGTTGGCGATCTCGGATATTCAGGGCACTTGGAAGCTGGGCCAAAACAAGCCTGACAATGCAAGACTGGCAGTGGCCGACGAATTGCCCAAGCATGGGCTGGGGATGGAGCTGGCGCAACTGGCCGATCTGATGCGAAGCCCTCCTTCTGAATGAAGGCTTGAACGATGGACAGGGCGGCGGCCTGCGCCTAGGCTCGTGCCCGGAGCATCAGGAGGGACCCATGCAGCTGATTTATTCCGGCGCCTCGCCGTTCGCACGAAAGGTAAATGTGATCCGTCACGAAACCGGGATGGTGGACGATATCGAACTGGTCGAAGTGATGACCACACCGGTGTCCACCCCGTCCGAAGTGCGCGCCGCCAACCCGATGGGCAAGATCCCCGCCCTGATCCGTCCAGACGGGCCTGCGCTGTATGACAGCCGGGTGATCTGCCGCTATCTGGATGACCGCGCGGGAGCGGGGCTTTATCCTGACGCCGAGCTTTGGGAGGTTCTGACGCTAGAGGCCACGGCCGACGGGTTGTTGGATGCGGCCGTTCTGATGGTCTATGAGGGGCGAGTTCGGCCCGACCACCTTATCTACAGCGAATGGGTCGAGGCGCAGTGGGGCAAGGTGACCGGAGCCCTGGATGCGCTGAATGACCGCTGGATGAGCCACCTGCGAGGGCCGATGAACATGGGCCAGATCGCGGTGGGCTGCGCGCTGGGCTATCTGGATTTCCGCCACGGAGCGCGCAACTGGCGTGAAGGACGTGGTGACCTGGACGATTGGTATGCGGTTTTCTCGGAACGCGACAGTATGAAGGCCACGGCTCCGGCCTGAATGGCTCGAATCACGGGACAGGCGCATTTGGCCAGGGGAAGGCCTCCGCTGGGCCTGTCAGGGCTATTTCCCGGCCGTTTTCATGATCGAAATCCCTGTATTCAAGCGCGACACATGCGCACCTGTTGCAATTGGGGCACCCCTGCGCGGCATTGTCTGCTGGACTGAACGGGAATCCCCGGCTAAACAGCGCCTCGGTACGGCTGCGTTTTTTTCGCGGCCCCATGTCGTATAGGCCGTTTTCGGTCAAAGAATTGGAGAAAACCTCGTGTCCCACGCAGAAGATCACGAAGGCACCCGCAGGGATTTCCTGTACTACGCCACCGCAGGTGCAGGTGCCGTGGCGACCGGTGCCGCCGTTTGGCCGCTCGTCAATCAGATGAACCCCTCCGCAGATGTGAAGGCGCTGGCCTCGATCCGTGTTGATGTCTCGGGCGTTGAAACCGGCTCGCAGCTGACCGTTAAATGGCTGGGCAAGCCCGTCTTCATCCGCCGCCGGACCGAGGAAGAAATCGCCCAGGCCCGTGCTGACGATGGCGCGACCCTGATCGACCCGATGTCGCAGAACGCCAACAACCCGACGGCTGACGCCTCGGACGCCAACCGCACCCTGGACGAAGCTGGCGAATGGCTGGTGATGATCGGTGTTTGTACCCACCTGGGTTGCGTTCCGATCGGTAACGGTTCTGGCGACTTTGGTGGCTGGTTCTGCCCTTGCCACGGGTCGCACTACGACACCTCTGGCCGTATCCGCAAAGGTCCCGCACCGCGGAACCTGGATGTACCTGTCGCTGCGTTCGAAGACGCAAGCACGATCAAACTGGGATAAGGAAACGCGAACATGTCCGGTATTCCGCACGATCATTACGAGCCCAAAACGGGCGCCGAGAAGTGGCTGCATTCGCGCCTTCCCATCGTGGGCCTTCTCTACGACACCATCATGATCCCCACCCCCAAGAACCTGAACTGGATGTGGATCTGGGGTATCATCCTGACTTTCTGCCTGGCGCTGCAAATCGTCACCGGCATCGTTCTGGTGATGCACTACACCCCGCATGTTGACCTGGCCTTCGCCTCGGTCGAGCACATCATGCGTGACGTTAACGGTGGCCACATGCTGCGCTACCTGCACGCCAACGGCGCATCGCTGTTCTTTGTTGCAGTGTACCTGCACATTTTCCGCGGCCTGTACTACGGTTCCTATAAGGCACCCCGCGAAATCACCTGGATTATCGGTATGCTGATCTATCTGGCGATGATGGGCACCGCGTTCATGGGCTATGTTCTGCCTTGGGGTCAGATGTCCTTCTGGGGCGCGACCGTGATCACCGGCCTGTTCGGCGCAATTCCCTTCATTGGTGAGCCGATCCAGACTTGGCTGCTGGGTGGACCGGCCGTGGACAACGCCACGCTGAACCGCTTCTTCTCGCTGCACTACCTGCTGCCCTTCGTGATTGCTGCGCTGGTCGCCGTTCACATCTGGGCCTTCCACACCACCGGGAACAACAACCCCACCGGTGTTGACGTGCGTCGTGGCTCGAAAGAAGAGGCCGCCAAGGACACCGTTCCGTTCTGGCCCTACTTCGTGATCAAGGACGTTTTCGCCCTGGCTGTTGTTCTGCTGGTCTTCTTCGCCATTGTCGGCTTCATGCCGAACTATCTGGGTCACCCCGATAACTATATCGAGGCAAACCCGCTGGCGACGCCTGCGCACATCGTGCCTGAATGGTATTTCCTGCCCTTCTACGCAATCCTGCGCGCCTTTACCGGCGACGTTTGGGTGGTGATGTTCGCCAGCTGGATCACCGGCGGCATCGTTGACGCCAAGTTCTTTGGTGTTCTGGCGATGTTCGGCGCCATCGCCGTGATGGCTCTGGCCCCTTGGCTGGATACGTCGCGCGTGCGTTCGGGCCGGTATCGTCCGATGTTCAAGTGGTGGTTCCTGCTGCTGTGTATCGACTTCATCGTCCTGATGTGGGCCGGTGCAATGCCTGCCGAACCGCCGTACTCGACCATTTCGCTGATCGGCGCGACCTATTGGTTCGCCTACTTCCTCGTCATCCTGCCGCTGCTGGGTGTGATCGAAAAGCCGACGACTCCGCCGGAAACGATCGAGGAAGACTTCAACAACCACTATGGCAAACCTGCTGAATAAGTGAGGAAACGGGATAATGTTTAAGAAACTAGCGACTTCCGCAGTTGCCGCCCTGACCCTTTCGGCTGGCGCTGCAATGGCAGCCGGTGGCGCAGGTCACGTGCATGATGTGGACTTCTCGTTCGAGGGTCCGTTCGGTAAGTTCGACCAAATGCAGCTGCAACGCGGCCTGCAGGTCTACACCGAGGTGTGCTCGGCCTGTCATGGTCTGAAATTCGTGCCGATCCGCACCCTGGCAGACGAAGGCGGCCCGCAGCTGCCTGAGGACCAGGTGCGCGCCTATGCGGCTCAGTTCGACGTCTATGACGAAGAGCTGGAGGACGACCGTCCCCGCAAGCCGGCCGATTTCTTCCCCGAAGGTGGTGATCCCAACGCGCCTGACCTGTCGCTGATGGCGAAGGCACGCTCGGGCTTCCACGGCCCTTATGGCTCGGGCATGAATCAGCTGTTCAAAGGCATCGGTGGCCCTGAGTACATCGCTTCGATCCTGACCGGTTACACCGGCGAGGAGAAAGAGGAAGCCGGCACCACCTTCTATGGCAACACTGCCTTCCCCGGTGGCTGGATCGCCATGGCGCCCCCGCTGGCTGGTGAGGATGTTGAGTATGCCGACGGTCACTCGAACGAACTGCACCACGAAGCCGAAGATGTTGCGGCCTTCCTGATGTGGACTGCCGAGCCCAAGATGATGGCACGCCAGCAGGTCGGCTTTGTCGCCGTGCTGATGCTGACCATCCTGTCGGCTCTGCTGTACCTGACCAACAAGAAAATCTGGGCCCCCGTCAAGAAAGCCGCCAAGAAAGGTTGAACCTGACGAACCCTGAGACAAGCGAAAGCCCCGCCGGTTTGGCGGGGCTTTTGTTATTTTGCGGTGCGCCTTCGGCGCGCTGGATATCTCGTCCTTGGCCTGCGGCCGCGTCCTCGGGATCGGTGCGGAGGAGAGATCAGCGCATCAAATCGGGCAGGTCGCCGTTCAGGCCGGCGGCCTCGCGGATGAAGGTGCGGCGCAGGCCGGGCAGAGCGTTGACCGCGCCCATGCCGACGTCGCGGGCAAGGCGCAGCAGCGGGTTGTCATTTGAGAAAAGCTTGTTCGTCAGGTCAGTGGTCAGGGCCAGGGTGGACGTGTCGAAGCGGCGCCATTCCTGGTAGCGGTCCAGAACCAGTTCAGAGGCGTAATCCTCGCCGCGTTGCAGGGCGTGGGTTAGCACATGCGCCAAGGCGCCGACGTCGCGAAGGCCTGCGTTCAATCCTTGCCCGGCAATGGGGTGCATGCCGTGGGCAGCATCCCCGATCAGGGCCAAACGGTCCCCCGTGAAGCTGTTCGCGACGGTCAGGTTCAGCGGATAGGTAAAACGTTTCCCGACCAGGCGAATTTCGCCCAGGAAATCTCCGAAACGGGGGCGTAGCACCTGGATATAGTCTTCGTCCGAGAGGCTTTGAAAAAGCGCTGCGTTTTCATGCGTTTCAGACCAGACAATAGAAGACATGTTGCCCGGTAGCGGCAGGATCGCCAGCGGGCCGGGGGGCATGAAGAACTGGTGCGCGACGCCGCCGTGGGGCAGGTCGTGTTCGATTGCGCAGACCAGCGCAGTTTGGCCGTAGTCCCAGCCGCTGCGCTTGATCCCCGCGCGTTCGGCGGTGCCCGAGCGGCGCCCATCTGCGCCGACCAGCAGTTTGCCGCGCAACTCGCGACCCGAGGCCAGCGTGACCGTGACACCGGTGGTGTCCGCCTGTTGTGCCGTGACGGTTTCGCCATTCAGCACGGTGATCAGGTCGCTGGCTTCCATTGCATCGGCCAGTGCGCGGCGCAAGAAGCGGTCTTCGAGCATGAAGCCCATGGGGCCTTCTTCGATCTCGGCATGGTCGAAATGAAGGAAGAACGGGGACAGGGGCCCCTCGCCAGCGCGCCCGTCGCTGACCTTGATCTCCAGCATGGGTTGCGATTGCGGGGCGACGGCGTTCCACACACCGATTCCCGCAAGCAGGCGTTTCGAGGCCAGCGCCAGCGCATAGCCGCGTCCGTCGAAATTGTCTTCGATCTGTGTGCCGCCGGGCAGGGCGTCAATCACGGTCGAGCTTAGCCCGGCTTTGGCCAGGGCAAGGGCCAGCGCAGGGCCGTTTAGCCCGCCGCCGACGATCAGGATGTCGCTATCAATCTTCATGGGCCAAATATGGCGCGTGATCCGGGATTGTCCATGCGCCGCGCTGCCGCTACCGTGCGGAAAACAGCAGGGGTGTTGGGAATGAACGATTGGCTGTGGCAAAGCGCAACAGAGCTGGGGCGCGGGATCGGTGAGGGCGCGATTGACCCGGTTGCGTTGACGCGGACCTATCTTGAAGCGATCGATGCGCACCCGTTTCGCGACCGGATATATTCTGCCGTGACCCACGATCGCGCCATGGCCGAGGCCGAGGCAGCGGCGACGCGCGCCAAGGCCGGATTCCGGTTGTCACCCATGGATGGCGTGCCGATCAGTTGGAAAGACCTGTTCGATTCCGCCGGCACCGCGACCGAGGCAGGCTCGGCCCTGCTGAAAGGGCGCGTGCCGGACGCCGACGCCTGGGTTCTGCGCAATGCGACTGCTTTGGGGCTGGTCTGCCTGGGCAAAACCCACATGAGCGAGCTGGCTTTTTCCGGGCTGGGGCTGAACCCTGTGACGGAAACCTCGCCTTGCGTGAACGATCATGACGCCGTGTCGGGTGGGTCATCGTCTGGGGCGGCAACTTCGGTGGCGTTTGGGCTGGCGGCTTGTGGGATCGGCTCGGATACGGGTGGATCCGTGCGGGTACCTTCGGGGTGGAACGACCTTGTGGGGCTGAAAACCACCGCAGGGCGCATTCCGCTGAAGGGTGTCGTGCCGCTGGCCAAGGCCTTTGATACGATCGGGCCGCTGTGCCGCTCGGTTCCTGACGCAGCGATGATGCTGGCCATGCTGGAGGGCGGTGAACCCGCCGATCTGCGTGGCGCCAGCCTGAAGGGCAAACGCTTTGCCGCATTGCAAACCGCCGTGCTGGACAACATCCGCCCCGAGCCGCTGGCTGCTTATACCCAGGCGCTTGAGAAATTGCAGGAGGCCGGCGCAACCATCGAACCGCTGGACATCCCCGAGGTTATTCCCGCGATGCAGCGCGCGACGCCCCTTTTCGCCGCCGAAGCCTATGGCGAGTGGCGCGAAGTGATCGAGGCCGCGCCTGACCTGATGTTCGATCGGATACTGGAGCGTTTCCGCGGCGGGGCGGCCCTCAGCGCCAGCGATTACACCAGCGCCTGGACCGGCTTGAATGCGGCGCGGGCACAGTGGGCGCGGCGCGTCGCCGGATTTGATGCGGTCCTGTCGCCGACCTCTCCGATCCTGCCACCGAATGCGAAGCGGCTGATGGAGGACCAGGAATATTACGTGTCCGAAAACTTGCTGGCCTTGCAAAATACCCGTGTCGGAAACCTGATGGGGCTGTGCGCGGTGACTCTGCCGACGGGTGTGCCATCCTGCGGGATCACGCTGTACGGGCTGCCCATGCAAGAGGAACGGCTGCTGCGTATCGCGGCCGCGGCTGAACCCGCCCTGCGCGGGGCATAAGCCAAAAAACAACAGTCTCGAAAGCCTTTACGCTGCTTTGTCTGGACGAAGCGCGCCTTGTTTTGTACTCTGATCGAAACGGGGCGTGAATGATCCCGATGATTTGAGGCAGTGTCAGATGTTTCCCGAGCGGTTCTCCAACCTACCGGCTTATGCGTTCCCGCGTTTGCGCGCCCTGTTGGACGTGCACGAACCGGGTGGTCCGGTGATGCATATGACGATCGGCGAGCCGCGCCACGCCATGCCCGATTTTGTCACCCGTATCATGGCCGCGAATATCGAGGGTTTTGCCAAGTATCCGCCCAATGACGGAACGCGCGGTCTGCGCGGCGCGATCACCGGGTTTCTGGATCGCCGCTATGGCGTGAAGCTGGACCCTGAAACGCAGGTGATGCCCCTGAATGGCACCCGCGAGGGGCTGTATAATGCCGCAATGGCGCTGATCCCCGAACAGAAGAACGGCCAGACGCCAGCGGTTCTGATCCCGAACCCGTTTTATCAGGTCTACATGATCGGCACGATGTCCGTCGGGGCCGAGCCCGTGTTTGTTTCAGCGACCCGCCAGAACGGCTATATGCCCGATTACACGTCGCTGCCCGCCGAAGTTCTGAACCGCACGGCGGCAGCCTATATCTGCTCGCCGGCGAACCCGCAGGGGGCGGTGGCAACGCAAGAATACTGGGCGGACCTGATCCGGCTGGCCGAAAAATACGATTTCCAGATTTTCGCGGATGAGTGTTACTCGGAGATCTACCGCAACGATCCACCTCCGGGCGCGATGGAGGTCGCGGCCGAGCTTGGCGCTGATCCCGAACGCGTGGTGATTTTTCATTCGCTGTCGAAACGGTCGAACTTGCCGGGGCTGCGGTCGGGATTTGTGGCAGGCGGTCCGGAAAGTCTTAGTCGGATCAAGCAGTTACGAGCGTATTCGGGCGCGCCTTTGCCGCTTCCTATCCAGCAGGTCAGTCAGGCAGTGTGGGAGGACGAGGCGCACGTGATCGACAGCCGCGCGCTGTATGGACAGAAATACAAGGTGGCCGATCAGGTGTTCGCCGGCATTCAGGGCTATCAGGGCCCCGAGGCTGGGTTTTTCCTGTGGTTGCCTGTCGAAGATGGGGAACAGGCTGCACTGAAGGCCTGGACCGAAACGGGTGTCCGGGTCTTGCCGGGCGCCTATCTCAGCAAGGATGTGATCGGGGAACAAAACCCCGGCGCAGGATATATCCGGGTCGCAATGGTGGCCGAGGCAGAAGAGATGCGCGAAGGTTTGATCCGCCTGCGCGATTGCATCTACAGGTAAAGATAACGAGGGCAGGAATGGCATTTCAAACCAGAGGACGAGACCCACTGTTCGACAGTGACATGCAAGCAGCCATCGAAAAGCGCGGCAAAGAGCTGATCGGCATCGCCTTGGTGGTGCTGGGCGTTGTCGTGGTGGCGATGCTGGGCAGCTACAGCGCCGATGACCCTTCGTTCATGCTGGCCACGGACGCGCCGGTGCAGAACCTGATGGGGCGGCTTGGGGCCTCGATCGCGGCACCGCTGATGATGATCGTGGGGATGGGATCCTGGGGGCTGGCGATTGCCCTGCTGGCCTGGGGATTCCGCTTTGGCCTGCATTTGGGCGAGGGTCGCGCCTTGGGTCGTGTCATCCTTACGCCGATCTGGATGGCGGGCATTTCCGTCTATGCCGCGACTCTGGCACCCGGTCCCGAATGGGGGCAGGGCTTTGGTCTGGGTGGTCACTTCGGTGACACCGTTCTGGGCGTTTTGCTGAACATCCTGCCGTTCAGCATGGCCTTTGGAATCAAGATGTTGTCGCTGGTATTCGCCGTGCTGATGTTGGCCCTTGGCGCTTATGTGCTGGGCTTCAACTGGCCCGAGATCAAGCGGTTGTTCCGCTATCTGATGTACAGCGTTGTGATGGCCTATGTGCTGCTGCTGAACGTGTTGGGCCGCAGTGCAAGCGGTGCCATCAGTGCTGCGCAAACCATGCAGGCCCGTAAACGTGAACGTGCCGAGCGTCGTGCCGCTGCCCCGGTCGAAGCTTCGCAAACTCTGTCCGAGGAATGGGTAGAACCCTTCGATCAGCCCTATGCCGCCGAAGAATGGGACGAGCCAGCGCCCGAGCCGCAAAAGCCCAGCCTGCTGTTGCGTGTTCCCGGCCTGATCCGCCGCGCCGACCCGATGCCCGCGCCCGAGCTGGTGGACCCTCAGCCCACTGTCGCGGCCATGCCCGTGCAGGGGGACGACCGCATCAAGGCCAAGATCGCCGATGTGATCCGCAATCGTGCCGAAGCCAAACCCGAGGCCGCCGCACCCTTGACCCGTGGCCGTGGACGTGGCCCCGATGCGTTGTTGCTGGACACGTCGACGCCCGCAGGCCTGCCGCCCGAGCCGCCGCTGACAGCCTCGCGTACGGTCATGCCCGAACCCGAGGCATTCGACGCGCAGCCTGAATATCTGGATGATCTGCCGACCGAAAATATCTTTGATACCCCGGCCGACCCGACCCCACACGAAGCCTTGCCGCAAGTTGACGCGCTTTCAGTGCCGATCCCGGTCGAGCAGCCGCGCAAGGTGATGGTCAAACCGTTGAACCGCAAGCCAATCCAGCCTTCGACCCGGGCAAAGAAAGAGGCGCAGCCTTCGTTGCAATTTGACGAAACGGCTGTGGAATTCGAGCTGCCTCCGCTGAACCTGTTGACCAACCCGGCCAATATCCAGCGTCACCACCTGAGCGACGAGGCGCTGGAAGAAAACGCGCGGATGCTGGAAAACGTGCTGGATGATTACGGTGTGAAGGGCGAGATCGTCAGCGTTCGTCCCGGCCCCGTCGTCACCATGTATGAGCTGGAACCCGCGCCGGGCCTGAAAGCCAGCCGTGTGATCGGTCTGTCCGATGACATCGCGCGCAGCATGGCGGCCTTGTCCGCGCGTGTGTCCACCGTTCCGGGGCGCAGCGTGATCGGGATCGAACTGCCCAACGAGAACCGCGAGAAAGTGGTGCTGCGCGAAATCCTGTCCGCGCGGTCCTTTGGCGATGCGAATATGAAACTGCCGCTGGCCCTGGGTAAGGATATCGGCGGCGAACCCATCGTGGCGAACCTGGCTAAGATGCCTCATTTGCTGATCGCGGGGACCACGGGGTCCGGTAAGTCGGTGGCGATCAACACGATGATCCTGTCGCTGCTGTATCGTCTGCCGCCCGAAGAATGCCGCATGATCATGATCGACCCCAAGATGCTGGAGCTCAGCGTTTACGATGGCATTCCTCACCTGCTGAGCCCAGTTGTGACCGACCCGAAAAAGGCGGTCGTCGCGCTGAAATGGGTCGTGGGCGAGATGGAGGATCGTTACCGCAAGATGTCCAAGATGGGCGTGCGTAACATCGACGGGTATAACAGCCGCGTCGCGGACGCGCTGGCGAAGAACGAAACCTTCAGCCGGACGGTGCAGACCGGATTCGACGACGAAACCGGCGATCCGGTGTTCGAGACCGAGGAAATCACCCCGGTCAAGATGCCCTATATCGTTGTTGTCGTTGACGAAATGGCTGACCTGATGATGGTCGCCGGCAAAGAGATCGAGGCCTGCATTCAGCGCCTGGCGCAGATGGCGCGGGCCAGTGGCATTCACATCATCATGGCGACGCAGCGTCCCTCGGTCGATGTGATTACCGGTACGATCAAGGCCAACTTCCCCACGCGGATCTCGTTCCAGGTGACCTCGAAAGTGGACAGCCGGACAATCCTTGGCGAAATGGGCGCTGAACAGCTGCTGGGCATGGGCGACATGCTGTACATGGCGGGGGGGGCGAAAATCACCCGGTGTCACGGCCCGTTTGTCAGCGATGAAGAGGTCGAGGAAATCGTCAACCACCTGAAATCTTTTGGCCCACCCGATTATGTCGGTGGCGTGGTCGAAGGGCCGGATGACGACAAGGCCGACAATATCGACGCTGTGCTGGGTCTGAACACGGGTGGCAATACGGATGGCGAGGACGCGCTGTATGACACCGCCGTGGCCATTGTGATCAAGGATCGGAAATGCTCGACCTCGTATATCCAGCGGAAACTGGCGATCGGTTACAACAAGGCCGCGCGTCTGGTTGAGCAAATGGAAGAAGAGGGCCTTGTCAGCCCCGCAAATCACGTTGGCAAACGCGAGATTTTGGTGCCCGAGCAGCAATAAGCGGCGCTTGGCCCATCGCCTTTTTGTGAAGCCCCGCCCCGTGTAATTGCCGGGCGGGGCGTTTATCTTGGGAGGCATGAAAATGCTTCGTTTTACCCTGGCCCCGGTTCTTGTGGCCCTTGCCAGCCCGGCCTTTGCCGATCAGCTGAGCCTGAAACAACTGTCTGACCATCTGAACAGCTTCCGCTCGGCCGGGGGTGAGTTCACGCAGATCAATGACGATGGCTCGATCTCGACCGGTCGAATATTCATCAAGCGGCCCGGCAAGGCGCGGTTCGAATACGACCCGCCCAACCAGGCGCTTGTGATGGCCGGGCAGCGGTCTGTTGCTATCTTCGACCCCAAGGGCAACACCGGCCCCGAGGTATACCCGCTGAACCAGACGCCCTTGTCGGTGATCCTGCGCGAGACTGTGGACTTGAACGACTCGGAAATGGTGGTGGATCACAGCTTTGACGGGACGGCCACCACGGTCACCGCGATGGACCCCGAGAACGCTGAATACGGCAACATCCAACTGGTGTTTACCGATAACCCCGTGCAGCTGCGCCAATGGGTGATCAACGACCAATCGGGCGGGGCGACGACAGTTGTGCTGGGGCAGATGACCTTTGATCCCAAGCTGCGCAACCGGCTGTTCGACATCAACGCTGAAATCGAAAGCCGGCAGGGCAACAAGTTCTAAGGGGGCGTCCTGCCCCCAGGCTTAACGCAACCGGCGGGGGCAGGTGGCCAGCTGGGCTTCGTACATGTCCGCACGCGACTGCACTTGCGACGAGATCCGCATCAGCCAGCTTTTGCGGCGATAGGTCCCGCGCGAATAACCCGTCTGACCTTCGTGATAAGCAAGGTATTGGTGTTGCGCGTTTGACAGGGGCACGCCGTTCCGCTCGCGGGTTTTGTTCATGTACCAGCCCATGAAATCTGCGGCGTCATGGATGTTGTGTCGCCGCGCGCCATAGCTGCGGGTGGCGCGTTTATACTCGTCCCAGGTGCCGTCGATCGCCTGCGCATAGCCATAGGCCGAGCTTTGACGCCCCATCGGGATCACGCCCAGCACGAACTTATAGGGTGTACGCGCGTTGCCGACGAATTTGCTTTCCTGATAGATCGTGGCCATCTGCACGTGGACGGGCACGCCCCAGCGGCGCTCGGCTGAACGGAAGGCTCGGCCATATTTCGGGCGCTGATCCAGAATCGAGCATGCGTTGTCCAGATTGCGCGGGGCCGAATAATTCCCCCCGCCGCAGGATGCCAGCAGCAAGACCATGATCATGACGCGAAGAGTTCTGCTCATCTGCCTCTCGCTTTCTTTGTTTTTTGGCATTTTACCGAAAAAACTGGCCAGAGGAAATGACTATTCAGTGGGTCACAGCAGCACGGCCAGCATCACGGGAATGGCGATCACGGACATCAAGGTCGAGACAACGACAAGCCCCGCAACCGAGTCCGAATCCGCACCGTATTTTTCGGCCAGTAGATACGAGGTCACGGCGACCGGGGTCGAAAGTTGAATCACCAGCACCGCGAATGCCGTGTCATCCAGTGCGAACATGCGTCCTACGACCCAGGTCAGGCTGAAACACAACACCAGCTTGGCCGCCGAAATCCAGATGGCGCGCCCCAAATGGCCCGGCGTCATCCGCGCCACCGCCACGCCCAGGGTGATCAGCATGATCGGAATGGCGATCTGTCCGATCAGGTCCAGCGCGTTGGTCAGGAACTGCGGGGTCTGCCAGCCTTGCCACAGGAATATGCCGCCCAACACCGTCGCGCCGACTAATGGTTCCTTGACCACTTTCAACAGCGATCCGCCTCCGGCCACCAGCCATACTCCAAAGGTGAAGGACCAGATCGCCATCACGGCGAACACAACAACGGCGTAACCTAATCCGACCTGACCGAATGCGAACAGCGCCAAGGGCAGGCCCAGGTTGCCCGTATTGCTGAAAATGATCGGCGCAAGGAACGTGCGCACGTCCAGCCGGGTCAGTTTGACCAGCAGGTAAGCCCCAATCGAGACCGCTGCATACGCCGCAACCGAAGCCAGTGACAAAGTGGTTAAGGCCTGGGGATCGATCTCGGTTTTCATCAGGGCGGTGAAGATCAGGCAAGGCACCGCAAGGGTCATCGCCAGCCGAGTTACAAACTCGACCCGATACTCGAATCCGGCCTTTACCCAGGCAAATCCGACCGCGGCCAGAATGAAAACGGGTGCTGTGATTTCCAGCACTGTTATGGCAAGGTTCACAGACTGTTTCCCCCAAAATGCCGCCAATTCATGGACAAATACATGGGTTTAGGTCTATCCATGACCAATGGGGGCTGCAACGACCATGCTTAAGACACGCGCGAAATATCATTTGGGCCAGATTGTCCGGCACAAGAAACACCCCTTTCGCGGGGTGGTTTTCGACGTGGACCCCGAATTCAACAATACCGAGGAATGGTACCACGCCATTCCCGAGGACGCTCGCCCCTCGAAAGAACAGCCCTTCTATCATCTGCTGGCCGAAAACGACCAAAGTTATTACGTGGCCTATGTGTCTGAACAGAACCTGATCGCCGACTATTCAGGCGAACCGGTCAGCCATCCGGACATCCCCGATCTGTTTGGTCCGTTCGAGGACGGGCTTTATCCACTGCAGTTCCAGCTGAATTAATACCCCAGCGCGCAGCCGTCCTTGCGCGGGTCCGAGCTGCCCTCGAGTACCCCGTTGTCGTGAATCCGAATCGCCTGAGCGCCGCCAATCGGTTGTTCGGGGATAACGATCTTGTGGCCCAAATCCGCCAATTCTTGGCGCACGGTGTCGGAATAGCCCCTCTCGATACGCAGCTCTCCGGCATCGGGGAAACAGCGGGGGGCGTCGATTGCCGCCTGCGTATCCATCCCGAAATCCACAATGTTCGAGATAAACCGCGCATGCCCATTGGGCTGATACGCGCCGCCCATCACGCCAAAAGGCATGATCACACGGCCATTTTGCGCAAGCATCCCCGGAATGATTGTGTGCATCGGGCGTTTACCGCCGCCCAGCTCGTTCGGGTGGCCAGGGGTCAGGTTGAAACCAGCACCGCGGTTTTGCAGCAAGATCCCGAATTTAGGGCTGGCGACACCCGAGCCGAACCCGCTGAAAATCGAGTAAATCAACGAAACGGCCATGCGATCGCGATCCACGACCGTGATATAAATCGTGTCCTTGTGCACCATTTCGGTCAGCGGTTGAGCTGCGGCCAAAGCGCGTTTCGGGTCGACCAAAGCGGCCAGTTTTTGCGCGGTTTCCGGGGCCAGCATATGTTCAAGACGGGTCACGTGATCGGGATCAGCAAGGAAACGGTTGCGTGCGTTGTAGGCCAGTTTCGCGACTTCGGCGTCGATATGCGCGCGTTCTGCACCAAAGGGATTCATCCCGGCAATGTCGAAATTTTTCAACATGTTGAGCATCAAAATGGCCGTGGCGCCCTGGCCGTTCGGGGGGTGTTCAAGCAGGTCGATCCCCTTGTAGTCCCCGGTGATCGGCGTGGTTGGTGTGCATCGCGTCGCGGCGAAATCCTCAAGCGTGTGAGAGCCGCCCAAGGCCTGCAATGCGTTGACCATATCCTCGGCGATTTCGCCTTGGTAAAAGGCATCGCGCCCCTTCGCAGCGATGCGGCGCAAGACTTCGGCCTGACCCGGCGCGCGGAATATCTGGCCTGGCCTGGGGACAGCCCCGTTTACCAGATAAAAATTTTGAGCGGTCGAATTCAGGCACCGTGCGGCCGTAGGCCAGTCCAGCGCGACCCGCGGGGCGACGGGCACACCCTCGTCGGCGTAGTGAATGCTGGGGGCCAGAAGGGTGTCGATCCCCAATTTTCCCTGCGTTTCCGCAAGATGGCAGAACGCATCGATCGCGCCGGGGATGGTGATGGACTGCACGCCGGTTCTGGGGACACTAGAGTGTCCGTCAGCGCGCATTTTCGCCGCGCTTGCCCCTGCCGGCGCGCGCCCGGATCCATTCAGACCGTCCACTCGGTCTGTGGCAGGATTTGAGGTCAACACAAAGCAATCGCCGCCAATTCCGGTCATCTGTGGCTCGCAAATCCCCAGAAGGACAGCGCCGGCTATTGCGGCGTCCATGGCGTTGCCACCGCGCTCCAGAATGTCGATGGCAGTTTTGGACGCCAACGGGTGCGAGGTCGCACACATTCCGTTCGTGGCGAAAACTGCTGATCGGCCGGGTTGGTGAAAATCGCGCATATGCAGGCTCCCTCGTTCCAACGGAACTGTAGTATGGGGTCTGCTTATGTCCATGAAAATTATGGAGTTTAGCCTCGACGCCGCGTACTGGGTGGGGGCTGTAATCACACGGCGCCGAGGGAAGCTCTTGCAGCTACAAGGCCGTTATCGCGTTTGTTTCAGGCGCCATTATGGGTGGAATGGGGCATTTCTGCGGCGTGGTGACCGCTGTTTCTGGTTGCTTCCGCGCGGGACAGTCATGCGCAGGCAGTTGGTCTCTCCTACGCGTTGGTAGGAAAGGTGTGAGCTCATGGTCTGAATCATCATCCAACCGAAGCCGCCCTCGGGCAGGTCTTCAAAGGCAACATCAAGATCCGGGCCATTTCGCTTGGCGAACACGTGCACAGGAACCGGAACGCCCTTGTCCAAAATGGTTATGTCGATGTCTTTTGCCGCGCATTTTACCCGCAACTCGACATCGCCGCACCCGATGTCGGCATAGGCATGTTCGACAACGTTATTCAGGGCTTCGGCCAGAACGATTTCGGTCCGACCGACTTCTTCTTCATCCAAGCCCCAATTGCGCAGGCTGTCGCCCACGGCCACCAATGCCTTGCGCACCGCCATCTCAGAGGCAGGAAAGTGGGTTTTGAACTCGTGCGGAACGTTCATTGTGTGTCTTGTTCCTTGCGAGGTTTCCTGATCACGCTCGGTCAGCATTCAACGTGTATGCCTCTTCGACCGATCCGTGGATGGTGAACACCGTGTCCATTCTTGTCAGGCGGAAAACCTTGTCGACATTGGGCATTAGGCCCGCCAGGTGCAGGCGCCGGCCTTTGCCCAGCTGCTTCATCGCGGCGACGATGGCCCCCAATCCGCTGGAATCGATGAATGAAACTGCACTGAGATCAAGCAATACCTCGTCCCTGCTGTCCTCGGTCATCTGCCGCATTTGATCCTTGAAGGCGATGGCAACGGCGGCGTCAATGCGCGATTCATTGATCATGATGACCTGAAAGCCCCCTTGATCGGCACTGGACATCTGCATTGAAAATCCTTTCACTCTGTCGACGCAGGGAAACGCTAGACCCAAATCGTTACCAATCGGTATGCAAGAGTGGTTGAGGAGGAAATCAGATGAAAACAGTCGTAATCGCAGGGGCTTCGCGCACGCCGATGGGAGGATTCCAAGGAATTTTTGACGGGATCGAGGCAGCAACGCTGGGCGGCGCCGCGATTCGCGCCGCTTTGGCTGACGCTGGCACCGAAACAGTGGACGAGGTTCTGATGGGCTGTGTTTTGCCTGCGGGCCAGGGCCAGGCGCCCGCGCGCCAGGCGGGGTTCGCCGGAGGCCTGGGTGAAAACGTGCCTGCGACCACGTTGAACAAGATGTGCGGCTCGGGGATGAAGGCGGCGATGATGGCCTTTGACCAGATCGCTTTGGGGCATGCGGACACGATGATTGCGGGCGGCATGGAAAGCATGACCAACGCCCCGTATATCCTGCCCAAAATGCGAGGCGGCGCCCGGATCGGTCACCAAGAGGTCAAGGATCACATGTTCCTGGACGGGCTTGAAGATGCATATGACAAGGGTCGCCTGATGGGCACCTTTGCCGAGGACTGCGCCGAAGCGTTCCAGTTCACCCGCGAGGATCAGGACCAATACGCCATCGGCTCGTTGGACAACGCGCTTGAGGCCGAACGCAGCGGTGCTTTTGATGGCGAGATTTGCTCGGTCGTGTTGCATACCCGCACCGGCGAGGAAATCATCACCCGCGACGAGCAGCCTGCCAAGGCGCGGCCCGAAAAGATACCGATGCTGAAACCTGCTTTTCGCAAGGATGGGACAGTGACAGCGGCGAATTCGTCTTCGATCTCGGACGGGGCGGCGGCGCTGGTGCTGGCGTCCGAGGAGGCCGCCGAGGCGCAGGGCCTGAACATCCGGGCCCGGATCATGGGGCACGCCAGCTATGCTCACGCGCCCTCGCAATTCCCGACGGCCCCGGTGCCCGCAGCCCGGAACCTTCTGGATCGTCTGGGTTGGAGCGTCAGCGACGTCGACCTGTGGGAAGTCAACGAGGCCTTCGCCGTGGTTCCCATGGCCTTCATGAAGGAAATGGGCATCCCCCGCGATATCGTGAACGTCAACGGCGGCGCCTGCGCGCTTGGTCACCCGATCGGAGCGTCAGGCGCACGGATCATGGTCACCCTTCTGAACGCGCTGGAAAAGCGCGGCTTGAAACGCGGTATTGCGGCGATCTGTATTGGTGGCGGTGAAGGCACCGCCATCGCGATCGAACGCGTTTAAACGATCTGGGCGGGGTTCGCGCCCCGTCCTTTGCCGTCCCCCTTTCCGGCCTCAGCCGAACCGGGCCAGCTGGTCCAGCTGCGGCGCTTGTGTGCACCACTTATCTTCGATCTGGGTCCAAACCGCATCCCGCTCGGTGGCGTGGATGGTGATTTGTTCGGCCTGCACCGAGATTACCTCGGGGTCCAGCAGGTTTAGAAACAGTGCAATCGCTTCGGTAGACAGACACATGGCAACTCTCCTTCGCTTTACTTCAGCGACACAGAGCGTCCTCCGGCACCCTTGCCGGGAACAAAACTACGGGGTCAATTCGCGATTCTGTCCATCAAGAATGCTGCGTCGCAGCAATTTTTCGAAGAAAACGCGGGTTTTGCTGAAGTTCTAGGCAAATTGGCCATGAAACTACTGAAAAACCACCGACGGCACCGTACGGTGCGGTGCCCGGCATGGCCGCCACCCGCTGGAATTGCCGTAACGTCTATTGGCCCCCGCGTTTCTACGGCCTTTTCGTCCGTTTTACGCTGGGATACCAGAGCGGGATGAGCGTTCAGGAAAATCAAGACAGCCCGCGCGGCTTGGCCTTTGCCATTTCGGCCTATGTCATGTGGGGATTTTTGCCGCTGTACCTGAAGGCGATGGATCACATCCCCGCCCCAGAGGTCGTGGTGCATCGGGTGATCTGGTCCGTGCCAATCGCTGCGGGTTTGTTGATCTATCTGGGCCGGACAGGTGATTTGCTGACGGCCCTGCGTACGCCCAAGATGTTGGCCATGGCCTGTGTAACGGCGGCGCTGATTTCGCTCAACTGGGGGATCTACGTGTGGTCCATCGCAGCCGAGCGGACTTTGGACGCGGCCCTTGGATACTATATCAACCCGCTGTTCAGCGTTTTCCTTGGGGCTGTGCTGCTGCGCGAGCGTTTGAACCGACCGCAATGGGTGGCTGTCGCACTTGCTGCGCTTGCTGTCGGGGTGTTGTGGTTCGACCAGGGCTCGTTACCCTGGCCGGCGCTGGCGCTGACAACCTCTTGGGGGTTTTACGCGTATTTCAAAAAGTCGCTGCCCATCGGCCCGAACCAGGGGTTTTTGCTGGAGGTTCTGATCCTGCTACCGCCCGCACTGGCGTATCTGGCCTATCTGACTGCCACGGGCCAAAACCATTTCGGCAGCTCGGCCCCGGACACCCTGCTGTTGCTGGGCGCTGGCGTTGTGACGGCGGTGCCGCTGATTACCTATGCCAACGGGGCTAAACTGCTGCGCCTGTCGACCATCGCGGTGCTGCAATACATCGCGCCCACGATGATCTTTCTAAACGCGCTTTTCGTGTTCGGAGAGCCGATGGGCCACGCCCGTATGATCGCCTTTCCGCTGATCTGGGCGGCGCTGGTGGTCTACTCGGTTTCCTTGTGGCAAGAGCTGCGCAAACGCCCTAGCTAAGCGCGTCGCGGAATTTCAGGAACCGAGCATCGGTCATCACCCGCGCGTTCATCGCGTCGCGCAGTGCCCCGATCGAGCTGTGCGGACGCATGACCACCTCGAACACGCTAATCAGCCCGTCATCGTCTAGCGTGATAAGGTCAACGCCCACGGCGTCGCGATCTCCGATCTTGCATTGAAACTCCAGCGCCCAATCGTTGCCCTCTCCCATGATGCGACGATAGCTGAAGTCGGAAAATACTTGCCCGACATGGCCCAGAACGGCGGCCACTGGTTCGCGCCCTGTCCATGTTTTCCAATAGGTCGGGGGCAGGAATTTCACGTCTTCGGCCAGAATGGTGCCGATCAATTCGTCCTGACCCGAGGCCACGATTTCGTCATGCGTTCGATAGTTGGGTGCATTGGCTCCTCCGTTTTGTAGATGGTGACAGGCAGGCGCCCGTTGCGGCAAGCGTAACGTCGGGTTGCACCGTGGCTTGCCTGCGCGTAAGTCGGCCCTATGACGTTCAGCACTGAATATACTCCACCCACCGACCCGCTGGAGATCCTGCACGAAGATCATCAGATCATAGCGGTGAACAAGCCCTCGGGGCTGTTGTCGGTGCCCGGACGGGGCGAGCATCTGGCCGATTGTCTGCTGACACGTGTCCAGGCCGCTTTCCCCGAGGCGCTTTTGGTGCATCGGCTGGACCGGGATACCTCGGGTGTGATGGTGTTCGCAATGACGCCCCATGCGCAGCGCAGCCTGTCGATGCAGTTCGAAAAGCGTACCACCCGCAAAACCTATGTGGCCCGTGTTTGGGGTAGGCTAGAGCCGAAATCCGGCACGGTTGACCTGCCGCTAATCGTCGATTGGCCCAATCGCCCGCGCCAGATGGTGGACCATGAAAATGGCAAGCCTGCGGTGACCGATTGGCGGGTGATGAAATACGGTGAGGGTGAAACCCGTGTGCGACTGTTTCCCAAAACCGGCCGCAGTCATCAGCTCAGGGTGCACATGCTGGCGCTGGGGCATGTGATTCTGGGCGATCCGCTGTATGCGACAGGTGCAGCGGCCGAGTTCCCCCGCCTGATGCTGCATTCCGAGGAGCTGCGGATCAATCACCCCGACAGCGGCGAGGGGATGCGGTTCCGGGCCAAGGCCCCGTTCTAGCGCATCGAGCGATCTGTCAGGTTCAATCGCCCGGCCACGATTGGTTTCAGCGTGGCCTCAAGCGCAGGATCGTCGCCGCGGAGCTGCTCCAGCTCATCCAGACGGTTGGTGGCGATTAACTCCAGCAAAGCGACCCGTACTGCGCCTTCGGCATCGCGGGGCAGGGCGGGAACTTGTTGGCACAGGTTCGGCGCGGGATCACAATCAGGCATCTGCCACCCCTCAGGCGCCTCGACAAAGGCATATAGGCCCGCGCCACCGGCCGGCAAAGCATAAGAGGCAAAGGCCACGTCGCGCGCGCCCGCACCGATCAGCGATTCCCGAATTTCCGGCCCGTCCTCGGTGATCCGGTTCTCGGTGCCTTCCCCATCGGACCAGTTCATCAGGCTGCGGGTCACGAAATTGTACAGACGCTTGCCCGTGGCCATCCAAATCCGCGAGGGCAGCGATTTGCGCGACACCAGTCGCCATTGCGCAGGCGTCAGCAGATCGGGGGCATACTTGCGCTTTTGCTTCAGCATGTGCCGCAGATCCTCGCGTGCGGCGATGCGAAACAGTTTTCCCTGACGCCGGTGCACACTGGCCAGCTGGAAATCAATCACGCCCGCGCGGCCGTCTGGCAGCATCAGCCAGTTCTGAGGCTTGGCGATATCGTTGTGGCACACCCCCCGGCGGCGCATCTCGCGCAGCAGGCGGGCGGCGTCGCGATACCACTCGGGGGTGCTGGGTTTGGCTAGGTGCAGGGGTGTGCCCTCGCTCCAGACGCGCAAAATCCCGCTTTTGTCGGCCTCCAGCAGCACCGGAACACCTTCGATCCCCTGCACGGCACGAAGGCCCCGCGCCTCTTTGCGGGCCAACAGTTGAGAGATCGCGCGCGCCCACCAAGGGACCCCGTCCAAACGGCGCAGAACGACCTTGACCTCTGGATCATCGGCCAGATGTCCCATGATGGTCTCGGAAAACACATCGCGTTTCAGCACCGTGTCAGGCACGAAACGTCGGATCGAGCGGTCGTTAGCCACAAAGGCCCCCGTTAAAAAGAAAATCCGGGGCCGTGATAGCCCCGGATCGAACCATGTTGCAATGGCGTTGCGCTTATTCGGCGGCCCAACCGGCCACGGATTTAACCTCGAGGAAGTCCTCGATGCCCCAAACGCCGCCCTCACGGCCGTTGCCGGATTGCTTCATTCCACCGAAAGGCGCACCAGCGCCGCGGCTTTGGCCGTTCATCTCCACCATCCCCGAACGCAGCTGCAACGCCACCCGGTTTGCCTTGCCGCCGTCGGTGGTCTGAACATAGTTGGTCAGGCCGTAAACCGTGTCATTGGCGATCTCGATTGCCTCTTCCTCGGTTTCAAAGGGGATGATCGACAGCACGGGGCCAAAAATTTCCTCGCGCGCGATGGTCATTTCGTTGGTGACGTCAGCGAACACAGTGGGACGCACAAAGAAGCCTTTGTTCAGCCCGTCGGGGCGGCCCAGACCACCAGCGACCAAACGCGCGCCTTCGTCGATACCCTTCTGGATCAGGCCCTGGATTTTGTTCCACTGCGCCTCGTTCACGACGGGACCGATATGGCGGCCGGACTCGCTGGCGGGGCCGACGGTGACCTTGCTGGCAACCTCGGCAGCGGTCTCAACCGCTTGATCATATACGTCTTTCTGAACCAACATGCGGCTGGGCGCGTTGCAGGACTGGCCGGTGTTGTTCATCATGTGCAGCACACCGCGTTTCACGGCCTTGTCATCTGCGTCGTTGAAGATGATGTTGGCGCCTTTGCCGCCCAGTTCCAGGTGAACACGCTTTAGCGTCAACGCCGCGTTCTGCGAAATCGCGATGCCAGCGCGGGTCGAGCCGGTGAAGCTGACCATATCCACATCTGGATGCCCGGACAGCGCGGAACCCACGCCCATGCCGTCGCCGTTTACCAGGTTGAACACCCCTTTGGGGAAGCCCGCTTCGTCCATCATTTCGGCGAACAGGACAGCGTCCAAGGGGCTTTCCTCGGACGGTTTCAGCACCATGGTGCAGCCTGCAATCGCCGCGGCGACAACCTTTAGCGTGACCTGATTCATCGGCCAGTTCCACGGCGTGATCAGGGCGCAAACGCCGACCGGCTCATAGACAATCCGATCGTTCGGAGCGTGATCACCCAGCGGGCGAATGAACTCGAACCCTTTGGCAGCGCGCAAGAAATTGCTGATGTGCCATGTACCTGCGCCCACCTGAGAGGTGTTGGACATGTCGATCGGCGCACCCATCTCAAGGCTGATCGCCGCGCCCATTTCGCCAGCGCGGCGTTTGTAGATTTCCAGCAGCTTTTCGACCAAAGCGATCCGCTCGGCCGGGGGCGTGGCCATCCAGGCCGGAAAGGCAGCCTTGGCCGCAGCGACGGCCTTGTCCGCGTCCGCCTGGCCGCCCAGCGAGATTACTGCGCATGCCTCTTCGGTGGAGGGATCAATCACCGCGCAATCGCGGGATTCCACAGGGTCCACCCATTCCCCGTTGATATAGAACTGTCGTTTCTCGATCATTGTTTTGACCTCCAAAAGGGTTTCCCGTCCCGCGGAGTTTTGCCGTTATGCAGGTTTCTGGCCGCAGCGTCGGCGCGCAGTCTGTCAGCGGTTGAAATCCAGCGCAAGGGGGTCTTCGATATGTTACGGCATGATTTGATCAAATTAACGCGTGCGGCATTCTGTCCGGTCTGCCGGAAATTGGAACGACATGGGTTTAATATCCCAATCTAGAACCAATCTAATTTTCAGAATATATTTGTGACCAAGCAAAAAGGAAACCGAAATGGGCCTTCGCATCAACGACATCGTTCCGAACTTCACTGCCGAAACTGACCAGGGGACCATCACCTTCCACGACTGGATTGGTGACAGCTGGGCAATCCTGTTCTCGCACCCCAAGGATTTTACTCCCGTTTGCACCACAGAATTCGGCGCTGTTTCGCAGCTGGCCGACGAATGGGCCAAGCGCGACACCAAGGTGATCGGCCTGTCCGTCGATGGCACCGAGGAGCACGTGAAATGGAAGTCGGACATCGAGGGTTTCTCGGGTGCGCCAGCAGGGTTCCCAATCATTGCGGACGAGTTTCTGGAGGTGTCCAAGCTGTTCGACATGCTGCCAGCCGAAGCTTACCTGCCTGACGGGCGCACCGCTGCCGATTCGGCCAGCGTGCGTTCGGTCTTCATCATCTCGCCTGACAAGAAGGTGCAACTTATCATGACCTACCCGATGTCGGTGGGCCGGAACTTTGCCGAGGTGCTGCGCGCCTTGGACGGGCTGCAAAAAACCTTTGGCGCCCCGCTGGCCACCCCGGCCAACTGGACCGCAGGTCAGGATGTGATTGTTGCCCTGTCGCTGTCCGACGACGAGGCCCGCGCCAAGTTCGGCGACGTGGACATCAAGCTGCCCTACCTGCGCACCATCAAAGATCCTGCCTGATCACACAGCGCAACCTTCACCAAAAAGCAAAAGCCCCGGTCAGATGACCGGGGCTTTCGTTTTCTCAAAGGCAGGTGACGATTATTCGTCGTCTTCCTTTTTAGCTTCTTCGCCGGTTTCCTGATCAACGACTTTCATCGACAGGCGAACCTTGCCGCGATCGTCAAAGCCCAGCAGCTTGACCCAAACCTCTTGGCCCTCTTTCAGGACGTCCGAGGGGTGGTTCAGGCGGCGGTTTTCGATCTGGCTGACGTGCACCAGGCCGTCGCGCTTGCCAAAGAAGTTCACGAAGGCGCCGAAATCGACGATCTTCACGACCTTGCCTTTGTAGATCTTGCCTTCTTCGGGCTCGGCCACGATCGAGTAGATCATGTCATAGGCCTTCTGGATGGCTTCGCCGTTCGGGCTTGCGATCTTGATGATGCCGTCGTCGTTGATGTCGACCTTGGCGCCCGACACTTCGACGATTTCACGGATGACCTTACCGCCCGAGCCGATCACTTCACGGATCTTGTCGGTGGGGATCTGCATGGTTTCGATGCGCGGAGCATGGACGCTGAATTCGGCGGTGCCGGACAGCGCTTTGTTCATCTCGCCCAGGATGTGCATCCGGCCCTCTTTGGCTTGTGCCAGGGCTTTCTCCATGATCTCGGGCGTGATGCCCGCGACCTTGATGTCCATCTGCAACGAGGTGATACCAGCCTCGGTACCGGCCACTTTGAAGTCCATGTCGCCCAGGTGGTCTTCGTCACCCAGGATGTCGGTCAGAACGGCGTAAGAACCGTCCTCTTCCAGAACCAGACCCATGGCCACACCGGCAACGGCGGCCTTCAGCGGAACACCGGCGTCCATCATGGACAGCGAGCCGCCACAGACCGATGCCATCGAGGACGAACCGTTCGATTCGGTGATCTCGGACACCAGACGCAGGGTGTAGGGGAAATCGGTGGCCGAGGGCAGAACTGCCTGCAGCGCACGCCATGCCAGCTTACCGTGGCCAATCTCGCGGCGGCCGGGACCACCCACGCGACCAACTTCACCAACCGAGTAGGGTGGGAAGTTATAGTGCAGCATGAAGTTCGATTTGAAGTTGCCGTGCAGCGCGTCGATGAACTGTTCGTCATCGCCGGTGCCCAGCGTGGTCACGACCAGACCCTGGGTTTCCCCACGGGTGAACAGCGCCGAACCGTGGGTCCGGGGCAGCAGGCCGGTTTCGCATTCGATTGCACGGACCTGATCCAGGGCACGGCCGTCGATACGCTTGCCTTCTTTCACGACAGTGCCGCGCAGAACCGAGGATTCCAGCTTTTTCAGGGCGGCGCCAAGGTTGGCGTCTTCCAGCTGTTCTTCGGTCAGGCCGGCCTTGATGGCCTCTTTGGCGGCGGAAACTGCAGCAACGCGCTCTTGCTTGTCGGTGATCGCGTAAGCGTCGCGCATGGCGGCTTCGCCAGCGGCTTTGACGACGTCGAACAGGTCCGAATAATCGGGCGCGACGAAATCGAAGGGCTCTTTCGCGGTCTCTTCGGCCAGTTCGATGATCAGGTCGATCACCGGCTGGATCTGCTGGTGAGCAAAGTTCACGGCGCCCAGCATTTCTGCTTCGGTCAGCTCGTAAGCTTCGGATTCCACCATCATCACAGCGTCTTTGGTGCCAGCGACAACCAGGTCCAGGCGCTGTTCAGGGTTGTTGCGCAGATCGTGCATGTCGTCGACCGACGGGTTCAGCACATAGTCGCCATCAACAAAGCCGACGCGTGCGCAGGCGATCGGACCACGGAACGGAGCGCCCGAAATGGTCAGAGCAGCCGAGGCAGCGATCATCGCCACAACATCGGGATCATTTTCCAGATCGTGGCTCAGCACGGTGCACATCACCAGAACTTCGTGTTTGAAGCCAGGAACGAACAGCGGGCGGATCGGACGGTCGATCAGGCGTGCAGTCAGGGTTTCTTTCTCGGTGGGGCGGGCCTCACGCTTGAAGAAACCGCCGGGCACTTTACCGGCCGCATAGTATTTCTCTTGGTAGTGAACCGTCAGCGGGAAGAAATCCTGCCCGGGTTTGGGTTCCTTGGCGAAGGTCACGTTTGCCATGACGCTGGTTTCGCCCAGCGTGGCAATCACGGAACCGTCTGCCTGACGGGCAACCTTGCCCGTTTCCAGTGTCAGCGTTTCATCGCCCCACTGCATGGATTTGGTCGTTACGTTGAACATCATCGTATCCTTATAGGAGCACTCGCGGGCCCTCCCGCGTCTCCTGTTTTCATGGCGGCCCCATTGCCGCCGACCCCAATCTTTCTCATGCGCCCGGAGTCAAAGGCGTCACGTCTCAGATAGGGGGGCCATACAGCAGTTTCGCTCGTTTTAAAAGGACGGAATCGTGGGGGTTTGACTTGGGTCATTGCGCGCAATTCCAAGAATTCAGGACAATTACGCGTGATTCATCACAAGGAGGAGGGAGCCATGAAACGGATTTTGACCACCATTCTGGCATTGGTTTTTGTGTTTGATTTTATGGGTGCCGTGGCGCCGGTTTCGGCGCAGCCAGCGGATACGCGCAGCAGACAAATCGCGAAATATGGCGATTGGCGGGTCGTACAAAAGCGCGGGAACTATGCCATCGTCGGTTCGGGAAAAACCGGAAGCTACAAGGTGTGCAGCGCCGTCTTTTTCGGTCAGAACGCACAGTTGGAGTTCGAGGTTAAGAACGACCAGGCTTGGGGGGTTTATGTCGGCAAGAAGGGATGGAGCTACCAGCCGCATCGCGCGAAAATGGCGCTGCGCGCCGGTGGCAAGACCATCCGGCTGATGGGGGTTTATGGCGGGTCCATGATCTCGGCTGCCAGTCACGATTTGATGGCGGGGCAGCGGGTTCCGCTAAGCACGCTGAAATCGCTGGTGGCGCAAAAGGCCAATATCAGTGTTCTGGATAAATCAGGGCGGAACTTGGTGACATTCGCCGCCAAAGGAAGCGATCTGAGCCAGGCCTTGGCGCGCGCCCAGAAGTGCTAGTTA
This sequence comes from Thalassovita sp., assembly GCF_965218685.1. GTDB lineage: Bacteria > Pseudomonadota > Alphaproteobacteria > Rhodobacterales > Rhodobacteraceae > Thalassobius. Next base: position 684,389 of record NZ_OZ244657.1, on the reverse strand, counting down.
GGCGAAAAGCAAAACGCCCGCTCTGACGAACGGGCGTTTCCAAAAACAAGTACCTAAGGTCTTAGCGGCGGATGCCCAGACGCTTAATCAGGTCGGCATAGCGTGCTTCGTCCTTGCCTTTCAGGTAGTCCAGCAGCTTACGACGCTGGGCGACCATCATCAGCAGGCCGCGACGGCCGTGGTTGTCTTTTTTGTGAGTCTTGAAGTGCTCGGTCAGGGTCGCGATGCGCGAGGACAGGATAGCAACCTGTACTTCGGGCGAACCGGTGTCACCTTCTTTGGTGCCGAACTCTTTGATAACGCGCGCTTTTTCTTCAGCAGTAATCGACATCGGGGTCTCCTTTAAGGTTAAGGGTGAGGGCACAAGCCGGGATGTCGTCCAGCAGGGTCCATGGAGGTATCAGCCCAAGATTCCCCGGGCGGATGCGGGCGTATACGTAGATTCCCCTGAAAAGGAAAGGAAAAAGTCAGATCGGTCGGGCGATCAGGGCGATGTCAGCAACCGTCAACCCCGCGCCCCCGTTGACCGTAGCCACTTGCTGACCGTTTACTAGAATTGCCACGTCGCCGGTGGCTTCGTCAGGCTCGGACAGGGTAACGTCTGGGGTGGGGCCGGTCGGGTCGTCCAGTACCACGGCGATCTGGTCCGCGTCGGGGTCAAAATCCAGAACGGTCGTGGGGCTTTCGACCCAATCGCCAACCAGGATCAGATCATTGCCCTGACCGCTGTGGATGTAGTCACCACTGCCGCCGATAAGGGTATCGTTCCCCTCGCCACCGTTCAAAAAATCCATTTCCGAGTCGTCGTCGCCCACGATCAGGTCATCGCCCACACCGCCGAACAGCGTGTCCTGACCCGCGCCACCGGCAAGTGAATCATCGTCCAGATCGCCATGCAATGCGTCATTTCCCGAACCGCCGAACAACTGGTCATTTCCTGCGCTGCCTACAAGGCTGTCGTCCCCATCGTTGCCGTACAGAGTGTCATCATCGTTGTGGCCGAACATCTGGTCGTCACCGTCGCCGCCGAAAAGGCTGTCGTTACCATCCTCGCCGTGCAGCGTGTCGTTGCCCATGCCGCCCTGAACAGTATCTTCGCCCTCGCCGCCGTGTAGTTCGTCATCGCCTTCCAGCCCGGCGACGACATCGTTACCGGCATAGCCGTGCATGCTGTCGTCACCTTCTCCACCTGTCAGAGTTTGATCGTCCTCGGTTCCTGCAATGACCTGATCACCAACAAGGTCGTCTTCGGAGCCACCGAGAACATCGTCCAGACCGGTGCCGACATTGGTATCATCGCTTGCGTCTTCGCCGGTCTCAACCTCGGTATCGGGGGGCAGGTCATCTTCGTCTGCTCCAAGATCCAAGCCGATCAAGGCCGCCCCAGCCGCCATCAAGCCCAACAGTCCAGCAATCATCATCATCATGGCACCCACGGATTTTCCCAACCCAAGTAGCGCATGCCAGGTGTTGAATTTGCAACGATTATTCAGGGGTTTGGTTAACACTCTCTTGGCTGCCAACAGCGCGTTCAAACTCGTCGGCCAGCTGCGCGGCCCAGTCGCCGATGATTGGCAGAAACTCGAATTGCGACAGCCACCACGCCAGGATCGAGACCAAGAAGGTCGCGCCCAGAACCGAGCCAAGTCCAAACGCCAGACCGCGGCCAAATTGGAAGAGGATCAGCCTTAGGGTCGAGTTCTGAACGGCGATGAACCGGTGGCTGTTCAGCTTTTCAACCTCGCGGGTCAGGTGGCGCAGGGCCTCTAGCGTCTCTTTGTCGGTCTGATCATTCATCCGGCATGTTCCAAAGCTGTGGCTGTTGGGTATAGGCAATATACAGCGGATGCTTGGGGTGCCCCGCCTTGGTCAGGCCCAGATGATGGATCGGGCGCCCTGTGCCACGCAGCAGCCGCGCGATATGAGGGCCCTGATCCAGGTGTTCGCCATGGGTGCCCCAGGCGGCAATGATTTGATCGGCCCAGTGACAGCCATCTAGAATCGTCTGGTCATTCGCTGGGCCCACCGGATCGGCGGCGGCGCGCATGGCCCGCGGGTCGGTGTCGCGCCAGGCAAAGATGTTTGTCACACGAAAGGCGCCAAAACCCAGCGCCCGCGCGCGACGTTCGCAGCGTTCAACGGTGGGGTCATTCTGAACCTCGGTCGCGGTGGACGGGTTCAGCATCACGAACAACGCCTTGCGCCCCGCCGTGTCCCAGATGCGGGTCAGCTCATAGCGGTATTTCTCGCAATCCGAATAGACGGCGGTCGAGTGGGCGTCGCCCTTTTGAAACTCACGCGTGATCATGGCCTGTTTGTGCCCGCGCACGCGGCGCAGCGCAAGCCGTCAATCCAAGTTGAAGACGCGATTGGGGTGCAGCTCTGCGCCTTGCAGTTGCCCCACGGCCAGAGGTTTGCCGTTGTAAGAGGCCCAGCAGTCCTCGCCCCACTCAACGTCATGCGCGATGACCATGCCGGGGTTTCCATTGCGCAGACGCACGGCGCCCTGATCGGTGGCCTTCACCTCGGGCAGATCGGCCAAGCCGTCCTCGACCGGGCGTAAGAATTCGTCCAGTTCGGGGGTTTTTGCCATCTCGTCGATCTGCTCGATGGTGATCCCGTCCTCATCTGCATCAAACGGGCCGGACCAGACGCGCCGCAGCCATTCCACGTGGCCATGACAGCCCAAAGCAGCCCCCAGATCCCGCGCGATGGATCGGACATAGCCGCCCTTGCCGCAGACCATCTCCAGCACCACGTGATCGGCGTCGGGGCGATCCTCCATCAACAGTTCCTCGACCCAAAGGGGACGGGCCGCGATCTCGAAATCCTCGTCAGCGCGGGCCAGTTTATAGGCGCGCTCTCCGTCGATCTTCACGGCCGAGAACTTTGGCGGTACCTGCATGATATCGCCCAGAAATTGCGGCAGGGCGTCCTTGATCTGTTCGTCGGTGGGACGATCAGCGCTTTCGGAAATCACTTCGCCCTCGGCGTCATCGGTGTTGGTGGACTGACCCAAACGCACGCAGAAGCGGTAAGCCTTAAGCGCATCGGTGATGTAGGGCACGGTCTTGGTGGCCTCGCCCAAAGCCACGGCCAGAACCCCGGTGGCATCGGGGTCCAGCGTGCCGGCATGGCCCGCTTTGTTCGCGTTGAACGCCCATTTCACCTTGTTCACCACGGCGGTGGAGGTCATGCCCGCAGGCTTGTCCACCACCAGCCAGCCGGAAATGTCGCGTCCCTTGCGTCTACGTCCCATGTGTCACCGATCCTGTTGCAGTCCGAGCGCGCGGGTTAGAGCATGCCGCGCGTACTGTCAATTTGCGGGCGCAACAACACCCACAATCGGCCCCAGCCAGAACCCAGGATCGTCGCGCCCAATCGCGGGTGCGTACATCCGCGAAACCTTGCCATCGAAATACAGCGCGTTGGGCAGGTCCAGCGTATCGCGGAACAGGCTGCCGAATTCATGAAACGTCACCGGGTTGCGCGAGATCGCAAAGACCACGCGTTTACCGTCGGCGGACGTACCCACCCCGTTGCGCACATAGCGCGAGCTACTGTCGGGCAGAAAACGGGGATGCAGCGCGCCGTTGATCACCAGCATCGGGCCGGATTGGGTGGCATCACGGCAGGCGGGTTTTTCGTCGACATAGCGCAGAGTCTCGATCACATCGGCGCGGCCCTGACGAATGCAGAACACTCCGTTGGGCAACAGGCCGAAATTACCGGGGCCGGCATTGGGGATCACCCGCATTTCCAGCTTGCCGTCCTGAATATACAGACCAACGGGCGAGCGGTCGTCGTGGTACATCCCAGCGTTCATGGCGAATTGCAGGGTTTGCCCGTCTGGCAGGCTGTTCTGAACGGCAGAAAACTGCCCCATCACATCCCCGGAGGAATCGCGCAGGAACAGGCGCAGGTTCTCGGCGGCTGCATCCACCTCGCAAATCGTGAAACGATTATAGTCCAGCTGCAGGTCGCGACACTCGACTGCGTTGGCTGCACCGGGCAGCAGGGCCAACAGGCAGAGGCTGGCCCAGGCGCGGATCATTCCTCGTCCGTGTCAAGGTCGCGGCGGACCTCGTCCTGGTTCAGCAGGCGACGAGTTTCCTCCATCCGGTCAAAGGTTTCGTCCAGACGGAACCGCAGCTCGGGCGCGTGTTTCAGTCCGCACTTCTTGCCGATCATGCGGCGCAGTTCCCACTGGTGGCTTGCCAGCAGCTTGACCGCGTCTTCTTTGCCCTCGCCGCCCAGGGGCAGCACGAACACAGTGGCGACGCGCAGGTCAGCTGACAGCCGCACCTCGCCCACGGTGATGGACATGCGGTTCAGATCCGGATTGTGGATCTCGCCACGCATCAGGATTTCGGACATTGTCCGGCGGATTTGTTCCCCCACCCGCAGCTGACGCATACCGGGTCCGGAACCGAAAGAGTTGTTACCTTTGGCCATGGCCTGCATCTACGCCTTCGCAAGGGCTTTGCCAAGCGCAACGCGACGGGCTAAGAGGGCGGGACCGCAGTTTTTTGGAGTAAGATCGATGACCAACCTGCCCGGAATTGTCGTGACCGGAGCCTCGGGCCGTATGGGCCAGATGCTGATGCGCACCATTTTGGACAGTGATAAGTGCAAACTTGTCGGCGCGGTCGAACGTAAAGGCCACGATTGGGTGGGCCGCGACGTGGGCGAATGCATGGGCGGTACGGCCGTCGGTGTGATCGTCTCGGATGATCCTCTGGAGACCTTCCTGCACGCACAGGCCGTGATTGATTTCACCGCCCCCGCCGCCACCGTGGAATTTGCCGCGATTGCCGCCCAGGCGCGGATCGTTCACGTGATCGGCACCACCGGCATGACCGAGGATGATCTGGCCAAGGTGCGCGCCGCCGCCCGTCATGCCACCATCGTGCGCGCCGGGAACATGTCGCTGGGTGTGAATCTGCTGGTGCAGCTGACCAAACAGGTCGCCGCGGCGCTGGACGAGGATTTCGACATCGAGGTGATCGAGGCGCATCACAACAAGAAAGTGGACGCGCCCTCGGGGACCGCGCTGATGTTGGGCGAGGCTGCTGCCGAAGGGCGCGGCGTGTCGCTGGAGGCTGTATCTGATCGTGGCCGCGATGGTATCACCGGTGCGCGCAAGAAGGGCGACATTGGCTTCACCGCCATCCGCGGTGGCGATATCGTGGGCGAACACGATGTTATGTTCGCCGCCGCAGGTGAGCGGATCGTGCTGCGCCATCTGGCCACCGACCGCGCGATCTTTGCGCGAGGGGCCGTGAAGGCCGCGCTGTGGGGCCAGGGTCAAAAACCCGGTGAATATGACATGGTGGACGTGCTGGGGCTGTAAATCCCAGGGAAGTCGTTGGAAAACAGGGCGCCGCGATCAGAAATCGATCGCGATGCCTTTCTTTTCCCAATCGCCAAAGCGAACGGGCTCGGGGCCGTCACGGCCACCCAGCTCCTTGGGCATGGAATTCGCCTCGGCCTCGGCCTTTTTGCGGCGCTCTTCGGCTTCGGCCAGGGCGCGGATGGCGGCGGGGGGCAGGTCCTTCTCAGGCGTGCTCATGGTCTCTTCCTTATACGGCTGCCTGTTGATATACGCCCCTGCAGCTTAATCGCAAGGATATCGGATGACCAAACGCCCCGCCCAATCGCCGCGCATGACCCCGCGCATGGCGGCTTTGAACCTGCTGAACCAGGTTCTGGTCGAGCATCGGATGATCTCTGAGGTGATGGGGCACACCCTGGCCAAGCTGGACCCGGCGGATCGCGCACGGGCACAACGGCTGGCCGTGGATACGCTGCGCGGGCTGGAGCGCGCCGACAAGCTACTGTCGCGTCACCTGAAAAAGAACCCTCCGATGGCGGTCCGTAATATCCTGCGGCTGGGCGCGGTTGAACTGGCCTTGGGCGGAGATGCGCATGGCGTGGTGAACGAGGCCGTCAACATGACCTCTCGCAACAAGCGCATCCAGTCGATGAAAGGCATGGTGAACGCCGTGCTGCGCCGCGTGGCCGAGAGCGCCACCGAGGATTGGGATAACCTGCGCGCCCCGCGCATGCCGCGCTGGCTGCGTGACCCCCTGATCGAGGGGTACGGCCCCGATGATGTCGCCCGGATGGAGCAAGCCCATTTCGCAGGTGCCCCGCTGGACATCTCAGCGAAGTCCGACCCGCAGGCCGTGTGCGACGCTTTGGGCGGGGAGCTTCTGCCGACGGGTTCAGTGCGTCTGGCGGATGCCGGTCAGGTCTCGGCCCTGCCGGGGTTCGAGGCGGGCGATTGGTGGGTGCAGGATGCCGCTGCCGCGATTCCCGCAAAGGTGTTGAAGGTGCAGCCCGGCGAGGCGGTTTTGGACATGTGCGCGGCCCCCGGTGGCAAGACGATGCAACTGGCTGCAGCCGGGGCGGACGTGACCGCACTGGATGTTTCCGCCAACCGGATGGAGCGTGTGCAGGAAAATCTGGACCGTACGGGGCTGACCGCGACCCTGATCACCGGCGACGCGCTGGAGCATACCGGTCAATACGATGCCATCCTGCTGGACGCGCCATGTTCCGCCACTGGAACGATTCGCCGCCACCCGGATTTGCCACACGCCAAGGACGGCTCGGATTTCTGGCAATTGTTCCAGCTTCAGGCGCAGATGCTGGACCACGCGGTCAGTCTGCTAAAGCCTGGCGGGCGGCTGGTCTATGCCACATGCTCGCTGTTGCCGGACGAGGGCGAATGCCAGATCGAAGAGGCCCTTTCGCGCCACAAGGGGCTGACCGTCGACACAGAAGCGCTTGATTTGCCGGGGATTGATCCCGATTGGCGCACACCCGAGGGCGGCTTGCGCCTGCTGCCCGGATATTGGCGCAAACAAGGGGGCATGGACGGGTTCTATGTCGCCTGTCTGCGCAAAGCCTGATCTGGTCTCGCGAATTCATGCCAGCGCTGCCATTCATCGGTGACAGGGCGCGCGGGTGAAGCTATTCTGTCTGCATCCCGCCGTCAGAGCGTGAGAGGCAGAGCATGTTCAAACCTGATCGGATGACAGCGCGGACGACGCGCTGGATGCACCGGCTGCACGCGCGGCTGGCCGGACGGGTGCGCCCTGCCACTGGCTTTGTCAGCCAGCCTGAACCCCGCACCATCGGCAGCTTTGCCCGTGGTCGGCAATTGCTGGCGGGGAATTTCCTGTTTGCGGGTCATTTGGTCGAAGCTCCGAAAACAATGCTGTGGGACATAGACCTGCCCGACGCTCCGTTCGAGGAAGAGCTGCACGGTTTCGTCTGGCTGGACGATCTGGCTGCGGTTGCTGACCACACAACGCGCGAACGGGCGCAGAATTGGCTGTTTGAATGGATCAACCGCTATGGTTCTGGCAAAGGTGCAGGCTGGAGCCCCGATCTGACCGGTCGCCGCATCATCCGCTGGATTCACCATGCCCTGTTCGTGCTGCGCGGTGCCGACAAGGACCAGTCGGACGGCTTTTTCCGCTCGCTTTCCAGGCAGACGGTTTTCCTGTCGCGGCGTTGGCATACCTGCTCGCCCGGGTTGCCCCGGTTCGAGGCGCTGACCGGGCTGATATATGCTGGCCTATCGCTTGAGGGGATGGATAGGCACGTGGACGGGGCCGTGCGGACCCTAGCCAGGGATTGCCAGTCGCAAGTGGATGCCGAAGGTGGCATTCCGACCCGAAATCCCGAAGAATTGCTTGAAGTGTTCACCCTGCTCACCTGGGCTGCTGCCGCGCTGATCGAGGCAGGCCGGCCCGTCCCCCCCGAGCTGCAGTCCGCAATCGAGAGGATCGCCCCGACCCTGCGGACCCTGCGCCATGCCGACGGCGGGTTGGCGCGTTTTCATGGCGGTGGGCGCGGTCTGGAGGGGCGTCTGGACACGGCATTGGCAGCTTCGGGGGTGAAAAACCGCTCGGCTGATGGGCTGGCCATGGGCTATGCGCGGCTGTCGGCGGGCCGAACTTCGGTGATCGTCGATGCCAGTGCACCGCCTGCCGGGCGGGCGTCGTACAACGCCCATGCCTCGACCCTTGCGTTCGAGCTGACCTCGGGGCGGCGGCCACTGGTTGTGAACTGCGGATCAGGCGCCATTTTCGGGGCCAAGTGGCGCAGGGCGGGTCGCGCAACCCCCAGCCATTCGACCCTGTGCCTGGATGGATATTCCAGTGCGCGTCTGGGTGGGCGGCGTGGTGGTGTGGATCTTTTGACCGACACGCCCAAGGAAGTCCCGATCGAGATCAGCCAAGCCCCGGATGGCGTGCGTTTCGAGGGCGGGCATGATGGCTATGGCAAACCTTATGGGCTGACCCATGCCCGCAAACTCGAGCTTACCTTTGACGGGCGCGGCATGGCCGGCGAGGACCTGCTGCTGACCGTGGACGACGCGGGCAAGCGCAGGTTCGATAAATCCCCGCAGATCGTGGCGCTGAAAGGCATCCCCTTCCACATCCGATTCCATCTGCACCCCGAGGTTGACGCGACGGTGGACATGGGCGGGACCTCGATCTCGCTTGCGCTGAAAAGCGGGGAATTGTGGCTGTTCCGGCACGAAGGGGTGGCCGAAATGACGCTCGAACCCTCAGTTTATCTGGAAAAAGGGCGTTTACGGCCCCGTGCGACCAAACAAATCGTTTTATCTGGGCGCGCGATGGACTATGCGACGCGCATCCGTTGGTCCCTGGCCAAGGCGCAGGATACCCCGATCAGTATCCGAGACCTGAACCGGGATGACCCGGACCTGACCTGAACAGATACAAAGAGCTGCCCTATGACTGACCTCTATCCCGTGCGCCGCGCGTTGATTTCCGTTTCCGATAAGACCGGCCTGACCGAGCTGGGCAAAGCCCTGGCCGCGCGCGGTGTGGAACTGCTGTCGACCGGCGGCTCGGCCAAGGCGCTGCGCGACGCGGGGCTTGAGGTGCGCGATGTGGCGGACGTCACCGGCTTCCCCGAAATGATGGACGGCCGTGTGAAAACGCTGCACCCCAAGGTCCACGGCGGCCTGCTGGCGCTGCGCGACAATGATGATCACGTCGCCGCCATGGATGAACATGACATCGGCGGCATCGACCTGCTGGTTGTGAACCTCTATCCGTTCGAGGCCGCCCTGGCCCGTGGTGCTGATTACGCCGAGATGATCGAAAACATCGACATCGGCGGCCCCGCCATGATCCGCGCCGCTGCGAAAAACCACGGGTTCGTCACCACTGTCGTGGATGTCGAAGACTACGACGCGCTGCTGGGTGAACTGGACGCCAATGACGGTCAGACCTCGTACGCGTTCCGTCAGAAGATGGCCCAGATCGCCTATGCCCGTACCGGCGCCTATGACGCTGCCGTTTCGACCTGGATGGCCGGTGCCATCGGTCAGGACACCCCGCGCCGCCGTGTCTTCGCAGGCGAGCTGGCCCAGACCCTGCGTTACGGTGAAAACCCGCACCAGTCCGCGGCCTTCTACAAAGACGGCAGCAGTCGTGCCGGTGTGTCCACCGCGCAGCAGCATCAGGGCAAAGAGCTGTCCTATAACAACATCAACGACACCGACGCCGCGTTCGAACTGGTCGCCGAATTCGGCACCGACGCGCCTGCCTGTGCGATCATCAAACACGCCAACCCCTGCGGCGTGGCCTCGGGCGCAACCCTGGCCGAAGCCTACAGCCGTGCATTCGACTGTGACCGGACCTCGGCCTTTGGTGGGATCATCGCGCTGAACCAGACGCTGGACGGGGCCACCGCGGAAGAGATCGCCAAGATCTTCACCGAGGTTGTCATCGCCCCTGAGGCCACCGACGAGGCCAAGGCCGTGTTTGCCGCCAAGAAAAACCTGCGTCTGCTGACCACTGGGGCACTGCCCGAGCCGAAATCGGTGATCACCACCTATCGTCAGGTTGCTGGTGGTTTCCTGGTGCAGGGCAAGGACAACGGCGCGATCACCCTGGACGACCTGAAGGTCGTGACCGAACGCCAGCCTACGCAACAGGAACTGACCGACCTGCTGTTCGCCTGGAAAGTGGCCAAGCACGTCAAATCCAACGCCATCATCTATGTCAAAGACGGTGCCACCGTCGGCGTCGGCGCAGGCCAGATGAGCCGCGTGGACAGCACCCGTATCGCTGCCCGCAAAGCCGAGGACATGGCCGAAGCGATGGGTCTGGACGCCCCGCTGACGCAAGGCTCGGTTGTGGCATCGGATGCGTTCTTCCCGTTTGCTGACGGTCTGATCACCGCAGCCGAGGCCGGCGCGACCGCGATTATCCAGCCGGGCGGCTCCATGCGCGACCAAGAGGTCATCGACGCCGCAAACGAGCGTGGTCTGGCCATGGTCTTTACCGGGATGCGCCATTTCCGCCACTAAGCAGGCATCACGAAAACGTATCCACACTAACCATTCCGGCGGGTTCATGCTAAACTCGCCGGAAAGGCATTTCTGAGACCCGGAAAACGGGTCCGTAACGGGGCAGAATAGGGCAGGCAAATGAGGCTGGTTTTCTGGGCAGGCTTCTGGACATTCATACTGGACCAAGCCAGCAAGTACCTGGTCGTGCATATGCTGGATCTGCGCACGCTGGGCGAACTGGACGTGGTACCGCCCCTGCTGAACCTTCGAATGGCATGGAATACGGGCGTTAACTTCGGTCTTTTTTCCGAACACGGAGACCTGCTTCGCTGGGCGCTGATCGTTCTGGCCCTGCTGATCGCGGGCTCGGTTCTGTGGTGGGTTTATCGCGACCCACCGAACAAGCTGGGCATGGCTTCGGCCGGGTTGCTAATTGGCGGGGCGCTGGGAAATGTCGTGGATCGTGTCCTTTATGGCGCTGTGGCCGATTTTCTGAACATGTCCTGCTGTGGTTTTGATAACCCCTATGCGTTCAACGTGGCCGATATCGCGATCTTTGTCGGCGCTTTTGGGCTTATCATGTGGGGCGGGGCGAAAAAGCCCTCGTGACCTTGGCCGAAGGATCGGCTAATGCTGGGTCGGAACGAACTGGAGGGTGGTGATGCGACTGTCGCGCGCGGTGATCTTGGTGGCAATTACGGCCCTTGCGGGTTGCAGTAACAGTGGCAAATTGCGCGACCTGCGTTCGTTCACGGGTGGGCCGGATGAATTCTTGGTTGCTCCTAGCAAGGAATTGACGCTGCCTGGCGACTATTCCCAACTGCCTGCGCCCACTCCTGGTGGTGTGAACCGCACTGATCAAGACCCCAAAGCTGATGCCGTGGCCGCGCTGGGCGGCAAACGTTCTGCGCTGGTTGCGACGGGTGTTCCCGCGACGGATGGTGCATTGGTCAATCACGTGGCTCGGAATGGCGTTTCGCCGACGATCCGCGCCGATCTGGCCGAGGAAGACGCGGCCTTCCGCAAGCGGCAGGCGCGATTCACCAACATCCGTCTGGTGCGTGTGGACCGCTATAACCAAGCCTATCGCCGTTTTCGTTTGGATGCCCGTAAGGAAGCCGCCCGTTGGCGCGCAGTTGGCATTCCGACCCCTTCGGCCCCCTATAGTCGCTAAATCTCACATCCGCGTCATGGGACCCGCCATTGGGCTTGAAGCCCTGACCAAGCGGCGTATCTTGCTGTGAAACCAACAGGAGAACGCCCATGATCCGTCTTGCCGTCGCCGCCTTGGCGACCCTGGTATTGACTTCACCCCTGCGCGCAGCCGAGCAGGTGACGGACTTTATGCTGGATAATGGAATGCAGGTCGTGGTGATCGAGGATCACCGTGCGCCCGTGGTGGTGCATATGGTCTGGTACCGCGCAGGCTCGGCCGATGAACCGCCGGGCCAGTCCGGCGTCGCGCATTTTCTTGAGCATCTTTTGTTCAAAGGCACCGATACCTTGGCGCCGGGCGAGTTTTCGGCCACCGTTGCCAAGAATGGCGGCACGGACAACGCTTTTACCAGCTATGATTACACCGCCTATTACCAGCGTGTCGCGGCTGACCGCTTGCCCCTGATGATGCGGATGGAATCCGACCGGATGAAGAATCTCCGCCTGTCCGAATCCGACATCGTCACCGAACGCGACGTGATCCTGGAAGAGCGGAACATGCGCGTGGAAAACAACCCCTCGGCGCTGTACCGCGAGCAGAAGAACGCGGTGCAATACCTGAACCATCGTTACGGCGTTCCGGTCATCGGCTGGAAACACGAGATGGAAGAGTTGAGCCTTGAGGACGCTTTGTCCTATTACGGCACCTATTATTCCCCCAACAACGCCATTTTGATTGTTGCCGGGGATGTGCAGCCAGACGAGGTTCTGGCCCTTGCGCAAGAACACTATGGCAAGATCCCCGCAAACCCCGATCTGCCGAACGAGCGGTATCGCAGCAGCGAGCCGCCCCAAACCGCCGAACGCCGCCTGACTTTCCGCGACGCCCGCGTCGCGCAGCCCTATGTCAGCCGGTCCTACATGGCCCCTGAACGCGACAGTGGCGCGCAAGAGGACGCCGCGGCCCTGACCATCCTGGCCGAGGTGCTGGGCGGCAGCACGACCTCGATCCTGGCCGAAAAGTTGCAGCACGAGGACAAGACCGCGCTTTACACTGCTGCCTATTACCGCGGTGGCTCGCTTGACGATACGACCTTTGATGTGATCGTCGTTCCCGCCCCCGGCGTGACCCTGCAACAGGCCGAGGACGCCATGGACGAGGTGTTACTGGACCTGATGGAGAACGGAATCGACAACGAACGGCTGGAGCGGGTGAAAATGCAGATCCGCGCCTCGCAGATCTATGCCCTGGACAACACCGAGGGATTGGCCAACCGCTATGGCCGCGCGCTTACACAGGGGCTGACCATCCGCGACGTGCAGGACTGGCCGCATGTGCTGCAGGACGTGACGGCTCTGGATGTTCTGTCGGCGGCCCGCATGGTCTTTGACCGCAAACAATCCGTCACTGGCTGGCTGATGAACGAGGAGGTGGGCCAATGATCCTGCGTACGGTTTTTGCCCTTGTTGTCAGTGTGATCGCTCTGCCCGCCTGGGCCGAGGTGAATATCCAAGAGGTCCGCTCGGACGGCGGTTTCACCGCTTGGCTGGTCGAGGACCACTCGATCCCATTTACGGCGCTGGAACTGCGATTTCGCGGTGGCGCCGTGCTGGACGAACCCGGAAAGAAAGGCGCCACCAACCTGATGGTCGGCTTGCTGGAGGAAGGCGCTGGTGATTTGGATGCCCGTGGTTTTGCCACCGCCACCGAAAGCCTGGCCGCGCGTTTTTCCTACAGCGTGTCAGATGACTTCGTCAGCATTTCGGCCGAGTTTCTGACCGAGAACGCAGATCAGGCCGTGGCACTGCTGCGTGACAGCCTGGTTGCCCCACGGTTCGATGAAGAAGCGGTTGAACGAGTGCGTCAGCAGGTCATCTCGGGGATCACATCCGATCAGAAAAGCCCACGTGACCTGGCCAGTCAGGCGCTGCGGCGGTTGATTTACGGTGATCATCCCTATGCCCAGTCCAAGGACGGCACTTTGGAGAGCGTCTCCGCCCTGACCCGCGCCGATCTGGTCACCGCGCATCAAAACGCGTTGGTGCAGGACAGGCTGTATATCGCCGCCGTTGGGGACATCACGCCTGACCAGCTGTCTGCGCTGATGGATAAACTGTTCATCGGGCTGCCAAAATCCGGCCCCGCGCTGCCCGGACCGGCCCAGCTGAACTTTCCGGGCGGTGCTCATGTTGAAAACTTCGAGACCCCTCAATCGGTGGTGCTGTTCGCCCAGCCCGGAATGGATCGCGAGGATCCGGACTTTTTCGCCGCATATATCCTGGACTTGATCCTGGGCGGCGGCGGGTTCGAAAGCCGCCTGATGACCGAGGTGCGTGAAAAGCGTGGCCTGACCTATGGCGTTTACAGCTATCTGGTCGACAAGGCGTCAGCGCAGCTGTGGATGGGTTCGGTCGCATCGGGCAACGACCGGGTCGGACAGGCGATCGAGGTTATCCGCGAAGAATGGCAGAAACTAGCCGAGCTTGGCGTTTCGGAAACCGAACTGGCGAATGCCAAGACCTATCTGACCGGGGCCTATCCGCTGCGGTTCGATGGCAACAGCACGATTGCGAACATCATGGTGTCCATGCAAACGGACAACATGCCAATCGACTATATCGCTACGCGGAATGACAAGGTGAATGCCGTCACGCTTGAGGACGTGAATCGCGTCGCCAAGCGCTTGCTGGACCCTCAGGCGCTGACCTTTGTCGTGGTGGGGCAACCCAAGGGGCTGATGGCGAACTGATCGGGGTAAAATCCGGTCGCTGTGCCGGCGCGAATGGTCTATGGCTGGGCCATGACTGATCGTTTTGAAATTTTTCTTGTGGCCACTCCGGGGCTGGAAGCCCCCCTGTGCGCCGAGGCCCAAGACGTCGGGTTTGCCGATGCTGCCGTGGTGCCGGGTGGTGTGACCCTTCAGGGTGGCTGGCCCGAGGTGTGGCGCGCCAACCTGATGCTGCGCGGGGCCACACGGGTGTTGGCGCGGATCGGCTCGTTTCGGGCGTTCCACCTTGCCCAGCTGGACAAACGGTCAAAGAAATTCGACTGGGGCGCTGTGCTGCGTGCGGACATGCCCGTGCGGGTCGAGGTGACGTGCAAAAAATCCAAGATCTATCACGCAGGCGCTGCGGCTCAGCGGATCGAGGGCGGTCTGACCGCCGCTGGCCTGACCGTGGCGCCGGACGCCCGGATGGTGATCAAGACCCGGATCGACGACAATCTGGTCACCTTCAGCGTCGATACCTCGGGTGAAAGTCTGCACAAACGTGGCCACAAAGAAGCGGTCAACAAGGCCCCCATGCGCGAGACTATGGCGGCGATGATCCTGCGCGAATGTGGCTACACCGAAGGAGAGCCGGTTCTGGATCCGATGTGCGGCTCGGGCACTTTCGTGATCGAAGCGGCCGAGATGGCCGCAGGTCTTGCCCCTGGCCGGACACGCAGTTTTGCGTTCGAACAGCTGGCCAGTTTCGACGCGAACGCCTGGGCTCAGTTGAAGTCGCAGGCGGCGCCCGAACCCTCTGACCCGTTGCAGCGTTACCATGGCTCCGACCGTGACGCGGGCGCGATCCGCATGAGCCAGGCCAATGCCGAGCGCGCGGGCGTGGCTGAATGGACTGATTTCCAGATGAAATCCATTGGTGACATCACCCCGCCTGACGGCCCCGCAGGGCTGGTGATCGTCAACCCGCCCTATGGTGCGCGGATCGGGAACAAGAAGCCCTTGTTCGGATTGTATGGGGCCATGGGCGCGGTTCTGAAAGAACGGTTCAAGGGCTGGCGCGTGGGCATCGTGACCTCGGATAATGCGCTGGCCAAGGCCACCGCGCTGCCCTTTGTGAACCCGGGGCCAACCATTGCGCATGGTGGTCTGAAAATCCGGTTGTTCCGCACCGATCCCCTTTAGGATGGTTTCTCTTTTCGGAAGATCGTCAAAAAAATGCGTTGATGGTTACAAATGTAACAATTATCCCCTCTCTCAACAGTCATCACACCCCGAGGAGAGGCCACATGAAAATCGAACAAATCCACCACGTCGCATATCGCTGTAAGGACGCGAAACAGACCGTCGAATGGTATCGCGACATGCTGAACATGGATTTCATCCTGGCAATTGCCGAGGATCACGTGCCCTCGACCCACGAGCCTGATCCCTACATGCACGTGTTCCTGGATGCGGGTATGGGCAACGTTCTGGCGTTCTTTGAACTGCCCACCAAGCCGGAAATGGGCCGCGATGAAAACACGCCTGTCTGGGTGCAGCACATTGCTTTCAAAGTAAAAGACCGTGATGAACTGGTTGCCTTCAAGGAAAACCTGGAGGCCAAGGGCGTCGAGGTTCTGGGGGTCACGGACCACTCGATTTTCCACTCGATCTATTTCTTTGATCCGAATGGTCACCGTATCGAGCTTGCCAGCCCCGATCCCGAAGAAGACGCGATGCTGGAGCGTCTGAACGAGGTAAAATGGGACATGCTGGAGGAATGGTCGCGCACCAAAAAGGCCCCCAAACACGCCGAATGGATGCACAAGAAAGAGCTGTCAGACGTCTAAGCGTCATTGTTCCGAATACCGAAGCCAGCCCTGAAACGGGCTGGCTTTATCCTTCGCCGTAGGGCACCCAGATCGTTTTCACCTCGGTCGCGGCATTCAGGAAGGTTTGCGCATCTGCCTTACCCCAATCACGCACCTGACCGTTATTGACCCAGGTGCGTTTCAGGTTCCCGGCGCTGGCGGCCTCGATCTGGGCGGAGAGGTCAGCGGACGAAAAACTCCACACCGCATCCACATCCATATGTTTCGCCAGCGTGTCGGCCAGATCACTGGCGGGACCGGTCAGGATGTTCACCACGCCTGCAGGCACGTCCGAGGTGTCCAGCACCTGATAGAAATCAGTCGCGGCCAGCGGAAAGGCCTGGCTGGCGGTCAGAACCACGCGGTTGCCCATCGCAATCGCCGGCGCCATCGTGGACACCAGCCCCAGCAGCGGCGCTTCGTCCGGGCAGATCACACCGATCACGCCGACAGGTTCGCGCATCGCCATCGCCGCTCCGCGCAGGGGCACGGGTTTCACTGCCCCGTCGAATTTGTCCGCCCAGGCGGCATTGGTGAACAGCCGGCTGATGGCGGCGTCGACCTCTTTGTGCCCTTGCCGCCCTCCGACCATCGCATCAATCCGGGCGGCAAATTCATCGGCGCGCGCGCTGAGGTTCTCCCCGATGTAAAACAGGATCTGAGCCCGAAGATGCGCCGTTGCCTTGGCCCAACCGGCAGCCCCGCGTGCGGCTTCGACCGCGTTGCGCACGTCCTTGCGGCTGGCAATCGGAACTTGACCCAGCAGCTTACCGGATTTGCTGTAGACCGATTTGGAATACCCCCCATCGGGCCGTGCCTGTTTGCCCCCGATATAGAGCTTGGGTGTGCGGTCCAGCCCCTCGGGGCCAGCACTGCCTTCGTGTGGCAGGATCGGGGACAAGGTCTTGGGTTTGCCGCTGGGTTTGGTATAGGCGCGCAGGCCTTCCCAGCCACCTTCACGGCCGAACCCGCTTTCGCGGACGCCCCCGAAACCGACGGCGGCGTCGAACAGGTTGGTGGCGTTCACCCAGACCACGCCCGCGATCAATTTCGGAGCGATATCCAGCGCAAGGTTCACATTTTCCGTCCAGACCGTCGCGGCCAGCCCATAGCGAGTGTTGTTGGCCAGCTGCACCGCCTCGGCCGGAGTGCGGAAGGTGCAGGACACCAAAACCGGACCGAAAATCTCGTCCTGCATCAGGGGATGCGCGGGTGTCAGGCCGGTAATCAGCGTCGGAGGATAGAAACAGCCCTCGGGCAGGTCCGTGTCGGCGCGAAAGATCTCTCCGTCCTCGCAGCTGTCCACCATGTCAGTGATTATTTGCAACTGCACAGGGTCCACCACGGCGCCCACGTCGATGCATTTGTCCAGCGGGTTGCCAATGCGCAGCGTGGCCATGCGGGCGCGGAGCTTATCATGGAACCGATCAGCAATGCCTTCTTGGACCAGCAGGCGGGAACCGGCGCAGCAGACCTGCCCCTGATTGAACCAAATGGCGTCCACCAGCCCTTCGATCGCCGAGTCGATATCCGCGTCATCGAACACGATATACGGGGATTTCCCGCCCAGCTCGAGCGTCAGGGCCTTGCCGCTGCCCGCCGTGGCGGTGCGGATCTGGCGGCCCACCTCGGTCGAGCCGGTGAAGGCGATTTTGTCGATATCCGGGTGCGCGGTGATCATCTGCCCCACGGCCCCGTCGCCGGTGATGATGTTCACGACCCCTTTGGGCAGACCGGCCTGACGGCAGATATCAGCGAACAGCAGCGCGGTCAGCGAGGTATACTCGGCCGGTTTCAGTACCACCGTGTTCCCCATGGCCAGTGCGGGCGCGACCTTCCACGCCAGCATCAACAGGGGGAAGTTCCACGGGATGATCTGACCGCAAACGCCGATGGGCGCGCGACCGGGCAACTCGTCCTCCATCAGCTGGGCCATGCCAGCGTGGTAATAGAAATGTCGCTGGGCCAGCGGGATGTCGATGTCGCGCGCTTCACGGATGGGTTTGCCGTTGTCCAACGTCTCAAGCACCGCGAACAGGCGGGCGTGTTTTTGCAGCAGCCGCGCCAAGGCATAGAGGTATTTTGCACGCCTGTGGCCGCCCAGTTTGGCCCATTTGCCCTGCGCCCTGCGGGCAGCGGCAACGGCGGCATCCACATCCGCTTGGGTGGCTTGGGTCAGCGTGGCCAGCGTTTCCCCGGTTGCGGGATTTTTTGACAAAAACCCATCGCCCGGTTCCGTGAATTCCCCGTCGATGAAATGGCCAAACCGGTCGCCCTGATCAATCAGCCAAGCCAGCGCGTCGGCGGCGCTTTCGGGGGCGGGGCCATAGTCCATACTTTCGAAAATATCTTTGACAGTCATGTGTTTAGCCCATTGGATGGCGGTACGAGGCGGAGTAGGCGCCGGTGACGTGGTGTTCCAGCTGACGTTCGATATCGCCCAGCAGGGACGAGGCGCCATACCGGAACAGGTCGGGTTGCAGCCAGCGGGTTCCCAGCTCTTCTTTGATCAGCGACAGATAAACCAGCGCGTCCTTCGCCTTGGAGATTCCGCCAGCTGGTTTGTACCCCACGCGGATGCCGGTACGCTGGTAATAGTCGCGGATCGCGCGGATCATCACCAGGCTAACGGGCAGAGTGGCGTTGATGCTTTCCTTACCAGTCGAGGTCTTGATGAAATCAGCCCCGGCCATCATGCAGACAAGCGATGCCCGCGCGACATTGCGCAGGCTGCCCAGCTCTCCGGTGGCGAGGATCGCTTTGACATGGGCATCACCGCAGGCGGCGCGGAAGGCCTGCATTTCGTCATACAGCGCCCGCCAATTGCCGGTCAGAACGTGGCGGCGCGAGATCACGATGTCGATCTCGTGTGCGCCGGCCTTTACGCTTTCCTCGATCTCGGCGATTCGCAGGTGCAGGGGCGACAGGCCAGCGGGAAAGCCCGTGGACACGGCAGCGACGGGGATATTGGTCCCCTCCAGCGCGGCGACGGCGGGGGCGACCATTTCGTGGTAAACGCAGACGGCCCCGGTGGTCAGGCCCTCCATTCCCAGCGCATTCAGAATGTCGGGGCGTACGGGTTGGCGGGCCTTGGCGCACAGCCGGGCAACGCGGCCAGCAGTGTCATCGCCCGACAGGGTGGTCAGGTCGATACAGGTGATGGCCTTACACAGCCACGCGGCCTGATAGTCCTTTTTCACACTGCGGCGGCCGGGCAGGGTGGCCGCGCGGCGCTCAATCGCCGAGGTATTGGCCTGCGCAGAACGGACCCACTCCAGATCCAGTTCCATCCCCGGATTGCGCGGTTCCGTCACCTGCGGCAGGTGAGTTTGCATCAGCTGGGTGTCGGTCTGCACCGTTGCCTCCCGTTACGGTTTCGCGGGCAGGGTGGCACGGGTGCGGGGCGCTGACAAGGCGGCGCGTGGGGTCAGGTTTGCGCACTGCGCAGCACGTACAGGCCGCGCGCGCTGGGATCATCGTGTTTGGAACAGGGAACGCCTTGGGCGGTCAGCCCAGCAGCATAGGATTGCGCCAGCGCTTGCGGGCCGATCAGCGCAACCTGCTGGCCCAGCCACCACGCGCGCGCGGCCCCCAGTTCGGCGCCGATCATGTGGCCGGTCTGGGCTGCGGGATTGTGCTCAGCGGCCGCCAGATGCGCCGCCAGACGTTCAGGCCGTGACAGGGTTTCGGCGGTAGCCTCGGCGTCCGCCGTTGCTGGTGCCGCCATGGCTGCGATCAAACGCGGAGTCAGAAAGGCCTGAAACCCTACCAGTTCACGGGCCGACAGAAGACACCAATAGGAGTGGGTTTCCGTCAGCAGCAGCACGACACCGTCCCAATCGGGGTGCTCGTCCTGAAAGCCCAGCAATTGCAGCCGCAAAGGCGCGGGCAGGCGCGAGGCACCGTCGATCATATCCAGAAAGGCGCCCTCGGGCAGCAGTTTTGCCGGCACTTTCTGCGTGGCGCGGGCGGGGGCGACGACGAACACGTCTGCCTCGCCCAGTTGCGCCAGAACCGCGTCTGTCGACAGGCCCGAGGCCGGGGTGATGCTGTCAGAGCCAAACCGCCACCCACGGGCGCCGGTCTGGTCTTCGATGATGCCGATCCAATCACTCATGCCCCGCAGATACGCCTTGCGGGGCATAGGGTCAATTATTGTGCGGCCAGCGGGTTCGGCTTGGTCAGTTTGACCACCGCGTCGTACTGGGCCAGAAACACCTCGCCAGTCAGCGCGTCCAAAAAGTGGCTGCGTTTCAGGCGGTCCATCACGGGCCCCTTGACCTCGGTCAGGTGCAAGGTGATGCCCAGATCGTCCAAGCGTTGGTTGATCTCTTCCAGACTTTCCAGCGCGGACATGTCGATTTCATTCACGGCCGAGCACATCAGGACCACATGCTTGATCGGCTCTTCGCAGGCGATGCGGTCAAAGATGTAATCCTCGAGGAAACGGGCATTGGCGAAATACAGGCTTTCGTCGATGCGCAGGGTCACGATTTCCGGATGGGTCGTCACCTCGTGCCGCAGGATATTGCGGAAGTGCTGCGTGCCGGGGACCAGTCCGACCTCGGCCACGTGAGGACGCGAGGTTTTATACAGGAACAGCCCGATCGACAGGATCACACCGGCGGACACGCCCATTTCGACACCAAAACCCAGTGTCAGGAAAATGGTCGCGGCCACTGCGGTGAAATCCACCTTCGAGTAGGTCCAGGTCTTCTGCAGGATAGTGAAATCAACCAAGGACAGAACGGCCACGATGATGGTGGCGGCCAGCGTGGCCTTGGGCAGGAAGAACAACAATGGTGTCAGCAGCAGCGCGGCCAGCAGAATGCCGACTGCGGTGAAGGCCCCCGCAGCTGGCGTTTCGGCGCCTGCATCAAAATTCACGACCGAGCGCGCAAAGCCGCCGGTAACCGGATAGCCGCCCGACATGGCGGCCGCGATGTTGGACGCACCCAGACCCACCAGCTCTTGATCAGGTACGATGCGCTGGCGTTTCTTGGCGGCCAGGGTCTGCGCGACAGAGACAGATTCAACAAACCCAATGATGGAAATCAAAACGGCGGACATGGCCAGCTGCGACCACAGCTCCATATCGAACGAAGGCATGGTCAGCGGCGGCAGGCCCATCGGCACGTCGCCCACGATTTTTACGCCCTTGTCTTGCAAGCCAAACACCCAGGTTACCAGGATGGTCACGGCCACTGCGCCCACGGGGCCGGCCTTGGCAAGGATATCCGCCAGACGCGGGTGCATCCCAAAGCTAAGTAGCAGAGGCTTCAACCCCTTGCGCACCCAGAACAGGAACGCGACCGAGCTAAGCCCGATGGCCAGCGTATAGGGGTTCACCAGGTTTTGATTGCGGAACAGATCGCCCCAAATCTCGATGATCGTGTGCCCGCTGGCATCCACGCCGATGATGTGTTTCAGCTGCGAGCTGGCAATCAGCACGCCCGAGGCCGTGATGAAGCCCGCGATCACCGGGTGCGACAGGAAATTGGCCAGGAAACCCAGTCGGAAAACGCCCATCACCAGCAGCATTACGCCCGAAATAAAGGCCAGCGTGATCGCGGCCATGGCATATTCCGCCGTTCCCTGCAGCGCCAGATTGCCTACGGCGGCGGCGGTCATCAGCGACACAACGGCCACCGGCCCCACGGCCAGCGCGCGGCTGGTCCCGAAAATGGCATAGGCCACCAGCGGCAGGATCGAGGCATACAGCCCCATTTCCGCTGGCAGTCCCGCCAGCAGCGCATAGGCCAGCGATTGCGGAATCAACATGATGGTCACGATGACGGCGGCCACCAGGTCGCTGGTCATCATGTCCTTGTCATAGGTTTTCGACCATTGAAGGATCGGCAGATGCCGTTCCAGCTGGGCGCGTTTCAGTTTGAGCAGACGCATAAGAGGGGTCCTTTGCTGCGGCGCTTAGCGGGCCGAGACTTTTTCAGGTTTCGCCAGCCATTCCTTGCCGCGCAGCATGGCTTTCCAATAAACGGGCGGCAGGATCTGCTCTTTAAGTATCCATGCGGCGCGGGTGGGTTTGGTGCCGTCCAGCAACCATTTCGGGAACGAGGGCAGCAGCGCGCCGCCATAGCCGAATTCGGCCAGAACGATCTTGCCACGTTCCACCGTCAGCGGGCACGAGCCATAGCCGTTGTAGATCGCCGTCGGGGATTTGCCGTCGATGTCATCGACCAGGTTTTCGGCCACAATAGGCGCCTGCATCCGCGCGGCGGCAGCGGTTTTGGCGTTGGGTGCGTTCATCACGTCGCCAAGCGACCAGATGTTGTCATACTGCGTGTGGCGCAGGGTTGCCTGGTCCACATCCACCCATCCCGCGGCATCGGCCAAGGGCGAGACGCGGATGAAATCGGGCGCGACCTGCGGCGGGCAGACATGCATCATGTCGAACTCGACCTCGACCCGTTCGACCGGAGTGTCAGGCTTGGCTACGTCAAACGAAGCCTTCTTCGCAGGGCCATCCACGGCCACAAGATTGTGGAAGAAGTTCAGCTTGGCGTCGTATTTTTCAACATATTTTTCCAGCGCGGGGACGTAGTCTTTGACCCCGAACAGAACGCCGCCCGCATTCATGAAGTTCACGTCGATATTGCTGATCGCGCCGTTCTTGAACCAGTGGTCACTGGACAGATACATCGCTTTTTGCGGCGCACCGGCGCATTTGATCGGCATGGGGGGCTGCGTGAACAGCGCGCGCCCGGATTTCAGGCCCTTGACCAGCTCCCATGTATAAGGCGCCAGATCATAGCGGTAGTTCGAGGTCACGCCGTTCTTGCCCAGCGTTTCGACCAGACCCTCGACCTGGTTCCAGTCCAGTTTCAGACCCGGACAGACGACCAGACGGTCGTATTTCACCACACGGCAGCCATCCAAAATGACGGCATTGTCTGCCGGTTCAAACGCGGCGACGGCGGATTTGATCCAATGCACGCCACTGGGGATCAGGCTGCCCATGGTTTTCGCGGTGGTCTGAGCGTCGAACACGCCGCCACCGACCATCGTCCAGCCGGGTTGATAATAGTGGATGTCCGCCGGGTCCAGAATGGCGATGTCCAGATCGGATTTGCGCGCCTTCAGGCTGGCGGCCACGGCGATGCCTGCAGCGCCGCCGCCCACGATCACCACGTCGAACTTGGCGTCACCTTCGTCGGTGGGAGTCTTACCGCCATTCACGATGCGGCGCACCACGCCTGCCATGTCATAACCAGCGGCTTTGGTCGCCTCGAGGATTTCCGAGGTCGGTTTCTCACCCGCCACGGCCAGCGACCACAGCGTGGTCGAGCGTGTCCCCGTGCGGCAATAGGCCAGTGTCGGGCCGGGCAGTTCAATCAGGGCCAGACCAAAGTCGTCTGCGTCCTCGTCCAGTACCTTGCCGGCGACGATCGGCAAATAACGGGTCTGCAGGCCGGCGGCCTGCGCGGCTGCGTCGATCTCGTCAAAAGTGGGCTGGTCAGCGGCTTCGCCATCCGGGCGGTTGCAGATGATCGACCGAAACCCGGCAGCGGCCAGCGCGGGGATATCCTCGGGGGTGATCTGTTCGGCGACAGACAGTTCTGCGGAGATTTTCTTGGGGTCCATGCGGAGGTGTCCTTTTGACGGGAGTCAGGATGCTTGCAAACATATAGAGTAATATGAATGTATAATTCAATGACTCTGGGCTGAATATTCTCGATTCAAGCGAAATATCTTCCAAAAAGAAAGGGCCCGCTGGAATAGCGGACCCTTTCACAGTGTTTTCTAGTGAATTTAGAGGCTGGTGTCAGTCCAGCTCTTCTGGCAGCACAAGGTTCAGAATGATCGACAGGCCAGCCGCTGGCAGCAGCCCGCTGGTCAGCAGGATCTGCGCGGTTTTCGGCATGTGCTGCAGAGCGGTCGGCACCAGTTGCAGGCCGAAACCAACCGACAGCGAGATCGCAAAGATCACCATGTTGCGGCGGTTCCATTTGACCTCGGACAGCATGTTGATACCGGCTGCGGCAACCATGCCGAACATGACGATCACACCGCCACCCAGCACGTTGATCGGCACGGTCGAGACGATGGCCCCGAATTTGGGGATCAACCCGCACAGGATCAGGAAAATCGCGCCGATGGTGACGACGTGACGGCTCATGACGCCGGTGATGCTGATCAGCCCGACGTTCTGGCTGAACGAGGTGTTGGGCAGGCCGCCGAACACGCCTGCGATGGCAGACCCCAGACCGTCCGCATAGGTCGCGCCCGAGATTTCCTTGTCCGTTGCCTCGCGGCCAGCGCCACCTTTGGTGATGCCGCTGACGTCACCCACGGTTTCGATGGCCGAAATGAAGGCCATGAAGCACATGCCGATGATCACGGCCGAGTTGAACTCGATCCCCCACTTAAAAGGCATCGGCAGGGCAAAAACGGCGGCGCGGCCGATGTTGCCAAAGTTCACCTGCCCCATGGCCAGCGCGACCAGATAGCCAGCAACCAGGCCGATCAGAACGGCTGCGACCGAGGTCAGCCCCTTAGTGAAAAACTTGAAACCCAGCGTAACGATGATCACCACCAGCGCAGGGGTCCACATGGCCAACGAGCCGAATTCGGGCTTGCCCATCAGCGGCACGCCGCCTGCAGCGTACTGGATACCGACCTTGACCAGCGACAGGCCGATCATCAGTACGATCAGGCCAGTGACCAGTGGCGGCAGGGCGAAACGGATCTTGCCGATTACCGTCCCCAAGAAGAAGTGGAAGATGCCTCCGATCACGATGCCTGTCATAAGTCCGGCCAGACCCGCTGTGCCTTGGCCCGCAACGGCGGGGATCATCACGGGCAGGAACGCGAACGAGGTCCCCTGCACGATCGGCAGACGTGCACCCACGGGGCCCATGCCGATAGATTGGAACAGCGTGGCGATGCCGGCGAACAGCATCGACATCTGAATCATGTAGATCAGGTTCGGAAAATCCGGGCTGTTCGAGCCGAAGCCAAAACCCGCCGCGCCCGCGACGATAATCGCCGGGGTCACGTTGCTGGCAAACATGGCCAATACGTGCTGAATGCCCAGCGGTACGGCCTTGGCCATCGGCGGCGTATAATTCGGATCCTTTAACTGGTCCGGAGTTCCTAGTGTGGTGTCAGTCATCCCTCGCTCCTGTGCAGGTGATCCCCTTGTTGGCCGGGGATTGATTGGTTTTGCAGACGCGCAGCCCGCGTAAGGGCCTGGAACGACCCTCAGTTCTTATGCAAAATGTTGTACGGCAGAAAAGTGCCGGGGCATTTTCAATTATTTTTTGAAGCACTTTAGCAGAAGGCCTGACGCAGGGGCGTGCCTAAGCAAGGGGCGCTGACAATTGCGGGTGCCTGATTAACGGGCGATCTGTGCGCCGAGCGATATGATCGGCCAATATGGACAGCGCCCCACGAGCGCGATAGGAGAGCGCATGGCCAAGCAAAACCAGAAATCAGACCCCAACTATAAGATCGTCGCCGAGAACCGTCGCGCGCGCTTTGACTATGCGATTGACGAGGATCTGGAATGCGGTGTGGTGTTGATGGGCTCCGAGGTGAAATCCCTGCGGGAAAACTCGGCCAATATCGCGGAAAGCTATGCCTCGGTCGAGGATGGCGAGCTTTGGCTGATCAACAGCTATATCGCCCCTTATGAACAGGCCAAAACCTGGAAGCACGAGGAACGCCGCAAGCGTAAGCTGCTGGTGTCGAAGAAAGAGCTGTCGCGCCTGTGGAACGCCACCCAGCGCAAGGGCATGACCCTTGTGCCGCTGGTGATGTACTTCAACCACAAGGGTCTGGCCAAGCTGAAGATCGGTATCGCCAAGGGTAAAAAGCACCACGACAAGCGCGCCACCGAGGCCAAGCGCGACTGGAACCGTCAGAAGCAGCGCCTGCTGAAAGATCACTGACGCCTTTCGCGGATTTTTCCCCTGACTTGTGTCCCGCCCCAGCGGATAGCGTTTGGCTGTCAGGGTACGGGTGGCCCGAAACCAAACACATAACGCCCGCATGGAAGGAAATCTTATGGAACTTCTGATCAGTCTGATCGCAGGGGCTGTCGGTGGCAATGTTGCTGGCGGAGTGATGAAGAACGCCAGCCTGGGTACACTGGGCAATTCGCTGGCCGGAATTCTGGGCGGGGGCCTGGGTGGTCAGGTCCTCTCGATGCTGGGTGCTGGCAGCATGGCCGGAATGGCCGGCAGCGCAGGCGGGTTGGATATCGGCGCGATCATCGGTCAGGTCGCCTCGGGCGGCGTTGGCGGCGGCGTGGTGATGGTTGTCATCGGCCTGCTGAAAAAGGCCTTGGCCAAGTAAGGCGCATCCGTAAACCAGCGCGTAACATTTCTATGAAAAACATGTCCGGTGCGGCCTTTTGAGGGGGCGTGCCGGGCTTGCCTAAGGCCCCCCTGCATTGTAGGCAGGGCAGAGCGGACAAATGGGGGCTCAAATGGCACTGGACGATCCCAAAACACTCGTTTCGACTGACTGGCTTGCAGCGCACAGCAAGGATCCGGACCTGCGGATTCTGGATGCCTCGATGTTTCTGCCGGGCACTGATCGTGATGCCAGGGCCGAATACGATCAGCAGCATATCCCCAATGCCCGTTTCTTTGATATTGATGACGTGAGCGATCACCGTTCAGACCTGCCGCATATGGTGCCCCCGGTTGAAAAATTCATGTCCCGCATGCGGGCCCTTGGCGTGGGCGACGGTCACCAGGTGGTGGTGTATGACAGCCAGGGCATTTTCTCGGCGCCGCGTGTGTGGTGGATGTTCAAGCTCATGGGGCAGGACAATATCGCCGTGCTGGATGGTGGTCTGCCCAAATGGATCGCCGAGGGCCGCGAGATCGAAGACTTGCCGCCCATCATCCGTGACCGTCACATGACCGTCCGCCGTCAGGCGCATATGGTCAAGGATGTCACGCAGGTGTCTTCGGCGGCCAAGCTGGGTGACTATGTTATCGTCGATGCGCGCTCGCCGGCGCGGTTCACCGGCGAGGCAGAAGAGCCTCGCGCCGGTTTGCGCTCGGGTCATATCCCCGGTGCGCGCAATGTCTACTATGCGGATCTTCAGAACGAAGATTGCACGATGAAATCCCCCGAGGAGTGCCGCGCCTTGTTCGAGGCCGCCGGCGTTGATCTGTCCAAGCCGATCATCACCTCGTGCGGGTCCGGCGTGACTGCCGCCGTGCTCTGCCTTGCGCTCGAGCGTATGGGGAAAAGCGATTACGCTATTTATGACGGGTCGTGGTCTGAGTGGGGGGCGTTCCCCACCTTGCCCGTCGCAACCGGAGAGGCCTGAAATGTTCGGTAACCTGAAAACCCAACCCGCTGACAAAATCCTGATGCTTATGCAGCTGTTCAAGGATGATCCGCGCCCTACCAAGATCGATCTGGGCGTTGGTGTCTACAAAAACGCAAAGGGTGAGACGCCGATTATGCGCGCGGTGAAGGCTGCGGAAAAACAGCTTTGGGAACAGGAAACCAGTAAATCCTACGTGGCGCTGGCGGGTGATCCCGGTTTTGCCGATGCGATGATCAACCTGGTGCTGGGAAACGCGGTTGATCGCGGCAATGTCTCGGCTGCGGCGACCCCTGGTGGAACCGGCGCCTGCCGTCAGGCGTTCGAGATGGCCCGCATGGCCAACCCCGATGTGCGCGTGTTCGTTTCCAACCCGACCTGGCCGAACCACCTGTCGATCCTGAAACATCTGGGCATCGAAACCGTCACCTATCGCTATTTCGACAATGGAACCCGTGGTGTCGACTTCGAAGGTATGCTGGAAGATCTGGCTCAGGCCAAACCCGGTGATCTGGTGCTGCTGCACGGCTGCTGCCACAACCCTACCGGCGCCAACCTGAACCTGGCTCAGTGGCAGGCCGTTGTGGACGTGTTGCTGAAAACCGGCGCGACCCCGATGATCGACATTGCCTATCAGGGCTTTGGTGACGGTCTGGAGGAAGACGCTGCAGCGACCCGTCTGGTGGCCTCGTCCGTGCCGGAAATGCTGATCGCGGCCAGTTGTTCCAAGAACTTCGGTGTCTACCGCGAGCGGACCGGCATCCTGATGGCGGTCACTGCGGACAAGGGCCTTAGCACCCTGACACAGGGCACGCTGGCCTATCTGAACCGCCAGAACTATTCGTTCCCGCCGGATCACGGCGCGCGTCTGGTGACGATGATCCTGAACGACGATGCCCTGCGCGCTGATTGGGCGGCCGAGCTGGAAGAGGTTCGCCTGTCCATGCTGGGGCTGCGTCAACAGCTGGCGGATGAGCTGCGGAAGCTGACTGGCTCGGACCAGTTCGGATTCATCGCCCAGCACCGTGGTATGTTCTCGCGTCTGGGGGTCTCGCCCGAGGTCGTGAGCCAACTGCGCGATGATCATGCAATCTATGCGGTAGGTGATTCCCGGATCAACATTGCCGGCCTGAACAAGGAAACCGTGCCCGCGCTGGCCAAAGCCCTGCACAAGTGCGGCGTATAAGTTTCTGAAATTATGTGAAAAGAGCGGGTCTTTGTGCCCGCTCTTTGTCTTTAAGCTTGATGTTATGCGGGGATGGCCCCATATCTTCTGGGCTTACGTTATCTATCTCGACCTACTGTTTCCTGCTTCAGCGGCGTTCAGTCTTCGATACAGACCGACTACGCCGGGCAGTCGCACCTACGCGGACTGCATAATCACAGGAGACTACGGAATGGCCACTGGCACCGTAAAATGGTTCAACACCACCAAAGGATATGGCTTCATCGCACCCGACGGCGGCAGCAAAGATGTGTTCGTGCACATCTCGGCTGTCGAGCGTTCGGGTCTGACCGGGCTGCAAGACGGTCAGAAGGTGACTTTTGATCTGCAAGAAGGCCGCGACGGTCGCGAATCGGCGATCAATCTGTCGGCTGAATAATTCGGCTCTATCGCTGAAACGAAAACGCGGCCCATTGGGCCGCGTTTTTTTGTTAAAGATCAGCGTTGGCTTAGATCAGGCCGGCGTGTTTCATAGCGGCATCAATCTGGGCCTTGGTGCTGTCCAGCAGACCGGTCAGCGGTAGGCGAACCTCTTCGCTGCACAGATCCAGTTTGGACATGGCGTATTTAACGCCTACCAGGCCGGGCTCGACAAAGATTGCCTCGTGCAGGGGCATCAGTTTGTCCTGATAGTCCAGCGCTTTCGCATAGTCGCCAGCCAATGTTGCGGCCTGGAACTCGGCGCACAGACGCGGCGCAACGTTCGCGGTGACCGAGATGCAGCCAACGCCGCCATGGGCGTTGAACCCCAGAGCGGTACCGTCCTCGCCGGACATCTGACAGAAATCAGGACCACAGGTGCGGCGCTGCTGGCTGACACGGTTCAGATCACCAGTGGCGTCTTTGACGCCCACGATACGAGGCAGCTTGGCCAGCTCCCCCATGGTTTCGGGCGTCATGTCGATGACCGAGCGTCCAGGGATGTTGTAGATGATGATCGGCAGCTCGCAACAGTCATGCAGCGCGGTGTAATGTGCGATCAGGCCCCGTTGCGTGGGCTTGTTGTAATAGGGCGTCACGACCAGCGCAGCATCAGCGCCGACTTTCTCGGCGTGTTGGATCAGGCGGATGCCCTCCAGCGTATTGTTGCTGCCAGCACCGGCAATCACGGGCACGCGGCCCGCGGCAGCCTTGACCACTTCTTCGACCACGGTCTCGTGTTCGCGATGGGTCAGGGTGGGGCTTTCGCCGGTGGTGCCGACGGGGACGAATCCATTGGTGCCTTCACCGATGTGCCACTCGATCAGCTTCTTGAGCGTCTCCAGATCCAGCTCGCCGTTCTTGAACGGCGTGACCAGGGCGGGAAAAGACCCTTTAAACATGACACGCTCCTTTCGCGTTGAGGCGGGTAGAGACCCGGAGAAAAAACAGGCAACCCTTCGCGCAAACCGGGAAACTGCCATCTTCGTGATTTGCAGGCGGTATGGCGCGGGATTAAGCTTGGGTTGTCTATCCTCTGTTCCTTCACAAAGGCAAGAGATGTTCCGCGATTTTGCCCTGTTTTTAGTCATTTGCCTGTCTGTTTCCCCCGGTTTTGCCGAGGGTCCGAAACCGCTTGCCAGCGCTTTGTCGGCAGCGCGCGACGGGAATTGGCAGAACGCTGCTGCCATCGCCGAGCGTGCGGGCCCGGCCGCCCTGAGCCTGATTTCATGGACCAGGCTGCGCAGTGGCGAGGGCACGCTGCCCGAAGTACTTTCGTTTCTGAAAAACCATCCTGACTGGCCCGGACTGGCATTGATGCGCAAGCGGGCCGAGGCCGGACTGGAGCAGGCAGACCCGACCCAGGTGCAGGCGTTGTTCAAGTTCGGACCGCCCCAGACCGGGGCGGGAGTGTTGGCATTGGCCCAAACGATGCAGGCGCAGGGGCAATCCCCTGACACGATGCTAATCAAGGCCTGGCAGGAAATGGATCTGGACGCAGATTCGCACAAGGCGTTGATCGCGCAATACGAAGCGCTTTTGCGACCCCATCACGAGGCCCGCCTGGACATGGCTCTGTGGCGCAATTTGCGCGGGGATGCGGCCTTGATGTTACCGCTGGTCGATGACGGCTGGCAGGCGCTGGCCAAAGCGCGCATGGGGCTGCGAAAACAGGCCAAGGGCGTGGACGGGCTGATCAGCGCTGTGCCCGCGCGACTGCGTGACGACCCCGGCTTGGCCTACGAAAGGTTTCAATGGCGCGTCCGCAAGGGACGTACGTCGGACGCGGCAAAGCTTGTAATCTCGCAAAGTCGTTCCGCATCGGCTCTGGGGCAACCGGCCCGCTGGGCAGGCTGGCGCCGGTATCTGGTCCGCGATCTGATGCGGGACGGTCAGTATCTTCAAGCCTACCAGGTTGCTCACGCTCATTTCATGACCCCCGCTGATGGCTATGGCTATGCGGATCTTGAATGGCTTTCGGGGTATCTGTCTGTCCGCTATCTGAACGAGCCCCAACGCGCACTGGACCATTTCCAGCGCTTCCGTTCTGCGGTTGAAACACCCATCTCTCTGGGCCGTGCCGGGTACTGGATTGGGCGCGCGCAAGAGGCCATGGGCAATGCCGAGGCCGCCCAGGCCGCCTATGCCGAGGGCGCACAGTACCAGACCAGTTTCTATGGCCTTCTTGCAGCGGAACGGGGCGGCGTGCCCTTTGATGAAAGCCTGGCGGGCGGACAAACCCCCGCCGATTGGCGGCAGGCCAGCTTTGCCCGTTCGGGCGTGTTTCAGGCCGGAATACTGGCCCTGAACGCTGGCGAATTGTCCCTGGCTGAACAGTTCTTCCGCCACCTGGCCGCCGGGCTGGATGCTGAAGGGGTGGCCCAGTTGGGGCAGATGGCCATTGATCTGAAAGAGCCGCACCTGCAGGTGATGATCGCCAAAACGGCCGCGCAGACCGGAGTGACCTTGCCGGGACCGTATTACGCCCTGCACCCGATGCAGCGTCTGAACCTGCCCGTTCCGATGGAACTGGCCCTGTCCATCGCCCGCCGCGAAAGCGAGTTTGATCCACAGGTGATCAGCGGCGCCGGGGCGCAGGGTCTGATGCAGCTGATGCCCGGCACCGCGCGGCAGGTCGCCCAAGGTCTGGGGGTTGAACATGAGCCCGCCAAAGTCCTGAGCGATTGGGGTTATAACGCCATTCTTGGCAGCACTTACCTGCAAACCCTGGCCGAGAAATTTGACGGGAATATCGTCATGATTTCAGCGGGTTACAATGCCGGACCCGGTCGCCCTGAGCAATGGATTGAACGGTTCGGAGACCCGCGAAACGGCAATGTCGACGTGATCGACTGGATCGAGAAAATCCCATTCACCGAGACGCAGAACTATGTGATGCGCGTGGCGGAATCGCTGCCTGTTTATCGCGCTCGGTTGGGAAAGGCGCCCCACCCTGTGCCGTTCAGCGCCGAGCTGACGGGCGCGACGATCCCCGTTCAGTGATTTCTCAAGGTGTCGTTAACCAGAATCAGGGTCTTCTGTCACGGCAGTCCCGCCGACGGTAAGCATCGACGCTTGTTCGACCGGCCCAAGGCGGGCGACGTGGTCAGAAACTTGCCTCGGGCTTAAAACCTTCGGGAATGGCGTCATGGTCGTTCAATATCAGATCGGCCATGACTTCCCCAACTTTCGGCGCCATGCCGAAGCCGATCTTGAAGCCGCCGTTCGCAATGAAATGCGCAGGGTTCAGAGGGTGCCGACCAAGAACCGGAGCACGCGATCGCGCGCGGGGGCGGACGCCTGCCCAGCGCTCTAGCACCGCGGCGTCCTCAAGCGCGGGCACGGCAGCGCGCGCGCGGATCAGGACGTCGTCCAGCTGAGCGTCCGTTGTGTTCGGGGCGTCATAGTCACGCTCGCTGGTCGAGCCGATGGCGACGGTGCCATCGGCATGGGGCACGATATGGACAGCGTCTGCGTAAAGCTGGGGAAGGTCGCGGCGGTCCAGTTGTAGCAGCGCAGCCTGGCCTTTCACCCCGTTGCCAAACGCGCGCGGCCGGGTCGCCGATATCCGCTCGAGGTCGGCAACACCGCAGGCCCAAAGGACGTGACCCTGGGCAGAACCGTCGGACAGAATCGCCGCGCCCTTCGCCTGCAACGCCGCGACCAGCGCCGCGCAGGCCATTCGGGGATGCATTCGGGCGCTGAGCGTATCGCGGATCAACCATCCCGTGGAGCTGAACGGCGCCCAATCGGCGCCTTCATCGGCAGGCATCACTTGCCAGTCGGCCTGGCCCTGCCACAGCTCCGCAGAGCTGGTTATGCGGGCGCGGGCAAGCTCAAGTGCGCGCGGGTCCGCGATGGGTTGCAGCCGTCCCAGCCGGGCATATCCGCTGCTTTTCCCGCCTGTTTCACTCACATCGGCCCAGTACTTTTCTGCCATGATCAGGCTTTCGAACTGGAATTGCTTCTTTTCGTTCCAGTTCTCGGGAACGTGCGGGGCCAGGGCGCCGACCAGGCCTCCGCTGCTGCCGGCACCGGGGCCATGCGGGTCGATCACCTGAACTTTTGCGCCGCGCTGCACGCAGGCCCATGCGACGGACAGTCCAAAGATCCCGGCCCCGTAAACGGTCACATCTACCATTGCCATTTCCCTCGGCTCTCTGCATTCTCGGCGCGTTTTCACCGGCTTTCTAAGGGATCAGCGGATGCAAGACCAGCGCGCCGAACTTGAGTGGCGGGAGGGCGGTATTCCCGTCTCGACCCGTTTTGACGATCCTTATTTCAGTCTCGAGAATGGTCTGGCCGAAACCAACTATGTTTTCCTGAACGGAAACACCCTGCCGGACAGGTTTTGCGATGGGTTTCATATTGCCGAGCTTGGGTTCGGCACGGGGCTGAACCTGCTGGCGGCAGTGAAGGCGTGGCGTGACAGTGGCCAGACCGGTACGCTGAATTTCACCACGTTCGAGGCATATCCCATGACCGGCCCCGAGATGATCCGCGCGCAAGAGGCGTTTCACGAACTGGGGGCGCTGCCGCAGGAATTTGCGCCGCATTGGCCTGCTAAACGACTCTCGCTGCCAGGGTTGGAGTTTCGGATGATCGTGGGCGATGCGCGGCAGACTTTGCCCGCGTGGGATGGCGTGGCGGATGCGTGGTTTCTGGACGGGTTTTCACCCGCCAAGAACCCCGAGCTGTGGGATCCCGCGCTGATGCAGGCGGTCCATGACCACACGGCCCCCGGCGGGACCGCAGCGACTTATACTGCCGCCGGCTTTGTACGCCGCGGGCTGGCCGATGCGGGTTTCGAGGTCGAGCGCCGCACTGGGTATGGCCGCAAGCGCCACATGACCGTCGCCCAGAGGAGCAGCTGAGTGGAACGCAACACGCGCCTGGGCATCATGCTGATGATCGCGACGACCTTTGTCTTCGCGATGCAGGATGGCATCTCGCGCCATTTGGCGGGCGAGTATAACACGCTGATGGTGGTAATGATCCGCTATTGGTTCTTTGCGGCTTTCGTGGTCGCCGTGGGTGCGCGCAGGGCTGGCGGCGTCAGGCAGGCCGCTGCGACCTCGCAACCCTTGTTGCAGACCTTCAGGGGCGTTCTTCTGGTGGCCGAGATTTGCGTGGCTGTTTGGGGGTTTACCGTTCTGGGCCTAGTCGAAAGTCACGCCGTTTTCGCCTGCTACCCGCTGATGATTGCCGCGCTTTCGGGGCCCGTTCTGGGCGAGAAAGTCGGGTGGCGTCGCTGGCTGGCGATCGGGGTTGGTTTCGTTGGCATCCTGATCATTCTGCAGCCCGGAGTGGGGGTGTTTGACCCCAAGGCGGTGATTCCGTTGCTGTCAGCGTTGATGTTCGCGGTTTATGGGCTGACGACCCGCTTTGCGGCGCGCAAGGACAGCGCGGCCACCAGTTTTTTCTGGACCGGGACCACGGGGATGGTGGCAATGACCGCCGTCGGTATCTGGTATTGGGAGCCGATGACTGGCGACGATTGGATTTGGATGGTGATTCTGTGCATCTCGGGCGCGTTGGGGCATTTCCTGCTGATCCGCTGCTATGAAGTGGCCGAGGCCAGCTCGGTCCAGCCTTTCGCCTTCTTGCAGCTGGTGTTCGCCTCGGCGCTGGGTGTCGCCGCCTTTGGCGAAGCGATCCACACCAACGTGGTGATTGGCGCATTGCTGATCGTGGCCGCCGGTCTGTTTACCTTCTGGCGCGAGCGGAGCGCCAGCTAGTGCGCCTCGGCGCTCATATGCATCTGACCGTCCGGGCCGCGCACCCACATCTGCGACCCCTTCATGCACAAAGTGGCCGAATGCGGAAGTGTCAGCGGCGCGGTCGCTCGGAAGCTGAACCGCCGCAGCTCCCCTAATTGCCGCTGGGCGAACAGCATCAGAAGCTGCGCCAATAACGGCCCATGGGTGACCAGATCGTCATAGCCCTCGACTGATCGCGCATAGGGCACGTCATAGTGAATGCGGTGCCCGTTGAACGTCAGCGCCGAGTATCGGAACAGCAGCGTTGGATTGAAATCGAAGGTCTGGCTGGCAGTTTCCCCGCGCGGCGCCTGGGGCAGCGCAGGCTTGGGCGCGGCCGGGTTGGGATCTTGGCGATAGACCAGATCCTGCCATTCAGTGACGCGAGTCAGCCCGGCCTGGATAATCTCGTGCCGAAGCGTCACAAAGCCCAGTGGGCCAGTGCGACCTTCTTTGCGGGTGACACTTTCAAGTGTGGTCAGCTTTTCAGCCGGGGTGCCGGCGTGCAGGGGGCCGTGAAATTCCAGCCGTCCGCCCGCCCACATGCGCCGCGGAAGACCCAGGTCGGGGATCAGGTCCAGCCCGGTCCGGGGATGCCCGTCGCGGCCAAGGTTTTCGGGTGGCTGCGGCGCCCAGAAATAGATCTGGTGGAAAAAGGGCGGCAGCGTGTCGCCTTGGCCTATCGTGACCGGCAGGTCCAATGTAGCCTCAAGCGCCCGGGCGCGGGCCGGGTCCATCACATCGCTTTGGCGGGTTTGGGTCAGGACGTCTTCTTGCATGGGCAAAGCGTAGAAACCAAGGGGCCAAGGGGCAATCGAGAAATGACACCCAAGCTGAAAACATTGGATCACCTGGTACTGACGGTTGCGGACATGGATGCCTCGATCCGGTTCTATCAATCAGTTCTTGGAATGCAGGCGCACGCGTTTCAGGCCGCAGATGGCGGCACCCGCTGGGCGCTGAGTTTCGGCCAACAAAAGATCAACCTGCATCAGCAGGGCGCCGAGTTCGAACCCAAGGCTCATCGCGCAACGCCCGGATCGGCTGATCTGTGTTTTCTTAGCGATACGCCGCTTGAGGTTTGGCTGGCCCATTTCGCGGACCATGAAATCGAGGTTCTGGAAGGCCCAGTGCGCCGGTCAGGCGCGACGGGGCCGATCCTCAGCCTGTATCTGCGCGATCCCGACCAGAACCTGATCGAGGTCTCGAACGAGGCTTAACTGCGGATGATCTCGGTCTTCAATGCTTGCATCAGCGCGGCGACATTGGCCACGTAGCGCTCGTTTTCAAGCTTGCCGCTTTCGAATTCCTTGGACGCGCTGGCGATCATCACGAATGGACCGTTGATCAGGCGCGGTTGCAGCGGGATCAGGCAGGCGCGGGTCATGTATTGCGCCGTCTCTCCGCCCGAGCGGCCGTTCGCAGCCGACATGAGGGCCACGGGTTTGTCCTTCAGCACCGACCCCTCGACGCGGCTGATCCAGTCCAGAGCGTTTTTCAGCACCCCGGTGATGCCCTTGTTGTATTCAGGGGACGAGATGATGATCCCATCGGCGTTCAGGATCTGCTGGGCCAGGGTTTGCACTTGGGGCGGGATGCCTTGTTCAGCCTGCAAGTCACCATCGAAAAGCGGCAGGCGCAAATTGGCATCGGTGACTTCGGCGGGGCCGAACTGGGCGACGGCCTCGGCCAGAAGTTTTCGGTTGAACGAGGTTTTGCGCAAAGACCCGCATAGGGTCAGCAATTTGGGGTCAGACATGGGAGCCTTTCATAAGAAAAGAAAACGCCCCGGTCCGGTGGGACGCGGGGCGTTTCGTGGACTTGGCCATATAATGGGTCAGTTTGCCAGGATGACAATCTCGACCCGGCGGTTTTGGGCACGACCTTCGGCGCTGAGGTTCGAGGCAACGGGATCGTCCTCGCCGCGGCCGATGGTCTGAACGCGGCCCGCGGACACGCCATTGCCGATCAGGATATCCGCAACGGCAGCTGCACGGCCCCGGCTGAGATCCTGATTATACGCGGCCGAGCCGGTGTTGTCGGTGTGGCCGATCACCTGCACCGTGGTGTCCGGGTAACGGTTCAGGCTTTCGGCGACGGATTGCAGGTCGTCGCGCAGCACCGATTGCACATAGGTGCTGTCGGTGGCGAACAGGATGTCCTGGGGCAGGGTCACGACCAGACGGTCGCCCTCGTTGATGATGCGCACGCGGCCGTCCAGGCTGTCGCGCAGTTCGGCCTCTTGCTTGTCCAGACTGGAACCGATGGCGCCGCCCGCAGCCGCACCGGCCACACCGCCCAGCAGCATGCCCTTTTTCTTGTCCTTGGCGATCAGCGCGCCCGAAAAAGCGCCCAGGATACCGCCCAGAACGGCGCCTTCCTTGGCATTCTTGTTGGGGTCGGTGCCGCTGAGATGTGCGGGGGTGGTGCATGCGGTGGTCAGCAGCAGGGCTGTACCGGACAGGATCATCACGGCTTTGTTGGCTCGGATCATTTTTTGCCTCGTATTATTAGGGTCCGATGATACGGATTGGCCGCAGTATACGCGGCCCCAAGCCGACCCCCAAGACACGTTTGTGTAACTCTGGGCGGGAAATCGCGCATGAGTTTCCCCTTATGAAAACCCGATCAAGGGGCCTCGGCCCGGGCGGTTTCAAAGGCCAGCATGGCGCGTTTGATTGGCAGACCCCAGTGATATCCGCCCAATCCGCCCGACTTGCGCAAGGCTCGGTGGCAGGGGATCAGCCAGCTGACCGGATTGCGGCCCACGGCAGTGCCGACAGCGCGGACGGCCTTGGGGTTGCCGATGGCATGTGCAATCTCGGAATAGGTCGTGACCTGCCCCGAGGGGATTTGCAGCAGCGCCTCCCATACCTTGATCTGGAAGGGCGCACCGATCATGTGCAGCTGGGTCTCGCCTTTTTGCGCAAAGGCCGCATCGACCCATGGCTTCAGGCGCATCGGGTCCTCGACGAAGTTCGCCTTGGGCCAGCGGCTGACCATGTCCTGCATCGCGGCCTCGGTTCCCGTTTCGGCGGCGAAGGCCAGCCCGCACAGGCCCTTGTCCGTGCCCATAACCAGCGCCAGATCGAACGGGCTGTCGTACCAGCCCCAATACACCGTGACCCCGTCGCCCGCGCGGGCATAGTCGCCGGGGCTCATGGCCTCCCACCGGATGAACAGGTCATGCAATCGGCCATTGCCAGACAAGCCCACGGAATGGCTGACCTGAAGCGTGGTCATATTCTGCTGCAACAGCGTCTTTGCGTGGTCCAGCGTCAGGTATTGCTGATAACGCTTGGGCGACACGCCGACCCATTGCGAAAACAGGCGCTGAAAATGCGAGGGGCTCATATCCATCCGCGCGGCCAGATCGGCCAGGGACAAGCCCGGTTCAGCGTCGATCAGATCGAGCGCCCGACGCATGACCTGATAGTGATAGCCTGCTTCCATATCCGACATGTGTTGCCCTTTCCTTTGGCGCGACGATACCGCCGCACAGCGGGCATATCGACCCGAAACTTGCGGGAAAGGGTTGAGCGGCGCGCAAGGCCGGGGCATAGGTGGGCGCATGGCAAAGCAGCTTGATTATCACACGATCCGCGAGATCTTTACCCGCTTTCAAAACAGCGAACCCGAACCCAAGGGCGAGCTGGACCACGTGAACGCCTATACGCTGGTGGTGGCCGTGGCCCTTTCGGCCCAGGCGACGGATAAGGGCGTGAACAAGGCCACGGCCGAATTGTTCAAGATCGCCGACACGCCGCAGAAAATGCTGGATCTGGGCGAAGAGCAGCTGATCGAGCATATCAAGACCATTGGCCTTTATCGCAACAAGGCCAAGAACGTGATGAAAATGGCCCGCATTCTGGTCGATGAGTATGGCGGCGAGGTTCCAAATTCCCGCGCGGCGCTGGAATCGCTGCCCGGTGTCGGGCGCAAGACGGCCAATGTGGTGCTGAACATGTGGTGGCACTATCCTGCGCAGGCCGTGGATACGCATATTTTCCGGTTCGGCAACCGCTCGGGCGTGTGTCCGGGCAAGGACGTGGTTGCAGTGGAGCGTGCGATCGAGGATCACATCCCCGTCGATTTTCAGCAGCATGCACACCACTGGATGATCCTGCACGGACGTTATACCTGTGTCGCCCGCAAACCCAAATGTAACGCCTGCCTGATCCGTGATCTGTGCATGTTCGAGGATAAGACCCCATGAAGAATTACCAAGTTGTCGGCATCGGAAACGCCGTCGTTGATGTGCTCAGCCAGGCCGATGACAGCTTTCTGGACCTGATGGGCATTCAGAAAGGCATCATGCAATTGGTCGAACGTGAACGCGGCGAGATGCTGTATGGAGCGATGACGAACCGGGTGCAGGCCCCGGGCGGATCGGTCGCAAATACGCTGGCCGGGTTGGGAAATCTGGGCCTGAAAACCGGGTTTATTGGGCGGGTGCATGATGATGCGCTGGGCCGGTTCTATGCTGACTCGATGGCTGCTGGAGGAACCGATTTCGTCAATGATCCTGTGGCCGGGGGCGAGCTGCCGACCTCGCGCTCGATGATCTTCGTATCGCCGGATGGCGAGCGCTCGATGAACACCTATCTGGGGATTTCGTCCGAGCTGGGCTCCGAAGACGTGTCCGATGATGTGGCCGGTCAGGCCGAGGTGCTGTTTCTGGAAGGCTACCTTTACGACAAACCCAAGGGCAAAGAGGCGTTCGAGCGTGCGGCAAAGCTGTGCCGCGACGCTGGCGGTAAGGCCGGGATCGCCTTGTCCGATCCGTTTTGCGTGGAACGTCACCGTGATGATTTCCGGCGTCTGGTCAAAGACTTGGACTATGTGATCGGCAACCAGCACGAATGGGAATCGCTGTATCAGACCGACCTGAGCAGCGCGCTGGAGCAAGCCGCACAGGATGCAGGCACCATTGTGTGCACGCGCTCCGGTCATGATGTGGTACTGGTGCGCGGCGAAGAAGAAGCTGTCGTGCCGGTCACGGAAATCACTCCCGTTGATGCCACTGGTGCGGGCGATCAGTTCGCCGCCGGGTTCCTGTATGGCTATGCTACCGGTGCTTCGCTGGATGTGGCTGGCCGCATGGGCTGTATCGCTGCGGCCGAGGTCATCAGCCACATGGGCGCCCGCCCCGAGGCCGATTTGCAGGCTCTGTTCCGTTCCGAAGGGTTGATCTGACTTGCGACAAGTGTCGCCATGAAACCACGAAAGGCCGGGCAAAACCGGCCTTTGCGTGGAAAACTCTGCCATTTTTCGTGTAATCTTGTATTGTAGCAAAAAACAGGCAGGGCGGGGATCGCAGGTAACAGGCGGCCCGACAGCCCACAGGTAGAGAGCAGGTTATGACTTACCCTTCCGTTCTTCGGTCCGTGCTGGCCGTCGGAGGGCTGATCCTGACGGTTGGGATCGGTCCTGTTTTGGTGTCTGTGCCCACGGTGGCGCGGGCACAGGTGACGCTGGATTTACGCGACGCGGACATCAGGGCTTTTGTCGAGATTGTTTCCGAGGCAACGGGCCGCCGGTTTGTGCTGGACCCGGACATTCGTGGGCAGGTGACGGTTCTGGTCCCCGATCAGCTGACCAACGCCGAGCTGTACGAGGTGTTCCTGACCGTGCTGGAGCTGAACCGCCTGACCCTGATCGAGGGCCCGGGCGCGGATCGGATCGTGCAGATGAACACGGCGCGCGAGCTGGCCTCGGGGCCCAGTGTGCGCGGCAGTGATGGCACCTATGAGACCCGCGTGATTCAGCTGAAACACGCGCCTGTCAGTGAAATCGTCGAAGTGTTGCGCCCGCTGCTGCCGGCCGAGGCCGTGCTGTCGGTGGTGCCGGGAACCTCGATGATGATCCTGTCCGATCGTGGCCAGAACTTCCGCCGGATCGAGGCGCTGGTGCGGCGGCTGGACCAGCCGCGCGAAGACCCGATCCAGATGATCCGTCTGCGCAACGCGAATGCTTCTGAAGTGGCGCAGGTGATCACCGCGATGGACATCCTGCCGCCGGGGGCCGCGCTGACGGTGGACCGGCGCTCGAATGCGCTGGTGGTGTCGGGGCCCGATGCCCTGCGTGAAAAGATCCGCGTGCTGGCCGGCAGGCTGGACACGCAACAGAACAACGTCACAAGTACGGCCATCAGCCTGAAATTCGCAGATGCGGCCGGCATGTCTGACGTGGTTCTGCGCGCAATCGATAACCAAAGCGGCAACCAGGCCCAGGGCGAGGTTCGGATCGTGCCCGAGCCTCAGACCAACACATTGCTGATCACCGCGCCCCAGGACCGGATGCAGGACATACTGAAAATGGTGCGGTACCTTGATCAACGCCCACGTCAGGTGCTGGTCGAGGCTGTTATTTTCGAAATGTCCGTTTCTGGTTTTTCGGATCTGTCCGCGCAATTTGCCGGGATCCTGAACAACGCGGTCATTGGTGGTGCTCAGTTCTCGCTGCAAGGGCGGCCAAATCTGACCAACCTGGTGTCCTCGGTGCTGAACGGGCAGACGCTGGATGTCGGCTCGGGCGGGATTCTGGCTGGGGTGCCGGATGACGGGGAACGCGGCGTTGCCGGGCTGATTACGGCTATTGCTTCTACCCAAAGCACGCGGTTGTTGTCGACGCCTTCGATTATGACGCTGAACAACAAAGAGGCCGAGATCGTGGTGGCGCAAAACGTGCCCTTCGTGACCGGGTCTTATTCGACCGTCAGCGATAGCGCCGTTGAGAACCCGTTCCAGACCATTGAACGTCAGGACGTTGGCCTGACCCTGAACGTGACCCCGCAGATCAACGCTGACCGCACCGTGCGGATGGAAATCAAGCAAGAGGTGTCGAACCTGACCAGTTCGCAGGCGTCCTCAGGGGGCGAGATTACCTCGAAACGGGCGCTGTCGACGACGGTGCTAGTGCATGATGGAAACGTAATCCTGCTGGGCGGTCTGTTGGAAAACGGCGCGGGGTCCACCCGTCAGCGCGTTCCGGGTCTTTCCAAGCTGCCGCTGGTGGGAGGACTGTTCCGCGCCAAGAACGCCGACAAGAACCAGCGCGTCCTGCTGGTGCTGCTGCGTCCGCAGGTGGTGAACTCTGAGGCCGAGGCGCGCAAGCTGACCCGCCAGATCGCCCGAGAGGCAAAACAGGCCGCCGCCGCAATCCAACCATTGGACGACCAGACGTTTCCGCGTACATCTGGGGGCGGGCTGCCCTTTGACGGGGCGGATTTGAACCAACCATTTGACGCTGGATTCATTGATGACGTCGCACAAAGCCGAAACTTCCCCCCTCTTCCAACCCGGCTCCGGTTTGGCGGGCAGTAAGCTTCCGTTTGTCTTTGCGCGCGATCAGCAGGTGGTGATCGCGGGCGGGCAGGTGTTGTTGGGGCCACAGGCCACGCAGACCGGTATGCGCGAGGCGCAGCGGCGGCTGGGCGCTGATCTGACGGACGTTCTGACACTGGACGAGGCCGGTTTTGCCGAGGCCCTGTCGCGCGCCTATGACGCCGCCGAGGAACCCGCCGAAGACGGTGTGGTGTTCGAACTGGAAGAGGCTCAGTCCAGCGCCCGCCAGCGCGATTTGATGGAGGATTCGGGGGATGCTCCGGTCATTCAGCTGGTGAACCGGCTGTTGCGCAAGGCCGTGCAGAACGGTGCTTCGGATCTGCATTTCGAACCGCATGAACAGGGTTTGCGCGTACGGATGCGCGTGGATGGCTATCTTCAGGAAATTATGAACCGCGCGGATGTGCCGGTTCGGCGGATCGTCTCGCGGCTGAAGGTTATGTCCGGATTGGACATCGCCGAGACTCGGCTACCGCAGGATGGCCGTATCCCGTTGGCCATGGGGGGGCGGATGATTGACACGCGCGTATCCTCTTTGCCGGGTCACTATGGTGAGCGGATCGTACTGCGAATTCTGGATCGTTCGACCGGGCTGATGCCGTTGCCCGCGTTGGGGCTTTCCTCGGCTCAACAGAGGGTGTTGCAGCGGCTGGCTTCGATGCCAAACGGGATCATTCTGGCCACCGGGCCGACCGGTGCGGGCAAGACAACGACGCTTTATTCGCTGCTGCTGCTGGCCAACCGGGACGAGCGAAACATCGTCACCATCGAAGATCCGATCGAATACGACCTGCCTGGCGTCAGCCAGTCGCAGATCAACTCTGAGATCGGGATGACCTTTGCTGCGGGCCTGCGCGCCACACTGCGTCAGGACCCCGATGTCATCCTTGTGGGCGAGATCCGGGACCCTGAAACCGGACAGGTTGCCGCTCAATCGGCGCTGACCGGGCACTTGGTCTTTTCGTCACTGCACGCCAACAGTTCGGTTGGGGCGGTGGTTCGTCTGCGCGATTTGGGGCTGGATAACTTTCTGATTTCGGCCACGTTGCGCGGGGTGATTGCCCAGCGCCTGCTGCGCAAGCTTTGTTCTAACTGTAAACGTCCGCACACACCCAGCAATGAAGAGGCCGCTCGGTTCACACGGCATGGCCTGC
The DNA here is from genome assembly GCF_965218685.1 of Thalassovita sp. Taxonomy (GTDB): domain Bacteria; phylum Pseudomonadota; class Alphaproteobacteria; order Rhodobacterales; family Rhodobacteraceae; genus Thalassobius. The sequence goes on along the minus strand of NZ_OZ244657.1, from coordinate 641,098 downwards.
CCGTCCCCGAGCGTCTGTTTGAACCGGGATCGTGCGAGGCTTGCGGAGGTTCGGGCCATGCCGGGCGGGTCGGTATATTCGAGATCCTTGAGGTGGATGACACCCTTCGCGGCGCGATTGATCGCGGCGCGACCGAGACCGAGCTGCGCGCCCAAGCTCTTGCAGCTGGCGAAACACTGGTCGGGCAGGGGCTAAGCATGACGGCCAGCGGTTCCGTCAGCCTGACCGAAACCCTGCGCGTTGTGGGGGATGTCGCATGAGGGCCTATGCTTACGTCGCCTATACCTCTGGTGGGAAGCGTAAAAGCGGGACGGTCGTAGCCGAGACCGAGGCGGATGCCTCGGCGCAACTGGCCCGGCAAGAGCTGTTCGTATCAAAGATTTCCGAGGCGCGAACCAAGACCGCTGGCCCGTGGTTTTCGCGCAAGGTGCGCCTGTCACAGGACCTGCAAGCTGTGTTTACCCGCCAGATGGCTGTGCTTCTGGCTGCAGAATTACCCGCCGAAGCGGCGCTCGAGGCGGTGCGCAACGGGGGGCATCCGGCTTTGGATGCCGTGGCCGCTCAGGCTCGGGCGGCGGTGCTGGATGGCGCGCCCTTGTCCGAAGGGTTAGAGCGCACTGGCGCCGGATTCGCCCCGTATTTTCTGGCCGCGCTGAAAGCAGGCGAAGCGGCGGGCGAAACTGCGCTGGTCTTTAACGAGCTTGCCGACCATCTGGAAAAGCTGGGCGCGGACAAGGCTCAGATTTCGACCGCATTGGTTTATCCGGCTTTCGTGGCCGCGGTTTCCTTGCTGGTGTGTGCGATCCTAATGGTCAACGTCGCCCCCGAGATTGTCGCGATGTTCGAAATGTCCGGCCGCCCCCTGCCAGCGCTTACGCGCAACGTGTTGGGAGTGTCGGACTGGATTCGCGCCAACTGGATTGCGATTGCTGTGGTTCTGGCCGGGTTGGTCGTGTTGGGGGCGCTGACCCCTCGGGTCGAGTGGCTGAGGGATTTACGGGACCGTATCGTCCTGCGCCTACCTCTGTTTGGGCGCCTGACGCGCCTGTCAGTATCCGTGCAATACATGCGAACGCTGGCGCTGATTCTGGGCAGTCGCCATGCGGTGCTAAGCGCCGTGGACAGCGCGGTAGACGTACTGACGATCAAGGCGTTTCGAGCCGAGGGCACGCAGGTTTCAACCGCGGTTCGCCAGGGCGAGGCTTTGTCCCGCGCGTTGGATCGGCTGAGCTTTCTGCCTCCAGTGGCCAGACAGCTTATCGCGGCGGGCGAGGCCTCGGTAAGGCTGGCGCCCATGACCGAGCGCGCAGCAGCGCTGGTCGAACATCGCCTGTCTACCGAGCGAAAACGTATCGCGGCCCTGCTGGAACCGATGCTGATGATGCTGGTCGGCGCGATGGTTCTGGTGATCGTTCTGGCGGTATTGTTGCCGATCTTCGATCTGCAGGCCGTGGTGGCGGGCTAAGCCTCAGGGTTTGTCAGGAAAGGTCAGCAGCTCGGGTTCGTCGTTGTCGCGGGACACCCAGACGCCCTCTTCGTCAATGCGCGTTATGGTGACATATGGCACCAGCTCGTCCCCTTGGCGCAGCAGACGGCTTCCGGTGGGGTGATCGACGGTAGCCCACACGCCCGTTTCCGTGCGAACAATGCCCTTCAGTGTATACCCCAGCGATGACAGCGGCGGTTTGGGCGCCGACGGTGGGGCGCTGGCCTGTGGCGGTTGCGCTGCCTGCTGTGGCATGGGGGGCTGAGGTTCGCCAAAGAGGGCGGGCCAGAACCGGACCGGTGCAGGAACCGGCGCATTGTCGGTGGTGGCGTCGTTGGCCGGGCGCGGACGCTGCGACGCGGACTGGGTCGTATTAATCAAGATCGAGCTGGCCTGCGCAGGCGCCAGTCCGGACATCACCCACAGAGCATGGCCTGCCAACCCGGCCAAGCCAAGAAATCCAAGGGTAAATAGTGCTGCCAGCAGCCGCATAGGGCCTCCTGCGAAAATGACTTTGGCATTCTTTCAGCCAGTGGCGATGATAGACGCCTTGGGCGGGTTGTGCTATGAACTTAACTATCAAATAAAAATGATACGAGCAGACAATGCAGGCAATCCCTTTTTCCAAACTCGCGTTGGCCAGTGTTGCTGCGCTGTTTCTGGTCGGCTGCGAAATGGACTCGGGCGGCAATGGCGGGTTTCAGCGTCAATACAACAGCGCCCGACTTGCCCTGGAAGAGGGTAAATACGACAAGGCCAGCCGTATTTATGCCCGTCTGATGGATCAGGCTGGCCCGCTGCGGCCGCGCATTCAGCTGGAATATGCCCACAGCGAGCTTCGGGCGGGGAACTGGGCCAATGCTGCGCAACTGGCGGCCAACTTGGCGCAAAGCCAGAAGGACCAGGATCGAGCGGCCGCGTTGTCCGTATTGGGCACGGCGCAGCACGAACAAGGGCTAGCTCATCTGCAAAACGGTGAGAATGATGCTGGAAAGCAGATGCTTCAGGCTGCTGATGCGACCCTGTCAGATGTTTTGAAATCCCACCCGCAAATGGATCCGTTGGGGTCGCTCGAGGGGCGCCGTGCGGCTATTCGTGCCCGCCTGAAGCGGCTGTAACCTAGCGCGGAGACAGGATCAGCGAGGCCGCTACCTTGGACGGCGTGTCAGTCCGTTCCGTCCGATAGCTGTCCAGCGCATAGCCCCAACCGGGGTGGCTGGAGGATAGCCAGGTGGCGAAACGGACGAAATCCACCTGATCGAACACCAGTTCGACCCCGCCGTTGCTTCTGGCACTAAGCGCGGTGACCTGATCGCGAAGTTTTGCGTCGATCAGGCTTTGTTCGATGCCGGCCAGACTCAGCGCTGGGCCATCGGGTTGGGTCGCAACCGGCGTCAACGAGCCTGCCTCGGCGGCGCGGTCCTGTACCCAAAGGTGAAGCGCCTGCGCCTGAACGTGTGCGCGCTCGGCAGCTTTGCGACCCTCGGCCATGGGCAGCAACAAGCCAAAGATAATGGCCAACGGCAGAACCACGCCGACGCAAAGCGCAATCAGCATCCGTTCGCGCGGGCTGAGAGGCAGCAAAAGGGCGATCAGTCGGTCGCTCATTGCGAGGCCTCCTGCGGTTGGATGCGATATTCGGCGCGTACACCCTCGGTGTCCGTCGAGGCGCGGGAATCCACCAGGTCGACCTGCATTCCTGCGGTGCGCAGGGCCTGACCCAGACCCTCGGTCGCGGCGAAATCGGGCAGACGCAGGATCAGGACAACCCCCTCGACTGCGGTATAGCTTAGCTGCTGCGGCACGGCCCCGAATTCATGGGTGACCTGCGCGACGCGGCGGCCCAGTTCGACCGGGTTCAGTTGGGTGTCCGGTGTGGCGGCGCCACGGCGATCAGCCAGCGCACGCGAGACCTGCAAACGAATATCCAGCAGCGGGCCAAGACCCGGAAAGGCGCGTTGCACGTCTTGTTGGGTTTGTTGGGTTATTTGGGCGGTCTGGCTTTGCAAGCTGCGGGTCTGAATTATCTGTACCGCGCCAAACAGCGTGGCCGCCACCAGTCCGGCCAGCAAGGGCCAGCGCCACGGCAGCACGCGATTGGCCAGCTGCACCCGCGCGGCCAGAGGATCGGCGCGCAGATCGCAGGACAGCTCATCATGGGCTAGAACGTTGGGCGCGGGCAGATCAAGCGCGCTCAGATCCTCGGGGGTGCGGGCCACGGGCAGGTTCTGCGCATCGGCCCACTCGGCGATCTGAGGCAGCTCTGACAGCAGGAACAAGGCCTTGGGGCGTGGTCCGTCGCCCAGCGCCTTGTCCAGCATTGCAACGGTTAGTGCGGGCCGCGCCGAGAATCCGTCGAACGCACCCAGACGCACCCGTATGGTTCCGTTCTGATCCTGATCCAGGCACCAAAGCTCAGGATCGCAGGGCAATGCCAGATAGTCAGGCAACACAGCGCGCCCGCCAAGCGATTTCCATTGCGCCAAATGACCCGGATCGGTGATCAGAATGCGGGTCCATGCGTCAGCGGTTCCCTTGGGCGCAAAGGGGCGCATCTGCACGTCCGAGGCAGGCAACCCCATACGGTCAGACAGTTGCCGACGGGCGACCTGTTCGCGCGCAGCGCCGCGCAGTCCTGCAGGCAGGTCAAGCGAGATCATCGGAACCTCGGTGCCCGGTACAAGAACGATCTGATCGGGCGCGGCGGGGGCGTCCTGATCGGCGCGAACAAAGCGGGGCGTTATGTCTGGCGATGCGGTCAAGCTTGGGCCTTTGTTGCGTTTCGGGGGTACTGTGACGCTTGGGCGCGATAAGTGCAATGCGCTAGGGGCGCTGGGTGACGCGCCATTGCGTGGTGGTAACGGCGGGCACACCCTTGCGCCGCAACACGCTGCGCCTTTGGGCGTGATGGCCGTTCAGTGTGGCGGTGATGCGGGCCTCGAACCACTGCGAACGGATGCTGAGGTTTTCGGGCTGCAGCGCCCCTGGGTCGGGCTCTTCGCCTTCGCCCACAGGCAGCCCTGCCATGCCCATGAAATCCTGAACCGAGGCAAAGGGGGATTGCCGACGCGCCACCAGCAACGTGTCCAGGGCAGCGGGGGACAAATCCGGCAGGAAGGCGCTTAGCACCAGCGGATCGGCTGTGTTGACGTTCAGGGTGCTGTCACCTGGCAGGGCCGTCAGCACCGATTTCAACCGCTCGCGGCCGCGATCTGACAGGCCCGGTGTGCGGTCCAGTTGCTGGACCATCAGCAAGGCGCCCCCGACCGGGTATTCTGGTGGGTCAAGTGCCAGGTAGGCCGCCTTGTTCTTGGGGCCGCGCGGGTCGACAAGGTTTCGCAGCAGCTGCTCGTCACGCTCGGATACGCCTAGCGCGCGCATCAACCGGCTTAGGGCCTGATGCGCGCTGGAAAAGGACGGATCGGTCAGCCAGTTAAGGTTGAACTGTCCTTGAAGGTCTTGAATCTGCCCCGATACCCGGCCCCGTTCCAGCGGAATGTCATAAAGGGCGTCCACCTGTTGGCGTGTTTGGGGCCGGCCGTCGGCGCTTCTGGTCAGGGTTTGGGTTGCGAAGGCCTCGAATGCATCAAGGTTCAGGTCAAGCTGCGCCGCCGTTCGCGCCTGGCTTAACCGTTCGCGCCCGGCGCCGGCGGTGGTCAACAGCAACGCCGCGACCGAGGCAAGGGCCGCGATCAGCACCAAAGCATTCAGCAGGACAAATCCTCGGGTACGCCTCATTGCAATGTCTCCAGCAGGCGAATGGGCCCCAGCCCGTCCAGATGCAGCGTGATCTCGATCGCAAGGGGCAGGGCGCTGGAATACAGCTCGGGGGCGGCGCCCGATCCGTCGGAATCGGCCGAGGTTTCGGGCAATGGGGGCGGCGCCAGTGCGCTGAGGCCTGGTTGCCATCCCGAGGGACCCCAATGGCTGCGAAGCTCCAGCTGTTGCACGCCTTCCAGCACCAGAACTTCAGGTGTAAGGGCGCTGTTGTCGGCGGGCGTCAGGCTGCCCCAACTGCGGCGCCACAGCGTGCCAGAGCTTTGATCCAGACGGTAGACGATGCGATGAAAACGCGGCTTGGGGGACAGGTCCAGCCGCTGTTGACCCGCAACAGACAGCGCGAAACCGCTGGCCGTCTGGCGGGCCGAGGATCGCGGCGCAGTTTGTCCGGGCGGGTAAAATAGCATCGGCACTGCGGCGGCCAGATCAGCGCGCAGCAAGCTGGTGCCGAATTCCAGCGCGGCGGCTTTTTCGGACCGGGTTAGCAGACCGTCCCGCTGGCGCAGCATTCCTGACATCGCTTGGGCCCCCATCACTGCGATCAGCGCGAAAATGGCCATGGCGGCGACCAGCTCGATCAGGGTCAGGCCACGGGGTGCGCGGGTCATTGCAGGCCTCCGGGCAGGCCGGGGGGCAGGTACGCCACCAAAGAGGCGCCGGGCCCCAGTTCTGATTTCGCGGTGACGGTGGTCATGACCAAACCGGCCTGCGTGGTCTTGCGGGTTTGCGACAGGGTGATCTGCATGCCGCCCTGAACGACCGTGTCGGGCAGCGCGGCGTAAGGGCCCAGCAGCTGCAGTTCTTGCGTGCGATTGCGGGCCGAGATGTCCGCCAGAAGGCGGGGCAGCTCGTTCCCGATGGCCAGGCGCGCCTGATCGGTGCTGCGCAATGCTGCCAGGCTGCCGATGGACAGAACGGCCACGGCGACGATCAGCTCCAGCAGGGTCAGGCCACGATCGCGGCGGGTCAGCCTTGGCATGTCAAAGGTCCCCAGCCATCGGTCTGGCAGCTGCTGCCGTCCTGAAACCGGATCGAATAGGCCGTGGTGCGACCGGTCGGCAAATAGATGACCTGCGGCACGTCAAAGCGTGTGTTGCGTGCGCTGCCGGGAACGTCCACGGCGACGCGGCCGGCCCAGCTGATGCGCGTTTCCGAGATGTCCCAGCCCTTGGTGCCATAGTCTGCTGTGAACATGCCGCGGGGATCAAAGCGCAGCCCCCGCACCTGCTGACCCGAGACAGCAAGGCCGCGCATTCGTTCGTGGGTTTTGGCAAACAGTGCCCGATCCGACTGGCCCGAACTGCCTGAACGCCCGACAGCCAGCGTAGCACCGACGGCCAGCACCGAGATGATCGCAACAACCACCAAGAGTTCGATCAGCGTGAAGCCTTTTGGCGTGGACTGGCTTATTGGGCGCTCCATGATCCGATATCCGCGTTTGCCCCGTCGCCTCCGGGGGCGGCATCGGCGCCATAGGTGAAGATGTCGAAATCTCCGTGAACGCCGGGCACAAGGTACTGGTATGGTTGTCCCCAGGGATCAACCGGCAGGCGGTCCATGTACTGGGTCCAATTCGCCGGAGCGGGATCCAAGGCGGGCTTGGTAACCAGTGCGGCCAGGCCCTGCTCGGTCGTGGGATAGCGGAAATTGTCCAGCCGATACAGCTGCACAGCGCTGGAAATCGCGGCAAGGTCGGACTGCGCCCGCGCAACCCGAGCCTGATCAGGGCGGTCAATCACGCGCGGCACGATCACCAGCGCCAAAACGGACAGAATGACGACCACCACCATCAATTCCAGTAGCGAGAATCCGGCTTCGCGGTCGTTGTTTGGGGGGCAATCGGTTTGGGTCATTGAAAAAATCCATGCTGTATGGCGGCATGATAATCACAGTTCTTGGGGGCGTCCACAGGGGGATGGCTTGGGTGATGTTTTTGGGGCGATGGACAAAGCGACCGTCGGAGTGAATAACGAAGGCGACCCTCTTAGGCAGGCTCGCGATGATATTGTCAGACCCCATGTTGTTGTTGCTGGTGCTGATCGGCCCCTTTGTAGGGTCGTTCCTTGGCGTGCTTGCAGACCGATTGCCGCGCGGGCAGGGGGTGGTGTGGGGGCGCTCGGCCTGCCGGCGGTGCAAGGCGCCGCTGCAGGTTGTCGATCTGATCCCCGTGCTGTCCTTCCTGTGGCTGCGCGGCGCGTGCCGACACTGCGGCGCTTCGATCGCGCCATGGATGCTCTATACCGAGATCGCCGCGGCCGGTGCTGCTGTTTTGGCCGCGATCGCTGCGCCTAGCACCGCGCTGGCATGGATCTGGGCGGTTTGGCTTTGGTTGCTGCTTGTCTTGGCGGTGTGCGATTTGACCCGGTTCCGTTTGCCCGACCCCCTGACTGCGGCGTTGTTCGCAACGGCGATGGTCCTTGCGGTAATGCCAGCGGGGATCGGGCTGCAGGCTGCTTTGATCGGGGCTTTGGCTGGCGCGGGCAGTTTTGCGGCTCTGCGTTGGGGATACCAAGCGCTGCGTGGCCGCGAGGGACTGGGCTTGGGCGATGTTAAGTTGATGGCGGGTCTGGGCGGCTGGGCAGGACCTTGGGATCTGCCCCTGCTGGTGTTGATCGCCGCAATCGGAGGGCTGGTTTTTGCCCTGATCGCCAGCCTTGGGCGCGGGGATAGTGGGGTCTTGCTGGGGCAACGCGCCCTGCCTTTCGGGGCCGCCCTGTGCGGAGCCGCGGCTGTTTTGTGGCTGTTGCGGGCCGGGGCGCTGACAATACTGTGACACCGTTGATCTTGCGGGGTGATCCTCCTAGGGTGAGCGCACATAAAGCATGATTTGACCTAAATTTTTTGGAAAAGACCCCACGATGCTGTCTACTCGTACCAAGTTTGGGATAGGTGCCGTTGCGCTGGCCCTTTTGACCTTGCAGCCGCTGACAGTTCAGGCGCAGCAAGACGGGGCACTGCCCGAAATGTCCGCGATCGAACAGGCCTGGAAGCGCGAGGATTTTGTCTTTGTCCGCGCGGGCTTGCAGCAGTTGGCCGAACAGACAGACAACCCCTTGGCGCACTATCGCTTTGGCCGGGTCCTGTTAGAGGGGCGCGGCGGGCCGGTGGATGTTCCCGGCGCGGTGGTGTGGCTGCAGCGTGCGGTAGATGCAAACCATCGGCAGGCGGCAACCCTGTTGGCGCGTGTCTACCTAAGCCAAATGCCCGGCGGACCCGAACGGAACGAACCCAAGGCCGCCGAGCTGTTCAACAAGTCCGCAACGCGTGGCGATGCGGAAGCTCAGTATTATCTGGGGCTTCTGTATCTCAATGGGGTTGGCGTCGAAAAACAGCCTCGGCAGGCATTCAACTGGATGCTAGCCGCCGCCGAGCAGCAGTATCTTGAGGCCCAGTATGAACTGGCCCGCATGTATTCCAAGGGAATCGGAACGGGTGAAAACCCGCAGGAAACCCTGCGTTGGCTGACCCGAGCGGCCGACGACGGCCATGCCGGGGCGCAATTCTTTCTGGCGCTTGCGATGGACAGCGGCAAGGGCGCCCCCAAAAACCGCGATGCGGCTTTGGGGTGGTATCGCCGCTCCGCCGAAGCTGGCCACATGCCAGCGCAACGTGTTCTGGGTCAGAAGTACCTGAGCGGCGACGGGGTCAAGGCTGATGTGTCCGAGGCTACGCGCTGGTTGAAAGCGGCCTCAAACGCAGGGGATCTGGTTTCAATCTACCTGATGGGGACGGTCTATCGTGGCGATTACGATCTGCCCGCAAACCCCGAGCAAGCGTGGGAACTGTTCTCGCTAGCATCGGAAAATAACTTCGCCATGGCCACCACGGCCCTTGCGGGCATGTTAGAGAACGGCCAGACCGGAGCCCCTGATCTGGAGCAGGCAGTGAAACTGTATCGCACGGCTGTTTCGCAGGGCGATCCGCAAGCCGAGTTAATTCTTGGCCGCCTGGCTGGTGAGGGCAAGCTGGAAGGTCGGGCGGCGCCTCATCGGGTGATCCCATGGGCTTTGGCGGCAGCCGACGCGGGTGATGAAAAAGCCTTGGACTGGCTGGTTGCGCAAGCAGACGGCGGTTTGCGGGCTGCGCAATCGGCCTATGGCCAGTGGTTGGTCGAACAAGGCGAATCCGAGGGGGCCGTCAAATATCTGCGGCAAGCGGCCGAAGCGGGCGACATCAATGCGCAATACCAATTGGCGATGATGCTGACGACCGGGGACGGCATCGGGCAAGATTACGTGTGGGCTCATGCCTGGATGAACATCGCTGCTGCGGGCGGACATCAAGAGGCCGCGCAGAAACGCTCGGTTCTGAATGATTTGATGACGCCAGAGCAGGTAGCCGAGGCCCAGGCTCAGGCCCGCGCTTTTTTCAAGGCCGCCCGGCAAGATGGCCCGGTTACGAACGCAACGGATCAGGGGCGTTAACATGATGGGCGCACGGATCACCTCCTTGGTCTTTGCGGCGTTGCTGATGTGCCAACCCGTCGCTCTTTTGGCGCAAGAGGCTGACGCCGATCTGGTGCAGGCCGCGCAAAGCGGCCAGGCCGAGGCGCAATATCAATTGGGAATGCAATATGGCCGGGGCGAAGGTGTTTTGCAGAACCACGCCCGCGCGGTTGAGTGGCTGACCCTTGCAGCCCGGCAGGGCCATGCCGCCGCGCAAAACCGTCTGGGGCAGCATTTGTTTGTGGGGATGGGGGTCGAACAGGCCCCTGAGGCCGCGCTGGAATGGTTCGCCAAGGCGGCCGCCTCGGGGAAGGCGGATTTCCAGGCGGATTACGGTGACGCATTGATCGGAATTGGCCGCGCGCAAGAGGCCGCTGCGATGTTCCAGCTGGCCGCTGATCAGGGGCACCTGAACGCGATGACCAGCCTGGGCGTTTTGTATCAAAGCGGCAATGGCGTGCCCAAGGATCCGCAGCGCGCGCGTGCCCTGTTCGAAGGTCCTGCCGCCGCCGGAGTGGCGCGGGCGCAAAACAACCTTGGATCACTTTATGTGCGCGGTGACGGGGTGGCTCAGGACTATGAACGCGCCGCGCAGCTGTTTCAAAGCGCAGCCGAGCAAGGCCTGAAGGAAGCCATGACAAATCTGGGTGTCATGTATGAAAATGGCTTTGGCGTGCCCCTTGACGAGGCGAAGGCGCACGAGCTGTACCGGATGGGTGGTCGCGGCGAAGAAGCAAGCGACAAGACGCTGACCTTCCCCCTGTACGAACCCCGTCTTCAGCCACTGGATGCTGCGCAGGAAATCTCGGACGGGCTGCAGTCCGCCGCCCGGTTGGGGGACCCGGTCGCACAGTTCCAATTGGCTTGGTTGCTGTTGCAGCGCGAAGAGCTTTCCCAGCAAGACCTGAACCTGATTGTTCAATTGATGCAAAGCTCGGCGCAGGCGGGGCTAAGGGGCGCGCAGGCTAATCTGGGATGGATGTATTTTCAGGGCATCGGGGTGCCGCAGGACTATGTTTTGGGGCATATGTGGCTGCTGCTGGCCAGTGCAAGCGGGGACCCGGACCTGAAGGCGCTAAACGCGCAGTTGTCGCGCGACTTGCTGGCGTCGCAGATCGAAGAGGCACAATCCCTGGCCGCATCCTATGTACAATCACAATGATAGTGGCCTTTTGTTTCTGATCGACAGGCAGAGGCGAAAATTTCCCTTCAAAATATTTGGAAATGCAGCGTTTTTGGGTTAATGTTCTCTTAAGATTTATAACTTTTCACGCAAATCGATTCATTTTTTCGGGAGGTTCCAACCATGAAGATCAAGTCCGGCTTGCTTGCTGTGGCCCTCTTTGCTGGTCTGAATACATCAGCGTTTGCCGCATCTCCTGAGCCGGTTCAGCAGAATAATTCGAATGCCGTTTGGTTCGAAAACTGGACGGGTTTGAAGATGGCGCAGATGGTAGTGACGATGCCAAACGGCAAGGTCGAAACCGTCATGGCGGACTCGGGTACCCCGGTGTTCCGGCTGACTGGCGACCCCATTTTGGACGGCGTTTACCGTTATGAAATCAGCGCGGCCACCGACGAGATGGAAGAGATCGTCAATCCCGTCGACAACGGTCGCGGCGAGGCCGCAAATGACCAACGAAACAAATCCTTTTACATGACGGGGCACTTTGTGGTGTCGCGCAATGTGATTATCACACCTGAAGATATCAAAGAATAACAGATCTGGCGTTAAGCCGGCCTAGAAACAGAGAGAGACGGACCCATGAAACAAACATTCTCGAAAACCTTTACCCTGCTGGGGACCAGCGCTAGCGCGTGTGCCTGATGGCAGCGACCGCCTCGGCGGACCAAGTCATTGCAGACGATCTGATCGTACAAGGCAGCGCCTGCGTTGGCCTTGACTGTGTGAACGGCGAAAACTTTGGCTTTGACACACTGCGGCTGAAAGAGAACAATCTGCGGCTTAATTTCGACGATACGTCGGCCTCGGCCAGCTTTCCCAGCAATGACTGGCGCCTGACCGCGAACGATTCCAGCAACGGCGGCGGCAACTATTTCTCGATCGATGATGCGACCGCTGGCCGTCAGGTGTTCCGCGCTGATGCGGGTGCCCCTGCGAACTCGCTGCGTGTTGACAGTCAGGGTGACGTGGGTCTGGGCACCGGAAGCCCGGTCTTGGAACTTCACATCGCGGACGGTGACTCGCCGGCGATCCGCCTGGAGCAGAACGGTTCGTCCGGTTTCACCGCGCAGACCTTTGACATCGCTGGCAACGAAACCAACTTCTTCGTGCGTGATGTCACTAATGGCAGCGCCCTGCCCTTCAAGATTCAGCCCGGTGCCGGCACCAATACGCTGTACCTGGCCAATGACGAGCAGGTCGGTATTGGCACCGCCACCCCGGATGCAGGTCTGCACGTCACCAATGGTTCGCTGCTTGTTGAAAACAGCGACACGGGCGCAGCACCGACCGAGATGCTGGAAGTGCGCGGCGGTAACCTGTTGATCGAGAACAGCACGCCCGCGAACTTCACTTTGGACCACACTGGTGACTCCGCTGCGGCCTTCCGCGTGCAGGTGAATAACTCGGCCCGCTTCTCGTTCGTTGGTAGCGGCGCGATCGAACTGGAGCTGACCGAAACCGGTGATCTGACCGCGTCGGGTTCGATGTATGCTAACAGCTTTGTTGCGTCGGGCACCACGCTGAACGTGCCGGACTATGTCTTTGCAGATGACTATGACCTGATGCCGCTGTCCGAAGTGGCCGCGTTCATCGACGCCAACAGCCACCTGCCCAAGATTCCCTCGGCCGCGGAAATCAACGCGGGCGGTCTGGATCTGACCTCGATGCAGCTGTCGCTGCTGGAAAAGGTCGAGGAACTGACCCTGTACACCCTGGCCCAGCAAGAGCAGATCGCTTCGCTGGAAAAGCGCCTGGAAGAAGTGACCTCGGTCCAGTAAGGCCGGACTACGGTTGAACATTTTAAGGATTCGGCGCCAAATCGGTGCCGAATCCATTTTTCTTTGAAGAACGCGCTGCGAATGTATTCCTCGAAACACGCCTTTCTTTACCTGCATGTCAGTAAGACGGGCGGCAATTCCATTCAGCAGGTTCTGTTACCCTTCTCTGACGACGAAAAGATTTTGCGCGGCCATCAGGACGGCGTGGACCGGTTCGGTCTAAAGGGCAGCCTGACCCCGTCGAAACACGCAAGCCTGGCCGAATACGAGGCGCTGCGCCCCGGGGTGTCGCGGGAATCGCGTGTGATCATCTCGGTTCGGGATCCGTTTCAACGTGCTTTGTCCGGGTATTTCTCGCCGCATCGCTGGATGCATGAAGACCCGAGTGGCGGCTACACTATGAAAACCCCACACTGGGATGAAACTGCATTTTTCGAGTTTCTGGACGCTGGCGGCGTGCAAGCTGCCACCGATTGGTTGCGCCTGGAGGATGGCCCTTATCAGCCCGATCATGTCATCCGGTTCGAAAGCCTGCAGGACGATCTTGCGCATGTTGTTTTGGCCTTGGGGCTGCCAGAGGCCTCGGCCCGCCTGCCGCATGTGAACAAAAGCGCCGCAAATGCGCAGCTGCGGGCCAAGCTGGGGGCGGACAACACGCTTCGGAACCTTGTGCTGGACCGCTACCGTGAAGATGCGGAACTGTTCGGCTATGGCTGACCAGATCAACAAGGACTGACGTCGATGGCTTTGGTTTCATTCAAGCACAAACTGATCTTTGTAAAGACCACCAAAACGGCGGGCACCAGTATCGAGACTGACCTTTCGCAGCGGCTGGAGCCGGAGGCAATTGTAACGCCGATCTACCCGCCCGAGGATGGTCATGTTGCGCGCAATCACCTTGGGGCGGACGGTAATCCGTTGTTTTTCAACCATATGTCGGCAAAACAAATCCGTGAAATCTTGGGCGCTGAGACCTTTCAATCGATGACACGGATCTGTGTCGAGCGCGAGCCGGTGTCGAAATGCATCAGCCATTTTCACATGCTCAGAAACTCGGCTTTGCATAACCCCGAAGGCGCTTATCAGCTGAACTGGGACGAGTACGTGAACAAGGGGGATTTTCCCACCGATCTGCCTAAATACACTTTGATGCAGGATGATCAGCCCGTCAGCCTGGTCACGCACGTGCTGCGTTATGATCGACTTGCCTCAGAGCTGCCTATGTTGCTGAACTCCCTTGGGATACCTGATTTTTCGCTCAGAACCCGCGCGAAATCCGAGTATTCTCGGAAGGTGTTGATCACCCCTGACCAGGTGACGGCCGCGCAACGGGACAAAATTGAACGGGCCTTTCGCCCGACCACTCAGTTTCTAGGCCAGTTCGCCAATATCGACTGGTCGCAGCCCTAGGATCTATATGACCGAGCTCATTCAGAAACCCTATGAGAAACGCTTTTTGCTGGCGCTGGTGATCGTGGGCATTCTGGCCTACCTTTTCTGGACCGGCTCTCGTTATCCGGCGCTGAATGAAAAGGCGATGATGTCCGGCGCGATCCAGCTGGAGGACGTGCTGAGCTTTGAGGCCAGGTTCCCCATTACCCCCGAGATGAGCATTTTCGAGCGGATTTTCTGGTCAACGCTCAACTGGATCAACACCAACAAGAAAGGGATGACCTTTGGCGTCCTGTTCGCTGCGGCCTTTCTGACGGCCGTGTCCTATCTGCGGACCAAAAGCTTTCGTGGCGGGCTGGCGAACTCGTTCCTGGGGATGGCAATTGGCACGCCGCTGGGGGTTTGCGTGAATTGCGCCGCGCCAATTGCCCGAGGGATGTATTCCAGCGGGCTGAGGGCGGAAACGACGCTTAGCGCGATGATCGCCTCGCCTACCTTGAACGTGGTGGTGTTGACGATGCTGTTCAGCCTGATGCCGGTCTATATGGCCATCACCAAAGTTGCGTTCAGCCTGCTGATCATCCTGGCGCTGGTGCCCCTGATTTGCCGGTTCCTGCCGCAGACCCAATTGCCCGCAGATCAGCAGATTGCCAGCCCAACACCCTGGAGCACAGAAGAGCTGGGCGCGGCCCCCAAGGAAACGCTGCCCGAGGCGCTGATCGGGGTCGTCGTGGGCTATGCCAAGAACCTTTGGTACATCATCGTGAAAACCGTGCCGCTGATGCTGCTGGCGGGATTTTTGGGAACCGTCGTGGCCGTCGCCCTGCCCGGAGAGATGATCATGGATCTGCCGTTTTCGGTTCTGGTGCTGGTCGTTCTGGTGGCGATTGGGGTGTTCCTGCCCGTGCCCATCGGCTTTGACGTGGTAATGGCCGGTGTGCTTCTGGCCTCGGGGTTAGAGCATGGTTATGTCATGGCGCTGCTGTTCACCTTGGGCAGTTTCTCGGTTTATTCCTTCATGATCGTGGTGCAGGCGCTTGGCGCGCGTGCGGGCTGGATGATGGCTGCGGCCGTCGCGCTTTGCGGTGCGGTCACCGGCGCCGGGGTGCATTACTATCATGAATGGCAATCTGATCGCGCGCTGAAGATGCTGTATGGCGAGGCGCCGACGCCTTGGCTGGCGGCGCATGCGTCCACGGCCCAGCCTGATCCGGCGCCGCAGGTGACCAGCGCGGATGCCGCCGCAATCGCGATCTTGCAGAAGCCGTTTCAGCCGCAGACCAAGGGCGAGACTCCTTTTACCCGGGTCGAAGCCCGCACCCACGGTATCGACAAGCCTTTGGAATTTTCCTTTCGCGACATGTGGCCTCCGTTCTGGGAGGGGCGCAGCCTGTCCACCGCTGACATCGACCGTGACGGGGATCTGGACGTAGCCATCGCATCGACGGAACAAACGCTGTACCTGTATGAAAACGACGGCACGGGGCAGTTTACCCGCCTGACACCCGACCTTGGCCTGCTGGAGGGGCTGGAGCTGTTCAACGCTGCACTTGCGGATATCGATAATGACGGCTGGCCCGACCTGTTCCTGACCTCTTACGGCAAGGGCAACTATCTGTGGCGCAACGTGAATGGCCAATTCGGTCCCGAACCTGCCCAACCTGTTGCGAACAATCCCCAAACACCTCTGACACTGGCGCTTACCATGGCCGACGCCGATCAGGACGGCGATCTGGACGTTGCCTTGGGGAACTGGGCTGCGGGCTGGTATCGCCGCGTCCCCGGCGAGGAATCGCGCAACCGCATCCTGTGGAACCAAGCTGGCTCCCTGACCGGAGAAGCCTTCACTGATCTGCCCGGCATCCCCGGCGAGACGCTGACGATCCTGTTCTCGGACCTTAACCAGGACGGTGCGGCTGATTTGGTCGTGGGCAACGATTTTGACATCCCGGATTACTTTTATTTCGGCGATGGGCAGGGCGGGTTCCGCCAGATCACCCATGCCGACAAACTGATCCCGCATACGACAACCACGACCATGGCCATTGCTTCGGGTGATCTGACATCCGATGGCATCCCCGAGGTCTATATGGCGCAAATCGCCGGTCGTTCCTCGGGTGTGTCCAGTAAGCTGAAGATGCAGCCGCTGGAACATTATTGTGACGTGATCCAGAACCCTGACGATCTGGCCAAGTGCCAGCAGAACATGCAGATCAAAGGCTGGTACAAATCGGGCAACAACTTCGATCCGACCTATGCAAAGAACTGTCAGAAACTGTCTGGCCGCTATCAGGCCGAATGCAAGGCGATGCTGGTCAAGGACTTGGCAATCCAGCGCCGTGACCCTTCGATCTGTCAGCTGATCCCGGCCAGCCAGCCGGTGCCGCGAGCCTATTGCGATATTCATTTCATGCCCCCCCGGGCATTTACCAAGGCCGAGGCCGAGGACTCGATTCAGCAGGTGCTGCGCTCGAACGTGCTGCTGCAATGGGATGGCGCGCGCTATCAGGACATTGCCGGTGACCTGGGCCTGGAGATCGGAGGTTGGAGCTGGGACACCAAGCTGGGTGATTATGACAACGATGGCGATCTGGATGTCTATGTGGTCAACGGCACTTGGGTCCCGAACGAGGTGTCGCCCTCGAACCTGTTTTTTGAGAACGACGGTCAGGGCCATTTCACCGAGGCCAGCGGCCCGTTTGGTTTGGAAGATTACCTTATGACCGCCGCCGCGCTGCAGTTCGACATGGACAATGACGGCGATTTGGATGTGTTGACGCACACTGTCAACGGCCCGCTGGTGCTGTTCCGGAATAACAGCCAAAACGCCGCGCTGACGGTGGCGCTGCAGGACATGGCCGGAAACCGTGACGGCATTGGCGCTGTGCTGACTTTGACAACGCTGGACGGCCGCAAGCTGCTGCGTGAGGTGCAACTCGGCGGAGGTTTCATGTCCTTTGACGCCCCGGTTGCCCACTTCGGTTTGGGCACGGCATCGCAGGCTAAGCAATTGCGGATCAAATGGCCGGACGGGCAGGAAACCGTGATCCAGGGCCCGCTGAGTGCCGGCGTGACCTATCAGATTACCCGCGCCGCGCAGTAAGGCCGCCTAGTCAGACAGCTTGGCATGCACCTCGGCCAGATCAATTTGGCCAGTGGGCAGTTTGTTGCCCGGGTTCTCGAAATCATAGCGGAAGAGTTTGAAGTCCGATTTGTAGATCTCGTACATCAGGTGCATCGACAGGTCGTCAAAATAATCCTCGACCGGGTGGGCGCGCTTGGGGCCATGGCCTTCGGATTCGTTGAACCGCGGCATCGAGGTCAGATCGACAGTGTGACGCGTCTCGACGTTGTCCAACACGGTCTGCATCCCTTCATTGAACTTTTCGGTCCAGAAGATGTGATCGTATTTGCCGCCATTGCGGATGAACGTCGACACATGCCCCGAAACCGAGGACCAGTGGATGTCCGGGCCCATCGGTTTGCCAAAGCGGATGGTGTCGCGCACGAACAGAAGAAACCGGCGAAAGCTGCGGATTTGGTCGAACTCCTGAGTCCCGTCGGGGCCACCGACCTCGACCCCGTATTTCTGGATCAGCAGGGGGACCAGGTTTCCCCGATACCGGCGCCCGTTTCGCTGGATGCCGCAAATCTTGTCAAAGAACGAGCTCAGCACCCGCGTATAAGGATTGCGCACGCAGGTGAACGCATAGGTCTTGTGTCCGATCACGGCCGTTTTGATCAAAGGCTGGCTGTCTTCGAAGGCCCATTTATGCATCCCTGCATCGGCGTCATGAATGTCGCCGTCGTAGAATTCGCCGTGATCCGAATAGAACATGATCTGTCCGATGGTCGAACAGGCGCATTTGGGAACCACGCGATAGATGACGCTTTCGCTTTCGGTCATCCAGGTACCGGGAAAACCCATAGTGCTGCCTCCGCCTTGGGATCATGCCCAAGTTTATTCATTCGTTATCAACCTGTTTAGATAATAAAACATCTTGCGTAGGGTCAATCAATGCTTCGGCATCTTGCGGTTGGGTGTTGCCGCGAATTTCCAGGGACCCTGTTTCTTTGGGGGCGATTGGGGCATAAAGTGACGAAATCGTAATAGTTTGGACAGGCGCTACTCCGCATGGCGACGATTGCCTTCATACTTCTGTGCCACAAAGACCCCGAGGCTATCGTGCAGCAGGCTCAAAGCTTGACGGCCGCCGGGGATCACATGGCGATCCACTTTGACGGTTCGGCCAGTGACGCCGATTTCGAACGGATCAAACAGGGGCTGGCCGGTAATCCCAACGTGGTATTCGCCAAGCGTGTCCGCTGCGGTTGGGGGGAATGGAGCCTTGTGCAGGCGACGCTGAATGCCCTGGACAGCGCGCTGGAGGCGTTTCCGCGTGCCACGCATTTCATGATGGTTTCGGGCGATTGCATGGCGATCAAATCGGCCGAATTTGCCCATGAATTCCTGGACGCGGACGATTGCGATTACATCGAAAGCTTTGATTTCTTTGATAGCGACTGGATCAAGACCGGGATGAAAGAAGACCGGCTGATCTATCGGCACTACATCAATGAACGCAAACACAAGAGGCTGTTCTACTGGATGCTTCAGGCGCAGCGCAAACTGGGCCTGAAACGTGCGATTCCCGAGGATATCCAGGTTCAGATCGGCAGTCAGTGGTGGTGCCTGCGCCGCCTGACGATCGAATGGATCCGGGAATTCGTGGCGGATCGCCCGGACGTCGTTCGGTTCTTCAAGACAACCTGGATTCCGGACGAAACCTTCTTTCAGACCCTTGTTCGTCATCTGGTGCCCGAGGCGGAAATTCGCTCGCGAACGCTGACTTTCCTGATGTTCTCGGACTACGGGATTCCGGTTAATTTCTATAATGATCACTATGACTTATTGCTTAGTCAGGACTTTCTTTTTGCCCGAAAGATCAGCCCCGAAGCGCATGAGCTGAAAGAGAGGTTGGGTACGCTTTATGCCTCGAAAGGCGTCGAGTTCAAAATCTCGAACGAGGGGCGCAGCCTGTACAAATTCCTTACCGACCGTGGTCGAATCGGGCGCCGTTTCGGTATGCGTTTTTGGGAAACCGAAACGACGTTGGGCCGCGAACGCGAGCTGCTGATCGTGATCAGCAAGAAATGGCACGTGGCCAAGCGATTGCTGGCCTTCATACGGCAGAAAACCAACATCCCCGCGATCGAATACATGTTCAACGAAGAGGACACGGCCCTGCCTGATATGGGTGGGATTCAGAACACTCTGGCCAAACGAACGCGCCACCGGCGGGCGCTCATGCGGATGATGTTCGACTATTTCACAACAGACCGGATGATCCTGTGCATCGATCCCGCCAATATCGAATTGCTGAAGGACCTGACCGGAGACCGTTCGGTCACGCGCCTGCTTGAGATCAGTTGCGAGATGACGGACGAGTATCTGACCGGTCACGCCAAGCGCATTGGACTGGCAGGCGAGCATACCTCGGATGAGACCTGGGAGCGTCTTCTGCCCACCATCCGCAGCGATATCGTGTTCGAAAGCGATCGGATTCGTGATCAGGATTTCGAGAACTACAACAGGATCGAACAGCGCGCCGAACCCGCTGAGAACGCGGTAGCGTTGGCTGAATTCCTTGGGATCTCGACCGAATTGGCCGAAGAAATCACCGCGATTGATTACCTGTTCGAGGACTAGTGCGCCTGCGCCCAGTTCTGACCTTGGCCCGCATCCACCGTCAGCGGCACGGACAGATGCAGGGCGGGAGCTGCGGCGTTTTCCATCACATCGCGGGCGCGGGTGATGACATCGTCGGCCCGGTCGGCATCTACCTCGAACAACAGTTCATCATGCACCTGTAGCAACATTTTCGCGGGCAGATCGGCGATGGCGTCCTCCATCCGGATCATAGCGCGGCGGATCACGTCTGCAGCAGTGCCCTGGATGGGGGCGTTGATCGCGGCGCGTTTGGCAAAGCCGGCGCCGGGGCCCTTGGCGTTGATCTCGGGCGTGTGGATCTTGCGGCCGAACATCGTCTGGACATAGCCGTTGTCCTTGGCGAATTGCGTCGTCTGGTCCATGTAGGCGCGGATGCCGGGGAAACGTTCGAAGTAGCGGTCGATGAACCCCTGCGCCTCGGCCCGTGGGATGCGCAGGTTACGCGCCAGCCCAAAGCCCGAGATGCCGTAGATCACACCAAAGTTGATCGCCTTGGCCTGACGGCGGATGTCGGGGGTCATTTCGTCCAGCGGCACATCGAACATTTCACTGGCCGTCATCGCGTGGATATCCAGCCCATCCTTGAACGCCTGTTTCAGCGCGTCGATCCCGGCCATTTCGGCCAGAATGCGCAGCTCGATCTGGGAATAGTCGAGGCTCAGCAGCACCTTGCCCTCGTCTGCCACAAAGGCTTCGCGGATGCGGCGGCCTTCCTCGGTGCGGACGGGGATGTTTTGCAGGTTCGGATCGGTCGAGGCCAGACGGCCGGTGTTCGCTCCCGTCTGCACGTACGAGGTATGCACGCGGCCGGTGTCTGGGTTGATATGGTCCTGCAGCGCATCCGTGTAGGTGGATTTCAGTTTTTGCAGCTGGCGGTAATCCAGCACGCGAGCGGCGAAATCGTGTTCGGTGGCCAGATCTTCCAGCACGTTGGCGGGGGTAGACCATTGGCCGGTTTTGGTTTTCTTGCCGCCCTCAAGGCTCATTTCCTCGAACAGGATTTTACCAACCTGCGCGGGGGACTGAACGTTGAATTCGTGGCCTGCCAGTTCGTACAGCTCGGCCTCGTAGCCCGCCATTTTCTGGGCAAATGCGTTGGACATGCGCGACAGGGTATCGCGGTCAACCTTGATGCCGTGCATCTCCATCCGGGCCAGCACGGGCGAGAGGGGGCGTTCCAGCGTTTCATAGACGGTGGTCACTTGCGTCTGATGCAGCTGAGGCTTGAACAGCTGCCACAGGCGCAGGGTGATATCGGCGTCCTCGGCCGCGTACTTCACGGCGTCATCGACAGGCACGCGGTCAAAGGTGATTGCGGATTTTCCTGTGCCCAGCAACGACTTGATCGAGATCGGCGTGTGCGACAGATAGCGTTCGGCCAGCGCATCCATGCCGTGCCCGTGCAGACCTGCGTTCATCGCATAGGACATCAGCATCGTATCGTCATAGGGCGTGACGGTGACGCCATAGCGGGCGAAAATCTTGGCATCGTATTTCATGTTCTGGCCGATTTTCATCACCGAAGGGTCAGCCAAAAGCGGTTTCAGCATCTCTAGCGCCTGATCCAGCGGCATCTGCCCCTCGGCCAGGTTATCGCTGCCGAACAGATCGTCCGAGCCATCCTTGTGTGTTAGCGGGATATAGCAGGCCTGCCCGGCATCGACGCACAGTGAAATCCCCACCAGATCGACGCGCATTTCGTCCAGGCCAGTGGTTTCGGTGTCCACGGCGACATGGCCGCGTTCGTACGCGCGGTCAATCCACTTTTGCAGCGCGGCCGCATCGCGCACGCATTCGTAATCCTCGGGTTTGAAGGGTGCGGCTGCGGGTGTTTCTACCTTGCCGGGCTCGGCCCCTGCGGGATCAGTGTCGGCAATCACCGGTGCCTCGGCACCCAATTGATCGGCCACACGTTTGACCAGGGTGCGGAATTCCATTTCAGCCAGGAAGGGCAGCAGGACGTCCGGTTCAGGATCGCGGACCTCAAGGTCATCCAGGGTGAAATCCAGCTCCATCTCGCAATCCAGCTGCACAAGGCGCTTGGACATTTCGATCTGGTCGCGTTTTTCGATCAGAGTCTGGCGCCGCTTGGGTTGCTTGATCTCTTCAGCGCGGTCCAGCAGGGTTTCCAGATCGCCGTATTCGTTGATCAGCAACGCGGCGGTTTTGATCCCGATCCCCGGCGCGCCTGGCACGTTATCCACGCTGTCGCCGGCCAGCGCCTGCACATCCACCACGCGTTCGGGCCCAACGCCGAATTTTTCCAACACACCGTCAGAATCGATGCGCTTGTTCTTCATTGCGTCCAGCATTTCGACGCCGCCGCCCACCAGCTGCATCAGATCCTTGTCCGAGCTGATGATGGTCACCCGACCACCCGCATCCCGCGCCTGGCAAGACAGGGTGGCGATGATGTCGTCGGCCTCGAAGCCTTCGATTTCTTTGCAGGCGATGTTGAACGCCTCGGTCGCGCGGCGCGTCAGCGGGAACTGGGGTACCAGGTCCTCGGGCGCAGGGGGCCGGTTGGCCTTGTACTGATCATACAGATCATTGCGAAAGCTTTTGCCGGAATAGTCGAAAATCACCGCTACATGGGTCGGCGCGTCAGGCCCGGTGTTTGCTTCCACATATTTGTGGATCATGTTGCAGAAACCAGCCACTGCCCCGATCGGCAACCCGTCCGATTTGCGCGTCAGCGGTGGCAACGCGTGATAAGCGCGAAAAATAAAGGCCGATCCGTCGATCAGATGAAGATGACATCCCTTGCCGAATTGCATGGCGGCTTCCTTCCTGCGTTGCGCGTGCGGTATGTTTTGCCACGCAAATCAGGGCGCGACCAGATGCGATCAGGCCGCGTCGCTGCCTTTCAGCACGTATTTCGCGTCGCAATAGGGGCATTCCACATAACCGGTATCAGCAGGAATGGTCAGCCAGACGCGGGGATGGCCCAGGGCACCTTCGCCGCCGTCACAGGCGATCTTGGTGGTCTCGACAATCTTGGTTTCGGGCGCTTGCGTCGTCATTGGGGCTGTTTCCTTTTGGCTGCAAAACAACTAGTCCAGTTATGAGCGATAGGGCGAGCAGGGGCAAGAGCACCATGGGCGGCAACGCAATTGAAATCCGGGGTTTGCGCAAGGTTTATGGCGGAGCCAAGGGACAACCACGCAAAGAGGCGCTGAAGGGGGTCGATCTGGACATCCCGCAGGGGTCGGTGTTCGGGCTTTTGGGGCCGAATGGGGCCGGTAAATCCACCATGATCAACATTCTGGCGGGGCTGGTGGTCAAGACCGAAGGCTCGGTCAAGATCTGGGGCTTTGATCAGGACGTGAATCCGCGCCAGTCGCGCGCCTCGATCGGTGTGATGCCGCAAGAGCTGAACCTGGACCCGTTCTTTACTCCGCGAGGGGCTTTGGAGGTGCAGGCGGGCCTGTACGGCGTGCCGAAATCCCAACGCCGCAGCGACGAGATTCTGCGTCTGGTGGGGCTTGAGGATAAGGCCGAGGCTTATGCCCGCACCCTGTCGGGCGGGATGCGGCGGCGGTTGTTGCTGGGCAAAGCCCTGGTCCATCACCCGCATATTCTGGTGCTGGATGAACCCACGGCCGGCGTGGATATCGAGCTGCGCCAGATGCTGTGGGAAAACGTGCGCCAGCTGAATCAGCAAGGCATGACCATCATCCTGACCACACATTATCTGGAAGAAGCCGAAGAGATGTGCGACGAAATCGCAATCATCAACCAAGGCGAACTGGTCGCGCGCGACAGTACGGCCAACCTGCTGGGCAGTATCGACGCCAAGACAATGGTCGTTCTGCCCGAGGGCACGCCCGCCGCGCTGCCTCAGGCCGAGGGGATCGAGGTCAGCACCCGCGCTGACGGGGGCATCGCGCTTAGCTATCATGCGAACCAGACCAGCGCCGAACATGTGCTGGAAGCGGTGCGTGCTGCTGGCATTCGCATTCGGGATGTCAAAACCGAAGAAGCCGACCTGGAAGATGTCTTCCTGCAACTGACCCGCAGCCGTTAAGGGGCCACCCATGTCGCACGAACACCATCACCGCCCTGACCCCAATCTGGACAGCGGGGACAAGCGCGTGGTGATGGCGGTTGCGGTCAACTTTTTCCTGACGCTGGTGCAGATCGCGGCTGGGGTGATCTCAGGCTCGTTGGCGCTGATCGCCGATGCGATTCATAATCTGTCGGACGCGCTGTCGTTGGTCATCGCTTTTGCAGCCCGGCGGATCGGCAAACGTCCGGCAGATGACCGCATGACCTTTGGCTATGGCCGCGCCGAGGTGGTCGCCGCTCTGGTCAACTATACCACGCTGATCGTGGTCGCGATCTATCTGGCCGCCGAAGGGATCGAAAGGTTGCTGAACCCGCAACCCGTCGAGGGGTGGATCGTGGTCGTTGTTGCCGGGGTGGCGCTGGTGGTGGACACGGTGACTGCTTTGCTGATCATGCGGTTAAGCAAGGACAGCGCGAATATGCGCGCGGCGTTTTTGCATAACTTGGCCGATGCGCTGGGCTCGGTTGCGGTGATCGTCGGGGGCGCGCTGATCCTGTTGTATGACTGGCGCCTGATTGACCCTATCGTGACGTTGATGATTGCCGGTTACATTCTGTGGATGTCTTGGAAAGGTGTCGTGCCGGTGATCCGCATTCTGATGCTGGGCGCCCCCGAGGGCACCGACCTGCACGAGGTGATCAAGGCACTGGGCGAAATGCGCGGCGTGGACAGTGTCCACAATGTGCACCTGTGGCGCATGCAAGAACATGAATCGGGACTTGAGGCGCATGTGGTTCTGGATGGCCAAGAGAACGCCGAAAAGGTGAAGCAAGCGATCAAGACCCTGTTGCGCGAACGGTTTGGCGTCGCTCATTCCGTGCTAGAGCTGGAAGAGCTGGGCGTTCAAAGCGCAGAAGAGAAGATCATCGGGCATTAGGCCCTGCCGAATGCGCTTGCACTTGGGCGGGAAATGCCTCTGACTAAGGGCCCGAGGGACAAATGGGGTAGCCAAATGAGCAACGAGCAAGCGCGCGGACCAGGCCAGTGGCTGGATGATGTACTGGATGTCGAACAGGTCGAGCAGAACTATTTTCGCGGGATTGCAACGCCTCAGGGGCGGGGGCGGTCTTTTGGCGGGCAGGTTATCGGTCAGGCGCTGATGTCCGCCATTCGGACGGTTAGCGATGACCGACCTGTGCACTCGTTACACGCTTATTTCATGCGTCCCGGTGACGCCACGCAGCCTGTTCTTTATCAGGTCGAGCGCGACCGCGACGGGCGCAGCTTTGCCACGCGCCGGGTGATCGCTGTGCAGGCCGGTAAGCCCATCCTGAACCTTGCGGCCAGTTTTCATGGCGAAGAGCCGGGTTTTCACCACCAGGACGAAATGCCCGATGTACCCGGCCCGGACGAGCTGAAAGCCGATCATGAGGTCGGCGAGGAAATGGCTGACCAGCTGCCGCCCGAGTTCCTCAAGTGGTTGCGGTCGCCGCGTCCGGTGGAAATGCGCCCTGTTGGCCTGCGCCCCCCGTTCACCCGCGAGGCCCACGCGCCTTCGCATGCCATGTGGGTGCGTCTGCGTGGCGGTTTTGGGGAAGATCCGGCCATGCATCGCGCGGGCTTGGCTTATACGACCGATTATGGCCTGCTGACCACGTGTATGCTGCCATTCGGAAAGACGTTTACCGATCCGGACATGCAGTTCGCCAGCCTGGATCACGCGGTCTGGTTTCACGATCATTTTCGCATGGATGAATGGCTTTTGTACGTGATGGACAGCCCTTGGTCGGGTGGCGCGCGCGGGTTCAACCGTGGTCAGGTGTACTCGCGGGATGGACGGCTTGTTGCCTCGACCGCGCAAGAAGGCCTGGTGCGCAATATCAACTTCAAAGGCTAGGGCGCCGCGGCATCGAGGGGTGATCCCCCTCGGCCAGACGCCGGGCATAGAAGTCGCGCAAGTTTTTTCCGCGCTGGGGCTTGAAGGGTGGACCCTCGGTCAGATCGGCAATCCGGTCCAGTCGGAACGAGCGGAAATCTTCGCGCAGCTCGCACCAGCCAACCAAGGTCCAGACCTTGCCCCAATACCACAAACCCAAGGGGCGGATGCGGCGGCTGCTTAGCTGTTCGGACAGGTCTAGATAGGTCATGTCCAGGCTGATCTTTGCATTGGTCGCGTATTCAATCTTGTCCAGCCGTTCGCGCTGCAGATCGGACATGTCTGCCGTGCCAAAAGCGTGGACATGTACCTCGTCTGCTTGCGCGCGCGCAGCGTCTGGCAGCACGGCGTTTATCTTAACTAGGGCCTCTTCGGCGGCCGCGGCCATCTTGGCACCGCCCCAAGCCTTGATCATGCGGGCCCCGGCGACAAGCGCAACGATTTCATCCTGGGTAAACATCAGCGGCGGCAAGTCATAGCCTTCGCGCATCAAATAGCCGACGCCCGCCTCGCCCTCGATCGGCACGCCCGAGCCGATCAGGTCGGCGATATCGCGATAGATCGTGCGTGGAGTCACCTCTAGCCGTTCAGCCAATTGCGCGGCTTTCAGCAACCGACCGCCCCGAAGATATTGAACAATCTGAAACAGGCGGTCGGCGCGACGCATGGCTTAGTCCTTGTACTGGAACAGCCCGATGGTGTTGCCGTCGGGGTCGGTGGCATAGAAATACGAACCTGGTGGGATTTCAATATCGGGGCTTTGCACGGTGCCGCCAGCTGGGATCAAACGAACGCGCGTTGCCTCAAGCGAATCGGGAACGTTCAGGTGGACGATATTGCCGGAGCCTGCGGGAGCAGGAGTGCCTTGGATCAGATGCCCCGAGATGCCCGGATCGCCTGCGTAGCTGAAGACGGCCATGGGTTGAGGCCCCATATCGGAGGTGATGGTCATCTTGTTCTGCAACACATCGGCGTAAAAGGCGGTGGCCTTTTCCAAATCGGTGACACGGATTTCGGTCCAGACGACGGCGTCTTTGGGGGTAAAGGTCATTTTAAATTCTCCATCAGTTTGTTGATGAAGCCGGTATGTCATACCCCTCCTGACAGCATCCTGTCAGGAGGGTTTGGGCGCGGGCGATTTTATCCAATCCAACCCGTCCTCGGTGCGGGCTGCGGGGAAGTATTCACCGCTGACGTGGCCAGCATAGCCCTGCGCGTCCAGTTGGGCGAAGAAGGCCTGATAGTCGATGGCGCCTTTGCTGGGTTCGTGCCGCCCTTCGGCACTGGCGACCTGGATGTGGCGGGCGCGATGGCCGTGTTTGGCCCAGGTTGCTGGCATGTCGCCGGTGATTTTGTGGGCATGGTAGGCGTCGAATTGCAGCGCCAGATTGGGGGCGTCGATCGTGTCCAGAATGGCAGCGGCCTGGTCGAAATCATTCAGGAAATAGCCGGGCAAGTCGATGGGGTTAATGGGCTCGATTAGAAGCGAATGGTTTGGCGCACGCTGCGTGGCCCAGCGGAGGTTCTGTACAAAGGTCGCGTGGGCCGTTGGGCCTTTTGCAAGCCCGGCCATGATGTGGATGTGATCCGGGTTCAGCTGCGCAGCGTAGTGCAGGGCGGTTTCAAAGGAAGTCTGAAATTCCTGTTGGAGATCTGGCAGAGCCGCAAGACCGCGGTCCCCCGCGGCCCAGTTAGGGGCGGGGGTGTTGATCAGCGCAAGGTGGAGGTTGGCGTTCTTGAGGGCATGCGCCAGGTCTGGCGCGGGGGCGTCGTAGGGGATCAGTAGCTCGACGGCGGTGAAGCCGGCCTGGCGGGCAGCGTCGAAGCGTTCGAGCAGGGGAAGCTCGGTGAACAGGAGGGTCAGATTTGCGGCGAAGTTTGGCATGTGATGGTGGGGGATCGCCCCCCTCGGGCAGCGCCCGCCCACCCTCCCTGCTGCCCTCGGGGGGCGATGGGCGGTCAGGACAGGTCAGCGGATGGAATGATGGGGAAGAACTGACCGCCCGACCAGAGGCCGAACCAGTTGGTTCCGTCGATGGGGTGATGCGCGCCCAGATCGACGAGGCGGTAGAAGCTTTTGCGGTCGATCAGTGCCTCGAGATTGGTGCGGACAAGGACGTAGGGCGAGGGTTCGCCGGTTTCGGGATCACGGGTGACGCGTATAGGGGCGTCCGGACCGGCAGTTGTTACATCGCCCACATTGGTGTGGAAGGTAAGGGTTTGGTCCACGCCTTTGCCGGTGACGTCAAAATCGACGGCTACGAAGGGCGCGTCATCGACGGTGATGCCGACCTTTTCCACGGGGGTCACCAGGAAATATTTGTCGTCATCCTTGCGCAGGATGGTCGAGAACAGCCGCACCAGCTCGGGCCGGCCAAAGGGTGTGCCCAGGTAAAACCAGGTGCCGTCGCGGGCGATGCGGATGTCCAGATCGCCGCAGAACGGCGGGTTCCACAGGTGAACGGGCGGCAGACCCTTGCCCTTGGCAGCTGCTTTGGCCGAGGCAGCAATACTATTTGCCGATGGTTTCACGATCATTTGTTCGCTCATTGTTTTTGCCATTTCCCCCCAGCGCGATACACTCTTGGAAGAGGATATAGTTTGCGCAGGAGTTTTGCCATGACCGATCAGGACGATCTGGTGGCCCGGATCGAAAGTGTCGAGGAAAAGCTGGCCGAGGCGAAGGCCTCGATCACGCGGCGGTTCATTGGGCAGGAACAGGTGGTCGATCTGACCTTGTCCGCGCTGCTGTGCGGGGGGCATGGACTGCTGATCGGCCTTCCGGGCTTGGGCAAAACGCGTTTGGTGGACACACTGAGCACGGTGATGGGACTGCATGGCAATCGTATTCAGTTCACGCCCGATTTGATGCCAGCCGATATTTTGGGGTCCGAGGTATTGGATTCGGACGAGGATGGCAAACGCTCGTTCCGATTCGTGCCGGGGCCGGTGTTTTGTCAGCTTTTGATGGCGGACGAGATCAACCGTGCCAGTCCGCGGACGCAATCGGCGCTTTTGCAGGCAATGCAGGAAAAACACATTACTGTTGCCGGCGAGGATCGTGTTCTGGGCACGCCCTTCCACGTTTTGGCCACCCAGAACCCGATCGAGCAAGAGGGCACCTATCCGCTGCCCGAGGCTCAGCTGGACCGGTTTTTGGTGCAGATCGACGTGACCTATCCGGATCGTCAGACTGAACGCGACATTTTGCTGGCCACCACCGGTGTAAGCGAGGATGAGGCGCACGAGGTGTTCACCGCCGCCGAATTGCTGGAGGCACAGGACTTGCTGCGCCGGATGCCGGTGGGTGACAGCGTGGTCGAGGCGATTTTGGATCTGGTCCGTGCCTTCCGTCCCGATGATGACAGCGCGGATGAGCGCGTGAAACAGACCGTCGCCTGGGGGCCGGGGCCGCGTGCGGCGCAGGCGCTGATGCTGACAGTGCGGGCGCGGGCGATGTTGCAAGGGCGGCTTGCGCCCTCGATCGAGGATGTACGGGCCATGGCGCGCCCCGTCCTGTCGCATCGGATGGCGCTGAACTTTGCCGCGCGGGCGCGGGGTGACAACCTGGCCGATCTGATCGACACCACCGCCACGCGGATCACCCGGGTGGAGGCCGCTGCGTGAGCACTCCCCAGCATCTCCGGGCGCGGGCCGAGGATCAGGCCGCGCGCCTACCGCCGCTTTTGGCGCGGGCCGAGCATCTGGCAGGCACGGTCCTGCTGGGCGAACACGGCCGTCGACGATCCGGGATGGGGGATGATTTCTGGCAGTACCGACCCGTTCAGCCGGGGGACAGTCGGCGGATGATTGACTGGCGCCGGTCTGCCCGTGGGGATGCACAATACGTGCGCGAACGCGAATGGCAAATCGCTCAGAGCGTGATGCTGTGGGTGGATCAGGCGGCCTCGATGCGGTTCGCGTCGGGCAAAGAGCTGCCGGAAAAAATCGAACGCGCCCGTGTACTGGCCCTTGCGATCGCCATCCTGCTGGTCAGGGGCGGTGAACGTGTGGGGCTGACCGGCACCAACCTGCCACCGCGCCGGGGCAACAACCAGATCCTGCGCCTGGCAGAATTCTTTAGCGTCGATTCTGATGACGATTACGCCGAACCCGAGGCCCGGGCCATGATCCCTCATGCCCGCGCTGTGTTCATGTCGGATTTCATGGGTGACATCACCGCCGTTAGGCAAGCCCTGACCAAGGCCGCCGATCGCGGTGTGCGAGGGGTGCTGTTTCAGGTGCTGGATCCGTCCGAAGAGGCGTTTCCTTTCACCGGGCGTACTGTGTTTGAAAGCATGGGTGGCTCGCTGAAGCATGAAACCCTGAAGGCTGGCGATCTACGCGACCGGTATCTGACCCGCCTGGCCGGGCGCAAGGACGAGCTGTCCCAATTGTGCCGGGCCACGGGTTGGCAATTTCACGTGCATCACACGGGCGAAAGCGCGCAGGCTGCGCTGCTGTGGCTTTGGCAGGCGCTGAACAGGGGGACGGCATGATCCTTGGCCCAATAGGTTTTGCAACGCCTTGGCTGCTTTGGGCTTTGGCCTTGTTGCCGGTGCTTTGGCTGATCCTGCGGGCGGTGCCTCCGGCGCCTATCCGGCGGCGGTTTCCCGGTGTTGCGCTGCTGCTGGGGCTTAAGGACGACGACACGGTCACCGATCGCACGCCCTGGTGGCTGCTTTTGCTGCGGATGCTGGCTGCGGCAGCGGTGATCGTCGGACTGGCCGGACCTGTGCTGAACCCCCAGCCCGAGCGTACAGATACTGATATGCCCTTGCTGATCGTGCTGGATGGCGGTTGGACCGGCGCGCAGGACTGGACGGCACGCCGCGAACAAGCCGCGCAATTCCTGGCCGAGGCAGGCCGCCAGGGCCGCCCCGTCGCGATTTTGCAGCTCACCGATCCCAAGACTCCCAGCTTTCAACCGGCCGAGGCTTTGCGCGGACGACTGCCTGGATTTGAACCGCATCCGTGGGAACCCTCGGGCCCAGAGGTTCTGCAGCAGCTGGAAGCCCTTGAAACCCCTGCGTTCCAGACCTTCTGGCTGAGCGACGGGGCCGCGTGGAATGGGCAGCAAGAGGTGCTGGAACGGCTGGAAACCTTTGGCCCCCTAAGGGTGTTCGAAAGCGGCCGTGCGCTGGTGGCGCTGCGTCCTGCTGTCTTTGCCGACGAGGGGATCGCGCTGTCAGCCACGCGTTCGGTGCCCGGCCCCGCCCGTGAAGTGCAGATCGCAGCGCATGGGCGTGATCCGAACGGTGTGCAGCGTGTGCTGGCGCGGATGCCCCTGCGCTTTGATGATGCGCAGACCGAGGCCGAAGGCGTGCTTGTGTTGCCCTCGGAACTGCGCGCCCGCGTCACACGGTTCGAGATCGAGGGGCTGCGCTCGGCCGGGGCGGTCGCCCTGACTGATGACACTCTGCGCCGCCGCGAGGTTGCCCTGATCGCCGGCCGCGACGACCGTGAAGGGCTGGAGCTGCTGGCCCCGCTGCATTACCTGACGCAGGCGTTGTCTCCGACGGTCGAGTTGTTGGATTATCCGCTGATCGAGGTGATCCCAGCCAATCCCGATGTGATCGTTCTGGCCGATATCGCCACCCTGTCCCCCGCCGAGGAAAACGCCCTGACCGAATGGGTCGAAAAGGGTGGGATGTTGCTGCGGTTCGCCGGCCCGAAACTGGCGGCCAGCGATGTCAGCCGCGCCGAAGAACACCCCCTGATGCCGGTACGCTTGCGCTCGGGTGGGCGCAGCGTGGGTGGCGCCATGAGCTGGGGTGAACCCAAGGCCTTGGCGCCGTTCTCTGAGGAAAGCCCCTTTGCCGGTTTGGAAATTCCGGGCGATGTGCGCGTGTCCTCTCAGGTGTTGGCCCAACCCGATCCGTCACTGGCCGACCGGGTGATTGCACAGCTGACCGATGGCTCGCCTCTGGTGACGCGTAAACCTGTGGGCGCAGGACAAGTGGTGTTGTTCCACGTCACCGCCAACGCCGAATGGAGCACGCTGCCCCTGTCGGGCCTGTTCGTGCAGATGCTGGACCGGCTGGCCGTGTCCTCGTCTGTGGCTCAGCCCGAGGCAAGCGAACTGGACGGGACGGTCTGGAGCCCGGTTCAGGTAATGGACGGTTTTGGCCGGACCGAGGATGCCGGAACGCGGCCCGGTGTGGATGGTCCGATGCTGGTCAGCGCGCCCTTGGGTCCTGATCTGCGCCCCGGCATTTATCAGCACGAAGACCGGCGGCTGGCGCTAAACGCCATGACCGCTGATCGCGTGCTGCAGCCTTTTGCCTGGCCTGCGCGCATTCCGGTTTCGGGTCTGGCCCTTTCCGCTGAACGCCCGCTGGCGGGCTTTGTTCTGGCCGCTGCAATCGCCTTACTGATAGCGGATATCGTGGCCTCGCTGGCGCTGTCTGGACGTCTGATTGGCGCGCGGGGGGTGGCGACGGCACTGGTGCTGGGCATCTTGCCGCTTGACGCCAAGGCCGATGAGATGCGCGCCGTCACCGCCGCTGCCGAGGTCGTTTTGGCCTATGTCAAAACCGGCGATGCCCGACAGGATGAACTGTCTGCCGCAGGAATGCTGGGCTTGTCCGACGTGTTGTTTTTCCGCACCTCGGTCGAACCTGGCCCGCCCATAGGAGTGGATCTTGAACGCGACGAGCTGGCCTTTTTCCCGATGATTTATTGGCCGATCACGCAGGCACAGCCGATCCCCTCGGACGAAACCTATGCCAAGCTGAACCAATATCTGCGCGCGGGCGGAATGATCTTGTTCGACACGCGCGACGCCGATATCGCCCGGAACGGTTCGGCCGCCAGCCCGAACGGCCGCAAGCTGCGTCAACTGGCCGGGCCACTGGATATTCCTGCGTTGGAACAGGTGCCGCAGGACCATGTGGTCACGCGCGCGTTTTACCTGCTGCAGGACTTTCCGGGGCGCTTTAATGGCCGCGATGTCTGGGTCGAGGCCGCTCCGCCCGACGCCGAGCTGATCGACGGCATGCCCTTTCGCAACCTCAATGACGGGGTGACGCCTGTGGTGATCGGCGGCAATGACTGGGCCGCCGCCTGGGCTACGGACCAGCAGGGCAACCCTCTGTACCCTGTCGGGCGCGGCTATGCCGGAGAAAAACAGCGCGAGCTAGCGTATCGGTTCGGCGTGAATCTGGTGATGCATGTGCTGACGGGGAACTATAAATCCGACCAGGTGCACGTGCCCGCCCTTTTGGACAGGTTGGGCCAATGAGCGAAATTGTCTTTGATCCCCTGCTGCCTTGGGCGGTGTTGATGGCGCTGGCCGCGCTGGTCGTTCTTGGAATTGGTCTGGCGATGTGGCGCGGGCTGGCAGGATGGGCCATGCGAGCCTTGGCGGGGCTGGTGATCCTGGCTGCGCTTTCGGGGCCCAGTCTAAGGCAAGAGGACCGCAAAGCGCTTTCTGATATCGTGCTGCTGATGGTGGATCGATCCGCCAGTCAGGGCCTTTCGGATCGGCCAGCGCAGATTGACGCGGCAGCCGATGCGATGGAGGCCAGACTGGCCGCTCAGCCCAACACCGAGGTGCGCCGGATCGTGGTGCCTGATGGCACCGACAACGCGGGCACGTTGCTGATGTCGCGTTTGGCCGAGGTGATGGCGCAAGAGCCTAGCGGCCGCATCGCTGGCATCGTTGCCATGACCGACGGACAGGTGCATGACGCGGATCGCGCGCCTGACCTGCCAGCGCCGTTCCACGTGCTTCTGTCCGGACAGCCCGACGATTGGGATCGCCGCCTGATCGTAGAAAACGCACCGGCCTATGCCATTCTGGGTGAGCCGATCACCCTGCGCCTGCGGATCGAGGACATGGGCGCGGCGCCGGGTGACGTCACCACCAATATCGAACTGTCCATCGACGGGAAGGACGCGGGCATCTACGAGGTGCCGATCAACCGCCCGATCGAGCTGCCGCTGACGTTGGACCACGGTGGGCGCAACGTGATCCGCTTTGCCGTGCCCAAGGCGGACAGAGAACTGACTGACCGTAATAACAGCGCGATCGTCCAGATCAACGG
The DNA here is from genome assembly GCF_965218685.1 of Thalassovita sp. Classification (GTDB taxonomy): domain Bacteria; phylum Pseudomonadota; class Alphaproteobacteria; order Rhodobacterales; family Rhodobacteraceae; genus Thalassobius. Next base: position 607,307 of record NZ_OZ244657.1, on the reverse strand, counting down.
CGTGCGTGACCGTCTGCGTGTGCTGCTTGTCAGCGGCGAGCCGCACCCCGGCGGGCGCACATGGCGCAACCTGCTGAAGTCGGACAGCTCGGTGGACCTTGTGCATTTTACTATTCTGCGCCCCCCGGAAAAACAGGACGGCGTACCGGTGGACGAACTGTCGCTGATCGCTTTCCCCACGCGTGAGCTGTTTCTTGAAAAAATCGACGACTTCGACCTGATCATTTTTGACCGCTACAAACGGCGGGGGATTTTGCCCTCGATCTATCTGGATAACGTTCGTGACTATGTCGAAAAAGGTGGGGCGGTACTGGTGGCTGCGGGCCCCGATTTCGCCAGCGCGGATTCGATTTTCCGATCGCCTCTTTCGGCGATCATGCCTGCTGCGCCCTCGGCCCGCGTGATCGAGCAGGGCTTTCTGCCCAGCGTCACCGAATTGGGCGAAAGGCACCCGGTGACCGCCGGTCTTTCAGTCGCGCAAAGCGCCCAGTGGGGCCGCTGGATGCGTCAGGTTGAGGTGGTGCCAAGCGCTGGCAACGTGGTGATGGCCGGGTTCGAGGATAAGCCTCTGCTGGTGTTGGACCGTGTCGGCGAGGGCCGGGTGGCCCTGCTTGCATCCGATCAGGCGTGGCTGTGGGATCGCGGCTTTGAAGGTGGCGGCCCACAACTGGAACTGCTGCGCCGTCTGGCCCATTGGATGATGAAAGAGCCCGAGCTTGAGGAAGAGGCCCTTTGGGCCGAACCCGTTGGTCAATCGATGAAGATCATTCGCCGTTCATTGACGCCCGATGTGGGGCAGGTCGAGGTGACCACGCCCTCGGGGGAGGTGACCCGCGCACCGATGGTTGAGGTGTCTCCGGGGCGGTTCGAACTGGACTATGACGGCCCCGAGATTGGCCTGTATCGCCTGGTGAATGGCGACAAACAGGCGGTGATCGGCCTTGGCCCCTCGGCCCCCAAGGAATTCGAGGCAACGATTGCCAGCATGGATGCGCTGTCGCCTGCGGTGGACGCCACCCGAGGGGGCGCGCTGCCGATCAGCGATGGTCTGCCCAGCGTGCGCGATGTCCGTCCGGGGCGTCCTGCGTCGGGACGGGGCTGGATCGGCCTGACCCCGCGCGAGGCGTTCGAGACACTGAACGTCGTGCATGTCCCGTTGATGCCGGCATGGCTGGTGCTGTTGCTGGTCATGGGGCTGACCGTGGGCGCATGGCTGCGCGAAGGGCGGCGCTAGCGCTTTAGCTCGACCCGCATGAGCGTCTTTGACCAGCCTTTGGTCGAACAGCTCGGACGGATGAAGATCACGCGCTCTCCGTCCGGGACCATCACGTCGAACAGGGAACGGGTAAAGGGCTGTTCTTGCACATGAGGATGCATCAGCTCGCGATATCCCAGGCTGTTGCCCTGACGGTCCAGAACCTCCCAGCCATCGGCATAGTGATCCCAGCCGCTGTCCGGGTGGGACAAGGTGACCGAGATGCGCCAACCCATGCCCGCGCGTTCGGTCGTGACGGATTCGACGATAGGCTCGTCCGCAAAGGCGGCGGTGCACAGGGTCCAGGTCAGGGAAAGGGCAAGCAGGTGCTTCATGCGGTTATCCTATCACTTGGCCGCGGGCTTGTCCTTTGACGATCCCGTGTGTCCCATCTGATCGGTCATCGAAATCAGAACCGAACGCGAGCGCGACGCGAATTCGCGCCGCCAAAGCACCGCGCAGGTGATGGCCACGGCCGCGATCAACGGAACCGAACCCAGCAGCCATGCCGTGGACCCCAGCGCGAAATAGACCGAGCGCAGCCCCTGATTATAGCTGCGTGCGCCGGTGATGTTGATCTCGCCCGCTTTGGCCGCGCGGGGCAAGGCAACGGGGTCAGATGGATCATTGGGCACCGCGCCCATCAGCACGGCGCAGTAGCCGAACAAGCGGTGAGACCAGACGAATTTCAGGAAAGCGTTGGTCAGGAAAATCATCGAGACCATCAGCTTGACCTCCCAGACGAACTTGGGATCGCGCGAGATCGACAGGTCCTGGGCCAGACCGACCAATTGCTCGGCATTGGCGATGGCGGCCAGAAGCCCCCCGATGGCCAGCATGGCGGCCGACGCAAAGAACGAGGTCCCCTGCCGCAGCGTGGACAGTGTCTGTGCGTCAAAAATCCGGGGTTGGCGGGTCACCATCTGGCGCATCCATTCGCGCCGGTATTCCCCCATCAGCTTGGACACGGATGGCCGTTTCGAGTTCGGATTGTCGATCATCCACCCGATACTCAGCCACGCGCCAAACATCAGGCCGACCGCGATCAGGTCCAGCAGGGAAAAGAGAGAGAAACGCTCGGCCCAGTTCATAAGGGGACTATGGCACGCTTAAAACGGTTTGACCACGACGACCCACAAGACGGCGATGGCCCCGAAAACGCTGATCTCGTTGAAGATGCGCAGGAACAGGTCGCTTTCCTTGAAGGCGCCAGCCTTGGCGCGTATCACCAGGCGGCCGGTCCAGATGTAATGCACCGCCAGCGCGGCCACCAAGGTCAGTTTCAGGTGAACCCAAGCGGGCCAGCCCAGATCATGTGCCAGCCACAGGCCCGTCGCCAACGCAATCACCGCCAGCCCCGCCGAGAATCGATACAGCCGGATCGTCAGATCCCCCAGCGGGCCAAATTCGCCCAGACGGTCGTATTCGCGTCTCCAGAAGATCAGCGCGCGCGGCACTGCGAAGATCGAGGTCATCCACCCCATCACGCAGAGAATATGTATGATTTTCACCCATTCCATGCGTCCTTGATGGCCCTAAGGCGGCCCCAGCGCAAGATGTCGCGGCCCCCTGGAAGGAAAAAGAATTGCGCCGCCCACTTTTTTGGTTATATTTGTTTACCAATTTAGGAGGTCAGCCATGGACATGCCGACACCAGACCCGTCTGTACTGAAAAACAAGGCTCAATTGGTCAACCGATTGCGCCAGGTTCTGCCCGAGGGCGCTGTCATTCATGACGAGGTCGAGACGCGCGCCTATGAATGCGACGCCTTGACCGCTTATAAATGCCCGCCGCTGTGCGCCGTGCTGCCGTCCTCGACCCAAGAGGTTTCGGATGTGCTGCGGATCTGTCACGAGATGGGCGTTCCGGTCGTGCCGCGCGGGGCGGGGACCTCGTTGGCGGGTGGGGCTTTGCCGACGGCTGATTGCGTGATCCTGGGCGTCGCGCGGATGAACGCCGTGCTGGAAACCGACTACGACAACCGCTTTGTCCGCGTGCAATCGGGCCGCACGAACCTAAGCGTCACCGGCGCCGTCGAAGAGGACGGGTTTTTTTATGCCCCCGATCCCTCCAGCCAGCTGGCCTGCGCGATTGCGGGGAATATCGCGATGAACTCGGGCGGGGCGCATTGTCTGAAATACGGGGTGACGACGAACAACCTGATGGGCGTCACCATGGTGATGATGGACGGCACCGTGGTGGAAATCGGCGGCGCGCATCTTGATGCCGGGGGGCTGGACCTGCTGGGTGTGATCTGCGGCTCCGAAGGGCAGCTGGGTGTCGTGACCGAGGCCACCTTGCGCATCCTGCACAAACCCGAAGGTGCGCGGCCCGTTCTGATGGGCTTTGACGATATCGTTGTAGCAGGCGAATGCGTGGCCGACATCATCAAGGCGGGTGTTCTGCCTGTTGCGATCGAATTCATGGATCGCCCCTGCATCCGCGCGACCGAGGCTTTTGCCGGTGCCGGTTACCCGGATTGCGAGGCGCTGCTGATCGTCGAGGTCGAAGGCAGTGAGGCCGAGATTCAGTCTCAACTGGAACGCATCATGGCCATCGCTCGCACCCACAACCCGGTCGAGCTGCGCGAAAGCACCAGCGCCGAGGAAAGCGCCGCGATCTGGCTGGGCCGTAAGTCCGCGTTCGGCGCCATGGGGCAGATCAACGATTACATGTGTCTGGATGGGACGATCCCGGTCAGCCAGTTGCCATATGTGCTGCGCCGCATCGGAGAGATGTCCAAGCAATACGGTCTGGACGTGGGTAACGTGTTCCACGCAGGCGACGGGAACATGCACCCCCTGATCTTGTTCGACGCCAATAAACCCGGAGATTTGGAGCTGTGCGAGGCCTTTGGCGCCGACATCCTGAAGCTCTGCGTCGAGGTGGGCGGTTGCCTGACCGGCGAGCACGGCGTGGGCATCGAAAAGCGCGATCTGATGGTGGACCAATATGCGCCCGAAGATCTGGAGATTCAGATGGCCGTCAAGGATGTGTTCGATCCCAAATGGCTGCTGAACCCGGCCAAGGTTTTCCCGCTTGCCTCGAGTGAAACGCGCCGGATCGCGGCGGAATAGGCCTTTAGCTATGAAAATGATGAAACCTGAAACCGAAACGGCCTTGGCCGCGATGATCAAGGGGGCGGATGCTCCGGTGCGGATCGTAGGGGGCGGCACCCGCCCGATTGGGGCCGTCAGCGGCCAAGTGCTGAGCACAACCGGCCTGTCCGGCATTAGCCTGTACGAACCCGGCGCGTTGACCATCGTCGCTGGTGCCGGAACGCCCCTGTCCACGCTGAACGAGGCTCTTGCCGAGGGCAACCAGCGCCTGGCGTTCGAACCGATGGACCATCGCGGCCTACTGGGCACCACCGGAGAGCCGACGATCGGAGGTGTGGTCGCGGCCAATGTCTCGGGTCCGCGCCGCATTCAGGCGGGCGCCTGCCGAGATGCCCTGCTGGGGGTACGCTTTGTCGATGGCTCCGGGCGCGTGTTGAAAAACGGTGGCCGGGTGATGAAGAACGTCACCGGCTATGATCTGGTCAAGCTGATGGCCGGCAGCTGGGGCACTTTGGGTGTGCTGACCGAGGTCTCGCTGAAGGTGCTGCCGGTTCCCGAGGCCGTCGGCGTGGTCTTGATCGAGGGGCTGAGCGACCGCGACGCTGTTCGCGCCCTTTCGATGGCGCTGGGATCCCCGTTTGACGTGACAGGGGCGGCGCATACCCCGCGCGGGATTGATGGCGCGCCGGTGACGATGATCCGTATCGAGGGGTTTGCGGATTCAGTCGCCTACCGCGCCGAGCAGCAGCAATCCTTGCTGGCCGAATTCGGACCCAGTACGGTCGAAACTGATCCCGCACGCACCTCGGCGGGTTGGAAATGGATCCGCGATGTCGAAGCGTTCCATGGGCAGCCGGGGGATGTTTGGCGGTTCTCGGTCAAGCCCTCGGACGGGCCTGAACTGACCGAGCGACTGGCGCAGCAGTGGCCAGAGGCGCAAGTTCTGTATGACTGGGGCGGTGGCTTGGTCTGGGCCTTGCTGCCCGAAGGTGCAGATGCGCGCGCGCCGGGCTTGCATGGGCATGCGACCCTGATCCGTGCCAGCGCCGAAACCTTTGCGCGGGTCCCGGCCTTTCACCCAGAACCTGCCCCCCTGGCCGCGATCAGCGCCGGGCTGCGGGCGAAATTCGATCCAAACGGCATTCTGAATCCGGGGATGATGGGCTGATGCAAACACATTTCACCGAAGCGCAATTGCAAGATCCCGGCACCGAGCGGGCCAATGAAATCCTGCGGGCCTGCGTGCATTGCGGGTTTTGCACGGCCACCTGCCCAACTTACCAGGTGCTGGGGGACGAACTGGACAGCCCTCGGGGGCGTATCTACCTGATCAAGGATATGTTGGAAAACGAACGGGTGCCGGACGCCAAGACGGTCAAGCATATTGATCGTTGCCTGTCCTGTCTGGCCTGCATGACGACCTGTCCCAGCGGCGTGCATTACATGCATCTGGTCGATCACGCGCGCGCCTATATCGAAAAAACTTACAAACGTCCCTTCAGTGATCGCGCCCTGCGCTGGATTCTGTCGCGGATTCTGCCCTATCCGGGTCGGTTCCGGCTGGCTCTGCTGGGGGCCAAGATCGGGCGCCCCTTTGCCTTTCTGATGCCCGATGCCCGGCTAAAGGCGATGCTGCAGATGGCGCCCAAAAGCATCCCTCCGGTCAGTCGCAACGACGATCCGCAGGTTTTTGCGCCTCAGGCGCCGCGCGTCAAACGCGTTGCGCTGATGACGGGCTGTGCGCAAAAGGCGCTGAACACCGATATCAACGACGCCACCATCCGTCTGCTGCAGCGGCTGGGCTGTGAGGTGGTAATTGCGCAAGGCGCAGGCTGTTGCGGCGCGCTGACCCATCACATGGGGCGCGAGGACGAAAGCCATGCCACGGCCGCCAAGAACATTCGCGCCTGGACGGCCGAGATGGACGCGGGCGGGCTGGATGCGATCGTAATCAACACCTCGGGCTGCGGAACGACGGTGAAGGATTACGGGCATATGTTCCGCAATGATCCTCTGGCCGCCGATGCCGCGCGCGTGTCGGGCATCGCCATGGATATATCCGAGCTGTTGATGCAACTGGACCTGCCTGAATTGCCCGACCAGAAGCTGACCATCGGCTATCACGCGGCTTGTTCGCTGCAACACGGGCAGAAGGTGAAAACTTTCCCCAAGGATCTGCTGAAACGAGCGGGTTTCAAGGTGGCCGAACCTGCCGATAGCCATCTGTGTTGCGGCAGTGCGGGGACTTATAATCTGATGCAGCCCGAAATTTCGGCTCAATTGAAAGAGCGCAAGGTGCGGACGCTGGAAGCCATCCAGCCTGATATCATCGCAGCGGGGAACATTGGCTGCATGGTTCAGATCGGCTCGGGAACCGAGGTGCCGGTGGTGCATACGGTCGAGCTGTTGGATTGGGCGACGGGTGGTCCGGTGCCGCCCTCGCTGAACGGTCAGGCCAAGCGCAATGACGGGGTGCCAATTCTGCGCTAACGCCGCAATTTCGCCCAATCCATCCGGTACGACCTTAAACTGTAGTGGAAACAGAGGTCCTCATGCGACGCGCGATTCTGGCGATAGTGGCATTTTGTGCAATGGTAACAGCGGCTTGGGCTGATGATTCGCCCTTGCGCCGCTTGAACACCATGGATGACAGTCGCGGCTGGGAGGCCGTAGGGCGGCTGGAATTGGGTGGCTCGGGGTTTTGCACAGGTGCGTTGATCGCTCCAAATTTGGTGCTGACAGCCGCGCATTGCCTGTTTGACCCAGCCACGAAAAAGCGGGTTGATTTCGGCTCGATCGAGTTCTTGGCCGGGCTGCGCGACGGCCGCGCCGAGGCCTATCGCAGGGTGCGCCGCGTGGTGATCCACCCCTCGTACCGCTATGACGGACAGGCCACGGCTGAGCGTGTGCGCAATGACCTGGCCTTGCTGGAGCTGCTCAGACCGGTGCAGTCTACCTCGATCACCCCCTTTAAAACCGGCCTGCAGTTGCGCAAAGGCGAGAGCGTCGGCGTTGTCAGCTATGCCATGGACCGGGCCAAGGCGCCCTCGTTCCAGGAAAGCTGCGGCGTGATGCATCGGCAAAAAGGCGTTGTGGTCCTAAGCTGCGACGTGAATTTCGGTTCGTCCGGCGCGCCAGTTTTCCGCATTCAGAACGGCGAGGCACAGATCGTTTCGGTCGTGTCGGCCAAGGCGGATCTGGACGGAACCCAGGTGGCACTGGGCGCCCAGTTGGACGGTGCGGTCGAGCTGCTGAAAACCCAACTGGCCAGCGGTATCGGGGTCACCGAGGACTTCATGCCCCGCATCAAGGGGGCCACGCCGGTAACCGGCCGTCTGCAAAGCCAGCGCAGCGTGGGCGGTGCAAAATTCGTCAAACCCTGACGGCCCCTTGAAACCTCTTTTTCGCATCCCCAGATGAATTGCACAGGGACGCCGAATGTCGGGTCCCTGACATCTGCCTGTCCAATTTCGGAAGGCGACATTCTGGTATTGCTCAAGAGAGGATCACCCATGCGTAGCTTTGACCTTGCCCCCCTGCACCGTGCCACCGTTGGCTTTGACCAACTGGCTGATATGATGGACCGCGTGTTCACCAATGACGTGGCACAGCCCAGCTATCCCCCTTACAACATTGAAAAAACTGACGAGAACGCCTATCGCATCTCGATCGCTGTTGCCGGTTTCACTGCCGATGATCTGTCCGTCGAGGTGAAGGAAAACGCGCTGGTCGTGTCGGCGCGTAAAGCTGATGAGCCCGATACTCGCACCTATCTGCATCGTGGCATCGCGACCCGCGCGTTCGAGCGTCGGTTTACCCTTGCCGACCACGTGAAAGTCACCGGTGCAGCCCATGCGGACGGTATGCTGCATATCGACCTGGTGCGCGAAATGCCCGAGGCGCTGAAGCCCCGCCAGATCGAGATTGCCACCGGTGTCTCCGCGCAAAAGGACGTAGTGGACGCCAAAGCGGTGAACTAATTCCCGCGAGACCCTGATCATGCGGCCCGTCTTGCCTTGCGCAAGGCGGGCCTTTTCGTGCTGATCACAAATTATGTCAGCTATATTGACTTAATTTCCCGACTCGGTGATGTTGCGCAACAAAGTTGCAGGAGTCGGTTATGAATTTGTCAGATATTTTTGCCAGTCGTATTCAGGGGATGAAGGCCTCGGAAATTCGCGAGCTGCTGAAGCTGCTGGATCAGCCTGACATCATCTCGTTTGCGGGGGGTATCCCTGATCCCGCGTTGTTCCCGGTCCAAGCGTTTCAGGACGCGATGGCCGACGCCCTGTCGAACGGCAATCACGCCGCCAGCCTGCAGTATTCTACCTCCGAGGGGTATCTGCCCTTGCGCGAATGGATTGCGGGGGAAATGGCGCGGCTGGGCGTGCCCTGCAATGCCGAAAATATCCTGATCACCAGCGGATCGCAGCAGGCGTTGGACTATCTGGGCAAACTGTTCCTGTCGCCGGGGGATACGGCTTTGGTCGGTTGGCCCACCTATCTGGGCGCGCTAGGGGCGTTCAACGCCTATGAGCCGCGGTTTGACCGGTTGCAGCCGGGCGGGAATCGCTCGGCTCAGGATTACGCGCAGGCGGCTGCGCCGGGGCGGGTGAAATTCGCCTATCTGTCGGTGGATTTCGCAAATCCCACTGGGGTAACCCTGACCCGGCCCGAGCGCGAAAACGTGCTGGATATGGCCGCCGCCATGGACTGCGCGGTGATCGAGGACGCGGCCTATCAATCGCTGCGCTACGACGGGGCCGCGATTCCGCCGATTCTGGCGCTGGAATGCGCGCGGACGGGGGATATCAACGCCTGCCGCACGATCTATTGCGGGTCGTTTTCTAAAACCCTGTCGCCAGGGTTGCGGATCGGTTGGGTTTGTGCGGCCAAACCGGTGATTGATCAGCTGGTCCTGCTGAAACAAGCCGGAGATCTGCACACGCCAACTCTGAACCAGATGGCCATTGCCGAGGTCGCAATGGGTGATTTCGAGGGGCATCTAGAGCGCATCCGGGCCTCGTATCGGGCGCGGCGCGACCGGATGCTTGCAGCGTTAGAGCAGCACATGCCCAAGGGCGTTGAATGGACCCGACCCGAGGGCGGTATGTTCGTCTGGTTGACCCTGCCCAAGGGGATGGACGGCGCAAAACTGCTGGCAGATGCGCTGAAGTCCGAGAAAGTGGCCTTCGTGCCGGGTGGGGCGTTCTTCGCCGATGGATCGGGGCAGAACAGCCTGCGCCTGAACTTCTCTAGTTCTTCGCAGCAGCAGATCGACGTGGGGATCGCCCGATTGGGGCGGGTTCTGACGGGCGCACTGCGCGCATAGAAAAACCGCGCGACCCGGTGGGGACGCGCGGCTGATTTTCTTGAAAGGCTGCGCTTAGAACGCGGCGTCGACCTTGCCGATCGAGAAGAACATGGTCTCGCCCGAGTGGTCATCCACACCGTCGTTGTCGGTGGACACGAAGGCGGTGCCGTCTTCCAGGATCGCCAGGCCTTCAACCTTGTCCAGCACGTAGCCGCCGGTCGATTTCAGGTCGGGCAGCAGGTCGCGGACCAGCTCTTTGGAGACCACCGGCAGATCACCACCCAGCGGGGCAGGAACCATTTCGGCGGCGGGGATGCGGTAGACCTTCTTGGTCACTGCGCGGTGGTCATGCTGGTTGTCACGCTCGATGACATAGACATGATCGCCATGAGCAGTGATTTCCGACAGGCCAACCCAACCGGTGGCAGGCTCGGCCTTTTCGTACAGAACGGCGCCCCATTCCTTGGTTTCCAGGTTGTAGGCTACCAGTTTGACGTGGTTTTTAGGATCGTCCTTCCATTCACGCTGAACGGCCATCCACAGGGTGTCGCCGATCTTGGTGATGCCTTCGAAGCCAAAGCGTTTTTCAACGGCGGCCAGCTCGGCGGGGATGCCGATTTCACCCTTCAGGTTCTTGATCTTGCCCTTGGCATTGACATGGTAGATCGCATGAGGGATCAGGCGCTCGGTGCGGCCTTCGGATGCGACGTAGAAGCCGCCCTTACCGTCCAGAGTGATGCCTTCCAGATCAAGCTTCTGAGCCGGACCCGAGGTGCGCTCGACGCGGATGACGTCTACGATGGTGGCGGGGGTGGTCTTGGTGTCGATCTTGAAGATCGAAGGCTGGAAGCCGTAGAAGCTGTCGTTCACAGCCCAGACGATCCCGTCCTTGTCGGCAACCATGCCCGAGATCGCACCCCAGCCGGTCAGCTCATCCATACCTTTGCTGGTCAGATGCGGGTACACGGCCGGCGCGTCCTGCATTTCAAACAGCATGACGTGGGCGCGGGCGCCGCCGTCTTCGATCAGGTCTTTTTCGTTGGCCGAGACCAGCAGGTTACGGCTGGGGATCACGGCATAGCCTTCAGGGCCAACGCCCGAGGGCAGCAGCTGTTTCAACACCGGCGCGGCGGGGTTGGTGACGTCATAGACACCAACGACCGAAGCGCGCTCGGCGCCCACGAACACATAGGGCGTGTCGCCGAACACACCAAAGGTGACCGACTCGGGCTCAACACCCTTGCTGTCCGAACGCTTGTCCGGGTAGTGGCCGATCTGGATGATCGCTTTTTCAAAGTCGGTGCCGTTTTCGTAAACAACGGTGCCGTCCTTGTTGAAGATGGTCCAGCCGCGCGAGCCGCCTTTGTAGTCACCTTCGTTGGCGGTGGCGAACATGTCATCGCTGATCCAGGTCACGGCGTCAGGCTCGCGCAGGCGGCCTTTTTGAGACTCGGTAAAGATCAGGGCGCCACGTTCGTCGGTGGCGTCGATGCCTTCCAGATCCACGCTGCCAGCCGAGAAATGGTTCAGCACTTCGCCGTCTTTCGACACGATGGCCAGGTGGTTGTTTTCCTGCATGGTCACGACGATCTCGCCCAGAGCGTTGATCGAGACGTATTCAGGCTCGGGGTCGGACCCGGCGACGTCGGCCAGACCGGTCAGATCGGCAAAACGCAGGGTGTCACAGGCCAGGGCGCCGTCTTTCAGGTCAACCAGCGCCAGGGTGCCGGCGGGCATCTGGGGGATGATGCCGTCGTTCAGGTCTTCGTCACGCTCGTTTTCGATGGCAACGGCGATGAACGAGCCATCGGGGGCCTTGGCAACGCTGTCGGGCTGACCGCCCAGATCACAGGCGCCGGTTTCGGTCTTGCTGGCCACGTCGACCGAGATCACCTTGCCCGAAGGAGCCACATAGCTTTCCGAGGTGTTCACGCCGACAAATGCGGTGTTGCCCAGAACGGCCACCGAGGTCGGCTCGCCGCCGACATCCATGTTGCCCAGCGGCTTGGGGTCATGCGCGTCGGTGATGTCGACAAAGCCGATCACTTCCAGCGGGCTGTCGGTGTAAACCAGCGTCTGGCCATCGGCGGTAACGTCGATGATCTCGGGCGAGGTTTCGCGCTTGGTATCCTCACCCTCGGCCATGTTCGACACGACGGGGAAAGAGGCAATGCGGTTGAAGTTCATGTCGGCATGCGCCAGGCCTGCGCTAAGCGCAATGGCCGAGGACACACCCAGAAGACGAGTGATCATGATGAGGTCCTTTGATGACATCAATGTGCAGAATGCCAATGACCGCCGCCGTTAACGCTTATGTGACGATTTCAATGCAGTTTTGTAATTCAAGGGGGCAGATCCGAATTGCCCGGCTGTGTTATTTGTTTGTGCTGATTTTTTAGGAGCTTTTCATGAAAGAACAGACCCTTGATCTCATGCGCCAAAGCTTCCCCGTGGTGTTTCAGCACAAGGCCGAGATTTCGCACCATTTCTACCAGCTATTGTTCCGCGATGCGCCGGAAACGCGCGCGATGTTCAGCACGAATATGGGCGAGCAACGCGAGGTCATGGCCTCGGTGCTGACGGCCTTGGCGAAGACGAGTATCGATCCCAATGCCGTTCAGGAAACCCTTGACCGATTGGCGCGTTCCCACGCAAATCTGGGGCTAACGCCCAGACAATTCGAGGTCGGAGAAGCCGCTTTGCGCAATGCGCTGATCTCGGCGATGACGGGCAAGGTCCCGGACGAGGTTTTGGCGGCATGGTTATTGGCTGTCCGGCGGGTGATCGAAGCGATGCAGGAACCGCCAGACAGCTAGATTTATTGTCCTCAGACCGACATGCAGATGTATTTCATCTCCAGGTAATCTTCTATGCCATGGTGGCTGCCCTCGCGCCCCAGACCGGACTGTTTCACGCCACCAAACGGCGCAACCTCGGTCGAGATTATGCCGGTGTTCACGCCAACGATGCCATACTCCAGCGCTTCGGCCACCTTGTAGACGCGGCTTAGATCCTTGGCATAGAAATACGAGGCCAGGCCAAAGATCGTGTCATTTGCCATGGCAATCACGTCGTCTTCGTCCTTGAATTTGAACAGCGGCGCCAGCGGGCCGAAAGTTTCCTCGGTCGCGACGGCCATGTCCTGTGTTGCGCCGGTCACGATGGTCGGCGGCAGAAAATAGCCGGGGCCCTGAATTGGATCGCCACCACCCAGGATAACCTTGGCGCCTTTGGCGGTCGCGTCGGACACATGCTCTTGTACCTTGGCAATCGCATCAGGTGTGATCAGCGGCCCCAGATCAGTGCCATCTTCCAGGCCATCGCCGACTTTCATTTTCTCGACGGCAATTTTTAGTTTTTCAGCGAAGGCGTCATAGACACCCTCTTGCACATAAATCCGGTTGGCGCAGACGCAGGTCTGGCCGTTGTTCCGGAATTTACACAGGATCGCGCCCTCGACCGCGGCGTCCAGATCGGCGTCGTCGAAAACGATGAACGGCGCGTTGCCGCCCAACTCCATCGAGCATTTCATCACCTGATCAGCGGCTTGGCGCAGCAGGATGCGGCCGACCTCGGTTGAGCCGGTGAAGGTGATTTTTCGCACGGCCGGGTTTTCGCAGAATTCCTTGCCGATCTCGGACGAACGCGATGAGGTCACGACCGAGAAAACGCCCTTGGGGATGCCTGCGCGTTCGGCCAGAACGGCCAGAACAATCGCGGACAGGGGCGTTTCAGCGGCGGGGCGCGCGACAAAAGCGCAACCGGCGGCCAGCGCGGGGCCGGCCTTGCGGGTGATCATCGCGTTGGGGAAGTTCCACGGCGTGATCGAGGCGGCAACCCCGATGGGCTGCTTGATCACGGTGATGCGCTTGTCGCGCTGGTGGCCGGGGATCGTTTCGCCATAGATGCGTTTGGCCTCTTCGCCGAAGAACTCGATAAAGGCGGCGCCATATGCGATTTCACCCTTGGCCTCGGCCAGCGGCTTTCCTTGTTCGGCGGTCAGGATGGTGCCCAGGTCATCCTGGTTTTCCATCATCAGGTCGAACCAGCGGCGCATTACGGCGGCGCGTTCCTTACCGGTCCAGCTTGCCCATTCTTTCTGAGCGGCCTCGGCTTGGGCAATGGCATCGGCGACTTGAGCGCGGCTCAGGTCGGCGACATTCGCGATCACGTCGCCGCGCGCCGGGTTGGTCACGGCGAATGTCTCGCCTCCTTCGCCGTCAATCCAGGCCCCTCCGGCATAGGATTTTTCGACCAGAAGGCTGGGATCTTTCAGTCGCGCTCGCAGATCGGTTTTGGTGTCCAGCATTGGGCTCCCCCTCGTTTTCCTCTGGCACAGGCAAATCACTTGACGCTAGTCTTGTCCAGAGACTGATTGGCTGGAATAAACTTAACAAGTTAAATAAAATGAGTCAAGAAAATCTGGACGACGCTTATGCCAACGCGGCCCATATCCCCGATGCGGATTTATTTCCCTCACGGTGGAATGCGCTGGCCGCTGGCTTTCGGGAAGGCATGACCGAGCAGGGTCAGGCCCAACTGGATCTGCCCTATGGAGACACTCCGCGGCAGAGATTCGATCTGTTTCACCCGGTCGGCACGGCCAAGGGGTTGTTGGTTTTCATCCACGGCGGCTATTGGCTGCGGTTCGACAAATCCGTTTGGTCCGGCTTTGCCGCTGGCGCGGTGCAGGCGGGCTGGGCGGTGGCGATGCCTTCGTATGATCTGTGCCCCACGGTCAGCATTGCGGATATCACGCGGCAGATTGCTCATATGATTCCCGTGGTTGCGGACATGGTGGCTGGCCCCATCATAATCGCCGGTCACTCGGCCGGAGGGCATTTGGCCGCGCGGATGTGTGTGCCGGGCGCGCTGCCCGAAACTGTTGCGCAGCGCGTGGTGCGGGCTTTGCCGATCTCTCCGGTGGCGGATTTGCGACCGCTGCTGCAGACTTCGATGAACGAGGATTTCAAACTGGATATGGCCGCGGCCGAGGCCGAAAGCCCTGTCCTGATGCAGCCCTGGCCGCATATCGAGATTTCAGTTTGGGTCGGCGCCGAGGAACGCCCCGCTTTTCTGGAGCAAGCCACTGCATTGGCCGAAGCCTGGGAATGCGCCTGCATCATTGATCCGGGCAAGCATCATTTTGACGTGATCGACGGGCTGAAGGATGCTGAGAGTCGCCTTATGGCGCTGCTGCTGAAGGATTGATCGGTCGGATCGCGCTGGCGGTCTCGATTCCCCTGACCACCAGCGCGTTGACAAACAGTGTCCGTGAGTGTGTTTCGGCCTGTCGTTCCTGACGTATTCCGGTCTTTATACATGACGTCTGGGGCCGGTAAACCGACCCTGTCCAAAAGGACAGGGTCCGGCCGTTATCCGTGCTTTTGGGCCCAGGTGGGTTGCGTGTCGCCCGGCGAGGCACTGGCGTGGAAAACCGCGCGCGCGATTGCACGGGCCATGACGGTTGCGGCTGCGTGACCCAGGTACAGCGTATCCGCAGGGGCAAAGCCCAAGGGCACCGCGCCGGTTGCCGCAGCAAAGATCAGGTCTCCGTCCATGGGGGTGTGAGACGGGAAAAGCCCGCGCGCGAATCCGTCATGGGCTGCGGTGGCCAGTCGGGTGCATTGCGATTGGGTTAGCTGCGCGTCGGTTGCGACGATCCCGATGGTTGTGTTGGCGTGTGCCGCCAGCTTGGTCGGCGGAATATGCGTGTCGGCATAGGTCTGGGCAACACCGCGGCCCCCGAACTCGTCGTTGATTTCAAATGGGGCGGACCAGAAATGGGGGCCGTCCCCCACCGTGGCAGACCCCAATGCGTTTACAGCCACCAGTGCGCCCACAGTGTGGCCCGAAGGCAGTTTGACCGAGGCAGATCCCAGCCCGCCTTTGAAATTCGCCGTGGTCGCGCCGGCGCCGGCTCCGGTGCTGCCAAGGGCGAAATCCTGCTCTGCATTGGCCAATGCCTCGGCCCCCAGTCGTTTATAGGGGTTTTCGGCCCAGTTCTTGTCGCCGCCGTTGATCAGGTCAAACAGGATCGCGCCGGGAACGATGGGCACCAGTTGATCGCCCACGGCAAAGCCGCGCCCTTGCGCTCGTAAGGCGTCTGCTACCCCCGAGGACGCATCCAACCCAAAGGCCGAACCTCCCGACAGGACCAGCGCGTCCACCTGCTCGACCGTTTTGTCGGGGCCCAGAAGGTCAGTCTCGCGCGTGCCGGGGGCACCGCCCATCACGTGAACCCCAGCGGTAAAGGGCACATCTGCAACCAGCACGGTCGCGCCGGTTTTTACGTGCTCATCCTGCGCGTTGCCGACCCGCAGGCCGGCCACATCGGTGATCAGATTGCGGGCGCCGGGCGTCGGAGTGCTGCTCATGATGTCGAAATTCCTTGGATTGCATCGCAAAACATCTTGCCAGATCGCGCACGATGAGCAAGGACAGGGATAAGGCAAGGCGATGGCGTCGCCACATGACCGCGCGTCATTCGTGCAGCATGGCCCCAAAACCGTCCTGAACGCCGGGACCTTTCTTTCACTAGGAGGGTCGAATGACTTCACGTCCTGAGATGTACCGTTTCCACAATGGCGAAAAGGCCAAACTGCCGTTTGCCGAAACTGAATATGCCGCGCGCCTGTCCGGCCTGCGCGCCATCATGACCGAGACCGGGGTGGATGCTGTTGTGTTCACTTCGATGCACTCGATCGCCTACTACAGCGGGTTCCTGTATTGCGCGTTCGGGCGGCCCTATGGGTTGGTCGTGACGCAGACCGACAATGTGACCATCAGCGCCGGGATTGACGCCGGTCAGCCGTGGCGGCGCTGTTTTGGCGACAACATCACCTATACCGATTGGCAGCGCGACAATTACTGGCGGGCTGTAAGTTCGGTTAGTGGGCAGGGCGTGGTCGTCGGTTACGAGGGCGACCACCTGACGCTGGTTCAGCGCGCCAAGCTGGAGGCGTTCCTGGCGCCCTCGAAGCTCGTGGATATCCATGTGCCAACGATGCGCCAGCGCATGCACAAATCCCCGGCCGAGATCGCTCTGATCCGCGAAGGTGCGCGCGTAGCGGACGTGGGGGGCTATGCCATCCGCGACGCTGTCAAGGCTGGCGTTCGCGAGATTGACGTGGCCATGGCGGGCCGCGACGCGATGGAGCTTGAGATCGCGCGCAGCTTCCCCGACGCTGAATATCGCGATACTTGGGTGTGGTTCCAATCGGGCCTGAATACCGACGGTGCGCATAACCCGGTCACCGGCCGGGTGCTGGAACGCGGCGATATCTTGAGCCTGAACACCTTTCCGATGATCAGCGGCTATTACACTGCGCTGGAACGCACGATGTTCGTCGAAGAAGTCGATCCCGCCAGCCTGAAGATCTGGCAGGCAAACGTGGCCGCCCATGAATACGGGATGAGCCTGTTGAAACCCGGCGCCACCTGCGCCGAGGTCACGCACAAGATCAACGACTTCCTGGAAGAGCGTGACCTGCTGCAATACCGTACGTTCGGGTATGGTCACTCGTTCGGGGTGCTGTCGCATTACTATGGCCGCGAGGCCGGGCTGGAACTGCGCGAAGATATCGACACAGTGCTGGAACCGGGCATGGTCATCTCGATGGAGCCGATGCTGACCATCGCGGACGGTCAACCGGGTGCGGGCGGCTACCGCGAGCACGATATCCTTGTTATCACCGAGGACGGAAACGAGAACATTACCGGCTATCCCTATGGGCCGGAATTCAACGTGGTCGGCTAGGTCCCGACCGCAGCGGGGGCGCTTTGGTGTGCCCCCGTCTGATAACCGCCGCAACGGGCGGGTTTCCCCTTTCCTTTGACGTCTGGGTTTGCAACACTTTCGGTGAAATTTTGGATGCCGGGGGATGTAAATCGGCTTCACATTCCCCATATGAGTGAAAATTATTCTTACTGGGAGAGTGTAATGGCCAATTTCGAGGCTCAGGTGTTGGAATCGCAAAAACAGGTCGCCGAAGCTCAGGCAAAAATCGCCGAGCTGACTGGCCGTATTGAAACCGCCCGCGAAAAAATCAAATCGGGCGACGATGCGATGATCGACATCGAGAATGCGACCCTGGATGACGTGCACGCCCATACCGAGGTGATGAACGCCAACATCGCCGAGCTGATCATGGGGCTGGACGATGTGACGGCCGCGTTTTCCAAGGATTTTGATGAAATGCGGACGAAAACCGGCTGGGAAAGCTTTGTCGGTATCTTTAGCCGCGGCAAATCCGAATCCTTGCGTCAGGAACGACTGCGCACCGCCAATATCGATGACAAACTGCAGGACCTGATTGGCAAGTCGGATGTGATTACCAACCTGCTGGAGGCGCAGCTGAACACGCTGAACGAGCAGAAGGCCAAGGTCGAGGTCAACCTGACCGAAACTTTGGACGAGCGTGAACTCACGGTGCAGGACCTGGAAAACGTCCGCGCCGAAATCCTGGCAATGGACCCCAAGATTATCGAGCTGGAAGGCAAGATTGCCGTCACCACGGATGCCGCCGAGCGCACCAAGCTGGAAACCGAACTGGCTGATCTGAACAAGGCCTATAACGCGCTTGTGCAGGATGAACAGGTCAAGCTGGCTAAATCTCAGACGCTCGAGCGATATATCGAGAAGGGTAAGACCTGGGTGGACAGCTTGCAGAACCAGGCGGCCACGCAGATGGTGCTGATCAACAAGCTGCAGACGGACACCAAGCAGCGGGTGGTGCTGTATGATGCGCTGACCAAATCGTTGAAGACTGCTCAGCAGCAGGACGTCGCGCACCGGATCAATGAAATCGGGGTGCAAACGGACAAAGAGGCTCAGGCCGCAATGGCCGCGATCGGCACGGCGACCAACCAGCGCATGGCCGACATGATGGAAAAACACGAAAGCCACATGGTGTTCGCGCGCGAGGTGCTGGAGGCCAAGGCCAAGGCCGACGAACGCTTTGCCCGCCGGTTCCAGGCGATTGTCGAGAAGCACGACAAGAACCTTTACGGTCAGTAAATGTCAGAAAAGGTCGAAATTCAGGCCGATCACGCCGCGCTGATGGAGACCCGCGCCAGCCGTCGGTATTTCGCCAAGTTCAGCGCCATCACTCAGCACGTCACTGGGGTAATCGCGCAGATGCATGCTCAGGGCAAGATGAGCGCGGACGAGGCGGATATCCTGGCACGCTATCTGGCGGAAATCGGCTACAGCTTCCGTGCTCTTAGCATGAAGTACTTGCTGGTCGGGCGCGATACGGGGCAATTCTTTGGTTCGCTTTCCATCGACACGGTGGACAGTGGTTTTCCGACGTTCAACGAGTTGTTGGTGATGGCCAATGACGCGATGCAAGCGGGGCGGCATTTGGACGGCATGCCCTCGACCGAGGCGTTGAAAAAGCAGATGGTCGAGAAGATCGTGGGCGAGCGCGAAATCCCGACCAAACTGCAATTCGCGCTTTCTCAGCGGTTGTATTACGAGGAACTGGCCAAAGGGCAACTTTTCTGGGCGCGCAATGATCCTCGGGTTATTTGGCAATCGGGGGTCGAGGATCGGCGCCGTTACCTGGTGCATTGGGCGGTCTATGACAGCCAGCTTAATCTGCCCGTGATTTACGTGATGGACCTGGAGGATACGGGTCGCGAAGCCCTGCCCAAGGACGAACGCCGCTGGCCCGAGGTGCAGGCACATCTGATGGGGCAATCCCTGGGCGGTCTGAAACTGGTGACCATCGCCAAGGGCTTTGACGAGCAGTTCAATGATCTGCATCCCAAACGGCTGCGGCGCATCCATCTGGGGCCGATGTACTCGCACACCTATACGCGGCAATCGGGGCCCCTGCGCGAGGTTCTGGCCGAGGCCGGTAGCCCCGAAGGGCAGGATTGGGCGCTGGCCTGGACCATGGAAGAGCTGGAAAGCGAACGCGTCACCGAAGAGAAGGTTGGTTGGTTCAGTACCGCCGAACGCGAGATCTTTGCCTTGGATCCATTCGGTGGGCGTGGCGTGGACACGGGCGCAACGCGCACCGAGCGCAGCATCATCATGCCCGAACGCCCCTATCAGGTGCTGGCGGAAAAGAACCCGCCGGGGTTTGCCAGCGTGCGGAAATATGTCGTGAGCGGTGGCGGTCGGGTCTTGAGTTTTTAACGTCGCCTTCGGCGAGAGTATTTTTTGAGCAAAGAATGGGTGGGGTACAATTGAGGCCCGTTGCCTGATCTGGGTGCCGGTGAGGAGAATTAACGGATGAGTTTGACCAGTGATCTGATGGAACTGCGCGAAGAGGAAATTCAGGCGCATTACGCGGCGGCGCTGACCTTGCTGGAAGGGTTCGATCACACGCCTCGGATTGGTCAGGCGCGGCAAGTTTCGGCGCAGCCCGAACGCTCGCCCGGGATCCCGCGGACGCGGCGGTTTCGGTCTACCACGCCAGGGATGGTGACGCGGTCCACCCAGCGGCCTGAAGGAGTGCGCCTGCTGGAGCGGATCGAGGCTGCAGATGGCGGGGATGCGCTGATTTCACCCCTGCAGGCGACGGTGATGAACAGTTTGCGCCGCAGTTTGGCAATTGCGCTGGCTATGGGGCAGAGCTTTTCCGAACGTACCGGTCTGGACGGGCTGAAACGCGCCAACTTGCAGGGGTCGTTGGCGGCCACTCAGAAACATGATTTCGCCGAGCTGCTGGCCGCCGAGGCGCTGGTGGTGATGCATGTTTTCGCCAATGCCACGGCCTATCTGCTGGCGCCGCATCAGGGCGAGATCTCGGTCGAGGTTGGCCAGCCTGGTGAGGTGCTGACGGATAATGCTCAGCTGGGTTTGCATGGCGTGTTGTGGGAGCTGGATCAGGATATCGCCGCGCATGCCAGTGACGAACCGCATCTGGTGGCCACCGTCGCCGCCTTTGCCGAACAATTGATGGAGCGTGTCGCCCTGCGCGCGCAAGAGGCCCCGCGTCTGGACCCGTTCAACAATTCCAGCTGGCGGGTTGAGGCGGACGATCTGACCATCCAGGGCTTCAGCCCCGCGCGTAAGGCTGCCGGCAGCACGCTGACCATGCAGTTCAAGAAACCGCATCAGGTGGTCGGCAACCATATCGCCAAGTATCAGGCGATGCGCTTGTCCAAGATGCTGATGGCCTATGATTTTGACCGCAAGCTGAACCCCTTTGCCGAATTAGGCGGGTTTATCTTTACCTTTATGGGCGATGGCGCGCCGGGCACGGGGAAAACCACCCTGATCCAGATGATGGCGGGGATGGTGAACGAGTATTGCCAGATCGCGGGCTATCCGTTTCGCTATCAGAACTTTGGCATCGACAATATCGACAGCTATCAGGGTAAATCCGGTCAGAATGCCAAGGCGTTTATTAACAATGTGCTGGACCCCGGCGTGATCGGTTTTGGCACGATTGATGACATTGACCAGATCGCGGGCAAACGCGGGGATCGCCAATCCAGCGCGGGTCAGCAAGAGGTCACCGCCGTGTTCATGGAGGCTTTTGCCGGCGCCAACACCGTCGTGCGTGGCAACTGTACCTTCGGCATGTTCAGCAACTACCCTGAGAACGTGGATGACGCGCTGCGCCAGCGGGCCGGGGCGCGGTTCCTGGTGGACGGGCCGCAAACGCGCGAGGATTACATCGATATTCTGGCGCTCTTGATGGGTAAGAAGCACGACATCCCGCTGGGTGATCACGATCTGTACGCCGCGCAGGAAATCAAACGCGCCGTTGCCCGATCCTTCGAGGCGCACGCCCGCCCGCAAGAGGCAGGGTTGTTAGAGGTCTTTGACCGCGTCCATGGCCAAATCGGTGGGCTGGACACCATCGCCAAGCTGGGCACCTATCTCAAGGCGATCCAGCAGGCGGACCCGCGTTTTACGGGCCGGGCGATCAAGAATATCACCGACGCGGTCAAGGTCCGCGCGATGGATTTCGAACTGCCCGACGAATGGATGGAGCAGCCCGACCTGTTCCTGTTCCAACCCTACGAGCGCAAATCGGCCATGATCGAGGATCTGCGCAAACCGATCACCGTGGACATGGTGATCCAGGAAATCAACCGCTACGCCGATTCAGAATTCCGCTATGCCGACAAATCCGACGAGGTCGCCATTGACAATATGGTCCGCGACTTCGCCCGCACAGAAGAGGCCAAACGCCGGTATCTGGAGGGGAAGGGATGAGCCAAGAGCCGGTAAAATCGCGCAAGGCTATTTGGCGGGAACCGCCATTTCTTGTCGGGGTTGCTCTGACCCTACTGGTTTGCGGTGTTTTCGCTTATTCACTTTGGTGCCTGCCAGTGGTTGATACGGATGGCTCCTACTTCACCAAATGGTCCTATTTAAAAGACGCAGCTCCGAATGAGATTGGGGACACCTTGGCCGGTGTCGCGGGGAGCCTGGCGTTTGTGTGGTTGGTTGTAACGGTTTGGCTGCAGGCCACGGAGCTTCGCGAACAAAGAAACGAGTTTGAAAAGATGGCCGAGGCGCAAGAAAAGCAGGTCGATTTACTTACCTTGCAAGGTAAGATTTTCGAAGATGAACAGCGGCAAAGAGAGGAAGAAAGAGCAAAGCTGCTTTTGAATGAGCGCCTGAAAACTCTTAGGGCTGAATTGGATCGGCTCCAATATCGCTGGACATTTGATGAGATGAACAAATCTAGAGAGAACCGCGGTTGCTCGGTTTGGCCTTTTGGGGCTAGCGGAACGCCAAAGGAGTTGTCCCTAGAAGAAGTACTAGGTCGTTTCTGTAGCTCAATGTCGAGGGGGCTGGAAGAAATTGAAACTGGCTCAAATTATCCTGGGATAAACAGCGCACCCAACCGTGAGAACTGGCAGGGGGTTTGCGACAAATTGAGCGAGATTAGTGGATCAAAAGCCGAACTTTCAGATGCTGATCAGGAGTTTGTTCGAAGAATAAATATCGAAGGCTTGCTGGGTGTTTTTCAGAGATATCTAAATGCAAATATCTGGGAAGGTGATGCATGAAACGCCTCATCGAAAAAGGCCTGATGTTTGGCAACCTGATCCATGTGTCCTCGCCTGCGTTGGTGGAGCGGTACAATCGTGCGCTGACGCATCTGACCGGCAAACAGACCCAGCTGACCGATTTTCATATCGACATCAGCGGCTATTCGCCCGAGGTTGGGGATGAGCTGGGGGATATGCAGTACCTCAATCAGGGGGGGTGCAACCGGCAGTTCATCCTGCTCAGCACTGCGCAGAAATCAGCCCCTTTGCTGAATGCGAAATTCTCGATGTCGCGCAGCATTTTGCGCCAGTTCATCACCGAAAACGAGGCGCAGCTGTTCGCCCTGACCACACAGGACGCAGTTGCCGGAGAGCTGCTGAACTCGGTCTATTCCGTCTCTGACCCGGCGCGCCTGCTGGACATCCGCAAGATCGAGATCGAGGCCGACACGACCTCGGGGACCGTGCGGGATGCCGAAAAACTGGGCCAGATGGTGGACCGGTTCATGGGCGAAGATGACGCCTGGTTCGATGATGTGTTGATCGCCGACATGATCGGGCTGGCGCAGAAAACCGGGGATGTGACACGCAATCCCGTGCGGCTGAAGCAGATGGAATTCCGGCAGGAAAATTTCTGGACGGCGCATTTCGGTGGGGCCTATCTGTTTCGTGACGCGGACAAACCGACGGTCATTGCGCGGGATAAATCTGCGCTGAACGGGTTGGGCGTCGAAAATGTCTATGGTTTCAACGAGCGCAATTGGATCGCCCAGTTCCTGGACCGCAACGGGTTGGTTGAACCCATCGTAAAGGCGCGCGGCATCGACGCGGGCGCGATCTTGCGGCAGAAGATGGATTTCATCGTGGTCGATTCTGCTCAGGATCGTGGAATTGACCTGACTGGTGCCACCCGCCGCGAGATCCGGGCCTTGGCGCGGGCGCATGCGGAGGCGCTGCCCGAAGAGTTTCACGCCCTGCAATCCTTGGTGCGTTGGGCCGAGGACGAGGGCCCCTGGCCACGCATTGTCAGCAATCATCCCGCGTATTTCTATACGATCAGGGCGGCCAATCATCCCGATCGCGACCTGGTGAACATGCTGCTGGCTGAACTGGCGCCCAAGGACGTGCGCCAGTTGTTCATCTGCCACAAGGAACTGTTCTACCGGCTTTATGCGGGCTGGTCCGACACCAAGAAATCCTATGTTGCCGATTTCCTGGAACGCGAATACCAAGCTGACAAAGCCGGCGCCCGTGCAGCTTTGTTTGGGCATGACGCCCCCTTGGCCGAAGAGCGCGCCGAGGATCTGATTGACCAGGTTGGCCCGTGGGGGGCCTTGCGGCAGGCAAAGCCATCAGCTGGGTCAAAGTCGAAAAAGAAGACGTCGAAGAAAAAGAAGCCCAAGGTCAAAGGGCCTTGGGGGGGTTAACCGGAAAGGAGCACACACATGCTGGCATTAGGACGTTTGATCGTCGTGGGCTTCGTGGTTCTGTCGATCATCTATGTGATCGTCTCGGTCTGGTCGCGGCTTACGCGGCGCCGCAAACTGATCCGCGCCTGGGAGGCCGAGGGCCGTCCGGGGGATCGCGACGAATATCTGCGCAAAGGGCTGGATGAGTACGACGATTCCTTCCGCCCCAAGCTGATCTTGCTGGTTTACATCGTGCCGGTGGTGGTGATCACGCTGATCATCTACCTGACGAATTTTCACTAAGGAGGACCGCGTGATGGTCTATGTCAAATGGGCGTTCTGGATCACCTTCTGGGTGATCACGGCGGCGTTCTTTCACTATACC
Organism: Thalassovita sp.; assembly: GCF_965218685.1. Classification (GTDB taxonomy): domain Bacteria; phylum Pseudomonadota; class Alphaproteobacteria; order Rhodobacterales; family Rhodobacteraceae; genus Thalassobius. The sequence goes on along the minus strand of NZ_OZ244657.1, from coordinate 582,918 downwards.
CTGCCGCAGCACGATATCGTGCGGGTGACGGATACCTATGAAAAGCGGATCGACTTTGGTGAAAACTCGATTTTCTGGGCCGCGCCAGACGTGGGCAATGACACCACGACGGTGAACCGCGATGTGTTCTTCATCCAAACCCGGATGGCCAACGATAAAGTCATGGTCTACCGCAACGAGGACACCGGCTGGGGCTGGCCACCCTATTTCAAGTTCGACACCTCGAACCTGCAAGCCGAGGCCGCGGACCTGAAATCGGGCGCTGACGCCCCGCAATGGGTGGCGATCAAGCATTATGGCTGGCGGAACGAGTTCCTGTCGATCTTTCCCAATGCAGTGGGTGCGCGCGCCGTCGCGGGGCCGGACGTGACGATCATTCCTTGGCTGAATATCGTGATCTTGGTGATTTTTGCCGCTGTTGTTTGGGCGATCTGGGTGCGCTGGCGGCGGTTCCGTGCGGCGCGTATCGATCCGGTGATCGAAGACTTGGGCGACAGCCTGGATGCCGCTGGGGACAACCTGGCCGAAAAACGCGGACGTCTTTCGCGCTGGTTGGACAGCTGGAAATCCAAGAAATAAGCAAAGGCCGGGTCAGACCCGGCCTTTCATTTTCCGGCGTTGATCAGGCGCAGGGCATCACGGGCAATCTGTCGTTCTTCGTCGGCGGGGATCACATGCACAGGGATGTCGCCTAAAAAGGACAGGTGACCCATGATCTGTTCCCGCACCGGGGCGGCGTTTTCGCCGATGCCACCGGTAAAGGCCACAGCATCCACCCCGCCCATCGCGACGATGGCCGAGCCCGCCTGCCGTGCCGCCCAATAGCAATAATGATCCACAGCAAAGCGCGCGGTTTCGCTGTCCGAGGCCAGAAGGGCGGCCATGTCATTGGTCCCGCCCAGCCCCTTCAGCCCGCTTTCCTTGTTCAGCAGGCGAGTGGCCTCGTCAAAGCCGTAATCCTCGGCGATGCGCAGCACGGCCATGCCGTCCACCTCGCCGGGGCGGGTGCCCATGACCAGACCGTCCAGCGGCGAATACCCCATCGAATTGGCGACCGAGCGCCCTTCGACGATCGCGCACAAACTAGAGCCGTTGCCAAGGTGCAGCGCCAGCAAGCGGCGGGGCAGGTCGGGGCCCAGATTTTCGACCAAGCTGGCGTAAGAAAGGCCATGGAACCCATAGCGGCGGATCCCCTTGGCACGTTCGCTGGCGGGAATGGCATAGGTGGTGGCAAGCGCGTCATTGCCCGCATGAAAGGCCGTGTCGAAACTGGCGTATTGCGGCAGATCGGGCATCAGCTCGGCCAAGGCGCGGATGGCGGACAAGTTGTGCGGATTATGCAGCGGCGCCAAGGTGTTGAACTGTTCGATCTGCGTCAGGGTTTTGGCGCTCAGATGTACGGGGTCGGTCAGGTCGGCGCCCCCATGTACGATCCGGTGTGCGGCGGCGGTCAGGCCTGTAACCGGATGGCCGTGCGCCTCTAACGTGTCCAGAATGGCACCGAACCCGGCCTTGTGATCAGGGGCGGCAATGGCCTCGGCGCGTTTGCCCAGTTTGATCCGGGCGTCCCCGCCGATCTCGGTGACTTTTCCTTCCAGGATAGAGGTCAGGCCAAGGTCAAACAGCTCGACCTTGATCGAGCTGGAGCCAGCGTTCACAACAAGGATCATTCCGGGGCCCTCGCGGCGATGACGCCCAAGGCTGCCGAGGCGATCCGCGCCGGTGCCGCCTGAGCGCGCGAGGTTAGCAGGATCGGAACCTTGGCGCCCAGCACCAGCCCGGCCGCGCAGCAGCCCATTCCCAGAACCATCAGTTTGAATACGGCGTTGGCGGTGGTGATGTTCGGGCTGAGGATGATGTCTGCATCGCCCGAGACCTGCGAATCGAAGCCTTTGATCCGCGCGGCTTCTTTCGACAGGATCAGATCCATCGCCATTGGTCCGTCGACAATGCAATGGGGCAGGGCGGCCTTGGCCCAAAGGGCGATTTCGCGGGCCTCGACCGAATTGGGCAACGAGGGAATAGGGTCCTCGGTTGCCGACAGAATTCCGACCTTGGGATTGGGGACACCCAGCTGGTGCGCCAGTTTGACCGCGTGCCGCAGGCATTCCTTTCGGGTCTCGACGTCCGGGTCGACGTTCAGCGCGCCATCGGTCATCAGCAATGGCCGGTCCGAGCCTGGGGTGGTGACGTGAAACACATGTCCGCAGCGCGTTCCCGGTGCCCGCAGCCCCGCCGAGCTGGGCAGCAGCCCCTTAAGAAAGGTCGAGGTGTGGATCTGCCCCTTCATGATCGCCTGCGCATCCCCGGCGCGGGCCAGTTCAGCCGCCTTCGAGGCCGCGGCAGCATGGGGGGCGTGGATCAGCGGCAGGCCCGAGATGTCCCACTCGATCTCGTCGGCGACGGCTTTGATCTTGTCGGTGTCACCAATCAGAATGGGATTGGCAAGGCCGGCCTCGGCGGCCTCGCGGATACCGGCCAGGGCGGTAACTGACCCGGCGTTGACCAGGGCCACATCCGGAGTGGGAAGCCCCTTGGCCTGGGTCAACAAACGCTGAGGAGCCTGGGCCGAATAGGGGGACAGGAACGGAAACGGATCACGGGCGGAAACTTGCATCAGACCTCTCTTGAAATGGGCGCGCATGCGAAAACTATGGGGCCAACGTAACAAAGCCATTGCCGCGGGTCAGGCGTATCGTCGCGGCAGTGCGGATTTTATCAGAGTTTGGACAGGGTTTGTGCAATCAGCCTGATCCCTTCGGGTATTCGGGCGGACGAGATCGAGGAATAAGCGAGCCTGAAAAAGTTGCTGGGTGGCTGGGGGCCGTGGAAAAAGTGCTGACCGGCCTCGATCAACACGCTTTGATCCCAAAGGTCGGCAGCCAGTTGGCGAGTATCCACGCCCTCGGGTGCACGCATCCAGATAGACGAGCCTCCGAAAGCGCCGCTGCCTGCGATCTGCAGATTGTGGTCGTGAATGGCTTGTTCCATCACGCGGCGGCGCTCGGCCAGGACGGTACCCATCTTGCGGATTTGCGCATCATAATGGCCAAGTGACAGGAAATAAGCGGCCGTGCGCTGAATGTGGCCGGGCGGATGACGCAGCACGCTGGCGCGCAGGGCGCGGGCTTCGCGGATGAACGCCTCGGAGCCGACCAAATAGCCAAGCCGCAGCCCCGGAAACAGCGATTTCGAGAAGCTGCCGATGTAGATAACCCGGCCGTCTTCATCCAGGCTTTTGAGCGCGGGCGAGGGCGCGGACAAAAAGGACATCTCGAATTCATAGTCGTCCTCGACGATCAGGGCATCCATTTGCCGGGCGCGCTCTAACAGGGCTTGCCGCCGTGCCCGAGGCATGGTCGAGGCGGTGGGGCATTGGTGCGAAGGCGTGGTGAAAATGACGTCGCATTGGGGCACCTGATCTGGCGGCAGGCCTTCTGTATCCACGTCCACGGGAACCATGTGGCAACGGGACTGAGACAGGATGTCCGTCTGCGCCGGATAGCTTGGGTTTTCGACCACGGCGACGCGGCGCTGCGTCAGCAAAACCTGTGCGGCCAGCCAAAGCGCATTCTGCGCCCCCAGCGTCAGAAGCACCTGCGAAGGCTGGGCGATGATCCCGCGGCGCGGCAGTGAATGGCGCAGGATATACTCGATCAGCTGCGGGTCGTCCTGATCATAGTAATCCTTTGTCAGTGCTGTAAAATCCCGTTGGCCAAGGGCGCGCAAGGCACAGGCGCGCCAGTTAGCATGGTCGAACAGTGCCGGGTCCGTCTGGCCATAGATGAACGGGTATTTGAAGCGGTTCCAATCGGGCGGCCGGGTTGGTGTCGCCCCACCCGAGAACCTTTGACCGATGGCGCGAGACCAGTCCACTGCGTCGTCCTTGGTCACATCCGGCGGTGCGTCGGGCGGCTTTGGCGCTGTATCTGACACAAAATAGCCCGAGCGGCCCCGCGCGCTAAGGTAATCCGAGGCCACAAGCTCGGTATAGGCCAGCGTCACCGTGATCCGGCTGACCCCCAGATGCGCCGCCAACTTGCGCGAGGAGGGGAGCTTGTCTCCTCGGATGAAACGACCGGACAGGATGCCTTCGGCCACCATCTGCTGGATCTGCGCCTGCAGTGTGCCCTGCGCTTGCGGGTCCAGGAAAAACATGTCTGCCGAAATTGCCATGGCTCAGCGTAAACTGGACTTAAACCGGGTGCAATCTGGCGTGATCGTGACTTGGCCCGCCAGATGGGCCACAGTGGAGGAAGCTGGAGGACTGATATGAAAATCGCAGTAATGGGCGCAGGGGCCGTCGGGTGTTATTACGGGGCAAAGCTGGCGATGGCCGGGCACGAGGTCACTTTGATCGGGCGCCCTGCTTTGGTCGATGCCGTCAGTGCCAACGGTTTGATCCTGGAAATGGCTGGTCAGCAGCATGTGTGCGCTGTCGCGGCAACTACGGACCTTGCCGCCATAGAAGATGCAGAGATGGTGCTGTTCTGCGTGAAATCCGGGGACACCGCCCAAGTGGGGGCGTCAATTGCCTCCCATCTGCGTTCGAATGTACCTCTGCTGAGTTTGCAGAACGGTATTTCGAACCCTGACACCCTGCACAAGGTCACGAACCACCCGGTTATCGCGGCAGTGGTTTACGTAGCCAGTGGGATGATTGCGCCCGGGGTTGTGCGGCACGAAGGGCGGGGGGATCTGGCCATCGGCGGCGCGGGGGCCGGCGCAGTCGCCGAAATCCTGAACGGCGCTCAAATCCAGACCGAGGTTTCCGAAAATGTCATCGGCCTGCTTTGGAGCAAACTGGTGGTCAACTGCGCCTACAACGCCATCTCGGCAATCGCGCGGCAACCCTACGGCACCTTCGCGCCTCGTCCGGGCATGACGGCGTTAATCGAGGATATCGTGGCCGAGTGTCTGGCGGTAGCCAACGCAGAAGGCATTGATGTTCCGCCTGCGACGATGGACACGGTTCGTGGGGTCCCTGAATGGATGCCGCAGCAATATTCATCGACGGCCCAGGACATCATGCGCGCCCGCCCCACCGAGATCGACTTTCTGAACGGAGAGATCGTCCGCCGCGCGGCCAAGCATGGCATCGACGTTCCGATCAACCGCACGCTGACCTTGCTGACCAAGTTGCTGGAACCCGAGTGAAACCTGTTGCACGAAGCGTCGGCTCGATATAACTAAAAAACTAGTTTAATCGAATCGAGGTCGCGTCATGGAATGGGAAACAGCAGCGGGCGGCTTCGCCGCCATGGGGTCCGAGGCCCGGTTACAGGTGCTCAAAACGCTGGTCCGCGCGGGCGAGCCTGGCCTGACCGTCGGAGAAATCCAGAAACGCACGGGAATCGCGCCTTCGACCTTGGCGCATCACCTGAAGTTTCTGGCCGCGGGCGGGGTCGTCGAGCAGGAACGCCGGGGCCGCAGCACCGTAACACGCGCCAAGTTCAGCGAGCTTCAGGCTTTGGCGGATTTCCTGCTGGCCGAATGTTGCGCTGACCTGTGTCGAAAGGCGGCGAACGATGTCTGATATCTCGCAAAACCCCCGCATGTCGCTGCGCGATGCCGCGTCTTATCTGACCTCTCCTTGGGCGCTGATCGTGATTATCGTGGCTTTGGTCGCGTTGCTGGACGGGTCGAGTTTGGTCTCGGTGGTCACGTTCGCGGTGAACGCTCTTCTCCATACGCTTCCGTATATTGTGTTCGCGGTGCTGCTGCTGGCCTATCTAAAAGCCACCGGTGCCGAGGTTCTGGTCGCTCGCGCCTTCGAGGGGCGGGAAACCCGGATGATCCTGCTGGCAGCCCTGTTTGGCGGGCTCGCCCCGTTTTGCAGCTGCGAAGTGATCCCCTTTATCGCGGGCCTTTTGGCGCTTGGCGCTCCGTTGCCTGCAGTCATGGCCTTCTGGCTTAGTTCGCCTTTGATCGACCCTCCGACCCTGCTGATTACCGCGGGTGCGCTGGGCTGGGAATTCGCCATTGGTAAGGCCGTCTTTGCGGTCGCCTTGGGTCTGTTCGGTGGGTTTACCCTTAGATCGATGATGCGCCACGGGGCCTTTGTCAGCCCGCTGAAAACACAAAAATCCAGCGGTTGCTGTGGATGTAGCGGGCCGAAACTGGACGGAACACCCCTGTGGAAATTCTGGAATGAACCTGCACGCCGGGCCACATTCGGGCAGGAGTTTCGCACCAATGCGCTGTTCTTGCTCAAATGGCTGGCCTTCGCCTATGTGCTCGAGTCGCTGTTGGTTCATTATGTGCCCGCCGATCTGATCGCCAAGGTTGTTGGGGGAACCGGCATTGTGCCCATTATCACGGCCGCGTTCGTGGGGATGCCGGCCTATCTGAATTCCTATGTCGCGCCGCCCCTGCTGGCTGGCCTGATCGAGCAAGGCATGACCGCTGGCGCCGCGATGGCCTTTATGATTGCCGGTGCCGTTAGCTCGATCCCTGCGATGGCCGCTGTCTGGTCGCTGGTCAAACCGACTGTGTTCGCAGCCTACCTAACCCTGGGCGTGGTCGGAGCGGTTCTGGCAGGGCTGTTGTTCCAGTTGGTCTGAGGTCGGCCAAAGGACGCCCAGTCAAGATGCAAAACGCCCCCTCATCCTTAAAGGATAGGGGGCGTTTCATCGTTGCTGAAGCGCCTTGAAAAAAGGCTGCGTTTCCCTTTCAGGACGGAAACTATCGGCGGTGCGTTCAGCCGAACACCTTAGTCAGGGCCTTGTCTACGGTGTCGCTGATCAGGTCCACGTCCTCGGGGGTGATGATCAGCGCGGGCGAGAAATAGAGCCCGTTGTTCCGCTCTGGCATTGACCGGTTCGACGCGCCGATGATCACACCGTTGGCCCCGCATTCGGCGACCACGGCAGCGATATCCGCCTCGGCCACCGGCTCCTTGGTGTCGCGATCCTTCACCAGCTCCAAACCCTGGAACAGGCCTTTGCCGCGCACGTCACCGATGATTTCGTGCTTTTCCTGCAGCGCCAGGAAGTTGGCCATCAGGCGCTCACCCATCTTGGTGCAGTTTTCCAGAAGGCCCTCATCCTCGATGATTTTCATGTTCTCCAGCGCTGCGGCGGGGCCAGCAGTGCAGCCGCCAAAGGTCGAGATATCACGGAAGTGGTCCAGCTTGTCCGACGGATCGGATTTGAACATCTCGAACACTTCTTCGGTGGTGACGCAGATGGCGATCGCGGCATAGCCGCTGGCGACGCCCTTGGCCATGGTCACGAAATCCGGCTTGATGCCGTAGTGCTGGTAGCCGAACCAATGTGTGCCGGTCCGGCCGATGCCGCAGACCACCTCGTCAATATGCAGAAGGATGTCGTATTTCTTGCAGATTTCCTGCACGCGGTCCCAGTAGCCCTCGGGCGGAGTGATAACGCCTCCGCCAGCGGTGACAGGTTCCAGGCACAGTCCACCCACGGTTTCGGGGCCTTCACGCAGGATGACGTCCTCGATCAGATTGGCGGCGGCGATACCAAATTCGCGGCCGGACAGGTGGCCCAGACCCAGCTCTTCCTTACGGTACTCCATGCAGTGGGGCACGCGGATGAAGCCGGGTGCGAAGGGGCCGTACTGCATCCCGCGTTCGTCCTGACCGCCCGCCGACATCGTGGCCAGAGTGCCACCGTGATAGTCGCGGTCGCGATACAGGATCTTGTACTTTTTGCCGCCGTACTTCTTGTGCGCGATCTGGCGGATCATCTTGAACGCCTTCTCGTTGGCTTCGGACCCCGAGTTGGTGTAGTAGACGCGGCTCATGCCGGGCATCTTTTCGATCAGCTTTTCGGCGAATTGCGAACCGGGGACCGAGCCGGCGGATTGCGCGAAATAGCACAGCTTCATGATCTGGTCGCGCACCGCATCGGCGATCTGTTCGCGACCATAGCCTACGTTCACGGTCCATACCCCGCCGGACACGGCGTCCAGGTATTCTTTGCCGTTCTGATCCCACACGCGCATACCCTTGCCCTCGATGATGATCCGGGGATCCGTGGTCTCAAAAGGTTTGTGTTGGGTCAGGTGGTGCCAGACATGGGCGCGATCCGCGTCCACTACGGCCTGGATATCGTTTTCCAATGCGCCATCCATCATTGTCGCCTCCGTCAGGTGAATCTGTTCAGAAATTACGCCAGCCTTGGCGTTGTCTTCGCCGCCATTACACACCGGCGCGCGCCAGATTTATAGGTCCAGATTGTTCTGACGATATATCCAGAAAGCGCAGAGGGTATGATTTGAAGCATCAATTCAGGGAGGCTTTGTAAAAGATGCACATGAATTCATCGAAATGACCGGCACAGTGCCACGGGATGGCGGGTAAATCGGGGCTTGCGGTTTTGGCTCAGATTGTCAGGCTTTGACGAAACGGATTTGCACTGACCCGAGGACTCCATGACTGCCACGACACCTGATGAAAAGCTGTTGGTTCAGATGTTCGAGGCCGCGATCAAGGCAGCGGATCCCAAAGCGGCCCTTGCGGCATATTTGCCGGCCAAGCCAAAGGGCCGGGTGGTTGTCATCGGTGCGGGCAAGGGGGCGGCGCAGCTGGCGCGTGCCTTCGAAGAGCTGTGGGACGGACCCGTCGAAGGCGTGGTTGTCACGCGCTATGGCTATTCCTGCGAATGCGATTCTGTTCAGGTTCTCGAGGCCGCGCATCCCGTTCCCGATCCGGCTGGGTTGGTCGCGTCTCAGGCGATGTTCGATGCGCTCGCGGGCCTGACCAAGGACGATCTGGTGGTCGCCCTGGTCTGCGGTGGCGGGTCCGCGTTGCTGGCCGCGCCCGCACCGGGGCTGACGCTGGAGGACGAGGTCGCGCTGAACCAGGCCCTGTTGGCCAGCGGCGCGCCTATCGGGGCGATGAATGCTGTCCGCAAGCAGATCAGCGCGATCAAGGGTGGGCGTCTGGCCGCCGCCGCCTATCCTGCGCGGGTGGTCAGCCTGATCGTCTCGGATGTGCCGGGGGATGATCCGGCGCAGGTTGCCTCGGGGCCGACGGTGCCCGATGCGGTGGGCCGGGCCGAGGCGCTGGCGGCCGTACGAGACCACAAGATTGTGCTGCCCCCAGCGATTGCCTCGTTCCTGGACAGCGCGCCCGAGGACGCGCCCGACCCTGCCGACCCGATATTTGCAAAGAACGAGGTGCACGTGATCGCCTCGGCCGCGAAATCACTCGAAGCTGCGGCAACGGTTGCCGAAAACGCAGGCATCAGCGCCGTGATACTGTCTGACTCGATCGAAGGTGAGGCGCGCGAAGTCGCCAAGGTTCACGCGGCAATCGCCCGCGAAATTGGCACCAAATCACGTCCCTTTAACCCCCCTGTCGTGCTGTTGTCGGGCGGTGAGACAACAGTGACTTTGCGCGGCGCAGGCAAGGGTGGGCGCAACAGCGAATTCCTGTTGTCCTTTGCGTTGGAAGTCGAAGGAGCGGCTGATGTCTCGGCCCTGGCCGCAGACACGGACGGCATTGACGGGTCCGAGGACAACGCGGGCGCCTTTGTCAACGGGCAGACCACGGCGGCGATGCGGCAAGCCGGGATCGATCCCGCCGCCGCTCTGGCAAATAATGACGCTTGGACGGCTTTTGACGCGGTGGGCGGGCTGTTTGTCCCCGGTCCTACCGGCACGAACGTGAATGATTTTCGGGCAATTCTGATCCGTTGATCAGTCCGTGTTCAGCAAGATCGCCTCGACCCGGCGGTTGGCCTCGCGGCCGGCGTCGGTTTGGTTAGGTGCAATCGGGGAAAGATAGCCCATGCCCTCGGCCTCTAGCTGTGCGCGCGGCACGCCGTAGGCGCTGACCAACCTTTCAAGCACTGCCGAGGCACGGCGCTTGGACAGCGCCAGGTTCTGTTCCAGTTGGCCGACCGCGTCGGTATGGCCCACCAGAACGATACGGCGATCGGGGTTGGCCAGTAGATACCCCGAAAGCGCCTGAAGCGAGGCAAATGTCCCCTCGGCCAACGCGGCCGATCCGGTTTCAAAGCTAAGATCCTGCAGAATGGTGCGGCCGTGCGCTTCGAGCGTCAGCAGGTCTGGCGTTCCCGCCTGGGCCAGCGCGGCTGGCTGGACCAGCGTGGGCGTCTCAAGCGAGGCCTGTTCCTGCGCGGGCGTGACCCGGATCATCTGCACAAAACCCGAGTTGTTCGAGCGGCTGACAAGCAGGCTCAGGTGGTCATCGCTGCCTTTTTTGGCCGACAGGAACCGAAAATCGGTCAGGTCCACGTGCATGTCCGGGGCGGGCAGGACCTCGGTTTCAAAGCGGAAATCGAACCCCCCGCATTCGGCACCGCCACATTCGAACAGCACGGTATAGCCTGCCTCTTGCAGCTGGTCGCGCAGGGGCGAGAACAGTTGCAACGAGGTCAGGCTTTCGCTGCCGATCTGCCAGGATTTACGGGTGACCGAACCCTCCAGCCGTTCGCCCGGCAGCGCGCCGTTGGCGAATGGGCCAGTGGGCAAGACATAGTTATCGGCCGCGCTTTGCTGATCGGCCAGGGGCTTGGACGCCTCGGGCAGAGTCAGGGTCAGCGCATGCGAGGCCCCGGCTGGGACGGCCGCCAAAGCGGCCAGGAAAACGGCAAGGCGCAGCATCAACGGAATTGGGCGTGGTACTCGTCATTGGGACGCATATCCAAGGCCGAGGCCACGCGGTTGGTCATGTTATAGAACGCAGCCGTGTTGGCGATGTCCCAGATATCGCGATCGGTCCAACCGGCATCGCGCAGGGCCTGGCGGTCTTCTTCTTCGATCGTGGCACTGGCCTTGGTCATCTTCACGGCGAAATCCAGCATCTCGCGCTGTTTCGGGGTCAGGTCGGCCACGCGATAGTTCATCACCAGCGCCTCGCCCAGCATCGGATCGCCAGACAGCTGACGTACGGCCGCACCATGGGCAGTCAGGCAGTAGAAACACTTGTTTTCCGAGGATACGGTGACCGCGATCATCTCGCGCTCCAGCTTGGTCAGGCCGCTATCGCCCAGCATGATGTCGTTATACAGCGCGGTGAAGGCGTTCAGCTTGTCGATGTCAAAAGCGTGCGCCATCAGGACATTGGGGACCATGCCCAGCTTTTCCTGACAGATGTTGAAATACTTGGCGGTTGCCTCGGGCAGCGGATCAACGGGCGGCAGGTCCAGTGCAATGGGTCGTTTGGGTGTGCTCATATCAAAAGTCTTCTTCGTGTTTTCTGTAATGGTACTGGCCAACAATCGACATGCCCAGATCGGAATACAAGGCGTTGGCGGCTTCGTTATCCTGCGTGCACAGAACCGAGACATGCGTGGCCCCGTTGTCGCGGGCCCAGAAGGCCGCCAGACGCATAAACCAGCGGGCCATACCCTGCTTGCGTTGATGCGGCAGCACATAGATCGCGTGGATCATGGCGATGCCGTTATGGATGCCAGCAAAGGCAGTGCCGGCGGGTGAATCCCTGAGCCTGCCCAGAAGCGATGTCTTGGGCTGCGGCGCACGGTTCATTACCTCGATGCGGCCTGGGCCGACGTCTCCGGCAGCCCACATATCGATCTGAATCGCCAGGGGCTCCCATACGCTGAAGGCGGTCACGGGCGGAGGGAACTGCGTGGCCAGATCCTCGACCGGCGCGACCCACAGGTTGACCGGGTCGACGATGCGATAACCGTTTTCGTCCAGCAGGGAATCCAGCGCCTGATCGTCCTTGCGGATCTGGAACAGGCGCGGTTGGTTCAGCGCCTGCATAGCCGTTTCGGCCTGCGCAAGATCGGCGGCCGTCACCGGCCCCGTCGCGATCGCGGCCGAGACACGTTGACCGCCGCCCAGCCCCTCGCGGATCAACCACGGACCGACTGTCCGTGTCGAGGCTGCTGGCCAGGTGGTGTCGACCACATCATAAAGCTGGTTTTCAGTGGGCAGGGTCATCCAAACAGCTCCGACAGGCGGGTCATCGCGGCATCCACCTGGGCACCGTCATGGCCGCGGATCACGATGTTGGCGCCATAAATGCCATTGCTAACAAAGGGATACGACCCGATGGAAAGGTCCGGAAACGCCTTGGCCAGATCGGACAGAGGGCCGGCGATCTCTCCTTCTCCGCGTTCGATCCGCATGGACTGCGACAGCAGCGGATCACCCCCGGACAGGCTGGGAAGAACGCTGGCGACCATTGCCTCGAATACGGCGGGGACACCGGCCATGACATGGACATTTTCGATGGTAAAGCCCGGAGCGATGGACACCGGGTTGTCAATCAGAGCGGCCCCGTCTGGAATGCGCGCCATGCGCAGGCGGGCCTCGTTCAGCTCGGCCCCGGTGCGTGCGTAATGCGCCTCAAGCAGGGCGCGTGCGTCGTCGCGGATACCGATCGGCATGTCAAAGGCCGCCGCCACACATTCGGCCGTGATGTCGTCATGCGTCGGGCCAATCCCGCCCGAGGTGAACACGTGTTCGTAGGTCGCAGAAAGTGCCCGAACGGCGTCGATGATCGCCTGCTCATCATCCGAAACAACCCGCGCCTCGGCCAGGTCAATGCCAGCGCGGGTCAGCTCTTTGGCTAGGTAGTGCATGTTGCTGTCACGGGTGCGGCCGGACAGGATTTCATCCCCGATCACCAGCATGGCTGCCTTAGGATTGGTCATGATATCCCTCCGTCATCTTGCGAAATTACCCCCATCGGTATAGGCGCTGGATATGCGCTTTCCTACCCCTCTTGTGCCCGCCACGCTGATCAAACGATATAAGCGGTTTCTGGCCGATTGCCGGCTGGAGGACGGGCGGGAAGTGACCGCTCATTGTGCCAATCCCGGCTCGATGATGGGTCTGGCCGAACCGGGGATGCGAATCTGGCTGGAACCCAATGATGATCCAAAGAAAAAGCTGAAATTTGGCTGGCGGTTGGTGGAACATGCGGACGGGCATTTTACCGGGGTCGACACCTCGGTCCCCAACCGGGCACTGCGGGCCGCACTGCAGGCGCATCAGGTGCCGGGTCTGGAGGGGTATGAAACCGTTCGCGCCGAGGTGAAGTATGGCGAGAAAAGCCGTATTGATTTCCTGCTGACGGGCGATGGTCGGGACACCTATGTCGAGGTGAAGTCAGTGACGCTCTCGCGTCAGCCAGGTCTGGCCGAATTCCCCGACAGCGTCACCGCGCGCGGGACGAAACACCTGCAGGAACTCTCGGCCATGGTCGCACAGGGGCACCGCGCCGTGATGTTGTACCTGGTGCAAAGGACCGACGCAGAGCGGTTCGCGCTGGCAACCGATATCGATCCGGCCTATGCGGCGGCCTATGCCAAGGCGCGTGCAGCCGGCGTCGAGGTTCTGGTGATCGGCACGCGGATCTCTCCTGATGGGATTACCCTTCACGCGCCGATTGCCTTGGCCGTTTAGCCGCACTGGCCCTTGGCAAAAAATCGCGCTAGAACCTGTCAAAACGCCAATCCGCCACGGAGAAGACCTTTGCAAACCAAGCACGACGGCCGCGTAACGCGTGAAGGCATTCGCATCCACGAAAACGCTGATTTTGCTGGTATGCACAAGGCGGGTCGCGTCGCGGCCGAGATCCTGGACGAGATCGGCGAGCATGTATTTCCGGGTCAGACCACGGCAGCCATCGACAAGATCATCGAAGAGAAGGTGATCGAGAAGGGCACGACCTCGGCCACTATCGGGTACAAGGGCTATAAGCACGCCAGCTGTATCAGCATCAACCACGTGGTTTGCCACGGGATCCCCGGTGAAAAGACGCTGAAGGACGGCGATATCCTGAACATCGACGTCACGGTGATTGCGGATGGCTGGTTCGGCGATACCTCGCGGATGTACGTGGCCGGCAAGCTGAGCCGTAAAGCCGAGCGGCTGATCCAGGTGACGCATGACGCCCTGTTCAAAGGGATCGAGATGGTCAAACCCGGCAATACTTTCGGGGATATCGGCCACGCCATCCAATCCTATGTCGAGGCCCATCGGATGAGCGTGGTGCGCGACTTCTGCGGGCATGGGCTGGGCACGGTGTTCCACGCGCCGCCGAACGTGCTGCACTATGGCCGTCCGGGCACCGGGCCGATGTTGGAGGAAGGCATGTTCTTCACCATCGAGCCGATGGTCAACCTGGGCCGTCCGGAAACCAAGGTCTTGTCCGACGATTGGACCGCTGTGACCCGCGACAAATCCCTGAGCGCGCAGTTCGAACACTCGATCGGGGTGACTGCGGATGGGTATGACATCTTTACCCTGTCCCCTGCCGGAACCTTTCACCCAACCTATACCGCGTGATCCAACGGTGCGCGCTGACGCGCGCGCCTGATGTCTCGTCATCGGCCTTTGGCCGCTTCCTCGGGGTGCTGCTGCCGTATTGAGGGGTGCGTTTTGCCGCGATCTTGGCCGTCGGCGCCGATTTCGCGGTCAGAACGGGTGCTATCGGTTGCGCTAAAGGGTGCAGGGATATAAGCGCGGGGCGAATGCTTGAGCGGCCTAAAGGGCCGTGCTGGGCTTTATGACAGTTGAACAAGGGGTGTAGCGCCAGCGTCAGGCCCCTTTGACGGAGGCGCGGAAGCCTATGATTTCTCTTTCTTCCTATGGCCGGGAATGGACCCGGAACGTGAAGGGCGATTTGCTGTCGGGGCTGGTCGTGGCCCTGGCTTTGATCCCCGAGGCGATTGCCTTTTCCATTATCGCAGGGGTGGATCCCAAGGTGGGGCTGTACGCGTCATTCTCGATTGCGGTGATCACTGCGATTGTGGGTGGGCGTCCTGGGATGATCTCGGCGGCGACGGCAGCGACTGCAGTGCTGATGGTGACGCTGGTGAAGGAACACGGGCTGCAATATCTGCTGGCCGCGACCATTCTGGCGGGCGTCTTGCAGGTGGCTGCCGGGATTTTGCGGCTGGGCTATGTGATGCGGTTTGTGTCGCGCTCGGTCATGACCGGGTTTGTGAATGCCTTGGCGATCCTGATTTTCATGGCGCAGCTGCCGGAATTGATCGGGGTGCCGTGGCTGACCTATGTGATGGTCGCAGCCGGGTTGGCCATCATCTATCTGTTCCCGCTGCTGACCAAAGCCATTCCGTCGCCCCTGGTCTGTATCGTTCTGCTGACGGCGGTTTCGCTGTCGATGGGGCTGGATCTGCGCACCGTGGGCGACATGGGCGATCTGCCCGACACGCTGCCGATCTTCTTGCTGCCCGACATTCCGCTGACCTTTGAGACGCTGATGATCATCCTGCCTTACTCGGCCGCAGTGGCCGCAGTGGGCCTGCTGGAAAGCCTGATGACACAGAATCTGGTGGACGAGCTGACGGATACGACCTCATCCAAGAACCAGGAATGCGTGGGCCAGGGCGTGGCCAACTTCTTTACCGGGTTCATTGGCGGCATGGCGGGCTGTGCCATGATCGGTCAGTCGATGATCAACGTTAAATCGGGCGGGCGCGGGCGTCTGTCGACCTTTGTCGCCGGGGCTGTGCTGCTGATCCTGGTGGTGTTCTTGGGGGACATGGTCGCGCGTATTCCGATGGCCGCGCTGGTGGCGATCATGATCATGGTCTCGGTCGGGACGTTCAGCTGGTCGTCGCTGAAATCGCTGCGGGACCACCCGCCCAGCAGCTCGATCGTGATGGTGGCAACCGTGGTCTTCGTGGTCTTTACCCATAACCTGGCGATTGGCGTTCTGGTGGGCGTGCTGCTGTCGGGCATCTTCTTTGCCTGGAAGATTGCGCAGCTGTTTGGTGTCCGGTCCGAGCTGTCCGAGGATGGGCGTGAACGTCGCTATATCGTCGAGGGCCAGCTGTTCTTTGCCTCGTCCGAGGACTTCATGAAGGCCTTCGATTTCCGTGAGGCGCTGGAGAAAGTCACCATCGATGTCAGCCGCGCCCATATCTGGGACATTTCTTCGGTTGCGGCGCTGGACATGGCTGTGCTCAAGTTCCGCCGGGAAGGTGCCGAGGTGGAAATTATCGGCATGAACAAAGCGTCTGAAACCATCGTTGACCGTCTGGGCGAGCATGACAAGCCCGGCGCGATGGACAAGCTTTTGGCACATTAAGGAGAGAGCCATGACCGGAAAGATCATCGCATTGGTGGATGGCTCGGCCTATTCCGAGAGCGTTTGCCACCACGTGTCCTGGGTTGCTGGCCGCACTGGCGCCCCGGTCGAGCTGTTCCACGTGCTGGGACGGCGCGAGGGCAATACGGGCGATCTGAGCGGCAACCTGCGGCTGGGCGCGCGGACGAAAATCATGGGCGAGCTGGCCGAGCTGGATGCCCAACGCGCCAAGCTGGCGCAGGCCCAGGGCCGCGCTATTCTGGATGACGCCAAAGAGATCATCGAAGGCGATGGCGTGGCAGACGTTGCCTTGCGCCTGCGCCACGGAGACATTGTGGAAACCGTGACCGAGCAGGAAGAAGGTGCCTCGTTGGTCGTGATCGGCAAGCGCGGTGAGGCGGCCGATTTCGCCAAGATGCATCTGGGTTCCAACCTTGAACGCGTTGCGCGGGCCACCAAGGCGCCGGTGTTCGTGGCCAACCGTGCCTTCAAACCGATCGAGACCGTACTGATCGCCTATGACGGCGGGGTTTCTGCAATGAAGGCCGTGGATTACGTGGCGCGCGATCCGCTTTTTGCCGGGCTGGCCTGCACGCTGGTTACCGTAGGCAAACCCAGCGACACGGTGCAGCGCGGGCTGGAAGACGCGCGTGCAACCCTGTCTGCGGGCGGACACGAGGCCGATATCAAGATCGTTGAGGGCGCGCCCGAAACCGCCTTGGGCGAGCTGGTGGACACCGAGGGTTATGACCTGCTGGTGATGGGCGCCTATGGGCATTCGCGCATCCGCTCGATGATCATCGGGTCCACGACCACACAGATGATCCGGACCTGCAAGGTGCCGGTGGTGCTAGTGAAGTAAGGCCTACGCCTCGAGCAGGGTAATCGTGGTATCGCCGTAGCGGCGCGCGTCCAGTTGGGTCAGCGCCGGCGGCGGGGTGATTGCCGTGTTTTCCTCCCACACGATCAGGGCTTCGGGGGCAACCCAACCCAAATCCAAAGCAACCTGAATGGCGCGTTCGCCCAAGCCTTTGCCATAAGGCGGATCGAGGAAGATCAGATCATAGGGTGCGTCCGGGTTCTGCGGCAGCTTTCGGGCGTCACGGCGGATGATTTTCGTTTGGGCCTTGGCCTCGCAGATCTGGATATTCTGACGCAAAAGCGCGTTGGATTTGTTGCCGTCATCCACAAAGGTTGCATGGGCCGCGCCACGCGAAAGCGCCTCGAGCCCAAGCGCGCCTGTGCCCGCGAACAGGTCCAGCACACGGGCATCGGTGATGGGATCGCCAAAGCGGCCCCCGCCAAGCATGTTGAACAGGCTTTCGCGCGTGCGGTCGGTGGTTGGACGCAGATGAGCACCGGGGTCCCCCTTGCCGACGGCGGCAAGGGCGCGACCCTTGAAGGCTCCGGCAACGATCCTCATTTCATCAGCGATTTCAGCTCGGTTTCGGGGTTCGCGACGGCCTCGGCGTCAGGGGATTTCCCGCTGTCGATCAGGCGCTTGCCGATCATGTAGGCGCGCGGGTCATTGGCGGCGTCAACGGCCAGCAGCGTGTCCCCCTGATAGTACCAGAATGACATCGCGCCGGGCTTATCGCCATTGCGCGTGATCACGCGATCATAACCGGTGTTCAGGCCCGCGATCTGCAGCTTGACGTCGTATTGATCCGACCAGAACCAAGGTTTAGGGACATAGGTTTTTTCGGCGCCCAGGATGTTTTCAGCCACGCATTCGGACTGGTCGATGGCGTTGGGAACGGATTCCAGCCGGATACGCTGCCCGCGATAGGGGAACGAGGCGCAATCCCCCGCTGCCCAGATCGCCGGATCGCTGGTGCGGCCCTGCTCGTCCGTCTTGATGCCGTTTTCGATGTCCAGACCTGCGGCCTCGGCCAGCGCGGTGGCGGGGGCGATGCCGACGCCGACGATCACGAAATTCACGTCCAGTTCGGACCCGTCGGTCAGGCGCGCGCCGGACACACGGCCGTCGCCCAGCAACGTATCCAGGCCGACGCCCTCGCGGATGTCGACGCCGTGCTGCGCATGTAAGTCGCGGAAATAGCTGCTGGTTTCGGGCGAGGCTACGCGCTGCAGGATGCGGTCGGCCATCTCGACCAGAGTGACTTTCAACCCCTTCGAGGCCGCAACTGCGGCTGCCTCAAGTCCGATATATCCGCCGCCCACGATCAGCACCTTGGCGCCGTCTTTGAATGCTGGGGCCATGGCATCGACATCGTCCAGCCCACGCACCACGAAAACACCATCCAGTGCACCGCCGATCTTGGCGGGCAGGCGGTTGGGAACCGAACCGGTGGTCAGGATCAGCGCATCATAAGGCAGCTGTTGCCCGCCGGCGCTGACCATTTTTGCAGTGCGATCGATCGCATCGACGCGGGTATTCAGCGACAGGGTGATACCGTTTTCGGCGTAAAAGCTTTCCGGACGCAGGTACAGTCGTTCAACCTCCATTTCACCCAGCAGGTATTTCTTGGACAAAGGAGGGCGCTGGTAGGGCGGAGCGCTTTCTTCGCCGATCAGGGTGATTGTGCCCTCGAAACCCGATTTGCGCAGTTGAGCGACGGCGGCAGATCCTGCCTGACCTGCCCCGACGACCACGATATTCTTCATTTTTCTCTCCCCTGCCAAAACTTCTGGCCTGCTTTGTCGCGCAGCCTATATCTTTGCAAATGGAAAACGCAACGTAGGACGGAAGAACATTCATGGGAATTTCACTAGGGGAAACGCTGCCCGAGGCGAATTTGCTGCTTATGACGGACGAGGGGCCTCAGACCGTGGCACTTGGCGAAAAACTGAAGGGGCGGAATGTCGTGATTTTCGCGGTGCCGGGCGCCTTTTCAACGACCTGCCACGTAGCGCATATGCCCAGCTTTATCCGCAACAAGGACGCCTTTGCCGAAAAGGGCGTGGATGAGATCATCTGCGTGGCTGTAAACGACCCATTCGTGATGAAGATGTGGGCCGAGGCATCGGGCGCCGACAAGGCGGGGATCACCTGTCTGGCGGACGCTGATGGGGCCTATGCAAAGGCTTTGGGGCAGGACTTCGACGCGGCGGTGGTGGGCTTTTACGGCCGCTCGAAGCGCTATGCGATGTATGTCGAGGACGGTGTGGTGAAGGTGTTCCACCCTGAAACCACGCGGGGCTGCGAGACCTCTAGCGGTGAGGCTCTGCTGGCTGAGATCTGATCGCCGATCTCGATTAGGGCGTAGGCTGAAAAGCCAGTGCAGTTGAGTATTTGCATGAGCAAAGAAGGGGCCGGGCGGGTGGGCGCGGCCCCTTCTTGGGGTTAACTGGCCTGGTTGATCAGGGTTTGCGTGGGGAAGGGGATATCAATCCCGGCCTCGTCCAAAGCCTCTTTCACGGCGCGTTTCATGTCGGCCTGGAAGGCAAAGAAATCGCCCGAGTCCACCCAGACACGCACCAGAAAATCGACCGAGAAATCGCCCAGGTTGTTGACCTGGATAAAGGGTTCAGGATCGGTTTTGGCGCGCGGGTCGGCCATGATCGTGTCGAGGATCACGGTTTCGGCTTTCTTCAGATCAGCGCCATAGCCCACGCCGAACATCCATTCGGCCCGGCGGGTCGGGTAGATCGAGAAGTTGGTGATCGTGTTGCCCCAAACCTGGGCGTTGGGGATGATCACCTGCACATTCGCGGCGCTGGCCAGCTCGGTATAATTCAGCGAAATGGATTTGACGGTGCCCATTTCCCCGCCGATCTGAACGAAATCGCCCAGCTTGATCGGGCGGAAGACGATGATCATCACACCCGCCGCGACATTGGACAGGGTGCCTTGTAGTGCAAGGCCGATGGCCAGACCGGCAGCACCGATGATCGCGACAAAGGACGTGGTCTGAACGCCAAAGGTGTTCAGGATAAACAGCCCGGCAAAAATCAGGACCACATAGCGCGTGATATTGCCCAGAAAGATGAACAGGGTGTCATCCAGTGCTTCATATTTCAGGCCCAGCCGGATGATGCGGCGGCGGGCCCATCCGGCGACAAAGAAGCCCAGGATGAGGATAGCGATTGCGGACAGCACGCTTCCCAGGACCGAGGTCAGAAACTCGGCGGTCAGCATGTCGCCAAGGGTGATGCCATTGGTGATCTCGATCGCAAGAATATCGGTAAGGGTCATGATGTCAGTTGATCCAGTTTTCGGGCCAGTTTCACGTCCTGCGCGCTAAGGCCGCCCACGTCATGCGTGGTCAGCGTCACCGTCACTCGGTTCCAGATATTGGTCCATTCGGGGTGGTGGTTCCATTTCTCCGCCCACATAGCCGCACGGGTCATGAAAGCGAAGGCTTCCGTAAAGTCAGAGAACTCATAGGTCTTGGTGATCGCGTCGCGCCCGTCCAGTTGTTGCCAGCCGGCATCCAGCAGCGGGTGAAGCATAGTTTTGCGTCCGGTATCGCTGAGTTTCTCGGTCATTGGTGGTCCTCCGTCTGGGCCTTTTTGAAGGGGCCGTAATCGGTCAGAATCTCGATCTCTTCGGTGACAGCGCGGCGTTCGCCGTCCAGGAATTGCTCCACTGCGCGGGCAAATCCGGCATCTGCGATCCAGTGAAGCGAGTGCGTTTCCACAGGCAGATAGCCGCGCGCCAGTTTGTGTTCGCCTTGTGCCCCGGCCTCGACCTTTTGCAGGGCATGGGTAATGGCATAGTCGATCGCCTGATAATAGCACAGTTCGAAATGCAGGCAGGGATGATCCTGCACGCAGCCCCAATAGCGTCCGAACAGGGTGTCCTTGCCTATGAAATTCAGCGCGCCGGCAATTGGGAACCCGTCGGCTTCGGCAATGACCATCAGGATGTCGTCACGCATCTTGGCGTGGGCAATCTCGAAGAACTCTCGGGTCAGATAGGGCGACCCCCATTTGCGCGCGCCGGTGTCTTGATAGAACTGCCAGAATGCATCCCAGTGATGCGCTTTGATGTCATCCCCGGTCAGTTGCCGGATCGTGCCGCCAAAGGCTTGGGCCACGCGGCGTTCCTTGCGGATGGTTTTGCGCTTGCGCGAGGACAGCTCGGTCAGAAAAGCCTCGAATTCGGCATAGCCCTTATTGAGCCAGTGAAACTGCTGCCCGGTGCGGTGCATCAGGCCCATTTGCTGTCCGGCCAGGGCTTCTGCCTCGGTGCAAAAGGTCGCGTGCAGGGACGAGACCTGGTGTTCAGTTGCCAGATGCACGGCGCCCTGGATCAGGGCGGACATGCCGGTTAGCTCTTGCCCCGGCAGGGTCAGGAAACGCGGGCCGGTGACGGGGGTAAAGGGCACAGCCAATTGCAGTTTGGGGTAATACCGCCCACCCGCGCGTTCGTAGGCATGTGCCCATGAATGATCGAAGACATATTCGCCCTGGCTGTGGGATTTGGCGTAAAGCGGCGCGCAGGCGATCAGGACTTCGCCGCGTTTGGCCAGCAGATATTGTGGCTGCCACCCCGTGCCCGGCCCGACCGAGCCGCTGTCCTCGAGCGCGGACAGAAACCTGTAGGTGGTGAACGGATCGGGCGCGCGGCCATCACCGGCCCGTGCGCAGGCATCCCATGCGGACGGGTCCACCTGGTTCAGGCTGGAAAGCACCTGAATCTCTATGGTCTCTTCTGCCATTTTGTCCCTTGCGTCCCTTTTGGCAGTATCTGAGCCGAAGGCCCCCGGGATCAAGCGGGGATCGCGGCGGGATAGCCCTCGAAGGTCACATTTTCCGCGATTTTTCTCGCCTCTGCCTCGGCTTGCGCCGAACGGATGGTCCAGCACAGCACATGCGCCCCGCGTTGTTTCAGCTGCGTCACGCGGGGGCGGGGCAGATCGGCGGCCTCGTGGCTGATGAAACAGGCGCCGACGGTGTCATAGTCGGGGATCTCGCGCAGCCGATCGCGCGTGCGGGCGGGCAGCAACTGCCAATCTTCGCGCGTATAGGCGCTGGTGGTCAGCCCGCGCGGCACGTCCGGCGCGTGGATCTGCATTTGCAGCATCGAGTTCGGGTTAAAGGACATCACCGCCACGTCGCCGGCATATCCGGCCAGCGCCTCGGCCGTCGCGCGCTCCAGAATGCCGACATTCGCGCCCATTGCGCCGTCTTGGTCCTTGAGTTCGACCAGCAGGGGGGTGCGTCCGTCAATCAACTCCAACACCTCAGAGAAAGTACGGATCGTATCATGGCCGCCCGTCAGCGTGATCTGGGCCAGTTCCGCGGCCGTCCGCCCCCGGATCGGCCCCTTTTCGCCGGTCAAGCGCCCCAGATCATAGTCGTGAAACACCATTGCCTGTCCGTCCTTGGACAGTTGCAGGTCAATCTCGACCCCATAGCCGGCCTCAATCGCGGCCTGAATGGCGCTGACCGAGTTTTCCACCCGGCCAGCGGTGATGTCATGATAGGCGCGGTGCGCGATGGGGGCCTTTAGAAACCCCGCAGGCAGGGACGTCATTTGATCTGGAAAATGGCTTCGATTTCGACGGCCACGCCCAGTGGCAAAGCGGCGGCGGATACGGCCGAGCGCGCGTGGCGGCCCTTATCCCCCAGCGCCTCGACCAGGAAATCCGAGGCGCCGTTGATCACCTTGGGCTGTTCCACATAGTCGGGGGTCGAGTTCACGAAGCCCACCAGTTTCACCACGCGCACCAGCCTGTCCAGGTCGCCGTCACAGGCGGCTTTGAGCTGGGCCAGAAGGCTGATCGCGCAGGTCTTGGCCGCTGCCGCGCCGTCCGCAGTGTCCATGTCCGCGCCCAGTTTGCCGGTGATCAGACCGGCCGCATCCGACGAGATTTGCCCGGACACGTAAACCATGTCGCCCGCGATCACATAGGGCACATAGTTGGCGGCGGGTGCGGGGGCGTCAGGAAGGGTAACGCCCAGTTCAGCCAGTCGGGTTTCGATGGTTCCGGTCATGTCGGTATCCTTGCGATATGATTTGCCCGCAGGCTAGCGCGCCTGCGCCCAGATGCAAGGTGCCTACTCGCGAAAGGCCTTGGTGAAATAGTCTGACAGGGGTTTGACCAGATATGCCAGCGGTGTGCGGTCGCGCGTGCGGATGAAGGCATCCACGGGCATGCCCGGCAGCAGGGTGCTGCCATCGGGCAAGCGATCCAATTCGCCTTCGTTCACATCGATCTCGACCCGATAGAAGCTGGCGCGGCTGGCTTCGTCCACGAACGCATCGGCAGACACCTGAGCGACTTTGCCGAATAGTTCAGGCGTGGCGCGCTGGTCGAAGGTGGAAAACCGCAAGGTCACGTCCTGCCCCACGAACAGCTGATCCACATGGATCGGTGAGACTTGCGCAGCGATCACCAGCGGGCGGTCCTGCGGCACCAGGAACAGAACCGGATCGGCCGCCCGAATGACCGAACGCGGCGTGAAGAACTGCATCCCGTAGACGATCCCCGAGACCGGCGCGCGAATATCCAGACGGTCCAGACGTTGCAGGATGGCGCGGCGTTTTTCGGCGGACTCAAGCTCGCGGTACTCCAGATCACGCAGGGTGGTGATGGCGTCCTCGCGGCGCTTGGTGCCCAGTTTCAGGATCTCGATTTCGATCTCGGTGATGCGGCCCTCGGACTGAGCGCGCGAGGCGGTTAATTCGCCGACCTCACCGCTTAAACGAGAGCGTTCTCGTTGCAGCGACAACACGCGCGAGGCCTGGGCCAGGCCCTTGTCCAGCAGGGCTTGTTGGCTGGCCAGTTCCTGATCAATCAGGGCCAGCTGGTCGCGCAGCGCCGAGCGTTGGGCATCAACGCCGTCGATCTGGTTCATAATCTGAGAGCGGCGTTTTTGAAGCTGCTCGATCTCTTTCGCGACCGAGGCTGAGCGGGCCGCTAAAAGCCGCTGTTGTCCTTCGATCTGCGCGGCGATGTTAGAGTCCTTGGCGGCGATTTCCAGCAATAGCGGATCGAACTCGGCGATCTCGCGGCCGTCGCGTTCAGCCTCCAGCCGGCCGCGGCGGGCCATCAGCTCGAACAGCTGCCCCTCGACGATCTTCAGCTCTGAATCCAGCTCTGATGGGTCCAGGCGGATCAGCAACTGGTTGGGTTCGACGAAATCGCCTTCGTCCACAAGGATCTCGGTAATGACGCCGCCATCGGGGTGCTGCACCACTTGGCGGTTCTGGTCTACTTCGACCAGCCCCGAGGCCACGACGGCGCCCGCGATGTTGGTAAACGAGGCCCAGCCACCAAAGACACCGACCAGCAGCATCAGTGCCAGCAAACCGACGGTCATCGGGCCGGTGACGGGAAAGCGGGAATTGACGTCGCGGCTCATTGGACGCTTCCTTTGTTCGGTTCGCGCGCGATCTGCTGGTGGTTCTGCACCATGCGTTTAAGCACTTCGTCCTTGGGGCCGAATGCCTTAACCTGGCCAGCTTCAAGCATCAGCAGCAGGTCGCATTCCTGGATCGCAGCGGGGCGGTGGGCCATGATCAGAACCGATTTGCCCTCGGACTTCATAGAGCGAATGGCACGGTTCAGGGCTATGCTGCCCTCGTTGTCCAGGTTCGAGTTCGGCTCGTCCAACACAAGGATCACCGGGTCGGAATACATGGCGCGGGCCAGTCCGATACGCTGAATCTGGCCACCGGACAGGCGTCCGCCCGACGCCGCGACGCGCGTATCGTACCCATCGGGCATTTGCAGGATCATCGCGTGCGCGTCTGCTTTCTTGGCGGCGTCGACGATACGTTCGGCATCGGGATTGGGGTCAAGTCGCGCGATATTCTCGGCGATGGTGCCGTCGAACAGCTCGACCCTTTGCGGCAGATAGCCGATCAGCTGCCCCAAAACATTGGGGTCGTATTGGTCCAGTGCTGCGCCATCCAGACGAATTTTGCCTCCTGCCGGGCGCCACAGGCCGGTCAGCGCCCGCGCCAGCGTGGACTTGCCTGCCCCCGAGGTGCCGATTACCCCGACGGCGGTACCGGGGTTGATGGCAAAGTTCACCATTCGCAAGGTCGCTTGCGCCTGTCCGGGCGGTACGATGGTTAGTTGCTGTACCTCCAGCTTGGCGGCGGGGGTGGGCAGAGGCGTGCGCTCGGGTTCAGGCGCGACGGTGCCCAGCAGAACGGCAAGGTTGTCCCAACCTTTCTTGGCGCGCTGGAACATGGGCCATTGACCAAGGGCCATCTCGATCGGGGCCAGTGCGCGGCCCATCAGGATCGAACCGGCGATCATTGCGCCGGGCGTCAGTTCTCCGATCAGGACCAGATAGGCGCCAAGCCCCAGCATGGCCGACTGCAGGAACAGCCGGAAGGTCTTGGTCAGTGAGTTAAACAGCCCGCCTGCGTCCGAGGCATTCAGCGATTCACTCAGCGCCTTGTTGCGGGCGCTTTGCCAGCGATGGAACGAGGCATCCCGCATCCCCATCGATTGCACCATCTCGGCCTCGGACAACATCTGCCCGGAAATCTGCTCGGACTGAACAACGGCCATGTTGGCAAAAGCAGTGGGGCGCCGGGTGGTGATCTGGTTCAGGATCGCCAGAACGATCAGCAGCGCGCCTCCGACCAGAGCCAGATAGCCCAGCCAGGGATGGAACAGCAAAATCCCGGCCAGAAACAGCGGCGTCCACGGCAGATCAAACAGCGCCATGAACGGGGGGGAAATCAGCAGGCGCTGAATGGATTCCAGATCACGCAACCCCGTTGCGCTGCTTTCATCCGGCGCGATGGCGGATTTGCGGATCACTGCCTCGAACACCCGTTTGTCCAGCCGCGCCTGAAAGCGCGAGCCGATGCGGGCCATGATCCGGGCCCGAGAGAAATCCAGCAGCCCCATCATGCCGTACAAAAAGGCCACGATCAGGGTCAGCCCGAACAGCGTCTCGAAGGAACGGCTGCCCAGCACCCGGTCATAGACCTGCAGCATATAAAGGGGACCGGTCAGCATCAGCAGGTTGACGAAGAAGCTGAAGATTCCCGCCGTCCAGAACAAAGAGCGACTTTCCTTTCGGACCGAGCGAAGCTCGTCCAGTCCTGCTTCGATGCGTGGGTTCTTCATAGGGTAACTGCTGCCATCTTTTGTCATCGGCCGGCAAAAAGACATTTATCTCTGATGCGGGCTTGTTTACTTTGTCTGCTTAACGCCCTGTGTAACGCCCTGTCGCCTTATTGTCACAGGTAGGATGCGCGACCGTGTGTCCGGCTGGGTTTTGTTAATACATCGACTAAATAAAACACCGAAATTAAATTTGTGGAACAAAGTTGTGTTGGTACAGCGATACAGGTCCTTTTTGCGCCCTTCAATGGCGGTGTTCGCTACGTTGGCCGTTTTCTCGGTGGCTGCATGCTCGACCCCCGGTCCGGATTTTCCGGCCGCCGATGTTTATGACCCCTATGAAGAGGCGAACCGCAACACCCATGCGCTGAACAAAGCCGTGGACAAGGCTGTGCTGCGCCCAGTCTCTAAGGCCTATGTGGCCGTGCTGCCAGAAGAGGCCGTTATCTCGGTTGGCAACTTCGCCGATAACCTGGGTGAGCCCGCCAGCGCCGTGAACCATCTGCTGCAGGGTGATCTGCGCGGCGTGGTTCGGAACGTGACGCGTTTCGCGGTGAATTCGACCCTTGGATTTGGCGGGCTGTTCGATGCGGCCGCTGATCTGGGCGTTTACCCGGACGAGGCCGATTTCGGCGAAACCCTGCATGTATGGGGTGCCCCCGAGGGCGCCTATATTGAGCTCCCGCTGCTTGGTCCGTCGAACGAAAGGGATGCCGTCGGCAAGGTGGTTGATCTATTCACCGACCCGCTGGACACCGTTCTGACCGTTCGACAGGCGAATGTTGGCCGAACGACCAAGGTGCTGAAACGTGTCGGCGATCGTGGGCGCTATGCTGATACGGTCGATTCGCTGCTGTATGACAGCGCCGACAGCTATGCCCAGGGCAAGCTGCTGGGGACGCAAAATCGCCGTCACGAACTGGGAATCGACACAGAAGACACCTATATCTCGCCCGAAGACATAGACACCGAAGGTTTTTAAGATGTTTACCCTGTCACGACGTTTTTTCCTGACCTCTTCGGCCGCGACCCTACTGGTGCCAACGTCAGCCCTGGCGCTGAACGACGGGCAGGCCAGGCGGCTGGTCGACGGTTTGGTCGGCGAGATCAACACGGTCATCGATTCGGGTAAAACCGAAAGCGCGATGTACAAGGAATTCGAGCGGATCTTCCGTAAGTTCGCTGACCTGCCCTATATCGCGGCCTATGCGCTGGGCGTGGATGGGCGCCGGGCCACCGGAACGCAGAAGAAGGCCTTTACCAACGCGTTCACGGGCTACGTGTCGCGTAAGTATGGCAAGCGTTTCCGCGAATTCATCGGTGGCCGTCTCGAGGTGCAGGGCGTGAAGCAAGTCAAAAGCTTCTATCAGGTTCGCACGATTGCCCACCTGCGCGGAGAAGCTCCGTTCGAGGTGGATTTCCATGTCTCGGATCGTTCGGGCAAGGACCTGTTCTTCAACATGTATATCGAAGGCATCAACATGCTGCTGACCGAGCGTGAAGAGATCGGAGCCATGCTGGATCGCCGCAAGGGCAATATCGACGCCTTGATCCGGGACTTGAAAACCGCCGGGTAATTAAAAGTCAGGCTTGGACCGCAAGGGCGCAGCATACAACTGCGCCCTTTTTTAGTGGTTGGTGCCCAGCAGATCGTCCAGCAGCTTCTCGATCCCGCGTTTGGTCTTGTCTTCTGGCTTGGTCATGCGCGGCTCCGAGCCGCCCTGCATCATCGGCAAGGGCGAGGGGGGCACGCCCTCGTGGACCCGCACCATGGTCTCGTGCCAGATTTCAGCCGGCAGGCCTGACCCAGTGACCCCGGTCAAGGGCGTGTTGTCGTCATAACCCATCCACACCCCGGCCACGTAATCGGCGCTAAATCCGATAAACCACGCGTCCCGCGCAGCCTGAGTGGTGCCGGTCTTGCCAGCGATCTGCCGGTCGGACAGGGCGGCACGGCGGCCGGTGCCCTCGGTGGCGGCGACATACATCATCCAGGTCAGCTCTTGCGCGGCTTCTCGGCGGATCACCCGCTCGCCGATGCCGCCGGTGGCAGTCATCAGAGGGTCTTTGTCGCCCTGCATCCGCAGTTCGACCAGCCCATAAGGTTTAACCGAGCTACCGCCGTTCAGGATACCGGCATAGGCGCCCGTCATTTCGATTAGCGTGGATTCCGAGGCCCCAAGCGCCAGCGCCGGTCCCTGCGCCAGATCCGAGACCAATCCGAAATCAGCAGCCACACGGCGGACGTTTTCCAGCCCTACCTCTTGCGCCATCTTCACCGCCGGGATGTTCAGCGAGGTGCGAAGCGCCTCTTTCAGGGTCACGCGGCCGTGGAATTTGCGGTCATAGTTCTGTGGGCTCCAGGGACCCGAGCCGGGGATGTCGATCGTGATCTCTTCATCCAGCACCACGTCATTCGAGGACCAGCCCATTTCCAGCGCCGTCGCATAGACGAAGGGTTTGAAGCTGGAACCCGTCTGTCGCAGCGCTTGCGTGGCGCGGTTGAAGGCCCCGGCGACCTTTGTCTTACGCCCGCCAACCATGGCACGCACGGCGCCATCTGCGCTCATGACCACGATTGCGGCTTGGGCTTTCGACCCTTCGCGAACCTTGTTTTCAAAGATATAGGCCAGCGCCTCTTCGGCGGCAGTTTGCAGGCGCTGATCCAGCGTGGTCTTGATCACCACGTCGGTGGTCGAGTTGCGGGTAAAGAATTCCGGACCCGAGGACATGACCCAATCGGCGAAATAACCCCCGGCGCGGGCCTCGGCGGCCTCGGACAGCTGGGCGGGGTTGTCCAGCGCGGCTTGGGCCGCGCGATCGGACAGATATCCCTGGTCTTTCATCAATCCGATTACAACGCCTGCACGGTTTTGCGACCTGGTCAGGCTGTTGGTGGGGGCAAGGCTGGTGGGCGCGGTCAGCAGACCGGCCAGCATCGCGCCCTCGGCTGGGTTCAGTTGCGCGGCGGGCTTACCGAAGAAACGCTGAGCGGCGGCCTCGGCGCCAAAGGCTCCTCCGCCCATGTAGGCGCGGTTCAGATATATGCTGAGGATCTCGTCCTTGGTGTACTTGGCTTCCATCGCCAGGGCAAAGACCGCCTCTTTGCCCTTGCGCCAAAGCGACCCGCGCCGACAGTCGGCCTCGTAGTCGGCCTCGCTGTCCCATTGGGTTTCGTCATAGACAACACCCAGGCACAGCAGTTTCGCCGTTTGCTGCGTGATGGTCGAGCCGCCGTGACCCGACAGGGGCCCGCGTCCTTCGCGCAGGTTAATGCGCACGGCGCTGGCGATGCCGCGGGGGCTGAGGCCCAGATGACGATAGAATCGCTTATCCTCGGTCGCGATTACCGCGTTTTTCAGGTGAGGCGAGACAGAATCGGCCGTGACCACGCCGCCGAAGGTGTCTCCGCGCCAGGCAAAGATCTTCTCGTCCCGATCCATCATGGTGACCGAGCCTTTGGCGCGCCCGTCCAGCAGTTCCGACACCGGGGGCAGGGTGGTGTAGGTATACCCGACGGCCAGCGCCACCAATGCGCAGCAGATCAGGCCGATGCGCCAGGAAAACCCCCAGACAAGGCGAAAGATCCAACGAAACAAGGCCAAAAAGGCGTTGATGATGGGGTTGCCCTTACGAGCAGGCTTTCGCGCCGGTTTGCGTTTTGGGGCGGGTTTCTTCTTTGCAGGCTTCTTGGCAGCCGGTTTCGAGGCCGCCTTTGCACCGGTTTTTTTCGCCGTGGATTTCTTGGCGGACCCATACCGTCTGTCCGCAACCAAAGGAGGCTTCTTGCGCCCTGAATCACTCATGTCTTGCCCTGCCCGAGCCTGCTGTTTTGCCCATCATACTCGGTGAATGCGGGATTGTTGAGGTAGTGATTTGTTCACAAACGCGTTTTTAAGTCGCCCATTTTTTGTGCAAATGAGCAGCCTCGCCCAAAAAATAGGCGTTCAATCCCAATATTAGGCGCTTTTTTGGGCTGATCTCTTCACGCACACCCTCTTCCTCGTGTTTCTCTGCGGATGCAAACAGCGGGGCTTCCCGCAGCATAACGACAAGGGGATCAAGGTGAAACTCATCATTGCTACGATCAAACCGTTCAAGCTGGAGGAGGTCCGCGAGGCGCTGACCGACATCGGCGTGCGCGGCATGATGGTGACCGAAATTAAAGGTTTCGGTTCGCAGTCCGGCCACACTGAAATTTATCGCGGTGCAGAATACGCGGTGAACTTTGTGCCGAAAATCAAACTGGAAATCGTTGTGAATGCTTCGATGGCCGATCAGGTCGTTGAAACCATCACCAACACTGCCCGCACCGGCAAGATCGGCGACGGCAAGATTTTCGTGCTGGATGTCGCACAAGCAGTTCGCGTGCGTACCGGCGAATCGAACGATGACGCGCTGTAAGTCGCGCACGGGGGAAACTAAGGAAATGACTATGAACCTGACGAAAAAACTGGCCCTGGTCGCCGCGCTGACCGCGCTGCCCAGCCTGGGTCTTGCAGACGAAGGGCCGGTTGCGGGCGTAAATCCGTCGACCGATACCGTCTTCATTCTGAACTCGTTGCTGTTCCTTGTGGGCGGCTTCCTGGTGTTCTTCATGGCCGCTGGCTTTGCCATGCTG
The DNA here is from genome assembly GCF_965218685.1 of Thalassovita sp. GTDB lineage: Bacteria > Pseudomonadota > Alphaproteobacteria > Rhodobacterales > Rhodobacteraceae > Thalassobius. The sequence continues at coordinate 552,269 of NZ_OZ244657.1, read as the reverse complement.
GAAGCCGGCCTGGTGCGTTCGAAAAACGTTGCCATGCAGCTGACCAAGAACATGGCGCTGTTCGGTCTGGCCGCCATCTTCTACTACCTGATCGGTTATAACCTGATGTACCCGCTGGGTACCTGGTCGGTCGAAGGTATCCTGTCCGGCGTTTGGGGCCCTGGTGTCCTGGAAGCTGTTGGCGTGACCGCCGACGCAGCCGACGATTACTCGTACGCCTCGACCGGTTCGGACTTCTTCTTCCAGCTGATGTTCTGTGCCGCCACCGCCTCGATCGTTTCGGGCACTGTGGCCGAGCGTATCAAACTGTGGCCCTTCCTGATCTTCACCATCGTCCTGACTTCGATCATCTACCCGTTCACCGCATCGTGGACCTGGGGCGGCGGTTTTGTTGGCGAAGCTGGCTTCTCGGACTTCGCTGGTTCGACCATCGTGCACTCGGTCGGCGGCTGGGCTGCTCTGACTGGCGCAATCATCCTGGGCCCGCGTATCGGCAAGTACAAAGATGGCAAAACCATCCCGATGCCCGGTTCGAACCTGCCCCTGGCAACCTTGGGTACGTTCATCCTGTGGCTGGGTTGGTTCGGCTTCAACGGCGGTTCGCAGCTGGCCATGGGCTCGGTTGGTGACGTTGCCGACGTGTCGCGTATCTTCTCGAACACCAACACTGCAGCAGCAGGCGGCGCCATCGCAGCCCTGATCCTGACGCAGATCCTGTACAAGAAACCTGACCTGACCATGGTGCTGAACGGCGCGCTGGCTGGCCTGGTGTCGATCACCGCAGAGCCGCTGACCCCCTCGCTGGGCGCAGCAACCCTGATCGGTATGGTCGGCGGTGTGATCGTGGTCTTCGCGGTTCCCTTCCTGGACAAGCTGAAAATCGACGACGTTGTCGGCGCGATCCCGGTCCACCTGCTGGCTGGTATCTGGGGCACCATCGCTGTTGTCTTCACCAACGGTGACGCAACCCTGGGCGCTCAGCTGTACGGTATCATCGTCATCGGCGCGGCCACCGTGGTCATGTCGGCTGTGACCTGGTTCATCCTGAAGATGATCATGGGTCTGCGCGTCAGCGAAGAAGACGAGATCAACGGTCTGGATATGGCCGAGCTGGGTATGGAAGCGTACCCCGAGTTCTCCAAAGGCTGATTTATCCTTCCTATCAGCTTTGAACCTTGCCCGGGCGGTCATCGCCCGGGCTTTTTCTTTTGTGACATAGGCGGGCGAACAAAGCGGGAATTCCCATTGGCAGAATCGGCGCGGGTCATGCTACAGGTTGGGGTATGTCTCAGGCCAACCCCAAGATATCCACAGATCAGCCCGTTATTCGGCAGCTGGACGACGCCGCAATCAACCGGATTGCGGCGGGCGAAGTTGTTGAGCGCCCCGCCTCGGCCGTTAAGGAACTGGTGGAAAACGCGCTGGACGCTGGCGCGCGCCGGATCGACATCGCGATCGCGGACGGCGGCAAGACCCTGATCAAAGTCACCGATGACGGATGCGGGATTGCGCCCGAACAGCTGCCGCTGGCCCTGTCGCGGCATGCGACCTCGAAAATTGACGGGACGGACCTGCTGAATATCCACAGCTTCGGCTTCCGCGGCGAGGCGTTGCCCTCTCTGGGGGCTGTCGGGCGGCTGACGATCACCAGCCGTGCGGTCGGACAGGACGCGGCCCAAATTGCTGTTGCGGGCGGGGAAATGTCCCCCGTCAAACCCGCAGCGCTGACCGTCGGTACCGTGGTCGAACTGCGCGATCTGTTCTATGCTACGCCAGCTCGTCTGAAATTCCTGCGTACCGACCGAGCCGAGATGCAGGCGATCACCGACATCGTCAAACGTCTGGCCATGGCCGAACCTTTCGTGGGTTTCACCTTGCGCGATGTCTCGGGCGGGGGTGAGGGGCGCGTGACCTTCCGTGCGGATCCCGAAAGCGGTGATTTGTTCGATGCGCTGCATGGCCGTTTGGCCCGCATTCTGGGGGCCGAGTTTGCCGAGAATTCGCTGAAGATTGATGCCGAGCGTGAGGGTTTCATGCTGACGGGCTATGCCGCGCTGCCCACCTATTCGCGCGGCTCGGCTGTGGCGCAGTTCCTGTTCGTCAACGGCCGCCCGGTGCGGGACAAGCTGCTGATCGGGGCGCTGCGTGGGGCGTATTTCGATTTCCTCAGCCGGGATCGGCATCCCGCCGCCGCGCTGTTCATTGAATGCGACCCGCATAAGGTGGACGTGAACGTGCACCCCGCGAAATCCGAGGTCCGGTTCCGTGATCCGGGCGTGGTGCGCGGGCTGATCGTGTCCGCGCTGCGGCACGCACTGGCCGAGGCGGGGCACCGCGCCTCGACCACCGTTGCAAACGCCACGTTGGGCGCTTTTCGTCCCGAGCCTGTGGACGCCCCCGCGCGGGTCTATCAGATGGACCGGCCCTCGAATGGGGCGATGCGCGCCAGCTATCAGGCGCAAGCCCCCGCGCCGGGTTTCGCTGATTTGGGGGAAACCTACAGCGCTCGCGTCGAAGAGGTGGCCGAAGCGCCCGAGGAAACGCCGCTGGAACGGTTGCCTTTGGGCGCGGCGCGCGCGCAGGTGCATGAGAATTACATCATCGCGCAGACCGAAACCGGCATGGTCATCATCGATCAGCACGCCGCCCACGAACGTCTGGTCTATGAAAAGCTGAAGGCGCAGATGGCCAAAAACGGCGTGCCCTCGCAGGCCTTGCTGATCCCCGAGATCGTCGAGCTGTCCGAGGGCGATTGTGCCCGCATTCTGGAGCTGTCCGAGGACCTGCAGAAACTGGGCCTGTTCATCGAAGCCTTCGGCGGCGGCGCGCTGGCCGTGCGCGAAACCCCGGCCATTCTGGGCGAGGTGAACGCCCGCGCCATGATCCTGGATATTCTGGACGAGCTGGCCGACCTGGGCAGCAGCCAGACCGTGCAAGCCCGGATCGAGGCGATCCTGTCGCGCGTGGCCTGCCATGGCTCGATCCGATCCGGGCGCCGTATGCGCGCCGAGGAAATGAACGCCCTGCTGCGCGAGATGGAGGCAACGCCCCATTCCGGCCAATGCAACCACGGCCGCCCCACTTATGTCGAACTGCGGCTGGCAGATATCGAACGCCTATTCGGACGGACAACATGACGATCAACGGACAGACCTATGACCTGAGCGACCCTTTGATGCTGGCTGCTCTGGCAGGTGGGGGCGTTGTGCTGCTGGTGCTGATCCTGCTGATCATGGCCGTCCGCGCGTCGGGCCAATCCGCGCGCATGGCCGCGCCCCTGTCGCAACAGATGCAGCAGTTGGGTCAGCGCGTGCAAATGCTGTCTGACGGGCAGCAGCAGCTTGCGGGCGGTCTGACTCATGTATCCGAGGCGCAGGCGGCCTCGCAGACCAGTATGTTGCAACTGATGGAAAAACGTCTGGCGCAGGTGAACCAGAACATGTCCGAGAACCTGCAAGGCTCGGCCCGCCGTACGGCGCATTCGCTGGGCGAGTTGCAGCAGCGCCTGCAAGCCATCGACAAGGCGCAGGACAATATTACCAAGCTGTCCGGCGATGTTCTCAGCCTGCAGGACATCCTGTCGAACAAACAGACCCGCGGGGCTTTCGGTGAAATTCAGCTGCGTGATATCGTGTCCAAGGCGCTGCCCGCTGATAGCTTTACCTGGCAAGCGACCCTGTCCAATGGAAAGCGTGCCGATTGCCTGATCCACTTACCGAACCCTCCGGGCCCCATCGCGATTGACAGCAAGTTCCCGCTGGAACCCTACGAGGCGCTGGTCCGTGCCGAAACGCAAGAGCAATTCAACCGCGCGGCCACAATGCTGCGGCAGGCCGTGCGCGCGCATATCAAAGCGATCTCGGACAAATACCTGATCGAGGGTGAGACTGCTGACGGCGCGCTGATGTTCCTGCCGTCCGAGGCCGTCTATGCCGAGCTGCATTCGCGCTTCCCTGAACTGGTGCGCGAAGGGTTCGACAAACGGGTCTGGATCGTGTCGCCCACCACTTGCATGGCCACGCTGAACACGATGCGCGCCATCCTGAAAGACGCAAGGATGCGCGAACAGGCCGGCGCGATCCGCAAGGAACTGGCGCTGCTGTTTGCTGATGTTGAACGTCTGGGCACGCGCGTGGAAAACTTGGACCGGCATTTCGGGCAGGCAGCCAAGGATATCTCGGACATCAAGATCAGTGCTGACAAGGCAGGGCGCCGTGCCCGTCGGCTGGATAATTTCGACTTCGAGGAACTGGCCCCTGACACCGACCCGCCCGTGGTGCCTATCGACCGCCCGAAAGGCGCCTAAGCGGCATTTGCCCCAGATCAAAGCGCAGGTCAGCGGTTCGGGCCACTCTGTCCGTTGACGAAGCGCAGACAGGAGAGCACCGATGCTACAGATCAATTTGACCAAAATTGCGAATGTCATTCTGATGGCGCGCGAGCTGGACCGCGCCGAAGGTGAGCTGCGGGCCTTTCTGGATCGGCTAACCGAAGAGGAACAGGTGGATCTGGTCGCCGTGATGTGGATCGGGCGCGACAGCTTTGATGCAGACGAGTTTGAAGAGGCCCGCGCGACCGCCATTGCCGAGGCCACGGTACCCACGCCAGACTATCTGATCGGCACACCGCACCTGTCAGACCACCTTGAAACAGGGCTTGAGGCGCTTGGTTTGTCCGTTCAGGACGAAGAGGACGACCTGATCCGCGGAGGCTGATCGCTTTCTTGGGATTAAAAAATTGTCTTCAAGGGCGGAAATCGACGTTTTTGCCTCTGTGAAAAAGCGTGAGAATTGCCCCGATTTCATGCTGCGCTGCAGCGAAAATCCAAGAATTTCATAGACTTGAACGCTCACAAACATGTGTCGTGCACAAATGCAGAGGTGTTCTGAATTTTCGCACGTATTTCAGTGGGTTGCGGCGCTTGTGTGTCGACCATTTCCGCCCCATCTCGGGTTCAGATCGAACAACGATCATTCAAAAACGGAAAGGAAATACACTATGAAAATCGCAATCATCACCGCTATCGCCGCCCTTGGTTTTGCCGCTCCGGCCGTTGCTCAGAACGTTGATGGTGACGCCATCGTCATGACCCGCAACGCACCTGCCGAAGCCGTCTTTGGCCCCGCAGACTCGGGTTTGAACCTGAACTCGGTTTCGGTCACCTTCGGCGAGCAGATCGTCACCGATCTGGGCGTCTCGGACACTCCTTCGGTAAACGGCGTGACCACCGCTTATGTCTTTGACGGCGCTGGCGACACCGGCAACAACGACTTCGTGGCATACTAAGTCTATGCTGCATGAAAGACGCGCCTGTCACTCCTCGCAGGCGCGTCTCGACCTTCGGGTCAGACGTGGGTCACGACGGCCAGATGCTGGGCCAGGGTGTCAATCTGCGTCAGCCATTCTTCCAGCAATTTCGGATCTGACGGCGCCGCGCTGACACCTGCGGGAATCGCCCTTGCCTGGACGGCCTGAACCGCCAGCGACACGGGAACCGAGACCAGCCGTGCCATCGCACTGCCGCGCGCGTCCCCCCAAGCATCCATCGTATAGGTCTGATGCCAGACGGGCTGTCCGTCTTTTTCCGCCTTCAAGGCAACGCACATGACCACGCGGTCAGGCTCGTCCTCTTCATAGGCGTTTTCGGCCCAGAACTGATCAGACATTTCGGCCAGGCGCGCCTCGCCCTTTGGGCCTTCCAGCGTTTCAATCTCGGTGAATACATCCGCCCAAGCCTGGGCCCAGCCGTTCAGACGCAAGGTGCCGCGGACGAACTCTTTGACCCGCCAGTCGGGATCGAACTTGTAATCCGCCATGAAGGGCAACGAGTCACGGTTGGGGTATACCTCGAAGGTTTCGGGCGCAGGCAGCGGAGCCGCAAAGCTGCTGATCGCATCCCACGGGCGGTTCACGTCCAGTTGCGTAAAGTCCCGGATCGAGCGCGACGGCGAGCGCAGCGCCTTCAGTACGCCCAGAGGCGACCAGCTGAATTTGTACCGGAACGGGTTGGGGTGCTTGGGGATGCCACCGCAGTAGGAAATGAATGACAGCGTGTTGCCAGCGTCATACGCGTCCGAGGCGCGGTAGGCTGCGACCAGCTTGTGTGCCATCAGGTGGTCGATGCCCGGGTCCAGGCCAACCTCGTTCACAAAGCGCAGACCATTTTCACGCGCGGCATCATCCAAGGCGCGCATCTCGGGCGAGATATACGAGGACGAGACGAAATGCGCGTCCTTGGTTAGGCACAGTTTGGCCAGCGGGACGTGCCAGTCACCCGGCAGCATGGACACCACGATATCACCGGGGGCCAGAACGGTGCCCAGGGCGTCGATGTCAAAGACGCGGATATCATCGGTCAGATCACCGACGGCCTCGGTCGCCTTGGCGGTGGTCCGGTTCCAGACGGCGACGGGTTCGCCCTGCTGCAGCAGGCGCCGCAAACCGGGAATGGCCGAAAGGCCAGTGCCACACCAATGGATCATGCTCAAACCTCCGTCACATGTTTCTTGAACTCGGCTTCTGCCCGGCCCCAGACTCCCGCGCTTAGATCATCCAGCGTCAGAAGCGAGGGCAGCAGCTGTTCGGCATAGTCTTCCGAGCTTTCAACCGGCAGCATCGAGGGCAAATTGTCAATCGCCATCACATCCATCACCGGGTCATCGGCCACGCGCAGGGCGGGGGCATCCCAGGTGGTGGCGCGGTCATAGACGGGGACGGGGTTGTAGTCGCTGTCAGGATCGCAGGCGATGTCTCCGATTGCCGTTAGGTTACGTGGGGCGGTCAAGGCATTCGCAGGCACAAAGACCGGCGTGCCAGGACGCGCAAAGATACAATTCAGAAAAAGGTCGTGATCCAGAATCTGGGGGAAGGGGCCTCCGCTGGCTGTCTCAGCCATATCCCACTTGGTTACTTCGATACCCATGGCGCTGCACAAATCTGCCGCGCCCGAGCCGACGCGGCCAAGCGCACCGATCACGATGGCGCGCGGGCGGTCGGGGCCAAGCGCGTCCAGTTCGGCCAGAAGTTCGGCGTTCAGTGCGTCCTTGCTGGGGTAAACTCCGACCGGCCCGCAAAGGGCGTCGCGTTGTTGCGCGGCCCAGGCCTTCAGCGTCACCGCAGCGCCTGCATAGCCCGCCCAGTACCCAAAAGCGGCAACGCGCCGCCCGGCCTGATCCACCAAGTATTCAAGATCATAAAGCGTACCGCCGCCGGCCTTGAACCGTTTCAGCAGCGCCTTCCCCGAATGCTGCCCTTTGTAGGCATGGCCGAACATAATGTGCTTGTGCGGAAGTGGCGTTCCATCGTCGGGCAGTTCCTTCAGGCCGAAGATAATCGCGTCCAGCGGCGCCGTGGGCCAGCTGTTTTCGGGCGCGATTTCGGCGCCCGCATCAATGTACCCCTGCAGGGGGATCGCGCGGGTTTTGCTTTCCTCGACCGTCACATGGATACCGGCTGCGATCAGCGCCTTTACGCCTTCGGGCGTCAGGCCAACGCGGTCTTCGTTAGCGCGCTGCTCGGCGCGGACCCAAAGATGTGTCATGGCTGCTTCCTTTGATTACAGGTGCGTTTGGGCGAACTGGCGGTCAGGTCGATCCAGATGCGGGATGGCGTTGAACTGCGTCATGCTCAGATCGTCTCCGATCCGGTGCAGCCGGTGCATCGAGGTGTTCATGATCGCCATGCAGGTGCGCGAAAAGGCGGTTACGTCCAGCCGCATCGCCTGTTTGAAACACATGCCGATCAACCCGCCCGAAGTCACCACCAAGGAAGGCCCGCGGCCCTGATCAATGTCCAGAATCGCTTCCCACACGCGGGATTCGAACTGCTCAAAGGTTTCATAGGGGTCCTGAATCTCGCCCGCCTGCCACTTGCTCAGCATCATCGGCATATAGGTCACGAAATCTTCGCGGTTTTTCGGCAGGGGAATGCCTTGCTGGTCCAGCAAGAGATTGGCGAGCGTGAAGAACTCCATCTCGTTCAGGCGCGGGTCCTGAATGATTTCGGCGTGGGTATGGGCACGCATTTCCTCGGCCGTTTGGCGATGGCGGCGCAGGGTGCCACAGTAAACGCGCTCGAAATGCTCGCCTGTGTCGTCCAGGTGATCGCCCAGCCACGTGGCTTGCTGACGACCCAGATCGCTGAGATTGTCATAGCTGTCTTCGTCTTGGGCGCTGGTGTTGGCCTGACCGTGACGAATAAGTGTAATGGTGGACATGGGCGCTCCGGCTTTGCTTGGGACAGGGGTAGGCAAAGCCAGAGCAAGGTTCAAGCGCCGTTGATCAAACTGACGCCAAGTTTGGCGTGATCACGCCAGCAGAATGATCGAAGATTCACCGATGCTGCGACGTTTGTCATGCAGAGCGGCCAGTTCCGCGTCCTCGAACCAGTTCATGGCGCTTTCACGGTCGGGGAAGGAAAGGATGCCCGCCATGTCCGGTTCGTTAACCGGGCCTTCCAGCTTGGTCGGCTCGGGCACAACTGTGACGAAACCACCTCCGTGTTTGGCCAGCGCGTCTCCTGCCTTTTCGCGGTAGGCCAGCATGGCGTCGTGGTCGTCGATTTTCAAATGAACGAATGCATAGATCATGGGGTTTCTCCTGAGTTGATACCCGAAAATTGCGCGGGGTGCGGCGCAAAGAAAACGCGTGTCTTTGCTTGCAGATTATGCGAAAATGCATGTCATGGAGATATCGTGGGATGATCTGCGCACGGTTCTTGCCGTGGTTCGTGGGGGGACGCTGGCAAAGGCGTCTCAGGCGCTTGGCGTGAACTACACGACCGTGGCGCGGCGCGTGTCCCGGTTAGAGGCGGCCTTGGATACGCGCCTGTTTGATCGTTTGGCCGATGGGTACCATCCGACACCGGCCGGACTGGCAGTGGCCCGCCGCGCCGAGGCAATGGACACCCAAAGCCAAGACCTGCTGCGCGAGGTATCCAGCCTGCAAGAGGATGTCGCCGGGCCCTTGGTCGTGACCGCGCCTCAGTTGTTGATCGCCTCGCATCTGCACCAGGTGATTGGCGATTTCATGCAGGCCTACCCGCAGGTTGATTTGACGGTGCGGGCTACGAATGACCTGTTGGATCTGAACCGACGCGAGGCGGATCTGGCCATTCGCATTCAGCGAAACCCCCATGAAACCCTGGTTGGGAAAAGGCTTGCCGCGCAACAGACTGCGGCCTTTGCCTCGGCTGAGCTGGTGCAGCGGATGCGGGATGGCAAGGCATGGGGATGGTTGGGGTTTACCAACTGGACGCAGCCACCTCAGGCCTCGTTGCGGCGCTTTCCGGATGCTCGGATCTTGCTGCGATTTGACGACATGATCGCGGTCATCGCTGCGGCCAAGGCCGGCATAGGTGTGGCGCGGATGCCTTTGTTTGTGGGGCGGGACAACGGGCTGCAGCAGGTCGATGTGATGGAGTCGCAGGACTATGCCGATATCTGGGCGCTGTCGCATCGCGACATTGCGCGGGTCCCCAAGGTGCAGGCCTTTCGCGACATGCTGGACCCGTTTTTTCGGGCGCATCGGCAGGATTTCGTGGATCAGGCGCGCAAATAACCACGCTTCAAGGTGCGCTTTCTGGCTTTGTCGGCGGCCTCGGAGGCTTTGCGCAGGCTGTTGAAAATATCGATGCGCGTTGCACCGCGCCCGCCCTGAAGGCCCCATTCGCGCAGAAGGGAAACCTCCTCGAACAGGTTATAGCAGAGTTCCACACGGTAATATCTGGCGCGCCCGGTTTTGGGGCAATCGCGGTACATCAGGCAGCTGAGCATACCCCAGCGTATCGTGACGCCGAATCGGGTGCAAGAGGGTAAGCTGCTGGCTTGATTAAGGAAAACTTAGCGCCAGTCGACGTCGCCCAGGAAAATATAGCCCGCGCCATAGATTGTTTTGATCAGGCGCGGGTTTTTCGGGTCTTCCTTCAACTTGGTGCGCAGCCGCGAGATGCGAACATCCATTGCCCGATCAAAGCTTTCCCCCGCTGCACCGCCCAGCGTTTCTTGCATCAGTGCGCGCGAGATCAGGCGCTTGGGGCGTTCCAGGAACAGGCGCAGCACCTCGCCTTCGGCATGTGAAAACGGGGTCTCGGTGCCAGTGTCGTCTTCAAGGATATAGCGGTCGAAATGGGCGTTCCAGCCGTTGAAAACCGCGGTGTTTCCGCCCTGAGGCGCCGGCTTGTCGCGGCGCAGGCGGGCACGGATGCGGGCGACGACCTCGGATGGATCGAAGGGCTTGATGATATAGTCATCGGCGCCCAGCTCCAGCCCGGTCACGCGGTCCTGCACATGGGCGCGCCCCGAGATGATGATGACGATCGCGCCTTGCTCCAGCGCCAGACGGTGCACCAGCGTCAGCCCATCGCGATCGGGCAGGGAGAGGTCCACAAGGCAAACGTCTGGGGTCGCGCTTTTCAGCGATGCTTCGAATTCCGTCGCGCGGGCAAAGCTCATGGTGCGGAAACCGGCCTCTTCCAAAGCATCGGACAGCATCGAGCGGATGGCCGGTTCGTCGTCAAGAATGGATACAAGCGGTGTGTTGGTCATGGTGTCGGTTGTGTCGTCTGAAGCAGCGTGGCCAGTTGGGCCTGATTAAAGGGCTTGGGCAAGACCGGAGCCATCTGCACGGCGTCCATGAACAGCGGGTGTTCCGTCGCCAGTGAGGTCATGAGGTAGCAGGATGGATGCCCATTTGGAAGAGCGCGCAGAAAATCAACGCCGGTCATGTCCCCGGCCAAAGAGATGTCGGACAGGATATGGGTGATCTCTGGCAGCTCGGATTGCAGCAACAGGGCCTCTTCGGCGGACGAGGCTTCGATCACCGTGTGACCAAGGTCGGTCAGCATCTCGCGGATGCCGGTACGCAGGTCCGGACTGTCTTCAACAAGCAGAACCAAGCCCGGTTCGGCCACCGAGTTCACCACCCGTAACGGCAGGCGAAGGATCACCTGGCCGCCCCCGTCCTCGGTATTGCGCAGTCTCACGCGGCCACCGGCAAGTTTGGTCATGTCATAGACCATCGCCAGCCCCAGCCCCGAGCCCTCGCCGCCCTTGGTGGTAAAGAATGGCTGCAGGGCGTTTTCCAGCGCTGCGTCGGAAAAGCCGGGGCCGTCATCCACCACCGCAAATTCAACCCAGATCCCCTGCACCGGTGAGGCTGTCAGAGTAATCTTGCCCTTGCCCTGACAGGCATCGCGCGCGTTAAGGATCAGGTTCAACAAGCTGTCCTGCAACATGCCGGTATCCAGCATCAGCATATCGTCCTTGACCAGATTGTTGACGTGCAGCCGGATCGTGTCGGGCAGGGCGGGCAGGGCGGGCAGGGCCAGGGTTTTCATGTCGCGCAGCAAGGCTGACAGGCTGGCAGGCTGGGGGTTCCAGTCACGCGCGCCGGTAATGTCTGCCAGACGGTTCAGCAGGGTGCCCCCGCGCTGGGCGGCCGAAAGGGTGGTGGTCACCAATGCGCGCGCAGGGGCTGGCAGTTCCATTTTTTGCAGGCGGCTTTGGCTGCCCAGCATGATCGTCAGCAAGTTGGAAAAGTCATGCGCCAGCCCGCTGGTCAACTGGGCAGCCATCTCGCGGCGGCGGGTTTGTTGCAGCGCGGCGCGGGCCTGAGTTTCTTCGGTGACGTCCATGGACATAATATAGACCCCGGCGACCTCGGCCTCGTCTCTGTTCTGATCGGGGGTGAACGAGACTCGGATGCGGCGGCTGCTTTGCTCGTCATTGAATTCGAACACCGAAGGGGTGCCCAGAAAGGCCGTATCCAGATGCGGCCTGATCGCGTCATAGGCCGCCTGGCCAAGGGCATCGCCGATGAACATGCCGACAATATCCATGGGACGACCGGGCATCACGGACGACAGACGCCGGTTCGAGAAAGTATAGCACCGGTCCAACCCCACATGAGCGATATGAGCGGGCATCATCTCGGTTGTCAGGCGGGTGCGGGCCTCGATTTCGGTCAGGCTGCGCTTGGCCTCTTCCAACGCGCTGATGGTGGATTCCAGTTTGCGGTTGGCGGTGGACAGTTCCTCGGCATAAGCCAGCACCTTGTCTGTCAGCTCTTCCGAGCGGGCGCGCAGCAGTTCCTCTTGTTTCTTGATCCGGGTGATGTCGGTATAAACGGCAACCCAACCGCCCTGCGGCAGGGGGCTTCCCTCGATCGAGATACGTTGACCATTCGGTCGCGTACGTTCCAGATAGTGCGGAGCGAAGGCCAAAGCCTGTTCGACCCGTTGCTGCACGACCCGATCGCCATCAGTCGCGTCCCCGTATTCACCACGCTCGGTCAGGAACCTGATCGTGTCTTCAAAGCTGGCGCCGGGGGTGACTAATTCGTCGGGCAGGTCGAACATTTCGCGAAACCGACGGTTGCAAACGACCAGCTTCAGCTCGGAATCATAAATCGAGAGCGCCTGCTGAATCAGATTCAGCCCGGCCATGGTCAAGGTGCGCGTATCGCGAAACAAGATCGACTCTCCGATATATAAGCTTCTGTTTTTCAAGCCATAAACAAGAAAACCAGCGCGGGTTCAGGCAGGAAAAACAGCGTGGGTTCCCTACTGTTATCGCCATTTGTGACAAAGAAATAGACCCTGTTACAATTTGTAATGATTGGGAAATGTTCACGAAAAAGTTGACCGCGAAAGATTAGTGCGCACCCTAGCAAACGGGAGAATCGTCGTTCGCGGGCTGCACAGGCCATCAAGAACGGCCATTTGGGAGGAACAGATTTGGCACAGTCGTCACAGGCTGCCGGTGGGCTTTCGTCCATCCCGGCGCTTTTGCAGCGTAACGCCACCGAGTTCGGGGATCGCCCCGCATATCGGGAAAAAGAGTTCGGCATCTGGCAGAGCTGGACGTGGAGTGAGACCAAGCGCGAGATCAACAATCTTGCCCGCGGCTTGATCAACATGGGCGTGAACGAGGGCGATTTCATCGCCATCATCGGTCGGAACCGTCCGCATTTTTATTGGTCGATGGTTGCAGCCCAGTCAGTGGGCGCTATCCCGGTGCCGCTGTACCAGGACAGCGCTGCCGAAGAGATGGCCTATGTGCTGGACCACTGCGGCGCGCGCTTCATCATCGCGGAAGATCAGGAACAGGTCGACAAGGTGATCGAGGTGCAGGACCGTCTGCATCAGTTCGAACACATGATCTATGTCGATCCGCGCGGAATGCGCAAATACGACCACACGCAGCTGCATGAATTCAGTCACATTCAGGAACAGGGCTTTGCTGCACGCGACGAGCTGACCCCCGAACTGGACCGCCGCAAGGCTAAGCTGGACTACGACAGCCAATGCGTGATGCTGTACACCTCGGGGACGACCGGCAAGCCCAAGGGCGTGGTGCTGTCCAACCGCAACGTGATCGAAAGCGCCAAGAACTCGGCTGAGTTTGACCACCTGGCAATCGACGAGGAAATCCTGGCCTATCTTCCGATGGCCTGGGTTGGCGACTTTATCTTCTCGGTCGGTCAGGCCTATTGGTGCGGTTTCTGCGTGAATTGCCCCGAAAGCGCCGAAACGATGGGGACGGACCTGCGCGAGATTGGGCCCAGCTATTACTTTGCCCCGCCGCGCGTTTTCGAAACCCAGCTGACCAATGTGATGATCCGGATGGAGGACGCTGGCAAGTTCAAGAAGGGCCTGTTCGATTACTTCATGGCACATGCCAAAAAGGTCGGCCCGGCCATTCTGGATGGCAAACCCGTCGGCGCCTTGGACCGTTTCAAGTACTGGCTGGGGGATCTGTTCATCTATGGCCCGCTGAAGAACACCCTTGGTTTCACCAACGTCCGTGTCGGCTATACCGCGGGCGAGGCGATCGGGCCTGAGATTTTCGAGTTCTACCGTTCGTTGGGGATTAACCTCAAACAGCTTTATGGTCAGACCGAAGCAACAGTGTTCATCACGCAGCAGCCGGATGGCGAAGTGCGCAATGACACGGTGGGCGTGCCCTCGCCGGGGGTTGAGCTGCGGATCGATGAAAACGGTGAAGTGTTCTATCGCAGCCCTGGCGTGTTCGAGTCCTACTACAAGAACCCCGAAAGCACGGCCTCGACCAAGGACGCCGAAGGTTGGGTGGCTACGGGGGATGCGGGCTTTGTCGAGCCTGACACCGGCCACTTGCGGATCATCGACCGCGCCAAGGACGTTGGCAAAATGGCAAACGGCAAGATGTTCGCCCCCAAGTATGTCGAAAATAAGCTGAAATTCTACCCGAACGTGTTGGAGGCTGTCCTGTTCGGTAATGGCCGCGACAAATGCATGGCCTTCATCAACATCGACATGAGCGCCGTGGGTAACTGGGCCGAGCGCAACAACATCGCTTATTCCAGCTATCAGGAACTGGCGGGGCATCCGAAGGTTCTGGAAACCATCAAAAGCCACGTCGAAGAGGTGAACAGCTCGGTCGCGGAAGACGAGATGCTGTCAGGCTGTCAGATCCACCGCTTCCTGGTGCTGCACAAGGAACTGGACGCGGATGACGGCGAAATGACCCGGACCCGTAAGGTGCGCCGCCGGATCGTCGAAGAGAAATTCGATGACCTGATCAGCGCCCTGTATGACGGTAAGGACGAAATCTACACCACCACCGAAGTGACTTACGAGGACGGCCGCAAGGGTTCGATCAGTGCCACGCTGAAACTGATTGACGCTGCCGTGGTCCCGGTGAAAACGCAAAAGGTGGCCGCAGAATGAGCCAGGTTATGCAAGAAGAAGGCTACGTCACCGCAGACGGTCGCAAGATCGGCGGCACCCTGATGGAGATGAAGAACATCACGCTGCGTTTTGGCGGGGTGAAGGCGATCACCGACATCAGTTTCGACATTAAGGAAGGCGAAATTCGCGCCATCATCGGCCCGAACGGCGCCGGGAAATCCTCGATGCTGAACGTGATCTCGGGGTTCTATATTCCGCAGGAAGGCGAGGTCTGGTTCAAGGGCGCACGCCGCCCGCAGATGCGCCCCTATGAGGTCGCGCGCCAAGGCATCGCCCGGACGTTTCAGAACATCGCGCTGTTCGAAGGTATGACTGTGCTGGATAACGTGATGACCGGCCGTCTGAACTATATGAACACCAACCTGCTGCAGCAGGCCATCTGGAAGGGCAAGGCCGAGAAGGAAGAGGTGGAGAACCGCGAAGTCGTTGAGAGGATCATCGACTTTTTGGAAATCCAGTCGATCCGCAAAACGCCTGTGTCGCGACTGCCTTATGGCCTGAAGAAACGTGTCGAACTGGCCCGTGCTCTGGCGGCCGAACCGATGTTGCTGCTGCTGGACGAACCCATGGCCGGCATGAACGTCGAGGAAAAAGAGGACATGTCCCGCTTTATCCTGGATGTGAATGATGAATTCGGCACCACCATCGCGCTGATCGAGCACGACATGGGTGTGGTGATGGATCTGTCTGACCGCGTCGTGGTGATGGACTACGGCAAGAAGATCGGCGACGGCACACCCGACGAGGTGCGCAACAATCAGGCCGTCATCGACGCCTATCTGGGGGTGAGCCATGACTAAGACCTTCAAAAACATTAGCAGTGGAGGCCAATCCAATGCCTGAACAACTCCTTTACGGCGCCGAGGTTGTCCTGAACGGTCTGATGGCGGGTGTACTTTATGCGCTGGTCGCCTTGGGCTTTGTGCTGATCTACAAAGCGTCCGGAATTTTCAACTATGCTCAGGGTGTTATGGCCCTGTTTGCTGCGCTGACGCTGGTTGGCATCATGGAGGGCCAGGTGCCCTTTGCCCACCTGATCAACGTGATCTTCGGCACCGAAATTCATCACTTTGGCTGGCATGTGCCGGGCGTTCTGGCGATCATCATGACCATGGGTGTGATGGTATTGCTGGCCTGGGCGGTGAACCATTTCGTGATGCGTCACCTGGTCAACCAGGAACCGATTATCCTGTTCATGGCAACCATCGGTCTGGCCTATTTCATGGAAGGTGTCGGAGACCTGATGTGGGGCTCGGACATCAAGACGCTGGACGTTGGTTTGCCCCAGGGTGGCAGCCTGTGGATCGAGGAAAACACCCAGTGGCTGGGTTTTGGCAACGATCGTTTCTACGGGTTCTTCCTGGATAAACTGGACATGATCGCGACCGTGGTCGCCGCCATTCTGGTGATCGCTCTGGTTCTGTTCAGCCAGTACACCAAGCAAGGCCGCGCCATGCGCGCCGTGGCGGATGATCACCAGGCAGCCCTGTCGGTTGGCATCTCGCTGAACTTCATCTGGGTGATGGTATGGTCGGTCGCGGGCTTTGTCGCGCTGGTTGCGGGCATCATGTGGGGCGCCAAGTCGGGCGTGCAGTTCTCGCTGTCGCTGATCGCACTGAAGGCCCTGCCGGTTCTGATGCTGGGCGGCTTTACCTCGATCCCCGGAGCGATCGTTGGCGGGCTGATCATCGGCGTGGGTGAAAAATTGTTCGAATTCTCGGTCGGTCCCTACATCGGCGGCGCGACCGAGAACTGGTTCGCCTACGTTCTGGCACTGATCTTCCTGGTGTTCCGTCCCCAAGGCCTGTTCGGCGAAAAAATCATCGAGAGGGTCTGACCATGAGCAAGCTGATTGCCATCATCAACGTGATCTCGTGGTCGGGGTTCTGGGCCTTTGGGTATATCGCCCTGACAGCCTCGGAGCTGACGCAAAGCCAGATCCTGATCGCAGCGGTCCTGGCCGGCGTCGCCTTCCTGACGGGTGTCATCGCCTATCTGAAGCTGTCGCGCGGTCACAAAGTCAACAATTCGGCGCTGGGGTTCACCCACGCCAACGAGCAGGGGTAAGGAAACATGTTCTATCGTGAAGCGGGCGATTTCAAAACGTCCTATACCGAGGACAACCAGACCTTTCCGATCAAGTTCGACCGGTATCGGTACTATGCGGTTCTTTTGATCGCCTTTCTGGTCGTGCCCTTCGTGGTCAATGACTACTGGGTCAACGCAATCTTTCTGCCGTTCCTGATCTACTCGATCGCAGCGATCGGTCTGAATATCCTGACGGGCTATTGCGGGCAGGTGTCGCTGGGGACCGGGGGATTCATGGCTGTGGGCGCCTATGCCTGCTACAAGCTGATGACCGCGATGCCCGAGGTAAACATCTTCTTCCACATCCTGCTGGCGGGGGGCATCACCGGTATCGTCTGTGTGCTGTTCGGTCTGCCCAGCTTGCGGATCAAGGGCTTTTACCTGGCCGTGGCGACGCTGGCAGCGCAGTTCTTTCTGGTGTGGCTCTTCAACCGGGTTCCGTGGTTCTACAACTACTCGGCCTCGGGTCAAATCAACGCGCCCGAGCGCACCGTCTTTGGCGTGGCCGTCACCGGCCCCAACACCGATGCGTGGGCGACCTACATGTTCTGCCTGGTCTTTGTGACCATCAGCGCGATTATCGCCCGTAACCTGACCCGCGGCACACAAGGCCGTCGTTGGATGGCGATCCGTGACATGGATATCGCCGCCGAGATCATCGGCGTGAACCCCCTGAAGGCCAAGGTCAGCGCCTTTGCAGTGTCGGGCTTTTTCGTCGGCATCTCGGGCGCGCTGCTGTTCGCGGTGTTCCTGGGTGCGGTCGAGGTCGGCGAGGCTTTCGGCATCACCAAGTCGTTCCTGGTGCTGTTCATGATCATCATCGGCGGTCTGGGTTCTATCTTTGGCAGCTTTGCCGGCGCCGCGTTCCTGGTGGTTCTGCCTGTGGTGCTGAAGATCGTCGGCGTGGATTGGCTGGGCTGGCCCACCGACATGGTGGCACACTTGCAGCTGATTATCGTGGGCGCCCTGATCATCATTTTCCTGATCGCGGAACCGCACGGGCTGGCACAGCTGTGGCGTGTCGCGAAAGAGAAATTACGACTTTGGCCCTTCCCCCACTAGGGCGGGCCATCACTAATACGGCCCGGGGCGCGGGGACGCGCCCCAGCCACTCCATCGGACAAAACCAAGGGAGGAGAAACCCGATGAAAACGAAACTGGCAACTCTGGTACTGGGCGCGGCCCTGGCCGCAGGCCCTGCGATGGCGGACCTGGTGTTCCCGTCGCTCAGCTACCGTACTGGCCCCTTTGCGGCAGGCGGCATCCCGTTTGCGGATGGCTATTCCGACTATTTCACCCTGCTGAACGAACGTGATGGCGGGATCGGCGGCGAAATGATCTCGGTTCCCGAGTGTGAAACCGCTTATAACACCGAAAAAGGCGTGGAATGCTACGAGGCCACCAAAGGCGAAGGCGCGCTGATCTATCAGCCGCTGTCGACCGGCATTACCTATCAGCTGATCCCCAAAGCCACCGCGGACGGCATTCCCGTTCATACCATGGGCTATGGCCGGACCTCGGCGAAAAACGGTAAGGTTTTCAGCCACATCTTCAACTATCCGGTAAACTACTGGGATGGTGCCTCGGTTGGTGTGAAACACTTCAAGGACGTCTCGGGCGGCTCGCTGAAGGGTAAGAAAATCACCCTGCTGCACTTCAACGGCGCGTACGGTAAAGAGCCGATCCCGACCCTGGAGAAACTGGCAGAGGTCGAAGGCTTTGATTTCAATGCGATCCCGATCGACTATCCCGGTCAGGAACAGAAGTCGCAGTGGCTGCAAATCCGCCGCGAGCGCCCTGATTTCGTGATCTTCTGGGGCTGGGGCGTGATGAACCAGGTTGCCGTTCAGGAAGCTGCGAACATCCGTTTCCCGATGGAAAACTTCATGGGTATCTGGTGGTCGGGCGCCGAGCTTGATGTTCTGCCCGCCGGTGCCGGTGCAAACGGTTATAAGGCGCTGCAGTTCCACAATGTGGGCTCGGATTTCCCGGTGTTTGACGACATCAAGAAATACGTCGTTGATGCAGGCAAAGCCGCAGGTGCTGGCGATCAGATCGGTACGGTTCTGTACAACCGTGGTGTCTATGCGGCCTTCCTGGCTGCCGAAGCTGCCAAGGATGCACAAGCCGCCAACGGCACCTCGCAGATCACCGCAGCCATGATGCGTGATGCAATGGAGAGCCTTGAAATCACCGCAGCCGAAATGGAAGCCGCTGGCCTGCCGGGCTTTGGCCCCGAGTTCAACGTGACCTGTGAAAACCACGGTGGTGACGGCATGGCTGCTGTTGCTCAGTGGGACGCGGGAGCCAAGAAGTGGTCGCTGATCACCGACTTCACGCCTTCGGATGCATCAATTGTTGGTCCGCTGATCGAGGCCGACTCGGCCGCGTTCGCCAAGGAAAACAACATCGCGGAACGCTGCAACTAAGCGTTTGAAATTGTCCCGGCCGGGCCGTGTCTGGCCGGGACCCCCGAATTTCGACAGGAAAGACAACGCACATGCTTGACGCCGATCACAGCCAGGAAACGCTTCTGGAGGTCAACAACATCGAGGTGATCTACAATCACGTGATCCTCGTGCTCAAAGGGGTCAGCCTGAGTGTACCCAAGGGCGGCATCACCGCGCTGCTGGGGGGCAACGGTGCTGGGAAATCCACCACTTTGAAATCCATTTCCAACCTGCTGCGATCCGAACGCGGCGAGGTTACCAAGGGCTCGATCAACTATCGCGGAGAACGGATCCAGGATCTGAACCCCGCCGATCTGGTGCGCCGCGGCGTGATCCAGGTGATGGAGGGCCGCCACTGTTTCGAACACCTGACCGTCGAGGAAAACCTGCTGACCGGTTCGTACACCCGCGGTGTCTCGCGCGGGGATATCGATGCCGATCTGAACATGGTCTATGAATACTTCCCGCGCCTGAAGACCCGCCGCAAAAGTCAGGCTGGCTATACCTCGGGCGGCGAGCAGCAGATGGTAGCAATCGGCCGGGCGATCATGTCCAAGCCTGAATGCATCCTGCTGGACGAACCCTCGATGGGGCTGGCACCGCAGCTGGTCGAGGAAATCTTCAACATCGTGAAGAACCTGAACGAGAAAGAAGGCGCGACCTTCCTTCTGGCCGAACAGAATACCAACGTGGCCCTGCGGTTCGCACATTATGGCTATATCCTGGAATCCGGCCGCGTGGTGATGGACGGCCCGGCCGCCGAACTGCGCGAGAACCCGGACGTGAAAGAGTTCTATCTGGGTATGTCTGACGAGGGCCGCAAATCTTTCCGTGACGTCCGCTCGTACCGCCGCCGCAAGCGTTGGCTCAGCTAATCGCCCCCTTTGCATTGACCCGCCACGTGCCCCGGCCAGGAGACCAGTAAATGACCCGCTACTTTGACGACCTTGAAACGCGCAGCGCCGATCAACGTGCTGCTGCCATTGCCCAAGATCTGCCTCGGCAGATCGCAAGGGCGAAGGGGTTGCCGGGCTTTGCCGACGCGCTGGCCGAGGTCGATCCCAAGGCGATCACCGGGATCGAAGATCTGGCCGCACTGCCGGTTCTGCGCAAATCGGATCTGGTCAGCGCACAGGCCGCGGATGCGCCCTTTGGTGGACTGACAACGCGGGGTGTTTCCGGGTTTGCACATATCTTTCAGTCTCCGGGTCCTATCTATGAGCCCGGGGGAACCGAGCATGACTGGTGGCGCATGGGGCGTTTCCTGCATGCCTGCGGGATTGGGCAGGGCGACATCGTGCAGAACTGCTTTGGCTATCATCTGACCCCGGCGGGAATGATCTTTGAATCCGGGGCGCGGGCGGTTGGGGCCGCTGTGCTGCCGGCCGGTACTGGCCAGACCGAACTGCAGGCCCGTGCGGCCGCCGATATCGGTGTCACTTCCTATGCTGGCACCCCCGATTACCTGAAGGTCATTCTGGACAAGGCCGAGACGATGGGCCTGAAGATGAACATCACCAAGGCGGCCGTTGGCGGTGGGGCGCTGTTCCCCTCGTTGCGGCAGGAATATGCGGATCGCGGGATTTCCTGCCTGCAGTCCTATGCCACTGCGGATCTGGGCAACATCGCCTACGAATCCGAAGCGATGGAGGGCATGATCCTGGACGAAGGCGTGATCGTAGAGATTGTTACACCTGGGACTGGCACCCCTGTGGCACCCGGCCAGGTCGGCGAGGTCGTGGTAACCACACTGAACCCGGACTATCCGCTGATCCGGTTTGCCACCGGCGATCTGAGCGCGGTGATGGATGGAACCAGCCCCTGCGGACGTACCAACACCCGTATCAAGGGCTGGATGGGTCGCGCTGACCAGACCACCAAGATCAAGGGCATGTTCGTGCGCCCCGAGCAGGTGGCTGCGCTGGTCTCGAAACACCCGGAAATCGTCAAAGCACGCGTGATCGCGGGCCGTGAAGGCGAGATGGACACGATGACGGTGCAAATCGAATCAGAAGGCGGCTCGGCGAACGCATATGCCGACTCGGTCGTGGATGCCCTTAAACTTAAAGGGAAAATTCAGGTCGTCGCACCGGGGTCATTGCCTAACGATGGAAAAGTTATCGAAGATCAACGCACTTACGACTAAGCTGAAAGGCAGTTCCCTAAAGGAGGTCTGCCATGTTGAGCTTTCGATCGATTCTAGGGGCCGTGGCACTGATTGTGTCCACGGCCTTGCCGTCCCTGGCCGAGGATTTTGCCTTGGTCCTGACCAACCGTTCTTATCCCGCGCGTGCGGATGCAAAGGATGTGGCGCGGCATAACGGGTTTAAATCGGCGCTGGAACGGGCCGGGTTCTCGGTGCTGCAAGGACAGGACATGGACGCTCAGGAAATGTCCCGTCTGGCCGCAGATTTTCATGCGCGGCTGCGCCGGGGGCAGGTCGATCGCGTGATTGTGGTGCTGTCCGGACATTTCGTGGATGGCCCTGCGAATTCCTGGCTTTTGGCGCGCGACAGTCGCGCACTGAACGCCTACAGCGTCGGACAGTTCGGCCTGTCGATGGCCGCAATCAATGATACGCTGGCCCAACATGCCGGTAAAGCGATGCTGGTACTGACACCGTCTGGTGCGAATCTGGAGCTGGGCGCGGGTCTGCGCAAAGGGACCGCGCGCGTAAGTCTGCATCATGGGGTGACCATGATGCAGGGGCGCGCTGACCCGGCACTGGATATTTTGCGCAGTCGGGTTTTGGCGGGCCATTCCCTGCGGCGCGTTGCGCGTGATGCGGCTGGCGTGACCTTGTCCGGCTATCTGCCCGACCAACCCTTGGGGGGCATCACCGTCCCGCCGCGCCGCGTTGTTTCCGAGGCCGAGGAAAGTTTCTGGCGGGCAGCGCGCAGGCTGGATTCGATTGAAGGCTACGAGGCCTATCTGCGGCGCTATCCGAACGGGGCCTATGTGGACACCGCCCGCCAGCGGATTGCCGAGCTGCGCGATGGTCCCCGCCGCACAGCCAAAGATGCCGAGGACGCGCTGAAGCTCACCCGTGCCGACCGCCGGGAAATCCAGCGCAAGCTAAGCTATCTGGGCTTTGATACCCGCGGCGTTGACGGCGTTTTCGGCAGAGGAACCCGCGCGGCCATTGCAGAGTATCAACGCTCCAAAGGCGTGCCGGCCACGGGCTATCTGACCGGCAACCTGATCGTAATGCTGAACCGTGATTACGAAGGTGCCGGCCGTGACCGCCGCTCTGACGAGGAACGGGCGCGCATCGCCTGGGAACAGGTCAGCGCCGAGGATACGATCGAGGCTTATCGCGATTTCATGCGCCACTATCCGAATTCTCAGTATCAGGCCGAGGCTGAAGCGCGGGTTCAGGAGCTGCTGGAAGACAGGAGCAACCGCAAAGCCATCGAGCGTGACAGGGCAGAAGAGGAAAAGTTCCTGCGAGGCAGCAATGCACGTCTGTTGATCGAGAAGGGGCTGCAGGCGCGGGGCTATCAGCCCGGCTTTCTGGACGGGAAATTCGACAGAACTGCCCGCCGTGCCATCCGCAAGTTTCAGCGGGACAGTGGGATGACGCCCACCGGCTATGTCTCGCACAAGACGATGCTGCTTTTGATGATCCCGGTCGAAAGGAACTAGTCCAGGAACACGTAGCTGCCGGGTGCCGCCATCAACGGAGGCAACCCGGCATTCGGCGCCCCCATCTGCGGGGGCGTTACGGGCTGCTGATCCCCCTGATGCTTCGACAGCCAGCTTGACCATTCGGGCCACCACGAGCCCTCGTGGATCTCGTGATTTTGCACCCAGGTGTCTGGGTCCATGTACAGCGCGCCGGGTTTGCGGTGGCCAATGCGGTAGTGTCGCCGGGGATGGCCGGGCTCGCTGACGATGCCGCCGTTATGGCCGCCTTTGACCAGAACGAAACTGGCGTCCCCGTCGGTGAACAGTTTGGTCTTATAGACCGAACGCCATGGCGCGATATGGTCTTTTTCGGTGCCGACGATGAAGAACGGGATCTTGATATCCTTCAACGCGATCACCCGCCCATCCACGGCATACCGCCCTGCAGTCAAACGGTTTTCCATGAACAGCCCCCGCAGGTATTGCGAATGCATCTTGGACGGCATCCGCGTGGCATCCATGTTCCAAACCGAGATATCGGCGGCCTTATCCTCGATTCCCATCAAGTATCGGCGCACCGCGCGTGTCCAGATCAGATCTTCGGCGCGCAGAGCCTGAAAGGCGCCGCTCATTTGCCGCTGATCCAGATAGCCCTGGTCCCACATCATGTCCTCAAGATAGGCGACCTGGCTTTCGTCCAGAAACAACATCAGCTCGCCGGCCTCGGTGAAATCGGTCTGCGCGGCCAGCAGAGTGATTGAGCCCAGCCGGTCATCGTGGTCCCGCGCCATGGTGGCGGCGGTGATGGACAGGATCGTGCCCCCCAGACAATAGCCGCAGGCATGGATTTTCTGGTCTGGAATGATGGCGGAAACTGCGTCTACGGCGGCCAGAACGCCCTTGGTGCGATAGTCGTCCAGCTCCAGATCATGCTGCTGGGCCGTGGGGTTCACCCAAGAGATCGCAAAGACGGTAAATCCTTGCTCGACAAGATAGCGGATCAACGAATTATGCGGGCTGAGATCCAGGATATAGTATTTCATGATCCAGGCGGGCACGATCAGGATCGGTTCGGCCTGAACCTTTTCGGTTTTGGGCGAGTACTGGATCAACTCCATGATCTCGTTACGGAAAACCACCTGACCTTCGGTGCAGGCCAGTGTTTCTCCTACTTTGTAATCGCCGTTGTTCTGATGGGTTTCGCCTGTGACCGCGTCTTCGGTGTCCTGCATCAGTAGGTTCAGCCCGTCGATGATCGACTGCCCCTTGGTTTCGCGCGCCTTGTTTAGAATCTCGGGGTTCAGGGCCGGCAAGTTCGAAGGAGAGATCATGTCCAGCATCTGCCGCACCATGAAACTGACGCGATCGGTGTTTTGCGGCAGGGCGCCGGGCACGCAGCACGTTGCATGGTCCCACCAATCCTGTGTGGCCAGGAACCCTTGCTGCATTAAATCGTACGGAGGTTTGGCCCAGTTGGGATCGGTAAAGCGGTGATCCTCGGGCTTGGGATGGAACGGAGGCTTTGTTTCGCCGTTCATCTGCCCGGCCCAGAAAGCGGCCAGTTTCGCGGCGTTCCGCTGAGCGTGCTCGACCATTTCCACCTGCCGGCCGGGGGCGGCGGCAAGATGCACCAGCCAATCGTTCCAGGCCGCAACAGCCGCATAGGGTGACAACCCCGAGGTCATCCTTGCCATGGCTGCGCGCAATGCACGGTCAAAGGTCTCGTGTTTGTGCGTCAGCGGTTTCGCTGCGGGGATGGGGCTGGTCTTGGGCGCGGAATCAGTCATCGTGGCCTCTGCATATCGACGTTTGGTCATAGGCCACATGACACGCTAGGCATGTCGGTATTTTGACGCCGATCAAGTTTACGCTGCGTTTGCAAAGAAAAAGACCGCCTCGGGTGAACCGAGGCGGTCTTTTGCATAAACTCTGATCGAGTTCTTAGCCCTGACGAGCTTTGAAACGACGCTGAGTCTTGTTGATCACGTAGACGCGGCCTTTGCGGCGCACGACACGGCAATCGCGGTGACGCTGCTTGAGCGAGCGGAGCGAGTTCTTGACCTTCATGGTCTTCTCCTTCATTCGCGGCGCCGGGCGCCTTAGGTTACGGGTCGCTTCGAAAGAAGCGAAAGAAATGGTGGGCGATACAAGGATCGAACTTGTGACCCCTTCGATGTCAACGAAGTGCTCTACCGCTGAGCTAATCGCCCGAATTTGTCCAGTTTGGCCCCTTGCCCCTAATGAAAGGGGCGCGGAATTCCGCGCCGGTTCGCGCTCTATAAAAGGAGTCGGCGGGGGGATCAAGGGCTTTTGGTCACAAGATTATTCAGTCTATGATATTTCTTGTGTAAGGAGATTTCATGATCACGTCCGCCTTTAGCCTTTCGATGCCAGAAACACGCAGTTCCAGCGTTGTTTTTGCCTCTCCGCACAGTGGGCGCGAGTATTCTGCAGGGTTTTTAACCCAATCCGTGCTGGATGACGTGACAATTCGGTCTTCGGAAGATGCGTTCGTGGATCAACTGTTCGCGGATGCGCCCTCGTTTGGGGCTCCTTTGCTGATGGCGACCGCACCGCGCGCCTATGTGGATCTTAACCGCAGCCCGGATGAACTAGACCCTGCATTGATCAAGGGAATTCGCACCGTCAGTCATAATCCCCGAATCGTTTCGGGTCTGGGGGTGGTGCCGCGGGTGGTGGCCAATGGACGCTGTATTTACCGTGGAAAACTGTCTTTGGACGACGTGCAGGGCCGGCTGCGCCGATGCTGGCAGCCCTATCACGACCAGTTGTCTTCGCTTTTGGCGGACAGCCATGCCCAGTTCGGCGAGGCGATCTTGATCGATTGCCACTCCATGCCGCACGAGGCGTTGGACAGCGTGGCCCGTACCATGCCGTGCCGCCCCGAGGTGGTTTTGGGGGATCGGTTCGGCGCCTCCGCCTCGCGCGAGGTGATGGACATGCTTGAGGCTGCGTTTACCGCCGAAGGTCTGCGTGTGGTGCGCAACGTTCCTTTCGCAGGCGCATATACGACGCAGCATTACGGGCGCCCCTCGCGCAATCAGCATGTCGTGCAGGTGGAAATTGACCGCTCGCTTTACATGAACGAGCAGTTGATCCGGCCCAATGGCAATTTCAAGGCGATGAAGGCGGCGATGAACCGCGTGATTGCCAAGGTCACCGAGTTTGGCCAACCCAAGCAGCGCCTGGCGGCCGAGTGATCAGCGCAGTGCGCGCCCTTTCATGATGGCATCCTTGCCGAATTTGCGCCTGATCTCGTCCGTGGCGCGTTCGGCGCGGCCTCGGGTTTCGGCCTGCGGGTCCAGCAGATCCCCGACCAGGGCTGCCTGCGATTCAGGCGCCAAATTCGAGATGCCCACTCCGATCAGGCGATAGGGGCCTTCGTCTCCGACCTGATCATACAGCGCTCGCGCGGCACGATAGATGGTGTCGGCCAGTTGAACAGGCTCACGCTGGCTTTGACGGCGGGTCAGGCTGCGGTGATCGGCGCGCTTCAGTTTCAAGGTCACCACTTGGCCGGCCAGTTCGCGCGCCTTTGCGCGGCTGGCGACCTTTTCCGACAGGCGCCACAGGTGGCCGTCCAGAACGTCGGTGTCCCAGGTGTCTTCAAAGAACGTGGTTTCATTCGAGATCGATTTTATTGGCTCGTGCGCCGAGACACGCCGCCGGTCCTGACCCCGTGCCAGATGCCACAGCCGGTCGCCCATCGCCCCAAAACGCAGATGCAAATCCTGCCGGTCCCAGCGCAAAAGGTCCGTAAAAGTCCGAATTCCCGCCTTTTCCAGCGAGGCCTGCGTGGCCTGGCCAACGCCCCAGATCATACGCACCGGTTTGTCGCGCAGGAAATCGGCGGTTTCGGCCTGACCGATCACCGAGAAACCGTTGGGCTTGTCCAGGTCCGAGGCCACCTTGGCCAGGAATTTGTTGTGACTCAGCCCAATCGAGCCTGTCACCCCCAGTTCGTCTCGCATCCGTTTGACCAGTTGCGCCAGCATCACCGCGGGGGGGACACCGTGAAGACGCTCGGTTCCGGTCAGGTCAAGGAAGGCTTCGTCCAGGGATAGGGGCTGGATCGAGGGTGTCATCTCTTCCATCATCGCGCGGATGGCACGGCTGACCTCGACATAAACCTGCATCCGGGGCTTGATGACCACCGCATCCGGGCACAATTTCAGCGCCTGGAACATCGGCATGGCCGAGCGCACACCGCGAATGCGCGCCACATAGCAGGCGGTCGATACCACGCCTCGCCGCCCCCCACCGATGATCACCGGCTTGTCGGCCAGATCCGGGTTGTCGCGCTTTTCCACGCTGGCATAGAACGCGTCACAATCCATATGCGCGATGGACAGATTGAACAATTCAGGGTGCGATATCACCCTGCGCCCGTGACAGGACGGGCAGCGGGGGCCATGATCGAAGGGAATCAGGCAGTCTCGGCACAGTGTTGGCATCTGTTCAGAGTTTCGTGACATGAATAGAAGGTAGCGACAGGCCTACTATATGACGCATATGAGCGAAGATACAGATTTCCGAGGCGCCAAGCTGGCGCTGTTCATTGGTGGCCAGTTGGCGGTGATCATGCGCGACGACACGCTTGGCTTGCCTTGGGCGGCGCATCTGGACCTGCCCGGAGGCGGGCGCGAGGGGGTGGAAACCCCCGAAGATTGCGCCTTGCGCGAGACCCAGGAGGAACTGGGGCTGGTTGTTCAAAAGACCGAACTGATCTGGCGTCGCCGTTATACCGCCAGCAACGGCCAGCCGGTGTGGTTCTTTGCGGCCATGCTGCCCGAGCACCGGGCGCAGGATGTGAAATTCGGAGACGAGGGGCAATATTGGACCCTGATGCCCCCTGCCGATTACTTAAACCACGACCGTGCCATCCCGCATTTCGCAACGCGGGTGGCCGATTTCCTTGCAACGCTATCGTCGCAAAGAGCTTGATTTCAGACCTTGGAGATTTCGTCCAGGATCGCCAGTGCCGATTTGCGCGGGTTCGGTGAGGCATAGATCGGGCGGCCCACCACGATGTGATCAGCCCCATCCGCCAACGCCTGCGCAGGGGTGGCCACGCGTTTCTGATCGCCCAGGGCGGCCCCGGTCGGGCGGACGCCGGGGGTGACGATCAAGCGGCCTTTGGATTCGGGCAGAGCGCGGATCAACGCGGCCTCTTGCGGGCTGGCGATCACGCCATCTGCGCCAGCTTCGAGTGCTTTTGCGGCGCGCTCAAGCACCAGGTCTTTGACGTCACCGGGTTTGATCAGGCCCGCATCCAGGTCAGCGCGGTCCAGCGAGGTCAGGATGGTCACCGCCAGGATTTTCAGGTCCTTGTCGCCAGCGCCTTCCTTGGCGGCGCGCACCACGTGCGGATCTCCATGTACAGTCAGGAAATCCAAGTCGAACTGCGCCACGCCCCGCACCGCGCGTTCCACTGTGGCGCCGATGTCAAAGAACTTCATGTCCAGAAAGATGCGCTTGCCGTGCTCTTGCTTCAGCTCGTTCGCCAGGGCCAGCCCGCCACCGGTCAGCATGCCAAGGCCGATTTTATAAAAAGACACGGCATCGCCCAGCTGTTCGGCAAGGTCCATCCCAGCCAGAACATTGGGGACGTCGAGGGCTACGATCAGGCGGTCGTCGGACATTTGGGCGCTCCTATATGTGGGTTGCGCCCTTTTCGCGCCATCGGGGCAAAGGGTCAAGCCTAGCCGGCCTGTCGCATTCTGCGGTGTTCAGGCATTCGCGACACAAGGCGCATCGCCTCATCGATCAGGGCAGCGCGCGGACCCGTGTCACCGCACGAGGCAACCCTGCACAGAAGGATATATGTACGCTTGCCGTCCGTTTGGATTGTCACGACCCCCTGGATGCTGCCATCATCTGTCTGACCGGGCAGGCGGCGAACCGAAAGTTCCGTTACATTCATGCTGTGGCCCCCTTATGATCTTTTCATAAGGAAGTGCCGGTTAAGCTTGGGTTTCCAAGGGGCGAAAATTTGCGCGAATCGCAGGGAGGAACCCTTGAAGCGGGCAGGCGGAATTGCCACCTATAGGGCAAGGTCCGAAACAGGATGTGCCGCATGGGTGGGCATCGCAAACCGGACGCTTAGTAAAAGGAGAGAACCATGGACTTGAACAAGTTCACGGAGCGGTCGCGCGGTTTCATTCAGGCCGCTCAGACGATCGCCATGCGGGAAGGGCATCAGCGCCTTGTTCCCGAGCACATTCTGAAAGCATTGATGGACGACGATCAGGGGCTAAGCGCTAACCTGATCAACAGCGCGGGCGGGAACGCCGCTGCGGTGATCGAGGCCGCGAACGCGGCGGTCGATAAATTGCCCAAGATCTCGGGCGATGCGGGGCAGACCTATATGGATGCCGCGACCGGCAAGGTTCTGGCCGAGGCCGAAGCTATCGCCAAGAAAGCCGGCGATAGCTTTGTCCCGGTTGAACGAGTGCTGATGGCGCTGGCCATGGTCAAATCCAAGGCCAAAGACGCGCTGGATGCAGGGGGCGTTACGCCTCAGAAACTGAACGGCGCAATCAATGACATCCGTAAGGGCCGCACCGCTGACAGTGCCTCGGCCGAAGAGGGCTATGACGCGCTGAAGAAATACGCGCGCGATCTGACCGAGGCTGCAGAAGAGGGCAAGATCGACCCGATCATTGGCCGCGACGAGGAAATCCGCCGCTCGATGCAGGTTCTGTCGCGTCGGACCAAGAACAACCCGGTGCTGATCGGCGAACCCGGCGTGGGTAAAACCGCGATCGCCGAGGGCATGGCCCTGCGCATCATCAATGGCGACGTACCCGAATCCCTGCGGAATAAGAAGCTGCTGGCGCTGGATATGGGCGCGCTGATTGCCGGTGCAAAATATCGTGGAGAGTTCGAAGAGCGCCTGAAGGCTGTCCTGACCGAGGTGACCGAAGCCGCCGGTGAGGTTATTCTGTTCATCGACGAAATGCATACTCTGGTCGGGGCGGGTAAAACCGATGGTGCAATGGATGCGGCGAACCTGATCAAACCGGCGCTGGCGCGGGGCGAGCTGCACTGTATCGGCGCGACCACGCTGGATGAGTATCGTAAATACGTGGAAAAAGACGCAGCCCTGGCCCGCCGTTTCCAGCCTGTCGTGGTCGAAGAACCCACGGTCGAGGATACGATCAGTATTCTGCGTGGCATCAAGGAAAAATACGAGCTGCACCACGGTGTGCGGATCTCGGATTCCGCGCTGGTATCTGCGGCGACGCTCAGCCATCGCTATATCACCGATCGGTTCCTGCCCGACAAAGCGATCGACCTTGTGGACGAGGCGGCAAGCCGTCTGCGGATGGAAGTGGACAGCAAACCCGAAGAACTGGATCAGCTGGACCGCAACATCCTGCAAATGCAGATCGAGGTTGAGGCCCTGAAACTGGAGGATGACGCCGCCAGCAAGGACCGCCTGGAAACTCTGGAAAAGGAACTGGCCGATCTGCAGGACCGCAGCGCCGAGCTGACCGCCAAATGGCAGGCCGAACGCGATAAACTCGCTGGTGCCCGCGACCTGAAGGAACAGTTAGACAAGGCCCGCGCCGATTTGGAAATCGCCAAACGCGAGGGCAATCTGGCCAAGGCCGGAGAGCTGTCCTATGGCGTGATCCCGAACCTGGAAAAGCAACTGACCGAGGCCGAACAGGCCGAGGATCAGGGCATGATGGTCGAAGAGGCCGTGCGCCCTGAACAGATCGCTCAGGTCGTGGAACGCTGGACGGGCATCCCGACCGCGAAAATGCTGGAAGGCGAGCGTGAGAAGCTGCTGTCGATGGAAGACGGTCTGCATAAACGCGTCATCGGCCAGAATGCCGCCGTCAAGGCTGTGGCAAACGCCGTGCGCCGTGCGCGCGCCGGGCTGAACGACGAAAATCGGCCTTTGGGCAGTTTCCTGTTCCTTGGCCCGACCGGCGTCGGGAAAACCGAACTGACCAAGGCCGTGGCCGAGTTCCTGTTCGACGACGACAGCGCCATGGTGCGGATCGATATGTCCGAGTTCATGGAGAAACACTCGGTCGCGCGACTGATCGGTGCGCCTCCGGGCTATGTCGGCTATGACGAAGGCGGTGTCCTGACCGAGGCCGTGCGACGTCGCCCCTATCAGGTGGTGCTGTTCGACGAGGTCGAAAAGGCGCATCCGGACGTGTTCAACGTGCTGCTGCAAGTTCTGGATGACGGCGTGCTGACCGATGGTCAGGGTCGTACCGTGGACTTTAAGCAGACGCTGATCATCCTGACTTCGAACCTCGGCGCGCAGGCCCTCAGCCAACTGCCCGAGGGTGCGGATAGCGCCGACGCCAAGCGCGATGTGATGGATGCCGTTCGGGCGCATTTCCGCCCTGAGTTCCTGAACCGTCTGGACGAGTTGATCATCTTTGATCGTCTGGCGCGTCAGGACATGGACGGGATCGTCGATATTCAGCTGGGTCTGCTGGGCAAACGTCTGGCGCAGCGCAAGATCAGCCTGCAACTGGATGAGGCCGCGCGCAAATGGCTGGCAGATGAGGGCTATGACCCTGTGTTTGGTGCTCGTCCGTTGAAACGTGTGATCCAGCGCGCCTTGCAGGACCCGTTGGCCGAGCTGCTGCTGAGCGGGGACATCAAAGACGGTGCCATTGTTCCGGTGACTGCCGGGGCCGAGGGCCTGATTATCGGGGACCGGGTCGGCAACTCGACCCAGGAACCGCCGCAAGACGCGGTTGTGCACTAAATGAAAAGCCCGCCTTAACCGGCGGGCTTTTTCTTAGGCGTAGGGGATCAGTCTTTTCGCGGGCTCTTGCGCGGCGTCATAAGAATGGCGGGCGGTGCGGATCGCGTCATGCTGACCGTCTGCCCAATCCAGCAAATGCGCCAACGGGGCCATGAACGAGTGCCCCATATCGGTCAGGGCATATTCAACACTGGGCGGTTTGGTGGGAAAGACCGAGCGCGAGATCAGCCCGTCCCGTTCCAGGTTCCGCAGGCTTTGCGTCAGCATCCGTTTCGAGATGTCCGGCACTCCGCGCTGCAGTTCCGAGAATCGCTTGGGCCCCTCGGCCAGAATGATCAGTAAAAGGGTCGTCCATTTTTCACTGACCCGATCCAAAACGTCGCGGACGGGGCAGGCGGTGCTGTCGAATTCCTCGCCCTTCCAGGACCAGAAACGCTGCAAAACGTCGGTGGGCAGAGGGTTACCTGTATGTGACCTGGGCATGAAAAGGTGCCTCCTTACGCGAGTCGATTATGCGGTCTAGATAAGAGACCATATCTTATTTGTAGACTGAAAGGAAGCCACCATGGCCCCCACCATCCTGATCACCGGCGCCAGCGGACAGCTGGGCAAACTGGTTCTGACCGAACTGCTGAAAACCACCCCTGCTGACCAGATCGCCGCGCTTGTGCGCCGCCCCGAAGCCGCCGCAGAGATCGAGGCTCTGGGCGTGACCGCGCGGATGGGCGACTACACCGACCCCGCCGCGCTGAGCGCCGCGATGGACGGGATCGAAAAACTGCTGCTGATCTCCTCGTCCGAGGTCGGCCAGCGTGCGCCCCAGCATCGCAATGTGATTGATGCGGCCAAGGTCGCAGGCGTGTCGCTGATCGCCTATACCAGCTTGCTGCGCGCCAACAGTTCGCCCCTGGCGCTGGCCGCCGAGCATGTGGAAACCGAGGCGTATCTGGCCGAAAGCGGTGTGCCCCATGTGCTGCTGCGCAACGGCTGGTATACGGAAAACAACGTGGGCACCGCCGGAATGGCGATCGAGCACGGCACTTATATCGGCTCGATCGGAGAGGGCCGGATTTCGGGCGCTGCTCGTGCTGATTATGCGGCGGCTGCGGCGGCTGTTCTGACCTCGGACGATGCGCAGGCCGGGAAGGTTTATGAACTGGCAGGCGACGCGTCCTATTCGCTGAATGACCTGGCCCAGGAAACCACGAAACTGGCGGGCAAACCGATCGCCTATACAGACCTGCCCGAAGCAGATTACGCTGGCGCACTGGTGCAGGCTGGTCTGCCCGAAGGGTTCGCGGCTGTGCTAGCGGATTCGGATGTCGGCGCGTCGAAAGGTGCGCTGGAAGAGAATGGCAAGACGCTGAGCGCCCTGATTGGCCGACCTACCACGCCGTGGCAGGACACGCTGGCCGACGTTTTGGCCTGATAAAGAAGGCCCGGCAGAACTGCCGGGCCGTTCCTTTACTCCATCCCGATGGCCGTGCGGGCGATGCTATCCAGAAGGGCCTGGACCTCCTGCATCGGGCCTTCGGGGAATTCACGATAGCCGATGATAGTCTGATCGGGATTATCGGGCATCTGGGCGACGAAAATGTCATAGGGGCAGAAACGGATATTCATCGGATCGGCCTCCATCACCTTGCGCGACAGGTTGGCCGAGCAGAAGGAATAGATATCTGCCTTGATGAACACGGTGATATCCGATCCGACATCCGCTCGTGTACGTTCCAGCATGTCGCCAACATGCGAGGTGCCGTCGATCACCAGCCCCTGGTCCAGGATGGCACTTTCAAGCCCGAACACGACATCATCAAAGGCTTCGTCCGTTGTATAGCTGACCAGGCCGTCCGCCATGGCGCTGCCTGCGGCCATGACAATTCCTGCCGCCAGTGCAAGAGCTTTCATTGTATATTCTCCTCCGGATGTTAGGGTCGGCCCGATTGTGCGGGCGAATGGTATAAAGCTTAACCTGACACTTACCTTTGTTGTGCACATTGACGTATATCAAAAGGAAGATGTGATGACCTTCGCGTTGAATGTTTTAATCGTTCTGGCGTTGCTATTTGTTCTGGTTTTGGGGGCGGCGTCGCTTATTGCGCTGTTCCTGTATATTGCTGACAAGACGCAAACGGGGGATGCGATCCGGCGAAACTATCCGGTGATTGGCCGTTTTCGCCACTTGTTTACCACGCTGGGCGAGTTTTTCAGGCAGTATTTCTTTGCCATGGACCGCGAGGAGATGCCCTTTAACCGGGCGCAGCGCGATTGGGTGTATCATTCGACTTCGGGCAAGGGGAATACCGTGGCTTTTGGCTCGACCCGTAACCTGACTATTCCGGGGACGCCGATCTTTGTGAACGCGGTTTTCCCGCCGCTGGATGACGAATTCGCCGCGACCAAGCCGATGATCATCGGCCCGACCGCAGCGATTCCATACCGGGCCAAGTCGATCTTTAATATTTCGGGGATGAGCTATGGTGCGATCTCGCGCCCCGCTGTCGAGGCGCTGAGCCGTGGGGCCGCACGCGCGGGCGTCTGGCTGAACACCGGCGAAGGCGGCATGTCGCCTTTTCACCTGAAGGGGGGGTGCGATCTGGTCTATCAGATCGGCACCGCGAAATACGGTGTGCGGGACGAAGAGGGGAACCTGAACGACGATAAATTGCGCGAGGTCGCCAACCATCCCCAGATCAAGATGTTCGAGCTGAAGCTGGCTCAGGGCGCCAAACCCGGCAAGGGCGGCATTCTGCCAGCCGAGAAGATCGACGAGCAGATCTCGAAAATTCGCGGTGTGCCGATGGGCAAGGACAGCATCTCACCCAATCGTCACGCCGAGATTGACTGCTTTGGCGACCTTCTGGACATGATTGGTCACATCCGTGAGGTTTCGGGGAAGCCGTGTGGCTTCAAGACAGTGATCGGTTCGTCGGACGCATGGGAAGAGATGTTCGAGTTGATTCAGAAGCGTGGCGCCGATTGCGCACCGGATTTCATCACCATTGATGGTGGCGAGGGCGGAACTGGCGCAGCGCCCATGCCTCTGATTGACCTGGTTGGCATGCCTCTGCGCGAGGCGTTGCTGCGGATCGTTGATTTGCGGGACCGGTATGGGCTTAAGGACCGCATTCGCATCATTGCCAGCGGCAAGCTGGTGAACCCCGGCGATGTAGCTTGGGCCATCTGCGCGGGCGCGGACTTTGTGGTCTCGGCGCGGGGGTTCATGTTCTCGCTTGGCTGTATTCAGGCGTTGAAGTGCAACAAGAATACCTGCCCGACCGGCATCACCACGCACGATCCGCATCTGCAACGGGGACTGGTGGTCGAGGATAAGTGGAAGAAGGTGGCGAACTATGCGACCTCGGTCATCAAAGAGGTCGAAATCATCGCCCACTCGGTTGGTGTGGCCGAACCGCGCCTGATGCGTCGGCGCCATGTTCGGATCGTCCAGTCGAATGGCGACTCGATCCCGCTGAACAAGATCCGGCCCAGCTTCGGGACCTAACGTTACAGTCCGGGCACGCAGTCGTGAGATTCTGTTGGTTGGCCGGTCCGCATGGGCCGGCCTATCTTTGTTCAAACGGAATGAAGAGGGACACATGGCGCATCGTTGGACGAATGACCTGAGTCGGGCAGACATAACGCCCGAACATATCTATATGAACCGTCGCCAGATCATGGCGGGTCTGGCAGGGGTAGGACTGGCCGGTATCGCGGGACAGGCCCAAGCCAGCCAAGGATTGACCCCCAACAGTTGGGACGACATCACCAACTACAACAACTTCTATGAATTCGGCACCGGGAAAGAAGATCCGGCGCGCTATGCCTCGGCGCTGACGACCTCGCCCTGGACGATAAAGATTGACGGGATGGTGGATCGCCCCGGCGAATATGCCTTGGGTGATATCCTGTCCAAGATGACGATCGAGGAACGCATCTATCGTTTCCGCTGTGTCGAGGCCTGGTCGATGGTCATCCCTTGGAACGGATTCGAGCTTTCTGACCTGTTGGACATGGCCGGCGTTCAGGACAGTGCCAAATACGTTGCATTCGAAACGCTGTACCGGCCCGATGAAATGCGCGGGCAAAAATTCTCTACGATTGACTGGCCCTATGTCGAAGGTCTGCGACTGGACGAGGCCCGCCATCCGCTGACGATCATGGCAACGGGGCTGTATGGCAAAGACCTGCCCAAACAGAATGGGGCGCCGATCCGTCTGGTGGTGCCGTGGAAATATGGGTTCAAGTCGATCAAGTCCGTGGTGCGTATTACGCTGACGGATCGCCGGCCTCCTACCAGTTGGAACAAGCTTATCCCGCGGGAGTATGGCTTTTATAGCAATGTGAATCCCAAGGTGGATCACCCGCGCTGGTCGCAAGCATCCGAAAGGGTGGTCGGAGGAGGGCTGTTCTCGCGCCGGCAGGACACGCTTATGTTCAATGGGTACGAGTCCCAGGTTGCCTCGCTTTACAAGGGCATGGATCTGGCCAAGAACTTCTGATGAACCACGTTAACCAGTTACTGCGCCGCTTGCCGGCTTGGTCGATCTATATGGGCGGTGTCGCTTGGGCGGCCCTGTTGTTCT
This sequence comes from Thalassovita sp., assembly GCF_965218685.1. GTDB lineage: Bacteria > Pseudomonadota > Alphaproteobacteria > Rhodobacterales > Rhodobacteraceae > Thalassobius. The sequence goes on along the minus strand of NZ_OZ244657.1, from coordinate 516,030 downwards.
GGCAGGGGCTTACCGGACGTCTGGGGGTCGAGCCGATCCAGACACTTGAACATGAATACGGCATCTGTGCTCTGATCCTGCTGGTCATTGGCCTGTCAGTCAGCCCGCTGCGCCGCTTCACCGGATTGAACCTGCTAAAGTTTCGGCGGGCGATCGGTGTGACGGCCTTCTTCTTCGTGTTGGCGCATCTGCTGGTCTGGGCGGTTCTGGATCAGGGTACGCTGGCGCGGATCTGGGCGGATATCCTAAAGCGGCCCTATATCACCGTCGGGATGTTGGCCTTGGTGTTGGCGGTTCCCCTGGCCGTAACCTCGAACAATGCCTCAGTCCGCTGGCTGGGTCGGGGATGGCGCAAGTTGCACAGGCTAACCTATCCGGTGGTCCTGCTGGCGGGCGTCCACTTCGTAATGCTGCGCAAGGGCATCCAATTGGAGCCGGTGCTCTACCTGATGGGAATCACTGGCCTGTTACTTCTGCGACTGCGTTTGCCCGCGAGTCGGCAACGAAGGGCGTGATTCACGTAAGTGACTCGGACCTGAATCGGTGATTTGCCGCGTATATTGTGGGTAACCTTGGGGATAACTCTAGATCGTGAATCGCTCGATGCTGTTGTGCAGCATTGCGCCTGCAGCGGCTAAGAATTCCCAAGCAAAATGACCCTTTAAATCTGTTAGAAATCAATGTGTTAAAAGAAACGTCAAAAAAAGATGACGTTTTTTGCAAAAAGGGGTTGCGGGTATTGGGTGATAACCGTAGAACCCCCCTCACCGGCGGCGCTGAGGCGCACAACGGGACGCCAGACGGCGCTGAGGAGCAAGGCTCTGAAGGGACGGACGGTAGGAAAAATTGAGGTAGATGAGGCGGGTCGCGCTAAGAAGTTTCAGCGCAGCCGGTTGATTTTGTCTCTGGAGTTTAGGTTTTTGCCTGGGTTCCGCGCTCTTTGACATTGATAATATCTGAAGAGATATGTGGGCGGTTTGGTTCATTCGATGAATGAATGACTGCACATATATCAACTACCTAGGAGACG
>NZ_OZ244657.1:0-512500 GCF_965218685.1 Thalassovita sp. | reverse complement strand
GTTACCTTCGGTAGTCAATAATTGGGTAAAACAGGTACTTAAGACCTGAATACATAGGGTTTTAAGAGCGAACCCGGGGAACTGAAACATCTAAGTACCCGGAGGAAAGGAAATCAATTGATACTCCCCTAGTAGCGGCGAGCGAACGGGGACCAGCCGAGCCATGATTGTGATTAGAACGAGTTGGAATACTCGACCATAGTGGGTGACAGTCCCGTATAAGAAGCAAGATTGGACGTATTAAGTAGGGCGGAACACGTGAAATTCTGTCTGAAGATCGGAGGACCACCTTCGAAGGCTAAGTACTCCTTACTGACCGATAGTGAACCAGTACCGTGAGGGAAAGGTGAAAAGCACCCCGACGAGGGGAGTGAAACAGTTCCTGAAACCGAACGCCTACAATCAGTCGGAGGCTCCTTGCGAGCTGACGGCGTACCTTTTGTATAATGGGTCATCGACTTGGTCTCACGTGCAAGCTTAAGCCGTTAGGTGTAGGCGCAGCGAAAGCGAGTCTTAATAGGGCGTCGAGTTCGTGGGATCAGACCCGAAACCGAGTGATCTAGGCATGACCAGGCTGAAGGTAAGGTAACACTTACTGGAGGGCCGAACCCACACCTGTTGAAAAAGGTCGGGATGAGTTGTGCCTAGGGGTGAAAGGCCAATCAAACTCGGAGATAGCTGGTTCTCCGCGAAATCTATTTAGGTAGAGCGTCATCCGAATACCCCGGGGGGTAGAGCACTGGATGGGTAATGGGGCCCCACAGGCTTACTGATCCTAACCAAACTCCGAATACCCGGGAGTACTAGATGGCAGACACACGGCGGATGCTAACGTCCGTCGTGGAGAGGGAAACAACCCTGACCTCCAGCTAAGGCCCCTAATTCATGGCTAAGTGGGAAAGCAGGTGAGACGACCAAAACAACCAGGAGGTTGGCTTAGAAGCAGCCATCCTTTAAAGATAGCGTAACAGCTCACTGGTCTAAATAAGTTGTCTTGCGGCGAAGATGTAACGGGGCTCAAGCCATGAGCCGAAGCTGAGGATGCACATAGTGCATGGTAGCGGAGCGTAGTGTGACATAGCTCCTATCCTCTTCTGTATCCTTCGGGGTGCAGCGCAGGATAAGGAGCTTTCTGTGAAGCCGGGCTGTAAGGCATCCGGTGGAGAGATCACTAGTGAGAATGATGACATGAGTAGCGACAAACAGTGTGAGAGACACTGTCGCCGAAAGTCCAAGGGTTCCTGCTTAAAGCTAATCTGAGCAGGGTAAGCCGGCCCCTAAGGCGAGGCAGAAATGCGTAGTCGATGGGAACCAGGTTAATATTCCTGGGCCGTGGAGTGGTGACGGATCGTGAGGGTAGTTCAATCTTATCGGATTGATTGGGCTGCTGATCGGTTCCTGGAAATAGCCCTCCTATAAGACCGTACCCTAAACCGACACAGGTGGACAGGTAGAGAATACCAAGGCGCTTGAGAGAACGATGTTGAAGGAACTCGGCAAAATACCTCCGTAAGTTCGCGAGAAGGAGGCCCAGTTTCTACGCAAGTATTGACTGGGGGCACAAACCAGGGGGTGGCGACTGTTTACTAAAAACACAGGGCTCTGCGAAGTCGCAAGACGACGTATAGGGTCTGACGCCTGCCCGGTGCTTGAAGGTTAAAAGGAGAGGTGAGAGCCTTGAATTGAAGCCCAAGTAAACGGCGGCCGTAACTATGACGGTCCTAAGGTAGCGAAATTCCTTGTCGGGTAAGTTCCGACCTGCACGAATGGCGTAACGACTTCCCCGCTGTCTCCAACATCGACTCAGCGAAATTGAATTGCCTGTCAAGATGCAGGCTTCCCGCGGTTAGACGGAAAGACCCCGTGCACCTTTACTACAGCTTCACACTGGCATCAGGCCAAGCATGTGCAGGATAGGTGGTAGGCTTTGAAACCAGAACGCCAGTTCTGGTGGAGCCTCCCTTGAGATACCACCCTTGCTTTGCTTGATGTCTAACCGCGGCCCATTATCTGGGTCCGGGACCCTGTGTGGCGGGTAGTTTGACTGGGGCGGTCGCCTCCTAAAGAGTAACGGAGGCGCGCGAAGGTTGGCTCAGAGCGGTCGGAAATCGCTCGTTGAGTGCAATGGCAGAAGCCAGCCTGACTGCAAGACTGACAAGTCGAGCAGAGTCGAAAGACGGCCATAGTGATCCGGTGGTCCCGAGTGGAAGGGCCATCGCTCAACGGATAAAAGGTACGCCGGGGATAACAGGCTGATACTGCCCAAGAGTCCATATCGACGGCAGTGTTTGGCACCTCGATGTCGGCTCATCTCATCCTGGGGCTGGAGCAGGTCCCAAGGGTACGGCTGTTCGCCGTTTAAAGAGGTACGTGAGCTGGGTTTAGAACGTCGTGAGACAGTTCGGTCCCTATCTGCCGTGGGTGTAGGATACTTGAGAGGAGTTGCCCCTAGTACGAGAGGACCGGGGTGAACGATCCACTGGTGGACCAGTTGTTATGCCAATAGCAGTGCTGGGTAGCTATGATCGGACAGGATAACCGCTGAAGGCATCTAAGCGGGAAGCCCCCCTCAAAACAAGGTATCCCTGAGGACCGTGGTAGACCACCACGTCGATAGGCCGGAGATGTAAGTGCAGCAATGCATTCAGTTGACCGGTACTAATGGTCCGATAGGCTTGATTTGATCCAGTAACAGCAAGACTGTTCAATCAAATCAAAAGCATACACAACACAAAGTACAGTCGTACTGACTTGGACATTCTTGGTTATTACTCGGTTTGGTGGTCATAGCAGAAGCAAAACACCCGATCCCTTCCCGAACTCGGAAGTTAAGTGCTCTAACGCCAATGGTACTGCATCTTAAGGTGTGGGAGAGTAGGTAACCGCCAAACCTAGTAATAACCAAGATATACATATCGATCTCTCTGCGATGTAACAAATTGGCGCGGGATGGAGCAGCCCGGTAGCTCGTCAGGCTCATAACCTGAAGGTCGTAGGTTCAAATCCTACTCCCGCAACCAAAATAGATTATCGAATATCGATATCATAACAAGCCGCCCTTCAGGGGCGGCTTTGTTGTTTTACGCCTACGGGCCCGGATCATTGCCCAAGGCTTTGACCGAAAAGCTTTCCAAATTGCGGCGATTGATCGTCGATGCCGCCAAGCCTTAGCATGTGCCAGGCCAGGGCCAGATTGCTTGAGATAACGGGCACCCCCAGTTGGGTTTCGATTTCGGGGATGACACGAATGCAGCGCAGGTTGGTGCAGGAAATGATGACGGCGTCACAAGCCGCAGTGGCCACGACACGCAGGGCCGCAGCTTTGATCGCTTCCTCGGTGATCCGGGCCACGATCCGGTCATCGCCTTCCTCGAACGAACCGAAGCTGGCAATTTCAAACCCGGCTGCTTCAAGTTTCTTTCGCATCCTGATCGACACTTCAGGGATATAGGGCGTGATAAATCCCAGGCGGGTGACGCCAAGACTGTGGCCTGCTGCGATGATCGCCGCCAGCGGGTCTGTGACCTTGGCCCGAGGGAACACCTTGTTAACCTGTTGCGCCACGCGGTCCGAGCCAATCACTGTGGCAGCGGACGTACAGCCATAGCCAATAACATCAAAATCAAGCGAGGATGGCAGAAGGCCGGCTGACCTTGGAAGATCGTTCTCCATCCCTGCCAATGTGTCCGGCTGTATCGAGGAGGTCATGGGAATGCGACTGTGATAGAGCGCGACGCCGTCAACATTGGTCAGTCGGGCGAATTCCCACTCCAATGTCTCATCAGTTTCAAGAACGATAACCCCAAGGTTTGCGCGGGTACCTATTCCGTCATCGGTGTCGAAGTCCAGTTTCATCGCGCTCTCCTTAGATCACTGGTAATTCCAGCTCTGCACGAGAGGAGAGCAGGCGGGCCCCCTCGGGGCGAATCACGATGTTTTCCTCGTGGACCATGATACGGCCATCGCCATAGCCTAGCGAAGGTTCGAGGGTCAGAACCATGTTTTCCTGAAGAACTGTGTCGTCAAATCCAGCGATCGAGGGCCATTCGGTCAGTTGCATACCCAGACCGTGCCCCAAGCGACCGACATCCCCACCTTGGTCATCCATTTCGGCGATCACCGATTGCATTGCGTGGTACAACTCACGGCAGGTGGCGCCGGGGCGGGCCGCTGCGATGCCGTCCTGAGTGGCGCGCCACAGGACATCGTAGGCGCGGCGCGATAGGTCATCGGCCCGGCCTATGGCAAAGTTCCGGTCGAAATCGCAATAATAGCCATCCCATGCAGCCCCAGTATCAAGCATGACGATATCGCCAGCGTTCAGCGGCCGGCGCGACGGAGGCGAGATCACGTCACGATACCCCCCCTGATCCGCGCCGCCGACCAGATACGGAACGTCGTCGGCCCCCTGTTTCAGGGCTTCGCGACGGAATTCGCGGAAAAGCTCTTCTAACGGTTGGCCTTGATGTGCAAGGTCCGGAACCCCGGCGAAGCTGCGCGAGCCGACAGCACAGATATGAGCGATCTTCTGGATTTCAGCCGCGGATTTCACCATGCGCATGCTGCGGACAAGCGGGGTCGCATCGGTAACCTGTAGCCCTGGCAGCCCGTCCAGCAGCCGTTCGTAATCACCCAGAGGCATCCGCAACGAGGTTTCGTGGCCCTTCATCACACCGATGCTTTCTTTGCGCCGCGCTATGGGGGTCAGCAGTTCAGTCAGCAGGCTCTGGCCGTCGTCGTTTGGCGCAGGTGCGCTCCATGTGCGGATGTCTTGGATCCAGGTGCGCCGCATCAACTCGGCGCCGATTTCCGGAATGATCGCGATTGGTTTTCCCGAGGCCGGGACAAACAGGAACCAGGGTCGTGTCGGGCTTTGCCAGAACAGCGTGTGAAAACCGCTGAAATAGCGCACTTCGGGTTCGGTCATCAGCAGCAAGCCCGCCAACCCCGCCCTTTGCATAAGGGCTTGGGCACGGCTTGTGCGGGTTGCAAATTCGGTGTCTGGGAATCCCCGTTCGGGGGCCTTAGACATGGTCGGCTCCGGCCATGATGGCGGCGAAGATTTCCGGGTCTGTCACACCTTCTGAACCGATCAAAAGGACGCGCGAGCTGGCATCCAGCCCCAGTGCTACCGACAGGTCCGGGTGCTGCATGGCGGCGATCAAAGCAGCCAGACCGGCCACGGCGCTTTCCCCCGCTTCGACCACGGGATCGCCGGTTTCCGCGTTCGCCAACAGCCGAACAGTCGGGGCGACGATGCTGTCCGGGATGGTCACGAAATCCGAGGCTTCCTCGCGCAGGATCTGCCACGCCATTTCCGAAGGCTCCCCGCAGGACAGTCCGGCCATGATAGTTTCTTCATCGATGCTGACGGTGGTGGCTTTGCCGGTTTTGGCGCTTTGGAACAAGCAAGCGGCCAATTCGGGTTCGACGATAACCACGCGCGGTGCTTGCGCGCCGTAATACTGGCGCAACGCCGCCGCGACCGAGGCCGCCAGCCCCCCAACCCCGCCCTGCAAAAAGACATGCGTCGGAGGCAGGGCCAGAGCCTCGCAGGCTTCTCGGGTCATCACACAATATCCTGCCATCACGTCGCGCGGCGGTTCGCTGTAGCCCGGCCAGGACGTGTCTGAGACGACGAACCACCCGTTTTCCTCGGCCTCTTGTTTTGCCAGCGCCACTGAAGCGTCGTAGTCGCCTTCGATCCGTATCACCTCGGCGCCTAGTTCTTGCATGGCCTTGGCACGGCCCTCGCTGACGTCGGCGTGGATGTATATCCGGCAGGGCGCGCCGACGCGCTGACAACCCCAAGCCAGCGAACGGCCGTGATTGCCATCAGTGGCCGAGACCAGGGTGATCTGCGCGCAGTCTTCGCTGTAAGTGCCCTTGCGGATGTCTTCCATGCTGACAGGGTGATCAAGACGATCCGTCAGTTCACGCTGCAGCACCCGCATGGCCGCATAAGCCCCCCCCAGCGCCTTGAAGCTGCCCAGCCCGAACCTTGGCCCTTCGTGTTTATAGTCGATGCGAGCCACGCCAATCCTGTCCGCAAGCCCCGAAAGGGACACAAGCGGCGTGGGCTTGTAGCCCGCCCAGGATGTGATTTCCTTGCACGCGGTATCAAAATCCTGAGGCGACAAAACCTGAAAGGCCGCGGTGCCGGAATGCCGAGGCCCCGAAACGTGCTGCAAACTGGAAGACGTGAACACATCGCGCATGATCGATCCTTTCGTCACCGGTGGCGAGCAAACTTGGCCGGATGATGCAGCGGTGCCGCTTTCCGGGACAATCAACAATTTTCCCCGATTTTAAGGGTATCGGCAGGCGGGGGTACGTAAATCATCGGCTTCTGTGGTAAGAAATTCATTGCCTTTTCAAAGAATGGCGATGAATTTCGGAACATGGATGCAAAAGACATTGAAATTCTGCGCCTTGTACAGAGAAATGCCCGCCTTACAGCCGATGCCATCAGCCAGGATGTTGGGCTGTCGGCTCCGGCGGTACAAAAGCGCCTGAAAAAGCTGCGCGAAACCGGCGTGATCGAGCGTGAAATCGCGGTTCTGGCCCCCGGAAAACTGGGGCGCGATATGACCATCATCGCCGAGGTTATCCTGGAACGGGAAAGCCGCATGCATCTGGACGAATTCAAACGCAAGATGCGCGAGGCGCCCTGCGTGCAACAATGCTATTATACCACCGGAGAAGCGGACTTTCTGCTGATCCTGACCGTGCAGGACATCAAGGAATACGAGGCTTTCACCCAAGAGCATTTCTTTGACGAATCCAATATCAGCCGCTTCAAAACTGCGGTTGTCATGGACAGGGTGAAGACCTCTTTGGATGTTCTGTAAACTGCTGGAAACGCCAGTCAGAAACGCCGGACCAAGCGGATTCCAGCCGTGATATTGAATAACAGTTGTGGCTATGGCCAGCTGGACACAAGATTAACGTGATAAACTGGTTCACGGCGCAATGCGTTTGCAGCGCCGCACCGGGACCGGAAGGCATTCACAGTATGCGGGGCATTGCCCCCTGCGATCTGTGCGAATAAGGAGTGCGAAAATGAAACTTTTGGCAACGACAGCGGCGACCATCGTGCTTGCATCTCAGGCATTTGCTGGCTCTTACGAGGTCAGGTGCGAGACGAAAAGTGTCCCCTATCAGGAAACTGTTGGTGGCGGAAATCCCGAAAAAGTAATTGGCGGCGCGATTGTCGGCGGCGTGATTGGTAAGGTCGTGACCAAGAAAAACGCCGGTGCAGCCGCGGGCGCCATCGTTGGCGGAGCAATCGCCAATGAAAGCAGCAAGAAGACCGTCACCAAATACAGGGAAGTCGAAACCTGCACCAACGTGTTCATCCCCGAGCGCATCACCGATGAGGCCGAGCTTGAACGGGTTCTGATGGATCTGAACGACGGCAATCCTGTCAGCAAAGAGCTGACCATGGACGCGCAATACACCATTGGCGTCGCCCATGACGGCAAGTGGGGGCCCCGGTCCAAACTGGCCGCCGAAAAATACCTGGCCAACATGGAGCCCGGCGCTCCGCTTTATTCGCTGGTGGTCAACGATGTGGTCATCGTCAGCTCGGCAGACGCCAGCGCCGTGGACCAGATCAAGCGCGCCCTGTTCGAGGCCGGTGTTGATTCCAAAATTTTCGTCGATCTGCAGTGATGCACTGACGACAGAAACCCTTTGGGACTGTTCTGAAAGATGGCCCAGCAGCGCGCGCTGCTGGGTCAATCTGTATCTTGCGGCTCAATCCTGCGTTACGACGAATACGAAGTCTCCGCCGTCATGGCCCGCGCCACGGATCGGCCGCACGTCGGGGCTTTGGTCCGTTTGCAGCGTCACGGCGTTGAACAGTTTTGCGTGCAACTCGCGTGCCGAAAAGGCGACCCCTTCGGGGCCGGACAGGGCATTGATCAAAGCCCGTGCGAAAACCGAATGTCCGTCGCCGCCTCCGTCGGCAACGGGTTCGTTCCCCCCCGAGGATATGACAACCCGCGAGCGTTGATCCGACAGCCGTTGCAAGGCTCGTAGGCGATCCGCGTCGTCGACAGGATCAAGTTGTGCGCCGCCCCGCGCCAGCATCCCCGAATAGCAACTGTCCGAGATGACCAACACGTTCTTGGCTGGCAGCAGTTGCAACGTGTCCGTGATCATCTTGGAATCAAGGTAAGTCACAAGCCGGCCCGCCCGGGCGTCAACCGGCAGCCAATACCCGGTGCCCGTGGTATCGGAATATTCACCGTGTCCTGCATAGAAGATGACCACAGTGTCGGTTTCATCCACGGCATAGGACAAATCGCCAAGCAGCAATTGAATATCCCGGTATGTTGCGTTCTCAAGCACCAGGTCGCGCTGGGTCTCTTGGTCAAGCCGCAACGTCGTTTCAAAGCCGTAGCGGTCCCGCATGATCTGCGCGATTGCTTTGCCGTCCCCGACCGGGGTTTGCAGGTTGGTGATGCCAGAGCCACGTTGATAATCCTGGTTGGCGATAACCACCAGGTAACGTTTGCCCGCGTTCAGCGCGCCCCGAATATCGCCTTCGTAGAACAGCTCAAAATCACGCCGCAACGCTTCGTTTCGGTCGGTTGAGGCAAAGATCGTGATCCCGTTCACGCCTGCAGTCAGCGGGACCGTCGCCCGGAAACCTGAATCGCCCTCAAGCTGCGCAAGTTTCCCGTTTACGACGACATTCAGAGGTTGGCCCAAAGCCTGAATGCGCCCCGATATCGTTATCTGCGGCGTCCTTAGTTTGACGCCCGCGCGATCCAGCGAAGGGCTGTCGATAATAATCTCGTTTTGCTGCAGGTTCAGCTCGGAGCGGCCCTCGGCAATGATATCCAGATCGGGTGCATTAGTGACAAAGCTGTGGGATTGCGGGTTGTCCAGCGTTTCCTGTTCCTGCCGTATCGCGCGGGCCAGTGCCCCAACCGTCGTGCGGTCCGTCGAGGTAATCGCCGTGGCCAGTTGATAGCTGGCATAGCCATAGACCTGTTCATCGCCCGCCAGCTTGCCACCCTGTTTTATCGCGAATTTGGCTTCACGACCCGGGTTTCCCAGCGGCGTGCCGTAAAACACCGTCAGGGATCCGCGGTGGGGTGCAAGATTGGTCGGGGACCACGAGGGCTCGCATGCCGGCTCGGCAAGCTGCTTGCCTTGCGCATCGCGCTGGCGCCCCAGGCAGGCTTGTTCCCCCAACAGTTTCAGTTTGCGAAATTGCAGCGGGTCGATTGCGGCTTGGCGCTGCTCGATCCGGAACGCCATGGACGAGGAAACATCAAGGGAAACCGTCACGTCGGCCCCCTTGTTGCGAAGAATGGTGACCAATTCAGAAAGGGCCGCTGCGCTTAACACATCCTGACCATCGGGTCGGCTGGGGTCGAGCGCCACAAACGGACCTCCCGCAAGAACATGGGCCCCCGTTTCAATCGTAAACTGCGACGCGGAAAACTCGGACAATCGATGTTGACCAAGGGTACCAAAATCAAGAACCAGATCGTGCGGTGAAAGCGCGCCTCCTGAGAAATGCAAAACGACCGAGTCGCCGCATGATGTTTCATCGACCAGCGCAAGCGCCGCATCCTTGACCGCGTCGTAAGTGGCGTTTTCAGAAAGCCCAATGATGTTTGAAGGCGATGCCCCCCGCAAAACCATCGCACTGGTCAAAAGCTGGATGTCGTTGGCCGGGCCCGGCAAGGTGAACCCATAGTTGGAAAAGGCCTTGCCAGCGCCGATCAACAGGCCGCGGGTCGTGGGCGTGTGTTCTGTGTCGCATTCATATTCCAACTGCGGAGCGGGAGCGAACAAGGGCGGTTCAAGCCCTGCAACCCGCTGGCGCCATAGATCCAGCCATTCCAGCTTGGTTGGCTCCTGCGCTTCGGCAGGGGGTGTGTCAGACAGCTTTATTCCCGCGGTCGCACTGGTCGAAGCCCATGCGAAAAGGGCGGCGAAAAACAGCAACAACCACCGCTTTCCCAAGTTGTGACAGTTGGAGAGTTGCATGGCTAAACGCATTGGCAGCGGGCTTTCTAGTGATGTCGGTCTTTGAAGGCTAACCGAAAGAGGCCTTCGCCAAAACCCGGTGCCAAAGACTTGTGCCGAGATGATCGTTCAGCAGGGGTCGATTAATGCGTTTTGCCGCCCGAAATTTTCACTCGTTCTTAACTCCTCTGCCGCCACCATTGAGAGGTTCGTGGCCTTGGCGTTTCCAAGAATGGACAGCGGCTGCGATGTTGGAATGCGCCAGGGATTTTTTTGATTGGCAAGCAAGGGGTAATCGCGTAAATGGGCCTGACAGGTAGGTTCTCTTGCATGGCGCGCAGTCGGGCACTGAGGCTTGGCAAGATTTTGCCACATTTGCGCCTGAATTCCGTCCCCCTTGATCTTGTATGTTTGGTAACGCAGTCAGGTCTGACCAACACAGGCTTGGTTGTTGCGTCACTAATAATGGAGCAGAACGGTGAGCAAGATTCTACAAGGTAAAGTAAAGGGTTTCCTTCTTTCAGCTGTATTGGTTTCGGGCAGTTTCGTTTTGGCCCCGGTTCAAGAGGCGCAGGCCTCGCAAGCGCGCAAACCCGCGACTTACTCGAAAGTCACCTCCGCAGGGAATGGGTCGGCACGTTTCGACTGGCTTGCAGGTAAAAGACGAGCGGCTGCAGCGCCCAAAATTGTTCCTGTTTCCGCAAGAGGGCACGGAAACGGTGCGTGGATTTGTTCTCCGGCAGGCTTCGGCCAGCACGCGAAATGTTTCCGTCGGTGATTAAAGCCTAGTTTGGCGTCAGCCGAACGCCATTGTGCGATTTTCTATGTTCAGGCCCGGATGGGCCTGATGGACCTTCAGGCTATTTGGCCTGAAGGCTGAAGTGTTTGTTCACACAGGTTTGTTGCGCCCGCGCATTGATTGTTGAGGTAAATCAATGACAATGTTGGCTGGCTACTATTTAATTGAAGCTTGTTTTGATGTTGTTTTAGGGGGGCAAAGTCGGTGCGCATGATCAATTCCCTTATGAAAAACTGGCGCGATCTGGGCGAACGCACAATCTTGGGGACGGTAAAAACTCTTCTGAGTGCTGCGCTTTTTGCTGCGGCGTCGGTGACGTTTGCCGTTCCAAACGCTCATGCTGCTCCTCGCGACATCGAGCAGGCCGAGAAGCTGATCTGGGGCAGCGATGGACAACTGGACCCTGAAAACGGAAAGCTCATACTTGAAAAGGCGGCAGCCGAAGGCGATTGGGTCGCCAAGCGGGTTTTGGGGCTGCACCTGATTTTCGGCTGGGTTTTGAACCAGGACGTGGCAGCCGGAATGAAAATGCTGGACGAAGCAGCTGATGCCGGTGATGCAGCAGCGCAAACAGCATTAGCCAGCATCTATTTGTGGGGCCTTGCCGGTGAAACCAATCTAGAAGCGGCCCGTAAAAACCTGGAAGGGGCCAGTAAGCTGGGTGACCCCGAAGCGATGCGCATTCTGGGGGAACAGCTTGTTCTGGGTGAAAAGTTCGAGCAGGACCTGGATGTAGGCCTGTCGTATCTGAAGCAGGGCATTTCCCTGAATGACCCAAAATCGGCGGTTACTCTGGGCGAGCTTTATCTTTTCGGGCGCGGCGTTCCAAGGGACCGCAGCAAAGCGCGCGAGGCGGTCGAGACCGCAGCGACGCTTGGTGACGGGCACGGCCTTGTCAAATATGGCGAGGACACGATGTGGCGCGAAATCAACGCCACGGCCGCTGAAAAGATGTTGCTGCGAGCCGCCGATATGGGCGCGACCGAGGCCTATGCAATTCTGGCCGAAGGCGCGATGTACGGGTATTTGGGCGGCGGGTCCGTTTCGCGCCGGAAATATGCGGGCTATGCCGAAAAAGCGACCGAAGCCGAAGACGGCCGCGTTCCCCTGCTCGAGGCAGAGCGCAGCATGTGGGGGATCGGAAAGCGAGCCAGTGGTCCGGCGGCGCTTGCCGGTTTGACGCTTGCCGCTGACAAGGGAAACGAACTGGCAGCGATGTATCTGATCGCGCTGCAACGAGATGGGAACAGGTATAATGTTCGCCGGTCGATTAGTGACGCGCAGGACTCGTTGGAAAAATATGGGCATCTGCTGAGTGACAAGCAGAAGGCCCAGTATGCCATGACCATTGATGCCTCAAAAGCCCGTACGCCAGCCGCCTATGCGCCGGTGGCAGAGGCATTTGAGGAAAGAACCGAGCTTAGATCGGTTTGGTTTGGGCGCGAAATTTTCAAGGCCAACCCGAACGTTGCGTTCTACATCCTGCAAAAACGCCTGAAGGCGCAGGGTTTGTATGCGGGGGCGCTCAATGGGTACGCAACACGGCAAACATTGCGCGCTGTTTTCAAATCCTGCATGGCCGAGCTGGACCGCAGCTTGTGCAATGACAACGTCATGCGCCGCGAGGTGATCGGCGGGCTATTGGCGCTGGATTAACATGCAGAGCGGACGCCTCGCCCTTTGGGCTTAGTCAACGCCATAGATGTCACGCGTGAAGATCAGCCCTGCGTATCCGTCAAGCTTTCGGTCCAGCCGGTTACAGACCAACAGGTCTGTCCTGTCCAGAAACTCGGAAAGATCTGCCACGATTTCCGCCCCGGGGAACAGGTTTTCCTGCAACATGGGTTCGTGGATAAGAACACGGGCGCCCTTGGCTAGAAGTTTATTGACGATGTCGTGCATCGCCGAGCTGCGCATATTGTCGGACCCCTGCTTCATCGTCAGCCGGTAAATCCCGATCGTTTCGGCAGGAATCTTAAGAATTTGGTCGGCGATGAAGGTCTTGCGGGACGAGTTCGTTTCGACAACCGCCTGAATCAGTTGGTGCGGAATGTCCTCGTAGTTGGCAAGCAGCTGCTTGGTGTCCTTGGGAAGACAATAGCCGCCATACCCAAACGAGGGGTTGTTGTAGCCGGGTCCGACCCGCGGATCGAGGCAAACGCCCTCGATGATTTCCTTGACGTCCAGCCCCTGGGCCAGGCTGAAGCTGTCCAGCTCGTTAAAGAACGAGATGCGTGTTGCAAGATAGGTGTTCGCGAACAGCTTGATCGCCTCGGCCTCGCTGGTGCCGGTCAGCAGGACCGCGACGTCTGGCGTCAGGCTGGCATCGCGCAGCAGTTCGGCGAACGACCGGGCCTTATCAGATTTACTGCCGACGATTATCCGGGACGGATACAGATTGTCGTAAAGCGCTTTGCCCTCGCGCAGAAATTCGGGGGAAAACGTGATGCGATCGTCGTCAAGTTGCTGCTTTTGTTTCTCTGTGAAGCCGACGGGGATGGTGGACTTGATCACAATCAGGGCGGTTTTGTTGAACTGGCGGGCCTGCTGGATGACGCTTTCGACGGCCGAAGTGTCAAAATAGTGGGTGTTTTCATCATAGTTCGTAGGAGCCGCGACGATGATGAAATCCGCACCCGCATAGGCGCTTTGGGGGTCTACCGTGCCCGTCAGGTCAAGGTGTTCCTGAGCAAAGACCTTGGCAATTTCGCTGTCTTCCACTGTGGATCGTCCAGAATTGACCTTTGCGATCCGCTCGGCATCTATATCAAGCGCCACGACATGGTGTTTTCTTGCCAACAGGACGGCCAGCGACATTCCAACATAGCCCAACCCGACAACCGCAATTTTCAGTTTTTCAGACAAAGCTTGGTCTCCTTTGATCGTAATTTGGGGTTCAAGCGCCCTGATCCGGCAGCTTGGACAGCTTTTCCTTTAGAAGAGCGCGGGCTGCGTCCCGTGTGTCGGGGCGTTCAAGTGCCTGGTCCACCAGCGCCTCGAAATAGCCAATCTTAGAGCCGCAATCATACCTTCGGTTCTGGATCTCGATGGCGTCCATTGGCGTCTGAAGCGCTTGGCGATTAATGGCGTCTGTCAATTGATATTCATTGCCCACGCCCCGTGAAATCGCGCGAAGATGGTCGAATATCTCGGCCGTGAACACATACCGCCCCACCGCAGCCAGATTGGACGGAGCGTCCTCGGGGTCAGGTTTTTCGACGATCGAGGAAAAGGGGATGACACGCTCTGTTGCGCCGTCCACGGGGGCAACGATCCCATATCGCCCGATCGTTTCGTCCGGCACGGCCATAACCGAAAGCGAGGGTTTCCCCGTGGCTTCGAAATGCTGAACCAGTTCCGTCGTGGGCCGGCGTGGTCCCGCCATGAAATCGTCTGGCAGCAACACAGCGAAAGGGTCATTGCCCACGACCGGCTCGGCACACAGAACTGCATGGCCCAGCCCCAACGCTTCGGGCTGTCGAACGAAAATGCAGTGAATATCGGGGGAAATGATGGCCCGGATCTGGCTGGCAAGCTGGTGTTTGCCGCGCTGCTCAAGCAGGTGTTCCAGTTCAGGACTGTGATCGAAATGGTCTTCGATGGCCCGCTTGGTTCGACCGGTGACAAAGACAAGCTCGGTGATGCCTGCCTCGATGGCTTCTTCGACAGCGTGCTGAATAAGCGGTGTGTCGATGATCGGCAGCAACTCTTTTGGCATTGCCTTGGTCGCGGGCAGAAAGCGCGTGCCCATGCCAGCGACTGGGAAAACTGCCTTGCGGACCTTTCTTGGTTCGAACGGGTTCTGCATTCTGGTCAATCCCATCCTGGTATTTTGGTGTTCTTGCGTTTCAATGGCTGTGATTTTTCTTTCCCGGCGATGGCGCTTGGCCTCTTCAAGCTGTCACCATAGCCCCCGGCGCCCGTCGTTGTGGTGCGCGCGTCATTCCTCCCTCTTCGGTTTCAGGTTGCTGCGGATGTGCAGCGCAACCAATGATCTAGGTCAAATGAGGAATCACCTCGTGGTATTGGGGAGTACTTCCTTGGCGGGATACGAATGCATGCGGTGCGCCCTAAGCGCGAGATTGATCGCCAGCCCCCGCTGGTTGGAGAGTGAATGGAACCAAACCAACCGCTCATGGGGGCTTTGTTTACGTTGGGTGAAGCGCCTGTCGCCGCTTTTGCCTTTTGAAATTTTTTCAGTAAAATCAACGACACGCTCTTTAGGGCGCACTTTCCTGCCAGTTGGTTTGGGCTGATTTTTCATTTTTGCCCAGTGAAGTAGGGGAGTGATTTTTTAGGGAGAGTTGTTAGTGGGGAAAAGTATTAAGGGTTTTGACCCTCGCTTCGAAGCGGCAGATCAGACCGCGAATGCATTCGCGCGTGTGGTTCTGATCACAGGAGGTGCCGGCTTTATTGGATCAAACTTAAGCCGGCGTTTGTTGGACGCAGGGGATCGCGTCATTTGTGTCGATAATCTGGAAACCGGGCGGTACGAGAATATTTCGGCCTTGATGTCGAACCCGAGTTTCAGGTTCTTCGAACATGACATCGTTGAACCGTTCAGCATTTCCGGAAGGATCGACCGCATTTACAATCTGGCTTGCCCGGCGTCTCCGCCGAAGTACCAGATTGATCCTGTTCACACGCTGCTAACGTCGGTCGTGGGGGCGGTGAACCTGCTGGATGTCTGACGTCAGCGCTTATGGGGCCAAATAGGGCAATTTGATAAGAGAGTGTTTCTGGCGCATCGTCACCACTGAGGAGTTGAAGATGAGAAAGACAACCAAGAGCCCGGGCGAGAAGATCGTCAAAGACATCAAACGCGCCACGCGTAAACAGTATTCCTCCGAGGAGAAGATCAGGATCGTCTTGGACGGTCTGCGTGGCGAGGACAGCATTGCAGAGCTGTGCCGCCGTGAGGGGATTTCCCAAGGGGTTTACTACAAATGGTCTAAGGACTTCATGGAGGCAGGAAAGAAGCGGCTGGCGGGCGATACAGCGCGAGCAGCGACGAGTGACGAAGTCAAAGATCTGCGCCGTGAGGCCCGTGACCTGAAGGAGGTCGTGGCTGAGCAAACGCTGGAATTGCGCCTTCTCAAAAAAAGCATGACAGGCGATGGGGGCGACCACGAATGAGGTATCCCGCATCTGAGAAACTGGAGATCATCAGGCTGGTCGAAGAAAGCCACCTGTCAGCACGTCAGACACTGGCCAAGCTCGGCATTCCGCGCACAACGTTCTACCGCTGGTACGACCGATACCTGCAACGCGGCGAAGCCGGTCTTGCGGACCAATCTCCCAAGCCAAAGCATGTCTGGAACCGCATCCCGGACGAAGTGCGGCACAAGGTCGTCAAGCTGGCGCTGAAGGAAACAGAGCTCTCGCCGCGAGAGCTGGCGGTGACGTTCACGGATACAGAAAGCTACTTTGTATCAGAGGCTTCGGTTTATCGCGTACTGAAGGCGCATGATCTGATCACCAGCCCGGCCTTCATCGTGCTCAAGGCTACAAGCGAGTTCAAAGACAAAACCACCGCCATCAACCAACTTTGGCAGACGGACTTCACTTACCTGAAAGTTCTGGGCTGGGGCTGGTTCTATCTCAGCACGATCCTGGACGACTACAGCCGTTACATCATCTCGTGGAAGCTTTGCACCAATATGAGGACGGAAGATGTGACGGACACGCTGGACCTGGCGTTACAGGCTTCGGGTTGCGATCAGGTCCACGTCGTTCACAAGCCACGACTGCTGAGTGACAACGGCTCCAGCTACGTCTCTGGCGATTTGGCCGAATGGCTGCAGGACAAGGGAATGAAGCATTCTCGCGGTGCGCCGTATCACCCCCAAACCCAAGGCAAGATTGAGCGCTGGCATCAAACCCTGAAGAACCGCATCCTGCTGGAAAATTACTTCTTGCCCGGCGATCTCGAAACCCAGATCGGTGCCTTCGTCGATCACTACAACCATCAGCGCTACCATGAGAGCCTGAACAACGTCACGCCGTCCGACGTCTACTTCGGGCGCTCACAAGCCATTCTAAACCAAAGAGAAAGGATCAAACGAAACACGCTCGAAGCGCGACGCTTGCATCACAGAAAACACGCCGCATAATCAAACCAACCAGATGAGCCAAACTCTCACTCAGTTTAGGCCCGCTTTGGCTCCAAAAACCCTGACGACGTACAGTCGGCGAACCGGTTCTGGGCACCGGGGGCATCGTGCCGCCACCCGCGGGATATTGGCCCGCTATTCAGGCCGTTCTGGAAAAACATGATATCCTGTTGGTCGCGGACGAAGTGGTCACGGGGTTTGGCCGTTTGGGCTCGATGTTCGGCTCGGATCACTATGGGATGCGGCCGGATTTGATCACCATCGCCAAGGGGCTGACCTCGGCCTATGCGCCTTTGTCAGGCTCGATCGTGTCGGACAAGATGTGGGCGGTACTTGAACGCGGAACGGACGAAAACGGCCCTATCGGCCACGGCTGGACCTATTCCGCCCATCCGATCGGCGCGGCGGCGGGGGTCGCCAATCTAAAGCTGCTGGACGATCTGAACCTGGTGGAAAACGCGGGCTCGGTGGGGGCCTATCTGAACCAAACCATGGCCCAGGCCCTGTCCGACCACCCCAATGTCGGCGACATCCGCGGTGAGGGAATGCTGAGCGCGGTGGAATTCGTGGCCGACAAGGACAGCCGCACCTTCTTTGATGCGGGCGAGAAGATCGGACCGCAGATTGCCGCCAAATTGTTAGAGCAGGACAGCGTCATCGGGCGCGCCATGCCACAGGGGGACATCCTTGGGTTCGCTCCGCCTTTCTGTCTGACCAAGGCCGAGGCCGACCGAGTGGTCGCTGCCACCCTGCGCGCCGTTCAGGCCGTTTTGCCTTAAGGAGGGCGACAGATGACAAAGACCAAAGCTCCGTTCAGTTCAGCCGAATACCAGCGCCGCCTGTCCAAGACGCGGGCAGCGATGGAAAAGGCCGGGCTGGATGCCCTTTTCGTCACCGACCCTTCGAACCAGGCGTGGCTGACGGGCTATGACGGTTGGTCTTTTTATGTCCATCAGGGCGTGATCGTGACCAAAGAGGGCGAACCGATTTGGTGGGGCCGCCACATGGACATGATGGGCGGACGCCGCACCTGCTGGATGGATCACGCTAACATCCTTGGGTATGGCGACCAGTTCGTGCAGTCCACCGAGATCCACCCGATGCAGGACCTGGCGCAGCAACTGAAGCAGCGGGGCCTTGGCGCATCGCGGATCGGTGTGGAAATGGAGAACTACTATTACTCCGCCAAAGCTCATTCTGTTCTTTGCGAAGAATTGCCGGACGCAAGGCTGGTTGATGCGACAGCCCTTGTGAACTGGCAGCGTCTGGTAAAATCGGACGAAGAGCTGGGCTTTATCCGAAAGGCTGCGGGCATCAGCGAAAAGGTCATGCAAACCGCGATCGAACGCGCGGTGCCCGGCGTGCGAAAAAATGATCTGGTGGCTGATATCATGAAAGCCGGGATCGAGGGGGTGGGCGACGATTGGGGGGATTACCCTGCGATTGTGCCATTGACCCCCTCGGGGCTGGACGCGACTGCGGCGCATTTGACGTGGGATGGCACCCCCATGCGCAAGGGCGAGGCGACCTTTTTCGAGTTGTCAGGCTGCTACCGCCGCTATCACGCGCCCATTTGCCGGACGGTGTTTCTGGGCACGCCCGGCGACGACATGCTGCGCGCCGAAACCGCGCAGCTTGAGGGGATCGAGGCTGGTCTAAACGCTGCCCGCGCCGGCAATCGCACCTGCGACATAGCCAATGCCTTCATGGCGGTTCTGGCCAGGTACGGCATCGAAAGGTCGGGGCGGATGGGCTATCCCGTGGGCCTTAGCTATCCCCCGGATTGGGGCGAGCGAACCGCGTCTATCCGGGCCGAGGATGAAACGGTGCTGCAGCCCGGCATGGTCTTTCACTTCATGCCGGCGCTGTGGATGGACAGCTGGGGGCTGGAAACGACCGAGACCATCCTGATCCGCGAAGATGGCCCCGCCCAGCTCTTGTGTGAGTTCGAGCGTAAACTGTTCGTCAAAGGATAACCCATGCTGGAGCAGACAAAACGCATCCTGTCTGACCTGATCGCCTTTCCGACGGTCTCGGCCGATAGCAATCTTGAGATGATCGCCTATCTGGCGAGCTATTTGCAGGATTGCGGTGCCGAGGTCGAGGTTCTGGCCGATGACACCGGCCAGAAGGCCAACCTGTTCGCAACATTGGGGCCAAAGGTGGACGGAGGCATCGTTCTGTCCGGTCATAGCGACGTTGTCCCTGTCACTGATCAAGAGTGGCGCTCGGATCCGTTCATGCTGGACGAGCGGGACGGGCGCCTTTACGGCCGGGGTACCTGTGACATGAAAGGGTTTATCGCGGCCGCGATCGCCATGGCCCCCGTGTTCGCCCGGCGGGTATCGGACAGGCCGGTGCATTTTGCCTTCACCTATGACGAAGAAACGGGCTGCGCCGGGGCCGCCCATCTGGTGCAGGCACTGAAGCAACGTGACATCTCTCCGCGCTTGGCGATCATTGGCGAGCCGACCGAGATGCGGATCATCGAGGGCCACAAGGGGTGCTACGAATACAGCACGCATTTTCAGGGCCTCGAAGGGCACGGCTCGGCCCCCGATCAGGGTGTGAACGCGGTGGAATACGCGGTGCGCTTCACTTCGCGCTTGCTGGAACTGAAGACCCAGCTGACCACCATGGCACCGCCCAATTCCAGGTTTCAACCGCCATGGACCACGGTCAATGTGGGCGCGCTACATGGCGGCAGCGTTCACAACATCATTGCCCCCAAAGCGCAGGTCGATTGGGAAATGCGCCCCGTGCAGGATAGTGACGCGAGCTTTGTCAAAAAGGCCCTGCATGTCTTTTGCCAGGACGAGCTTCTGCCCGCGATGCGCCGGGTGTTCCCGCAGGCGCAGATCGAAACCGAGGTAATAGGCGAGGTCGTCGGCCTGACGCCCGAAGACAGCAACGAGGCACGCAGGTTGCTGATGCAGCTGACCGGCGCGAACCGCGCTGATCTGGTGGCCTTCGGCACCGAGGCCGGCCTGTTTCAATCGCTGGGGATGGACGTGGTGGTTTGCGGTCCCGGCTCGATAGCACAAGCGCACAAGGCCGACGAGTTTATCGCGCTGGACCAACTGGCCGAATGCCTTGAGCTGCTGGACAAGCTGAGCCTGAAACTTGGGTGACGCTTGCCGCGTTAGCTGTCCGTCGAAAGAATGCGCGCCCGGGTGACGAAATGCTTATCGCGGCCGTTATCCAGGCTGAAGCCGTTGCCGCTTCCGGTGCCGGTATCCAGGATCAGTTGCGAGTTTTCCCACAGCGTCGCAATCGTGCGCGAGGCCCAGATCTGGGTGCCGTCCACCTCGCCCAGCTGCACATCGCCCGACCCGATATAAGCATCGCCCTTGCGGTAAACCATCGGCCCGGAACCGTCGCAGCACCCGGCGGACATCTGAAACACCACGTCACCATGTTCGGCGCGCAGTTCAGCCAGCAGCGCGACGGCCGCAGGGGTTGCGATGACTTTTTCCAGTTGCTCTGACATGTGATGCTCTGCCGTGATCCGTTTAGGTCACAGTACTGCAGGCGGGCGCTCAGCCAAGCGCGACCAAGGTCGTTACCGTAGTGGGAAACTGGCGCGCAGCTGGATGGTCTCAAGGCCTGGGTTGATGCGCCCGGTGTCCGCGTTGGACCGGTGATCATAGGACAGACCGATACGCACGCCGCTGGCGGTCTCGAAACCGATCTCGGCACCCGAGCGGAACTCGATCGCAGAGCCTAGATCAGGGCCTTCACCCTTGCCGTAAACCCCGGGCATAAGGTGCAGCTGCACATACCCGCGATCCTGGGCAAAGCTGTAGGTCCAGCTGGAGCCCGCGCCGAACCAGACGCTGCCTTCATCGGTGACCGAGACACCCAAGGCGGGCTGGAAGGGCCCGAATTTCTTGGGCAGGTCATAGCGCAGGTACACCTCGTTCGCGATGCGGTTGCCCTGAAATTCGACCTCGCCGGCGGAAACAGCGATCCGCGCGTCCAAAGGCGACGTGGCCAGACAGCCGTCATCGCAGTAATTCATGGTCATGTCGGTCAAGCCTGCCACGAGGAACAGGGTTGCAAGTGTGCCGTCCATGCTGGTCTCCGTCCTTGATGACAGATGGCTACACCACATGTGGCCTGATGTCACCTGCGGCACGCAGACCGGCGGTGCGATTGTGACATTTCAGATGGAACGAGCGGGAAAGTGGTACTCCGTAGGGGAATCGAACCCCTCTTTCCAGGTTGAAAACCTGGCGTCCTAACCGATAGACGAACGGAGCACTCTAGGTGTGAGCGCGCTTTTAGGAAAAGCCGTGCGGCGCTGCAAGCGGCAAATGATGTTCCGGCACATTTTCTTTGCGACCTAGTCAGCCAGGAAAGCCCGTGCCAATGGAACCGCCGTGCGAACAGCCAGTAACGAGCGTGCCCGCCCGCCGGGTTCGTTTCTGCGCGGGATGATCCATCCGGGATAAGTCAGGGCGCGCAACAGGATGAAGAAATCCATGATCTTGGGGTCAAACGTGGCGCGCTGGGCATAACCGTCCAGCAGGGCCCCGCGCAGTACGTCATAGTCAGCATGGCCCAAAAAGCGCATCAGAAAGGTCGCCAGTTCAAACGCCCGAAAGCCCCAGCCGCCGTCGTCAAAATCGATTAATCCCACCCGGCTGCCCTCTGTCAGCACATTCTCGGTGATGATGTCAGCATGGATCAGGCCAAAGTCCAGTTCAGCGCGCAGCCTGTCCAGCATTTCATGGGCCTTGTCGCGGGTGTGCCGCAGCAGCTCTGCCTCGTCCGGCGTCAGGTCGGGGTTTTCCCAGAACGGGCCCCACAGGGGGTGCGGGCCCAGCAGACCGTCCAGATCCCACGATGGGCGCGAGAACCCAGCCGGAGGTGTCCAGTCGTCCGTGATCTCGTGCATCCGGGCCAGAGCACGTCCCAGCGCGCGGGCGAAATTCGGTGGGTCATCCACGTCCAGCCGGTCCCCGCTGCCTGATGGCGCACCGGGCATCCAGGACAGCAGACTAACAGGGATGTCGCCGACCATGTCAATCAGGGTGCCAGCCAGTGTGGGTTCGGGCAGGGGGACGTCCATGCCGTTCAGCGCCAGAACCTCCATCCACTGCAGCTCGGACAGCAGTTCGGTCTTGGTGCGGTATCCCGGCCGGTGCAGGCGCAGGGCATAGGCCATACCGTTTTTGTGGGCTTTGTAGACGGTATTTTCGCGCCGTGCGGCCAGGGTCAGGTTCTGCGCCGAGATGCCCCATAATGCGGCGGCCTGAATAGCTGTCGTGTTGCTCATGCGGTGGCCCGGGCCTGGCCCAGAACTTCGTCCAAGGCCGAGATCATCTGGTCCACATTTTCACGGGTAAACACCATCGGAGGACGCATCTTCAACACGTTTCCATGACGACCAAGAAAGTTCAGCAGCACCCCGCGCTGGCGCATTTCATTGGCAACTTGCTTGGTAAAGAGGGGCGCTGGAATTTTCTGGGCGCGGTCCACAACCATCTCGGCGCCAAAGAACAGGCCCGCGCCGCGTACGTCGCCGATACAGTCATGCTGCGCGGCCAGTTCCTGCAGACAGGTCTTGGCATAGGCGCCAACCTGGGCGGCGTTCTGCTGCAGCCCTTCACCCTCGATCACTTCCAGCGTGGCCAGGCAAGCGGCCATCGACACGGGGTTACCGCCGAAAGTGTTGAAATAGCCAAAAGCGTTGCGGAAGGCCGCCATGGTGTCGTGCCCGGCGATCACCGCGCCAACCGGGTGACCGTTGGCCATAGGTTTGCCGATGGTGGCGATTTCTGGCGTAAAGCCTATCCGCTCGTGCCCCCAGAAATGCGAGCCCAAACGGCCGAAGCCGGGTTGCACCTCGTCGGCGATGATGATGCCTCCGGCGTCGCGAACGGCTTTGATCGCGGGGGCCAGCCAGCCCTTTGGCAGATCGGGAAAGCCTTCGTTGGCGAAAAACGGGCAGATCACCAGCGCCGAAACGCCGTGGCCCTTTTCCTGCAGCACGTCGATTCGAGCCTGCACCTCGGCTGCGAAGGCATGCGCATGCGCCATCCCCGCCTGACCACCCAACGGGCGATAGCTGTCGGGCGCGGGGACGAAGGCCATATTGTCCCAATAGCCGCCGATGGGGGGTTTGGTGCGGCTAAGCTGGCTGACCGCCAGAGTATTGCCGTGATAGGTGAAATCGGTGGCGATGATCCCGGTGTTGCCGGTGACTGCCTGCGCCATCCTAAGCGCAACGTCATTCGCCTCGGATCCGGTGCAGGTCATCAGCATCGTGTCCAGGCTGTCGTCAAAAGTGGCCGTCAAACGCTCGGCATAGTCGACGATCCCATCGTGCAGATAGCGCGTGTGCGTATTCAGCGTGGCGGCCTGATCGCAGATTGCCTGCACGACCTTGGGGTGACAATGCCCCACATGAGGGACATTGTTATAGCAATCCAGATATTTGCGCCCATCGACGTCCCACAGGTATTGGCCTTGCCCTTTGACCAGATGCACGGGCTGTTCGTAAAAAGTGGGCAGGTTTGGCCCCAGAAGGCGCGCGCGTTTCTGGACAAGGGTTTCGGTCATAACTGTATCCAGGCTGTTGTAAGGTCCACCTATTTATCAGACGCATGTAGCGATTTGTCATGCCCATTGCTGGATTATTTGACCTTGCCCAAAGCAATGTGTGATCCGCGCCACCATAGGCGCTCGCATACGCCGTGCCCGCCGGTTTGCAGGCACCAAGAAGAGCGCGGGCCTTAACCTTTCCAATGGGCGGCTTTGGCGCGCGCGGCCTGCGCCAGCATTACCACGTCCAGACCCACGGCCAGGAACTGAGCGCCCCAATCGCGATACTCGGCCGCGACTTTGTCATCCGGGGACAGAATGCCTGCTGCCTTGTCCGAGGCCGCGATCCGCCCCAGCAGATCCCTGATCATCGCACGGACTTCAGGATGAGCCGCGTTGCCAGGGTGCCCCATATCAGCGGCCAGATCTGCGGGGCCGATGAAGACACCGTCAATATTGTCCACTGCCAGTATGTCGTCCAGCGCCGCGACGCCCTTGCGGCTTTCGACCTGGACCAGCAGGCAGACCTCTTGATTGGCGACCTTCACGTAATCGGCGATCCCTCCGAAGCGCGATGCGCGAGCCATGGTGGCTCCGACACCACGGATGCCCTCGGGGGGGTAACGCATGGCGCGGACCAGCTGCGCTGCCTGAGCGCCGCTTTCGACCATGGGCACCAGAACGGTTTGGGCACCGGCGTCCAGCACTTGTTTGATCAGCCAATCCTCGCCAACAGGGACACGAACCACGGGATGAGACGCGGACCCCTGCAACGCCTGCAGCTGCGCCATGATCGAACGGATGTCATTGGCGGCGTGCTCTCCGTCGATGACCAGCCAGTCGAAGCCAGCAGTGCCCATCACCTCGATCGCAAAGGGATCGGCAAAGCCGGACCAACAACCGTATTGCATTTTACCGTCGGAAAGAGCGGCCTTGAACGGGTTCTTGATGGCAGGCATGTCAGGTGTCCTTCAGGGATTTGGCGGTTTCGATGATCACGTCAAAGGCGAACTGGATATCTTCAGCCGTGCAGTCGAATTGACCGGCCTGAAAACGGATGACCTGTTTGCCTTGCGTACGGGTTTGGGTCAGGTAGATGCGGCCTTCGTCATTGATGGCGTTCAGCAGGTTCATCGTGGCCTGATCGGCATCCTGTCCTTCGGGTGTGAAGCGGAAGGTGAACAGGGACAGAACGGGTTCGGTTACGATCTCAAAATCCGGGGCGGCGCGCAGTTTCTCAGCCAGATCCTGTGACCAGTTCACATGGTTGCGGATCATCTGCCGCAGACCATCCAAGCCGTAGGCGCGGATCATGAACCACAGTTTCAGTGCACGGAAACGGCGCCCCAGGGGGACGCTCCATTCCGAGTAGTTGATGATCCCGTCAGCGCCGTGGGTTTTCAGGTATTCAGGCTGGATGGCCAGAGTCTGTGTCAGCGCCTCGGGAGATTTGACGAAATGAGCGGACAGGTCGAATTGCGTCCCCAGCCATTTATGCGGGTTGAAGACGATGGAATCGGCTTGGTTCACGCCCTCCCACAGATCGCGGTACTCGGGGCAGATCATGGCCGAGCCCGCCCAAGCAGCGTCTACATGGGTATAGATGTTGTATTTCTGCGCGACGGCGCAGGTTGCGGCAATGTCATCACACGCGCCCGTGCCGGTGCCGCCCACGCAGGCGACGATGCCAGCGGGCAGATATCCAGCATCCAGATCGGCCTTGATTTGCGCCTCAAGTGCTTTGATGTTCATCGAGCGCAGCGGGCCTTGGGTGGGGATGCGCACCAGGTTGGCCTGGCCGATACCGGCAACCCAAATGGCGCGATCCACCGAGGTGTGCACCTCGTCCGAGCAATAGATTCGCAGCGGTTTCTGGCCCGGCAGACCGCTGGCGTTGCCATCCCAGTTCAGCGCGCGTTCCCGCATCACCAGCACCGCAGCCAGCGTGGCCGAGGATGCCGAATCCTGGATGACACCGGAAAACCCGTCAGGCAGGCCCAGCCCCTGGCGTAGCCAGTCCATCATGCGGGTCTCCATCTCGGTCGCGGCGGGCGAGGTCTGCCACAGCATGCATTGCGGCGCCATCGCGGTGACCAGGTTGTCGGCCAGAACCGCGGCGGGCGAGGCGTTCGACGGGAAATAGGCGAAAAAGCGGGGATGCTGCCAGTGGGTGATGCCCGGCATGACGATCCGCTCGAAATCGGCGATCACATCCTCGATAGGTTGCGCTTGGTCCGGAGGGCTGACCGGCAAGGCGTTCAGCACGTCCCCGGGTTGCGTCTGGGCGCGCACGGGGCGGTTGCGCAGGCCAGCGTGATAATTCGCGGCCCAGTCGGCTGCCCACTTACCCCATTTGGGAAATTCGCTCCACTTCATCTGACCCTCCTCTGTTCGCTTAACATGTTAAATAACAGAAAGCGAAACACCCCGGCAAGGAAATTCCATCACCGGGGTGTTGAAAGGTCAAGCAGGCAGGCGTGCTCAGGCGTCCTTGGCGGCCTGCATCGCGGCGCTTAGCACCGCGCGGTCACCTACGTGGTTGGCCAGGATAAGCACCAGGCGCGCGTTCAAAGCGTTGCTGTCTGCGTCGCTCAGGCCCTCGTGGGTGGCTATCAGTTCAGCATAGAAATCATCTACGCCGTCGATGTTCGGGGTCAGGATCAGATCGGACATCAGGCTTACTCCTTACCGATGGCGCGGCGCAGAGCAGCGCGGATTTTGGTTTCGTCATAGCTGTCAAAGCGCGCGGCAACGTGCTGGTCCGGTCGGATCAGGTAGACGGCCTGACTGGCCTCGCCCAGATAGCGTTCGGCCAAGGCGCCGGTGGCATCGTCCTTGGTCGACAAGGCCAGACGTTTGATCGAGACACCGTCTGCGTCCAACGCATCGGGCGCATCTGCGTCGATGGTCAGCAGAATGAACTCGTTGCCCAGTTTGGACAGCAGGAATTCATCCCCCAGCGGCGCGTCGGGGCAGGGCGATCCGGGCCGCGTGCGCTCGGGGCCGTTCAGCGCGTCCGGGGTATTCAGCGGCGAGCCATCATAGGTGCAAGGCACCGACAGGCGCCCCGAGTTCACCATGGGACGGGCGAATTCGTACTTCTCGGACAGGTTCAGCACCGCGTCGCGCAGCAGCTTGGACATACCGGATTTCGGGGTGATGAAATCGGTGGAGCGGGTCGAGTTCAGGATGTTTTCATCCGCGCCGTGGATACGCTCGTTGTTGTATGTGTCCAGCAGGCTGTCGGGGGCTTGGCCGTTGATCACCAGGCCCAGTTTCCAGCCCAGGTTATCGACGTCCTGCATGCCCGAGTTGGCCCCACGCGCACCGAAGGGTGACACCTGGTGCGCGGCATCGCCAGCAAAGAACACGCGGCCGTGGCGGAAACTGTCCATGCGCTTGCACTGGAACGTGTAAATCGAAGACCAGACCATGTCATATTCGACACCACCCAGGAAGGCATCCAGACGGCGACGGATGTTTTCTTCTTTCATCTCTTCCTTGCGGTCGACATCCCAACCGATCTGGAAGTCCACGCGCCAGACGTCATCGGGCTGTTTGTGCAGCAGCATCGAGGCGCCCTCGCCATGGCTGGGCTCGAACCAGAACCAGCGCTCGGTCGGGAAATCCACGTCGCCCTTCATCTTGATGTCGGCAATCAGGAAACTGTCCTGGAACACTTTGCCGGTGAAGTCATAGCCCAGCATCTCGCGCAGGGGCGAGCTGGCGCCGTCACAACCGATCAGCCAGTCGGCCTCGATCTTATAGGGGCCATCCGGTGTGGAAACCTCCAGCACTACATGGTCGTCTTTGACCTCGACATTGTCGATGCGGTTCTTGCCGCGAATTTCAATCGGCGCGCCCTGAGCTTGCAGCTCGCGCAGGCGTTCGATCTGGAAACTTTCATAGTAGGGCTGCTGCAGATTGATAAAGGCAGGGTACTTATGGCCCTGTTCCGGCAGCAGGTTGAATTCAAAGACCTTGTCGTCCTTGTGGAACACTTTGCCCAGGTTCCAGACAACACCCTTGTCCAGCATCGGCTCGCCGCAACCATAACGGTCGGCGATTTCCAGACAGCGTTTGGCGAAACAGATCGCACGGCTGCCCATGCCCACGCCTTCGTGGTCGTCCAGCACAAGAACCGGGATGCCTTGCAGGCCCAGATCCAGCGCGGTGGCGATGCCGATGGGGCCGCCGCCCATCACGACAACCGGGTGGCGGACAGCCTCGGATTTGTCCTGATCGGGTGATTTTTCGTAGGGGTACAGCCGGTAGGCCAGCGTGTATCTGTCGTCAAACATGGGTGTCTCCTCCCTGTTTTGGGTGCACTTGTAGAATGCCATGCCCTCGCATGACTTTCAGGTGGTCAGTTTTGCGTTTCGGGCTCCCCCGCACCGGCATGGGCGGGGGAAGCAGGCTTAGCCCTGCAGGGCCTCCCACATTTCCAGATCGCGCTGGGCGGTCCAGATGCGGGGGGTGTCGATGCCGCGGGCCTCGTCATAGGCGCGGGCAACGTTGAACGGCAGGCAGTGTTCGTAGATGGCGTAGTCGGCGAACTTGGGGTCACATTCCTCGCGGACGGCATCCCATGCTTCTTTCAGAGTGCCGTTGCGCGCAGCCACCCTGGCGGCGGGGCGATAGGTGCTGTCGACGAAATCACGGGTGTTTTCGATGGCGGCGTTTACCATTTCCTTGCCAACCAGAGCATCACCACGGCCGGGCGCGATGGCGTCCACGTCATAGGCTTTGATCTTGTCCAGGGTGGAACCCCAGTCGCCGAAATGCCCATCACCGCAATAGCAGGCCGAGTGGTATTCGACGATATCGCC
Source organism: Thalassovita sp. (assembly GCF_965218685.1). Lineage (GTDB taxonomy): Bacteria > Pseudomonadota > Alphaproteobacteria > Rhodobacterales > Rhodobacteraceae > Thalassobius. The sequence continues at coordinate 484,220 of NZ_OZ244657.1, read as the reverse complement.
GGTGAACATGACGTTCTGGTCGGGGACGTGAATGATGGAATCCCCAGCAGTATGCGCGCGGCCGATCTGGCGGATATCCACACGGCGGTTGCCCAGATAAACGGTCATCGAGTCGCTGAACGTCGTGGTCGGGTAGGTCAGACCGGGGATGGATTCGTGGCCTTCGAACAGACGGGGGAAGCGTTGGAATTCGCTGTCCCAGTCCTCTTGTCCGCGTTCCACTACCATCGAGCGGGCCGTGTCCGACATGATGACCTGCTGCGCCCCAAAGGCGCTGGCGCCCAGCACTCGCACAGCGTGATAGTGGGTCAGAACCACGTGGGTGATCGGCTTGTCGGTGACGCTGCGCACGCATTCAATCACCTTGTTTGCCAGGCGCGGGGTGGCCTGCGCCTCGACGATCATGACGCTGTCGTCGCCAATGATCACACCGCTGTTGGGGTCACCCTCGGCGGTGAAGGCATACAGGCCCTCGCCCACTTCGGTGAAGCTGATGGTCTTTTCGGTCATGTCCCCTTGGGACGCGAATGCTTTGGCCATTTTGGTATTCCTTTAGCGTTTATAGGGGTCATCAAGCGCGGGCAGAACGGTGCCAGTGCAGGCGCCGAATCCGATGGTGTAACCGTCGCCCTTGGCGGCGCCGTGCAGGGTCAGCGTGTCACCGTCCTCAAGGAAGCAACGCTCTTCTCCGGTGTCCAGCGTCAGCGGTTCCTTACCGCCCCAGCTGAGTTCCAGCAGCGAGCCGCGCTCGGGTTTGGTTGGCCCCGAAATGGTGCCCGAGCCCAGCAGATCGCCCACATTCATCGGGCAGCCGCTGGTGGTGTGATGTGCCAACTGCTGAGCCGCCGAGTAGTACATCATGTTATAATTGGTGCGGGTGATGGTGGTGGCCTTTTTGCCCTCAGGCGCCAGGGTCACGGACAGGTCGATGTCATACAGCATCGGGCCGCAGTCGCGCAGATGAGGCAGCAGCTCTTTCTCGCGCGCGGGGGTGTCACAACGGAACGGCTCCAGCGCGGCCTTGGTCACGATCCAGGGGCTGATGGTGGTGGCGGTCGCCTTGGCCTGGAACGGCCCCAGCGGCTGGTATTCCCAAGCCTGGATGTCACGCGCCGACCAGTCGTTCAGCAGCACATAGCCAAAGATGTTGTCGTCAGCCTCTTGCACGGTGATCGGCCCGTCAGACGAGGTGCCGACGATGGCGCCCATTTCCAGTTCCAGATCAAAGCGCGCACAGGGGGCCCAACGCGGTGCGTCATCATTCGGGCCTTTCAACTGACCCCAGGGGCGGCGCACAGCCGTGCCCGACACCACAACCGAGGACGCCCGGCCATTATACCCGATCGGAATATGCAACCAGTTGGGCGGCAAGGCATTTTCGGGGCCGCGGAACATCGTGCCCACGTTGAACGCGTGGTTCTTTCCGGCATAGAAGTCGGTGTATTCCGACACCAGAATCGGCATGTGCAGGGTCGCGTCAGCTTGCGGCACCAGCATGGATTCCACGGCGGCCTGATCGGCGCTGCCCTCGGCCAGGATTTCGGTCAGGCGGGTGCGCAGGGCGGCCCACAGCGCAGAGCCTTCTTCCATGACCTCATTCCAGAAAGGCACGTCGAACAGGGCCACGTCACTCACAGCGATCACGCCGGCCTCTTCGGCGGTCTGGCAATCCAGGATCATATCGCCGATGGCCACACCGCAACGGGGCTCCAGCTCGGCGGTTTCGAACACACCATAGGGCAGGTTGTTCAGGGGAAACGGGCTGTCTGCGCGATTGGCGCTTTCGACCCAGCTTTTCATCAATGACATTCGTCGTCCTTCCATCAGATGCGCTTCACCGCACCGTTTTCTTTGCTCCCGAAATACTCCGGGGGAATTGGCCGCAGGCCAAGGGGGCAGCGCCCCAACGCCTCACTTTTTGCCGGGGGTTCCGTCGAACTTCTTTTCCAGATCGGTCCAGCAATCGATATAGTCATCCTGCAACGGCGCCTCGTTGGCGGCAAATGCCGTCAGATGCTGCGGGAACCGGGTCTCGAACATGAAGGACATGGTGTTGTCCAGCTTATCCGGCCCGAGGTTCGAGTTCGAGGCGCCCTCGAACGCGTTCTTATCCGGGCCATGCGGCAGCATCATGTTATGCAGGCTCATCCCGCCGGGGACAAACCCCTGGGGTTTGGCGTCGTACTGGCCGTAAATATTTCCCATCAGCTCGGACATGATGTTCTTGTGATACCACGGCGGGCGGAAGGTGTTCTCGGCCACCAGCCAGCGTTCGCGGAACAGAACAAAGTCGATATTTGCGGTGCCCGGCTGGCCCGAAGGCGCGGTCAGCACGGTGAAAATCGAGGGGTCCGGGTGATCAAACAGGATGGCGCCAACCGGGCAATAGGTGCGCAGGTCGTATTTGTAGGGGGCATAGTTGCCGTGCCATGCGACCACGTCCAGCGGCGATTGGCCGATCTCGGAGGTGTGGAACTGACCGCACCATTTCACGGTGATCTTCGAGGGCACTTCCTTGTCCTCATAGGCCGCAACAGGGGCCTTGAAATCACGCGGGTTGGCCATACAGTTGGCGCCGATCGGGCCACGGGCGGGCAGCTCGAATTTCTGACCGTAGTTTTCGCAGACGAATCCGCGGCAGGGGCCTTCAAGAACCTCGACCTTGTACACCAATCCCCGCGGGATGATTGCGATCTCTTTGGGTTCCACGTCGATGATGCCCAGCTCGGTGAAGAACCGCAGACGGCCTTCCTGAGGAACGACCAGCAGCTCGGAATCGGCCGAAAAGAAATACTCGTCCACCATTGATTCGGTGACCAGATAGACATGGCTGGCCATGCCGACCTGGGTGTTCACGTCGCCGGCGGTGGTCATGGTGCGCATGCCGGTCAGCCAGGTCAGGCCCTCATCTGAATGGGGCACCGCGTCCCAGCGGTACTGGCCCAGGCTGGTGACATCAGGGTCCACACATGGGGCGGACTTCCAGTAAGGCAGGTCGATTTTTGTGTAGCGATGCGAGTGCTTTACGCTGGGCCGGATACGATAGCACCATGTCCGCTCGGGCGGGTGGGCGGTGAAAGCTGTTCCCGACAACTGTTCTCCGTACAGGCCATAGTTACATTTCTGAGGGCTATTCATTCCCTGAGGCAAAGCTCCGGGCAAAGCCTCGGTTTCAAAGTCATTGCCGAAGCCGGGCATGTAGCCGGGTGTCGTCCCAACATCGGACGGCGCCTGCACATAGGCGTCGGGCTGAGTTTGGTGATTCATTGCGCGTCTCCTCTATAGTTGCAGGGTTAATTGTTGTTTTTGTAACTAACAACGGGTAGAGATCGAGAAATGGAAGAAAATGATAAGTTCCCGCTACAACAATTCCTACCATACCTTTTGAACCAGGCTGCAGAAGAAAGCAGTCTGGAATTCCAGAAGGCCTATAAGGATCGATATGGCATGCTGCGGACGGAATGGCGTGTGTTGTTCCATCTTGGCATTTATGGGCGGATGACGGCCAAGGATATCGGGCTACGCTCGAAGATGCATAAGACAAAGATCAGCCGCGCCGTGCACCGGTTGGCGCAGCGGCGATACCTGACACGGACGCAGGATGATAATGACCGGCGGCTGGAGCATCTGGACCTGACGCCCACCGGGCGCGCGGCCTATCTGGATCTGCGCGGAATCGCCGAGGATTATGATGCGCGCTTGTCCTCGATCCTGACGAACGAGGAAAACCGGGTGCTGCGACAGGCGTTGCTCAAGCTGGCGCGTATGTGACGCGGATCAGAAGTTGATCTCGACGTCCGGCAGGTCCAGCGCCTTGATCAGGTCGCGCAGTTCTTGCCGGGCGGCCACGTTCGAGATGTTCAGCTGCTTCACCCCGATGTCACGCAGGTCCAGCAGAGTCAGGCCCCGGGGGAACAGCTCGCGGAAAATCACACGCTCGTGGAAACCGGGCACCACTCGGAATCCGATCCGCTTGGCCAGGGCCGACAGTGCCTTTTCCATCTTTTCCTTGTTCACCATATGCTGAGCACCCAGACGGTTGCGCAGCACGACCCAGTCGATGGGTTTCAGCCCGGCCTGTGCGCGCAACTGGCGGGCGTTCCAGACCATCTCGGAGTAAACCGAGGGGCCTTCGATCTTGCGGCCATCATTGTCCACATGGGCCAACAGGTCGAAATCCACGAAACTGTCGTTCAGCGGGGTGATCAGGGTGTCGGCCAATGAATGCGCCACCTGGCTGAGGCGGGTATGCGAGCCGGGGCAGTCGATCAGGATGAAGTCATTGTCCGGCTCGACCTCTGCAATCGCCTTGGACAGGCGGTGGTCATACGGGTTCTCGCCGGGCTTCAGCTGTTCCTGATCGGCCGGGGGCAGGTCGTGATACGAAGGGCTGGGCAGGTCCAGCCCGGCTTCGGCCAGAAAATGTTTCCGGTTGGTCACATAGCGCGCAAAGGTTTTCTGGCGCAGGTCCAGGTCCAACACGGCCACTTTCTTGCCCATCCGCGCCAAGGCGGTCGCCACATGCATCGAGACGGTGGATTTCCCGGCTCCGCCCTTTTCGTTCCCGACGACAATAATATGCGCCATACGCCTCTATCCCGCTATACTTGCCTTGTTTCAATCATATGCCCACAGGATATTGTGGTCCGCATGAATTTTCAAAGCTTTGTTACCTGTCGAGAGCCATCCTTCGCATCTGTGGCGCGATTTTGGAAGGGCCAAGGCGCATCCTGCCCTCTGAAAACAGAAAACCCCGCCAAAGGGCGGGGTTTCCATCAATGCGCGTGGGGTCAGGCTTAGAAGCCCAGACCGGCGTATTTGTTTTTGAACTTCGACACGCGGCCGCCGGCGTCCATCAGACGCGAGGTGCCACCGGTCCATGCCGGGTGCGCGCTGGGGTCGATGTCCAGGGCCAACTGGTCGCCTTCTGCACCCCAGGTAGAGCGCATGGTGACAACGGTGCCGTCGGTCATTTTCACTTCGATGAAGTGGTAGTCGGGGTGGATGCCATCTTTCATCAATCCGTTCCTTATGCTTCGGCGCCAGCTTTGGGCTTGTAGTTGGTGACTTCTGCGATACGTGCGGATTTACCACGACGCGAACGCAGGTAGTACAGCTTGGCGCGGCGGACGCGACCACGACGGACAACAGTGATGCTGTCGATGTTGGTCGAGAACAGGGGGAACACACGTTCCACGCCTTCACCAAAAGAAATCTTGCGAACGGTGAACGAACCGGCGATGCCGTTGCCGTTTTTGCGGCTGATGCAGACACCTTCGTAGTCCTGCACACGGGTACGCGAGCCTTCGGTCACTTTATAGCCGACGCGAATGGTGTCGCCAGCTTTGAAATCGGGGATATTTTTCCCCAGGGCGGCAACTTGTTCCGCCTCGAGTTGTGCGATCAGATCCATCGCTTTGCTCCTAACTATGCTTGCGGTTGGTCCGCAAAGGTCTGTGACATCCTCAGAGCTCTTGGTCTTCGTCCGGGTCCGCCGCAGCGCCCGCCAGAGGGTTCAGGTCATCTTTCTTTGAAGCTGTAGGGTATCACGTAACGGATGCCGAAGACGTATCCAAAATACCAAACAGGCCCGCAGGCCGATTCCGACCGCGAACGGGCGGTGTATAGGGGCAGAAGTCTCATGGATCAAGGGGTTTCGGCGGGAATTGCCGTCCTTGGATGTATCCGTTAGGGCTGGGTTGTTTTTTCAAAGGAAAAAGTACCCTTGATTGTGAAGAAATCCATTTTGAGCATCGCTGTTGCCTTGACCGTCGCGGTGTGCGCCCCGGCCCCCTCGTCCGAGGGAAAAGCCGCCGCGGTGGCCGAGAAAGAAGCCCGCAAAGGCGCCGAAACCTTTAGCCATGACGGAAAATCGTACCAGATCGCCGTATTGGAGGACCGCAAGACGGCCCTTATCAATAGCGCCGAGAAAGGAGTGCCCTTCACCGGGCGCGAACTGGAGCGCGCAGCCAAGGCTCATACCGGGTGCAAGTCAACGTTCCAGGCAGGCGTTCTGGCGATGATCGGCGGTTTCACCCTGGATACCGACCTGCAAAACATCAAGATCAAGAAAGACGGGTACAAGACCGGTTGGTCAGTCGCGCTGGCCTGCTAAGCCTTAGCGTTTCTTTTTCTGAGCCTTATACGCCGCCCACATGTCAGGGCGGCGTTCTTTTGTGATTTCCTCGGACATTTTTTGGCGCCATTCAGCAACTTTTCCGTGGTGCCCGGACATCAGAACATCGGGGATTTCACGGCCCATCCATTCGGCAGGGCGGGTGTATTGCGGATGCTCCAGCAACCCGTTGGAATGGCTTTCATCTTCGATGCTGTCGGCATTGCCCAGAACTGATGGCAGCAACCGCACAGTGGCGTCGATCATCGCTTGGGCGGCGATCTCGCCTCCGGTCAGGACAAAATCACCCAAGGACACTTCGTAAACGCCATAGTGATCCAGCACGCGCTGATCCACGCCCTCGAAACGTCCGCACAGCAGGGTGACGCCATCACATTGCGACCAGCTGCGGGCCATTTGCTGGTCAAACCGGCGGCCACGAGGTGACAGGTAAAATATCGGCCATTTGCCGTGGGCCCCCTCCATTGTGTGTGCGATGGCGTTGCCCACCACGTCGGGGCGCAGCACCATGCCGGCACCGCCACCTGCGGGGGTGTCATCGACATTGCGGTGCTTGCCTACGCCAAAATCCCGCAGATCGGTGGTTTCCATCTGCCACTTTCCCTCTTTCAGGGCCTTGCCTGTCAGGCTTTCGCCCAGCACGCCGGGGAAGGCCTGCGGGAACAGAGTGATAATCCGAGCGGTCCAGACCCCCGCCAGACGGGCATCCTCGCTCATCAGGTCTTGCGGCTTGGCGCTAAGACGGATGGATTTGCGGCCATGCGACTTGTTTGCGTGCGATTTGCCGCCGTGCGACAGGCTGCCGTGGGATTTGCTGCCTGCAGCCTTGCTGCCTGGGGTTTTGGGTGTCTGAGTCATGGCGCGGGTCTAGCGCGATCGGGCCGCGCTCGCCAAGGGCTGTTTTTATGCGCGCGGGTTTAATCGGCGTCGATATCGTCGGTCTTGATCTGTGAAAGGGCATTCAGCGCGTCGTCCAAGGCGGCGTCCAGCTTGGCCTGCTCTGGTGTCCAGCGATAGCGCCAGATGCCGACTGCCGTGGCTGCCGCGCACATTGCCAGCGCGGCCCAAACGGGGACGGGCAGGGGGCCGGTCAACAGCGCCGCTCCGCGTCCCAAGGCAAACAGCCCCGAGGCAATGGCCCCGTGCAGAGCCAAGGCAAAGGCAACGGTCATGGCCAGCGGGCCAGCTTTATCTGGAACGGCGCGGGTTTTCAGGATCAGGGCCGAGAACAGGCCTGCAAATGCGGGTACCGCTGCCCAAGGAGCCGCGCTGGCGCCGGCAATGATGGGCGCGGCATACAAAGGGACAGCGTACAGCAGGATGCCAGAGGGGGAATATTTTTCGAAAGCCATGGGGCGATAATATCATGCGCGCCCAGGCTCGCTCCAATGACAAAGCCTGTCACAAAGGCTTATTCGGCGTCAGGCTCGGGGAACAGCCCGTCGGGAGGGTCGGCTATCACGCGGCCCGCGGTCAGGTCCACGGTGGGCACGGCGGTACGGGTAAAGGGCAGCAGCACGGTTGCCTTCAGACCGGGGCCATGGATTTCCAGAAGGTCCCCTGCGCCGTGATTCTGCACCGCCTTCACCTTGCCCAGAAGGGTGCCGCCGGTATCCACGACCTCCAGTCCGATCAGATCGGCGTGGTAAAACTCATCATCGGGCAGCGACGGCAGACGCGAGCGGGGGACATAAAGGTTCACACCCTTCAGCGCGTCGGCCTCTTCCTTGGTCGAGACCGAAGTCAGACGCACCGCCAGCCCGTTCTTGATGGATTGGAGTATGCCGACGTCAAAAGATTGGCTGCCGTCCTCGGTGGTCAGAGGGTTGTAGTCCTCGATCGCTTCGGGATCGGCGGTAAAGCTTTTCAGCCGCACCTCGCCGCGCACGCCAAAGGCGCCTGCGATCGAGGCAACACAGATCAGATCGTCCGGCTCGCTCATGGTGTTGGTCCTTTGGCGGTTCGAGGGCGTTTTACCCAAGTGCGCCGGGCGGGGCAATCACTCGGCCAGCTGCTCGGTCAGGAAATCGGTCAGGATGCGCCATGTTCGGGCATCGGCGCGGGGGCTAAAGGCCATCCCAGTCTCGGGCATCTGCGCATTGGGATTGGTAAAGGAATGCCCGGTGTGGCCAAAGGCCAGGGTCTGCCAGTCGGGGCAATGGGCGGTCAGCTCTTGCGTCAACGCCATGAAATCATCGGGCTGGGCCAGCGGGTCATCCCAGCCGTGCAGGATCAGCGCGGCTGCCTTGTAGTCCTGCACCTGGGGCGGGGCGTCGAACAGGCCGTGGATCGGGATCACCGCGCGGGTATCCGCACCCGAGCGCGCCAAATCCAGCACCGCCTTACCGCCCAGGCAGAACCCCATCGCTGCGGTGCGCGATTCATCGACGTTGGGTAGCGCCTTGAGGGCATCCAGCGCTGCGTTCATCCGGCGGGCCAGTTCGGGGCGCTCGTCGTTCAGGCCCGACATCCATTGAAAGGCGATTTCGCGTTCGGTCGTGTGGCGGCCGTCCCCGTAATAGTCGACGACCAGCACGACATAGCCCTTGGCCGCCATTTCGCTGGCGCGCAGCATTTCCAGAGGGCCGGGGCCGGCAAAGGCAGGGGCCAGCAGCAACCCGGGCAGAACATTCCCAAGCAAGGGGTCGTGAAAGACGCGGCCAACCATTTGGGTGCGCCCGTCGGAATATGTGATTTCGGTACTGTTCATCGGGCCAGATTGGGCCAGCCGCACGCCAAGCGCAACGCAAAAAGGGCGCCGCAAATGCGACGCCCTTTCGCTTAGCCTGATGAAAGGCTTATTCCTCGGCGGGTGCTTCTTCTGCGGCTTCGGCAGCTTCAGCAGCCTTGGCGGCTTTCTCTTCTGCGCGGTCCTTGGCTTTCTGGCCGGGCTCGGCTTTCTTCATGTTGGCGCGCTCTTTTTTCTCCAGGGTGCCAGCGGCCTCCAGGAAACGCGACACACGGTCGGTGGGCTGAGCGCCCTGGTCCAGCCAGTACTGAACGCGTTCCATGTCCAGTTTGACGCGCTCTTCGCTGTCTTTGGGCAGCAGCGGGTTGTAGGTGCCCAGTTTCTCGATGAAGCGGCCGTCGCGCGGCATGCGGCTGTCAGCAGCAACAACGCGGTAGAAGGGACGCTTTTTCGAGCCACCACGGGCCAGACGGATTTTCATTGCCATTGTTCAGTTCTCCTTAAGATGGCGGGTGCCGGTATCGGACCGGCGTGTCCTTGGGTTAGGGGCCAGGATCATTCCTGGTGTTTTTTGTGGTGCTGAATGACTTCAGCGATGATGAAGTTCAGAAACTTCTTGGCGAAATCGGGGTCCAGATCGGCCCGGTTTGCCAAATCTTCCAGCCGCGCGATTTGCGCGGCCTCTCGATTGGGGTCCGAAGGCGGCAGGTCATGGCTGGCCTTCAGCTTGCCGACCGCTTGGGTATGTTTGAACCGTTCGCCCAGAGTGTAGACGAGGATCGCATCCAGACGGTCGATGCTTTCGCGGTGTTCCTTCAGGATTTCCGCGGCGCGGGTCACAGCGTCAGTCAATGGGCATCCCTTTCGGTTTGAACAGAGGATCAGCGTAGTTGGCGATCTCCATCTCGATCCCGTTGGCTAGTTGGCTGCCTGCCAACTGATCGGGCGAGGGATGGCGATACACGATGTCATTGCCGTCAACGGTGGTGGCGGTCTTGTCGCGCTGGGCGCCCAGACGTTCGGCCAGCCGGATCGAATCCAGATTCTTGGGGTCCACATAGGACACGGCGGTTTCCCAACCCATCTGAGTATACAGATGGTTTCGGACAGCATGCGTGGCTTCAAGCGCATAGCCCTTGCCAGCAGTTTCCGGCCAGATGATCCAGGCCAGCTCGGCCTCGGGCCATTTGGCGGGTCGCCAGCCACCGGCCATGCCCAGCGGTTTGTCGGTTGCCTTGTCGTGGATCATCCACATGCCAAAGCCGCGAATATGCCAATGGCCAATCTCGGCCGCGTACAGCATCCATGTTTCATAGTCGTTCAGCGGTCCGCCCATGAAACGCGCGCGGTAGCTGGTGAAGGTCGACTTGAAGTTCGGGTAATCCTCGGGCTCGGGGCCGCGCAGGATCAGGCGTTGGGTTTCCAGAGTTGGAATTTGGACGGTCATTGGGCGCCCTCGCTGGGAAGATGGCGATAGGTGTCGCAATTGTCGATGGGTGCAGGCAAATCCGGCGCAACTTGTGCCCCCAGACGATCTGCCAAAGCGCGTGAACGCGTGTTATCGCGGTCTATATAGCTAACGACATGAGGCCAGTTCAGATCAGCGAACAGGTGGCGCAGAACAGCCTGACAAGCCTCGCGCGCCAGACCTTTGCCTTCATGCTGCGCCGAGGTCACAAGCCAGCTCATCTCGGGTTCGGGAAAATGAGCAGGGTGATAGGGGCCGGCCATGCCGACGGTTTGCTCCGAGGCCTTCTCGACCACGGCGAACATGCCGTATCCGCGCAACATCCATTGGCCCGCATAGGCGGCCAGCTTGCCCCAAGCCGTGCCCAAATCCATGGGGCCGCCATAAAATTCGGCCCGGTCCGAGCGCAGAAAACCCAGGATTGCAGATTCGTCGTCAGCGCCGGGCGCGCGCAGGATCAGGCGGTCGGTTTCCAGGGGGGGGATGGTGGCCGTCAGCAGGGTCATGCGTAAGCCTCCACCGAGCCGTCGGCGTCCAGATCTGCCGGACCTGGATGGCGATACAGCAGATCCTCGCCCATTTCGACATTCTGATAGGTGCGTTCGTATGTGGCGCCCAGCCGTACAGCCAGCGCGATCGAGCGGTCATTGCCCGGCACGATGTTCGAGGTCAGCGTGGTAAAGCCCAGCCCATCGGGCGCATAGGCCCATTCGCGGGCGCGTTGGGCGGCCTCATAGGCGATTCCCCTACCCTCGAACCCAGCGAAAACCACCCAACCCAGTTCGGGTTCAGGCCAGCCATGCGGGTTCCAGATGCCGGTGATGCCAGCAGTGGCCCCCGAGGCTTTTTCTTCGATCGTAAGGTAGCCATAGCCATGCAGGTGCCAATGGCCGACGTTCAGCGCGAACCAGCGCCACGCGTCCGAGCGGTTGTTATAGCCGCCGAAGCCCGCAGACCGGTCCAGATCGCACAGGAAATCCATCAACGGTTCCGCATCTTCATGACGCGGACCTCGCAGGATCAGGCGATCGGTTTCCAGGGTGGGGGCGTTGGTCAGCATGATTTATTTCTTCTTGCCAAAACCGCTGAGACCGGGGGGCAGCGCACCGCCACCCAGACCGGGCAGACCGCCGGGCAGGCCTTTGCCGCCGCCCAGTGCCTTGGCCGCTTGTTCCAGCGCTTTGGGGTCCATCTGGCTGGGATCCATGCCCGCCATATCCGGCGCGCCGCCCTTGCCCATCATGCCCTTCATGGCTTGTTTGAGCATGCCGCCTTTGCCCATCTTGCCCATTTTCTTCATCATGTCGGCCATCTGGCGCTGCATCTTCAGCAGCTTGTTCAGCTCGCTGACCTCCAGCCCGGCACCGCGCGCGATACGTTTCTTGCGGCTGGCCTGCAGGATCTGCGGGTTGGCGCGTTCCTTCTTGGTCATCGACTGGATCAGGGCGATCTGACGCTTCAGCACCTTGTCGTCCATGCCTGCGGCCTGAGCCTGCTTGGCCATTTTGCCCATGCCCGGCATCATGCCCATGATGCCCTCCATGCCGCCCATTTTCAGCATCTGCTCCAGCTGCATTTTCAGGTCGTTCATGTTGAACTGACCTTTCTTGAAGCGGCGCATCATGCGCTCGGCTTGCTCGGCCTCGATGGTTTCCTGAGCCTTCTCGACCAGGGCAACGATGTCGCCCATGCCAAGGATACGGCCAGCGATCCGTTCGGGCTCGAAGGTTTCCAGGGCGTCCATCTTCTCGCCCAGACCGACGAATCGGATGGGTTTGCCGGTCACGGCGCGCATCGACAGGGCGGCGCCGCCACGGCCGTCACCGTCCATACGGGTCAGAACCACGCCGGAGATGCCGATCTTGTCGTCAAATTCTTCTGCGACCTCGACGGCGACCTGACCGGTCAGGCCATCGACCACCAGCAGGGTTTCGCGCGGGTTGACGGCGTCGCGGACGTCCTCGACCTCTTTCATAAGGGTCTCGTCGATCTGCAGACGGCCGGCGGTGTCCAGCATATAGACGTCATAACCGCCCAAGCTGGCCTGAGTCTTAGCGCGCTTGGCGATCTGCACGGCGCTTTCTCCGGCCACGATCGGCAGGGTGTCCACACCGATCTGCGCGCCCAGAACCTGCAACTGCTGCATTGCGGCGGGGCGATAGATATCCAGCGAGGCCATCAGGACCCGCTTGCCTTCTTTTTCTTTCAGGCGCTTGGCCAGCTTACCGGTCGTGGTCGTCTTACCCGAGCCCTGCAGGCCTACCATTAGAATCGGTGCGGGCGGGTTGTCGATTTTCAGCGCGCCGGGGTCTTCGGCGCCTTGCAGCACCTCGATCAGGGCGTCATGAACGATCTTCACGACCTGCTGGCCGGGCGTCACGGACTTGGTGACGGCTTGGCCGGTGGCCTTTTCCTGAACCTTTTTAACAAAATCGCGGGCAACGGGCAGGGAAACGTCGGCCTCCAGCAGGGCCACGCGGACCTCGCGCAGGGCGGTTTTAACGTCATCCTCGGACAGAGCGCCCTGTTTGGTCAGGCGGTCAAAGACCCCACCAAGGCGTTCGGACAGATTTTCAAACATTCCCGTGGCTCCTTTAACCCCGTTTCAACATGGCCTTACAGGTAAGCAAGACCGGCCCAAATGCCAATGTCCCCCGTGGGCGCAACGCGCTGACGGGGGGCGATCCCTGCATATAGCATGGGACCGGAAGACTCGCGGACTCCCGGATTGGTAGGGCGCGGATATTCGAACTGTGTGAATAAGTCAACACATCTGGCCAAGAGGCCCAGAATTGAACCTGCGGCGGGCTGTCTGCTTGACCATTAGTCACATGTAAGAGTAATACAGGGCTTTAAGCTGGCTGTTACATTAAATGCTTTGCCTGAAGTTTTGATGTGCGCTAAAGCCGTAATGGCCATGTTGGCCGAAACATTAGAAGGAAGATTCGATATGAAAAAGCTTGCTATGGCTGTGGCCGTTTGCTCCGCTTTCGTGCCCGGTATCGCCGCGGCAGGTAACGTTCTGTCGGGTAGCACCGATCCTGAGCCCGCAATGTCCGACGATCCCTTTGCCGCCGCTTCGTCGTCGGCAGGTTCGCTGGGTGCCGGTGGCGCTGCTGGTATCGTTGCTGCTGTTGTTGCAGTCGCCGCGATCGCTGCAGCTGGCGACAGCTAAGTCGACATAAGAATAACAGACGGTCAGCTTGGCTGGCCGTTTGGAGAGCGACGGTGGCTTTGGCCTCCGTCGCTTTTTCTTTTTGGGGCGTTATGCCGCCAGTTCTGCGATGCTGTTGTTGGCGGCTTTCAGCGAATCCTCGGCGTCGATGGCCGAGCGGTCCGAGGCCACGAACTGCACATCGGTGATGCCAAAAAATCCAAGCATATGCTTCAGATAACCCGAGGCGAAGTCGATCTCGGATTGGAAAGGCGTGCCGCCCGAGGAATAGGCGACGATGGCACGGGTGCCTTCTACCAGGCCGATGGGGCCGTTTTCAGTGTACTTGAAGGTCTCGCCCGCGCGGGCCATCTGATCAAGCCAGGATTTCAACTGCGAGGGCATGGTGAAGTTGTAGATCGGCATGCCAATCACCAGAATGTCGGCCTCTTTAACCTCGGCGATCAGAGTGTCGGACAGATCGGCGATCTTGGCCTGTGCGTCCGTGCGTTGGTCCGCGGGCGTGTTCACAGCCACCAGCCAATTGCTATCGGCGGCTTCGACCGGGTCGGTGCCCAGATCGCGGGTCTTCACTTGGGCATTTGCGTGGGCCGCCTGCAAGCGAACGATGATCTGGTCGGTGAGTTTGTGCGAGATCGAGCCTGCGGATTGAATGCTTGAATCGATGCGAAGAATCTTGGTCATGGTCATATTCCTGTGAGTGTCTTGTTTCTGTCTGACAGGAATGTATCTTCTGCGCATTGGATAACAATTCGTCCAAATTTCACATCTTATGTGAGAGCGCGCACAGAAAGGATTGCACATGGACAACTGGGATGAGATTCGCACCGCCTATCAAGTGGCCCGCATGGGAACCGTCAGCGGTGCAGCAGGCGTGCTGGGGGTCCACCACGCGACGGTGATCCGGCATATTGATGCGCTCGAAGATCAACTGGGCGTGAAATTGTTCCAGCGTCACGCGCGTGGGTACACCCCGACCGAGGCCGGTCAGGATTTGCTGCGCGTCGCGCAGGGTGCGGATGATCAGTTCAGCCAACTGGCAGGTCGAATCAAAGGGCGCGGGCAGGATGTCTCGGGCGAGTTGGTGATCACGTCGTTGTCGGCACTCGTGCCACTGCTGGTGCCGATCCTTTCCGAATTCCAAAGACTCTATCCTGATGTGGTTGTGCGGCTGCTGACTGGAAACCGCCTGTTCCGTCTGGAGTATGGCGAGGCCCACGTGGCGATTCGCGCAGGAAGTGCACCGCAGGATCCTGACAACGTGGTCCAACCGATGCTGCACCAGAAAATCGGGCTTTACGCTGCGCGAAGCTATGTAAAGCGGATGGGAATGCCCGCCGGGGACGCGGATTTCGCGAAACACCTGTTCGTGGGGTCTGACAGTCGTGACACGCGCGCACCGTTTTATCGCTGGATGTGGGAGGTAATCCCCGAAGACAACATCGTTTTCCGTACGTCTGACATCCACGCGGTTGAAGAGGCGATACTGCAGGGAATCGGGATTGGTTTCATGTCGCAGTGGCAAGCGGCCCAAAACCCGGATCTGGTCGAGGTCGCCGCACCGCGTGACGAGTGGGCAAGCTCGCTTTGGTTGGTGACCCATATGGCGTTGCACCGGACCAGCAAGGTGCAGGCTCTGCTGAACTTCCTTAAGGATAGCACCAAGGACTGGGAATAAGATGAGCCAGGCTTTGCGCGGCCATGCGGCCATGCTGTTGTTTTCGGCTCTTGTGGCTGGCTCGTTCTCGCTTGGGGTGATGGCGGCGCCGCATATCGCTCCGGCGGTGCTGAATTCCTTGCGGTTCCTGATCGCGGCAGTGCTTGTTGGCGTGGCTGCTTTTGCCACAACCGGTGTGCCCCGATCCGCATTGCACGCTCCGTGGCGCTATTTCGTTCTGGGGGGCATTTTCGCCACCTATTTCGTGCTGATGTTCGAGGGGCTGAAAACCGCAGAGCCTGTTTCCGCGGCTGCCGTGTTTACCCTGACGCCAATCATGGCGGCCTTTGCCGGGTATTTTTTGTTGCGCCAGATCACGACCGGCTGGATGGCTGCGGCCCTGGCGATCGGGGGGGTAGGGGCCGTCTGGGTGATCTTTCGCGCTGACCTGAATGCCCTTTTGCAGTTTCAGGTGGGCCGGGGCGAGGCGATCTATTTCGTCGGCTGCATCGCTCATGCGATTTATACCCCCATGGTGCGCAAGCTGAACCGGGGTGAGCCTGCCGTGGTCTTTACCTTCGGAATGCTGGTGGCTTGTTGCATCGTGGTGACCGTCTGGGGGTGGCGTGATTTTCTGGTGACGGATTGGGCGGCCATGCCGGGGATCGTCTGGATCACGCTGCTATACGTGGCGATCTTTGCCAGTGCGATCACCTTTGTGTTGCTGCAATACGCCTCGCTGCGGCTGCCCTCGGCCAAGGTGATGGCCTACACCTATCTTACCCCAAGCTGGGTACTGGTATGGGAGATCGCGCTGGGCCACGGCGCACCGACGTCTTTGGTGCTTCTGGGCGTCGGGCTAAGCATCCTGGCGCTGGTGATGCTGCTGAAGGGCGACCGCTAGTCGGTCTTGCCGTTCAGCTCGGATTCCAGAAAGCGTTCAAAGGCATCCAGGTTCACCGCTTCGAACTGACCAAAGCTTTGCATCCAGATGCTGGCCTCGCGCAGGGCGTCGGGTTCCAGCTTGCACCATTTTACACGCCCGCGCTTTTCCTGACTGATCAGTCCGGCATTAGCCAAAATCGTCAGGTGCTTGGAGATTGCGGCCAATGACATCTCGAACGGATCGGCCACATCGGTAACGGCCATGTCGTCCTCAAGCAGCATGGACAGGATTTGCCGGCGCGTGGGATCGCCCAGAGCGGCAAAGACGGTATCGAGGGAAGCGGCCAGTGTCATGCCCATGCGTTACCCGCGCCAAATCCGAAGATCAACCAAACAGTTGAATATGGGAAATGGCTCATGTGGGCGCTAACAGGTCGCAGTCGGGTCCGGAATGTCGCGCCGGGAGACTCGGGGTATTGTTGTTTTTCAATAGGTTAGTGGGGGCGAGCAAGGGCGTTTTGCATGCTTGACTCAGGCCGTGCCGCACCGTAGCACAGGGCCAACCGTCCAAAGGGGGTTTTGCGCGTGACCGATCCCGACCAGAAACGCGACCTAGAGCGTCTGGAAGCCCGGATCGAGGCTGCGAAAGTGGCCCAGTCCCCGAAACCCCGCGCGGACGAACACTATTCCATGGCCAATCAGGCCTGGCGGATGGTGATCGAGTTAGTTGCCGGTCTTGGGATCGGTTTTGGCATAGGATTTGGGCTGGACAGCCTGTTCGGAACCATCCCGATCTTCCTTGTCATATTCACATTGTTGGGTCTTGCGGCGGGGATACAGACGATGATCCGCACGTCAAAAGAGATCCAGGAACAGACATTGGCCGAAGAGGCCAAGAAGGACGAGAGGACATAGACGTGGCAAGCGAAGCACATGGCGCGGAAGAAGGCGGTCTGGTTTTCCACCCGATGGATCAGTTCATCGTAAAACCCTTGTTCGGGGGTGACGCGATTCACTGGTACACCATCACCAACGTGACCCTGTGGATGGCCCTGGCGGTTGTCGCAGTGATCGCGCTGATGGTTCTGGGGACCTCGCGCCGCGCAACCGTGCCGTCGCGCAGCCAGTCGATCGGCGAACTGGCTTATGTCTTTGTATATAAGATGGTCGAGGATGTCGCCGGCAAGGACGCCGTCAAGTTCTTCCCCTACATCATGACCCTGTTCATGTTCATCGTTTTCGCCAACTTCCTGGGTCTGCTGCCCATGAGCTTTACCACCACCTCGCATTTTGCTGTGACCGTGGTTCTGGCTCTGCTGGTGTTCGTGACCGTGACCGTCACCGGTTTCGTCAAGAACGGCATGGGTTTCCTCGGCCTGTTCTGGGTGTCCAGCGCGCCGCTGCCGCTGCGCCCGATCCTGGCAATTATCGAACTGATCTCGTACTTCGTGCGCCCCGTCAGCCACTCCATTCGTTTGGCTGGTAACGTGATGGCTGGCCACGCCGTGATCAAGGTTTTCGCGGGCTTCGCAGCCATTGCTGCTGTTAGCCCCGTGTCGGTGGTCGCAATCACCGCCATGTACGGTCTGGAGGTCCTTGTGGCCTTCATCCAGGCCTACGTGTTCACAATTCTGACCTGTGTGTATCTGAAGGACGCTCTGCATCCGTCGCACTAAGGTTCGACACTAAACCCTACTTATTCAAACTTCCAATCGTAAGGAGATACATCATGGAAGGTGATCTGGCACACATCGGCGCAGGCCTGGCAGCAATCGGTTCGGGCGCAGCAGCAATCGGTGTTGGTAACGTTGCAGGTAACTACCTGGCAGGCGCTCTGCGCAACCCCTCGGCAGCTGCTTCGCAGACTGCAACCCTGTTCATCGGCATCGCATTCGCAGAAGCCCTGGGGATCTTCTCGTTCCTGGTCGCTCTGCTGCTGATGTTCGCCGTCTAATCCGAACGGAACACATCCTTACGGCCGGGTGGGCGCAGCGCGCCTGCCCGGTGTAACCGGAAGTTCCCAAGGAGGACGCAATGGCGAGCAATACGCACGACGCCGCAGGTCAAGCCGCTGAGGCCGCCGCACCCGGCATGCCGCAGCTGGATTTTTCGAACTGGGGCAACCAGATTTTCTGGCTTCTGGTCACGCTGGTCGTGATCTACTTCGTCCTGTCGCGCATCGCGCTGCCCCGCATTGCTGCGGTTCTGGCCGAGCGTCAGGGGACAATTACGAACGATATCGCCGCAGCTGAAGAGCTGAAGGCGAAAGCGGTCGAAGCTGAAGAGGCTTACAATAAAGCACTGGCAGACGCCCGTGCCGAAGCCCAACGCATCGTCGCTGAAACCAAGGCCGAAATTCAGGCCGATCTGGACGCAGCCACCGCCAAGGCGGATGCCGAGATCGCCGAGAAAGTGGCCGAGGGTGAGAAAGTCATCGCCGAGATTCGCGCGAATGCCCTGGAAAGCGTCAAAGACGTTGCCAAGGACACCACCGCTGAAATCATCGCTGCCCTGGGCAACGAGGCAGACGCGAAAACCGTGGACGCAGCTGTTGCTGCTCGTTTGAAAGGGTAAGGGAATGCGTACACTTGCTACTCTGCTGGCCCTGACTGCGGCTACTCCGGCCTTCGCGGCCTCGGGTCCGTTCTTTTCGCTGCACAACACGAACTTCATCGTGCTGCTGGCCTTCATCCTGTTCATCCTGGTTCTGGTGTACTTCAAAGTGCCCTCGATGCTGGGCAAGATGCTGGACAAGCGCGCTGACGATATTCAGTCGGAACTGGACGAAGCACGCGCTCTGCGTGAAGAAGCCCAGACCCTGCTGGCCTCGTACGAGCGTAAGCAGAAAGAGGTTCAGGATCAGGCCGACCGTATCGTCGCCCACGCCAAGGAAGAGGCCGGTGTGGCCGCTGAGCAGGCAAAGGCAGATCTGGCCAAGACCATCGAACGCCGCTTGAAGGCCGCCGAGGAACAGATCTCTTCTGCCGAGGCATCTGCCGTCAAGGCCGTGCGCGATCAGGCAATCACCATTGCCATCGGTGCCGCCAACGACGTGATCGCCAAGCAGATGACCGCGACCGAAGGCAACAAGCTGATCGACGCAGCTATCGCCGAAGTGGACGCGAAACTGCACTGATTACGGTCAGTTCAAGACATCAAAGAACCCGCGCGAAAGCGCGGGTTTTTTCGTTTCAGCGGGCTTTTTCGTGTTGGAATCGCTGTAAGGCGATTTCCTCGTTCCGTTCGGCCTTTTGCTGGTCGCTCAGCGAATTCTTAACGAAATCCAAATGCGCCTCGACGGCTTGCCGTGCTGCCACTGGTTCGCGTGCTTGTAGCGCATCGTTGATGGCGCGGTGCTGGTCCAGCAGGGTGTCACGCGTCGTGCGCTGACGGAACATGATCGTGCGGTTATAGAACACGCCCTCGCGCAGCAATTGGTACATCGAACGCATCATGTGCAGCATCACCACGTTGTGGCTGGCCTCGATAATGGCCAGATGAAAATCGGCGTCCAAGCGGGCCTCGTCTGCGGGGTCGCGTTTGGAATGCGCGGCCTCCATCTTGTCGAAAATGGTCTGGACCACCTTCAGATCCGTGTCCGAAGCAAGGCGCGCGGCGCGTTCGGCGGCCAGCCCCTCCATGTCGCGGCGGAAGGAAATATAGTCGAACACGGCCTCGTCATGGGCGGCGAAAAGTTTGACCAGTGCCTCGGAAAAGGCCGAGCCCAAAACGTCGGCGACATAAATCCCGGCCCCGGCGCGGGTGGTCAACAATCCTTTGTCTTGCAACTCGGCGATGGCCTCGCGCAGCGAAGGGCGCGAGACGCCCAGCTTCTCGGACAGCTCTCTTTCCGAGGGCAGGCGCTCTCCAGGGCGCAAAATGCCGCGCAGGATCAGCAGTTCGATCTGGCGGGTTACAGCGGCGGACAGCTTTTCGGGCTGGACCTTTTGGAAGGGCATGGCTTGTCCTTTTTGGTCAAATGATATGACCACGTGCCCGCACTGACAAGAGCCAGACCTCACAGTGCCGTGATCATTCGTGAACAAGAAAAATGAAACCAGTCGGACATGCGCTGCGTAGTCCTTCACATCAACAACAGGCTTAGGCCGCATGAGGAGACTAGCTATGACCAAGTTCAAAACCATTTTCGCCGGCACCGCATTGGCCCTGATCGCCAGCACCAGCTTTGCGATGCAGACCAGCAAAGCGGACGCGATGTCCGGGTCCAAAACCATCGTGGAAACGGCTGTGGGTTCGGCTGATCATACGACGCTGGTGGCGGCGGTTCAGGCTGCTGGCCTGGTCGAAACCCTGTCCAGCCCCGGCCCTTTTACCGTGTTCGCGCCGGTCAATGACGCATTCGGCGCTTTGCCTGCGGGGACCGTTGAAACCCTGCTTCAGCCCGAAAACAAAGACACTCTGGTCAAAGTTCTGACCGCCCACGTGGTGGCGGGGAGCTGGTCCGGCGCGGATCTGGCAGGTAAGGCCCAAGCCAGCGCGGATGGCTTTTTCCACTTCAACACGGTGTCTGGCGATGCTCTGTCGGCCCAGGTGAAGGGCGGCAAGGTCTACATTTATGACGAAAGCGGCAACGCGGCCCAAGTGACTGTCGCGGATATGCAGCAATCGAACGGCGTGATCCATGTTGTCGATAAGGTGCTGCTGCCGAAATAAGAGCCTCGGCATAAACAGCAAAGGGCGACCCTATCGGGTCGCCCTTCTTGTTCGTTATTCGGCGGGAACGGCCACCGCTTGCGAAGTTTTCCCGAAATGCTGCCGGTTCAGTCGCAGCACCAGCCAGACCATCAACGCTTGCGAGATCAGGGCAATCGCGGTCACCGCCCAGTACCCGGCCGAGAATTTATCGATCACACCAGCAGCCACCAAACCTTTGTTGACGAAGAATTGGATCATCACCGACAGTGCCACGCCGGGGCAGACCAGAGCATAAGAACCAGGCGAGGTTTTCGGGCCCATCACGAAGTCTGCAAAGTAACCCTGGCGGCGCAGCACCAGCATCCCAAGCAGCAGGAACACGACCTGCACCGTCAGCATACGGGCCAGGAACACCATGGTTTCGCCTGCCGAGCCATGGACGTCAAAGGTGACGTGCAGACCGTGGTCCTGACGCAGGAACAGGATACCCAGAACGGTCATGATCGGAACGATGACCATCAGGGTGGGGCCGGCCTCTTTCGCGGTGCCATAATGCAGCATCGAGTTGAAGGCGGTCACGGCGGCCACGACGGTGTACAGGATCGAAGCAAAGCCGAAGAAGGTCGACAGCACCACCGAAGTTCCAACAGTCAGCGTGTTGGTGCTCATTGCGGCGGGGGCGGCCAGACCCACGCCTACCATGGCCAGGGCAAAGGCCGGCATCAGCTGGGCGAAAGAGTTATGCGCAGTCACGTCAAACACTCCACCCTTGGTCAGCACACGGCCCAGGAAGTCCCCGATCGTACGCAGCGCCCAGAGACCGATCAGCGCAAAGGCGACGATGGCCATCGGGAACAGGTATTCAACGATGGTCCACAGCTTGGGCACATAGACCAGCCCCACGATGAACAGCGCGTTCACGGTCATCGCCATGGCCAGCGGCGCTGCCAGCAGAGTTGTTTCGGCGTTCGAGTTGCGCAAAGCCTCGTACTTGTCGGTCTTCTGGAACTTGCCAAGCGAGGACAGGTTCCACAGCAGCATTTTGACGTTCAGGAAGGCAAAGACGGCGATGCCGACAACGGCGATGGCGATGGCCACCTGCAGCGGAACCGAGCCGGATTGAAAGGCGGACAGGATGTCCTCGAAGATGGGAACGGGGCGGCCGGGATGAGGCACCCAGAACATCAGGTACATGAAGAAAGTAACGGCCAAGCCGCCGGCCCCCAGTGATGCAAGGAAATAGAGCGGAGAGTAATTGTCCGCCGGTCGTTTGATTTGAGTGGTCATGGCAACCTCATAAATATTCTACAGCTGGAATGTATACTAATATGCAAATAATGGAATGTAAGTGCATCAGTTGTCGCAGGTGGTCATTAACCACGCGTTTACCCTGATACCGGACCCTGCAGACATGAGAGCCCTTGCTTGCCTGATCCTGCTTTGCGCCTGCGACACGCCCAGCCCGGATTTCTGGGGCGTAGAGGCTACGCGGGTCATGGTCCAGGGGACCACCTTTGATGTCCGGATCAAGGATCGAAAGGCCGAAGCGATTCGTCTGAATGCTGAACCAAGGCCCCGCTGGATGGTGATCGGCGCTAAGGCCGGGCTTGCGATCGAACGGGTGAGCGGATGCAAAATCAAGAAACTAGGCGGGGACCCGGCGGTCGTTCTGGCCAAGTTGAAATGCAAGAATGACCCGGACCAACAACGGTATCTGCCGCGAAACCTGACCTATGATTGCGACATCGACGACACCTATTTCAGTCGCGGCAGGGGTGTTGAGGTGACCGAGATGAACTGCGAGCTGGTGGAGCTTTAGCCCAGTGGTTTGGCCATGAACAGGCTGGCTGGATGGTCTTCGTAGTCGCCGAACGGACCGCGCCTGGTAAAGCCCAGAGCGTGATAAAGCGCCACGGCGGCGGCCAGTTTCTCTCCGGTTTCCAGCATGATTTCAGTGTGGCCGGTGGCGCGGGCTGTTGTTTCGAGCCGTGCCATCAAGGCCCGGGCCGCGCCAGTGCCACGCGATGCAGGGTCAACGAAAAGACGTTTCACCTCGCCGTAATCGCCCAAATCCACCAGCGCAACGCATCCTATCGCATGTCCGTCCAGACGCGCGACAAGGAAAGAAATCGCCGGATCATCCAGCTGCTTTGCGGAAAAGGTAAAGCATTCATCAGGCGTATAAACCGCGCGCAGTGCCTGTTCCGAACCCTCGATCAAGCGATGAGCATCATCGGTCAGCGGGCTTTCCTGGTGGATTGTCAGGGGCATGCGGGCCTTTCTGTTTTCGCTTAGTTTTCAGTACGGCCTTGGCACTCGTCAAGCGGCAAATCCCTGCCGATAATCGCAATATCTTGTGGATAACTGCGCCTTTCAGGCCATATCCGGGGGGAATACGTTGACTCGTGGGGGCGTGGCGGAACAGGATCAAGGTCAATCTGGAATCACCGGAGCGAATCCGCGCGTGCTTTTCACGAAACTCAGACTGACCGGCTTCAAAAGCTTTGTTGACCCGACCGATCTGCTGATCAAGGACGGGCTGACCGGTGTTGTTGGGCCCAACGGCTGCGGTAAGTCCAACCTGCTAGAGGCGCTGCGCTGGGTCATGGGGGAAAACCGGCCCAAGGCGATGCGTGGCGGCGGGATGGAAGACGTGATTTTCGCCGGGGCGTCCTCGCGTCCTGCCCGGAACTTCGCCGAGGTTTCGCTGATCATCGACAACGCGGATCGTTTGGCTCCCGCCGGGTTCAACGATGAAGACCAGCTGGAAATCGTGCGCCGTATCACGCGTGACGTGGGCAGCGCCTATAAGGTCAATACCAAGGATGTGCGGGCGCGGGACGTGCAGATGCTGTTCGCGGATGCCTCGACCGGGGCGCATTCTCCCGCTCTGGTTCGGCAGGGCCAGATCAGCGAACTGATCAACGCCAAGCCCAAGAATCGCCGCCGCATTCTGGAAGAGGCCGCTGGCATCTCGGGGCTGTATCAGCGCCGTCACGAGGCTGAGCTGAAGCTGAAAGGCGCCGAGCAGAACCTGGCCCGTGTCGACGATGTCGTGGAACAGCTGGCAAACCAGTTGTCTCAACTGGACCGTCAGGCCCGTCAGGCCGCGCGGTATCGGGCGATTGGCGAGGAATTGCGCAAGGCCGAGGGGCTGCTGCTGTATCGCCGTTGGCGCGAGGCAGACGAGGCTCGTCTGGCCGCCGAGGAAGAACTGCGCGAGCGGACGACGCTGGCCGCTCAGGCCGAAGGTGCAGCGCGTCAGGCAGCCAAGCTGCGGGCGGAAAAAGACGACGCTCTGCCGCCCCTGCGCGAGGAAGAGGCGATCGCGTCGGCCGTATTGCAGCGTCTTCAGGTGCAGCGTGACGCCTTGGGCGATCAAGAAGCCCGCGCCATCCAGACCATTGAAACCCTACGCAACCGTATCTTGCAGCTGAGCCGTGATATCGAACGCGAAGCCGGTCTGAACCGTGACGCGGGCGAGATGATCGAGCGGTTGGAATGGGAAGCCCGCGAGCTGCAGAAGGCGGGCGAGGGGCAAGCCGACAAATTGAACGAAGCTGCGGAAGCATCGCGCGAGGCAGCCAGCGTGTTGCAGGACCGCGAGGCTGATCTGGCCGAACGAACCGAAGATGTCGCGCGTCTGGCGGCCAAGCATCAGTCGGCGCATCGACTGCTTGACGACACTCGAAAAATGCTGGCCCGCGCTGAAGGCGAAGCTGCCAAAGCCAAGGAAGTCGTCAGCTCGGCGCAGTTGACGCTGGAAAACGCTCAGATCGAGTATGAGGCCGCGCAAGAGCAAGAGGCGATCGCGGTGGAAACCGTCGCCCATGCCGAAGAAACCCTGATGGAGGCCGAGGCTGCTCGGGCTGAAACACAGGCGCGCGAGGCGGACGTTCGGGCTGAACGGTCCGAGGCCGAAGGCGAGCTGAATGCGCTGCGCGCCGAGGTGACCGCATTGGCAAAATTGCTGGAGCGGGACACGGCCGAGGGCGGCCAGATCATGGATCGACTGCAGGTCGAACAGGGCTTTGAAAAGGCCTTGGGCGCGGCGCTGGCCGATGATTTGCGGGCGCCAGAGGTTGACGAGGATGGGCCGTCCGGCTGGACCGTGCTGCCCGAGTACGACACGCCCCCTGCGCTGCCTGCCGGGATCACACCCCTGTCGCGTCACGTGTCAGTGCCCGAAGTTCTGGCGCGGCGCATGTCCCAGATCGGGCTGGTTGGCGCAGAAGAGGCCGCGCGCCTGCAGTCGCAGCTTTTGCCCGGCCAGCGTTTGGTCAGCCTTGAAGGGGACTTGTGGCGTTGGGATGGCTATCGGGCATGGGCCGAAGATGCGCCCTCGGCCGCGGCCCTGCGTTTGCAGCAGCTAAACCGTTTGGAAGAACTGAAACAGCAGATGGAGCGGGCGACCGCGCGCGCGGATGCGGCCCGGCAGGCGCACGATACGCTGACCGAGCGTCTGACCGAATTGACCCATGCCGACCAGGCCGCCAGACAAGAGCGCCGGGACGCAGACCGGCTGGTGAACGAGGCGAACCGCAAGCTGAGCCGCGCCGAAGCCGATCGGAATCTGGCCGAATCCAAGCTGGAATCGATGGGCCTGGCCGTTGAACGCCACGAAGAAGACGCGATGGCCGCGCGGGTGCAGGTCAACGAGGCTGAGCGGGCGGTATCAGATCTGGACGATCTGGATGCGGCCCGCGCCTCGGTCGAGGATGTGAAAATGACGGTCGAGGCCGCTCGGATCACCATGATGTCGCGCCGCTCGGCCCACGATGAATTGCGCCGCGAGGGCGAAGCGCGGCTGCGCCGTTCGCAAGAGGTGACGAAAGAGCTGAGCGGTTGGCGGCACCGGCTGGAAACCGCCTCGACCCGAAGCGCCGAATTGGAAGAGCGCAAGCAAGCCTCGGAGGAGGAGCTGCTTGAAGCCACCGCCGCACCTGAAGAGATCGCAATCCAGCGCGAGGAGCTGGGCGAGGCAATCGATGCGGCCGAAGCGCGGCGCAAGCTGGCAGCAGACAAGCTGTCCGAGGCCGAAACCGAAGCGCGCGCTGCCGAGCAATCCGAACGTGATGCCGAACGTAGGGCCAGTGAGGCCCGTGAGGGGCGTGCCCGGTCCGAAGCGCGAGCCGATGCCGCGCGCGAGACCGTTACCGTTGCCGTGGATCGTATCGAAGAACAGCAAGACATCACGCCGCAAAAGCTGCTGGAAACGCTAGATGTGAACCCCGAACAGATGCCGCCTTCGGATCAGATCGAGGCGGATGTGAACCGCTTGAAGCGTCAGCGCGATGCTTTGGGTGCGGTGAACCTGCGGGCCGAGGAAGATGCCAAGGAAGTGCGCGAAGAGCACGGTAACCTGTTGTCGGAAAAGGCGGACCTGGAAGAGGCCATCAAGGCGTTGCGCGCAGGGATCGCCAGTTTGAACCGTGAGGGTCGCGAGCGGTTGCTGACGGCCTTCGAGCAGGTGAACAGCAACTTCACCACCTTGTTTCGACATCTGTTCGGTGGCGGTGAGGCAAACCTGGTTCTGGTTGAAAGCGACGACCCGTTGGAAGCGGGGCTGGAGATTATGTGCCAGCCTCCGGGTAAGAAACTGTCCACCCTGTCGCTGTTGTCCGGGGGAGAGCAAACGCTGACGGCGCTGGCGTTGATTTTTGCAGTGTTCCTGGCCAATCCGGCGCCGATCTGTGTGCTGGACGAGGTGGACGCACCATTGGATGATGCCAACGTGACCCGTTTTTGTGATCTGCTGGACGAAATGTGCCGACGGACAGAGACGCGATTCCTGATCATCACGCACCACGCTGTGACGATGGCGCGGATGGATCGGTTGTTCGGGGTGACCATGCAAGAGCAGGGTGTGAGCCAGCTGGTGAGCGTGGATCTGAAGAAGGCCGAGCAGCTGGTTGCTTGAGTCGGGGCCGGGGACGACGCTCGTTGCCTGCTGCAACATCGCCCCGCCCACCGTCCCTTAGGAGAGCTTGGTCAGCCGGTCTTGGGTGGTAACGGAGCCATCCTGGACGATTTTGCACAGCAGGCCGCGCAGGCGCAGGTGAATGTGTTCACGCTGGGTGATCCAGTCTTTGGCCGGGGTGCCGTAACGTTGCTTCCACTTGATGCAGGCGTCGTTGAAGACGTCCGAAACCTCGAGCACAGCAGTTCCTGCCTGAAGACGGCTGCCGACGGGCAAATTACCATACGAACAGTCCAGGTCGGCGACGATGGGATCGCCTGGGTGGGGTTGCGCGTCGCGGTCCAGCCAGACGGCGTTCATCACGCGCGTGGGCAGAATCGAGACCTGGATACGTGGATCTGGGCTGCCGTCGGGCAAGCGCATCCAAGGGCCGGTTTGCCAGCGTTCGCCGGGGATGCCTTGGGCGACGGTCAGGTCGAGTTTGGAGACAAACTCGCGTTCACCGAAGCCGGGCCGCCGGCACAGCATCTGGATGGGCGCCTTGTCCTTGGGGGCGGCCAGGACGTGGGGCATGGCCGCGCGCAGTTGGCCTGTAGTCGCCTGCATCACAGTTTGCCCAACAGTGCGGCAGTCGGCCAGGCGTCTGCAGGAAGGCCCAGGCGGATTTGTTCGTCCTGAACGGCCTTGCGGGTGCCAGCGCCAAGGATGCCGTCGATTTTGCCGACATCGTGGCCGCGTTTGGCCAGCTTGCGTTGTAGTTCCTTCATTTGCGAGCCACTGAGGCCGGGGTCTGGGTTGCGGGCGTCAAAGACGGGTGCTCCGGTTAGTCGGGTGGCAAAGTACCCAGCGGTCAGTACGTAGGTAAAACTTTGATTCCATTCAAAGAAGACGTGAAAGTTGGGGTATGCGGCAAAGGCGGGGCCTTTGTGGCCTTGTGGCAGGATGATGCTGACGGGCAGGTTGGTTTGCCATTGTCCGGCCCTTGGGCGCACCCCCATTTTTTCCCATTGCGATTGGCTGAGCGTGGTGTGAATACCGGTTTTCGACCAATCCATTCGGGCGGGGACGGTGACCTCTTGCAGCCAGGGTTGCCCCTTGTTCCAGCCAAGGTGGCTGAGCATCTTGCCCCCCGACATCAGCGCGTCCGGTGCCGAGGTTTTCAGGCGGACGTGACCGTCTCCGTCACCGTCTACGCCGTTGTCCAGAATATCCTGCGGCAGCATCTGCACCATGCCGATCTCGCCTGCCCAGGCACCTGTGGTGCGGGCGGGGTCGAAATCTCCGTTCTCATAGAGCTTTAGCGCGGCGAATATCTGGGGGCGGAACAGCGCGGGCCGGCGGCAATCATGGGCCAACGTGACCAGCGCGTTCAGCGTGTTGAAATCACCCTGAAAGGCGCCATAGTCCGTCTCGAATGCCCAAAAGGCCAAAAGGACGCCGCGGCTGACGCCGTATTTGCGTTCAACTTGGTCAAAGATCGCGTTGTATTTGCGGGCGTTTGATTGTCCGCGCTTCATCCGGTCAGCCGAGATTAAGCGTCGTGCGAACGAGGTGAAATCCATCTGGAACACACCTTGCGCGCGGTCAGCCTTCAGCACTTTGGGATCCTGGCGAACGCCTGCAAAGAAACGCTTAACGGTTTTGGAGCTGTGTCCGTCCGAGATCGCCTCGGCGCGTAATCCGTCCACGAAATTGGAAAACGCGCCGCCGCACGGGGCGGCCAATGTGGTTGTAGCGCTGAAAAGCAGGGCAGAAACGGTAACGCAGAGCGACTTGTGAAAACGCATGGGGGCCTCGGGTAAATGACTTTGGGCCGACCCTAGCAGGTGCCAAGCCTTTAGCGAAAGTCAGAAAAAACAGACGATCAGACCGATGACTAGGCTAAGCGCCAGCGCAGTGGCCCAGGTGCGCCACAAGGCTGCCACCGCAGAATCGATTGCATCCGGGCCCGGGGCGCGGTCTGCATGTGGGTTCACCCACGGAAAATCGCGCATCTGCCCGTCATACGAGCGGGGGCCGGACAGTGCAACGCTCAGGGCACGCGCCATCGCGGCCTCGGGCCAGCCTGCATTGGGCGAACGGTGACGTCGGGCCTCGGCGCGGATCAGGTGCCAGTCATTCTGCCCGTTGTGGGTCAGCGCGATCAGGGCAGCCGTAAGACGCGCGGGGATCAGGTTCAGCAAGTCGTCAAACCGCGCCGCCGCCCAGCCAAAGGATTGATGCCGAGCGGTTTTATAGCCGATCATGCTGTCGGCGGTGTTGGTGATCTTGTACAAAAGAAGGCCGGGCAGACCCGCCACAAGGAACCAGAAGGCAGGGGCGATAATCCCGTCTGAAAGGTTCTCGGCCGCTGACTCGATCGCGGCGCGGGTGACGGCGGGTGCATCCATTTCAGCGGTATCGCGCCCCACGATCATGGCGACCGAGCGGCGCCCCTCGGCCAATGAAAGGCGCAGCGCGTTGCCCACGGCTTGCACATGCTGCACCAGGGATTTTTGAGCCAGCAAAACGGCGGCCACGAGGATCTCGATCACCGGACCCAGTTGGGACAGTAGCGCACCAAGCAGAACAGCGCCAACGGACAGCGCGGCCACGGTCGCGATGCCTTTAAGGCGGCGATAGGACCCGTTGTTGAAACGTTTATCCGCCCAACCGATCAGGCGCCCCATCAAAACGGCGGGATGAGGCGCGCGGCTCCATAGCCATTTCGGCTCGCCCAGCAGCGCGTCCAAAATCATCGCGAAGAACAATGTCACAGGGCGGCCTCCAGTCGGGGCCAATCGGCGGGGGAGGGCAGGCCAAGGCGCAAGAAGTGGTCCGAGTATGGGAAGGTGCGCGTCCAGATGTGTTGGCGGGCCAAGCGGTCCTGCCACTGTGCAGCATTCGGGACGTGATAGAGCCGGAACAGGGAGGTTCCGCCTTGCAACTGGGCCCCGGCGTTCAGCATCAGTGTATCAAGGCGCGCGGCATCAGCTGTCAGACGCGCCCGGGTGGTTT
Organism: Thalassovita sp.; assembly: GCF_965218685.1. GTDB lineage: Bacteria > Pseudomonadota > Alphaproteobacteria > Rhodobacterales > Rhodobacteraceae > Thalassobius. The sequence continues at coordinate 454,637 of NZ_OZ244657.1, read as the reverse complement.
CGGCCCAGTCTTGATCTGAAAGAGCCCGTGCGCCGATCGCCAGCGCGGGACCCGAAACAGGCCAAGGGCCAAGCGCGTTCCGCAGGGGCTCGATATCCTGCGGCTGGCCGATGGCAAAGCCAAGGCGGAGACCCGCCAGCCCCCAGAATTTCCCAAAGCTTTTCAGGACAATTCGACCAGGCTGGGCGGTTTCGCGGATCAGGGACCGGTCGGGCGCCTCATCGCAAAAGCTTTCGTCGATGATCGTCAAAGGCGCGGTCACGGTGTCGCGGTGGTGCCAAGTGCCCGTCGGATTGTTCGGGTGGACCAGAACACGGGCGTTGGCATCTGCCCCTCGCGTCCAACCGTAGGCCTCGAAGGCGGCCAGATGTTCGTTATAGGTGGGCTGAGGGATATCGACCCGCCCCGCAGGCCGCAGCAGCGGGATGCGGGCGATCAGCGCCGAGGCGCCGGGGGCAGCCAGGACCGAAGCCGTGTCAGGCACGTTCCAGAATTGGCGGGCAGCGCGTTCCAGCGCCTCGGCGGCGCCGGCGTCGGGCAGGGCGGTCCAGGCCTGCGCGGGCAGATCGCCCACCGGGTAGGGCACCGGATTGATCCCGGTGGACAGGTCAATCCAATCGCCTCGCGCCCCGCCATATCGTGCGGCGGCCGCGTCGATGCCTCCTCCGTGATCTCGGGTGTTGGTGGTCATGTGTGCCTCTGCCAGATCCTGGGGCGTTGAATGCCCGGAAACCGCAGGGAAAGACAAGGCCTAGTGCCCGCGGTTGTGCGGCTCATTGTAGTTCAAAACCGGGTTGATCGGCAGGATCCGGTAAGGATTTATCGTCTCGTGGCTGTAGTGATAATGGCGCACGATATGATCCAGATACGTAACCTGGGCCACTCCGGGCGTCTGATACAGCTCGCGGGTGAACCCCCACAGGTTGGGATAGTCAATCAGTCGCTTGCGGTTGCATTTGAAGTGCAAGTGATAGACCGGATCAAAGCGGATCAGGGTGGTGAAAAGACGCCAGTCGGCCTCGGTCTGTTGATCGCCCAGCAAATAGCGGTTCGAGGACAGGTGGGTTTCCAGCCACTCCAAGCTGTCGAACAGCGGGTGAACCGCCGCGTCATAGGCCTTTTGCGTGGTGGCAAAACCAGCCTTGTAGACACCGTTGTTCACCGTGTCGTAGATGCGGGTGTTGAACGCTTCGATCTTTGTGCGCTGCGCTTCGGGCCAGAAATCCAGCGTAATGCCGGTCAGCTTGTCAAAGGCGCTGTTGAACATTCGGATGATCTCGGCGCTTTCGTTCGAAACGATCGTGTTCGTCTGTTTGTCCCACAGCACAGGCACCGTCACTCGCCCCGAGATGTCATGTTGCGCGCGGGTGTAGATGTCGCGCAGGAACGGCAGGCCAAACAGTGTGTCGCCCGTGGCACCCGGAAAATCAGTCGCGAAGGTCCAGCCATCATCCAGCATGTCCGGATGTACGACCGAGATGCTTATATGGTCCGTCAGCCCCTTCAGAGCGCGAAAGATCAGGGTGCGATGCGCCCAGGGACAGGCGTGCGAGACATAAAGATGATAGCGCCCGCTTTCGGCCGCGAACCCGCCCGTACCGCTGGGGCCGGGTTGCCCGTCAGGGGTGATCCAGTTGCGAAAACTGGTGACTGAACGTACGAATTTTCCACCCGTTTTACTGGTGTCGTACCACGTGCTTTCCCATTTTCCGTCGACAAGCTGGCCCATAGAGGTATCTCCTTTGACCGGGGGTATAGGACATTGGTCGCGCCGCGAACAGCCCGCCAGCGCGCAGTTACGGTGCGTTGCTGCACATGCAAGAGAATCAGTTTTTTCACCGATTCCTAAGGACTTGGGTGTGAAACATTCTTGCGCGACCATGTAGGAAAGGGGTTTGCGGCCATGCTGCGCCGCCGCGTAAGCGGCGCTTGACGGCTGCGCTTATTGCGGCATGCTCTACTCATCTGGAAGGGGAAGCCACGATGTCTACGTTCATATCCAAAGAGGTTCAGGCCGGCCTGGATGCCGCGCGTCTGCGCAGTCAGAAACGCTCGTCCCGTATGGTGGTCGAGGCAAACGGCCAAGCCTTCCGCATATTGCGGTTCTGGGACACGGGTTTCGCACTCGAGGCCGAGGATGCGCCCAAGCTGCGCGGGTTTGTCGATATCTACGACCGCGGCTTTCACATGTATCAATGCCTGATCGTCGCCTCGGAAGAGGAAAACGGCCAGATGATATTCGAGTTCAAGCGGCTGACGGCCATTCAAGACGTCCCGCCCGTGGATTTCGTCGTGGACGAGCCGCAGACGGCCGGGCTTCTGGAAAGCAAACCGATCGTTTAGGCGTTATTGCAGGTCCGAGAATGCGGCCTGCATCCGCTCGATCGCCTGCTCGACCAGCGCCCGGGGTGTCGCCAGATTGAAGCGCAGGAAATCCTCGCCGCCCGACCCGAAGGTCGGCCCGTGGTTCACCGCGATCTTGGCTTCTTTTTCCACCCGCGCGGTGAATTCCTCGCGCGGCATTCCGGTGCCGGAAAAATCGACCCAGGCCAGATAGGTGGACTCCAGCGGCATGGATTTCAGGCCGGGGATGGCGTTGATCGCAGTGTCGAACAGCTGCTTGTTGCCATCAAGATAGGCGACCAGTTCATCGACCCACGCCGCCCCTTCGGGAGAATAGGCGGCCTCGGCCATGTGCAGCCCAAAAGCGTTGGGTGAAAGACCCAGACCCATCAAGCGGTTCGCAAACTTCCGGCGCAAGGCTGGGTTTTGGATGATCACATTGCCCGAATGGCTGCCTGCGATGTTAAAGGTCTTGGTGGTGGCGGTCATCATGATCAGCCGGTCCTCGATCCCGTCGATCAGCGCCATGGGGGTGTGGGTGGCGCTGGGGAAAACCAGATCGTGGTGGATCTCGTCCGAGACCAGGATCAGGTCGTGACGTTTGGCGAAATCGGCAACGCCCTGCAGTTCGTCCTTGGTCCAGACACGCCCACCCGGGTTATGCGGCGAGCACAGAACCAGCATCCTGGCCGAACCATCCATCTGCGCGTCCCATGCCTCGAAATCCATCTCATAGCGGCCATCATTGTTGCGCAGATCGCATTCGATCACGTGGCGGCCATTGGCGCGGATCACCTTGGCAAAGGCGTGATACACCGGGGTCATCAGGACAACGCTGTCGCCGGGCTGGGTAAAGGTCTCGACACACATCGCGGTGCCGTTGACCAGTCCGTGAGTGGTGAAGATGGCGCTTGGGTCCACCTCCCAGCCGTGGCGGTTTTTCATCCACCAGCAGATAGCCTCCAAATAGCTGCGTTCGTCGCCGTAATAACCGTAGATCCCATGGTCATGCATCCGCTGAACTGCGTCCTGAACGCATTGCGGGGCAGGAAAGTCCATGTCGGCAACCCACATGGGCAGGCCCTCGTCAGCCGGGACATCATAGCGCGCGCTCATCATGTCCCATTTCAGGGAATGGCTGCCAAAACGGTTGATGATGTCATCAAAGCTCATACGAGGTCTCCTTGGTGGTTGGGGCTGCACCCTAGACGGATAAATAGGTTGGGAACAAGGAGGCATCCTTGGTAGGTATTTGCTCTCATAATGCCGAAAAAAATAAAAGGGTGTTCCTAAATATTAGATAAAAATGGGAAAAAGTACCTAAAGAAGATAGCAAAGCAGGAAAAAGTCCCAAATGGATAAGTCTTCCCCTCTGTCATCCGAGACTTTGGCCCATTGCGCGGGGCTTGGCCATATCATAAATGCCCCTCATGAAGTACCCGATCCTGATCCATCCCGACCCCCGGCTCAAGAAAGTCTGCGATCCCGTTGCCGACCTTTCGGACGAGCTGCGCACCCTGGCAGACGACATGCTGGAAACCATGTATGACGCACCGGGCATCGGTTTGGCGGCCCCTCAGATCGGGAAAATGCACCGTCTGATCGTGCTGGATTGCGTTAAGGAAGAGGGCGAAACGCCCCGCCCCCTGATCATGTTCAACCCCGAGATTATTGCGTCCTCGGACGACACCAATGTCTACGAAGAGGGCTGCCTGTCGATCCCCGACCAGTACGCCGAGGTAACGCGCCCGGCGGATGTCTCGGTGCGGTGGATCGACATGAACGGCAATGAGCAGACCGAGGATTTTGGTGGGCTGTGGGCGACCTGCGTGCAGCACGAGATCGACCACCTGAACGGCAAGCTGTTTATTGACTATCTGAAGCCGCTAAAGCGCCAGATGATCACCCGCAAGATGCAGAAGCTGAAACGCGAACGGGCCCGCGCGTGACCGCTCGGGTGTGCATTCCCTGGCCGGACAAGCGGCTGCGCACAGCGGCCGCTGATGTAGCTGAGATTACCGATGAAACCCGCGCGATCTGGAATGACATGATCGACACGATGGAGGCGATGCCCGGTGTTGGTCTGGCTGCTGTCCAGATCGGCGTGATGCAGCGGCTGGCGGTCGTGGACGCGTCCGAGGCCCGTGGTCAGGCCGTACGCATGGCCAATCCTGAAGTGCTTCATGCCAGTGTTCAGCTGCGCCCTCATGAAGAGGCCAGCCCCAACCTGCCGGGTGTGTCTGCCAAGATCGAGCGGCCTCGGGCCGTGACCGTCCGCTTTCTGAACGAAAACGGAGACATCGAAGAGCGCGATTTCGTCGGCCTGTGGGCCACCAGCGTTCAGCATCAGATCGACCACTTGAATGGCAAGATGTATTTCGACCATCTATCCAAGATGAAGCGGGATATGCTGATCCGCAAAGCGCGGAAACTGCGCTAAACTCACGCTGGGACGCCTCCGGCGGGAGTATTAGAAGAGCAAAGAAAGGCAAGCGGATGCGCGTCGTATTCATGGGAACACCAGAGTTTTCGGTTCCGGTGCTGGAGGCGCTGGTCGAGGCCGGGCACGAGATCGCCGCTGTTTATTGCCAGCCGCCGCGTCGGTCTGGGCGCGGTAAGAAAGAACGTCCCACCCCGGTTCATGCCCGTGCTCTTGAAATGGGTTTGGACGTAAGACATCCGGTATCCCTGAAGGGCGTTGAAGAACAGGCCGAGTTCGCCGCCTTGGGTGCTGATGTAGCCGTAGTTGTGGCTTATGGTTTGTTGCTGCCCCAGCCCGTGCTGGATGCGCCCAAATATGGTTGTCTGAACATTCACGCCAGCCTGCTGCCCCGTTGGCGCGGGGCGGCTCCGATTCACCGGGCGATCATGGCCGGGGATGCGCAAACCGGTGTGTGCATCATGCAGATGGAGGCCGGTCTGGACACCGGGCCTGTGCTGTTGCGCAAAACGACGGAAATTGGCACTGAAGAGGTCACCTCGGAGCTGCATGACCGACTGTCTGAAATGGGGGCCGCGCTGATTGTCGAGGCGCTGGAGCGTCTGCCCGAGCTTACTCCGCAAAAGCAACCTGCCGATGGGGTGACCTATGCCCACAAGATCGACAAGGCCGAGGCCGCGATCGACTGGCAGGCGCCTGCAGCCGAGGTGGATCGCAAAATCCGCGGACTTTCGCCCTTTCCCGGTGCGTTCGTCGAGATCGAGGGCGTGCGCATCAAGCTGCTGGGCTCGCGTCTGGTCGAAGGGAATGGCGTGCCCGGTGAAATTCTGGATGACAGGCTGACGGTGGCCTGCGGCTCGGGTGCGGTGCAGCTTTTGCGCTTGCAACGGGCCGGTAAGGGAGCGCAGGATGCCACCGAGTTTCTGCGCGGAATGCCTTTGCCAAAGGGCACGCGCCTTTAATCGGAGAGCTCCATGTTTCCTTCCATGATCGGTACTGTCGTGATTGCCGGGATCGTGGGCTATGCCTCGGAGAGAACCGGGTTTACGCGAAACGGGTACCTGCCCTCGATTATCATCTGCGTGGGTGGGGCGCTGTTGTTCTATTTCGTGCGGATCATGTTCGGGCTGCGGTTCGGCAGCGCTGGCGTGGATGCGATCCTGAGTTCGATCGGGGCGCTGGTTATCGTGCCCACGCGCTTTCGCAAATAGGAGGGAACCATGGGCGTCATCTGGTTGGTTATCATTGGGGCCGCGGCCGGTTTTCTGGCCACCCGGTTGATGAAGCTGGAAATGCAGATCATCCCGACCATCGCCATTGGCATTGCCGGCGCGTTGATCGGCGGGCTGGTCCTGCGGTTTTTGCTGAGCGTGATGGGCGCATTTGCCGGGCTGATCGGGGCGGTCCTGGGCGCGATGCTGCTGATCTGGCTGTGGCAGACCTATATCCAGAAATAGATCACTGTTTGGGCGGGCGGCTTTTATAGACCGGCAGTTGCCAGCCGAACTGCATCGAACCGGCGCGCAGGGCCCAAGTTGTACCTGCGCAGATCATCAGGCTGATCGGGGTCGAAAGGTCCAGCCATTGGGCCAGCACCGCTGCGGCCGATCCGGCGAAGGCGGCGGTGACGTATAGCTCGCCTTGTTTCAGCACCAATGGTACTTCGTTGCAGACCACGTCACGCATCAGGCCCCCGAAGGTGCCGGTGATCATGCCCATGATCATCACAATGGGGGCGGGTTGCCCCTGGCTTAGGGCCAGGCTGACCCCGGCCGGAACGGCCACGGCCAAGGCGATGCTATCCAGCCAAAGTAGCAACCGATAGCGGCTTTCGAACAGGTGAGCGGTGAAGAAAACCAGCAGGGCAGCACAGGCAGCAAGGGCGATATAGGACGGCTGGGCGATCCAGAACAGCGGGTTTCGATCCAGTAGCAAATCGCGCAGAGTGCCTCCGCCCACGGCTGTCAGACACGCGATGAAGGCGAACCCAACAAGGTCCAACTGCGCGCGAGACGCGGCCAAGGCGCCGGTCAGGGCGAACACCGCGACCGAGGCATAATCCAACATCGCAAGCGCGCTCATTGGCTTGCCTTGCTTGGTTTGAAGGGCGCCATGCCGGCGCGGGCCAGCTCGTCCGCGCGTTCGTTCTCGGGGTGGCCGGCGTGGCCTTTGACCCATTCCCAGGTGACCTGATGCCGGGCTTGGGCCTCGTCCAGTCGCTGCCACAGCTCGACGTTTTTCACCGGTTTTCTGGAGGCGGTTTTCCAACCGTTCCGCTTCCACCCGTGGATCCAGCCGGTGACGCCGTTCTTGACGTAGGCGCTGTCGGTCACAACCGTGATAACCGAGGGTTTTGCCAGCGTTTCCAGCGCGTTGATCGCGGCCAAAAGTTCCATCTGGTTGTTTGTGGTCTCGGCCGCACCGCCCGAAAGCTCGCGTTCTTTGACGATGGAGTCGCCGTCCATCGCGCGCAGCAGAACGCCCCAGCCACCGGGGCCGGGATTACCAGAGCAAGCTCCGTCGGTATAAGCATATAGTTCAGGCATGGGAGGCCACCGATATCCAATCAGACAAGCTGCCGTCCAGCCCTTTATCGCGTCCGGGCGTGATTTTCGTGACGGTGAAGCCCGCGTCCTCCAGCAGCGCCCGCATTTCGCAGGGTTGATAGTAGGTATAAAAACGCCCCAGCCGGTCACGCGCCTCGCCCGTGCCGGTTTTCACGGTCATGTGGAACTGTCCGCCGGGTTTCAGCGCTGAGTGGATACGGGCCAAGTGGCCGGGCATGTCTGCGCGCGGGGCGTGCAGTAAGCTGAAGTTGGCCCAGACGCCGTCATAATGTTCCCGCGCATCCAGATCAGCAAAGCTTGCCTGCCGGGCGCTGACGCCTGGTTGCTGGTTGGCCAAAGCCACCATCTGCTCCGAGGCATCGGTGGCATCCACCGTCAGCCCCTTTGCCTCCATGGCTGCTGCGAACAACCCCGGACCGCAGCCCAGATCCAGAACATGCGCATCAGAGGGCAGGGCGGCGATAAAGGCTTGCAGTAGCGGCGTTTCGATATGGTCCGCTGTGACCGAGGCATACTCGCCCGCGCGTTCGTCATAGATCTGGATGGTACGAGGATCCGAGCTCATGAGGTGGCCGTGATCAGAAGGCAGGCAACGACGACGATACTCAGCGGGATACGCAGGGCCATCCACCAATCTGGCGCCAGCCGGTGACGCACGAAATAGGCGTCCACCAGCAAGATTGCCAGAAAGCCGATTGCAAGGTTAAGCGCGGCGGTGACGTGGCCTCCGCCCGTGGAATAGAACGCCCAAAAGGCCGGCGGGACGGACAAAAGATACCCCAGTGGCCGGTCCGATTTTGTGGCAAAGCCCCACAGGATGCCCGACATGAAGGCCAGGATCACCGCGCCGTAGAAGACACCGATATATGGTCCAGTGAAGCGGGCACCCAGGGCCTGAATGCTCCAGACGGCAAGGGAGTCAAAGGTGACGGTCAGGGCGCTCCAAAGGAATGGGAGCAACCCGGCAAGGCCGATCAGTAGGGGCGTGCGTGGGATCTGGATCATTGCGTGGCCTATGGGTGGTTCAGGCAGTTTCACGCAGAACGCGGGGGACCTTGAACTCGATGTTTTCCTGCGCGGTTTCCACGATCTCGACCTGTGCATCAAAGCGGGCGCGGAATGCATCGACAACCTCAGAGATCAGAACCTCGGGGGCCGAGGCGCCAGCCGTGATGCCGATCGACCGGATGCCTTCAAGCGCGCGCCAGTCGATATCCGTGGCGCGCTGCACCAGTTGGGCATAGTCGCAGCCATTGCGCGAGGCGACCTCGACCAGACGGCGCGAGTTGGACGAGTTCGGCGCCCCCACGACCAACAGCGCGTCCGAGCGCGGAGCAATCGCCTTGACCGCAGCTTGCCGGTTTGTCGTGGCATAGCAGATGTCCTCTTTATGAGGGCCAACGATCTGGGGAAAGCGCGCATTAAGGGCCGCGATGATGTCGATCGTATCGTCCACCGACAGTGTGGTCTGCGTCACGAACGCCAGCTTGGACGGATCGCGCACGGCAACGCTGGCGACGTCCTCGACGGTTTCGACCAGCAGCACCTCTCCTTCCGGCAGCTGACCCATGGTGCCGATGGTTTCGGGGTGGCCTGCGTGTCCGATCATGATGATCTGTAGCCCGTTTTCAAAGTGCCGCTCGGCCTCGATATGCACTTTCGAGACAAGCGGACAGGTGGCATCCACATAGACCATCTGGCGCGCCGAGGCGGCCGCGGGCACCGATTTGGGCACCCCATGGGCCGAGAAAATCACCGGGCGGTCGTCGGGGCAATCCTCAAGCTCTTCCACGAAGACGGCGCCTTGGTCGCGCAGGCTGTCGACCACGTATTTGTTATGCACGATCTCGTGGCGGACATAGACGGGCGCCCCCCATTTCTGGATCGCCATTTCGACGATCTTGATGGCGCGGTCAACGCCTGCACAGAACCCGCGCGGGGCAGCAAGATAGATGGTCAACGGTTGTTTGGTCATGCGGGCTCTCCTGTGGGGTCAGAGGTAAGGCCTTAACCCCCAAGCGTCCAGCCCCTTGGGCGCAATGGAACACGCAACCGTGAGCAGCGGCGGTGTTGATCGTCGCCGGGTGATCTGATGCAATGGAACCGAAGGACAGGAGGGGTCATGCGCAAAGCGTTCTATTCTCTGGCAGCGGTTTTGGCGGCTGGCAATGTTCAGGCCGAAGGGTTCGTGCCTTATGACAACCCCTCCGCTGTGCGTGCCGGCCAGCAGATATATGCCGAGAATTGCGCCAGTTGCCACGGGGCGAACCTGGAAGGCGAGCCGAACTGGCGCGACCGCGACGCCGAGGGCTATCTGCCCGCGCCGCCGCATGATGCCTCGGGGCATACATGGCACCATCCGGACCGGATTTTGTTCCTGACCACGAAATACGGGACCGAGGCGATGGTTGGCGGTGGCTACAGGTCGCGCATGGCCGGGTACGAGGACATCCTGTCGGATGGGGACATACTGGCTGTGCTGGCTTTCATTAAAAGCACGTGGCCCGCAGCGGTGATCCGACGGCATGACATGATCAATGCGCAGGCGGATCAGTGACAGGCGGCGGGCCCGACCCGTAAGGTGTCACGACGAATAGACGGTCTCGCGCTCCAAGGGGACTTCGCGCGGGGGGCGCCCGATGACCTCTTTCAGCTCGTCCAGTTCGATGAAGTTGTCGGCCTGACGGCGCAGTTCGTCTGCAATCATTGGCGGTTGGCTGCGAATGGTCGACACGACCGACACGCGCACACCCTGACGTTGCAGCGATTCCACCAGCGGACGGAAATCCCCATCGCCCGAGAACAGCACAACGTGATCAACACGCGGGGCCAGCTCCATCGCGTCGACGGTCAGCTCGATGTCCATGTTGCCTTTGACCTTCCGGCGGCCCTGGCTGTCGGTGTATTCCTTGGCCGGCTTGGTCACCATGGTGAAGCCGTTGTAGTGCAGCCAGTCGACCAGCGGCCGGATGGGCGAGTATTCGTCGTTTTCCAGCAGGGCAGTATAATAAAAGGCCCTAAGCAGTTTCCCGCGGCGCATGAATTCCTGGCGAAGCAACTTATAATCAATGTCAAAGCCAAGAGCTTTGGCCGCAGCATATAAATTTGATCCGTCGATGAACAGCGCCAGCCGTTCGTCTTTGTAGAACATAAAAATCCTTCCCAATTTTTTAATGCGCGCCGACTGTCCGTGAGTGAGTGAGTGAAAAAATCAGGCGCGACTAGTTTCAGAATTATGTTTATCAGAAACAGTTAGCAAGTGGGTTACTACGCTCGAAAGGATAGGGTCTTGCAGAATACCGATCAAGTCGTCGTGCTTGCCTTAGGATCGAATCAGTCTCTGGACGGTCAGGGGCCAGAGCAGCTGTTGCGACTTGCCTTAGCGAAAATTTCGGCAAGCGGAGTGCGGGTGCTTAGAACCAGCCGGTTCTACGAAACACCCTGTTTTCCCGCCGGGGCGGGGCCTGACTATGTGAATGCGGTGGTGGTTGTGGACACGCGGCAAGAGCCCGGCCCATTGCTGGAGCTGCTGCACAAGGTCGAGGCCAACCTGGGCCGTCAGCGCGACCGGCGTTGGGGCGCGCGGACGGTGGATATCGATCTTATCGCCCACGGACAAAGGGTTTTGCCCGACGTGGCTGTTTTCCGCACCTGGCTGGAGCTGCCGCTTGACCGACAGCAAACCGAGGCCCCACAGCAACTGATCCTGCCGCACCCCAGGTTACAGGACCGGGCCTTTGTGCTGGTGCCGATGCTGGACGTCGCGCCGGACTGGTCTCATCCCGTTCTGAACCAGACCACCCGGCAGTTGTGCGAGAGCTTGCCGAAAATTGCGCGAGACGAGGTAAAACCGATTTGAAATTTGGGTTGTCAATCCCTTATTTTGAGCCTAGAAAGCGCCTTTCATACTCTCACCCCTCTGATTGGAGTGCCCGATGGCCCGCGTTACCGTTGAAGATTGCGTAGACAAGGTTCCGAACCGCTTCGAGCTGGTTATGCTCGCTGCTCACCGCGCACGTGAAGTGTCGGCCGGTGCCCCGATCACCGTGGACCGTGACAACGACAAGAACCCCGTTGTTGCCCTGCGCGAGATTGCCGAGGAAACCCAATCGGCCGACGAGCTGCGCGAGCGCCTGATCGAGAGCAACCAGACCCAGATCGAGGTCGACATGCCCGAGGATGACAACATGGCCCTGCTGATGGGCGGTGGTGAACCCGAGGACAAACCGGCCGCGGACGACATGTCCGAAGAAATGCTGCTGCGTCAGTTGATGGAAGCTCAAGGGCAGGGCTAAGCCTGCCCCTAGCCACGGAAAGCGGGTTTTATGATCGCGGTTGATGACCTGATCGCTCTGGTCCGCAATTACAATCCGAACACGAACGAAGACCTGCTGCGGCGGGCCTATGACTTTGGGCTGCAGATGCACGAGGGGCAGTATCGCCACTCGGGCGAGCCCTATTTCACCCATCCCGTCGCCGTTGCCGCCATCCTGACCGAACAGCGTCTGGACGATGCCACCATCGTCACCGCGTTGCTGCACGACACGATCGAGGATACCAAGGCCAACTATTCCCAGGTCGAAAAGCTGTTTGGCACCGATGTGGCCGAGCTGGTCGACGGCGTTACCAAGCTGACCAACCTGCAGCTGTCCAGCAGCGAAACCAAGCAGGCCGAGAACTTCCGCAAGCTGTTCATGGCGATGTCCAAGGATCTGCGGGTTATTCTGGTCAAGCTGGCCGACCGTTTGCACAACATGCGCACGATCAACGCCATGCGACCTGAAAAGCAGGTCGTCAAAGCGCGCGAGACCATGGACATCTTTGCCCCCCTTGCCGGACGGATGGGGATGCAATGGATGCGCGAAGAGCTGGAGGATCTGGCCTTCAAGGTGCTTAACCCCGAGGGCCGCGCCAGCATCATGCGCCGCTTCGTGATGCTGCAAAAAGAAACCGGGGACGTGATCCATCGCATCACCGGCGACATGCGTCACGAGCTGGAAGAGGCCGGGATCGAAGCTCAGGTCTTTGGGCGTGCCAAGAAACCCTACTCGATCTGGCGCAAGATGCAGGAAAAGGACATGGGCTTTAGCCGCTTGTCCGACATCTATGGCTTTCGGGTTATCACCGACACGGAAATGGATTGCTATCGCGCACTGGGCGTGATCCATCAGCGCTGGCGCGCCGTACCGGGCCGGTTCAAGGATTACATCAGCCAGCCCAAATCGAACGGGTACCGATCGATCCATACCTCGGTTTCGGGCCGTGATGGCAAACGGGTCGAGGTGCAAATCCGCACCCGGCAGATGCATGATGTGGCCGAAACCGGTGTGGCCGCGCACTGGTCCTATCGTGACGGTGTGCGCAGCCAGAACCCCTTTGCCGTGGACCCGGCCAAGTGGATCGCAAACCTGTCCGAACAGATGATCGTTGAAGAAGACCATGACGAGTTCATGGAAGCGGTCAAGCTGGAGATGTATACCGATAAGGTGTTCTGCTTCACCCCCAAGGGCGAGGTGGTCAAGCTGCCTAAGGGCGCGACGCCGATCGATTTCGCCTATGCCATCCACACCAGGATCGGCAACGCCTGCGTAGGCGCCAAGGTGGATGGGATGCGCGTGCCGCTGTGGACCCGCGTGAAGAACGGCCAATCGGTCGAGATCATTACCGCCGAAGGCCAGACGCCGCAAAGCACCTGGCTGGAAATCGCGACAACCGGCAAGGCCAAGGCCGCCATTCGCAGGGCCTTGCGCGCTGTGGACCGCGAACGGTTTATCAAGCTGGGCCGGGAACTGGCGCGCTCGGCCTTTGAACATGTCGGCAAGAAATCAACCGACAAGGCGCTGGACACTGCCGCGCGGCATTTGCGCATCGACGGCCGTGACGAGCTGCTGGCCCGCCTTGGAAGCGCCGAGCTGACAGCCCGCGAAGTGATACATGCCGTCTATCCCGAGCTTAGCTCGGTTGAGGGCGACGTGGTTGAACCCAAACGCGCTGTTGTTGGTCTGTCTTCGGACCAGCGGTTTGACCTGGCGCCGTGCTGCCAGCCGCTGCCCGGCGAGCGGATCGTTGGCATTACCTATCGCGGCAAGGGTGTCGTGGTGCACGCAATCGATTGCGAGGCGCTTGCCTCGTACGAGGATCAGCCCGAACGCTGGATGGACCTGCATTGGCACGCTGGACAGCACCCGCCAGTGCATCCGGTCTCGCTTGAGCTGACGATCGGCAATGATGCGGGTGTACTGGGGCGTATTTGCACATTGATCGGAGAGCAGAAGGCCAATATCTCGAATTTGCAATTCGCCGACCGCAAGCCCGATTTCTTCCGCCTGATCATGGATATCGAGCTGCGCGACGCAGAACATTTGCACTCGGTAATGTCGGCCCTTGAGGCAGAAGGGGACGTGGCGGCCGTAGCGCGTCATCGTGATCCCACTCGGTTGAGCGGGTATTCAGGGTAAGGAAGGAACCTTTCGTGGTTTTCAAACGCAGGGACAGAAGGCCGATCTGGCAGATCGTGTTCGAATTCTTCTGGCCCCGCGGGGGATGGGGGCGCGCCGCCCAATACGTCCAACACCGCCTGCGCCGCCTGCCCGATTCGCCTGAAAAGATCGCTCGCGGTCTGTTCGCCGGGGTCCTTACCACCTTTACGCCTTTCTTCGGGATGCATTTCGTCGTGGCGGCTACGCTGGCCTTTATCGTGCGCGGCAACATCCTGGCGGCGCTTTTGGGCACCTTTTTCGGTAATCCGCTGACCTATGTGCCCATTGGCGTGATCAGCATGAAGACGGGCTATTTCCTGCTGGGACGCGGCAATGGGGACGATGACGAGGTACACCGCTCGCTTGCTGGCAAGTTCGTGGACGCGGGCGAGAACCTCAAGGACAACGCGCTGGCCCTGTTCAACGGGCAAGAGGTCGAATGGCATAACCTGCTTGTCTTTTATGACGAGGTGTTCTTTCCCTTCATGATCGGCGGCATCATCCCCGGCACCATCGCGGGACTGGTTGCTTATTACATTAGCGTGCCGCTGATCCGGGCCTATCAGAAGCGCCGCAAGGGGGCTCTGAAGGCAAAACTTGCTGCCCTGAAGAAAAAAGCGCATCTGGCGGCTGACGACAGCAAAAAACCGGACTAGGGTCTGCCCCGCGGGGTCTTGCGAAAGAGTGAAGGAGAAGGCGATGGAGCCTTTGGGAAAACTGCGTCTGGGTGTGAACATCGACCATGTCGCCACGGTGCGGAATGCACGAGGTGGGGCGTATCCGGACCCGCTGCGGGCGGCCAAGCTGGCCGAAGAGGCAGGGGCGGATGGCATCACGGCGCATTTGCGCGAAGACCGCCGGCACATTTCGGACGCGGATATTGATGGGCTGATGGAGGTCCTGACCGTGCCGCTGAACTTTGAAATGGCCGCGACCGACGAGATGCAGAGAATCGCGCTGCGTCACAAACCACATGCGGTCTGTATCGTTCCTGAAAAACGCGAAGAACGCACCACAGAAGGCGGGCTGGAAGTCGCGCGCGATGAAAACCGTTTGGCGCATTATATTGCGCCCTTGCGCGAGGCGGGGTGCCGAGTATCGATTTTCATCGCCGCTGATAGAAAGCAGATCGAAGCCGCCGCGCGCATCGGGGCCCAGGTGATCGAATTGCACACCGGTGCCTATTGCGACGCCCATGCCGAAGGTCGTTTCGATGAACGCGATGCCGAGCTTGAGGCCCTGCGCGAAATGTCGGCCTATGCGCATTCGCTGGGGCTCGAGGTCCATGCGGGCCATGGCCTGACTTATGACACTGTCGCGCCCATCGCGGCCTTTCCCGAGGTGATGGAGCTGAACATCGGCCATTTCATCATTGGCGAATCCATCTTTCGCGGGCTCACGCCTGCTATCCACGAAATGCGCCGCCTGATGGACGAGGCTCGCGCATGAAGTGGCTGATCACGGCAATCGCAATGCTGGCCAGCACCGCCAGCGCGGAAACCTATGCGCCCTATCCGGCGGAAACATGGGTTTTCAAGGTCGAATTTCGCCGCTTTCGGGACATCCCTCAATGCGCCGAGGAAAAAGGCCGGGGTCATCTGACCAAGCAGACCGGGGGTGGCCGCGCGACCTATGTTTTGACAGGGTTTCCGCAGGCGCGCCGACTGGTGTGTAAACTGTCCAATGGCCAGTCGTTCATCGTGGACGCCTGGCACCTGTTCGACATCCCCGAAGACGGATGGAAGGGCCCGGTCGAGATGATGAAGCGTGGCGACATCCGCGAGATCACCGCGCGGGCCACCTACAAGAAAAAGGCCCATATGGTTGATGGCTACATTGACTTTGAGACCTACAAGGGGCGCTATCGCGAAAACGCCTTCTGGTCCGAAATCCACTATGCCTTGGAACCTTACCCCAGAAAGGTCGGGCGCTGGAAATAGCCGCCCGAACCCAGGAGAAACCCATGAATATCATTCGCTATACCATCGTTTTTCTGGGCGTCAGCGTCGGGCTTTGGTTCCTGACGCTGATGGTCGTCCAGCTGTTTGACTTTGACATCTCGAACGGGGGCATGGTGCTGCTGCCGCCCTTGGTTGCCGCGATGATTGAAGGGAACAAATATGCCCGCAAAACCCGCCAGATGCCCGAAAGCGGTCAGATGTGGCGATTTGCGCGGACTGCAGCTCTGGTCGTGCTGGCCATCACCATGATCTTTACTGTTGTGCTGACCTTCGTGGTGCCGCAACTGCAAGCGATGATGGCGCAGCCCCTTGGCGCCGGGATGCTGATGGGCGCGGTGCTGCTGCAGGCGGTGATTGCCTTCCTGACCACTCGGTTTTTCCTGGGGATGGGCGCCAAATCGGGTCTGAACGGGCGCTGAAACATGATCCTGGGCATCGGCACTGATCTGGCCAATATCGAGCGGATCTCAGGCACGCTGGAGCGTTTCGGGGACCGCTTCCGCAACCGTGTCTTCACCGAGGTCGAACAGCGCAAGGCCGAACGGCGCAAGGACATTGCCGGGACCTATGCCAAACGTTGGGCCGCGAAAGAGGCGTGCTCCAAGGCGCTGGGCACGGGTCTGCGCATGGGGATCAGCTGGAAGGACATGGCCGTCAGCAATCTGCGTACCGGTCAACCGGTGATGGAGGTTACGGGCTGGGCCCTCGAGCGGCTGAACGAAATGACCCCCGAGGGTCACGAGGCCATCATTCACGTCACTTTGACCGATGATCACCCTTGGGCGCAGGCCTTTGTCGTGATCGAGGCGCGCCCGCTACCTTGACACCTTTGGCGCAGCCCCGCATGTAGCCAGCAACAGATTTTCAGGAGTTTGCCCGATGGCGAAGAAGGAAAAGAAAGACAGCGGTTTGGTCGAGACCATTAAGACCGTTGTCTACGCTCTGCTGATTGCGGGCGTGTTCCGTACCGTGTTTTTCCAACCGTTCTGGATTCCGTCCGGTTCGATGAAGGACACGCTGCTGATCGGGGATTTCCTGTTCGTGAACAAGATGGTCTATGGCTACTCCTATGCTTCGTGCCCCAGCATCCGCGCGTTCGGGCTGGACATCGATGCCAAGGACATCTGCGGTTTCCTGGATGGTGACAACAAGCGGTTCCTGGGCAGCGAGCCCGAGCGTGGCGATGTGATCGTATTCCGCCACCCGGTGACCGGCGCGGATTACGTCAAACGCCTGATCGGCCTGCCAGGGGATACCGTGCAGATGAAGGCGGGGCGGCTCTATCTGAACGGCAAGGCGGTCGAGGTGAAGGATGACGGCGTGTTTGAAGAGGTCGCCGACGCGCAAGGCCCGCAACGCCTGCGCCCGCGCTGCGAAAACGGCCCCGTGGGCACCGGCGGCGTCTGTCAGAAGTCGCGCCAGATCGAAACGCTGCCCAACGGCGTCTCGCATGCGATCCTAAACATCACCGATCAGCAGTCTGACCACACCGGCGTTTATACTGTTCCCGAAGGGCATTTCTTCTTCATGGGGGATAACCGCGATAACTCGACCGACAGCCGCGTGCCGCAGGCCGTGGGTGGGGTGGGCTTTGTGCCGCTGGAAAATCTGATTGGCCGCGCGGATCGCATCATGTTCTCGTCTGCGGGCAGCTCGCTGTTCTCGGTCTGGGCATGGCGTGGGGATCGCTTCTTTGTGGGGGTCGAGTGAGGCTTTCGGCGGAATTAAAGGCCTTTGAGGGCCGGATCGGGCACACATTCGGACGGCCCGAACTGCTGGTGCGCGCGCTGACCCATTCGTCGGTGTCTTCGCCCACACGGCAGGACAACCAACGGCTGGAGTTTCTGGGCGACCGGGTTCTGGGCCTTGTCATGGCCGAGGCATTGCTGGCGCGGGACAAATCCGCATCCGAGGGGAAGCTGGCCCCGCAATTCAACACCCTTGTCCGCAAAGAGGCCTGCGCTGATGTAGCCCGCCAGATCGATCTGGGGGCTGTGCTGCGGTTGGGCCGGTCGGAAATGATGTCAGGCGGACGCCGCAAGCAGGCCTTGCTTGGCGACGCCATGGAAGCTCTTATCGCTGCGGTCTATCTGGATGCCGGGTTTGAAACTGCGCGGGACATGGTACTGCGGCTGTGGGGCAATCGCGTGGACACGGTCAAGGCCGATGCCCGCGATGCCAAGACCAGCCTTCAGGAATGGGCGCAGGCGCGTGGTCAGCAGCCTCCCACGTATTCTGAAAAGCACCGCAGCGGCCCCGATCATGCGCCGGTGTTCACCGTCTCGGTGACCCTGCAATCGGGCGAGCAAGCCGAGGCGACCGCCAGCTCGAAACGACAGGCCGAACAGGCGGCAGCGCAAGAGCTGCTCTCGCAAATCACCGCAAACGGAAAATAGCCATGGGCCGCGACAACCTGCGTGGCGCCGCGTTCATGGTTTTGGCCATGGGCGCCTTTGCGCTTGAAGATATGCTGTATAAATCGGCCACGCAGACCTATCCCGCGGGGCAGGCGCTGGTGCTTTTCGGAACCTTCGGGCTGGTGATTTTCGTGGCCATGTCCGTG
This sequence comes from Thalassovita sp., assembly GCF_965218685.1. GTDB lineage: Bacteria > Pseudomonadota > Alphaproteobacteria > Rhodobacterales > Rhodobacteraceae > Thalassobius. Next base: position 436,284 of record NZ_OZ244657.1, on the reverse strand, counting down.
CGCCAGCACGAGGCGATCCTGCATCCGGCCATCCTGACCCGTCCATTGCTACTGCGCACCGTGTTCGAGCTGGGCGGGCGACTGTTCTTTGCCCTTGCGTTGGCGCTGACGCCTTTGGCCAGCACGTCTTCTATTCTGCAAGCCGCGCCCCTGGTCGTGGCTTTGGGCGGGGTGTTGATCTTTCACGAGCCTGTCGGCTGGCGGCGCTGGCTGGCCATGCTGGTGGGCTTTGCGGGCGTTCTTCTGATCCTGCGCCCGACCCCCGCCAGTTTCGAGCCTTATTCGATCTTTGCGCTGTTGGGTATGATCGGGTTTGCGGGACGTGACCTGGCCACGCGCGCCAGTCCACCCAGCATGTCCACCGCACAGCTTGGTACGCTTGGTTTCGCTGTTATGGTCCTTGCCGGGGTGATCCTGATGGGATCTCGCGCCGAACAGCTGCAAGCCCCACCGTCAGAGGCCGTCTATTTGCTGATCGGCACGTCGGTGGTCGGCGTTCTAGCGTATGGCGCGCTGACGCGGGCGATGCGCATCGGGGAAATCGGCTTTGTTGCACCGTTTCGGTACTCGCGTCTGGTATTCGCCCTGATTCTGGCCGTGGTGATCTTTGAAGAGCGTCCCGACGGCTTGACGCTGCTGGGCGGGGCAGTGATCGTGGCAAGCGGGCTGTATTCTCTGCGCCGTCAAAGCAAAGCGGGCTAGCGGTGGCCGATGTTTTGCGCTATGCCGCTGACCTTGATCCAAGGAGAGACGAACCATGACCAAGCGCGCAGGCTTTGTGGCCCTGATCGGAGAGCCGAACGCCGGTAAATCCACGCTGACCAACCGGATGGTGGGGGCGAAGGTCTCGATCGTGACGCACAAGGTTCAAACCACGCGCGCGCGCATCCGGGGCGTCGCCATGGAGGGTGAAAGCCAGATCGTGTTCGTCGACACGCCCGGCCTGTTCCGCCCGCGTCGCCGTCTGGACCGCGCAATGGTTGCCGCCGCCTGGGGCGGGGCTGCTGATGCGGACGTGATCGTCCTGCTGGTCGAGGCGCATCGCGGTGTTACCGAAGGCGTCGAGCGCATCCTTGAGGGGCTGGCCGACTTGGGCGAGCGTCGCATCGCTCTGGCCATCAACAAGATTGACCGGGTCAAGGCCGAGGATTTGCTGGCTTTGTCCCAGGATCTGAATGCCCGCTTCAACTTTGTTCAGACCTTCATGATCTCGGCTGAAAAAGGGCATGGCGTTGACGATCTGCGCAAATGGTTGGCCCAGGAACTGCCCGAGGGCCCTTGGCTGTACCCAGAGGACCAGATCGCCGATCTGCCCATGCGCATGATCGCCGCCGAAATGACCCGCGAAAAACTGACCCTGCGCCTGCATCAGGAACTGCCCTATCAAATGACGGTCGAAACCGAGAAATGGGAAGAGCGCAAGGATGGCTCGGCTCGTGTTGACCAGATCATCTATGTGCAGCGCGATGGCCACAAAGGTATCGTTCTGGGCAAGCGCGGTGAGACGATCAAGGCAGTCAGCCAGGCCGCACGCGCCGAGCTTGAGGAATTCATGGGCCGACGTATCCACTTGTTTTTGCAAGTGAAGGTGCGTGAAAACTGGCAGGAAGAGGCCGAGCGTTACTCGGAAATGGGTCTGGATTTCCGTGACGGAAACACCTGATTTTCAGCGTTCAGAGGCCGGGTAAATCCAGCACCAACGCCGCGTGGTCACTGGCGTGTGGGCGATGATGGCCGACGCCGGACAAATGCGGACCGGGGTTGCGGTGGGTCTCAAGGCTCATGCCCTCTCGCAGAATTTGTGGAACAGCGTTCGGGAATTGGTGCGCCAGGGTAGGGCTGGCCAGCATCGCATCGGGATGGCCATACAGATGGCTGGGCGGGTGGTGCCACGTCCACCGCTGCGGCGCGGGCAACCGGTCCAGAAGATCAACGCTGATCGCTGACAACTCCTCTAGGGCGCGCGGCGCATGGTCTGAGGCGGGCTCGTTCAGATCCCCCAGAACCAGCCAAAGCGCCTGCGGCGACTGCGAGCGGTAAATGATTTCGTGCAATGCCCGCGCTTCGGCGCGGCGGATGTCCCATGTGCGTTGGGTGTCGGGGTAGGGGGCCTTGAAGTGACAGATGAACAGGGTCAGGGCTCCACTACGAATTTCCAACACATCCCGGCGAAAAATCGGCTGATCCAGCGGCAAAGACGGCAGATCCAGCTCCAGATCCTGCGGCGTCAGTGCGGCGTGGCTGCGCACCAGATCCAAAGGGCTTCGCGCCATCACGGCCACATCCAGCCCGCGCCCATCATTTCCGGGCAAGCAATGACGGTGCGGGTATGTCACCCCGATTGGCGTCAGATAGCGGTCGTGAAATGCATCCAGGGTCGCGCTGTCGAATACCTCTTGCAAGGCGATGATATCGGCCGTCGTGTCGCGGATGACCTGCGCGCTAAGCTGGCGATCTGAGTGATCCAGCGTCGGGGCCTGATCGCCCATGTCAGCGGGCAAGTCGCTATCGCGGGCGCCATCCAGATGATCGCCGCGCAGACGCAGGTTTTGCAGATTGAACGTGGCGATCCGCATGTGCTCGCCCCAGTTTGGCTTTGGTCGTTTCCCTAGATAGCCGAGGAATGCCCAGCTTTGCTTAGGTCATAAGCATCGAAAGAACGGGCGATCATCCGGGTCAGCGGACGTGCCTGTGCCGGGATGTACAGACCCTTGCTGTTGTGTTCCAGCATCTCGGAGAATTCGGCCCGTGCAGGGGCGAAAAGCGCGTTCAACTCGGCCTGCGTCATCTGGAAGGTTTCCTTCAGCTCGGCGTCGTCGGTGGCAAAGTCGCACATCAGCATCTCGATGATCCGCGAGCGCAGAACGTCGTCGTTGCGGAAAAGGTGACCCCGCGCGGTCGAGTAGCGCCCCTCGCGGATGGCGGCGGTATGCGCGCCGGTGCTGGGAGCGTTCTGAGCATAGCCCTGCGGAAACCGCGAGATCGACGACGCGCCGACGCCCAGCAACACGTCAGACGTATCATCCGTGTATCCCTGGAAATTGCGGCGCAGTTTTCCGGTTTTCTGAGCGATGCTCAGGCCATCCGATTTTGTGGCGAAGTGGTCGATGCCGATTTCCACGTAATTGTCCCAGGCGAACAGGCGGCGGGCTGTCTCGAACAGTTCCAGCCGCTCTTCGGGGGTGGGCAACGCGTCCGAGGGGATCATCTGTTGCCGCTTGGCCATCCACGGCACATGCGCATAGCCATACAAGGCGACCCGGTCAGGGTTCAGCGACAGCAGTTTTTGCACACTTTCGGTGATGCGCTCGTTGGACTGGTGCGGCAGGCCGAACAGGATGTCGGCGTTAAGGCTGTAAACTCCGTGACTGCGGATCGCCTCGATCGCGTCGCGGGTGATATCAAAGCCCTGAATCCGTCCGATGGTTTTCTGAATATCTGGGTCGAAGTCCTGCACTCCGATCGAGGCCCGGTTCATCCCGGCCGCAGCCAGTGCACTTAGGCGAGCGTCGTCGATCTCGTTCGGGTCGATTTCGACTGAAAATTCATAATTCTTTGCAAAAGGCGCCACATCCAGCACGGCTTCGGCCAGATCGGTCATCATTTCAGCGGACAAAAGCGTGGGCGTCCCGCCCCCCCAATGCAACCGGTTGAGCCTTACGCCCTCGGGCAGATCACGTTTCAGAATCTGCAATTCGGCCTTCAGAGTTTCCACATAGGCGCGAACAGGTGATTCCGATTGAGTGCCTTGAGTCCGGCAGGCACAGAACCAGCACAGACGGCGACAAAACGGCACATGCAGGTAAAGAGATATCTCTGATTCAGGTTCTATCCCCCTGATCCAGCTTCTAAAATCCCCGTCTGAGACGTCATTTGAGAAGTGTGGCGCCGTAGGGTAACTCGTGTAACGAGGGACCTTCGCGTCAAACAGACCCAGTTTTGCAAGTTGCGTTTTCGTTTCCATAAGCCTAGCCTCTAGTGGAAACAGGAAGGGTCAACTTTGACCCAGATCAAGCGCGAAACGGTTCCAAAATGCTGCAGGACGACACCCTTGCCCGCAACCATCACTGTGATGAATGTCCGATTCGTCATAAAGCTGTATGCGCACGTTGTGATGGTGATGAGCTGGAGCAACTGGAAGAGATCAAATACTACCGCAACTTCGAGGCCGGCCAGACCGTGATCTGGTCGGGTGACAAGATGGATTTTGTTGGGTCGGTCGTATCGGGTATCGCCACGCTGACCCAGACGATGGAAGACGGGCGCACTCAGATGGTCGGCTTGCTGCTGCCCAGCGATTTCGTCGGTCGCCCCGGGCGTGACGGCGCAGCCTATGACGTGGTCGCGACCACTGACCTGGTGATGTGCTGCTTCCGCAAGAAACCATTTGAACAGATGATGGAGCGCACGCCCCATATCGCTCAGCGTTTGCTGGAAATGACCTTGGACGAGCTGGATGCGGCACGCGAATGGATGCTGGTCTTGGGCCGGAAAACCGCGCGCGAGAAAATCGCATCACTGCTGTCGATCATCGCGCGTCGCGATGCGTCGTTGAACTTGCGTGCGACGCAGGGGCCGGTGGTGTTCGATCTTCCGCTGACCCGCGAGGCGATGGCCGACTACCTGGGGCTGACGCTGGAAACAGTCAGCCGCCAGATCTCGGCGTTGAAACGGGATGGGATCATCACGCTGGAAGGCAAGCGCCACGTCACCATCCCTGATCTGGGCCGCCTCATGGAAGAGGCCGGCGACGACAGCGACGGCGGCATGTTCGCCTAAGAGAATTCGCCTAAGAGAAAAGGGAGGCCTTGCAGCCTCCCTTCTTTATTAGTGGGCCATCAGCACCGGTAGTTCGGTCTGCTCCAGCATGTACCGTGTCGCGCCGCCAAGGATTGCCTCGCGAAAGCGCGAGTGGCCATAGGCGCCCATCACCACCAGATCGGTCTTGGTATCCGCGGCGTGGCGCAATAGCACATCCGATACGCGGGGCATGGTTTTGGCCAGCACATCGATTTCGGCGCGCACACCCTGGCGGGCCAGGTATTGCGACAACAGCCCACCGGGATCCGAGCGGGTGGGGCCGTGGGTCGGCGGGTCGATGACCACCACATGCACGGATTCGGCTGCCTGCAGATAAGGCAGCGCAGCGCGTACGGCCATCAGGGACTCGTTGCTTTCGTTCCACGCGATCGAGATCGTCTTGGCCTGTGTCATCGGAGGCTTACCGTCAGGCAGCATCAGCACCGGCACCTTGCCGTCAAACAGGGCGGCTTCGATCACGGGCTCCATTTCGGCGCTGTGGTCTTCTCCGTATGGCTGCGGCAGCACCACCAAGTCAGAGAATCGCGCATGGGCCGCGACGATACGGCTGAGATCCGCCATCTGGGCGACGCTCTGTTCGGTTCCCCAGCGAATTTCGGTTTTCGACAAGAAAGCCTTGGCCGCGTCCTCGATTTCCTGGGCATCCTCCTGCGCACGCGAGATTGTTTCCTGCAAAACCATCGCACTAGCGCCAGCGTAGTAGTATCCGGTCTGGGTCCGATCGACCCCCATGCAAAGCACGTCCAGATGCGCATCATGCGCCGCGGCCAGCGCGGTGGCTTGTTCCAAAACAGGTGCAACGAAAGCGGAATTCGTCAGCACCGTGAAAAGACTTTTATAGGCCATGGGTCACTCCAATCCGTTTGCCCTCTGAGATCAGAGCCTAAAGCGCGCTATTCGGACGCACTTTGACACGGGTCAAGGAATGCACGGCTGAGTTTTGACACAGATCAAGGCAAGACCGGGCCCCGAACCGCATTAAACGCCCAGTCTGGAACCGCCTGCGCGGCACACGAATCGTGCAGGTCAGAGACGAAGGGACGCAAAATGGTAAATTACATCAAGCTGATCGCGCTTGGTCTGATCACGCTCTTGGCGCTGATCGCGGCCAATTATGCGCGTGACGTGGCATACTTGGTGAACGCGATAACCGTGGCTTTGGCCGCCGGTGTCACGTTCCTGTATGTTCTGCGGAATACTGGCGAGGACGCCAAACCCGCACCACAAAACGAATATCTCGACGGTGTCGTCCGCTACGGCGTCATCGCAACTGCCTTGTGGGGGGTCGTTGGCTTCCTGGCGGGGACATTCATCGCATTTCAATTGGCATTCCCCGTGCTCAATTTCGATTGGGCCCAAGGGTATCTGAACTTTGGCAAACTTCGCCCACTGCACACCTCGGCGGTTATTTTCGCCTTTGGCGGCAACGCATTGATCGCGACCTCGTTCTACGTGGTTCAGCGGACCAGCGCTGCACGCCTTTGGGGCGGTAACCTGGCCTGGTTCGTGTTCTGGGGCTACAACCTGTTCATCGTTCTGGCCGCAACCGGGTACATCCTGGGTGCAACCCAGTCGAAAGAATACGCCGAGCCTGAGTGGTATGTGGACATTTGGTTGACCATTGTTTGGGTGAGCTATCTGGCCGTGTTTGTCGGCACCATCGTCAAACGGAAAGAGCCGCACATCTACGTGGCAAACTGGTTCTTCCTGTCGTTCATCATCACCGTGGCCATGCTGCACGTGGTGAACAACCTGTCGATCCCGGTTTCGATCTTCGGTTCGAAATCCATCCAGGTCTTTGCAGGTGTCCAAGACGCCATGACCCAGTGGTGGTACGGCCACAACGCCGTGGGCTTCTTCCTGACCGCTGGCTTCCTGGGTATGATGTATTACTTCGTGCCGAAGCAGGCTGAACGTCCGGTTTACTCGTACAAACTGTCGATCATCCACTTCTGGGCACTGATCTTCATCTATATCTGGGCTGGTCCGCACCACCTGCACTACACCGCGCTGCCTGACTGGGCTTCGACCCTGGGCATGGTGTTCTCGGTTGTGCTGTGGATGCCCAGCTGGGGTGGCATGATCAACGGCCTGATGACCCTGTCTGGCGCTTGGGACAAGCTGCGCACCGATCCGATCATCCGTATGATGGTTATCTCGATCGGCTTCTACGGCATGTCGACCTTTGAAGGTCCGATGATGTCGATCCGCGCTGTGAACTCGCTGAGCCACTACACTGACTGGACCATCGGTCACGTGCACTCGGGTGCGCTGGGTTGGAACGGCATGATCACCTTTGGTGCTCTGTACTTCCTGGTTCCCAAACTGTGGAACAAGGAACGCCTGTACAGCCTGAGCCTGGTTTCCTGGCACTTCTGGCTCGCGACCATCGGCATCATCCTTTATGCGGCATCCATGTGGGTGACCGGCATCATGGAAGGTCTGATGTGGCGCGAAGTGGATGCAAACGGCTTCTTGGTGAACTCGTTCGCTGACACCGTTGCTGCGAAACTGCCGATGTATGTGGTGCGTGGCGCTGGTGGGATCATGTTCCTGCTGGGTGCGATCATCATGTGCTACAACCTGTTCATGACCATCAAGCGGAGCCCGGCTGTTGCAGCTGATAACTCTGCTGTCCCGGCAGAATAAGAAGGGACCATAGACAATGGCAATTCTTGATAAACACGCGATCCTCGAGAAGAACGTAACGCTTCTGACGATCTTTGCCTTCCTTGTGGTCACTATCGGCGGCATCGTGCAAATCGCTCCGCTGTTCTGGCTGGAAAACACCATCGAGGACGTAGAGGGCATGCGCCCCTACACCCCGCTGGAGCTGGCTGGTCGTGACATTTACATCCGCGAAGGGTGCTATGTCTGCCACAGCCAGATGATCCGCCCGATGCGGGACGAGGTTGAACGCTATGGCCACTACTCGCTGGCGGCTGAATCGCAGTATGACCACCCCTTCCAATGGGGTTCGAAACGGACCGGTCCTGATCTGGCCCGTGTGGGCGGCCGCTACTCGGACGAGTGGCACGTCGACCACCTGCGTGACCCGCAATCGGTTGTGCCTGAATCCGTGATGCCGAAATACGGCTTCCTGGAGAACCGCATGATCGACGGCAAGTACATCGCCGACAGCATGAAGGTGAACTCGTTCGTTGGGGTGCCTTACTCCGAGGAAATGCTGGCCAGTGCCCAGGCGGACTTTACCGCTCAGGCTGACCCGGACAGCGATTACGATGGCCTGCTGGAGCGCTATGGCGAAGACGTACAAGTGCGCAACTTCGACGGTCAGCCCGGAATCTCCGAAGCTGACGCTCTGGTCGCCTATCTTCAGATGCTGGGCACGTTGGTTGATTTCTCGACCTTCACCCCGGACGCAAGCCGGTAAAGGAGGGACCAAATATGGAAACCTATTCTTTCCTGCGTGAGTTCGCGGACAGCTGGATGCTGATGGCCCTGTTTGCCTTCTTTATCGGGGTGGTGGTCTTCGCCTTCCGTCCCGGTTCCTCGAAGGTCTACAGCGACGTCGCCGACATCCCCTTCCGGCACGAAGACAAACCCGCCGCTAGCGGCGGTGACGCCAAGGAGGCGTGAGACATGGCTAAGAAACCAACTGAAAACAAAGATGTGGGCACGACGGGCCACGAATGGGACGGCATTGAAGAGCTCAATACCCCCCTGCCGCGCTGGTGGCTGTGGACCTTCTACGCCTGTATCTTCTGGGGCGTGATCTACACCATCGCTTATCCGGCATGGCCGGGCATCAGCAGCGCAACTGCGGGTGTTCTGGGCTGGTCGACCCGCGGTAACGTTGCGGCTGAGATTGCTGCCAACGAAGCCAAACTGGGCCCGATCAACGAACGCCTGGCATCGGTCGAGCTGGCCTCGATTGCGGATGATGCCGAGCTGAACGGTTATGCCGTTTCCGCCGGTTCCGCCGTGTTCAAGACCTGGTGCGCTCAGTGCCACGGTTCTGGTGCAGCTGGTGCCAAGGGCTATCCCAACCTGCTGGACGATGATTGGCTGTGGGGTGGTTCCATCGAGGACATCCACTTCACCGTCACCCATGGTATCCGCAATGAGGATGACCCCGAAGAAGAGGCCCGCCTGTCGGCAATGCCTGCCTTCGGTGCAGACGAGTTGCTGGAGCCCGAACAGATCGACCAGGTCGTGAACTACGTCATGTCGCTGTCGGGTGAGCCAATGGATGCTTCGCTGGTTGCAGCTGGCGCCACCGTGTTCGCGGACGAATGTTCCTCGTGTCACGCAGAGGATGGTACCGGTGACCGCGGTCAAGGTGCACCGAACCTGACGGATGCGATCTGGCTGTATGGCGGCGACTATGACGCCATCAAAGAGACTGTTGTGAACTCGCGCTATGGCGTGATGCCCAACTGGAACACCCGTCTGACCGAAGCTCAGATCCGCGCGGTTTCCGCTTACGTCCACCAGTTGGGCGGCGGCGAGTAACCTCGCAAAAGAATACCCAGGGGCGTTTCCCGCGTCCCTGGGTTCGGCACCGGCCCTTCCGTCCTGTTCGCGCGTTTCCTGGAAGGCCGGTGCCAATTAATTTAGGCACCGATCCCAAAAATCAACCCATCGAGCTGTCAGTTCCGCGCCCCCGAGCGCGGTTTTTGTCGTTTTGGTCGCTCCAAAGCGCAATTCCCATCCAACTGATCATGTACAGAATGCCAAAAACTACGATTACTTCGCCGGGCAAAGGGCCGACATCGGCGCGGCGAAACGCTTGATCCAACGATTCGACCGGGGTGGGGTGCACCGCCAGCTTGCCCGCAAAAGCCAGGGATTGGATCATCAGGATCCACAGGTAATTCCGACGGATGCGCCGCCCGATCGCGGTCATCATGCTGACGTGATACTTGGGTTTAAGATAATCCTCGGACAGGGTTTTCTGCCAGTTCTCCTCCATATGAAGGTCGCCGTCATACAGCATCGGCGCATAGAAATGGGTCTCCATCCAGCGGGCCCGCGCCCGCCAGACGTTGAAATAGCGATAGCGCCGGGCCTCTTGCATCAGGAAAAAGATGATCAGCACCCCCACGAGCACCAATGGCAGCGGCGAGGCATCGGGCGAGGCAAACGAGATGGACAAGGCCACCCCCAGCGTCACCACCGCCCAGTTTGTGGTGGTGTCCAATCGGGTGCGCCAGATGGTGCTGCGATAGACCTCGCCCCGATAAAGGTGAGCGATTGCTGTTACTTCGGAATTAGTCAGCGATGTTCGTTCGGTTTCTTGGGCCAGTTTGCCCGCGGATTGGGTCACGTATTCCCCCCGTTTTGCCTTTTGTTCCGGACGTTTTGCCCGGCGTCTCCTGCTCCAAGGAAACTATGCACGGGGGAACTGAGATGGTCAAAATTTAAGCAGGCCCCAGAGCTGCCTTTTTCGCTCTGGTTTAGACGACAGGCCAAGGCATCTTCAGAAATAGGTGAGTGAAAGATGCAGATTTGATGCAGGTCAAAGCCGCTGAGTGCCAAGACTGGGAAAACAGCGCGACCAGTAGCCATTTACCGGAGTGATTCCGTGTCGCAAACCGAACCCGAAACCCCACCGAGCCTTTATGCCGCCCGCGAACCGATTTTCCCGCGCCGTGTCAGCGGGAAATTCCGTAATCTCAAGTGGTGGCTGATGGCCTTTACGCTGGGTATTTACTATCTAACCCCTTGGTTGCGCTGGGATCGTGGGCCGGCTTTGCCCGACCAGGCTGTTCTAGTTGACCTGGGCAACCGCCGCTTTTTCTTTTTCATGATCGAGATCTGGCCGCACGAGTTTTACTTCATCGCTGGCCTTTTGGTGATGGCGGGGCTTGGGCTTTTCCTGTTCACCTCGGCGTTAGGGCGTGTTTGGTGCGGCTATGCTTGTCCTCAGACCGTTTGGACTGACCTATTTATTTTGGTCGAGCGCTGGATCGAAGGTGACAGAAATGCGCGTCTGCGTCTGCACCGCCAGAAAAAACTGGATTTCCGCAAAGCGCGGCTGCGACTGACCAAATGGGTGGCGTGGTTCCTGATCGCCCTGTCTACGGGTGGGGCCTGGGTGTTCTATTTCACCGACGCTCCGACGCTGCTGGTTGATCTGGTGACGATGAGCGCACACCCGATCGCTTATTCGACCATTCTGGTTCTGACGCTGACCACCTTTATCTTTGGCGGTTTCGCGCGTGAACAGATCTGTATCTATGCCTGCCCCTGGCCGCGGATTCAGGCCGCCATGCTGGACGAAGACTCGTTGGTTGTGGGCTATCGCAGCTGGCGCGGCGAGCCGCGCGGCAAGCACCGCAAATCCGCCGAGGCTGAAAACCTTGGGGATTGCATCGATTGCATGGCCTGCGTGAACGTCTGCCCCATGGGGATCGACATCCGCGACGGCCAGCAGCTGGAATGTATCACCTGCGCCCTGTGCATCGATGCCTGTGACGAGATGATGGATAAGGTGGGCAAACCGCGTGGCCTGATCGACTATATGGCCCTGACGGACGAGGCCGCCGAACGCGCTGGCAACGCTCCGAAATCGGTCTGGAAGCATGTCTTCCGCCCGCGTACCATTCTTTATACCACATTGTGGTCGCTGGTTGGTGTCGCGCTGGTCGTCGCCCTGTTCTTGCGGACCGAGATTGACCTGACCGTCGCCCCGGTACGGAACCCGACCTTCGTGACGCTGTCGGATGGCACTATCCGCAACACCTATGACGTCCGCCTGCGGAACAAGCATGGCGAGGAGCGGCCCTTCAAGATCTCGGTCAAGGGCGATCCGTCGCTTTATGTGATGCTTGAAGGCACGCCCTATGCGTCGGTCACGGTGCCTGCGGACTCGATGAAGCTGCAGCGCGTGTATGTGATGGCGCCCAAGGGGTCAGCCCCGGCAGAAAGCGAACGCGTTGACCTGCGTATCTGGGTCGAGGACAATTCCAACGGTGACCGCGCTTATAAGGACACCGTATTCCACGGAAGGAACAACTGATGACCGAGCGTCAAATCACCGGCCGGCATGTCTTTTTGGGGTTTGCCGCGGCCTTTGGCCTGATCATTGCCGTGAACGTCTTTATGGCCTTCAACGCCATCAAGACCTTTCCCGGGCTCGAGGTGAAAAACTCGTATGTCGCCAGCCAGGAGTTCAACGTACGCAAGGCCGCGCAAGAGGCTTTGGGCTGGACCGTCACGGCGGTGCATTTGAAGGGGACGCTTTACCTGAACATCAATGATGAGAATGGTAACCCGGTTGTTCCCAAGGAATTGCACGCGGTTGTGGGGCGCGCAACGTCGATCGCCGAGGATGTGGAACCCGCTTTTTCCTTTGACGGCCGTGCCCACGTAGCGCAGCTGGAACTGGCCGATGGTAACTGGAACATCCGCATGAATGCCATCGCCGAAGATGGCACCGAGTTCACCCAACGGGTGATCCTGCACGTGAAGTAAGGCCCTGACATGACTGCCACCATGCGTCCAACCCCGTCTGCATGTCCGGCCTGCGCCGCGGCTCCGGCCTCGGAAGCTTTGGCTGAACTGGACGCCCCGCAAGAGGCCCGCATAGCCCTGTCAGTTCCTGCCGTGCACTGCGCGGCCTGTATCTCGACCGTGGAAAGGGCCCTGGCCAAGGCCCCAGGCGTGCAGTCGGCCCGCGTGAACCTGACCCTGAAACGGGTCCAGGTCGAGGCGGACGCAGACGTGATGCCCGAGGATCTGATCGGCGTGCTGGAGCGCGTCGGCTATGAGGCGCACGAGCTGGACGCCGGCGCGCTGAGTGCCACCCAAACCGACAAATCAGGCCGCGATCTGCTGATGCGGTTGGCGGTGGCGGGCTTTGCCTCGATGAACGTGATGCTGCTGTCGGTGTCCGTCTGGGCCGGGGCGGCAGATGCCACGCGGGACATGTTTCACTGGATCTCGGCGGCGATCACGCTGCCGACCATCGCGTTTTCGGGCGTACCATTTTTCAAAAGCGCATGGGGCGCGTTGAAGCACAAGCGCCTGAACATGGACGTGCCGATCGTGCTGGCCATTGTGCTGGCGCTGGTGACCTCGCTTTGGGAAACCTCGTTGTCCGGGCACCATGCCTATTTCGACGCCGCGCTGACGCTGACGTTTTTCCTGCTGGCGGGTCGCTATCTGGATTACCGCACCCGCGCGATTGCTCGGTCAGCAGCCGAGGAACTGGCCGCGCTTGAGGTGCCCCGCGCCATCCTGATCCGTGACGGAGAAGAAGTGCAGGTGCCAGTTTCCGAGGTATCCGTGGGCGATATGATCCTTGTGCGTCCGGGCGGGCGGATGCCCGTGGATGGGGACGTAACCGAGGGCACATCCGAGATTGACCGCTCGCTTCTGACCGGGGAAACATTGCCGGTTCTGGCCGAGCCGGGGCACGGCGTTTCAGCTGGCGAGGTCAACCTGACCGGCCCACTGATCATTCGCGCCACGGCCGTGGGCAAAGATACCTCGTTGCATCAGATGGCCGATCTGGTTGCTATCGCTGAATCCGGCCGCTCGCGCTATACCTCTTTGGCGGACAGCGCGGCCAAGCTTTATGCGCCCGGCGTGCATATCCTGTCGGCGCTCAGCTTTGTTGGCTGGTGGCTTTATACGTGGGACGTGCGCACCGCGCTGAACATTGCCGCCGCCGTTCTGATTATCACCTGCCCCTGTGCACTGGGTCTGGCTGTTCCGGCTGTGACCACCGCAGCCTCGGGACGGTTGTTCCGCAAGGGGATGCTGATCAAGCATTCGACGGCTTTGGAACGTCTGGCCAAGGTCGACACCGTGGTCTTTGACAAGACCGGCACGCTGACCGCTGGCACGCCCGAGCTGACAAATCTGGGTGATCATGCGACCCGCGATCTTGAGATTGCGCTGGCATTGGCCGAGGGGTCCTCGCATCCCTTGTCGCAATCGCTGACTCGCGCTGCGCGAGAGGCTGGCGTAAAACCCGCCCGCGTTGACCAGATCACCGAGGTGCCGGGCTATGGTACCGAAGGTCTGTGGAAAGGTCAGCGCGTCCGCCTGGGCCGTGCGGCTTGGGTTGGCGCCAGCTCGACCGAGATGACTTCGGCCTGGTTGTCCGTCGCGGGGGAAGCGCCGCAAGCCTTCACCTTTACCGACCGTCTGCGCGATGGGGCCGAAGAGGCCGTGCGCGCGCTGATTGATGCGGACAAAGAGGTCATCCTGATTTCGGGCGACGCCACCCGCGCGGTCGAGGATCTGGCCAACCGTCTGGGCATTCAACACTGGATGGCCGAGGCGCTGCCCGCAGACAAGGCCGCCCGAATTCAGCATCTGTCGCAGCAGGGCAAGCATGTGCTGATGGTGGGCGATGGGCTGAATGACACAGCAGCGCTGGCGGCTGCGGATGTTTCGATCTCGCCAGCCTCGGCGCTGGATGCGGCGCGTGTGGCCTCGGATATTGTGCTGCTGGGCGGGGATCTGTCCCCAATTGCAGACGCGCTGGAGACGGCTCAATCGGCCACCAAGCGCATCCGTGAGAACTTCCAGATCGCGACCCTGTACAACGTGATCGCCGTTCCGATCGCGATCATCGGGCTGGCCACCCCATTGGTGGCGGCCTTGGCCATGTCTGCAAGTTCCATTACAGTATCGCTGAATGCGCTGCGCCTGAGGTAACCCGCCATGGAAGTCCTGTCATACCTGATCCCGATCTCGATCGTCATGGGCGGCGTGGGGCTTTTGGCGTTTGTCTACACGGTACGCTCGGACCAATATGACGACCCCGAAGGCAACAGTCAGCGCATCCTGTCCGACGAATGGGACGATCACCCCAAACCGTGAACCGCAAACACAAAAGGCCACCCAAACGGGTGGCCTTCTGCGTCACGGGACAGACGAGGGATCAGCCTGGCCCGATCATGAAACAGGTAACTTGCCGCGCTTGCAGGCGGCGGCAGGCCAGATCGGCGCTTTCACGAGTCATGCCCATGAAATTGGCGTCAAACCCGCCCTTGCGGTTGACCACCTTGCGCAGGCTGCCGTCCAGCGTCGCCATTTCGGCCAGGGCGGTTTTCACCAGAACCTTTTCCGCGGCATAGCGGCTGGGATAGCGACCCACGTTGATGCCCCAGTGGCGCCCTCCCGAGGTCGACAGACGGGTGACAACCTCGCGGCGTTGTTCCTCGGCGATGACTTCGGCGACCAGCTCATCCACAGCGGAAGCATTTCCAGTGCTGGCAAGCAGCAGGTTCTTGGGCCGCTCCCGAGGCTTAATGGATTTGTTCGCGTTTGCTGGCAGGGTGTCCGGTGCGGCGGCGGGCTTGTTGATGACTTCCTTAAGCGCGTCCTGAATGTCGTCCTTGACCGCGACCAGAACCGGCGCCTGCGTTCCCGGGCGCATCTTCGGGCGAAGGCTTTTCTGAACTGCGGTGACAACGCGGATGGTTTTGCCAGCACCGCCCTTGGGAACGGTATTACCAACATAGGCTGGACGCGCGGGCTTGCGGACGTTTGCATGGCTGGGCGCTCGGCGGAACCCAAGATCCATCAGCTCGGCCACCTTGGCGTTACGCGTCGCGGTCGAGCGGCCCCCGAAAACGGTGGTGATGATGCGTTCGTTGCCGCGTTCGGCCGATGCAACAAGGTTGAACCCAGCAGCGCGGGTATAGCCGGTCTTGATGCCATCGGCACCGCGATAGTCGTTCAGGAATCGGCGGTTGGTGTTCTTCACCGTGCGTAGCCCCGCATGGGTCGAACGACGGCTGAACAGGTTGTAGTATTCGGGGAAATCATACAGCAGGTGCCGCCCCAGGATGGTCATATCGCGGGCGGTGGACAGGTGACCGTCACGGGTCAGGCCATGCGCGTTCTTAAAGGTAGTGCGGGTCATGCCCATCGATTTGGCTGTGCGGTTCATCCGGCGGGCAAAGGCCGCTTCGGAGCCCGAGATCGCCTCGCCGATGGCCGTAGCTGCGTCGTTGGCGGATTTCACTGCGGCAGCGCGGATCAGGTAGCGCAGCTTGATACGTTGCCCGGCGGCCAGGCCCAACTCGGATGGCGGCTCGGCTGCAGCGTTGCGGGACACTTTAACCATCGTATCCAGCGAAATCTCGCCACGCTCGATGGCCTCGAAGGCGATATAGAGCGTCATCATTTTGGTCAAAGAGGCCGGATGCAATCGCGTGTCAGCGTTGGACGAGTGCAGCACCTTGCCGGTGCGGGCGTCCATCACCATCGCCGCATAAGGAGCCGCCCGTACCACCGCAGGTACGAAGGCCAGAAGACCCACCAATAGAAGGGATAGCAGACCCATACGGGTCAACTGTACATGCCGATGATCCACGGACACTGCCTTTTTCTGCCTCTTGCCGCTGATTTTTCAGTCGGCGTTTTTATTTATTAGTAGAAGGCTAGCACAGGCGGTGAATCGAATAAAGTCTTCATTTCTAACGATTTGACCGCTCGCGTGACGTGACATTTTCAAAATGTAGGGGCTATGACGGCGCCAACCCCAACAAGATGATTTCAGTCGCCGCTTTGTTCGATCCGGTCGATCTGGGCGCGCAGCCCACCCAGATCCTGCAGCTGCACGAACCTCGGCGCGTCATGCGGCGGATCCGCGCGCTCGATCTCCCATTCCAGCCCATGGGGGACATGCACGCCCCAACCGCCGGCCTGCACCATCGGCACCACATCGGATTTCATCGAGTTGCCGATCATCATCCCCCAGTGCGCCCCGTCTCCATGCCGCGCGAAAATCTCTTCGTAGACAGGTTGAGTTTTGGCCGAGACGATTTCGACCCCGTCGAACAATTCGCCAAGGCCCGATTGCGCCAATTTGCGTTCCTGATCCAGCAGATCGCCCTTGGTGATCAGCAAAACACGATGGGTATCGGCGATGGCCTCGACGGCTTCTTGTGCGTGGGGCAACAACTCGATCGGGTGTTGCAGCATCTCTTGGCCAGCATCGACCAAAGCGCGGATCACGGGTCCGGGCACCCGATCTCCCGTGACGTCCAGCGCGGTTTCGATCATCGACAGAACGAAGCCCTTGATGCCGAACCCATAATGAGAAATGTTGCGCTTTTCAGCTTCCAGTAACCGTTCCATCAAATGATCAGCCTCGCAATAATCGCGCAGCAGATCGGCGAATCGGTCCTGGGTCATGCGGAAAAAACGCTCGTTGTGCCACAGAGTGTCGTCCGCATCGAAGCCTATGGTGGTCAGTTTGGGCAACCTTCTCTCCTTGTCGCTGGTTCGCCCTCTTTCCTTGTGGCGCACAGAGGTTATATAGACCCTTCAAAGAATGATTGGTCAAACCCGGAAGAGTTTGAATGATGGCGCAGTGGCCTGTGACAATGTCGGATGAAGAGTTTGACGACGGAGACCCCTCTGTCGCCCTGAAAACCCGCCCGAAAACCAAGCGCCCACCGTTGTACAAGGTGATGCTGCTGAATGACGACTACACCCCGATGGAGTTCGTCGTGCACGTGCTGGAACGTTTTTTCGGCATGTCTCATTCCCAGGCGTTCGAGATCATGCTGACCGTCCACAAAAAGGGTCTGGCCGTGGTCGGTGTCTTCAGCCACGAGATCGCCGAAACCAAGGTGACCCAGGTGATGGATTTCGCCCGCCGTCACCAACATCCCCTGCAATGCACGATGGAGAAGGAATGACCGCGCGTTCGGTCCTTCTGTCCTGAAACATGACACATACCCGCTTGTCCCTGGCGCTTGAGGCCGGAATGGAATTGCCGTCCCAGGGCGTGATTGCCGTATTTGGCCCGCGCGCCGATACGGATCTGTCTGACCTGCCCAAGGACCGGTTGGTGCTGGTCACCGGGTTCAAGCCCGATGTGGATGCCTTTACCGCGCGTGGATACGCTTGCCAGACCGATGCGCCCACAGCCGCGGCTGCCATTGTGATCCTGCCCCGCGCCAAGGCCTTGGCCCGCGCGATGATCGCTCGGGCCGCCGGGGCGGATGTCCTGATCGTTGACGGGCAAAAGACCGATGGCATCGAATCCGTCCTGAAAGAGCTGAAAAAGCGCGAGCGGATTGCCGGAACCATCTCTAAGGCGCATGGCAAGCTGTTCTGGCTGAACCCGACCTCGGATTTCTCGGACTGGCAGGGCCGTGCTGCGACAGTGCAGGGCTTTGTTACCCGCCCCGGCGTGTTCTCTGCCGATGGGATCGATCCGGCTTCGGCCCTGTTGATCCAACATCTGCCGCAGAAACTGTCCGGTAGGGTCGCCGATCTGGGGGCAGGCTGGGGATACCTTGCGGCCACCGTCTTGGCCGGCCATCCCGCCATCAAGGAATTGCATCTGGTCGAGGCCGACAGCGCCGCGCTGGATTGCGCCCGTGAAAACGTCACTGATCCGCGTGCCTGTTTCCATTGGGCCGACGCCACGCGCTGGACCGCGCCTGCGCGTATGGATGCGGTGATCATGAACCCACCCTTCCACGTGGGTCGCGCCGCCGAGCCCGATCTGGGCCGCGCCTTTATTGCGACCGCCGCCAAAAGTTTGGCCCCGAATGGGCAGCTTTGGCTGGTCGCCAACCGTCAACTTCCCTACGAGGCAGCGCTTGCCGCGCTTTTCACCCATGTCGAAGAGATCGGCGGCGACAAACGCTTCAAAATCCTGCACGCGCAACGGCCCACTCGCCAGCGCGGTTAACGCCCTATAGGCTCGAGCGAAGGGAATCAGGAGGTCTTCATGACATTCTCACTTGCCGGAAAAACCGCCATTGTCACCGGAGGCGCCAACGGAATCGGTTTGGCCATCGGGCTCCATTTCGTGGACAAGGGCGCGAATGTGGTGTTCGCGGATCGTGACGAAGACGGGCTGGTCAACCAGTTCGGCGAAAACGACGAGGCCAATCCCTATCGCTATTTTGCCGGAGACCTGCGAGAGCGTCTGACCCAGGCCAACCTGCTGTCGGCCACGCTGGATGCGTTTGATCGGGTCGATATCTTGATCAACGCCTCGCGTCAGGTGGTGGCGGTGGACCCGCTGAACGATGATGACGATGCGGTTGAAATGCTGCTGCAACAGAACCTGCTGAACGCGCTGCGGCTGTCTCAGCTGGTGGCCAAGCGCATGATTAAGCAGGCAAAAGACCAAGAAGAAGGCGTTGCCGGGTCGATCGTGAACCTGTCCTGTATCGCCGGGCGTCGTACCAGTTCGGATCTGCTGGCGTATTCTGTGTCGACTGCTGCGCTGGATCAGATGACCCGCTCGTTGGCGGTGGCCCTTGCGCCGCATCGTATCCGGGTGAATGGACTGGCCTTTGGGTCGGTCATGTCGCACAGCCTTAAGGATCAGCTCAAAGGCAATGCCGAATACCGCAGCGATATCGAGCAGCACACCCCGTTGCATCGGATCGCATCGCCGACCGAGCTGGTGCATTCCGCGCAATACCTGGCCTCCGAGGCATCGGCCTTTATGACGGGCCAGGTGCTGACGCTGGACGGCGGGCGCACGCTGATTGACCCGGTCTCGGCCCCCGCGCATTGATGTCGCGCCCCTGGGTGGTGGCGTGAAGCGGCCTTGCCTGTTAGGTCTTGGGAAAAGACAAACGGGGACCCAAGATGACCGACACCTTCACCGATCAGAAAGCCCGCGCCAGCGCTTGGTTCCGTAGCCTGCGCGATGAAATCGTGGCCAGTTTCGAAGCTTTGGAAGACAGCCAGACAACCGGACCTTTCGCGGACTGTCCTGCTGGCCGTTTCGAAGTGACCGAGACCAAGCGCGCCTCGGATGACGGCAGTGACGCTGGTGGCGGTCTGATGAGCGTGATGCGCGGCGGCCGTGTGTTTGAAAAGGTCGGCGTCAATGTCTCGACTGTCTACGGAGAGCTGGGCGAGCGCGCCCAGGCAGCCATGGCGGCGCGCAAAGGCATCCCTGGGATGAAAGATGACCCTAGGTTCTGGGCCAGCGGCATCAGCCTGGTGGCGCATATGCAGAACCCACACACACCGGCGGTGCATATGAACACCCGCATGTTCTGGACACCGCATGCATGGTGGTTTGGCGGGGGATCGGACCTGAATCCCTGCATCGAATACGATGAGGACACCACCCATTTTCATGCCGTACAGAAAGAGCACTGTGATCGGCATGACGCAGGATTTTATCCACGGTTCAAGGACTGGGCGGACGAATATTTTTATGTCCCCCACCGTGGCCGCGCCCGCGGGGTAGGGGGGATTTTCCTTGATGACCATAACTCGGGTGATTGGGAGACTGACTTTGCCTTCATCCAAGACGTCGGTCGCGCGTTCCTACCCGCCTTTGTGCCGGTGACGGAAAAGCGCCGCAACACGCCCTGGAGCGAGGCTGAAAAGGACACTCAGCTGGTGCACCGGGGGCTCTATGCCGAGTATAATCTGGTCTACGACCGGGGCACGAAATTTGGCTTGGAGACAGGGCACGACGCCAATGCCGTGCTTATGAGTCTGCCCCCGCTGGCGAAATGGGTCTGACCTGAAGGAGCGCGCAAGCGCGCACAGGATATCTCGGCTTTTCCCATTGGGAAAAGCCTCGGGTTTGGCGCGTGCTGGACGCGCGGCTGATCATTTTGAGTGTTGCTGAACTTCGGGCGCCTTGGGGGTTTGGGGGGATGTCCCCCCATCTGCCCGCAGGGTCAGACCTGGGCAGGCCGAATGGCCTGCTCCGCTGGATCAATAGGTCAGTTGCCTCTAACTGTGTCGATCATCAGTTGCACGTTTTCGGGGTTTGCGTCAGGCGTGATGCCGTGTCCCAGGTTAAAGATGTGCGGGCCGTTTGACAGGGCTTTGACGATCCGGCGGGTTTCGTCCACCAGTGCCTGGCCACCTGTCACCATGTGCGACGAGGCCAGGTTGCCTTGCACGCAGCCATCCACCTGAACGTTCTTGGCCACCCACTCGGCGCTGACCGAGTTGTCCACGGCCACGCAGTCGGCGCCGGTTGCTTTGGCGAAACCGATATAGCGCTCGCCGCCCTCGCGGGGGAAGGCGATGATGGGAGTGTTCGGGTGACGCTCTTTCAGCGCGGCGATGATCTTTTTCGCAGGTTCCAGAGCGAAGTCGTCAAAATCTTGCCCTTTCAACGAGCCGGCCCAACTGTCGAAGAGTTTCACCACCTCGGCGCCGGCCTCGATCTGTTTGCTGAGATACTCGATCGTGCTTTCGGTCAGCAGGTCGATGATCCCTTGGAATACCGCGCGGTTTTCAGCTTTCAGCGCGTGGGCCGGGCCCTGGTCCTTGGTGCCGCGACCGGCGATCATGTAGGTCGCCACCGTCCAGGGCGCGCCAGCGAAGCCGATCAGGGTGGTTTCCTTAGGCAATTCTGACGACAGGATTTTCACCGTCTCATAGATCGGGTTCAGAACCTCGTGGATGGCGTCTTTGTCCTTCAGCTTGGCCAGTTCCGCCTCGGTCGTGGTGGTGGACAGGCGCGGGCCTTCACCGGTAACGAACCACAGGTCAGCGCCTAAGGCTTGAGGCAGCAACAGGATGTCAGCGAACAGGATTGCGGCATCGAACCCGTAGCGGCGGATGGGTTGCAGGGTGACCTCGGCGGCCAGCTCGCTGTTATAGCACAGCGACAGGAAATCCCCGGCTTGCGCCCGAGTGGCGCGATATTCGGGCAAGTAACGTCCCGCCTGGCGCATCATCCAGATAGGAGGGGTTTCCAGCGTCTCGCCTGCCAGCGCGCGAAGGATCTTTTTCTGTTCAGCCATCGGATTTCCTTTCGTTCCCCCGGTTCGTCCCCTTATGGCGACAAGATGTCAAGCATCGGGTGCTTGTCAGGACAACCTGCCGCGACTAAGGCTTTGGGCATGACACTTACGATGCCCAGCCCCGCCTCGCCTTTGAAGATCGGAACCCGTGGATCGCCGCTTGCGCTGGCGCAGGCGCATGAAACGCGGGATCGGCTGGCGAGGGCCTTTGATCTGCCGCCCGAGGCGTTCGAGATCGTGGTCATTCACACCACCGGCGACAACCAGCGTTTGATCGACGCGGATCAGCCGCTGAAGACGCTAGGCGGCAAGGGCCTGTTCACGCGTGAAATTGAACAATCCATGCTGCGCGGTGGCATCGACATTGCCGTGCATTCGATGAAGGACATGCCGGTGCTGCAGCCCGAGGGGTTGGTGCTGGATTGTTTTTTGCCGCGCGAGGATGTGCGTGATGCGTTCGTGTCGCTGACCGCTGCTTCGTTGGCCGAATTGCCTAAAGGGGCCGAGCTGGGCTCGTCTTCTTTGCGGCGCCGGGCGCAGTTGCTGCACCGCTTCCCGCATCTGAAAGTCGTCGAATTCCGCGGCAACGTGCAGACCCGGATGAAGAAATTGCAGGACGGTGTGGCCGATGCGACCTTCCTGGCGATGGCGGGTTTGAACCGGTTGGGCATGGCGGATGTGGCGCGCTCGGCCATTGACCCAGATGAAATGCTGCCCGCCGTGGCACAGGGTGCGATCGGGATTGAACGGCGGATGGACGACAGCAACACGGCTGGCCTGCTGGAGGCGATCCATGACGGTGTCACCGGTCAGCGCCTGACGGCGGAACGCGCGTTCCTTGAGGCGCTGGATGGCTCGTGCGAGACCCCGATTGCCGGCCTGGCGACGCTGGACGGTGGGACCTTGCGGTTGCGCGGTGAGGTGCTGCGCCCCGATGGATCCGAGGTGATCGCCGACGATCGCACTTGCCCGGTCGAGGACGGCGCCGAACTGGGCCGCGTCATGGCCAAGGATATGCTGGCGCAGGCGGGCCCCGATTTCTTTAGCTGGCGCTAAGGCTTAGGTTTTCACCTTGGCCCCTTCGGCAATTGTGCGGGGGGCGTTGTTCAGCTTTTCAATCGCGAAACCGGCGGCGGCCTTGTACTTGGCCATGAACTCGGCGCGTTCGTCGGCGGGGATCACGTCGTCGATATTGTCGAACTCGCCGCCACAGCGATCATCGACCATGTTCAGCAGACCAAAGGGGCCCGCGCCCCGGTTGCGCAGGATCAGCTCGGACACCGGGCCGCACAGGGCTGCATCATAGCTGGCCAGCGCCTGTTCGGTAACACCGTGTTCTAGCATCGCAGCGGCCAGGGTACGCGCGTCGATCACGGCCTGTGACGCCCCGTTCGAGCCTGTCGGGTACATCGCGTGGGCCGCATCGCCCATCAGCACGACTTTGCCGTCCTGCCAGGTGGGGATCGGGTCGCGGTCAATCATCGGGTTCTCATAGGCGACCGAGGCCCCGCGGATCAGCGCGGGCACGTCCAGCCAGTCATAGGTCCAGCCGTCAAAGTGATGGGCGAAATCGTCAATCTGAACCTGGCGGAACCAGCCGGTGTTTTCATGAGCCGAGGGATCATCATAGGTGACCTCGGCGATCCAGTTGATCTCGGCCTCGCCGGAGTCGGGATCAGGATGCGAGATGGGATAGATCACCATTCGGTGCTTATGCGTGCCCAGCCCCAGGAACGAGGACCCGGTGCGCGAAGGTTTCGCCCGCGTCGTGCCGCGCCACATCACAGCGCCGCCCCAGTGAATGGGGGGCTGATCAGGGTGCATCTGCGCGCGGATGTTCGAATGAATGCCGTCGGCGCCAATCAGGATCGTGCCACTCTCTCGGCTTTCGGACCCATCGGCATGACGGATGATCGCGGTGACACCCTCGGCGTCTTGCTCATAACCTGTAACCTGACAGCTCAGACGCACGGCATCCGTGCCGGCGCGTTCCACGAATTTGCGGTACAGCAGCATGTGAAACTCGCCCCGATGCACGGCATATTGCGGCCAGTTATAGCCAGCCAGCTCGCCGCGCGGTTCGGCGTAGATGTCATTGCCGTTCAGGCCTACAAGGGCCCATTCCTTGGCCGGAACCCCCACCGTATCCAGATCATCCGCGCCAATTCCCAGATCATACAGCTCGCGTACGGCGTTGGGCTGTAGGTTGATGCCTACGCCCAGCGGTTTCAGCTCTCGGACGCTTTCGAACACCACACATTTCACACCGATCTGTTCCAGCGTCAGGGCCATGGACAGGCCGCCAATACCGCCGCCGGCGATCAGGACGAGTGGTGTGGACATAGGTTCCTCCGGGTGTGCAAGTCTGGAGGGTTGTTACCCTACATAACTATCAACGCCAAGGGGGACCGTACGGTCAGGGCAGCAGCTTGCCGGGGTTCAGGATGTTGTTCGGGTCCAGCGCGGCCTTTATCGCCTTCATTGCGGCCAGCGCGACAGGGTTCTTACGCCGCCGCATCGAAGGCAGCTTGGACAGTCCGATCCCATGTTCTGCCGAGAAGCTGCCGCCCAGTTTCAGAACCTCGTCCTCGACCGCTTCCATGATTGCGTCGTGCTGATCAGGGTCCTGCGAGCCGGGCCAAACAGTATAGTGGATATTCCCATCCCCCAGATGCGCCACGATGATCGGCCGGGCACCTTCGTCAATTTCAGGCAAGCGGGTTTCCATCGTGTCCAGAAAGGTCGCGACCTTATCCAGCGGCAGGGCGATATCGTTGCCGATGATCGGGCTGCGGGACATGGCGATCTCGGCTGCGGCCTCGCGGCGTTCCCACATTTCCTGGCGTTGGGTGTCGTTCTGCGCAACCACCGCGTCCAGAACGGCACCTTCTTCGAACATCTCGCCCAGAACGGTTTCCAGATAGGTCGTCACGGGGATCGAGCCATCGGGTTCCGGCGTTGCATCGCGCGGGGCGGTTGCACCGACCTCGACCAGGAGGTTGATGTCATAGGCTTCGTCAAAGGGTTCGCGAGCGCTTGGATTGATCTCTTTGTGGATCTCGATGTGGTGGCGCGGCATGTATTCAAAGGCCTCGACGCAGCCGCCGGTGGCCTCTTGCAGCCGGTTCAGCAGGTCCAGCGCGGCAGGCAGGTCGGGTGCAGCCACCATTGCGGTCGCATAGGCGCGCGGTTTGGGGTGAAGCTTCAGCACCGCGGCGGTGATGATACCTAGCGTCCCCTCGGCACCTATCAGCAGATGTTTGAGGTTATAGCCCGAGTTGTCCTTATGCAGCTCGCTCATGATTTCCATGACCTCGCCAGTGGGCAGCACGGCCTCGATCCCCAACACCAGGTCGCGCGTATTGCCATAGCGCAGCACGTTGGACCCGCCCGCGTTGGTGGCCAGGACGCCCCCGATCATCGCCGAGCCCTTGGCGCCGAAGGTCAGCGGAAAGATCAGGTCTTGCTCTTCCGCGGCGCTGTGGACGTCGGCCAGAATGGCGCCAGCCTCGACAATCGCGATACGAGAGGAGGCGCGGACCTCGCGGATGGCGTTCATCCGGTCCAGCGACAGCATGATCGATCCGTCGGCCGATCCCCCGCCAGCAAGCCCCGTGTTCCCCGAGATCGGCACAATGGGCGTTTTGGTCTGGTTGGCCAGCTTGACGATGGCAGAGACCTGGGCCGTGTTGGCAGGGCGCACCACGGCCAGCGGGTTGGACTGGTATTTTCCAACCCAGTCCCGCGACCATTTTGCGGTATCCTTGCCGGTCAACACATAGGCCGCGCCGACAATCTGTTGCAGCTGTTCCAGCATCTCTCTCTCTCCCTTGTTCCCATCCCTGAATGCCGACTGACTTGGACAAAGGCAAGAGGTCAGGCGAAGGCGATCGATACGCCTCCGAATGGACCAAAGTCCGCCTCGATCACCGCACCCGAGGGGGCCTCGACCGGGCGAATGAAGCTGCCTGACAGGATAACCTGCCCGGCCTCGATCCGCTGGCCGTATTGGTCCATGCGCCGCGCCAGCCAGACAATGCCCTGCACCGGATCGTTCAGAACGCCCGCGCCCAGCCCGGTTTCCTCGACCTCGCCATTTTTGGACACGATCGCCCCGACCCAACGCAAATCCTGCGCGTCAATGGCGTGTTTCTCGTCCCCCAGTACGATTCCGGCGTTGGCGGCATTGTCGCTGATCGTGTCGGTGATGATGCGGGTTTTCCCGGTTTCGGGGTCCGCGCGCAAAATCCGCGTGTCCAGAATTTCCAACGAAGGCGTCACGTAATCCGTCGCGGCGATCACATCCTCGGCGGTGACATGTGCGCCAGCCAAAGGCGACTTCATGACAAAGGCGATCTCGGCCTCGATCCGGGGCTGAATGAACCGCCCCTTGGGCACCACGCCACCGTTCACAAAGGCCATATCGTCCATCAACACCCCGCTATCGGGGATGTCGATGTTCAGCGCCGATTGCATCGCCTTCGAGGTCAGCCCGATTTTCCAGCCGATCACTTCGCGCCCCACGGCCTTGCGCCGGGCGATCAGGGCCGCCTGCACGGCATAGGCATCATCCATCGTCATGCCCGCGTATTTCAGCGACAGCAGACCGATCTGTTGGCCGGTCTGTTCAGCCTGCCACAGGGCCTCGGCGGCTTCTACGTGCTGGTCGGGGGTCACGCCTCGTCCTCCACGGTGTTGCGCAGGGTACCGATGCCTTCGACCTCGATTTCAACCACGTCGCCGGGCACCAGATACTTGGGCGGATCAAAGCGTGCACCTGCGCCCGTTGGGGTGCCGGTCACGATCACATCGCCGGGGACCAGGGTGGTGAAGGTACTGATATAGGCGATTTCCTCGCGGATCGGGAACATCATGCGGGCCAATACGTCGTCCTGACAGACCTCGCCATTGACGCGGGTGATGATACGCGCGTCATCCAGCTGAGCGGCGTCCGTGAACGGCACCAGCCACGGCCCGATCGCGCCCGATTTGTCCCAGTTCTTGCCTTGCGTGACGTTGAATTTCGCATGGCGCACCCAGTCTCGGATCGTGCCTTCGTTACACAGGCTCAGCGCGGCAATATGGTCATAAGCATCCTCGGCGGCAATGCGGCGTCCGCCCTTGCCGATCACGATCACCACCTCGCCTTCGTAATCCAGCGTGTGGTTTTCCGGCGGACGGATCAGCGGGCGACCGTGACCGGTAAAGCTGCTGGGAAACCGCGGGAACAGCGACATGTGTTTGGGCTGGCTGGAGCCATCCTTGTATTCCGCATTCCGGTCGGGGAAGTTCACGCCCACGCACAGGATTTTTTCGGGCGAAGGGATCGGGATGTCATAGTCGAACGTCCCCTCAGGATGCGTTACCGCGCGCCCTTCGGCGGCTTCGGCCAAGGTGCCCAAACCGTCGGCCGCGATCACTTCGCGCAGGGTGGGCCATTCGGGGAATTCCTTGGACAGGGCCACAAAGCCCCCTTCGATCACGGCGCCGTAAAGCTGGCCTTCGTCTGTCGATACAGTCGCAAATTTCATGCTAATCACTTTCTTCAGCGGGTCAGGGTGCGATGATGGGTTGTGCTTTCATCTTGCTGGCGCGCAGCTCGACGTTTTGGAAAACACTGCCATGTTCGAACCATGATTTCGGAGCTGGCGCGCCCCAAAGTGTCTGGCGTTGCGGGTCTTTCAGATCCCATTTTATGGGCTCCAGATCAGGGTCAACTGTCTGATAATCCGAGCAATAAATCTCGATCCGGTGGCCGTCAGGGTCCAGGATATACAGGAAAAACGCGTTCGAGATCCCGTGCCGGCCCGGCCCGCGTTCGATGTTGTCCAGGTATCCTGTGGTGCTCATCAGATCCAGCAGATCGATGATGTTCAGCGGGGTGGGCACCCAGAAAGCAGTGTGGTGCAGGCGCGGGCCCTTGCCGTTGGTAAAGGCGATGTCGTGAATGCCGCCCTTGCGGTGCATCCAGGCGGCCCACAGGTTCTTGCTCTCGTCATCCTCGGTATATTCGGTGACGCGGAAACCTAGTTCGTTATAGAATTCCACGCTGGCGTCCACGTCGGGGCTGTAGCAGTTGAAATGGTCGATCCGCAGCGGTTTCACACCGTTATACAGCTTGTATTCCTGATGGATGGGCGCCAGCCGGTCCATTTTGAAATAGAACTCCATCGGCGCGCCGAACAGGTCGGTGGTGCGCATCGTGCGGCCCTGATAGGGGCGCTCCACCCATTCGACCGGCAGATTTTTGGCGGCGAACCACTCGGCTGCGTTATCCAGATCATCCTCGGAGAACACCTTGTAGGACAGGTAGCTGACCGAGGGCGTATCGCCCTTTTTCAGCACCATGCAGTGGTGGCCACGCTCTTCCATGGCGCGCAGATAGATGGTGCTGTCGTCCTCGTCAGTGACTTGCAGGCCCAGCGTGTCCACATAGAACGCGCGGCTGGCGGCAAGGTCGGTGACGATCAGCTCAACATGGCTGAGGCGGACGATATTGAACGCCGGATAGAGGTTAGGGGCGGGAACGGGCATTGGGGTCTCCTGTTATCGCGTTGGTCTTAAGGGACCGGGAAAATCACGTTGGTCTGGCCGGTGCCAGAGCTGGGGAAATACTCGGTCACGACCTCGCATTTCTGGTCATACTTGTCCCAGCCAAGCGCGCCATACAGCATCGCGGTGTCATGCATCGAGCCTTCACCGCAGCACAGTTCGGCGTAGTCGCCCAGCATTTTGAGGAAGGTAGCGTGTTCTCCGTTCTTCCACATCTCCATCACGCGCAGATCGACCTGGCGGTTGAATTCCGAGCTGATGGTGAAGGTGCCGTTATTGGGCGCGTATTCCTTGTTCGACCAGATCTTGTGGCTAAGGCTGCCGCTGGCAACCAGCAACACCTTGCTGTCGCTTTCCTCGACGGCGGCGCGGATAGCTTCGCCGATGATCCGGCTTTCGTCATGGTCATGCACAGTACAGAACGCGGCGACGGACACGACCTTCATATCATGTTCGCGGCTCATGAAATGCATGGGCACCAGAGTGCCGTATTCCAGATCCAGACTGTCCAGATGATGCGCCAGGGTATAGGCGCCCAGCTCGGTCGCCTTTTCGGCGATGGCATCGCCCAAGGCGGGGTTGCCGCGGTGCGAATAGGGCATGTCCCGGATGAATTGCGGGAATTCGGACGAGGTCAGCAGCCCCTCGAATTTTTCATTCGCGTTGATGTGGAACCCAGCGTTCACCAGCCAATGCGTGTCGCAGATGACCACGGTATCCGCGCCCAGCTCTTTGGCGCGGCGGGCGATTTCCAGGTGCCCGTCGATGGCGGCCTGACGTTTGCCTTTGACGGGACCTTCTTGTTCGGACATCTGCAGCGTCGGAACGTGGGTCATTTTTGCGGCGAGTACGATTTCACCCATTTGATTTCTCCTCCAATAGAAACTTACGCGCGTTTCCTGTGGGTATTAGGCGCCCAGACGGGGGATGTTGTGCTGACCGATGGCCAGACCGATGTGTTTTTGCTCCATGTAGAACTCGAACGACCAGTCGCCGCCATCCCGGCCGATACCGCTTGCCTTAACCCCACCAAAGGGCGTGGGCAGGTGGCGTACGTTTTCGCTGTTCACCCAGATCATCCCGGCCTCCAGCTTATTGGTAAAGCGCAGGGCGCGGGTCAGATCGTTGGTCCAGACATAGCCGGTCAGCCCGTATTGCACATCATTGGCAATCTGCAGCGCATCCTCTTCGGTATCAAAGGGGATCGCTGTCAGCACGGGGCCAAAGATTTCCTCTTGCGCGATCCGCATATCGTTCCGGGCACCGGTGAACAGGGTCGGTTTGACGTAATATCCGGGCTGGTCCAGCGCTTCGCCACCGGCGGCGATGGTGGCGCCGTCCTGCTTGGCGATATCGAAATAGCTGCACACCTTACCGAAATGGGTCTGGTGGATCAGCGGGCCGACTTCGGTCTTCGGGTCCAGCGGGTGGCCGACCTTGATGTTGTTCACGCGGGAGGTCAGTTTTTCGATGAATTCACCAGCGATTGTGGATTGCACCAGCAAGCGACTGGACGAGGTGCAGCGCTCGCCGTTCAGCGAGTAGATCATAAAGATCGCAGCATCCAAAGCGCGGTCCAGATCGGCGTCATCGAACACGATCACAGGGTTTTTGCCACCCAGTTCAAAATGGACGCGTTTCAGCGTGTCAGCCCCCTGTTTCATGATCATCGAGCCAGTTTTGGACTCGCCCACAAAGGCGATGGCCTTGATGTCGGGGTGTTCGGTCAGGGCCTTGCCAGCGTCTTCGCCAAAGCCATTCACCAGATTCCAGACGCCCGGCGGCAGGCCAGCCTCTTCGGCGATCTCCATCAGGATCCGCGCAGTGACGGGGCTGAATTCGGCGGGTTTGTGCACCACTGTGCAGCCTGCGGCCAGCGCCGGAGCAATCTTCCACGTGGACAGCATGAAGGGCGTGTTCCACGGGGTGATCACGCCGATCGGGCCAATGGGCGTGCGGGTGGTGATGTTCATCAGCGTAGGCGAGGGCAGGTTCTGCCCGTCCCGTGCGCTGGGCGCCTTGTCAGCGAAGAATTTGAAGTTCGCAGCCCCACGCAGCGCGGCCTTGGACATGAAGCGCAGTGCCTGACCAGTGTCGAAACATTCACACAGGGCGATTTCCTCGGCGCGGGCCTCGATGCCCTCGGCGATCTTGTGCAGGATTTTCTTGCGTTCAGCGGCGGGCATATCGCGCCAGGCGGGGAAAGCATCCCGCGCGGCCTTGGCTGCGGCGTCGATATCGGTTTCGTCCGATTTGACGACGTTACAGATAAAGGTTTCGTCAACGGGTGAATGGTTTTCGAAGGTCTTGCCGCTGTTCGCGGGCAGATCCTGGCCACCGATCCGGTTCAGAACGCCGGTGTCCTTGAAACGCGCCAGATAGCCGTTCAGTTTCTCGATATTGGTTTGCAGATCGGACATGGTTCAGCCTTTCAGATGGTCGCGAATGGTGCCGGTTTTGGGCGCCAACTCGGCGTCGATGTCCCGCATCTCCATGGACAGAGCCAGGGAACGGGTTTGCATAATGGGTTCAAGGAAGCTTTCGGCCGCGGCGAACAGCGCGGCGGTCGCGGTTTTGCGTGCTTCCAAAGAGCGGCCTTCGCGCAGACGGACGCTGATGTCGATATAGCCGTGCTTGGCATCACCGTCGGCGATGCTGACGTGGTTGGCCGCAAAAGCACGGACCCGGATGCCCGCCAAGGGAAACACGCCGGTCGCAATCGCCTCGGTCCGCAGCAGATCACAGAATGCGGGCCAGTCGATCTCTTCCTCCAGATTAGGGGAATAGTCGATGATGAAATGTGCCATGGTGCCTCCCTCTTGATCAGTTATTAACATGTTAAGCAAATTGAGGGGCCTGCGTCAAGCCCCCGTATTGCCAGTCGTAAAAAACGCAGGCAGAAAAGGGACATGGAAGCAGTCAAACACACGCCACCCGAAACGAATCGCTCTTTGCCGATCGCGCTACTGCGCGCTCGGGAGAAGGTGATGGGACCCATCCGGGCGATGTTGGCGGATGTCGGTGTGACCGAGCAGCAATGGCGCGTGTTGCGCGTGCTGAACGAAGGCGGGACCCTGGACCCCACCGAGATCGCCGAGCGTTCATGCTTGTTGCTTCCGTCGTTGACGAGGATTCTTCAGACGCTGGAGAGCAAGGCGCTGATCACCCGCCAGCCGCACCCAACTGACCGGCGCAAGCAGTTGGTGACGATCTCACCCTCGGGCAGTCAGCTGATCTCGGATAACCTGAAGGAAAGCCAGCAGCTGAACGCCTGGCTGCTGGACAGTTTCGGCCAGGAAAAGCTGGACGCGTTGCTGGATCTTCTGAACGAGCTGGACGCGCTGGAACGACCAGGCGAGCGCTAAGAAAAATGGGCCCCGCAGGGCCCATTCTGATTACAGCCCCAACAGAACCGTTTGTCCGTCCAGCTTGACGGGAAAGCTGGCTGTCTGGCCATCGTCCGCGCCCTGGGCTTCGCCGGTTTCCAGCGAGATAACCCAATTATGCAGCGGGCAGGTGACGCAGCCGTCATGCACAATGCCGTTGCTCAGCGGGCCGTTCTTGTGCGGGCACTTGTCCTCGAGCGCAAAGACCCGGTCATCGCTGGTGCGAAAGATGGCGATTGTCATGTCGCCGTTCTTCACACAGCGCGCACCTTGGCGCGGAATGTCGGACAGCTCACCAACCGAGATCCATTGTTGTGCTTGGACGTTCATTCTGCGGCCTCCAGTTTGATATCTGCCATGGGAGAGAATTCATGCGCCTCGGCGCCGGCAACGCGTTCGGCCCAGGGATCAACCTGCGAGAATTGCTGGCTGTAGACGAAGCGTTCGTAGTAGGCCTGACGCTGTTCCAGGTCGTCATAGATGACTTCCCTAATGTGGTCATAGCCCACGCGATCGGCCCATTTATAGATGCGTTCCAGATAGAAGCCCTGTTCGCGGTACATCTGGGTCAGGGCGCAGATGGTCTCGATCACCTCTTGTTCGGTCTTCACGGTGCCCAGCTCGGTGGTGCCCTGAATGTGCAGGCCCGCCGCGCCGCCATAGACAATCTGATAGCCGCTATCGACACAGATGACGCCGATGTCCTTGCAGGTGGCCTCGGCGCAGTTGCGCGGGCAGCCGGTGACGGCCAGTTTCAGTTTTGCAGGCGACCACGAACCCCACAGGATTTTCTCCAGCTTCACGCCCAGACCGGTCGAGTCCTGCGTGCCAAAGCGGCACCAGTCCGTGCCGACGCAGGTTTTCACCGTCCGCAGCCCCTTGGCATAGGCCGCGCCCGAGATCATGCCCGCGTCGTTCAGATCCTTCCAGACGGGGACCAGATCCTCTTTCTTGACGCCCAGCAGGTCGATCCGTTGGCCTCCGGTCACCTTGACCGTGGGGATGTCGTATTTGTCAGCTACATCTGCGATGGCGCGCAGCTCGTCCGGGGTGGTCAGACCACCGAACATACGCGGCACGACCGAATAGGTGCCGTCTTTCTGGATATTCGCGTGGACGCGTTCGTTGATAAAGCGCGACTGCTGGTCATCCACGTATTCACCGGGCCAATCGGCCACCAGATAGTAGTTCAGCGCGGGGCGGCACTTGGCGCAGCCTTCGGGCGTGGACCATTCCAGTTCCTGCATCGCCTCGGGGATGGATTTCAGTTCCTTGGCCTTGATCAGGCGGCGGACATCGGCATGGGTGTGGGTGGTGCAGGGGCACATGCCCTCGGCCTCGGGCAGGACGAACTCATCGCCCAGGGCCAGCCCCATCACGCCCTCGACCAGGCCGGTACAGGTCCCGCACGAGGCGCTGGCCTTTGTCACCGCGCGAACCTCGGCCAGGGTGGTCAGGCCCTGCTCCTTGATCGCGGTCATGATCTGACCCTTGGAGATGCCGTTACAGCCACAGATTTCCGCGTCATCTGGCAGGTTGGCCAAAGCGGCCAGCGGATCGGCAGTCGCACCGCCCTGATAGGCCTGACCAAAGATCAGCGTCTCGCGCATCTCGTGGATGTCTTCGCCCGATTTCAGCAGTTCGTTATACCAAGCGCCATCGGCAACCTCGCCGTACAGAACGGCGCCGATCACCTTGTTGTCTTGCAGGATGACCCGCTTGTATGTGCCCCGGTTGGCGTCGCGCAGGACGATATCCTCGCGATCGGGACCTTCAGCGAAATCCCCGACCGAGTAGAGATCACAGCCGGTGACCTTCAGTTTGGTCGGTGTCTCGGCATGTTTGAATGCGCTGTCCGACGGGCCTGCCAGATGCGCGGCAGCAACGCGGGCCATCTGATACAGCGGGGCGACCAGGCCATAGACCATGCCGCCCACCTCGACGCATTCCCCGACCGAGTAGATGTCAGCGTCCGAGGTTTGCATGGTCGATGTGGTCACGATGCCCCGGTTGACCTCAAGGCCCGCATCGGCGGCCAGTTGCGTGCTGGGGCGGATGCCCACGGCCATCACGACCAGCGAGGCGTCAATCACCGTGCCGTCGGCCAGCTCTACGCCCTCGACTTTGTCGGAGCCCAGGATTTGCTTGGTGTTGGCCTCGCACAGAACCTCGATCCCGCGCGATTCCAGCTCGCGTTGCAGCAGGTAACCGGCCGCGGGGTCCAGCTGACGCTCCATCAGGGTGGGCATCAGGTGAATGACCGTGACGTTCATGCCGCGCGCCTTCAGACCGGCGGCTGCTTCCAGACCCAGCAGGCCGCCCCCAATGACAACGGCGCGCCCGCCCTTGTCCGAGGCGGCCAGCATCCCATCGACATCATCCAGATCGCGATAGGCCAGAACGCCCGGCAAATCCTTGCCCGGAACCGGGATGATAAAGGGGGACGAACCTGTGGCGATAACCAGCTTGTCATAGGGCGCGGTCACGCCACCCTGGCTGGTGACGGTTTTGGCTGCACGGTCGATATACGTGACCTTCTGGCCGCGATGCAGGGTGATGCCGTGATCGGCGTACCAGGCGTCGTCATGGATGACGATATCGTCAAATGTTTTCTCGCCCGACAGAACCGGGGACAGCATGATGCGGTCATAGTTCACGCGCGGCTCGGCGTTGAAAATGGTGACTTCGTATTGATCGGTCAGGTCGAAAAGATGCTCCAGCATCCGGCCGGGGGCCATACCATTGCCGATGATGACAAGACGTTGTTTGGACATTGTGGCGCTCCATCGTCACATGAGCCGCTGGGGCTCGTTGTTCTTGGTGATCGAAGTTGCAGCGCCATTGCCGCGAAGATCCGCACGGGGATCGAAATAGGCAGGGCCACGCCATTGTGGCCTGTTGATTGGACCCAATGTTACTAAGAGAGACCGGGTGAATTGCAAGACCTTGCCGCTGCGGTGCAGCGAGAAATCATGGGTAGCGGGGTCGGAGACTTCTGCTGGCGCCTAAAGTTTGTGCAGGTTTTCGGCGCAAGGGCAGGTTTTCGACGGTCCCAAGTCGGAGAATCCCACCGCTTTTGTCTTGGCCACAGGGCCGAGTCGCGAAGCGCGGTTTCTTCCTGGTGTTCGCCGTGCCCGGCGAGGCAAAGGCCGCCGGAGCGATGATCCGTCAGCCCGGCACAAGATCGCGCGGGATTGAAAGAAGGCTCTACTCTTGGTTGGTCGGTGCGCGCTGCTACGCATGTTCGTGGGGAAAACTTAAGACAATTCGTTGGAATCGGACAAGATTTTCGTTCTCAGCGGGCTAGGCAGACGAATCGGATTCTGCTATGG
This sequence comes from Thalassovita sp., assembly GCF_965218685.1. Lineage (GTDB taxonomy): Bacteria > Pseudomonadota > Alphaproteobacteria > Rhodobacterales > Rhodobacteraceae > Thalassobius. The sequence goes on along the minus strand of NZ_OZ244657.1, from coordinate 401,505 downwards.
CTGGTTGTAATAAAAAAATAAATGGCAGGCATACGGGCAATGAGAACGGGCTATCTGGGCACGTTCGTCATTTCTTGGTCGCAAACAGAACTAGACGGCTTGCGGGCCGCCCCTTTGACGCAATTGACCGTGGGAGCAGCATGGTCTTGGCATGGGGACGCGCTGCGCGTAGATGGCCGCAACGACCTTTTGCGACTGGAAAATGCGGACGGAGAAGAGAATCTTCGCCGAAGCGCGGCACGCATGGTGTCGCGACTGGTTGGCGTTGCACTTTCAGACAAGCGCAAGCAAGAGCCGCAGGGCAGGGACACCCCTCTGCGAGATCGGTACTTTATCGTCACGGATGGTCAGCGGTCCTATACGGTTACGTTGGTTGATCCGGATACGGGCGGCGCCCCGCTGGCGATGTTCGTCGGCGATGTGCCCCCCCAGAAACGTGATTTGTGGATCGTGCATGCCGCAGTGCGCCCCGATGGCGGGGCCGAGGTCGCGGATACGCGTCGCGGTGTCATCTGCTTCACCCCTGGGACCAAGATCGAAACGCCCTCGGGGCCGCGACTGGTGCAGGACCTGCGCGAGGGCGACATGGTTCAAACCCGGGACAGCGGGGCCCAGCAAATCCAATGGATCGGCCAGCGCCGGATGACGGGCGCACGTCTTTTCGCGATGCCTTATCTGCGCCCGATCCGGGTGCGCGCCGGCACCTTTGGGCTGGACCGCCCGGATCAAGAGCTGCTGGTCTCGCCCGATCACCGTATCTTGCTGCGCGGGGATGCAGCCCAAGCGCTGTTCAACACGCCCGAGGTGCTGGTCGCCGCGCGCGATCTGGTGAACGGTCACACGGTCAACGTGGACATGGGTCTGCGCGAGGTCACTTATATTCACATCCTTCTGCCGCATCACCACGTGATCCGCGCCAACGGCGTCGATACCGAAAGCTTCCACCCGGCCAGCGCGCATTTCGATGCGCTGGAGGACAGCGACCGTCTGCGGCTGGGCAAGGCCCGCCCGGATGTGATGGATGATCCAACAGGGTACGGCGACTATGCCCGCCGGATGCTGAACAGGTCCGAGGCCGCGATCCTGATGCACGAGGTTGCCTAAGGGCTGTTGACTCCTCCAAACCTTCGTCTATAAGCGCGGCTTCATTGGTGTTGGTGGCCCCCGCAAGGGGATGCCTGTCATGTCGGCCAAATCCGGCAAGAGGACAACGCCCTTCGAAACCTAAACGAAGGAGATCAGCCGTGACCAAACGCACGTCTGCCAAGTACAAAATTGATCGCCGCATGGGCGAAAACATTTGGGGCCGCCCCAAATCCCCCGTCAACCGTCGTGAATATGGCCCCGGCCAGCACGGTCAGCGCCGTAAGGGCAAGCTGTCCGACTTCGGCACCCAGCTGCGTGCCAAGCAGAAGCTGAAAGGCTACTACGGCGACCTGACCGAGAAACAGTTCCGTCGCATCTATGGCGAAGCCGAGCGTGTCAAAGGCGATACCGGTGAAAACCTGATCGGCCTGCTGGAGCGCCGCCTGGACGCCGTTGTCTACCGCGCCAAGTTCGTGCCCACCGTTTTCGCGGCCCGTCAGTTCGTGAACCATGGCCACGTCCTGGTGAACGGCAAGCGCGTGAACATCGCGTCCTACCGCGTCAAAGAAGGCGACGTTGTCGAAGTTCGTGACAAGTCCAAGCAACTGGCCGTTCTGCTGGAAGCCGTGCAACTGCCCGAGCGTGACGTTCCTGACTACATCGACGCCGACCACTCGAAGATGAAAGCCACCTTCGTGCGCACCCCCGGCCTGTCGGACGTGCCCTACCCGGTGATGATGGAACCGAACCTGGTCGTGGAATTCTACGCGAAGAACTAATCTTCGCCGATCCAGACGAAATTCAGGAAAACCCGGCCCTCGCGGCCGGGTTTTTCATTTGGTGTTTCTGTCCAAAGTCCAGATTGAGCCTTCTCTGCCCGGGGCGGCTAGTATTGCATATCACCAGAGTTCATCCTGACGGCAAAGCTTTCGAGGTCTTGAGCGATTACTTCGTCAACCCCGGGTCCGATGGCAAGGACTTCGCCATTGCCTGAGCAGTTTGTGTTTAGGAAAAAGTACGCCCCTAGACCATCTTCTGAGATTGGAACAAGGTGACGCCTCTCGGTTCCGACTTGCCCCAACCTCCGAAGTTGGCTCGTCACATCAACAACCTGTTGCCACATGGGTGGACTGTTTTTCTCAATTTCAACTATCCCAAAGACTTCAAAGCCATCGGCAATCATGGCACCAAACTCCTCAAGGAAAGCCCGGTAACTCTTTGGGAAAACGACCCCCAAAGAACTCTCTGCGTTAGCAATCTGAGATGGAGAAGCTCCTCCAGCAGTCAAGCTGGCCTCGCAAAACTTCCGAAAATTCTCGTTGGTAGCGGCCATGGAAGGGTTCTTTTGAGACGCGGACAAAGATGAAAATGGGCTTCGACCTATTTATCGGAATACTGAGTTGGGTCAATTGATGTCAGCTTTGTCCGCGCTGCTGACATAAACAATGACCGCTTCGGATACACCCTGCCGCACTGCGCGGCGGTGCAGCATGGCTGAAACCGGGTCCAGAACGTCCGGAAACGGCCATAGAACCAGTCATCCGACGCCACCAGTCCGATCGACAGGAAAAAGCCGACCACCCGGGTCAAACCGACACTCAACCCGGCAAAGACAAGCGAGCCGATCTTGCTGGCCACAAATCCGAATGCAAACGCATAGTGATCCAGGCGGTGTCACTCAGCGCGATGGCGAACGCTCGAACTCCGTGTTTGCCCCGTTTTTACTGGAATTGGCTCTGCGGTCGCGTACTCGGGGTATGATTTACAACCCGGTCTCCTAGGCCGAGCCTCTTGGCGGATCAGGCTGCCAGTAAACGCTGCGCCTCGGCTCTGAGTATTTCCGACAATACCTCGCTGCCGGGGCGGGGTTCCGGGAGCTGTGGCTGGATCAGCGCGATGTCGCGGCTGGCCGCGGGGTCATCCAGCACCCGCAGGCTCACATCGGTGGCGCGGCGCGCCTCGGTCGCGGCATAGATGCTGGGCAGGATGGCGATCCCGGCGCCAGAGGCTGCCATCAGGCGGATCGCGTCCAGGCTCGTGCCTTCGTATTCATCCGAAACGTGGCCACCAGCACGGCTGGCAAGGCCCGCGACGATGTGCGACAACCGGTGCCCGGCGCCAAGGGTCAGGAAAATCTGCCCGGCAAGCGCCTGCAATGCGACCCGGCTGGTTTCGTCGTGCAGCGGGTGATCCAGTGCCATGGCGGTCCAGAGTTTTTCTGTGAACAGCGGCGCCTGACGGGTGCCCGGATGGTCTTCGGGCGTCGAGATGATCATGTCCAGCCGCCCGCTGCGCAGCCCTTCATCCAGGTCACGGGTGCTCTCTTCGCGCACGATCAGGCGAAAGCTGGGGTGTTCGACATGCAGCCGCCGCACCACGCCGGGAAGCAAGTAGGGCCCGATCGAGGGCAGCACGCCCAGGCGCAAACGGCCCTGGAAGATGCCGCCGCCCCGGGCCGCGGCGCGCAGGTCCTGCAGTTCATGCAGGATCTGGCGGGCCCGCCGCGTGACTTCTTCGCCCACCGGTGTGGGCTTGGCACCCGACCGTCCGCGCTGAAAGAGCACGGCACCCAGATCGGCCTCGACTTCGGCCAACTGCGCCGAGAGGCTGGGCTGGCTGACATTCAGCCGAGTCGCGGCCAGGCTGACCTGTCCGGTCTCGGCAACGGCGACGATGTATTCGAGCTGGCGCAGGGTTGGGCGCATTATAGCCTCAAGCTATGCAATATAGATGAAACATATATTTGAAAGTATGTCTCTGGCAACCGATATCCCTGCAGACACCCTCAATCGAACGGAAATTCCGATGGTCAAGACCCTGTCCCGCATCCAGGCCTTTATGAAACTTGAGGCCAGCGCTGGCTTGATCCTAATGGGGGTTGCCCTCACGGCTATGCTGGCCGCCAACAGCCCGCTGGCGGCGCTTTATGATGGTGTTCTTGGCACTAACATCCGGGTCGGGATCGGCAGTTTTGAGATATCCAAACCGGCGCTGTTGTGGATCAATGACGGGCTGATGGCGATCTTCTTCTTCCTGGTCGGACTGGAGATCAAGCGCGAGGTGCTCACCGGCGAGCTTTCGAGCTTTGACAAGGCGGTGTTACCGGTGCTGGCAGCGATTGGCGGCATGGCGGTGCCGGCGCTGGTCTTTGTGGCGATGAACAGGGGGTTGCCTGCCAATCTCACTGGCTGGGCGGTACCCACGGCCACTGATATCGCTTTTGCCCTCGGTATTCTCGCCCTGCTCGGGACTCGCGCGCCGGTGGCGCTCAAGGTGTTTCTGCTGGCGGTTGCCATCATCGATGATCTGGGCGCCATTGTTATCATCGCGGTGTTTTACACCTCCGAGCTGTCAACCAATGCGCTGACCCTGTCGATGCTGGGTTTCGCGCTGGCGGTTGCGCTCAATCGGATGGGGGTTCAACGGGTGGCGCCGTACCTGATCATCGGGGTTTTCATGTGGGTATTCGTGCTGAAATCAGGTGTCCATGCGACCCTGGCGGGCGTGCTGATCGCGCTGACCATCCCGCTGAAAGAAAAGGATGGCGAGAAGGCGCTGCTGTACCGGCTGGAGCATTCCCTGCACCCCTGGGTCGCCTTCCTGATCCTGCCGGTCTTTGCTTTCGCCAATGCGGGTGTGAGCCTGACCGGCCTGTCGCTCGACGACCTGACCCAGCCGCTGCCCCTTGGCATCGCCGCCGGGCTGTTCCTGGGCAAGCAGGTCGGCGTGTTCGGGGCCACCTGGATCGCGGTCAAGAGCGGGCTGGCGAGGTTGCCCGAGGGAGTGGACTGGCGCCATATCTACGGTGTGGCCTGCCTGACCGGCGTGGGATTTACCATGAGCCTGTTCATCGGCTCGCTGGCCTTCGGCGCCGGTGACACCATGAACGCGGTGCGGCTGGGGGTGATCTCGGGCTCGATCCTATCCGGCCTGCTGGGCTACGCGGTGCTGCGCAGTGCTGCACGCCCGGCATCGGTCACCGCGCCTGCTGCATAAACAACGACAACAACCAAGTTACGGGACAGTCATGGACCTTTCAATCGCCTCCCTGGCGAGCAACCTGCTCGCGCCCACGATCCTTTTCTTCATCCTTGGCCTGGTCGCTGCGATTGCCCGCAGCGACCTGTCGATCCCAGACGGAGCAGCCAAGATCATGTCGATCTACCTGCTGCTTGCAATCGGCTTCAAGGGCGGCGTGGCGGTCGCAGAGAGCGGGGTCGATTCCCAGATGATCGCCTCGCTCGGGGCGGGGGCCGTGCTGTCCTTCGTCTTGCCCTTCATCGCCTATTGGCTGCTCAGGATCATGACCCGTCTCGATCCCCTGAATGCCTCTGCGGTTGCAGGACATTATGGATCGATCTCGATCGTGACATTCGTCACTGCGGTGAACCTGCTTGAAGGGCGCGGCCTTGGGTTCGAAGGATACCTTGTGGCGGTTGCCGCGGTCATGGAAGTGCCCGCGATCATGTCCGCACTTTGGCTCGCCGCACGCAGAGCGGGCACGGCCTCATCCGACAATTCGCTCCTCCGCCACATCATCGGCAACGGCTCCATCGTGCTGCTGATCGGTTCCTTCGCTATCGGCGCGATCACCGGCGAGGCCGGGCTGATCGAGCTCAAGCCCTTCATCGTGGTTCCGTTCACCGGCGTGCTGGCGGTGTTTCTGCTGGATATGGGCCTGTCTGCGGGCAAGAGCCTTCTGGAACACCGCAAAGACATCTCGGGCGGCCTGCTGGCCTTCGGCTGCATCATGCCGCTGATCGGCAGCCTGTTCGGTCTTGCGGCCGGCGTGCTGATCGGGCTGAGCACCGGGGGTATTTTCCTAATGATGGTTCTGAGCGCCTCGGCCTCTTACATCGCCGTGCCAGCCGCCATGCGCCTGGCTTTGCCGCAGGCGAAATCGGGCATCTATCTATCACTTGCGCTCGGGGTCACATTTCCCTTCAACCTCACCCTCGGGCTCCCCATATATTTCCTGTTGGCAAACTTGATATGACCAAAGCGCAGAAGCACGAGTGAAGACTGCGACGCGCAGTTCAAGTCGGCAGGAAAAACAAAACGGTTAAGGAATACATTGGCGGTATACCCGGATCGTGCCGGTGACAGCGATGCTTTGAAGCACGCCCGATCCCTGCCCAACGTCGGGTATGAGCCCATGGACTAAGCCGCTCCGCGGCATTGGCGCCTTTGGTTGGTGTGGTGACCTGACCAAATCAGTGCGCATTTTGCGATTTTGATGACCTGCCGGACGATTGGGGCCTTCTCAATCATTAGACAGGAGGTTTCCATGACAGAGGAGAGAGTAAGCCCGCTGCGTCAGCGGATGGTCGAAGACATGCGTATCCGTGGCATGGGCGACAAAGCTCAGAAAGCCCACATCCGAGCGATCAAAGACTTCACCGCATTCCTTGGCCATTCGCCTGATACCGCAACGCCGGAGGAACTGCGCGCCTATCAGCTTCATATGACCAACGCAGGGGTCACGCCGTCAACTTTCAATGCGCGGATCGTGGCGCTCAGGTTCTTCTTCGGCATGACCTGCGGGCGGGAGGAGATGAAGCGCTATATGCAATTCCGCACCGAACCGCGGAAGTTGCCGATCGTTCTCAGCGTCGAGGAGGTGTCCGACATCCTGATGGCGGCACCCGGGCCAGGGCTGAAGTATCGGGCGGCGCTCAGCATTTCTTACGGTGCCGGCCTCAGGGCAGCGGAAGTCTGTAATCTCAAGATCGGTGATATCGACAGCGACCGGATGCTGATCCATGTCGAGCAGGGCAAGGGGCGTAAGGATCGCAAGGTCATGCTGTCCCCGGGCTTGCTGAATCTGTTGCGTGATTGGTGGCGCGAGGCCCGCCCGGAAGGCTGGCTGTTCCCGGGCAAGCCAAAGATCAACCCGATTTCGCCGAGGCAGTTGAACCGTGCTTTCACCTCAGCCAAGCACATGGCTGGCATCAGCAAACCGGCAACACTGCACACGCTGAGGCACAGTTTCGCGACACATCTGTTGGAGGCCAACACGGATGTGCGGGTGATCCAGGTGCTGCTCGGTCACGCCAAGCTCACCACGACGGCGCAATATACCCACGTCGCCACCAAAACGATCCGCGACACGGTCAGCCCCTACGAGATGCTGGCCAAGCTGCAGGACCAGACTGTGAAGCGAAGTCTGGAGTGATTGGCTGTCGGGGTGCCCCGGCCAAAGCTAGAGATCGCTGACATCTTCCGTGCCCATGGTCCTGCGTGGCGGCAGGCCAATGCCGGGCATGTCAGCCTCTCGCAACTCAAGGTGATGTCAGCGATAGAAGCCTGCCGGACCGACGCGCTCGGCGGGCATGTGGCCGGTTGCACCAAGTGCGGCCACCATCACATCGCCTACAACAGTTGCAAGAACCGCCATTGCCCGAAGTGTCAGGGGCCGACGGCGCGAGACTGGATTGAGGCCCGCGCCGAGGACCTGCTTCCCGTGGAATATTTCCACGTCGTGTTCACGCTGCCCGCCGAGATCGCGCAAATCGCCTATTGGAACAAGAGGGCGGTCTACGCGCTGCTGTTCAAAGCGTCGGCGGAAACGGTCATGACCACTGCCGCCGACCCCAAACGCATGGGTGCGAAGGTGGGGCTGACCAGCGTCTTGCACACCTGGGGCTCTGCCATGACACACCATCCGCATATCCATATGATCGTGCCCGGCGGCGGTCTGTCGAGGGACGGCACCAGGTGGGTCGCCAGCAAGCCCGGGTTCTTCTTGCATGTGCGCGTGCTGTCCCGCCTGTTCCGCCGCCTCTTTCTGGACGGCCTGATGGCGCTGCACCAAGCCGGAGACCTGGCTTTCTATGGCGACCTGGAGCGGTTGGTCCGGCCGGATGCCTTTACCGCCTGGCTCACCCCATTCCGTAAATCCGAATGGGTGGTCTATTCCAAACCGCCCTTTGGCGGCCCAGAGGCCGTGCTTGCCTATCTGAGCCGCTATACCCACAGGGTAGCGATCTCGAACCATCGCTTGGTCAGCGCGGATGCCCACACTGTAGCTTTCCGTTGGAAGGATTATCGCATCAAAAATGGCGATCGCCAGAAGATCATGCGCCTTGCCACACCCGAGTTCATCCGCCGCTTCCTGATCCATGTCCTGCCCGATGGGTTCCATCGCATCCGCCATTACGGCCTGCTGGCCAGCGGTGTCCGCAAAGCGAACCTCACCAAAATCCGCGCGCTGCTCTGCGTCCAGCCAGTGGAACAGGCGGATAACCACGATCTTGAGCCAGAGGTTGCCCCTCTTACGCTGCGTGAACCCTGCCCATGCTGCGGCGGACCCATGCGTATCATCGAGATCTTCCGTCGTGGGCAAAAACCGATGTCGCGCGCGCCACCAAGGGAGCAGGCCGCATGACCGAACGCCTCGCAAAGATCATAAACCCATGCTGGCAGCTCCATGCAGGCCCGGCCCAAGCCACCTGCGCCGATCAGGTACCAGCGCGGTTCCAGACCGCACATGCACACAGTCCGACGGTTAGCGCTTGGCGGCTGGACTGGGAAGCCCGCGTGTCCACCGCCGTGAAAAACGTGAAACGGCCCGCTGAAATCGCCGTCGCATCAACCGCCGGCGCTCTTTCCCCATAGTCTCACCAAGACCCTCGCGGCTTCGTCCTTGGGAGGTTTTCCAACGCGGGTCGTCCGCCCGCCAAGGCGCCAACCTTACGCCGCGACCCGCATCAGAAAACCTTCACCAATTCGACCAATGCCGCAAAAAGCGCAAAAGGTAGATTTGAGGCACAAAGCAGACGTGTTCGACGGTCTTTTTGCAGAAATGGACACGCAATTTATCAATGCATACCCATTCCAAGCAGTGTTTAATTTGAAGACTTTGCTTTACAAGTCCTTCACCAACCTCAGCGCATCGTAGATAGCAGCGTGTGTATTACGTGCCGAAACTGCGTCTCCGATGCGAAATAGCTGAAACGTTCCTTCAGCATTGCGAGAAATTTGTTGCGGCTTTCCGTCAATGAGGTCTTCGTAGTCAACAGCTCCGCCATTTGAGCTCATTGGCTTCAGGTCAAAGTAAAGATCATCAAGCGGCATAGTCCCGTAATTTACAACGACCTGATCGTATTCCATCTGGTAGGTGTGATCGCTGTAATCGGTGCCGACAGTGGCAGCCAGTTTGTTGCCTGTCCGTTCGACATTCAGCAACCGTCGTGTGACGGTAAAAGTCACATCCTTGTCCTGGAGGGATCGCATGTAGGGTGTCAGGTTCATCGCCATGACATCCGGAGCAAAAGAACGATCAGGGGTCATGATTTCCACCTTCGACCCGGCAAATGCAGCGACTTCTGCGGCCTGCAGCGCCGGATGGTCGCCGCTTTCATCATAGATAAGCACATGATCCGACGGTTTCACATCCCCGGCAATCAGGTCCCAGGCCGTCACGACATGCGGTGCATCCTTGCCTGTTTCGAAAAGCTCGGTGTTGGGTAGACCGCCCGTGGCTATGATCACGACATCTGGGTTCAACGCGGTGACGTCATCGGCTTCGGCCAAGGTGTTGAAGTGGAAGATCACGTCACGCGCGGCGCATTGGGACATTCGCCAATCAATGATCGATATCATCTCGCGGCGGCGTTCGCTTTGTGCCGTCAATCGAACCTGTCCACCGGGATCGGGCTGGGCTTCGAACACGATGACTTCGTGACCACGCTCGGCCGCAACCCGTGCGGCTTCCAGACCGGCAGGGCCCGCACCCACGACCACCACACGGCGCTTTTCCGTTGCCGGTTCGATCTCGTGTGGCATGGTCAGTTCGCGACCAGTGGCGGCATTGTGAATGCACAGGGCATCCCCGGCCTGATAAATTCGGTCCAGGCAATAGGTGGCCCCGACACAAGGGCGGATATCATCTTCGCGCCCCTCGACAATCTTCTTCACGATATGAGGGTCGGCCATGTGTGCCCGAGTCATGCCAACCATGTCCAAAAGTCCTGCGGCGACGGCATGACGCGCAGTGGCAACATCCGGTATCTTTGCCGCGTGGAAGGTGGGCATTCCAGTGGCCTGTTTCACCCGTCCAGCGAAATCAAGATGCGGGGCATTGGCCATGCCTTGCACGGGGATTACATCGGTCAGTGCCGGGTCGTTATGGATGCGTCCCTTGATGACGTTCAGAAAATCCAACTGGCCGGTCGCCGCCAGTCGCTTGGAAATCTCGATACCGTCCTCTTCGGTGATCCCGCCCTTTTGCGCTTCGTCCGCCGTATAGCGAAAGCCTACGATAAACTCATCTCCGACCCGTTTACGGACGGCGCTAAGAACATCCATTGGGAATCGCAGTCGGTTTTCCAAAGTGTCGGCACCATAGGGCCCGGCAAGATCATTGGTCAAAGGCGACCAGAACTGGTCCAGCAGGTGACCATAGACCTGCAATTCAATCCCATCCATGCCGCCGAACTTCATGCGTTCGGCTGCATCGGCAAAGTCATTGATGATCCGGTCGATGTCCCAATCTTCAATCAGCTTGGGGAAAGCACGGTGCGCGGGCTCGCGATGCTTGGAGGACGAAACAGAAGGAAGCCAATGCCCCTTGTTCCAGTTGGTTCGGCGGCCCAGATGGGTCAGTTGGATCATCACCGCACACCCATGTTCGTGGCAGCCGTCAGACAGGTTCTGAATCCAGGGAACTACTTCGTCTTTGTAAGCCAAGATGTTGTTAAACACCGGCGGGCTGTCTTTGGATACCGCCGCCGAACCCGCTGTCATCGCCAGAGCCACCCCCGCTTTTGCGCGCTCTTCGTGATAGGCGCGATACCGATCCTTGGGCATGCCATCTTCCGGATATGCCGGTTCATGGCTCGTGGTCATGATGCGATTTCTCAAGGTCAGATGCTTGAGTTGATACGGCTGAAGCAGTGGATCTTTTGACATTGGAACATCCTGAGATGGTGGACTTGACATAGGTGTAAAGTGATAGCTACGCGATACTTGACAGATGTGTCAAGCGATGTATTTTTGTGGCGATGAATGAGACATCCGAGAAACGCCCGCGTGGTTCGCGCGAACTATGGCTCGATGCGGCCTATGAGCTTTTGCTTACGGACGGGATCGACGCTGTGAAGGTGATGCCGTTAGCAAGGCGCCTGAACATGACCCGCACAGGATTCTATTGGTTCTTCAAAGATTTAAATGAATTGCACGCTGCGGTGATCGAGCGTTGGGAGAACATGAACACCGGCAATCTCGTTGCTCGATGTAATGCTGAAGCGAGCAATATCTGCGAAGCACTCTTCAACGTGATGGACTGCTGGCTGGACCCAACGCTTTTCGATTCAAGGCTTGATCTAGCAATTCGCAACTGGGCACGCGTTGACGTGAAACTCAAGGAACGCCTGGATCAAGCAGACAAAACTCGAATCGACGCGGTCAGGCAAATGTTCTCGCGGTTCGGCTATTCGGAGGAGCAGGCAATAGTGCGGGGTATGACGCTTATTTACACACAGATTGGCTATATTTCGATGGAAGTCGCAGAAGACTCAAACGAAAGGCTTGAGCGGGTGCAGCACTATGTGGAACTTTTCGCCAGCGTTCAGCCTAACCAAATGGATGTACGGAATTTCGTGACAAGGCATTCACACAGCTAAGCGCGCGAGATTCTAAGAATTTTTAGACGCGATTTTTTTGTCTGCGCCAAACTCATTGCAGACATTCACAACAATTCGCTCATCGGCAACAATGTCCTGCACTCCCGTCGTCGATATAAAACGCGGAAGGTCCCCGCCCGAGCTTTCGCCCGGACGGAGTGTTGTTCATGATGGAAGTCGTTCCCTGACCACGTACTCAGCTAGCCAAGCCCAGTATTCTTGCCCCTTCGCTGCCAGATCCTCCGAATTCTTTCTTGGCAATCCTCCATCGTATTCAGCAATGGCAGCCCTTTCTTCGAAAGCTTCGATATCGGGGAGCATGGTAGGGTCAACGGTTCGTCCGTTGGCTTGTGGGCCTTCAGAGCTGCTGTTCGAGGACTGGGTATGCGATAGCAACATAGTGCGTCGTTGCTGACCTTGCGCAGGTGTGCTTGGTACGGGGTTTTCCTGAGTCTAGGTGGTGCAAAATGGCGGCCAATTGGCGCTTCGCCAAAGCAAGAAGGCATATTCGCTGGAGAGCGGCCGTTGCCCCCGCCCGCAAATCGGGCGAGGGCACGTGGTTCATTATGGGCAGGTATAGCCACCATCGATGACAAGATCGGAGCCGGTCATGAACGAGCTTTCATCTGACGCAAGGAACACCGTGCCGTAGGCGATCTCCTCGGGTTTTCCGAAACGCTTCATCGGCACAAGATCGACCAACGGCCCCCATGCCTCTTTGGGTACCGAGCTTTCGAACAGGTTGGTGTCGAACATACCTGGGCAGATAGCGTTGATGCGGATGTTGTCTCCGACAAACTCCAATGCCGCAGACTTGGTCATCAATCGCACGGCGCCTTTGGTTGATTGATAAGCCGTCGACACGCCCGCACCCGCGATGCCATAGATTGAGGCGAAGTTAATGATGGAACCGCCACCGTTTTCCTTCATTGCAGGAACGGCCGCTTTCATGCCCAGCAGAACCCCAAGCTGGTTCACACCGACTATTTGCTGGAACTTGTCGATCGTGTGATCCAGCAAGCCAGCGTGATAATAGATGCCAGCGTTGTTGACCAGCACATCGAGCTTCCCGAAGCGATCCACTGTTTGCGCAACGGCGTTTGCCCATTGCGATTCACTGGTCACATCAAGCGCCACAACCTCCGCTTTGCCGCCTGCATCACGAATGCTCTTTGCTGTGTTCTGAGCGTTTTCCCAGAGGCAATTTGCAGCTTTCCCTTCCGCGACAACGGGGTCTTCGGGCAAGTTGGCCAGCATAAGCGTCGCCCCCTCTTTTGCCATCAGTTTGGCTTGAGCAGACCCGAGGCCTCCTCCTGCGCCGGTCAGCAAAACGACCTTTCCTTCTAGACGTCCTGTCATTTTTTCTCTCCCTAGTTGGTTGATAAACTGTGTGAATGTGGCCCGTAGCGAGCCAATGCCCGGTAAGCCCAACCACGTTGAGCTCCCCGATTTCGTGGCCGCGGTGGCCGCTTGTTCTTGCGGCGATACCGTGCTCCACAAACTCTTGCGCTCTTGGATGTGCATCGCACTTAGAACGGATAGTGTTGCTTGGGGTTCTCGATCGTGACCCAGCGTTGTGTGGTGAATGCGTCGATTGCCGCCTTGCCGCCGAAACGGCCGTAGCCACTCTCTTTGACGCCGCCGAAAGGCATTTGAGCTTCATCGATTTGTCCTTAAAAACCCATGACTTCTGCCATGACCGAGGCTTCAAGCCCGCCATCGCAGGCGATGTTTGTGCCGTTGACCCATCGCGCCATATCCGAAGCCAGAAATGCGATTGTCGGTGCGATGTCGTCTGCTGTGCCCGCACGTCCGACACGATCGATGTCACTGTTGACACGTGCGTCCCCCAAGACGTTGCGGAATTGTTCGAGTATGGGGGTTTCGACCGGGCCGGGACTCACCGCGTTCACGCGGATGTTCTTCGATTTGAAGACATCGAGATGCGCGGCTTGATAGGTCCAAAGCAGCAAGAGTTCCTTGGACGAGGGGTAGGAGTTTTCATCTGTGATCTCGTGATCGGTGCAGAACGCGGCTGGATCAGGGAACCCTTCCGCGGCAACGGCTGCTTTGACCTTTTCGAGGTTGGGTCGCCAGCCGAAGCCCGCGATGGAAGCGACATTGATGATCGCACCGCGTTGGTTCATTTTCGCGACCACTCCGAGCGAAAGCGCTCTCAAGCCGAGGAAGTTCACCGCAATTGTCGGGACCGCGCCTGGTGTTCCCGAAAGCCCTGCGACGTTGGCCAGCGCATCGAGACCCGCAGGCAGTTGGTCGAGGATGGCGGCGACCCCTCCTTCAGTTCCAAGATCTCCTTGGATGAAGTGGCCGACCGAATTTCTTGGGGTATCACGATCAATGCTGAAAACGTTCGCACCCATTGTATGTGCGAGTTCGGCTGTGCGCTTCCCAATGCCTGAAGCGGCGCCGGTGACTACAATGTTCTTTCCTTGAAGCATTTTTCCTCCCTGAGCGTGAGCTGGTGTGTTGAGTGGTTGAACCGGTGTCGCCAAGACCAGTGCGCAGAACGCACTGTCCCCGTCCCGCCCAAAGGCGAGTTCAAAGAAGCGACTTTTTGTTGAAGTTTGAGAGCGGGTAGCGCCTAGATGCGTTCTGTAAACCAACGTTGGTTGGTGAATTCATCAATGGCCCATCGTCCACCAAAGCGCCCATACCCGCTGTCTTTCATCCCCCCGAACGGGGCGTGCGGGTCGTCATCGACGGTCGATCGGTTGATGTGACAAATCCCCGTTTCGAGCTGCGACGCGATCCGCCGCGCTTCTTCGAGATTTGCCGTGAAAATTGAGGCGGCCAAACCGTAGCCGCTGTCGTTTGCGATAGTGATTGCTTCGTCAGCGCTGTTGATCCGCGTTACCGACAATACCGGCCCGAACACCTCTTCCTGAAAGAGGCGCATTTCTGGTTCGACATGGTCGATTAGGGTCGGTTCGAAATAAGCGCCGTCAACACCTGCGCCGCCAACAACCTTTGCGCCTTTAGAGACCGCGTCGCTCACAAGACCCGAAAGCCGCTGTGCAGACTCCGCGTTTATAAGAGGCCCAAGATCGGTGCTCGCTTGCCGTGGATCCCCTACGGTTAAACCGGATCGTAATTTCTCAACCATGGCAATAAACGTGTCAGCAATTGGTGCGTCAACGATGAGACGCTCTGTGGACATGCAAATCTGGCCCTGATTGAGAAAGCCACCTTCTACTACGGCTTGTGCCGCCAATTCGAGATCGGCGTCCCCAAGCACAATCATCGATGCCTGTCCGCCGAGCTCAAGCAAAGGGCGCTTGAGATGTCGTGCACTGATCTCCGCCACGCGCCTCCCAACGCGTGTGGACCCGGTGAAACTGATATGACGCACGACTGGGGACGCGATCAGCATATCGACCACGGCTTCACCAACGTCAGTCGCGCAAAGAAACAGGTTCACGACCTTGTCGGGTAACGCGGACCGTTCGATTGCGTCTCCGAAGAGTTGATAGCATTTGGGCGAAAGCTCATTGCCCTTCAAAAGAACCGTGTTTCCGCACAGCAGAGCCATTGCGATTGCGCGTGCCCCCAAAATGAGCGGTGCATTCCACGGCGTGATTGCCAGACAGACACCCAGCGGGTCGTTGACCACATAGCTGCGCACGTCGAGGTTTGGGATAACCTCGGGGCCTTGAGAGATCGTGTCTGCATAGGTGGCTGTTTCTCTGAGGGTTTTTGCGGCCAGAGAGACGTTGTGGTTGGCCCAGGCGGCCGTTGCTCCGATCTCGTCGAGCATTGTCTCACAGAGGATGTCACGGGATTTTTCGAGCTCGTCAGCAAGGCTTTCGAGGCACGCCGCACGTTCTCGTGGTGTGCCTTTCGACCATGGTTCAAAAGCGGCGGCACATTCGGCAAGCATCGCTGGACAAGCCGTCGTCATCCGCTCCCGAACCTCGCATGATTGCGCAAGGTCATCGGGCCCCTGCAGACCAAGTTCCACTGGCTTGAATCTGACTATTTCACTGGCCGCAATGTCCATGTTCCCTCCTCAAAACACAGATGGCTTGTGAAAAAGCTAGCGAGATGAGACTGTGCGATAAATGTGAAATTCTGGATATGGATTGTGAAAAAATTGCATAATTCGGCAACATCCCCGTACGCGATCTGCCAGGTTGAGCGAGAAGCGCTAAAGCCAAGAACCCTTCGACGCAGATTCTCGGAAGACTTTGCCACCTTGCTCCAACTGGAACGCGGAAAGCTGCAAGTCGGTGACGATGGCCAGGAAGTTCCCGGGCCCGCATTGTGCTTTTGGCCAAGCATGCAGTTTCCAAGAATTACGCTGGCTCCAGGCGCCAGTGCCAAAGTCCTTGGTATCAGCGATACGCTCATACTGGACGCCGTCGGTAGTCAGGCAGAGTCGGTCCACCTACGCATGATGATCGAGCAACCTTTTCAGGTCGCACTCAAAATCGACCCGCGCTTTTCCCACGTAGAATCTCTTTTCGAATGGTTTGCCTTCGAAACCAAAGTTCCGCACCACCGATCGCCAATGATGCAGTCAGCTTATTTGCGTTGTCTTCTGATTATTGCTCTTCGCGTTCATGCGCCCAAAGTGGAAAACGAGAACACCAAACGCTCGGAGGTTTTGCGGCGTTTTCGACATCTAGTCGAAATACACTATCGTGACCATTGGAAGGTTTCGGAATATGCTGAAGCTTTGGGTGTCGAGTACGACAGGCTCCACCGTATTTGCAAACGTCACACGGAGCGGACACCTTCGATTCTGGTGCATGAACGCTTGATTGCGGAAGCTAAGGCAAGACTGGAAAACACAGGACAATCCGTGAAGGAGATTGCCAACGCGCTCGGGTTTGCCGACGACTCACGGTTCGGTCACTTTTTTAAGAAAAACACAGGCGTGTCGCCCGGGGCCTACCGAAAATACGCGTCCCAACTTGATATGGACGGATACCGCCCTGAATCTGGAAACTTCGCGGATTGGCCTTAATGCCTTCTGAATTACAAACAGACCGCACGCTTTGGTTAAACCAACGGAAGCACACAATGGCCTCTCTGACTGCAGCGTCCGGCGAGGGGACCGACCTACCGCAAGGTCAATTTGGCAAAGGCTGCGAATCCACAAGGGTTTCCATCGACCGTAACAAAAGCCGTCATCGGTGCAGCCTTGGCGAAGGTCGGAAGAGCCCCGCTTTACAAACATAGACAATGATCGTTTCGGATACACCCTGACGCATTGCGCGGCGGTGCAGCATCGCTTAAACCGCGTCTGCGACAGGACAGGAGAGCTGACATGGCCGAAAAACCAGCGCTGGAACGGAAATTCGAACAGGGGCTGTTTGCCTCGCGTTGGTTGATGGCTCCGATGTATCTGGGGCTGGTTGTGTCCTTGGGGATGCTGACCATCGTGTTCTGCCGCGAGCTGATTTATTACGCGCCGCAAGTTCTGACCATGACCGCCGACAAGGCTATTCTGGTTGTGCTGACCCTGATCGACCTTTCGCTGGCCGCAAACCTGCTGCTGATCGTCTTGTTCTCGGGCTATGAAAACTTCGTGTCCAAGCTGGACATCGATGACGGTGGTGATCGGCCCAGCTGGATGGGCACCGTGGATTTCGGCGGGCTGAAAATGAAGCTGATCGCCTCGATCGTGGCGATTTCGGCTATTCATCTGCTGAAGCAGTTCATGGAGATTGGCAAAACCGACAAGCCCCTGGATGAACAGGCGCTGTATTGGCTGGTGGTGATCCACATGGTGTTCGTCGGCTCGGGCGTGTTGATGGCCGCGATGGATTGGCTGGCCGCGCAGACGAAAAAGCGCTGACCCGGGCGGGTCCTTCGCGTCACACAAGCGTTCAAATCTCTGGTTTCGACCTTCCCTTGCCTGTGCGGGCTTTGTAAGGAGGGTCCGAAGGAGACACGAACATGACCAAGATCACGCCCCAACCCGGCATCATGGAAATCGCCCTGTATGTGGGCGGTGCCAGCCATGTTGACGGCGTGAGCGATGTGGTTAAGCTCAGCTCGAATGAAAACCCCTATGGGCCCAGCCCCGTGGCAATCGAGGCGCTGCGGCGTGCATCGTTCGAATTGCACCGCTATCCGTCCACTGATCACGCCCAATTGCGGGCCGCGATTGGCGAGATTCACAGCGTGGACCCCGACAACGTCATCTGCGGTGTCGGCTCGGACGAGGTGTTGCAGTTCATCGCCCAGAGCTTCTCTGGCCTCGGTGACGAGGTGATTTATACCGAGCACGGGTTCTCCATGTACCCGATTCTGGCCCATGCGGCCGGTGCGACTCCGGTCAAGGTGCCCGAGGCCGAACGTGTTGTGGATGTTAACGCCATTCTGGCCGCATGTACTGATAAAACCCGGATCGTGTTCATCGCAAACCCGGCCAACCCGACTGGCACGATGATTGATCTGGACGAATGCGCGCGGCTGGCCGATGGCCTGCCCGAGGGCGCGTTGCTGGTGCTGGATGGCGCTTATGCCGAATTTGTCGAAGGTTATGACGGTGGCGCCAAACTGGTGGAAACCCGTGAAAACGTGATCATGACCCGGACGTTTTCCAAGATCTATGGGCTGGGCGGTTTGCGGATCGGCTGGGGCTATGCGCCGCGTGCGATCATCGACGTGCTGAACCGCGTGCGCCAGCCCTTTAACCTGTCCAACACCCAGCTGGCCGCGGCCGAGGCTGCCGTGCGTGACGTGGCCTATACCGAAAAATGCCGGACGGATAATACGCGTCTGCGCGCTTGGCTGGCCGAGGCTTTAGAGGCGCATGGCGTGCCCTCGGACCCGTCGGAAACCAACTTTATTCTGGCGCGGTTCAAGGATGAGGCCGAGGCCAGCGCCTGTGACGAATACCTGAAATCTCAGGGGCTTATCGTGCGAAAGGTGGGCGGATATGGCCTGCCGAATTGCCTGCGGATCACCATTGGGGATGAGCCCGCCTGCCGCCGCGTGGCCCATGCCATCGGCCAGTTCAAAGGGGGTGCATCGTGAAGACCCCCTACAACCGTGTGGCTCTGATCGGGCTGGGTCTAATCGCTTCGTCCATGTTCTGGGCGCTGAAACGTGCCGGATTCGAAGGTGAGGTGACGGGCTATGCTCGCTCGCAGGAAACGCGCGACACCGCGCGCCGGATCGGTCTGTGTGATCGGGTCTGCGACAGCGCGGTCGAGGCCGTGCAGGATGCCGATCTGGTCGTTCTGTGTGTGCCAGTTGGTGCGATGGGCGCAGTTATGGCCGATATCGGACCGCATCTGAAGCCGGGCGCGACCGTGTCTGACGTCGGTTCGGTCAAAAAATCCGTGGTCGAGGCCGTGGCCCCGCATATCCCTGCAGGCGTGCATTTCGTCCCCGCACACCCCATGGCAGGGACCGAACATTCCGGTCCTGAATCCGGTTTTGCGACCCTGTTCGATAACCGCTGGTGCCTGATCGTGCCAAATGGTGCGGACGAAGCTGCGACCAAGGCGCTTGAGGATTTCTGGCACGATCTGGGCGCCAATTGCGAACGGATGGATATCCAGCACCACGATATTGTCTGTGCAGTGGTCAGCCATATCCCGCACCTGATCGCCTATACGATGGTGGGCGTGGCCGACGATCTGAACCGTGTCACTGATTCCGAGGTTATCAAGTTCTCGGCCGCAGGTTTCCGTGATTTCACCAGGATTGCCGCGTCGGACCCGACCATGTGGCGCGACGTGTTCTTGACCAACAAAGAAGCGACGCTGGAAATCCTTGGCCGTTTCACCGAGGAACTATTCGCGCTGCAACGGGCCATTCGCACGGGTGATGGCGACCAGTTGCACGACTATTTCTCGCGTACGCGTGCCATTAGGCGCGGCATCATCGAGGCTGGTCAGGACACCGAGGCCCCGGATTTCGGTCGCGGCCAGAAGCCTGCATGAAGGCGGGGCGGGCGCTGACCTGCGCTGCCCTGATCTGGGCAAGCATGGGTTCGGTTGTCTGGTCAAATGCGCCTTCTGTATCCTTGCGACCGGTTGCGCGCGGCGAAGTTGATCCACGGGTGATCCTGCCGATCTCGCCTTCTGTTGTGGGGGTGAAGCCGTCGGTCCAAGAGGCACCGGGCCTGAAACGCTCGCTGCGCCCCAAGGCGCGGCCCAAAGGGCTGGCGCGCCGTGCTGCCAAGGCCCAGAAAGTGGCGATAACCACCGGCAAACGCGGGGCCGTCTGTGGCAGCCGCGATATCATCGGACAGGTCGAGGGGCGCGTGCCCGGCAAGATCAATGGCTGCGGGGTTTCACAGGCGGTGCGGGTGCGCTCGGTATCGGGGGTGAAGCTGTCGCAACCGGCGCTAATTGATTGTGACACTGCCAAGGCCTTGAAAACATGGGTCGAGCGCGGCCTGAAACCCGCCGTTGGGCGCTATGGCGGCGGCGTTGATGATTTGAAGGTTTTTGCCAGCTATTCGTGCCGGACCCGCAACAACAAGAAAGGCGCGAAAATCTCGGAGCATGGCAAGGGGCGCGCCATCGACATCGGGGTTGTCGGGCTTAAGGACGGATCGGATATCTCGGTGTTGCGGGACTGGAAAAAGGGCCGCAAAGGGCGCATCCTGAAAGAGCTACACGAGACTGCCTGCGGCCCGTTCGGAACAGTTCTGGGGCCCGCGGCGGACAAGTATCACCGCGATCACTTCCATTTTGATACCGCGCGCTATCGCAGTGGCAATTACTGCCGGTAATCAGCGCAGCACCAACGCCGGCAGTTGCCCCACGGGGATCGGCCCCAAAAAGGCCACCCCGCGGCGAATGTCCAAAGGTACGTCCAGCGTGTTGGGGTTGCCCGCCAATTGCGACAGCAGGCCCAAACCTTTTTCCATTTGATCGCCCAGACCTTGCGGAATCTGGCCCGAGTTCACTGCCATCCGCAGGATGTCGCGCCAGTTGCGCAGTTTGATGGTGAACTTGCCCGTCATGGCACCATTTGCGTCCACGTCCGCTTGGCCGGCCAGCCAGATTTCCAGGTCACCCCAGCGGGCCTCGGCCAGGGACAGGTCCAGGCGGGTTGGCTGTGGTCGCCGATCTTCGATCGCATCCAGATCCCAGGGGGCGTCAAAACCAACCGAGAATTGCGCCCGCAACGCCGAGAATGTCCGGGGCAGGGTATCCGTCGCGCCAATCAGGCCGCGAAAGCTCATCGGGGGGGCGAAATCATCGCTCTCGACCGCGAAGCGATAGGTTTGCGGCGCCTCGGCGTCTTGGCTCACCGCCGCCCTGAGCGAGGTCATGGTGGTTGCCTGCCCGTCGCGATCCTGCAGGGTCAGCGTCTCGGCCACCAGGTTGGCGCGGTTCAGCGGCAGGCGCGTGCCCGCATCCAGTATCACACTGGCCTGAAGAGAATTGCTGGTGATGTCGAATTTCTGCGTCGGCGTGGCCAAAAGTTGCTTGTTCGGCCAAACCGCGATCACGTGATTGGGCCGGTAGCTGAGCGCCAGCATCTGGAAAAACGGGGCTTCCCATGCCCATCCGGTGCGCGGATCGGCCAGTTGAAGATCGCTGAAATGGGTGTCGACCCGGTTCGGAAAGCCCGTGACGCTTAGGTCGGAATATTCAGCCACCCAGCCTTGGGCGCGGCGGTCCTCGAACCAGGCCTTGAAACCAGATTTCACTCCGGTCGATGCTGACAGCCAGAACCCGGCCCAGACACAGGCCAAAATCACAATCGCGATCAACAAACGTTTCATTCCCGCAGGCCCTTTTCTCTTCGCTTGCGGTGGTGTTTACAGGGGGGCGCAAGAAAGGACCAGTGACATGACGATGTGGGTGTTTGGCTACGGCTCTTTGCTATGGAACCCGGGGTTCGAAGCGGCGGACAGCCAATTGGCGCATCTGCCGGGCTATCACCGCAGTTTCTGTATGCGTTCGATCCATCACCGCGGAACCGAGGACAAGCCGGGCCTGGTGTTGGCGCTGGACCGCGCGGTTGATGCCGCCTGTCACGGGCTGGCCCTGGCGGTGCATCCCACTGATGAAGAACAGGTTCTGGCGGATTTGCGGGAACGCGAGCTTGTGTCCTCGGCCTATCTTGAGGTTCAGCACGAAGTCCACCTGCGTGACGGGCGCAGTGTCACGGCGATCACCTATGTGATCGACCCCGATCACGTGCAGTATTGCGGCGGCCTGCCCTTGGAGGAGCAGGCCCAGATCATCGCCCGTGCCCACGGCGGCCGCGGCCCCAATACCGAATATCTGTTCAATACCGCTGATCATTTGACCCAGCTGGGTATCCGTGATCACGAACTGGACTGGTTGACGGCACGTGTGCGTGAGATCATCGGATAAATCCTTGGCTTGAAAGCGAGTTGATCGTACAGTCCGGGCAACAATAACAGCGTCAGGACCTGTCCGAAATGGAGCAGCCAGACCTCGAGGCCGAGCCGCAATTTTCGCAACCCTTCCGCCAGATCATGCTGATGATCCTGGTGCTGGGGCTGACATCTTTCGTGGTGTTCCTGGCCCTGCCGCGCATTTTGCCGGTGTTCGAAGCCAACCCGTATCTGAACGGCTTTATCATTTTCGTCTTTCTGGTCGGGGTGATTGCCTGTTTCTGGCAGGTGGCCCAGCTTTTCAACTCGGTCAGGTACATCGAAAGCTTTGCCAGCGACCGTCATGACATGTCGGGCCTGAACGCGCCGCGTCTGCTGGCGCCCTTGGCTGCGTTGCTGCGAACCCGTGACGCCCGGATGCAGATCAGCGCGTCCTCGTCTCGATCGATCCTGGATTCGGTGGCAACGCGCGTTGATGAAGCCCGCGAAATTACACGGTATATCGTCAACCTGTTGATCTTCCTTGGCCTTCTTGGAACTTTTTATGGTCTGGCCACCACCGTTCCGGCGTTGGTCGATACGATCAGGGGCTTGGCCCCCCAGGAAGGCGAGGCCGGCGTCGAGGTGTTTGGCCGTCTGATGAGCGGGCTGGATTCGCAGTTGTCTGGAATGGGTGTTGCTTTTGGGTCGTCTCTGCTGGGACTGGCCGGATCGCTGGTCGTGGGCCTGCTGGAACTGTTTGCGGGCCACGGTCAGAACCGTTTCTACCGCGAGCTTGAAGAATGGTTGTCCACCATCACCCGCGTGGGATTTTCCTCTGGGGATGGAGAGGGTGCCGACGGATCTCCGGTGGCTATCGTGCTGGATCACATGAGCCAGCAGATCGACTCGATGCGTGCGATGTTCATGCAATCCGAGGCAAACCGCGCCCATCTGGATGCGAACCTTGCCAGTCTTGCGACCTCGATCGAGCGGTTGACCGATCGTATGGCTGGCACGGCGCGGGCCAATGATGCGATGGTGAAAATGGCCGAGTCCCAGGACCGGCTAATCGATGTTCTGACCGAACAGGGCGCCGACGGGATGGATCCCGAAAGCCGGATGCGTTTGCGCTCGATCGATGTGCAACTGCTGCGCATCCTGGAAGAAATCAGCGCCGGCCGGCAGGAAACCATGGCAGAACTGCGTACGGATATTGCGGCGCTGACACAGGTGCTGCGCCGCCGGCAACGCCGAAACCAACAGTCTGACGAGCAGCAGGAGGGCTGAGTATGGCCCTGTCACGACGCACCGGTCAACGGTTCCAGGCCTCGATCTGGCCCGGCTTCGTGGATGCGATGACGGGGCTTTTGCTGGTTCTGATGTTCGTGCTGACCATCTTTATGGTCGTGCAATCGGTCCTGCGCGAAACGATCACCGGCCAGGAAAACAGGCTGGATGCACTGTCAACCGAGATCGCTGCGCTGGCTGACGCGTTGGGGCTAGAACGCGATCGCACGGCGCAGCTTAGCTCGGAATTGGGGCAGCTCAACGCCACGTTGGCGGAAGAGCGCGCGCAGTCACAACAGCAATTGGCTTTGATCGCGTCGCTGAGCGCCGAGCGTGACGCGCAGGCCCGCCAGATCACTGATTTCGAGGCGCAGGTGGCGGTGCTGCTTTCTCAGCGGGACAATGCCTTGAACACCGTCGCGACACTGGAGGGTGAAAAAGCCGCTTTGCAGGATGAGCGTTCGGCGTTGGAGCTGGCCCTGGCCCAGGCGCGCACCGAAATTGACGCTGGCGCCGAAGCCGCCCGGCTGGCCGCAGCGCGTCGCGAAGCGTTGGAAGCCCTGATCGCCGATCTGAAGGCTGAAAACGCGCAGGCGGACACTCAGAATTCGGCCCTCAATGCGCGGATCACTGATTTGGAAGCCCAGCTTAGCGAGGAAGAGGCCATCCGCCTGGCCGAGGCCGCCGCCGCCCAAGCCCTGCGCGAGCGGTTGAAAAATGCCGATGTCGAACTGACGGCCATGACCCTTGCGCTGGAAGAGCAGCGTAAAAAGGCCGAGGAAACGCTGACGTTGCTGGCCGCTGCGCAAACGGCCGGCGAGGATCTGACCGCCCGGCTGGCGGAGGCTTTGTTGGCGCAAGAGCAGGCCCAAACGCGATTGAGCGAGGCTGAAACCGGCAATGCGGATGCCCAAGCGCGAATGGAAGGCCTTGAGGCCAGTTTGTTGAACGCCCGCGAAAACAATGCCGCGCTTGAGGCTGATCTGGCCGACATTCAGCAGGCCTTGGCCCGTGCCCTGGCCGAGAAGCTGGCGGCAGAGCAACAAGCGGCCTCGCGACTGTCTGACGCCGAGCGTCAGGCTGCCTTGCTGGCTGCTGCGGACAAGGCGCTGGCGAATGAAAAGGAAATCTCGACCCAGGCGCAGCGCGCCCAAGCCTTGCTGAACCAGCAAGTGGCGGCGCTTAGGACACAGCTTGGCAGCCTGCAGGCGCTTTTGGATGATTACGAAGAACGTGACGCCGCTGCGCGTGTGCAATTGGAAAGCCTTGGCTCGGATCTGAACGCTGCATTGGCCCGCGCCGCAGCCGAAGAGCGTAAGCGCCGCCAGTTGGAAGAGGCCGAGCGCCTGCGCCTTGAACAAGAGAAAAAAGCGCTTGAGGCCGAGAAGAAGGATCTTGAGAAATACCGCAGTGATTTCTTTGGACGCCTGCGCGAGGTGCTGGGCGCCCAAGAGGGGATCCGCATCGTAGGCGACCGTTTCGTGTTCTCCTCCGAGGTGTTGTTCCAGCCTGGCAGCGCTGATCTGTCCGGCGAAGGGCAGGCCGAGATCGCCAAGATCGCGCGCATTCTTCGGGGTATTTCCAACGATATCCCGCCCGAGATTGACTGGGTGATCCGTGTGGACGGGCATACGGATAATGTGCCCCTGTCCGGCACCGGTGAATACGCGGACAACTGGGAACTCAGCCAGGCGCGCGCGCTTTCCGTGGTGCGCCATATGGTGAACTTCCTGGGCCTGCCGCCAGATCGGCTGAGCGCCAACGGCTTTGGCCAATATCAGCCCGTCAATCCTGCCGATACCCCCGAAGCGCGGGCACAAAACCGGCGGATCGAGCTGAAGCTGACCGAAAAATAGCTAGTTCAACACAACTTGCGTCTGGCGGGTGTCCAGCTGCTTGCCATCTCGGATCAGGCGGATCTGGCCGTTATAGGTTCCGGGTGCAAATCCCGCGCCGGGGCGCCGTTTCCCAACCGCGCGGAAATATTGGGCCTGGGTTTTCTCCAGCGTGACATCCTTGCTGAGTACGATGCCCGCGGGCCCCGATATCGTTAATTGCAGGATATCTCCGGGCTGGCTGCCATAGGCATAGACCCACAGCACCAGCGCTTCGTCCATGACCGATAAAGGGGCGGGTGCGGGGCCGTCCTTGACCTCGGCAAAGCTGGGAACACGGGTGGAAAAGCCAGCATTCAGCGTGCCGCCGGGGCGATATTCCGGCGCGACATCCCACAGGGTTTCGACCGCCCCGCCGCAAGTATCCGCCGCGACAGACGAGAACGGATCAACCACAGCACCGTTCTTGCGGACAGACAGGTGGACATGGGGAAACTGGGTTTTTCCGGACAAGCCAACCTGACCTAATACCTGCCCAGCCTTGATCACATCATTGCGCCGCACGCGAACCGAGCCGGATTTCAGATGGCAGTATTGCGTCTGCCAGCCGTCCCCATTGTCGATGACCACGCCGTTGCCGCATTCCTTGCCCTCGATTGCGGCGGCTGTGTCCTTGGAATAGCCGGTGTCTGGCATCCCGTCGCGCGTGCCGATGACCACACCGGGCGCTGCGGCCAGGACATCGACGCCCGCGCGCATTGCCGCCAAAGAAGGCAGGCCGAAATCGGTCCCTTTGTGACCGTCATAGCTTAGCGCTCCGCAGGTGAAATCACGTGCAGCATTGCCAGGATCCCGGTCGACATATTGCTGAATGAAACAGGTCTGCCCCAAGGTGCAGTCAACGGGTTGTTGCAAAAGCAAATCCCCCGCGATGACTGGCATCGCGAGGGAGAAAAACGCGGCAGTCGTGGCCGCAAGACGCATCAGTCGGCGGTCAACAAGGGGGGCTTGTCCCCGGACAGACGCTTTTGCGCGGGGCCATCGATCCGAAGTTCGATCTTGCCGTCCTTGACCCCAACTTTGACCACCCCGCCCTTCGAGAGCTTGCCGAACAGCAATTCCTCGGCCAGGGGTTTCTTGATGTTTTCCTGAATCACACGGCCCAAGGGACGTGCGCCCATCTTCTCGTCATAGCCCTTTTCGCCAAGCCATTCGGCGGCCGGGCGGGTCAATTCGATATGGACGTTGCGATCCAACAGCTGAGCCTCGAGTTGCAGCACGAACTTTTCGACCACCTGCAGGATCACCTCTTTGGGAAGCGGCGCAAAGCTGATTACCGCATCCAGTCGGTTGCGGAATTCAGGCGTGAACGTTCGTTCGATCGCGGCGGTATCCTCGCCCTCGCGACGGTCACGACCAAAGCCGATTGCAGCCTTGGCCTGTTCGGCCGCACCCGCGTTCGAGGTCATGATCAGCACCACGTTGCGGAAATCGACCGTGCGGCCGTTGTGATCGGTCAGGCTGCCGTGGTCCATCACCTGCAACAGGATGTTGTAGACGTCAGGGTGCGCTTTCTCGATCTCATCCAGCAGCAGCACACAATGCGGATGCTGATCAACACCATCAGTCAGCAAACCGCCCTGATCAAACCCGACATAGCCCGGAGGCGCACCGATCAGGCGGCTGACGGCGTGTTTCTCCATGTATTCGGACATATCAAAACGCAGCAGCTCGACACCCAGTGTATCGGCCAGTTGCTTGGCGACCTCGGTTTTGCCGACACCAGTGGGGCCCGCAAACAGATAGTTACCGATGGGTTTTTCCGGCTCGCGCAGGCCCGCGCGGGCCAGTTTGATGGCGCTGGACAGCGCCTCGATCGCGTTGTCCTGACCAAACACGACGCGCTTGAGCGATTTCTCCAGGTCTTTGAGAACCTCGGCATCGTCCTTGGAGACATTTTTCGGCGGGATGCGGGCGATCTTGGCCACGACGGCCTCGATCTCTTTGGCGCCGATGGTTTTGCGACGCTTGGATTCCGCGACCAAATGCTGGGCGGCGCCCGCCTCGTCGATTACGTCAATCGCTTTGTCCGGCAGCTTGCGGTCATTGATATAACGCGCAGCCAGTTCCACGGCGGTTTTGATCGCATCAGCGGTATAGCGCACGCTGTGATGTTCCTCGAAATAGGGTTTCAGGCCCTTGAGGATCTTCACCGCGTCCTCAACCGAGGGTTCCACCACGTCGATTTTCTGGAACCGGCGGCTAAGCGCGCGGTCCTTTTCGAAATGCTGGCGGAATTCCTTATAAGTGGTCGAGCCCATGCAGCGCAGTTTGCCGCCCTGCAGCGCAGGCTTCAGCAGGTTGCTTGCGTCCATCGCCCCGCCCGAGGTTGCCCCAGCACCGATCACGGTGTGAATCTCGTCGATGAACAGCACCGCGTCGGGGTGGTCCTCAAGCTCGGTCACGACGGCCTTCAGGCGTTCTTCGAAATCACCGCGATAGCGTGTTCCGGCCAGCAAAGCGCCCATATCGAGCGAGTAGATGGTGGTTTTAGACAGAACCTCGGGCGTTTCGCCCTGCACGATCTTGCGGGCCAGACCCTCGGCAATGGCGGTTTTGCCCACGCCGGGATCGCCCACCAGAAGCGGGTTGTTCTTGCGGCGGCGGCAGAGCACCTGAATGCAACGCTCGACTTCGGAATCGCGGCCGATCAACGGGTCAACATCGCCCTTGTTGGCCTTGGCGTTCAGATCCACGCAGTACTTCCCAAGCGCGGATTCCTTTTGTTCCACGGCTTCTTGTGCCCCGGGGGAAGTGCTGTGCGTCTCTTCTTCGGTCGCGCCCGAAATGGGGCGGGATTCGCCAAATGCGGGGTTCTTGGCCACGCCATGGGCAATGAAATTCACCGCGTCATATCGGGTCATGTCCTGTTCTTGCAGGAAATAGGCCGCGTTGGATTCACGTTCGGCGAAGATGGCGACCAGAACATTGGCGCCGGTCACTTCGGTCCGCCCCGACGATTGCACATGGATCGCGGCGCGCTGGATGACGCGCTGGAACGCGGCGGTCGGCACGGCCTCGGAGCCATCAATGTCGGTGACTAGGTTCGAAAGATCCTCGTCGATGAATTCTACCAGCGTGGTGCGCAGCTCTTCGGTGTCGACCGAGCAAGCCTGCAGCACGCGCAGGGCGTCGGGCTCTTCGATCAGGGCCAGAAGCAGATGTTCCAACGTGGCGAATTCGTGTTTGCGTGCGTTGGCCTGCGCCAGCGCAGCGTGGATCGCCTGTTCAAGTGTGTTCGAGAATGAAGGCAACGGGGTGCTCCTTCCAGATCTGGGTCGGTCTGCGGGATCGCAGGGCCAACCATGGCCTCATAAGTTTAAAGTTTGGTCGATAACCGCCCGGCTTCAAGTCTTTTCTGTCTTTTTTGTTTCACAAAAGGCGGCGTTGCTGGCTGTCTGAGCGGGTTTTCTCTTAAAAATTGTCCTTGCGTTTGCGTACTTCGGCAAAGACCTGCACCGGGTCGGCCCCCACCATGTTGACCGCTTTTTGGACGCCCGGCGTGTGTCCGCGCAGGAACGGGTTGGTCTCCAGTTCTTCGGCCAAGGTCGAGGGCACGGTGGGCTGCCCGGCGGCGCGTGCTTCGGCAACCGCCTGAACCCGAGAGATAAGCTGCGGATTGTCAGGGTCAACGGTCAAGGCGAATTTCCCGTTGCTTTGTGTGTACTCATGCCCCGAGCATACTGTGGTTTCAGGGTCCAGCGCGGCCAGCTTGGACAGGCTGGCATGCATCTGTTCAGGAGTGCCTTCGAACAGGCGCCCACAACCAAGGGCCATCAGGCTGTCGGCGGTGAACAGCAGTTTGCTGTCAGGCATGTGAAAGGCGATGTGCCCGTTCGTGTGACCTGAGACATCCATCACATGCACAGTCTCGGCGCCGAATTGAAATGTGTCGCCATCGGCCAGTTCCTGATCCAGCGGAGGCAGGCGATGGGCGTCAGCAGCCGCGCCAAAGACAGCGGCCGGATGATCTGCGGCCAAATCCGAGAGCCCGTCGATATGGTCCCAGTGATGATGCGTCAGAAGAACGTGCGACAGGACCCAGCCGCGCTTTTCCAAGGCAGCCTTTATGGGCGCGGCATCGGGAACGTCCACAACAGCAGTTTCGCCCGTTTCGTCATCATGGATCAGAAAAGAGTAGTTATCCGAAAGGCACGGGATCGTAACAAGCTCGACAGGCATGGTGTTTCCTTCTGTGATCGCTATGTTTGTTCCAGAGTACAGATCACAGGGCTGGCCGCAATGCATCTTGATGTACAAGATCTGCGCAATTTCTATTATCGGTCCACTTTGGGGCGCGCGGCACAAAAGGCCGTGCGCAATCAGTTGCTGCAAATGTGGCCCGAGGCGACAGGCCAAACCGTGGTGGGTTTCGGCTTTGCGGTACCGCTGTTGCGCCCGTACCTGGCCGATGCGCGCAGGGTCACGGCTTTGATGCCGGGGCCGCAAGGGGTGATGCCCTGGCCGGCGGGGATGCCCAACCTTTCCGTTCTATGCGAAGAAACGCAGTGGCCGATCGAAACTGGTCACGTGGATCGTTTGATCGTGATGCATGGTCTTGAAACCAGTGAACAGCCCACGGCGCTGCTTGAGGAATGCTGGCGCGTTCTGGGGCCGGGGGGCAAGGCGATGTTCATCGTACCGAACCGCGCTGGGCTGTGGTCTCGCAGCGACGAGACCCCCTTTGGCTTTGGCCGCCCCTACACGCTGGGTCAGTTGGAAACGCAGCTGAAGCTGCATCACTTCATGCCCGAGCGGAATGCCTCGACGCTCTATCAGCCGCCGTCGCCACGGCGTTTCTGGCGCAAGACGGGTGAGCTGTGGGAGAAGATGGGCGCCTCGATGTCCGTTGTCGTTTCGGGCGGGGTCATCATGGTCGAGGTGTCCAAGCGCGTGCACGCGCCCTTGGGGCCTGGTTTGAAAGAGGCCGTACGCCGCCCGCTGAAAGTCCTGAGCCCCAGCCCCGCGACCGAACCGGCCTAGCACAGCGGTCGGGTTTTGCCGATTTGAACGGTGCCGAATCCTATGCGTAGGTGGCAGATTGAAATGGTTCGATTGCGCCAAAACCCGGCGATTACCGTCACGTCAACCGTGCCGCATCCACGTGATAGCGATAACGTTTGTGACGCCTTGTGCGGTTAAAAGGCCCAAAACAACCATTAACGGGAAAAAAATGCGCTTAAAAAACCGGTTCAAACCGTCGCACTTTGGTTAAGTATCTGAAATGCAAAGGTATTCAATTGTATACTGCGTTCTTCTGGCAGCTTGCTAGGTGAGGAATGCTCTGCTAAACCCACGCCGATTTTGATACTTTGACGTAAATCAAAGGTCCAAACGTCCTCGGCTCGGAATTCAGGATATTTCGGACGGGGCCTTAATAGTCGGAAGGGTGGACGTGTCCGAACCAGCTTCGATTTCCTCTGGCATTGCCTCGCGCTATGCCACCGCAATTTTCGAGATTTCGAAAGAGAGCAATTCTCTGGAGACTCTCGAAGCAAATGTTACCGATCTTGCAGCAGCCCTGGGCGCCAGCACTGATCTGAATGCGCTGATCGGTTCGCCGGTTCTGTCGCGCGATGATCAGGCCAAAGCCATCGCAGCCGTTGCCGACAAGATGAGCCTGGCAGACGTCATGAAAAACGGTCTGGCCGTGATGGCGGAAAAACGCCGCCTGTTCGTGCTGCCTGCGCTGCTGAACGAACTGTCCGCGCTGATCGCCGAAGAAAAAGGCGAAGTGACCGCCGAGGTCGCAAGCGCGAAAGCGCTGACCAAGGCGCAATCGGAAAAACTGGCCAAAAGCCTGGCCGCACGCGTCGGCAAAGACGTGAAGATCAATGCGACCGTTGATGAAGATCTCATCGGCGGTCTCGTCGTTAAAGTGGGCTCGAAGATGATCGATACCTCGATCCGCTCCAAGCTCAACTCCCTCCAGAATGCAATGAAAGAGGTCGGATAAATGGGTATCCAAGCTGCAGAGATTTCTGCGATCCTGAAGGACCAGATCAAGAACTTCGGTCAAGAAGCCGAAGTGGCCGAGGTTGGCCGCGTGCTCTCCGTCGGTGACGGTATTGCCCGTGTCTACGGTCTGGACAACGTTCAGGCCGGTGAAATGGTCGAGTTTCCGGGTGGCATCATGGGCATGGCCCTGAACCTTGAAGCTGACAACGTCGGTGTTGTGATCTTCGGTTCGGACCGTGACATTAAAGAAGGTGACACCGTCAAGCGTACCAACTCGATCGTGGACGTTCCGATCGGTGAAGGTCTGCTGGGTCGCGTTGTTGACGGCCTGGGCAACCCCCTGGACGGCAAAGGCCCCATCACTGGTGTCGAGCGCGGCATCGCCGACGTGAAAGCCCCCGGCATCATCCCCCGTAAATCGGTGCACGAGCCGATGGCAACCGGCCTGAAATCGGTTGACGCGATGATCCCGATCGGCCGTGGCCAGCGTGAGCTGATCATTGGTGACCGTCAGACCGGTAAAACTGCCGTTGCTCTGGACGCGATCCTGAACCAGAAATCCTACAACGACGCCGCCGGCGACGACGAAGGCAAGAAACTGTACTGCGTTTACGTCGCAGTTGGTCAGAAGCGTTCGACCGTTGCTCAGCTGGTGAAGAAGCTGGAAGAAACCGGCGCGATGGAATACTCGATCGTGGTTGCTGCAACCGCGTCCGATCCTGCACCGCTGCAGTTCCTTGCGCCCTACGCCGCAACTGCAATGGCCGAGTTCTTCCGTGACAATGGCCGCCACGCTCTGATCATCTATGATGACCTGTCCAAACAGGCCGTTGCTTATCGTCAGATGTCGCTGCTGCTGCGTCGCCCGCCGGGCCGTGAAGCTTACCCCGGTGACGTTTTCTATCTGCACTCCCGCCTGCTGGAACGTTCGGCCAAGCTGAACGAAGACTTCGGTGCTGGCTCGCTGACCGCGCTGCCGATCATTGAAACCCAGGGCGGCGACGTGTCGGCGTTTATTCCGACCAACGTGATCTCGATCACCGACGGCCAGATCTTCCTGGAAACCGAGCTGTTCTACCAGGGTATCCGTCCTGCTGTGAACACCGGTCTGTCGGTTTCGCGTGTGGGTTCGTCGGCTCAGACCAAGGCGATGTCCTCGGTTGCTGGTCCGGTGAAACTGTCGCTGGCTCAGTACCGCGAGATGGCAGCGTTCGCCCAGTTCGGTTCCGACCTGGACGCCGCCACCCAGCAGCTGCTGGCCCGTGGTGCCCGCCTGACCGAGCTGATGAAACAGCCGCAGTATTCGCCCCTGACCAACGCTGAAATCGTCTGCATGATCTTTGCAGGTGTGAACGGCTATCTGGACAAGGTCGAAGTCAGCGATGTTGGCCGCTTCGAGGCCGGTCTGCTGGGCCACCTGCGTGGCAAGCACGCCGAGTTGCTGGAGTGGATCACCACCGAAGATCCGAAGATCAAAGGCGATGCAGCCGACAAAGTCAAAGCAGCGCTGGACGAATTCGCAGCTGACTTCGCATAAGGGGGAGATAAGGCAATGCCGAATCTCAAGGACCTAAAAAACCGGATCGCGTCGGTCAAATCGACCCGCAAGATCACCAAGGCCATGCAGATGGTTGCCGCGGCGAAACTTCGCCGCGCGCAGGATGCTGCCGAAGCCTCGCGTCCCTACACAGAACGTTTCAACAGCGTTCTGGGTGGGCTGGCTGCTTCGGTTGGCGGATCTGACAGCGCCCCCAAGCTGCTGAGCGGCACCGGTGCCGACCAAGTTCATATGCTGGTTGTCATGACCGCAGAACGTGGTCTGTGCGGTGGCTTCAACAGCACCATCGTGAAACTGGCCCGTGCGAAAGCTCAAGAGCTTATCGCGCAGGGCAAGACGGTTAAAATTCTGACCGTCGGCAAAAAAGGCCGTGAGCAGCTGAAGCGTGAAATGGGGGACCTGATGGTCTCGCACGTGGATCTGTCCGAGGTGAAAAACATTGGCTACGCCAACGCACAGGATGTCGCCCGCGACCTTCTGAACCGCTATGACGCGGGCGAATTTGACGTGGCCACGATTTTCTTCAACCGCTTCCAGTCGGTGATCAGCCAGATCCCGACCGCGCAGCAGATCATTCCTGCCAAGTTTGACGAGCCCGCGGCTGATGCAGCCACGACGCTTTACGACTATGAGCCGGATGAAGAGGCCATTCTGGCTGACCTGCTGCCGCGTGGTGTTGCCACCCAGATCTTCGCTGCGCTTTTGGAAAACGCAGCGTCCGAGCAGGGTGCACGTATGTCCGCAATGGACAACGCAACGCGCAACGCGGGTGAGATGATCGACAAACTGACCATCGAGTATAACCGCTCGCGTCAGGCTGTGATCACCAACGAGCTTATTGAAATCATCTCGGGCGCTGAAGCGCTCTAAGAACCGGAGACGAAACATGGCAAACGCAAAAGGCAAAATCACTCAGGTGATCGGCGCCGTTGTGGACGTGCAGTTCGAGGACGCCCTGCCGGAAATCCTCAACGCACTGAACACCGACAACAATGGTAAGAAACTGGTTCTGGAAGTTTCCCAGCACCTGGGCGAAAACACTGTTCGCTGTATCGCAATGGACGCGACCGAAGGTCTGGTTCGCGGTCAGGAAGTCGTTGACACCGGCGCACCCATCTCGGTGCCCGTTGGTAACGCGACCCTGGGCCGTATCCTGAACGTCGTCGGCGAGCCCGTTGACGAAAAAGGCCCCGTAAACGCAGAAGAAACCCGTTCCATCCACCAGCCCGCACCGGATTTCGACGAACAGTCGACCGAGTCGGAAATCCTGGTGACCGGCATCAAGGTTATCGACCTGCTGGCTCCCTACTCGAAGGGTGGTAAAATTGGTCTGTTCGGTGGTGCCGGTGTTGGTAAAACCGTTTTGATCATGGAACTGATCAACAACATCGCAAAAGTGCACTCGGGTTTCTCGGTGTTCGCAGGTGTTGGTGAGCGTACCCGTGAAGGGAACGACCTGTACTGGGAAATGATCGAATCCAACGTGATCAAGCCCGACAACCTGGAAGAATCGCAGGTTGCTCTGGTTTACGGTCAGATGAACGAACCTCCGGGTGCACGTGCGCGTGTTGCTCTGACCGGTCTGACCCTGGCAGAACAGTTCCGCGACCAGTCCGGTACCGACGTTCTGTTCTTCGTGGACAACATCTTCCGCTTCACTCAGGCAGGCTCCGAGGTTTCGGCGCTGCTGGGTCGTATCCCCTCGGCCGTGGGCTACCAGCCGACGCTGGCCACCGACATGGGTGCGATGCAGGAACGTATTACCTCGACCAAGAACGGTTCGATCACCTCGATCCAGGCCGTGTACGTGCCTGCGGATGACCTGACCGACCCTGCACCGGCAACGACCTTTGCCCACTTGGACGCAACTACCGTTCTGAACCGTGCGATCTCGGAACTGGGTATCTACCCGGCCGTTGACCCGCTGGACAGCTCGTCGCGTCTGATGGACCCGGCAGTTGTTGGTGAAGAACACTACAACGTGGCCTTCCAGGTTCAGGGTATCCTTCAGCGTTACAAGTCGCTGCAGGACATCATCGCGATCCTTGGCATGGACGAACTGTCGGAAGAAGACAAACTGACCGTTGCCCGTGCTCGTAAAATCCAGCGTTTCCTGTCGCAGCCCTTTGACGTTGCGAAAGTGTTCACCGGCTCGGACGGTGTTCAGGTTCCGCTGGAAGACACCATCTCGTCGTTCAAGGCTGTTGTGGCCGGCGAATACGATCACCTGCCCGAAGGCGCCTTCTACATGGTTGGCGGCATCGATGAAGTGATCGCTAAAGCCGAGAAAATGGCGGCCGACGCGGCCTAAGGAGGGCCATTATGGCTGATACTGTTCAATTCGATCTGGTCAGCCCCGAGCGGAGCCTTGCTTCGCTGGTGGTTGAACAGGTCCAGATCCCGGGTGCGGACGGGGACATGACGGCCATGGCCAACCATGCTCCGACCATCACCACCCTGCGTCCTGGCGTGCTGCGGATCTCGGGCCCGGAAGGCGAGGCTGAATATGTTGTGACCGGCGGTTTCGCTGAAATCACTGCTGACGGCATTTCCGTTCTGGCCGAGCGCGCAGTTCCGCGTGCCGAAGTGACCCAAGAGCACCTCGATGAGATGCTCAAGGCCGCCTCGGAAGCGCTGAGCCAGGCCAAGGAAGTGTTCAAGAACGAGCCTGGTCCGGTTGATGACGCAGCCAAACTGCTGGCCGATATGGTTGCCATGGGCGGCCACATCGGTCTGGACACCAACGCTGCGAACAACTGATCTACGTTCAAACGACATCCTAGAAAGGCCCCGGAAAGCTCCGGGGCCTTTTTTCTTGCCTGGGCCGGGGAATGCGGCACTATGGGGCTGCACATAAAACGGGCAAAATAATAGCCATGAAGATTTTGAATACGGGTCACGTTGCCGTGACTCAGGGAAATGCCGATCTGTTCGAGGATTTCGAAGACGGCGGAGAGATGTGGACCGGAGAGGGTACACGCGAACGCCGTGTCCACATTGCCTTTGAACGGGCCTTTTCCGCGCCTCCCAGTGTCCATTGCGCGCTGTCCCTGTGGGACGTCGATTACTCGACCAACATGCGCGGGGACGTAGACGTGGACAAGATTACCCCAAAAGGGTTCGAGATCGTGTTTCGGACTTGGGGAAATACGCGCGTCGCACGGGCCAGGGCCAGTTGGATGGCAATTGGCACCATCATTGATGACGACATGTGGGAAGTTTAGGGTCGCACCATTGGCACGACCCTGAAAGGCTTAGCCCTTGAACTGACCTTCGTAGATCGGCTCCAGCGTATCTGTTTCGAACAGTGACGATACCGAGGTGCCGTTCCAGATGTTCAGGATGGCCTGGGCGAACATCGGCGCGGTTGGCAGGATGCGGATGTTCGGGGTGGCCTCGACGGCTGCGGTCGGCTGGATCGAGTCGGTGATGACCAGTGATTTCATGACCGAGTTGGTGATCCGTTCAACTGCGGGGCCGGACAGAACACCGTGCGAGATATACGAGTGCACCTCGGTCGCGCCGTGTTCCAGCAGGATCTCGGCCGCTTTACACAGGGTGCCGGCGGTATCGCACATGTCATCGACGATGATGCATTTCTTACCCTCGACATTCCCGATCACGGTCATTTCGGCGACCTCACCGGGTTTCTCGCGGCGTTTGTCCACGATCGACAGGGGGGCGTTGATCCGTTTGGCCAGCTCGCGGGCACGAGCCACGCCGCCAACGTCGGGGGAAACGACCATTACGTCTTCCATCGAGCCTTCGAACTGTGTCTGGATGTCCAGCGCAAAGATCGGCGAGGCATAGAGGTTATCCACGGGGATATCAAAGAAGCCCTGGATCTGAGCAGCGTGCAGGTCCAGCGTCAGGATACGTTCGATCCCGGCCTCGACCAGCATGTTGGCAACCAGCTTGGCGCTGATGGGCGTGCGGGCCTTGGTGCGGCGGTCCTGACGGGCATAACCGAAATAGGGGATCACGGCGGTGATACGCGAGGCCGACGAGCGGCGCAGCGCGTCGGACATGATCAGCAGCTCCATCAGGTTGTCATTCGCGGGACGCGAGGTCGGCTGGACGATAAACATATCTTCGCCGCGGACGTTCTCGTAGACCTCGACAAAGATCTCCTGATCGTTGAACCGTTCGACGCGGGCATCCACCAGGCCGATGTTCATTCCGCGATGGATGGACATCCGGCGTGCGATGGATTGGGCCAAGGGCAGGTTGGCATTGCCTGCGATCAGCTTGGGTTCGTTCAGAGTGGGCATGGCAGCAGTTCCCCAGAGTGGTCGATATGACAGATTCGTGTCGTTGACACCGCATAGCATCCCACTACCGTCAGGCAAAGCTATGCGCACGAGGGAGGGGCAGAAATGCCACATATCGACTACTATTTTTCGACGCTTTCACCGTATTCCTATCTGGCGGGCAGCCGGATGGAGCAGATCGCGAACAAACACGGGGCAAGTGTCACCTATCGCCCCTTCGATATCATTGCTGCGTTCCCTCGAACCGGGGGGCTGCCGCAGGGCCAGCGGCATTCGTCTCGTAATGACTATCGCGCGCAGGTGCTGCCGCGGACGGCCAAGAGGCTGGGAATGGCGTTCAACCTGCAACCTGCGCATTGGCCAGTGAATGCTGCGCCGTCTTCTTATGCAATCATCGCGGCGCAAGCCTCTGGAGGCGGCGATGTTGGCGCCTTGGTTCAGGCAATCTTGCGTGCCACTTGGGCCGAAGAGAAGGACATATCCGATGACGCGGTGATCAAGGCCTGTCTTGAGAGCGCGGGGTTTGATCCCGGTCTGACCGACAGTGGTCTGCTGATGGGGGCCGAGACCTATGCCCGTAACCTTGAGGATGCGGTCAGCGCGGGCGTTTTCGGGTCGCCCTTCTATGTGGTTGATACCGGGCAGAAATTCTGGGGTCAGGACAGTATTGATGATCTGGATCTGCACTTGGCGGGCAAGCTGTAAGGCTTAGCCCAAAAGGTCTAAAAACCTGTCGATCTGGGCGTTCTGGATCGACCAGTCACAGACAAATCGGCCGGTCAAAGGCTCGTCCGGGTCGTCGCCTTCAAGCGTACCGCGGGTGATATAGTAGGTCGCGCCGCCATCATGCAGTCGCTGGTGCAATGCGCGCGGCATGTCCGCGAAAATGATGTTGGCCTGAGGCGGAAACAGGATTTGAATGCCCTGCGCCGTGTCGAACCCGGCGGCAAGGCGGGCGCAGGCAGCATTCGCGGTGTCGGCCATGTCGCGCCACAGATCGCCGCTCAGATAGCCCAGAAACTGCGCCGACAAATACCGGTGCTTCGAGAACAGATGCGCCCCGCGCTTGCGGCGCAGTTCGAACTCCCACGCTTTGGCGGGGTCAAAAAAGATCACGGCCTCGACGCCAAGGCAGCCGTTCTTGGTGCCGCCAAAGCTGACGGCGTCAATACCCGCCTTCCAGCTCATTTCGGCAGGCGAGCATCCCAACGCGGCCACAGCATTGGCGAAGCGCGCGCCATCCAGATAGGTCGGCAGGCCAAATTTGCGGGCGACGGCGGTCAGCGCCTGTAGCTCACTCAGGCTATAGACCTGTCCGCGTTCCGTGACCTGAGTCAGCGATACCGGCCCGCGCTGCGGGCCATGCACACCGCGCGTTTCTTCGGCCAGAATGGCGGTGCGAAGGGCATCGGGTGTGATCTTGTCCGCATTGCCCACCAAGGTCAGCTTGGCGCCGCCCGAGTAAAATTCGGGTGCGTTGCATTCGTCTTCGTGGATATGGGCGGTGGGCGCGCAGAACACCGTCTGCCAAGGGTCGCCCAAAGTCGCCAGCGCCAAGGCGTTTGCCGCTGTGCCGGTTCCGACCAGATAGATCGCGGCGTCGGGGGCCTCGAACAGATCACGCAGCTGGGTGCGGACCTTGGCCATTTCGGCATCAGCACCATAGCCCATCGCATAGCCCTGATTTGCGTCCGCCACGGCCTGCATCACCTTCGGATGCACAGGCCCTGCATTGTCCGAAGCGAAAAACATCAGCGCGGCTCCTCTATCAGGTGGTCTTCCCAGTCATCTTCGTCGATCTCGAATTCGGGCACTGTTATCCCTTGGACCGAGACACCAGCCCGGTGCACGCTTTCAGGATCGCCCGAGATCAGCGGATGCCAATTATACAGTTTATGGCCGTTCCACAGAAGTTTATAGGCGCAGGTTTCCGGCATCCAATAAAGGTTCTTGTCGATGTTACCGGGCTTCAGAACGATGCATTCGGGAACGAACTGGTGGCGAATTTCATACTGCGTGCAGCGGCACGTTTCGTCATCCAGAAGACGGCAGGCGACGCGGGTCAGGGCGACCTCGCCGGTGTCTGCATCCTCAAGCTTGTTCAGGCAGCATTTGCCGCAGCCGTCACACAGCGCTTCCCATTCATCGCGGGTCATGTCCTTCAGTGGGACGGTTTCCCAGAACCGGGGCCGGGTCATAGCGCGCCAAGAATATCGCGGGCCTGAAGGCAATCCTTGTCCATCTGCGCAGTCAGGGATTCCAGCCCATCGAACTTCATTTCAGGGCGCAGATAGTCGACCAGTCCGATGGACAGAGGTGTGCCATAAAGATCGCCGGTGAAATCGAAGATGAAGGTTTCCAGGTTCGGCTTTTCGCCGTTGAACGTCGGCCGCACCCCGATCGAAGCGGCGCCGTGGTAGCTGCCTTTGTGGGGGCCTTCCAGCACGTCGACCAGAACCGCATACACACCCATTTTCGGCTGGTGCAGCCCGTCGATGGACATGTTCGTGGTCGGATAGCCCATTTCGCGGCCGCGTTGGTCGCCACCGATTACTTCGCCCTCGATCCGGTGCCAGTGGCCCAGCATCGCGGCAGCATCGCGCGGGCGGCCATCCGTCAGCGCTTGGCGGATCGCGGTAGAGGACACCTCGCCGGTGTCACCCTCGATCAGCTCGGTCACAGTGACCCCAAAGCCCATTTGATCGCCAAACCGTATCAGATCTTCGGTCGAGCCTTTGCGGCCCCGCCCAAAGCAGAAATCCGCGCCCACGATCACATGTTTCAGGCCCAGCCCGTCCTTGATGACCTTCTGCGCGAAATCTTCGGGCGTCAGGCCGGACAGGGCGGCGTTGAAGTTCAACTCGTATAGGCGCTGGACGCCCAGTTTTTCCAGCCGGTGCGCCTTGGCTTCGCGGCTCATCAGGCGAAAGGCCGGGGCGTCGGGGGCGAAATACTGGCGAGGGTGCGGCTCGAAGGTCATGACGCCCAGTGGTGCGCCGATGGCGTCGCCAGCTTTGCGGGCCAAGTCGATTACCGCCTGGTGGCCCAGGTGGACGCCGTCGAAGTTGCCAATCGCAACCGAGGCGCCGCGGTCCTCTTCGTTCACATAGGTATGGTCACGGATGATACGCATTTCGAAGGCCTAGCGGCCCACGGCAAAATGCGCAAGCAGGGATGCGCCCCAGGCTTGACCAGCGACGCATCATTTTTTGCCTTGTCAGGCGATCAGTCGAATTTACGCGACGGTGCCAGCACGGTGGCTTCGCCGACCAGAACCTTCTTGCCGTCGACCATGCAGCGGCAGTCCAGCTTGACCCGGCGTTTCTGGTGTTCGATATCCACGACCTCGACCTCGGCCGTTACCATGTCGCCCGGGCGGACCGGCGCCA
Source organism: Thalassovita sp. (assembly GCF_965218685.1). Taxonomy (GTDB): domain Bacteria; phylum Pseudomonadota; class Alphaproteobacteria; order Rhodobacterales; family Rhodobacteraceae; genus Thalassobius. The sequence goes on along the minus strand of NZ_OZ244657.1, from coordinate 361,151 downwards.
GGAATTTCAGGCTTTGGCCCATGTAGATCGTGCCATGGCCTGGCAGCTGTTCGCCGATCACGGCCGAAATCAGCCCTGCCGTCAGCATCCCATGGGCGATGCGGCCATGGAACATGGTGTCCTTGGCGTATTCTTCATCCAGGTGCACCGGGTTGTGGTCGGTCGAGACCTTGGCAAACATTTCGATATCTTCGTCCGTGACGACTTTCCGCACATGACGGGTCATCCCCATCTCGATATCTTCGATGCAGATCGTTCCACGAGGTAAATTGTCCAACATCCGACCCTCCGTTTGGTTCGGTGAGTAATTTTTGGGCGTTCGCGGCCCTCATGTTGGAACTTTATTACTTTGCAGTCGCAGAAAATCAAGTCCTAATTGGATTAACGGAGTTGTCCAATGGTATAGGTTGGCATGGACATTTCCCTTTGCAGATAGGCGGTTAACGCTTCTGGGTCCGGTTGGTGCGACGTTTTGGTATCTGCGCGGGCCAGACCGCCACTGATGAACAGGGAATCGATGTCTTCGCCGGTGGCGCCTTTGATATCGGTCTGGGCGCCATCGCCGATGGCCAGAATCTGGCTGTCCGGGATATCGTGACCCAAAGCGTACAGGCGCCGCCGCGCCAGATCATAGATTGGCGGATGGGGTTTGCCGAAGTACAGGCTTTCTCCGCCCATTTCGGTGTACAGGCGCGCGACCGCACCGGCGCACCATTCGCGCACTTCGCCGCGGTCCACGACGATGTCGGGGTTGGCGCATAGCAGCTTCATTCCCTTGGTCTTGGCATAGAGCAGCTGGGGCCGCAGATCGGCGGGGTCCGCCATCGGGTCGAAGGGGCCACAGCACACGATGCCCTCGGCCTGATCCAGATCGACCAGTTCGATGTTCAGCGGATCTTCCAGCAGCTTCAGCGGTGTAAAGAACTCTTCGTCCCGCTCCCACTCGCCCATGAAGAAGACCTTCTCGCCAACGGCGCCCCGGAACATGGCCGAGCGCGCACTGTCCCCCGAGGTGGCGATCGTGTCCCATGCATCGGTGGGGACGCCGAATTTCTGAAGCTGAACCTCGACCCCCGCGCGCGGCTTGGGCGAGTTGGTGACCAGAACCACGATCCCGCCCTTGCGGCGATAGTCTTGCAAGGCGGTGACGGCCTCGGGCATGGCTTGAACACCATCATGAACACAGCCCCACAGGTCCACGAACAGAGCGTCATAGCGGCTGGAAATCTGGGCAAGCGAGGAAATAATCTGGGTCATCGGGGCTCTCGGACTGGCAATGGCTGTTTGCCGCCTGTCTATCACACCACTATGACGCCGCAGCACAAATCGGCCCTCAAAGAACCCGAAATGGGCCTGCAACGAAAAAGGGCGCCCCGCTGGACGCCCTTTCGAAACTTGTCAGAGTTCAGATCAGACCTTCAGGTTGGGGATGATTTGTTTCTTCCGGCTCATGACGCCTGGCAGGACAACGGTGTCGCCGGTCACGGTGGCGCCAAAGGATTTTTCAGCAACGCCTTTGATCACGTCGTTGGGGACCAGCAGGGTGGCTTCTTCGTTCAGGATGTCCACGGCGAACAGCAGAACTTCGTCAACGCCGTCCTCTTTGGCGACTTCGGCGAACGAGGCCATCAGGCTGTCTTTGCGGTCCAGAACCAGCTTGGGTGCGGTGGTTTCCAGAACCGAAACGCGGAAATTGGTGCCGTCGACTTCGTATTTTTTCGAGTCCATGCGGATCAGCTCGGCGTCCGAGAAGGCCGAGATATCGGATTTTGCTTCGAACATTTCCGAGGCATAGGCGGCAACGTCGACGCCCAGATCGGCGGCCAGCGCCTCGACCACTTCGCGGTCACGATCGGTGGTGGTGGGCGAGCGGAATTCCAGCGTGTCCGAGATGATGCAGCTCAGCGCGGCGCCTTTGATGGCTTCGGGCATCTTGGCGGCGTCGTCACCCATCAGGTCGTACATGATGGTGGCGGTGCAGGCCAGCGGACGGATGGTGATATCGATCGGGCCTTTGGTTTCCAGGCCGCCGACCAGCTTGTGGTGGTCGATGATCGCGGTGATGTCCGCATCGTTGATGTTCTCGGGCAGTTCACCGGGGTTGTTGGTGTCAACGATGACGACGGGTGCGCCGGCTTCGACACCATCGATGATCTCGGGCTTGTCCAGGTTCCAGCGTTCCAGCACGAACAGAGCTTCGGTGTTGGGCTCACCCAGCAGTTTGGGGGCGGCGGCAACGCCTTTGATCTCGTTCAGGTACCAGGCCCAGACGATGGGCGAACCGGTCGAGTCGGTATCGGGGGATTTATGGCCAAAAACCTGGGTGGTCATGTTGAGATTCCTTAGATTCATCAAAAAGGGGCTGTTGTCGGGCTTATAGGCAGCGGAAAAAGGATTGTCACGCGCCTAAAATGCCGCGTTTCAGGGCTGATTCAACGAAAGCCGTTCAACCGAAAATCCCGCCTTTTCCAGCATCCTGAGGACGCCGTATTCCCCCGGCAGATGTAGGGCGCCAACAGCGACGAAACTGGGTGTCTGCGTCAGCTCCGGTGCCAGCGTTTCCCCCCACTGCTGATTGCGTCCAATGATCAGGTCATCCAGCAGCTGCGTTGTGAATTCTTGCAGCTTTGCCGCATCCTTTGCGGGGACGGTCGCGGCCAGAGTTTCGAAATAATGCAGGGTATAGACCCAGGCCACCTGCGTCTCTTCCTGGAAATAGAAGGCCGTGATCCCCGAGGTTGTCGGGTCCTCGGGCAGGTCCAGCATCAGGCCCCAGCGCATGTCTTCGACCTGTTTGGGCAGCGGGTCCTTGGCGAAATAGGCCAGCAGATCGCCAACATCGTCCAGGGATTGCACGGGTTTGTTCAGGTCTACGGCAGTGGCTTCGATGCTTTTGTCGATGCCGAACCGTTTGGCCTTCAGGTCCTCCATCGCGCATTTCGGCAGCATCATTGAAAATCCCAGAAACCAGGGTTGAAGCTTGGCCGCCATGAAAGGAGGCGTTCCACGACCTTGCAGTTTTTCGACTAGTTTCGCCCAGGCTTCGGGGCCCAGCCGGTCCATCAGGCTGGGGCCTTCGGTGATGGAGTAGAGGTCCGGGTTTTTCCCAAGCAAGGTCTTCATTTTGGCCTCGCTTTTTTTGGTCACCTCAACCAGCACCTGTTCGGAAGACGCAATCAGGGGCTTCAGGCGTTCGAGCGAGGCCGCATGGCGTGGATCATACAGATGCATCGTGCCAAAAATGTACGAGGTCACGCCGTCCTTCTGGACCTGCCAAAGATTACCGCGATGAAAAGGGGCTTGGGCGGCTTTGGCCCGTAGCTCGGTCAGGACTTGGGGGGAAATGTCCAGCTTCTCGGTGCAGCGGGCCTGCGCCAGAGGAGCGAGACAGATCAGGAAAATGGCGAACAGAATACGGGTCATACAGGCCTCGGTTGTGAAGTGATGCTGGCACGATACCAAATTACAGCAGCGCAGCAACTGGGGTTGGACTGGCGCGCGCGGCGCAGTAGAAAAAACTATGGCCAAGATTTCCGAAACTGACCTCTATGATCCGGTGAAACGGTTCTTCCAGGCCTTGGGTTATGAGGTGAAATCCGAAATTGGCGCGGCGGATGTTGTGGTCATGCGCGCAGGCGAACCCCCGGTGATCATCGAGCTGAAGACCGGCTTTTCCCTGACATTGTTGCAGCAGGCTGTGGCGCGTCAGGCTTTGACGGATCAGGTGTATGTGGCAGTCCCCCGGTGGAAGGGGCGCACGGGATGGCGGGCGTTCAAGGGCAATGTTGGTCTGTGCAAACGGCTTGGGCTGGGCGTGATCACGGTCAAGCTGGATACAGCCGAAGTACAGGTGCACCACGACCCTGCGCCTTTCCGCCCGCGCAAGATCAAGCGGCGGCAAGACACGCTTATGAAAGAGTTCGAGAGACGTCAGGGCGATCCCAACCAGGGCGGGGCGGTGCGCAAGGGGCTGGTGACCTCGTACCGGCAAGAGGCGCTGCGCTGCGCGGCCTATTTGGCCGAACACGGACCCAGTAAAGGCAGCCTGGTTGCCAAAGGCGCCGAGGTGGCCAAGGCCACGACGATGATGCGCGACAATCACTATGGCTGGTTCACCAAGGTCAGTGTCGGCACATACGATTTGTCCGATGCAGGTCGCGAGGCGCTTGTGACCTAAGTGAAATTCATGCTGCAGCGCCGCATGAAAATTTGTCGAATTTGTCCGGACAATCAGTTGACTCCCCTCTGTGCTGTTCCTAACTATGCCGCCGTTAGCACTCGACAATGGTGAGTGCTAACGGCCTCGCTTCATGAGGAGGAGGCCAGAGGGAAACTTTGAGCTTAGGAGTCTCAGAGATGGCATTTAAACCGCTACACGACCGCGTGCTGGTACGCCGCGTTGAAAGCGAAGAAAAAACCGCAGGTGGGCTGATCATCCCCGACAGCGCCAAAGAAAAGCCGGCGGAAGGCTTGGTTGTCGCCGTTGGCGCAGGCGCGCGTGACGAAGATGGTGATCGCATCTCCATGGACGTCAAAGAAGGCGACCGCATCCTGTTCGGTAAATGGTCCGGCACCGAAATCACCATCGACGGTGAAGAGCTGCTGATCATGAAAGAATCCGACATCATGGGCACCCTGTCCTGATCGTCGACGACAGAATTTAAGAAACAGGAGCAAGCACAATGGCTGCTAAGGACGTAAAGTTCGGAACCGACGCCCGCAACGCGATGCTGCGCGGCGTGAACATTCTGGCTGACGCCGTGAAAGTGACCCTGGGCCCCAAAGGCCGTAACGTGGTCTTGGACAAATCCTTTGGTGCGCCCCGCATCACAAAGGACGGTGTGTCGGTCGCAAAAGAGATCGAACTGGAAGACAAGTTCGAAAACATGGGCGCCCAGATGGTCAAAGAAGTGGCCTCGCGCACCAATGACGAAGCTGGTGACGGCACCACCACCGCGACCGTTCTGGCCCAGGCCATCGTTCGCGAAGGTCTGAAGCAGGTCGCAGCTGGCCTGAACCCGATGGACCTGAAGCGCGGCATCGACGTGGCAACCGCCACCGTCGTTCAGTCGATCAAAGACATGGCCCGCGAAGTGAAAGACTCGGCAGAAGTTGCCCAGGTCGGCACCATCTCGGCCAACGGCGAAGCCGAAATCGGCCAGCAGATCGCTGACGCGATGCAGAAAGTCGGCAACGAAGGCGTGATCACCGTCGAAGAGAACAAAGGTCTGGAAACCGAGACCGATGTCGTCGAAGGCATGCAGTTCGACCGCGGCTACCTGTCGCCCTACTTTGTCACCAACCCTGACAAAATGATCGCAGATCTGGACGACTGCCTGATCCTGCTGCACGAAAAGAAACTTTCGTCGCTGCAGCCGATGGTTCCCCTGCTGGAACAAGTCATCCAGTCGCAAAAGCCCCTGCTGATCATTGCCGAGGACGTCGAGGGCGAAGCCCTGGCAACCCTGGTTGTGAACAAACTGCGCGGCGGCCTGAAAATCGCTGCTGTGAAGGCTCCGGGCTTCGGCGATCGCCGCAAGGCAATGCTGCAGGACATCGCAATCCTGACCGGCGGTCAGGTCATCAGCGAAGATCTGGGCATGAAGCTGGAATCGGTGACCATGGACATGCTGGGTTCCGCCAAGAAAGTGACCATCACCAAAGACGAAACCACCATCGTCGACGGTGCCGGTGAAAAAGCCGAGATCGAAGCCCGCGTTGGCCAGATCCGCACCCAGATCGAGGAAACCACCTCGGACTACGACCGTGAAAAACTGCAAGAGCGCGTGGCCAAACTGGCTGGCGGTGTTGCCGTGATCAAGGTCGGCGGCATGACCGAAGTCGAAGTGAAAGAGCGCAAAGACCGTGTCGATGATGCTCTGAACGCGACCCGCGCTGCTGTTCAGGAAGGCGTGATCGTCGGTGGCGGTGTTGCCCTGGTTCAGGCCGGCAAAGCCTTGGAAGGTGTCAAAGGCGCCAACTCTGATCAGGACGCTGGTATCACCATCGTGCGCAAAGCTCTGGAAGCTCCGCTGCGTCAGATCGCTGAAAACGCTGGTGTCGACGGCGCCGTGGTTGCTGGCAAAGTACGCGAGTCCGATGACAGCACCTTCGGCTTCAACGCTCAGACCGAAGAATATGGCGACATGTTCTCGTTCGGTGTGATCGATCCTGCCAAAGTGACCCGTACCGCTCTGGAAGACGCGGCATCGGTTGCTGGCCTGCTGATCACTACCGAAGCCATGGTTGCTGACAAGCCGTCCGAAGGCGGCGCTGCTGGCGGCATGCCCGACATGGGCGGCATGGGCGGCATGGGCGGCATGATGTAAGTCACGCCATCCAGTCGGATGAATTTGGGGTCGCCTTCGGGCGGCCCCTTTTCTTTTACGCAGTCTGTGCCACTTTACCCGGCATGAAGTTGTTCGTTCTGACCGCCCTAACCATGATCGCCTTTGCCGCCAACTCGGTTCTGAACCGAATGGGGCTGGACAAGGCGGGCATGGACCCGCTGCATTTCGGTACCATCCGGCTGTTTGCGGGCGCGTTGACCCTGGCGGTGTTGGCCCTGATCCTGCGCCGGGGGCTGCAGATCCGAGGGCCCGGTAGGGTGCTGTCGGTGCTATCCTTGATCATCTATATCTACGGTTTTTCAATCGCTTACGTAATGTTGGATGCAGGCTTGGGTGCGTTGATCCTGTTCGGCATGGTCCAAGTCACCATGTTCGCCGGCGCGGTACTGAACCGCGAGGCCATCCCGCCCTTGCGCTGGCTGGGGGCAGGGGTGGCCTTTGCCGGGCTGGTCTGGCTTTTGTGGCCCCGTGAGGAGGTCTCGGTCCCGTTGTTCCACGCAAGCATGATGGTGCTGGCGGGGGTTGGTTGGGGCGTTTACTCGCTGGTGGGGCGCAAAGCGACAGACGCGTTGCAGGCGACCGCGGCTAATTTCCTTTTGGCCGCACCAATCGGTTTGGGGTTGGGGTTTTTACGCCCAGCTGTCAGCGACATTTCTCAGTTCACCACAGAGGGCGTTGCTCTGGCGATCCTGTCCGGCGCCATCACCTCGGGGTTGGGATATGCGCTGTGGTACAGCCTGATCCCGGCCCTGGGCGCGGGGCGTGCTGCGGTTGCGCAGCTTTCGGTTCCGGTCATAGCTATCGCGGGCGGAGCCGTCTTCCTTGCTGAATGGCCCGACCTGCGCTTCGTCATTGCGGCCCTGATCGTGTTGGGCGGGGTGGGGCTGTCGCTGCGGGCAAAATAAAAGGCCCACCGGATGGCGGGCCTTTTGAATTGGATCGGGAGCTTGTTAGCCCAGTTTTTCGGTCAGTTCAGGGACGGCGTCGAAGAGGTCAGCGACCAGACCGAAGTCTGCGACCTGGAAGATGGGTGCTTCTTCGTCCTTGTTGATGGCGACGATGACCTTGCTGTCTTTCATGCCGGCCAGGTGCTGGATCGCGCCCGAGATGCCCACGGCGATGTAGAGCTCGGGGGCGACGACCTTGCCGGTCTGGCCCACCTGCCAGTCGTTCGGGGCAAAGCCGCTGTCGACTGCGGCGCGGCTGGCGCCAACGGCGGCGCCCAGCTTGTCAGCCAGGGCCTCGATCAGGGCGAAGTTCTCCTCGGAGCCGACGCCGCGACCACCCGAGACAACGACGCCTGCCGAGGTCAGTTCGGGCCGGTCGCTTTCGGCAACCTTGTCCTCGACCCATTCGCTCAGGCCGGGGTTGGCTGCGGCGGCAATCGCCTCGACCGGGGCCGCAGCACCGGTGCCGGCCGCGTCAAAGGTCGAGGTCCGAACCGTCAGTACCTTCTTGGAATCGTTCGATTTAACCGTCTGCATCGCGTTGCCGGCATAGATCGGGCGTTCAAAGGTCGACCCGTCCACAACCGCCGTCACATCCGACAGAACCATCACGTCCAGCAGCGCCGCGACGCGCGGCAGGATGTTTTTCGCCGATGCCGTAGAGGGGGCAACGATATGTTCATAATTGCCTGCCAGGCTGACCAGAAGGTCGGCCACAGGCTCGGCCAGGCCGTTGGCATAGGCCGCGTCATCGGCAACCAGGACCTTGGACACACCATCAATGGTGGCGGCCTCATCGGCAGCCGCTGCAGCGCCGGCAACCAGGACGGTCACATCGCCCAGGGCCTTGGCCGCGGTAACCGCCTTGGCGGTGGCGTCCAGCGCCAGCGCGCCGCCCGAGATTTCTGCAAGGAGAAGAACAGCCATTACACGACCCCCTTTTCTTTCAGTTTGGCCACCAGGTCATCGACCGAGCCGACGATCTCGCCAGCTTGACGTTCCGACGGTTCGGCGGTTTTGACGATTTCCAGACGCGGGGCGGTGTCGACGCCGTAATCGGCGGCGGTTTTCTCGTCCAGCGGCTTCTTCTTGGCCTTCATGATGTTCGGCAAAGAGGCATAGCGCGGCTCGTTCAGGCGCAAATCGGCGGTCACGATCGCCGGCAGCTTGACCTTGATGGTCTGAAGACCGCCGTCAACTTCGCGGGTCACAACGGCCGCATCGCCGTCAATCTCCACCTCAGAGGCAAAGGTCGCCTGACCCCAGCCCGTCAGCGCCGCCAGCATCTGGCCGGTCGCGTTCATGTCGTTGTCGATCGCCTGCTTGCCCGCAAGAACCAGGCCGGGCTGCTCTTCGTCGATCACGCCCTTCAGGATCTTGGCAACCGCCAGAGGTTCGATGTCCTGGTGCACGTCATCAGCCGCAACAACCAGGATCGCCCGGTCCGCGCCCATGGCCAGGGCAGTGCGCAGCGTCTCCTGCGCTTGTTTCACGCCGATCGAGACGACGATAACCTCGTCCGCCTTGCCTGCTTCTTTCAGACGGATCGCCTCTTCAACGGCAATCTCGTCGAACGGGTTCATCGACATCTTGACATTCGCGAGATCGACACCGCTTCCGTCCGCCTTAACACGAACCTTAACGTTGTAATCAATCACGCGTTTAACAGGTACTAGTACCTTCATTTGCGCGGTCTCCTTCCAATGGTGGGGGCGCGCGAAACGACTCCCCACGAAATGCTCTTGGATGTGATATATTCTTGCTCGCCGAGTAAACAGAGCAAAATCGACCTGAATTGGCTAAAGGACGCCGCGTTTACCGAAAAAAATTGTAAGATGTCTTACAAAAATGGCGATTTCATCCAGCCGGGGCCGAAGAGGTTAAGAAGGATGAATGTTTGAAGGTGGCGGCCGTTTCCCGGCGCGCCGTTGATTCCCCAGGCGAAAGACCGGTTATCGGTTTGCGCCCGGCACCCACAGCACATCGGTATCGCCGTTGTCATTTGCCACGCGGGCGGCAACGAACATCCAGTCGCTCAGCCGGTTGAGGTATTTCACCGCCGCTGGGTTCACATCCTCGATCAGGGCTAACTCGACCGACAGGCGCTCGGCCCTGCGAGAGACTGTGCGGCACAGGTGCAGATGCGCGGCAAGGGCCGAGCCGCCGGGCAGGATGAAACTGCGCAGCGGCGACAGGGCCGCATTCATCGCGTCAATCTCGGTTTCCAGGCGTTCCACCTGGGTGTCGGCGATGCGCAGGGGCGGGTACTCGGCCTTTGCGTCCTTGGCCATGTCGGGGCGGCACAGGTCCGCGCCAAGATCGAACAGGTCGTTCTGAATGCGCTCCAGTGCGGCGTCCAGGTCCCCGGTCGCGTGCAGCCGGGCCATGCCCAGTGTCGCGTTGGTTTCATCGACGGTGCCATATGCATTCACGCGGGCCGAGTTCTTGGCCACGCGTTCGCCGTTGCCCAGGGCGGTGTCGCCCTTGTCGCCGGTCCGGGTGTAGATCTTGTTCAGAACAACCATGTCATCCCCCCGAGCGCAGCCAGACAAACAGCAGGATCATGGCCACGGCAATGAACTGAGCCACAATGCGCAGGCGCATGATCTTGTTCGCGTATTTACGGTTGAAATCACCGCCCTTGGCGAAGCCGCCAATGCCGGTCATCAAAATCACCACGACCGCCAGGCAGGCGATTGCAACGACATAGAACAGGGGATCGTCCTTCATCCGGATGGGTCCTTTTATAACTTAGCCCTGATGTAGTCGCATCGGACGAAAAAGCGAACCCTCGTTATTGTCGCGTCAGCCTTTGGCCAGAATCCAGTCCAGCGCGCGCGATGGCAGGATGCGCCGCAGGGCTCCCATGATATGGGTGGCCTTGGTGACATAATATCTGGGCCGCGGGTTGTCACTGTTCAGAATTCGCAGCAGCTTTTGCGTGACTGCCGAGGGGGGCAGCTCGAACAGGTCCGTACCCTCTTTCTTGGCATAAAGACGCGGGATCAGCGCATCGCGGTATTGCTGGGCCCGGGGCGAGTTTTGCCAGTCGATCCATTTTTCGAAATAGGGAACCGAGTTGGCTCGGATGCGCGAGGTCACGGGGCCGGGTTCCAGCAGCACCACCTTGATATTGGTGTCGCGCATTTCGATCCGCAGGGTGTCGGTCAGGCCCTCAAGCGCGAATTTGCTGGCGTTATAGGCCGATCGCCAAGGCGCCACCACGATCCCCAGAATGGACGAGCAGTTGATGATGTAGCCATGCCCCTGCGCCCGCATCACCGGGATCACCCGGCGGGTCAGGTCGTGATAGCCCAGCACGTTGACTTCGAAAATCTCGCGTAGCGCCGCGCGGGGCAGATCCTCGGCGGCGCCGGGGCATGCGAAGGCCCCGTTGTTGTAAAGCGCGTCCAAAGTGCCGCCCGTCTGCTCAAGCACCCAATCCAGTGCGCTGGCGATGCTGTCCTCGTCACCATAATCCAGCTGGCAGCTTTCGAGCCCCTCGTTTTGCAGCCGTTGCACGTCCTTTTCCTGGCGGCAAGTGGCAAAAACGCGCCATCCGGCCCGGTGCAACCCGTGCGCCACGTCATAGCCAATACCCGAGGAACACCCGGTGATAAGAATTGATTTGCGCATCTGTCTGGCCTCAACCTGCTCGGGTCACGTTCCGGACATTGGCCTAGGAGAATTCGCGCAAGGTTGCAACGCTGGGCTTAGCTGGTGGCCTGTTCCAGCAGACGCGCGGCGATCCAGCCGATCCGGCCGGTATCCTCGACCTTCAGCTTGACCCAACATTGCCGGGGTCCTGAAGGATTTCAACGCGCGTGCCTTGGGTGAGTTTCAGGATCACATTGTATCGTGTGCTGGGCCCGTTTCGAACATTGACGCGAGACCCACGCACCTGGCGGATATCTGCAGCCGGTTCTGGTTGCGCGGATATCGTTGCGATTGCGGCAGGTGTCTGGGCTGCGGGTTTGATCTGCACCTCGGTGGGATCAAAGGCGGCACGGGTGACCATGACCTCGGTCACGACCCGCTCTTCGGCCGCTTCGGCTTGCCGGGTTGCTGCGGCTTGTGCCGCCGCCAGTTCGCGATCTTCTTCCAGTTGCAGGGCGGCCAGTTTTCGGGCCTCCAGATCCTTGGTGAAGTCAGCGCCGCCGCTAAGTTCGTAAAAACCCCGGCCAAGAAAAAGCAGCGACAAAAAAACAAAGCGCGACATGGCGCATCCCCTTTACCCAATACTCAAACGAATGCAGCCATCATAGCACAAGCCGTTGAATTCATTTATGGGGAAAGCCGGCAGACTGTTCCCCCGCCGGGAAAACAGCGTTAACATATCCAGAACGGACAAGGCGCGCGCGCGCCAGAACGGGGCTGCGGCTTGCCGTGCCAGATTTTGGGCGCTACACAGCATTTATGAGCGACCTGCTGGATGACCCCAACATGAACCCCACTGAACTGGCCGAGCCGCTGCGCCGCGCCATTGGTGACCGTTACCTGACCTATGCACTGAGCACGATCATGCACCGGGCCTTGCCCGATGCGCGTGACGGGCTGAAACCGGTGCATCGGCGAATCCTTTACGCCATGCGCGAGCTGCGACTCACTTCGAGCGGGGGGTTCCGGAAATCCGCGAAAATCAGCGGTGACGTGATGGGCAACTATCACCCGCATGGTGATGCTGCGATCTATGACGCGATGGCGCGTCTGGCGCAGGATTTCGCGGTGCGCTATCCGCTGGTGGACGGGCAGGGGAACTTTGGAAATATCGACGGGGACAACCCTGCTGCCAGCCGATACACCGAGGCGCGGATGACCGCCGCCGCCGAGGCTTTGCTGGAGGGGCTGAACGAAAACGCCGTCGATTACCGCGAGAATTACGATGGCACGCTGACCGAACCGGTTGTGCTGCCTGCAGCCTTCCCGAACCTTCTGGCCAACGGGTCCAGCGGGATCGCGGTGGGGATGGCGACGAACATTCCGCCGCACAATATCGAAGAGCTGTGCAACGCCTGTCTGCATCTGATCAAGGCCCCCGATGCGCGCGACGACACGCTGCTGCAATATGTGCCGGGGCCGGATTTCCCAACGGGCGGTGTGATCGTCGAGCCCAAGGAAAATATCGCCAAGGCCTATCGCACCGGGCGCGGCAGTTTCCGCCTGCGCTGCAAATGGGAGATCGAGGATCTGGGCCGCGGCCAATGGCAGATCGTCGTCACCGAGATTCCCTATCAGGTGCAAAAATCCAAGCTGATCGAGAAACTGGCCGAGGTCATCCAGACCAAGAAGGTGCCGATCCTTGCCGATGTGCGCGATGAATCCGCCGATGACATCCGCCTGATCCTGGAACCCAAGTCGAAAAACGTGGACCCGCAGCTGTTGATGGGCGCGCTGTTCCGCAACACTGATCTTGAGGTCCGTTTCAGCCTGAACATGAACGTGCTTATCGACGGGGTTACGCCCAAGGTCTGCTCGCTCAAGGAAGTGCTGCGCGCCTTTCTGGATCACCGCCGTGACGTGCTGCAACGCCGCTCGCGTCACCGGCTGGACAAGATTGATCACCGTCTGGAAGTGCTGGAAGGTTTCATCATCGCATTCCTGAACCTGGATCGCGTGATCGATATCATCCGATACGATGATGATCCCAAGGCCGCGCTGATGGCTGAAAACTGGGGTGTGAAACACGCGCGCGCCGCGACCGAGGCGGACTATCGCTCGCCGTTGCCTGCCTCGGGTGAAGGTGAATTGTCTGAGGTTCAGGCCGAAGCGATCCTGAACATGCGTCTGCGCAGTCTGCGCCGTCTGGAAGAGATCGAGCTGGTCAAGGAACGCGACGCCCTGATGGAGGAACGCGCGAACCTCGAGGACCTGCTGGCCGACGAAGGGCTGCAATGGGCCCGGATTGCCGAAGAACTGCGCGAGACCCGCAAGAAATTCGGCAAGGATTATGAACGCGGCAGCCGTCTGAGCCAATTCGCCGAAGCCACCGAAGCCGAAGAGGTCCCGCTGGAGGCGATGATCGAACGCGAGCCGATCACGGTTGTTTGCTCGCAAATGGGCTGGGTCCGCGCGATGACCGGCCATATCGACCTGAACCGCGAATTGAAGTTCAAGGACGGCGACGGGCCGCGCTTTATCTTCCATGCGGAGACCACCGATAAACTGTTGGTTTTTGCTTCGACCGGACGGTTCTACACGGTGCAGGCCAGTAATCTGCCAGGTGGGCGCGGCATGGGCGAGCCCCTGCGCCTGATGGTGGATCTTCCGAACGAGGCTGAGATCGTCGATTTGTTCATTCACAAACCAGGGCAGAAGCTGCTGGTCGCCTCCTCCGAGGGCAATGGGTTTGCCGTGAACGAGGACGAAATCCTGGCGCAAACCCGAACGGGCAAACAGGTGCTGAACGTGGGCAAGGATGCGCGCGCGCAGCTGGTCCGGCCCATCGCTGGGGACCACGTGGCGATTGTCAGCCTGAACGGCAAATTCCTGGTCTTCCCGACTTCGGAACTGCCGGAAATGGCGCGGGGCAAGGGCGTGCGCCTGCAGAAATACAACATGGCGCGGGGGCGGCAAGGGACGCTGGAGCTGGACGGCGGTCTAAGCGACATCACCACTTTCAACTGGTCTGAGGGGCTGAGTTGGGAGATGGGTGGCGGCAAGACCCGCCACGAGCCGGACTTGACCGAGTGGCTGGGCAAACGCGCGGGAGTTGGCAAGAAGCCACCTTATGGGTTCCCGCGCAATTTCAGGTTCAGCTAAGCGGTGCGCGCTGAAGCGCGCGCTGGATATCTCGTCATCGGCCTTTGGCCTCTTCCTCGGGTTGTCGCGTGGGTCAGACGTGTTCGGCTTGCAACCAGACGCCGCCTTGAGGGCGTAGTGTAAGGATCATCACCGGGTCAGGTTGTTTGCCAGGAACGGGTGTGAAGTGGAAGCGGGAAAGAAGCGTCGCGAGGATAATCACCGCCTCCTGGATTGCGAAACTTGCGCCAATGCAAATCCGCGGGCCGTCCCCGAAGGGCAGGTAGGTGAAACGCTGGATCTGCTTGCGATCGGCAAAGCGGTCGGGGTTGAAACTGTCGGGATCGGGCCAGAGTTGATGGCTGCGGTGCAGGGCATAGATCGGCAGGATCACGGTGTCGCCCGGACGAATTGCGCGCCCGCCAAGCGTGTCGGATTTTAGCGCGGTGCGCGAGACCAGCGCAGCGGGGGGATAGAGGCGCAGGGCCTCGTCGATGATCATGCGGGTGAAGGGCAGGCTGGCGACGTCCTGCGCGGTGGCGGTGCGGCCTGAGAGCACCGATTGCGCCTCGGATCGGGCGCGATCCTGCACGGTTTGATCGAAGGCGCAAAGATAGAGCGCCCAGGACAGGGTCAGGGCCGTGGTTTCGTGCCCGGCGACGATGAAGGCAAGCAGGTTGTCGCGCAGCTCGGCTGTGTTCATGGCGCGTTTGGTATCTGGGTCTTCGCCGGCCAGAAGCAGGTCCAGAAGGTCGGGAACCTTGGCGGCGGGGGCGGCCTTGCGCGATTCGATGGCTTGGTCGGCCATGGACTTCATCTGTTTCACCGCGCGGCCGGCAAAGAGCCGGTTGGGTCGCGGAAACCATGCTGGGGCGCCGATCATGTCCAGAAGGCTGACGCGGCCGGCCTCGGCGATATACTGGTCGATAGCGCCATGAACAGCGGCGCGGTCGAACCCCTGATCACCCGAGAAGGTCACGTCGCTGATCACCTCGAATGTGGCGCGGACCATTTCGTCATACATGTTAAGGGCTCGCGGCATGGCCGAGGTGATGCGAGTGGTGGCGTTCTGGGCGGCGGCGCTCATGATCGGGCCCAGGTTTGTGACGTTGCGATGCGAAAAGACAGGGGCCGCCGCGCGCCTTTGCCAGCGCCAGTGCGCGCCCTCGGCGACGAACAGTGACTCGCCAATCGCGGGACGCAGCAGGTTCTTGGTGACGTCAGACTTGGGGTAGTCATCCAGCTTTTCAATGAGCACCCGTTTCAGCGCCTCGGGGTCCATTACCATGTGCCAGCGTTTGCCGGTCTTGCCGCTGACCATGGGCTGACGGGTGGCGATTTCGGGGATAATCGACAGAATGTTGCGCCGGGCCGCGGCCAGGCTGCCGAAAATTCCCATCGGTTCAGTCACCAGCGGGACGCGCACGGGAGTGGGTGTTGGATTGGGCATGGTCTTCTCCGATCGTGGTGAAGACTATAGGGCAGGGCGCGCGCAGGCAAAGTGCCGCCTGCAAGATTGCGCTGCGTGGTCCCATACAGTATCCCAAGTCAACCTGACTGCCGGAGTTCCCAATGCTGCGTTTCCTTGCCGTGATTTTTCTGCTTCTTGGGCTAAGCGCCTGCGCGAACCCGAACGATCTGGATCAGCCGCCTGTTGATCTGGGCGCGTTCAAGCTGGGGCACAATATCGTGGTGGCGCCGAAAGCGACCAAGGGGCCGGTCTCGCGCGATGCCTCTGCGGAAGAATGGGTGGCCTCGTTGACCGAGGCCATGGCCGAGCGGTTCGGGCGCTACGAAGGCGAAAGGCTGGTTCACTTCGGCATCTCGGTCGAGGGATTCGTTCTGGCGCAGCCCGGTATTCCGGTCGTTGCGTCTCCGAAATCGGTGTTGATCATCAATTTGACCGTCTGGGATGACAAGGCGGGCGCCAAGCTGAATGAAAAACCGCAGCAAATTACGGTGTTGGAGAGCTTTTCGGGCAAAAGCTTCGTTGGATCGGGTCTGACGCAAAGCAAGGAAGAGCAAATGTTGAACCTGTCACGCAATGCGGCCAAACAGGTCGAGGAATTCCTGGTTAGAATGCACGCCGAAGAGGGCTGGTTTGCGCCGTCCCGGCCTGCGGATGAGGCCTTGGATCAGGGCTGATTCCGCCGCGCTGGGCCAAACCGGTCCAAAGCGCGTGAAATCACTGGGTTTGCAGCAGTAACCAAGGCTTGATTTCCGCTTCTCAAACCAATAAATCGGCCTCCGAAGATCAAACCGGGCCAATGGGGCCCCCAAATGCGAGGCGCCATAAGATGGCAAAGGAAAAGTTTGAGCGTAGCAAACCGCACGTTAACATCGGCACCATTGGTCACGTTGACCACGGTAAGACCACTCTGACTGCAGCGATCACCAAGTATTTTGGTGACTTCAAAGCGTATGACCAGATTGATGGCGCGCCCGAAGAGAAAGCCCGCGGTATCACCATCTCGACCGCGCACGTGGAATACGAGACCGACGCGCGTCACTACGCGCACGTCGACTGCCCCGGCCACGCTGACTATGTGAAGAACATGATCACCGGTGCGGCGCAGATGGACGGCGGTATCCTGGTTGTGAACGCAGCCGACGGCCCGATGCCCCAGACCCGCGAGCACATCCTGTTGGCGCGTCAGGTTGGTGTGCCTGCTCTGGTCGTGTTCATGAACAAAGTTGACCAGGTTGACGACGAAGAGCTGCTGGAGCTGGTGGAAATGGAAATCCGCGAGCTGCTGTCCGAATACGACTTCCCCGGTGACGATATCCCGATCATCGCAGGTTCGGCCCTGGCCGCAATGGAAGGCCGTGACCCGGAAATCGGCGAGAACAAGATCCGCGAACTGATGGAAGCCGTTGATTCGTACATCCCCGAGCCCGAGCGTGCCATCGACCAGCCGTTCCTGATGCCGATCGAAGACGTGTTCTCGATCTCGGGCCGTGGTACTGTTGTGACCGGCCGTGTGGAGCGTGGCGTGATCAACGTTGGTGACGAGATTGAAATCGTCGGCATCAAAGACACCACCAAAACCACCTGTACCGGTGTTGAAATGTTCCGCAAGCTGCTGGATCGCGGCGAAGCCGGCGACAACATCGGCGCCCTGCTGCGCGGCATCGACCGCGAGTCGGTTGAGCGTGGCCAGGTTCTGTGTGCCCCCGGTTCGGTGAACCCGCACACCAAGTTCGAAGCCGAGGTCTACATCCTGACCAAGGAAGAAGGCGGCCGTCACACTCCGTTCTTCGCGAACTACCGTCCGCAGTTCTACTTCCGTACCACGGACGTGACCGGCACCTGCATCCTGCCCGAGGGCACCGAGATGGTGATGCCCGGCGACAACCTGAAACTGTCGGCCGAGCTGATCTGCCCGATCGCGATGGAAGAAGGCCTGCGCTTCGCCATCCGCGAAGGTGGCCGCACCGTCGGTTCGGGTGTTGTCTCGAAAATCATCGAGTGATCCTGATCACATCGACTTAAAGAAGGGCCGCTCAAAAGAGCGGCCCTTTTTGCATGCCACGGGGAATTGCAGAGGCTTGATGGTGCCGGTTTGGTCTGTATCCTGATCGCGCCAATCAGACCGGAGCCCCCGATGGAACCTTCCTTTGTGACCTATGCTTTCGCTTTGCAGGGGGACGACCGCGGACCTGTGCAGTCCGAGGATGTCCTGGTGCAGACCTTGCGCGCTGATGCGCCTGCCTGGGTCCACCTGGATGGGACCGGCCACGGTGTCGACACATGGATCGCAGAGCATCTGGATTACCTTGACCCGCAGGCGATTGAGGCGCTTTTGGATGCGGACACCCGCCCGCGTATGAATGTTTTGGGCAGCGGCATGATGCTGATCCTGCGCGAGATCAACCTCAACGAGGGGGAAGACCCCGAGGACATGGTCTCAGTCAGGATGTGGGTCGACGCGCATCGAATCGTGACGATCTCGCGTCGGCGGGTGCGGGCGATCGAAAACATCAGCCGCGCCCTGGGGGCCGGCGGCGGCCCTGAAACCGCGGGGGCCTTTCTTGTTCATCTGGTCGAACATCTGACGCAGAACATCGCCCGGTTTCAAAGCGAGCTGGATGCAAATGCCGAAGAGCTGGAGCACAAGGTCATCGCGCACGGGGGCGAGGCCCTGCGCCGGCAGGTGGTAGATATGAGGCTGCAGATTATTGCGGCGCGCCGTTACATGGGCCCGCAACGGGACGCGCTGGCCTCGATCATCGCGGCGCCTTTGGACCTGATTGATAAGACCACTCGCCGCGAAATCCAGGAAGAGCACGTCAAGATGACCCGCGTCGTCGAGGACATGGACGAGCTGCGCGATCAGGCGATGATCCTGCGTGAGGAACTGTCTGGCCATTTGTCCGACCGGCTGAACCGCAACATGTTTGTTCTGTCTTTGCTAAGCGTGGTTTTTCTGCCCCTAGGGTTTCTGACCGGACTGTTCGGCGTGAACGTGGCCGGGCTGCCGGGGCTGCAGGACCAGGATGCGTTCTGGTGGCTGTGCGGGGCCATGGGGGTGTTGGTGATGTTGCAGTTGCTGTTGTTCTGGCGCCTGCGCTGGATTGGACGGGGCGGTTAGCGACCCGTCGCGGAAACTCTACCCGGATTTCCTAGGATCGGGCGGTTTTCGCTCTTGAAATCCCTTCTGCGATTCCGTAACAGTCCACCCACTTTAGGGGTATAGCTCAGCTGGTAGAGCGACGGTCTCCAAAACCGTAGGTCCCGGGTTCGAACCCTGGTGCCCCTGCCATTTCTCTTTCACACCGATCCGATCGCCCGAAACCTTCTGGCCGGTTCTCGGATTTCCACGCCTTCAAAGGTTGCCGCCCGCGCGCAGGGCTTGAATTCCTGCGGCATGGGGCGTATGTGACGCAGCAATCTGATCAGATAAAGATGCGAAAACATGGCACGTACAAACCCGCTACAATTCATTCAGCAAACCCGTTCGGAAGTGGGCAAGGTCGTCTGGCCGACCCGCCGAGAGGTTCTGCTGACCACCGTGATGGTGTTCGTCATGGCCTCGTTGACGGCCGTGTTCTTTGCACTGGTCGACATGCTGATCCGCGGCGGTCTGCGCGGTCTGCTGTCGCTGTTCGGCTGACAGGAAAAAGCCCTGTAACAACGCGGCTAGGGTTGATTAATTCAGCCCGTGGCGGTAGGTGACAGGCCTGATCCGATCCATGGCGTGCGGCGATTCGTGTTGCACGCCGATTTTTTGTTTCGGACAGGGGCGGGCAACCGCCTGACTGGATTAAGAATTTGGCCCTCTGTGGCCTTGGGATGCAAGGACTGAATCGTCATGGCAAAGCGTTGGTACTCGGTGAGCGTTCTCTCGAACTTCGAGAAGAAAATTGCCGAGCAGATCAGGACCGCTGTCATCGAAAACGGTCTGGAAGACCAGATCGAAGAAGTGCTGGTCCCCACCGAAGAAGTGATCGAAGTGCGTCGCGGCAAGAAAATCACGACCGAGCGCCGCTTCATGCCCGGCTATGTGCTGGTGCGCATGGAGATGTCGGATCAGGGCTATCACCTGATCAGCTCGATCAACCGCGTCACTGGTTTCCTGGGCCCGCAGGGGCGCCCGATGCCGATGCGCGACGCCGAGGTAAACCAGATCCTGAACCGCGTGCAGGAAGGCGAAGAAGCCCCGCGCACCCTGATCAACTTCGAAGTTGGTGAGAAGGTGAAGGTCAACGACGGCCCGTTCGAAGATTTCGATGGCATGATCGAAGAAGTCGACGACGACAACCAGCGCCTGAAGGTGTCGGTTTCGATCTTTGGCCGGGAAACCCCGGTCGAACTGGAATTCACTCAGGTCACCAAACAGACCTGAGCCTGAACCGTGGGAGGATCCGGGCGCGCGCGTCCGGCCGGACCACACAACTGAGAGCCTAAGGAACGCGTTCCAAGGGCGTTGGAAAAAGGAGAGGCCAAATGGCCAAGAAACTGGTTGGTACGCTGAAGCTGCAGATCCCTGCAGGTCAAGCAAACCCGTCGCCGCCCGTGGGTCCTGCCCTGGGTCAGCGTGGCATTAACATCATGGAATTCTGCAAGGCGTTCAACGCCAAAACGCAGGAAATGGAAAACGGCGCCCCGTGCCCGACCATCATCAACTACTATCAGGACAAGTCCTTCACCATGGACATCAAGACGCCCCCAGCGTCTTACTACCTGAAGAAAGCTGCTGGTCTGAAGCCCGTCGGCAAGCGTAACCGTCCCCGTGGTGCTGAAAACCCCGGTCGTGAAGTGGTCGCTACCGTGACCGCCGCTCAGGTCAAAGAAATCGCAGAAGCGAAAATGAAAGACCTGAACGCCAACGACGTTGAAGGCGCAATGCAGATCATCTTGGGCTCGGCCCGCTCCATGGGCATTGAGGTGAAGTAAGATGGCAAAACTCGGAAAACGCACCGCCGCTGCTCGTGAAGCATTTGCTGGCAAAACCGACGTCTCGGTCGAAGATGCTGTCGCACTGGTCAAGGCAAACGCCACCGCCAAGTTCGACGAAACCGTCGAAATCGCAATGAACCTGGGTGTTGACCCCCGCCACGCGGACCAGATGGTCCGCGGCGTGGTTTCGCTGCCCAACGGCACCGGCAAGACTGTTCGCGTCGCTGTGTTCGCACGTGGCCCCAAAGCCGAAGAAGCTCAGGCCGCTGGCGCTGACATCGTGGGTGCCGAGGACCTGATGGAAACCATCCAGGGCGGCACCATTGAATTCGATCGTTGCATCGCAACCCCGGACATGATGCCCGTCGTTGGCCGTCTGGGTAAGATCCTGGGCCCGCGCAACCTGATGCCGAACCCCAAAGTTGGCACCGTGACCATGGATGTGAAAGCAGCCGTGGAAGCAGCCAAAGGCGGCGAAGTGCAGTTCAAGGCTGAAAAAGCCGGTGTTGTGCACGCAGGTGTCGGCAAAGCCTCGTTCGACGAAGCCAAGCTGGTCGAAAACGTCAAAGCGTTCGTAAGCGCCGTAGCCAAGGCCAAGCCTGCAGGTGCCAAAGGCGCCTACATGAAAAAAGTCGCGATCTCCTCGACCATGGGTCCGGGCGTTTCGATCGACCTGGGCAGCGTCACCTCTGAATAAGAGAGACGCTTGTCACCAATACGGAAAGGCGCCCCTTCGCGGGCGCCTTTTTGTTTGCGCAAAGGCTGGCCGAGACGGGCAAAAGACAAAAAGCGTGAAAAAACATGCCAACATGTGCTAATATCCCCCAGTCAAACCGCGCGGACCACATCACCGCGCCGACAGGGCGGAGCCCCGCAAAGGTACGCACGGCCTGTTTGCTTTTTGTCAAGGGAAGTGGCTTCGCCCCCTTGCGGAAGGTGCGATTTGCCCTTAGTTAAACTCTCGCTGATCAGCGTGCGATTCGTCGTGCGCTGTTTTGCATTCGTCCAAGACGGTGGGTGAGAGGAGTGTCCTTTCTTAATTTCCTGCCTGAGACGGGAAAAACCGGATTAGCCGCGGGTAACCTCGGGTGGTCTTGGCATTGCCCCGTAGTCGGACATAGCTGCCGGTCGCAAGGCCGGCTCAACTGAGCCGGGGGGCAACCCCCAAATTTGGAGTAAAACTGTGGATAGAGCCCAAAAAGAGAAGGTGGTCGAGGAACTCGGCCAGATCTTTGACAGCTCTGGCGTTGTGGTCGTAGCCCATTACGCAGGTCTCACGGTTGCCGAGATGCAGGACCTGCGCGCACGCATGCGTGATGCGGGCGGTGCCGTACGTGTCGCCAAGAACAGGCTCGCCAAGATCGCCCTCGACGGAAAGCCCTGCGCAAGCATTGCAGACCTGCTGACGGGTATGACCGTTCTAACCTATTCCGAGGACCCCGTGGCAGCAGCCAAGGTGGCCGAGGACTTCGCCAAGGATAACAAGAATTTTGAAATTCTTGGTGGCGCAATGGGTGAGAACGCTCTGGACCGTGCTGGTGTCACGGCCGTGTCGAAAATGCCTTCGCGCGAGGAGCTTATTGCCTCGATCGTTGGTTGTATCGGCGCACCGGCCTCGAACATCGCCGGCGCCATTGGCGCACCTGCTTCGAACATCGCCTCCATTCTGTCTACCATCGAGGAAAAGGCAGAGGCGGCGTAAGCAACCTTTTGATCTGCGTGGGGTCAAAACCTTCACGTTGGAACACATACCTACAAACGGAAAGAGTCTAAAATGGCTGATCTGAAAAAACTGGCAGAAGAGATCGTTGGTCTGACCCTGCTGGAAGCACAAGAACTGAAAACCATCCTGAAAGACGAGTACGGCATCGAGCCCGCCGCTGGCGGCGCCGTCATGGTCGCAGGTGCTGCTGACGCCGGTGGCGCAGCTGAAGAAGAGAAGACTGAATTCGACGTCATCCTGCTGGAAGCTGGCGCTTCGAAAATCAACGTCATCAAAGAAGTCCGCGGCATCACCGGCCTGGGCCTGAAAGAAGCCAAAGAGCTGGTCGAAGCCGGCGGCAAAGCCGTCAAAGAGCAGGTTTCGAAAGACGAAGCAGAAGAGATCAAAGGCAAGCTGGAAGCAGCTGGCGCCAAGGTCGAACTGAAGTAATAAACGCCGGGGCAACCCGGATGTTTGTTCAGGCTGGGCCCGGAGTTTTCCGGGTCCAGCCATACCTGTCTTGGTAAAGGCTTTTGCGAAAGTCTTTTCCTGGGAGAGGTTCGAGGATCGGGAGGCTTCTGGTGGGACAGAGGCCGGGAATTGATCAGAACATCCCTGTTTCGGATGAACGTGCTGCCGGGGCCCGACGGCTGGCGCGATCAGAGGTGAAACGAAAGGTGACATCGACCATGGCTCAGAGCTTCCTTGGCCAGAAACGTCTGCGTAAATATTTCGGCAAAATCCGCGAAGTGCTGGAGATGCCGAACCTTATCGAGGTTCAGAAATCCTCGTATGATTTGTTCCTGCGTTCCGGTGACGCGCTTCAGCCGACTGACGGCGAAGGCATCATGGGCGTGTTCCAATCGGTGTTCCCGATCAAGGACTTTAACGAAACGGCAATCCTGGAGTTCGTGAAATACGAGCTGGAAAAGCCGAAATACGACGTTGACGAATGTATGCAGCGCGACATGACCTATGGCGCACCGCTAAAGGTCACCCTGCGTCTGATCGTGTTCGATATCGACGAAGATACCGGCGCCAAATCGGTGAAGGACATCAAGGAACAGGACGTTTTCATGGGCGACATGCCCCTGATGACTCCGAATGGGACGTTCATCGTGAACGGTACCGAACGTGTGATCGTGTCCCAGATGCACCGTTCGCCCGGCGTGTTCTTTGACCACGACAAAGGCAAGACCCACAGCTCGGGTAAGCTGCTTTTTGCCTGCCGCATCATTCCCTATCGCGGCTCGTGGCTGGACTTTGAGTTCGACGCCAAGGACATCGTATTTGCGCGCATCGACCGTCGCCGCAAACTGCCTGTGACCACCCTTCTGTATGCGCTGGGTCTGGACCAGGAAGCGATCTGTGACGCCTACTATGACACCGTCACTTACACTCTGCGCAAAGGCGAAGGTTGGGAAACCAAGTTCTTCCCGCAGCGCGTCCGCGGCACCCGTCCCACCGAGGATCTGATCGACGCCGCGACCGGCGAAGTGATCTGCGAAGCGGGCAAGAAAATGACCCCCCGCGCGGTCAAAAAGATCATCGACGAAGGCAAGATCACCGATCTTCTGGTCCCCTTCAGCGCGATCGTTGGCAAATTTGTCTCCAAGGACATCATCAACGAGGAAACCGGCGCGATCTATGTCGAAGCTGGCGACGAGCTGACGCTGGAGATGGACAAAGACGGTGAGATCACCGGCGGCACCCTGCAAGATCTGATCGACGCAGGCGTCACCGAGATCCCCGTTCTGGATATCGACAACGTCAACGTTGGCCCCTACATCCGCAACACTCTGGCGCAGGATAAAAACTCGGGTCGCGAAACCGCCCTGATGGACATCTACCGCGTCATGCGTCCCGGCGAACCGCCGACCGTTGATGCAGCAAGCGCGCTTTTCGACACGCTGTTCTTCGATTCCGAACGTTACGATCTGTCCGCCGTTGGCCGCGTGAAAATGAACATGCGCCTGGCCTTGGACAAGGAAGACACCCAGCGGACCCTGGATCGCGAAGACATCGTTCAGTGCATCAAGGCCCTGGTCGAGCTGCGCGACGGTAAAGGCGACATCGACGACATCGACCACCTGGGCAACCGTCGTGTTCGCTCGGTTGGCGAGCTGATGGAAAACCAGTACCGCGTCGGCCTGCTGCGCATGGAGCGCGCGATCAAGGAACGTATGTCCTCGGTCGAGATCGACACCGTGATGCCGCAGGATCTGATCAACGCGAAACCCGCCGCTGCGGCCGTGCGTGAATTCTTCGGCTCTTCGCAGCTGTCGCAGTTCATGGACCAAACCAACCCGCTGTCGGAAGTCACCCACAAACGCCGCCTGTCGGCGCTTGGGCCGGGTGGTCTGACGCGTGAACGTGCTGGCTTTGAGGTTCGCGACGTGCACCCGACCCACTATGGTCGGATGTGCCCGATTGAAACGCCTGAAGGTCCGAACATTGGTCTTATCAACTCGCTGGCGACCTTTGCCCGCGTGAACAAATACGGCTTCATCGAGACCCCGTATCGCGTGGTCAAAGAAACCAAGGTGACCGACGAAGTTCACTACATGTCCGCGACCGAGGAAATGCGTCACACGGTGGCTCAGGCCAACGCGACCCTCGACGAGGACGGCAAGTTCGTGAACGATCTGGTGTCGACCCGTCAGTCGGGGGATTACACCCTTGCGCCGCGCGAAAACGTGGACTTGATCGACGTGTCGCCGAAGCAGTTGGTCTCGGTCGCTGCCTCGCTGATCCCGTTCCTGGAAAACGACGATGCTAACCGCGCTCTGATGGGGTCGAACATGCAACGTCAGGCCGTGCCGTTGTTGCGCGCCGAGGCGCCGCTGGTCGGCACCGGGATCGAAGAAGTTGTGGCTCGCGATTCTGGTGCGGCCATCATGGCCGAGCGTGGCGGTATCATCGACCAGGTCGATGCACAGCGTATCGTGATCCGCGCCACCGAGGATCTGGAACTGGGCGACGCCGGTGTGGATATCTACCGGATGCGCAAATTCCAGCGTTCGAACCAGAACACCTGCATCAACCAGCGTCCGCTGGTGAAGGTGGGCGACACCGTGACCAAGGGCGAAGTGATTGCCGATGGTCCGTCGACCGATATCGGTGAACTGGCGCTGGGTAAGAACGTGATCGTCGCGTTCATGCCCTGGAACGGCTACAACTACGAAGACTCGATCCTGATCAGCGAACGTATTGCGCGTGACGACGTGTTTACCTCGATCCACATCGAGGAATTCGAAGTCGCCGCCCGTGACACCAAGCTGGGCCCGGAAGAGATCACCCGTGACATCCCCAACGTCGGTGAAGAAGCGCTGCGCAACCTCGACGAGGCTGGCATCGTTTACATCGGTGCGGACGTTGAACCGGGCGACATTCTGGTCGGTAAGATCACCCCCAAAGGTGAATCGCCGATGACCCCCGAAGAGAAGCTGCTGCGCGCCATCTTTGGTGAGAAAGCTTCGGACGTGCGCGATACCTCGCTGCGTGTGAAACCGGGTGACTACGGTACCGTCGTCGAGGTTCGCGTCTTCAACCGGCATGGTGTGGAAAAAGACGAACGTGCCCTGCAGATCGAACGGGAAGAGGTCGAACGCCTGGCCCGTGACCGTGATGACGAGCTGGCAATCCTGGATCGCAACATCTATGCCCGTCTGAAAGGCATGATCCTGGGTAAAACCGCTGTCAAAGGCCCCAAAGGCGTGAAGGCAAACTCGGAAATCACCGAGGAATTGCTGGACAGCCTGACCCGCGGCCAATGGTGGCAGCTGGCCCTGGAAGAAGAAGCTGACGCCCAGGTTGTCGAGGCTCTGCACGAACAATACGAAGTGCAGAAACGTGCTCTGGACGCCCGTTTCGAGGACAAGGTCGAAAAAGTCCGCCGTGGCGACGATCTGCCCCCGGGTGTGATGAAAATGGTCAAGGTGTTCATCGCGGTGAAGCGTAAGCTGCAGCCGGGTGACAAAATGGCTGGTCGTCACGGGAACAAAGGTGTGATCTCGCGCGTGGTTCCGATGGAGGACATGCCGTTCCTCGAAGACGGGACCCCGGTCGATTTCTGTCTGAATCCGCTGGGTGTGCCTTCGCGTATGAACGTTGGTCAGATTCTGGAAACCCACATGGGCTGGGCCTCGCGTGGTCTGGGCCTGAAGATCGACGACGCTCTGCAAGAGTATCGCCGTTCGGGTGATCTGACGCCGGTTCGCGAAGCAATGCATCATGCCTATGGTGACGACGTCTATGACGAAGGCATCGCAGGCATGGACGAAGGTCAGCTGCTGGAGGCCGCAGGCAACGTGACCCGCGGTGTTCCGATTGCAACGCCCGTCTTTGACGGCGCGAAAGAGGCTGACGTGAACGACGCCCTGATGCGGGCTGGCTTCAGCGAAAGCGGCCAGTCGATCCTGTTCGACGGTCGCACTGGTGAACAGTTCGCGCGTCCGGTGACGGTGGGTATCAAGTACCTGCTGAAACTGCACCACCTGGTCGACGACAAGATCCACGCGCGTTCGACTGGTCCGTACTCGCTTGTTACTCAGCAGCCGCTGGGTGGTAAGGCGCAGTTCGGTGGTCAGCGCTTTGGTGAGATGGAAGTCTGGGCCCTGGAAGCTTACGGCGCCGCCTACACTCTGCAGGAAATGCTGACGGTGAAATCGGATGACGTGGCTGGCCGGACGAAAGTCTACGAGTCGATCGTCAAAGGCGAGGACAACTTCGAAGCCGGCGTGCCGGAATCGTTCAACGTTCTTGTCAAAGAAGTTCGCGGCCTCGGCCTGAACATGGAACTCCTGGATGCGGAGGGTGAGGAATAAGGGCCCTTGGCCCAATTCCCCCCACCCATCTGCAAGAATTTGAGGTATCAAAATGAACCAGGAACTGACTAACAACCCGTTCAACCCGCTGACCCCGCCCAAGGTTTTCGACGAAATCAAGGTGTCGCTGGCCAGCCCGGAACGGATCCTTTCGTGGTCGTACGGCGAAATCAAAAAGCCCGAAACCATCAACTACCGGACGTTCAAGCCTGAACGTGACGGCCTGTTCTGTGCACGTATCTTTGGCCCGATCAAAGATTACGAATGTCTGTGCGGCAAATATAAGCGCATGAAATATCGCGGCGTTGTCTGCGAAAAATGTGGTGTCGAGGTGACGCTGCAGAAGGTCCGCCGCGAACGCATGGGCCACATCGAACTGGCCGCGCCCGTTGCGCATATCTGGTTCCTGAAATCGCTGCCCAGCCGCATCGGCCTGATGCTGGACATGACGCTGCGGGATCTGGAACGCGTTCTCTACTTTGAAAACTACGTCGTTATCGAGCCCGGTCTGACCGACCTGCAATACGGCCAGATGATGAGCGAAGAAGAGTACATGGATGCGCAGGACGCGTATGGCATGGACGCCTTCACCGCCAACATCGGTGCCGAAGCGATCCGCGAAATGCTTGCGGCCATCGACCTGGAAGCCGAAGCCGAACAGCTGCGTGCTGATCTGGCCGAAGCCACCGGCGAACTGAAGCCCAAGAAAATCATCAAGCGCCTGAAAGTTGTGGAATCCTTCTTGGAATCCGGCAACCGCCCGGAGTGGATGGTTCTGACCGTGATCCCCGTGATCCCGCCGGAACTGCGCCCGCTGGTGCCTCTGGATGGTGGTCGTTTCGCGACTTCGGATCTGAACGATCTGTATCGCCGTGTGATCAACCGGAACAACCGTCTGAAGCGCCTGATTGAACTGCGCGCGCCTGACATCATCGTCCGAAACGAAAAGCGGATGTTGCAGGAATCGGTTGATGCTCTGTTTGACAACGGCCGTCGCGGCCGCGTGATCACCGGCGCCAACAAGCGTCCGCTGAAATCGCTGTCCGACATGCTGAAGGGTAAGCAGGGCCGCTTCCGTCAGAACCTTTTGGGTAAACGCGTCGACTTCTCGGGTCGTTCGGTGATTGTGACCGGCCCCGAGCTGAAGCTGCACCAATGTGGTCTGCCCAAGAAGATGGCGCTGGAGCTGTTCAAGCCCTTCATCTACTCGCGACTGGAGGCCAAGGGCCTGTCCAGCACCGTGAAACAGGCGAAGAAGCTGGTTGAAAAAGAGCGTCCCGAGGTTTGGGATATCCTGGACGAGGTCATCCGCGAGCATCCGGTTCTGCTGAACCGCGCGCCCACGCTGCACCGTCTGGGCATCCAAGCGTTCGAACCCACGCTGATCGAAGGTAAGGCCATCCAGCTGCACCCGCTGGTCTGCTCGGCGTTCAACGCTGACTTTGACGGCGACCAGATGGCCGTGCACGTCCCGCTGAGCCTTGAGGCACAGCTGGAAGCGCGTGTTCTGATGATGTCGACGAACAACGTTCTGTCGCCTGCAAACGGCGCGCCGATCATCGTTCCGTCGCAGGATATGATCTTGGGTCTGTACTACACGACCATCGAACGCGAAGGCATGAAGGGCGAAGGCATGACCTTCGGCTCGATCGAAGAGGTGCAATACGCGCTGGATACCGGTGTGGTTCACCTGCACTCGAAAATCGTCGCGCGCATTCCTCAGATTGACGAGGAAGGTAACGAGGTGCTCAAGCGCTTTGAAACCACCCCTGGCCGTGTCCGTCTGGGTGCGCTGCTGCCGCAGAACGCCAAGGCGCCTTTCGATCTGGTGAACACGCTGCTGCGTAAGAAAGACGTGCAGAAAGTTATCGACACGGTCTATCGCTACTGCGGTCAGAAAGAGTCGGTCATCTTCTGTGACCAGATCATGTCGATGGGTTTCAAAGAGGCGTTCAAGGCCGGCATCTCGTTCGGTAAGGACGACATGGTGATCCCCGACAACAAGTGGGAGATCGTCGAAGATACCCGCGGTCAGGTGAAAGACTTTGAACAACAGTACATGGACGGCCTGATCACTCAGGGCGAAAAGTACAACAAAGTTGTGGATGCTTGGTCGAAGTGTAACGACAAGGTCACCGATGCGATGATGGGAACCATCTCGGCTGAGAAACGCGACGAAAACGGCGCAGTCATGGAACCGAACTCGGTTTACATGATGGCTCACTCGGGTGCGCGTGGCTCGGTTACGCAGATGAAACAGCTGGGCGGTATGCGCGGCCTGATGGCTAAGCCGAACGGCGACATCATCGAGACCCCGATCATCTCGAACTTTAAAGAAGGCCTGACCGTGCTTGAGTACTTCAACTCGACTCACGGTGCTCGTAAAGGTCTGTCGGATACCGCTCTGAAGACGGCAAACTCGGGTTATTTGACCCGTCGTCTGGTTGACGTTGCGCAGGATTGCATCGTGCGTGAAATCGACTGTGGTACCGAGCGTTCGATCACCGCCGAAGCGGCTGTGAACGACGGCGAAGTCGTGGCGACGCTGGGCGAACGTATTCTGGGTCGTGTCGCTGCAGGTGACATCCTGGTGCCCGGAACCGAAGAGGTTCTGATCGCCGAGGGTGCGCTGATCGACGAACGGATGGCTGACTCGGTCGAGGAAGCAGGCGTTCAGTCCGCACGTATCCGCAGCCCGCTGACCTGTGAGGCCGAAGATGGCGTTTGTGCCATGTGCTATGGTCGTGACCTGGCGCGCGGTACCCGCGTGAACACCGGTGAGGCCGTCGGCATCATCGCGGCTCAGTCGATTGGTGAACCCGGTACACAGCTGACGATGCGGACCTTCCACATCGGCGGCGTTGCCCAGGGTGGCCAGCAGTCGTTCCAGGAAGCAAGCCAGGAAGGCCAGATCTCGTTCGAAAACCCGCAGCTGCTGACCAACGCCAATGGCGAAATTCTGGTTATCGGCCGGAACATGAAACTGCGGATCATGGACGAGCATGGTGAAGAACGCGCCAGCCACAAGCTGGGCTACGGCACCAAGCTGTTTGTGACCGACGGTCAGACCATTGCCCGCGGTGACAAGCTGTTCGAATGGGATCCCTATACCCTGCCGATCATCGCCGAGAAGGACGCAACCGCCAAATTCGTTGACCTGGTCAGCGGTGTGGCCGTGCGTGACGAAACCGATGATGCAACCGGTATGACCCAGAAGATCGTGATCGACTGGCGCTCTGCCGCCAAAGGTAACGAACTTAAGCCAGAGATCATTCTGCTGGACGGCGATGGTGAGCCTGTGCGCAATGATGCGGGCAACCCGATCACCTATCCGATGTCTGTGGACGCTGTCCTGTCGGTCGAAGACGGTCAGGAAGTCAAAGCCGGTGACGTTGTCGCGCGTATCCCGCGTGAAGGCGCCAAAACCAAGGACATCACCGGTGGTCTGCCGCGTGTGGCTGAACTGTTCGAAGCCCGTCGTCCCAAGGACCACGCGATCATCGCGGAACTTGATGGTCACGTCCGTTTCGGCCGCGACTACAAGAACAAGCGTCGCATCGCGATCGATCCTGTGGACGAAAGCCGTGAGCCCGTCGAATACATGGTGCCCAAGGGCAAGCACATCCCGGTGCAGGAAGGCGACTTCGTGCAGAAGGGCGACTATATCATGGACGGCAACCCCGCGCCGCATGACATCCTGGCCATCATGGGTGTCGAAGCGCTGGCGAACTACATGATCGACGAAGTGCAGGACGTGTACCGACTGCAGGGCGTGAAGATCAACGACAAACACGTCGAGGTCATCGTGCGCCAGATGCTGCAGAAATGGGAAGTCTCGGACAGCGGTGAAACCACGCTGCTGAAGGGCGAACATGTCGACAAGGCCGAGTTTGACGCCGCCAACCAGAAAGCTCTGGATAAAGGCGGACGTCCGGCTCAGGGCGAGCCGATCCTCTTGGGGATCACCAAGGCTTCGTTGCAGACCCGTTCGTTCATCTCGGCGGCGTCGTTCCAGGAAACCACCCGCGTTCTGACCGAAGCCTCGGTTCAGGGTAAACGCGACAAGCTGGTTGGCCTGAAAGAGAACGTCATCGTGGGTCGTCTGATCCCGGCCGGTACCGGTGGGGCCACCATGCGCGTGCGCCACATTGCGCAGTCGCGTGACAACGTGGTCATCGAAGCCCGCCGCGAAGAAGCCGAGGCCGCTGCTCAGCTGGCCGCTCCGGTGGACGACGTGGTTGGTGGTGACGACTTCGACACCCTGGTCCAGACCCCGGAAAGCCGCGAAGAATAATCGCAGCTGAAACGCATTCCAAAGGCCCTCGGAGAAATCCGGGGGCCTTTGTCGTTGCAGACCCGTAGTATTCCGGTGGGGCTGGACGAGGCAGGGCATTCAGCGCAAAGCTGCATCGACCAATCAGAGGAGCCGACGGCTTTGAACCTATCTGCCAACATGCGCGGTGCGCTCTTGATGATGTGCTCGATGGCGGCCTTCACGCTGAACGACACGTTTCTGAAAGAGCTGGCGGGGCAGGTGCATCTGTTTCAGGTCCTGGCGTTGCGCGGGGCATTGACCACGGTTTTGATCGCGATCGTTGCCTGGCGGATGGGGGCCCTGCATTTCCGTATCCCACGCGGTGATCAATGGCTGATTGGTTTGCGCATGGTGGCCGAGGTCGGCGCGGCCTATTTCTTTCTGACCGCCTTGTTCAACATGCCGATCGCCAACGTGACGGCGATCTTGCAGTCAATTCCGCTGGCCGTGACCCTGTGCGCTTCTTTGCTGTTCGGCGAGGCCTTGGGATGGCGCAGGATGATCGCAATCATGGTCGGCTTTGCCGGGGTGATGCTGATTGTTCAGCCGGGCGGGGCAGGGTTCAACGGCTACTCGATCTACGCACTGATTGCGGTGGGGTTTGTGGTCCTGCGGGATTTGGTGACCCGCCGGCTAAGCGGATCGACGCATTCACTGACCGTGACCTTTGCGACGACCATCGCCGTGACGGTGTCTTTCGGCGCGGCCAGCGTGACTGTAGACTGGGTGCCGATGAACACGGACCAAATTCTGCTGATCGTGAAATCGTCGGTGATGGTCATGGCGGCTTATCTGTTCTCGGTGATGGTCATGCGTGTGGGCGAGGTGTCGTTCGTGTCGCCTTTCCGGTATACCGGCCTGCTGTGGGCCTTGGGATTGGGATGGTATGTGTTCGACGAATGGCCCAGCCAGTTAGAGCTGACTGGCGCCGGAATCGTCGTGGCCAGTGGGGTCTTCATGCTGTACCGCGAGGGCGTGGCCGCGCGCAGACAGGCAAGGGCCCTGGCCAAGAGCAGCTAAGGGCAGGGGCGCTGTTGACACCGGTCGCGACTCCGCATATACGCGCG
Source organism: Thalassovita sp. (assembly GCF_965218685.1). Lineage (GTDB taxonomy): Bacteria > Pseudomonadota > Alphaproteobacteria > Rhodobacterales > Rhodobacteraceae > Thalassobius. The sequence goes on along the minus strand of NZ_OZ244657.1, from coordinate 328,806 downwards.
TCCATCCGGCACCTTGGGGTTCGCCCCATATCGCCGAATTCAAATCTGTAGTGGCCAAGATCCAAGCAATTTTGCAGCTTTGATCCTCTGGGAACTCACCGCGTCGTTTACCTCGGTACGGAAACGATTGCGGTTTTTGTCTTTGCGGGCGTGTCATGCGTCTGAACTGAAATCGCCAGGGGCTTCGGCTGTTGGCAACACAAGAGTAGGAAACGGGGACCGCCCAATGCCAACGATCCAACAGCTGATCCGCAAACCGCGTCAGCCCAAAGTCAAACGTTCGAAGTCCATGCACCTGGAGCAGTGTCCCCAGAAGCGTGGCGTTTGCACCCGTGTGTACACCACCACACCGAAAAAGCCGAACTCGGCCATGCGTAAAGTTGCGAAGGTTCGCCTGACCAACGGTTTCGAGGTCATCTCGTACATCCCCGGTGAAAGCCACAACCTTCAGGAACACTCGGTTGTTCTGATCCGTGGCGGCCGTGTGAAAGACCTTCCGGGTGTCCGTTACCACATTCTGCGTGGTGTTCTGGATACCCAGGGCGTCAAAGACCGTAAGCAGCGTCGTTCGAAATACGGCGCCAAGCGTCCTAAGTAAGGAGATCTCAGAATGTCTCGTCGTCACGCTGCTGAGAAGCGCGAAGTTCTGCCCGACGCCAAATATGGCGATCGCGTGCTGACCAAGTTCATGAACAACCTGATGATCGATGGTAAAAAATCGGTCGCAGAAAAAATCGTCTACAACGCGCTGGATCGTGTTGAAGGCAAAGTCAAACGCGCCCCTGTCGAGGTCTTCCACGAAGCCCTGGACAACGTGAAACCCGCCGTCGAGGTTCGCTCGCGTCGTGTGGGTGGTGCCACCTACCAGGTTCCCGTCGAAGTTCGTCCCGAGCGTCGCGAAGCCCTGGCGATCCGTTGGCTGATCACTGCCGCACGCGGTCGCAACGAAAACACCATGGAAGAGCGCCTGGCAGGTGAACTGCTGGATGCCGTCAATGGTCGTGGTACTGCTGTTAAAAAGCGCGAAGATACTCATAAGATGGCCGACGCGAACAAAGCGTTCAGCCATTATCGCTGGTAATCCCCAAAGGACTGTAGACCAATGGCACGCGAATATCCGCTCGACCGTTACCGTAACTTCGGTATCATGGCGCACATCGATGCAGGTAAAACCACCTGCTCCGAGCGTATCCTGTATTACACCGGCAAATCCCACAACATCGGTGAGGTGCACGACGGTGCAGCCACCATGGACTGGATGGAGCAGGAACAGGAACGCGGGATCACCATCACCTCGGCTGCGACCACCACCTTCTGGGAACGCACCGAAGATGGCGAAACTGCTGAAACTGAAAAGCACCGCCTGAACATCATCGACACCCCCGGCCACGTTGACTTCACCATTGAAGTTGAACGCTCGCTGGCGGTTCTTGATGGTGCCGTTTGTGTTCTGGACGCAAACGCCGGTGTTGAGCCTCAGACCGAAACCGTGTGGCGTCAGGCTGACCGCTACAAGGTTCCGCGCATGGTGTTCGTCAACAAGATGGACAAAATCGGCGCTGACTTCTTCAACTGTGTGAAGATGATCGAAGACCGTACCGGCGCTCGTGCGATCCCGGTTGGTATTCCGATTGGTGCCGAAACCGAGCTGGAAGGCCTGGTTGACCTGGTGACCATGGAAGAGTGGCTGTGGCAGGGCGAAGATCTGGGTGCATCCTGGATCAAAGCTCCGATCCGTCCCGAGCTGCAGGACATGGCCGCCGAATGGCGCGAAAAAATGGTCGAGGCTGCCGTCGAAGAAGACGAAGAAGCCATGATGGAATACCTGGAAGGCAACGAGCCCGACGTGCCCACCCTGCGCAAACTGCTGCGCAAGGGCACCCTGGCTCTGAACTTTGTGCCTGTTCTGGGTGGTTCGGCGTTCAAAAACAAAGGCGTGCAGCCCCTGCTGAACGCTGTGATCGACTATCTGCCCAGCCCGCTGGACGTTGTTGATTACATGGGCTTTAAACCCGGCGACGAAAACGAAGAACGGAACATCGCGCGTCGTGCAGACGACGAGATGGCCTTCTCGGGTCTGGCGTTCAAAATCATGAACGACCCCTTCGTTGGCTCGCTGACCTTCACCCGTATCTACTCGGGCACCCTGAGCAAGGGTGGCACCATGCTGAACTCGACCAAAGGCAAAAAAGAGCGTATCGGTCGTATGATGATGATGCACTCGAACGATCGTGAAGAGATCGAAGAGGCATTCGCAGGCGACATCATCGCTCTGGCCGGTTTGAAGGACACCACCACTGGTGACACCCTGTGTGATCCCAAGGATCCGGTTGTTCTGGAAACCATGACCTTCCCCGATCCTGTGATCGAGATTGCCGTGGAGCCCAAAACCAAGGGTGACCAAGAGAAGATGTCGCAAGGTCTGGCCCGCCTGGCCGCCGAAGACCCCTCCTTCCGTGTGGAAACTGACCTGGAATCGGGCCAGACCATCATGAAAGGCATGGGCGAACTTCACCTGGACATCCTGGTTGACCGTCTGAAGCGTGAATTCAAGGTTGAAGCAAACATCGGTGCGCCGCAGGTGGCCTACCGTGAAACCATCAGCCACGAAGCCGAAGTTGACTACACCCACAAGAAACAGTCGGGTGGTTCGGGTCAGTTCGCGCGCATCAAAATGGTCATCACTCCGACCGAGGCCGGCGAAGGCTACTCGTTCGAGTCGAAGATCGTCGGTGGTTCGGTTCCCAAGGAATACATCCCCGGTGTGGAAAAAGGCATCCAGTCCGTCATGGACAGCGGCCCTCTGGCTGGCTTCCCCGTGATCGACTTCAAGGTTGCCCTGATCGATGGTGCATACCACGACGTTGACTCGAGCGTTCTGGCGTTCGAAATCGCGGCCCGTGCAGGCATGCGTGAAGGTCTGAAAAAGGCCGGCGCGAAACTGCTGGAACCGATGATGAAGGTCGAGGTTATCACCCCCGAAGAATACACCGGTGGCATCATCGGCGACCTGACTTCGCGTCGTGGTCAGGTTTCGGGTCAGGAACCCCGTGGTAACGCGATCGCGATTGACGCGAACGTGCCGCTGGCCAACATGTTCGGCTACATCAACACTCTGCGTTCGATGTCGTCGGGCCGTGCCCAGTTCACCATGCAGTTCTCGCACTACGATCCCGTTCCGCAGAACATCTCGGACGAGATCCAGGCTAAATACGCATAACAGCGGTGGGCCAGTGGCCCACCCTACCCCCAACAGTAGGGTGCGAGGCGACCTCGCACCGCTTCAAAGATCTAAGGAGGCCATAAGATGGCAAAGGAAAAGTTTGAGCGTAGCAAACCGCACGTTAACATCGGCACCATTGGTCACGTTGACCACGGTAAGACCACTCTGACTGCAGCGATCACCAAGTATTTTGGTGACTTCAAAGCGTATGACCAGATTGATGGCGCGCCCGAAGAGAAAGCCCGCGGTATCACCATCTCGACCGCGCACGTGGAATACGAGACCGACGCGCGTCACTACGCGCACGTCGACTGCCCCGGCCACGCTGACTATGTGAAGAACATGATCACCGGTGCGGCGCAGATGGACGGCGGTATCCTGGTTGTGAACGCAGCCGACGGCCCGATGCCCCAGACCCGCGAGCACATCCTGTTGGCGCGTCAGGTTGGTGTGCCTGCTCTGGTCGTGTTCATGAACAAAGTTGACCAGGTTGACGACGAAGAGCTGCTGGAGCTGGTGGAAATGGAAATCCGCGAGCTGCTGTCCGAATACGACTTCCCCGGTGACGATATCCCGATCATCGCAGGTTCGGCCCTGGCCGCAATGGAAGGCCGTGACCCGGAAATCGGCGAGAACAAGATCCGCGAACTGATGGAAGCCGTTGATTCGTACATCCCCGAGCCCGAGCGTGCCATCGACCAGCCGTTCCTGATGCCGATCGAAGACGTGTTCTCGATCTCGGGCCGTGGTACTGTTGTGACCGGCCGTGTGGAGCGTGGCGTGATCAACGTTGGTGACGAGATTGAAATCGTCGGCATCAAAGACACCACCAAAACCACCTGTACCGGTGTTGAAATGTTCCGCAAGCTGCTGGATCGCGGCGAAGCCGGCGACAACATCGGCGCCCTGCTGCGCGGCATCGACCGCGAGTCGGTTGAGCGTGGCCAGGTTCTGTGTGCCCCCGGTTCGGTGAACCCGCACACCAAGTTCGAAGCCGAGGTCTACATCCTGACCAAGGAAGAAGGCGGCCGTCACACTCCGTTCTTCGCGAACTACCGTCCGCAGTTCTACTTCCGTACCACGGACGTGACCGGCACCTGCATCCTGCCCGAGGGCACCGAGATGGTGATGCCCGGCGACAACCTGAAACTGTCGGCCGAGCTGATCTGCCCGATCGCGATGGAAGAAGGCCTGCGCTTCGCCATCCGCGAAGGTGGCCGCACCGTCGGTTCGGGTGTTGTCTCGAAAATCATCGAGTGATCCTGATCACATCGACTTAAAGAAGGGCCGCTCAAAAGAGCGGCCCTTTTTGCATGCGGGCAGCTTGATGAATGCCGCGTCTCGTGGTTCTTTGCTGCAGGCGCAATTCCGGAGCCCAATATGCCCAGTGTCAAAGTCTTTCAGGTCGGCTTCAACAAATGTGCGACACGCAGCCTGGCCCAGTTTTTTGAGGACAATGGCTATGCTGCTGCGCATTACCTGGGGGGACGCCTGGCGCGGAACATCCGTAACAGCAAGGCTGCGGGGACCCTGCCGTTGGAGCGCTGGTCGGACACTGTGCTTTTCTCGGATATGGAGCTTGTCACCGAGGACGCGTTGATCGAGTCCTACAAGGATTTTGCCTTCCTTGATCAGTGCTTTCCGGACGCTCATTTCATTCTGAACACCCGGCGGGTCGAGGCGTGGCTGCTAAGCCGGTTGCGCCATGAAAACGGGGACTACCTGAAACGCTATATGGCCGCGTATGGGGACGACAATCCGTTGCACGCATTGCAGCGGTGGCAGGAAGATTGGAACGTCCATCACCAAGCTGTACGCATGCATTTCGCGGATTGCCCTGACAGGTTTCTGGAATTCGACATAGACAACGACGACCCAGAGAAAATTGTTGCCCACTTTCGTGGAACCCTGGATCTGGATCCTGAAAAGTGGGGCCACCGGGGCAAGACAACTGGGTAGGGCGCGCTAAGGCATCAAGCTGCGCTCAAGCTCAGCGTGATCGGCGTGAATTATTCCTTGCCACCCCCCTTTAGCCCCTGTATATCGCGCGAGTTCGCAATTGCGAGCAGGGGCGGGATGATTCCCGCCTTTTGGGTTCGACGAGGGTTCGCGATGCGCGTGGGCCGTCCTCTCAACTCCAACGCCTAAGAAAAGGCTATGAAATGCAAAGCCAAAACATTCGCATTCGGCTGAAGGCATTCGATTTCCGCGTTCTGGACGCCAGCACCCAGGAAATCGTTAACACGGCAAAGCGCACCGGCGCATCTGTCCGTGGCCCGATCCCGCTGCCGAACAAGATTGAGAAGTTCACCGTTCTGCGTGGCCCTCACATCGACAAGAAATCCCGCGACCAGTTCGAGATCCGTACGCACAAGCGTATGCTCGACATCATTGATCCGACCCCCCAGACCGTTGACGCGCTGATGAAGCTCGACCTGGCCGCTGGTGTGGACGTCGAGATCAAGTTGCAGTCGTAAGATCGGAGGGTATAGAAAATGCGCTCTGGTATTATCGCTAAAAAGGTGGGCATGACCCGCCTGTTCATGGAAGACGGCAAGCAGATCCCTGTGACCGTTCTTCAGCTGGAAAACCTGCAGGTCGTTGGTCAGCGTACCGCCGACAAGCACGGCTACACTGCTGTTCAGCTGGGCTGTGGTTCGATCAAAGCAAAACGCGTCAGCAAAGCCATGCGCGGCCACTTCGCCGCTGCGTCGGTCGAGCCCAAGCGTAAGCTGGCCGAATTCCGCGTCTCCGAAGACAACCTGATCGAAGTTGGCGCCGAAATCTCGGCCGAGCATTATGTGTCCGGTCAGAAGGTGGACGTCGCCGGTACCTCGATCGGTAAAGGTTTCGCCGGTGCCATGAAACGCCACAACTTTGGTGGTCTGCGCGCCACGCACGGTGTGTCGATCAGCCACCGTTCGCACGGTTCGACCGGTCAGTGTCAGGACCCGGGCAAGGTGTTCAAAGGCAAGAAAATGGCCGGCCACATGGGTGCCGTCCGCGTGACCACTCAGAACCTGGAAGTCGTCAAAACCGACGCCGACCGCGGCCTGATCATGGTCAAAGGCGCCGTTCCTGGCTCCAAAGGCGGCTGGGTCACCATCAAGGACGCCGTGAAGAAGAAACTGCCCGAGAACGTTCCGTTCCCGGCTGCTCTGAAAACCGCTGCTGCTGAAGCCCCGGCTGAAGAAGCTCCTGCGGAAGGTGGTGAAGCATGAAACTTGATGTGATCAAACTGGACGGCGGCACCGCCGGTTCCGTGGAACTGTCCGAAGACCTGTTCGGTCTGGAGCCGCGTGCAGACATCCTGCACCGCGTGGTTCGCTGGCAGCGTAACAACGCTCAGGCCGGTACCCACAAGGTTCTGACCCGTTCCGAGGTGAGCTACTCGACCAAGAAGATATATCGCCAAAAAGGCACCGGTGGCGCGCGCCACGGGTCCCGCAAGGCGCCTATCTTCCGTAAAGGTGGTATCTACAAGGGTCCGACCCCGCGTAGCCACGGCCACGACCTGCCGAAGAAATTCCGCAAGCTGGGTCTGAAGCACGCCCTGTCCGCCAAAGCCAAGGCTGGCGAACTGGTTGTGATCGAAGCCGCCGAAACCGAGGGCAAGACCGCCGCTCTGGCCAAACAGGTTGCAAACCTGGGCTGGAAACGCGCCCTGATCATCGACGGTGCGTCGGTGAACGAGGGCTTCGCCCAAGCCGCCCGCAACATCGAAGGTCTGGATATCCTGCCGACGATGGGCGCTAACGTGTATGACATCCTGAAGCGTGACACCCTGGTGATCACCAAAGCAGGTGTCGAAGCTCTGGAGGCTCGCCTGAAATGACCACCAAGGCAGAACTGTACGACGTGATTCGCAAGCCCGTCATCACCGAGAAGGCCACCATGGCTTCGGAAACCGGTGCTGTCGTGTTTGAGGTCGCAATCGACGCCAACAAACCCCAGATCAAAGAGGCTGTTGAGACTCTGTTCGGTGTGAAGGTGAAAGCCGTCAACACCACGATCACCAAGGGTAAAGTAAAGCGTTTCCGCGGCCAGCTGGGCAAGCGTAAAGACGTCAAGAAAGCTTACGTGACCCTGGAAGAGGGCAACACGATCGACGTGTCCACCGGACTGTAAGATCTGAGCTTTGCAAGATTGAAGGGCCCCTCGGTGCAAACCGGGGGGCTTTTCTTGTTTTCTACTTTGATAGGTTTTCAATACTAAACGTGTCGACTTCGCGCCGGCAGAGCATCCGCTTGGAGTTCGCGAACATTGTCCCGTGAGGGCGCGCGCAGGCCAGGAGGTGCGCGCAATTGTTCGCCATTTTTGAGGAGAGCGACCGTCTGTCCTCATCCTAAACAATTAAGAGCTAAACAGAGTTTCGAGTCCAAAATGGCGGAACGTTGACCTTTCTCGTGAACTGCTGCAATTAGGCCAATAGACCTAATACAGTAACCCAGGGTTGAGGGATTTCTCTTTAGCCCAAAATTCCCTGCGCTATACGCATTTCGCCTTTGGCGGCTGAGAGACAGCTCTAACGGTACCGAAATAGAAAGGAGCCTGAGTTGACTACCCGTTTCCTCGTCGTTGGGCTGCCGCGGAGCGGCACAACTTATCTTATGAGTTTGTTGAATGCACACCCCAAGGTCCGTTGTGATGGCGAGATTTTTAACCCGAATAGTCTAATTATGCAGGGTGCGCCGCAGCAGGATGACGCGAGGATTCTGACAAGGGATACCTTCCCGAAAGCCTTCCTCGAAAAACACTTCATTCGACAGACCGAAGAAGACCCAAAGGCGCTTGCAGTGGGGTCGAAGTACATGATTGGGCACCACCCGGAAGTTTACGATTTTCTTAGGGCGCGGCCGGATATTCGTCTAATCTATGTGTACCGAGAGAATAAGCTGGCGCAAACAGCATCCCTCCTCAAGGCACTGCAAACCAAAAAATGGGCTACCCGCAATCCTCTGTCTGTCGATCGCACGCCCATCCCCGCTTGGCCAAGAAACGTGGCGATGCGGGTTCGGGAGCAGCAAACGACGGACCTGCTTTTCCAGAACTTTTTGGCAGGGATGCCTAACCCTTCTGTGACCTTCGAGTATCGCGAGATGTTTCAACCAGGTTTCAAAGACAGCCTGTGTCAATTTCTTGATGTGCCTAGCAGCCGCCGAATGAAGTCATGGCTTGTCAAACAGGGCGACAACAATATTTTGGCCCGCTTTGAGCACTCCAAGGCTATTGCGGAGTACTTCACAGCGATCGGGAAGGGGGATTGGTTAGAGCCTGAACTCTAGCCTATAAAGGCCCTAAGGCGTGCTAACTGAGCTGGCTCAGTCCAAACGAGAATGTGAATCCCTTTTTGATGCTGAGAATTGGAAAACTGGTCCTCATGCGGCGTGCATGTCTATAGGTGCTATCGTGGGTGAGGGTACTAGCACTGGGCTTGTTACTAGCGCTCCGATAAATTCAATGTGTCGAGATGCAATCTGTACAGATAAATGTGCAAAACAGTGAGGACTGAAATAGTGCGAAGATTTCTTACAGTCACGTGCATTCCAGGAACGTTGTTCATTTTGGGTTTATGGGAGTTGTGGGGAGCACTCGGACTAATTTGCGCTGTAGCTATATACATCGCAGTTGCGGTTTTATGGATGCGAATGGAGCTATAGCGGCATAGCTGCAGCTGAATGCGTGAATGTTTGGCCGCTAGAGATTGCCCGTGACCTGAGCCCCAAGTTTCCTCCACTTCACGGAGAGTCCTTGGGTTTGGTTTGATCCGCAGTCATCATTTAGGAGCTTAGTGGTTCCAATTGTTGTAGCGCTAATATTCATTGGAAATCTCGGGCGTGTTTTGCGAGGCCGGTCACTCAGGGAGTATTACTTGGGATCGTCGTTGCGAATTTGGTGACCTACGTGTTGATCGGGGACACGAGCGCTATTCTCGCCATAGGAACCTGTTGGAATATTCTTGTTTACTTTGTGGCCAGGTAATGTGGCGCCAAGCAGCGGTCATCTGGCCCCAGCGCGAGACGTCGATGCGCGAGATCATTCATGGTGAGGGAAGAATCTCGCCCCCACTATAGACACTCCAGCATTCCACTGCTAAAGACGCGCATCTCTTCGGCCTCGGATTCGTTCCGGGGCCGGTGAGTTTTGGAATCAGGGACCTTCGGGGCCCTAGCAAAGCGGCCACCTTCGGGGGGCTATAACATCGGGTGGGCCGTCGGCCTGCCTCACAAAACGGAAGACAGAAAGCATGGCACTCAAGTCGTATAAACCGACGACGCCGGGCCAGCGTGGGCTGGTTCTGATCGACCGTTCGGAGCTGTGGAAAGGACGTCCGGTCAAAGCCCTTACTGAGGGTTTGACCAAAAACGGCGGCCGGAACAATACCGGACGGATCACGATGCGCCGCAAAGGCGGTGGGGCAAAGCGCCTCTATCGTATCGTGGACTTCAAGCGCAACAAATTCGACGTTGCTGCAACGGTTGAGCGGATCGAATATGACCCCAACCGCACCGCGTTTATCGCGCTGATCAAATACGAAGATGGCGAACAGGCCTATATCCTTGCTCCGCAGCGTCTTGCTGTTGGGGATCAGGTGATTGCCTCGGCCAAAGCCGACATCAAGCCGGGTAACGCAATGCCGTTCTCGGGCATGCCGATCGGTACTATCATTCACAACATCGAAATGAAGCCCGGCAAAGGCGGTCAGATTGCCCGCGCAGCTGGTACTTATGCTCAGTTCGTTGGTCGTGACGGTGGCTACGCTCAGATCCGCCTGTCCTCGGGTGAACTGCGCCTGGTGCGTCAGGAATGCATGGCCACCGTCGGTGCCGTGTCGAACCCTGACAACAGCAACCAGAACTTCGGTAAAGCCGGTCGTATGCGCCACAAAGGCATCCGTCCGTCGGTCCGTGGTGTTGTCATGAACCCGATCGACCACCCCCATGGTGGTGGTGAAGGCCGGACCTCGGGTGGTCGTCACCCGGTGACCCCTTGGGGTAAACCGACCAAGGGTGCTCGTACCCGCAACAAGAACAAGGCGTCGCAGAAGCTGATCATCCGCTCGCGTCACGCTAAGAAGAAGGGCCGTTAACACATGGCACGTTCTGTTTGGAAAGGCCCCTTCGTGGATGCTTACGTGCTGAAAAAAGCCGAAGCAGCTCGCGAGTCGGGTCGCAACGAAGTCATCAAGATCTGGTCGCGTCGTTCCACCATCCTGCCCCAATTCGTTGGGCTGACCTTTGGTGTGTACAACGGCCAGAAACACGTTCCTGTGAACGTCAGCGAAGATATGATCGGCCAGAAGTTCGGTGAGTATTCGCCGACCCGGACCTACTATGGTCACGCGGCTGACAAAAAAGCGAAGCGGAAATAAGTCATGGGCAAGGCAAAGAACCCCCGCCGCGTGGCAGATAACGAAGCAATGGCCAAAGTGCGCATGCTTCGCACCAGCCCGCAGAAACTGAACCTGGTCGCCGCAATGATCCGTGGCAAGAAGGTGGACAAGGCTCTGACCGACCTGACCTTCTCGAAGAAACGGATCGCTCAGGACGTGAAGAAATGCCTTCAGTCCGCCATCGCGAACGCTGAAAACAACCACAACCTGGATGTCGACGAGCTGATCGTGGCAGAAGCTTACGTTGGTAAGAACCTGACCATGAAACGTGGTCGTCCCCGTGCCCGTGGTCGTTTTGGCAAGATCATGAAGCCGTTCTCGGAACTCACGATCACCGTGCGTCAGATTGAGGAGCAAGCCTAATGGGTCAGAAAGTAAATCCGATCGGCATGCGCCTTCAGGTCAATCGCACCTGGGACAGCCGCTGGTACGCGGACTCGAAAGATTACGGTGATCTTCTGCTGGAAGACATCAAGATCCGTGAGTTCATCAAGGAAGAGTGCAAACAGGCCGGCGTGGCCCGTGTGATCATCGAACGTCCGCACAAGAAGTGCCGCGTTACGATCCACACCGCACGTCCGGGCGTGATCATCGGCAAGAAAGGTGCAGACATCGAAGTGCTGCGCAAGAAGCTGGCGAACATGACCGATTCTGAGCTGCACCTGAACATCGTCGAAGTGCGCAAGCCCGAGCTGGACGCTCAGCTGGTCGCGGAATCGATTGCTCAGCAGCTGGAACGCCGTGTGTCCTTCCGTCGTGCCATGAAGCGCGGCGTGCAGAACGCAATGCGTATGGGCGCCCTGGGCATCCGTGTGAACGTTGCTGGCCGTCTGGGCGGTGCAGAAATCGCGCGTACCGAATGGTACCGTGAAGGCCGCGTGCCGCTGCACACCCTGCGTGCTGACATCGACTATGCCGCCGCCGAAGCGATGACCCCCTATGGCATCATCGGCATCAAAACCTGGATCTTCAAAGGCGAGATCATGGAACACGATCCTCAGGCTCGTGACCGTCGCGCCCAGGAAATCCAGGATGGTCCCGCGCCCCGTGGCGCTGGCGGCCGCCGCTAAGGAGATCTGAGTTATGCTTCAACCAAAGCGTACTAAATTCCGCAAGCAGCAGAAGGGCCGGATCAAAGGCCTGGCCAAGGGCGGTTCCGACCTGAACTTCGGTTCGTTTGGTCTTAAAGCCACCCAGCCCGAGCGTGTGACTGCGCGTCAGATCGAGGCCGCTCGTCGTGCCATGACGCGTCACATGAAACGTCAGGGCCGTGTCTGGATCCGTATCTTCCCCGATGTCCCCGTGACCTCGAAACCCGTCGAAGTTCGTATGGGTAAAGGTAAAGGTTCCGTGGACTACTGGGCTTGCAAGGTGAAGCCTGGCCGCATCATGTTCGAAATCGACGGCGTCGACGAAGATATCGCACGTGAAGCTCTGCGCCTGGCCGCGATGAAACTGCCGGTGAAAACCCGCGTCGTGGTTCGCGAAGACTGGTAAACAGCTGCAGTTTGCATCGCAAACTGTCGGCAGCGCGGTATAGGCAAAATCGCAGATTTTGTCTGGGCCGCGCCCCAGCCAAGAAAATCAAAAACCCCCGTCGAGCAATCGGCGGGGGTTTTCTTTGAGTATTTGAAGAGCAAAGAAGCGGGCTTTGTGGTGGTTCGGTCAGAGTGTTGGCGCAAGGGCTGAGGCGCCGCTCCGGCTTATTCCCACTTATAGTTAAAGCTCACCGACACCCGGTCATATTCCGAGCGGTTCAGGGGGACTTCGTGGCGCAGCCAGCTTTCCCAGAGCAGCACGTCGCCCACTTTGGGGGCCATGTAGATGAACGGTTGCAGGTCGCGGCGGGCGTCTTTGCGGCGGGCAGGGGCGGCCATCATGCGGCCCGAACGCGGGTCTTCCAGTTTCAGGGCGCTGGCGCCGTCGGGCATGGCCACATAGGTGGTGCCGGAAATCACCGAATGCGGATGCAGGTGGGATGAATGGGTGCCGCCCTCGGGCAGGATGTTGATCCACAAATCCTCGAGTACCAGTTTGCGCCCGTCCAGATCGAATTCCAGATCCTCGGCAAAGGCGGCGACATGTTTGTCCAGCGCCTCGATCAGGTCGGCGAAGACGGGAAAGCGCCAACCCAGGTCGGTCAGCGAGGCATAGGAGGTGTAGCCGGGATAACCGTTATCCTCGCACCATTGCTGGCCGGCCTCGTCGTCCTCGGCGATGGAATAGCACGAGGCCTCCATTTCATCGGCGTCGACCTTGGGGTCAAACTCGGACAGGGCGGCGCGGTACAGGCGGGTAACAAAGAGGGATTCGATCTGGGACATTGAGTCCTCCTGAGGCAGAGATTACAAATGGTCTGACGCATTTGGCCCGTGCCCTCAAGAGGCCGGAATGGCGCAGATTGTTCAGGGCAGGGGGACAGCGGGCGAAAAGCCTAGTTTTCCCTTGCTCCCAAAGGACAACCCTCTTATAGAGCAACATCTCGCGGATTCCGGGTGACTGGGATTCGCGCGTTTGTTTTTTGAATCCACCAGAGAATGGGTCACCCGTCATAAGGAGCTCACTGGTGTCAGAAAGAAGGAATGGCGAAATGTCCGCCACTGAACTGCGTGAAAAATCGCTGGACGAACTGCGCGAGCAGCTGTCCACCCTGAAGAAAGAAGCGTTTAACCTGCGCTTCCAGCAAGCAACCGGTCAACTGGAAAACACTGCACGCGTCAAAACCGTGCGTCGCGACGTCGCTCGTGTCCTGACCGTGTTGAACGCCAAAGCCGCTGAAGCAGCAGAATAAGGAGCCTGACAGATGCCCAAACGTATTCTCCAAGGCACCGTGACCTCGAATGCCAACGAACAAACCGTTACTGTTCAAGTCGAGCGCCGCTTTACGCACCCCGTTCTGAAGAAAACCATCCGTAAGTCCAAGAAATACCGGGCTCACGATGAGAACAACCAGTTCAACGTCGGTGACACCGTCCGTATCCAGGAATGTGCACCGAAGTCGAAGACCAAGCGTTGGGAAGTGATCGCCTAAGCAAGCCTTAGACGATCCCGACGCTTATTAGCGAAACCCTGGGGATCAGGACGCCTGCATGTCCCCCCATAGGTCGGGAGAAACCAAATGATCCAGATGCAGACCAATCTGGATGTAGCTGACAACTCTGGCGCTCGCCGAGTTCAGTGCATCAAGGTTCTGGGTGGCTCGAAGCGTAAATACGCTTCGGTAGGCGACATCATCGTCGTCTCCGTCAAAGAAGCCATCCCGCGCGGCCGCGTTAAAAAAGGGGACGTCCGCAAGGCCGTCGTCGTACGCACCGCCAAAGAAGTCCGTCGTGAAGATGGCACCGCGATCCGTTTTGATCGCAACGCAGCTGTTATCCTGAACAACAGCAACGAACCCGTCGGTACCCGTATCTTCGGGCCGGTTGTTCGTGAACTGCGCGCCAAAAACTTCATGAAGATCATCTCGCTCGCGCCGGAGGTGCTGTAAGATGGCTGCTAAGTTGAAAAAAGGCGACAAGGTCGTCGTGCTGGCCGGTAAGGACAAGGGCAAAGAGGGCACTATCACCTCGATCGACCCCAAGGCCGGCAAGGCCGTTGTGGAAGGCATCAACATTGCCATCCGCCACACCCGCCAGTCGCAAACCGAACAGGGCGGCCGCCTGCCTAAGGCACTGCCGATCCAGCTGTCGAACCTGGCAATCCTGGACGCAAATGGCAAACCGACCCGCGTTGGCTTCCGCATGGAAGGTGACAAGAAGGTTCGTTTCGCCAAGACCACGGGGGACGTGATCGATGCTTGATGCTGCAACCTATACCCCGCGTCTGAAGGCCCTGTACAAGGACTCGATCCGCGACGCTCTGAAAGAAGAGTTCGGCTACAAGAACGAGATGATGATCCCCAAGCTGGACAAGATCGTTCTGAACATCGGCTGTGGCGCTGAAGCTGTCAAAGACAGCAAGAAAGCCAAGTCGGCCGTCGAAGATCTGACCGCGATTGCAGGCCAGAAGGCTCTGACTACCGTCGCTCGTAACTCGATCGCTGGTTTCCGGGTTCGTGAAGGTATGCCGATGGGCGCGAAAGTGACCCTGCGTGCAGACCGCATGTACGAATTCCTGGACCGTCTGATCACCATCGCAATGCCCCGTATCCGCGACTTCCGCGGTGTTTCGGGTAAATCGTTCGATGGTCGTGGCAACTATGCCATGGGTCTGAAAGAGCACATCGTCTTCCCCGAGATTGACTTCGACAAAGTCGACGTGAACTGGGGCATGGACATTGTGATCGCCACAACCGCGAAAACCGACGCGGAAGCTAAGGCGCTGTTGAAGCACTTCAACATGCCCTTCAACAGCTAAGCGCGGGAGAGAGAATTATGGCTAAAAAATCCATGGTCGAGCGCGAGAAGAAGCGCGAGCGCCTGGTGGCAAAATACGCCGCTAAGCGTGCTGGTCTCAAAGAGATCATCAACGATCAAGACAAGCCGATGGAAGAGCGTTTCCGCGCTTCTCTGAAGCTTGCTAAACTGCCGCGCAACAGCTCGGCTGTCCGTTTGCACAACCGTTGTCAGCTGACCGGTCGTCCCCACGCTTACTATCGTAAGCTGAAGGTCAGCCGTATCATGCTGCGGGAACTGGGCTCGAATGGCCAGATCCCCGGTCTGGTGAAATCCAGCTGGTAAGGGAGAGACTTTTATGAACGATCCTATCGGCGATATGCTCACCCGTATCCGCAACTCTCAGATGCGTGGCAAGTCCACCGTTTCGACACCTGCGTCGAAACTGCGCGCCTGGGTCCTGGATGTACTGGCCGACGAAGGCTACATCCGCGGCTACGAAAAGGGCACTGATGTCAACGGTCACCCGACCCTTGAAATCAGCCTGAAATACTACGAAGGCACCCCTGTCATTCGCGAACTGAAGCGGGTTTCGAAACCCGGTCGTCGTGTTTACATGGGCGTCAATGACATCCCCACCGTCCGTCAGGGCCTGGGCGTGTCGATTGTCAGCACTCCGAAAGGTGTGATGTCGGACGCAAGCGCACGCTCCAACAATGTTGGCGGCGAAGTGCTCTGCACCGTCTTCTAAGGAGGTCTGCAATGTCTCGTATTGGTAAAAAACCGGTCGAGCTGCCCAGCGGCGTTTCCGCGTCGGTGTCCGGCCAGACCATCGAAGTCAAAGGCGCCAAGGCGTCGCAAAGCTTCACCGCATCCGACGACGTGACCATCACGGTTGAGGACAACTCGGTTGTCATCACCCCGCGTGGCAAGTCCAAGCGGGCGCGTCAACAGTGGGGCATGTCCCGCACCATGGTGGCCAACATGGTCACCGGTGTGACGACCGGCTTCAAAAAAGAGCTGGAGATCAACGGTGTTGGTTACCGGGCTCAGATGCAGGGCAACACCCTGAAACTGAACCTGGGCTACTCGCACGAGGTGAACTTCGAAGTGCCGGCCGGCGTGACCGTGACCGCACCGAAGCCCACCGTGATCGTTGTTGAAGGTGATGACTCGCAACTCGTCGGCCAGGTCGCGGCCAATATCCGCGAATGGCGTAAGCCCGAGCCCTACAAAGGCAAAGGTATCAAGTACAAAGACGAGTACATCTTCCGCAAAGAAGGCAAGAAGAAGTAAGGACGAGCAAAATGGCAAACAGCAAACGGACCCTGTTCCTGAAGCGCCGTCTGCGCGTTCGGAACAAGCAGCGGAAAGTGAACGGAGGCAAGCTGCGCTTGTCGGTTCACCGCTCGAACAAGAACATCAGCGCTCAGCTGATCGACGACGTCAAAGGCGTCACCCTGGCATCGGCCTCCTCGCTGGAGAAAGATCTGGGCGTGGTCGGCAAGAACAACGTCGAAGCAGCAACCAAGGTTGGTGCACTGATCGCAGAGCGTGCCAAGGCAGCCGGTGTCGAAGAATGTTACTTCGACCGTGGTGGCTTCCTGTTTCACGGCAAGGTGAAGGCTCTGGCCGACGCCGCGCGTGAAGGCGGTCTGAAGTTCTAAGAACCCTGTGGGGGGCGCGCCGCGCCCTCCCGATGATCCGGGGCCGGTCCTGTGGGCCGGTCACCAGGATTGAGTAATCATGGCGCAGCCGCGCCACCATGAAAAGGACTGTCCAATGGCAGAACGTGATAACCGTCGGGGTCGTGGTCGCAACCGCGAAGAAGAAACCCCGGAATTCGCCGATCGTCTGGTTGCAATCAACCGCGTATCGAAAACCGTTAAAGGTGGTAAGCGCTTTGGCTTCGCCGCTCTGGTCGTCGTTGGCGATCAAAAAGGCCGCGTTGGCTTTGGTAAAGGTAAAGCGAAAGAGGTCCCCGAGGCCATTCGTAAAGCCACCGAGCAAGCCAAGCGTCAGATGGTTCGCGTACCTCTGAAAGAGGGCCGCACCCTGCACCACGACATGGAAGGCCGTCACGGCGCCGGTAAAGTGGTCATGCGCACCGCTCCGGAAGGTACCGGAATCATCGCAGGTGGCCCGATGCGTGCCGTCTTCGAGATGCTGGGCATCAAAGACGTGGTTTCCAAGTCGATCGGCTCGCAGAACCCCTACAACATGATCCGCGCTACCATCGATGGCCTGACCAAAGAGTCCAGCCCCCGTTCGGTTGCTGCGCGTCGCGGTAAGAAAGTTGCTGACATCCTGCGCAAGGACGAAGCAGCGGCCCCCGCCGAAGCTGAAGCGTAAGGAGAGCAGATCATGGCTAAAACCATCGTTGTGAAACAGATCGGCTCGCCGATCCGTCGCCCCGCCGTCCAGCGTCAGACCCTGATCGGTCTGGGCCTGAACAAGATGCACAAGACCCGCGAACTGGAGGATACTCCTTCGATCCGTGGCATGGTCGCGAAAATCCCGCACCTGGTCGAAATCATCGAAGAGCGCGACTAAGCGATCTTTGGGCCCTGTGCCCGAATGACATCCAAGACACCCCGCTGCTTGCAGCGGGGTGTTTTCGTTTCCCGAGAGGCGGCAATTTTTCATTCTGCCTATTTGCTATGCACTGAGTGCATTGCGGGGTTTCGGCATTCGCTATGGATATGGAAGCTTTGCTGCCGTATCCGGGCGCCAACGCTTTCAATGAATATGGACCCCGAAATGGCAAACGCAACAAACCTGGTCGGCATGACCATCCGCGCGTTCTTTGGTAAACTGACCCGCGCCGTGACCAACCCCGTTCCCTGCTGGGAAGATTATCTGCGCCAGACGCGCTGATCCCTCTCGCGTCATTGTGATCACCGAGTGAACAAGCGCCGCGGCCATGCCGGGGCGTTTTGTCGTTCTGCTGGGCATCACAACACTTGCTTCATAAGGGCCAGGGGTCTATACGCCCCCGGTGGCCATCTGGCCGCAAAAGAATCAATCAAGAAAAGCCGTGTTTGGCCCCCTACGCTTCATGGGTCAGTTCCGGCAAAGGAGAAGCGACATGAAATTGCATGAACTGCGCGACAACGAAGGCGCAACCAAGAAACGCACACGCGTTGGCCGTGGCCCGGGTTCGGGCAAAGGTAAAATGGGTGGCCGTGGTATCAAAGGTCAAAAATCGCGCTCGGGTGTGGCCATCAACGGCTACGAGGGCGGCCAGATGCCCCTGTACCAACGTCTTCCCAAGCGTGGCTTCAACAAGCCCAACCGCAAGGAATTCGCTGTTGTGAACCTGGGTCTGATCGCCAAGTTCATCGAAGCCGGCAAGCTGGACGCTTCGGCCGCGATCACCGAGGACGCACTGGTTGCCTCGGGTCTGGTCCGCCGCAAGCTGGATGGCATCCGCGTTCTGGCCAAAGGCGAGATCGGGACTGCCGTTAACCTGGAAGTGACCGGTGCCTCGAAATCGGCTATCGAAGCCGTCGAAAAGGCCGGTGGCTCGCTGAAGGTCGCGGCTGCCGCAGAATAACGGGTTGTGAGCGGCGACGAGGCCGCTTAGATACAACTTAGTTTTCCTAAGAACGCCGCCCGAGCTGGAAAACGCTCTGGGCGGCGTTGCTACATAAGAGAGACCGAATATGGCATCTGCAGTCGAACAAATGGCCGCGAACACCAGCTGGGGACAGCTGGCGAAGGCGACGGACCTGCGCAGCCGCATCCTGTTCACCATCATGCTTCTGATCGTTTGCCGTGTCGGCACGTTCATCCCAGTTCCGGGCATTGACGGCGTAGCGCTGCGTGACTTTATGGAAGGCGCGGCCGCTGGTCTGGGCGGGATCTTGTCGATGTTCACGGGTGGCGCCCTGGGCCGCATGGGGATTTTCGCGCTGGGGATCATGCCCTACATCTCTGCCTCGATCATCGTGCAGCTTCTGACGGCCATGGTGCCTCAGTTGGAGCAACTGAAAAAAGAGGGTGACGCAGGCCGCAAGAAGATCAACCAGTATACCCGCTATGGCACCGTGCTGCTGGCGACGATGCAGGCCTATGGTCTTGCTGTCTCGCTTGAGGCGGGCGAGCTGGTGACCGATCCTGGTCTCTATTTCCGCGTCTCCTGCGTGATTACGCTGGTTGGCGGCACCATGTTCATGATGTGGCTGGGGGATCAGATCACCAGCCGCGGCATCGGTAACGGCATCTCTCTGATTATCTTCGTCGGCATCATCGCCGAGGTTCCCGCAGCGCTGGCTCAATTTCTGAGCCAAGGCCGTTCGGGTGCCATCAGCCCGGCCGTGATTATCGGTGTGTTCGTCATGGTCGTGGCGGTGATTGCCTTTGTGGTCTTCATGGAGCGCGCTCTGCGCAAAATCAACATCCAGTATCCGCGCCGTCAGGTGGGGATGAAGGTCTATGACGGCGGCAGCTCGCACCTGCCGATCAAGGTCAACCCCGCAGGCGTGATCCCCGCGATCTTTGCCAGCTCGTTGCTGTTGCTGCCGACTACGATCAGCACCTTCTCGGGGTCGCAAACAGGCCCGGTCATGTCGACCCTGCTGGCCTACTTTGGTCCCGGGCAGCCGCTGTACCTGCTGTTCTTCGTCGGGATGATCGTGTTCTTTGCCTACTTCTATACGTTCAACGTTTCGTTCAAACCTGACGAGGTCGCGGACAACCTGAAAAACCAGAACGGATTTGTTCCCGGCATTCGCCCCGGTAAGAAAACCGCTGAGTATCTGGAATACGTGGCCAACCGCGTTCTGGTGCTGGGTTCGGCTTACCTTGCGGCAGTTTGTCTCTTGCCCGAGATTCTGCGTAGCCAACTGGCGATCCCCTTCTATTTTGGCGGCACCTCGGTTCTGATCGTCGTGTCGGTGACCATGGACACTATTCAACAGGTCCAAAGCCACCTGCTGGCGCACCAATACGAAGGTCTGATTGAGAAGTCGCAGCTTCGCGGCAAAGGTAAAAAACGCGCACGCAAAGGACCCTCACGTCGATGAACATTATTCTGCTTGGACCGCCCGGCGCGGGCAAAGGAACTCAGGCCGCATTCCTGGTCGAAAACCGTGACATGATCCAGCTGAGCACCGGCGACATGCTGCGCGAAGCCAAGGCAAGCGGCTCGGAAATGGGTCAGTTGGTTGCCAAGGTCATGGACAGCGGTGGCTTGGTCACCGACGAGATCGTCATCGGCCTGATCCGCGAGAAGCTGGACGGCGACAAAAAGGGCGGGTTCATCTTTGACGGCTTCCCCCGCACGCTGGCTCAGGCTGACGCGCTGAGTGAGTTGCTGGCTGAAAAGGGCGAGACCCTGGACGCCGTGATCGAGATGCAGGTCGAGGACGAAGTTCTGGTCAAGCGTATCGTTAACCGCGCCGCCGAGGCTGTCGCCGCAGGTGGCACCGCGCGTGCAGACGATAACGAGGAAAGCGTCCGTTTCCGCCTGATGGAATACTACAAGAAGACCGCGCCGCTGATCGGCTACTACCACGCCAAGGGTAACCTGACCTCGATCGACGGTCTGGGCTCGATCGACGAAGTTCAGGGCGCAATCGCCGCGATTCTGGACTAATCAGGGTACGAATAGGGAAGGGGGCTTGACGGCCCTCTTTTTTCCTCCTACCCAGCAACATCTCTATTACGAGAATGATTCTCGGCAGACATATGCGCCGAAGATCTTATCACCTGGATCAGCTGAGGCCCGGCGGAAAAATCGTCGGGCTTACGTTGTGAAAAAAGGTTCTGGAACTACGGAACCGCAACGAAAAGGAAAGTGACACGTGGCACGTATCGCCGGCGTAAACATCCCCACTGCAAAGCGGGTACCCATCGCCCTCACCTACATCACCGGTATCGGCCCCGCATCGGCCAAAGCCATCTGCGAAGCTGTGAACATCGACTCGACTCGTCGTGTGAACGAACTGTCGGACGCCGAAGTTCTGTCCATCCGCGAGCACATCGACGCCAACTACACCGTCGAAGGTGACCTGCGCCGCGAAGTGCAGATGAACATCAAGCGTCTGATGGACCTGGGTTGCTACCGTGGCCTGCGTCATCGCCGCAGCCTGCCCGTACGCGGTCAGCGTACGCACACCAACGCTCGCACCCGCAAAGGCCCCGCAAAGGCCATTGCCGGTAAGAAGAAGTAAGGGAGGGCAGCACCAATGGCACGTGATACCCGTCGTGGCGGCAAGAAAAAGGCCTCCAAGAACATCGCATCTGGCGTCGCACATGTGAACTCCAGCTTCAACAACACCAAGATCCTGATCTCTGACGTGCAGGGCAACGCCATTTCGTGGTCGTCTGCTGGCACCATGGGCTTCAAAGGGTCGCGCAAATCCACCCCCTATGCCGCTCAGATGGCTGCAGAGGACGCGGGCAAGAAAGCCCAGGATCACGGCGTGAAAACCCTGGAAGTCGAAGTTCAGGGCCCCGGTTCGGGCCGTGAATCGGCTCTGCGCGCACTGGCCGCAATCGGTTTCAACATCACCTCGATTCGTGATGTGACCCCGATCGCACACAACGGCTGCCGCCCGCCGAAACGCCGCCGGGTCTAATCCGACAGTATTGTTTTGGGGCTGTGCACGCGCACGGCCCCATTCCGTCATTTTGAAACCTCGGGCGTTTTGCTCTTCGGACATGGGAGCAAGACAGGAATGGAGGGACGCATGATCCATAAGAATTGGGCAGAACTGATCAAACCGACTCAGTTGGAGGTCAAACCCGGCAATGACCCGTCGCGTCAGGCGACTGTTGTTGCAGAACCTCTGGAGCGTGGCTTTGGTCTGACCATGGGCAACGCGCTGCGTCGCGTTCTGATGAGCTCGCTGCAAGGCGCGGCCATCACCAGCGTTCAGATCGACAACGTTCTGCACGAGTTTTCCAGCGTTGCCGGTGTACGTGAAGACGTCACCGACATCATCCTGAACCTGAAGCAGGTTGCCCTGCGGATGGAAGTCGAAGGGCCCAAGCGCCTGTCGATCTCGGCCAAGGGTCCGGGTGCCGTCACCGCCGGTGACATCAGCGACAGTGCTGGCATCGAGATCCTGAACAAGGAACACGTGATCTGTCACCTGGATGACGGCGCGGACCTGTACATGGAGCTGACCGTTAACACCGGTAAGGGCTATGTCGCAGCCGACAAGAACAAGCCCGAAGACGCCCCCATCGGTCTGATCCCGATCGACGCGATCTATTCGCCGGTCAAAAAGGTGTCGTACGATGTGCAGCCCACCCGCGAGGGCCAGGTTCTGGACTATGACAAACTGACCTTGAAGATCGACACCGATGGCTCGATTTCGCCCGACGATGCTGTGGCCTATGCCGCGCGCATTCTGCAGGATCAGCTTTCGATCTTCGTCAATTTCGACGAGCCCGAAGCCGCTGGTCGCCAGGACGAAGACGACGGTCTGGAGTTCAACCCGCTGCTGCTGAAGAAAGTGGACGAGCTGGAACTGTCGGTCCGTTCGGCAAACTGCCTGAAGAACGACAACATCGTTTACATCGGCGATCTGATCCAGAAAACCGAAGCAGAAATGCTGCGCACCCCGAACTTCGGCCGCAAATCTTTGAACGAGATCAAAGAAGTGCTGTCGGGCATGGGACTGCACCTGGGCATGGACGTCGAGGACTGGCCGCCGGACAACATCGAAGATCTGGCCAAGAAGTTCGAAGACAGCTTCTAAGAGTTTCGGGGTGGGCCAGCGGCCCGCCCCAACAATGCCCGCACCTTGCGGGGAATATCTGGGCCAACGCCCCAAGGAGAGCCGGTGACACGCATCGCCGGACGGACAAAGCAAAACGCAAGTTAGGAGATAGAAAATGCGTCACGCACGTGGTTACCGCCGCCTGAACCGTACTCATGAGCACCGTAAGGCCCTGTTCTCGAACATGGCTGGTTCGCTGATCGAGCACGAGCAAATCAAAACCACCCTGCCCAAGGCAAAAGAACTGCGCCCGATCGTTGAAAAACTGATCACCCTGGCCAAACGCGGCGATCTGCACGCCCGCCGTCAGGCCGCAGCTCAGCTGAAGCAGGACAAGGACGTTGCAAAACTGTTCGACGTTCTGGGCCCGCGCTACAAGGAACGCCAGGGTGGCTACATCCGCATCCTGAAAGCCGGCTTCCGCTATGGCGACATGGCCCCCATGGCCATCATCGAGTTTGTCGATCGCGACGTCTCGGCCAAAGGTGCCGCCGACAAGGCTCGCCTGGATGCTGAAGAAGCAGCAGCCGACGCCGAAGAATAATCCGGACACCATTCGGAATTGAAAGGCCAGCCCGTCGGGCTGGCCTTTTTCTTTGGGGTTTTCATTCGCCCGGACGGGTTGCGAAACGGGGGCTCTCTGCGCATATCATTCCCAAAGCAAGAGGTGCCCCATGATCTTTGCCCGAGTATTGTCCCTGTTCGCCGTGATTGTCCTGGCCCTTCCAGCCGCGGCCGAGACCCGTGTCCCCCAGTCACAGACCGAAATCAGCCTGGGCTTTGCGCCGCTGGTCAAACAGGCCGCCCCGGCGGTGGTGAACATCTATGCAAAGCGCGTGGTCCAACAGCGGTCCAGTCCGTTTCAGGATGACCCGTTTTTCCGCCAGTTCTTTGGCGACGATTTGCGCGGCCGACCGCGTGTGCAGAACTCGTTGGGCAGCGGCGTTATTCTGTCCGCCGACGGGATTGTGGTGACAAACTTTCATGTGGTCGGCGAGGCGACGGAAATTCGGGTCGTACTGAATGACCGGCGTGAATTTGACGCTCAGGTGATGCTGGCTGATCAGGACTCGGATCTTGCGATCCTGCGGCTGGATGGCGCCGAGGACATGCCGCATCTTTTCCTGCGCGACAGCGATAGCGTCGAGGTAGGCGAGCTGGTGCTGGCCATCGGCAACCCTTTCGGCGTGGGTCAGACAGTCAGCAGCGGGATCGTGTCGGGGCTTGCGCGCTCGGGCGTGGCGACGGGCAGCGCGTGGGGTTACTTCATTCAAACGGATGCGCCGATCAACCCTGGTAACTCGGGCGGCGCGCTGATTGACGTGAACGGTCGCCTGATTGGAGTGAACACGCGAATCCTGTCGCGCTCGGGTGGCTCGAACGGGATCGGGTTTGCCATCCCTGCCAATTTGGTTTCTCAATTCGTAACCCAAGCGCGCGCGGGGAATGCCACGTTCCAGCGCCCCTGGGCGGGGATTGGCGGGCAGATCGTCGATGCGGACATGGCGCAAAGCCTGGGTCTGGATCGTCCGGGCGGGATCGTTGTCTCGGATCTGCATCCGGCCAGCCCGTTTCTTTCGGCTGGCCTGAAGCAGGGGGATGTGGTGACCCATGTGCAAGGTGAGGCGGTGAATACCCCCGCCGAGATGCTGTTCCGGATGAGCGTCGTCGGCCTGGGTCAGAAGGCGCGGATTGCTTATGTCCGTGACGGACAGGCGGACCAGACCCAAGTGGCCATGATGGCCGCCCCCGAAACCCCGGCGCGGCAGACCACGATCTTGGGGGATCGTTCCAATCTGCCGGGCATGCAGCTTTCGAACATCAACCCGGCGGTGATCGCTCAGTATGGGCTGGCCCTGTCGGCCAGCGGTGTGGTGGTCGAAACGCCCGGTCCGTATGGCCAGCGGGTGGGGTTGAAGCCCGGCGATGTCCTGCAAAATATCAACGGTACTGACATCACGACCACCTCGGACGCTGAACGGGCGTTGTCAGAGCGCCGCTCGACCCTGTCGATGGATGTAAAGCGCGGCTTGAAGAGACTGCGTCTGCGGTTCAGATTGTAAACATGGCTGATCTTTTCGAATCCTCCAGCGCGTCGGATCAAAACCGGGCGTCCAATGCGCCGCGACCGCTTGCGGACCGGCTGCGCCCGCAATCCTTGGATCAGGTGATCGGGCAGGAACAGGTGCTGGGCCCCGAAGCACCGCTGGGTGTGATGCTTGCCTCGGGGGCGCTGTCCTCGTTGGTGTTCTGGGGCCCGCCCGGTGTGGGGAAGACCACGATTGCGCGGCTTCTGGCCGATGAAACCGATCTGCATTTCGTTCAGATCAGCGCGATTTTTTCGGGTGTGGCCGAGCTGAAGAAAGTGTTCGAGGCCGCGCGTATCCGCCGTCAGAACGGGCAGGGGACGCTTTTGTTCGTGGACGAGATCCACCGTTTCAACAAGGCCCAGCAGGACGGGTTTCTGCCCTTTATGGAGGACGGCACGATCCTGCTGGTGGGCGCGACCACCGAGAACCCCAGTTTCGAGCTGAATGCCGCTGTGCTGAGCCGCGCGCAGGTTCTTGTGCTGGAAAGGCTGTCCCTGGCCGATCTGGAGCGTCTGGCGCAACGGGCCGAAAAAGAGCTGGACCGTGCGCTGCCCCTGACCGGAGAGGCCCGCGAGGCGCTGCTGGAGATGTCAGACGGCGACGGGCGCGCCCTGTTGAACCTGATCGAACAAGTCAATGCCTGGACAGTGGACGGGAAGCTGGATGCGCAGGGGCTGGCCTCGCGCCTGATGCGGCGGGCGGCCAAGTATGACAAGGGTGGGGACGAGCATTACAACCTGATCTCGGCCCTGCACAAATCCGTCCGCGGTTCGGATCCGGATGCAGCGCTGTATTGGCTGGCGCGGATGCTAACGGGCGGCGAAGACCCTCGTTATCTGGCGCGGCGCATCACCCGCATGGCGGTCGAAGATATCGGACTGGCAGACCCGCAGGCGCAATCGGTCTGCCTGCATGCCTGGCAAGTGTACGAGCGTCTTGGCAGTCCCGAGGGCGAGCTGGCCCTGGCCCAGGCCGTGACTTATCTGGCGCTGGCCCCGAAATCCAATGCGGCTTATGCGGGCTATAAGGCGGCGATGCGGCTGGCCAAGAAAACCGGATCGGCCATGCCGCCCAAGCATATCCTTAATGCACCGACTTCCATGATGAAGGATCAGGGCTATGGCGATGGCTATGCCTATGATCACGATGCCGAGGATGGGTTTTCGGGGCAGAACTACTTCCCCGAGGGGGTGGCGCGACCCGACCTTTACCAGCCCGTGGAACGCGGTTTTGAACGCGAGTTGAAAAAGCGGCTGGACTATTTCTCCCGCCTGCGCGATCGGCGCGCCGAGCCGGGCTAATTAGGGCAATACCCCCCGCTATCCTTGACATTCCGCCGGTCCGTGCCCACAGGTGTGCCGATGATGACAACGCTATTACAAGTGGCCCTTGGGGGCGCATTGGGCGCCAGCGGGCGCTATTTGACGGGCGTGGCCGCCAGCCGCCTGATGGGCCTCGGATTCCCATGGGGGACGCTGACGGTGAACATCGTCGGCAGTTTCGTGATGGGGATGATCGTGGTGGTTCTGGGGCACTACAGCGCCAACCGGTTCGCGCCTTTCCTGATGACCGGCGTTCTGGGTGGCTTCACCACCTTTTCGGCCTTTTCGCTGGATGCGGTGACGCTGTGGGAACGCGGGCAGGTGGTCACGGCGGCAGTCTACGTGGGCGCCTCGGTGCTGTTGTCACTGGGGGCCATTATCCTGGGTCTGATTTTCGCGCGGAGTATCGTTCAATGAGCAGAGTTCAAATGATCACGATCGGCCCAGGCGAGGGCGATCAGCGCCTGGATCGCTGGTTGAAACGAACCTTCCCTCAGCTGGGCCAAGGCCGTATCGAAAAGATGTGTCGCAAGGGCGAGTTGCGCGTGGACGGTGCCCGCTGCAAGGCCAGCACCCGGATCGAAGTGGGGCAAGAGATCCGCATTCCGCCCTTGCCCAGCACCGACGCGCCAAAGCCCCAGCCGACATCCCGCGTTTCGGCTGCGGATGCCAAGATGATGCAGGACGCCGTTCTGTACAAAGATGACGACATCATCGTGTTGAACAAACCTGCCGGTCTGCCCGTTCAGGGCGGCAGCAAACAGACCCGCCACGTGGACGGTCTGAGCGAGGCTTTGCGCTTTGGCGCAGACGAAAAGCCGCGCCTTGTGCACCGCTTGGACAAGGATACCAGTGGCGTGCTGATTCTGGGACGGACGCGGGCGGCGGCCTCGGCGCTGACGGCGGCCTTTCGGCACCGTGAAACGCGCAAGATTTACTGGGCCCTGGTGGCTGGCGTGCCCACGCCTTACCTGGGCGAGATCAAGTACGGTCTGGTCAAAGCGCCGGGTCATGGGCGCGGGGGCGAGGGTGAAAAAATGTTCTGCGTGCATCCGCGCGACATGAACGACACGCCCGGTGCCAAGCGCGCGCATACGCTTTATGCGACGCTGTACCGTGTGGCCGGACGCGCCTCGTGGGTGGCGATGGAGCCTGTGACCGGCCGCACCCACCAGCTGCGCGCCCACATGGCCGAGATCGGCCACCCGATTATCGGGGACGGCAAGTACGGCGGCTCGGGTCAGGACAACATGGGCGACGGCTGGGGCTCTCAGTTGGGCGGGATCATTAGTAAAAAGCTGCACCTGCACGCCCGCCGCTTGCTGATCGAACATCCCGTGACCCGCAAGGTTATGGAATTCACCGCCCCGTTGCCCGATCACATGGCGCAAAGCTGGGAAACCTTTGGCTGGACCGAGGACCTGGCTGCAGACGACCCGTTTGAAAGCCTGCAATGACCGCTAATTTGCGGCTGATCATCTTTGATGTGGACGGTACCCTGGTGGACAGCCAGGGGGATATCGTTGCCTCGATGACGGCTGCGTTTCAGGCCGAGGGGCACAAAGTCCCCTCGCGCGCGCAAATCCTTTCGATTGTCGGGCTCTCGCTTGAGGTTGCCATTCCGCAGCTTGTTCCGGGGTTGGACGAAGCCGCCTATGTCCGCATGGTCGAGGCATACAAATCGGCGTATATGCAGCTGCGCGCCAGCCAGGGAACCCAGCAAAGCAGCCCTTTGTATCCCGGTATCCGCGCCGTTCTGGACGAATTGAACGCGGTGCCCGAATTTCTGCTGGGTGTGGCGACGGGCAAGTCGCGACGGGGCCTTGATGCGTTGTTGGCCGGCCACCAGATGGAGCGGCTGTTTCTGACGCAGCAAGTGGCCGATCATCATCCCTCGAAACCCCATCCCGCGATGCTGGAGGCCGCGCTGAACGAGACCGGCATCGATCGGCAAAACGCCGTGATGATCGGTGATACCGAGTATGACATGACCATGGCCCGTGCCGCCGGGGTGCACGCGATCGGGGTCAGTTGGGGCTATCATGGGCTCGACCGGCTGGACCTTGCCGACAAACTGGTCCATAGCGTGGCCGACCTTCCTGGGGCGATCCGGACAGTGTGGGAGTAGACTATGAGCGCGTGGAAAGCGAAACGATTCTGGAAAGAAACCAAAGCCGCCGAGGCTGAGCGTGGATTTACCGTTCTGCTGGACGGGCGCAGTGTGAAAACTCCGGCCAAGACCCCCTTGATCGTGCCCACAATGGCCATGGCCGAAGCAATCGCCGCCGAATGGGACGCGCAAGAAGACGAAGTCCAGCCGCTAACCATGCCGGTGATGCGTGGTGCCAATGCGGCCTTGGACAAGGTGACCCATCAGTTTGACGAAGTTGCCGCTATGCTGGCCGAATATGGCGCGACCGATCTGCTGTGCTATCGCGCAGAAAGCCCGCGCGAGCTGATCGATCGGCAGGCACAGTCATGGGACCCATTATTGGATTGGGCGGCCGAGGCTTTGGGGGCACGACTTGGCAGTGCGCAAGGGGTGATGTTTGTTTCACAGGACGCCGCGGCTCTGGAGAAACTGCACGATCTGGTGCGCCAGATGACCCCGTTCGAGCTGGCCGCGTTCCACGATCTGGTTGGGATCAGCGGTTCGTTGATTCTGGGCTTCGCCGCAGTCCGAGATCACCTTCCGATCGAGCAGATCTGGGACCTGTCGCGCGTGGATGAAACCTGGCAGGCCGAGCAATGGGGCGTCGACGATGAAGCAGCCGAACAGGCCGCAATGAAACGCAAAGAATTCCTGCGCGCCAAGCGATTCTATGAGCTGTGCCAGGCTGATCAAACTGGCTGAAAATTGTTGGCTGTCCTCGCGTCAACTTCTGGTAGGCGTGCCAAATTCCTGATCAGTCCCTTGACCTTTTGGTCCGAATTTGCCCAAACTTCCTACACTGAGAGGGGAAAAACCTTTTCAGCTGTGCTTCTGGTCACTCAAGATCAGAACAACCGCCGACCATATCCGGCGGTAAATCAGGATGAGGTAAAAATGAAAAAATCCGTATTTTTTGGCGCGCTCACCGTCGCTGGACTGGCCGCTGGTGCTGCAGCAGCTGGTACTCTGGACGACGTGAAAGCACGCGGGCAACTTCGTTGCGGCGTGACCACGGGTCTGGTGGGCTTTGCTGCGCCGGACGCGAATGGCAAATGGGATGGCTTTGACGTTGGCGTTTGTCGCGCTGTTGCGGCTGCGGTCCTTGGCGATGGGGACGCCGTGGAATTCGTGCCGACCACCGGTAAGACGCGTTTCACCGCGCTTGCGTCGGGCGAGATCGACATGCTGGCCCGGAACACCACCTGGACGTTCTCGCGCGATGTCGATCTGAAGTTCGAATTCGTCGGCGTGAACTACTATGACGGCCAAGGCTTCATGGTTCCCAAAGAGCTGGGCGTGTCCTCGGCCAAGGAACTTGACGGCGCGACCGTCTGCATCCAGACCGGCACCACCACCGAGCTGAACCTGGCGGACTTCTTCCGCACCAACAACATCAGCTACGAGCCGGTTCCGGTTGAAACCAACGCTGAGATTCAGCAGCAGTACCTGGCCGGTGCTTGCGACGTTTACACCACCGATGCCTCGGGTCTGGCGGCCACACGTGCCACCTTCGAAGATCCCTCGGCCCACGTGGTTCTGCCCGAAATCATCTCGAAAGAGCCGCTGGGCCCGCTGGTCCGTCACGGCGATAACGAGTGGGGCGACGTTGTGCGCTGGACTCTGAACGCACTGATCGCTTCGGAAGAGCTGGGTATCACTTCGGCCAACATCGCTGAAATGGCGGCTGGCACCAACAACCCTGAAATCAACCGTCTGCTGGGCACCGAAGGTAGCCTGGGCGAGATGCTGGGTCTGGACGCTGGTTGGGCCAAGGCTGCCATCATGGTAGGTGGCAACTATGGCGAGCTGTTTGAAAAGAACATCGGTTCGGCCTCGCCGGTCGGTCTGGCGCGTGGTCTGAACGCACAATGGACCGATGGTGGTCTGCTGTACGCTCCGCCGTTCCGCTAAGACATTGATTACAAAGAAGGGCGCGATTCATACGCGCCCTTCTTTACTTGTACTAATCCAATAATTCGGCCATCGGGCCCCTGTGGACCCGGACAAAAATCAAGGTCGAAAGACGGGGAACCCTTATGACCACTTTGACCGACCCTCCGAAGGAGTCGTTCCGGCTATCTATGCTGATATACGACACCCGGTATCGCTCGATGACCATTCAGGTCGTGGCGATGATCGGCTTCATGCTTTTGTTCTTCTGGCTGTTCAACAACACCGCCAAGAACCTCTTGGAACTGGGCAAAGAACCCAGCTTTAGCTTTCTGGGCGAGCCCGCCGGCTATGACATCAACCAGCGTTTGATCGACTACGACAACCAGAATTCTCACTTTCGGGCGGCTTTTGTTGGCCTTCTGAACACCCTTTTGGTGGCCGTACTGGGCTGTATCACCGCCACCATTCTGGGTGTGGTGATCGGTGTTCTCAGGCTGTCCAAGAACTGGCTGATTTCCCGCATCATGACTGTCTATGTCGAGGTGTTCCGCAATGTGCCGGTGCTTTTGTGGATCGTGTTCATGATGGCCATCCTGATCGAGACACTGCCGGCGCCAAAGGCGTTCCGCGGGGTCGACACGGGGGCCATTGTCGCAACGAACCGCGGTCTTTATGTGCCTGAACCGCTTTTCTCGAACAGTTTGGGCAACATCCATCTGTTCGGCCAAAGCAGCCTTCGGTTTGACATCTCGATTGATCTGATTGCCGTGCTGTTCGCGTTGGCGGTGGGCTTTACCATCCGTCATTTCATCAACAAACGCGCAGATCGCATTCAAGAGGCAACGGGCGAGCGCCCGACCACCTGGTATCTTAACCTGGCGGTCATCCTTGTGCCTTTGGTTGCCGTGTTGTTGGCTTTGGGGTTCTATCTGGGCTACCCAGAGCTGAAGGGCTTCAACTTCAAGGGCGGCATTTACATGCGGAACTCGTTGATTGCTCTGTGGTTGGCGCTGTCGCTTTATACAGCGGCCTTTATCGCGGAAAACGTCCGCGCGGGTATCCTGGCGATCTCGAAGGGGCAGACCGAGGCCGCAGGGGCCCTGGGCTTGCGTCCGAACCGAGTGATGAGCCTGGTGGTCCTGCCGCAGGCGCTGCGGGTGATCATCCCGCCGCTGATCTCGCAATACCTGAACCTGACCAAGAACTCGTCGCTGGCGATCGCCGTGGGCTATATGGACCTGACGGGTACCTTGATGGGCATCACCATGAACCAAACCGGCCGCGAGCTGGAAACGGTTCTGATCGGCATGCTGATCTATCTGGCCATCAGTCTCAGCATCTCGTTGGTGATGAACTGGTACAACAACAGCGTCAAATTGGTGGAGCGGTGATATGAGTGATATTTCTTTCGTCCGCACTGAAATGCTGGCTGAAAAAGAGCCGCCAGCCACGTCGGTCGGTGTGATCGGCTGGATGCGCGAGAACCTGTTCTCGGGGTGGCTGAACTCGGTCATTACCGTGATCAGCGGTTTGTTCGTGCTGTACGTGGTCTTCTTCATTCTTGGTTGGGCGTGGTCTCCGACGTGGAACGCCACCTCGCTGGGGGAGTGCCGCGAGATTCTGGCCGGTTTGGGCCACGAAGGCCATGGTGCCTGCTGGGGTGTGATCCGCGACCGCTGGGTGCAGCTGATCTTTGGCTTCTACCCGGCTGACCTGTACTGGCGTCCGATCCTGGCGTTTGTCCTGCTGGCCGTTGCGCTGGCCCCGGTGCTGTACGCGGACAAGGTGCCTGCGCAATTGATCTATTTCACTGCCGTCTACCCGTTCATCATGCCTTGGCTTCTGTGGGGCGGAACGATCTGGGGGCCGCTGGTCGCTGCCGCCGGTTTCGTGCTGGGCTATGTGGCCTTCAAGCTGGTGGAAAACGCGGTAAGCAGTCTTGCGGGTTTCATCGCCGGAGTTCTGGTGGCGGTTATCTGGTGGCTGTTCCTGGCTTCGCCCGTTGCCGGAGCGCTGGGAGGCATCATTCCCATCGGCCTGGAATCAGTGGAAAGCCGCAACTTCGGCGGCATGATGTTGTCGATCACCATCGGCGTCGTCGCCATTGCCTGCTCGTTGCCGATCGGCATCCTGCTGGCACTGGGCCGTCAGTCGGACCTGTTGATCGTCAAATCCATCTGTGTGGGCTTTATCGAGTTCATCCGGGGCGTTCCGCTGATCACGTTGCTGTTCGTGGCATCGACCCTGCTGAACATCTTCATGCCTCCGGGAACGAACTTTGACATCATCATGCGGGTGATCATTATGGCAACCCTGTTTGCCTCTGCCTATATGGCCGAGGTGATCCGGGGCGGCTTGGCCGCTCTGCCCAAGGGCCAGTACGAGGGCGCTGACAGCCTTGGTCTGGACTATTGGCAGGCACAGCGTCTGATCATCATGCCTCAGGCGTTGAAGATCTCGATCCCCGGTATCGTGTCCACATTTATCGGGCTGTTCAAAGACACCACGCTGGTGTCGGTGATCGGCCTGCTGGACCCGTTGGGCCTGTCCAATGCCATCCGCGCCGATGCGGCCTGGAACGGCGTTGTGTGGGAGCTCTACGGCTTTATCGCCCTGATGTTCTTTGTCTTCTGCTTCGGCATGTCCCGCTACTCAATGTATCTCGAGCGTAAGCTCAGAACTGACCATCATTAAGGAGATCACCAAATGTCTGATCTTGCTATTGAACGTGATATCGACCGCTCCAAGATGCAGGTCTCGGATGAGGTTGCTATCGAAATCACCAACATGAACAAGTGGTACGGTACCTTTCACGTGCTGCGCGACATCGACCTGACGGTAAACCGGGGCGAGCGTATCGTCATCGCGGGTCCGTCCGGATCGGGTAAATCCACGCTGATCCGCTGTATCAACCGTCTGGAAGAACACCAGTCCGGCAGGATCGTCGTGGACGGAACCGAACTGACCTCGGATCTGAAAAACATCGACAAGATCCGGTCCGAGGTTGGCATGTGCTTCCAGCACTTCAACCTGTTCCCGCACCTGACTATTCTGGAAAACTGCACGCTGGCCCCGATCTGGGTCCGCAAGACGCCCCGCAAAGAGGCGATCGAAACCGCGATGCATTTCCTGGAAAAGGTGAAAATCCCCGATCAGGCCAACAAGTACCCCGGCCAGTTGTCGGGCGGTCAGCAGCAGCGTGTGGCCATTGCGCGTTCGCTGTGTATGAAGCCGCGGATTATGCTGTTCGATGAACCTACCTCGGCGTTGGACCCCGAGATGATCAAAGAGGTGCTGGACACCATGATCGAACTGGCCGAGGAAGGCATGACCATGCTTTGCGTGACCCACGAGATGGGCTTTGCCCGTCAGGTCGCCAACCGCGTGATCTTCATGGATCAGGGCCAGATCGTGGAACAGAACGAACCCGAAGAGTTCTTTAACAACCCCAAATCTGAACGGACCAAGTTGTTCTTGTCGCAGATTCTGGGTCACTAAGAAAATCGGGCGCGGCTGTTCTGGTCGCGCCCTTTTTGTGTCTGGCGTTTACTGGGCCATGATCTCGCGTGGGATGGCGAACTCGATCGAGGTGCCCGTCCCAAAACCGACGTCCCCCCAATCCGAGACATCGAAATCCGCGATCAGCGTCGCGCAGGTCGGATAGTCGTAAAATCGGGGATGCGGCGGTATGGTTTGCACCAGCCGGTCGGCGAAATCCGCGATGCCGGGATTGTGCCCCACCATCAGAACACAAGGCGCCGTGCCCGCGCCACGCAGCACGCGCAGCATCACTTCGGCACCAGCGTGGTAAAGCTCGCGCGTGAACGTGATCTGGCCGCCAAAGCCCACGCATTGGGTCGTTTCCTGCGTCCGCCGCGCGTCCGAGCTGAGCGTCAATTCAGGCTGTTCACCGCGTGCCCGCAGCCATTCCCCCATCGCGCGCGCGGACTTGCGCCCACGGCCGTTCAAAACCCGCGCGTGATCGGGTTGCAGGGGATCGCCCCAGTCGGATTTCGCGTGACGCATCAGGATCAGGCGCAGGCTCACAGAAATGCCCTCATGTGAAAGGCGGATTGTTCGCTCAGCCTGCCATAAGACCGGCTGAGCGGGCAAGCGCGCCGTGCTGCGCAGCCGTTGGTCATGCACTCCTGCCCGTTGGGCCCACGTAAGAAGGTCTTGCAGGCAGGCACGTCATAGCCTTGCGGGCCAAGCGCATTAACGGGGCAGGTGGTCCGGCAGGGGGCGCTGCAATCAGCACAGGGCGCTTGGGCAGGCGCGGGCGGCAGGGCGATCCGATGACCAAACCCCAAGGCCCCACGATACGAGGCAAACAGGCCTGCGTCGTCGTGCACCAGCAGATTGATCGGCGAGGCCCACGCCCGACCGCTGTCCTTGGCCCATTGGATAAAGGGATGCCAAGGCGGGCCGCCGAAGGGAAAAAGGGGCTGTGCGCCAAGCTCGGCTGCCAGATCGCCAATAACACGGGTCGACCAGCGGTCCATCGGGTCGGGTTGGCCGTCCTGATATTCGGGGCTTTGGGTGAAGGCGGGCCAAAAGGCAGGTTCGTCCGGGCCCAGCAGGATCAGGGTTTCGATCCCTTCCAGATCTTCGGGGTAAAGTCCGCCGCGGATGCACAAATGCCGCCCAAGGGCGGCATTTTGAATGGCGTCATAAGCCGGGCTCATTCATCCTCGGCATGAGGTTTTACACGCGGTTTGGTGGACCGGATGATCGAGCCCGCACCGTGTTCGGTGAACAGCTCCAGCAGGGTCGCGTTGGGCATCCGTCCGTCCAGGATCACCACGGCACGCACACCGCGATCCAGGGCTTCCAGCGCGGTTTCCGTCTTTGGGATCATGCCGCCGGCGATGGTTCCGTCGGCAATCATGTCGCGCACTTGTTCGGGGCTGATCTGGGTCATGATCTCGCCATTCGAGTCCTTTACGCCCGCCACGTCAGTCAGCAGCAACAGCCGGTCGGCCTGCAGGGCACCCGCGATGGCGCCCGCGGCGGTATCACCGTTCACGTTGAAGGTTTCATTATCATTAACGCCGGTGCCGATGGGGGCAATCACGGGAATGATACCCGCATCGCACAGGTCGCGGATGACCTGCACCTTCATCTGCACGGGTCGGCCGACAAAGCCCAGCTCGGGGTCGTCGGGAATGCAGACCATCAGGTCGTCATCCTTGCCCGAGATCCCAACCGCGCGGCCGCCTTCGTCATTGATGGCTTGCACGATGCGTTTGTTCACAAGGCCAGCCAGCACCATTTCGACCACCTCGACAGTGGCCTTGTCGGTGACGCGCTTGCCGCGGACCCAATCGCTTTCGATGCCCAGACGTTTCAGCATGTCGTTGATCATCGGGCCGCCGCCGTGCACGATCACCGGGTTCACGCCAACCTGACGCATCAGCACCATGTCGCGGGCGAACTCGGCCATGGCGTCATCGTCGCCCATGGCGTTGCCGCCAAACTTGACGACAACCTGCGCGCCGGTGAAACGTTGGAGATAGGGCAGAGCCTCGGAAAGGGTGCGGGCGGTGGCGATCCAGTCGCGGTTCATGTTCTGCTTCTTCATCATCTGCGTCCCGAAATTCGTGCTGTGTTACAGGGTTCGCGCCCGAGTGCCAAGTGCTACGTTGAACTTGCCAGTGATGGTGCTAGGGTCAAGGCAAATCAGACAGAGGTAGTCAGATGGCAGAGCGTCAGAAAACGCTGCTGTTGACCGGAGCCAGCCGAGGAATCGGCCACGCCACGGTCCGGCGGTTCAATCGTGCCGGTT
Organism: Thalassovita sp.; assembly: GCF_965218685.1. Taxonomy (GTDB): domain Bacteria; phylum Pseudomonadota; class Alphaproteobacteria; order Rhodobacterales; family Rhodobacteraceae; genus Thalassobius. Next base: position 292,881 of record NZ_OZ244657.1, on the reverse strand, counting down.
GGCGGGTGATCACCTGCTCGCGTGCGCCGTTTCCACAGGAATGTCCCTGGGGTGGCGGCGAGGAAAATCACGTTCAGATCGACCTAGCTGACCCCACGGATACGATCAACAAGGTCGAAGAAATCCGCGACCGGCTGGATGGCCGTCTGGACGCGCTGGTGAACAACGCGGGCATTTCCCCCAAGGGTCCGAACGGAGAGCGCCTGAACACGATTGATACTGACCTGATGACCTGGGGGCACGTGTTCCATGTGAACTTCTTTGCCTCGGTCGTGCTGGCACGGGGGCTGCGCGAGGAACTGGCACAGGCGAAGGGGGCCGTGGTCAACGTAACATCGATCGCGGGGTATCGGGTGCACCCCTTTGCGGGGGCGGCCTATGCGACATCCAAGGCGGCGCTGAAGGCGCTGACGCGGGAAATGGCCCATGATTTCGGGCCTATGGGCGTGCGGGTTAACGCGATTGCGCCAGGTGAGATTGAGACCGCGATCCTGTCTCCGGGGACGGATAAGCTGGTCGAGGAAATTCCGCTGCGCCGTTTAGGGCAGACCGAGGAGGTCGCCAATACGATCTATTTCCTGTGTACGGATGCGTCCTCGTATATCTCGGGGACCGAAATCGAGGTGAACGGCGGGCAACACGTCTGATTGAACGGCGTGATCCAACGGGCACGCCTGCGGCGTGGCACTATGCTTGACCCCCTCCCTGGCCCTCCCCTTCTGGGGAGGGAAGCGCGCGGTGGCCGACCCTGTCAGATCAGCGTCGCGATGATGGCACGCAAGGTGGCGATACCGTCGCCTTTTTCCGAAGAGGTCAGGATCAGTTCCGGGAAAGCGGCGGGGTGTTTGGAGAGTTTTTCGCGCACCTGAGCGAGGACGCGCTCGCGGTCTTTGAGTTTGACCTTATCGGTTTTGGTCAGCACGCATTGGAAGGTTACGGCCGAGCTGTCGAGCAGGGACATGATCTCTTCGTCGACGGCTTTGACGCCGTGGCGCGCATCGATCAGCACGAAGGCGCGGCGCAGGTTTTGGCGGCCCGAGAGGTATTGTTTCAAAAGGCGTTGCCATTTTTCAACGACGGCCACTGGAGCGTTGGCAAAGCCATAGCCCGGAAGGTCGACGAGGTAATGCTCTTCTCCGGCGGTGAAGAAGTTGATTTCCTGTGTTCGGCCAGGGGTGTTGGAGGCGCGAGCCAATCCTTTGCGTCCCGTCAAGGCATTGATAAGGCTGGATTTGCCAACGTTCGAGCGGCCGGCAAAGCAGACCTCGATCCGGTCGGCAGGGGGCAGGCCGTTCATAGCGACCACGCCTTTGAGGAACTCGGTCTCGCCGGCAAAAAGCAGGCGACCTTTTTCGCGGGTGATGTCGTCGGGCTCTTCTGCCTGGGGGAATGGGAGTTGCATTACAGAACCTCGATGTCGTCGTTGATGGCGATGGGGCCGGATTTCGTGACCAAGGCATAAACGCCGAAGTCCTGGTGGTCATAGGCTTGGTCCAGCGCGGCCAGCGTGTCCACGTCCGCGTGGCCGGTTTTCGGGCTTACGGTGGTGGCCTGACAGCGGGTGATCCGTTCAACGATGCGCAATTCAGCCCCGCCCATGCGAAGCGTTTTGCCGATCAGGTCGAACTCGTGGAAAGGGGGCCAATCCTCGACCCACAGGTTGCCGCGAAAACGGTGGATAGACAGATTGCGGCCAGCGCGGTGGCCGAGCGCACGCAATGAGCTGAGGCTGAGCAGCGACAGATAGGGATCGGGCATGTCACCAAAGGGCTGGCCGGGCAGATGCACGACATTGGCGGGCGCGGGGCGGGTGTCGGGCCAAAAGGGGCGCACCCAGTCAATGAGCTGATCTGCTTGGGCCAACGGGTCAAGCGTGACCGGGTTTGCCCGCGGATGGTTGAGCGTGACGGTTCCCGATGCCTCGTTCGTCTGAGCCTGTACGGCCATCAGCTGATGGCCCGCAACCCCACGGACGAAATTGCGTTTCGACGCCCATTCGGTCGGCTTGGCACCAAAACCGGCAGCCTCGTGGGCGATTGCCCAGTGCCGATCAAAGGGAAGAGCGCGCCCCTTTGTCAGGGACGCGCTTTCAATCTCCTCGTACCCGACCGACTTGATCGGGTGCCGGACGATATGAGCGAGACGGCTCATTTCTTCCGTTTGAAGCTGTTTTTGATATTGCCGAACACATCAGGTTTGTACCCGTGACTGCGCATGATCAAATACTGCTGCGTGAAGGTGATGGTGTTGTTGGTGATCCAGTAAAGGACCAGACCGCTAGCAAAGCTGCCCAGCATGAACATGAACACCCAGGGCATCCAGGCAAAGATCATCGCCTGGGTCGCATCGGTGGGTGCCGGGTTCAGTTTCTGCTGTAGCCACATCGAGATACCCAGCAGGATGGGCAGGATGCCCAGGCTGACGATGGCAAAGATGCTGTCGGGCGACGGAGTCGCATAGGGCAGCAGGCCGAACAGGTTCAGGATCGAGCTGGGATCAGGCGCGCTCAGGTCGGTGATCCAACCCAGCCAGGGGGCGTGGCGCAGTTCCAGCGTGACGAAGATCACTTTGTAGAGCGAGAAGAAAATCGGGATCTGGATCAGGATCGGCAGACAACCCGAGGCAGGGTTCACCTTTTCCTTCTTGTACAGCTCCATCATGGCTTGCTGAACTTTGGCCTTATCGTCGCCCGCTGCCTTCTTCAGCTCTTCCATCTTGGGCTGAAGCTCTTTCATCTTCGCCATCGAGGCATAAGACTTGTACGCCAGCGGGAAGACGATCGCCTTGATCACGATGGTCAGAGCGATGATCGACCAGCCCATGTTGCCGATGAAGCCGTGAAGGAAGTGCAGCGCCTGGAAGATCGGTTTTGTCAGGAAGAAGAACCAACCCCAGTCGATCGAGTCGACAAACTTGGTGACGCCCGCGTTCTCGTAGTTGCGGATAGTTTCCCATTCCTTGGCGCCAGAAAACAGTTTCGTGTCGGCGCTGGCGGTTTGGCCAGGGGCCACGGTCTGCGTCGGTTGCACGGCCTCGGCCTGGAAGATGTTGCGCGCCTCGTCATATTTGATCACCGACTTGAAGGGCGTGCCAGCAGTTGGGATCAGGGTCGACATCCAGTAGTGATCAGTAAAGCCGATCCAACCGCTTTCAGCGACTTGGGTAACTTCAGCGCGGGTGCCCTCGCGGGCATTGAAATCCAGGTCTTCAAGGTTGCCATACGAGGTCTCGGTCAGCTCGCCATCGGCCATGCCGACGGTGCCCTCGTGCAGGATGAAGAAGTTCTTGGCGTTGGCCGGCTCGCCGTGGCGGGCCAGAATACCATAGGGGGCCAGCGAAATCGCGCTGGCACCGGTATTGGTGACCGACTGGGTGACACTGAACATATAATCCTGGTCAACGCTGATGGTGCGGCGGAAGGTTTGGCCCGCACCGTTATCCCAGGCCAGAGTGACGGGGTTGTCGGGGGTCAGGTTCGTGCCGCTTTCGACCGTCCACAGCGTGTTGGGGCCCGGTACGGCGTCGGGGGTCAGACCCGCGCCCGCAGCCCAGCCGAACAGAGCGTAAAAGGCATTCTCGCTGCCGACAGGGGACAGCACGGTTACATTCGCCGAACCGGGAACGTTTTCCTCGCGGTAATCCTTCAGCGCCAGCTGGTCGATGCGACCACCCTGCAAAGAGATCGCGCCCTCGATCCGGGGGGTGTCGATGGGCAGACGCGGAGCGTTGCTGTCCGCAGCTTCGACCGTCGCCTGTGCCGGGGCAGCGGGGGTCGCGGCCGGTGCGGCGGGCGCAGCGGGGGTGGTGACACCCTCGGCGGTCGCAACCGGTGCGTTGGGGTCGGTCGGTTGGGCCTCGGGGGGAGGGAAAAGGATGAACCATACAAGGATGACAACAAAGCTGAGCGCCGTCGCCAGGATGAGGTTCTTGTTCTGAGAGTCCATCTGATCAAAGCCTGTCGTTTTGAAGTTCAGGCTGGTTCAACAGAGTGCGGCCCCAAAGGTCAAGCAGTTTCACCCGAAAACTGGGTTCTGTGCGGCTATTCGCGGCCTCAAACCTGCTTGCGGCCGATCAGGGGCGGTTGTTTTACGCGGGCCTCATGCGCACGAATCCAGTCAAGGGTCTGATCAAAGGGCATCGGACGGGCAATGCCAAAGCCTTGAACGTGGCCGCATCCCAATTGCGCCAACAGGGCATGCTCGGCCGGGGTTTCCACCCCCTCGGCCAGCGTGTCCAGGCCCAGGCGCTCGGCCATCGAGAGAATCGCAGTGACCATCCGTTGCTGTTCAGGGTCCCTGTCGACCTTCATGACAAAGCTGCGATCGATCTTGATCCGCCCCACCGCGAATCGGCGAATGGACGAGATCGAGGCATGCCCGGTGCCGAAATCGTCCAGATCGATGCGGCACCCTTGGGCAGCAAGTTCGTTGATGTTGCGGGCGACCATGTCGTCCGGCGTTTCGGCGACGACGGTTTCCAGTACCTCGATGGTCAGTCGGTCCGGCGTCAGCCCCAGCCTGTCCAGCTCCCAGTTTACCTTCTCGGTCAGGTTCGGGTTGCGCAGCTCTTGTTCGGCAAAGTTGACCCCAACGCTGGGAACATTGACACCAGCCCGGTCCCAACCGGTAAGCGCGGCCAGCGCGCGGCTGAGCATGACTTCGCCAAGACGCTCCATCATGCCGGCGCTTTCAAGGGTTGGCAGGAAATCTCCGGGGGGGATGATTCCCTGTTCGGGGTGGACCCAACGTGCAAGGGCCTCGAAACCCGTGATCTGGCCCGTGTCGGTCGAGATCTGGGGTTGAAACCACGGCTGGATCTGACCGCTTTCAAGGGCTCGCACTGCCTGATCAGTCAGATGCGACCGGGTCAGGCGCGCTGATTTCATATGTTCCGACCAAGCGCGGATCGCGGAAGGCGCATTGGCGCGGGCGTCATCCAATGCAACATGTGTGTTTTGTGCCATTTTCAACCCGTTGCGATGGGGGTTCTGTTGGCTCAGGCTGAAGGCGATCGAACAGGACACATAGATACTGGTTGATTCGAGCGATACAGGCTCTTCCACTGCGGCCTGCAGCCGCCGTGCAACCTGGATGGCCATTTCCAGGTCCATCAGGCGCACTGGGGCCATTACCACGGGGACAACGCCCTCGTCAGGTTTCAGGACGATGTCACCATGGCGAAGCACTGCCCGGATCCGGTCAGAGACGCGCTCAAGAACGCGATCCATGGCGGCCTGCCCATATCGGTCCAACAGTTCATCGTGATCATCCATCGAGACCAGAAAACAGGCAAAGACCTTTTGGCGGTGATGTGCCTCGGCCAGGCGTTGGTCCAAAAGTACCTCGAGCTTAGGCAGATCGGGCACTTTGGGCTGGGACATCTGTCCAAAGCCCCCCACAGCGGCATAAAGCACGGGGAACCCAAGCGAAACGGCCAGCAGGTAAGCCTCGCCCCCGATCCAATATGCGCTCAGCACGGCGGCGGGCAAAAAGGCCAGCATTTGCGGCCCCGTCAAAGCTTGACGAAGTTTTACGCGCAGTTCAGCCAGGGCCTGCCGCCGGGGATGTGGCATGGGAATCCTTTCCTTCAAATCCGAAGGAAAGCTAGGCCCCCAAAGCTCAACGGCGACTTAACGCAGCTTGGGTAAATCAGTGTCGATTTGTTGAAAATTGTTCGCACCCAGCTCCAGCCCGGCGAAATCGAACAATTTCGGGTCCAGCAGATGCGATGGCCGCGCGTTCATCAGCGCGCGGAACATCACTTGCCGGCGGCCAGGTGCGTTCTTTTCCCAGCCGTCCAAAATCTGTTTGACCTGCTGGCGTTGCAACCCGTCCTGAGACCCGCACAGATCGCAGGGAATGATGGGATAATTCATCAGGCGGGCGAATTTCTCGCAATCGGCCTCGGCCACGTGGGCAAGCGGACGATAGAGGAACAGATCACCCTCTTCGTTGACCAGCTTGGGCGGCATGGTAGCCAGACGCCCGCCGTGGAAGAGGTTCATGAAGAAGGTTTCCAGAATGTCATCGCGGTGATGGCCCAGCACCACGGCCGAGCATCCCTCTTCGCGCGCGATTCGATAGAGGTTCCCGCGCCGCAAACGCGAACACAGCGCGCAGTAGGTCCGCCCCTGAGGCACCTTATCCATCACCACAGAATAGGTGTCCTGGTATTCGATCCGGTGCGGAACGCCCATTTTTTCAAGGAATTCAGGCAGTACGGTCGCCGGAAATCCAGGCTGGCCCTGATCCAGATTGCAGGCCAGCAGTTCGACAGGCAGCAACCCGCGCCACTTCAGCTCGTGCAAAACGGCCAACAGGGTATAGCTGTCCTTGCCGCCCGACAGACAGACCAGCCACTTGGCGCCCGGTTCGATCATGCCGTATTGCTCGATCGCCTCGCGGGTATAGCGGACAATCCGCTTGCGCAGCTTTTTGAAATCGGCCGATTTGGGCGCACCGTGAAACAGCGGGTGGATGTCGTCGTGATCGTCCAGCATGGTCACTTCTTCTTAGGGTCGGGGACAGGATCATAGCCATCACTGCCCAAGGGGTGACACCGCCCGATACGGCGCAACGCCAGCCAGCTGCCGCGGATCGCACCGTGTTTTTCCAACGCCTCCAGCGCATAGGCGCTGCAGGTGGGCTGATAGCGGCAATTATACCCAACCCAGGGGCTGAAGATCAGCCGGTAAGCCCGCACGGGCAGGGCAGCGATATGGGCAAGCGGTGTCATGTGCGATCCTGATGCAGCTTTTTCAGTGCATAGATAAGATCGCCCTGCAGATCCGCAAAGGGGCGCTGGGCGGTCATTTCCGCGCGCCCGATCAACACATAGTCCCAACCGTCGCGGCCCTGTTCGGGCAACACCATCCGGGCGACCTCGCGCAGGCGGCGCTTGGCGCGGTTGCGGGCGACAGCGTTGCCAACCTTCTTGGAACAGGTAAAGCCCACGCGAATGCCACGCGCGGGCTCGTCTGCACGCCGTTTGCGCGCCTGAACCATCATGCCCTTGGTGCCTTGCCGTCGCGCCTTGGACGCGCGCAGGAAATCCGAGCGGTTTTTGAGAACCTGCAGACAAACGGAAACCGCCGGGGGCGTGTCCCCAGGGTTGGCAGTGCCATCCATAGGGGCCTCCGGCGGTGTCATGTCCGTCAGGTCGGCTAAGCTTAGGCGCTCAGCGACTTGCGGCCGCGTGCGCGGCGTGCGTTCAGGATCTTGCGACCGGCTTTGGTGGCCATGCGGGCGCGGAATCCGTGGCGGCGCTTGCGAACCAGGTTCGAGGGCTGGTAGGTGCGTTTCATCGCTCCGTCTCCAAATCATCTGGGGGCTGGACAAGCGGATTCGCCCGGCCCGTGGTATCCGAAGCCCGTCCTATAGGGGGAGGCCCGGACTATGTCAAATCCCTGATAGGCCTTTTGCAACAAAAATATGGCTCTTTTCGGGGTCAAATGTTTCAAGCCATCGTAAAACCCGTGAAAACGCGGCGTTAGCTGTCACCAGCGATCAACCCGGCGTGATCACCCTATCATCTGGCGCGTCCTGCCCGCATCTTGGCTGCAACCGAGATTGGGGAAGATTGTGGAAAACAAACAGGAAAAACAGGGTCGAAGCTGGGGGCGGATGCTGCCCTTGCTGGTGATTCTGACCGTTGCGCTGCTGGGTGGATACCTGCTGCGTGAGTATCTGAGCTTTGAGACCTTGCGCGATAACCGTCAGGCGCTGCTGGAGTTCCGGGATGCGAACTTCGTGGCGACTGTGCTGGTATTTATGGCCGTCTATGTGGTGATCGTGGCCTTTTCCCTGCCCGGCGCCACCATCGCGACGCTGACAGGAGGTTTCCTGTTCGCCACTTTCCCCGGAGCCTTGTTCAACATAACCGCCGCCACCATCGGTGCGGTCGGCATCTTTCTGGCCGCCCGCTGGGGGCTGGGCGAACGTCTGGCCGCCAAGATGGAAAACAGCGAGGGCGCGGTGAAAAAGATCAAGGATGGCATCGACGAGAATCAGTGGTCCATGCTTTTCCTGATCCGCTTGGTGCCAGCTGTTCCCTTCTTCGTGGCCAACCTTGTGCCTGCGCTGGTGGGCGTGCCGCTGTCGCGTTTCGCGATCTCGACCTTTCTGGGCATCATTCCCGGCGGGGTGGTCTATACCTCGGTCGGCGCCGGGCTGGGCGAGGTTTTCGAACGTGGCGAGACCCCCAACCTGAGTATTATCTTTGAACCGCAAATCCTGCTGCCCATCCTGGGCCTGTGCGCGCTGGCGGCGCTGCCCATGGTGATCAAGGCCCTGCGTGGCCGGAAAGGTGCATAATGGCTGACATCAAAACAGACCTTCTGGTTATCGGCGCAGGCTCGGGTGGGCTGTCGGTGGCCGCCGGGGCCGTGCAGATGGGTGCGGACGTGACCCTTCTGGAAGGCCACAAGATGGGCGGGGACTGCCTGAACTATGGCTGCGTGCCGTCCAAGGCGCTGCTGGCCGCGGGGCATGCCGCCCATGCAATGACGATGGGCGCGGCAATGGGCGTGACGCCGGTGGCGCCTCAGGTGGACTATGCCGCCGCCAAGGATCACGTGAAATCGGTGATCGACACCATCGCCCCCGTCGACAGCCAGGAGCGGTTCGAGGGGCTGGGCGTCCGTGTTATCCGCGAGTTTGGCCGCTTCACCGGGCCGCGCACTGTTCAGGCGGGCGAGCATACCATCTCCGCGCGCCGGGTTATCATTGCCACGGGCTCGTCCCCTTTCGTGCCGCCGATTCCCGGGCTGGACAGCGTGCCCTATCAGACCAACGAAACCCTGTTCGATCTGCGCGAAAAGCCTGATCATCTGCTGATCATCGGCGGTGGCCCCATCGGGATGGAGATGGCTCAGGCCCATATCCGCCTGGGCTGCAAGGTGACGGTGATCGAGGGCGCTAAGGCGCTGGGTAAGGATGACCCCGAGCTGGCCGCGATCGCCTTGGACGCGCTGCGCGAAGAAGGCGTTGAGATCGTCGAAGGCGCGCTGGCGCAGCAGATCAGCGGCTCGGAGGGCGATATTACTGTGGAAACTTCGGCTGGGAGGTTTCATGGTACGCATCTGCTGGTGGCCGCCGGGCGCAAGCTCAATATCGATAAACTGAACCTTGAGGCCGCGGGGATTGAATACGAACGCACCGGGATCACGGTCGATGATCGCCTGCGCACGACCAACAAGAAAGTCTATGCCATCGGGGACGTGGCTGGTGGGCTGCATTTCACCCATGTTGCGGGCTATCACGCGGGGCTGATCATCCGCGAGGTGCTGTTCGGGCTGCCTGCACGCGTGAAAACCGCGCATATCCCCTGGGCCACCTATACTGATCCGGAATTGGCGCAGGTCGGCCTGACCGAAGCACAGGCGCGCGAAAAACACGGTGACAAGCTGGAGGTCGCCCGGTTCGAATACCACCACAACGACCGCGCCATCGCGATCCGCCAGACTCGCGGCCTGATCAAGGTAATGGTGGTCAAAGGGAGGCCCGTTGGGGCCTCGATCGTCGGCTATCAAGCGGGTGAATTGATCGCCACATGGTCGCTGGCCATCGCCAATGGTATCAAAATGGCAGGAGTTTCTGCGATGATTGCGCCCTATCCGACCATTGCCGAGGTTAACAAGCGGGCTGCGGGTGCCTATTTCTCTCCTAAACTGTTTGATAACATCAAGGTCAAACGGGTGGTGCGGTTCGTGCAACGCTGGCTGCCATGACCCGATAACGGAGCAGATATGCTGAACTCGCTTTCGGGCCGATTCCTGATCCTGACGGTCATCTTCGTGATGCTGGCCGAAGTGTTGATCTTTGTCCCGTCCATCGCGCGGTTCCGCGAGGATTACCTGTTGGCGCGCCTGGAACGCGCACAGATCGCGTCATTGGCGCTGCTTGCAGACGACATGATCACCGCCGATCTGGAAGAAGAACTGCTGCGCAACGCCGAGGTGTTCAACGTGGTGCTGCGCCGGGACGAGGCACGCCAGCTGGTGCTGTCTTCGCCTCTGCCACGTCCGATTGATGCCACATATGACCTGCGCGAGGCACCGGCCTTTGAACTGATCCGAGATGCCTCGATGCGGTTGTTCGATACCGAACCGCGCGTGATCCGCGTTATCGGCAGCCCCGTGCGTGACGCTGGCCTGCTGATCGAGGTGACGCTGGAAACCGCGCCCTTGCGCATGGCCATGATCGACTATGGCCTGCGGATTCTGCTTTTGTCGGCGGTGATCTCGGTGTTTACGGCGGTGCTGCTGTTCATGGCCGTCCGGATGTTCCTGGTGCGGCCCATCAAGGGCGTTGTGCAGGACATGCAGTCCTATGCGGCCAACCCCGAGGACGCTCGGCGCATCATCTCGCCCAAATCTTCGTTGCAGGAACTGCGCGAGGCCGAAGACGCGCTGGCCACCATGCAGACCCAACTGACTGGCGCGCTGAAGCAAAAGGAACGTCTGGCACAGCTGGGCAGCAGCGTGGCCAAGATCAGCCATGATTTGCGCAACATCCTGACCAGCGCCCAGCTGTTCACCGACCGGATCGAGATGTCCGAGGACCCCGGCGTGAAACGTCTGGCGCCCAAGCTGGTGAACTCGATCACCCGGGCGGTGCACCTGTGCGAATCCACGCTTGCCTTTGGCAAAGCCGAAGAACCCGCCCCGCAGCTGACGCGCCTGTTTCTGGCAGAGATTGTCAGCGACGTCGTCGACAGCGAACGCCTGTCGGTGGGTGAACATGATATTTCCTTCTCCGAGGATGTGCCGGGCTCGCTGCAGGTGCGGGCCGACGCCGAGCAGCTGTATCGCGTGATCTTCAACCTTGTGCGCAACGCTCGTCAGGCCATCACCCAATCGGGCAAAGCTGGCGAGATCTCGATCCACGCAGAAGAGGAAGAAAGCCACTGGCTGATCCGCGTGGCAGATACAGGGCCCGGTCTGCCCCCTAAGGCGCAAGAGCACCTGTTTACCCCGTTCCAGGGCGCGGCCTCGAAGGGTGGCACCGGGTTGGGGCTGGTCATTGCTCAGGAACTGATCCGCGGCCATGGCGGCAGCCTGATGCTGGCCCACACCGGTCCCGATGGCACGGCATTCGACATTATCCTGCCACGAGGCGGGGCCGAGTTGTAGCCTAAGCCCCATAAATCATGGGGGTTTTCAAGAACGCCGAAGACTTGGGAAAAACTTTGGAAGTTCTGTAACTTTTTGCCTTGCAAAGGTCGGCAGCAGGGCTTAAACCCCGCCTCCACGGACCGATAGCTCAGCTGGATAGAGTACCTGACTACGAATCAGGGGGTCGGGGGTTCGAATCCTCCTCGGTCCGCCACTTCCCCAAAGTGACGCGGAAAAACTGGCCCCTAGTGGCCGAATTGCCTGTGCTATCGCGCTACAAGTCGCGCCCAACCTCCATCATCAGATCGCGTAACATCCTGGTTTCAGGATCGTGTTGCTGTTTGTAGTTGGTGACAAGATATTCCTGCAGCGGCGGCACGGTGACGGGCGGGTTCAGGAACGTCATACCGGGTATATTCTCAAAGAACGGCACCAGGCGCTTGTGCACGGTCGCGATATTGCGGGTGCCGGGGATGTAGTAAGGAAGAACAACGAAATTCGGCAGGGACGCGGCGACTTTGATTTCCCGACCCTGTTCGTCCAGCCAGCGTTCGAAATGGCTTTTGCCATCCATCACAAAGAAATCGGTCACCACATGGGGCGACGAGAAGAACGTCTTGGCATCCAAACCCGAACGGAGCACCGGATTGTCCGAACACAGCACGCATTGAAACGTGTCTTCAAACAGAAGTTCGGCTTCATAGTCATCGTTGGCTGCGAAACCTGGGGCGATGAAAAACTCGACCACACCACGCTGAAACATGCTGATCGATTCCTGGGTGAAGGGGACCACGGACAACGACACCCCCGGTGCCCGCTGTGCCAGAACCTTGCTGAGGGCGGAAACATAAACGGCGGCCACATAGTCTGATGCAACGATCGTGAACCGGCGTTTGGTCTGGGTCAGGTCCGTCTGAGCGCGCATCCGGGTCAGGGCGCGCAGCTGCGCGATCATTTCGGGGACCAGGTTTTCCAGTTCGGCTCCGAACGGGGTGGGGACCATCTGCTGCCCGTCATAGTACAGAATTTTATCGCCGAAATGCTGGCGCGCGCGGTTCAGCGCACTGCTTAACGCCGATTGCGTGATCAGCAATTCCGCCGAGGCCGTGGTGACATTGCGGTGACGCATGAGCGCTTCGATCGCCACCAAAAGGTTCAGGTCAAATTTCTCGAGATGCATATGGGTAGTAATAGAATTAATGACGTCTATTTCAATTATTAATTTTCAAACTACCCAGAGTCGCGACTAGGCTGTCCGCGACGGATCGGGTGCAAAAGCCCGGCCACACACTGGGAGGAAATCATGAAATCCAAGGCACTTGGGGCTCTGGCCCTGATGATTGCGGCCACGTCGGCCGCTGCGGACAATTTCAACGTGACAATCGTTGCGGGCCATCCGCCGATTTTTCGCTGGGTGAAGCAGTTTGGCGTGGCCTTTGAGCCCGCCGCCGCTGCAAAGCTGGAGGAGCTTGGCCACACGCTGAGCGTTTCGGGGCAGTACGGCGGTGCGATCGCTGGCGTGGGCGAAGAACTGGAAACGGTCGAGGCCGGCCTGGCCGAGCTGGGCGCCTGTTCGTCGTTGTTTGATCCGGCCAAGCTGGCGGTGCAGAACGTAAGCTACTACACGCCTTTCGTCAGCGCAGACGCACGAAAAGTGGCCGAGACCATCCACAACATGCATCTGAATGACCCGCGCATGACAGAGGCCTATACCGAGAACAACGTTGTTTATGTGGGCGCGCCGTCGGCCATTGATGACTACATCCTGATGACCAATTTCGAGGTAAACTCGCTTGCCGATCTGGAAGGTCGCAAGATTGCGGCACCGGGCCCGGCGATCAACTGGCTGTCGGGCACCGGAGCTGTTGGGGTTCAGGGCAATCTGACCACCTACTATAACGAGCTGCAGACCGGCGTTTATGACGGAGTGATCGTGTTCGCCTCGGCTGCGTTCCCGGGCAAACTGTACGAGGTGGCACCCTATATCACCAAGATGGGCCTGGGCGCTCAGTTCGCGGGCTCGATCTGCGCGAACAAAGATTGGTGGGACGGTTTGGATGCTGACGTTCAGGCGGCCTTCAGGGCTGGGGCCGATGCCGCGATGGAGTGGTATCTGGGTGACCTGGAAGGCTTTGTTGGCCTGGCCTATGCCAAGATGGGCGAAGCTGGCGCCAAGATCAAAGACGCGCCTGATAGCCTGCGCGCCGCGTGGGCCGAAACCATGCCCAATTCAGCCAAGGACTGGGCCGCGGGTCTGGACAAGCAAGGCAAGCACGGCACCGCCATCCTGACCGAGTACATGGATGAAATGCGCGCCGGAGGGGCCACGCCTCTGCGGAACTGGGATCAAGAGTAAGCCCTATGAAAAGCTTGTCTTTCACTTTGCGTTGCCTGGACCGGGCAACGCAGGGTGCCAATATTGTCGGGACCTTGCTGATCGTTGGGCTGGTGCTGATCATCTGTGTTGATGTCATCGGCCGCGAAGTGGCCGGCAGCCCGCTGCCCGGTGTCCCCGAGATGGTGTCGCTGTCCATCGTGGCCATCGTGTTCCTGCAGGTGCCACAGGCCCTGAAAGCAGGGCGACTGACACGTTCGGATGGGCTGATAGACGTGATGCACAATCGAGTGCCATTGCTTGCCAAGGGTTTGGAAATTCTTTTCGACACTTTGGGCGCCTTGGTGATCAGCGCGCTGATCTATGCTCATTGGCCGATGCTGCTGAAATCCATCAAACGGGCGGATTTCGTGGGCTCGGTTGGCAACTTTACCTTTCCCACCTGGCCGGTGAAGCTGATGATCCTGATCGGCTGCGTCCTGCTGGTACTGCAATTTTTGGCGCGCATCCTGCGCCGCCTGATGCCGGAGCAATCCTCATGACCGATTTTGCCATTGGTATCTTCAGCCTGGTCGCCATGGGCGGGCTGGTGCTGGGCGGGCTGTATGTGCCCATCGCGTTGATCCTGTGCTCGTTCGTCGGGGTTTGGGCGATCAAGGGCAATATTCTGCTGGCCACCAAAATGCTGGGGCTGGCGGCGAATGACGCGATCTCCAGCTATTTCTTTGGTGTGGTGCCGGTGTTCGTTCTGATGGGGTTCCTTGTGTCGGAATCCGGCATGGGGCGCGACGCCTTTGACGTGGCCAACGCCATGTTCAAGCGGATCAAGGGCGGTCTGGGTGTGGGCACGATTGCCGCGAACACGATCTTTGCCGCCATCACCGGGATCTCGATCGCCTCGGCCGCCGTGTTCACCAAAATCGCGGTCCCCGAGCTGCGCCGCCATGGCTATGGCACGCGTTTCTCGGTGGGCGTGGTCGCGGGCAGCTCGGTGCTGGGGATGCTGATCCCACCGTCGCTGCTGTTGATCCTGTATGGCCTGCTGGCCGAGCAATCTATCGGAGATCTGTTCCTGGCAGGTCTTGGTCCAGGTTTGGTACTGGCCCTGTTTTTCGGGATCGGGACCGTTGCGATGGCCGTGTTCTGGCCCGGGTTCGTCGGGCGCAACCTAAGCGCCGATTCCGAAGAGATCCCACCGTCAGAACTGATGCGCAAGGGGCTGCCCATCGCGGGACTGATCGCCTTGGTTCTGGGCGGCATCTACGCGGGCTTTTTCACTCCGGTCGAGGCCGGGGCGGTCGGCACAGCCGGTGCCCTGATTATCGGCCTGCTGAAACGCCGACTGGATTGGGCCAGCCTGTGGCGTGTTCTGGTCGAAACCGGGATGATCACAGCGGCAATCTCGTTTCTTATCATCGCCGCACAGATGTATTCTCGGATGCTGGCCTTTTCCGGGGTGCCTGCAGGCTTTGGCAACATGGTCGCTGGCGCGGACATCAACCTGCTGAGCCTGATGCTGCTGTATTGCCTGGTCGTTATCCTGATGGGGATGATCCTGGACAGCGGTTCGATCATGCTGATCCTTGTGCCGCTGATGCTGCCGGTGATCACCTCGTTGGGGGTTGATCTGGTCTGGTTCGGCATCGTGACGGTGATCGCCGTGGAGATCGGGCTGCTGACCCCGCCCTTTGGCATATCCGTCTATGTCATCAAAGCCACTTTGGATGACCCCGAGATCGCGCTGAAAGACATCTTTATCGGTGCGGCGCCTTTTGCGGCCATGATGTTGGTCTGTCTTGCGTTGGTCATTCTGTATCCCCCAATTGCTACCGGCCTGCTGGACCGGTGATCGGAGAAGAACATGCAACTTATTGATCTTTCGCATTCGCTTGAGAACACAGAATACGCGGATCCACCCGGATTGGGGCCGAAAATCACCTATATGGGCCATAATGAAACCACCGATCAGTTGTTGGAATTCTTCCCCGGCGTGACGCGGGACCAATTGCCGGGCGGCGAAGGCTGGGCGGTCGAACAGATCACCCTGTCGACCCACAATGGAACTCATCTGGATGCGCCCTATCATTTCCACTCGACCATGGATGGGGGCAAACGTGCGCTGACCATCGATGAGGTCCCGTTGGAATGGTGCTGGGGGCGCGGAGTCAAGCTGGACTTTCGCCATTTCGAAGACGGCTATGTTGCCACCGCTGCGGATGTCGAGGCCGAGCTGAAACGGATCGGGCACGAGATCGCAGATGGTGACATTGTGCTGGTGAACACCTCTGCGGCTGCGGCCTATGGCACCCCGTCCTATGTGGCTACGGGCTGCGGGATGGGCCGTGAGGCGACGAATTACCTGTCGTCGCGCGGGGTCAGGATCACCGGCACCGACGCCTGGAGCTGGGATGCACCCTTTGTCCACACGGCCAAACGTGTGGCTGAAACGGGCGATGCATCGTTGATCTGGGAAGGCCACCGCGCGGGAATGGACCATCTGTACATGCACATGGAAAAGCTGGCCAACCTGGAAAGCCTGCCGTCGACCGGGTTCGAAGTAATCTGTTTTCCGGTCAAGATCAAAGCGGCCAGCGCAGGTTGGTGCCGCCCTGTCGCGGTTCTGAAAGGATAGGTCATGACCCAGATCGTTACGCGCGCCGCAAACCCTGCGGGCGTCACTACCATGCCCGATTTTCCCAAGCCGGTCATACGTCCGGGTGAGCCGATCCGCTTTGCATATGAAGTGGTCGCGGAACCCGGCGAGGGGCAGAAAAAACGCGGAGTGATCCTGTCGCCGCGGCCTGATTACAGCTCGTGGGAAATTATCTGCGACGAGGGCACCGGCATGGGGGGCGACGACAGCGCGCCCTCGCCACTGGGTTATCTGATCATGGGGGTGGCGTTCTGCCTGCTGACCCATATTCAGGGCTATCTGGAAAAGGCTCCGATGCAGATCGACAACCTGCGGGTCGAGATCCGAGCCGAATACGGCACCCTGCCGCCCGAACCCGGTCAGGGCCAGCAAGGGCAGGGCATGTGCGACGCCTACAGTTGTCATGTGCTGATCGACAGCCCCGAACCCGACGAGAAACTACAACACCTGATCCAGGTTTGCCGCGATGCCTGCATGGCCATCGCGACCATCAGCACCGCAGTGCCCACCACAACGCGCGTGTTCCTGAACGGCGCGACCGAGGGTCAGCAGGTCTAATTCACGAGGAGTGGCCAAATGAAATTCTGTACGATCGATAATGGCACGCCGGATGGGCGCGTGCATGTAGTCTCGTCCGATGGGGCGCGGATGCAGCCGGTGAACGGCGCAGACACCCTGCAAGAGTTGTTGGAGAATTGGGACGCTTTGGCCCCCGGTTTGAACGCGCAATACGCGGCGCTGAATGGCGATACCGGGGCCGAGGCGTTTGATGTGCAGCGTGCGCTGTCCCCATTGCCGCGGGCATGGCAATGGTTGGATGGGTCAGCCTTTGAAACCCATTCTTTGCTGCTCCAGCAGGCGTGGGGAATGCCGGTCGTGGGGCTGAATGACCGGCCTTTGATGTATCAAGGGTTGTCGAACGAATTCCTGCCGCCGCATGGCGTTGCCAAATTCCCTTCCGAAGCGGACGGGATTGATTTTGAAGGCGAATACGGCGTGATCGTGGACGCGGTTCCCATGGGGACCAAGGCCAAGGATGCCGCGCAATACATCCGGCTGATCGTTCTGATCAATGACTGGAGCCTGCGCGCGCTGGGTCCCATTGAAATGGCCACTGGCTTTGGCTGGTTACAATGTAAACCGGCCTGCGCCGTGGCCCCGATCACCGTCACGCCGGAAGAATTGGGCGAAGGCTGGCGCAATTCGCGGGTCTGCCTGCCGCTGAACGTGACCTATAACGGCAAGGAATTCGGTCGCACGAATGGCGAAGAGATGAAGTTCGGTTTTGATCAGTTGATCGAGCATGCCGCATACTCTCGCGATCTGCCTGCGGGGACGATCATCGGGTCGGGCACTGTGTCGAATACGGACTATGCGACGGTCGGGTCCAGCTGTATCGCGGAACGCCGCGCCATCGAAACCATCGCTGGGGACATGGGTGAAACAAGCTTTATGCGTCATGGGGACACCGTCGTAATGCAGGTGTCAGACCACGATGGAAAGGACCTGTTCGGAACGATCGAACACACGGTCAAGATCGTGGGCTAGCGGCCTAGTACAGGATCGCCGCGAACAGGATGGACGACAGCAACAGGAACACCGTGGTGCTGCCCAAAACGGTCAGCGCGCGGTGTCCCGACTGGAAAATTTCTTGCACGTTGCTCAGCAGTCCGATGGCCGCGATCGAGACATAGAAGATGCTGCGCGAGACATGGGAAACCGTTTCGGTCAGCACCGCAGGCAGGCTGACCGCGCTGGCCAGGATGGCAAGCGCGATAAAGACCACGACGAACCAGGGCAGGGTGATGGGGCCTGCTTTGCCCTCGCTGCGGGCAACGTGGATGGACAGGATCAACAGGATGACAGGCAGCATGGCCACACGGATCATCTTGGTCAGGACGGCCATTTCGCCAACGTCGTCGGAGACTGAATAGCCCGCCCCGACCACTTGTGCGACGTCATGGATGCTGGCCCCCAGAACAAAGCCCTGTTGGTGGAAATCAAACCCCAAGGCATCCACGATCAGCGGATAGGCGACCATTCCCACGGTCGACAGGGCCGTGGCCGTCAGCACGATGGTCATGGTCTGACTGCGGTACTGTTTCATCGCGGGCAAAAGCGATGACATGGCCAAAGCTGCCGAAGCGCCGCAGATTGACACGGCACTGGCAGCCACCAACGCCACCGGGGCCGGCCAACCGGCCCGGCGCCCGATCCAAAGGCCCAGAAAAACTGTGCAGACCAGCAGGCCAACGACCACCAGCGCCGCCTCGTATCCCAGTTTGGCGATCGTGTCCGTGGTGATCCGAAGACCCAGCAGCGCAACGCCGATCTTCAGCAGCGATGACGCTGCGAACTCCAGCCCCGGCCGGATCTTGGGGTCCTCTGCCAGAAAGGACATCGCAATCCCAAGCAGCAGGGCAAAAGGCATCACCGGCGCGCCATAGCGTTGCCCCAGCGCCAGAGCGGCAAGACAAATCACGACCGACAGGCCCATTCCCGGCGCCAGCCCTTTGGTGGTTTCGATCAGCTTTTGCATGAAGGCTCCTGCGGGGTGCGCGTTCTGGCGCAGCCTGTGTGTGTAGCGCCGCCGGGTCAAGCCGGATTTCCCGTGATTTGCCAAATGACTGGCTTGGCGCGCCTTAACGGGCAGGGTAGGCTGATCGTTAGCTAGCGAACAGAGGGGGCAGCCACCATGCAGATGGCAGACGAACGGATCATTCAGGTGGATCGAGCAACGGTCTGGGCGGCTTTGCTTAGCCCCGAGGTGCTGAAAGAATGCGTGCCCGGCGCGCAAGAGGTCACAGGCTCGGTCGACGAAGGGTTCGAGGCCACGGTCGTGCAAAAGGTCGGCCCGGTGAAAGCGACGTTCAAAGGCACGGTTACCCTGTCTGACCTGGTCGAGAACGAAAGCCTGACCCTGACCGGAGAGGGCAAAGGCGGGGCGGCTGGTTTTGCCAAGGGTGGCGCCAAGGTCACCCTGTCCGAGGTCGAAGGCGGCACGCGTCTGACCTACGAGGTCGAGGCCAAGGTCGGCGGCAAGATCGCTCAGTTGGGCAGCCGCCTGATTGACAGTTTTTCAAAGAAAATGGCTGACCAGTTCTTTGAAAACTTCCAAACGGCCGTTGAACCCGCAGCCGAAGAGGCCCAGGCAGAGGGCGAGACCAAGAAGGGCTGGTTCGCAAAACTGCGTGGCTGATCGGGCTGAACGCGGGATTTTGGCAACGCAGACACGATTTCCCACTCTTAGGCCAAGCTGACGCCGGGCCCTGCCTTGTTTGTCCGCACCTGGCATTCTACATGAGCTTCTATGAAACGCTTTATTCCTTTTGTTAAGTCGCCGCCGCGCGTCGCCATTGTGCGGCTGCAAGGCATGATCGGCACTGGGCGCGCCCCGCTGAATGATGCGGTCATGGCCCCGCTGATCGAGCGCGCTTTTCGAAGAGGGAAACCCGCGGCGGTCGCGCTGGTGATCAACTCGCCCGGAGGCTCGCCCGTGCAATCAGCGCTGATCGCTGCGCGGATCCGGCGGTTGTCCGAAGAAAAGAACGTCCCCGTGCATGCCTTTGTCGAAGACGTCGCGGCCTCGGGCGGGTATTGGCTGGCCTGTGCGGCCGATGACATCTGGGCCGACTATGGCTCGATCGTGGGGTCCATCGGCGTTATCTCGGCCGGTTTCGGCGCGCATGAGTTTATTGCCAAACACGGGATCGAACGGCGGGTGCATACCTCGGTGAAATCCAAATCCATGATGGACCCGTTCAAACCGGAAAAACCCGAAGACGTGGACCGGCTAAAGGAAATTCTGGGCGACATGCATACCGGGTTTGAAACCTATGTGCGCGAACGTCGCGGGGATAAGCTCCAGGACGATCCCGACCTGTTCACCGGTCGCGTCTGGCTGGGTGAAAAGGCCACCGCGCTGGGGTTGATCGATGGTCTGGCCCATGTCGAACCCAAGCTGAAAGAGCTGTACGGTGATAAGGTCAAGTTCCTGCGCTATGGTCGCCGTCGCGGATTGTTCCAACGCTTTGGTGCCCAACTGACTGACGACGCACTGACCAGCATCGAGGAGCGCGCCGCCTATGCGCGTTTCGGGCTCTGACGTGATTTTCAAGATCATCTCTTTGTTCCTGATCGGAATGGCCGTGCTTGCCATGTTCGGAAAGCTGCGCTTTCCCGGCCAGAAGAAACTACAATCCAAACGCTGCCCGGACTGCGGCCGTTTCAAAATTGGCAGTGGCCCTTGCCCCTGCAAAAAAGGAGTTCGCTGAGAATGGATTGGGTGTTTACCGCCGTCGGGCTGGTGATCTTGTTGCTGGCCGGGGACGCGTTGGTGCGTGGGGCGGTGAACCTAAGCCTGCGCATCGGGATCCCCGCGCTTATCGTCAGCTTGACCATCGTGGCCTTTGGTACCTCAGCGCCCGAGCTTCTGATTTCGATCACCGCCGCATTAGAGGGCGTGCCGGGCATTGCTCTGGGTAACGTCGTGGGGTCGAATACGGCGAATATCCTGTTGGTGTTGGGGGTGCCCGCGCTGCTGGCGACGATGCACACGGCTGATTGTGAGACCCGCAAAAGCTATGTTTTGATGATCGCCGGGTCTGTTCTATTCATCGCATTGGCGTTCCTGGGCGAGTTCAACTGGATCAGCGGCATCGTGCTGTTATTGGCGCTGGGCTTTGTTCTGTTTGATGCGGTGCGTGATGCACGCGCCCACCGCGCGGCCGGCGAAGACGCCGAGCTGGAAGACCCCGAGGGCGCTGATCCGGACATGCCATGGTGGAAGATCGTGCTGTTCCTTGCGCTGGGCCTGATTGGCCTGCCGCTGGGCGCGAACCTGCTGCTGGAGGGCGCGACCTCGATTGCGCGGGACTTTGGTGTCAGCGAAACTGTGATTGGCCTGACGCTGGTGGCAATCGGCACATCTCTGCCCGAGCTGGCCACTACCGTGATGGCTGCTCTGCGTCGCCAGGCGGACGTTGCCTTGGGTAATGTGATCGGCTCGAACATGTTCAACTTGCTGGCCATTATCGGTGTGGCGTCGTTGGTGCACCCGATCCCCGTTGACCCGGCTTTCTTGCGGTTTGATCTGTGGGTGATGCTGGGCGGGTCGTTGCTGTTGTTCCCCTTTGTTTTCATGAAATGGAACATCAACCGGATTTGGGGTGTGGTCTTGACGGCGCTTTATGTCATCTATGTTCTCAGCGTACTGACCTGAGTAACGGAGAACCGGACATGCCTCTTGCATTGGTGACGGGTGGGGCCAAACGATTGGGCCGCGCCATGGCCGAGTATCTGGCCGGACGGGGCTATGATGTGGCCGTGCACTACGCCAGTTCCGAGAACGCGGCGCAGCAAACTGTTGCCGGTCTGCGCGACATGGGCGTTTCGGCACAGGCCTTTCATGCGGATCTGCTGGACGAAGCGCAGGTGCAGGCTCTGATGCCGGTCGTCACCGCTCATTTCGGTGCGCCGGTGACCTGCCTGATCAACAACGCCTCGATCTTTGAATACGACCGGCTGGACACGGCCACGCGTGAAGGCTGGGATCGGCATTTCGAATCCAATCTGCGGGCGCCCTTCGTGTTGACCCAAGCCATGGCCGCCCATGCCCCCGATCCCGTACTGGACGAGCTGTCCGAGCCCGTGGCCCAAGGGCTGGTCATCAACATGATCGACCAGCGTGTCCGCAAACTGACGCCCGAGTTCATGACTTATACGTTGGCCAAGATGGGCCTGTGGGCCTTTACGCAGACCGCAGCCCAAGCACTCGCGCCGCGCGTGCGGGTGAACGCTATCGGGCCGGGGCCCACGCTGCAGGGCGGGCGCCAAACCGAAGACCATTTCCAGCGGCAGCGCAAGGCGACGATTCTGCAGCGGGGCTCGAACCCTGCTGATATCACCGGGGCGCTTGGATATTTCCTCGATTCGCCGGGGGTTACGGGTCAGTTGCTGTGCGTCGACGGAGGCCAGCACCTAGGCTGGAGAACACCTGACATCCTGGGCCTAGAGTAGCATTTCATATGCACCTACGCGGAAGTTGTGCACTGGTAACGACCTCGTTTCAAAAGCGTTACAAAAACGTCAATGTTTTCAATATTTTGCCAAGTGCTAAATTTTTTATTGTTGAAAAACAACGGGTTGAATATGTGCCTATTTTTTGGGCAAATCACGGAAAGCGCCCTGAAACAAGGGAAAATCAGACATACCGACAAGTTATCGGCAGACTTATCCACAGGTTTGGTGGACGGAATAATGCTTGCCTACATGGGCCAAAGATTGCAGCGCCTTTCAGAGAATCATACGGTCTAAGCGATGACGGATGACTTGCCCGATAACACCCTGCGCGATCCGGCTTTGACCGGCCATGCGCTGATTCAGTCGTACTTGAAAACTCTGGACAGCTCTCCGGGGGTGTATCGGATGCTGGATGCTCAGGCGCGGGTTCTGTACGTCGGCAAAGCGCGCAACCTGCGCGCGCGGGTGTCGAATTATGCGCGGCCCTCGGGGCATTCGGGGCGGATCGAGCGGATGATCCGCGAAACCGCCTCGATGATGTTCCTGACCACCCAGACGGAAACCGAGGCGCTGCTGCTGGAGCAGAACCTGATCAAGCAGCTGAAGCCGCGTTACAACGTGCTGCTGCGCGATGACAAATCTTTCCCGAATATTCTGGTGACGACGGGGCATGACTATCCGCAAATCAAGAAACATCGCGGGGCCAAGAAGGAAAAGGGCGCCTATTACGGCCCCTTCGCCAGTGCGGGCGCGGTGAACCGGACGCTCAGCCAGTTGCAGAAGGTGTTCTTGCTGCGCAACTGCCCGGATTCGCAGTTTGAGACACGCACCCGGCCGTGTTTGCAGTATCAGATAAAGCGGTGCTCGGGGCCGTGCGTGGGCAAGATCAGCCCGGCGGATTACGCGGAATCGGTCAAGGATGCGCGGCGGTTTCTGTCCGGCAGGTCCACGGAAATTCAGGAATCCCTGGCCGCGCAGATGGCCGAGGCGTCCGAGGCGATGGAGTTTGAACGCGCCGCCGCCTTGCGGGATCGGATCCGCGCGCTGACACAGGTGCAGACCGCCCAAGGCATCAACCCGCGCACTGTGACCGAGGCAGATATCGTCGCCCTGCATCTTGAGGGGGGTCAGGCCTGCGTTCAGGTGTTCTTCATCCGCGCCGGACAAAACTGGGGGAACCGTGATTTTTACCCGCGTGTCGGGGCCGAGATCGAGGCGCCCGAGGTGCTGGAGGCCTTCCTGGGGCAGTTCTATGACACCAAAGAACCGCCCAAACAGGTGATCCTGTCTCATCCCATCGAAAACACGGACCTGATGGAGGAGGCCCTGACGCAAAAGCTGGGCCGCAAGGTGGAAATCCTGGTCCCGCAGCGGGGCGAAAAGGCCGAACTGATCGCCAGCGCCGCCCGCAATGCCCGCGAAAGCCTGGGCCGGAAAATGTCAGAGTCGGCGGCCCAGACAAAACTGCTCAAGGGGCTGGCCGAAGCGTTCAACCTAGATACGCCGCCGCAGCGGGTCGAGGTCTATGACAACTCGCACATCCAGGGCGCCCACGCGGTCGGTGGGATGATCGTTGCGGGCCCCGACGGGTTCATGAAGAACCAGTACCGCAAGTTCAACATCAAGGGCGAGGATCTGACCCCCGGCGACGATTTCGGCATGATGAAAGAGGTGCTGACGCGTCGCTTCAAACGTTTGTTGAAGGAAGACCCGGATCGGGGCAAAGGGCTGTGGCCCGACCTTCTGCTGATCGACGGCGGCGCCGGGCAGGTCAGCGCGGTGCTTGAGATCATGCAGGAATTCGGGGTCGAGGATATTCCCATGGTCGGCGTGGCCAAGGGCGTGGATCGCGACCACGGTAAAGAGGAATTTCACCGCCCCGGGCAGCGGCCTTTTGCGCTGCGGATGAATGATCCGGTGCTGTATTTCGTGCAGCGCCTGCGGGACGAAGCACACAGGTTCGCCATTGGAACGCACAGGGCAAAACGGGCAAAAACCGTGTCCGCAACGCCGCTGGACGAGGTGCCGGGCGTGGGCGCTGCGCGGAAAAAGGCGTTGTTGGCGCATTTCGGCTCGGCCAAGGCGGTCAGCCGCGCAAACCTGGCGGATCTAAAGGCGGTCGAGGGGATTTCGGATGCTCTGGCCGAGACGATCTATGGGTTTTTCCACGAAAAAGGCTGATCAGGCTGCGGGTAACGAGACGATAAAGGTCGTGCCCTGACCCAGCGTGCTGACATAGCGGATCGTGCCGTCGTGCGCCTCAATGATTTCCTGCGTGATGTTCAGCCCCAGACCCGAGCCCCCACGCGCGCGGGTCGAAACGGATTCGACCTGACTGAACCGCCCGAACACCTTGTCCTCGCAGCCGGGGGGGATGCCGATGCCATGATCACGCACCAGGATTTCGTTCATGTCGTCGCGCTGACGCAGGGTGATCTCGATACTGGTGCCCCCGTCCGAAAATTTGGCCGCGTTTGACAGCAGGTTGTTCATCACCTGGAACAGGCGTTTCTGGTCGCCCATTACAACGGCCGGGGCCGTGGGAAAGTCCACTACGGCCTGCACCTTGTACTTGTCCAGATAGGACTTGTTGGCGACGATCGCGTCCTTGATCATCGAGGCCAGCTCCATCTGCTCCATCTGGAATTCCATCAGGCCTTGCTCGATCCGTTGCAGGTCAAGCAGGTCGTCAATCAGGCTTTTCAGTCGGCGCGTGTTGTTGTTGGCGATCTCGATCAGGTGCGCGGTCTGGTCAGGCAGGTCTTCCTTGGCCGTCAGTTGGACGATGTCCAAAGCCCCCTGGATCGAGGTCAGCGGCGTGCGCAGCTCGTGGCTGACGGTGGACAGGAAGTCGGATTTGGCCTGGTTGGCGGTTTCCGCCTGCTGGGCCGCCCGCGCCATCAGGTCGGCATGCGCCTGCTGGGCTGTGATGTCGACAAAGGTCAGCGTCCAGCCAACGGCGGGGCCACGCGGATTGATCGGGCTGGCCAGCGGATGCAGGCGCGGATCATAGGTGCTGCGCCCCCAGACGGCCGTATGGTGCACGGGCAGCCGGCCAGTTTTGATGACTTTGCTGACCAATGGGCCGATTTGCGGAAGCTCGGTCAACAGGGCGCCAATGCGGATGTTCTCATTCGCCAGTAGGCGCCGGGCGGGTTTGTTCAGCCCGGAAAGGCGGCCTTCGTCGTCGAAAATGATGGTCGGGGTGTTGGTCTCGTCGAACAGCAGGTCCCGCGCGATCGAGGTGATGTCCATCATGCGGTTGTTCACGATCAACCAGCCAAAAGCGGCCAGCACGAACGAGAACATGAAGGGTGTGGGATCAAAGCCAAACAGCGTAACGTCCCACAGGATATAGGCCGCGTTCCCACCCAGTGGCACCAGCGTGATCAACAGCAGCGTCACAAAGAATGGTCGCAACGAAGGCTTGGCCCGGCGCAGCGTCGCAAAGCTGATCGCAACCGAGGCCATCATGAACGCATAGACATAGCTGACGGCCACGAAAAACAGCGGGCCGTGATCATACTGACCGGACATGCGGCCATCGACCTCGACCAAGCGCGTTCCCGGACCGTACAGCAGGTGGTGAAAATCATTGGTAAACGCCATGATCGACACCACCGTCGGGCCGACGAACAGCGCAAATTTCTTTAGCTGAGGCAGGGAATCGTCCTGGCCCAGGGCATAGTGGAACAAGAACATTGCCCAAGCCGAGGGCATCAGAACGATCCCGGGCCATGCCAGTTGCGACCACAGGACCTTACAGTCCAAGCTGGCGTTCGACAGCTCCATCATGGCGGTAAAGACCCACCAAAGCATGCCGATCTCGGCCGCCATGAAGGCGCGTTTTCCGGGGAATTGGTGCTGGCGCCATACCCATAAGGTAAAGACGACCGACAAAATAAGAACGGACATCGAGCCCATGACGGGCAGGTCAAAAATGTCTGGAGCCAGACAAGCCAAAATTCTTTTCCTCGGGCCAGCGGGTAATGAACCCGCAAAACATTCTGCTTTAATTGCTCCCACAGATCGCCAAGTTATGTGTCAAAACTGGGGCTGGTTCTGGCGAATACTGGGGAATTGTGCCGCGCGGGCACACGCCGTTAGGTCGAAAGGCTACTTTTCAGCAGCGTGTTAACGGGTTAGGAAGCGTCATGACTTGGACAATTCCCAATATTCTGACGGTCATTCGTCTGCTGGCCGCTCCGGGCGTTGCCTTGATGTTTTTGTACTTCTCTCGGCCCTATGCGGACTGGTTCGCGTTGATGCTTTTCGTGGGTGCGGCCATCACCGATTGGTTCGATGGCTACCTGGCCCGGCAATGGAGCCAGGAAACCAAGCTGGGCGCCATGCTGGATCCGATCGCGGACAAGGCGATGGTGGTGATCGCACTGATGGTGCTGGTTGGGTATTCCTCGATGGCGCCGGGGCTGGTGTTGCCGGCGGCACTTATCCTTTTCCGCGAGGTGTTCGTTTCGGGGCTGCGCGAGTTTCTGGGCGACACGGCAGGGACGCTGAAGGTCACCAAGCTGGCCAAGTGGAAGACAACGTTCCAAATGGTCGCGATCGCAGTGCTGTTCCTGCAAGGTGTGTTCGAGCATTATTTCGGGATGTCCAGCTATGGTATGGATGCGGCTCTGGTCGACGATATCCTTGCCGGTCGCGAAGAGGACCTGCAGGGGCTTGAATGGAAGCTGAACGGCATGATTTTCAGCAGCTACGCAGGGCTGATCCTGCTGTGGGTGGCTGCAGTTCTGACCGTGATCACTGGCTGGGATTATTTCCGCAAGGCGCAGCCGCATCTGAAGGATGATCGCTGATGGATGTGTTGTATTTTGCCTGGGTGCGTGAACGCATCGGGATCCCGCGCGAAACTGTGGAAACGCAAGCCGCCACCGTGGCTGATCTGGTGTCCGAGCTGCGCGCTCGGGAAGAACGCTATGCTGCGGCCTTCGCCGACCTGTCGGCGCTGCGTGTGGCCGTGGATCAGGAATTGACGGATTTTGACGCCCCGCTTGAAGGCGTGCGCGAGGTGGCGTTCTTTCCGCCGATGACGGGGGGCTGACATGGCCGTCCGCGTCCAAGAGGCCGCCTTTGATCTGGGCGCTGAAACTGTAGCCTTCGCTGATGCGCAGACCGACATGGGCGCTGTGGTCACCTTTACAGGTATCGTGCGCGACCTGCCCGGCGACAGCCTGGATCGCATGGTGATCGAACATTACCCTGGCATGACCGAAAAGGCGCTTGAGAAGATCGAGGCCGACGCACGCGAGCGTTGGTCTTTGGGCGACGTGCTGATTATCCACCGCTTCGGGGCCATGGCCGCAAACGAGCGGATCATGATGGTCGCAACGGCCTCGCGCCACCGCAAGGATGCGTTCGAGGCGGCCGAGTTCCTGATGGATTACCTGAAATCCCGCGCGCCCTTCTGGAAGAAGGAATTTACCACGTCCGGCGCCGATTGGGTCGCCGCCAAGGACGAGGACGAGGACGCGCTGCGCCGCTGGTAAGGTTGGTTTGCCTAAATTCACGATATCAATTAGCCTCGGGCCCAGGAGGGCCGTTGATGGACCTGTTCACTCTTGAAAACCCAGTATTTAGAACCTTCGTGATCGCCGCCGCCTTGACCGTGCTTAAGGTGATGGGGCAGGGCTGGATGACCGTCTATCGCATGCTGCGCAGCAACTCGGGTCTGGCCAGTCCCGAGGATGCGCAAAAAGGGTTGATCAACAAGGACCCCGACCCGTCGCAGTTAGAGGTCAACGATTATGTGGACCGCTCCAGGCGGATGCATCGTAATGATCTTGAGAATATCCCTGCGTTCTGGGTCGCTGGCCTGATATTCGTTGCAACCCAGCCCGCGCTGTTATTGGCGCAATGTCTGCTTTACGGGTTTGTTCTGGCGCGTGCGGCGCATTTCGTCGCTTATGCCACCAAGCAAACACACGAGGTGCGCGCGACTTTCTACACGATCGGATCGTTGATCGTGATCTACATGGCGGTGCACAGCCTATGGGTGGTGATCAGCTGATCAATTGGCCGCGTTGGCTTGCTCGAGTTGAGAGCGCAGTTCTTCTGCTTCGTGGCGGGCCTCGCGCAGGCCGTCCATGGTTGCGGACAGTTCAGCCTCGGTCTGGGCCAGCTGATTGGTCAGCTCGGCCTCGCGCTGCTGCAGATAGGTGATGGCCTGATCGCGGGTTTCTTCGGCTTCGTGCAGTTCTTGCGCCATCTTCTCCAGCTCGCCCATGTCGGATTTCGACACGCGGGTAAAGCGGTGGATAAACCAGTTGGCGAACCAGCCCACGCAGAACGCGATGAACAGAACGATTGCGGTCACAATAATGAACTTGATCCTATCCATCGTCTGATCCTCCTTCGGTCGTTGCATCGACCTGATCTTGCTGGGCGTTTTCTTGGGCCGGTTGTTCCATCGATTCAAGCGTGGTTTCCGATTCCTGGGCAGGCTCGGGTCGGATCAGCTTGATTTCGATGCGGCGGTTTGCGTCGCGGCCTTCTTCGGTGTCGTTGTCGGCAATGGGCTGCGATTCCCCATAGCCCCTGGCCGAGAACGAGGCCGTCAGCACCTGCCGCTGTCGCAGCGCGTTCAGAACGGCCTGGGCACGGCGCTGGCTAAGCGCCTGGTTCATTTCTTCGCGGCCCTGACTGTCAGTGTGGCCGCCGATTTCCATCTTCAGCTCTTCACATTCACGCAGCACGTTCGCGACATCGTCCAGAATCGCGGCGGCCTCGGCATCGGGTTTGTCCGAGCCCGGTTCGAAGTTGATCTTGCGGGTTTTCAAAATCTCGGCCACGTCGGCTTCGCATTCGTCCGGGGTCGGCAACGAGGCGATCGGGTCCAGCGCTTCGACATATTCCACGTCGATCTGGAACCGGTCGGTTTCGGCCAGCTGGTTGGCAAAGATACGGGCGATTTCTGCGTTGGTTTCGGTGTTGCCTGTTTTCCCGGAAATCGAGATCAGGTCCGGCGTCACGACGATCAGCCCGTTCGACAAACGCGACAGCCCGTCCAGCGCGGTCAGAATGCGCAGGTCCCAGCGGCCGGGCAGACCTTCGTCCAGGCGGGCGGCGTTGTAGATCGACTTGCTGCCAAAACGGGCCTTGGCAAAGGTTTCCACGGTTGTGCGGGCGGTCTCGTCGCTTAGGCGGCCCCGCAACTGCACCAGGCCCTCGGGCGACAGGGTGGCGGTGAACTCTGCAGCTTCGCCCGCGATATCCTTGGCCACGGGCTTGGTCAGCACCGAATGCAGGGCAAAAACCTCGGGCAGGTTGTTTTCCAGCTCTCCTATGACCTGATCAAAGGTCGCAGGATTGGTGGTTTCCTCGGCAATCAGCGTGATGTCCGCGTCCGAAAAGGTGATCGAGCCCTGGCCGATCTGGGCCAGCGCGCCGATGGATTGTTCCACCGCCTTAGCCCAATGCGGCGAGGGGACGCCCATGCCAACAGTGCATCCGGCGTTGCCCTCAAGACCTGCGGCAGTGGCGGCGGCAAGGATACGGTCGCGGGCCTCGTCGGTTTGGGCCGAGCACGCGTCGAAGCGCGCGCCACCCTCGTCACGGACAAAGCGCAGGGTGAAGGGCGTGATCACCGGGCGCGGCGCGGTGATATCCAGTGTCAGCGTCACGTCATCGGGGGTGCGCCGATTCAGGTCGCTCTCCAGCTTGCGCTTGCTTTCGGCGCTGTCTGCCATGGCGCGGATTTCCACGGCGCCCGCAGTGACCGAGATCTTGCTGCGGGGCAGGAATTCCAGCGCTTCAAGCGCGAACTCCATCGAGCCGCCCCAAGCCTCGGGCACGGGGTAATCGGCGATCTCAAGAAGGTCGGTCGCGCGGCCCTCGGCAGCCATTGGGCGGATGATTTTCAGCAGCGACGCCCGGTCCGTCGATGCGGGTACCAGCCCGATCAACGAGATACCGCTGTCATTGCGCAAAATCTCGACCGAGAAGGTGGGCGCCAAAAGATCGGCGCTGTCTTCCACTGTCATTTGATCAATCACCCGCGCGGCGTCAACAACTGTACCGGCGGTGGAAAGGGCGTTAAACCGTACGGCCTCGGATGGGGCCTCGCCGGTCAGGAAAACCTGCAGCCCGTTTGCTTCGACCTCGGCCCAATGCATCCGCTGAGCGTCCAGCGCGCGGCGCACGCCAAGTTCGGATTGGTCCTCGACGGTGTTGACGGCAAAGCCTGCACCGATGACGGACAGGGCAGCAGCTGCCCCGAACGTGGCCGAGATGATGGCGATGGATGATAGTCGCATGGGCCCTGTCGGTCTT
Organism: Thalassovita sp.; assembly: GCF_965218685.1. Classification (GTDB taxonomy): domain Bacteria; phylum Pseudomonadota; class Alphaproteobacteria; order Rhodobacterales; family Rhodobacteraceae; genus Thalassobius. The sequence continues at coordinate 262,467 of NZ_OZ244657.1, read as the reverse complement.
TTCGTTGCTAGCTCTTTAAGGGGCGCTGGCGGTCAGCGCAATCATCCGAACATCGCACCGGCGAAAAACAGCAAGGGGATCAAGCCGGTGTCGCGGTTTGCGCGAAACAGTTTCAGGCAAATCGCGTTATCCTCGGTATCCAGAACCCGCATCTGCCAAATCAGGTGCGCGCCCATCGCCCAAGGCGCCAGCAGGGCGATCAGAACGGCAAAGGGCCGATCAGCCTGGCCGGACATGGCGACCAGTATGGACAGGCCCATCAGGATCACGGTCGCCACCAGAAAACGCCGCAACCATACGGGCGTGTTTTCGGCAAACAGGCGGGCCGTGGACTTCACCCCGATCAGCGCGTCGTCCTCTTTGTCCTGGTGGGCATAGATCGTGTCATAGAACAGCGTCCAGGCAATCCCGGCGAGATACAGGATCACAGGGGCCGGATGCAGGCTGCCGGTATGAGCGACCCAGGCCAGCAGCGCGCCCCAGTTGAAGGCGATGCCCAAAAAGACCTGCGGCCACCAGGTAAAGCGCTTGGCAAAAGGATAAACAGCCACCGGCAGCAGCGCCAGCACGCCCATCGCGATCGCGGGCCCGTTGAACGTCAGCAAAATCCCGAACGAGATCAGCGCTTGCAGCCCCATCCAAAGGGCCGCCTGTTTCACGCTGACCTGCCCCGAGGGGATGGGTCGGGACTTGGTCCGCTCGACCGCGGCGTCAAAATCCCGGTCGGTGATGTCATTCCACGTGCACCCCGCGCCGCGCATCAGCCAGGCACCCAGTCCGCAAGCGACAAATATCCACAGATCGAACCAGCGCGCCTGTCCGTCATGCAAAATCGCCAGTGCCAGACCCCACCAGCAGGGCAGAAGCAGCAGCCAAGTGCCGATCGGCCGGTCCGCGCGTGACAGCCTCAGGTAGGGGCGTAGAAACGCAGGCGCTTTGTGGTCGACCCAATTGCCTGTCACAGCATCGGAAACCTGGCCCTCGGGGCTTTGCATATGCGGATGATCGGGCATAAGAATGGGTCCATGACTGTGAAGATCCGCCTTTATGTAGACCATCCCTTGGGGGATGGGCAAACGGTTCCGCTGAACCGTGATCAGGCCCATTACCTGTTTGGCGTGATGCGCCAGCAGGCCGGTGCCCATGTTGCCCTTTTCAATGGGCGCGATGGTGAATGGCGGGCCGAGGTGACAAAGGCCGGCAAGCGCGCGGGTGAACTGACGTGCCTTGAACAGACCCGCCCAATGCAGATGCCCCCTGACCTGTGGCTGCTGTTCGCTCCGATCAAGAAGGCGCGGACGGATTTCATCGTGGAAAAAGCAGCTGAAATGGGCGCGGCGCGGATCATGCCGGTGCAGACCGAGTTCACCAATTCCGAGCGTATCCGCCAAGATCGCCTGCAGGCCCATGCGGTCGAAGCCGCCGAGCAATGCGGCGGCACTTATGTCCCCGAGGTGACGGATCTTCAGAAACTGGACCGTGTGCTGACCGATTGGCCCCTGGACCGCCAGCTGATGTTCTGCGACGAGGCAGAGGCCGGACAGGCGCGCGATCTGGCTGCGGCCAAGCCCGGAAAATGGGCCATTCTGATCGGTCCCGAGGGCGGCTTTTCCCCTGCTGAACGCAAGCGCCTGCACGCGTTGCCCAACGCGCATGTGGTCAGTCTTGGACCGCGTATTCTGCGGGCGGACACGGCCGCGGTGGCGGCGCTGACGGTATGGCAACAGGCGCTTGGGGACTGGAACGCATGAGCCTGATCCGCCCCGAGGCCGCCAAACGGCTTTCGCGCTGGGCCGAGCCTTCGGCCGCGCTGGCCCTTGTGGCGTTGGGCTTGTGGTGGGCACTGACCTCTTTTGGCGTGCTGAAATGGCTGGGCTGGGCGCTGGCCGCAGTGGGGGCAGTGTTCCTGTTTCTGGGCATCCGGCGGGCACGGTTCTGGCGCGGTGCGGGCGGCGTCGGCCATGTCGAAGTGAACGAAGGCGCGATCAGCTATTTCAGTCCCGAGGGAGGCATGGTCCTGCCCATCGACGCGCTGTCGCAAATCAGCCTGACCGGCGAGGGCCGGGACCGCCAATGGAGGTTGCTGGCCCAGGGGTTTTATCCTCTTTCGATCCCGGTAGACGCCAACGGGGCGCAGGCGCTGTATGACGTCTTCGCCAGTTTGCCCGGAATCCAGATGGAATCGCTGTTGCGGGCGCTGGAAAAGCCTGCGGAAAATTCAGGCAAAAACGATGTTGTGATCTGGTCTCGAAACCTGAACGCCTTGCATTGACTTTGCCGGCTATAACCCTCAATTCTGGCCGGACCTGAGGGATTTAAGACCGGAGCGAGACATGTCCATTCCCCAATCCGGCGGCGGGCCGATCGAGAATATGGCCCAGCTGGCCGAGTATCTGGAATCCGGTTGCAAACCGAAAGACGACTGGCGCATCGGCACCGAGCACGAGAAGTTCGGATATTGCAAAGATACGCTGAAACCGATCCCTTACGAGGGTGAACGCTCGGTTTTGGCAGTGCTTGAGGGGCTGCGTGACGGACACGGCTGGGCCCCGTTGGAAGAAAACGGCAAGCTGATTGGCCTTGAAAAAGACGGCGCGAATGTCAGCCTGGAGCCGGGCGGGCAGTTAGAGCTGTCCGGCGCTCCGCTGGAAACCATCCACCAGACCTGCGACGAGGTGAACGAACACCTGCGTGACGTGAAGGACATTGCCGACAAGGTGGGCGTTGGCTTCATCGGTCTGGGGGCGGCGCCTATCTGGACGCATGAGCAGATGCCGATGATGCCCAAAGGGCGTTACAAGCTGATGACCGATTACATGGATCGCGTCGGCACCATGGGCAAATCGATGATGTACCGGACCTGCACCGTGCAGGTGAACCTGGATTTCGCCTCCGAGGCGGACATGGTTCAGAAATTCCGCGTCGCTCTGGCGCTGCAGCCTGTAGCAACGGCCTTGTTCGCCAACTCGCCCTTCTTTGAAGGCAAGCCTAATGGTCACAAGTCCTGGCGCTCGCGCGTGTGGCGGGATCTGGATGCGGATCGTACCGGCATGTTGCCTTTCGTTTTCGAGCAAGGCTTCGGGTTCGAACAATACGTGGACTACGCCTTGGATGTGCCGATGTATTTCGTCTATCGCGACGGAAAATATATCGATGCCTTGGGGCAGTCCTTCCGTGATTTCCTCAAAGGTCAACTGCCCGCCTTGCCCGGTGAAACGCCGACCCTGTCGGATTGGGCGGATCACCTGACCACGATTTTCCCCGAGGCACGGATCAAGAAATTCATGGAGATGCGCGGCGCCGACGGCGGCCCATGGCGCCGGATTTGCGCCTTGCCCGCCTTCTGGGTGGGGCTGATGTATGACCAATCCAGCCTGGATGCGGCCTGGGGTCTGGTCAAACACTGGGACACTGAAACCCGCGAGGCCTGGCGGGTCGAGGCCAGCGTGCGCGGCCTGCAAGCTATCGTGGGCGGGCGTCGGATGATCGACTTGGCGGCCGAGGTGCTGGATATCTCGCGCAAGGGTCTGATCGCGCGTCAGCGCAGCGGTCTGGGCGGCATGGTTCAGGACGAACGCCATTTCTTGCACGCACTGGAAGACAGCATTGAAACCGGGATGACACCGGCCGATGAGCTTCTGGAGCGGTATAACGGCGACTGGAACGGTGATCTGAGCCGGATCTACAAAGAATTCAGCTATTGATCCAAAAAACGCCCGCATCTGCGGGCGTTTTCATTTTCCGTGTTACTTTTTGCCGATCTTGGGCTCGGTGCCTTTGCGGATGCGGGCGATGTTGGCGCGGTGGGTCCAGAAGATCAGCAAGGTCAGCACCGCCCCCAGCGCCACCATGTGGCCATAGCCCAACAGCACCATCCAGACCGAGGACATCGCTGCGGCCATCAAGGCCGAGAAGGACGAAATGCGCACAACGGCTGCCGTCAGCAGCCAGGTCGCGCAGGCGGCCAGGCCAACCGGCCAGGCCAGTCCCAGCAGAAGACCCAGGAAAGTCGCAACGCCTTTACCGCCCTTGAATTTCAGCCAGACGGGGAAACAGTGGCCCAAAAAGGCCATGCCGCCCGCCAGCTGCGCGGCATCCTCGGCGGCGAAGGCACGGGCCAGCAGCACGGCGGCGGCGCCTTTGCCTCCATCCAACAGCAGCGTCAGGAACGCCGCCAGTTTGTTGCCAGTGCGCAGCACGTTGGTGGCGCCAATGTTGCCCGATCCGATCGAGCGCAGGTTCCCCAGGCCCATTACTTTGGCCAGCACCATCCCGAACGGGATCGAGCCCAGCCCATAGCCAATCACAGCCCAGAGCAGAAGAACGGTTTGTGCAGAGGTTATCTCGGGCATCACAGCTCTCCGAACACTTGGGTGCCGGACACGAAGGTCGCCAGGACTTTGCCCTGCATCCGTGCGCCGTCAAACGGGGTGTTCTTGGATTTCGACAGAAGTTTCGAGCGGTCCATGACAAAGGGCGCCTCTGCGTCGAACAGCACCAGATCGGCGGGGGCGCCGGTGGTCAGGCGGCCTCCGGGCAGGCCAAGGCGATCAGCCGGGTTCAGCGACATGGCGCGGAACAGCTGCGGCAGGGTCAGGTCGCCCGCGTGATACAGGCGCAGGGCTGCGGGCAGGAAGGTCTCCAGCCCGACGGCGCCGGCGGCGGCCTCTTCGAAAGGCAGCCGTTTGGATTCTTCGTCTTGCGGCGTATGCATCGAACTGATGGTGTCGATCAGCCCGTGGCGGACGGCCTCGACCACGGCCAAACGGTCATCTTCGGACCGCAAGGGCGGCTTGACCTTGAAGAAGGTGCGATAGTCGGCCACGTCCAGCTCGTTCAGGGTCAGATGGTGGATCGAGGTCCCGGCAGTGATGTCCAGCCCATTGCGCTTGGCGCGCTCCAGTGCGGGCAGGGCGCGGGCTGTGGTGATCTGGTCGGCGTGGTATTTCGCGCCGGTCATTTCCAGCAGCGCAATGTCGCGGTCCAGCCCCATGCGTTCAGCCATGGGCGTGACGGCGGGCAGGCCGCGCAGCGACGCGAATTTGCCACTGGTCACAGCCGCGCCCTTGGACAGGATCGGTTCCTGCGGATGGGCGATCACCAGCGCGTTCAGCGATTTGGCATAGGTCAGCGCGCGGCTGAGAACCTTGGTATTTGTGACCACATGATCACCATCCGAGAAGGCCACCGCGCCTGCATCCAGCAAAAAGCCCAGCTCGGTCATCTCGCGGCCCTCGCGGCCCTTGGTCAGTGCGGCCATGGGCACAACATTCACCGGCGCGGCTTCTTGTGCGCGTCGGGTAACGAATTCCAGTGTTTCGGGGCTGTCGATGGCAGGCAGCGTATCGGGGCGGGTGACGATGGTAGTCACGCCCCCGGCGGCAGCGGCCTGGCCCGCGGATTTGAAGGATTCCTTGTGGCGCTCGCCCGGCTCGCACACTTTCACGCCGATATCCACGATCCCCGGCGCCAGATATTTGCCGCGCCCGTCAATAACCCTTGCGCCCTCGGGGATCGCGATTTCTGCCCCATGCGCCGCGATCTTGCCGTCTTGCATCAGGATCGAGCCATGCTCGACCGCGCTGGCCTGAGGGTCGATCATGTGGACGTTGGTGATCAGGGTCGTGGTCATGAGGTCTCCCCTTTCAGGGCTTGGGTCAAGGCCGCGTCCAACGCGGGCATGTTCTGGGCGGCGATAGGCCAGGTCAGGCTCCAACTGCGCATGACGCCCGTTTGACTGTTCAGGTGTAACACGCCGGGCAGGTTTAGCGCACGGCGCAGCGGGCCGCGGGTCAGGGTGTAATCGACAGTGGTCCCGAACGAAAGAGCCTGCTCGATCTTGCCCTGAAAACGGGTGGCCTGACCTTGGGCGATCTGGAAACGGATGCGGCGGCGGTCGACAAATCGAGTGACCAGCCAGGGCATAAGGATCAACAGCAGCCCGATCAGAATGCCGGGCAGGGGCGCATCATATCGCATCGACAGGCCAAACCCACCCAGAACGCCCAGAATAGCGGGCATCGGGCCTTTGGCAGTCAGGCCGTACAGGGGATGGGTGGAAACGACCTCGTCCAGTGTTTGCGACCATAGCGTCATGCGTGGCTCTCCTGTCGGTCGGCGCGCTGGATGTCACGCATCATGTTATAGACGGCGCGCCCGTCCCGGATTCGCTGAAACCCGATGCGGTGCGTGCGGGTGCGGCCTTTGACACGGTAGTCCTCAGAGGCGAACAGGACCGTGTCCAGTTTACCCTCTTCCAGCGACAGCGATGTACCGGCGGTGATCGGAAAGCTTTTAAGGCGGCGCGTGGCCCATGGAAAATCGGTGGCGATAAAGGCACGTTGATTGGACAGGGAATACCACGTGTAGCGGGCCTTGATACCGGGCCAGAAAACTCCGCTACCCATGACGCCGACCCCGGCAAAGAAATGGATCAGGCCGAACATCCAGAAGATCCCTCCGGTCGAGGCCGCACCAATCATCCAGAACACGGCAAACCCCGAGAAGAACAGCCCGAAGATCAGCTTGCCAAAGGCCGAGGGCGTCAGAACAGGCGCGGTATCCGGGCGTCCCTGCCACAGGATTTCCTCGCCGTCGTTCAGGATGCCCTGCCAGCCCGTGGTCATACGCGCCCCCCAGATTGTGCGCGCTCGATCGCGGCGCGGGTGGCGGATTTGTCGCCTAGGTATTTCAGCAGATGCTTGTCGCCAGACAGGGTGATGACCTGCAGGGCCGATCCAAGCGAGCGGAATTGCTTAATCTCAGACAGGCGCACGCTGCGCCCCTGCGGGCCCATCAGGCGCTGATTGGTCAGGTCCCAGCGGGCCTTCAGCTCGTCCGAGGCCACATAGAACGCCCGCACGGCGATCGCCGCTAGCCCGCCAATCGCGCCGGTCCACAGATGTGGGTTGCCCATGAAAAACAGGATCGCCATGCCCGCAGCCATCGCAATTGCGGCCATCCATGCATGGTCGCGCCAATAGGTGGCCCGGTCAGAATGGATCTGCAGCAGCAGCTCTTCGCCGTCTTGCAGTTCGTAATTTGGGGTCAGCGAACCGTACATGTCAGCCTCCGTGCCGGGACAGCGTGAAAATCAGAGCGCCCAGCGCGATGCCGATCAACGGCAAGGCCCAGCCCAGCCAGCGCGGGAATTTCGGGGCGTTCGGGTCGGGGCCAATGTCGCCCAGGGTTCCCTTGGCCGCGTCCGTCTGGATCGGTGCCAGGTCCAGTTCGGGCCGGGGTTCGGACCATGTGCCCAACCAGCGCAGCGGATGGTGCAGCCGCAGTGTCTGCGCCTTGCCACGAAACGCTCGGGACGAGATCAGCGCCACATACCCGCGAATATTATTCAGCACCGTGCGGTCGTCTTTCAGGTCATCGGGTTCGATGTTGTAGGCCTCGGTCAGGTAGTTGGCCAGGCCCATGTCATCCAGCTGTTTGACCGGAAAGATCTCAACGTACGAGGGATTCAGGTCATAGATCCCCAAAGCCGAGATCAGCGGCCAGCCCTCGCGTTCGAAATCGGCGAAATCGTCGATTTCTTCGGGGGGCAGGTCCACCGAGAACAGGCGCACGACGCCTGTTTCACTGGCTGGAACCTCGATGCGGTCGCTCACACCATCACCTCGGTTGCGCGGCGGGCAGCGCGCAGGTTACGGGCCAGCAGGTCCATCGCGGCCATGCGCACGGCGACGCCCATTTCCACCTGTTCCTGGATCACCGAGCGGTTGATGTCGTCGGCGATCTCGCCGTCGATTTCAACGCCGCGGTTCATCGGGCCGGGGTGCATGACGATGGCGTCATCCTTGGCGACGCTCAGTTTCTCGGCGTCCAGACCGTAGCGGTGATAGTATTCGCGTTCCGAGGGGATAAAGCCGCCATCCATGCGTTCGCGTTGCAGGCGCAACATCATCACGACGTCCACGTCCTGCAGACCCTCGTGCATGTCGTGATAAACCTCGCAGCCGAACTGGTCGATTTGGCTGGGCATCAGCGTCGGCGGGCCGACCAGACGAATGCGGTTCTCCATCTTGCCCAGCAGGATCAGGTTTGAGCGGGCCACGCGTGAATGGGCGATGTCGCCGCAAATCGCGATGTTCAGCCGGTGCAGGCGTCCCTTGGCGCGGCGAATGGTCAGCGCGTCCAGCAGGGCCTGCGTGGGGTGTTCGTGTTTGCCGTCACCCGCGTTCAGCACGGCGCAGTTCACCTTTTGCGCCAGCAGGTCCACGGCGCCGGAATGGGGGTGGCGCACCACCAGCAGATCGGGGTGCATCGCGTTCAGCGTCAGCGCCGTGTCGATCAGGGTTTCCCCCTTTTTGATCGAGGACGCCTGCATCGCCATGTTCATCACATCCGCGCCCAGACGCTTGCCCGCCAGCTCGAAACTGGCCTGCGTGCGGGTCGAGTTTTCGAAGAACATGTTGATCTGCGTCAGCCCGTCCAGCGCGTCGGAATGTTTGACATCGCGCCGGTTCAGATCGACGTATTGATCGGCCAGGTCCAGGATGGCGGTGATCTCGGTCGGGTGGAGGGGCTCGATCCCCAGAAGATGCTTTTGCGTGAACGTCATCGCCGCCTCCAGAATTGCTTGATCTGCTTATAAGTGGGGCCATGGCAAGGGGCAAGATAAGGCAGCGCCGCAGAGGCCCGATTTGCTGGCTTTCGCAGGGGCGCGGGCCGGGATAGGGTTAGGCGCATGGAATCGGCGATGGACTATCATACGGCGCTTGCCCTTCTAGAGTGGCAGATCGAGCTGGGCGCAGACGAGGCGCTGGCCGATACCCCCATTGATCGCTATGCCGCCGCCGAAGAGGCGCGCCAGCAGGCCAAGGCTGCTCCGGCGCCCAAGAAGGGACAGCCAGCGCCGCCAGCGCCCAAGCCCAAGATTGATCCGGTTTCCGTGGCCGAGGATATGGCCGCGCGGGTGCGATCTTTGGACGAGCTGCGCGCCGCTATGCAGCAGTTTGAACATTGCGAGCTGAAACGCGGTGCCCGGAACCTTGTGTTCTGTGACGGCCATGCTGCAGCCCGCGTGATGATCATTGGCGAGGCTCCGGGTCGGGATGAGGACCGCGAGGGGCGCCCCTTCGTGGGCCGCGCCGGGCAGTTGCTGGACCGGATGCTTGAGGCGATCGGGATGGATCGTCGTTCCGAAGACGCCTCAAAGGCGGTCTATATCACAAACGTCCTGCCTTGGCGGCCGCCGCAAAACCGCGACCCCAAGCCCGAGGAAATCCAGATGCTGCTGCCGTTCCTGCGCAAGCATGTGGAACTTGTCAAACCTGATGTCGTGGTTCTGATGGGGAATATTTCGTGTCAGGCGGGGCTGGGTAAACGCGGCATCACCCGACTGCGCGGCCAGTGGACCGAGGCCTACGGCGCCCCGGCGCTGCCCATGTTCCACCCGGCCTATCTGCTACGCCAACCCCATGCAAAACGCGAGGCTTGGGCGGATTTGCTAAGCCTGAAGGCGCGGCTTGAGGGGCTGTAATGGACCCGATCACCCTTTTGGCTTTTGTCCCCGCCGCATTGGCGCTGAACCTGACGCCGGGCGCGGATATGATGTTCTGCCTGGGGCAGGGGCTGCGCAGCGGGCCAGGCCCCGCGATCGCCGCCAGCGGAGGCATCGCGATGGGGGGATGCGTACATGCCTTGGCAGCCGGATTAGGGCTCAGCGCCGTTGTTTCGACCATGCCCGGCGCGTTTGATCTCATCCGCTGGGTCGGCGTGGCATACCTGTTGTGGGTGGCGTGGCAGTCCTTGCGCGCTGGCCCTGCACGTGGATCGGTGCAGGGCGTTTCAGCCCGCCGCGCCTTTGCCCAAGGCTTCATCGTCAACCTGACCAACCCCAAGGTGATCCTGTTCGTGCTGGCCTTTGTCCCGCAATTCGTGGATCCCGCAGGCGCGGTGCTGCCGCAATTCCTGATTTTCGGGGTCGTTCTGTCGGTGGGAGGGTTCATCATCAACGGGCTGGTCGGCATCTTTGCGGGCGGGATTGGCCGCAAACTGACCGGGGACGCCCGATTTGCCACATGGCTGGGCCGGATCAGCGCGGGCATATTCGTGGCATTGGCGGCGCGTTTGGCGTTGATGCAGAGGGGATAGACATGGCGCGGATCGACGACAGCAAAGAGTTCATTCCGGTGCGGATCGCGATCCTGACGGTCTCGGATACGCGGGGTCTGGATCAGGATAAATCCGGTCAAACCCTGGTGGACCGGCTGCAAGGGGCAGGGCACATTCTGGCCGACCGCCAGATCATCCGCGACGAACGTGACCAGATTGCCGAACAGCTGCGGACATGGATCGCGGACCCCGAAGTGGACGTGATCATCTCGACCGGGGGAACGGGCCTGACCGGGCGCGACGTCACGGTCGAGGCGCATCGCGACGTCTATGAAAAAGAGATCGACGCGTTCGGGACGGTGTTCACCATGGTCTCGATGCAGAAAATCGGGACATCAGCGGTGCAAAGCCGCGCCACGGGCGGCGTTGCTGGCGGCACCTATCTGTTTGCGCTGCCCGGCAGCAGCGGCGCCTGCAAGGACGCGTGGGACGAGATCTTGCAATACCAGCTGGATTACCGCCACATGCCTTGCAACTTTGTCGAAATTTTTCCGCGCCTCGAAGAACATAAGCGACGGAAGTGATCGCGCCCGGCGTAACAGGCTTGTGCCTTGGAAATCCGCCACAAGCCGCTAAGTTGCTGTGTCAGCCCTTTGTGTGGCCCGAAATATAGGTGAATACAGATGCGATTCTTGCGCCAAAGTTTGACCGGTCTTTTCCTGGCGGCCGTAACGCTGGGGCTATTGGTCTATGCGGGCTCGATGGTGTTTGACGCCCTTGAAAAACGCATGTCCCGCGAGGCCCGCGCCCCTCAGGTTCGCGAAAGGGTCTTTGCAGTGAACGTTGTGTCAGCGGTGCCGCAGACCGTCCGCCCCGAGCTAAGCGCCTATGGCGAGGTTCAGTCCATGCGCACGCTGCAAATTCGCGCGGCGGTGCGTGGCACGGTGATCGAACTGGCCGACGGCTTTGCCGAAGGCGGGTTGGTCAAGGCTGGCGACGTGCTGGTGCGGATCGATCCGTCTGACGCCAAGGCCGCGCTGGAACGCACAGAAGCTGATCATCAGGACGCCGAGCTGGAAACCCGCGAGGCCGCCCGCGCTTTGATCCTTGCCCGTGATGAACTGGTCGCGACCGAGGAACAGGCTGCCCTGCGAGAGCGCGCTTTCAAACGGGCGCAGGATCTGGCCGAGCGCGGCGTCGCCACCGAGGCCACCGTGGAAACCGCCGAGCTTGCAGCCTCAAGTGCGCGTCAGGCCGTGGTTTCGCGCCGTCAATCGCTGGCCCTGGCCGAGGCGCGCGTCGATCAGGCCGCCACCAAGCTTAGCCGCGCAGGGATTGCCCTGGCCGAGGCCAAGCGCACCTTGGCCGACACGGTGATTCACGCAGAATTTGACGGTACGCTTAGTAATGTCGACGTGGTCGCCGGCGGGCTTGTCTCGCAGAACGAGGTGCTGGCCGAACTGGTGGATGGCAACGCGCTTGAGGTTTCGTTCCGGGTGTCGACTTCGCAATACGCGCGGTTGCTGGATGACGGGGGGCAGCTTGCCAAATCGCCCGTGTCGGTCGTGCTGAACCTCTATGGGGAAAACCTGACCGCCAGCGGCCAGATTGACCGTGACAGCGCCGCCGTGGGCGAGGGGCAGACCGGCCGTCTGATCTTTGCCCGGCTGGAAAACGCACGTGGGTTGAAGCCCGGTGATTTCGTAAGCGTGGCCGTGCAGGAACCGCCCATAGAACGTGTTGTGCGTCTGCCCGCAACCGCGCTGGATGCCGCTGACCGGGTGCTGATCCTGGGCGAGGGCGACCGGCTGCAATCGGTGCAGGTGCGCCTGATCCGTCGACAAGGCGATGATGTGCTGGTACGCTCGCCTGAATTGGCCGGGCAAGAGGTCGTGACCCAACGCTCGCCGTTGTTGGGCGCCGGTATCAAGGTGCGTCCGCTGCGCGGCGAGGCAGCCAGCCAGATCGAAGAACCCGAAATGCTGGAGCTCAGCGCCGAGCGCCGCGCCAAACTGGTGGCTTTCGTACAGTCCAACACCCGCATGCCCGCCGAGATCCGCGCGCGACTGCTGCGCGGGCTTGAGCAGGAAAAGGTGCCCGCTGAAATGGTCGAACGGCTTGAAGCCCGGATGGGGGGCTGATCGATGATCCGCGCCATTCCCCCTGCGGCAGGCGGCCTGCTGTCCTATTTTACCCGGCACAAGACGGCGGCGAACCTGCTGCTGGTGGTGCTGATCGTTCTGGGCATGGCGGCAGTGCCGCGGATGCGGGCTCAGTTCTTCCCCGATGTGATCTTGGATGATGTCACCGTCAGCGTGAAGTGGGACGGGGCCGGCGCCGAAGATGTGGACGCCGCAATCGTACAGGTGCTGGAACCTGCTTTGCTGGTGGTCGAGGGCGTGGCCAGCAGCGAAAGCCGCAGCTCGGAAGGGATCGCGCGGATCGAGCTGGAGTTCGAGCCGGGCTGGGACATGTCCCGCGCCGCAGATGACGTGCAATCGGCCGTGGACACGGTGACCACCCTGCCCGAAGAGGCCGATGACCCCGTGGTCAAGCGCGGCGTTTGGCGCGACCGGGTGACGGATGTGGTGATCTCGGGGCCGGTGGGCTCCGATCAGCTTGGGCTGTTCGCGGACGAGCTGGTCACGCGTCTTTTCGCCGAGGGTGTCACCCGCACGACCATCCGCGGTGTCGCTGCTAACCAGATCATGGTCGAAGTGCCCAGCCTGAACCTGATGGCACATGACGTCACCATCGCCCAGATCGCGGCTGCCATCGCCGAAGAGGTGGATGCCGATCCCGCAGGTGATGTCAGTGGCGGCAATGCGCGCGTGCGCACGGGGGTCGAGAAACGCTCGGTCCGCGAGATCGCGGATATCGCGCTGCGCACCCGCGATGATGGCTCGACCTTGACGGTGGGGGATGTGGCGCAGGTCAGCCTGTTGGGCAGCGACCGCAACCGCGTGTATTTCGTGGGCGATCACCCGGCTGTTTCGGTGCGGGTGGACCGCTCCGACACCGGGGATGCGATCAAGATCCAGGCGCAGGTCCAAGAGGTCGCGGACCAGATGGCGGCCACGTTGCCTCAGGGCGTCAGCGTCGAACTGATCCGCACCCGCGCCGAATCCATCACGGCGCGTTTGAACCTGCTTAAGGACAATGGCCTGTTGGGTCTTGGGCTTGTGCTGATCCTTCTGTTCTTGTTCCTGAACGCGCGGACGGCCTTTTGGGTGGCGGCAGGCATTCCGGTATCGATGCTGACGGCGATCGCGTTGATGTATGCCGCCGGCCTGACCATCAACATGATCAGCCTGTTCGGCCTGATCATCACGCTTGGCATCGTGGTGGATGACGCCATCGTGGTTGGCGAACATGCTGATCACTTGTCCCGCAATGGCCACAGCCCGACGGGTGCTGCAGAAACGGCTGCGCGGCGGATGGCACTGCCGGTTTTTTCGGCCACGCTGACGACGATTATTGCGTTTTTCGGCCTGACAGCCGTGGGCGGCCGGTTTGGTGATCTGATCCGCGATATCCCCTTTACCGTGATCGTGGTTCTGATGGCCTCGTTGATCGAGTGTTTCCTGATCCTGCCCAACCACATGGCCCACGCCTTGAAACATGCCGCCAAAGAGCGCTGGTACGATTGGCCCTCGCGCACCGTGAACAAGGGGTTCCGCTGGGTGCGCACCAACATGTTCCGTCCGCTGACGGCGGCGGTGATCCGGGCGCGTTATGCCGTGATCGCGCTGGCGGTTGTGTTGCTGGCCAGCCAAGTGGCGGTGTTTATCCGCGGCGACGTCCAATGGCGGTTCTTCAATGCGCCCGAACGGGGCAGCGTGACGGGGAATTTCTCGATGCTGCCTGGCGCCACCCGCGAGGACAGCCTGGCCATGATGCGCGAAATGCAGCGCGCGACCGAGGCCCTGGGCGCTGAATTTGAGAAACGCCACGGCACAAACCCGCTGGACTATGTGATTGCCGAAGTGGGGGGAAATGCCGGGCGACCCTTGCCCGGCGCCGACACCAAGGACGCGGATCTTCTGGGTGGCATCTCGATCGAGCTGATCGACGCCGACTTGCGCCCGTATTCCAGTTTCGCTTTTGTGGCTGAACTGCAAGACGCGGTGCGCCGCCATCCTATGGTCGAGACGATCAGCTTCCGTGGTTGGCGGTCAGGCCCCGGCGGCGAGGCGCTGGACGTGCAGTTCTACGGGGCCAGTGCTGAAACGCTGAAAGCGGCCAGCGAGGCCCTGCAACAAGAGCTGCTGCGCTTTCCCGAAGTGTCCGCTGTCGAGGACAACCTGGCCTATGACAAGGACGAGATCATCCTTGAGCTGACCCCGCAAGGGCAGGCGCTGGGCTTTACCATCGACGGGCTGGGTCGCGTGCTGAGGCACCGTCTGAACGGTCTTGAGGCCGCAACATTTCCAGACGGGCCGCGCAGTGCCTCGATCCGGGTGGAACTGCCTGACGAGGAACTGGCCGCCGATTTCCTTGAAACCATGCAGCTGCGAACGGGTCAGGGTGAATATGTTCCGCTGGCCGATATTGTCAGCGTCGACATCCGCTCGGGCTTTTCGACGGTGCGGCGGGAAAACGGGCTTCGGCTGATCTCGGTCACCGGGGATGTGTCCGAGGATGATCCTGCCCGCGCCGAGGAAATCAACCGTCTTCTGGAAACCGAGATCCTGCCCAAGATCGCCAGTGAAAAGCAGGTGGAATGGCGCATGTCCGGCCTGTCCGAACAAGAAGACGCCTTTCTAAGCGACGCCATGACCGGCCTGACCCTGTGCCTTGTGGGGATCTATCTGGTGCTGGCGTGGGTGTTCTCCAGCTGGACGCGCCCGGTGGTGGTGATGGCGATCATTCCCTTCGGGCTGGTGGGCACGATCTATGGTCATGTTCTGTGGGATGTGCCGCTGTCCATGTTCACCGTCGTCGGGTTGATTGGGATGACGGGGATCATCATCAACGACTCGATCGTTCTGGTGACCACCATCGATGAATATGCCGCCGAACGCGGCGTGATCCCCGCCATTGTCGAGGGCGCCTCGGATCGATTGCGCCCGGTGATACTGACCACGCTGACCACGGTGTTGGGGCTGGCACCGCTGCTGTATGAGACCTCGCAACAGGCGGCGTTCCTGCGGCCGACAGTGATCACGCTGGTTTATGGGCTGGGGTTCGGAATGCTGCTGGTGCTGATCGTGGTGCCTGCGCTGATTGCGATTCAGCATGACTTGCGTCGCTATTTCACGGCGCTTCGCCGCTCGGCAAGGGTGCGGGGCGTGTGGGTGCCGATGGGCGCGTCCGTGCTGGCACTTGGCGCATGGCTGGGCCTGACCATGGGCTGGTCCTTGGTTGCCGGGCAGGTGCATCCGGCGCTGGCAAACCTGCCAGCCGCCCAAACGTCAGATGGGTTGGGCCTGTTCCTGCTAGGCGCCCTGGCAATCGTGGTGGGGATGTATGTGGTTTCGCTGCTGGTGAGGGTCCTGCGCCGCACTGCCTGACCTAGTCGGCAGGGCAGCCCTGGATATCCACTGCATGGTCACTGCCCAGAACAGTCAACCGCAAGCCTGAACGGTCCAACGCAAAGCTTTCCTGGGTCATGTGGATCAACTCGGTCCGGATGGTCAGGGTGTCGCCGCTGCGTTGGGTTTCGGCCTCGGCCACCCAGATGTCAGGGTCCGAGGTTTCCACGACCGTGTATTCATGGACCCCCGCGGGCGGCATTTGCACGCTGGCTGACAGGGTCAGACCATCCTCGGACAGGGAGATGTCGCAGCTCACGCGCCCAACCCCGGCCATCTGAGCGGTGTAAGGCTGGTCCTTCAGCGCGGCTGAAATTGTGGTATCGCGCAGCTGCTCCAGCGGTAGCGCGGCATCAAAGCCCAGATCCGCAGGCACGCAGACATCTTTGCAGATCCCGATCTGCAGCTGGCCGGACAGGGCGATGGGTTGCCCCTGCTCGTTCGGTGTCAGAACAATCGGCAGTATCAGTTGATCCTTGTACCCGACCGACGTCATCCCGTTTTGCGAAAACACCAGCGGCGTGGGCCAGACTGGCATGATCTTGGCCAGGTTTTCAGACCCGGACCAATCAATCAACGGCGGAATGCCGGCATCCCCCGGCGCGCGCCAATAGGTCTTCCATCCCGGTGCCAGATTGATCTTAAGGGCGGCCACATGGGTGCCATCGGCACTGCGCCAACCGGGCAGCACCTCAAGCGCAACAACCTGTTGCGTCCCCGATTGGGCGGTGGCCAGCGGGGCGGACAGGCCAAGCGCCGCCAGCGAAAACATAAGAGCAGATCTGATCATCCTTCCGATGTGGGCTAAAAACCGGTCAATTCCAACTCACATTCCGGCGAGCTTATGTGGCAAACCGCCCAACCGTGGTTTTTGTGTCGCGGGTGCTGGACCCGGGCGGCGAGGGTTCTTATCTTTTAGAGATGGACACAGAAAACGCCCCGCTGAACCTGACCGGAAAGCTTTTGATCGCGATGCCCGCCATGGGCGATCCGCGGTTCGAGCAATCAGTGGTGCTGATTTGCGCCCACTCTGACGAGGGGGCGATGGGCCTGATCGTCAACAAACCCACCGGCGAGGTTGCGCTGTCGGATATGCTCGAACAACTCTCGATCGACCATGGACCGGAAAGTCGGCAGCTTGATGTTTCTTTTGGCGGTCCGGTCGAGCAAACCCGGGGCTTTGTTCTGCACTCGCTAGATTATGTAAGCAATGTCAATACCTTGAAGGTTCAAAGCGTCTTTGGCCTGACGGCGACGCTGGACATTCTTGAGGCGTTGGCCAAAGGCCGCGGGCCGGAACGGGCGCTTGTGGCCATCGGATATGCGGGATGGGGGCCGGGCCAGTTGGAAGACGAACTTAGCCAGAATGCCTGGCTAACCTGTGATGCCAATATGGAGCTGGTGTTCGACCTGCCCGACCAGGGCAAATGGGACGGTGCATTGAAGTCACTGGGGGTGGATGCGTTGATGCTGTCCTCGGACGCGGGACATGCCTAAGCGTCCCTCGGGGCCGCTGCACGGGCCAGACGGTCATTTATTGCAACCCCCAGGCCTTTCATTGGAATCGGGCTGACAGCAATTCCCGCAGGATCCATCGCGTCCAGCGCATGCAGATGGTGGAACAGATTCGCCGCGGCCTCGACCAAGTCTTCGGTTTCAGACAGATTCAGCGTGCAGGGGACCGGGCCAAAGCCCAGCAAAACCTCGTCTTCGGCCACCTCGGTGGCGTTCAGGCGCACGCGTGCCCCCGGCGCATAATGCGACAGCATCTGGCCGGGAGCCGTGAGCGGATCGGCTTTGTCACGCAAGGCAAGCGGAGCGCCCAGCACAGCCTCGATATCTTCGGTTGCAACGCCGCCAGGACGCAGCAGCATCGGCACGCCGGACAGGCCCACGATGGTGGATTCCACGCCGACGGGGCAGGGGCCACCGTCCAGAATACCCTCGATCCGGCCTGACAAACCGTCGATGACATGCTGCGCCGTGGTGGGGCTGATCTTGCCTGAAGGATTGGCGGATGGGGCCGCGACAGGGCCGTCAAAGGTTTCCAGTAACGCCTGGGCAATCGGGTGGGCAGGCACACGTATCGCCAGTGTTGGCAAATCCGCAGTGACCAGCGGCGAAAGGCCCGCATCGGCCCTAAGCGGCAGCACCAGCGTCAGGGCCCCTGGCCAAAACGCGTCGGACAGCTGCTGCGCAGTGTCCGACCATTCAACATAGCGCTGCGCCACCTGGGCCGAAGCCACATGCACGATCAGCGGATTGAAATGCGGGCGACCCTTGGCCTGAAAAATCCGCGCCACGGCGTGATCATTGCGCGCATCAGCACCCAAGCCGTACACGGTCTCGGTTGGCAGGGCGATCAGTCCCCCGGCGGAAAGCGTTTCCGCTGCGCGGGCGATGCCCGACGGCTTGGGGGTCAGGATAAGGGTTTCGAGGGCAGACATGGCCTTTGACGCGGCGTTTTGGTTGATGCATTCGGACCGATAGATACTTTCTTCGGCACGCATTTTTGAATAACTGCGTATGACTTGAATGCCAAGCCGTCCCGCAAGAAGGAGACAAAAGATGCCGTATCGCGCCCCCGTCGAGGACTACCAGTTTATTTTCGAGAACGTTGTCGACATGGCCTCGGTCGCCGGAACCGAGCGGTTTGCTGACACGGCAAGTGCTGACATGACCTCGGCCGTGCTGACCGAGATGGGCAAGATGGCCGAAGAGATCCTGTACCCGTTGCAGCGCAATGGGGATCTGGACGGAGCGGTGCTGGAAAACGGGGTCGTGCGCACGTCGAAGGGCTATGCCAAGGGGTTCAAGTCCATGGCTGAAGGCGGCTGGATCGCCGTATCCGCAGGCGAAGAGCACGGCGGCATGGGCCTGCCACTGGCGATGAACACCGCCTGCAACGAGATGGTCACCGCAACCGCGATGGCGCTGGGCCTGTGCCCGCTGCTGACCCAAGGCCAGATCGAGGCACTGGAACACCACGCCTCGGACGAGTTGAAACAGATGTACCTGCCGCGCCTGATCACCGGCGAATGGACCGGCACGATGAACCTGACCGAACCGGGCGCTGGCTCGGATGTGGGGGCGCTGAAATCCAAGGCCGAACGCAATGACGACGGCACATACTCGATCAGCGGTCAGAAGATTTTTATCACTTGGGGCGATCACGATTTCGGCGGCAATGTCTGCCACCTTGTGCTGGCGCGCCTGCCCGATGGCGTGCCCGGAACCAAGGGGATCAGCCTGTTTATGGTGCCGAAATTCCTGCCGAACGAGGATGGGTCTCTGGGCGAGCGCAACAGCCTGAACGTGGTCAGCCTTGAGCACAAACTGGGCATCCACGGCAGCCCCACCTGCGTGATGCAGTTCGATGGTGCCAAGGGTTGGCTTGTCGGCAAGGAGCACGGGGGCATGGCCGCCATGTTCACCATGATGAACAACGCGCGTCTGGGCGTAGGGACCCAAGGCGTGGGCATTGCCGAGGGCGCCTATCAACACGCGCTGGCCTATGCCCAAGAGCGAGAGCAGATGGGCACGATCATCAACCACGCCGACGTGCGCCGGATGCTGCTGACGATGAGGGCGGATACGTTTGCCGTGCGTTCCTTGGTGCTGGATTGTTCGGTCGCGTTGGACATGGGGACTGCCACGGATGATGCGGCTTGGAAGGCCCGAGCCGCGCTGCTGACCCCGATCGCCAAGGCTTTCTCGACCGATATCGGCATCGCCGTGGCCGAGCTGGGCGTGCAGATCCACGGCGGCATGGGCTTTATCGAGGAAACCGGCGCCGCACAATTCAGCCGCGATGTGCGTATCACCTCGATCTATGAAGGCACGAACGGAATTCAGGCAATGGACCTGGTCGGCCGCAAGATGATGGACGGAGGCGCGGCCGCCTATGCCCTGCTGGACGAGATCGAAGCCCACGCCGAAGAGGTGCGCACCGCGCTGCCTGACTTGGCCGAGCCTGTCTGGCAAGCCACCGAAACCCTGCGCGAAGCCGTGGAATGGATGGTCGCGCAGACCGACATGAACGCTCGCTTTGCCGGCTGCGTGCCCTTCCTGACGGCCTTTGGTCGCGTTCTGGGCGGGCATTATCACCTGAAGGCCGCAATGGCCGAGGGCGGCAACGGCACCCGCACCAAGATCGCGCGGTTCTATATCAACCGCCTGCTGCCGCAATATGCCGGACAGCTGGAGCACGCGCGCGCCGGGGCCTCGGACCTTTACGACATCACAAATGACGAGCTGTGCGGATGATGGATAGCGCGGGCACTGGCATTCGCTATCCATGGGACGCTCCGCCCGAGCATGGCAAGGCGATCGAGGTCGCCGAGGGCGTCCTTTGGCTGCGCTTTCCGCTGCCCATGGCGTTGGACCACGTCAACATCTATGCGCTGGACGAAGGCGACAGCTGGACGATCATCGATGCGGGGATGCATTCGAAAAAAACCGTGGCGATCTGGGAACAGGCGCTGGCCGGGCCGCTGGGCGGTAAGCCCGTTGGCCGGGTAATCCTGACCCACCACCATCCTGACCACGTAGGCATGGCAGGTTGGTTCATCGCTCGTGACGCCGAATTCTGGACCACGCGCACCGCATATCTGATGTCTCGGATGCTGATCCTGGACGTAGAGCATAAGGTGACGCCCCAGGTGCAGCAATTCTGGCGCCGCGCGGGCATGATTGACGAGGTGTTTCAGAAACGGATCAACGAGCGGCCCTTCAATTTCGCAGACATGTGTCATGAATTACCCGTTGGTTATCAGCGTGTTCAGCAGGGCGACCTGATCCGTGCGGGCGGTCGCGACTGGGATATCCACATCGGCAACGGCCATGCGCCTGAACACCTGACGATGTGGAGCCGCGACTGCAATCTGGTGTTGTCGGGCGATCAGATCCTGCCCTCGATCAGCCCCAACATCGGTGTTCACGCCACCGAACCTGATGCTGACCCGCTGGACGACTGGATGGAGAGCTGCACACGGCTGCAGGCCCTCGCACGTGAGGAGCACCTGGTGCTGGGCGGCCATAAATTGCCGTTCACCGGTCTGCCCACACGAATGCACCAGCTGATCGAAAACCACCACGGTTGCCTGCGGCGTCTGCGTGATCATCTGGCCACGCCCAAGACCGCCGCCGATTGCTTTCCTCCGCTGTTCAAACGCAAAATTGATGGCGGCACCTATGGGTTGGCCCTTGTCGAAGCGGTTGCACACCTTAATCATCTGTATCAAACCAATGAGGTTAGCCGCTCGTTACGCGAGGACGGGGCCTGGCTTTGGCAGATGAAGGGATAAGACAGTGGACGATACAATCAGCACCGCCGCAGAGGCGCATGAGCGGGATGCATTGCCGCGTCGTCACGAGGTCCACGCCGATCCGGCCGCACCTTGCAACACGGATGTCCCCGAAGAGATAACCGCTACGCCGGTCGAGCAGAAAAGCCCTGCTGAATGGGCTTATGAGCGACTGATTCTGTATATCCAGAACTTCGAGCAACAGCTGGACAACGAACACGAGATCGCCATGGGCTTTGCCGGCGGTGATGCAGGTGTTCTGCGGATCGAGGGCATGGGCTATTTCGACCCGGACATCGTGACCTTCTATGGCAGCGACGAAACCGGCGCGAAAACCCAGTTGATTCAGCACGTCAGCCAGCTGAGCGTCATCCTGCGCGCGCTGCAAAAGGAACCCGAACAGATCGAGGCCAAGCGCATCGGTTTCCGTCTGGCCCAGGATTTGAACGGCACTTAGGCATGGACTAGGTCGGATTGACGCAACTGGCCCTTCGGGGGGCGGGGGGACGTTTTCTCGGGATGACAGCCTTGAAAAAATCGGTTAGTCACGATCTGACTTTGGAATACTGCAAGGAAATGCGACATGGCAGAGCATAAGCACGGCGAAATGGACATCGAAGTTCAAAAAGAAACCTTCGACGGCTTCATCAAGTTCACCACCTATTCGGTCTATGTGATCATCGCTGTCCTGATTTTCATGGCGCTGGTGAACAGCTAAGCCATATCGCTTGGGGACCCCGGCAATGCGTAAATGGTTACTGATTCTGGCAGCGGCTGGCCTGACAGCTGGCTGCGCGGTCAAACATGATCCGCCCGTCACCGACCAACAGATCATTGATGCGACCTACAAGCACGATGCTCCGGCCGAGCTGACGCTGTACACGATGATCAGCAATACCAACGGTTCGGGGGCTCATACCTCGATGATGATCAACGCCAGCCAGCGGGTGATCTTTGATCCCGCCGGCACGTTCCGCGACAAGAAGATCGTGGCGCGGAATGACGTGGTTTACGGCGTCACGCCGTATGTCGAGGACGTCTATACACGCTTTCATGCGCGCAAGACCTACCACGTTGTGATCCAGCGTTTGCAGGTTTCGCCCGAGGTGGCCGAACAGGCCATGCGTCTGGCCCAAAGCATGGGCGAGGTGACCGACGGCCATTGCGCGCAGTCGACCTCGACAATTCTCAGTCAATTGCCGGGACTGAACATCAAGCCGACGTATTTTCCGAAAAACCTGATGGGTCAGTTCGGTGAGGCTCCGCTGATGAGTACCCAGAGCCTCTACGAATATGACGAAGACGACAAAACGCGCGCGTTGAAGGCTTATGACCCGACCAAGGCCCGCGACAGCTATGCCCGCCAAAAGGCGCGTCTGGCGGCGGCCAAGAACTAGGCCGCCGGGTTTAACCCAGCAGATACATTGACAAATACAGACTGGCCGCTCCGAAAAAGATGGCGGCCAGTGCGTTTTTGGTGACATAGCCCACGGCTACGGTCATCAGCGCAGCGATCAACCGCGAGGGGTCCAGCTGCCCACCGGTCGCCGAGGGCCAGGCCACCGCAGGCGCCACCAGAGCGGGCAGAATCGCAACCGCCGTATAGCGCAGATGCCGCAGAACCCATTCCGGCATCTGGCGATCCCCGATCAGGCCGGTAAAGACAAAGCGCAGCCCAAAGCTGCCCAGCCCCAGCAGGATAATTACGATCCACAGGGTCGAAGTTTCGATCTGATGCATCATGAAGCCCCTTGTTTGCGGGGGGTGGTCCACAGTTCGACCTGTGCGCCGACCATCATCGCTCCGATCCCGGCGACCATCAGGCCCAGATTATAGGGCAGGAAGTTGAACACCAGCGACAGCACCACGGCGCTGAGCGCCGACGCACGGTGGGCCGCGGTGTGCAGCATCGGCGCAATCAGGGCCAGAAAGGTGATCGGAACGGCGAAATCCAGCGCGAACTCGGGTGGGATAGCGTTGCCCATGATGGCGCCGGCCAGGGTGGCCAGATACCAGAACGGACAGACTGGCGTGACGACCCCGAAGAAATAGCTCAGTTTGGCGCCCATCGACCAACCGGGGTTCTTCTCATACGCCGTGATCGAGCAGGCATAGCTTTGATCGACGGTGAAATAGGCCACCAACGCGCGCTTCCACAGGGAGGCCCCGCCGATATGAGGGGTCAACGAGGCTGAATACATGGCCATCCGCAGGTTAACCGCCAGCGCCGAGGCCAGAACGACGATGGTCGGCGCGTCCTCGGACAGCAGTTGCACGGCGGTGAACTGGGCGGCGCCAGCGATGACGACGATCGAAAAGCTTAGCGTTTCCAGAACGTTCAGTCCGGCTTCGGTGGCGACCACTCCGAACAGCAGACCGAAAGGCACGATAACCAGCAGAAACGGTAAACCGTCGCGGAAGCCCTTCCAAAAGGTAGAGGAGCGGGTCGTGTTGCTCATGGCAGCCCTCAAGTGTTGTGAATGGACAAGGCGTATCGGCACTGCTTGCGGGATGCAATGTCAGTGAAAGTTGACGTAGGGTCGGGGCCTTAGTCAAACATCCCGGTCACGCGGCCCAGCAGCATGAAGGCACGTGCGGTACGGGTGTCCGACAGGTCCGCAATATCGCTGTCCGAAGCTGTCTCGCAGAACTCTGTCAGCATCTTGTCAAAGCGTCGCAGGAAATGATGGGCAGTGTCGCGAAAGATCGGGTCCTGCTTCATTCGGCCAGCAGACAGTGCCAGCGACGAGCGATCCCGAACGCCCCCCAGGCTGGCTATCTGCCTGCCTCGTTCCCCTTGGGCAAAGCGGCGCCAAATCTCGGGGCGGGCGCGGTCGGGGCGCAGATCGTCCATATAGATCCCATCCTGGCTAAGCAGGGTCAGGATGTCTTGCGCGGCCTGTATGAGCCCGGCGGCCTGACGGTCCTTCAGCGCCTTGCGCAGTGCGGCAAAGCCTTCTTCGTCTTCGGCCGTTTCGGGGAAATTCAGCGCGCGGATGAAGTCGCCGCGTTCCAGCGGCGGAGCCAGATCTTCGGCCGGGGTGCCAAGGGGCAGCGGTGCCTGATCCTCGGCCGGGGTGGCGCTGGTTTCCGGCTTAGGCGCGGCGCGCAACAGGTCCAGGCGGTCACGATCGCGGGTCGAGGTAAAGGTGGTCAGGGCGATTTCGGTTTTCTTCTGTGCCTCGGCGATCTCTTCCAGTTTCCTGGCGATGCTGGGGTCGTCCGATCCCGCGCGCCCCTGCGCCTGCGCCAGATAGGTTTTGCGAATGGCGTCGATTGCGGCCTGCAGGCGTGCGCTTTCCTCGCGCATCACCCGAGACGAGCGCGCAGCCGTCGCGCCGACCCAGATCATGGCGACGGGCAGAAAGATCACCAGCATGGTCATCATAAAGCGCAGCGCACCTGCGGGTTCGTCCGTGCCCTGCGGAAAGTCCATGACGAAAAACGCCACGCCCGATCCAATCAGCCAAAGCAGACTGAACGCCAGAGCGGCGATCTCGATTCCGGTGATGCCTTCACCCGAGGGGCGCTCGTAGAGCCCCACCGGTGTCGAACGGCTTTCTTGCTTGTCGGCCATAGCAGCCCACCTGCCTGTGGTCAGATATATTCGATCTTAAGCACTTCGTAGGATTTTTCACCACCCGGAGTGCGCACTTCGACGCTGTCGCCTTCTTCTTTGCCTATCAAAGCGCGTGCGATGGGCGATTTGACGTTCAAAAGGCCCTTTTCGACATTTGCTTCGTGTTCGCCCACGATTTGCCAGGTCTTTTCCTCATCGGTGTCCTCGTCGACCAGGGTGACCGTGGCGCCGAATTTGATGGTGCCGGACAGCGCGGTGGGGTTGATCACGTCGGCCAGGGACAGCACGCCCTCAAGTTCCTTGATGCGGCCTTCGATGAATCCCTGTTTTTCGCGGGCAGAATGATACTCGGCGTTTTCCTTCAGGTCGCCCAGTTCGCGCGCCTCGGCAATGGCCTGGATGACGGCGGGGCGTTCCACAGACTTCAGCGTCTTCAGCTCGGATTCAAGCGCGGCGTGGCCAGCGCTGGTCATCGGTATCTTTTCCATTATGCCCCTGTCTTGCGCGAAAATCGCGGCGCATGGGGTGCGCCGCATCGGTTTGGTTCCCGTGGAATTACCTGACCCCAAGCCCGGATACAATGCAAGAGCTTGCATCCAATGCTTGCTTGTACGGGCATGGCACCGCTTGGATCAGGTGACGCAAGGGCAATCAAGCGTCCGGATCTGCCAAGAATACCCCAAAAACAGCATGTGTTTCGGCGCAATTTGAGCGATTAGCCTCATTTAACGCCGTGTTCAAGTTGACGGGCAATGCTGCAGCGCGGTAACCACGTTCGAAGCAAATTAACGCGTGATCCAGAAGGAGGGGCCACCCATGTCGGAAATCGAACGGGAAGCAATGGAATATGACGTTGTGATCGTCGGCGCGGGGCCTGCGGGTCTGTCGGCTGCGATCCGTTTGAAACAATTGGATGCGGACCTGAACGTGGTTGTGCTGGAAAAGGGCTCGGAAGTGGGCGCGCACATCCTGTCTGGCGCGGTTCTGGACCCCTGCGGCCTGGACGCTCTGATCCCCGATTGGAAGGAAAAAGGCGCACCGCTGAACACCCCCGTGAAGGAAGACAACTTCTACATGCTGGGCGAGGGCGGTGAGATCCGCATCCCCAACTTCCCGATGCCGCCTTTGATGAACAACCACGGCAACTACATCGTGTCGATGGGCAATGTCTGCCGCTGGATGGCCGAACAGGCCGAGGGCATGGGCGTGGAAATCTTCCCCGGCATGGCGTGCTCGGAACTGGTTTACGGCGAAAACGGCGAAGTCAAAGGTGTAGTTGCCGGCGTATTCGGCGTGGAACCCGATGGCACCTATGGCGACGGCACCGAGCCGGGCATGGAGCTGCACGGCAAATACGTGTTCCTGTCCGAAGGCGTGCGCGGATCACTGGCCAAGGAAGTGATCGCCAAGTACGACCTGCAGGCCGGCAAAGAGCCTCAGAAATTCGGCGTTGGCATGAAAGAGATCTGGGAGATCGACCCCGCCAAGCACAAAGAAGGCACCGTGACCCACACGATGGGCTGGCCGCTGAACGGCAACGCTGGGGGTGGTTCGTTCATCTATCACCTGGAAAACAATCAGGTTTACGTGGGTTTCGTGGTTCACCTGAACTACAAGAACCCGTACCTGTTCCCCTACATGGAATTCCAGCGCTTCAAGCATCACCCGATGGTTGCCGAGCTGCTGGAGGGCGGGAAACGCGTTGCCTACGGCGCGCGCGCGATTTCCGAAGGTGGCTATCAGTCGATGCCCAAGATGGTCGCGCCGGGCGCGGCTCTGCTGGGCTGCTCGGTCGGGATGGTTAACGTCCCCCGCATCAAAGGCAACCACAACGCGATGCTGTCGGGCAAAGCTGCGGCCGAAGCCGCCTATGCCGCGATCCAGGATGGCCGCTCGGGCGATGAACTGACCGACTACGAGGCCGACGTGCGTTCGGGCCCCATCGGTAAAGACCTGAAGAAAGTCCGCAACGTCAAACCGATGTGGTCCAAGTGGGGCATGCTGCCCAGCCTGGCCCTGGGCGGTCTGGACATGTGGACCAACACGCTGGGCTTCTCGCTGTTTGGTACTTTGGGGCACGGGAAAACCGACGCTGCGGCCACCGAGGAGGCCTCAAAGCACAAGAAGATCGATTACCCCAAGCCCGATGGCAAGCTGTCGTTTGACCGCCTGACCAACGTGTCCTTCAGCTTTACCAACCACGAGGAAGAGCAGCCCTGCCACCTGCAGCTGGCCGATCCGAACGTGCCACTGAACGTCAACCTGCCCAAATTCGACGAGCCCGCGCAGCGTTATTGCCCGGCCGGCGTCTACGAGGTGCTGGAAGGCGAATCCGGGCCCGAGTTCCGCGTGAACTTCCAAAACTGCGTCCACTGCAAAACCTGCGATATCAAGGACCCCAGCCAAAACATCACCTGGGTCACCCCTCAGGGCGGCGAAGGCCCCAACTATCCGAACATGTAATCGGACGCAAAATCGCAATCATGCACGAAAAAGCGGGGCAAATGCTCCGCTTTTTTGCCGTTTACGTGAACCGGCCCCGGGGCGCATTGCGTTTGCTGACGGGCACGCTAGTTTGAGGTCCGGTAACCAGCTCATCTGCGGGGAGACGCATGCGCAAACGGATCTTGGGAATGGCTTTGGCCTTTGTGGTATCGGGGGCGGCCTTGGGCACGAACCCGGTGCAGGCGCAGGGAATTGCTGGAGCGTATCTGGCCGCGCGCAGTGCCGGCATGGCCAGTGATTACAAGGCCGCAGCAGAGTATTTCACCCGCGCTCTGGCCCATGATTCCTCGAACCCGCAGCTGTTGGAAAACACGGTTCTGTCGCAGCTATCGCTGGGACGGATCGACCGCGCGCTGCCTGTTGCCCGCAAGATGGAATCCGACGGGCTGAACAGCCAGTTCGCGCGCATGGTTCTGGTCGCGGACGAGGCCGCCACCGGCAAATTCGAAGCCTTGCGAATCCGCATTGAAGACGGGCGAGGCATCGGTCCCCTGGTGGACGGGCTGCTGAAGGCTTGGGCGTTGATGGGCGAGGGCAAGGTTTCCGAGGCGTTGAAGGCATTCGACATGGTCTCGGACGAACGGGGTCTGGCGTCTTTCGCGATGTTCCACAAGGCGTTGGCGCTGGCCAGTGTCGGTGATTTCGAAGGTGCGGATGTCATCTTGTCCGAAAATGCTGGCGCGCCCCTGCAATCCACCCGGCGCGGCGTGATCGCCCGAGTAGAAATGCTTAGTCAGCTGGACCGCAAGGACGAGGCGCTGGCCCTTCTGGACAACCTGTTTGGCGTGGGCATCGATCCTTCGGTCAAGGATCTGCGCGCTGCGCTGGTGGACGGGCAGGTGCTGCCCTTCAGCATCGTGAACGCCCCGCGTGATGGCGTGGCCGAGGTGTTTTTCTCGGTTGCGGCGGCGCTGAACAACGAGGCGGGCGAAGATTACACGCTGCTTTATTCGCGCGTTGTTGAATATCTGCGCCCCGGTCATGCCGATGCCAGCCTGCTCAGCGCGCAATTGCTGGATACGCTCAAGCAGCATGAACTGGCCGTGGCCGCATATAAATCCGTGCCCACGGATAACCCTTCGTTCTTCTCGGCCGAACTGGGCCGTGCGGAAAGCCTGCGTAAAGCCGACAAGATGGACGCGTCTGTCGAGGTTCTGGAACAGCTTTCGCGCAGCCACGCGGACATGCCGCTGGTCTGGGTCACGCTTGGTGACCTGATGCGACAGCTCAAACGCTTTGACGAGGCCGTCGAGGCCTATGACAAAGCGATCTCGCTGTACGGAGAGCCGACGGCGGAACAGTGGTTCATCTACTACGCCCGTGCGATTTGTTTCGAACGGCTTGACGCGTGGCCCA
This sequence comes from Thalassovita sp., assembly GCF_965218685.1. Taxonomy (GTDB): domain Bacteria; phylum Pseudomonadota; class Alphaproteobacteria; order Rhodobacterales; family Rhodobacteraceae; genus Thalassobius. The sequence goes on along the minus strand of NZ_OZ244657.1, from coordinate 234,121 downwards.
AGGCCGAGGCTGATTTCCGTCAAGCGCTGGAACTGAATCCCGGACAACCCAGTGTTCTCAACTACTTGGGATATTCCTTGGTCGAGCAGAAATCCAAGCTGGACGAGGCTTTGGCGATGATCGAACAGGCCGTCGCGGAACGTCCCAACAGTGGCTATATCGTCGATTCCCTGGGCTGGGCCCTGTACCGTTTGGGCCGCTATGAAGAGGCGATCGGCCACATGGAACACGCGACCGAGCTGATGCCCGTGGACCCCGTGGTGAACGACCATCTGGGCGATGTGCTGTGGGCCGTAGGCCGCAAACGCGAGGCCGAGTTCCAGTGGCACCGCGCGCTGTCTTTCGCGAAGTATGAAAACGCCTCGGGGGATGTGGATGCTGACCGCATTCGCCGCAAACTCGAGGTCGGCCTTGATCAGGTTTTGGCCGAAGAGGGCGCGCCACCTTTGAGGGTGCCCGATGCCGCCGATTAAGGTTTTCGCCCCGGCCAAGGTGAACTTGACCCTGCATGTCACCGGCCAGCGCGCGGATGGGTATCACCTTTTGGACAGCCTGGTGGTTTTTGCTGACGTGGGCGATCGGCTGCTTGTTTCGCTGGATGAACCCGTGCTGACGGTCTCGGGGCCTTTGGCCGAAGGGGTGCCGACAGATAGGCGCAACCTGGTTCTGCGGGCGGCCGAGTTGATGGGGGCCTCGGCCCGGATATCCCTGGAAAAGCACCTGCCAGCGGCGGCTGGTATCGGCGGCGGATCTTCTGATGCGGCGGCCGTTTTGCGTGCTTTGCAGCAGTTGACGGGGCGCGCGGCTCCGGATGCAGGGTTGGCGCTTGGTGCGGATGTGCCAGTCTGCATGGTTGCCGGCGCCGCCGTAATGCGCGGCATCGGAGAGATCGTTGAACCCGTGCCAAATCTGCCTGCCTTGCATGCAGTGTTGGTTAACCCGCGGGTCGAGGTGCCCACCGGCGCGGTATTCAAGGGGCTGGCACGCAAGGATAACCCACCGATGGAGCCTTTGCCCGCCCCTGGTGATCTGATTGCTTGGCTGCGCCGTCAGCGCAATGATCTGGAGCCCCCCGCATGCAAGGCGCAGCCGGTGATCGCGCAGGTTTTGCAGGCGTTAGAGCAAACCGCGGACTGTCAGCTGGCGCGTATGTCCGGCTCGGGCGCGACGTGTTTTGGGCTGTACCCGGATGCGGGCGCAGCGCAGCGCGCGGCTGCGGTTTTGGCTGATCTTGGTTGGTGGGTTGAGGCCACCCAGCTTAGTTAATCCGCGCCACCACATAGTCGGCAAGATCGATCAACATCTGGCGAATCGGATGCTCAGGCAGGACGCCAAGGGCTGTCTTCGCTTTGTCCGCCCATGCAAGGGCGTCCTGACGCGTGTCAGTCAGCGCGCCGTGCTTGTTCAGCAGTTCCAGCGCGTGTTCCAGATCGCCGTCTTCCTGTTTACCCTTCTCGATCGTGCGGGTCCAAAAGGCGCGTTCCTCGTCATCGGCACGGGCGACGGCCTTGATGACGGGAAGGGTCAGCTTGCGTTCGCGGAAGTCATCGCCGACGTTTTTACCGGTGGCCTTCGTGTCGCCCTGATAATCCAACAGGTCATCGACGATCTGGAAGGCAATTCCCAATGCATCGCCATAATCGAACAGCGCCTGCACATACGCTTCGTCCGCACCCGAGATTACTGCGCCGGATTCGGTGGCCGCGCTGAACAGGGCGGCGGTTTTGCCGCGTACGACCTGTAAATAGATCGCTTCGTCCGTGCGCAGGTCCTGCGCGGCGGTCAGTTGCAGAACTTCGCCCTCGGCGATGGTGGCGGCGGCGTTGGACAGGATGTTTAGAACGCGCAGATTGCCCGGCTCGACCATCAACTGGAACGCACGGGCGAACAGGTAGTCGCCCACCAGCACGCTGGATTTGTTGTCCCATAGCAGGTTGGCGGTGGGGCGGCCGCGACGCTGCGCGCTTTCGTCCACCACGTCGTCATGCAGCAGGGTCGCGGTGTGGATGAACTCGACCGTCGCAGCCAGATGGACGTGATACGGACCCTCATAGCCGCACAGCTTGGCAGCGGCCAAGGTCAGCATGGGGCGCAGGCGCTTGCCGCCGGCTTCGACCAGGTGGGCGGTAACCTCGGGGATGCGCGGGGCATGTTTGCTGGCCATCCGCTCGCGGATCAGCAGGTTGACGGCATCCATTCCGTCCGCCAAAGCGGCGGCCAGTTGCTCGTGCGGTTTTGTTGCAGCTTGATCCAGGCTCATCACTGTACCGTCACATGGCTCGACAAATGGCGCTCCATGCCCTTAATTCCCCAATTATGAAACAGCTTCTGAGTACGACCGACCCGACGATCATCGCCTTTGCAAAAGCTTTGCTTCAGGGCGAGGGTATAGACTGCTTTGAAATGGACGTAAATATGAGCGTGCTTGAGGGCGGGATAGGTCTTTTCCCGCGGCGCCTGATGGTGGCCAGCGACGATTATGTGCCTGCTGCCCGGGTTTTGACCGACAACGGGATTGCGCTGGATGGATGAGCTAAGCTGCGATGACTTCCTGGGCGGACGGGTGCGTATCTGGCAGCCCAAGAAAGGATACCGCGCCGGTGTAGATCCCGTGTGGCTGGCCGCCTCGGTACCGGCCAAGGCAGGGCAACGCGTGCTCGAGCTGGGATGCGGGGCAGGGACGGCCTCGTTGTGCTTGGCCGCGCGGGTGCCGGGGGTGCAGCTGACCGGGGTCGAATTGCAGCCCGGCTATGCAGAGCTGGCGCGACGGAACGCCGCTGAAAATGGTGCCCAGATGCAGGTGTTTACCGCCGATCTGACGGCCCTGCCAGCCGAGTTGCGCGACGCTCAGTTCGACCACGTGATCGCCAATCCACCTTATTTCAAACGCTCTGACGGGTCTGCCGCGCAGGATGCCGGTCGCGATGTGGCGCTGGCTGGTGAAACCCCTTTGACGCAATGGGTCGAGGTGGCCGCGCGGCGCTGCAAACCCAAGGGCTATGTGACTTTCATCCAGCGCATTGAGCGCCTGCCTGAGCTTATGAGCGCCATGCAGGCCCGCCTTGGCAGTCTGGAGCTGGTGCCCTTCTTGCCCCGTCAGGGCCGGGCGCCCCAGTTGTTCCTGCTGCGCGGTCGCAACGGCGGACGGGCCGATTTTCGGCTGCATCCGGGGGTCGTCGTGCACGACGGCGTGGCGCATAATGGCGATGGTGAGGATTACTCGCAGCTGATCAGTTCTGTGCTGCGGAACGGGGCGGCGCTGCCGTTCTAAGCCACATCTTGCCGCATCCCTCAAATTAAGCCCAAAATTTCTGCGCTGCCGCGTGACAGAGAGCGATTCTTGTGCTGCACTTGTCATGCTAATTTTACATTGAGAGGAGAATGCCCATGAGCTTGAGTTCGCACGTCGAGGAACTGAAGAAGAAACACCTGTCCCTCTCGCAGCGAGTCGAAGAGGCGCAACGCGCCCCTGGCTCCAGCGACGCCGAGATCGCCGATCTCAAAAAGCAGAAACTGCGTCTCAAGGAAGAGATTAGCCGTCTCGAGATGGCCTGATTACGAGTTAAGGCTGGCGCGCGCGGCCAAGGCTGCGCCGCCGGTGATCAACAGGGCCGAGATGGCCAGCGCCCAACTGGGTTGCGCCACGCCCACCCCAACCAAAACCAGGGTTGAAAGCAGCGGAGCCGCGTAAGAAGCGACGCCAAGCAGTTGAATATCCCCGCGTTTTACCCCGATATCCCAAACATAGAACGCCAGCCCGACGGGCCCAAGTCCCAACGCAATGGTTGACGCCCAGCCGATGCCGCCCTGCGGCCACACGGTCTGTTCCGTGGCCAGATGCAGCAGTGCGGACAGAATCGCGGTGGCAACGCAGAAGATGGCCACGGTCTCGGTCGGGGCGTCGCCGATGTGGCGGGACAGGACGGAATAACTGCTCCACATCAGGGCGCACCCCAACGCCAGAAGATAGCCGGGCAAGGCGTCTGGGTCGAAACCTGCGCCTCCGCCTCCGATGATTAGGGCCGCGCCCAGAAACCCGATGATCGCGCCCAGGATGTGCCCGCTCTTGAGTGATTCGCCGGGCAGCAGGCCGGAAAACAGCACGATCAACAAAGGCCAGAGATAGGCGATCAGCCCTGCCTCGGCCGCTGGGGCAAGGCGCAGGGCGCTGAAATACAGCGCGTGATAGCCGAACAGGCCGACCGTGCCAAAAATATAAACCCGCAGCGGCACCGCGCGCAGACGTGAAAACCCACCCGTCATCCCAGTCCAGATCAGGCCGATTGTACCGCCGATGGCAAAGCAGATCGCGTTCAGCAGCAAGGGTGGCGTGGGGGCCGAACCGACGGTGAACAGCGCCAAAAGCGCCCACAACAGAACAGCGATAAAACCAATCGCGGTGGCGCGGGTGGAGCTCATGATGCGGGGATGTCCTCGACCGGGATAATTTCGAAATCGTCCGAGATATGCGCGGTTTTCTCGATCTCTGCAAGAAACCAGTCGCGGAACGCCGCGATCGGTGCGCGTTTCTCGGCGCCTTTTACGCAAAGAAAGCGAAAGCGCGCCTTGGTCTCGATCGCCAGTTTGAAGGGGGTGACCAGGCGTCCCTCCATCACGTCCTTGATGATCATCGGGCGCCGACCCAGGGCCACGCCCGCACCCGTCACGGCCGCATCAATCGCGTGATCGGCGTTCGAGAAATGAAGCCCTCTGCTGGGAGGAAAGGTCAGCCCGGCAGCGCGGAACCAGGTGGGCCAGTCGCAGCGTGGGTTCAGAAAATCAATCGAATCATCGTACAGCAGCGGCGCGTGTTCCAAGCTTTGGGGGGTGGGGTATTGCGCGGCCAGTTCGGGCGTCATCACCGGGGTCAGCCACTCTTTGCGCGCGGGTACCGAATACAGGTCGTCAAAATCGTCATAGCCGAAGCGGATGGCCACATCGACGTCATCACGCTCCAGATCGATGATCTTCAGCGTGGCCGAGAAGCGCAGCTCGATTTCGGGGTGGGCGCGGGCGAAATCGAACAGGCGCGGGGCCAGCCATTTGGCCGTCAGTGCGGGGCCGGCGGTGATTGTCAGGCTGCTGTCGTCCAGCAGGCGGCGCGTCGCACGCCAGGCGCCGGCAAGCGTTTGGAACCCCTCGGCTGTGCCGGGGGCCAGGGTCTTGCCAGCCTCGGTCAGTTCAACCGCGCGGTTCAGACGGCGAAAAAGCGGCGTTCCTAGATGCTCTTCCAGAGATTTAATCTGAAAGGACAGCGCGGCGGGGGTCACGTGCAATTCGTCGGCGGCCTTGGCAAAAGACATGTGACGAGAGGCGGCCTCGAAGGCGCGCAGTGCGGTCAATGGGGGCAGGCGTTCGGTCATATCACTTAAGTACAGCTTAATCGAAGTGGTGAAAAGTCTCGTTTGTCAGCTTTGGATGCAGGGATCATATTGATTGCAGTTAAGAATTTTGCAGCAAAGGAGGCCGGTATGTACGAAGCAACCGCAAATGCCCGCACCAAGAAAGCCCTGGACAAAGCCCATGCCGAACGTGGCGCCGCGCTGCGCCTGTTGGTCAAGGCTCTGTTCCGCACGAGGGGTCAGACCAGAAATATTCCGCTGAGCGCTGCTCTTACGGGATCGCCCCGCTGACCCAATCCGGGACTTACGAGGCACGAAAAAGGGCCGGTCGCAGGACCGGCCCTTTGCGTTTCTGACTAGCGACGATCAGACGAAGAACTGAGCGCCGTTGGCCGAAATCGTCGAACCGTTGACAAAGCCCGCATCGTCCGAAGCCAGGAAGGATACGCAGCGTGCGATTTCTTCAGGCTCGCCCAAACGGCCGGCAGGGATCTGACCGATGATCGATTCGCGGACCTTCTCGGGAACAGCCATCACCATCTCGGTGGCGATGTAGCCGGGGCAAACGGCGTTGGCGGTGATGCCAGCGCGGGCGCCTTCCTGGGCCAGCGACTTGATAATGCCCAGATCACCGGCTTTGGTCGCGGCATAGTTTACCTGAGCGAACTGACCTTTCTGACCGTTGATCGAGCTGATCACGACGATTCGGCCGAATTTGCGCTCGCGCATACCTGGCCAAATCGGGTGAACGGTGTTGAACACGCCGGTCAGGTTCGTGTCGATGACTTCTTGCCACTGCTGAGGAGTCATCTTGTGGAACGGAGCGTCACGGGTGATGCCGGCGTTTGCGACAACGATGTCGATCGGGCCCAGTTCTTCTTCGACCTTGGCGATGCCTGCAGCCGAACTTTCATAGTCGCCGACATTCCACTTGTAGGTCTTGATGCCGGTTTCCGCGGTGAATTTCGCTGCGGCTTCGTCATTTCCGGCATAGGTGGCTGCAACGGTGCAACCGTCCGCTTGCAGGGCTTTCGAAATGGCTGCGCCGATGCCGCGCGAACCGCCGGTGACGAGTGCTACTCTTGCCATGGTCTTCCTCCAAATTGGCTTAATATCTTGGTAACTCTGTTACTCTTTATGTCTCGTGTGCGCAATATTGTTGCGCGATAAAAGCGACCCCATAATGCAATTTTTTCGCTTTTGCAGCGTTGCGAAGCAGGGCCATGGAACAAAAAAGGGGGCGCCATGACAGCGCCCCCGGATTAACGGTCAAACCGTCAAATTCCTTAGGGACGCTCGAGGCACATGGCCACGCCCATACCGCCGCCGATACACAGCGTCGCCAGGCCTTTCTTGGCCTCACGACGCTTCATTTCAAACAGCAGGGTGTTCAGGATACGGCAGCCCGAGGCACCGATCGGGTGACCGATGGCGATGGCGCCGCCGTTCACGTTTACGATCGACGGATCCCAGCCCATGTCCTTGTTCACGGCGCAGGCTTGCGCGGCGAAGGCTTCGTTGGCTTCGATCAGATCCAGATCGCCCACGGCCCAGCCAGCTTTGTCCAGTGCCTTGCGCGACGCATAGATCGGGCCGACGCCCATGATCGACGGGTCCAGGCCAGCGGTGGCGTACGAGGCGATGCGGGCCAGTGGCTCCAAGCCGCGTTTTTCGGCTTCGTCAGCGCTCATCAGCAGCACAGCGGCCGCACCATCGTTCAGACCCGAGGCATTCGCCGCGGTGACCGAGCCATCCTTGGCGAAGGCGGGGCGCAGTTTCTGCATGGCTTCCATGGTGGCGCCGTGGCGGATGTATTCGTCTTTATCGACGACGATTTCACCCTTGCGGGTCTTGACGGTGAAGGGGATCACCTCGTCATCGAACTTGCCTGCCTTTTGGGCAGCCTCGGCTTTGTTCTGCGAAGCAACGGCGAATTCGTCCTGCATGTCGCGGCTGATCTGCCACTGTTCAGCAACGTTTTCAGCAGTTTGACCCATGTGGTAGCCGTTGAACGCGTCCCACAGACCATCGCGAATCATCGAGTCGATGTACTTGACGTCGCCCATCTTGGTGCCGGCACGCAGGTGCGCAACGTGGGGGCTGAGGGTCATGTTTTCCTGGCCGCCCGCGGCGACAATATTCGCGTCACCCAGTTGGACGTGCTGAGCACCCAGTGCGACGGCGCGCAGACCCGAACCACAGACCTGGTTGATGCCCCAGGCAGCGCTTTCTTTCGGCAGGCCGGCGTTGATATGAGCCTGACGCGCGGGGTTTTGACCCTGTCCACCGGTCAGAACCTGACCCAGAATCGTCTCGGAAACCTCGGATTTGTCGATGCCAGCGCGCTCTACAATGGCTTCCAGAACGGAAGCGCCCAGATCGTGCGCAGGGGTGTTTGCGAAAGAGCCGCTAAACGAACCGACGGCCGTGCGGGCTGCCGAAACGATTACAACATTGGTCATGTTCATCCTCCACCAATTGTCTGGTCAAGGAGCGCCGGGCGCGCAGTGTGCGGGCCCTGGACTCCCCGCCTTAACGTCACGTCATAAAACAATGGCCGCACTGCGGCAACTGCGGAGAATTGCCGCGCCGCAGCGTTGCCTAGGCGCGCTGACGGTTTTGGCCCAGGGCCGGTTCTTTCCAAGGTGGGTGAATGGTCGGAGCGCCAAAATAATAACCTTGCAGGCAGTCCACCCCGATTTGCTGTAACCATTTGACATCAGATATAGATTCTACGGATTCGGCGACCGTGAACATGTCGAACTGCCGTGCGATAGCGACCATGGCCTTGGTCAGGACCTGATTATCCGGGTCCGTATGGATATTGCGAATAAACTCACCATCTATTTTCAGGATATCGAAATAGAAGTCGCGCAGATATCTGAACGATGTATAGCCCGCGCCGAAATCATCCAGCGCAAAGCTGATTCCCTTACGTTGCAGGTCCGACATGAAGCGGACGACCAGCTCGGGCACGGTCATCGCCGATCGTTCCGTGATCTCCAGGATCAGGCGTTCGGCAACGGTTGGGTCGGCGCGCAGTCCGCGTTTGAGCGTGTCCGTCCAGGGCGGATACCCGATCGAGCGGGCGGACATGTTGATGGACAGACGAATTTGTGGTGAATCGCGCAGTGCCTTCAGACCTTTTTCCAGGGCCAGACAGTCGATTTTTCGCCCGATCTCGGTCTCTTCGATCTGGTCGATGAAATCGCGCGCGGGGATGATGCGCCCGGTTTCGTCAAACAGCCGGATCAACCCTTCGTAAAAGGCGGTTTGCGAGGTGCGGGCAGTTTGAACCACGGGCTGATAGGCCAGTGCGACCTGTTTGTGCTTCACTGCCTCTTGGACCATCTGGATCACCATGGCGTCGCGCGCAGCCACGGCCGCGTCCAGGGGCGATTGCTGATCTGGCAGCACCTCTTTCCATTTCTTGCTGTTCCGCTTGCCCACGATTCTCTCCGGGTTTTTTGCCACGGACACATTGCGGCCTCAGACCTTAGCAGATGTTTAATATTCACATTTTGTTCTAATTTTCGCAAAATGATCGAAGACGCGTAATCGAGGTGAAAATGAACGAGCGATGCAGCTGGGCGGGGCCCGGTCAGATCTATTTGGACTACCACGATTACGAATGGGGCGTGCCAGAATACGACAGTCGCGCGCTGTGGGAAAAGCTGATTCTGGATGGGTTCCAGGCGGGGCTGAGTTGGATCACGATCCTGAAGAAGCGTGATAATTTTCGCGAGGCTTTTCAGGGATTTGATCCGAATGTGATAGCAACCTGGGGTCCGTCCGAGGTTGCCCGTCTGCTGCAAAATCCCGGAATTGTGCGTCATCGCGGTAAGATCGAAGCCGCGATAACCAACGCGCAGGCTTGGCAGCGTATCGAGGCGGACGAGGGCTTTGACCGCTTCCTTTGGAAATATGTGGACTTCAAGCCCTTGCAGAACCAATGGACTTCGATGGCCCAGGTTCCCGCCTCGACAAAAATTTCAGAACAAATTTCGAAGGATTTGAAGAAAGCGGGCTTCAAGTTTTGCGGCCCCACCATCGTCTATGCATTCATGCAGGCATGTGGGATGGTGAATGACCACTTGGTTGATTGCCCGTGTCATGGCCCTGTGGCTGCACAAGGAAAGGGCGGCCTGCCCGGTTAGAACCCGGGCGAGCCGCGGTCGTTGGGGTTGGCGGCCAGATGGCGGGCTTTGATCTGCTCGGATGTCTCGCGACTGCCATCATGGCTCCAGCCGGGGGGCGCCACCGCGTACATCAGCCGCTGACGCAAGCTGAGGCCGGGGCGCAGGATGTCGCGCAGCACGCCAAGCCATTCATGAAAGGCGACACGCAGTGGGTTGAACGTTCCCAGGTTGCGCACCAGCCCGTATTCAACCTTGTCCTCTTCCAGCTCGGGGACGAAGGTGCCGAACATCTTGTCCCAGACGATGAAAACCCCGGCATAGTTGGCATCCAGATAGCGTGGGTTGCGGCCGTGGTGGACGCGGTGGTGGCTGGGCGTGTTCATGATCGCCTCGAACCAGCGGGGCAGCTTGCCGATCGCCTCGGTATGGATCCAGAACTGGTAGATCAGGTTCAGCCCGCCGCAAAACAGGACCATCGCGGGGTGAAATCCCAGCAGGATCAAAGGCGCGCGCAGGATCATCATGAAGGTGAACGTTCCCGTCCAGGTCTGTCGCAGCGCCGTTGTCAGGTTGTAATGCTGGCTGGAGTGGTGGTTCACATGACTGGCCCAGACCCAGCGGATGCGGTGGCCAAACCGGTGCACCCAGTAATACCGCAGGTCGTCCAGAACAAAGCACAGCGCCACCACCCACCACGAGATCCCCAGATCCAGCGGCGTGAGCGTCCACAGAAACATGAAAAACCCATAGGCTACGAAACCCAACAGAATCCCGGCGGCCACATTGCCTGCGCCCATGATCAGGCTGGTCAGCGCGTCGCGGGTTTCGTACCGCCCGCCCCGGCGTTTGATCACGATCCAGATCAGCTCGATCAGGATGGCGGCGATGAAAAAGGGTACGGCCCATTGCACCACGTCAGGATATGTCGGATCGCTCATCTTGATTCCTCGATTTTCGCGCGCCACTGGCGGGCTTCGTCCTTGTCCAGATGCAGTTGGATGCGCGGCGCGGTGAAGTCGGGTAGTTCGACCGTCAGCCCCTTGCGCCAGGGCTTTACCTCGGCCCCCAAAAGCAGCCGCGCGGCACCGTCAACGCCCATGGGCCAAACCAGGCCAAGGCCATTCGGACTGACGACCAGCGCATAGTGCTGGTTTTTGGACATCAATATGGAAGAGGGTGCCTGTCCGGGAAATTCGGTCAGCCAGACCCGCCGAACCGCGTCCTCGTCTTCAAAAACGCGCCGGCTGCTTAGACCCAGCAGGTGCAAAAGGACGCCGATTCCAAGGATCCCCCCTGACACCAGCAACAGCAAGATGGACAAACTCATACTCTCCTCCTGTTTCAATGAAACGGAGAGGAACAGCATTTGTCAAAACTTTCCCTGTGTTTACGCAAAGACAGCGCTATTGAGGGTCATTCTCGGGCTTGAGGCGGGCGCGCTCCAGCAGGGCGGCGACCATCGCGCGCGCCTCGTCCGAGTGCCAGTCTGCATCGCCCATCAGCCGGCCGATTTCTTGACCCTCAGGGGTCACGACCACGGTCACCGGCAGGCCGAGCACCGACATTTTTCGCGCCAACGCCTGTTTGGGGTCGCGGTGCAGCGGCAGGTTGGTCACGCCGATCTGGTCAAAGAATTTCTTCATCGCGGGCGCAGGATTGCGCCCCGTGGCGATGGTGACGACCTGGAAATCCTCACCGCCGAATTCGTCCTGAAGGGCTGCCAGGGCGGGCATTTCCTTGCGACAGGGCGCACACCATGTCGCCCAGAAGTTCACCAGAAGGGTTTTGCCCTGATAATCTGTCAGCGTTATCTCACTGCCGTCCTCGGCGAAAAACACCACATCGGGGATAGCCTTGGCGTCCGAATGCAGGTTCAGTTTCTTCATATCGCCCACGCGCAACGCCTCAAGCGCGGCATCAGCCGCCAGCGACGTATTTGCACCAAGCGCCAAGGCCGTATAAAGGACGATCCGGTAAAACCTGTGCATGACACCTCCTAGGGGCCAATAATGACTGACAAATCCTCGAACCAGATGTGGGGCGGCCGCTTTGCCGCCGGTCCTGACGCGATCATGGAGGCGATCAATGCCTCGATCGGGTATGACCAGCGTATGGCAGCGCAGGATATCGCCGGCTCCAGGGCCCATGCCGCCATGTTGGCTGCGACGGGCATCATTACTGATAACGACGCCGAGGTCATTCGGGAAGGCCTGCTCACGGTCTTGTCAGAAATCGAGGGCGGGACGTTTGAATTTTCCACCGCGTTGGAAGACATCCACATGAATGTGGAGGCCCGGCTGAAAGAAATCATCGGCGAGCCAGCGGGCCGTCTGCATACTGCGCGGTCGCGCAACGACCAGGTTGCAACGGATTTCAAACTGTGGACGCGCGATCAGATCGACGCGGCCATCGACGGGATCGAGGCACTGATCAAATCCCTGATGGGCCAGGCCGAGGCGGGCGCCGATTGGGTTATGCCCGGTTTCACCCATTTGCAAACCGCACAGCCCGTGACCTGGGGCCATCACATGATGGCCTATGTCGAAATGTTCGGCCGAGACCTGTCGCGCTTCCGCGATGCGCGCGCCCGTATGAACGAAAGCCCGCTTGGCTCGGCTGCGCTGGCTGGCACGTCCTTCCCGATTGATCGTGAAATGACCGCCCATGCTCTGGGCTTTGATCGCCCGACGGCGAATTCGCTGGATGCCGTGGCCGACCGCGATTTCGCGTTGGAGTTCCTGTCCTGCGCCTCGATTACCGCGATGCACCTGAGCCGTTTCGCAGAAGAGCTGGTGATCTGGTCCTCGGCCCAGTTCCGGTTCGTCACCATGTCGGACAAATGGTCGACCGGTTCGTCCATCATGCCGCAAAAACGCAACCCTGACGCGGCCGAGCTGCTGCGCGCCAAGATCGGCCGCATCTTCGGCGCCAATGTCGCCCTGATGACCGTGATGAAGGGCCTGCCGCTGGCCTATTCCAAGGACATGCAGGAAGACAAGGAGCAGGTCTTTGATGCCGCCGACAGTCTGATGCTGGCCCTGGCCGCGATGACCGGTATGGTCAGCGACATGACCGGGAATCGCGAAAATCTGGCGGCTGCTGCGGGCTCGGGTTTCTCGACCGCGACGGATCTGGCCGACTGGCTGGTGCGCGAGCTGAACCTGCCGTTCCGCGATGCTCACCACGTGACCGGATCGCTGGTCGCCATGGCTGAAGGCAAAGGCTGCGATCTGCCCGAGCTGACGTTGGAGGACATGCAGTCCGTACATGCTGACATCACTCAGGCCGTTTTCGACGTGCTGGGGGTTGATAATTCGGTTGCTTCGCGCATGTCTTATGGGGGCACTGCGCCTGCGCAGGTGCGGGCCCAGATCGCGCGTTGGAAGGAAACCTTGGGATGAAACACCTCGCCGCTGTGACCCTGCTGATGCTGGCTGCCTGCGGCGTGGATGGCGAACCTGTCCCGCCCGTGGATATAGCTGTCTCAGCGGCCTCGGCGGCTGCGGTCAAGGCCGAGTGATGCCCGCCCCGCGCTGGATATTCCTCGGCTTGGCCATTTGGGGCGCCATTCATCCAATGTACTACTTCATCGGCTGGTTCAGCGAAAACGGGCTGGACCTTGGCGCGATGATCGATGCCTGGCACGCCAATCAGGCCAGCAGTGGCCTGGTCTGGGATCTGACTATCGCGGCGATTGCGCTGACTGTCTGGATCATTGCCGAAACCTTTGGCACCAAACGTTGGCGCGGCCTTTGGGCGATCCCGGCGACGTTCTGCATCGGGGTCAGCTGCGGGCTGCCGCTTTACCTGTTTTTGCGCGGTATCCGTCGGCGCGCTGAATAATCCAAACGCGCCCTTTTGCACGCGATTGAATTGCCGCTTCTTTCTGCTATGACGCTGTGAAACCAGCCTAAGGACGGATAGATGGACCATTTTCTGTACAAAAACGGCGAGCTTTTCGCCGAGGACGTGCCCGTTTCAGAGATCGTGGCCGCTGTCGGCTCGCCCGTTTATATCTATTCGACGGCCACGCTGCTGCGCCATTTCCGTCTGTTTGACGAAGCTTTGGCCGGGACCGAGCACGTGGTCTGCTATGCCATGAAGGCCGCCAGCAACCAGGCGATCCTCAAAACGCTGGCTGCTGCCGGCGCGGGTATGGACGTGGTCTCGGGCGGGGAATACGCGCGGGCCAAAGCCGCAGGCGTGCCCGGGGACAAGATCGTGTTTTCCGGTGTGGGTAAAACCCAAGAGGAAATGCGCGCCGCTCTGGAAGGTGGCATTCGTCAGTTCAACCTGGAATCCGAACCCGAGATGGAGCGCCTGAACCAGGTCGCCATGTCCATGGGGGTTCAGGCGCCTGTGACCGTACGGATCAATCCCGACGTAGACGCCAAGACCCACGCCAAGATCGCCACCGGGAAGTCCGAGAACAAGTTCGGCATCCCGATCTCTCGCGCAAAAGAGGTGTATGCCCACGCCGCCAGCCTGCCGGGCCTGAAGGTGGTCGGCATCGACGTGCATATCGGCAGCCAGCTGACCGACCTGGAGCCGTTCCGTTTGGCCTATCGCAAGGTGGCCGAGCTGACTGAAACGCTGCGCGCCGAAGGGCACGACATCCAGCGCCTGGATCTGGGCGGCGGGCTTGGCATTCCCTACACCCGCTCGAACGAGGCCCCGCCGCTACCGGTGGAATACGGCGCAATGATCCGCGAAGAGCTGGGCCATCTGGGCTGCGAGATCGAGATCGAGCCCGGCCGTCTGATCGCCGGCAACGCGGGCATCATGGTGTCCGAGGTGATCTATGTGAAATCCGGCGAGGGCCGGGATTTCCTGATTATCGACGCCGCGATGAATGATCTGGTGCGCCCCGCCATGTACGAGGCCCATCACGACATCATTCCTGTCATCGAAGCGGAAACCGGCGTCGAGCAGGCCGCCATCGACATCGTGGGGCCGGTTTGCGAATCCGGTGACACCTTTGCCAAGCAACGCTTGATGCCGCCGCTGAAATCCGGCGATCTGGTCGCGTTCCGCTCGGCCGGGGCTTATGGCGCGGTGATGAGCAGCGAATATAACTCGCGCCCCCTGATCCCCGAAGTTTTGGTCAATGGGGATCAATTCGCCGTCATTCGGGCCCGTCCGACCTTTGACGAAATCATAAACCGCGATACCATTCCTGAATGGCTGTGATGCGATCCCCGCGTCCGGCCCTGTTGGAGATGGCATGGCTGACGCAGATCGTACGGTCCTGACAAAAATCCGCTGGCCCCTGCGCCTGACCTGGGCGGGGCTGATGGCCGAGCGTATCACGCGGGCCTTCTGGCCCCTGTGGTCGGTGGTTATGCTGGCGGCAGCCGTGCTGATGCTGGGTCTTCAGGATCACATCATGGTCGAGCTTGTCTGGGCGTTGGCCGTATTGGTTTCTCTGGCCAGCGCTGCCTTCATGGTTCTGGGGTTGCGCCGCTTTCGCATGCCCCACCGCGCCGAGGCGCTTGAGCGGTTGGATGGAACCCTGAAAGGGCGCCCGATCCAGACCCTGTTGGACGATCAGGCCATCGGCGCCGGCGACGCACAATCCGAGGCGCTTTGGCGCGCTCACCAGGCACGCATGGCCAAGCGTGCAGCAACGGCCCGGGGCGTGCGCCCCAACCTGACCCTGACGCAGCGCGATCCCTTTGCCCTGCGATATGTCGCCATTCTTGGCCTGTCCGTGGCGATGCTGTTCGGCACCTGGAGCAAAGTGCATTCTGTCACCGGCATGGGGCCGGGCAGCGGCTCGGGCCTTGCCGTGGGCCCCTCGTGGGAGGGGTGGATCGAACCACCCGCCTATACCGGCCTTCCGGTGCTGTACCTAGCCGATCAGGGCGACAGTCTGAAAATTCCACAAAACAGCCGCGTTACTCTGCGTTTCTACGGAGAGCTGGGCGCCTTGACCCTGGACGAAACCGTTTCTGGCCGGATCGGCGAGGTGCCCCCGGCCTCGGATCCGGCACAGGATTTTGTGGTGACCCGCGCGGGCGATCTGGCCATCCAGGGCGTCGGCGGGCGCAGCTGGCAGGTGGCTTTGCTGCCCGATACCGCGCCCGAGGTGATGATCACCGGCGAGGCCGAGACCAACGTGGACGGCCAGATGAGCCTGCCGTTCGCGGCCAAGGATGATTACGGGGTCACGGGCGGCTCGGTGCTGATCTCTTTGGACATGCAGGCGCTGGACCGCCGCTATGGTTTGTCCATCGATCCCGAACCGCGCGCGCCTATCCAGATGGAACTGCCGATGCCGATCACAGGCAACCGCGCAGATTTCACCGAGCTTTTGATCGAAAACTTCTCGGAACACCCTTGGGCGCATCTTCCCGTTCGGTTCGAGCTGACGGCGATGGATGCTGCGGATCAGGCGGGGGTGGCTGCCCCTGTCAGCATGCCATTGCCCGCCCGGCGTTTCTTTGACCCGGTGGCCTCGGCGCTGATCGAACAGCGGCGCGATTTGCTGTGGAACCGCGCGAACGCCCCTCGTATCGCGCAGCTGATGCGCGCCATCTCGTGGCAGCCGGAAGAACAGCTTTTCCCCGACGAGGCGAACTATCTGCGGTTCCGTTTCATCCTGCGCCGGATGGAAGCCTATGCGGCCGAAGGGATGTCCAAGCCCCAACAAGAAGAACTGGCCAAGGCCCTGTGGGATCTGGCCATCGAAATCGAAGACGGCGATCTGGATGACGCCATGGAACGGATGAAGCGCGCGCAGGAACGCTTGAGCGAGGCGATGAAGAACGGTGCATCAGAGCAGGAAATCGCCCGGCTGATGCAGGAGTTGCGCGAAGCCACGCAAGACTATCTGCGACAACGCTCGCGTCAGGCGCAGCGCGAACAGGAAGAAACCGACGAGGATATGCGCGGCGCTGAGAATTCGGTGCAGATGGGCATGGATGATTTGCAGCGCATGATGGACCACATTCAGGACCTGATTGAACAGGGCCGTATGGCCGAAGCACAAGAAGCGATGCGCCAGTTCCAGGAAATGATGGAAAACATGCAGATGGCCCAGGGCGGGCAGGGCGGTCAGTCCCCCGGCGAGCAGGCAATGGAAGAACTGGGAGAAAGCCTGCGCGAACAACAGGGTCTGTCGGATCAGGCCTTCCGCGATCTGCAGGAACAGTACAATCCCGGCGCAAACTCGGGACAGTCGCAAGGCAACGAAGGGCGTAACGGCGGGCAGGGCCGCGGTGAAAGTCACGAAGGTCAGGGCGGTGAAAACGGCGAACAGGGTGAGGGCGAACAGGGTTCTCTGGCAGAGCGCCAGCAGGCCCTGCGGGACGAGTTGGAGCGCCAACGCCGCAGCTTGCCGGGTGCGGGCACTCAGGGTGGGGATGCAGCCCGCGAAGCCCTGAAAGAGGCCGAGCGCGCGATGGAAGGCGCCGAAGAAGCCTTGCGGCAGGACGATCTGCCAGGGGCGATCGACAAACAAGCCGACGCAATGGAGGCGCTGCGCGAAGGTATTCGCAATCTTGGCGATGCAATGGCCGAGGCCGGGCGTCGGCAACAGGGTGGCGATGGTCAGGAAACGGGCAATGCACAGGCCAACAGCCGCGACCCACTGGGCCGCAACCCCGGCTCTCGGGGCGGGGATGTGGGCACGCAAGAGGATCTGCTGCAAGGCGAAGATGTCTATCGTCGCGCGCGCGAATTGCTTGATGAAATCCGACGCCGCTCGGGTGAAGGGGAGCGCTCGAGTGAAGAGCTGGACTATCTCCGGCGTCTGCTGGAACGGTTTTGAGAGGTACCAAAAGGAGCGCGCCATCGCGCGCGCTGGATGTCTCGGGACCGGCTAATGGCCGTTCCCTCGGACGTGACGCCAAGGAACTTGGTTGCGCGAAATCAGTTCGGGAGCGTGAGGTCCGCGAGGGGTTGAATTCGCCGCAGGCGAAGAAGGGGCGTGCCCCTTTTGCCTGAGCACAGCGCCTACAGGCGCTGTGTGAGGTGTCGAGTGCGCCGGAAGGCGCCCCGCTGGATCAAGAGTTTAGTGAACGTCCTTGTAGTTGATCTCTTTGCGGTCTTCTCCAGGGCCAGTTTTCTGGCGACGGACGATCAGACGGTTCAGGGCGTTCACATAGGCGCGCACGCTGGCGACCACAGTGTCGGTATCTGCCGACGAGCCGGTCGCGATGCGGCCGTCCTCTTCGATCTTGACGGTGACCGTAGCCTGTGCGTCGGTACCTTCGGTCACGGCGTGAACCTGATAAAGCTGCAGGCGTGCCGCATGGGGGTACAGCATTTTCACGCAGTTGAAGGCTGCATCTACCGGGCCGTCGCCAGTGGCGTCGATGGATTTTTCCTCGCCATCGATGGACAAGGTCATCTCGGCCTCTTGCGGGCCGTCGGTGCCGCAGACCACGCGCAGGCGTTTCAGCTGCAGCGTATCGCCTTCGTCTTGCACCTCCTGGTCGTTGACCATGGCGATCAGATCGTCGTCAAATACCTCTTTCTTGCGGTCGGCCAGGGCCTTGAAGCGGACGAAGACGTCGTTCAACTGGTTCTCGCCCAGCTCGTAGCCAAGCTCTTCCATCTTCGCGCGCAGGGCGGCACGGCCCGAGTGTTTGCCCAAGGGCAGAGAGGTACCAGACAGACCGATATCCTCAGGCACCATGATCTCAAAATTCTCGCGGTTCTTCAGCATGCCGTCTTGGTGGATGCCGGATTCATGCGCAAAGGCGTTTTTGCCCACGATCGCTTTGTTGAACTGCACCGGAAAGCCCGACACGGTCGCCACGCGGCGCGAGATATTCATGATCTTTGTGGTGTCGATCTGGGTGCGATAGGGCATGATGTCGTTGCGTACGCGCAGGGCCATCACGACCTCTTCCAGGGCCGTGTTGCCCGCGCGTTCGCCCAGCCCGTTGATGGTGCATTCGATCTGGCGGGCACCGGCCTCGACCGCGGCCAGTGCGTTCGCTGTCGCCATGCCAAGGTCATTGTGGCAGTGGGTCGCAAAGACGATTTCATCCGCGCCGGGGACGCGCTCCAGCAGCATTTTGATCAGGTCAGCGGATTCGCGCGGGGCGGTATAACCAACGGTATCGGGGATGTTGATGGTTGTGGCGCCGGCCTTGATTGCGATCTCGATCACGCGGCACAGATAGTCATGTTCCGTGCGCGTGGCATCCATCGGCGACCACTGCACATTGTCGCACAGATTGCGGGCGTGACTGACGGTTTCGTGGATCTTGTCGGCCATTTCATCCATGGTCAGATCGGGGATCGCGCGGTGCAGCGGCGAGGTGCCGATAAAGGTGTGGATGCGCGGGCTGGCCGAATGTTTCACGGCCTCAAAACAGCGGTCGATATCCTTGAAATTCGCACGCGCCAGGCCACAAATGGTCGAATTCTTGGAGCGTTCGGCGATTTCCTTCACCGCTTTGAAGTCACCTTCCGAGGCGATCGGAAAGCCAGCCTCGATGATGTCGACGCCCATGTCGTCCAGCATTTCAGCGATTTCCAGCTTTTCATCGTGGGTCATCGTCGCGCCGGGGGATTGTTCGCCATCACGCAGAGTCGTGTCGAAAATCAAGACGTGGTCTTGTTTGGATTTATCGGTCATGTCGGGTCTCTTTTTTGAAGTCTGCTAAAGCCTGTGGCGCGAAAATCAAGCACATCCTCTGAGCGGTCGCGCCGGGAAATGGCACGCTCAGAGGCGGCTTAGCAGTAGCAGGGCAGCATAGGGCAACGCGCCGTCGGTGCGGCGTGCGGTTGCGGTGATATGGCCCAAAGTGATCATAGGCAGATTTATAGGAGCGCCGCGTCGAAAAGAAAAGCGTCAATTTGCCCGCATTGATCGCAGAGGCTTGGGCGCTAGGTGGCCTCTCATGCAAAGAGCTTTGATCATCGGCGCCTCGGGCGGGATTGGCGGCGCGATCGCAGCGGCGCTTGGCGCGCGCGGGGTCACGGTGAGGGGCCTGTCGCGCAGTGTAGACGGGCTGGATATCACGGACGAGGCCAGCGTTGCAGCGGCGCTGCGCGCGCTTGAGCCGGGGTTCGATCTGGTTTTCGTCGCCACGGGGCAGCTGCCGGGTGCGGGTGCGGCGCCCGAAAAGTCGCTTAGAATGCTAACGCCGCAGGCCATGATGGATCAGTTCGCGGTCAACTGTATCGGCCCGGCGCTGGTGCTGAAACATGCGCTGCGCCTGTTGCCGCGGGATCGGCACGCGGTTTTCGCGGCGCTTTCGGCGCGGGTTGGGTCCATCGAAGATAACCGTCTGGGTGGATGGTATTCCTATCGCGCGGCCAAGGCGGCGTTGAACCAGGTCATCCACACCGGCGCGATCGAGCTGGCGCGCACCCATCCTCGGGCGGTTTGCGTGGCGTTGCATCCCGGAACGGTGGCAACGGATTTCACGTCCAATTACACGGACCGGCACCCGACGGTGACCCCGTCCGAGGCGGCCCAGAACCTGCTGGCAGTGATCAACGGGCTGAAGCCCGCTCAGACGGGCCGATTCTACGATTGGGCGGGTAAGCCCGTGCCCTGGTAGGGCCCCCGGGTTATTCTGTCAGCAAGGCGCCGTTTTCCCATTGGCCAACCTCTTCCTGGCCGCTGGCATAGCGCATGGTGCCCGCGCCCTGACGCTTGCCGTCTTTGAACATGCCCTCATAGACATCTCCGTTGGCGTAGGTTGCGGTGCCGCGTCCGTTGATGGCGCCCGCTTTCCATTCGCCCTCGTATTTGAAACCATCAGAGGCCGTGATCATCCCGGTGCCCTCGCGCTGGCCATCCACGAACTGACCGACATAGATCATGCCGTTGGGATAGGTCGCGGTGCCCTGACCGTGGCGTTTGCCCGCCTGCCATTCGCCTTCATAGCGGTACCCGTCGGGGTAGGTCATGATGCCGTTGCCGTGGTTCTTGGCGTCGACAAAGCCGCCCTCGTAGACGGCGCCGTTGCGATAGGTGGCGGTGCCCTGACCTTCGATCACGCCAGCGCGCCATTCGCCTTCATAGGTGGCGCCATCGGGATAGGTGATCTTGCCCACGCCGTCCTCGGCCCCGCCGCGGAACTGACCGGAATAGCTGGAGCCATCGGGATAGGTAACGGTGCCGTCGCCCTCGATCTGGCCTGCCACCCAGGTGCCTTCATAGCGATAGCCATCGGTTCCGGTGAACACGCCCTGACCCTGGCGACGATCATCGACGAATTCGCCGTCATAGACATCGCCATTGTCATAGGTGACCTTGCCCAGCCCCTCGCGGCGGCCGTTGATCAGCATGCCTTCGTAAACATCGCCATTGCTTTGGGTAAGCTTGCCCTGGCCGTGGATTTGGCCGTTCTGCCACAGGCCTGCATAGACCATGCCGTCGGACATGGTCAGGGTGCCCTGACCCTCGCGAGTGCCGCGTTTGACTTGGCCTTCGTAAACTGCGCCATCGGGATAGGTGATGGTGCCGAACCCGTCCTTCACCCCGTTTACCCAATCGCCGTCATAGACATACCCGCCCGGCGTGCGCATGACGCCTCGCCCGTGGTGCATCGCGTTCTTGAATGCGCCTTCAAAGCGGGTGCCGTTGGCATACATCGCCACGCCTGATCCTGTGATTTTGCCCGCAACCCAGTCCCCTTCATAGGTCGAGCCATCAGTGAACACGATTTTGCCCAGCCCTTCGGGTTTACCATTGGCGAACTCACCCTCATAGACCGAGCCATTGGGGAATCGCGCCACGCCCTGTCCGCGGATTTCCCCGGCGACCCATTCGCCGGTATATTCGTACCCGTTGGGCAGCCGGTAGGTGCCGGTGCCGTGCTGCAATCCGTCCTTGAACGTGCCCTCGTAGACACCGCCATCCTCGTATTGCTTGGTCTGAACGCCCCCGTCCTGGGCCCAAACGGGGGCGGACGCTGCCATCGCTCCGGCCAGAGCGGCGACGAAAAGGATGCGCGAATTTGCCATGAAAGACCTGCCTGCGGATTGACGGTTGCCTGTTTGCGTTGCCCGAAATCTAGTGGAGCGGCCCGCCCTAGACAACGCCTTTTGGTCAAAGCGGCTTTTCCTCGCCGGTGGTTCTGATACATCGGGGGTGACGAACAGAACCAAGGGGCACGCAATGTCCGACAGATTTCGCCTGACAATTGCACAGCTGAACCCGACCGTGGGGGATCTGGCTGGCAACGCGGCCAAGGCATATGAGGCCTGGCAAAAGGCCAAGGCGGCGGGTGCTGACATGGTGGCCCTGCCCGAAATGTTTATCACGGGCTACAACACCCAAGATCTGGTGATGAAGCCGGTGTTCCACCAGATGGCGATTGCCGCCGTGCAAACCCTGGCCGCGCAATGCGCTGACGGGCCTGCTTTGGCGATCGGCGCGCCAGCGGTAGAGGACGGCAAACTGTATAACGCTTATTACATCTGCCGGAACGGTCAGGTGGCCAATTGCGTGCTGAAACATCACCTGCCGAACGAGACCGTCTTTGACGAGGTCCGTGTCTTTGACAGCGGCCCCCTGGGCGGTCCCTACGCGGTGAACGGCGTGCGTATTGGCAGCCCGATTTGCGAGGATGCCTGGCACGAAGATGTTGCCGAAACGCTTGAGGAAACCGGCGCCGAGTTCCTTTTGGTTCCCAATGGAAGCCCCTATTTCCGCGGCAAGATGGAAATCCGCCTGAACATGATGGTGGCCCGCGTGGTCGAAACTGGTCTGCCGCTGATCTATCTGAATATGGTGGGCGGTCAGGACGATCAGGTCTTTGACGGGGGCAGTTTTGTGCTGAACCCGCATGGCAAGCTGGCGATGCAGCTGCCGGTGTTCGACGAGGCGATCTCGCATGTGGATCTACAGCGCGGCGCGGATGGCTGGACCGTGGTGCCCGGTGAAAAGACGCATCACCCCGATGATATGGAGCAAGATTACCGCGTGATGGTGGAATCCTTGCGCGATTACTTGGGCAAAACCGGTTTCAAAAAGGTGCTGCTTGGCCTGTCCGGGGGGATCGATTCGGCTCTGGTGGCGACGATCGCGGTGGATGCTTTGGGCGCGGATAATGTGCGCTGCGTGATGCTGCCGTCTGAGTATACCTCTCAGGGGTCGTTGGATGACGCCAAGGATATCGCCGAACGTCTGGGCTGCCGCTATGACTATGTTCCGATTGCCGAGGGGCGGCAGGCCATTACCAATACGCTGGCCCCGCTGTTCGAAGGCACCCAGCCCGACATTACCGAAGAAAACATTCAGTCCCGTCTGCGCGGATTGCTGTTGATGGCCCTGTCCAACAAATTCGGGGAAATGCTGCTAACCACCGGCAACAAATCCGAGGTCGCGGTGGGCTATGCCACGATTTATGGCGACATGGCGGGCGGCTATAATCCGATCAAGGACATGTACAAAACCCGCGTTTTCGACTGCTGCCGCTGGCGCAATGCCAACCATCGCCCCGATTGGATGCATGGCAACGAAGGCGAGGTGATCCCGGTTTCCATCATCGACAAGCCGCCCTCGGCCGAGCTGCGCCCCGATCAAAAAGACGAGGACAGCCTGCCCCCCTACGAGGTGCTGGACGCGATCCTGATGATGCTGGTGGATGGCGAGGCATCCGTGGCGGACTGCGTCGCCGCCGGGTTTGATCGCGACACGGTGAAACGGGTCGAGCATCTGCTTTATATCAGCGAATACAAACGGTTCCAGTCCGCCCCGGGTGCCCGGCTTAGCCCGCGCGCCTTTTGGCTGGACCGGCGCTATCCCATCGCCAATCGCTGGCGAGACCCCAGCTAGATGCTGCTGGCTGTTCTCTTGGCGCTTGGCGCAGGAGCCCTGTTTGGTTTCAACGTCCACATCCACCGCAAGGGATTGGATGGCGCGGACGGTCTGACAGGGGCGTTCCTGTCAGTGGCCTCGATGGCAGTGTGTTTCTGGCTGATCGCGCCATGGGTGATCCAGGCGTCCTGGTTCAGCGAACCCGGCATGTTGATCTTTGCCATCGCCGGGATTTTCTTTCCGGCGGCCGGGCAGACCTTTCAGATTTTCTCGGTCCAACGGGTGGGGCCTGCGCTGACGGCAGCGCTGGGCGCGTTCGTGCCGGTCCTGGCGGCTGTGCCCGCGATCGTTTTCCTTGGCGAAAGCTTTGGTCTGACCCAAGCCTTCGCATTGACGCTGATGGTTGGGGGGCTGGTGCTGTCGGCCATCCCCTCGCGCGGGATTTCACGCGGCTGGCCGTTATGGGCGCTGGTCTTTCCCTTGGGCGCTGCCACGGTGCGCGGTTTTTCACAACCGGCGATCAAACTGGGGATGGAGAGCGTCCCAAGCCCGTTCTTCGCCGCGCTGATCGCGGGCAGTGTCTCGACCGTGGTTCTGGCAGCCGTCGTGATGACGCGCGACCGGGGCGCCGGCCGCATCATGGCCGGAGGCGCGGCCGTTCGCTGGTTCATGCTGAGCGGCGTGATCAACGGGTTTGGTATCCTGGCCCTGAACGGAGCGCTTTCGCGTGGGGACGTGACCGTCGTGGCTCCGCTGGCGGCAACAACGCCCCTTTGGGCGCTGCTGTTCGGTGTGGCGATCTTTCGTCGCGAGACATTGCGCCCCCGCAACTATCTGATCGCAGCGCTCGTGGTGACCGGCGCGATCATTCTGGTGACGGGCTAGGGCTTAGCCCTGCAGCATCATCTGGTACGACGCCGGGACATAGTGAAACCCGTCTCCGCGCGTTTCCACATAGCCCATCGCGGGGAAAGGCATGTGGTAGCCAATGAAGGGAATCGTTTCGGCTGCCATCATCTCAAGCATACGGCGGCGGGTTTGCGCAGCCGCGGCCTTGTCGCGGTCAAACTTGACCTCCCAATCGGGATAGGCCAGCGACCAGACATAGTGGTTTGCGAAATCCGCGCCCAGCACCAGTTGCTGCCCGTTGCTTTCGATCCGATAAGCCATGTGGCCGGGGGTATGCCCAAAGGCAGCCATGGCTGTGATGCCGCTGGCAACGGTGCCGCCATCATCCAGCATGGTCATGTTTTCGGCCAGAGGGCGGACCATCTTGTCGAAACGCTCGTTCTCCGATGCGGCCGAGGTGTCGTATTCCACGGCGCCGGTGACGTAGCGCGCATTGGCAAAGGTGGGCGCGCCATCTGTCATTAGCCCGCCGATATGATCGCCATGCATATGGGTCAGAACCACGGTGTCGATCTGCTCGGGTGCGTAACCGGCGGCCTTCAGCGCGGCCACGGTGGCGGGGCCCTGCAGGCCGGTGTCGAACAGGATCAGCTCGGGTCCGGTGTTGACCACGGTGGGGGTGAAAAAGAACTGCGCGGCATCATCTGGGATGTGATTGGCGGCTGAAACCTTCGAGAACTCCTGGGCCGAGACATTCATGCCGAATATCGACTGAGGGTTTGGTACGGTGCGGGTACCGGCCAAAATGGCGGTGACTTCATAGCTGCCAAGCTTGAACCGATTGAACCGGGTCGTGGCTGTGCCCAGCATCTCGGCTGCGGCCATGGCCTTGCCTGCAGTTGCAACCAACGGCAACGAGGCGGCGCCAAGCAGCGCCGCACGCCGTGAAATATGGGGTGTCATGAGTTTCATTTGCTTCGTCCCTCCCGATTGGCAAACTGATTGAGGGAAACATAGCGCAGGGTATTCGCGTGGCGTCCTATTTCACGACAACGTGACCCTTAGGTTTTTCGACGGGCTGCGGGGTACCCTCTGGTGGTTCAGCGCCTTGCTTGATACTACCCTGTGTGGAGAGAGTTTTTCATCTGAGGTTATGACTATGCGGAATTTGTCGCGTCCCGTTCGATTGATTGCTTTGGTTGCAGGGCTGGCCTGCCTGGGCTTTCCACAACACCTGTCCGCAGGCGAATCCATGATCGCGCGCGCGAAGTTCGCGGCACAATTTTGTTTTGATGTGGTCGAGGCGAACTCCGTCGACACGGCTTTGTTGGCCAAGAACGGCTATGTTGCGACGAACGCCAGCAAAACCTCCTTCATCAAGAAAGAGTTGGTCCAAGCTAAAAACCTGTTCGGGCGAATGACAACCAAGAGGGCGGTGACAGGGCGTTTTACCTTTCGAATAGAAGGCGTCAAGTCATTCTGTAAGTTCGAAATGAGCAGCATTGGCGACGCCAAAGGAAGAACCGCGCGAACAGAACTTTCGAGAACCGAAAAAAATGTGATGTCAAATGCCACCGAGGCGGTAGTGGCCGAAGCCCGTTTGCAAAAAAGTTTCGGGAAATCTGGGGCGCGTCTCGGTTTCAAAACAGAGGTACAAGGCCAATTGCCCGATCAACTCGAGTACATTCTGAGAAGTGAGCGTGCGGTTCATTTTGAAAACGGCGCCCAGCTGATCAAGGTATCTCAATACGTACATGTCCTGTCTGAGACGCGAACCTATTACCTGTTGGCTAGAAAAACCGCTAGGTAAGATACCAGTTGTCATGGCTGCCGTCCCAGGCGCCATTCGAATCCCCAAGATACAAACTGGCTATTGGGCAGGTTCAAAAGTGCAGATTTGTCGAAATGATACGCTTCGGTTCAGCCTGGCTCTGGGACCGATTTTCTGGACAAACCGCGTCACATGTGGAATGGGGGGCGCCAACAGGAGATTCCCATGACCACGACACGTTTTGCACCCTCGCCTACGGGTTACATTCACGTTGGTAACCTGCGCACCGCGCTGATGAACTATCTGATCGCCCGCAAGGCCGGCGGTCAGTTCATCCTGCGGATCGACGACACCGATCCCGAGCGTTCCAAGCAGGAATATGTGGACCAGATCCAGCGCGATCTGGAATGGCTGGGCCTGACCTGGGACCGGATGGAGCGTCAGTCGGAACGGCTGGATCTCTATGCGGACGCGGCGGACAAGCTGCGCGAGATTGGCCGGTTCTACGAGTGTTTCGAAAGCCCGACCGAGCTGGACCTGAAGCGTAAGAAACAGCTGAACATGGGCAAGCCCCCGGTCTATGACCGCGCCGCGCTGAACCTGTCGGACGAGGAAAAGGCCAAGCTGCGCGAAGAGCGTGGCGGGTACTGGCGTTTCCTGCTGAACCAGGAACGGATCGAATGGAATGACGGCATTCTGGGCGATATCTCGATTGATGCGGCCTCGGTTTCTGATCCGGTGCTGATCCGTGCGGACGGTCAGGTTTTGTACACTATCGCCTCGGTCGTGGATGATACGGATATGGGCGTGACGGATGTTGTGCGTGGTTCGGATCACGTGACCAACACCGCGACGCAGATCCAGATCATGGAGGCGCTGGGCCACAAAGCCCCCAACTTTGCGCACCATTCGCTGCTGACTGGCCCGCAGGGCGAGGCGCTGTCGAAACGTCTGGGCACCCTGGCACTGAAGGACCTGCGCGAACAGGGGATCGAACCGGCTGCCGTGCTTTCGCTGATGGCGCGTCTGGGCTCGTCCGATCCGGTGGAGCTGCGGAGCAATCTGGATGAGATCGCCGAAGGGTTCGAGCTGACGCATTTCGGCTCGGCTCCGACCAAGTTCGACATGCAGGACCTGTTCCCGCTGACCGGGCATTATCTGCAAACGCTGCCCTATGCGGATATGGCCGAAGATATCCGCGCGCTGGGCGTACCGGATGATCTGGCCGAACAGTTCTGGACCGTGATGCGCGACAACATCACCATCAAGGCCGATCTGGCCGGGTGGTGGGAGCTGTGCCGCGATGGCGCACAGCCGGACATCGCTGACGAGGATCGCGAGTTTATCGCGCAGGCCATGCTGCTGCTGCCCGAAGGGCCGTTTGACGGGGGCACCTGGAAAAGCTGGACCACTGCAGTGAAAGAGGCCACGGGCCGCAAGGGCAAGGGCCTGTTCATGCCGCTGCGCAAAGCTGTCACCGGCCAAAGCCGAGGCCCTGACATGGGCGACCTGATGCCTTTGTTGCAGGTCGTCAAAGCTCGCTGATCACTGTGCGCGTTTGAAATCGAAGGCCAGCCCAATGCGGCTGGCCTTTTGCTGTCTGGCTAACTGGTGGCGCGGGGAATGGGCGGGTGGTCGTCCAGATGCACCACTCGGGCCTCGACCCGGTCCAGCCAATGATCGACCAGCGCGGTTTCTTCGGGGGGAAGTGCCTGGTGACGCGGGTAATGCGGGTGTGCGCGGTCATCCAGGATCGGCGCGTCCCAGCCTTCGGTCGTGTCAAAGAAATGGGCCACGCCAGCCTCATCGAACTCGCGCAGATAGCCCTGAACCACCACGTCCAGATAGCTAAGCAGAACCGGATGCGCCATCGTCGGTGCGCCGTGCT
Source organism: Thalassovita sp. (assembly GCF_965218685.1). Taxonomy (GTDB): domain Bacteria; phylum Pseudomonadota; class Alphaproteobacteria; order Rhodobacterales; family Rhodobacteraceae; genus Thalassobius. Next base: position 206,400 of record NZ_OZ244657.1, on the reverse strand, counting down.
TGCCTGCCGGGATCGAGTAGATCGCGACCTGCGGGCTGAAAGGCAGGGGATGGTGCGCCATGTCGGTCAGCTCCACACGGTCATAGGCCCGTTCGCGGTGATCCAAAGCGCGCCAATCGCCGTTGGGGACCGGCGCTATCAGCCCCTCGATCTCGCAATCGGGGTCGGGAACGGCGGTCAGAAAGGCCACCGGGCGCAAAGCCGTGTGGCGCCAGACCCGCCGCCAGCCACGGGCCCGCGCACGCTCGGCATCGCCATATTCATGGGTCTTGCGGTTCACTAGGGACCCGTATCCAAAGAAAAATGCATCCATGATGCAGATAAAATGCGCTGGATTGATCCATATCAATCCCGAATCCCTGCTCCTTCGGCATTTTCAGTCAACTTTTGCCCTAGGGGAAACTGCCGTGCGTATCACCAAAAGAACCAATATCGCCATCCGTGTCCTGATGTTCTGCGGCTCGAACGAGGGGCGATTGGTCACGAAATCCGAGGTGGCCAAACGGTGCAACGCATCTGAAAACCACTTGGCGCAAGTGATCAACCAATTGGGGCAGCTGGGATATCTGCACACTCAGCGCGGCCGTAACGGAGGCATCCAGCTGGGCCGCGCCATGAGCGAGATCCAGATCGGCGACGTGTTCCGCGAGCTGGAATCCAACGTTCCTATTGCCGAATGTTTCGCCGATGTCGACAATACCTGCCCGCTGATTGATGCGTGTCGCTTGAAGGCCGCCATCGCCGGCGCGGCCGAAGCGTTCTATGCGCATCTTGATGGCATTACCCTGGATGAACTGGTCTGCGGCAATGACCAACTGATCGAACTTATGGCTCCGGTCAAGTGTAGCGCCTGATCGCAGGGTGTATCGCAGGCGGCGTGAAAACGACCCCTTGCCGTGCGCAAGCGACTCGTCTAAGCAGAAATAATCAGATCGGGAGAACCGGGTAACCGGTGCCGAAGGAGCAACCGCCCCGGAAACTCTCAGGCCCAAGGGACCGATCGGATGGAAAGACTCTGGAGAGAGGCGCGCCAGACGCGTCCGCCGAAGGGATAGCGATCTCAGGCAAAGGGACAGAGGGGGCATCAAGTGTTCCGTCGCATTTGTGGCGGGTGTGATGCCGAGGATGGGCTGCAGGTCGCCTCGGTTTCCGAAAAGACTGGGGATGCCATGACCGATCTGAAGACATTACCGCTGGATGAGCTGCACCGAGAGCTGGGCGCCAAGATGGTGCCCTTTGCGGGCTATGACATGCCGGTGCAATACGCCGCTGGCGTGATGAAGGAACATCAGCACACGCGCGACGCCGCCGGGCTGTTCGATGTCAGCCACATGGGGCAGGTGATCCTGCGCGGGCCGGATTATGAAACCGCGGCCCTGGCGCTTGAGGGCTTGGTGCCTGTGAACATCACCGGGCTGGGCGTGAACCGTCAGCGCTATGGGTTTTTTACCAACGAAGCGGGCGGCATTCTGGACGATCTGATGCTGGCCAACCGGGGCGATCATCTGTTCGTCGTGGTGAATGCGGCTTGTAAGGACGCTGACATCGCCCATATGCGCGCCAACCTGCCCGCAGACGTGACGATCGAGGTGATCGAGGATCGCGCGCTTCTGGCCCTGCAAGGTCCAAGGGCCGAGGCGGCCTTGGCGCGGCTGAACCCTGCCGTGGCCGAGATGAAATTCATGGATGTTGCAACCGTTGTGCTGAACGGCACCGAATGCTGGATCTCGCGGTCGGGTTATACCGGCGAGGACGGGTACGAAATCTCGGTTCCTGCTGATGCGGCCGAGGGGTTGGCCCGTGTCTTGCTGGCCGATGACACCGTTCTGCCCATCGGTCTGGGCGCGCGCGACAGTCTGCGGCTGGAGGGCGGTTTGTGCCTTTACGGTCATGACATCGACGCTGAAACCACTCCGATAGAGGCGGGGCTGAATTGGGCTATCCAGAAAATCCGCCGCACAGGCGGGGATCGCGCGGGCGGTTTTCCGGGGGCCGAACGCATCCTGTCTGAGCTGGAAAACGGCGCCGCCCAAGCCCGCGTTGGCCTGCGCCCCGAAGGCCGCGCCCCGATGCGCGAAGGCGTCCAGCTGTTCGCCAGCGCCGAGGGCGGCGAGCCGATCGGCCAGGTGACCTCGGGCGGGTTCGGGCCAACGGTGCAAGGGCCGGTGGCCATGGGCTATGTCCCCACCGATCTGGCCAGCCCCGGCACGCAAATCTTTGGCGAAGTCCGCGGCAAACGCCTGCCTGTACAGGTGGCAACGCTGCCCTTCGTTCCAGCAAACTTTAAACGCTAAAAAGAAGAACAGGGAGAAATCCGATGAAATATACCGAAGATCATGAATGGCTGCGCGTGGAAGGTGACGTGGTTGTTGTGGGGATCACCGAGCATGCCTCGACCCAATTGGGCGACGTGGTGTTCGTGGAACTGCCCGAGATCGGCACCATGGTTTCCACCGGTGACGAGGTCGCCGTGATCGAAAGCGTCAAGGCCGCGTCCGACATCTCAGCCCCGCTGGATGGCGAGGTGGTCGAGGTTAACGAAGCTATCGTGGACGAACCCGGCAAGGTGAACGAGGACCCGCTGGGCGAGGCCTGGTTCTTCAAGCTGAAGATCGATGACATGAGCGCTTTGGACGGTTTCCTGGACGAAGACGCCTATGCCGAACTGGTCGGCTAAACAACTACGCCTCCGCTCGGACGTGGGGGCATCCGGACAGACCAAGACCTAAAGGAGCAGGGACCATGGCGTTCAAGCCCACGGAATATTTGCCTTATGATTTTGCCAACCGTCGCCACATCGGCCCGTCTCCGGTCGAGATGGACGCGATGCTGCTGGTGGTGGGCGCAGACAGTCTGGACGCTTTGATTGACCAGACGGTGCCTGCCGCGATCCGGGCCGAGGCCCCGCTGGAAATTGCATCTGGTCTGAGCGAGCGCCAGATGCTGCGCCGCATGCGCGAGGTGGCCGAGAAGAACAAGGTTCTGACCAGCCTGATTGGCATGGGCTATCACGGGACGGTGACGCCGCCCGCGATCCAGCGCAATATCCTGGAAAATCCGGCTTGGTACACGGCTTACACCCCCTATCAGCCCGAGATTTCGCAGGGGCGGCTTGAGGCATTGATCAACTATCAGACCATGGTCAGCGATCTGACTGGGCTGGAGATTGCCAATGCCAGCCTTCTGGACGAGGCGACGGCAGCGGCCGAGGCGATGACCATGGCGCAGAGGGTATCGAAATCCAAGGCCAAGGCGTTTTTCGTGGACGAGAACTGTCATCCGCAGAACATCGCGGTGATGCAGACCCGTGCTGCCCCCTTGGGGATCGAGGTAATCGTCGGCGCGCCCGAGGATCTGGAGCCTGAGGCAGTGTTCGGCGCAGTGTTCCAATACCCCGGCACCTATGGCCATGTGCGTGATTTCACGGCTGAAATGGAGGCGCTGCACGCCGCCAAAGCCGTGGGGATCGTGATTGCCGATCCGATGGCGCTGGTGCTGTTGAAGGAGCCCGGCGCGATGGGGGCGGATATCGCTGTGGGCTCGACCCAGCGGTTTGGTGTGCCTTTGGGATATGGTGGCCCGCATGCGGCCTATATGGCCTGTCGCGACAGTTTCAAACGCGCGATGCCGGGGCGTCTGGTGGGCGTGTCTGTGGACGCGCGCGGTAACCGGGCCTACCGGTTGTCGCTGCAAACGCGCGAACAGCATATCCGGCGTGAAAAGGCGACCTCGAACGTTTGTACAGCACAGGCGCTGCTGGCCGTCATGGCCTCGATGTACGCGGTGTTTCATGGGCCCGACGGGATGCGCGCGATTGCGCAGCGTATTCACCGCAAGGCTGTTCGGCTGGTCAAAGGTCTGGAAGAAGCCGGGTTCAGCATCGAACCAGAGACGTTCTTTGACACGGTGACAGTCGAGGTTGGCCCGCTGCAACAGGCCGTTCTGAAATCGGCGGTGGATGAGGGCGTGAACCTGCGCCCCGTAGGCAAAACCAAGGTCGGCATCACGCTGGACGAGGCCGTGGTTCCGTCCACGATCGAGGCCGTCTGGCGTGCCTTTGGCATCACCCGCAAGGACGATCAGCCGGGCGAATGGCGACTGCCCGAACATGCGTTGCGGGACAGCAATATCCTTACCCATCCGATTTTCCACATGAACCGGGCCGAGACCGAGATGATGCGCTATATGCGGCGTCTGGCGGACCGTGATCTGGCGCTTGACCGGGCGATGATCCCGCTGGGCTCTTGCACGATGAAACTGAACGCTGCCGCCGAAATGGCGCCCATCAGCTGGCCGGAATTTGCCGATATCCACCCGTTCGTGCCTGTTGATCAGGCGCAGGGATATGCGGAAATGATCAATGATCTCAGCCGGATGCTGTGCGACATCACCGGGTATGACGATTTTTCCATGCAGCCCAACTCGGGCGCGCAGGGGGAATATGCGGGGCTGCTGACAATCGCGGCCTATCATCAGGCGCGCGGGCAGGGGCACCGCAATGTCTGCCTGATCCCGATGAGCGCGCATGGCACCAACCCCGCCAGCGCCCAGATGGTCGGCTGGAAGGTCGTGCCGGTCAAATCCTTGGAAAACGGCGATATCGACCTGAACGATTTCCTGGCCAAGGCGCAGAAACACGCGGATGATCTGGCGGGCTGCATGATCACCTATCCCAGCACCCACGGTGTGTTCGAGGAAACGGTCAAAGAGGTCTGCGCGATCACTCATGAACACGGGGGGCAGGTCTATATCGATGGGGCCAACTTGAACGCGATGGTGGGCTTGTCCCGTCCCGGCGATCTGGGCGGCGATGTCAGCCACCTGAACCTGCACAAGACTTTTGCCATCCCGCATGGCGGCGGCGGACCCGGCATGGGGCCGATCGGGGTGAAATCGCACCTGGTGCCGCATCTGCCGGGCCATCCGGAAACGGGCGGGGATCAAGGGCCGGTGTCTGCCGCGCCTTACGGATCGGCCTCGATTCTGGCGATCAGCTGGGCCTATTGCCTGATGATGGGCGGGGACGGCCTGACGCAAGCCACGCGCGTTGCCATTCTGGGCGCGAACTATATCGCCAAGCGGCTGGAGGGCGCTTATGACGTGCTGTACCAGGGGCCGACGGGCCGGGTGGCGCATGAGTGCATTCTGGACACGCGCCCCTTTGCCGACAGCGCCGGGATCACCGTGGATGACATCGCCAAGCGTCTGATGGATTGCGGTTTCCACGCCCCAACCATGAGCTGGCCCGTCGCAGGCACCCTGATGGTGGAACCCACCGAATCCGAAACCAAGGCCGAGCTGGATCGGTTCTGCGACGCCATGCTGGCCATCCGCGCCGAGATTGACGACGTGGCCAGCGGGGCCCTGGACGCGGAAAACAACCCGCTGAAGCGTGCACCCCACACGGTTGAGGATCTGGTGGGCGACTGGAACCGGCCCTACAGCCGGGAACAGGGATGCTATCCTCCGGGGGCGTTCCGGGTGGATAAGTACTGGCCTCCGGTGAACCGGGTGGACAACGCCTATGGCGACCGGAACCTGGTGTGTATCTGCCCGCCGATGGAAGATTACGCCGAGTGATCACAGCAAAAGGCCCCGAATTTCGGGGCCTTTTCGTTCCTTAATCCAGCAGAACCGGCGCCAGAATATCGCGCAGCCTGTCCCAGGTGTCCTGGTTGGGCGCGCACAGGATATAGCCCTCTTCGATGCTGATATCATAATCGCGCCCGTCCAGCATTTTCGCCACGCCGCCTGCACGTTGGCACAGCAATACACCCGCAGCATGGTCCCACGGGTTCAAAATACCGGACAGGGTGAAATCCACGCCGCCTTGCGCCATGATCCGGTATTCGTGGCACGAACAACGCATTGAGCTCATGCGGTAGAATTCCGGCAGCACGGGGGCCAGCTTGGCCTGCGTGTCCTTGGGCATCAGATAGTAGTGCATGATACCGGATAGGTCGGACAGCTCGCCCCCGATCGAAACATGGGCCGAGGTTTCCGTGCGGCCCGCCCCGGCAATACGTGCATGAGACAGGTCATCTGCGATCACCCAGTCATCGACCATCGGATCATACAACATTCCGAATACCGGCCGCCCGAACCGCGTGGCGGCTAGGATCACGCCAAACAACGGCACGCCCTTGGCAAAGTTCCATGTCCCGTCGACCGGGTCGATGATAAAGGCTAGCTCGGCCTCGGCTGCTTTCTGGCGCAGGGACGGATCGGCCGAGGCGGCCTCTTCTCCGATCACGACTGCATTGGGAAACAGCCGCAAAATGCCGCGCGCGATCATCGCTTCAGCGGCGGTATCGGCCTCGGTCACCAGATCCTGGGGGCCTGATTTCGTGTCGATCTGATGGGCCGACAGGTTGCGGAACCGTGGCAGGATCTCTGTCTTGGCGGCGCGGCGCACCAGGTTCACAAGGCTGGTCTGCTGGGCGCGTGTCAGCGCCGTGACGGGCATTGGTAGCGTGTCGGTCATCGGGGTCCTCGTGATTCTGCGGCTGCATAATGGGTGGCACCCGCAGAAAACGAATGCAACGCGGCTATTCGCGCGCGCGCAAGATCCCGGCCGGTCGTTGGATCAGGCTGCGCCGGGCAAAGCCCAGGCTGGCCAGCAAGGTGGCAAGGATGCCCCCCAGAACGATCCCGATGGCCGAGGGCCAGATCACCGTGAAATCGGTCTCCATCACGAAATGCGACACGGCCCAGCCGCCGCCGATCCCTGCCGCCAGTGCGACCAGACCCGCGCCCGCGCCCAAAAGGACAGCGCGCAGGGCAAAGCTGGTCAGGATGCGCGATCGGCTGGCGCCTAGAGTTTTCAGGATTGCAGCCTCGTAGCTGCGGGCCTGCTGCCCGGCTGCCGCCGCACCAATAAGTACCAGGAACCCGGTCAACAGCGTTGCCGCCGCCCCCCAGGACGTGGCCGATGCGATGCCGTTCAGCATCACGCTGACGCGGTCAATCGCGTCACGCACGTGGATCGCGGTGATGTTGGGATACTGCTTGGACAGATCGCGCAGAATGAGGGCCTCGGCTTCCGGTTCCGCATAGACAGTCGCGATGAAACTGTGCGGAGCGCCCTTCAGTGCGTTCTCGTTCACCGCCATCACAAAGCCCATCCCAGCGGTCGAGAAATCGACCTCGCGGAAGCTGGTGATCGTGCCAGTGATGTCACGGCCCAGGATGTTTAATGTGATGGTGTCGTTCAGCTCCAGACCGATCTCTTCGGCCTCTTCGCGGGCAAAGCTGATCTGGGGCGGTCCGGCGTAGTCCTCGGGCCACCATTCACCAGCGGTCAGCGTGGTGTTTTCGGGCTGCGGTCCCGCATAGGTGATGCCGCGGTCACCGCGTACGACCCAGTGATCACCGGCAACTTCGTCAGCGGGAATGTCGTTGATCCGGGTGATCACCCCGCGCAGCATGGGCGCGGATTCCACGCGGCTGACCTGCGGGTCGTTCTGCACGCGGTCAAGGAAGCCGGGCATCTGGTCGCGCTGGATGTCGACAAAGAAATAGCTGGGCGCGACGTCAGGTAAGTTGCCTGAAATCGCCTTGCGCAGATTTCCGTCAATTTGCCCCACGGCGGCCAGAACGGCCAGACCCAGACCCAGTGACAGGACAACCGGCGTTGCCTCGTCCCGGGTGCCAGCGATCGAGGCGACGGCCCATCGAAGGGCGGGCCGCCCTCGAGTGGCGGCGCGGGCACCACGCGACAGGCGGCGGATCGCAAGCGCGGCCAGTGCCAGCACGACCAAGGCGGTCAGGATGCCTCCAGCGGTCCACAGTGTCAGCACGACCGTGCCCGAGAACAGGATGGCCACGCAGACCAAAATGACCACAAGCATCAGCGTGATCAGAACATAGGGCCATGGCGGCAGCGCGCGGGCGCCCGCCATTGCGTCGCGGAACAGGGTGGCGGCGCGGACCTCTCCGGTGCGGGCCAGCGGCCAGAGCGTAAAGATCAAGGCGGTCAGCAGGCCATAAACCGCAGCTTCTAGCAGGGGCGCGGGATAGAAAGAGAACACCGCAGGCACGGGCAATTGCGCTGTCAGCAGTGGCGCCAGAACCACGGGGACGCCCCCACCCAACATCAGGCCAAGGGCGATTCCCAGCAGTGAAAGCGCCCCGATCTGCAAGAAGTATGTCTGAAAAATCACGCGCCGCTCGGCGCCCAGACTGCGCAGCGTGGCGATGACACTGGTTTTGCCGGCCAAATAGGCGCGCACTGCGGCCGAGACGCCCACACCGCCCACGGCCAGACCCGACAGACCCACCAGCACCAGAAAGGCGCCCAGTCTTTCCACGAAGGTCGAGATGCCAGGGGCGCCATTGCGCGAATCCCGCCATCTTAGGCCTTTGCTTTCAAACGCATTCAGCGCGGCGGCTTTGGTTGTCTCAAGGTTGGTGCCCTCGGGCAGGGTCAGGCGGTACTTGGCGTCGAACAACGAACCGGGCACCAGCAGACCCGAATTTTTCAACGCATTGGTGCGCACAATCGTTCGGGGCCCCAGCCCAAAGCCCGAGGCCGCGCTGTCGGGTTCATTCGCCAGGACGGCCATGAGGTGGAAATCCTGGGTGCCCAGCTTGAAGCTATCACCAATGGCCAGGCCCATGCGGTCGATCAGCACGCGATCCATTACGGCTCCGGGCAATCCGCCCGCTCCGTCCAGGGCAGTGGGCAGCGGCATGTCCGGCATCAGCCTGACCGTCCCCACCAGGGGATACATATCGTCCACGGCCTTTACCTGCGTCAGCCCGCGTTCGTCCCCTACGACCGCCATCGAGCGGAACTCGGCAATTTCGGAAAGGTTTTCGGCCGTTTCGGCCATCCAGGCGCGCTCTTCTTCGCTGGCGAAACGATAGGTGAACTCCATCTCGGCATCACCGCCCAGCAGGGCCGCGCCCTCTTGGACCAGACCTGCCTCGATGCCCGCGCGGATGCTGCCGACACCGGCAATGGCGGCCACACCCAGGGTCAGGCAGGCAAGGAAAATGCGAAACCCACGCAGCCCCCCGCGCAGTTCGCGGCGGGCGAAACGCGCGGCGATGGTCAGGCTCATGCTGCGGCCTCCTGATGGTCGATGCGCCCGTCGCGCAGGCGGACCACCCGGTCGCAGCGGTTGGCCAGCTCGCGCGAGTGCGTCACCAGCACCAGTGTCGCGCCGTGGCGGTCTTGTAGGCCGAACAACAGGTCGATGATTGCGGCCCCGTTGGCCCCATCAAGGTTCCCCGTCGGCTCGTCCGCAAGCAGGATGTCAGGACGCGGCGCGACGGCGCGGGCCAAGGCCACGCGCTGCTGCTCGCCGCCTGACATCTGGCTGGGATAGTGATCGGCGCGGTCGGCCAGGCCAACGGCACGCAATTCTTCCATCGCACGATCAAAGGCGTCCCGGTCCCCGGCCAATTCCAGAGGCGTCGCAACATTTTCCAGTGCGGTCATTGTCGGGATCAGGTGGAAAGATTGGAACACCACCCCCATATGTTTGCGGCGGAACCGGGCCAGCTGATCCTCGGACATGGCGGTCAGGTCCTGCCCCAAAGCGGTGATCGTGCCGCCCGTGGCGCGCTCTAGCCCGCCCATGAGCATGAGGAGAGAGGATTTGCCCGACCCCGACGGCCCAATCAGGCCAATTGAGGTGCCGCTCTGGACATCCAGGGTGATGCCGTGAAGAATTTCGACCAAGCCCGCGTTCCCGTGCAGGGACAATTCCGCCTTTGAAAGAGACAGCACCGGTTCAGACATGCCCAAGATCCTTTTCATGAAAACTATTCTCTCATATGGGGTGTGCCTTTTGCGGGGCAAGGTGCTGATGGCGCTTCTGTCCGTCGTGATGCTGCTGCCCGTGGCCGCCAGCGCCCAGACCAAGGCGATCATGGCCTTTGGCGACAGCCTGACTGCGGGCTATGGCTTGATGGATCACGAGGGGCTGGTGCCTCAACTGCGGGACTGGTTAGCGGCGCAGGGCCAAGAGGTGCGGGTGATCAATGCGGGCGTGTCGGGCGACACAACGGCGGGCGGGTTGGCACGGCTGGAATGGTCGCTGACCCCCGATATCGGCGGGATCATGGTGACCCTGGGCGGCAATGATATGCTGCGGGGGATCGATCCGGCCTCGGCGCGCGAAAACCTGCGGGGGATTTTGCAGATTGCCTCGGATAACGGGTTGGCGATACTGGTCGTGGGGATGCCCGGCCCTGTGAACTATGGCGCTGATTACAAACAGGAATTCGAGGCAATGTACCCCGAGCTGGCCACCGAGTTCGGCGCGCTGTTCGCACCCAGTTTCTTTGCCGGCCTGGGCGAAGGCACTCCGGCCGAGCTGCAACCCCTGTTCCAACCGGACGGTATTCATCCCAACGCGACCGGCGTGGGCATGATCGTACAAGAGCTGGGCCCGCATGTTCTGAAGCTGATCCAGCGCGTCCAGGGCGGGTCTTGAAGCTGTCGCGGCTCTTCATATATTCTGAATAACATATGTAATCAGGAGCAGGCTATGGCTTCCATGAAACTCACCTGTCTGGAATGCGGACAGGTCAATCGCATTCCCCGGGAAAAACTGGGGTCCGGCCCTAAATGCGGCACCTGCGGCACCAAGCTGGTGGGCGGCAAAGTGGCCGAGGTCGATCTGGCCACCCTGCAAAAGGCCGCGCGCAACGATGATCTGCCGTTGGTGGTGGATTTCTGGGCCCCGTGGTGTGGCCCTTGCCGGATGATGGCGCCCGAATTCTCCAAGGCTGCGGCCGAGCTGAACGGCGCGGCGCGTCTGGTTAAGCTGAACACCGAGGATCATCCCAACGCTGGCGCCAAGTACAATATCCGCGGCATTCCCACCATGGCAGCTTTTGCCGGCGGACGAGAGCGCGCGCGCCAGTCCGGTGCTTTGCCGGCAGCCAATATCGTGAATTGGGTAAAGGGCGCGGTCTGACCGCGCCCCTAAGGCCTAGCCGATGGACTTAGCCACTTCGTACATCACCGGCTCGAAGCTTTTGCACAGATCATTGATCGCTCGGTTTCGTTTACGCATTTCGTCTGTGCGCAGCATGGCCTGAAAATCCTCGCGCCGTTCCCATTGCGAGTAGTTTGCGATCCGCGTCTGTGCGTCGTTCACATGCAGCCCCGCGCCGATAAAGCCGGGCTGTTTGGAAATGAAGTTGTCATACGCATCGGTCAATGCATCCAGCAGATCCTGGCAGGTTCCGGGGGTCATCTCGAAGGTAGTAATAACGGTCTGGAACGGGTTGTCGCTTGAAATATTGGGCATTTTTTCCTCCATCCTCGGGACCAGACTAGCACTGTGCCGCCGTTGCGCCAAAGGGGGAAATGGTTAACGGATCGTTTACCTTTGTTAAGCAACACTGCAGGGAATGGAGGCGCCCTTGCGCATGTTGCTGCTTGTCCTGTCGTGCCTGCTGGCCGCGTCGCCTGCCTTGGCAGGGGCGTGGTTGCGCGACAAGGGCAGCTGGTTCAGCTCGACATCCAGCATCTGGGCGCGGGACGGAAGTTTCTACAACAATTACTTCGCCGAATACGGGCTGTGGGACAGGATGACCATCGGAGTTGATGCGGGTTTTGCCTCGGATGGACAGATATCGGCGCTGTTTTTCTCTCGGGTTCCACTGTGGCGTTCGGACAAGGGCCACCGGATCGCGTTGGAGGTCGGCGGAGGCCACAGCGCCGGGCGGCCGGTCAGCAAAACAAGCCTGTCCTATGGCCGTGGCTTTTCCTTGCCACAAGGCAACGGCTGGCTGGCCATTGATGCGGCCGCCACGATTGATCTGTGGACGGGTTTCGCAAGCTATCAGGTGGACAGCACGGTGGGGCTGGCGCCCTCGGATAATTGGAAAGCGATAGTGAAAATGCATTCCGTGCGATCCCCGGGTGTTCACCCTACGCTGAAAATAGCGCCCTCGGTCGTGCGGCGGCTTGGCAAGCATACCCAGCTTGAGATCGGGTTGAGCGAAACAGTTCTGGGCGGGCGCAGAAGCCAGCTCAAACTGGGGATTTGGCTGGAATTCTGACGGGCGGATTATTTACCAACGCAAGGGGCCAAGATGTAATAGTGGCCGCCCCGAGAAAGAGCGACCATCTTGAGTTTTACGGGACGCTTAGAAATTGTCCATCCGAACGGTCATCACCATGTTGCCGGTCACCTCTTCCGAGAAGTTGATGGTGACCTGGTCATTGTTTGCGCCCTGCTCGGCCTGGATGTAAGGCAGGTCCCAATTGGTGACGTTTGCCGCGTTCCTGATCCGGCCCTCGGCCACCAAAGAGGTGACGTTGCGCGCCCGCCCGTCAAAGGCCAGCACATCGCTGCAATCCACGGTCCAGGCGTCCGACAAGGTGTTCTGCGCGACATCGATCACGCGTGGGTTCTCGATGCTGCGACCGATGTTGTTGAACATGTTCCCCTTGATCAGAATGTTCCGCATCCGGCCATAGTTCAGATCCGCGAACGATGTATCCACGCCCTCGATCCGATCAAGCACCGTATGGATCGACCGAAAGACATTCCCGGTGATGTTCAACCCGGTAATGAAATGACCCGCGCCATAAGGTTTAATCACGATAAATCGGGACCAGGGGGCCGCGTCGATGGCTTGGAAAATGTTGTCCGAGATATTCAGGGCGCTGAACGAGAACTCGTTGTCCTGATCAGGTTCCGAGTGGTGCTCGTTCGTCCATTCGATCGAACAGTTATCGATGTAATTCCCTGTGACCGTCGCGCGGTTGTGCGGGCTTGTCAGGACCAGCCCGGCTGTGCGCAACCCTTCGGCCTCGTTGTCACCCTGGAACCAGTGGTTGCCGATCACGATCGAGCTGGTCCCGGCCAGAACCGCGAAATGACGGAACTGGGTGATGCGATTGTCGCGGAGTTTCACGTCGCTGCCGTTGGCATTCAGGGCAATGGCCGTACGGTTCTGCGCGGGCATCGAGCTTTGGTCAGACAGGAACTGGCAACGGTCGATCAACATGCCCTGACATCCTTCGCCAGGACTGGAAATTCCGCGATCCTTGGGCCGGGTCATGAAGCTGTCCTTCAGGTGGAACGTCAGCCCCGAGGGAGACAGAAGAATCCCGCTGCATCGCCCGTTACACTGGAATTCGATGTCTGAAAGGATGAGCTTGGACAGCTTGGTAAATCCCGAGAAATCCAGAATGTATTTGAAACGGGTAAAGGTGTAGGTCTGCGTGCCCACAGCATCATACAGGGGTTTGGAAAGGGTGATCTGGCCAAGCCCGACATTGGTGGCGGTGACATACACCTCGCGGCCGACACCGTTGCCCGTGACCAGCGCGCCAACTGGGATATTGGCCACGTTCGCCACGTTGGTCAGCACGTTGCCGGACGAGGTCGAATAGGTCGCGACCGAGGTGAAGACCTCGTCGTCCCAATCATTCGAGTTTTCCGCATAGAACTGCCCGTTCATGATCTGGCGGCGGGTGGCGTATTCGGTCCTGTTGGGGACAGCGGCCTGCATGTCGATCGGTTCCGAGATGTTGATGCGGCGCCCGCCAAGATCCAGGCTTTCGTGGCCCGAATTGTTCAGCAGCGATTGAAACGCCTTGCGAAAGGCCTGCCCCTCGTCACCGTCAAATGCGTCGATATAGCTGGGCAGATCGAAGTTCTGGGTCAGCCCCAGCATCGCGTCATCGGGCATAACCAATGTGCCCTGAAAGCGCACGGGGCTTTCCATTGTAAGGGTCGATGCAAGATAATAGGTGCCCGCCGAGACCAGAACCACACGCCCGTTCGCAGCAGCGTCCGCGGCCTCGAACGCAGCGGTGTCATCGGTCACACCATCGCCGATCGCGCCAAAGTCGCGCACGTCCACCCAGTCCATCATCGTGCGCAGGAACACTTCGGTGACATCCTCGATCTGGATGTCGTCGATGCGCACGATGCCGCCGTTCGCCCCCGTCAGATCCAGCCCCAGATGGCCGATTGCCACGGGCTCGGGCCAAACAACGTCCACGCCCGTGCGGTTGCCCGATCCGAAGATTGCCGAAACCTCGACCACCTCGCCATAGCTGGTCAGCGTGACCGAAGGGCCCACCTGCGCCAGACCCGAGACCGCGTTGCCGCCGGTGTCCCCGGGCCAGCCAGCGATGCGAACAGCGGGCAGGTTGCCGCTGATGGCCTTGACCCTTGCGGTGACACGCAGATAGCAACCGGGAAAGAACTGCGTCTCACCCATATAGCGCAGTCGCTGCACCGTGTCGGTCTTCTGCAGTTCCAGACAGCCCGCGAAATCCTGATCCGCCGGGACAAACGCCGCGTTCGTCGCGCCGTCATAGGTGTCCGAGCCGGGGGTGCCGTCCCCGCTGGACCAGACATCCAGCCCATCCGCGAAGGGTGTGGGCATGAAAACCACACCGTCGGTGATCGCCTTGTTCATTCCGTTTCCTTTCCTCTGACCCATCCGCGTCAACGGCGAACGGGCAAAACCGCAATCCGGGGCGCGCCCGGGTGCAAAGGGGAATAGCAAACAGATTGTTAAGGCAGCCTGAGAGCACCGTGACGGTACTGAGCAGGCAGCGGTGTTCAGGCAGAAGGGTCAGCCGAGGGCAGTAGCTGCACTCCGTTGATTTTCCATCCATTTTTGGTCTGGATCATCTGGTAGTCCAACACATGGCCCCGTCCTTGGGCATCGCGCAACAACAGGCGTTGCCAAATCAGACCGCCGTCATTTCGCTGCTCCAGAAAGGTCAGACCACTAGGGCGCTGAACCATCGGATAACCCTGTTGGACCATCTGTCCGAACCGTTGGGACGAGCCGAATAACTGCCGGATTCCGGGGCTTGCATGCTCAAAGGCTTCCGCGAAATCATCGGCACGAAATGCTTCGATTTGGTCACGGATCACGCTTTGAATCTCGCGGTCCTGAGCAACCGAGATATTGGCAAGCAATGTGAACACAATGGCAAGAAAGTATCGCATGGCAGGGGCCTCCTGCGGAGTTACCTAGGGCAATGACGAAATCGGGCAAATCCCAACAAAAAGACCGCGCACCCGGCGCGGCCTTTGCCAATTCCGATTTTGCTTGGGTTAGCCCAGTTCGCCCGCCAGCCCCTTGTCGATCAGGGCGATGGTTTCCTCGATCCCGTACAGCGCGATGAAACCACCAAAGCGCGGCCCTTGGCTGGCCCCCAGTAGCACCTCGTACAGAGCCTTGAACCAGTCGCGCATCGGGTCGAACCGTTCGCGGCCAACGCTGAACACCAGCCCTTGCAGCTCTTCTGCGTCCACGGTGCCATCCCAGACAGCCAGCTTGTCGCGTAGCTCGGTCAGGGCCTCGCGCTCCAGATCCGAGGGGGCACGGAACACCTTGGTAGGTTTCACGAAATCATTGTAGTAGCGCACGGCAAAGCCTGCCGCCTGATCCATGTCGGCGTTGGTTTCGGGGCTGGCGTCCGGCGCATAACGCTGGATGAAACCCCACATGGTTTCTTTGTCCTCGGCCCCCGAGACCGAGGCCAGGTTCAACAGCATCCCGAAGGGCACCACCATGGTGGACGCGGGCGGGTTGCCGTTGTGGATGTGCCAGACCGGGTTGTTCACCTGTTGCGCCGCATCCTGACCCGGGAAGGCCCGCAGCTGCTGGTGATATTCATCCACGGCCTTGGGGATCACGTCGAAATGCATCCGCTTGGCCGTCTTGGGCTTTTGGTACATGAAATACGACAGGCTTTCCGTGCTGGCATAGGTCAGCCATTCGTCGATCGTCAGGCCGTTGCCCTTGGATTTCGAGATCTTCTCGCCGTTTTCGTCCAGGAACAGTTCATAGGTGAAATGCTCGGGCTTTTTGCCACCCAGAATCTGGCAGATGCGGTCATAGATCGGCGTGTTGGTGCTGTGGTCCTTGCCGTACATTTCGAAATCCACGTCCAGCGCTGCCCAGCGGGCGCCGAAATCGGGCTTCCATTGCAGTTTCACGTTGCCGCCGGTGACGGGCAGGGTCCATTCCTTGCCGTCCTCGTCGTCAAAAGTGATCGTGTAGTTTTCCGCGTTCACCTCTTTCATCGGCACATACAGAACGCGGCCCGTTTCGGGGTGGATCGGCAGGAAGATCGAGTAGGTCGCCGCACGCTCTTCGCGCAGCGACTTCAGCATGACCTTCATCACGTCATCGTATTTTTCAACGGCGCGTTTCAGCACCTCGTCAAATTGGCCGGACTTGTAGAAATCCGTGGCCGAGTAGAACTCGTATTCGAACCCGAACGTATCCAGGAACCGGCGCAGCATCGCGTTGTTATGGTCGCCAAAGCTGTCATATTCCTCGAAGGGATCAGGAACCGAGGTCAGCGGTTTTTGGATATTGGCGTGCAGCAGGTCCTGGTTGGGCACGTTTTCGGGGATCTTGCGCATCCCGTCCATGTCGTCCGAGAAACAGATCAGACGGGTAGGAATGTCGCTGATCAGCTCGAATGCGTTTCGGATCATCGTGGTGCGCGCGACCTCGCCAAAGGTGCCGATATGCGGCAAACCCGAAGGGCCATAGCCGGTTTCAAACAGGACATGTCCCTTTTCCGGGGCCTTCTTCTCGTAACGCTTCACCAGCTTGCGGGCTTCCTCGAAAGGCCAGGCTTTGGATTTCAATGCGGCGTCACGCAGGTCAGACATGTCTTGCTCCAATGGATACGGGTCCGCCCGCGCCCTATGCGCGGCAGACCGCCGCTTCCTATTGCGGCAGGGGCCTACAGTCAATATTCTGCACTGCGACAACGATCATCAGGACACATAAAATGACCGAGACAGCAGAAGTTTCCCACCCGCTCAGCCCGCAAGATTGCCTTGTGGCGCTGATGATTGCCGTTTCGGCCTCGGACGAAGAGCTGCGGACCGCAGAACTGGTGAAGATTCAAAACGCGGTGAATCACCTGCCGGTTTTTGCCAATTATGACATCGACCGGATGAATATCATGGGTAAAACCGTGATGGATCTGTTCGGAGAAGAGGACGGCCTGGACGCGCTGTTCGGCCTGATCCGCGACAACCTGCCGGAAAAGCTGTTCGAAACCGCCTATGCCTTGGCCTGTGACGTGGCCGCCGCAGATGGCACTTTGCAGGAAACCGAGCTGCGCTTGCTGGAGGAAATCCGCTACGAGCTGAATATCGACCGTCTGCACGCCGCTGCGATCGAGCGTGGCGCCCGGGCGCGTCACATCAGTCTTTAGCCCTGCGCCCTGGTCTGTAATTTGGCGAAAGAGACACCTATGTCGGTTTTTGCCGACAATGGGCGCAACTCAAAGGAGAGCGCTCTTCGAAATTCTTTGACTCTGGGGCGAAGTTGAAACACTCTGGAGCCACCCCAAATGGTTAAACGATTTTAAGACATGCTTACGGTGCAATTTCGGCGCCGCGTATCTCGAAATTCAATAGAGGGCACATGTGCCCTTTTTTAGCGCCCAGAGGGGAAGGGCGCTGTGCTGACGCTCTGCTCACGGTTCGTCACAACAGGGTGCTCCGATTGGGGCACCCTGTTTTTTGTCTGCGATCACGTGCGGTAATGCTGTGTCCAGCGCTCGATCAGTTTTTGCTGCAAGGTTTTCGAACGCTTGTTCCACGTACGGGCCCCCTTAGGGCGCTCGCGCTCGGCCGGGAAAAGGGCCGCGCGCCGAGGCTGGTCGGCGGTGAAGATCACAAAGGCCAGATCGGGGCCGTTGCCGCGCCTGGCAAATCCGGCCAGGCTGCTGACAAAGTTCAAGGTGCCTGTCTTGGCGTGAACGCTTACGGGATGGGATTTGTCGATCCGGCCATTGGCATCCCTCAGCGGGATTTTCTTCAGCAGTTTTGTCAGCTCCGTAGATTTATGAGCAGCAACCAGCAGTCGCGCCATGTCCCGTGCCGAAACGCGCGAGCGGTCGCCCAGCCCGGAATGATCCACCAGCTTGGTATTGGTCATGCCGTGGCGCTGTGCGGCCCAGCGGCTCATTTCCTTGGCTGAACCACGCATCTCAACCGGGCGACCCAGCCGAGCACGGGTCGCGGCCATGCCCACCAGCTCGGCCGTGAGGTTGGTCGAATATTTCAGCATCCCGCGCAGAATCTCGTCCAGCGGCGCGCTATTGTGGATGACCAGCGGCTGTCCCTTGGGCAGGGACTGGACCGCTTTTTCGGTCTTCAGCACGATCCCGTGCGAGCGGGCAAAGGTGCGGAACACCTGGCCCACATAGATGTCCGGTTTGCGCACAGGCAGCCACCGCGCACCTTTATTACCCAAGGCGCCACTGGCCACGGTCCAGGAATCGCGCCCGTTCTTGCTGGCATAGGTATAGACCGGCACCTTGCGTTGAACGACTGACATAGTGGCGACCTGAACCTCGGGGCGGTAGCGTTCCGAGCGGGCATCCATCGTCACCCCCCAGCCCGAGCTGGCTTTGGTCCATTCGAAATAGACACGGTTATAGTTCAGCGACAGGCCGGACAGCGCGGGGTTATAGCCGACGTGGTCGGGTTGGCTGCTGTCGATCTCGGGGGCGTAAGGAACAGCGCCACCCCAGACCAAAAAGTCGCCACGCACCTCGCGCAGCCCTGATGCTTTCAGGTTCGCTGCAATACTTGCCAGATCATCAGTGTCCAGCGTCGGATCCCCGCCGCCCGCAAAGATCAGATCGCCTTGCAGAATGCCGTTTTGAATGGGGCCGGTTGCGATCACGCGGGTCTGGAACCGGTGTTTGGGGCCCAGATGCTCCAGCGCGTAGGCTGCGGTGATCGCCTTGGCAACGCTGGCGGGGGGAAGGGGGGTGTCGGGTTGAAAACTTTCCAGAATCTCCCCGGTTCTTGGATTGGCAACAGCGTAAGAGACACGCCCGCTTAGTCCCGAATTTTCGATCATCCGGGTGCTGATGGTCGGATTCCGCAACAACCCAGGAGGGCGAGAGTGCGGTCGCAGCGATGTCGCCGGCGGGTTGGCATGGGCCGAGGGTGCCGCCAGAAACGAGGCTAGAGTGCCAAGAAATAAACGTCTGGAAACTGGTAAAGTCATGGGTGAATTAATACGCCACAGGTTGGCTGCGACAAGTAACAATTCAACGGCGCTGTTTCCGAACTAGCGCCAATCCCCGCGTTCGCGAATTTTTGTTGATGAATGATCGACCATGGGCACGTTCAAAAAGCACCACCTTGGGCGCGCGCTGTGCCCCAACAGTCGACTGCTCGGTTTTCGCAGGCGAAAGCGGCGGAAGACCCGCGCGGTTTTCGACGATCGGGCCGAAATCCTCTGCCCCGGTCGCGCCAGAACACCCACGGTGACCGAGCGCATGATCCCCTGCCAATCCTGCCACTGGCTGAATTGCACCAGGTTGTCCGCGCCCATCAGCCAGACAAAGCGAACTCCGGGATACATCGCCTGCATCCGCGCCAGCGTCTGCGCGGTATACCGGGTGCCGATCTGCGACTCGATATCGGTGATCTTCACGCGCGGGTGCTGCATGACTTGGCGGGCGTGCGCAAGGCGCTTGTCCAGCTTGACCGGCCCGCGGGTCTTCAGCGGATTTCCGGGGCTCACCAGCCACCACACCTGATCCAGACCAAAGCGTTTCAGCGCCTCGCGCGTGATATGCGCGTGGCCTTCGTGGGCCGGATCAAATGACCCGCCCAGCAGCCCGATCACCTGACCGGGCCGTGCATATGGCATGTTGTGGCGCATTCCGCTCTCCTCTGGGGGTCCTTTAGTCCCGATGCGAGGCGGAATTGTCAATGTCTCGAAGGCCTCTCGGCACGGATTGCCCCCGCGCTTTGGCTCGGGTATCACACCCGCCAACACATGTATCACCCACCCGGAGCGACAACAGATGGCATCCTACCAGTACGTCTATCATATGCAGGGGGTCTCGAAGACCTATCCTGGCGGCAAGAAATGTTTCGAGAATATCCACCTGTCCTTTCTTCCCGGTGTGAAAATCGGTGTGGTCGGTGCCAACGGCGCCGGTAAATCGACCCTGATGAAAATCATGGCCGGTCTGGACAAGGACTTTACCGGCGAGGCCTGGGCAGCCGAGGGCGCCAAGGTTGGCTATCTGCCGCAGGAGCCCGAGCTGGACACCAGCCTGGACGTGCGCGGCAACGTGATGCTGGGCGTGGCTGAAAAAAAGGCCGTCCTGGACCGCTATAACGAACTGGCAATGAATTACTCGGACGAAACCGCCGAGGAAATGGCGACCCTGCAAGACGAGATTGACAGCCAGAACCTGTGGGATCTGGACAGCCAGATCGACGTCGCGATGGAGGCCCTGCGCTGCCCGCCCGATGATGCGGATGTGACAACCCTGTCGGGCGGTGAGAAACGCCGTGTTGCCTTGTGCAAGCTGCTGCTGGAAGCGCCCGACATGCTGTTGCTCGATGAACCAACCAACCACCTGGACGCTGAAACCATCGCCTGGCTGCAACAGCACCTGATCGACTACAAGGGCACCATCCTGTGCGTCACCCACGATCGTTATTTCCTGGATGACATCACCGGCTGGATTCTGGAGCTGGATCGCGGCCGCGGCATCCCCTACGAAGGCAACTACTCGGCCTGGCTGGAACAGAAAGCCAAGCGGCTGGAGCAAGAGGCCAAGGAAGACAAGGCCAAGCAAAAGACGCTGGAACGCGAACTGGAATGGATGCGTGCCTCGCCCAAGGCGCGTCAGGCCAAATCCAAGGCTCGTATCAACGCCTATAACGAAATGGCCAACATGTCCGAGCGCGAGAAGCTGTCGCGCGCTCAGATCATCATCCCCAACGGCCCGCGTCTGGGCCAGAAGGTGATCGAGGTCAACGGCCTGTCCAAGCACATGGGTGACAAGCAGCTGATCGAGGGTCTGGACTTCAGCCTGCCGCCCGGTGGCATCGTCGGTGTGATCGGCCCCAACGGCGCGGGTAAAACCACACTTTTCCGCATGCTGACCGGTCAGGAACAGCCTGACGAGGGCACCGTCGAATACGGCGATACCGTCAAGCTGTCCTATGTTGATCAGAACCGCGACGACCTGGACCCCAATGAAAACGTCTGGGAGGCAATCGCCGACGGTCAGGACATTATCAAACTGGGCGACGCCGAAGTGAACGCGCGGGCCTATTGCTCGGCCTTCAATTTCAAAGGTGGGGCGCAACAGAAAAAGGTCTCGCTGCTGTCCGGTGGTGAGCGTAACCGTGTCCACATGGCGCGCCTGCTGCGTTCGGGCGGGAATGTGCTGCTGCTCGATGAACCGACCAACGATCTGGACGTAGACACCCTGCGTGCATTGGAAGACGCGCTGGTCGATTTCGCTGGTTGCGCCGTGGTCATCTCGCACGATCGCTTCTTCCTTGACCGGATTTGTACCCACATCCTGGCCTTCGAAGGCGACGCGCATGTGGAATGGTTCGAGGGCAACTTCGAAGACTATGAAGAAGACAAGAAACGCCGCCTGGGCGCCGACGCGCTGGAACCGAAGCGGATCAAACACAAGAAATTCACCCGCTAGGCGAGTTGAATTCTTACTAGGGGCGGTCTTCGGACCGCCCTTCCCATTTTTGCGGCCGGGCGCGGTTCTCCAAAAAACGGGCGAAACGTGCTATAGTACGTTATGCTTCGACGTCTCTCGCTCCTCTTCGCCCTTCTGGCCGCGCCGATACACGCTCAGGGTATCCCCGTGGGGCAGCTACAATGCCAGTCCACCTATGCCGGGCAGGCTTTCAATGGCGTTATAGAGTTCCAAATCATGCAACTGGCCGGAGAGGTCGGCGTGGGCAATGCCGGAGCGCGGCATCAAATCCTGATGCTGGTGCGCATGGGCCGCGCCAATGAAATCCCCGGGACCCTGATGATGAACGGCCATTTCCGCAGCGCCACGTCCTTTGCCGATTTCGAGGCCACCATGGGCGGCAATCAAGGTGCCGGGGCGGTCTGGATCAACGGGGCCAATCACCGGGCCACCTACGCCAATTTCTATCTTGTCGAAGGCGGCGTAATCATGGTGACCGAAGACAATCAGCGTGTGGATTACGTCTGCACCTAAGGCAGGGTCAGCGGAATTGGGCACGGTGCCTTACTCTCGCCGCATTCCCGCGTTTACCTAAGTTTAAGGTTTTCGCTGTCGGATAGGCTCAGAAGGAGGCACAACATGGCCGTGGTTGCCCTGCTTGTTTTCAGTACGATCGGTTTTGGCTCGGCGCTTGTCGGCTTCTTTGGGCTTGGCCTGACCTTCGGCGCCGCAGTCACCGTATATCTTGGCCTGTCGATCATGGGGCCTCTGTTCGTGGTGCCCGTTGCGCATGCTCTTTCCGCGATCCTGGGGCAGAAGGGTTCGCCTGCGGCTTCGGCCTGACATTTCCTTCTCTGGAACTAAAAAGGCCGCGCGATTTGCGCGGCCTTGTCCATTTCGGAGGAAGTCGAAACAGACGTTACTGAAAAGCGCTTCCAGATTTGCAGCCCATTTTCTTGAAAACCATGGCTGCGGGGCAGAAACCGGTAAAGGACGACTGCAGCAGGTTGGCACCGACGAAGACGGTGAACCACACGAAGTGAGGCGAGACGTAAACGGTCAGTACAACGCTCAGCAGAACCATGATGCCTGCGAAACGGAACATGGCGCGGTCTATGGACATGTTGAAATCCTTTGTGTTTTCGGGGCCAGCAACTGCCAGCACTGATTGAGTTGCCAAGCAATCTATACATTCTAAAAACGGAATGCAAATAGAAAATCCACCTGACCTGTGTCAAAGCGGCCCTGGAAAATCGAAGGCAAGATACAGCCATGTGAACAGGAGGATTCCCATGTACAGCAACATTCTTGTCCCCGTGTCTTTTGATACCGAGCGCGATTCGAAAGGCGCTTTGGAGATCGCTCAGGCGCTAAGTGCCGAGGGCGCGACGATCACGCTGATCCACGTTATGGAAAGCATTCCGGGCTACGCGATCTCTTACATGCCGACCGAGTATGTCTCGGAATCGCGCATCGCCATCGAGAAAGAGCTGGCCGATATGGGCGCTAACCTGCCCAACGCAAAGGCCGTCGTGATCGAAGGGCATTCGGGGCGCACGATCGTGGATTGGGCCGAGGAAAACGGGTCTGATTGTATTGTCATCGCCTCGCACAGGCCCGGGATGCAGGATCTTCTGCTGGGTTCGACCGCCGCCAGCGTGGTGCGTCACGCCAAATGTGCGGTGCACGTGCTGCGCTGAATGGGTGGGGCTGGCAAATCCCTGCCAGCCCGCATTACGCCTCTTGAGAGGACGCGTTGGCTTCCTACATCTGTTGGGAACATATTCCCAAGGAGGTAAGCCGCAATGCAATGTCCCGTCGATGGAGCCCAACTGGTCATGACCGAACGCGCGGGGGTCGAGATCGACTATTGCCCGCAATGTCGGGGAGTCTGGCTGGACCGCGGCGAGTTGGACAAGATCATTGACCGTAGCGCGACCCAAACCGCGCCCCAGCCACAGCGCCCGAAAAGCCGGGACTACGATGATCGGGGCTATTCCAGCGGCTACTACAAACCCAAGTATAAAAAGCGCAAAAGCATCCTCAGCGAGATTTTCGATTTCGATTGATCACGGCTGTTTGCCCTTTGATTGTGAAAAACACCCTGAACGCCCCCTCTGCGGGGGCTTTCGCGCATTCAAGCCCATTGACCGCCGCGCGATTCCGCATCATATCGCTGATCCATGACCGACCTTAAGCACATCCGCAATTTCTCGATTGTTGCCCATATCGACCACGGGAAATCCACCCTGGCCGACCGCCTGATCCAATCCACCAACACCGTGGCGGATCGGGACATGAAGGAACAGCTGCTGGACAGCATGGATATCGAGCGCGAGCGCGGTATCACCATCAAGGCCAACACCGTGCGCATCGATTACACGGCGCAGGACGGTGAAACCTATGTGCTGAACCTGATCGACACCCCCGGCCACGTTGACTTTGCCTATGAGGTCAGCCGCTCGATGCGCGCTGTCGAAGGTTCGTTGCTGGTTGTGGACGCGTCTCAGGGCGTCGAAGCGCAGACCTTGGCGAACGTCTATACCGCCATCGAGGCCGATCATGAGATCGTGCCGGTGCTGAACAAGGTGGATCTGCCCGCAGCCGAGCCCGAGCGTGTGGCCGAACAGATCGAGGATGTGATCGGCATTGATGCCTCGGACGCCTGCCTGATCTCGGCCAAGACCGGCATCGGTATCCCCGACGTGCTGGAGGCGATCGTGACCCGTCTGCCCGCGCCGCATGAGGGCGACCCGGATGCCCCGCTGAAGGCAATGCTGGTGGACAGCTGGTACGACCCCTATCTGGGCGTGGTCGTTCTGGTGCGGATCATGGACGGTAAGCTGAAAAAGGGCGACCAGATCCGCATGATGCAAACTGGTGCCAAATACGGCGTTGATCGTGTCGGCGTCTTCCGTCCGCAGATGGAAAACGTGGACGTGCTGGGCCCGGGCGAAATTGGCTTCATCACCGCTTCGATCAAACAGGTCCGCGATACGCGCGTCGGCGACACGATCACCCATGATAAACGCCCGACCGCCGAGCCGCTTCCTGGTTTCAGCCCCTCGGTGCCGGTGGTGTTCTGTGGTCTCTTCCCCGTGGATTCGGCGGAATTTGAAGACCTGCGCGACGCGATTGAAAAACTGGCGTTGAACGATGCCTCTTTCAGCTATGAGATGGAAACCTCGGCTGCGCTGGGCTTTGGCTTCCGCTGTGGCTTCCTGGGGCTGTTGCACCTCGAGGTGATCCGCGACCGGATCGAACGCGAATACAACATCGAGCTGATTACCACCGCGCCATCGGTGATCTACCACGTCTTCATGAAAGACGGAGAGATGATCGAGCTGCATAACCCCGCAGACATGCCCGATCTGTCCAAGGTCGACCACTTGGAAGAGCCACGCATCAAGGCCACCATCATGGTGCCCGACGAATACCTGGGCGACGTGCTGAAACTGTGCCAGGACCGCCGCGGTATCCAAGAGGACCTGACCTATGCCGGCACCCGCGCGATGGTCGTCTATGACCTGCCGCTGAACGAGGTGGTGTTCGATTTCTACGACCGTCTGAAATCGGTGAGCAAGGGCTATGCCTCGTTTGACTACCAGATGACCGGCTATCGTCAGGACAACCTGGTGAAAATGTCGATCCTGGTGAATGACGAACCCGTGGACGCTCTGTCGGTCATGGTGCACCGCGACCGCGCCGAAATGCGAGGCCGGGCGATGTGCGAAAAGCTCAAGGATCTGATCCCGCGTCACATGTTCAAGATCCCAATCCAGGCCGCGATTGGCGGTAAGGTGATCGCCCGCGAAACGCTGGCGGCGCTGCGCAAGGACGTGACCGCGAAATGTTACGGCGGTGATGCGACCCGGAAAAAGAAACTGCTGGAAAAGCAGAAGGCCGGTAAGAAGAAAATGCGTCAGTTCGGCCGCGTGGACATCCCACAAGAGGCCTTTATCTCGGCCCTGAAAATGGACGATTGATCTAAAGCCGCCCTATCGTTGGGCGGCTTTTTCACATCTTAAGATAATAATGTAAAATACCTTCACATTCGTGTCGCAAAGGCCTAGCATACAGCCAGTGACATTGATCGGAGGCCGATATGCCCACACATTACTCACGAATTCAGATTGCCCTGCACTGGGCGGTTTTCCTGCTTATCGCATTCCAGTTCGTCGCGCATGACGCGATGGAGGAAGCCTGGGAAGTTATTGAAAAGGGGGGCACAGCTGCGCCCTCGACCATGGCTTGGGCGCATGTTGGCGCTGGGATGCTGGTTTTGGCTTTCGCTGTCTGGCGCTTGGCGTTGCGCCTGACCCGCGGAGTGCCGCCCCTGCCCAAAGAAGAGCCGCCGATGATGCAGATGGCCGCGCATGTGACCCATTGGGCGCTGTATGCGCTGATGATCCTTTTGCCGATCGGGGGCGGGATGGCTTGGTTTGGCGGCCTTGAATTCGCCGCTGAAATGCACGGCACCTTTGCGCCCGTTCTGATGGCGCTGTTCCTGCTGCATGTTGCCGGTGCGCTGTATCATCAGTTCGTTCTGAAAACCAACCTGATGGACCGGATGCGCACGCCGGGCTAGGCTTCGGTACTTACAAAGAAAAAGGGCGCTCCAACCAGAGCGCCCTTTCTTATTGCTGATCTCAGGTGCTTAGGCACATTCCAGCAGCAGCGTGCCCGCGCCGGTGTTCGAGATCGGGATGTGATAGTTGCGGGTCACCTCGGTGACGTTGTCACCCAGCGCGCCGCGCATCATCATCCACATCAGGAATTCGGTGCCCTGAGCGCCCGCTTTTTCGACCAGTTCCATCCGAGTGATCTTGGTCAGCTCTTCGGGGTTATGGGCGATGTTGTTCAGGCAGTACTGGTCGAACTCTTTGTTGATAAAGCCAGCACGTTCACCGTCCAGCTGGTGGCTCAGACCGCCGGTGCCCAGAACAACCACTTTCAGGTCCTCGGGGAAGCTTTCGATGCCTCTGCGCAGGGCCTTGCCGAAATCCAGCGCGCGTTTCAGCGTCGGGATCGGGTGCTGCACCGTGTTGGCCGAGATCGGGATCGCCTTGGGCATGTCCTCGTTATGAGGCGCGCCGGGCCAGAACAGCTGCATCGGAACCACGAAACCGTGGTCGACGGGCAATTCCTGACACGAGGTGATGTCAAACTCGTCCGACACCATCGATTCGATGATGTGCCAGCTCAGCTCGGGGTGACCGGGGAAGGGGTCCAGCTCGGGCAGACCCCAACCTTCGTCTTCGTTCTTGTATTCATGGGCCGCGCCGATCGCAAAGGTCGGCATCTGGTCCAGGAAAAAGCCCAGGCCGTGGTCGTTATAGATGTTCACGACGACGTCGGGTTTGTTGTCCTTGATCCACTGGTGAACCTTGGGATAGCCGTCAAAGAACGGTTTCCAATAGGGATCGTCATACAGCTCTTGCTGAATGGCGTTGCCAACAGCGGGGATGTGCGAGGTGGTGATACCGCCAAGAATTTTTGCCATTGTCGTATCTCCTTATGCCTGGCTCAGCAGGAATTCTTTGAACTCTTCGGTGGTGCGGCCGGTCTGCAGACCGCCAACATCCTGAACCGAAAGTTTGAAGATGCCCGCCAGTTTGGCCAGGTAGTAGATGTTGCCGCCTTCGGCGATCATGGCCAGGATGTTGCTGGACCGGATGGCGTCTTTTTGCGCCTCGGTCAGCTTGTATTTGGTCATGTAAGCTTCGGGGTCGTCCTTGAACGCCTCGCGGTTTTCAGCCTTGTTGAACGAATAGCACATCTTGTTCAGGTCATAGCCCTTCATGGCTTGCTTGCCGTCAAAGATGGTCGTTCCAGGAATGTCGATATGGTAATCGTGGCCCGGCATGTCGTGCATGGGGACTCCTCCTTCATTTGGTGCGGTCGGGCCCCGGACGATGCCGGGGCGCGGCGGCAGTTACGCCCAGTACAGACGCATAGGGTTGTCTACCAACAGCTTCTGCTGCTGTTCGGGGGTTCGCGCGATTCGGGGAATGTAGTCGACCAGAGCGCCGTCATCGGGCATGTGCGACTTCATGTTTGGGTGCGGCCAGTCCGTGCCCCACAACACGCGGTCAGGGAACCGGTCGACGATTTCAGCGCAGAAGGGCACCACGTCGTCATAGGGCGGTCCCTGCAGCGACAGACGCTCGGGGCAGGTGACTTTGGACCAGATGTTTTCGTTATCTTCCATCAGCTTGATAAAGCGTTGGAAATCGGGGTGGTCGATGCCTTTGGACACGTCAGGGCGGCCCATGTGGTCGACAACCAGAATGGTTGGCAGTTTCTCCAAGAAGGGAACAAGTTCTTCCAGATCCTGCGCTTCGAAATAGACGACAATGTGCCAGCCGAAGGGTTTGATCTTTTCAGCGATCGAGAAAAACACCTCTTGCGGGGTGGCATCGACCAGGCGTTTGACAAAGTTAAAGCGCACGCCCCGGACACCGGCGTCATGCATGTCTTGGATTTCGGCCTCGGTGATGTCGGGGCCAACGCTGGCAATCCCACGGGCCAGATCACCGGCGGCGCGGCAGGCATCGACCATGGCGCGGTTGTCCTTGCCGTGGCAGGTGGCCTGCACGATCACATTGCGCGAGAAGCCCAGGTAGTCGCGCAAGGCGAACAGCTTGTCCTTGCCCGCGTTGCAGGGGGTGTATTTGCGTTCGGGCGCAAAGGGAAACTCGGGGTAGGGGCCAAAGACGTGACAATGTGCGTCCACGGCGCCCTCGGGCAGCTTGAAGTCGGGCTTCTTGGGGCTTGGGTGGAATTCCAGCCAATCGGCGTCCATTACTTGTACTTCGGTCATGCGTAAGCTTCTCCGTCCATAAGTTTGCGCGCAGTCCGTAGGATCGCGGCAGAGGTCACGTCGCCCGCATCATTCAGCGTGGCGACGACGGTCATTTCACCGGTCGGGTGTTCGATGGGCATTGTGCGTTCCTGGCCGTCGCCCTTAGCCGCCAATTCATGGGCGGGGGCACCCTCCAGCAGGCAGGCCGTGGCCACGGACACGGCGCCCAACACGCCGATCGTTTTGTGGCAGCGATGCGGGATGAACGTCCGGGTCGAGATTACACCGCCATCGCGGGGCGCTGACACCATGGTCATCTTGGGCACCGATTTTTCGGTCACATCGCCCAGGTTCATCAGCGGGCCGCATTGCAGGCGGATCGCCTCCAACTTGGCGCGCAGGTCTTTGTTGGCTTCCAGATCCTCGGGGGTCTCTTCGCCGGTGATGCCCATGTCGCCCGCCCGCATGACCACACAGGGCATGCCGTTGTCGATCATGGTCAGCTCGATCCCTTCGATCACGTCCATGACGTTGCCAGTGGGCAGCAAAGCACCACAGCTGGATCCCGCCGTGTCCTGAAAGGCGATCGGAACAGGTGCCGAGGTGCCGGGCACGCCGTCAATGCGCGCATCCCCGGTGTAATCCACCTTGCCGCCCGGGGTTTTCACCCGCGCCACGGCCACCTGTCCGGTGTTTTCCATGTAGATCGTCACCGACGTTTCCCCGTCCGCGGCTTCAACCAGCCCGCGTTCAATTGCGAAGGGAGCAACGCCAGCCAAGATGTTTCCACAGTTTTGGGCGTCGGTGACGATCGGCTGATCCACGAAAACTTGCAGGAACAGATAGTCCACATCCACGCCGGGACGTTCGGACTTGCTGACCACTGCAACCTTCGAGGTCAGAGGGTCGGCGCCGCCCATTCCGTCGATCTGACGGATATCGGGCGACCCCATGATGCCCAGCAACAGGGCATCGCGGTCCGCCGTGTCGGCGGGCAGGTCGTCGCGCAGGAAGTACCCGCCTTTCGACGTCCCGCCACGCATCCACATTGTCCGGACGGCCTTAGACATACTTCAGGCCCTTTTCGGCCAGCCGGCCGCGCATGTTGTAGATGTCCAGGCCCAGCTCGCCTGCTTCGAAACGGGCGCGTTTCTCGGCTTCGTTGGCTTCGCGGGCGCGGGATTTCTCCAGCACTTCGGCGGCTTCTTCGCGGCGCACGACGCACACACCGTCGTCATCGGCAACGATGATATCACCGGGGTTCACCAACTCGTCGGCGCAGACAACCGGCACATTGACCGAGCCCAGCGTCTCTTTAATGGTGCCTTGGGCGAACACGGCCTTGGACCAGACGGGGAAGTCCATCTCGGTCAGGTCGCGCACATCGCGCACACCGGCGTCGATGATCAGACCCTTACAGCCGCGATGCTTGGCCGAGGTGGCCAGCAGGTCACCGAAATAACCCGCATTGCTGGGCGAGGTCGGAGCCAAAACCAGGATGTCCCCGGCTTGCAACTGCTCGATCGCGACGTGGATCATCCAGTTATCGCAGGGCGGCGCCGAGATGGTCACCGCGCTGGCGGCCAGACGCGCACCGGGAAAGATCGGGCGCATGTAGTCGGCCAGCAGACCCTTGCGGCCCTGGGCTTCGTGCACGGTTGCGACGCCGCATTCCGCCAGGCCATCAATGATGGCCTGATCTGCGCGCTCGATGTTCTGGACGACAACGCCCTGGGTGCCTACGGGATAGCTCATACCAGTTCATCCACGCAGAACGGGAAGATGCTTTCGAAGCCTTCCGCGTATTTACAGTCACGGCCACCGGCCATTCCGCCCGAGTTGCGTTTGAAGTGGTTGGCGCGCTGTTGGGCGACGCGGGTATAGAAGTCCCACAGGTGGATTTGACCCTGGTTGCATTCCATCGCTTTGCGCTTCTTTTCCCAAACGGGGGTGATGTCCAGGAAGACATTCGGCTTCCAGTGCATCTGCTCGGTCTGGTGGGGTTCAAACAGATACATCTGCGGCGCGCCCAGCACTTTCTGACCGGGGTTGTGGCCCCATGCCTGCGCGATCATGCGGCAGGTCAGCGCGAACTCGGTCGTTTTCATGTGGTCGGTGTTGTAGGGGTCCCATTTCGAGTGCGAGAACATGAACTTGGGCTGCACATCGCGGATGATGTCGACCACCTGGTTTTCGTATTCCTCGGTAAAGCGCAGCGGATAGTCGCCCATGTCCAGGAATTTGATGTCGTGGACACCCAGAGCTTCGGCGGCGTTTTCAGCTTCGCCGCGACGGTTGGCTTTCACCTCTTCCAGCGATTTGCCTTCTTTCCACAGGCGGGCGCTTTCACCGCGTTCGCCAAAGGACAGGCAAGCCACCGTCACGTTGTAACCCAGTTCCTGATGCAGGGCGATTGCCCCCCCGCACCGCCAAACGAAATCAGCTGCATGAGCAGAGATCACCAGAGCGGTCTTATTGTCAGCCATAGTCGCGCCTTTCAAATTTAGTCTGCAGATTGCGGCAACCCTAACGTTCTGGTGACTGAAATGACCATTTTGAATCCTGACAAACAGAATTTGATTTTGTTATAGTCTGGAAAAATCAGGAGCGTTCGCATGGTCATCGACTTCCCGCATATCCGCTATCTTTATGTCGTGCACGAGGTCTATCGGCACGGGCGGATCAGTGCGGCCGCCGAGGTGGTGCACGTGTCTCAGCCCGCAGCCACGCAATCCCTTGCACGGGTAGAAGAGATGTTGCGCGTCAAGCTGTTCGAGCGCCGCCCCAAGGGAATGTTCCCCACCGAGGCCGGGCGCCTGTTTGAAAAACGATTACTGCGGGTTCTGGAGTATCTTCGGCGCGGTGACAGCCTGGCCCGGAAAAAAGCCACAAGCGGCGACGAGGCTGGCACCACGCGCGGGGCGTTTCACAAATTCTGCTCGCCTGTGCAGTTGCGGGCGCTTTTGGCTGTGGCCAAGACGGGCAGTTTCAACCAGGCCGCACTGGAATTGGGGGTCAGCCAGCCGGGCGTTCATCGGGCGCTGCGCGAACTTGGGTCCCTGTCCGGCCTTACCCTGTTTGACCAGACGCGGCGCGGCGTGATCCTGACGGCTGCGGCCGATGTGTTTACCCACCATGTGCGCTTGGCCGTTAGCGAATTTCAGCAAGCGGTGTTCGAGATCAACGAATTTCTGGGCCGCGACGTGACCCGGATCAGCCTTGGGTCGCTGCCCCTGTCGCGCACCTCGATCCTGCCCGCCGCGATAGATCAGCTGGTGTCCGAAGTCGGGGCTGGCGTGCAGGTGAACTGCGTGGATGCGCGCTATCCGGCGCTGCTGAAGGACCTGCGATTTGGCGAGCTGGATTTCCTGATCGGCGCGCTGCGGTTTCCAAAACCGGCGGCGGATGTGGAACAGGAAGAGCTGTTTATGGACCGTCTGGTCGCCGTGGCCGGGCGTGATCATCCGCTGGCCAAGCGCAAAAGCGCGACGATCTGGGACACGCTGGAATACCCGTGGGTCGCCCCCCCGCGCGAGGCCCCCTCGGGCGCGTATCTGTTCGAAACCCTGCGCATTCAGGACATGCCGAACACGCCGGTGCGGCTGGTGTCGAACTCGATGATCCTGTTGCGGGGCTTGGCGGCGCGGGGCAACTATATCTCGATCGCATCCCTGCGCCAGATCGAGGTCGAAGAACAGATGGGCACACTGGTCCCGCTACCTATTGAGCTTCCTGAATCCGAGCGCCCCATCGGCCTGACCTATCGCAGCGGCTGGAGCCCGACCCCCCTGCAAAGCAGGTTTCTGGATATCATCCGCGAAAAAGCCCGCGCCAAC
This sequence comes from Thalassovita sp., assembly GCF_965218685.1. Classification (GTDB taxonomy): domain Bacteria; phylum Pseudomonadota; class Alphaproteobacteria; order Rhodobacterales; family Rhodobacteraceae; genus Thalassobius. The sequence continues at coordinate 174,302 of NZ_OZ244657.1, read as the reverse complement.
TGAGCAGTTTTCCCGGGTCTATAACAAAAACAAATAGATTTCGCGGGCATTCGAATTCCCCGTCACTGGCCCAAGATGATAAGAGCGTCGGGGAATATCTATCGGCTCTGGCGCTATGGCGGATCCGGAACCAAGTTGAAGGGACATTAGCATGAGAATTTGCGTTGCTGGCGCCTATGGCGCGTTTGGTCTGAAACACCTGGACGCATTGGCGAACATTGACGGGGTCGAAGTGACCTCGGTCATGGGGCCGACCAAAGCCAAAATCGAAGCTCTGGCCGCCGAGCGCGGCATCGGCCACGCGGGCACCACCCTGGAAGAATGTATCGCTCGTGATGACGTCGATGCGGTGATCCTGTCGACCCCCACCCAGATGCACGCCGACCAGGCGATCGCCTGCATGGACGCCGGCAAGCACGTTCTGATCGAGATTCCGATGGCCGACAGCCTGGCCGACAGCCAGGCCGTTGTCGCCAAGCAAAAAGAAACCGGCCTGACCTGCATGGCCGGCCAGGTGCGCCGCTTCAACCCCTCGCACCAGTGGATCCACAACAAGGTTGTCGCGGGCGAGCTGACCATTCAGCAGATGGACGTGCAGACCTATTTCTTCCGTCGCACCAACACCAACGCCAAGGGCGAGCCCCGGACATGGACGGATCACCTGCTGTGGCACCACGCCTGTCACACGGTTGACCTGTTCCAGTATCAGACCGGTGGCAAAGCGGTTCAGGCATTCGGTCTGCAAGGCCCCGCGCACCCCGATCTGGGTATTGCCATGGACATGTCGATCGGCATGAAAGCTGAAAACGGCGCCATCTGTACCCTGTCGCTGTCGTTCAACAATGATGGTCCTCTGGGCACCTACTTCCGCTACATCTGTGACAACGGCACCTATATCGCCCGTTACGACGATCTGTATGACGGCAACGAAAACAAGATCGACCTGAGCGACGTCGCTGTATCCAACAACGGCATCGAGCTGATCGACCGCGAGTTCGCCGCGGCCGTGATGGAAGGCCGCAAGCCCAACGGCTGCGTGACCGACGTTATCCAGGCAATGGAAACTTTGGATGCCATCGAGAAATCGATGAGCTAATCCCGATTCGGGTGAAAATCACAAAGGGCGGGGATTTCCCCGCCCTTTTGCGTTTCAGAACACCTGACGGTCTTGGGTCTGGGCCTGCCGCGATTTCCCTGCCATCCCCACCGCCCGCAGGTGTCTGTTGAGTGGACATGGACGGGTCATTCTGAAGCAAAGAGAGGGTCAAGCGAAAGGCCCCGAAACCAGGGTGCCTAGTTCACAGGAAAACCGCCGCAGGATATCCGAAGTCAGCGACACTGTTTTATATGACCGAGCTCAAAAGTCCCAATGGGGCTGGCGTCAGTTGATATTTTTATGGGAATTTTCGGGCTTGAAAAGCGAGATGGTGCTGCTGGAGAGAATTGAACTCTCGACCTCTCCCTTACCAAGGGAGTGCTCTACCTCTGAGCTACAGCAGCGCCGGTTCGGTGTCGTCCGGTGTTGCCCGTCCGACCGTGGAGCGCTGATTAGCCCTAAATGAATCGGTACGCAAGCCCATCTGGACGCTTTTTTTCACCTCATGTAGAACAACCGCATGGAGCAGAAATCTACCGGCAAGAAACAACCGAAAAAACCGACCTCGCGCGAGGATCGGTTGAAGGCAGCGCTAAAGGCCAATATGGGCCGACGCAAGGCGCAAGCGCGCGCGCGCAGTGCGGCTGATCAGAAAAACGAAGGGCAGGACTGATGGATTCAATTATTGTGACGGGCAATGGTCCGCTGAACGGGAGCATCCCGATTGCCGGCGCCAAAAACGCCTGTTTGACCCTGATGCCAGCCACGCTGCTTAGCGACGAGCCGCTGACCCTGACCAACGCACCGCGGCTTAGCGATATCAAGACCATGAGCTTGTTGCTGCAGTCGCTGGGCGCCGAAGTGACCAGCCTGCAAGCGGGCAAGGTGCTGGCCCTGTCCAGCCATAACCTTACCTCCAGCCACGCGGATTACGAGATCGTGCGCAAGATGCGCGCCTCGAACCTAGTACTGGGTCCGCTTCTGGCGCGCACCGGCCACGCCGAGGTCTCCTTGCCCGGCGGTTGCGCCATTGGCGCTCGGCCCATGGACCTGCATATCTTTGGTCTGGAAAAACTGGGCGCTGAAATCGAACTGCGCGAGGGGTACCTGCACGCCAAAGCGCCGAAGGGCCTGAAAGGTGCGGTGATCGAGCTGGCCTTTGCCTCGGTCGGGGCGACGGAAAATATCCTGATGGCCTCTACGCTGGCCAAGGGCACCACGGTGATCAAGAACGCCGCACGCGAGCCCGAGATCGTCGATCTGGCCGATTGCCTGCGCGGTATGGGCGCCCAGATCGAGGGCGACGGCACCAGCACCATTACCATTCAGGGCGTTGACCGTCTGGGCGGCGCTACGCATCCCGTAGTCACCGACCGGATCGAGCTGGGCACCTATATGCTGGCCCCGGCGATCTGCGGCGGTGAGGTGCTGCTGGAGGGGGGGCGTCTGGATCTGGTGCGCTCGTTCGTGGAAAAACTGGATGCGGCGGGTATAGGGGTGACCGAAACGCCCCAAGGTCTGGTGGTCAAGAACCGAGGCGACCGGGTGAAGGCCGTGGACGTGACGACCGAACCCTTCCCCGGCTTTCCCACCGATTTGCAGGCGCAGATGATGGCGCTGCTGTGCACTGCCGACGGGACTTCGGTATTGGAAGAGAAGATCTTCGAAAATCGCTTTATGCACGCGCCCGAACTGACCCGGATGGGTGCCCAGATCGAGGTGCATGGCGGTACGGCCACGGTAACAGGCGTTGAGCGTCTGAAGGGCGCGCCGGTGATGGCAACAGACCTGCGGGCCAGCGTGTCACTGATCCTGGCCGGGCTGGCAGCCGAGGGCGAGACCATTGTAAACCGCGTCTACCATCTGGACCGAGGTTATGAGCGGGTCGAGGAAAAGCTGGGCAACGTGGGCGCCAAAATTGAACGGGTAAAAGGCCAATGACCGAAGACGCACGTTTCGAAGACGGCCGCGAGGCCCCGCTGAACCTTGGCGCGCTGGACGGCGATGACCTGAAGGTGATCTCGGCGCTGGTGCAGGATGCCGTCTTTCCGGCCTCGGAAATGCGGTGGCTGGCCAAGGAACGGCGATTCGTCCTGCTGTTGAACCGGTTCCGGTGGGAAGACAAGGGCCGCGACCGTCATGGCGCCGAGCGGGTGCAGGCGGTTCTGGCCTTTGACAATGTGCTGAAAATCGCCTCGCAAGGGGTGCCGCGCGGGGATGCGGATACGATCCTGTCGATCCTGTCGCTGAACTGGACCGAAGGGCAGGCGCCCTCGGGTACGCTGGAGCTGACGCTGGCCGGGGACGGCGCGATCCGGTTGGAGCTGGAGGCGCTGGAGGTCGTGCTGAAGGACGTGACCCGCCCCTATCGCGCGCCTTCGGGCACGGTTCCCGGACATAAGACCGAGGAGTGATCCGGCGGGGCGGGCTGCGCCCGCGCTGGATTTGTTGAGGCAGAGGGGCGTTGCCCCTCTCAACCACACTCTGCTCGAGTGTGGTTTTCACTCCCCAGAGTATTTGTAGAGCAAAGAAGCGGGCTTGAGGATGGGGGCGTTGGCGGATATGTCGGGTTGAACTGCCCGGAGAGACCATGCCCGTATTTCTGAACGCCGCTGACGCCGACTTCGAGACATCATTTACGGCCCTGTTGGGGGCCAAGCGCGAGGACAGCCCCGATGTGGACGGTGTTGTGGCCGAGATTATCGCGGATGTGCGCGCGCGCGGTGATGCGGCGGTGTTGGAACTGACGGCCAAGTTCGATCGGTTGGAGCTGACATCGGAGAGCATGCGGTTTTCCGAGGCCGAAGTTGATGCAATGATTGCAGAGGTGCCCGCGCATGAGCGAGAGGCGCTGGAATTGGCCGCAGCGCGCATCCGCGCCTATCACGAACGCCAGATTCCCAAAGATGCCTATTGGACCGACGAAAGTGGTGCCGAGTTGGGCTGGCGCTGGACTCCCGTATCCGCGGCAGGCCTGTATGTGCCCGGCGGGCTGGCGTCTTACCCGTCGTCCGTGCTGATGAACGCGATCCCGGCCAAGGTGGCAGGGGTCGAGCGTCTGGCCGTCGTGGTTCCCACACCTGATGGCGTGGCGAACCCGCTGGTGCTGTTGGCTGCCCGTCTGGCTGGCGTGGATGAGGTGTACCGGATCGGCGGCGCCCAGGCCGTGGCGGCTCTGGCCTATGGCACCGATACCATCGCGCCGGTGGACAAGATTACCGGGCCGGGCAACGCTTTTGTGGCCGCAGCCAAGCGCCGGGTGTTCGGCAAGGTCGGGATCGACATGATCGCCGGGCCCTCGGAAATTCTGGTGATCGCCGATGGGGACAATGATCCGGACTGGATCGCGCTGGATATGCTTAGCCAGGCGGAACACGACGAAAGCGCGCAGGCTATTCTGATCACCGACAGCCCCGCTATGGCCAAGGCGGTTGAGGTGGCCATTGAACGTCATCTTCTGACGCTTGAACGCCGCGCGATCGCCGGGGCCAGCTGGCGCGATTATGGCGCTGTGATCCTGGTCGAGGATTTGGACCAGGCCGTTGCCCTGTCCAACCGCGTGGCCCCTGAACATCTGGAACTGTGCGTGGCCGATCCCGACGCGCTGTCGGAAAAGATCACCCATGCGGGCGCGATTTTCCTGGGTCATTGGACGCCCGAGGCGATCGGAGACTATGTCGGTGGGCCGAACCACGTGCTGCCAACGGCGCGATCGGCGCGTTTTTCATCAGGTCTCAGCGTCATGGACTTCGTCAAGCGCACAACCCTGGCCAAAATGACCCCTGCGGCGCTGCGCGCAATTGGACCGTCGGCGGAAACGCTGGCAATCTCTGAAAGCCTGGAGGCGCACGGCCTGTCCGTCCGCGCCCGCCTGAACCATTTGAACGAGTAAGGACCGAATATGTCTTCTATCAGTCATATCGAACTTGATGACAGCAACCTGCCCCCGCCGACCCCCGAGATCGAGCAGGAGCGCAAGGTCGCGATGTTCGATCTGCTTGAAGAGAACTCGTTCCAGCTGCCCAAACGCGACGAGCGTGAAGTTCCCGAAGGCCCCTATCGTCTGGGCCTGTCGATCCGCGAACGCCGCCTGGTTTTCGACATCCAGACCGAAAAGGAAGAAAAGGCCGCTGAGTTCCATCTGAGCCTTTCGCCGTTCCGGCAAGTGGTCAAAGATTACTGGTCGATCTGTGAAAGCTATTTTGACGCGGTAAAGAATCTTCCCCCCAGCCAGATCGAGACCATCGACATGGCGCGTCGGGGCATTCACAACGAAGGGGCCCGCATTCTGGCCGAGCGTCTGGAGGGCAAGGCTGAAATCGATAACGACACCGCCCGCCGCTTGTTCACCCTGATCTGCGTGCTGCACTTTGGGGGCTAGTGTCGTGGTTGAAGCGCTGCCCCAGTCCGTTCTGTTCTGCTGCGACCACAATTCCGTTCGGTCCCCCATGGCCGAAGGGATCATGAAAAAGTTCTATGGCACAGGAACTTACGTGCAGTCGGTTGGGGTAAAAGGCGATCTGGAGATTGACGGTTTCGCCATCGCGGTCTGTCAGGAGATCGGGGTCGAACTGTCGCGTCACCGCTCGCGCGGGTTTGAAGAGCTTGAGGAATGGGGTGATGCTCTGTCCTCGTTCGATCTGATCATCGCGCTGACGCCGACCAGTCGTGAAACCGCCTGTCAGCTGACCCGCGTGTTCCATCTGGATGTGGAATACTGGCCGATCTACGACCCTTCGATCGAAGGCGGCGGTCGTGAGGCACGGCTCGAGGCTTACCGCGCCGCCCGAGACGAAATCATCGCGCGATTGACGGAACGCTGGGGCCCCGCTCAGGAAAGCTAGGCTTCGCAGACAAGGAAAAATCGGATGCATGTGGACGTACTTACCGGAGCAGCCCTGGACGCGGTTCTGGATGATGTCGCCCAGCTGCGTCTGGACGTGTTCCGCGCCTGGCCATACCTTTATGATGGCGACAGGGGCTATGAACGCGCGTACCTGCAGCGCTATCGCGACAGCGCGGATGCGGTGGTGGTGGGCGCCTTTGATGGCGATCGTTTGGTCGGGGCCGCCACCGGGGCGCCTCTTCTGGACCATGCCGAGGATTTCGTCGGCGCCTTCGAGGACAGCGGCGAAGATCTGACGCGGATTTTCTACTGCGCGGAATCAGTGCTTTTACCAGAATACAGGGGGCAGGGGATCGGCCACCGGTTCTTTGATCTGCGCGAGGCACATGCCCGCGACACTGGTCATTTGAAATCGGCTTTTTGCAGCGTCTTGCGCCCCGAGGATCACCCCGACCGGCCCACCGATTATCTGCCCTTGGACGGGTTCTGGCGGCGGCGCGGATATCACCCGCTGGCTGGCGTTATCGCGCGGTTCGCGTGGAAGGACACCGGCAACAGTGACGAGACGCTCAAGCCCCTGCAATTCTGGATCAGGCGTCTGGATTAAGCCATGAAGATTGCCACGGCCGCATACCCGCTGGACCTGTTCGATGACTGGAACGCCTATATGGCCAAGCAGCGCCGCTGGGTGGCGACGGCCGCCGGTGCAGGGGCCGATCTGCTGGTCTTTCCCGAATATGGCGCGATGGAGCTGGCGTCCCTGGCAGGGGATGCCGCGGCGGACCTGCAGGGGTCGATTGAGGCTGTTTCGGACCGTGCAGAACAGTCCAACGCCGTTCTGTCCGACCTGGCGCAAGAGTTCGGCGTTCACATCCTTGGGGGCTCGGCCCCCGTGCGCGACGGTGACAGGGTGGTCAACCGCGCGCCTCTTTTTGGGCCCGATGGCGGGCTGGACCATCAGGACAAGCAAATCATGACCCGGTTCGAACGGGACGAGTGGGGCATTGCAGGTGGCGGACCGCTGAAACTGTTCGATACAGCGCTGGGCAAACTTGGCGTGCTTATTTGCTATGACAGTGAATTTCCCCTTCTGGCCCGCGCGCTGATCGAGGCCGGGGCCGAGATTATCCTTGTCCCTTCGTGTACCGAAGCACTGGAGGGATATTGGCGGGTCCGCATCGGCGCGATGGCCCGCGCACTGGAAGGGCAGTGCGTCACGGTGATGGCCTCGCTTGTCGGGAAACGCCCCGAACTTTACGCCGTCGAGGAAAATACCGGTATGGGTGGAGTTTTCACCCCGCCGGACATGGGGTTTCCGCCAACTGGCGTTCTGGCTCAGGGCACGCTGAATCAGCCCGGCTGGACCTATGCCGATGTCGACCTGGCCAAATTGCAGCGCATTCGCGCCGACGGTCATGTTTTGAACATGACCCACTGGGAAGAACAGGGCCCAAGGGTGGTATCGCCGCGTCGGGTTGTCCTGACCTAGAGATTCCCCTTGAAAATCCACGCGAATAGGCCCATTTAACGCCCGTCCCGCAAATGTGGCGGGAAAACAAACTCAGGAGAGAACATGGCCAAGGAAGAACTGCTCGAATTCCCCGGTGTCGTGAAGGAACTCCTGCCGAATGCGACATTCCTGGTCGAGCTGGAAAACGGCCATACCATTATCGCACACACGGCAGGCAAGATGCGCAAAAACCGCATCCGCGTTCTGGCTGGCGACAAGGTTCAGGTGGAAATGACCCCCTACGATCTGACCAAGGGTCGGATCAACTATCGCTTCAAGTAAGTTGCGGCTGATCCTCGGGTCAGGAAGCCCGCGTCGCAAGGAATTGCTGGCGCAGATCGGGGTTGTGGCGGATGATATCCGCCCGCCCGATATCGACGAAACCCCTCTGAAAAATGAGCCGCCGCGCCCCTATTGCGCGCGTATGGCCCGCGAAAAGGTGCAGGCTGTCGCCGCTGATGCGGATGATGTGGTGCTGTGCGCCGATACCACCGTGGCCCTGGGCCGCCGGATCATGGGCAAGCCCGAAAACGCAGGGCAGGCGGCTGAGTTTCTGCTAGCCATATCCGGGCGGCGTCACCGGGTGATCACCGCCGTGGCCGTGCGCCGGGGCGATCAGCTGTGGGAACGCGACGTTGTGACGGACGTCAAGATGAAGCGCCTGTCCGATGAAGAGCTGAACGCCTATCTGGCCACCAATGATTGGCAGGGCAAGGCGGGCGGCTATGGTATTCAGGGGCCGGCGGGGGCGTTGATCCCGTGGATTCAGGGCTCGTTCACCGCCGTTGTGGGCTTGCCCCTGGCAGAAACCGCCGGGCTGTTGCAGGCCGCTGGCTATCCGGTATGGAGGCAGTCATGAAGGGCCGTCAGATCATTTTGGACCACATTCAGGGGCGCGAGGCCGCGGCTCTGCTGGTTGACGGGCGGCTGGAGGATCTGCTGATCGACAGCGATCAGCCCCGCGTCGGCGCCATCTATCGCGCGGTGGCCGAACGCCCGATGAAAGGGCAGGGGGGGCTGTTCGTGTCCACCCCCGACGGCAAGGCGTTCCTGCGGCAGGTCAAGGGCATCGCGCCGGGCGACCGGTTGCTGGTGCAGGTCACCGGCTATGCTGAACCCGGTAAGGCCATTCCGGTCACCACCCGCGTGTTGTTCAAAAGCCGGTTTGCCATCATCACCCCCGGCGCGCCGGGGCTGAACATCAGCCGTCAGATCAAGGATGACGACCTGCGGGATGAGCTGACAGGCATCGCTCGCGCCGTGTTCGAAGGTGAAGAAACCGGGCTGATCCTGCGCTCGTCCTGCGTGGATGCCGACCCCGAAGAGATTGCCGAGGACGTCGCCGCCATGGCCGATCTGGCCGCCGCCGTGATGGCCGATACCGAAGGCGAGATCGAAAAGCTGACCGAAGGCGACGGCCCGCACGATCAGGCCTGGCGCGAATGGACCGATCCTGCCGACATCATCACCGAACCGGGTGGGTTCGAGGATCACGGCGTATTGGAGCGCATTGACGCACTGCAATCGCCATTGGCCACGCTGGGCGGGGGTGCCTCGATGTATGTCGAGCCCACGCGCGCTCTGGTGGCCGTGGATGTGAACACTGGCCGCGATACCTCGCCTGCCGCTGCACTGAAGGCCAATATCGCTGCCGCACGGGATTTGCCGCGACAGTTGCGACTGCGGGGCCTTGGCGGGCAGATCACGCTGGACGTGGCGCCCATGCCGAAAAAGGATCGCCGCGCGTTTGAACTGGCCGTGAAATCCGCCTTCCGCGCCGATTCAATTGATACGGTTCTGGCCGGCTGGACCCCTCTGGGCCATTACGAGCTGCAACGCAAACGCGACCGGCTGCCTCTGTCCGAGGTTCTGGCATGAGCTGTCCGATCTGTCAGAAAGCAGCGGACCAAAAGTACCGCCCCTTCTGCTCCAAACGCTGTGCAGATGTGGATCTGGCCAAGTGGTTGGGCGGGGCCTATGCCGTGCCGTCCCGCGATCCCGAGGATATTGAAAAAGCCATCGAGGCCACCGAAGAGGCCTTGCGCAAGCCGCACTAGGGCCGCATCTGCGCGGGCAGGGCGGCATAGCCCCGGAACCGCATGCGGCCGCCATTCACCCGGCCCTCGGTGATCCGATAATCGGGATAACGGTCCAGCAGAGCCTGGATCGCGATGCGCCCCTCCAGCCGTGCCAGCGTCAGCCCGACACACACATGCGGCCCTCCGGCAAAGGCCAAATGACGGTTGGGTTTCCGGGCAATATCAAAATGTTCCGGGTTTTCGAATACTTCCGGGTCCCGGTTCGCGGCCCCGATGCACAAATGCAAATTGGTGCCTTCGGGGATGGTCAGCCCTCCGATTTCCACCTGGGCCGTCGTCTCGCGATTGCCAAGCTGGTTGGGCGAGCGGACGCGCAGCATTTCCTCGATCGCCGAGTTGATCAGCGCGGGATTGTCCATCAGTCGCTGCTTTTGGTCGGGGTGATCATGCAGCAGCGCCAGGCCGTTGCCTATCAGGTTGGTCGTGGTTTCGTGCCCCGCGTTCAGAATGAACACGCAGTTCTGGATCAACTCGATCTCGGTCAACCTGTCCCCGTTCGCATCGCCCGCAATCAACCTTGTCAGCACGTCGGTTTCCGGATCCCCCGGTTCCGCCCTGCGCCGCGCAATCAGGTCGGCCAGGTAGACGCTGAACGCCTCGACGGCGGCGTGTCCAGTGGCCAGTTGTTCATCGCTCAGTGAGGGCTCCAGCGCGCCCAGAATGGCCAGGGACCAGCTGCGCAGTGGTGCGCGTTCCTCCATCGGGACGTCCAGCAGGTTGCCGATGATCTGGATTGGAATGGAAGACGCGAAATCCTCGATCAGATCCACCCGGTCGCGCGCGCCCATCTGCTCCAACAGATGATCCACGGTGGCACGCAGCCCTGGCTCCATCCGCGCAATCGCCCGCGGCGTCAAAGCCGAGGTCATGATCCCCCGTACCCGCGTGTGCAGCGGCGGGTCGTTGAACACCAACGACGTCGTGTGGTGTTCAAACAAGGGCGAGCCCACCCCGAATTTCGGCCCAAAACTGGCCTTCTTGTCCGAGGAATACAGCGCCGTATCCTTGTAAATCCGCTCCAGATCCGCATGACGCGACAGCAGCACTGACCCATCTTCTTGTGGCAGAACCGGCGCGTATTTCAGTAAGGCGTCGTAGTATTCAAAAGGAGATTCCACGAAGTCATCAGGCGGCGCGGCCAGCTGGAACTCCATTGCCGCCTTGCGCAGCTCCGCTTTGCGATCAAGCACTTGCGACATTGCTTCCCTCCTTCTCCCACAGGGGATGCTAGCAGGCGGATAAGCGTTCTGTCAGGCCCAAAAGGACGCCCCGAATGGCCCTTGTCCAAGCGCAGTGATTTTTCACAGATTTTTTGAAAATCCCTCTGGACACTCCACCCGCTTCCGCCTAGAACGCCTCCACCCGAACGCAAGCCGTTCACCCGTGCCCGGGTAGCTCAGGGGTAGAGCAGTGGATTGAAAATCCTCGTGTCGGTGGTTCGATTCCGCCCCCGGGCACCATTTAAATACCTGAAAAGAAATACGAATTCCTGATATCAACACAGGGCGCTATGGGGGGTATGTTTGCTTGGGTGCCGATTGGGTGCTGACGAGCCACTTGGCGTCCCAATGACTCGACAACAGAAGCTAAAGCGGCTCGACTAATCTTGATCAGTTCAGCGGTTTCAAAATGTAGCCGTTAAACGAGATAAGATTGTATGGACGATCGCCAAGTCCCGCTTTGATGGCGTGTTCCTTTTCCGAGGTTGCGATCAAGATCTGATGTCGATCCGGTCTGACCTTGGCAGACTCTTGAAACAAGCTTGTAAGGTTTACCGGGTCAGCAGCTTGTTGCCCCGGTTCATCGAACACCACCAACCCTGCATGGTTGGTGTTGTGTACGTCGTCAGGGTTTTTGGAGCCAAAGCGGGCCTAAACTGAGTGAGAGTTTGGCTCATCTGGTTGGTTTGATTATGCGGCGTGTTTTCTGTGATGCAAGCGTCGCGCTTCGAGCGTGTTTCGTTTGATCCTTTCTCTTTGGTTTAGAATGGCTTGTGAGCGCCCGAAGTAGACGTCGGACGGCGTGACGTTGTTCAGGCTCTCATGGTAGCGCTGATGGTTGTAGTGATCGACGAAGGCACCGATCTGGGTTTCGAGATCGCCGGGCAAGAAGTAATTTTCCAGCAGGATGCGGTTCTTCAGGGTTTGATGCCAGCGCTCAATCTTGCCTTGGGTTTGGGGGTGATACGGCGCACCGCGAGAATGCTTCATTCCCTTGTCCTGCAGCCATTCGGCCAAATCGCCAGAGACGTAGCTGGAGCCGTTGTCACTCAGCAGTCGTGGCTTGTGAACGACGTGGACCTGATCGCAACCCGAAGCCTGTAACGCCAGGTCCAGCGTGTCCGTCACATCTTCCGTCCTCATATTGGTGCAAAGCTTCCACGAGATGATGTAACGGCTGTAGTCGTCCAGGATCGTGCTGAGATAGAACCAGCCCCAGCCCAGAACTTTCAGGTAAGTGAAGTCCGTCTGCCAAAGTTGGTTGATGGCGGTGGTTTTGTCTTTGAACTCGCTTGTAGCCTTGAGCACGATGAAGGCCGGGCTGGTGATCAGATCATGCGCCTTCAGTACGCGATAAACCGAAGCCTCTGATACAAAGTAGCTTTCTGTATCCGTGAACGTCACCGCCAGCTCTCGCGGCGAGAGCTCTGTTTCCTTCAGCGCCAGCTTGACGACCTTGTGCCGCACTTCGTCCGGGATGCGGTTCCAGACATGCTTTGGCTTGGGAGATTGGTCCGCAAGACCGGCTTCGCCGCGTTGCAGGTATCGGTCGTACCAGCGGTAGAACGTTGTGCGCGGAATGCCGAGCTTGGCCAGTGTCTGACGTGCTGACAGGTGGCTTTCTTCGACCAGCCTGATGATCTCCAGTTTCTCAGATGCGGGATACCTCATTCGTGGTCGCCCCCATCGCCTGTCATGCTTTTTTTGAGAAGGCGCAATTCCAGCGTTTGCTCAGCCACGACCTCCTTCAGGTCACGGGCCTCACGGCGCAGATCTTTGACTTCGTCACTCGTCGCTGCTCGCGCTGTATCGCCCGCCAGCCGCTTCTTTCCTGCCTCCATGAAGTCCTTAGACCATTTGTAGTAAACCCCTTGGGAAATCCCCTCACGGCGGCACAGCTCTGCAATGCTGTCCTCGCCACGCAGACCGTCCAAGACGATCCTGATCTTCTCCTCGGAGGAATACTGTTTACGCGTGGCGCGTTTGATGTCTTTGACGATCTTCTCGCCCGGGCTCTTGGTTGTCTTTCTCATCTTCAACTCCTCAGTGGTGACGATGAGCCAGAAACACTCTCTTATCAAATTGCCCTATTTGGCCCCATAAGCGCTGACGTCAGACAGTGTCCGTCGTCAGGGATTTTGGGACAGATGACTGCCTGAGCTAAGCGAGGGCCTGGCTCATCTGGTTTGTCTGATTATGCGGCGGATTCGCGGTGAAGCAAGCGCCGGGTTTCGATGGTCTTTCGTTTGATCCTTTCTCGCTGTTTCAGAATGGTCTGGCCGCGCCCGAAGTAGACGTCGGCCGGCGTGAGGTTTTGCAGGCTCTCGTGGTAGCGCCGATGGTTGTAATGATCGACAAAGGCGTCGATCTGCTGTCTGAGATCGCCAGGCAGGTAGTAGTTTTCCAGTAGGATGCGGTTCTTAAGCGTCTGGTGCCAGCGCTCGATCTTGCCCTGGGTCTGCGGGTGATAAGGTGCGCCGCGCACATGGTCCATCTGCTGGTCTTCCAGCCATTCGGTCAGTTCGGCGGAGATGTAACTGGCGCCATTGTCCGATAGCAGCCGTGGCTTGTGCAGGACCGTTGCCCTATCGCAACCGGAGGCTTGCAGCGCCAGATCCAGCGTGCCGTTCACGTCGCCGGCCTTCATCGTCGTGCAGAGCTTCCAGGTGATGATGTAACGGCTGTAGTCGTCGAGGATGGTGCTGAGGTAGAACCAGCCCCAGCCCATGACCTTCAGATATGTGAAGTCTGTCTGCCAGAGCTGGTTCGGTCGCGTGGTCGATAGATGCGACCGCTCAACCAGCCGGATGATCTCCAGCTTCTCGGATGCGGGATACCTCATTCGTCGTCGCCCCATCCCCGAGCATGCTTTTTTTGAGAAGGCGTAGTTCCTGGGCCTGTTCGGCAACCACTTCCTTCAGATCGCGTGCCTCACGGCGCAGATCTTTGACCTCGCTCGACGTCGCTGCACGCGCCGTGTCGCCCGCCAGACGCTTCTTCCCAGCTTCGAGGAACTCCTTGGACCAGCTGTAATACAAGCTCTGCGCTATGCCCTCTCGCCGACACAGCGCGGCAATGCTGTCTTCGCCCTTCAGGCCGTCCAGCACGATCCTGATCTTCTCTTCCGCTGAATACTGCTTGCGGGTGGCTCGGCGGATGTCCTTGACGACTTTCTCGCCGTGGCTCTTACGTGTTCCGGGTTTCTGTCTCATCTCCACTCCTCGGTGGTTACGATGTGCCAGAAACCCTCTCTTATCAAATCACCCTAAACTGTCCCATTGGTGCTGACATCAAACACCTGAGCAATCCCCCCAACTTTCGGGGGGATTACCGTTCGATCAGCAAATCGCGCTCAAACTGGATCAGCGCGGCGAAGACATGGAAACTCAACTTGCCATTGGCTGAGGTGGTGCCGATGGTTTCGTGCAGGGATTGGAAGCCGATACCGCGTTCCAGCAAATGCAGCGCGAAGGTCAGCAAGTGCGAAAGCGACCGCCCTATCCCTATCGAGCCGCCAGACCGTCAGCACATCGCATTCGTTCAGCGACTTCACCAGCTTGTCGAGCTTTGGCCGTTTCTTGGCTGCGCCCGACACCTAATCGACGGTGATCTGTTCGCAGCCCGCCGCCTTCAGGGCGTCACGTTGCAGGCTGGCATCCTGATCTGAAGTTGAGACACGCGCATATCGCACTCACCATTGTCCTCGGACCAATGGCGGACAAAGGCTCGTTGCTTACGCCAGCGATAGAAGGTCTGTTCTGTTATCTGCACTTGTCGGATGGCATCTACGCGCGGCATCCCTTGGCCGCAAAGCACCTCAACCTGCCGTAACTTCGTGACAATCTCTTCCGGCTTGTGTCGTTTGATTCCCATACCTGATCCTCCGTTTCCTAACTATAGGGGCGGACCTCTTCAGTGGGGGAGGATCAGCGACGATGGAGTGGATACCACCGCCGAAGTCGCGTCGAAACGAAGATGCACTGCGTCAAACTGCTGGGCCAACGCCTCTTGGCACGGGACTTCGACCGCCAGGTTGCCGAACTCCAGGTTCGCATTGCGGTTCTCAACCGTTTCACCGCTCTCGGCACACCTGTCACGGATGCCAGGGGATAAATCCATTCGGGGAAAGGGGAAGTCTGGCAGTCAGCTGATTTGTGCAACAGAGCCCCATTGCAGCAAAAGCTAACTTCGTCCCGCATAGCAGACATTTGATTGACAAAAATGCTGTCAGAGTTGGGACGCACTGAGGTTCACAACCAAGCCAAATGACTTTCTCTCAGTGTTGGTTGTTCAGGCCGGACCGCTCGATCCGGCCTGAACTTTGTTTACGAGAATTTGCGGATTTCGCCGGACGCCAGTTTGGCGCGATAGCTTTCCAATTCGCGTTTCACGATCGGCATGAGCGCATAGAGACCGATGATGTTGACCACCGCCATGGCAAAGATCGCAGCATCAGAGAAGTCGATGACGGGCCCCAGGCTTGCAGCGGCGCCGATGACCACGAAGACGCAGAAGATGATCTTGAAGGTCAGCTCGGTCGTCTTGCCCTCACCAAACAGATAGGTCCAGGCTTTCAGGCCGTAGTAGCTCCACGAGATCATTGTCGAGAAGGCAAACAGGATAACCGCCAGGGCCAGCACATACGGGAACCAGCTGAACGCGCTGGCGAAAGCGTCAGAGGTCAGAGCGACGCCCGACGAGCCGTTTGCAGTGACGATCTTGCCGCCTTCGACAATGTAGTTGCCGGTGGACGGATCGATGGTCAGCTGACCGGTGATGATGATTACCAGTGCAGTCATGGTGCAGATCACGACCGTGTCGATGAACGGTTCCAGCAACGAAACAAAGCCCTCGGTGATCGGCTCTTTCGTGCGCACCGCAGCGTGTGCGATCGCCGCCGAGCCGACGCCGGCCTCGTTCGAGAACGCGGCCCGCTTGAACCCCTGGATCAGGGCTCCGACAACGCCGCCGGCAACACCAAGCCCGGTAAAGGCTCCGGCAAAGATCTGGCCGATGGCCCAGCCGATCATGTCAGCGTTCATGGCGATGATGATCAGCGCCGCGGTCACATACATGATCCCCATGATGGGAACGACCTTTTCGGTCACGCGGGCGATGGATTTGATCCCGCCTACGATCACGGCAAAGACCGCGCCGGCAAACACCAGACCGGTGATCCAGCCAGGGTAATCGCCGGTGATGTTCGCGATCTGCTGGTGTGCCTGGTTGGCCTGGAACATGTTGCCGCCACCCAGTGCGCCCAGGATACAGAAGATCGAGAACAGGATCGCCAGTACCTTGCCACCGGGCAGGCCACGCTCGGCAAAACCCTTGGTCAGGTAATACATCGGACCGCCGGACACCCGGCCATCTTCGTATTCATTGCGATACTTCACGCCCAGCGTACACTCGGCGAACTTGGTGGCCATGCCCAAAAGACCCGCCAGGATCATCCAGAACGTGGCACCGGGCCCACCAATGCTGACCGCAACGGCGACACCGGCGATGTTGCCCAGACCCACGGTTCCAGAAAGGGCCGTGGCAAGCGCCTGGAAGTGGCTGACTTCGCCGGCGTCATTGGGGTCGGAATAATCGCCGCGAACCAACGCGATCGAGTGCGGGAATGCGCGGAACTGAACCAGCGCGAAATAGGCAGAGAACACCACCGCCGCGATCACCAGCCAGGCGACGATCCAGGGAAAGGACGTGCCTGGGAAGGGGCTGAAGATAAAGCTGACGAACCAACCGGTGGAACTGGCAAAAGCCTGGTTAACAACCTCGTCGATCGATGCGGCAGCCGCAGATTGCGCGGAAAGCACCGCGGTCGCGCCGGCCAGTGCCGCGCGTTTCATGACATTAGACATTGAATGCTCCTTTGCAGGATCTAGGGAACGATGGTGCAGGGGACCGGCGACGATTGCGCCAACGATCCAGCGACAGAGCCGAAGATCCGTACACTTGCAGTGTTGTGACCGGTGCGACCGACGACCAGCTGTGTCGCCGCGACGTCACCCGCGATTTTGCACAGCGTGTCTGCGATGTGACCGTAGTTTACAATCGAGGTGACCGTGACACCGCGCCCCGACAATTCCTCGACGATCGGACCGATCAATGAGGCCTCGGCGCGCTCCAGCTCTTGTTGGCGGCGTTTGTGGCGCTCTTCCAACTCGGTTGGCGTCAAGAACGAGAACGGCGACCATTCCAACACATGCGCGATGACGACTTCACCACCTTGTGCATTGGCACGATCGATGGCGAACTCGACGGCGCGCTTACTGACAGCGCTCCCGTCGTATCCAACGACAAATTTCTGGGACATTTTTCCCTCCCTTGTTTCATTTAGCCTATTCAGGCTTCCAAATTATCGCACCCAATGGATTGGAATAGTTCTTTGTTTTCTTGACAAGACCCCCAAGGTCGAGAAAATTTGCCAGAATTTTGTGGTAAACAGGGAAAAATTCCATGGATGAGTTTGATCGCCGCATTGTCTCTCGTCTTCAGCACGAGGGTAATATTTCCATGGCGAACCTGTCTGAAAGCGTTGGTTTGTCGCTTTCGGCCTGTCATCGACGGGTGAGGCTGCTGGAAGAGCGCGGGGTTATCACAGGTTACGCCGCGCAGGTAGATCGCAAGGCGATCGGCCTGGAGTTTCAGGTATTTATCGAGGCAAAGCTGGAATCGCAGCGGCAAAACGTCATTGGTGAATTTGAGGCCGCCGTGAAGCGAACGCCCGAGATCGTCGAATGCCACCTGATTTCAGGCGATTTCGACTATCTGTTGCGCGTCGCAACGACCGATACCGGCGCATATGAAGATGTTTACCGCCGTGTCCTTTCTCAACTGCCATCGGTGACACAACTCAAGACGCTTCTCAGCTTGGGGTCTGTCAAAGAGTTTCAGGGCTACAACGTGTACTAAGCAAAAATCCCCGACCGGTCTGGGGCCGGTCGGGGTAATGAGCTTAGGCAGCCAGAGCGTTGTCGATGGGCACGTAGTTATAGCCCAGGTCTTCGGCAACCGCTTCGTAGGTGATCTTGCCGCTCCAGACATTCAGGCCGTTGGCCAGATGCCGGTCGCTGGCAAGCGCTTGTTTCCAACCCTTGTCAGCGATGCGCAGCGCATGCGGCAGCGTCACGTTGTTTAGGGCGTAGGTCGAGGTACGGGCAACCCCACCGGGCATGTTGGCGACGCAGTAGTGCACGATGCCGTCCACAGTAAAGGTCGGATCGGCGTGAGTGGTGGCTTTCGAGGTTTCGAAACATCCGCCCTGATCGATCGCGACATCGGCCATGACTGCGCCCGGCTTCATTGTGCCCAGCATGTCGCGGGTCACCAGCTTGGGTGCGGCGGCGCCCGGGATCAGAACCGCGCCAATCACCAGATCTGCTTCGGCCACGCATTCCGCCAGGTTGGCCTGGTTGGAAAAGCGGGTTTTGGCACGGGATTCAAAGTACATGCCCAGCTTTTCCAGAACCTCGGGGTTGCGGTCCAGAATGGTCACGTCGGCACCCAGCCCAACGGCCATCTGCGCCGCGTTAAAGCCGACAACACCGCCGCCAATCACGGCGACCTTGCCGGGGACCACACCGGGCACGCCGCCCAACAGCACGCCGCGGCCGCCATGCGCTTTTTCCAGCGCGCTGGCACCGGCCTGCACCGACATCCTGCCTGCGACCTGGCTCATGGGTTTCAGCAAGGGCAAGCCGCCGCTGGCATCCGTCACGGTTTCATAAGCGATACAGGTGGCGCCGGAGTTGACCAGATCCTTGGTCTGCTCGGGGTCGGGGGCCAGGTGCAAGTAGGTGTAAAGGATCTGATCCTCGCGGAGCATGGCCCGCTCGACCGCCTGAGGTTCCTTAACCTTGACGATCATGTCAGCTTTGGCGAAAACCTCTTCGGCGCTGTCCACGACAGCCGCCCCGGCCTCGACATAGGCCGCATCGTCGGCACCGATACCAAGACCGGCATTTTTCTCGACCAGCACCTGATGACCACGCGCAACGAATTCGCGTGCGCTTTCAGGGGTCAGTCCGACCCGATATTCGTGATTCTTGATTTCCTTTGGAACGCCAACGATCATTTCCACCTCCTGTTTTCAATGCCAGAAGTATTTCCGATGCAGGAAGGGAATAGTTCTGAATTACTGCGAAAAATGGAGGTTATATGAGAAAAAATATTGCAGAACTTTTGTATGTTCGAAAAATTTATAACAACTCAGCCCGCCAGAATCAGAAGAGGAGCCCACAGTAGCTAACGAAAATCCGACGATGACGCGATCTCGATGAAGGCTTTGACCAATCGCAAACGCGCGCGGTCCTTTGGGGCGACCACCGCGGTTTCATGCACCTGCGACAACTCTGCGATGGGAATTTCGACCAGACCACGCGAGATCAACCCGCTGTTTCCAAGGAAGATTGCGATCCCGGCCCCCTGCAGAACGGCCTCGCACATCAAGGGAAAGGTTGTCATCTTGATGGTGCGCTGCAGTTGAATGCCGTGTTTGTCCAGTGCCTGGCGCACCACGCGTTCCGTCAATGAACCGGTCTCTGGCAAGATGATCGTTTCCAGCGCCAGATCCTTGAAACAAAGGATCTCTCGGCTGGCAAGGGGCGCGCCAGAGGGCAAATAGGCCACGTATCGCGCCTGCTGGACCGGCACCCGCACCCAGTCATCCGCAATGGGCGGATCGGTAATCAAGCCGACATCGGCCCGCCTTTCTCGTAACAGTCGCGTGGCCGTTGTCCATGCATGAAGGGCGAAATCTATTTCGACATCAGGATAGGCCTGGCGGAACTGGCTGATCGCGCGCAGGGCGGGCAGGGGGGCGTTGGCGATGATCTTGATATGACCGCGCGCCATCGCCTCGAACCCCTCCAGCCGTTCGGTGATCGCGGCGTCCAATGCCACCAACCGATCGGCCAGATCATAGAATTCCTGTCCGGTGCGGGTCAGTTCCACGCCTTCGCGGCTGCGCAACAGCAACTGCGATCCGACCTGTTTTTCAAGCTTTGCCACATGCTGAGTGACAGCCGATTGCGTGATCCCAAGCCGGGTAGCAGCGGCTGAAAAACTACCCTCGCGCACGACATAGGCGAAGGCAACGAAGCGGTGATGATTGGCGCGCATGATGCCCCCTTTGCGCCTGAAACCTTAATGGCCATTAGTCTCACTAATATGACGTCACAAAACTGCAGGTTCGCCTGCTTACACCAGCCCTGTCAGATGGAGGAATCAGATGGCTGGGCTGAAGATCGAGAGCATCTCAAAAAGCTTTGGCGAGACCGATGTTCTTAAGGGCGTATCGCTGGAGATTGCCGATGGCGAATTTCTGTCCCTTGTAGGGCCATCAGGTTGCGGCAAGTCCACACTGCTAAGGATCATTGCCGGGCTGGAAGAGCCAAGCAGCGGCGCCATTCATATCGGTGGTCAGCCGGTCACCGGACGTCGGGCCGCAGACCGCAACCTTTCGATGGTGTTCCAGTCTTACGCTCTGTATCCGCATCTCAGCGTTGCTGAAAACATCGCTGTACCGCTGAAAATGCGCCGGATGAACAATCTGCAGCGCTTGCCGCTGATCGGTCGGTTCATGCCCGGGGCGCGCGGTCTGGCCGCTGAGATCGGTCAACAGATCGACCATGCTGCCGGGATGCTGGAGATTGGCCATCTTCTGGATCGCAAGCCCGGCCAGCTTTCGGGGGGGCAACGCCAGCGGGTCGCGCTTGGTCGCGCTCTGGTGCGCAATCCAGAGGCTTTCTTATTGGATGAACCGCTGTCGAACCTTGATGCCAAGCTGCGCGTTCAGACCCGCGCCGAGATCGCGCAATTGCACCGCCGTCTAAGCGCGACTTTCATCTATGTGACCCACGATCAAGTCGAAGCCATGACCATGTCCGATCGGATTGCGGTGATGATGGGGGGGCGCATTTTGCAATGCGACAGCCCCGACGTGGTCTATGAAGACCCTGACACGATCGAAGTGGCCGAGTTCATCGGCTCCCCTAAGATCAACATTCTGCCGGTTACCCTGGCTGCAGACGGACGGCTTGGCTTTTTCGATCAGGTGCTGGACCTGCGCACAGCAAGCCGGATCGAGGGGGCCGTGTCCCTGGGCCTGCGCCCCGAGGCGCTGTTCCTGTCTGCAGACAAGCCAGTTTTCCGCGGAACCGTGGCCCACACCGAAAACCTGGGCGCTGAACTTTTTGCCCAAGTCGATGTTCCGGGTTTGGAGAGCCGTCTCGTGATGCGTGCCGAGGCGTCTCAGCGCGACGCTTTCAGACTTGGGACACCGGTCGGGATCGGGTTCGACGCTGAAAAGGCCCTTGTTTTTGACGGCAGCGGGCAACGTGTGCGCAGCGTCGAGGCGTTGACGCAAACCTCAGCACAAGAGGTCGCCTGATATGGCTGTCATTGAGCCTTCCTCGGCCCCAAAGTCCAAACCCGCCCCCAGCGCGGCAACGCAGGAAAGACGTGCGGCCTGGTCGTTGGCGGCTCCGGCCCTGATCCTGATGGTGGTGATCCTTTTGGTGCCGGTTTTGATCGCGGGGATCCTGTCCTTTACCAATTATTCCCTTGGCAACAGCGGGTTCGATTGGGTCGGTACGGGAAACTATGAACGGCTGTTCACCCGCTCGACCTATGAGAAAATGTTCGTGGCCACGTTTACCTATGTGGTGACTGTGGTGCCTATTTCGGTCGGACTGGGGCTGGGGGCGGCGCTGCTGATCAATTCGCTTTGCCGGTTTCGCGAGCTTTACAAGACGATCTATTTCCTGCCGGTCATGGCGACGCTTTTGGCCATGTCCATCGCGTGGGAGTTCATGCTGCATCCCACCATCGGCATGGTGAACCGCACGCTGGAAATGACCTGCGGTACACCGTTGGAAATCATTCCCTTCCTGGCCAATGGCTGCGCGGATCGGTTCCCGGTCTGGCTGGGGGACAAGCGCTATGCGATCTGGGTGATTTCCTTTATCGGGATCTGGCAGGGCTTTGGGTTCAACATGGTGCTGTACCTGGCCGGCCTGACAGGCGTGCACCGAGAGCTGTACCATGCCGCCGAAATGGATGGCGCCAAGTCCGGCTGGGATCATTTCCGCCTGGTGACCTGGCCAGCCCTTGGCCCGACGACAGTTTTCGTCGTCACCATCAGCTGCATCCGCGCCTTTCAGGTCTTCGACACGATCGAGGCCTTCTGGCCTCAAGGCGGAGGCCCCAACAAATCAACCTACGTGATGATGTTCGCGATTTTTGAGAAGGGCATACAGCAAAATCTGATCGGCATCGGCTCGGCGATCACCATGCTGTTTCTGGTCTTCGTCATGGTTCTGACCCTGATCCAGCGCTGGCTGGTGGAACGAAAGGTGCATTACGGATGACCCGCGACTGGTGGAAACATCTGATCCTGATCCTGGGCGCGATCGTCGTGATCGCTCCGTTCTACATGATGGTCAGCTATTCGTTCAAATCCCCCGGCGAGATTGACCGGGGCGAGGGGGGCTTTTTCGGCCGTCAGGAAATGATGGTGGACGAACGCTGTGTGAAACTGCGTGATCCCAGCCGCGATGATATCACCACCGCCGCTGATCGGTTCCCCGGCCAAACCGATGCTGATATCCGGGACGCTCTGGTCGCCGAGGCAAAGGCTGATTGCGCCATGCGCCCGGTGGTCTTTAACTATACCAAGGCTTTCACCGAGGCGCCCCTGCTGCGCTATCTGCTGAACGGCATCATCGTGACGGGCTCGATTTTCCTGATCCAGGTGGTGGTGGCGCTGCCCGCAGCTTATGCCCTGTCCAAACTGAAGTTCTGGGGCCGCGAGGCCGTCTTTGGCCTGGTCCTGTTCTGCCTGCTGATCCCCGTTCATGCCATTGCGCTGCCGCTCTATATCATGCTGGCCAAGTTGGGGCTGACGAATTCCTATGCTGCGCTGGTGGTGCCCTGGACGATCAGTGTTTTCGGGATTTTCCTGATGCGACAGTTCTTTATGACCGTGCCCGATGATCTGATCGACGCCGCCCGCATGGATGGCATGTCCGAGCTTGCCATCGTCTGGCGCGTCATGTTGCCCACCGCGATCCCGGCGCTGATGGCCTTTGCGATCTTCAGCGTGGTCGCCCATTGGAACGATTACTTCTGGCCCCGCATCGTCATCTCGGGGAACCGCGATCTGTTCACCCCGCCGCTGGGCTTGCGCGAATTCAAAGGCGATGCCGACGGCAGTTTCTTTGGCCCGATGATGGCCACTGCGACGGTCATCGTCACACCACTGATCGTCGCTTTCCTGCTGGCGCAGAAGCGTTTCATCGAAGGGATAACGCTAAGCGGCATGAAATGAAAAAAGGGGGCGCCCGGCAAGGCACCCCCGAAACCAGATCCCCACAGGGATAAACCCCGGAGCCACCTGTCTGCAAACACGCGCTCCACGACCCGGCAAGAGAGGATATCATCCATGAAATTCGCCACCACTGCAATTGCTTTGGCCCTTAGCGCCACCGCAGCTTTCGCCGAAGACAAAGTCACAATTGAGTTCGCCTATCCGTACTCGCATCTGTTCGATGTGACCTACGAGGCGATGATGCCCGCCTTCAAAGAGGCGCACCCGAACATCGAAGTGAAGTTCCGCGCCACCTATGAATCCTACGAGGACGGCACCAACACCATCCTGCGCGAGGCCGTCTCGGGTGATCTGCCCGACGTCACCATGCAAGGCCTGAACCGCCAGCAGATGCTGGTGGACAAGGGCATCGCCAAATCGCTGGAGCCGTTCATCGCAAAAGAAGCCGATTTCGCCAAGGATGGTTATCACGACGCCATGCTGTCGCTGTCCACCTTCGGCGGTGACGTGCATGGGCTTCCGTTCTCGGTTTCGCTGCCCGTTGGTTATTATAACATGGACGTCCTGAAGGCTGGCGGCATTGAAAAACTGCCCACCACATGGGACGAAGTGATCGGCGCCTGTGA
Organism: Thalassovita sp.; assembly: GCF_965218685.1. Lineage (GTDB taxonomy): Bacteria > Pseudomonadota > Alphaproteobacteria > Rhodobacterales > Rhodobacteraceae > Thalassobius. The sequence continues at coordinate 150,571 of NZ_OZ244657.1, read as the reverse complement.
GACCATGAAGGCCAACGGTGTGGACAACCCGATTTTCTGGGGTTGGAACATCACCGGCAACTGGTTCATGCAGGCCCTGATGTGGAGCCAGGACAAAGCCATCGTCGAAAACGGCCAGGTCACCCTGGACAGCCCTGAAGCTTTGGCCGCGCTGGAGCAGATGCAGGAAATCTTCACCAAATGCGACATGCAGAACCTGGAGTGGAAGGCCGCGCTGTCGTCCTTCTCGGCCGGTGAGATCGGCATGATGTTCTGGTCGACCTCGGCGCTGGGCGCGGTTGAGCGTTCGAAGGGCGACTTCGAGCTGGTTACCGGCCCGTTCCCCGGCATGGGCGAAACCCCCAAGGGCCTGCCCGCAGGTGGCAACGCCGCGTTGCTGACCTCGACCTCGGATGACCCCAAGGTGCAAGCGGCCGCATGGACTTGGCTGAAGTACATCACCAGCGGTGAAGGCGCGGCCGAAGTGGCGAAAACCACCGGCTACATGCCCCCCAACAAAGCCGCGAACGAGGTGATCCTGGCCGATTTCTACCAGCAGAACCCCAACAAGCAGACTGCTGTTGATCAGCTGCCCCTGCTGCGCGACTGGCTGGCCTATCCGGGTGACAACGGTCTGGCGATCACGCAGGTGATCTATGACGGGATCGAACGGATTGTCACCGGCGACGCCACCGACATGAAAGAGCTGCAGCAAGAGCTGGTCGAGGAAGTCTCGGACCTGCTGCCCAACGGCTAACTCGCCCATCCCGGCCACCCAACCGCTTTGGGTGGCCGGACCCTTTTCCTCCAGGACGCGTTATGAAAATCATCCATATTTCCGACATTCATCTGACTGTTCCCGGCGAGCCGATGGGCGGACTGAATCCGCATGAACGGCTGAAACTTGCCCTTGCCGATGTGGCGGCAAACCACCCGGACGCCGCGCGTATCGTCATCACCGGCGATCTGGCGCATTGGGGTGAAAGACAGGCCTATGAGGCGTTGAAAACAGCGCTGGCGGGTGTCTTGGTCCCGGTGCGATTGATGATCGGAAACCACGATGACCGCGCCATGTTCCAAGAGGTTTTTCCCGATCATCCCACGGACGCCAATGGTTTTGTCAATCACGCCGAAACTGTCGATGGCACGCGGATGCTCTATCTGGATAGCGTCGGTCACAAGACGCATGCCGGCCATTTCTGCACAGCGCGCCGCGCCTGGCTGAAGGCTGAACTGGCTGCCGCCGACCGCGCCCGTATTTTCCTGCACCACAACCCGATGCCTTTGGGTCTGCCCGCCGAGGACAAGATTGCCCTGGTCCCCGAAGACCGTGCCCCCTTCATGGACCTTCTTGAAGCATACGCGGACCGCATCGACTATATCCATTTCGGCCATGTCCATGCCCCCATCCACGGGCGGTTTGCCGGCATTCCCTTTGCCAGCGTTCCCTCGACTGGGAACCAGTCTCTGCCCGATCTGTCCGAGCCAGATTTGTTGAAAAGCGCCCCGATGCAGCCAGCCTATTTCGTGCTGCTGATCGAAGACGGTGACACCACGATCCACCAGATCCCCTTTGCATGGGACGGCCCGATCATGACGGCAGGGACCGCCTGGGAGGACTGGGCCAAACCCAGCGCGGCCGCGGAATGAAGTTCATCCATCTGACAGATACCCATGTGATTGGTGGGGATCGGCTGCTGTATGGCGCCAATCCTGCCCGTCGCCTGGCCCGCGCGGTGGACAGCATCAACGCGGAACACGCCGACTCCGCCTTTGTTGTGCTGACCGGGGACATGACCCATTGGGGCGACGCCGAGGCTTATGCCGCTTTCCGTACGCAAATCATGCGGCTTGCCATGCCGGTGCATCTTATGGTCGGAAACCACGATGATACCGAAGCTTTTGCCCGGTATTTCCCGAATGCCCCACGCGATGAAAACGGGTTTGTGCAATACGCATTCGACACAGATCAGGGCAGGGTGATCTGTCTGGACACCAGAAGCCCCGGCACCCATGCAGGCCGCTTTTGCGCGGCCCGGCGCGACTGGCTCAACTCTCAGCTTTCGCTAACGGACGGGCCGCTGCTTTTGTTCATGCATCACCCGCCCTTTGCGGTGGGTCTCAGCGCCATGGACCAGATCATGATGCAAGATGCCGAGGAATTTTACGCGATACTTGCCCCCCATGCGCACCGCGTTCGTCACCTGTTTTTCGGCCATTTGCATCGGGCGCTTTTTGGCAATTGGCGTGGGATCAGCTTCTCTTGCATGCGAGGGCTGAACCATCAGGTCGCTTTGGATCTGCGTCCGGGGCAAACCGAAATCGCGGGCAACCTTGAAGCTCCGGCATATGGGGTTGTGCGGTTGGACGACGACTGCGTCACTGTTCACATGCATGATTTCACCGATGATAGCCCAAGGTTTACTTTGAACGCGCCCTCGGACACGGACCCGGTGAGTTATCAGTTGAATATGAGACATGCCGGTGATTTCAGTCACTGAGCCGGCCCGCCACCTGAAAATGGCGGGGTCGTTTACCCCGGCCGCTGTCAGCGACCGGGGTGAGTTTGTTAAAGCGGGTATTGCGGCGGTGTGTCCTTGATCGTCAGCCACTGCCACTGGGTGAACTCTTCGATATTGGCGATGCCGCCATGTCGCGAACCGTTCCCCGAGGCGCCTTGCCCCCCCATTGGCATAAAGCCGTCGTCATTCACGGTCTGGTCGTTGACATGAACCAGCCCGACCTTCAGACGATCCGCGATCGCTTTGCCGCGCGAGATCGAGTTGGTCAGAATGCCCGCAGACAGCCCGTATTCGGTGTCATTGGCCAGCGCCACGGCCTCGTCATCCGAGGCGAAGGTGGTGATCGAGACGACCGGGCCAAAGATTTCCTGGCTGAACACCGGCGCATCCGGAGTGACCCCGGACAGCACCGTCGCGGGGTAGAACACGCCGTTGGCCATGCCGCCTGCCTCTAGTTTTGCGCCGCTGGCAAGGCTGTCATTGACCAATCCGCTGACCCGTTTTGCCTGAGCGTCCGAAATCAGGGGCCCAAGCGCGACCTCTTCGGTGGCGGGGTTGCCTACGGGAAGGTTACGCGCCTTTTCGGCCATGCGGGCGGTGTATTCTTCGGCGATTTTTTCGTGGACCAGATGTTTGCCAGCGCTCATGCAGATTTGCCCCTGATGCAGCCAGCTTGCCCAGGATCCGTTGGAAACGGCCAGGTCCATATCGGCGTCATCCAGAATGATCAGGGCGTTCTTGCCGCCCAGTTCCAGCGCCACCTTTTTCAGATGTTTGCCGGCCAGTTCCCCCACACGGCGCCCGACAGCACTGGAGCCGGTGAACGAGATCATCCGAATATTGGGATCGGTGATCAGGGCCTCGCCCGCCTCGGCCGCGCCGGGCAGGACGCATAGAACACCGGCGGGCAGGCCGGCCTCGGCCATGACCTCGGCCAGCAGGAAACCGCCAACGACGGGGGTGCGCGGGTCGGGTTTCAGCACCACCGCATTGCCGCACGCCAGCGCCGGGGTCACCGCCCGGCTGGACAGCAACAGGGGGAAGTTGAACGGCGAGATCACCCCCACAACGCCCAAAGGGATGCGCCGCGCAATCGACAGCCCGTCCCCGGCGTAGGGCAGCAAGATGCCCTTGGGCTGGGTCAGCAGCGCCGCGGATTCATGCATGTGGTTGATGACCGAGCTGATCTCGAACATCGCTTTGGGTGGGATGGCCCCGGTTTCGCGTACGATCCAGCCGACGAATTCGTCCGTGCGGCGTTCCAGAATGGCGGCGGCCCGGCGGAACACGGCGGCGCGGTCCAAAAAGGGCATCTCTGCCCATTCCCGTTGCGCGTCCGAGGCACGTTCCGCGGCCGCAGCCACATCACGCGCATTGGCCAGCCCGACCTCGACCAAAGGCTCGCCCGTTGCGGGTTCTGCCACGGTCAGCGTATTGCCTGCAGCCTGCCATTCGCCGGTAAAGAACGCGTTGCGCCAGGCCTCGGGGCCGAAATTCATGTCTACAGTCATAAGAGCTCTCCTTGATCGCTGTTTCAGGCGAATTTCACGATGGGTTTGATGGTTTCGCCGGTGTGGCTGTCATGGATCGCGGTCTCGAGATCCTGGAAATCGTAGAACCGGATCATCTTGTCGAAGGGGAACTTGCCGGCCTTGTACCAATCGATCATCTGGTTGATGAACGCGCCGGCGTCGTGGCTGTCGCCCTCGATGATCCCGATCAGTTTGCGTCCCTGCATCATGAAGGTCGGGTCAACCGGGATACGCATATCGGGGTGCACCCCGGCCAAATAGGCGCATGTGCCCAGCGGAGCAGTGACAGCCAGCGCCGTTTCCATGATCATCTGGTTGCCAGTGGTATCCAGCGCATATTGCGTGCCGTGACCGGTGACTTTCATGATCTCGGCGGCCAGATCATCCGCGCCGCCATTGATCGTGTGGGTCGCGCCCAGCTCTTTTGCGGTGGCAAGACGGTCTTCGGACAGGTCAACGGCGATGATGGTTTTCGCCCCGGCGACCTTGGCGCCCATCACGGCGGACAGACCCACGGTACCAGCGCCGAATACGGTGAACACATCGCCCTTTTTGATGCCAAGCGAGTTCACAGCCGCCCCGGCGCCGGTCTGGATGCCGCATCCCAGCGGGCCAAGAATTTCCAACGGCACATCATCGGGCACCTTGACGACATTCTTGCCGGTGCACATGGCATAGGTCCCGAACGAGGACTGCCCAAAGAAGAACGCGTTGATTTTTTCGCCATCTTTGGAAATGGGCGAGCTGCCATCCGCGCGCTGCAAACCGTTAAAGTTCAGCGGCAGAAAGTCATAGCAATAGGTGTGCTTGCCCTGAGCGCAGCTGGGGCACTGGTTGCAGAAGTTATAGCTCATGGCGACGGGATCGCCGGGTTTGACATGGGTGACGTCCGCGCCGACTTTTTCGACGATGCCCGCTCCCTCGTGGCCCAGAACCATGGGCATTTCCATGGGCAGAATCCCTTCGAGCGCCGAGACATCCGTGTGGCACAATCCGGTCGCGACCATGCGAACCAGAACCTCGTCGGGGCGCGGGTCTTCGATCTGAACCTTTTCGATGCTCAGCTTGGACGGTGCCCGTGCAATTGCAGCTGTGATTTCCATGAAGGGTCTCCTCCTGTTAGGTTGTGATTATGGGTGCCGCGCCGCGCCATGGCCGGGTGTCCGGTTCGGGTGGGGCGGTTGGGATGGGGGCTTGTGCCTGAGCGGCAAAAGATCATCGGACAGGTGGCGCCGGATCAGCCCCCACAGGCCACGGGGCTCGATCAGGATGACGGCAACGGCCAGGGCGCCAAGCGTGATCAGGTACCAGACACCAAAGTCCTGCAGATTCTGGCGGATTACGAAAAACACGATGGTGCCCAGGATCGGGCCCTCCAGCGTTTTGATTCCGCCGATGACCACGATGAACAGAACGAAAATGGTCCAGTCCAGCATCGAAAAAGACGAAAGATGCGAGATTCGCAGGGTTTGCAGCGTAACCAGAACGCCGATCAGGCCCGTAAAAGGCGCCACCACAAGATAGCTGAGCATCCGCGCGGCCGGCAGGTTCACCCCGGCGGTCACCGCGCCGTCCTCGTCATCGCGCATGGCCGACAGGGCCAACCCGATGCGCGAGCGCATGATGACCCAGATGCCGACACCGATCACCAGCGCCGTGGCCAGCACCATGAAATAGATCGTCATTTGCCGCGTGTCATTGCTGCTTCCGAAGCGTTTGACAAAGGCCACGGGCAGAGCAATGCCCGATCCTCCGCCAAAGCTTTGAAGGCGGCTGGCGATTAGCAAAAACACTTCGGCGACGACCCAGCTGCCGACGGCCAGATAGGCCGCGCGCAGTCGAAAGATGATCGCAAGGATCACGCCGCCCGCCACAAGGCTGACTGCCATCGCGCCCAGTATCGCCACCGGAATGGGCAGGCCCAACAGGATGGCGCAGCCGAAAAAGGCATAGGCTCCGGTGCCAACCAGCGCATGCTGGCCGATCACGATCAGGTTGGAATACCCTGCCAGCAGGTTCCACAGCATCGCCAGTGACAGAACGGTCAGCGCCTGCATTACCAGCTGGATATCGGCCCGCCCCAGCACAAAGGGCACCGCGAAAAGCGACAGAACCAGCAAGGCCAGAACAGCGCGCAAAATCCAGGTCAGAAGAACAGAGTAGGACATCAGTGATTTCCTTTAGCTGCGGGGGAACAGCCCGTTGGGGCGCAGTAAGAACAGGACAAGGAACACAAGATGACCGCCCAGGATCTGAAAGGCCGAGTCGATCGAGGCCCCCAGTGTCTGCGCCGCGGCAATCAGAATGCCCGCGATAAGAACGCCCCAATAGCTGCCCAAGCCGGCCAGAACGACGACCTCGAAGGCGACAAGCAGGCGGGACGGACCAGCCGAGGGTTCAAAATTGGTCCAGACGGCCATGAACACCCCGGCCACGGCGATGGTCACGCCGACGATGGCCATGGTCGCGGCCTGAAGCCGGCGCACAGGCAGGCCGTTCAGCTGCCCGGCCACCAGATTGTCCGAGATGGCACGAATGGCGATCCCTAGGCGCGTAGCGTGCAGCAACCGGTCCAGCAGGAAAATCAACGCCACGGCGGCAACAAAGATGATCAGCGGTACCACTCCGACATAGACGCCGGGCAGGATCGGGAACGAGGCCGCCTCGAGCCCGCTGGCGCTGACACGCCGCGCGTCCGCGCCATAGCCTGCCAGCAGTGCATTCTGGATCACGATAGACAGGCCAAAGGCCACCAGGATGACCTGCAGCTCTCCCATTCCGGCGGCGCGCTGGAAAATCCCGCGTTGCAACAGCCAGCCAAGCCCCATGCCCACGGGGATCATCAACAGCGCGCCGATCACCAGCGGCAGCCCCAAAAATTGGGTCACGGACAGGAACAGGAAAGAGATCAGCACGATCATGTCGCCATGGGCGACGTTGACAAATCGCAGCACGCCAACCGAGACAGCCAATCCCAGCGCATACATCGCGTAAAGGCCGCCCAGCAGGATTGCCTGAATGGATTGATTAAGGATATCGGTCATGTTCAGCTCCCAAAATAATGTTTCGACACAGTGTCGAGCGTGACCTCGCCGGGATCGCCCGACAGGGTGATCCGGCCTTCGAGGAAACAGTGGAATTCCTGCGCCACGGACAGGGATCGGCTGATGTCCTGTTCGACGATCACGATGCCGACCCCGCGTTCGCAGATGCGCGGCAGGATGGCGTACAGCTGGTTCACGACCACCGGGGCCAAGCCCAAGCTGATTTCGTCACACAGCAGGAAACGCGGGTTGGTCAGCAGCGCCCGTCCGATCGCAACCATCTGCTGCTGCCCCCCGGACAGATCGCGTGCAAGCTGGCGGCGGCGCTCTTTCAGGATCGGGAACCAGTCATAGACATCCTCCAGCGTCATCCCCTTGCCGGGACGGGCCACTTGCCGCCCGATATCCAGGTTTTCCTCGACGCTGAGGGTCGGAAACAGCCAGCGCCCCTCGGGGACCAGTGCAACGCCCTTGCGGATGACATCGCTGGTTTCCAGTCCGACCAATTCATCCGTGCCCAGTGTGACGGACCCCGACACGCTGCCCGCCTGGTTCAGAATGGCCTTGAGCGTCGAGGATTTCCCCGCCCCGTTCGCCCCAATGATCGAGGTGATCTGGCCGGGCCGGATGCTGAGGGATACCCCGTGCACCGCGTGGAATTTGCCATAGTGGACATGCAGGTCGCGCAGGGTCAGCGCATCGGTGTCATGCGAGCTCATGCCTGCACCTCTGCTTCGATATCGCCCATGTAGATTTCGCGTACTTTGCGGTCGGCCAGTACGTCGCGGGGGGTGCCGCTGGCGATGATGCGGCCTTCACCCAGCACCACCAGACGGGTCGCAATGCGGGTCAGGGCGTGGATCACATGTTCGATCCAGATCACCGTGGCGCCGTGTTCGTGCACGGTGCTGATGATATCCAACAGCGTGTCGCATTCCGCATCGGTCAACCCGCCCGCAATCTCATCCAGCAGCAACAGCTTGGGCTCGACCGCCAATGCCTTGGCCAGTTCCAGCCGTTTCAGATCCAGAAGTCCCAGATCTCCGGCTGAAAGCTGTGCCCGGTGCCACAGCCCTGTCATGTCCAGTGCGTGGGCGGCCTTTTCCCGACCATGATGGATCGAGCATCCCGTGCCATGCACGGCGGACACCAAGACGTTTTCAAACACCGACAACCCACGAAACGGGCGCGGCACCTGAAACGTGCGTCCAATGCCCATCCGGCAGCGCGTCCAAGGGCGCGTCTTGGTGATCATTTTGCCTTCATAGGCAATGGTGCCCGAGGACACCGGAAGATTGCCGTTGATCAGGTTGAAAAGTGTGCTTTTACCGGCGCCGTTCGGGCCAAGAATGCCCACCAGCTCGCCCTCGTCGACAGAGAGCGTCACATCGCCGATCACATCCAGCGCGCCAAAGCTTTTGGAGACAGAAGTCAGTTCGAGCATCTGGTCAGGGTCTTTCATAAAAGGGGGGGAGTGGTGGCGACAGTTGAAAGCCGCCACCATGCCGGGTCAGCTATAGGGGATCGCGAAAGGCGCGCGGTCCATCGGGATCTCGGGCGCTTGGGAGTTGTCGACGACAGCCATGTCCAGCGGATAGGGCGAGCCCTCGGCCGCGTTGTCCCATTGCACCATCACCACCCCCATCCGAGAGGCGTTGGGCAAGCTGCCCGACGAGAAATCGACCTTGCCGATCAATGTGTCCAGGCGGGTCGCGGCCAGAGCATCCCGCACCGTTGCCGGATCATCAATATCGGCCGAGCGTTGCAAGGCGTCGATCATCGCTTCAAGCATCGCGTGGGTTGATCCCAGCGTAGCGGCCCATTGGCGCCCTGCGGCGGCCTCGTAGGCGTCGATGATCTGTGGCGCGGTCTGCCCGGTGATCGACGAAGCAAACGGATAGGCCCGCGAGAACCAGATCGGAACGCTGACACCACGGGCGCGATCGCCCAGGGGTTTGATCGACGGCGGATATTCGCTGGATTTCGAGGCGATCATCACCTTGGGCTGAAACCCCTGCTGGGCGCATTGATCCCAGAACAGCGTAAAGGCGGGCGGGGGCACCACGCACTGCGCCAATTCGGCCCCGGCGGCTTTGAACGTGGAAATCTGCGTGGAGTAGCTGGAGGCCGGCAAATCGAACCGCCCCGGATCAACGATGTCATACCCAGCCCCGCCGAACGTATCGGTAAACGCCTGAGACAGCGCCAGTCCATCGGCATCATTGGGCCACAGCCCGCCCATGACCTTGTTGGTCTCCAGCCGATTGATAAAGCTGAGCATGGAGTCGGCGTAGGTTTTGCCGTCAAAGAAATGATGGAAGGTCCAGTCAAACCCCACCTTGGGATCGCCGCCACGTCCAAAGAACCAAGGCTCCAGCGGGACCGCTGTCGACACGCTGGGCACGCCGTTCAGCTCGCACTGATCCGAGGCCGGGTTGGCCGTTTCGGGCCCGCCATAGCTGAGGATCATGTCCACCTCGTCACGCTGGATCAGCTCCAGCGCCACTTCCGAGGCCCGGTTGGGGCTGGATTGGGTGTCCTTGACGATAATCTCGAACGGATGGTCGACCCCGCTGATGCTGATCTTGTGATCCATGGTGTTCAGGATCTGCGAAACGATAAAGGCCGTCGGTTCGGCAAAGGCGGCCATCGGGCCGGTTTCCGGCGAAACGATCCCGATTTTGACCGTTCGGGTCTTGGCCAGCGCGGGTGTCGCCAAGGTCGCGGCTGCAAGCGCTGCGCCTCCGGTTTTCAGCACGGCGCGGCGGCTGATTTCAGAAGTTGTTTTTGTCATGTTCTTCTCCCTGATATCGGGGGGAAACGTCATGAAAGGCGTCGTTGTCGCCGGAATAACTGGCCGCATCCAGTAGCCCAGGGCGCGGATGTCGCGCCATGTTTCCCCCTGCGTCTCCTCGCGCGGGATGGGAATGTTGGGGTTTCCTGGGGATGCGTCGGACTGCGCTTGCAGGCCGATAATGGTGCACTAAATCCGGGGGTTACGCGTTCTTTTCATGATGTCCTCCCTCTCTCCGGGGGCATCAAAGCAGCGAACGCATTGCCGGACCAGCAACGAAACTGTCAGTTTTCGATACGAGACTGCCGCGTCAGTTCATGCACCGCGTGGGTGCGCCGGTCCCGAAAGGCCGTTGGCGTTTCACCGGTGATCTGACGAAAGACTTTTGCGAAATGGCTGGCACTTGAGAACCCAAGATCAAAGGCAATAGATTCGATCGTACGCGTGACCTGAGCGCTGAGAATGCGCCGCGCTGCCGTGATCCGCAGCTGATTGGCAAAGCGCGCGGGCGTGACCCCGAACTGACGGCGGAAATTCCGAAACAGAGAAGATTCGCTCATGCAGGCGATCCGCGCCAGATCCTCGTTACTGATGTGGACCGACAGATCTTTGCGGATTTCCCGGACTGCGGCCATGATGCCGTTGTCGATGGCATCAGATTCTTTCATGTCCAACAGATCGCGGCTGCGTTTGTGCAGCAGCGTCAGCAGCATTTCATCAATCTGAGCTTCGATCCGCAGGTCGCGGAACATCGGTTCGTCCTGCTGGAACAGCGCCATCAACGAGGGCAGCCGCAGCGAATTCGCCTCGGACCCGCGCATCACCACATAGCGGCTCCAGTCGATATGCGCACTGATGGCCGAGCCTTTGGCCGAGAGGCTTTCGTTCAGCCGCGCCAGTGTGCGATCCATTCGGCCCGTTTCGATCTCAAGATTGTCGCAAGTGATTGGTGTGTCGGGCCCGGCGGCGCTCAGGTCGATCAGAATATCGGTATCGGGCGGCACATACAGCGCATCGCCGGGGAAGAACTCGAACGCCTTGTCTCCGCCGACGCGCATGACTTTCTTGCCTGCATTCAGACGGCAAACTGACGGCGTCGCAAAGCGCAGCAAGACGCTGGCAGGGGTGTTTGTGAAATACCGCGCCATTTCCGAATGCGCGGTGTAATGCGCGGTGCGGTGTTCAACGAGCTTTTCGATGTTGGAGCCATTCTGTGCGCGCATCCTGATTGCCTCCTTAACCCGGTTTTCCTGTCGCATCGGCATTCCGAAACCGAACATTTTGCGGCCAATCTGGTGACAGAATGGCTGAGCTGTTGGTGAATGCTGGGTGGGCCGCGATTAACAGTCAATCTTTTTCCATCCCATGCGATTGCCCGGGTGGCGCCGTATATCGTGTTGCTTTGGGGGGCGTACAGATTTGAAATAAAAGAAAACTTTGTGTCTTTTGACGATCGATTGGAAATGCGGCCCAGCAGTGCTTCCCTGTTTCACGATTGCCCGAGGTGCCGCCGGGATGCAGCACGCATTCGGTATGGGCGCGGTGCTTTGCAGGGTTGCGCCACAGGCGATTCGGGTCAGAGACTTGCTTTGAAAACTCAGCGAGTAGGGCGCGCAGGTTTCCAGCTCCCGCGCTTGTACCGCTAGCGCGTCTTCTCGATGGGGAGGACGAAGTTGAAACTGTTGCCGGGCAGATCTTTCGGCGCCTTGGCGAACCTTTTGGCGCGCTTGACCGAGGCGATCGCGGCCTGATCCAGTGCGCTGTTTCCTGACGAACGGGCCAACGTCACCCCAAGCAAGGCCCCATCGCGCCGAACGCTGAGCCTTACAACGCTGGTGCCCGTGGCCCGAAGAGTGCGCGGGAACCGCTGTGAGCGAGCGATCCTGTTTCGGATCTTGGCGCCCCAGATTTGCCTTAGCTCAGCTTGCTGCCCCTTGCTGGCCGTTGCCACCTGTGCGCTTTCGCGACTTCCTGCCTGCTTGGAGCCGCCGCTTCCGGCTGCCTTTTGCCCAGCCTGACCGGCCGAACTGGGACTCGGTTTGGGCTGAGGTTCAGGTTTCGGACGGGTCGGAACCGCTGATGCGGTATCCAGTTGAATTAAATCCGTGGGCGGCACGGGCAGCGCGGCCATCTGCGGGCTGCCTGGCGGCCGAGGCCGGGATGCCGAAGGCACCGGCGCGTCCGGTCTGTCCAACACATTCGGAGCTGTGGGCGACTGGACGGCGCTTTGCACGGTAACGGGTCGGTCCCATTGCGCGACGATCGCCGCAACCTCATCCGGCGCGGCCTGGATAGACACCAGCGCATCACCGCCGCTGCCGCCGGCTTCGGCACCGGTCGGGGGGCGGGCGATGAATACCGCGGCATGGGCCGCAAGCGCGATGGCCCCAAAGACAGAAAACTCCAGCACGCGGATCATTGGCCTGTCACCACAAGCTCGACACGGGGTAAACCGGCCTGGGCCAGCTGCCGCAAGATCCGGGCGATTTGTTGCGCCTCGATCTGCGCGTCCGCGCGCAGCCTGAGGGTTTGGGGGTTCTGCGAAGCCAACGCAGCAATCGCTTCGGTGCCGCGCAAATCCTCGAAGGCCAGCAGGCCAGAGCCGTCCACATAAAGCGTCAACTCGGCCTGGGGCTGTTGCGCACTGGTGGCCGTGGGCGGGGTTACCTGAAACGGTTCGGGCGGGACCAGTTGTGATGTCATCAGAAAGAAGATCAACAGCAGGAACACCACGTTGATCATCGGGACGATGCTTTCGCCGCGCGGGCGCCGGGAAGGGGACGGGAATTCCATCGTTATTCGACCAACACAACCGAAGCAAAGCCCGCAGCCTGCAGCGTTTGGGAAACGGTAACCACATGTTGCAGCGTGGCGCCGTCCTTGCCGCGCAGGATCACCATGTCTTGCGGGCTGTCCATTAACGGGGTCAGCGCCGCGACCAGATCCAAGGTCGGTACTCCGTTCAGGGCCACGCTCTGCGGTGTAATGTCGATCAGCCGGGGCGGGCCGGAATATTCACCTCCGGCCGAAGACAAGGGCAGGGGCAGCACGGCCTCGATCCCAAAGCGCGAGGCCAGCATGAAGAACACCAGCAGCAGGAACACCACGTCGATCATCGGGGTCAGGCTGGGTTTGCGGCGGCGCCGGATGGGCGGGGCAAAGTGCATCTGCTTACTCCGCGGCCAGCCTGATTTTCTTGGGGCGATCTGCGACGAACAGGCGGGTGGCGCTGTCCTCAAGATCGCGGCGCAGCTTGTCGATCACGGCTTCGAACCAGGTCAATGCGGCCGAGGCCGGGATCGCCACGGCCATTCCGGCCGCGGTGGTCAGAAGGGCCTCCCAGATGCCGCCGGCCAGCAGCGCGGGGTCTGCACGCGAGCCTGCGGCCTGCAGCGCCTGGAACGCTGCGATCATACCCAAAACGGTGCCCAGAAGACCCAGAAGAGGCGCGATGGTCGAAATCAGTTCGAGCGCACCCAGCCCTGTGCGGGCCTGCGCCAGTTGGGCCTTGGCCGCGCGGGTGGTTTCCTCGCGGGCGTTGGCCTCGGGCAGGGTGTCGATGGCTTGCAGCGCCGCGTGCACCACGGACGAGCGGATGCTGCGCCGACCTTTGACCACGTTTTGCGCTGCACTTGCGTCTCCGTTTTCGAACAGGGCGACGGCTTTCAGCGAATGGCGCGAGGTCCAAGCACCCATCAGAACCAGCCGCCAGGTTTTCCACAGGATCAGCGTCAGGGTCACAACCGACAGCGCGGCGATCACCCACAGGGTCGGGCCGCCATTGACCAAAAAGGCACGGGCCTGATCGGTTGCCGCTTGCGCCTGTTGGGCCAGGGCAGCGCCGGGCCACATCAGCAGTACACCAAGTAGAAGGGATCGTGCCATTTGGCCCCCCGTTGGAACGCAGTCTCTTTCGCTGCACGAGGCGTGATTTTTCACGCCGTGCCAATGTAGCGCGAGTAGGGATGCGAGCCTGTTTTGTCAAGAAATTTGAGGATTCGCGGCCTCAAGTGTCATGGTCAGCGCGGCGGGAATCCGCCCCTTGTGGTTACAGTTGCAGCCAGCGCAGCCCGGATTGTCCGGTCCGTGCATACACGATGCCAATCGCAATGAGCGCCAGGATAAGATAAGGCAAAAGACTTGCGCTGAACCACGCGTTTGGATCGCGAAAACCTGCAAATATGGCAAGGTTCGCAGCGACGTTGAAAGTCAGATGTAGCAGGATCGCCGGAAGGACAGAGCCGCCGGAAATCGTGTAAACGGCCCCGATAATCACCGCGTAAAGCATCACGTGGATCGCGAAAAGCGGCAACGCGATTTGGGCGTGTGGCGAGTCGATTGTCCAAAGCGGCAGGTGCCAAAACAGCCAAATCGCTCCGGTCAGCAACGAGGCTTCAAGCCAACCGATCCGCTGGTTCAGATGTTCCTGCAGGACGCCGCGCCAGCCAAGCTCTTCGCCAAGGGGGCCAAGGATCAGGTTGAAGCCAACCAAGATCGCGACCATGCCAAGGCTTATCGGCGTGGTTTCGTCTTGCGCGAGCGTTCGCATCAGCAAAAGCAGCAGCAATGGCGCGATCACCAACGCCCAGGCAGCAAGTGGAACCGACGAAAGCTTAATGGCCCGACCAAGAAGCTCCGGAAGGTTCCCGCTTTGAAAGCTAAGGATGCTCGCGGCCAGCGAGGGCCCCCACACCATAACGAGCCAAAATGGCAGCCCGGTCATACTTTCCGGCGAGCGTGCAGCGGGAAAGGCAACAATGCACGCAAAGCCCGCCAGCGAGATTGCGAAGGTCAACAACAGAAACTGGAACGGAATCATCGTGAGCTTGCCTCTTTGAGCGATGCAATGATCGGGTCAAGTTCGCTTGGGTCACTCAGAAACGGCGCCAACGCCTGAAGGGCCGTCGCCGCAAACCCCGCAGCCTGACCCGAGGTCCATTCTCCAAGAATTTCGCGACGGTTGATATGGGTATTGATCGTCAGGAAAAGCTCGGCCAGGTGGGTTGGGTCGACGTCTGGGCGCACATATCCCCCGAGCCGTTCGCCAAGCGGATAGATTAGCAGTTCCGGCAAGGCCAACTCTAGGCTGGACAGATAGTCCAACCGTTCAGGCCTTGTTTTCAGGCCTGAAATGACGCCCTGGCTGCTTCCCAAATGGCTGGACATGGCCCGCAGCAGCGTCGGGATCGGAGAGGCGCCCGTGTCCTCAAGGATCGCGACCAACTGCGCCACTTCGGCCTCGACCAATGCATCCAGCACGGCACGTTTGTTCGCAAAGTGGTGATACAGTCCACCCCTGGAAATGCCGCAGGCAAGGCGGATGTCCTCCATCTCGGTGTCTGAGAAGCCGCGCTGGGCAAAAAGCGCCCGCGCTTGATCGAGAATGGCAGATCGTCGGTCTTTTCGGCTGAGTCGTTTACGCATGGCAGTTAATTACCGACATGTGTCGGTAGTGGCAATCGCCAGTTTGCTCGACGGCCGCGGATACCGCAGTTCCGACTAAACCCTCGGGGCACTGCACTATAACATCCATAGTTGGCGCTAGAGCGCGGCCTGCGAGTTGTTGAAGGCTGGGTGGAAGGATGACTTAATCGCTGCTGTCACAGGGCAAAGCCCGGCGTAGATCTTGCTCTACACAAAGAGGTCAGACAGAAGATCAGGGCGGTTCAAGCGCAGAACATGAGAGCGAAACAAAAAACAGAACGTTTAGTCGCGCCAACTGGCATTTCTTGAAATTCGTCTAAGTCATGGATTTTGTTTGGAGGCGAGTACCGGAATCGAACCGGTGTACACGGATTTGCAATCCGCTGCGTCACCACTCCGCCAACTCGCCGCCAGAAGTGGTAGAGGCGGATTATAGGAAACTGAAACGCTCTGCAAGGGGCGAAGCAGCGGCGATTTGACGTTTTCATTCCGGCTCATTGCCGTTGCTGCCCGTCAAGGAATGTGACAATACTGCTGTTAAGAATCTGAACGAACGAGTTTAGCACATGACCAACAATGTAGATCGCCGCACTATGATGGTGGATACGCAGGTCCGTCCCTCGGATGTGACCAAGTTTCCGATCATTGATGCCCTTCTGTCCGTCCCGCGCGAGGATTTCGTTCCTGCCGATAAGGTCGAGGCCGCATATGTAGGGGATAACATCAGCCTGGGCGGCGCCCGGGTCGTGCTTGAGGCGCGGACGCTAGCCAAGATGCTGGACGCTTTGGATGTTCAGGCAGATGACCTGGTGATGGATCTGGGTTGTGGGCTGGGCTATTCCTCGGCGGTGATCGCGCGGATGGCCGCTGCAGTGATCGCGGTGGAAGAAGACGAGGCGTTGGCCGCTGATGCGCAATCTGCCCTGTCGGGCGCGGGCGCGGATAACGTGATCCTGCACACCGGCACCCTGTCCGAGGGCGCCGCAGAGCACGGCCCCTATGACGTGATCATTCTGCAAGGTGCGGCCGAACATATGCCCGAGGGTATTTTGGCCCAACTCAAGGAAGGTGGGCGCATCGCGGCGATTTTCGCCGACGGAGAATTGGGGACCGTCCGTATTGGTTATAAGATCGACGGCGATATGCATTGGCGGTTCTCCTTCAATGCGGCGGCGCCGGTGCTGCCGGGGTTTGAACGGCATCGGGCCTTCACGCTGTAAACGTCAGGTTTCAGACCGCGCCCGATCAAAGCGGCGCGGTTTTTTCGTTTTGGGGTAGCGGCCTTTTGGCCAAAGCAGGAGCGACACATGGGATTCATGGGACTTCGGAAACGGGTAGCAACGGGCGGTATCGCCCTGATGATGGCAGTTTCGGCCCCGGTGGCGGCCTCGGCTGAAAGCCTGGCGGATGCGCTGGCCTCGGCCTACAATAATTCGGGCCTGCTGAACCAGTATCGGGCCGTTCTGCGTGCCGCTGATGAGGATGTGGCAGTAGCCTTGGCTGACCTGCGCCCTGTCATTGGGTGGACTGGTACGGTTCAATATGCGCCGGTGCGCTCGGGGCTGCGAGACACGCCCTTGCCCAGCACCACGACCAACCAGAATGTCTCTGTCACCAGCCTGATCGGGCTTGAGCAGCTTTTGTGGGACAATGGCAGCACCAGGATGAGCGTCGAGGCCAAGAAAGAGGCCGTTCTGGCCACTCGTGCGGCTCTGGTCGGGGTCGAGCAGAGCATCCTTCTGCAGGCCGTTGATGCCTATATGAGTGTGCGCAGCGCCTCGGAAACCGTGGCCTTGCGGGAAAACAATGTCCGCGTGATTTCAGAAGAGCTGCGCGCCGCCAAGGATCGTTTCGATGTCGGCGAAGTGACCCGCACCGATGTCGCCCAGGCCGAAGCGCGCCTGGCCTCGGCGCGCAGTCAGTTGGCGCAGGCGCAGGGCGATCTGGTCAACGCACAGCTGTATTTCAAAAGCGCGGTCGGGCGCAAACCGGGGAGCCTGACGCCTCCGCCATTGGTGCCCGCAACGGCCAAAACCATCGCCGAAGCCAAGGCGATTGCCGTGCGCAACCACCCCAATATCAAGAAGCTGCAGCACGAGGTCACCGCCGCCGAACTGGGGATCGAGATCGCCCGTGCATCGCATGGGCCGTCGGTAAAGCTGAAGAGCGGTGTCAGCCTGAACGAGAATTTCGACAGCCCCAACTATAACCGTTCCTTCTCGATGTCGGTGGAAGCCACCGCGCCGATCTATTCGGGTGGTAAGCTGTCGGCGCTGCTGCGTCGGGCTATCGCGAATCGCGACGCCAAACGGGCGGAGTTGCTGGTGACTACGCAAACCGTTGAACGTGAAGTCGGCACGGCCTTTTCGGGGCTGCGTGTGGCAGGGGCCGCGCGCGAGGCCTATGATCGCCAGGTCCGCGCGGCGACGGTTGCCTTCCGCGGTGTGCGCGAAGAGGCCACCCTTGGTGCTCGCACCACGCTGGACGTGCTGAACGCCGAGCAAGAGCTGCTGAGCGCCCAATCCAACCTTATTTCTGCCCGCAACAGCGAGTATGTCGCCGCCTATTCATTGCTGGAAAACATGGGTCTTCTGACCGCTCAACACCTGAATCTGAAGGTGCAGCGCTATGACGAATCTGCCTATTACAACCAGGTGAAAAACGCTCCGGCCGGGCTCAGCAAACAGGGCCGTCAGTTGGAACGTGTGCTGCAAGGCATCGGAAAAAAATAAACTTTTCTCCATCGGTTGAGCGAAACCGCCCCCAGGGGTACTATGGCCCCTGAGGTTGAGTGGAATTTGGCATGTCAGACCCCGTAACGAATGCAGATATCGAGGATGTCCTGTCCTCTATCCGTCGGTTGGTGACCGAGGACAAACCGCCATCGGCGGCGCCCAAACCTGCGGCGGCCGATCGTCTGGTGCTGACCCCCGCCTTGCGTGTGATGGATTCGGAAACCCCCGAGGAAATCCGCTCGGCTGATGCGGCCGATGTTACCGAGGATGTTTCATCCGCGGTTGACGATGCGCCCCTTTCCGAACTGCCCGAGCCTGAGCTTTTGGAAGGCCACGAGCTGGTCGATCTGGACAGCAACGAAAGCGCTAAGCGCAACCTCGAAGCGCGGATCGCCGAGCTTGAAGCCGTGATCTCGGACAATGGCGGCCAGTGGGAGCAAGACGGCGAAGAGGGCAGCGACAACGCCGGTGGTACGGTCGAAAGCCTGACGTGGGACGATGAGGCCAGCCTGGAAGCCGAAGCCGCGTCCGATCCCGAACCCGAAATCGAAGAGGCGCAGATGGCCGAACTGGTCGAAGAGCCCGAGGCCGAACCGATCGCCCCGATGCCCTTCTTGCGCCATCAGTTCCACACGCCCGAAGACAAGGACGTGGAAGCGGAGGTGGAAGAGGCCGAGCTTGTCACCCCTGAAGAGGAATCCGAGGTTCAGGACGCTGACGCGCTGATCGAAGAGCCGACCATGGACGCCCCTGAAGTCGATGATTTCCCGGTGGAAGAGCCCTTTGAAGAACCTTACGAGGGACACGATTTCGTGGTCGACGAAGAGGCCCTGCGCGCTCTTGTTGTCGAGATCGTGCATCAGGAATTGCAGGGCAAACTAGGCGAGCGGATCACCCGCAACGTCCGCAATCTGGTCCGGCGCGAGGTTCACCGCGCCCTGACCAGTCAAGAGCTGGAGTAATTCGGCTTTTCCGCCAGCGCGATCAGTTGATCAATGTCCAGATGTTGCTCCATATGCTGGGCCAGCGCGTCCAGTATCTGTTCGACCATGTCTTCGTAATCGATGCCAGCGGCTGCGCCCATCTCGGCCAGCACAGTACGGCGGAACCCGTCGGCGCTGAACAATCCGTGCAGATAACATCCGCGCACGCGGCCATGGGCGGCCCCTGCGGGCTGGCCATGCACTGACAGCCAGGCATTGGCGCAATCGGGCCCCGAGGTCTGACCCAGATGAATCTCGTAACCCTCCAGCCTGTCGCCCGTCGCCAGATAGCTTGCCTGCGTCAGGGCCAGATGCTTGCGCGGTTGCATGGTGGTCTCGATGTTCAGATGACCCAGCCCGTCCACGCTGCCAGGGGCGCCTTCCAGTCCCTCGGGGTCGTGAATCTTGTGGCCCAGCATCTGATAGCCCCCGCAAATCCCCAGCACATGCCCGCCGCGACGGATATGCGCGCTCAGGTCGATGTCCCAACCCTGGGCGCGGAAAAAGTCCAGATCGGCGATGGTGGATTTCGAGCCGGGGATCAAGATCAGGTCCGCGTCACCGGGCAGGGGGCGTCCGGGCGGGATGATGTCCACCCGCACATTCGGTTCGGCGGCCAAGGGGTCAAGATCATCGAAATTGGCAATGCGCGGCAGGTGCGGGACCGCGACCTTGAATTCCCCATCCCCGCCCGAGGCAATGTCCAATACATCCTCGGCCGGTAGTTTCCAGGCGTCATGAAACCACGGCAGCACGCCGATCGAGGGCCAGCCGCTGGCTTGCCGAATATACTCCAACCCGTCGTCGAACAGGCGCACCTCTCCGCGGAACTTGTTGACCGCAAAGCCCCGGATCATCGCGGCGTCGGCGGGCTCAAGCACCGTCTTGGTGCCGATCAGTTGCGCGATCACGCCGCCCCGGTCGATATCCCCCAGAAGGATCACGGGCACGCCTGCTGCGCGGGCGAACCCCATGTTGGCGATATCCCCCTTGCGCAGGTTAACCTCGGCCGGGCTGCCGGCGCCCTCGACCAGCACAATATCGGTTTGTTCGCACAGGTGCTGAAAGCTTTGCAGGACATAGGGCATCAGGCTGGGCTTGTTCTGCCCGAAATCGCGCGCTTGCTGCGTACCGACACGCTGGCCCTGCACGATCACTTGGGCACCGCTTTCGGTTTCTGGCTTTAGAAGCACCGGGTTCATGTCTGTATGAGGCGCGACGCGCGCAGCGCGGGCCTGCAGGGCCTGGGCGCGGCCAATCTCTCCGCCATCACTGGTCACGGCTGCGTTGTTGGACATGTTCTGTGGCTTGAAGGGCCGGACAGACAGGCCGCGGTTCACCAGCGCCCGCGCCAGGCCGGCCACGAACATCGACTTGCCCACGTTCGAGCCCGCCCCCTGGATCATGATCGCGCGTGCCATTTGTCCCCCTGATCTGCTGATCCTGATCTAAGCGGTGCACGCGTGCGCGAAAACCCCAAAAGAAAACGCGCCCCCCAAAGGGAAGCGCGTTTTTCATCAGGCAGCGGCAGAAGCGGCTTAGGCGGCCTCGGCCTGTTGAGCTGCATTGCGGCGTTCGCTTTCCTCGCGCGACAGCGCGACCGAGGTGCGCACACCCTTCGAGACAAACTCCATCAGCCCACCTACAACGCGTTCGTTGGGGTCGATCCCGGCGCAGGACAGCACTTCGCGCCCATCGCGCGAACGGGCCCAGCGGGCGATCTGTTCGGGGCCATTGCCGTATTTCTTGTCATCGGCGATGGCGTCATCAAGCGCAGCCAACACAACGGCTGCAAACAGTTTACGTGCACGGTTGCCCTGCTCGTTATTGAAGGCGGTGCCGTCAACGAAATCTTTCATGTTTCGTCCTTTGTTATTGCTCTTGCGTTTTTGGCGTGGCGCCCCTTATGACGGATTGAGCGCGATTCGGATAGGCTGTATTTGCATGGCTATCATGCAAATTTTGCATAACTTGACGCCGTTTGGGTCCAAATCTCGTCTTCTTGCGCCGGGGGGCGACACAAGATATAGGATCGCTCAGATTCCATTCAACCTTTGAGCAAGGTTTTACCAATATGCCCAAAATCAACGGTAACGAAATTCGCCCCGGTAACGTGCTGGAACATGACAACGGCCTGTGGGTCGCGGTTAAGGTCGATCACGTGAAGCCTGGCAAGGGTGGGGCCTTCGCACAGGTCGAAATGAAAAACCTGCGTACCGGGTCCAAACTGAACGAACGTTTCCGCAGCGCCGACAAGGTCGAGCGTGTGCGCCTGGAACAAAAGGACCAGCAATTCCTGTACGAAAGTGACGGAATGCTTGTGTTCATGGACACTGAAACCTTCGAGCAGGTTGAGCTGCCTGCCGATCTGCTGGGCGATCGTCGCCCGTTCTTGCAGGATGGCATGACGGTAGTGATCGAATACTACGACACCGAGGCGCTGAACATGACCCTGCCGCAAAAAGTGACCTGCAAAATTGTCGAGACCGAGCCGGTCGTCAAAGGACAAACCGCCGCGAATTCGTTCAAACCCGCGGTTCTGGACAACGGCGTGCGCGTGATGGTGCCGCCGTTTGTAGCTCAGGACGAAGATATCGTGGTCAACACCGAGACCATGGAATATTCCGAACGCGCCTGATCAAAGATCAGATCTCTTGGGAGGAGGTCGAGCGGAGAGCCGGGCATAGCCCGGCTTTTTGCGTTTATGGGGCTGTCTGTCGTCAAACCAGCTTGCCGAGAGACGCAGACTGTATTTCTGAGAAGCAGAACGAAATCCAAACGGATGTCAGGGGTGATGTATGGACGTGTTGGGCGTCACTCCGACTCATTGCCACCCCAACTGACCTTTTGCCCGGCTGCTGTCAGCGGCCCCTTGGCGCGGTCAAACCGCAAATAGGCGATGGCACGCCCCCCCGATTGGGTAAAGAGCGTGCCGGCCTCTTTTTCACCGGCCATGATGGGGGTGCCGACAGGGGCGGATCCTTCGATGTCGACCACCGTCAGGCCTTTGCGTAGGTCCGTCTTGTGTTTCATTCGGGCCGTGACCTCTTGTCCGACATAGCATCCCTTGCGGAAGTCAACGCCGTTCAGGCGTTCGAACCCGGCTTCAAGGATATAGGTGTCGGGGGTTAGCTCGATCCCGGTTTCGGGGATGCAGTGGGCCACGCGGATGGCATCGAAATCACTGCTGTCATCGCCTCCTTCGGCACCATACAGCCGCCATCCCATCGCGTCGTGGCGCGGGTCGATCACCGCGCCGTCGGGCGCCGGGCCAGTGCCGCGTTTGACCGCCAGATCGGTTTCCTGCAGCGCCACATCTGCGCGCAGTTTGTACATGTTCAGCCGCGGCAGGATCGAAGGCGCCAGCCCCGCGCCGATATCCAGCAGTACGTCCTCGCCATCGGGAACAAGGAAGAAATCGGCCATATACTTGCCCTGAGGTGTCAGCAGAGCGGCATAAACCGGCCCTTCCGACAGACGGCTGATGTCGTTCGTCACCAGCCCCTGCAAGAAATGCTGCGTGTCCGCCCCCGTGATACGAATGATCGTTCTGGTCATTTTATTCTCCCGTCCTGCGCCAGAGTTTAATATAGGCTTGGGGCGCGGGGACAACAGGGGATGCGAAGATGCGCGCGGCACTTAGCGTGGTCATACCGACTTTGAATGCAGAAAACGGGCTTCCAGCCTGTCTGGCTGCCCTTATGGAGGGGCTGGAGGCCGGGTTGATCCGCGAGTTGGTTATCTCGGACGGTGGATCGACGGACAAGACGCTGAAAATCGCAGACGAGGTCGGGGCCGTGGTTGTGACGGCTCCCCCCTCGCGCGGGGGACAGCTGCGGCGCGGGGTTGCGTCCGCGCATGGGGACTGGGTGCTGCTGCTGCACGCCGATACGGTGCTTGAACCCGGTTGGTCCGGCGCTGTGATCTCTCATATGGCCGGCGGGCAGGCTGGGTATTTCCGGCTGGGCTTTGCCAGTGGGGGGATTTCCGCCCGCGCTGTTGCAGGCTGGGCAAACCTGCGGTCGAAATGGTTCGATCTGCCCTATGGCGATCAGGGGATGGTGCTGCCGCGTGCGCTGTTGGACAGCGTGGGCGGTGTGCCCGACATTCCCCTGATGGAGGACGTGGCCCTTGCGCGGGCCCTGCGTGGCCAGATGGCGGCGCTGCCCGTTACCGCCCGAACAAGCGCCGAGAGATACGAGACAGAAGGCTGGTTTCGTCGCGGCCGTCGGAACCTTTGGACCCTTTGCCGCTTTCTGTGCGGCGCTGATCCTGAGCGGCTTGCGCAAGACTATCGGCGGTCGGTCCGTCGGTCTTGAATTGCAGGGCGTGCAGCTCGGCGTAGATGCCGCCGCGCGCCAGCAATTCTTCGTGGGTGCCTTCGTCAACCACGCGGCCCTTGTCCATCACGATGATCTTGTCGGCGTTGCGCACGGTGGACAGGCGGTGGGCAATGACCAGCGTCGTGCGCCCCTTGGCCAGCTTGTCCAGCGCGTCCTGCACGACCCGTTCGGATTGCGCATCCAGCGCGCTTGTGGCTTCGTCCAGCAGCAAAACGGGCGTGTCGCGCAGCAGCGCGCGGGCGATGGCGACGCGCTGACGCTGCCCCCCTGACAGGGACGAGCCGCGCGGACCCACCGGCGTATCCAGACCCTCGGCCAGCTTGGGCAAGAAATCCTGCACATGGGCGGATTTCAGAACCTTTTGCAGCTTCTCCAGCGGTACGTCCTTGCGGCCCAGCAGAATGTTTTCGCGCAGGGTTTCATCAAACAGCGCCGCATCCTGCGACACGACCGAGAACAGCCCGCGCAGATCGGGCAGGGCCAGGTCCTTAGCCTCAGAGCCGCCGACAAGAACCTTGCCTTGTTGCGGGTCCACAAGGCGGGTCAGCAGGTTGAACACGGTGGATTTACCAGCGCCCGAGGCACCAACCAGCGCCGTAGTCTTTCCTGCAGGGGCAACCAGAGTGGTACCGCGCAGAACCTTGGTGTCGCCATAGGATAGCTGCACGTTTTCCAGCCGCACCTCGGGCACGCCCTTCGGAGCCGGACGGGGCCGCGCGGGGGAAACCAGCGTAGGCTGTTCGTCCAGCAACTCTTTGATCCGCTCGATCGCGGCGGCGGCGTTCTGCCAGATCCCGGTGACCGAGCCCAGGCGGCGCAACGGTTGAAAGGCAAAGCCGATGGCGGTGAAGAACGACATGAATTCACCGATGGTTTTCTCGCCGGCGATAATCTCGCGCCCTCCAAAGACCAGCACACCCATGAAACCGATCCCCGCCATCACGTCGATCAGCGCGGGCATGGACGAGGCGCCAAGAACGGCGCGGACCTCGGCCTTGATCAGCTTGTCGGTCAGCGCGCGGTAGCGGCCGGACTGATAGCTTTCCAACTTGTTCAGCTTTACCGGGATCAGGCCGTGAAACACTTCGTCCAGGCGGGTGGACAGCTTGGCGCCGGAATCGCGGGCCTCGCGGGCGCGGCGGCGGACGAATTTCTGCATGACCGCAGCAGGGGCGACCATCAGCGGGGTCGCGATACAGGCCACCAACGTCCATTGCCAGTCCACCGAAATGGCGACACCCATAAGGATGATAAGCGAGATGAAATCCCGCCCGGCCCCGGTAATCACCGCGTTCCAGACCTGGTTCACGCTTTCAACGTCGCTCTGGACACGTTGGATCAGGAAACCGGGCGGATGGCTTTGGTGAAAACTGCCGTCCAGCCGCATCAGGTGATCCAGAAGCGAGGTCCGCATGTCCGCCGCCGACCTCTGAGAGATCAGCGCCAGCAGGCCCTTTTGCCCCATCGTGGCGATTGCGCGCACAAAGAAGATGCCGAAAAATGCAAAACTGACCCACCAGATCGCGGCGTGATCTCCGGCCACGAATATCTGGTCGAACATCGGGTTCATCATATAGCTCAGCGCGCCCAGCATCGCGCCCTCGGTCGCCATGAACAGGGTCGCGGCAATCAGCAGCCACAGATGCTTGTGCAGATAGTTGCGCCACAACCAGCGCAGCAGGTAACCGGAGGAGGTATTCGGCGTCTCGGCCATGGGGGCCCTTTCGGCGAGGATCAAGGATGCGCGGGGCGCACCGAATTGAGGGCGAGTTTTATGTGAGCACGCGCACAGGCGCAAGCTTGGCCGTTTCGCCGCGTCCTTGCGTCACCGTGGAAATGCGGAATTGACGCGACCGTGCAAGGGATTACGCTCGTCCGGCCACTACTACGGAGTCGTTCCCATGAGCCTTGCCAACGGACAGCATTATCTGGCCATTCCTGGCCCCTCGGTCATGCCCGAGGCGGTGCTGCGTGCGATGCACCGCACAGCCCCCAATATCTATGAAGGCGAGCTGGTGGACATGATGGGCGGTCTTGTGGCGGACCTGAAGCGCGTCGCCCGGACGCGGCACGAGGTGGCCATCTATATCTCGAACGGCCACGGCGCATGGGAGGCAGCGCTGTCCAACGTCATCGCCCCCGGCGATCAGGTTTTGGTGCCCGCTACGGGCCGGTTCGGACATGGCTGGGCGGATATGGCCGTGGGTCTGGGCGCCCAGCCGCAGATCATCGATTTTGGCCGTCAGACCCCCTTTGAGCTGACCCGGATCGAGGACGCCCTGCGCGCCGATCAGGGGCACAAGATAAAGGCCGTTCTGGCCACCCATGTGGATACGTCCTCGGGGTTGCGCAATGATATCGCGGGGCTGCGGGCGGTGTTGGACGATCTGCACCACCCAGCGTTGCTGATGGCTGACTGCATTGCCTCGCTGGGCTGCGACATATTTGAAATGGACGCTTGGGGCGTGGATGTGATGGTCGCGGCCAGCCAGAAGGGCTTGATGGTGCCGCCGGGGCTGGGCTTTGTGTTTTTCGGTGACCGGGCAGCAGAGGCGCGCGGTAAAATGGAACGTGTCAGCCGCTATTGGGATTGGCGCCCACGCACCGCCCCCGAGATTTTCTATCAGTATTTTGGGGGCACTCCGCCGACCCATCACCTATATGGTTTGCGCACTGCGCTGGACATGATCCACGAAGAAGGGATGGAGCAGATCTGGCTGCGACACGCCACGCTGGCCCGTGCGATCTGGGCTGCGGGGGATGCTTGGGGGCAGGGCGGCCCGATGAGCTTTAACATCGCTGATCCGGCCCATCGCAGCCACGCGGTGACCTCGTTGCGGCTGGGCGCGCCCTTGGGTACGCAACTGCGCGAATGGGTTCAGAACGAGGCCGGGATGACGCTGGGCATCGGTCTGGGCATGTCCGAGGACGGTGATCCCAACGGCGATGGGTTCTTTCGCATTGGCCACATGGGACATGTGAATGCGCAAATGGTGATGGGAATGCTGGGCTGTATCCAGGCCGGTCTAATTGCCTTGGACATCCCACACGGGACCGGCGCGCTGGAGGCTGCTGCAGCCGTCATGGCGAACGGCGCGCGCGGTTAAGAGCCTAGCCGCCGCTCGGCCAGCTTGTTGATCAGAAGGTTCAGCACCAAGCCTGTCACCAGCACCGCCGGCAGGCCCCAGGCGACCCAGATCAGCCCAAGCACCCAGATCAGGTTCACCAGCCCCATTACCAGGGCGGCATTGGTATAATTCGGAGCTTCTCGCATGGCGCTATATTAGCATCCAAGGCATGCACGCAGAATGAAAATCCTGTGATTATCCCGCCTGCACGGCCTTAATCGCCTGCGGAAGCAGCAGCTCCAGCTGGTCCAGATCCTGCGGGCGGCCAGCGCTGACACGGATGCAGCGGTCTTGGGGGGCGACGAATGGCATCCGGACGAACAACCCGCGCGAGACAAGCTCGGACAGAAGTTTCCGGGCAAAATCACCGTCCCGACCGCAGTCTATAGCGACAAAGTTGGTGGCCGAGGGAAGCGTGCTAAGGCCATTTGCCTGCGCGATCTGGTCGATCCGTGCGCGGGCGGCGGCAACGTTTTCAACAGTCTGCGCCAGGTACTCGGCATCCTGCAACGCGGCCAGCGCACCGATCTGCGCGGCCCGGTTCATGCCGAAATGGTTGCGGATTTTGTTGAATGCGGTAATCAGAGGTTCGGCCCCCAGAGCATAGCCGACACGCGCACCCGCCATCCCGTAAGCCTTAGAAAAGGTGCGCATTCTGATCAGACGCGGATCGTTGATATCGACCTGGGCCGCGGTGCCTTCGGGGGCGAATTCCACGTAAGCCTCGTCCAGGATCAGCAGGGTTCTTTCGGGCAGATGCTCCATCGCGGCGGTGATGTCTGCGCCGCTGTGCCAGGTGCCCATCGGGTTGTCGGGATTGGCCAGATAGACGATCTTGGCGTCCACTTCGGCGGCCTTGGCAAAAAGCGCGATGGGGTCCTCGTGATCGCCAGCATAAGGCACGGTGTGCAGCTGGCCGCCAAAGCCCGCCACGTGGTAGTTAAACGTCGGATAGGCCCCGGCCGAGGTCACGACCGGATCCCCCGGTGCCACCAGAAGGCGCACCAGATATCCCAAAAGCCCATCGATGCCTTCGCCCACAACGATGTTTTCGGGCGCGATGCCATGATGGGCCGCCAGCGCCTGCTTCAGGTCATAGGATTCAGGGTCACCATACATCCACTGGTCTGCGGCGGCCTTTGCCATGGCCTCGATCGCGCGGGGGCTGGGGCCAAAGATATTCTCGTTCGCACCAAGGCGGGCCAGGAAAGGCGCGCCGCGCTGGCGCTCTTGCGTTTCTGGCCCCACGAAGGGAACGGTAGCAGGCAACGAGGCACATAGCGGGGTGTATCGGGGTCCAGTCATGCGGCCAGATAAGCGCATCCTCCCGGCTGAGGCAAGCACGCGCTGTTTCCCCAACGTTCCGGTAGATTTCGCTCAGCTTTGCCCGATACTGGCCAAACCCCGGAGGAGAGACGAGGAAACACCATGGACCGCGTATCAATCGAGATCGAAAACCATATCGCCCGCGTAACCCTGACACGCGGCGACAAGATGAACGCGCTGGATAGCGAGATGATCGAGGCGATTGTCTCTGCTGGTGAAAGCTTGCTGGACAACACCGACATCCGCGCCGTGGTCTTGTCTGGCGAGGGGCCCGGGTTCTGCGCCGGACTGGACGTGTCGAGTTTCACCAAGTTCGCCGGCGCCGACCCGGTCGAATTGCTGGTCCCCCGCACGCATGGTGACAGTAACCTCTTTCAACAGGTCGCCATGGTCTGGACGCAGGTGCCCGTGCCCGTGATCGCGGCGCTGCACGGGGTGGCCTTTGGCGGCGGCCTGCAATTGGCGTTGGGCGCTGATATCCGGATCGCGCATCCTGAAACGCGCCTGTCCGTGATGGAGATGAAATGGGGCATCGTTCCGGACATGGGAGGCATGACGATTCTGCCCCGGCTTCTGCGCTCGGATGTGCTTCGCAAACTTGTCTACACCGCCGAACAGATCGGGGCCGAGACCGCACTTGAGATGGGGCTGGTGACCGAGTTGTCCGACGATCCGCTGGCCGCCGCGATGGAACTGGCCGAGGGGCTGACACTCAAAAGCCCCTCGGGCTTGCGCGCCGCCAAGCGCCTGATTGCGTTTGCTGAAGGTACTTCCGACGTTGCGGCCGTGCTGGCCGAAGAAAGCCGCGAGCAGTCTTTGCTGATGGGCAAGCCCGATCAGGTCGAAGTGATCATGGCCAACATGCAAAAACGCCCGCCAAAATTTGGCTGAGGAAGGGGGAGAGGGGCTCTGCCCCTTCTTGGCCTTTGGCCAATTCAACCCCGGAGTATTTGACGAGCAAAGAAGAGGTGGACTGGCGCATTTCGGGAGCGGAGTTTGGCCGGCCGAAGGCCGGCCCCCCGCCCGCCGCAGGCGAGGCTGATCTTTGATCAGCCCAGCTCTTCCAAACGGGCCAGCGCCAGTTTCAGCTTTTCTTCCTCGGCCTCTTTCAGCGCCAGGTTGCCGCGGGTTTCGACCACGACCTCTTCGGGGGCGCTTTCGACGAATTTGGGGTTTTTCAGACGTCCGCGCAGGCCGCCCAGTTCTTTGCCTAGTTTCGTCAAGCCCTTGGTCAGGCGGGCTTTTTCTTCGTCGACGTCGATGATGTCAGCCAGGGGCATCCCGAAAGTGCCGCCGTCCACGGGGATCGTTGCGGTGCCTTTGGGGAAGTCCTGCGCCTCGGTCAGGCTGTCGATACGGGCCAGGCGTTTGATCAGCACCTCGTTATTGGCCCATGCCGCTTTGCCGGCCGCGTCCAGACCGGTTACCAGCATCGGCACATAGAGACCGGCGGGGACGTGCATTTGCGCGCGGGCCGAGCGGACCTCTTCGATCAGCGAGATTACCCAGTTCATTTCCGTATCCGCGCCTGCGTCGATCAGATCGGCGCCGGTGTATTCGGGCCAATCGGCGTGGACCAGCATTTTGGGCCGTTCGCCGGTCACGCTCCACAGCTCTTCGGTGATGAAGGGCATAATCGGGTGCAGCAGGATCAGGCATTGATCCAGAACCCAGCCCATCACGGCGCTGGTTTCGGCCTTTTCGGCGTCGGTGCCATCCAGCAGCAGCGGTTTCGAGAATTCGACGTACCAGTCGCAGACCTTACCCCAGACAAACGCATACAGGGCGCTGGCCGCGTCGTTGAACCGGTAGGCGGCCAGAGCCTCGTCCACCACTTCGCGGGTCCGGGCGGTTTCGCCGATGATCCATTTGTTCACCGTGGCAGTCGCCGTGGGGATTTCAGCCGAAGGTGCGCCGTTTTCGTAGACGCCGTTCATCTCGGCGAAACGGGTGGCGTTCCAGATCTTGGTGCCGAAGTTGCGATAGCCCTTGATCCGGTCTTCGGACAGTTTCAGCACGCCGCCAATCGCCGCCATCGAGGCATTTGTGAACCGCAGAGCATCCGCGCCGTATTCGTCGATGATCTCCAGCGGGTCGATGACATTGCCGGTGGTTTTCGACATCTTCTTGCCCTTCTCGTCCCGCACCAGCTGGTGCAAGTAGACGGTGTGGAAGGGGATTTCGTCCACGACGGCCAGCTGCATCATCATCATGCGCGCGACCCAGAAGAACAGGATGTCAAACCCGGTAATCAGAACGTCAGTGGGGAAGTATTTTTCCAGCTCGTCCGTCTGTTCGGGCCAGCCCAAGGTGCCGATGGGCCACAGACCCGAGGAGAACCAGGTGTCGAGGACATCGGGGTCGCGGTTTAGAAAGATCATTGCGACCTTTCCGCGTTCGTGTGACCCAGCTTCAGGCCGAGCATAATATGGTGGCGTGGCTTCACCTGACGGTACTTTCTCGTCTTCTATGTCAAGATCGTAACCTGACATAGACCAGTTCCCTTTCTTAATTTGATCCACTCGGTAACCGAGCACCTTTTCATAGTGTTCGTCGGCTTTCCGGGCGGCAGCGCGTTCCGAGGCTGCGCAGAAAATCTCCTGCCCGGGAAGGAGGTTCCCCTGAGCATCAAGTCTCGGCCCATACCAAACCGGGATCTGATGCCCCCACCACAGCTGGCGCGAGATGCACCAGGGCTCGATGTTTTCCAGCCAGTGGTAATAGGTTTTCTCGCCCGATTCAGGGATGATCTTGGTTTTGCCGCTGCGCACGGCCTCCAGCGCGGGTTCCACGATTTTCGAGGTTTCCACGAACCACTGGTCGGTCAGCATCGGCTCGATCACGACCTTGGAACGGTCGCCGAAGGGCTGCATGATGGGTTTGTTTTCGACGTAAGGCACGGTCACGTCAACCTCGTTGCCTTCATCATCTTTGCGGGTCTCGGTGGTCATGACCGCCAGACCTTCGGCATTGATCTGTTCGACCACCAGCTTACGCGCCTCGAACCGGTCCAGACCGCGCAATTCGTCCGGCACCAGGTTCAGACCGTCCACCTGCATTTCGGTGAACGGAGCCCCGCCCGAGATCTTCTGAGCCTCCATCGCCGATTCCGCATAATCGGGCCCGTCCGCACGCATATGGCCGCGGGTATCCATCAGGCGGTACATCGGGATGCCGCCGCGCTTGGCGACCTGATAGTCGTTGAAATCATGCGCGCCGGTGATTTTCACCGCACCCGAGCCGAAATCTTTGTCGGGATATTCATCGGTGATGATCGGGATCAGGCGACGGTGCTCTTTGGGGCCGACGGGGATTTCGCACAGCTTGCCCACGATGGGCGCATAGCGTTCGTCCGAGGGGTGCACGGCCACAGCGCCATCACCCAACATGGTTTCAGGGCGAGTAGTGGCGATCGAGATATAATCGCGCGTCTCGCGCAGGGTGACGTTGCCGTCTTCGTCTTTTTCGACGTATTCATAGGTCTGGCCGCCTGCCAGCGGGTATTTGAAGTGCCACATATGGCCGGGGGTCTCGATATTCTCGACCTCCAGATCCGAAATGGCGGTTTCAAAATGCGGGTCCCAGTTGACCAGACGCTTGCCGCGATAGATCAGGCCCTTGTTGTACATCTCGACAAAGACCTTGATCACGGCGTCATGGAAGTTGCCGTTCTGGTCAGAGGCAGGCGCGCCGGGGGCGCCGGACATGGTAAAGGCGTTGCGGTCCCAGTCGCAGCTGCTGCCCAGACGCTTCAGCTGATTGATGATCGTGTCGCCGTATTGGCCCTTCCACTCCCAGACCTTGTCCAGGAATTTTTCACGGCCCAGCTCGCGCCGACCTGCGTTGCCTTGTGCGGCCAGCATCTTTTCGACCTGCAGCTGGGTGGCGATGCCTGCGTGGTCCTGACCGGGCTGCCACAGGGTGTCAAAGCCGCGCATCCGGTGCCAGCGCACCAGAATATCCTGCAGGGTGTTGTTGAAGGCGTGGCCCACGTGCAACGCGCCCGTCACGTTGGGCGGAGGGATCATGATGCAGAAGGTTTCAGCGCGCTTTGCATTCGCGCCCGCAGTAAAGCAGCCAGCCTTTTCCCATGCCTCGTACAGGCGGTTTTCAGCTTCGGCCGCGTTGAAGGTCTTTTCCATCGCCATGATCCAGCACTCGCGTCAGGTTTTCCGTTGCGGACCCGTCTAGCGAATTGGGCGGGGAAGGGAAAGCGGCTTGTCCCAAAAGGGGCGTGCTGACGCACGCGCTGTATGTCTCGAGGTCGGCCTGTGGCCGCCCTCTCGGGTGGGCGCTGCGTTTCAGCTGGTGCGATCCAGTTTGGTGGACAGGTGGATGAGGCTTTCCGATGCGCGCACGCCGGGGACTTCGCCGATGTGGTCGAGGACGGCGTCCAGCTCTTCTGTGGTTTTGGCGGCGATGCTGGCGATCAGGTCGAAGCGACCGCTGGCTGTGTGGACTTTACGGACCTGTGGCAGGGGTTTGAGGCGCGCCAGAACTGCGGCGCTGCTGCGGGGCTCGACGCTGAGCAGGACGGTGGCGCGCAGCTGCGGGGTTTGGGAAGCGCCCAGACGAACGGTATAGCCAGCGATGGTTCCGTTGGTTTCCAGTTTCTCCAGCCGGGCCTGGACAGTGGTGCGGGCCAGGCCCAGACGGCGGGCAAGGGTTGCCACGGGCATCCGGGCGTTCTCGGCCAGAAGGGTCAGGAGTTTTGCGTCTGTTTGGTCGTTTGGCATGTTTTTTTCGGCGAAATGACTGAAGTTTTACTAAGTATAGTCGAAAATGCTCTCCAGATCGACAAAAACGCATCGCACCATGGAAGGAGGCGCAGTAAACGACAGGACCCCTCTTATGCACGTACATCCCCTTTGGCCCGATCCCCTGACTCATTTGCGACGGCATCGTCCTGACCATGCGGTGATGTATTTCAGTCCGGCCAGCTTGCAGGCGCAGGCACGGCGGTTTCTGGACGGGTTCGGGGGCGTGGTGACCTATGCGGTCAAGGCCAACAGCCGTGCCGATGTGCTGGTTAATCTTGTGGCAGCGGGGATCGAGGGGTTTGACGTAGCCTCGCCGGCGGAAATGGAGGCGGTGCGTGCCATCAGCCCCGATGCGGCCTTGCACTACAATAACCCGGTGCGCACCCCCGAAGAGGTTGCGGCGGCGCGGCGCCATGGGGTGGTTTCGGCGTCGGTCGACAGTCAGAGCGAGCTTGAAAAACTGGCCCCTCTGGGTGCGATAGAGGTCAGCGTACGCCTGGCCTTGCCTGTTCCCGGTGCTGCCTATGATTTCGGCGAGAAATTCGGTGTCGGCGCTGATGGCGCGACCGCGCTGTTGCAAGAGGTCGCCCGTCGCGGGCACCGGCCTGCGATCACCTTTCATCCCGGAACGCAGTGCCGTGACCCCGAGGCCTGGGTTTCGTATATCCGCGTGGCAGCCGAGGTCGCGCAGCGCGCAGGCGTCCGGCTGGAGCGGTTGAACGTCGGTGGCGGGTTTGCCTCGCACTGGCAGGGGCCCGCACCGGATCTGGAGCGCGTGTTTGCCCGGATCGAACAGGCTGTGCGAAAGCATTTCACGACGCCTCCTGCGCTGGTCTGCGAGCCCGGCCGCGCAATGGTGGCCGAAGCCTTTACCCTGGCCACGCGGATTAAGGCCCTGCGGCCCAACGGGGCGGTGTTCCTGAATGATGGCATTTATGGTGCGCTGTCCGAATTGCGCGACATCTGCGGCAACGACCGTGTGCAGGTGATGGCGCCGGACGGCACTCCGCGCAGTGGATACCCCGTGAAACGTATTGCGTTCGGTCCCACCTGTGACAGCCTGGACAAACTGCCCGATCCCATCGCTTTCCCCGAGGACACGGCCGAGGGGGACTATGTGCTGTTTTCCGGCATGGGAGCCTATTCGCTGGCCATAGCCACGCGGTTCAACGGATATGGCGTCGGAGATCCAATCACCGTTGCGTCGCTTTAGGGTCTTGGCTCTGGACAGGGCGGCTGTGGGGGCTACTCTCGACCCTGAGGGACAAGAGAGGGCGAGCGATGGAGAAATTCGGGAAAAGTCAGCCGATTACGCGGGTCGAGGATGTGCGATTCCTGACCGGACATGGGCGCTATGTGGATGATGTGACGCCCGAGGGCGCGCTGCGGTGCTTTGTGCTGCGCTCGCCGGTGGCCCATGCGCGGATCACCACGCTGGACGTTCAGGACGCGCGCGAGGCTGATGGCGTGCACTTGATTCTGACCGGTGCCGATCTGGTGGCGGCGGGGATCACGCAATCGGTCTGGGGCATAACGGTGAAAAACCGCGACGGCAGCGATGCGGCCAGCCCCGCGCGGCCCATTCTGGCGCTGGACCGTCTGCGCTTTGTGGGCGAGCCTATTGCGATGATCTTTGCCGATACGCTGGATCAGGCTCGCGATGCTTCGGAACTGATCGAGCTGGATTTCGACGAACTGCCCGCCAAAATGGACATGGCGCAGGGCGGCGAGCCCTTGCATGACGATGTGCCAGATAACCGGGCGTTTGATTGGTCCATGGGCGACGAGGCCGCCACGCAGGCCGCGTTTGACCGCGCGGCGCGTGTGGTCGAGATGGAGATTGGCGACAACCGGGTAATCGTGAACGCGATGGAGCCGCGGGGGTGTTTTGCCGACTATGATGGCGACCGTCTGCACATCAGTTTTAACGGGCAGGGGGTCTGGGGGCCCAAGGCGCAGCTGGCGCGGGTATTGAATATCGACCCCGATAAACTGCGCGTGACACATCCCGACGTGGGCGGCGGCTTTGGCATGAAAACCCCTGCTTATCCGGAATATTACGTGCTGGGACATGCAGCGATGGTGTTGGGCCGCCCCGTGCGTTGGATGTCTGACCGGACCGAAGCGATGCTGTCCGACCACCATGGCCGGGATCTGGTCAGCACCGCTGCGCTGGCCTTTGACGACACGAACAAGATCATCGGCTACCGGGTGAAAACGGCCTGTAACCTGGGCGCGTATAACTCGAATTTCGGGCAGATCATCCAGACACAGCTTTTCTCGCGCGTGTTGATGGGGACCTATGACGTGCAGGACACCTTTCTGCATGTCGAAGGGTTCTATACCAACACGATCTACGTCGATGCCTATCGCGGCGCGGGCCGCCCCGAGGCGATCTATGTCCTTGAGAGGCTGATGGACATGGCGGCGCGGCAACTGGGCGTGGACCCCTGGGAGCTGCGCAAGCGCAACTTCATTCGGCCCGACCAGTTCCCTTACAAAGCCGCGACGGGGGAAACTTATGACGTGGGCGATTTTGCCCGCGTGCTGGACCGCGTGGCCGATCTGGCAGATCGCAGCGGCTTCACGGGGCGTAAACAGCAAAGTGAAGCGAAGGGCAAACTGCGTGGGCTGGGCCTGTGTTACTATATCGAAAGTATTCTGGGCGATCCTTCCGAAGGCGCCAAGGTCGAGTTTAACGCGGATGGTACGGTGACGCTGTATGTCGGAACACAATCGAACGGGCAGGGCCATGAAACGGTCTATGCCAGGTTCCTGAGCGATCAGACGGGCATTCCGGCCGACCTGATCAAGGTTGTGCAGGGTGACAGCGACCGGATCAAACAGGGTGGGGGCACGGGGGGGTCACGCTCGGTGACCACGCAAAGCAATGCCACGCTGGCCACCGTGTCCAGCATGATCGAGGCCTTCACGCCGTACCTGGCCGACAAGCTGGGTGTCGCCCCCGAGGAAGTGAGCTTTGACGATGAAACCTTCCGAGCGCCCGGATCGAACATGACGCCAACGGTGATGGAGGTTGCCCTGATGGCGCGCTCGGACGGGCGCGAGGATCTGTTGGTGCACGAGCAGCGGGCCACGCTGCCGGCGCGCTCTTTCCCCAACGGCGCCCATGTGGCCGAGGTAGAGGTGGATCCCGAAACCGGAAAAACCGATCTGGTGCGCTACACCGTGGTGGATGATTTCGGGAACCTTATCAATCCCTTGCTGGCCGAGGGGCAGGTGCATGGCGGCGTCGCTCAGGGGGCGGGACAGGCGCTGATGGAGCACACGGTCTATGACGAGGATGGTCAGCTGTTGACCGCCACGTTCATGGACTACGCAATGCCCCGGGCCGCTGATTTGCCCTTTATCGCGTTCGATACCGAACCCGTGCCGTCGACCGCGAATCCAATGGGGATGAAGGGCTGCGGCGAGGCTGGGACCGTCGGATCAATGGCCGCGACGACCAACGCGGTACTGGATGCGCTGTGGGATCGCGGGGTGCGCCACGTGGACATGCCCCTGACACCGCTGCGCGTATGGGAGTATCTGGAGGATGCTAAAACAACTGGGTAAACGCCTGCTGGGCCGGTTCTGGCCCGGCCTGCGCGAGGGGCATCCGGCCCCCCGCCCCGACACGCGCGGGGCGCTGACCCATGTCATCATTCTGGACGGCACGGCCTCGAGCCTGAAACCGGGGTACGAGACCAACGCGGGGCTAAGCTATCGATTGCTTTCGCAAGTGGGGGCTCCGGTGTCTTTGTACTACGAATCCGGTCTTCAGTGGGAGGATTGGCGCCAGACCCTGGACGTGATGATGGGGCGCGGGATCAACCGGCAAATCCGCCGCGCCTATGGCTATCTGGCCAGCCGGTATCGTCCCGGCGACAAGATCATCCTGCTGGGCTATTCGCGCGGGGCCTTCGCGGTGCGGTCGCTGGCTGGTGTGATTGACCGGGTCGGCTTGTTGCGGGCCGAGCAGGCCACAGAACGACAGGTCACTCAGGCCTATCGCCACTATCAGGTCACTCGCGGCAGCGAGGCCGCGCAGGTGTTCAGTCAGCGTTATTGTCATGACCACGTCGAGATCGAGGCCGTCGGCGTTTGGGACACGGTGAAATCACTGGGCCTGCGCCTGCCGGTGCTGTGGCAATGGTCAGAACCGCATCATTCGTTCCATGACCATGCGCTGGGCCGCTCGATCAAGCACGGGTTTCAGGCGCTGGCCCTGCACGAAAACCGCGAGGCCTTTGCCCCGGTGATGTGGGACAGCCGGGACTGCGCGCCGGGTCAGGTCGAACAGGTTTGGTTCAATGGCAGCCACGGAGATGTGGGCGGGCAGGTGGGGATGTTCCCCGCCGCGCGGCCCCTGTCGAACATTCCGCTGGTCTGGATGCTGGAGCGGCTGGCTGACTGCGGGCTCCCATTGCCCGAGGGCTGGCGCGATCAGTTCCCCTGTGATGCGCAGGCGCCGCGCATGGGCACATGGCGCGGAGTGGGCAAACTGTTTTTGTTCCGCAGCAAACGCGTGGTCGGCGCCGACCCGTCCGAGCGGATGCACGAAACTGTTCACGAGCAGACGGGCGGTCTGACCGCCGCGCCCACGGGTTAACGCAGCTTCATGACGATGCAGGTGGTCGAGCCGGTGGCATAGAGCCGCCCATCCTCGGTGCCGCGGATTTCTCCGTTCGCGATCCCGGTGGATCGGCCGACGTGCTGGGCAACGCCTACGGCCTCGATCTTGGTGCTCAGGGGGATGGGGCGCAGGATATTTATCTTGTATTCCAACGTGGTATAGACGCTGCCCCGGGGTACTTTTGTCATCACCGCGCAGGCCATGCAGCTGTCCAGCAGCGTACCGTACCAACCGCCATGGACCGTGCCCATAGGGTTGGTAACCTCGAAATTTGGGATGCCGGTGAACACGGCGCGGCCGTCATCCACCTCGGTCAGACGATACCCCATCAGATGCGCGATCGGCGGGCCTGCAAGCTCACCGCGGACCATTTTTTGCATGGTTTCCAGCCCCGACATGGACAGCAATTCGTCCTGCGTGGGCAAATCCAGCATCGAGCGTGCCACCTTGCGTTCCGCCATTGCGCGCCTCCCTTTCATCATTCGCATGTGAATGGTGGCGCGGCACTGTCAGACAGGCAAGAGGGCGTTACGCAACGTTTTCCAGGTTGGTTTTGGGTGCGACCCCCAGGGCATGGCACACATCGCGGGTCAGCTCGGGCCGGTTCAGCGTGTAGAAATGCAGGCTGTCCACGCCGCCGTCGATCAGATCGCTGCACAGCTCGGTCGC
The DNA here is from genome assembly GCF_965218685.1 of Thalassovita sp. GTDB lineage: Bacteria > Pseudomonadota > Alphaproteobacteria > Rhodobacterales > Rhodobacteraceae > Thalassobius. The sequence continues at coordinate 112,696 of NZ_OZ244657.1, read as the reverse complement.
TAGGGCGGTGGCCAGCAGATCCTCGCGCCCGTCGCGGGCGGCCTTTTCAAAGGCTTCGTCCATCCATGCAGGCACGTCGGTGCCGCAGCGGCGGGCAAAGTTGCGCGCGCCTTTCCAGTTCTCGATCGGCAGGATGCCGGGGATGATCGGTTTGTCGATCCCGGCCTTTTCGCAAGCGTCACGGAAGCGGAAGAAAGTGTCGGCCTCGAAGAAGAACTGGGTCAGCGCCTCGTCAGCGCCAGCGTCGAACTTGCGCTTGAGGTATTCCACATCGGCCGCGCCGCTGGAGGCTTCGGGGTGCTTTTCAGGGTAGGCGCCCACGCGGATGTTGAACTTGCCGGTCTCGGACAGCGCCTCGATCAGCTCGACCGAGCTGGCGAACCCGTCGGGGTGCTGCTGGAACGCGCCGGTGCCCTTGGGCGGATCGCCACGCAGGGCGACGATTTCCTTGACGCCGGCCTCGGCGAACTGGTCGGCGATGGCCAGGGTTTCCTCGCGGGTTGCGTTCACGCAGGTCAGGTGCGCGGCCACGTTCAGGCCCGAATGCTTGTGGATGGTGGCCACGGCATCGCGGGTCAGGTCACGGGTGGTGCCGCCTGCGCCATAGGTGACAGACACGAAACGCGGGGCCATCGGGGCCAGAACCTGCACCGTGTCCCAAAGGCGGAACGACGCCTCCAGGTTCTGAGGCGGGAAGAATTCAAAAGAAATCGCAGGGACGGTCATCGGTCTATCCATATCTAGGGTGGTCCCCCTTGTCGCAGATTCTGGTTTGTGAGACAACTTCATAAAACTAAAGGTCAACTTGAGTCTCATTCATAATGCATATCGAAATCCGCCATCTGCGCACTGTTAAAGCCATCCACGAGGCCGGCGGTATGGCCCGCGCCGCTGATCAGCTGAACATTACCCAGTCGGCTTTGTCCCACCAGATCAAGCATCTGGAGGATCAGACCGGGGTCGAACTGTTCGTGCGCCGCTCGAAGCCGCTGAAACTGTCCGCTGCAGGGATGCGTCTGCTGCGCGCTGCTGACAATATCCTGCCCGAACTTGCGCGGCTTGAAGAAGAGTTCAACGGTATCATCTCGGGCAAGACGGGCCGGTTGCATATCGCAATCGAATGTCACGCTTGTTTTGAATGGCTGTTCCCCGTGCTTGAGCAGTTTCGCAAGGCATGGCCTGACGTGGATATCGACATCCGTCCCAACCTGGCCTTCGACGCGCTGCCCGCGCTGGTCAAGGAAGAGGTCGACCTGGTTATCTCGTCCGACCCCGAGGACATCCCCGGTGTCGAATTCCTGCCGCTGTTTGACTATTCCCCTGTCTTCGTCGCTTCGGCCCAGCATCCGCTGGCGCAACAACCCTATGTCGAGGCCGAGGATTTCCGAGGGGAGACGCTTTTTGCCTACCCGGTGGACCGCTCGCGCCTGGACATCTTCAAACTGCTTTTGGAACCGGCCGGGGTCGAGCCCGCCGCGATCCGCCGCGTCGAGCTGACGCCGATGATGCTGTTGCTGGTTGCCTCGAACCGGGGTGTCGCCGTTCTGCCGGACTGGGTTGTGCGCGAGGTCAAATATAACTCGGACTATGTCACGCGCCCGATCACGAAAGCCGGCCTGAACCGGCGGCTTTATGCGGCCGTTCGCAGCGATGATGCGACGCGCCCGTATTTCTCGCATTTCACACGGCTGGCCCGTACTGAACCGGTAAAGCTGCAGCGCCAGTAACGCGGTCGATCTGTTTTCCCGCGTCACGTTCGCAAAGGCCGGGGGCTGCGCCTGCAAAACCCCCTCGATTCCGCGCTTTGCCCTTGGCAAACAGGGCGCTGGGGGGTATAGGCGCGGCTTGGATAATCAGGAGCCGACCGATGCAGGGCAGTGCGAATCTTAACATCATGATCAAGGCAGCGCGCAAGGCGGGCCGTTCGCTGGTCAAGGATTTCCGCGAGGTCGAGAACCTGCAGGTTTCGATGAAGGGCGCAGGTGACTTTGTTTCCAAGGCTGACCTGGCCGCCGAGGCGATCCTGAAAGAAGAACTTCTGGGCGCGCGTCCGACCTATGGCTGGCTGGCCGAAGAGGGCGGCGAGATCAACGGGCAGGACCCCACCCGCCGTTGGATCGTTGATCCGCTGGACGGCACTACCAACTTCTTGCACGGTCTGCCGCACTGGGCGATCTCGATCGCGCTGGAACATAAGGGACAGATCGTTTCGGGTGTGATTTACGACGCTGCCAAGGACGAGATGTTCTATGCAGAAAAAGGTATGGGCGCGTGGCTGAACGACAGCAACCGGCTGCGTGTATCGGGCCGCACCCGCATGATCGAGTCGATCTTTGCCACCGGTATCCCGTTCGCGGGCAAGAACACGCTGCCTGCCACGCTGCAGGACCTGGCGCGGATTATGCCCGAATGCGCCGGCGTGCGCCGCTTTGGCTCGGCTGCGCTGGACTTGGCCTATGTGGCCGCGGGCCGGTACGACGGTTTCTGGGAACGTGAGCTGAATATCTGGGACATCGCAGCAGGCTATCTGATCGTGCAAGAGGCTGGCGGCATGGTTGGCCCGATCCGCAATGGTCACGAGCCGCTGGAGCATGGCGATATCGTCGCTGCCAACGGTGAGATTTTCGACCGTTTTGCCAAGATCATCCGCGCGCGCGATTGATCTGATTGATCCAGCGGGGCGCGCTGGCGCGCGCACAGGATATCTCGGCCTTGCGGCCTCGGGGTTAGGGGCGTTGCCCCTCTGCGCTGCGCGCATTCACCCCGGGGCATTCAATCCATGACAGCGTGAATGGATGCCTATTTTCGCCGACGTTTCACCGTGGGAATGCTGGTGGGGACGAAACGATAGGCGGCCTCGGGGTGGGGCGGATGGCCTTGGGTGCGGTTCCAATACCCGGTGCCGCCGCGTTTCAGCCAGACCGGCAGGGTCAGGACGAAGCCGATGACGAAACCACCCGCATGGGCCCAGTAGGCGACGCCTCCGGTATCGGGGTCCGCGCCTGTGCCCGAGAGCAGCTGCAGCGCGAACCACAGGCCAAGCATCGCCCAGGCAGGGACCGAGAAGATGCGGAAGAACACGATCAAGATCAGCAGAATGTCTATCTTTGCCTTGGGGAACAGCAGCAGGTAGCCGCCCATCACGCCCGCAATCGCGCCTGATGCGCCCACGGTGGGAACCATCGAATACGGGGCCGAGACCACATGTGTCAGTGCCGCGCCCAAGCCCGCGGCCAGATAGAAGAGAAGGAAGCCGAAATGGCCCATTTCTTCCTCTAGGTTGTCGCCAAAAATCCACAAAAACAGCATGTTACCGGCCAAGTGCATAAAGCCGCCGTGCAGGAACATGGTGGTGACCAACGTGTCATAGCGCGCGCCATTCGAGATATTCGCCGGGACCAGCGACCAGTCTGCGAAAAAGGCGTTCAGCGCGTAGGGATCGTTGAACAGATTAACATAGCTGAGAAACACGGCCACGTTCACCGCGATCAGCGCATAGGTGACGAAGGGCGTGCCTTGGGACGGGTTGTGGTCTCGGATCGGGAACATGGGCGCACGATTGATGGTTTTGCGGGCGGGGTCAAGATGGCTGCGGGGCTTGACGGGTGCATGGATCGCGCCATCATTCGGATATGTTGAAACCTGCACTCATAGGCGTTTCGATGCTGGCGTCCCCCGCGTGGGCTTGTCCGGCCGCGCCGGATCATTCCCAGGCGCTGTCGAAATTGTTCAACGAAGCACGCGCCGCCAAGACCGAGGCCGAGGGGCAGGCGATCTCGGATCAGATGTGGGCCTTGTGGACTTCTGCCCCGGATGAGGCTGCACAAGAGCTGCTGAACAGCGGTATCCGCAAACGCGGGGTTTATGATTTTCTGGGCGCCGTGCAGGACTTTGACCGGCTGATCGCCTATTGCCCCGACTATGCCGAGGGCTACAACCAGCGGGCGTTCGTCCGTTTCCTGCAGCAGGACTATGAGACCGCGCTGCTGGATCTGGAACAGGCGTTGCGCTTGTCACCGGCCCATGTGGGCGCTTTGTCAGGTAAGGCTTTGACCTTGATGGGCCTTGGTCAGACTGAGGCAGGACAGGCCGTTCTGAAGAACGCGCTGACGCTGAACCCATGGCTGCCTGAACGTCATCTGATCCCGCCACCCAAGGGCGAAGAACTATAGTCCTGGCCGCGTAAAAACACGTCTGGTCCTTGGCGGCGACTTTGGTTATCCCTTGGGCGTCTGCCCCTGATTTCCTTTCGGGGGACTGCTGCGGGCGTGGTGGAATGGTAGACACAGGAGACTTAAAATCTCTAGGCCGTATAGGCCGTGCCGGTTCGAGTCCGGCCGCCCGTACCACTTGGTTGCACCGTTAAACCACTTTACGACCTGGCGCCGCTTGGGACGTAAGGTAACTTTTGCAGGCCCGAAAAATCCTGTTGAACGACTCGGGGTGATATGATCGTCTGACGATCAAGGCGCGGCTGGGTTCGATCCCGTGGTGTAAGGTCAACCCGCCGACAGTGACCAACGTGGGAGCGCAGCCAGTTTCCTGACGCGTTGAGGGGCGCGGATGGGGCGGTGAAAACCGTTATGGCAGACGTGGGACGAGGGTCCGGCCTACTGGCCGTTTTGCGGCCGGGCAAAGCACGACGCGGGAGCTGGGAGGTTCCCGCGTCAGCTTTTTCAGCGGCGCTTAGATGTCCATCCAGATTGTCACCGGACCGTCGTTTATCAGCGAAACAGCCATGTCCGCACCGAATTGGCCGGTTTCCACGGGGATGCCCTCGGCGGCCAGTTTCTTGGCGAAATACTCGTACAGACGCTGGCCCTCGGCTGGCGGGGCGGCGGTCGAAAATCCCGGACGGTTACCGCGCGCAGTGTCTGCGGCCAGCGTGAATTGGCTGACCACCAGCGCCGAGCCTTCGATGTCACGGACCGAGCAGTTCATCTTACCGGCGTCATCCTTGAAAATCCGCAGCTTGGCGATCTTGGCCGCCAGTTTGTCGGCCTGCATCTCGGTGTCGCCCTGCATCGCGCAGATCAGGATCAGCAGGCCCGGGCCGGTCTGCCCGATCACCTGGTCGTCCACGGAGACCGAGGCCGAGCTTACACGTTGCAGAAGGGCTCTCATGTGTCGCTCCCATGCCAGTGAATGATTTCGCCCAGCCCGGCGCGCTCGGTTCGGAAACCGTTTGCGGGGTGGTCCGGATCTTCATAGCCGAACGAGATGGCGCACAGGATGTTGCGCCCTGCGGGGATATCGAAAAACGCGCGAACGGTGGGGGCAAAAGCGGCGACGGCGGCTTGCGGGATCGAGGCCACCCCGGCTGCCTGCGCAGCAACGGTGAAAGCTGCGATGAAACCGCCACAATCCATGGCGCCGTAAGGGCCCAGATCATCCTCGGAGGTCACGATGGCCACGTGAGGGGCGCCGAACAGGGCGTAGTTTTCCATCATCTGCGCCGCCGATCCTTGGCGGTCGCCCTTGGTGATCCCCACCGAGTCATACAGCTGAAATCCGCAGGTGCGGCGGCGGTCCTTGTAGACTCCCTCGTATCGGCGGGGCCAGGCCATGTCGGGCTGAGGCGCCTGGGTGGTCGCGGCCTTTTGCAACGCAGTGCGGAACCGGTCGGTTTCTGTCCCGCGCGTGATATGCAGCTGCCAGGGCTGCGCATTGCACCAGGTCGGCACGCGGGAAGCGGCAAGGGTGATACGCTCGATCACCTCTTGCGGCACAGGGTCAGGTTTGAAGCCGCGGCACGAATGGCGGCTGTGCATAAGAGCGTTAAACGCTTCGAAGTCCCGTTGCATGGCCCCTCCCCAAGGTCATGTTATTGATTTTGTGCGATGAAATAGCCGGCAATCCCGGCGACGATCAGGCCAAAAATGACAGCAAAGGTGATCTTCCACGCCGACCAGGGCCGTTCGCCTTGTACCCGGCCGGTTTGGCCATTGACAACGAAACGATAGGTTTTCCCACGGTATTTGTAAGCGGCCAGCCAGACCGGCAGCAGCACATGCTTGAAGGTCACGTCGCTGATCTGGGTTTGGATGTCATGGATGCGTTGCTGATCGCCGCCGATATCAAAGCGTACGTCGCGCTCGATCACGCGGTTCATCTTGGTGCGGGCAAGCTCGTACCCTTCGTCCAGTTCAACGGCGTATCCTTCGGCGCGGAACCCGGCCAGAAACTCGGGGCGGTAAGGTTCCAGCGCGGACAGATCCCAGGGTTCCAGCGCGTCGGTATAGCGCGCAGGCAGGCTGCGCGAGGCCAATACCAGCACATCGTCAAAGAACCGGGCCACACGTCCCGAGACCCCCCGCCAGCGGATTTTCGTCACTGTCACCTGCTGGCGTTTGCCGTCGCGCATAACGGTGCGGGTTTCCTGATAACGGGTGCCGCGTTCGCCGCGATAGCTGGACTTGGTATCCGCATCAAAGGTCCAATAGGGGACATAGATGCCATCCATCTTGCGGCCCTTGCGAGCGTATTCCTGCAACCCATTGGGCGCGAACCACAGCTTGCCCAGCCAACGGGTCATCGCGTCGCGCGCTTGTTTCTCATCCAGATCAAAGGGCAAAACGCCGCGCGGTTTGATATGCCGGTGCGTGCCGGTATCGGTCACCACGGGGGTCGCGCAGAAGGGGCATTCCAGCGCGTGGTTCACCTCGTCAAACTCGACCTGAGCGCCGCAGTTGGGGCATTTGGTGACGCGGGTTTCCTCGATTTCCTGCGCGGGCAGAAGGTTGTTCAGCGCCTGTTTGAAATCCAGTTCGCGGATCGCGCCGCCGGACCAGGGGCCATCGTCCTTAACCGTTTCGGTTGCTCCGCAATGGTCGCAGACCAGTTGGGATTTACCGGGGTCGAACCGCAGGTCAGCACCGCATTGATCGCAGGGAAAACGGTGTTCATTCATAAGGTTATCGGACATTTTTTCGCTGGGCATGTTCAAAGCTGACCACTTGGGCGACGGTCTGGGCCGAGGTCGAGGTGAACCGGATCACGTGGCAAAACAGCCGGGTGCCCTGACCGGGCCGCGTCACCAACCCCGAGGCCGTGCCAGCCTTGCCGTGGCTGACCACTTGTTCCATGCGGATCGTCTCGCAGCGGGGCAGGGCGGCGCGGGTTTTCTGGATGGCGTTGCGACCCGAGATCGCGCCCTCGGTCCGGTCCCAGACGGCGCCTTCGGATAGGTAGCCATCGGGCAAATCGCCCGCGCCCATCAGGGCCAGGGCAATTTCCTCGATGCGCAGGCTTTTGGCCGTGGTTTCGCAGTCTGGGCCGCGTGTGATCCGGGTCATGTGTGCAAGTGCTCTGGATCAGCCCATGGGCGGCGGCGGCGGCATCACCGTGAACAGCTGCGCCAGCTCGGCCACGTCATCGGCGTGTTTCCAGCCATCCTGACCTGCGGTCCAAACAAAGGTTTCGCGCGTTAGTTCTCCGCTGGCGGCCATGCGGCCCAGAGAGGCCTTGGAGTACGGGCCCTTGGTCTGACCGTCCTCGGCGATGTGCCAGACCTTTTCAACCGGTGGCGGCGGGGGCGCGACAGGTGCCGCTGTGGCGGGGGCAGCAGCAGGACGTGCGCCCCATGGACCCATGTTGGCCATCTGCTGTGCCATCGCCATGCCCATGCCAGCACCCAGACCCGCGCCCATGCCGCTGTTCGGAGTTTGCGCAGCGGCGGTCATGGCCTCGGCGGCGGAATACTGCGTGAACTTACCCAGATCGCCCGCCAGCCCCATCGAAGTCCGCTTGTCCAGCGCGGCCTCGACCGCGGGGGGCAGGCTGATGTTTTCGATATACAGCTCAGGGATCGACAGCCCGTACTCGGCCACGGTCCCCGAGATTTCAGCCGCGATCAGCTTGCCCAGATCAGCCGTGTTCGCGGCCATGTCCAGCACAGGGATGCCCGAGGCCGCGATGGCGCGCGAAAATTCCTGCACGATGATGTTGCGCACTTGGAAACTTATTTCGTCCATGGTGAATTCGCCATCCGTGCCGACGATCTCGGTCAGGAAACGAGCCGGATCGGTGACGCGCACCGAATAGGTGCCATAGGCGCGAATGCGGGTCGGGCCGAATTCAGGATCACGCAGCATGATGGGGTTTTTGGTGCCCCATTTCAGGTCGTTGAACCGGGTGGTGTTGACGAAATAGATCTCGGACTTGAACGGAGATTTGAACCCGTGATCCCAGTGCTGCAACGTGGTCAGAACCGGCATGTTGTTGGTTTCCAACATATAAAGGCCGGGGGTGAAGACATCTGCCAGCTGGCCTTCGTGCACGAAAACGGCGGCCTGACCTTCGCGGACGGTCAGCTTGGCGCCGTATTTGATCTCGTGGTCCTCACGCTCGAACCGCCAGACCATCGTGTCGCGGCTGTCATCGACCCAGTGGATAACGTCGATGAACTCTCCGGTCAGAAAATCGAATATACCCATGGTCGGGCCTCCTTTGTTCAGCTGGATCCGCCAGCTTTTTCACCTGTCAGCTCGCGGGCGATCTGGCGGATAATGGGACGGGCTGCCTCGGCGCTGATACCTGCATGGAGCCGCCGATCATAGAGAATTTTCAGCAGCATTTCGTCATGCGTTGTCAGCAGGGCAAACTCGTCATCGTCATTGAAAATCGAGGGTCGCGCGGCCGGGCTGTCATTGGCCAGGCCCAACCCCTGTGCGATCTCCTCGTGGACGCAGGATTTGCGCAGAAGATCAGGGTGTTCGGCCCGAATGATAGCGATTGCCTTGGCATAATTGTGGTCCACCCGGATGTCCGAGAATGCAAGGACAAGGCAGTGGATCGAGCGCGGAATATTCTGAATCACCTGCATCGAGGCGGGGTTGATATTGGGCACGATCTGACGGACGCGCGCGAGCATGGTGGCGCGGTCGTCCTCGGACATGATCAGCACGTGGAAATTGGCATCGCGTCCGCGCATCGACATTGGATGGCCGGTGACCCGCTGCAAGCGCGCAACATAGTTCGAGATGGTCGCCAAGTCCTGACTTTGCTGCGCGGCCGGAACATCAGGGCCGAATTGCACGGCCACACGCACCGGCTCTTTCCAGCGGCGCAGCACCCCGGCGCCGGCGCGTGACGCCCGCAGGCCAGCGCCGCGTTCGTATTCATCGAAAAAGGCGATCGCCTCGAAGTTGCGGGCCAGAAGATCGGCCGTAAAGGGCGTGTCCGGCCCGCCCCCACCAGAGCGCAGCAGCCCCTGAGCCAACAGATCGGCCTGCAGACGGGCATAGTATGTCTTCAGCGCCCGGCTTTGCGCCGAAGGTTGGGCCGAATCCGTCCCTGCGCCGGGGGATCGGGGGGCGGGGGCATCAATGCAGCCCGCAAGGCTCAGAGTAAGCCCCACGGCGATGCCTTTTATGATACCGGACAGTTTCACGCGTGATTATGCCTCGGGGACTGCGGTGCCGGCGGTGTCGCCCACACCATCGCGGCGGGCCTTGGCAGCGGCCAGCGTGTCGCGCAGCTCGGCCTCCATTTTCTTCAGGTCCTCTTCGGCAGCGGCGCGCTTGACCTTGCCTTCGTCGGCGATCTGAAGGCTTTCGTTGATCGTTGCGATCAGGTCGGCATTGGCCTGTTTGACGGCCTCGATGTCAAAGACGCCGCGCTCCATTTCCTGACGGATCATCTTGTTGCTTTCGCGCAGGTTGGCAGCGTTGGCGGTCAGCAGCTCGTTGGTCAGATCATTGGCGTCGCGCACGGCGGCGGCTGCCTCGGCGGAGCGTTGAATGGTGACGGCCTGCGCCAGCTGGGTTTCCCACAGCGGCACGGTGTTCACGAGGGTCGAGTTGATCTTGGTCACCAGCGACTTGTCGTTTTCCTGCACCAGCCGGATCGAGGGCAGCGACTGCATGGTCACCTGGCGGGTCAGTTTCAGGTCATGCACCCGGCGTTCCAGATCGTCACGGGCGGCGCGCAGATCGCGCAATTCCTGGGCCTTCATCACCTGCTCGGCCTCGGGGGCGGCCTGAACCTCGGCCTCTTTCGCGGGGATGTCGGTGCTGTCCAGCTCGTCCAGCTTGGCTTCGCCGGCGGCGATATACAGCGCCAGTTCGTCATAGAAGGCCAGGGTTTTCTGGTACAGCAGGTCCAGCGACTTGATGTCTTTCAGCAGCGTGTGCTCGTGTTTCAGCAGGTCGTCGGTGATCTTGTCGATCTGACCCTGAACGTTTTCGAACTGGGCAGTGAACTTTGCAAAAGGCGCAGCGCGACCGATCAGTTTTTCCCACCAGCTGCGCTCGCGGCGCACGTCCAGTTCGCTGACGGAAAAGCCGCGGATCGTGGTGACGATGTTGCGCAGGCTGTCGCCGGCGGGGCCGACGTCCTTGTTGCGTACATCCGTCAGCATCGCCTGGCTGATTTCCTGCAATTCGGCTTGCGCGGCCGAACCGAAATGCACGATCGAGCCGGTGTCAGACATGTCCAGTTCGGACATACGGGCGCGGATTTCCTCGGATGTGGCAGGTTCAGCCTGCTTCAGCGCGATCACATCGTCGGCGCCGGTGGGTTCGGGCAGGACGACGGCGTTCACCTCTTCGACCAGGGCCAGGGTTTCCTTGGCTTTTTGCTGAATCGTTCCGGACATGATGTTCCCTTTCACTCCGTGTAATCGTTAATGCGAGGTCAGGCCTTCGCGTTTCAGCCGGTCGCGCAGCACCTCGATCTCGATATTCAGATCGCTGCGGTCGTCCAGCAACAGTTTTTCTGTCCGGGCGGCGAAGTTCTGCTCAAGATCATCCAGCAGGGCGGCATAGTCAGTGCGCGCCTGAGAATCGCCGGTGCGGGCATAGATGTCTGCGAACTTGATCGTCGCGTCGCGGGCGCCCATCAGATAGACAGACAGGTATTTGCGGGCCGCGGTCAGGTCGCGCGGGTCGTTTTCAACGGTGCGGAACAGGTCGCGGGCGGTGGTCTGGAATTGCTCCAGCCGGGTGATCATCTGCCGGTCGCCTGCGCGTTTCATCGCGTCGGTCATGGCGGTCAAATGTGCCTCGGCTTCGTCCACGGCGCGGGCCACGCGGTCGGTCTGGAAGGTGTCAACGCCCTCCATCCCCTTGTTTTTCATTGGATCGGGGCCGAAGGACAGGAAATGCAGCACGGCGCCGATCACCAGGTAGACCAGCGGTTCAACCAGCCCGCTGGTCGCGGCATAGCCTGCAACGCCCAGGCCCAGCCCGGTCAGCAGTGACCCCGTGATCTTGCGCGGAAAGGCAGGGCGGCGGGCCACGGTGCGGGCCTCGTATGCCTCTTGTGCCAGCAGTCCCTCGCGGGTCAGCCAGGCAGCCAGCAGCAGCACACCAAGCGCAACCAAGTTCAGCACCAGCGCCGCTGGGCCATTGCCGAAGGCGGACCAGATCAGCGGTAGCGGGGCAAGAAACAGCAGGTTCACGCGCCCGCCCGCACGCGTGCGGCGCGCAGCCCGGAACGACCCACCCCGAGGCGCGGCCGTGTCTCCCTGGGGGCTGTATTTTCCACCGTATTTCTGGGCCACCTCAGACGCCTCCTGCGATCGAGACGTAGAGGATCAATATGACAAGCAGCACAAATGCCAGCTTTTGCAGACCAGTATCAGACATCATTCCCCACGCTTTACCTGTTTTGAAACGTAGGAGATCGCGCGGGGCGATACTAGGGGGAAGATTAAGTCAGGGGCGTCACTTACGTTTGGTCGGCCGACCCCTTGGGGGTTTGCCGCTGCGGCTGTTGCGGTCTCCCAGACGGGCGCCGGGATCTGCCGCGCGGGGTTTGCCCTTGGGTGCCGGGCCACGTTTATCGCCGGCCGGTTGCGGCCGGCCAGGTTGACCCGGACCGCCAAAATCACCTGTCCGTTTCTTGCGGCGTACGAATTTCTTGCCGACGGCTTTGCGCGCTTCGCCGGTGTCGTCCTCGGCTGGCATACCTAATTGGTCACGCAGCACTTTGCGGCGGATTTCCTCGACCTCGCCCTGTTTCAGCTGTCCCAGCTGGAACGGCCCATAGGACACGCGGATCAGACGGTTCACAGACAGGCCCACGGCCTCCATCGTGCGGCGGATCTCGCGGTTCTTGCCCTCACGCAGGCCGACGGTCAGCCAGGCATTGGCGCCCTGCTGGCGGTCCAGAGTAATCTCCATCGGCAGGTATTTGACACCCTCGTGGGTCAGGCCCTTGCGCAAGGGTTCCAGCATCTCCTCGGAGACGCGGCCATTCACGCGGACGCGGTATTTGCGCAGCCAGCCGGTGCTGGGCAGTTCCAGCTTGCGCTTCAGCTCGCCGTCATTTGTCAACAACAGCAGCCCTTCGGAGTTCAAATCCAACCGCCCGACGGTCATCACACGCGGCAATTCCTTGGGCAGGGCGTCAAAGATCGTCTCGCGGCCCTGTTCGTCGCTGTTGGTGGTCACCAGGCCCCTGGGTTTGTGATACATCCACAGCCGCGCGGGTTCCGCCTCGGCCAGAGGTTGCCCGTCCACGGTGATCCGGTCCGAGGCCGTCACGTTCAGCGCCGGGCTGTCGATTGTCTTGCCGTTGACGGTGACGCGGCCCTGCTCGATCAGGCGCTCGGCTTCGCGGCGGCTGGCGCGGCCCGCACGGGCGATGACCTTGGCAATACGGTCGCCTTCGGGCGTGTTGGGGGGCGTGGAATTGGTCATGGATCGGTTCCGAAACTGGGGCAAGCCCGTCAGGTATACCATTTCCCCCCATTGCGAAAGCGTTCAATGACGGGCAAAGACAGGGAATGGTGTTTCGCAGCTACATGGATCAAGCGCTGGAGGAGGCGCGTGCCGCCGCAGACCGCGGCGAGGTGCCGGTGGGCGCTGTGCTGGTGTCCCCCGAAGGCGAGGTCGTGGCGCGGGCTGGCAACCGCACGCGCGAGCTGAACGATCCCACTGCCCATGCCGAGGTTCTGGTGATCCGAGAGGGATGCGCCGCCCTGGGGTCAGAACGTCTGCCGGGGTATGATCTGTATGTCACGCTGGAGCCATGCCCGATGTGCGCCACGGCCCTTTCAGTGGCGCGGATCGCACGGGTGTATTACGGGGCGGCTGACCCCAAAAGCGGCGGCGTGGCCCAAGGCCCGCGCATTTTCAGCCACCCGCAGTGCCATCATGTCCCCGAGGTTTATGATGGCATTGCAACGCCCCAATCCGAGGCGCTGCTGAAAGAGTTCTTTGCCGGGCGCCGCTGATGCTTACAGCGCGATCGGCACCATCACCTGAGGCTCGATCACGTCGACGCCTTGCAGCTCTTCCTTCATCAGCTCGGCCGATTGTTCCAGGATCGGGAAGGTGCGGTAGTGGCAGGGGATCACCGTGGTGAAGTTGAAGAAGGTCTTCGCCGCATAAGAGGCGCGCCTCATATCCATGGTGAAATGGCCGCCCGCGCACAGAATGCCGATGTCGGGTTTGTGCAGGTCGTTGAAGATTTTCATGTCCGACATCACGTCCGTGTCACCAGTCAGATAGATCGTGTGCCCTTCGCCCGCGATCATGAACCCTGCCTCGGCCCCGCAATAAACCGGAGCGTTTGGCCCGCGCATGGACGAGCTGTGCACGGCGTTCACCATGGTGATCGCAACCTGACCCTGTTTGACGGTGCCACCCTTGTTGAAGCCGACCACTTGGATCCCTTCTTTTTCCTCCCAAAAGCTCATCAGGTCATAGATCCCCAGCACGGGGATGTTCAGTTTCTTGGCGATGGGAAGGGTGTCGCCGATGTGGTCGCCGTGGCCATGGGTCAGCAGGATCGCCGTCGCACCCTTGATGGCGGTGTCGCGGCTGTCCTCGGGGAACAGTGGGTTGCCAGTCAGCCATGGATCGATCAGCAGGACCTGATCCTCAATCTCGATTCGGAAACCCGCATGGCCCAGCCAGGTGATTTTCATGATCGCTCCTCCTTTTTGGTTCCTCGGGGGAAATCCTAGCATGCAGGGTTAATTTGACCAGCAGGGCATTTGACGGGGCGTGCATGCCTTGGGGGGAATTTTCGCCAAGAAGACGCCCGAATGACCCGGACAGGGCTTTGGCAGGGGCGCTGATGCTTGCGGAGCGCGGGGCAGGGCGTTAAACGCATCAAAGACTGGAATACGGAGAGTTGCCGATGTCGATCGACACGCAGACCGCTGCGAAAGTGGCCAAGCTGGCCCGCATCAAGGTGGAAGACGACGCATTGCCCGCGCTGGCGAATGAATTCAACACCATCCTGGGCTTCATCGAACAGCTCAACGAGGTGGATGTGGAAGGCGTAGAGCCGATGACCTCGGTCACGCCGATGCGCCTGAAACGCCGCGAAGACGTGGTGACCGATGGCGATTATCAGGACAAGATCCTGAAAAACGCACCCGACGCGCGCGAAGGCTTTTTCGCAGTTCCCAAGGTGGTTGAGTAATGTCTGATCTGAACAAACTGACCCTGGCCGAGGCCCGAGATAAACTGCGCGCCAAGGAAGTAACCTCGGTTGAGCTGACCGAATCCTGCCTGGCCGCCATCGAGGCTGCGGGCGAGCTGAACGCCTTTGTGCACAAAACGCCCGAGATCGCGCTGGAGCAGGCCAAGGCCGCCGACGAACGTCTGGCCGCCGGTGACGCGCCCGCCATGTGCGGCTTGCCCGTCGGCATCAAGGATCTTTTCTGCACCAAGGGTGTGCTCAGCCAGGCCGCCAGCGGCATTCTGGAAGGCTTCAAGCCCGAATACGAATCCACCGTGACCAGCAAACTGTTCGATGCAGGCTCGGTCATGCTGGGCAAGCTGAACATGGACGAGTTCGCCATGGGTAGCTCGAACGAAACCAGCGTTTATGGCAATGCAGTGAACCCGTGGCGCCGGGGCAATGATGACACCCCGCTGACGCCCGGTGGCTCGTCGGGTGGGTCGGCCTCGGCTGTGGCGGCTGACCTGTGTCTGGCCGCGACCGGCACCGACACTGGCGGCTCGATCCGTCAGCCCTGTGCCTTCACCGGCACCGTGGGGATCAAACCCACCTATGGCCGTTGCTCGCGTTGGGGCATCGTCGCCTTTGCCTCGTCGCTGGATCAGGCCGGGCCGATGACGAAATCCGTGCGCGACGCCGCGATCATGCTGGAGGCCATGTCGGGCCACGACCCCAAGGACAGCACAAGCGCCGATCTGGCCGTCCCGAATTTCGAGGCCATGCTGACCGGCGATATCAAGGGCAAGAAAATCGGTATCCCCAAGGAATACCGTCTGGACGGCACCCCTGAAGAGATCGTGAAGCTGTGGGATGACGGTACTGCGATGCTGAAGGACGCGGGCGCCGAGATCGTCGATATCAGCCTGCCGCACACCAAATATGCGCTGCCCGCTTACTATGTGATTGCCCCGGCCGAGGCTTCCTCGAACCTGGCGCGCTATGACGGGGTGCGCTACGGCCACCGCGCGACGCTGGCTGCGGGTGACGGCATCACCGAGATGTATGAAAAAACCCGCGCCGAGGGCTTCGGTCACGAGGTGCAGCGCCGCGTGATGGTGGGCACCTACGTTCTGTCGGCTGGTTTCTATGATGCCTATTACAACCGGGCCCGCCGCGTTCGTGCGCTGATCAAGAAAGACTTTGATGACGTCTTTGCCGCCGGTGTGGATGCGATCCTGACGCCCGCGACGCCGTCCTCGGCCTTTGGTCTGGGAGAGATGAACGAGGACGATCCGGTCAAAATGTATCTGAACGACGTGTTCACTGTGACGGTGAACCTGGCCGGTCTGCCGGGCGTCAGCGTGCCCACCGGGCTGGACAAGCAGGGCTTGCCGCTGGGTCTGCAGCTGATCGGGCGTCCGTGGGAAGAAGGCGACTTGCTGAATACCGCCTATGCCCTTGAGCAAGCAGCCGGATTTGTAGCCAAACCCGGACAGTGGTGGTAAAACTTCGCCCAATGATCCAAGGCAGGACGGTTTCGATGCGGTATCTACTATGCGGTGTGGCCCTGATGGGTTTGGCGGGGTGCGAGCCCTCGATCCCTGACAGCGGCGCAGGTGTTGGTTTCGGTAGCTACTCGGACTTCCAGCGCCAACAGGCGCAGCGCGAGGCCGCGTTGGCGGGCGACGTCCTGCCCGCGCCCCTGGCGGTTTCAGAAGAATCGCTAGAGCCCAGCCGGACCGGTGTCTCGGGTACTGTGCCCAGCGGGACCCAGCCGCTTTCGGCCACGCGCGAAGGTGCCTTGGGGCAACCGGAAACCGAGGCTGAAAGCATCGCAGCAGCTACGGCCGCTGCTCTGAACTCGGGCGAAAAGCCGGTGGACGCCAACCCGTCCAATCCCGCGCCCGTACAGATGAACCACCCTGGTATTTCCTCGGAGAATGACTTCAATACCGTTTCGGCACAGCGGTCCATCGAAAGCGATGCCGAACGGCTGGCCCAGAACCGTGCGCAATACGAGGTCGTGCAGCCCACGGCCGTGCCCACCCGCACCGGCGCCAGTGGCCCCAATATCGTGGAATACGCGCTGAGAACCGACAACCCGATGGGCAACAAGCTGTATAAACGCTCGCCTTTGAACACCGATGCGCGGGCGGCGCGTAACTGCGCGGCGTATGCCTCGCCTGATCTGGCGCAAACCGATTTCCTGAAACGTGGCGGGCCCAAACGTGACCGCCGGGGCCTGGACCCTGATGGGGACGGTTATGCCTGCAGCTGGGATCCGCGCCCGTTCCGCAAGGCCTCTGGGGGCTAATCGCGCGTGAGTGCTCCGGCTGAAATCCTGTCCTGCCCGTCCCCCAGTTTCGGTGAACGGCGCGAGGGCGCGACCCCGGACATGGTTGTTTTGCACTACACGGCGATGGACACGGCCAAGGCGGCGCTGGAGCGTCTTTGCGATCCCGAGGTCGAAGTTTCCGCCCATTACCTGATCTCTGAAAGCGGCCAGATCTGGCAGCTTGTGGACGAGGACAAGCGCGCCTGGCACGCGGGAGCCGGTAAATGGGGTGGGGTTTCGGATGTGAACTCGCGCTCGATCGGGATCGAGCTGGCAAACCGGGGCGATTGCCCTTTTCCTGAACCGCAGATGGCCGCGTTGGAACGCTTGCTGACCGGGACCATGAAGCGCTGGAATATCCCGCCCGAAAGGGTAATCGGCCATTCGGACATGGCCCCGGACCGCAAGCAGGACCCGGGTGCGCGCTTTGACTGGCGGCGGTTGGCACTGCAGGGCCTGTCCGTCTGGCCCGACATCCAGCGTGCTGATTACGCCGGACAAGAGGGGTGGGACGCGCTGGCCATCCTGGAAATCGGCAAATCGCTAAAGACCTTTGGCTATGTCATGCCCGATAACGATATGGCCCCGATTCATGTCTATAACGCCTTTTGCACCCGTTTTGGCTGCGCCGGTCCGGACAACCGGGGCTATGCCATCGCGGTGGCCCATGACTTGGCCACGCGCTTTCCGGTCAAGCAGGACGGTTGACCGGACCCTTTCCAACGCCTAAGTGATCCCAGCGCGGAGAGCTGGATGGCCGCTTGTGTCGCAAGACGCAGGAGGAAAGTCCGGACTCCACAAGGCAAGGGTGCCGGGTAACGCCCGGCGGGGGCAACCCCAGGGAAAGCGCCACAGAAAACAGACCGCCCAGCGTGCTGGGTAAGGGTGAAACGGTGAGGTAAGAGCTCACCGCGGGACTGGTAACAGGACCGGCACGGCAAGCCCCACCCGGAGCAATGCCGAATAGGGGCCTCGCGCGGGGTTGATCGGGCTTGCCCGATATCACCGCAGGGTACGCTTTGACCCAGAGGCCCGGGTTGGCAGCTAGAGGCGCGTTGGTAACAGCGCGTTTAGAAGAATGGTCATCCAGGGTGCGCAAGCGCCCGGACAGAATCCGGCTTACAGGCTCTCCGCGCATAAATTGCCCAAATTTCTCGGAAAAAGCTTGGCGCGCTGCAGGCTAGGTCGCAAAATGGACGCAACGTAACAGAACACCGGAGATCCCCTCATGAGCTTTGTAAGAACCCTTGCGACCCTAGCCGTTGGCTTTGCTGCAGCGCGCGGCGTGGACAAGTTTCGTCAGATGGGCGGGATGGAAGGTGTGCAGGACGCCATGAAAAAGATGACCGGCGGTGATGACAGCCCAATGGCGCAGATGAACACCCAGATGGAGGAAATGGCCGGAAAAATGGGGATGACCGCGGGCAAGGACGCGCTGGAAAACATGATGGGTATGTTCGGGGCGCAGACCAAGGGCGCCTCGGAGGCGGCCGAGGCCGGCATGGCCGGGCTGATGTCAGCGATGACTGGCGCTGCGACCGCAGGCGCAGGCGGTATGTCCTCTTTGTTCGAGGCAATGACCGCCGGCACCCCCATCGGTGTGATGGCCGAGGAAAACGCTCGCCTCATGATCCGGGCCATGATCCAGGCCGCCAAAGCCGACGGCGAGATTGACGCCGAAGAGCGCGCCAAGATCCTGGAGCACCTGAGCGAGGCCAGCGAAGAGGAGGTCGCCTTTGTAACCTCGGAACTGGACGCCCCCATTGATGTGAATGGTCTGGCCACCGAAACCGGAGAGGCCGCCAAGGCGCAGGTCTATTCGGCCGCGCTGATGGCGATCACTGTGAATACCGATCCGGAAAAACAATATCTTTCCGGCCTTGCCAGCGCCCTGGGCCTGTCCGATGACAAGGTTTCCGGCATCCACCAGGCGATGGGAAAACCCGCGCTGTAGCCCCGGCTTTCGTCAAAGCGCCCCCGAATGCAAAGGGCGCGCAGAATATCGGTTGACTCGGGCCCCATAACCCTTAAAAGGCAGGCTTCAAGGATTCCACGGGCGGCCCGACTGCCTCGTAAACCGATGAACGGAGTTTTAATATGGCGAAGCCGGCAACTATCAAAATCCGTCTGAACTCGACCGCAGACACGGGCCACTTCTACGTGACCAAAAAGAACGCAAAGACCATGACCGAAAAAATGGTTGTGCGTAAATACGACCCCGTCGCGCGCAAGCACGTCGAGTATAAGGAAGGCAAGATCAAGTAATTGATCCCCTTTCCGTATGACGCTTTGGGCCACGCGATTGCGTGGCCTTTCGCGTCTTAGGGCATATGCAAATGCATCGCAGGAGCCGTCCCCATGCCTAAAGAGGGCCATTTCATCAACCGATCCGGCTGGTTGCGCGCTGCCATTTTGGGCGCCAATGACGGCATCTTGTCCACGGCCAGCCTGCTGGTCGGGGTTGCCGCTGCGGGGGTGGACCGCTCGGGGTTGCTGCTGACGGGGCTGGCCGGGCTTTCGGCGGGGGCGTTTTCGATGGCGGCGGGGGAATATGTCTCGGTTTCGGCCCAGTCGGATATCGAGGCTGCGGATCTGGAACGGGAACGCAAAGCGCTGGAAGAAAACCCGATTTACGAACTGGGCGAGCTGGCAGATGGCCTGATTGCGCGCGGCGTGGATCGCAAGATCGCCCGTGAAGTTGCCCTGCAACTGACCGCCCATGACGCGCTGGACGCCCATGCCCGCGAGGAACTTGGCCTGACCGAGTTGGCCAGCTCTCAGCCGCTGCAGGCAGCTGTGGCCTCGGGTGTGGCATTTGCTATGGGGGCCTCGATTCCCTTGGCGGGTGCGGTACTGGCCCCGGGGCAGTCGGTGGTTTGGGTCGTGGCCGCGATGACCCTGCTGGCGCTGACGCTGCTGGGGGGCACTGGCGCGCGTCTGGGCGGTGCGCAGGTCCTGCCTGCCGTGGTGCGGGTGCTGTTCTGGGGCAGCGTGGCCATGGGCATCACCTCAGGGGTGGGGCAGCTGTTCGAGGTGCTTATCTAACGAAAAAGGGCCGGTCGCAGTGACCGGCCCTTTTCGTTTGTCTGGCAGTATCGCTTATTCGCGGTTGCCCAGCAGCTGCAGCAGGAACATGAACATGTTGATGAAGTCCAGATACAGGTTCAGTGCGCCCATGATGGCGGCCTTACCCAGCCATTCCTGATCGCCATGCTGTGCGTGGGCCAGGTAGGTGTTCTTGATGTTCTGCGTGTCATAGGCGGTCAGACCGGCAAAGATCAGCACACCCAGGATCGAGATCGCGAACATGATCGCGGGCGAGCCCAGGAAGATGTTGATGATCGAAGCCACGATCAGACCGATCACACCCATGATCAGGAAGGTGCCCATGCCGGACAGGTCCTTCTTGGTGGTGTAGCCTACCAGCGACAGGCCTGCGAAGGCGATCGAGGTAACCAGGAACACCTGGGCGATCGAGAAGCCGGTGAAGGCCACGAAAATCCAGGCCAGGGACAGACCCATGACGGACGCAAAAGCGTAGAAGAACAGCTGCGCCCCGGCTGCCGACAGGCGGTTGATGGCGGCGCCGAAAGCAAAGACCATGATCAGCGGGGCGAACATGACAATCCAACCCAGAATGTTGGGTTGCAGGGTCATGGGGTCGCGGAACACGCCCAGCAGCGCAGGCGAGGTGCCCACGGCCCAAGCCACTGCAAAAGTCAGCAGCATGCCGATAGACATGGTCCCGTAGACCTTGTTCATGTGGGCGCGCAGCCCAGCGTCGATTTCAGCGGTGCGGGTTCCGGCCGCCGCTCGCATCGTGTTGAATTCAGCCATAAAAGCCTCCGAAAGGTGAAACTGATGCCCGTTCGCGCGGGCTTGGCTAAAATATCGGTGACAACGGGTGGTTTTTCAAGGTTTTCCGGCGCGAAATCGCGCCGAAACTGCTTTAATTTGAGTTAGCCTTGCCAATGCGTGGGGGCGTCCCACACGGGGCGGGCGGCCTCTTTGTTCGCTTGGGCACGGGTCAGGCCGATGTCACGCAGCATGGCGTCGTCCAACTGGGCAAGGCGCTGACGCTGGCGATGCAGGCTGAGCGCCCCCAGAACGCGGGCCATCAGCGACGGACGGCTGGCACGGGGCAGCGTGGCGCGGTGAGAAGAGATGAGAGTAAACATAGCTGACCTTCCTTCGTGATGCTTGGTGGACTTTTCATCATTTATGTTGATGTATATGACGCAGTGTGATTCATATTGGAAATGAATGTTTATTAGATGAAGCATCAAGGTTGGTGATGATATGCGGAATTTGGATGTAACGACCCTGCGCTCTTTCGTGGCCGTGGCCGATCTGGGCGGGGTGACGCGGGCGGCCGGGGCGTTGAACCTGACGCAATCGGCTGTCTCGATGCAGCTCAAACGGCTGGAAGAGTTGCTGGGCCAGCAATTGCTGGACCGCTCGAACCGAACTATTGCCCTGACAGCGGCAGGCGAGCAATTGCGCAGCTATGCGCGCCGCATGGTCGATCTGAACGACGAGGTGATGGCTCGCATGACCGACCAGGTTTTCGAGGGCGAGCTGACCCTGGGCGTGCCGCATGACATCGTCTATCCGGCCGTCCCGCAGGTGCTGCAGCGCTTTAGTCACCAGTTCCCGCGGATGAAGGTGCATCTGATCTCGTCGAATACGCGCGATCTGATGGCGCAGCACCAAAACGGCGAATGTGACGTGATTCTGACCACCGAATCCGAGGTCGGGGCGGGTGGCGAAACCCTGACCACCAAGCCTTTGTGCTGGATTGGCGCGCCGGGGGGGCATGCGTGGAAACAGCGCCCGCTTCGGCTCGCATTCGGGCGGCACTGTATTTTTCGCCTGGGCGCGATTGCGGCGCTGGAAGGCACCGACATTGATTGGGAAATTGCTGTCGAAACCGAATCCGACCGCACCATCGAGGCCACGGTCAGCGCCGATCTGGCCGTCCACACCATGATCGCAGGCACCGAACCCGCGCATCTTGAGGTGATCGAGCATGGCGGCGTTTTGCCCGCACTGGAGACGCAGCACATCAACATGTACGTGTCCGACCAAGCGGCGAAGGGCAGCAAACGCCTGAAGGGCGAGGTGCTGGATTACCTCACCGATCAGCTGCGCGTGTCCTACCAGATGATGTGAGGCCGCTTAGGGCGTGATCACCACTTTGCCCGTGGACTTGCGGGCGCGCAGCAGCTCCAGGCCTTCGGCGGCTTGCTCCAGCGGCAGGACATGGCTGACGTGGGGCTTCAGCTTACCTTCTTCGTACCAGCCCAGCATGGTGCGCAGGCTGTCGGTGATCACTTCGGGACGGAATTTCAGGTAGCCACCCCAGTAAACCCCTAAGACAGTAAGGTTTTTCACCAAAAGGTGGTTGGCTGGAATTTGCGGGACATCTCCGCTGGCAAAGCCGATGGGAAGCAGTCGGGCTTCGGGTTTGCAGGCGCGAAAGGCGGCCTCCCATTGCTCGCCACCCACGGCGTCATAGACAACATCCGCACCGCCAAGATCGCGCACAACCTGCCGGATATCTTCGGTCCTGGCGTCGATCAGATGGTCAGCGCCGGCGGCCTTGGCGACCTGCAACTTGTCTGCTCCGCGTGCGCAAGCAATCACGGTCGCACCCATCAGTTTGCCGATCTCAACCGCCGTCAGCCCCACACCACCGGCCGCGCCGGTGACCAGCAGCGTTTCGCCCGGTTGCATCCGCGCGCGGTGTTCCAGGGCGACATGGCTGGTGCCATAGGCAACCTGAAAGGCAGCGGCGTCCTCGAAGCTCATGGTGTCGGGGATCTCGACGCAGCGGTTCAGATCGAAAACGCCGTATTCCGCCAGCCCGCCTTGACCGCCAAACACCGCCACGCGTGTGCCGAGGGCGGGGCCGTCAGTGTCGGGGCCCAAGGCATCAACGATGCCGCCAACCTCCATGCCCATGGTAAAGGGGGCCTGCGGTGTGTCCTGATATTTGCCCTTGATCATCAGCAAATCGGCAAAATTCAACCCGCAAGCCTTGATCCGCAGCCGCAATTGGCCCGGGCCGGGCTGGGGCAGTTCAAGATCTGTCAGTTCGGGGTTCTGTCCTGCCTTGAAAATATGAAATGCGCGCATTTTTCCCTCCGGTTGCGAGTGTTATGCGAGGCGCGCACCTGCGAAAAAATAGGCCCTTTGGTCGCAGGACGTACCGTAGTTTCACGGCGCTTGTGCTGCAAGTTCGACAGAATTCCCCTTTGAGGCAATCGCTTAGTTGTTCAATTAGGAATTGGTGATAGTCTCCCGGCTGTCATCAGTGAAAATATCGCAAGGCGAGTGGGTTGTGTGTTTCGTGCAGCTTAAGCGATAAATGTGAGTGGAAAGGAGCGAATACAATGGCGCATCCAATCGATGTGCATGTGGGCATGCGCATTCGTCAGCGCCGGTGGATGATGGGGATGACCCAACAGCAACTGGCCGAGAGTGTTGGAACCAAGTTCCAGCAAATTCAGAAATACGAAACCGGGGCCAACCGGGTCAGCGCGTCACGGTTATGGCGGATTTCACAGGCGCTTGAGGTCAGCGTCGAGTACCTCTTTGAAGAACTGAACACCGAAACGGCCGCGCAGGGCGGTTCGGACAGCACGGAGACCGAGAAATTCAACAAACGCGAAGCCCAAGAGCTGCTGCGTGCTTACTATTCCATTCCGGCGCCGCAGCGGCGGCATCTTCTGGATCTGGCGCGGGCCATGTCCAACGCGGCTTGAGCCGTCGGGGTCCTTGGTGTAGGCGCAATGGGCGCCCCTATGGATAAGATTGGTCAAGGACCTCGACATGCAAGATGATCTTCTTTTGACAGCTCATGCTTTGGCCGACGCCGCGCGCGAGGCGATCCGTCCCTATTTTCGTCAGCCCGGCCTGCAGGCCGAAAACAAATGGGCTACGGGTTTTGATCCTGTCACTGCGGGCGATCACGCCGCCGAAAAGGCAATGCGTGCGGTCTTGGCAAAAATGCGCCCTGATGACGCGATCATCGGCGAGGAATTCGGCGCGACCCCAGGCACCAGCGGCGTGTCCTGGGTTCTGGACCCAATTGACGGCACGCGTGGATTTTTGTCCGGAACGCCCACCTGGGGCGTGCTGATCGCGGCCTCGGATGAAAAGGGGCCATTTCTTGGGATGATCGATCAGCCTTACATTGGCGAGCGGTTCTGGGGCGGTCTGGGCGAACACGCCATGCAGGGCCCTCACGGGGATCGCGAACTGCGCACCATGGGCTCGCGTCCCTTGTCCGAGGCGATAATTTTCACGACCTTCCCCGAGGTCGGCACCAAGCCCGAGGCCGAAGGGTTTCACAAAGTCGCCAGCCAGTGCAAGCTGACCCGATATGGCATGGATTGCTATGCCTATGCGCTGCTTGCGGCGGGCCATATTGACTTGGTGATCGAGGCAGGCCTGTCCAACTATGACATTCAGGCGCCCATCGCGTTGATCCAGGCCGCGGGCGGGATCGTGACCGATTGGCAGGGTCGCCCGGCGCATGAAGGCGGGCGCGCCATCGCCGCGGCCGGGGTTGAACAGCACAACGCGGCGCTGGAAATTCTGCGCGATGTGCCTCTTGATTGACCGAAACGGGGTAAGCATACTGGGATAACGGCGCGAGTCCTTTGTCCCTTTCTGTCGCGCCGTGTCACACTCTGACCGAAAGGGGCCAGACCCGAGTGTGACATGATGCCAAACCTTACCGAAACCCTGATCCGTAACGCCGACCATCTGCTGACGATGGACGATGCAGAAACCGAGCTGCGCGGGGCTGATATCCTGATCCGCGATGGCTCGATCGCCGCTGTCGGGCATGGCCTAAGCTCTGCCGGTCAGATCGTCGAGGCCCGCGGCTGTGTTGTGACACCCGGTTTGGTGAATACGCACCACCACCTGTATCAAACCCTGACCCGCGCCGTTCCCGGTGGGCAGGACGCGTTGCTGTTTGGCTGGCTTCAGACGCTGTATCCCATCTGGGCACAGTTCGGACCTGAGGAAATGTTCGTGTCGGCCCAGATCGGTCTTGCGGAACTGGCGCTGTCTGGCTG
Source organism: Thalassovita sp. (assembly GCF_965218685.1). Lineage (GTDB taxonomy): Bacteria > Pseudomonadota > Alphaproteobacteria > Rhodobacterales > Rhodobacteraceae > Thalassobius. The sequence goes on along the minus strand of NZ_OZ244657.1, from coordinate 87,910 downwards.
CACGCTCAGCTCGGATCACCTGTATCTTTATCCCAACGGCGCACGGCTGGAGGACACGATCCACGCCGCCAGCGAACTGGGTTTGCGGTTCCACCCCACGCGCGGGGCCATGAGCATCGGCGAAAGCGACGGCGGTCTGCCCCCTGACAGCCTGGTCGAGCGTGAAGAAGCCATCCTGAATGACTGCATCCGTGTGGTTGACGCGTTTCATGATCCCTCTGAAGGTGCGATGACCCGCGTTGGGATCGCCCCGTGCTCGCCCTTTTCCGTCAGCCGAGAGCTGATGCGCGACGCCGCCCTGCTGGCGCGGGACAAGGGTGTGATGTTGCATACCCATCTGGCCGAAAACGACGAGGATATCGCCTATAGTCTGGAAAAATTTGGCTGTCGCCCGGGTCAATACGCCGAGGATCTGGGCTGGACCGGCGATGACGTCTGGCATGCTCATTGCGTGAAACTGGACGGGGCCGAGATTGACCTTTTTGCCCGCACTCGCACGGGCGTTGCGCATTGCCCTTGCTCGAACTGTCGCCTGGGCAGCGGGATCGCCCCCGTCCGCGCGATGCGGGATGCAGGCGTGCCGGTGGGACTGGGGGTCGATGGTTCGGCCAGCAATGACAGCTCGAACCTGATGGAAGAGGCCCGTCAGGCGATGCTGTTGCAGCGGGTTACAAAAGGCGCCGACGCAATGAGCGCCCGCGAGGCCCTGCGCATCGCGACACGCGGCGGCGCCGAGGTGCTGAACCGCCCCGATTGCGGCCAGATCAGCGTCGGAAAACGCGCTGACATCGCCATTTGGGACACCTCTGGGCTGGAAAGCGCCGGCAGCTGGGATCCGGCCGCCTTGTTATTGGCAGGGCCGCGAAAGGTGCGCTATCTTTTCGTCGAAGGACGCCAGATCGTGCGCGATGGCCATGTGGTGACGATCGACACCCAGGCCCTGATCGCGCGACAGACGCAACTGGTGCACAAATTGATGAGCTAAAGGGCAGGGCAATGAAGAAAACGCTTGGGCTTGCAGTGATCTGCGCAATCGGGCTGGCCGGGTGCCAGTCTACGACCACGAACATGGCTCCGGCGGCGGTGGCCACATCCGGCAGCCTGACGTTGAAACAGGTGCGTCTAAACGCGGGCGTTCCTCCCTTGAAATATAACGGGGCCCTGACCCGCGCGGCACAGCACCACGCCAACGACATGGTTCGGCGGGGCTTTTACGCTCACGTCAATCCCGATGGGGTGAATTTTGATAAACGCGTTTCGGACGAGGGGTATTGCGTTGCGTCGCTTGCCGAAAACCTGACGGAAAAAGCCAAGACCGAGGAACAGGCGATCCAGATGTGGATGAACTCGCCCCCGCATCGCCGCAACATGCTGAACCCCAAGTATACCCATGTTGGGATCGGCTCGGCCGGGGGTTACTGGGTGATGGATTTGGGCGGCAAATGCGTGCGCTGACCGGCCAGGTAAACCGCTGAGATTGCACGATCGTCACCCATCATGATGGTGGGAAAGACAGCTTCCCACAGGTCTTCGGCGCGGGCGCTGCGTTGCGCGATTGCGGGGGTCGACGCCAAGTCCAGCACGACGATATCCGCCTCCATCCCCGGCGCCAGGTTGCCGATCTTATCCTCCATTCGTATGGCGCGGGCAGACCCGGTGGTGGCCAGCCACAACAGCTCGGACGGGTGCAGGGGGCGATGACGCAACTGGCCGATCTCATAGGCCGCCGCCATGGTCCGAAGCATGGAAAAGGACGAGCCCCCGCCCGTGTCCGTCGCCAGCCCGATCCGGTGCCCGTCAGCCATCAGCCCGCCCATATCAAACAGGCCCGAGCCGATAAACGTGTTAGATGTCGGACAATGCACCAGCGCGGCGTCTACCTCCAACAGGCGATCCTTTTCGCGGTCCTCAAGGTGGATTGCGTGGCCGTACATGCCGCCGGGGCGCAAAAGCCCGTGTTCCTCGTAGGTATCCAGATAATCGCGCGCCTCGGGGTACAGCGATTTGACCCAGGCGATTTCGTCCACCTGTTCGGAAAGGTGCGTTTGCATCAGGCAATCGGGGTGTTCGGCCCACAAGGCGCCTAGGGCCGCAAGCTGATCGGGGGTTGACGTCGGTGAAAACCGGGGCGTGATCGCATAGGACAGACGGTCAGTCCCGTGCCATTTCTCCAATAGGGCCTTGCTGTCGTCATAAGCGGATTGCGCCGTGTCGCGCAGAAAATCGGGTGCCGTATCACGGTCCATGCAGGTTTTACCGGCCACCACGCGCTGGCCACGTTGTTGCGCGGCGCCAAAGAACGCCTCTACGCTGGCGGGGTGAATGGTGCAAAAGCTGACCACGCTGGTTGTGCCATTGGCCAGGGTCAGATCCAGATAGCGTCCCGCGATTTCTGCGGCATAGGCGGGGTCTGCGAACTGCTGTTCTTCGGGGAAGGTATAGTGGTTCAACCAGTCGATCAGCCGCTTGCCCCAGCTGGCGATCATTGCAGTCTGGGGATAATGAACATGCGCGTCGATGAAGCCGGCCATGATCAGCGCATCACCGTGATCGGTCACAACGGCTTGCGGATAGGCCGCGCGCAGGTCATCCGCCGGACCGGTTTCCATGATCAGGCCATCACGGATCAGCACAGCCCCGCGTGCGTGGATCTGCGCGGCCTCGGGGCCTTGCTGAAACGGGTCGGCGGCAAAGCTCAGCGTCTGCCCCAGAAGAAGAATGTCACTGTTCATGGCACGTTCCTTTTCAAATCACCGTATTGCGTCAGAATTCGCAGGTAAATCGCCGCCGCCCATTGTTTCCTGCCCTGACCTTCCTTTATGACAAACGTGACGGCAAACAGGGCAAACCAGGAGGGCGCGATGAGCGAAGACACCAGCATCGAAAGCACCCAGCCTGAAATCCTTGAAAAGGGTGAGTACAAGCTGGTCAAGCGTGACGTCGCTGCAATTCTGTACGCGGTGGACACAGAAGACGCCAGCAAGCTGCGCGAGCTGCTGGAACCTCTGCACCCTGCCGACATCGCCGACCTTCTGGAACAGCTCAATACCTTTGACCGGCGCCGTCTTGTGCTGCTGTTTGGTCAGGACTTCGACGGCGATATCCTGTCGGAACTGGACGAGAGCATCCGGGAAGAAATTATCGCCGTCTTGCATCCGGATATTCTGGCCGAAGCCGTGCGTGAGCTGGAAACCGACGACGTTGTCGATCTGGTCGAAGATCTGGACGAGCCCCAGCAAGAGGCGATCCTTGAGGCGCTGGAAGACAGCGACAGGGTCGCGGTTGAACAGGCGCTCAGCTATCCCGAATACGCCGCGGGCCGTCTTATGCAACGCGAGGTCGTTACCGCGCCCGAACATTGGACGGTGGGTGACGCGATTGACTTTCTGCGCCATGCCGAGGACTTGCCCGACCAGTTTTACCACGTGATCCTTGTTGATCCGCGGATGCATCCGATGGGGAACGTGACCCTGGGCAAGATCATGTCCTCGGGCCGGGACGTGCCGCTGACCCAGATCGTGGAAGAGGCGTTTCGGGTCATTCCGGTGATGCAGGACGAAGGCGATGTCGCCTATGCGTTCAACCAGTATCACCTGATCTCGGCTCCTGTGGTGGACGAGGACGGTCGGCTGGTCGGTGTCATCACCATCGACGATGCCATGACTGTTCTGGATGAAGAACACGAAGAGGACATTCTGCGCCTGGCCGGTGTGAGCGACGAGGCCAGCCTGTCCGACAGCATCCTCGAGGCGGCCAAGGGCCGCGCAACGTGGCTGTTCGTGAACCTGTTCACGGCGATCCTGGCCTCGTTGGTGATCGATATGTTTGCTGAAACCATCGACCAAATGGTTGCCTTGGCCGTGTTGATGCCGATCGTTGCCTCGATGGGGGGAAATGCGGGCACTCAGACCATGACGGTGACGGTGCGGGCGCTGGCCACGCGTGACCTGACGGCGCAAAACGCCATGCGCGTGGTTTGGCGCGAGATTTCCGTTGGTGCGCTGAACGGTGTGTTGTTCGGCGTTGTTATGGCCGGCGTTGCCGCGCTGTGGTTCGGGGTGCCCATGCTGGCGATCGTGATTGGCGTGGCCATGGTGCTGACGCAAGTGGCTGCCGCGATCGGAGGTATCATCATCCCAATGGCGCTGGACCGTTTCGGCGTGGACCCGGCGCTGGCCTCGGGGCCGTTCGTGACCACGGTGACAGATGTGGTGGGCTTTTTCGCCTTCCTCGGACTTGCTGCCTCGGTCCTGTTATGAGCGATCTGGCCGCGCAAAAGGCCGCAGCGCGCAAGGCCGCCTTCGCCCGGCGCAAATCTGCGCATGGGGCCGGGCTGGTCGGACGCGCGGGGCATCTTTCGCAGGTGCTGGCAGGTTTTCGGGGGGTGCCGCTGGCCGGATACATGCCCATCCGAACCGAGATTAACCCGCTGCCCGCGATGGAAGAGGCCTCGGCCCATGGACCCGTCGGCGTGCCGGTGATCACGGGCGAGGGGCAGCCGCTGAAGTTTTCCAGATGGGAGCCGGGCTGCAAGATGAAAGAGGGCCCTTTTGGCGCGCAAATTCCCGCCCAGGATGACTTTTTCGAACCCGAGATCGTGATCGTCCCGCTGGTGGCCTTTGACCGCAAAGGCGGGCGGCTGGGCTATGGCGGGGGGTATTACGATCGAACGTTGCAGCAATTGCGCGCGCGCCGGGCGACGCTGGCCATCGGCTTTGCCTATGCCGCGCAAGAGGCCGAGGTCCTGCCGCTGGAGCCTACAGACCAGCCTTTGGACATGATCGTGACCGAACAGGGCGTTCTGACACTGGCTTAGCGGCCTTCGACGCCCTGATTGGCGATGTTCACCCTTGCCTGTCGCGCCGCCGCGGCCTAGGCAGTTCTTATGAAGATACTATTCCTTGGTGATGTGATGGGTCGCGCCGGACGGCGGGCCGTAAGTGAAAACCTGCCGCGTCTGCGTGACGAGTGGAAGCTGGATTTCGTCGTCGTAAATGGCGAGAACGCCAGCAACGGCGCTGGGCTGACCGGAGCTCATGCGAAGGTGCTGCTTGAGGCGGGCGCCGACGTTCTGACCTTGGGCGATCATGCGTTCGACCAAAAAGACATGTTGCAGTTCATCGAAAGCGAACCCCGGGTGCTGCGGCCTTTGAACTATGCAAAGGCCGCTCCGGGGTTGGGCGCGCGGGTATTCCAGGACCGGCGCGGGCGCAGGATCCTGGTGGCTCAGGTGCTGGGCAACGTGTTCATGAAACGCGCCTTTGATGATCCGTTCTCTACCATTGACGAGGTGCTTAAGCGTCACACGCTGGGCGGATCGGTGCAGGCGGCGTTGGTGGACATCCATTGCGAAGCGACCAGCGAAAAGATGGGCGTGGGGCATTTCTGCGACGGCCGCGCCAGCCTTGTTGTGGGCACGCATACCCACGTACCAACGGGGGACGCCCAGATCCTGCCCAAGGGCACCGGGTTCCTGTCCGACGCGGGCATGTGCGGCGATTATGACAGCGTGATCGGCATGGAAAAAGCCGAGCCGATGCGCCGTTTCGTGACCGGCATGGTCAAGGGGCGCTTTACCCCCGCCGCCGCCGAGGCCACCCTTTCCGGTGTTTATGTCGAGACTGACGACAAGACCGGGCTGGCCAAGGAAATCCGCATGATCCGTCAGGGCGGACGCTTGCAACAGTCTGGTTTATAATCACATTTTTTTCCAAGCCGGACAATTCGGGCTGGGGTGCAGATGCCCTCTTGCCCGTTGTGACGGCTTGGGCGACACTATTTCGAATTGATTGCACAGGATATCTATATGGATCTTTTCCATCTGTCCCAGTCCACGCAGGCGATCTTGGCGCTTTTGGTCGTGTTGGGCATGTTCGTCCTTTTCGTCAAAGAAGTCTTTCCAACCGAGGTCGTTGCCATTTTCGGCGTTGGGTTCATGCTGGTCTTTGGTCTGCTGCCCTATGACGCCGCGCTGAGCGTTCTGTCCAACCCCGCTCCATGGACGATTGCGATGATGTTCATCGTGATGGGCGCGCTTGTGCGGACGGGCGCCTTGGACGCCTTTACGGTTCTGGCTGACAAGCAGGCCAGAACAAATCCCAAAATGGCGATCGCGATGCTGCTGGCCTTTGTGGTTCTGGCCTCGGCGGTGATGAATAATACGCCGGTGGTCGTGGTGATGATCCCGGTCTTTGTGCAGCTAAGCCGGACCTTGGGGGTTGGGGCCAGCAAGCTGCTGATTCCGCTTAGTTATGCCGCGATAATCGGCGGGACGCTGACCCTGGTGGGAACCTCGACCAACCTGCTGGTGGATGGTGTCGCGCGGGCGCAGGGGCTGAAGGCTTTTTCTATCTTCGAGGTCACGCCCCTGGCCGTTATTCTGGTCCTCTGGGGGATGCTGTACCTTGTGGTCTTTGGTCGCTTTCTGCTGCCAGACCGCACCAGCATGGCCAGCATGCTGTCAGACAAAAGCCGGATGAAGTTCTTCACCGAGGCCGTGATTCCCCCCGATTCCAACCTGATCGGCCGCGAAGTGCAATCCGTGCAGCTGTTCAAACGCGAAGGCGTGCGCCTGATTGACGTGATCCGGGGCGATCAGTCCTTGCGTCATGATATGAAAGGGGTCGAGCTACAGGTCGGTGACCGTGTCATCCTGCGAACCCAGATGACCGAGCTGCTGAGCCTTCAGCGCAACAAAAGCCTTAAGCGTATGGACCAGGTTTCGGCCGTGGAAACGCAGACAGTCGAGGTGCTGATCACGCCGGGCTGTAAAATGGTGGGTCGCTCGTTGGGCGAGATGCGTTTGCGCCGTCGCTATGGTGTGTATCCTTTGGCCGTGCACCGTCGAAACCAGAATATCGGCTCGAATCTGCAAAACCTGGTGGTGCGCGTGGGGGATACCTTGCTGCTTGAGGGCTCGCCCGATGATATCCAGCGTCTGGCCGCAGACATGGATATGGTGGATGTAAGCCATCCCTCGGCCAAAGCGTTCCGCCGCAGTCAGGCCCCCATTGCCATCGCGGCGCTGTTTGGCGTGGTCGTTCTGGCGGGCTTTGGTCTGGCACCGATCCTGCTGCTGGCGACACTGGCCGTGGCGCTGGTGCTGATCACCCGCTGCATCGATTCAGACGAGGCATTTTCCTATATCGATGGACGTTTGCTGGCGTTGATTTTCGCGATGCTGGCCATTGGCGCATCGCTGCAACACACCGGCGCTGTCGAGATGGTTGTGGGCTTTGTTGAACCGGCCCTGTCCGCAATGCCGCCTTTCCTGATGATCTGGGCGGTGTACCTGCTGACCTCTGTTCTGACAGAGATGGTGTCGAACAACGCCGTTGCCGTGGTGGTGACCCCGATTGCCATGGGGCTGGCCAGTGCGCTGGGCGTTGATCCGCGGCCCTTGGTGGTGGCGGTGATGCTGGCGGCCTCGTGCAGCTTTGCAACGCCCATCGGGTACCAGACCAACATGCTGGTCTACGGTCCGGGCGGATATCGGTTCACCGATTTCATGAAGGTAGGCGTGCCGCTGAACCTGAGCATGGGCATTCTGGCTTCTGCGCTGATCCCGTTTTTCTTTCCGCTTTAAGAGGTTACAGCGGCCAGAAGATCAGGATCAATGGGATCGAGACACTAACGACCAGAATTTCAAGCGGCAGACCCATGCGCCAGTAGTCACCAAAGTGATACCCACCAGGGCCCAGCACCAGCGTGTTGTTCTTGTGCCCGATGGGCGTCAGAAAGGCGGCCGAGGCAGCGATTGCAACGGCCATCAGGAACGGGTCGGGATTCACACCCAGTTGCTGCGCCATCTGGATGCCGATGGGGGCCGCGACAATGGCCGTGGCGGTATTGTTCAATACGTCTGACAGGGTCATCGTCACCACCATCAGAACTGTAAGAATGGCCCAGGCGGGCCAGCCTTGGGTCAGGTTCACCAAGCTGCTGGCGATCAGCTCGGTCCCGCCCGAGGTTTCCAGCGCCGCCCCCAGCGGGATCATCGAGCCCAGCAAGACCACCACGGGCCATTCGATATGGTCGTAAAGCTCCTGCAGGGGCAGGATCTTGCTGAGCACATAGGCCACAACGACCAGACCCAGCGCCACGGGCAGATAAACAAGGCCCAGGCTGGCGGCCAGCACGGCGGCTGCGAACAGGCCAATGGCCAGCCAGGTTTTCGAGTTTTCGGTCACCGACAGGCCGCGACTTGCCAGTGGCAGGACGCCCAGCCAATCCATCACGTCAGCCCCGGTGCCGCGCGGAACCAGCAGCAACAGGATATCCCCGGCCTCGACCTCGGTTTTACGGACTTGTTGACGGATGGATTTCCCCCGTCGTGAAATCCCCAGAAGGACCGAGCGTTGCCGCCACGCCAGCCCCACGGCTTGTGCGGTGCGTCCATTCAGGCGGGATTCAACGGGCACCACGGCCTCGATCACCTCCAGCCCGTCACCCTCGGCCTTCAGAAGGCTTTCGCGTTTTTCATCCGAAAAGGCCAGCGACAGGGCCGAGCGGAATTCGTCCAGCGCATCGGGACTTGCCTCCAGTACCAGCGCGTCCTCGGCCTGCAACATGGTGTATCGCGACCGGCCATAGCGGCGTTTTCCGTCGCGGATCAGCCCGATAATGGCCACGTCCGCTTTTTCTGCCTCCTCGTACAGCTCTTCCAGACGTTGACCGATCAGCTTGTTGCCTTCCGGTACGGTTAGCTCGGCAATATAGTCTCCAAGTTCAGCCACTTGCGCGGTGGCATCCTCGCGTTTTGGGATCAGGCGCCAGCCGATCAGGGCGACGAAAATCAGCCCCGCAATGGCCGTCAGCCCGCCCACGGGGGCGAAATCGAACATGGAAAACGGCTCGCCCAAGGATTCCTCGCGGATCGCCGCGATGATGATGTTGGGCGGGGTGCCGATCAGCGTGGCCATGCCGCCAAGGATGGTTGCGAAACTCAGCGGCATCAGGCTCAGCCCCGGGCTGCGGCCCGCCTTATGCGCGGTTTGAATATCCACCGGCATCAGCAGCGCCAGCGCGGCGACATTGTTCATGAAGGCCGACAGGATGCCGCCGAATCCGCCCATCAGCGCGATATGCCCCCCCAGGGCGCGACTGCTGTCCACCATGGTGCGCGTGATCAGGAACACCGCGCCTGATCGTACCAATCCGGCCGAGACCACCAGCACCAGCGCCACAACCAGCGTGGCCGAGTGGCCGAAACCAGAAAATGCGTCTTTCACCGGCACCACGCCCAGCACCACCCCCACCATCAGCGCAGAAAACGCCACCAGGTCATAGCGGAACCGACCCCACAGAAGCATGGCGAAAACACCGCCGAACAGGGAAAACAGGATAATCTGGTCTGTGGTCATGGGCTGGGCCTCCTGCCTGCCAGACAATCGCATGGCCGCGATGAACGCAACCTCCTTGCGGCCCGCCCCCCGCCTGACTTATAGAGACGCGACGAAATGTATTCAGATGATGGAGGCACCGATGGCCGGCCACTCTAAATGGGCAAACATCCAGCACCGTAAAGGCCGGCAAGACGCCGCCCGTTCGAAGCTGTTTTCCAAACTGTCGAAGGAAATCACCGTCGCCGCGAAAATGGGCGACCCTGATCCGGACAAGAACCCGCGCCTGCGCCTGGCCGTGAAAGAGGCCAAGTCGCAATCCGTCCCCAAGGACGTGATTGAACGCGCGATCAAGAAATCGACCGCAGGCGACGGCGACGATTACGAAGAAATCCGCTACGAGGGCTATGGCCCCAACGGTGTTGCCGTGATCGTCGAGGCGATGACTGACAACCGGAACCGCACCGCCTCGGTCGTGCGGTCTACCTTTACCAAGAACGGCGGCAACCTGGGTGAAACCGGTTCGGTCGGCTTCATGTTCGATCGCAAGGGCGAGGTGACATACTCGGCATCCGTTGGGGATGCGGACACCGTGATGATGGCCGCAATCGAGGCTGGCGCCGAAGATGTGGAAAGCAGCGAAGATGGTCACATCATCTGGTGTGCCGATACGGACCTGAACGAGGTGTCGAACGCGCTTGAGGCTGAGCTGGGCGAGTCGGACTCGACCAAGCTGGTGTGGAAACCGCAGACCACCACCGAGCTGGGTCTGGAAGACATGCAAAAGCTGATGAAGCTGATTGATGCCTTGGAAGATGACGACGATGTGCAGCGCGTCACCACCAACTTCGAAGCCTCGGACGAGGTGATGGATCAGCTTTGATTCCCACACATAGTTATGCGAAAGGGCCAGTCCGGATCGGACTGGCCTATTTCATTCCTGGGCGCGCGTAGTCGTCAGGATTGACGCGACCTGCGGAGGGTTATCCACAAGATCGAACGGGTTTGCGTGAGGCTTCACTTATATATATCAGCCTTTTATAGCGTTTTTACGCCTCGATATTTAGCAATTACTATCCCATTTCTGACATCAAAGAGATTTCTCCACAAATCTTCCAAATGCAGTGGAAAAACCTGTGGACAAAAAACTTCCGGCTTGGGATTGCCGGAAATTGAGCTACTGTCGGGCGGCTGGGGCTTGGGTTCCTTGCCCAACACAACAACAGGCAAGTAGGTTTCATGACGTCTTTGACCGCGGGATTTTGGCTGGGCCTGTCTTTGATCATGGCTATCGGTGCGCAGAATGCATTCGTGTTGCGGCAGGGCATCCGGCGCGAGCATGTCTTTGCGGTTTGCCTGACCTGTGCGCTGTCGGATGCGATCCTGATAGCGGCGGGCGTGTCGGGATTCGGGGCGCTGGTCAATCGGCTGCCCTGGTTAGAGCCGGTGATGCGTTGGGGTGGGGCGGCGTTCCTGCTGATCTATGGCGCGCGAGCCTTTTGGGCGGCCTGGAAGGGCGGAGAGAACCTGCAAGCGGCCCAATCGGGGCGTGCAAGTCTGGGCGGGGTTCTGGTCACCTGCCTGCTGCTGACATGGGCCAATCCGCATGTCTATCTGGATACGGTGGTGCTGTTGGGTTCGGTCGCGGCGCAATATCCTGACAGGCTGCATTTCGCGCTGGGGGCCATAACGGCCAGCTTTGCGTTCTTCTTTTCGCTGGGCTATGGCGCGCGGCGTCTTGCGCCCTTGTTCGAACGGCCCGTCGCGTGGCGGGTTCTGGATGCCTTTGTGGGATGCATCATGTGGTCCGTCGCGCTGAGCCTGCTGGTTTGAGCTTGCGCTTGGTTTAGGTCCGGCAGATAATACACATATGAACAATTCGCGACCTCAACAACCCGTGGCCGGCATTCTGTGGATGCTGGTTACCGGGGCCCTGTTCGTCGGAGTCACCGCCCTTGTCAAAACCCTGGGTCCGGTCATTCCGGCCACGCAGGCTGCGTTCTTGCGCTATGCGATTGGGATGATCTTTGTGTTGCCCATGATGCGGCCGATTCTGCGGGCGGGGCTGACACGACGGCAATGGGGCCTGTTCACGCTGCGCGGACTGGCGCACTCGGTCGGGGTGGGGCTGTGGTTCTATGCCATGGCGCGCATCCCGATCGCGGACGTAACGGCGCTGAACTATCTTTCTCCGATCTATGTTACCTTGGGCGCGGCCCTGTTTTTGGGTGAAAAACTGGCACTGAGGCGGGTTTTGGCGGTGATCACGGCCCTGGTCGGCGCTCTTATTATTCTACGGCCCGGTTTTCGCGAGGTCGGGGATGGCCACCTGGCCATGCTGCTGGCCGCCGTTGTATTCGGAGCCTCGTACCTGCTGGCCAAGCGCCTGACCGATCAGACCAATGCTGCCGTTGTCGTGGGGATGCTGTCGATTTTCGTGACCATCGGGCTGGCGCCCGTGGCGATCGCCAATTGGGTAACGCCCGACTTGCGCGCTTTGGGGCTGTTGACCGGGGTCGCCTTGCTGGCCACGGCGGGGCATTACACCATGACGCTGGCCTTTGCCGCGGCCCCGGTGACGGTGACCCAGCCGGTGACGTTTTTGCAGCTGCTTTGGGCCAGCCTGCTTGGGTATTTCGTGTTCGACGAGGGGCTGGACCTGTGGGTCATGGTGGGGGGCATGGTGATCCTGAGCTCGGTCACGTTCATCACCTGGCGCGAGGCCGTGCTGAAGCGCCGGACCCGCACCCCGGTCGCGGTAGCCACCAAGGTTTAACTGCCGCGCGGATCCAGCAGTTTTGCCAGGATCGTTTCCGAGGTGACGTGGCCCAGCGTCTGCCCGCCTTCGATCACTGCAACAGGGCCATCTGCTGTCATTGTCATGACCTCTTTGATCGGCGTGTCTGCCGCGACGCTCGAAACAGCCTCGCCCTTGGCGGGATGCATTACATCTGCCGCGCTCAGCACCCCCAGCGGGTTCATATGCGCCACGAACTCGGCCACGTAATCCGTTGCGGGGTCTGTGAAAATCTCTTGCGGGGTGCCGCATTGGACGATCCGTCCGCCTTCCATGATGGCGATGCGGTTGCCCAGCTTGAATGCCTCGTCCAGATCATGGCTGACGAAAATGATGGTGCGTTGCAGTTTTTGCTGAAGATCCAGCAATTCGTCCTGCAAATGCGCGCGGATCAACGGGTCCAGCGCCGAGAATGGTTCATCCATCAACAGGATCGGGGCTTCGGTGGCAAAGGCGCGAGCCAGGCCTACGCGTTGTTGCATCCCGCCAGACAGTTCTGCCACGCGGTGGTCGGCCCAATCGGCCAGGCCCACCAGTTCCAATTGCGTTTCTACGCGGGCTGCACGTTCGGATTTGGGCACGCCCGCAAGTTCCAGCCCCAGCCCGACATTTTCCCGGACCGAGCGCCACGGCAGCAGGCCGAATTGCTGAAACACCATGGCCACGCGTTCCATCCGGATACGGCGCAGGGTGGACTTATCGGTATGGGTGACGTCCACCAGCTCGGTTCCGTCCCCGACAAAAGTGGTGCCGCGCACGACCGGGTTCAGCCCGTTTACTGCCCGCAATAACGTGGATTTGCCCGAACCGGACAAGCCCATCAGCACAAGAATTTCGCCCTCTTTCACGTCCAGCGAACAGTTGTGGACGCCCAGCACCTGATCCGTCGCCTCCTGGACCTGTGCGCGGGTCTGGCCCTCGTCCATCAGGGGAAGGGCGCGTTCTGGATGATCGCCGAACACGATGGAAACATTGTCGAATTTTACGGCTGTCTTGGTGGTCATTTTTTGCCCTCCACACGCAGCATTCGGTCCAGAAGGATGGCCAGAACCACGATCACGAAGCCCGATTCAAAACCCAAAGCGGTGTCTACGCGGTTCAAAGCTCGCACCACCGGCACACCCAGCCCGTCCGCGCCCACAAGCGCGGCGATGACGACCATCGACAGGGACAACATGATGGTTTGGTTCAGGCCTGCCATGATCTGGGGCAGAGCATAGGGAAGCTCGACCTTCAGCAGGGTCTGGCGCGGCGTGGCCCCAAAGGCCTGCGCGGCCTCGAGCAGAGGTTGCGGGGTCGAGGTGACCCCCAGATGCGTCAGGCGGATCGGCGCGGGCAGCACAAAGATCACGGTGGCGATCAGTCCGGGCACCATGCCGATACCAAAAAACACGATGGCCGGGATCAGGTAGACGAATGTGGGCAGCGTCTGCATCAGGTCCAGCACCGGGCGCATGGCCTGATAGAGCTTGGGCCTGTGCGCGGCGGCGATACCGATAGGCACACCCAGCCCCATGCAGACCACACAGGCCGACAGCACCAGCGTCAGGGATTCGGTGGTTTCCTCCCAATAGTCCTGGTTGAGGATGAACAGAAAGCCGACCGCCACCATAAGCGCCGGTTTCCAGTTTCGTTGGATCGCGAAGGTCAGCGCCGCAAACAAAGCGATGATAATAAGCGGATGTGGGGTTTGCAGTACCCAGAGGATACCGTCAATCAGCGCCTCGAGAGCGTCAGAGAGGCCGTCGAAGAACAGCGCACCATGCAGCTGGAGCCAGTCGAAGATCCGGGCGGCAAGCTTGCCAATCGGGATTTTGGTTTCGGTGATCCAGTCCATGGGTCTTCTCTTTTTTAGGGAAGGGGGCGTTTGGGCATGTCTTGCGCGCTATGGCACCCAAGCGGGGCCGGAATGTCAATCAAGCGTTGCCAAACGGGCAGGGCTGCGCCCTGTCTCTGCGCCTCGGCCCCCCTCCTGTCCTCCCCCCGTGGCCGGGGGGAGGGAGCCCGAGGAGGCCGGGCCTGACTTACAGGCCGAGTGCTGCGTTGACAGCGGCGGTGGCATTGCCGCCATCAAGGGTGGTCACACCGTCCAGCCAGGGCATGAAGGCGGTGGGGTTCGCCTTGAGCCAGTCCATTGCGGCCTTTTCGGGATCGGTGCCCTCGTTGAGGATGGCGCCCATGATCTCGTTTTCCATGGCCAGGGTGAATTCCAGGTTGGTCAGAAGCTTGCCAACATTGGGGCATTCGCTGACGTAGCCTGCGCGGGTGTTGGTAAAGACAGTGGCGCCGCCAAGATCGGGGCCAAACCAGTCATCCCCGCCCGTCAGGTAGGACATGTCAAAGTTGGCGTTCATGGGGTGAGGTTCCCAGCCCAGGAAGACGACCGGATCGTTTTTACGGTCGGCGCGGGCGACTTGGGCCAGCATGCCCTGTTCCGAGCTTTCGACCACTTCAAACCCGTCAAGGCCAAAGGCATTGGCGGCGATCATGTCCATGATCAGACGGTTGCCGTCATTGCCGGGCTCGATGCCATAGATCTCGGCGTCCAGCGCGTCTTTGTGGGTAGCGATGTCGGCGAAATCCTTGATGCCCAGATCGGCCGCGGCCTTGTTCACGGCCAGAGTGTATTTTGCGCCGTAAAGGTTGGCCTTGACGGTGTCGACGGTGCCTGCCTCGCGGTAGGGGGCGATGTCGGCCTCCATCGTGGGCATCCAGTTGCCCAGGAAGATGTCGATGTCACCTTTGGCCAGCGAGGTATAGGTCACCGGAACGGACAGGACCTTGATGTCGGTGTCATATCCCAGCGCGTCCAGCACCACGGTGGTGGCGGCGGTCGTGGCGGTGATGTCGGTCCAGCCAACATCCGAGAATGTGACCTCGGTGCAATCGGCCAGGGCAGGGGTGGCGGCCAGCATGGCCAGGACAGAAAGTGTGGACTTCAGGGTCATGGTGACCTCCCGGTTTTTCTTGATTGACGAGTCAATAAAAAGCCATCTAGCCTAGCATAGCAAGGAGTTTGTTATGCCTAAGCTGGGAATGGAGCCTATCCGCCGCGCATCGCTGATCAAAGCGACGATCGCCGAGATCGGGGCGGCCGGGTCCCTGGATGTCACGGTCAGCCAGATCGCGAAACGTGCCGGCATGTCCAGCGCGCTGGCGCATCATTACTTTGGTGGTAAAGAACAAATCTTTCTGGCGGCTATGCGGTATACGCTAACGGTTTACGGCGCCGAGGTGCGCGCGGCGCTGCATCAGGCAACCACTTCGCAAGGGCGGGTCGAGGCGATTGTGCGCGCCAGTTTCAGCCAGATGAACTTCAGGCGCGAGGTCGTGGCGGCCTGGCTGAATTTCTATGTTCTGGCGCAAAAATCCGAAGAGGCACGGCGCCTGTTGGTGGTCTATCAGCTCCGGTTGCGATCCAACTTGCGCCACGCGCTGCGGCCGATTTGCGGGGATCAATCCGACGTACTGGCCGAGCGGATTGCCGCCCTGATCGACGGGGCCTATCTGCGCCAGTCGTTAGGGATGGACCAAGAAGATGCCGAAAGTGTCGTGCGGCTGATAATGGGCTGTTTGCCTCGATTGGAGCGCGCCGATGGGCAAGCCTAACATCTTGATACTAATGGTAGACCAGCTAAACGGAACGCTATTTCCCGATGGTCCTGCCGACTGGTTGCATGCCCCGAACCTAAAGGCGCTGGCTGCGCGCTCGACCCGGTTTCGCAATGCCTACACCGCCTCGCCGCTGTGTGCGCCGGGGCGGGCGTCGTTCATGTCCGGCCAGTTGCCCAGTGCGACGCGGGTCTATGATAACGCGGCCGAGTTTACCTCCTCGATCCCGACCTATGCGCACCATTTGCGCCGCGCCGGGTATCAGACCGCGCTGTCCGGCAAGATGCACTTTGTTGGCCCCGACCAGCTGCACGGGTTCGAAGAGCGCCTGACCACCGATATTTACCCCGCCGATTTCGGTTGGACGCCGGATTATCGCAAACCCGGCGAGCGGATTGACTGGTGGTATCACAACATGGGCTCGGTGACGGGTGCGGGCGTGGCCGAGATCAGCAACCAGATGGAATATGATGACGAAGTCGCCTATCACGCGACCCGCAAAATCTATGATCTGGCGCGCGGCAAGGATGATCGCCCCTGGTGTCTGACCGTCAGCTTTACCCATCCGCATGATCCCTATGTGGCGCGGAAAAAATACTGGGATCTCTACGAGGATTGCCAGCATCTGGAGCCCACGGTCCCGCCCATTCCCTATGAGGAGCAGGACGCGCATTCCCAGCGGATTTTTGACGCAAACGACTGGCGGTCCTTTGATATCACCCCCGAGGACGTGCGCAGATCCCGCCGCGCCTATTTCGCCAATATCAGCTATCTAGATGATAAAATAGGAGAAATCCTGAACGTTCTGGACAGCACGCGCCAGACGGACAATACCATTATCCTGTTTGTCAGCGATCACGGAGACATGCTGGGCGAGCGCGGACTTTGGTTCAAGATGAGCTTTTACGAAGGGTCCTCGCGGGTGCCGATCATGATCGCGGCCCCGCAGATGCAGCCCGGATTGGTCACTGATCCGGTCAGCAATATCGACATTTGCCCCACGCTTTGCGATCTGGCGGGCGCCCCCATGGACGAGGTGATGCCCTGGACGACGGGCGAAACCCTGGTGCCTTTGGGGCAGGGGGCGGAACGGACCAGCCCCGTCGCAATGGAATACGCGGCCGAGGCCTCTTATGCGCCGATGGTCAGCCTGCGCTATGGTAAATGGAAGTATAATCGCTGCGCACTGGACCCCGATCAGCTGTTCGATCTTGAGGCCGACCCGCACGAGCGGACCAACCTTGCCGATGTCCCCGAACATGCCGGAACCCTGGCCAGCCTGCGTGCGAAATCGCAGGCACGCTGGGATCTGGACCGTTTTGATGCCGATGTCCGCGAAAGCCAGGCCCGCCGCTGGGTGGTCTACGAGGCCTTGCGTCAGGGCGGCTATTACCCGTGGGATTATCAGCCGCTGCAAAAAGCATCCGAGCGCTACATGCGCAACCACATGGACCTGAATGATCTGGAAGAGGGGCAACGGTTCCCTCGTGGGGAATGACCCCAAACCTATAGGAAAAACAATGACCTATCCGACTCAACCCACTGCCAGCCATTTCGTGAACGGCGCCTATCTTGAGGACACAGAGGGCACGCCGATCGAGGTGATCTATCCTGCCACCGGCGAGGTGATCGCGACCGTGCATGCTGCCACTCCGTCCGTGATTGATGCGGCGTTAAACGCAGCCAGAGAGGCTCAGGCGGAATGGGCGGCGTTGCCGGGCACCGAGCGCGGCCGCATCCTGCGCCGTGCGGCTGATATAATCCGCGACCGCAATCGCGACCTGTCGATTCTAGAGACCTATGACACCGGCAAACCCCTACAGGAAACGCTGGTGGCCGACGCGAGCTCGGGCGCGGATGCGTTGGAATATTTCGGGGGGCTGGCCGCGTCCCTGACCGGCGAGCATATCCCGCTGGGCGATGGCAACTGGGCCTACACGGTGCGCGAGGCGTTGGGGGTTTGTGTCGGCATCGGCGCGTGGAACTATCCCACGCAGATCGCCTGCTGGAAGGCCGCGCCGGCGCTGGCCTGCGGCAATGCGATGGTGTTCAAACCCTCGGAAACCACGCCGCTTTGTGCACTGAAAGTCGCTGAAATTCTGCACGAGGCAGGCCTGCCTGCAGGGCTGTTCAACGTTGTCCAGGGCATGGGCGAAGTCGGCGGGAACCTGGTGACTGACCCGCGTGTGGATAAGGTGTCCTTGACCGGATCGGTGCCCACGGGGCGCAAGGTTTATGCCGCCGCAGCGGGCCAGATGAAACACGTCACGATGGAGCTGGGCGGGAAGTCCCCCCTGGTGATTTTCGATGATGCGGATATCGAGGATGCTGTGGGTGGCGCGATCCTGGGGAACTTCTATTCCTCGGGGCAGGTGTGCTCGAACGGGACGCGGGTGTTCGTGCAAAAGGGCATCAAAGAGGCATTCCTGAAGCGCCTGACCGAACGGTTGGCGGATGCCAAAATCGGCGATCCGATGGACGAGGATGTCAGCTTTGGCCCCATGGTGTCCGAAGGTCAGCTGGCCATCGTGGAGCGCTATGTCGCCAAGGGCCAGGAAGAGGGCGCTCGGCTGGTCTGTGGTGGTAAGAGACTGGACAATAAAGGGTTTTTCATCGAACCGACGGTGTTTGCCGATGTTCGCGACAACATGGTGATCGCGCGCGAAGAGATTTTTGGCCCGGTGATGTGCGTGTTGGACTTCGAGGAGGAAGACGAGGTTCTGGCGCGGGCCAACGATACCGAGTTCGGGCTGGCGGCGGGTGTGTTCACCCGTGATCTGGCGCGGGCTCATCGGATGGTGGCGGGGTTCCAGGCGGGCACCTGTTTCATCAATTCCTACAATGACGCGCCCGTGGAGGTGCCGTTCGGTGGTGTGAAAGCCTCGGGCGTGGGGCGTGAGAATTCCAAGGCGGCCATCGAGCATTATTCGCAGCTGAAATCGGTTTTCGTGCGCATGGATGCTGTTGAGGCGCCTTTCTGACACCTTTGGGCCGCGCCTCTCGGGCCGGCCCGCCCGCCCACCCCCGTCCCGAGAGGCGCGGGTCATGGAGCGGCCAAGCGGAGCAATGACAATGGAAGCGGATTTCGTGATCGTGGGCGCAGGCAGTGCTGGCTGCGCCATGGCTTATCGGTTGGGCGAGGCCGGGGCGAGCGTGTTGGTGATCGAGTACGGCGGCAGCGATGCCGGGCCGTTCATCCAGATGCCGGCGGCTTTGTCCTATCCAATGAATATGGGGATTTACGACTGGGGGTACCAATCCGAGCCCGAGCCGCATTTGGACAACCGCCGTTTGGCGACGCCGCGGGGCAAGGTGATCGGGGGGTCGTCCTCGATCAACGGGATGGTGTTTGTGCGCGGCCATGCCTGTGATTTCGATCACTGGGCCGAGGTTGGCGCAGATGGCTGGGGTTATGCCGACGTGCTGCCCTATTTCAAACGGATGGAGACATGGCACGGCGGGACCTCGGAATATCGGGGGACGGACGGGCCTTTGCATGTCACGCGTGGGCCGCGCAAGAACCCTCTGTTTCATGCCTTTGTTGAGGCCGGAAAGCAGGCCGGATACCCGGTGACACAGGACTACAACGGTCAGCAGCAAGAGGGTTTCGGCCCGATGGAGCAGACGGTTTACAAGGGGCGGCGCTGGTCAGCCGCGAATGCCTATCTGAAGCCTGCCAGGAAGCATTACAACGTGGATGTGGTGCGGGGGTTGGCCTGCAAAGTGGTGATCGAAGAAGGCCGCGCCGTCGGGGTTGAGATCGAGCGGGGCGGCCAGCGTCAGATCATCCGCGCGCGGCGCGAGGTGGTGCTGGCGGCCTCGTCCATCAATTCGCCCAAGCTGCTGATGCAATCGGGGATCGGCGCGGGCGCGCATCTGGCCGAGCATGGGATTGACGTGGTGGCGGACCGGCCCGGCGTGGGCGCGAACCTGCAAGATCACCTTGAGGTTTATATGCAGATGGCGGCCAGCCAGCCGGTGACTTTGTACAAATATTGGAACCTGATCTGGAAAGGGGTGATCGGCGCGCAATGGCTGCTTACCGGCAAGGGGCTGGGGGCAAGTAACCAGTTCGAAAGCGCTGGGTTTATCCGCTCGAACGCGGGCGTTGATTATCCGGACATTCAGTACCACTTCTTGCCCATCGCCGTACGCTATGATGGCAAGGCTGCCGCCGAGGGGCATGGATTCCAGGCCCATGTCGGTCCGATGCGCAGCGAATCGCGCGGGGCAGTGACCTTGCGCTCGGCCGATCCCAAGGACGCGCCGGTGATCCGCTTCAATTATATGTCCGAAGAAAGCGATTGGCGTGATTTCCGCCAATGCCTGCGCCTGACGCGCGAGGTGTTCGGGCAAGAGGCGTTCAAACCCTTCCTGAAACACGAGATTCAGCCCGGCGCCGATCTGCAAACCGATGACGAACTGGACAGCTTTATTCGCGAGCACGCCGAAAGTGCCTATCACCCCTGCGGCACCTGCCGGATGGGGCGTGCGGACGATCCGCTGGCAGTGGTTGATCCGCAGGCGCGGGTGATTGGTGTGGACGGGCTGCGGGTTGCTGACAGCTCGATTTTCCCGCGGATTACCAATGGCAACCTGAACGCCCCGTCGATTATGGTGGGCGAGAAGGTCAGCGATTTGCTGTTGGGGCGTGATCCTCTGGGGCCGGAAAACCTGGCCCCCTGGATGCACCCGGACTGGAGAAACGCGCAGCGATAAGCGGAAGGGGCGCGCAGCCCCCTCCTACGAAAATCGGGGATTATTTTTGCGCATCCCTAAGATATTTTGAAAATGAAAATGATGTTTGGCGTTTGTGATGTTGAATCGATTGGAATTACGCGACGGGTTGCCAGAGCACTTGCAGGTGTTGCGCGCTCAGTACCCTCGGGACATGTGGACAGGGCATGCCCATTTTAATGGGCTGACGGCGTTTTGGCTGGAGCGGCACGGGATGTTTCGCCAGGTGATGACACGCTTGGTGCGCGATACGCAGGCGATGCTGGACGCGCGCGCGCCGCGTTATGGCGCCGAGATGCCGCGATTGACGGGGTTTTTGCTGGACCAGCTGCATGGCCATCACGGGATCGAAGACGACCACTATTTCCCTATGTTTCGGGGGTTGGATGCGCGTTTGCTGGACGGGTTCGACCTGCTGGACGCAGACCACCATGCGCTGGACGACCAGATGGCGCAATTAGCCGAGCAATCCAATTTGGTGTTGCGCGAGATTCAGGCCGGTGACGTTGCGCGAATCGACGTGGCGGACCTTTTGGCGGTGCAACAAGCGTTCCAGCGTTACCTGATCCGACATCTTGAGGATGAAGAAGACCTGATCGTGCCTTTGATCCTGGAATACGGGGCAGACATGGTGTGAGCTTTTTGCCTGTTTGCGCGATTGGGTTGATCCGTATCAAGGTCGCTTGCATGTGGCTTGGGTAGGCTCTGTTGAAACTAACGACAGGAAGGAGATCGCGCGATGTCGAATACCCCCCACGAGCTTCATGAAGAGTTCCCCGAACATGCTGCTGCCATCAGCCAGCTGAAGCAATCCAATGCTCATTTCGCCAAACTGGCCGAGGAATACCACGAGCTGAACCGCGCCGTGCACCGCGCTGAAACCAACGTGGAACCCGTTGAGCAGCTTGCCGAAAATGATATGCGCAAGCGCCGCTCGGTCCTGAAAGACGAGCTTTATGCGATGATCAAGGAAACCGCCTGAGGCCAGTCTACCGGGCTAGGAACCGCCACATGCGGGTCATGGTCCAGTTGCGCCAAAGGTCGGTATGGCCGGCGCCTTTGACGGCAAGGAACGATTTGTCCTTAGATGGGGCGGCAGCATGGATCTGCCGCCCCATTTCTATGGGAATCAGCGTGTCCTCGGTTCCGTGTATGATCATCATCGGCAGCTTCAGATGCTGGGCGCGGCTAAGCGAGGGCCATTGATTGCGCAACTTATCGGTCAAGGGTGCAAGCGAGGGGTAATGCGTCTGCGCCATCGCCTGGATCGAAGTCAGTGGCGCCTCAAGCAGTAGGGCGTCTGCATTGCCCCCTTGGGCAAGCAGCGCGATGGCAACAGCGGTGCCCAAGCTTTCGCCATAGATCGCGCGCTTGTCCGATTTGGGCCAGCCGGGATGGGCGGCGACAAGCTTGGCATCAGCAATCAGGGTTTCCTCGGACGGGGTGCCGGTACTGCCGGATGATCCGCGATAGGCCGGTGCAATCAGCCCGAACCCCTGGTCCATCATCCGTTGAAACCGCGCCGCGCGCACAGCCAGGTTTCCGGCGTTTCCGTGAAAATACAGGATCACCGGCATGCCACCTTTCGGGGGCGCCGACCAGACGATCAGGGTTTCCCCATCCGGGGTGCTTAAGCGGGTTTCGGTGACGCCGGACAGGCCCGCATCCTGCGGCGAAACATGGCGCGGATCGAAGGGGTAGAACAGAAACCTTTCCGCCTGACTTGCAGCGGCGGCCACGGCCAGAACGATGCCGGCCAGCAGCACCAGCTTGAAAACCAGTCGCCGCATCAATCCACCCGGTATGGCAGCAGACCGCGCTCATTCGCGTCAATGGTTAGCCTGCGTTCCAATGGCGGAACTGAGCGTTGGTGGCAGTCTTTGCGTTCGCAGATCCGGCAGGAAATCCCGATGGGCTCGTAAGCTTTAGGGTTGGTCAGATCCAGATCATCGGCATAGACCAGATCATGCGCGTGGCGCACCTCGCAGCCCAAAGAGATCGCGAAACGGCGCACCGGCGCACCAAAACTGCCCGCTGGTTTCGAGACATCCCGCGCCAGGCTGATATAGCGCACGCCGTCCGGGGTCTCGGCCAACTGGCGCAGAAAACGGCCTGGTGTTTCAAAGGCTTGGTGCACGTTCCACAGCGGGCATGCCCCGCCGAAACGGGCGAATTGCAGGCGTGTGGCGCTGTGGCGTTTGGTGATCGTGCCGGCCTGATCGACACGGACAAAGAAGAACGGAATACCCTTGGCGCTGGGCCGCTGGAGTGTCGAAAGTCGATGGGCGACCTGCTCGATCGAGGCGCCGAACTGGTGGGCCAGCAGTTCCAGATCGTGGCGCGTGGCCTGCGCGGCGGCCAGAAAAGCGCCATAGGGCATCAGACTGGCCCCCGCGAAATAGTTGGCCAGCCCGATTTTCGCGATCGAGCGGGCCTCTTCGGTTTGGAAACGGGCCAGATCCAGCGTTGCCTCAAGCAGCTTGTCCTGATGCAGCAACGCGATTTGCAGCAGCAACTGAAAGGTCTGGGTTTCGGGTGCGGCGCGGTTGGACAGGATCAGGATGCGGCTTTCACGATCGAAAAAGCGGGTCGTGTCGCAGGCCTGCGATTTGACCGTAATCCCGGCGGCGCGCAGGGTGTGCATGGCGTGAGTGCGGATGCCTTGCTCGCCTGCACCTTGGGCGAAATGCTCGGCGGCACGGTCCACAGCGTCGATGTAGTTGTCGCAATAATGGAAAAAGTCGCGAACCTCGTCCCAGGGGCTGGGCTGGGTGCGGCTGTCCTCGCGGCCCAAAGCTTCGTCCAGACTGGCCAGCCGTTCGTGGGTTTGCCGATACGCGCGGTGCAGATCCAGAAAGGCGCGGGCCAAGGCCGGCGCGTTCGAGGCGGTCAGACGCAAATCCGCCAGCGGCGGCGAGGCATCGGCAAAGACCGGATCGGCCATCGCTTCGCGCATGTCACTGACCAGCCGTTCAGAATCGCCCGTGCTCAGCTCGGTAACGTCAAAGCCGAACTCTTGCGCCAAGGCCAACACCACGGTGGTGGACACCGGGCGGTTGTTGTTCTCCATCTGGTTCAGATAGGGCAGGGACACGCCCAGCTTGGCGGCGAATTCCTTTTGCGTCAGCGCCAGCCGCGTGCGGGTCTCGCGCAGTTTTGCACCGGCATAAAGTTTTTGGGTGGCCATGATGCCTCGGGCGTTTGCAAATTAACTGTGGGGTCAGGGTAGCTTTGCAAACCCGTTGCGGCAAGAGGGCTCAGAGCGTTCCCAGCTGACGCTCGCGCCGGATTACCAGCAAGATCGCGACGATGGACAGGGCGCAGGTCGTCAGCATCAGTGTCAGCAAAGGCAAATCCCCCGAGCCTGGCGTCAGCATCGCGCCCGCCAGCGCGGACAGGGCCGCGCCGCCTCCGATCATGATGGCTCCGCCCAGCCCAGCGGCCGTGCCGGCCAGATGAGGGCGCACCGAAAGCATACCAGCGTTGGCGTTCGGCAGGGTCATGCCGTTGCCCAGGCCGATGAAAACGATACTGCCAAAAAAGGTGAACGCGGTGTTCGCGCCAAGCAGATGCAGGCTTAGCGGGATCAGCGGGCCAATGCAGGCGATCAGCGCTCCGAGCAGAACCATGCGATTGATCCCCACCCGCGCTGAATACCGACCTGAAAGGAAGTTGCCAGCGAAATACCCCACGCCCGGCGCCATGAAATAGGTGCCCAGCTGTGCGGGCTCCAGGTCATAGACGTTGATGCCGACAAAGGGCGCCCCGCCCAGATAGGCAAAAAACGCCCCCGAGCCGAAGGCCGCTGCCATGCAATAGCCCCAGAACCGCGGCGAGGTCAGAAGCTCGGGATATTCGCGAAACTGCTGAACCAGCGAGTTGTCCGATTTCGGCGCGGTCTCTCCAAGATCGGCCCAGATCAGCGCCAGCAGAAACAGACCAACGGCCAGCAGGACGTAGAAGTTGGATTGCCAGCCGAAATGTTCTTGCAGGTAACCGCCCAAAGCCGGGCCCAGCATCGGCACCAGCGACATGCCCATGGTGACATAACCGATCATCGAGGCCGCCTGCGCGCCGGGCACCATGTCCCGGATCACGGCGCGGGACAGCACAAGGCCGACAGCGATCACGGCCTGAAGCATGCGGAAGATCATGAAAACCTCGCCGCTTTGCGCCATGAGGCAGCCGATGGTGGCCAGGCAATAAATCGACACGCCCGTCAGAACCACGGGCCGGCGGCCGAATTTGTCCGACAGCGGGCCGATGAAAATCTGCAAAAACCCGCTCACACCCAGATAGAGCGCGACGGACAGCTGCATAAAGCTGTATTCAACCCCGAAATGATCGGACATTGCCGGCAAGGACGGCAGGAAAATGTTCATGACCAGGGCCGAGATGCCGGCCAGGAAAATCAGTGTCGAAATATGGGGTGCAGAGGTCCGGTTCAGATATCGGGCCGCAGGTCTACTGTTCATGTGCGAATAATTAAAACGGGCGCGACAGTTTGTCCACCACCGACGTCTGAGTTCTGGATCAAATGGCGCCACGTAACGGCACGAATTAGCACATTTGCAATTCGCCTTCATCCGCTTGCCAAAAATTTGCAAATTTGCCGAAAATGTCTTTGCGTGTGCAGCACGTGCCCTTATACCCGATTCAATTCAGAAGGGGACCGACATGAAAGATATCCTCCAGGAACTGGAAAGCCGCCGCGCCGACGCCCGTTTGGGTGGGGGTCAAAAACGTATCGACAGCCAGCACGCCAAGGGCAAGCTGACCGCCCGCGAGCGGATCGAGCTGCTGCTGGACGAAGATTCGTTTGAAGAGTTCGACATGTTTGTGTCGCACCGCTGCACTGATTTCGGTATGGAAAATCAAAAACCCGCAGGTGATGGCGTCATCACCGGGTGGGGCACCATTAACGGCCGTATGGTCTATGTGTTCAGCCAGGACTTTACGGTTCTGGGGGGCTCGGTGTCTGCGACCCACGCGATGAAGATCTGCAAGATCATGGACATGGCCATGCAGAACGGTGCGCCTGTGATTGGCCTGAACGATTCGGGCGGCGCCCGGATCCAGGAAGGCGTGGATGCGCTGGCTGGCTATGCCGAGATTTTCCAGCGCAACATCATGGCCTCGGGTGTGATCCCGCAGATTTCGGTGATCATGGGCCCCTGCGCCGGTGGTGCCGTGTATTCGCCCGCGATGACCGACTTCATCTTCATGGTGAAGGACAGCTCGTACATGTTCGTGACCGGCCCTGACGTTGTGAAAACCGTCACCAACGAGGTCGTCACCGCCGAGGAGCTGGGCGGCGCAAGCACCCACACCAAGAAATCTTCGGTCGCCGATGGCGCGTTTGAAAACGACGTCGAAGCGCTTGCCGAAGTTCGCCGCCTGGTCGACTTCCTGCCGCTG
Organism: Thalassovita sp.; assembly: GCF_965218685.1. Taxonomy (GTDB): domain Bacteria; phylum Pseudomonadota; class Alphaproteobacteria; order Rhodobacterales; family Rhodobacteraceae; genus Thalassobius. The sequence continues at coordinate 62,005 of NZ_OZ244657.1, read as the reverse complement.
AACAACCGCGAAAAACCGCCCGTGCGCCCGTTCTTTGACGAGCCCGATCGGGTCGAGGAATCGCTGGATACCCTGATCCCTGAAAACGCCAATACCCCCTACGATATGAAGGAACTGATCCTGAAAATCGCGGACGAGGCGGATTTCTATGAGATTCAGGAAGACTTCGCCAAGAACATCATCACCGGTTTCATCCGCATGGAAGGTCAGACCGTGGGCGTTGTTGCCAACCAGCCGATGGTTCTGGCGGGTTGTCTGGACATCGACAGCAGCCGCAAGGCCGCGCGTTTCGTTCGTTTCTGTGATGCGTTCGAAATTCCGATCCTGACCCTGGTGGACGTGCCTGGCTTCTTGCCCGGCACCTCGCAGGAATATGGCGGCGTGATCAAGCACGGTGCGAAACTGCTGTTCGCCTATGGCGAAGCCACCGTTCCCAAGGTCACCGTCATCACCCGCAAGGCTTATGGCGGCGCCTATGACGTGATGGCCTCCAAGCACCTGCGCGGTGATTTCAACTATGCCTGGCCGACTGCGGAAATTGCGGTGATGGGTGCCAAGGGCGCGACCGAGATCATCCACCGTGCCGATCTGGGCGATGCTGACAAGATCGCGCAACACACCGCCGATTACGAAGACCGTTTCGCCAACCCGTTTGTGGCGGCTGAACGTGGCTTCATCGACGAGGTGATCCAGCCCAAATCGACCCGCCGCCGCGTGTCGCGTGCCTTTGCCAGCCTGCGCAACAAAAAGCTGCAGAACCCCTGGAAGAAGCACGACAACATCCCGCTGTAATGGACAGGGTGGGGGCGCCATAGCCCCCGCATTTTCCACGCGTCACACTCGATTGGGTGTGGCCTTGGACAGGTTTCGAAAGGACGGACGTGAGCCGATCAAAGTGGCATATCCAACGGGACGAGGGCGCGCTGACCTTGGCGCGTTCCCTGCCTGTGCGCTTTGATTTCTCGGCGCAGGTGACGCTGCCGCGTTGCGGCAAGCTCCGTCTGGCTACTCAGATCCGGCAGGACATGTGGCGTTTGCTGCAAAACCTGCGTGGATTTTCCCCTGTCGTGCGCGTCGAGGACGCCGGCGACATGCTGCACGTTACCGCGGGGGGGCGTATGGATCGCATGCCTTTCCCCAAGGGAAAGAGTGAAGATAAATTGCGCGAAATGCTGGCGGATCGGAAGAATGCTATTCGCTGGGTGACATACGCCGGGAAGTTCTGCTATGAGTAGCGCAACCAAGATATTAGCCGCGTTTGGAGGGTGCCTTCTGGCGTCTGCGGCCACGGCGGGCGTGCAAGAGGAGGCCCCCGCCGTGCCCTCCTATCAAGATTTGCCTTCGGGCTTGTCTGTGGCGCTTCAGGAATACTTTGTCGATACGCTGCCGGATGGAACGGGTCAGGCCCGTTTCCGCTTTGTTGCGCCGGCCCTGGCGCAGGGCGTGGGCTTTGCCCAGGTCGAGCAAGACTTCCCCGTTCTGTGCGCCCAAGTGGCTGTGCCGACCCTGGTGGCCGCGGGTCAGGATGTGGCGCAAGTCATCATCTCGATGGCCGAAAAGCCGCTGGAATTCGGCGCCACTGCCCCTTCGGTTGTCCAGTATTTCGAGGCTTTCCGCATCGAAAACGGCTCCTGCATCTGGGAGGTTTTCTGATGTACCCACAATATGTTGCGGATCGAACTTCACCCAATCACCGATTTGAGGCTTTCGCGCCACAAACCCGTGCTGGCCTGCGCGGGCGATACCTATTTGCAGCCAAATCGGCTATGCTTCGCTCCGGTGGCACCTGTGCCGCCCGTAAATCATGCATGAGGCAGTCGGGGGACCAAACCCCCGCGCACCAAGATTACAGGAGTAGCAAATGTCGAAGAAATTCCAGATCGTCGTGGCCCTTTGCGCCGCGTCCTTCCTGGCTGCTTGCGCACAGCCGCAAGAAGAGTTCGTGGTCGTCGAACCCGAGCCCATCAGCGCAGAACCAGTCTTTACCGGCAAATACAAATAAGGGCCTGTCCCTGACGCAAACAGGCTGGGCCTCTGCGCCCGGCCTGATTCGCCTCGGTTCCGGCCTGGGAGAGACCCCATGCTGAAGCACCGAGGATTCCCTGGGCGCATGCCCAGCACCGATTTTCAGTTCACCATCCGCCGCGCCAATCCCAAAGGCGTGACCCCGCTGACCAAGCGCGAACGTTTTCGCGACCGTCGCCCCGCCGACCGGCGCGCGGACGTGGCCTTTATGGCGGCGTTGTGGCAGCACTTCGGGGACCAGCCATTCGAGCGTGGCAACCTGGATGCAGGCCGCCTGAGCTGGCTTTTTGGCCGCGAAGTCCTCCCCGCAGAAGAGCCCTTTGACCCGGCAAGCTATGACGCGATGCTGGTCATCGACGAGGCCGTCGCCCGCGCCTCGTTCCCCGAGGCTTTTGAAGAAGTCGAATGGTGATCGGCATGTTTTCGCGCAACCCTAAGAAGATTGAGCGGGAAGCGGCCCAAATGGGCGCGCGAACGCTTGGCCGCTTGGAAGTGCGTGGCGATTACCCCAACGTGGAACGTGTAGTGGAGACCCGAGATGAGCGGGTTCGGACGATTTGTCTTTACCGTTACCCTTCCCCTGTTGGGCGGCGCAGCCATAATTTGGCTTGCCCGCCCGTCTTTTTTGGTGCCCCGTGCACCATCCCCCACAGTTTTCGCCGACCCTTGCCCGCGCAAGGCCGGCCGGCTGCCCGTCAGCCCAACCAGACCCAGATCCCCGCAGCGGTGCGCCGCCGGATCGGGGATTTCACTGCCATTGCCCCTTGGACACAAACGGGGCCAAGACCGGAAGGGACGATAAATGTTCAATAAGATCCTGATTGCAAACCGGGGCGAGATCGCTTGCCGGGTGATCAAGACCGCCCGGAAGATGGGTATCAAAACCGTAGCCATCTACTCGGACGCAGATAAACAGGCGCTGCATGTGCAGATGGCCGACGAGGCTGTGCATATCGGCCCGCCGCCCGCCAACCAGTCCTATATCGTGATCGACAAGGTGATGGACGCGATCAAGCAATCGGGCGCCGAGGCCGTGCATCCGGGCTATGGCTTCTTGTCGGAAAACAGCAAGTTCGCCGAGGCCCTGGAAGACGCCGGTGTTGCCTTTGTTGGCCCGCCCAAGGGTGCGATCGTGTCGATGGGTGACAAGATCACCTCGAAGAAGATCGCCCAAGAGGCCAACGTCAGCACCGTGCCCGGTTACATGGGCCTGATCGAAGATGCCGAAGAGGCCGTGAAAATCTCGAATGAGATCGGCTATCCGGTGATGATCAAAGCCTCGGCCGGTGGCGGCGGTAAGGGCATGCGGATCGCCTGGAACGATGACGAATGCCGCGAAGGGTTCCAGTCGTCCAAGAACGAAGCCGCGAACTCGTTCGGCGATGACCGTATCTTTATCGAGAAATTCGTGACCCAGCCCCGTCACATCGAAATTCAGGTTCTGTGCGACGCCCATGGCAATGGTGTGTACCTGGGCGAGCGCGAATGCTCGATCCAGCGCCGGAACCAGAAAGTTGTCGAAGAGGCCCCCAGCCCCTTCCTGGACGAAGCCACGCGTAAGGCGATGGGCGAACAGGCCGTCGCACTGGCGCAGGCCGTTGGCTACACCAGCGCAGGCACCGTGGAATTCATCGTCGATGGTCAGAAAAACTTCTACTTCCTGGAAATGAACACGCGTCTGCAGGTGGAACACCCTGTGACCGAGCTGATCACCGGTGTTGACCTTGTGGAACAGATGATCCGCGTCGCCAATGGCGAGCCGCTGAGCATTACTCAGGACGACGTGCAGCTGAACGGCTGGGCCATCGAGAACCGCGTTTACGCCGAAGATCCCTATCGGAACTTCCTGCCCTCGATCGGGCGTCTGACCCGCTATCGCCCCCCGGCCGAGGTGGCCGCTGGCCCGATGCAGATCAACGGCAAATGGGCCGATGATGCCACCGAAGGCGCCACCGCAGTGCGGAACGATACCGGCGTCTATGAAGGCGGCGAGATCAGCATGTACTATGACCCGATGATCGCCAAACTGTGTACCTGGGCGCCCACCCGCGACCAGGCGATCGAGGCGATGCGCAACGCGCTGGACAGCTTCGAGCTGGAAGGCATCGGCCACAATCTGCCCTTTGTCAGCGCAGTGATGGATCACCCGATCTTTATCGCAGGTGACATGACCACCGCCTTCATCGAAGAACAGTATCCCGAAGGGTTCGAGGGCGTTGAACTGCCCGAGGACACCCTGCGCAAGATCGCAGCCTCGGCCGCCGCAATGCACCGCGTTGCCGAAATCCGCCGCACCCGTGTGTCGGGCCGGATGGACAACCACGAACGCCACGTAGGCTCGGACTGGGTTGTGTCGCTGCAGGACAAGGAATTCCCGGTCAGCATCGACGCGGATCAGGCTGGCTCGACCGTCAGCTTTGCCGATGGTACCGCGCTTCGTGTTTCCAGCGACTGGACCCCGGGCGACAGCCTGGCCACCATCGCCCTGGGCGAGGATGACGGCCTGGTGCTGAAAGTGGACAAGATCACCCAAGGGTTCCGCATCCGCAGCCGTGGCGCAGATCTGAAGGTCCGCGTGCGCAGCCCGCGTCAGGCCGAACTGGCCCAGCTGATGCCGGAAAAACTGCCGCCCGATACCTCGAAAATGCTGCTGTGCCCGATGCCGGGTCTGGTGGTGAAAATCGACGTCGAGGTTGGCGACGAAGTCCAAGAGGGCCAGGCCCTGTGCACCATCGAAGCGATGAAGATGGAAAACATCCTGCGCGCCGAGAAGAAGGGCACCGTCTCCAAGATCAACGCTGGCGCGGGCGACAGCCTGGCCGTCGACGAAGTGATCATGGAGTTCGAATAACCCATGGCCATGGCGCAGCCCATCCCCCTGTCCATACTGGCCGGAGCCTTGGCTCTGGCCACCTTGGCGGGCTGCGCTCAGGACAAAGAAACAGACGTGCGCGCCCAGGTCGACAAATGGGTCGATATTGGCGCCACGTTGCACTTTGCATCACAATTTGGCTGCACGGCGGGCGTGTTCGAGCTTGCCTCGGCCGAGGTGAAATCCACTGCGCCCCACGCCGTCACCATCCGCGAGGGGCTGAGCCTGCTTAAGCAGGTTGGCACGGCCAGTTTTCAGACACCGGACCTGAGCCCGTCTGACATCTCGGCTCAAATCAACTCGATGGATATGAGCGTTGGCAACGCCGTTCTAGCCTCGGGGCTGGGCGCGCGCGATTGTCTGAAGGATGATTGGCGGGCTGCCTATCTGACGGCTTTGCAGGCCAAGGGCGGCATCCTGATTTTCCAGCGCGACGGCAATACGCTGGCGATCGTCGACAGGGCGGCACAGCGGGTTTATTTTTCGCGGGGGGATGTGTGATGCACCCCTATTCCTTGCCCAGGTCGACCTTGATCTCTTGCTGCCGCGATGGCCATTTGTCGATGGACCGCGTGATCTCGCGGACGGTCCAGGGGGCAGGTTTGCGCAGCTTTACGTCGCCGTCCTTGTCGATCAGCGCCAGCATGAAGCCGCGCGGGCGCAACGCCTGGCGCAGCGGGGATTTGCCGCGCGGATCGGTATCGATCAAAACGACCACGTCGCGTTCCAGCAAGCCGGGAATGTCCGCTTCAAGGAACCGCATCTGTTCGTCGAAACGCGGATCGGCCTTGGCGTCGGCAAACACCACGATGGGCCGCGCGGTCCACTGGAACTGGTCCAGCGTGACCTCGGCATCCTCGATGACTGTCAGCGTGGGCGTATCGGGTACGACCTCTTCGGCCAGCGCGGGCGCGGCCAAAAGCAAAGTGATTCCAAACAGTAAACGCGTCAGCATGGGCCCTCCTGTTCTCAATGATATAGGAAGCCTTGCGCCGATTGCGACCACAAAACACACCAAATTCATCCCCGGCCATCTGGGTGGGGCAGACACGGCACTAACAGCCAGAATGACCGCCCAAGGGGCGGAAGCGAAAGAAGGACACGCTCATGACCAATACGAAGGACGAGTGGCGTAAGCTTGCCGAGAAAGAACTGCGCGGCCGGCCGCTGGACGATCTGACCTGGGACACGCTGGAGGGCATCCCCGTCCAGCCGCTGTACACCGCCGAGGACACCGCAGATCTGCCCCATATGGGCGGGTTGCCGGGCTTTGGCCCGTTCACGCGCGGGGTGAAGGCCACCATGTACGCGGGCCGTCCCTGGACGATCCGCCAGTATGCTGGATTCTCGACCGCCGAGGAATCCAACGCTTTCTACCGCCGCAACTTGGCCGCTGGTCAGCAGGGCGTTTCGGTTGCGTTCGACCTGGCCACGCACCGCGGCTATGACTCGGATCACCCGCGCGTTGTGGGCGATGTGGGTAAGGCCGGTGTGGCCATCGACAGCGTCGAGGATATGAAGGTTCTGTTCGACGGCATCCCGCTGGACAAGGTCTCGGTTTCGATGACCATGAACGGCGCGGTGATCCCGATCCTGGCGAACTTCATCGTCACGGGTGAAGAGCAGGGCCACGACAAATCGCTTCTGGCGGGGACCATTCAGAATGACATTCTGAAGGAATTCATGGTGCGGAACACCTATATCTATCCGCCCGAACCCTCGATGCGGATTATCTCGGATATCATCGAGTACACCTCGAATGAGATGCCGAAATTCAACTCGATCTCGATCTCGGGCTACCACATGCAAGAGGCCGGGGCGAACCTAGTGCAGGAACTGGCCTACACGCTGGCCGATGGTCGTGAATACGTCCGCGCCGCGATGGAGGCAGGCATGGACGTGGACAAGTTCGCAGGCCGCCTGTCGTTCTTCTTTGCGATCGGTATGAACTTCTTCATGGAGTCCGCCAAGCTGCGCGCCGCGCGTCTGCTGTGGCACCGTGTGATGACCGAGTTTGGCGCTCAGAACGACCGTTCGAAAATGCTGCGGACCCACTGTCAGACCTCGGGCGTTTCGTTGCAGGAACAGGATCCCTATAACAACGTGATCCGTACTGCATACGAGGCGATGTCGGCGGTTCTGGGCGGCACCCAGTCGCTGCACACCAACGCGCTGGACGAAGCCATCGCGCTGCCCACCGATTTCAGCGCACGGATCGCGCGGAACACCCAGCTGATCCTGCAAGAAGAAACCGGCGTGACCAACGTGGTCGATCCGCTGGCGGGCTCGTATTACGTCGAAAGCCTGACCGCCGAGCTGGCCGAGAAAGCCTGGGCCCTGATGCAGGAAGTCGAGGAAATGGGCGGCATGACCAAGGCCGTCGCCAGCGGCATGCCCAAGCTGCGGATCGAAGAATCCGCCGCCAAGCGACAGGCGATGATCGACCGCGGCGAAGAGGTGATCGTCGGCGTCAACAAGTACCGCAAGGACAAGGAAGACCCTATCGACATTCTGGACGTGGACAATGTCGCCGTCCGTGTCAGCCAGATCGAACGTCTTGAGAAGATGCGCGCGACGCGCGACGAGGACGCCTGTCAGGCCGCCCTGGCCGAGCTGACTCGCCGCGCCAAAGAGGGAGGCAACCTGCTTGAGGCCGCTGTGGAGGCAGCGCGCGCTCGGGCATCTGTCGGGGAAATCAGCATGGCAATGGAAGAAGAATTCGGCCGCCACCGCGCCGAAGTGAAGACATTGGCCGGTGTCTATGGCGCCGCTTATGAAGGGGACGAAGGCTTTGCTCAGATTCAGGCGGACGTGGACTCCTTTGCCGAAGCCGAAGGCCGCCGCCCGCGTATGCTGGTGGTGAAAATGGGTCAGGACGGGCACGACCGCGGCGCCAAGGTGATCGCAACCGCCTTTGCCGATATCGGCTTTGACGTGGACGTCGGCCCGCTGTTCCAAACCCCGGACGAGGCCGCGCAGGACGCCGTTGATAACGACGTGCACGTGGTCGGCATCAGTTCGCAGGCGGCGGGTCACAAGACCCTGGCGCCCCAGCTGATCCAGGCCCTGAAAGACAAGGACGCCGGCGACATCATCGTCATCTGCGGCGGTGTGATCCCGCAGCAGGACTATGAGTTCCTGCAGAACGCGGGCGTGAAGGCGATCTTTGGCCCCGGCACCAACATCCCCGAGGCCGCACGCGACATCCTGCGTCTGATCGGCGAAGCACGCGCCTGATCTGCAAGTTCAGTCCTGAAGAAAGAACCGGGGGCCAATTGGCCCCCGGTTTTTCGTGAGAAAGGTACGTTTCGGCGCGGTTTTACGGGCGCGACGGGTAGAGCCCATAAAGCGCGATGCAGACCGTTGTTGCCAGATACGGATCACGGATATTAAAGGGCTGACCGCCGCCCGTATTCGCGATCATGCGCGGATCCATCTGCACATTCGGGGCCTGGTCGGAATAGATATAGATGTCCTCGGCGGGGTTGGTCGGGTCGTTATAGCTGGGGCTGCCCAGGAAATCGTTGCCCGGTCCCAAGCGATCTGCAAAGCCGTTTGCGCCGTTGTTCGCGTTAACCATGTGGTTGTGCGAGGGCATCTCGGTCACGGACATGGTATGCGATTCAACGCCGCCACGCTGGCCAAGTCTGATATTGCTCAGGCCAGGGCCGGTTCCCTCGTGGACCATCGAACGGCCGCGCAGATCGGGCAGCGCAAAGGTGGTGCGTCCATCGCCGCCGTAAATTGTCCCAATAAGCGAGAACAGTGCGGTGTTGCTTGAGATCGCCAATAGTTGACCATCGGCAGCAGCCCAGTTGCGCGGGCAGAAGTTGCCGCCAAAAACCATGAGTTGGCCGATAAATGGTTCGGATTGCGCCTTGGCCTGTTGTGGCGTGGCGGTCAACGTTGCAGAGATTGCCAGAGTGGCCGCTGCCATCAGGTTAGTGAGTTTGAAGAATTTCTTCATAGATGTGTTCCTTGAAATAGCGTCGTGAGGTCCAGTGATTGCCAAGTCGCGCAGTTACGAGCGCGACGGGAAAATACCTTCGAGCGCAACGCAAACGGTCAGCGCCAGATACGGATCACGGATGTTAAAGGACAGCCCGCCGCCTGTATTCGCGATCATGCGCGGATCCATTTGCTGGTTCGGGGCCTGGTCGGAATAGATATAGATGTCCTCGGCGGGGTTGGTCGGGTCGTTATAGCTGGGGCTGCCCAGGAAATCGTTGCCCGGTCCCAAGCGATCTGCAAAGCCGTTTGCGCCGTTGTTCGCGTTAACCATGTGGTTGTGCGAGGGCATCTCGGTCACGGACATGGTATGCGTTTCAGTGCCGCCACGCTGACCAATTGAATAGGGGCTCAGGCCAGCGCCGGTTCCCTGGTGGACTATCGAACGGCCGCGCAGATCGGGCAGCGCAAACGTGGTGCGCCCATCGCCGCCGTAATAGGTGCCATACAGCGAGAACAACGCTTGGTTCGAGTTGATCGCCAACAGCGTACCATCCGCTGCGGCCCAGCCGCGCGGGCAGAAGGTAAAGCCGAAAACGCTGATTTGCCCTATAAAAGGTTCGGATTGCGCTTGTGCTTGATTAGGTGTCGAAATGACCGCCGCGCCAAGCGCCAGAACGGCAGCGGCAACGGTTTTGGTCAATTTAAAAGCCTTCATTTTGGTGTCCCCATATAATGACTAAGTAATGACTAAACTTTTCGGTTGTTTTGGCTACGGGCGGAAAATGGCTTGGAAAAACCTGAAAACGGATCCGCCCAGCAGCGATCAAAACACGCCGAACTGTGTAAAAAGCCTTAACAGAAAACCATAGGATGTGAGCAAAGTCTACTATTTGATCAAGTATTTGGCTTTCGCGGTGGGGTTGGGGGAGGACTGCCTAAGATAAGGATTTTATTGCTATTAAGTAGAAAATCATGCCTTCGGCGCGTCTGATTTTGCTGCAAATCAGCTGTTCCGTTCTCGGGGTAAGGTATTTTTGGTTAACAGGGCCGCTGAAATGTCCTTTGGTGCCAGATATGGGGAAACTGCTTGGGATGGCGGTGAAGGCAGGGCAGGACGGCTGCTTTAAACGGGGGACAAATGCATGTTGGAACTGGATCATCTGGCGGTGGCAGCGCGGACATTGGAAGAGGGGCGGACCCATGTCGAAAACGCTTTGGGCGTCACTCTGCAACCGGGCGGGCGGCATGCGCGCTATGGCACGCATAACCTGCTGGCCGGGCTTGAGGATGGGCTGTACCTCGAGGTGATCTCGATCGACCCGGATGCGTCACCACCCGCAGAGCCGCGATGGTTCCGTCTGGATGAATTTGATGATGCGCCCTGTCTGCATAACTGGATTTGTCGCAGCGCGAACATGGCTGAGGATTTACCCCTGATGCCGGCGGGCTCGGGGGCGCCGGTTCAGCTGCAGCGCGGCGACCTGCGTTGGAAAATGGCGGTGCCACAGGATGGCCGGTTGCCCCATGATGACACCAGCCCCGCCTTGATCGAATGGCAAAGTCGTCACCCGGCGCCTGCGCTGACTCCCACGGGCGCGCGTCTTGTGCGGCTGACGATCAGCCATCCGCAGGCCAAGGCGTTGTCCGCCCAGCTGACCCCGGTGCTGCAGGACGCGCGGGTACGGTTCGAAGTCGCCCCAGAGCCCGGTTTGCAGGCCGAATTCAACGTGAACGGAAAGATACGCCGCCTATGAACATCCGTCCCGCCTCGGCGCTGGACGCGCCTGTAATTGCCGCGATCTGGAACCCGATCATTCGCGAAACCGAAGTGACGTTTAACTCGGAAGAAAAGACCGTTGACGGGCTGGCGCAGGACTTCGCAGCGAAAGAAGCTGCAGGCAAAGCCTTTTTAGTGGCCGAGCAGCAAGGCGATATCATGGGCTTTGCCACTTACGGTCAGTTTCGTGGCGGGCCGGGCTATGCCCACACGATGGAGCATACCGTGATCCTGGCGCCCTCTGCGCGGGGGCAGGGTGTCGGGCGTGCGTTGCTGACTGCGATCGAGGAACATGCCCGGAATGCGGGCGCCCATGTGATGATGGCTGGTGTCAGCGCCGAAAACCCCGCTGCAGTCGCCTTTCACGCGGCGCTTGGGTATCGCGAAATGGCCCGTCTGCCGCAGGTGGGGCGCAAATTCGGGCGCTGGATGGACCTTGTCCTGATGCAGAAAATGCTCTGACGCCGCATCTGGGAAATCCGTCATGACAGCGCCTTGCGCACAGGCTAGGGTACCGCCATGTCGATTTGGAACCGCATATCCGAGGCGCTCTCGGCTCTGACCAAGGGCGAAAGCCTGGCCAATGTATTTGAACGCCTGCGCACCCCGCCTGAACGCAGCGTGGCCTTTACCATTGCCGTGATCGCCCTGTCCGCCAAGATGGCCAAGGCTGACGGTCAGGTCACCCGCGATGAGGTCACCGCCATGCGCGAGGTTTTTCAGATCGCCCAGGAAGACGAGGCCGGCGCGGCCCGCGTGTTCAACCTGGCCCGTCAGGACGTCGCGGGTTTCGAGGACTACGCGCGCCGGATCAAGGCCATGTTCGGTACGCATAACGCCTGCTTTTGCGACCTGATGGAGGGGCTGTTCCACATCGCCATGGCCGACGGGGTATATCACCCGTCCGAGGATGCTTTCCTACAGCGCGTGGCCGATATTCTGGGCCTGCCCGAGGCCGAGTTCAGCGCCCTGCGCAGCCGCTTTGTGCCCGACGCTGCGCCTGATCCCTACTCGGTTCTGGGAGTGACGCCGGACATGGCGATGACCGAGATCCGCAAAGTGTGGAAACGCATGATCCGCGAGTCGCACCCCGATGCGATGATCGCCCGCGGTGTGCCCGAAGAGGCCGTGAAAATGGCTGAAAAACGCATGGTCGACATCAATCGCGCCTGGGAAGACATCCAAGAGGCCCGCGCCTGATGCGCATCGCCACCTATAACGTCGAATGGTTTAACAACCTGTTCGACGACCACGGAAATCTGCTGGCCGATGATCGTTGGTCCGGCCGCCAGGACGTTACGCGCATCCAACAGATCGAGGCTTTGGGCATCGTTTTCACCGCCTTGGATGCCGATATCGTCATGGTGATCGAGGCGCCCGACCAGAACGGCCGCCGCGGCACGGTGAGCGCGCTTGAGAATTTTGCCAAGACCTTTGACATTCGCGCCCGCAAGGCGGTGATCGGTTTTGAAAACGACACCCAGCAAGAGATCGCGCTGCTTTATGATCCGGACAAGGTGAGCGTCTGGCATGACCCGCTGGGCGATCCGACGGGCAAGAAAGGCTCGGTTCAGTGTCCCCGGTTTGACGGCGTCTTTCGCATCGATCTGGACGTGGATGATACCGAAGACCTGGTGCGTTTTTCCAAACCGCCGCTTGAGGTGGAGCTGAAAACCGACACGGGCTTCAACTTTCGCATGATCGGCGTGCATCTGAAATCCAAGGCTCCGCACGGGGCGCGTTCGCGCCAAGAGGCGATGAAGATCAGCATCGCCAATCGCCGCAAACAGCTTGCTCAGGCGATTTGGCTGCGTCGCCGGATCGAAGAACACCTGAAGGTCGGCGAGCCCCTGATCGTGCTGGGCGATCTGAACGACGGTCCCGGCCTGGACGAATACGAAGACCTTTTTGGCCGCTCCTCGGTCGAGATCGTGATGGGCGAGAAATCCCAGATGCAGCTGTATGATCCGCACGCCCAAATGGCGCTGCATCAAAGGATCGGCGCCCAGCCCAGCACTGCGCGGTTCTACATCCCCGCGCGCAAACGCTTCCTGCAGGCGCTGTTGGATTATATCTTCGTCTCGGACGATCTGCGCGGGGGCGAATGGCGTATCTGGCACCCGCATGATGACGCCGAATGCCTGGCCATGCCTGAACTGTGCGAGGCTCTTATCACCGCCTCGGATCATTTTCCGGTGACGCTGGATATCGATCTGCCTTAGGCGGAATTCAGCGGGCGGGGCTGAAACTGTCACGAAAGCCGCCTATATTGGCCTTATGAAACAGATTGTGCCCCCCATTGCTGTCCTGGCGTTGTGCGCCGCTCCTGCCTTGGCCGAGGATAAACCCGACGAAGGCCTTTCCCTGATGGAGGAAGGCGCCAAGCTGTTCTTCCGTGGAATCATGCAGGAAATGGAGCCCGCGATGGATGATTTGCGCGCCCTTTCCGACGCGATGGAACCCGCGATGCGCCAGTTCGTGCAGGAAATGGGACCGGCACTGGCGGATGTACTGAGAAAGGTCGATGACCTGACGATGTATCACCCGCCCGAGATGCTGCCCAACGGCGACATCATCATGCGCCGCAAACAGCCCAAAGAACCACCCGCGGCGGAAAACCCTGAAATCGAGCTTTAATCAGCCCTTTACCCGCACCTCGGTCGTGGCCTCAAGCGAACCGGCCAGGGATTGGAACCGCGCGGCGGCAACCTCGCCGAACAGGGGGGCTGCATCCGAAGTCAGCACAAGGGTCAGCTGCTTTTTCTTGGGCTGCCAGATGAGCTCGCCCATGGGTTTTTCATGGTGCAGCCACAGCATCGCGCCAAACCGCATCGCCTTGCCCAAAATCTCGGCCTGAAGTTGTTGCTTTTCGTCGATCAGGTGGAAAATCGGTTCGAACGAAGTGCCCGCCCGGTTGTTTTTATATCTGTGCAACAGGGCGAGGCCCAAAAACACCCGTTCCGAGTGCTTCAGCCCGCCCAGGTTGGCGCGGGTGGCGTTATCGAAACAGACCTCGGCGCGGTAATCGGGATGGGCGCGCCAGCTGACGTCATGCAGCAGGCAAGCGGCCTTGATCAGGCGTTTACGATCCAGCGGGGCGCCTTTGAAAAGCGGCTGGATAAAGTTGAACAGCGTAGATCCGAAGCCGGGGATGCGCGCATCCTTGTTTTCCGCGAAAAAGCACGCTTCGATCAGCGGATCCCGGTCGCGCAGTTTTTGCGGCATCTGTTCGTACAGCATGCCCTCGCGGATGCCATAGCTGGACACGGCAATATCATGCGGGCGGAAGGCTCGTACAACCTCGCGCAGCACCTCGGCGGCGAAGGGCACCAGTTCCATACGGTTCGAAGATACGCCGCAGCGCTGGCGCAGCTCGGTCGGGTCGTTTTCCTGGATGTGGCGAATGGTGGCGTCGATGGATTTCGCGCTCATTCGGTATTCGTGCAGCACGTGCAGGGGATACCCGCGCCGCTCCATGTCTATCCGGGCTATGGCGCGCCACGAGCCGCCCACAAGGAACAGGCGGTTGCGCTGTTCTCCCATGAATTCGGCCAGCTCGGTCACGGTGTCCTTGATGTATTGTTTGCGGGCTTTTTTCCCGCCGGGCAGGGAGCGCAGCTTTAGCGGCCCCAGCGCCGAGGTGATTCTTTTGCCGACAGAGCCGCCGCCGATCTCGGCCAGCTCCATTGACGAGCCGCCAATATCGCACACCAGCCCATAGGAGCCCGGCCAGCCCAGCAGCACGCCTTGGGCGGACAGGCGGGCCTCTTCTTCGCCATCGATGACGTGGATTTTCAGGCCGGTTTCACGTTCAATCTCGGCCACGAAATCAGCGCCGTCACTGGCATCGCGCACAGCAGCGGTAGCCACCGCAGTCAGAGGCTGGATGTTCAGCCCGTCCGAGAGTTTCTGAAAGCGGCGAATGGCTGACAGGGCGCGCCGGCGGCCTTCGGGGTTCAGGTGGCCGGTGTCAGACAGACCCTCGCCCAACGCACACATGATTTTTTCGTTGTAGAAATAGGCAGGGCTGCGGGCAGCCCCGTCGAACACCACCAAGCGCACCGAGTTCGATCCGACATCCACCACGCCCACGCGCGACAGCGCCTTGGCCGAGGGATCATTGAACAGGGGCCGACCAAATGGCCCCCAATCTTTGGCGGCGATGCGGGGGGTGTCGTCCATAAGAGCCTTCCTGTACTTCCAACCCGAGGATGCGTCAGGCGTAGCGGTTAGGTCAATCGTCAGTGTGCGTCAACTTAGGAACGTCCTTGGCCCCGGCGGATCCGCGCCCGGACAATGACGGGTATTCCATGAAGAACCGGTGGCAGTTGAAGGCGAACTCGCCTTCCTCCCACGTGGCGCGGTCAAAGCTGCCGTCTGGGTTCATCACCCAGCTTTGCGCCACGTCGGCCATGTTCGCGGCCATGATCTGGCTGACGATCTGTGCCTTTACAGTGGGGTTCAGGATTTCCACCAGGGTTTCAACGCGCCGGTTCAGGTTGCGGCCCATCCAGTCGGCCGAGCTGATATGCACCCGCGCTTTCTTGCTGGGCAGGCCGTAGCCGTTGCCGAAACAAACAATGCGCGAGTGTTCCAGATAGCGCCCCACGATGGATTTGACCCGGATGTTTTCCGACAGGCCTTTGATGCCCGGACGCAAGCCGCAGATACCGCGGATCACCAGGCTGATCTTCACGCCCGCCTGGCTGGCCTTGTACAGCCCGTCGATGATCTCGGGGTCGATCAGCGAGTTCATCTTGGCCCAGATTTCCGCGGGTTTGCCTGCACGGGCATGGGCGGCTTCGGCCTCGAACCCTTCAAGCAGGCGCTGCTTCAGACCGCTGGGCGAAATGGCCAGGTTCTCCAACCCCTCGGGTTCGACATAGCCGGACAGATAGTTGAACACCTTGGTCGCATCGCGCCCTAGTTCCGCATCGCAGGTAAAGAACGACAGGTCGGTATAAATCTTGGCCGTAATCGGGTGATAGTTGCCGGTGCCATAGTGGGTGTAAGTGACCAGCCGGTCGCCCTCGCGTCGGACCACGGTCGAGATTTTCGCGTGGGTTTTCCAATCCACGAACCCATACACAACATGCGCGCCCGAGCGTTCAAGCCGTCGCGACTGCCGGATGTTGGCGGCCTCGTCGAAACGGGCCTTCAGCTCGACCAGCGCGGTGACGGATTTGCCGTCCTCGGCGGCCTCGCACAGGGCCTCGACAATGGGGGATTTCTTCGAGGTCCGGTACAGCGTCTGCTTGATCGCCACCACGTCCGGATCGCGCGCGGCCTGTTGCAGGAACCGCACCACCATGTCGAAGGTTTCATAGGGGTGATGCAGCAGCATGTCCTTTTGCTTGATCGCCTCGAACATGTCACCATCGTGATCCTGCACCCGTTCGGGGACGCGCGGGGTAAAGCTGGGCCACAGCAGGTCGGGACGGGCGTCCAGCACCAGTTCCTTGACGTCCGCAATGCCGATCATGCCGTCGATTTCCACCATCTCGGCAGGGGTGACTTGCAGCTCTTCCATGATCACGGATTTCAACGCGTCGGGGGCCCCGGCCGAGATTTTCATCCGCACGACCTCGCCGCGGCGGCGGCGTTTCAGGGCGACCTCGAATTCACGGACCAAGTCTTCGGCTTCTTCTTCGACTTCCAGATCGCTGTCACGCAGCACGCGGAAGGTACACTGCCCCAGCATTTTGTAGCCGGGGAACATCTTGTCGATGAACAGAAGCAGCAGCTCTTCCAGCGGTACAAAGCGATGTCCGCCATCAATTTCGGGTAGTTCGATGAAGCGGTCGATCTGGTGCGGGATGGGCAGCAGGGCCATCAGCATCCGTTTGTCCCGGCGACGCTCCAGCTGCAGGGCAAGGCTGAAGCCGGTGTTGGGGATGAACGGGAAGGGGTGCGCAGGGTCCACGGCCAGCGGGGACAGAACCGGGAACACGTTGTTCAGGAAGATGTCCTGAAGAAAGGGTTTTTCGTCCTCGGGGATGTCGTCGCGGGTCAGGATCTCGATCTTCTCGGCAGCCATTTCCTTGCGCAGCTCATCAAAGACACGCTGTTGGGCCTGCATCAGGCGGCGGGCGTCTTCGTCGATCAGCACCAGCTGTTCGGCCGGGGTCAGGCCGTCCTGGGCGGGGGTGTGGTTGCCTGCATGGGCCAGCTCTCGCAGGCCGGCGACGCGCACGGTGTAAAACTCGTCCAGGTTGGTGGCCGAGATCGATACGAAGCGCAGTCGCTCCAGCAGGGGCACGCGGTTGTTTTCGGCCTCTTCTAGCACCCGCCAGTTAAAGCCAAGCCAGCTAAGCTCGCGGTTGTGGAAACGGCCCGGGCCAGTGATGTCCAGATCGGGAATCTCGATGGGGTCGGCGAACGGGGCCTTAAGGAAATCTGCTTGTGTCATGCGCGGCTTATGCTTTTTTCTTGTGACGCGGGAATGACAATAAATTTGCGCCTCTGGGCCGGGAATGTCCAGAGCGTGCAGCCTGACTGAGCGGGTATGCCGCGTCAGTCTGAGGTCTTCATCACCTCGATCGCAAGGCTGCGGTTGACGGGGCGTTTTTGGTCCAGCGCGGCGCGGTCGATACGGGCGACCAGATCCCCCGCTGCATCAAAACTGCGATCCATGTGCGAGACCATATAGGCGATGGTTTCAGGCGAAGGCATAAGTTGGCGATCGGCGAACATCTTGGCCACCAGCGCGGTCAAAAGCTGGTCGTCGGGTTGTTCCAGCGTGACCGATTGCGTGCCCTGCATGCGTGACAGCAGATCAGGCAGGGTCAGCCCCCATGTCAGCACGGGCTTGTCGGCAGTCACCAGCAGATGGTGCCCCTCGGCCAGGACCATGTTGTGCAGATGAAACAGGGCCTCTTCGGCGGCGCGATCACCAGCGATGACGGGCACGTCCTCGACCGCGACGGGGGTTTGTGCCAAAGCGGGGATGTCAGCGCCGGGCAGGTCTTGCGCGCGTATGATCTGCGCCCCGCTGGCGGCCGCCCAGACATGCGCCAGATGGGTTTTGCCGGCGCCCGCAGGGCCGATCAGCGCCAGTTTGCGCCCCGCCCATTGGGTCCAGTTTTCGATCATCACCACGGCCATGGCATTGGCAGGCGAGACGAAAAACGCCTCGCGGCCCAGTGCCGGGCGCACGGGCAGATCAAAGCTGAGTTGCGTGGTCATCAGTCGTCTGCCTTGTCCGCCGGCTGCTCAAGGCCCCGATACAGGCGGCTGTCTTTGTAATTGTCTATCAAGAAGCGTGCGACCACACCCAGCGCCGCGGCCACCGGCACCGCAACCAGCATCCCGACAAAGCCGAACAGCGTGCCGAAAACCGACAGCGCAAAGATCAGCCACACCGGGTGCAGCCCGACCGAGCTGCCGACAAGCTTTGGAGTCAGCACGTTGCCCTCGATTACCTGGCCCAGCACGAAAATGCCCGCGACCAACCCCAGCGAGACCCACTCGCCCCAGAACTGGAACAGGCCCAGCCCGATGGCCAGCGCGCCGCCGACAAAGGCGCCAACGTAGGGAATAAAGGTCAGCGCACCCGCGATAAAGCCCACGACCAGCCCGAATTGCAGCCCCACCAGCATCAGCGTGACCGCGTAATAGGTGCCCAGCACAAGGCAGACCGTGCCCATGCCGCGGATGAAGCTGGCCAGCGTGGTGTCGATTTCTCCGGCCAGGCGACGGATCACGGGGGCATGATCGCGGGGCAGCATGTCGTCGATCTTGGCGACCATGTTATCCCAGTCATACAGTAAATAGAACGCCACCACGGGCACGATCACCAAAAGCATCACCACGTTGATGATCGACATGGCCGAGGTGAAAATCGCCTGCAGCAACTCTCCGCCCTTGTCCTGGATGGTGTCGCCCACGGTCTGCAGCGATTTGTGCAGGGTCGAGCTGCTGTCCAGAAGGTCGGGGAAACGGGTGGTCAAAAAGGCCCTCAGGTCCTCGAACGCTTTGGGGATGACTTCGAACAGGGCCAGCGATTGTTCGATCAAAGACGGCACGACCAGCAGCACCAGCAGGACGAAAACGAACACCGCCACGATCGTTATAATCGCCGTGGCCAACGCCCGCGAGGCGCCCATCTTTTCCAGACGGTCCGCGATCGGATCCAGGAAATAGGCCACCGCGCCGCCCAGCACGAAGGGCAGGATCACATCGCCCAGATACCATAGAACAATCAAAAAGACCGCGGTGGCGATCCCCCAATATTTAACCTGGTCCCTGACGGGCAGTGCCATGAGCGCTCCTGTTGTTTTGTGCTCATTATGTCGGGGTTCTGCACTGTCTGTGCAAGTCTAAACTGGGCTGAACGCGTCGACATTTCGCCGATTGGGGCCTATTCTGCGTCGTCAGGAAGTTTGTGTGCAAAAGAGTATGTCTATGAGTTTGCCTCATCTTAGCGAGGAAAGAACGATCGACGCGATCAACGCGATCGCAGCAGCCGAGACCGTGGATTCCGTCTGGGATCTGATGGTGCGCGCGCTGACGGATTTCGGGTTCGAAAGGATGAACTATGGCTATACGCGCTATCGCCTTGGCGTCAGCATCGGCCCGCCTGAGGATGCGTTTTTCCTGTCTACCCATTCGCTGGAACGGGTGATCGAGTTTCACAAGTCCGGGCTTTACCTGCGCTCTGCTGATTTCAGGTGGGTGCGGGAAAACGTCGGCGCCTGCCCGTGGGACTGGACCAGCCGGGAACGCGCCGCTGGCCGCCTGTCCGAGGCCGAGTGCAAGGCCATGGACGAGCTGGGCACCGCGCGCCGCAGGGCTGGCTATTCCATCAGCTTTCCGGTGGGGGTGCCGCGGTCCAAAGGGGCGTTGGCAATGGGAGCCCCCAAGGGTGTCACCCAGGCGCAGGTGGATCGGCATTGGCAAAAGTACGGCGCCCGGATTTCGGCCATTGCCAGCATGGGGCATGGCCGTCTGTCGCAACTGCCGCTTGATATCCCCGGCATGACACTGACAGGCCGTCAGCGCGAAATCCTGGAATGGGTCGCAGACGGAAAATCCCTGCAGGACGTCTGCATTCTGACCGGCCTGTCACTTAGCACCGTGGAAAAATACATGCGCCGCGCGCGGGACGAGCTGGGGGTGGAAACCACCGCCCAAGCCGTGGCGAAGGTGTCGTTTTTCAACCAGCTGTATGTTTCGGAAACACCGGGCTCCTGTGGTTAGCCCCAAGGCTGCATCGCAATTGCGGAAATCCGCACTGTCGCCCGAAGGCTGTAACAGAGATATCCAGACTTGTTCCGTGAGTGGCCCGCTTGTTCACGCAGCGTTCAGCGGGTGGAATGGCGGCCCGTCCCCATCTGGCCGTGATCCCTTAGGGGAAGGGCGGGGCAATTACGCCCCGTCCGTACTCTGCCCCGAACACACCGCAAGCGGCGGCGTCTTGTCTAAGCGGTGATCCTTCACTAAACCCCTAGCAAACCGCCATATCCCAAAGGGGCCATTTCATGCGTCTGTCGCGCTATTTCCTGCCTGTCCTGAAAGAGAACCCGTCCGAGGCTCAGATCGTCAGCCACCGTCTGATGCTGCGCGCGGGCATGATCAAGCAACAGTCCGCCGGGATCTATTCCTGGCTGCCCATGGGCTTCAAGGTGCTGCGCAAGCTGGAAAACATCGTGCACGAGGAACAGGTCCGCGCTGGCCACATCCCGATGCTGATGCCGACCCTGCAGGGCGCTGACCTGTGGCGCGAATCCGGTCGCTATGACGATTATGGCGAGGAAATGCTGCGTATCACCGACCGTCACGGCCGCGATATGCTGTACGGCCCCACCAACGAGGAAATGATCACCGACATTTTCCGCAGCCACGTGGGCAGCTACAAGGACCTGCCCAAGACGCTCTATCACATCCAGTGGAAATTCCGCGACGAGATCCGCCCCCGGTTCGGCGTGATGCGCGGCCGCGAGTTCCTGATGAAGGATGGCTATAACTTCGACCTGACCAAAGAAGACGCGCTGCACGCTTATAATCGTCACCTCGTCAGCTATCTGCGCACCTATGAACGCATGGGGCTGCAAGCGATCCCGATGCGCGCCGATGGCGGCCCGATTGGTGGCGATTACACCCATGAATTCCTGGTACTGGCCGAAACCGGCGAATCCGAGGTCTTCTATGACAGCGCCGTAACCGACCTGAGTTTCGGCGATCGTGACATCGACTATGATGACGTGGTCCAGTGCCAATCGATCCTGGAAGAATTCACCACCAAATACGCCCGTACCGACGAAACCCATGACGAGGCGCTGTTTAACGAGGTCCCCGAGGAACGCCGCCGTACCGCCCGCGGTATCGAGGTTGGCCAGATCTTCTATTTCGGCACCAAATACTCGGAACCCATGGGCGCGACCGTTCAGGGCCCCGACGGCAAGCCCGTCCCCGTACACATGGGCAGCCACGGCATCGGTGTTTCCCGCCTGATCGGTGCGATCATCGAGGCCAGCCATGACGACAACGGCATCATCTGGCCCGAAGGCGTGACTCCCTTCCATGTGGGCATCGTGAACCTCAAACAAGGCGACGCCGAGGCCGACGCCGCCTGTGATGCGCTCTACAGCAGCTTCACCGCCCTTGGTCTGGAGCCGCTCTATGACGACCGCAAGGAACGCGCAGGGGGCAAATTCGCCACGATGGACCTGATTGGCCTGCCTTGGCGCATCACGGTTGGTCCGCGCGGCCTGAAAAACGGCGTCGTCGAAGTGACCTGCCGCCGCACAGGCACCTCCGAAGAGCTGCCGCCCGAACAGGCCGTCGAGAAGATCGCCAAAATCTATGCCGGCCACATGGTGCGCGGCCTGTAATCTGGCCCGCCAAGCTTGCCTGACAGCAAACCCGCCCCCACGGCCACGCGCCGCTGGGGGCGGTTTCGTTTCAGTGCTATACTGTTCAAAACAACAAGGGGGCCGAGCATGATCCTCAGGGCACTGACATTGGCCGGCGGGCTTTTTAGCGCGGGGATAGCCTCGCAATTTCCCGAGTTTTCTCAGCAGTATACACAGCGGTTAGGCGGGGCCGTGGATGCGTTGAGCGTGGTCGTGCAAGATTTCGATGCATCGGCCCAGGCCACCGGGCTGACCCGTGATCAGGCGCTGGAGCAGATGGTAGGATCTGACTTCGTTGAGCGTCGCCGCCAGGACATGAGGCGTGTTTTCACCCGTCATGCGCAGCTTTCGGCCGATCTGCAGGCGCTGCAGAACGCGGGGCCGTTCATGCGCGCCTATCACGCCACCCGGCTGAATGACACCCAGGTCGCCGCGCGTACATGGCAGGCGTATCAACCCGCGATCCCCACCAACTTTGCCGGGGCCACATTTGGCGGTCTGGGTTTTCTGGCCGGGCTGATTGCTATTTCTGCCGGAATGGCGATCCTGCGCTTGCCGATGCGCCTGCTGCGCCGTGGGAAACCACAGGCCGCTTGACCTTGGCGCGCCTGTCGCCCAGTTAGGGATCAACCAACGCAAAGGACACCGCATGAGCAGCACCGCCCCCTTCGCGCGTTTCGAATGGATGATTGCCTGGCGCTATTTGCGCGCCCGCCGGGCCGAGGGCGGCGTCAGCGTGATGACATGGATCAGCCTGATCGGCATCACCCTGGCCGTGTTCGCGCTGATAGCCACGCTGGCAGTGCGCTCGGGCTTTCGCGCGGAATTCGTGGATACGATCCTGGGCGCCAATGCGCATGTGACGGTCTACTCGATCGGGACGGTGGACCCGCAAACCGGCCAGATCGACCGGACTTTGCCCGACTATGCCCAGATGGCAGGGGACGTACGCGCGGTACCCGGCGTGACCCGCGTTGCCCCTTTGGTCAAAGGCCAGGTCATGGCCAGCGCCCGCGGACGGAATGCCGGGGTCGAGGTGTTCGGGATCGCTCATGCTGACCTGCTGACGATCCCACGCGTTGCCAAGCCCGAGGATTTCGCAGGCAATATCAATGACTTCATGGATGGGATCTCCATCGGCTCGGGCGTGGCGCGGGAATTGGGCGTGACGGTAGGCGATAAGGTCAAGCTGATCTCGCCCAACGGGGTGAAAACTGCCTTTGGTACCAGCCCGCGCGTGGTCGCCTATGACGTGACCTATATCTTCACCGCCGGGCGCTATGATATCGATCGCACGCGCGTCTACATGCCGTTCGAGGCGGCGCAGAGCTTTTTCAACCGCGAAGGCACGGCGGACGAGCTGGAGGTCATGGTCGCCGACCCTGACAACGTGGACAATCTGGCGCTGGAGTTGCTGCGCGCCAGCGGTGATCGTGGGCAAATCTGGACGTGGCGAGACGCAAGCGGTGGCTTTCTGCGTGCGCTTGAGATCGAGGATAACGTGATGTTCGTGATCCTGTCGATCCTGGTGCTTATCGCGTCCATGAACATCGTGTCCGGCCTGATCATGCTGGTGAAAAACAAGGGTCGCGATATCGGCATCCTGCGCACCATGGGCCTGACCGAAGGCGCGGTTCTGCGTGTCTTTTTCATCTGCGGGGCCTTTACCGGCGTCATCGGCACGGTGATGGGTGTCATTCTGGGCTGCCTGTTCGCGATCTATATCGACCCGATTTTCAGCTTTGTGAACTATATCGCGGGCGGCGGTGTATGGGATCCCTCGGTGCGCGGAATATACAATCTTCCGGCGCAACTACGGCTGGGGGATGTGGTCTCGGCCGTGGCGCTGTCACTGTCGCTCAGCTTTGTCGTCACGATCTTTCCGGCCCGCCGCGCGGCCCGCATGAACCCGGTGGAGGCGCTGCGCTATGAGTAATCCCGTGCTGGAACTGAGGGGTGTTGCCAAGACCTATAACAAGGGACAGGTCAACGCGGTGCAGGTGCTGCAATCCATCGATCTGACTGTGGAACCCGGCGAGGCAGTGGCGCTGGTCGCGCCCTCTGGGGCGGGCAAATCCACGCTGCTGCATATTGCCGGTCTGCTGGATGTGCCTGATGCGGGCGATGTGCGGATTTGCGGGGTGGAAATGCAGGGCCGCTCGGATCGCAGGCGCACGGCGGTGCGGCGGCAGGATGTGGGTTTCGTCTATCAGTTCCACCATCTGCTACCCGAATTCACCGCGCTGGAAAACGTCACGCTGCCGCAACTGGCTAATGGCATCGGTCGGGCCGAGGCGCAGGCGCGGGCGGCTGACCTGCTGTGCCGTGTTGGTGTCGAGGCCCGCGCTGATCATCGCCCGGCGGCTTTGTCCGGGGGGGAACAGCAGCGTGTTGCCGTGTGCCGGGCGCTGGCGAATGAACCCAAGCTGCTGCTGGCCGATGAACCGACGGGCAATCTGGACCCTGAAACCTCGGACCACGTGTTTGACGCGCTGATGGAGCTGGTGCGCGGTTCGGGCCTCAGCGCCGTGATCGCCACCCACAACATGGAGCTGGCCGCGCGAATGGACCGTGTGCTGCGGATGGAGAAGGGTGTCTTGATCCCGGCCTAGGCTTTCTGCGCCATGTAAACCCCTGCCGACATCAGCGCGATACCGATGGCGCGGTTCAGGCTCAGCGGGTTCACACGCGCGCCGAACAGCCCGAAATGGTCGATCACGGCGGCGCAGATCAATTGTCCCAGAAGGACAAAAAACACCGCGTTCCCCACACCGAATTTCGGTGCGATGAAGGTGACCGACAAAACGTAGAACAGTACGAAAAACCCGCCCAGAAACAGGTGTTTGGGGGCATCCCAAGCCTTGGCCAGCGGGGCTGCACCATGCAGCAGCAATATCACCACGCTGCCGGTGAAGGCCACGAAAAACAGGATTGAGGCCGCAGCGACGGGTGATCCAAGTCGCGTCCCAAGGGCCGCGTTCAGCGCGGCCAGCAGCGGGATGCCGACACCGGCGGCCATCATGGTCAGGGCATAGACGGTTGTGGGGGGCATGGCGGCTCCTTAAGGGCAGAAAAATGTGGCCGTGGCCGTGGCGACGGGTTTGTCCGAAGGCAGAGCCACCATAGTGGCCTGGGTGAAAAGCAGCGCTTTGCCCGCCCGCACGATCCGCGCATCACAGCGGATGCGATCGCCTGTGCCCGGGCGCAGGAATTGCGTGTCCAGATTGGTGGTGGCGACGGGCTTCATTTCGCCGAAGTGGCCCATGCATGCGATCACCATTGACGTGTCCGCCATCGCCGCCAGCGCCTGACCCGAGATGATGCCGCCCATTCGTGCCAGTTCATCGGTGATTGGCATGGACAGGCGGGCGCCCTGGAGGGTGATATCCTCGACCGTAAGGTCCAGCGCCTGCACCCAGGGGGCAAAGGCGTCGGCCAGGAATTGCTGTGCGTCGGCGGTGGTCAATGTCATGAAATCCTCCTTCTCCGTGGGCGCAGCATGGCGCACTGCCTGCCGTCTGTCACCCAAGAACGCAGCGTCTGACATTGATCAAAGTGCGCTGGGTGCGAGTGTGGCAGACTGAGGGTGTGGGGCCAAAAAAGGAGATCAGGACGATGCACAAGACTGTTCGACTAATGCTTGCCTTGGCGGTGGTCAGTGCCGCTCAGTTCCAATTTTCCCAAGACCAGTTCGCGCATGCCCAGGATGCCCAGATCGGAGAGGATCTGTACCTGCAGTACTGCGCGACATGCCATGGGCTTGAGGCAACGGGGCAGGGGCCCATGGCGCCTGCCCTGGTGCTGCAACCGGCCGATTTGACCGCGCTGAGCCGCGAAAACGGGGGCGAGTTTCCCTTGGTGCGCTCGGTGCGACGGATAGACGGGCGCGACCCGTTGGTCAGCCACGGCAGCGCCATGCCAGTCTATGGCGAGTTCTTTGAAGGCGACGATACTGCCTTGAAAACCTCGAGCGGTCAGCCGATGCTGGTCGGGCGCGCGATCGCCGATCTGGTCGCTTATTTGCTGACGATACAGCGCTGAACCAAAAGGGGTCTGTCATGCGTAAACCTGTTGCCGCTGTGGCCATTTTCACCGCTCTGACGGCTTGTGCGGCCTATGCACCTGACTGGATGCCCGAACCGCCCGAAGGCGCGCCTCTGTTCGCGGAGAACTGCGCGGCCTGCCATGGGCAAGGCGGGCAGGGCAACGGTCCGCTGGCCGGCGAACTGGACGCCGCGCCGCCGGACCTGACGCTGATCGCTGCCCGCAACAACGGCACCTTCCCCATGGCGCAGGTGCTTTCCCAAATCGACGGGTACACGCGGATGCAGGGACGCGATCAGGTGATGCCGGAATACGGCGCGTTGCTTGAAGGGCCAACCGTCCCGGTCGAGCTGGGCGAGGGCGAGCTGTCGCCCGTTCCGCGCCCGCTTGCGGCCATCGTGGCCTATTTGCAGGACATCCAGAAAGACGGCTGATCAGTCGCAAATCCCGCGGGTCTGCACGCCTTTCCACGGGACAAAGGCGTGGTCCGGCACGATCTGTGATAGCCGAGCCACGGGCATGGCCTGCGACAGCATCTCGTGCAGGCGCTGCGTGCGGGCTGCCTTGGGCGCCAGGGCGCGACAGCAGACGTATTCCTCGACGATCGAGGCCTGTTGTTCATAGGGGAAGGACAGGAATTGTGGATG
This sequence comes from Thalassovita sp., assembly GCF_965218685.1. Taxonomy (GTDB): domain Bacteria; phylum Pseudomonadota; class Alphaproteobacteria; order Rhodobacterales; family Rhodobacteraceae; genus Thalassobius. The sequence continues at coordinate 35,836 of NZ_OZ244657.1, read as the reverse complement.
CGAGCCCAGCTCGAACAGATAAGGATCGTGGCCGGGCGTATGCTCGCGCGCAACACGAAGCGGATGATACCCCGTCTGGCGGCGGTTTTGCCACTGCCAGACATGGGTCATTTCATGCGCAAACAGCATCAGCGCATATAGGTTTCCGCGCCCGTTCACAGCATAGCCATAGTCCTCGATGAACATGTCTTCTCGGAAAAAGACCTTGTTAAACAAAGCAATAGCGCCGGGGGACGTGGTGAAGGTACCGCTTTGGGTCTTGGCCGGTGGATAAATCCTCTCGGTACAGGTGACGCGGGGGCGGGCCTTGTATTCAAACGTGTAAGACTGGGCGAAATGGCCGTCGACAAAGCGCACGGCTGACGGATCGATCTGGGGGCCAAACAGAGTGTCGGCAAAGGCCCGTTCATTCGGCGTCAGCGGACGCCCGCAAGCCGACAGAACCAGAATGACCAAGAATAACAATCGCACCATGCTGGCAGTAGGGCCTGAAATGCAGCCTGGGGCAAGCGGGGAAAAGCAAAACGCCCGCGGTAATGCGCGGGCGTTTCAGGATTTATCAGGCCGGAATTAGCCGATGATGGCGTTCAGCGTGGCCGAGGGGCGCATCACTTTGGCTTTCAGCTCGACCGACGGCAGGTAGTAGCCACCGATTTCAGCAGCCGGGCCCTGAACCTCGGCCAGCTCGGACAGGATTGCCTCTTCGCCGTCGGCCAGTGCCTTGGCGATTGGGGCGAACTCGGCGGCCAGATCGGAGTCATCCGATTGCGCGGCCAGGGCTTCGGCCCAGTAGCGGGCGAACCAGTAGTGGCTGGCGCGGTTGTCAGGCTCGCCGACTTTGCGCGAGGGCGACTTGTTGTTGTCCAGAATGCCTTGGGTGGCAGCCTCGGCGGCGCGACCCAGCACACCGGCCTTGGCGTTGCCCTTGGCATCAGCCAGGAAGTTCAGCGATTCGCCCAGTGCACAGAACTCGCCCATCGAGTCCCAGCGCAGGTGGTTTTCGTTGACCAGCTGTTCGACGTGCTTGGGGGCCGAGCCGCCAGCACCGGTTTCGAACATGCCGCCACCCTGCATCAGGCCGACGATCGACAGCATCTTGGCCGAGGTGCCCAGTTCCAGGATCGGGAACAGGTCGGTCAGATAGTCACGCAGCACGTTGCCGGTGATGGCGATGGTGTTGTCGCCTGCGGTGATGACTTCCAACGAGGCGCGGGTGGCTTCGCGGGGGGCCATGATCTCGAACTTGTCGGCAACGCCGGCGGCTTCCAGCGCCGGTTTGACGTATTCGATCAGTTGAGCGTCATGGGCGCGGTTTGCGTCCAGCCAGAAGATCGAACGGAACCCGGTCAGGCGCTGACGGTCGATCGACAGTTGGATCCAGTTTTCGATCGGAGCCTTCTTCACAGTGCACGAACGCCAGATATCACCGGCTTCAACTTCGTGGCTGTGCAGGGTCTCGCCATTGGCCAGAACGATGCGGATGGTGCCGTCTGCGGGGGCTTCGAACGTGGTCGGGTGCGAGCCGTATTCTTCAGCTTTTTGCGCCATCAGACCGATGTTCTGAACGGTGCCGGCGGTTGCGGGGTTCAGCGCGCCATTGGCTTTGAAGAAGTTGACGGATTCGTCATAGACGGGGGCATAGCAGTTGTCGGGGATGACGCAGTTGCTGTCACCCTCGTTGCCGTCCGGGCCCCAGCCCTTGCCGCCTGCGCGGATCAGCGCGGGCATCGAGGCATCGATGATCACATCGCTGGGCACGTGGAGGTTGGTGATGCCCTTGTCCGAGTTCACCATGTACATCGGCGGACGTTCAGCGGTGACGGCGTCGATGGCGGCCATGATATCGGCGTTGCCTTTCACGCGCTCCAGCAGGTCACCCATGCCCGAGTTCGGGTTCACACCCAGAGCTTCCATTTCGGTGCCGAATTTTTCGAACACCGGGGCCAGCCACGCCTTTACGGCGTATCCAAAGATGATCGGGTCCGAGACCTTCATCATCGTTGCCTTCATGTGCAGCGAGAACAGTGTGCCGTCTTTCTTGGTGTCTTCGATGGCGTCAGCCAGGAAGGCGCTCAGTGCTTTGACGGACATAAAGGTCGCGTCAACAACTTCGCCTTCGATCAGCGGCCAGACGTCTTTCAGAACGGTCACGGCGCCGTCTTTGCCGACGAATTCGATTTTCGCGTCACCGGCCTGGGCAGCGGTCAGGGTCGCCGACACTTCGTTGGCGAAGAAATCGTTGCCGGGCATCGAGGACACTTTGGTCTTCGAGGTGGTTTCCCATTTGCCCATGCGGTGCGGGTTTGCCTGGGCATAGTTTTTCACGGCGCGGGCGGCGCGGCGGTCCGAGTTGCCTTCGCGCAGAACCGGGTTCACAGCCGAGCCCTTGATGGCGTCGAAACGGGCGCGGATCGCCTTTTCTTCGTCGGTGCTGGGCGCTTCGGGGTAGGACGGGATGTCATAGCCCTTTTCCTGCAGCTCGGTCACGGCGGCGACCAGCTGAGGTACCGAAGCCGAGATGTTCGGCAGCTTGATCACGTTGGCCTCGGGGGTTTTTACCAGCTGGCCCAGCTCGGCCAGATCGTCCGACTGACGCTGTTCGTCGGTCAGGTTCTCGGGGAAGGTCGCGATGATTCGGCCAGCCAGCGAGATGTCCTTGGTGCCAACGGTCACACCGGCCGCCGAAGCGAACTTGCGGATGATCGGCAGGAACGAGGCGCTGGCCAGTTCAGGCGCTTCGTCTACAATGGTATACAATATATCGGCGTTCGATTTTTCAGCCATTTTTCTACCTTCCGTTTTTTTGGGTAGCAGTGATGTGACGACGGGCAGCAAAGCTGCCATCCGAGGGATGTCCACAGCAGGTTTGACACCAGCGGGACAAAAGATTTCCGCCACTCCAATAGATCAGACAGGTCCAAAGATCAATTCTTCTGTCCCGGATTCTTGCGGACATGATGCCACGGTGGGGGGGCTGGCAAGGATTTCATGCGCGTGAACGGCGAAAGGGCGTGCGCCCCTCGTGCCGAGCAAAACCAGAGCCGTTTAGCGAAGCAGTCCCGCGGGCGCATGGATCGGCGCGGCCATTGGCCCGCTTTGCCCGTCCGATCCCGCAGCAATCGCCGAGATCGCCGTCACGGCCAGGGCCCAGCCTACGATAATGGTGGTAAAACGCATGTCTGTACTCATGAAACAACTGGGGTCAATGAGGCCAGACTACCCCGAGGCCAGACAGGCGCCCAGTCCGGGAAACCTGACCAGACTTACGCCCCCCCGGTCAGGAATTCCCCACCCAGTCGTTGAGCATGAGACACGGCTAGCAGCATATGAGCCAAGGATGCTGCGCCTTCGCATACGTATGATTTTGTTTAGGGTTACAACCATTCCAAGCGGTTGCCGAAATCTTTAGGCTGTGGAACGCACTGTAACTGTTGAGTGAATTCGTCCCCATCCCGGTCTTTGAAGGAAAGCAGAAACAGCCATGGTAGCTGTCGCGCCTGATTGAAATCTTCGCCTGACCAGTTTTCAATTCGGATTTTGCCTTCGATATACTCGGAGGTGTCCTTAAATGGCCACTGCTTCTGTCCCTCGTGTTGGGCGTTGTCGCATGTGACTTTCAGGTGGACGTTAGTGGCCCGCTCACCATTGTTGATGATCCGGTAGCTATAAGTGTAGATGTTACCTCTATTCGAAATCGTTGCTGAAACAGGTTCAAATAGGGGGCGAATTTGTGATTTGCGCTCAAGCTTGGCCGCTTCCAGTCTTTCGCGATCCGCCTTGATCGCTTCCCTGTTCACATTAACAAGTTCTTGTTGCTGCTCAACAGAGTTCCTAAGTTCCTTGGCTTGAAGGTTTAATGCGTCTACGCTGTGTTGAAGCTCTTTCCCTTGTTGAAAAAAGCCAAGAACGAGCCAGAAAAAAGCCAACGGTGCGAATGCGCCCGCAAGGAAATCTCCCCATTCATTGGCGTCTAGCGTTAGAAAATGGGGTGCGTTCAAAAGGACCGCGGGAAAAAAGAAACAAAGCCAGATTAGGGTGACTAACCAGCCCCAATTACGAAGATTCATAAATCGCTACTCACTCAAACATCCAACTCCTCCACGAACCTCGCGTTTTCCTGGATATACTGGAACCGCAATTCGGGTTTTTTACCCATCAGGCGTTCGACAAGGTCGCCGGTCTCTCCGGGTTCGTCCTCGTCGATGGTGACGCGGATCAGTTTGCGTGATCCGGGGTCCATCGTGGTTTCTTTCAGGTCCTTGGCGTCCATCTCGCCTAGACCTTTGAAGCGGGACACGTCGATCTTGCCCTTGCCACCCAGACCTTTTTCCAGCCATTCGTCGCGCTCGGCCTCGTCCAGACAATAGACGCGTTTGGCGCCCTGCGTCAGGCGGAACAGCGGCGGGCAGGCCAGGTACAGGTGCCCGTGATCAATCATCGGGCGCATCTGGGTGAAGAAGAACGTCATCAAGAGCGCCGCGATATGCGCGCCGTCCACGTCCGCGTCGGTCATGATGATGACCTTGTCATAGCGCAGGTCGTCAACGTTGAATTTGGTGCCCAGACCGACGCCCAAAGCCTGCGTCAGGTCGTTGATTTCCTGGTTCGAGCCGAGTTTAGAAGAGGCCGCGCCCAGCACGTTCAGAATTTTACCGCGCAGGGGCAGCAGGGCCTGGTTTTTCCGGTTCCGTGCCATTTTGGCCGAGCCACCCGCCGAGTCGCCCTCGACGATGAACAGCTCGGTCCCGTCGCGGGTGTTTGACGAACAATCGACCAGCTTGCCGGGCAGGCGCAGCTTTTTCGTGGCGGTTTTGCGGGCGGTTTCCTTTTCCTGACGGCGGCGCAGGCGTTCCTCGGCGCGCAGGATCAGGAAATCAAGAATGGCGCCCGCCGATTTGGTGTCGGCGGCCAGCCAGTTGTCGAAATGGTCACGCACCGAGTTTTCCACCAGTCGCTGCGCCTCGACCGTGGCAAGGCGGTCCTTGGTCTGGCCGACGAATTCAGGCTCGCGGATGAAACAGCTGACCAGCGCGCAGCCACCCGTCGTCAGGTCATCGCGGGTGATCTGGGTGGCCTTTTTGTTGCCGACCAGCTCGCCGTAAGCGCGGATGCCCTTCAGGATCGCGGCCCAGAACCCGGCCTCGTGCGTGCCGCCTTCGGGGGTGGGAACGGTGTTACAATAGGACTGGATGAACCCATCGCGCGAGGGGGTCCAGTTGATCGCCCATTCCACCTTGCCGGGGGTGTTGAATTTCTCGGTGAAGTCCACGGTGCCGGCAAAGGGCTGGTCGGCATAGGTGCTGGAGCCGTTCAGCGTTTCGTTCAGGTAATCCGCCAGGCCGCCGGGGAAGTGGAAGGTCGCCTCAAGCGGGGTTTCTTTGTCATCAATCGCGGTTTTCCAACGGATTTCGACGCCGCTGAACAGATAGGCCTTGGACCGGATGGACTTGAACAGGCGGGCCGGTTTGAACCGATGCGAGCCAAAGATCTGCGCATCCGCATGGAACGTCACCATAGTGCCGCGCCGGTTGGGGGCTGCGCCGACCTTTTCAATGGGGCCCTGCGGCAGGCCACGGCTGAAGCGTTGTTCGTACAGTTCCTTGTTCCGCGCCACCTGCACGACCATCATGTCCGACAGCGCGTTCACAACCGAGGCCCCAACCCCGTGCAGACCGCCCGAGGTCTGATAGGCCTTGCCGCTGAATTTACCGCCCGCGTGCAGGGTGCACAGGATCACCTCGAGCGCGGATTTGTCGGGGAATTTGGGATGCGGATCAATCGGGATGCCGCGGCCGTTGTCGCGGACGGTCAGGCTGTAATCTTCGTGCAGCTCAACCTCGATCCGGGTGGCGTGGCCAGCGACGGCCTCGTCCATCGAGTTGTCCAGGATTTCCGCCACCATGTGGTGCAGGGCGCGTTCGTCCGTGCCGCCGATATACATGCCGGGGCGTTTGCGGACCGGCTCCAGCCCTTCCAACACCTCGATCGAGGAGGCATCATAGGTTTGGTCTTGGGTCTCGGCCAGAAGGTCGTTGGACATGCGCGGCTGCTCTTGTTGGTTTTCGTTGCCGCCAACTATAGACCAAGACAGGGGGGGAGGTGCAATCTGTTATCGGCACATCCGCCCGGTTCAACCACGGGTTCAGGCCCAGACGATCTGCAGGTCTTCGCGAAAGGCAAAACGCAAGATGTGGCGGTCGACCACGTCTTTGAAATGCGCCAGATCGCCCTCGTCAGGCACAGAAACCTGCAACACCAGTTGCGCGGGCTGGGCCTGCATGGTCAGCACGTTGCCGCTGTCGAAACGGATATCGCCAGCCTCGGGGGTGAACTCGACCGTGGCTTTGTGGCCCCAATGCTTGCACAGCTGCTGTAAATAGCGGCTGGCATTTTCAGTGGTGGCGGTGGCGGAAGCGGTCTGAGTCATCGGGGCCTCTGGGTCCTTGAGTGTGTGCCCAGAACATATGTGTCGCGGTCCGTTTGGCAAATTCTTTTTCACGATAGATCGTATCGGGTTCGATCACCTCGGCTGCCATCCGCAGAATCACCGACTTGGCTTTTGGGTTGATACATCAAGGGCTGAATGCGACCTGTTCGGGTGGCTGTCATGTCGGTTTTGGACAGGACAGCGGATCAGCTGAGTTTCATCCTTGCGGCCTGACGCACGGGAGGGCCTCATGACGACTCAGCAACTTGGGGCAGAGCCCACTCAATATGCACCACGAGTGAAGGATCAGCCCGATTGGCAGTATCTTCTGCGTGAATATTACGAGATGTACCGCTTTCTGCCCGCAGGTGGCAGCAAGATGATCCGCAGTCACCAAAAACAGGTGCGCGAGGCGATCAGCCGTCTGATCAAGGCCAACCCGGTCATGCGGCACAGCACTCCGGCCACGTTGCCGGTAACTGCGCATTTGCGCCGCGCTTTGGACGAGGGGCGCGCGGCTGCGTTGGCCCCGGTTACGCGGGCCCTGGATGCGGTGCGCCCGCAGCTGCATTGGGAATACGGCTATGACCGCGTCCCAAAGGGGCTGGCGCGGGCCTATGGCTATGCCGAGATCGCGGGCCCCAACGGGCCTGTGCCATCCGAGCAGTTGATCCTGGGGCTGGTGCTGTTCGCGCCGGGCTGTACCTATCCCGCCCATGCCCATCCGGGGATCGCGGAAAGTTATATCTGCCTGTCGGGCTCGGTATCGCAGAATGATTATGGTGTTTTCGCACCCGGAGCGTCGATCTTTAACCCCCCCGGCCATGCGCATCGCATCACCGTTTCGGATCTGGAGCCTGCGCTGCTGGCCTATGCCTGGATCGGCGCCCCCGAGGTTTTGGCAGGCAATCGCATGGTGCTGGGCAAGCCGCGCTAAGCACGCGCGTCCAGCCAATCGCGGATGATCTGCGCGGCGCGTTCGGGCTGTTGGTGGATGATCCAGTGATCAGCACCCTCGACCTCTTGCCTTGTCAGATCGGCACAATAGGTTTCCAGCCCCGCGGTCGACTCGGGCAGCAGGGCGGTATCGCCGGTGCCCCAGATCAGAAGGTGCGGCATGGGGATATGCAGCCGGTCGTGGGGAATGGCCGGCAGATCTTCAAGCGCCTCACCCGGCGCGCCCAGCTGTAGCGGCGAGGCACGATACCAGTTCACCATGCCCCGCATCCGGCCCGGTCGCGCCCATTCGCGCTTGTATGCGGCCAGCAGGTCCGGGGTCAGCCATGACTGGTCCATCTTGGCCGAGAAAACCTGCAAAAGCCGGTTGAAATCATCACCGGCCAGCCAATCCTCGGACCCGTCGCGTTTCAGCGTATGGATATATTGCGAGGCATCGGTCTGCGGCCCTCCTGCGGCCATGGCGCTTTGGAAGGGGCCGGGATGCACTCCGTTCAGGATCACCAGGTGCGATACGCGGTCGGGGGCCATGAACCCAAGCGCATAGGCCACGGCTGCGCCCCAGTCATGGCCGACAACCACCGCCTGTTCCGCGTCCAGGTGATCCAGCAGGGCAATCATGTCGCTGACCAGCTTGGTCACTTGGTATTCGCTGACCTCGGCCGGAGCCCAGCTTTGGCCATAGCCGCGCTGATCGGGAGCGATGCAGTGAAACCTGTCCGCAAACTGCGGCGCGAAATCCGCCCAGGCGCCCGAATATTCAGGAAATCCGTGTAGAAACAGCATCACCGGCGCCCCGGCAGTGCCCCAGCCCAGGTAATGAAACGGTTGCCCGTTCAACTCGATATGATGGCTAAGCATGATGTCCCTCCGCAAGCCAGCCTACCAAGCGGTTCTGTGCAGGCAAAGGCCGCCGCTGCGTCACGGCGAAGGGACGGGTGAAATCATCGGAAAACAGCCCGTTTTCGCATGAAAGTGTCCGGCACTTGATATCCATCAAAGCAGGCCTTTTCGCACTGCAATATGATGCGCCCATACCATGTTAGGAGAAATGTATGCCCGTGACGCCCCCCGCCGCGAAGTCGAGTTCTGTTGCAAATTCTGCCAAACCCGCTGTGACCCCCTCTGCAAAACCTGAGGCAGCCAAAACCGAGGCAGTAAAACCCGCTGCTGCTGTTGCTACCCCCACGACCTCGCGGTTCCGCAATCCGCGGCCTACACCTGATCAGGTGCGTCACGCTTTTGAATCCGGCGAATACCCCTATGATACCAAGCTGTCGCGCCGAACATACGAGAGCCAAAAGGCGAAACTGCAGGCTGAACTGCTGAAGGTTCAGCTTTGGGCACAGGAAACCGGCCAGAAATTCGTGATGCTGTTCGAGGGACGCGACGCGGCCGGTAAGGGCGGCACCATCAAGCGCTTTACCGAGCACCTGAACCCCCGGAACGCGCGCGTCGTGGCCCTGAACAAGCCCACCGACGAAGAGCGCGGCCAGTGGTATTTCCAGCGCTACATCGAACATCTGCCCACCGCGGGTGAAATCGTGCTGTATGACCGTTCGTGGTACAACCGCGCGGGGGTGGAACGGGTCATGGGCTTTTGCGAGCCTAACGAATATCTGGAGTTCATGCGTCAGACGCCCGAGCTGGAACGGATGCTGGTGCGCTCGGGGATCAAGTTCTACAAATACTGGTTCTCGGTCACCCGCGAGGAACAGCTGCGCCGTTTCAAATCGCGTGAAACCGACCCCCTGAAACAGTGGAAGCTGTCGCCGATCGACAAGGCCTCGCTGGACAAGTGGGACGACTATACCGAGGCGAAAGAGGCGATGTTCTTCTATACCGACACGGCTGATGCGCCCTGGACGGTGGTCAAGTCGAACGACAAGAAACGCGCTCGCCTGAACTGCATGCTGCACTTCCTGTCGACGCTGGACTATCCCGGCAAGGACCTGAAGGTCGCCCATGGGCCTGACCCGCTGATCGTTGGCGGCGCAAACCATGTGATCCATCGCTCGGACCACATTCTGGGGGCTGCGTTGCATCCAGACATGCGCAAGCCACGGGATTAAGCCAAACCCGAAGACAGATAGCCGCCTGCAGGATCTGCGGGCGGCTTTTGCTTTGGCGGGCATCCGCGCGCGCTTGCCTGCACGCTTTTCTTGCGGGCCATTGGGGGCTACATAACCGCCATGACCTTTGTGCGCCCCGCATTAATATCTGCCGCGTTGTGCCTGCCGCCCATGGCGCAAGCGCACCCGCATATTTTCGTCGATACCGCGCTGCGCGTTCTGACCGATGATCAGGGGCGCGCCACCGGGGTCGAAGTGACATGGGTTTATGACGAGCTTTATTCGTTGCTGATCCTCGAAGATATGGGACTGGACGGGGACTATGACGGGGTACTAAGCGAAGGTGAGCTGGCCAAGCTGCACCGGTTCGACATGAACTGGGATGAAGGGTTCGCCGGCGATCTTTATGCCACCGGGGACAGCGGCCCCGTTGCCTTGGGTGCACCGCAGCCCGTCGAAACCCGGTTCGAGGATGCAAAGATCGTGACCCGCCACATCCGCCAGTTTGCCGGGCCCCAGGATGCGGTTGTGCTGCGGGCCTATGATCCGACCTTCTACACTGCCTATGACCTGACCAGAGGTGTGCAGGCGCCCAAGGGCTGCACCGTACACACGCAGACCGCCGATCTGGATGCGGCCTATGCCCGAGTGGCCAGGATGATGGAGCAGAAAGGTTATGCCGAGGATGACTATCCCGCGGTTGGTGATGCTTTTGCGGACACGGTGACGGTGACATGCACAGGCGGTTTCTGATCTCGCTGCCTCTGGCCGCGATGGTGCTGCTGGTTGGGCTGGCCCTGTGGCTGTGGGCTATGGGCGGCGCGGCCGAGGTGCAGCGCTGGGCCGCCGAAGGCCAGCGTGAGATGCAGACAGCCATGGCCGGCGCTCTGCGGCGGCTGAAAGCGGGCGAGCCTGCCGCCCTGATCGGCCTGTTGGGGCTGGGCTTTGCCTACGGTTTCTTTCACGCAGCGGGGCCCGGCCACGGCAAGGTTCTGATCGGAGGCTACGGCCTGGGTCAGCGCGTTCCTTTGTGGCGGCTGTCGGGGCTGGCCGTCGGCTCGTCTATTGCGCAGGCGGCGACGGCGGTGATCATGGTCTACGCGGGCGTGCTGCTGCTGAACTGGTCACGCCAGTTCATGGTGGACACGGCCGAACGTATCCTGGCCCCTGCCAGCTATGCGATGGTGGGTCTGGTGGGGCTTTGGCTGCTGATCCGGGGGATACGCCACCTGATGCGTGTTCGCGGGCGGCAAATCCACGATCATCACCACCATGATCACGATTGTGGTTGCGGCCACGCCCATGGCCCTACGCCTCAGCAAGCCAAAGAGGTCCGCAGCCTGGGTCAGGCCCTTCTTTTGATCGGCACCGTGGCGATCCGGCCCTGCACCGGTGCTTTGTTCGTGCTGATCCTGACCTGGCGCATGGGGTTGGAGTGGGTTGGCATCGCGGGTGCCTTTGCCATGGGGCTGGGCACAGCCACCGTCACCGTGGCCGTGGCGATTGCCGCTGTGCTGATGCGCGAAAGCTCCTTGTCGCAAATTCGCGCGCCGGGTCTGTTGGTCTACGCGACCCCGGTCCTGGAGCTTCTGGCCGGTGCCATCGTCGCCATCCTGTCCCTGCAACTGATGCTGAGCGCGCTTTAGCGCCGTACCGTATTACTCCGGTGGCCGCTGTGCCCCGCTTGCCCTTGGTCGCGTGCGGCGATAGGTCGAGGCATGACCAACTTGCAGCATATGCGCGCCATCCTGGTGCTGGGCCTTCCGCTGATCGGCAGCAACGTCGCGCAATTCGCGATCTCGTTGATCGATACGGTGATGCTGGGCTGGTACGACGTCGAGGTGCTGGCCGCACAGGTCATGGGCTCGATGCTGTTTTTCGTGCTGTTCATCATGGGGTCGGGGTTTGCTTGGGCAGTGATGCCCATGGTGGCCGAAGCCGAGGCCGCCGGAAACCAGACCTTGGTGCGCAGGTTTACACGCATGGCGCTGTGGATTTCGCTCTGTTTCGGTGTGGCCGTGATGCCGCTGATGATCTGGTCTGAGCCGGTGCTTCTGGCGCTGGGTCAGACACCTCAGATCGCCCGTGTTGGGGCAGAATACCTTGTGATCGCCGGCTGGGGTATTTTCCCGGCGCTGATGGTGATGGTGCTGAAATCCTATCTGGCCGCGCTGGAACGGACCCGCATCGTGCTGTGGGTGACACTGGGCGCTGTGGCGGTGAATGCCGTGGTGAATTACGGCCTGATTTTCGGCAACTGGGGCCTGCCAGAAATGGGCATCCGCGGGGCTGCTGTGGCCTCGGTTGCGGTGCAGGTGGTCTCGATGGTGCTGCTGGCGATCTATGCGGCGGTGGTGACGTCCGAGCATCAGCTGTTCGTCCGTTTCTGGCGCCCCGACTGGGAAGCGTTCGGGCATGTATTTCGTCTTGGCTGGCCGATCGGCCTGACCAACCTGGCCGAGGTGGGATTGTTCGCGGCGGCCTCGACCATGATGGGCTGGCTGGGCGAGGTTCCCCTGGCCGCGCATGGCATCGCGCTGCAGATCGCCTCGCTGACATTCATGATCCACCTGGGACTATCCAATGCGGCAACGGTGCGGGCTGGCCGGGCCATGGGGCAGAGGGATTTGCAAGGGCTGCGGCGCGGCGCAATTGGCGTAAGCGTGCTGTCAGTAGGGGTTGCCCTGCTGACCATGGCCGTGTTCCTGCTTGTCCCCGAGCCCCTGCTGGGCGCCTTCATCTCGCCTGATGATCCCGACCGGGTGCCGGTGATCGCGCTGGGCGTTCCCTTGCTGGCGGCTGCGGCGGTGTTCCAGCTGGCCGATGCGGCGCAGGTGCTGGCGCTGGGGTTGTTACGCGGTGTGCAGGACACGCGGGTGCCCTTGGTGATCGCAGCCGTGTCCTATTGGGTGATCGGGGTGCCAATCAGCTATGGGTTGGGCTTTGTCCTGGATTGGCAGGGGCCGGGGGTCTGGATCGGGCTGACCGTGGGGCTGTTCATCGCCTCGATCCTGCTGATGGGGCGGTTCTGGGGCCATTCGGTCAAGCGGCTTTTCGCAGATTAAGAGCCCTTCTCGGCCCGTTCGGCCTTGCGCCGGATCAGCACGGTGCGCAGGTCATGCATGGCCAGCAACAGCTCGTCCGTGACCCTGTCCAACTGGCGATCATTGGCACGGGTCTGCACCCAATGCGCGGTCTTGTGCAGATGATCCACCGTGCGCAGGATGTCGTCGACCTCGCGCTTTTGCAGCAGCTTCTTGCGGTCCTCTATCCATTCGGAAATGGCGGCCTTATCTCCATCTGTCAGGACGCGGTCACCTTGGGAGCGGACCTCGCCGTTGCGCAGGTTTACCGTGGCGATTTGGTCCATGTCGATGCGGCGCTGTCGGTTCTCGGCGTCCACGCGAAAGACAAAGGCGCCCTTGTCGCGGGTGCGGAAGTAATACTCGGGCAGATCGTTCATGTGAGAGCCTTGCAGAAGTTCTGAATGCGGGTGCATGCCTCTTTCAGGTTCTCGTCCGAGGTCGCATAGGAGATGCGGAAATTCGGAGACAACCCGAAAGCTGCGCCAAAGACCACGGCCACGCCGGTGTCGTTCAGCAGCTCGGTCACGAAAACCTCGTCGCTGGTGATGATGACGCCGTTTGGGGTGGTCTTGCCAATCAGTCCCGAGATGGACGGATAGACATAGAACGCACCTTCGGGTGTGGGGCAGGTGATGCCCTCGATTTCGTTCAGCATGGCGACAACCATATCACGCCGGCGTACGAAAATCTCGTTATGGCCGGGAAGGAAATCTTGTGTGCCGTTCAACGCCTCGACCGCGGCCCACTGGCTGACGGAACACGGGTTCGAGGTGCTTTGCGATTGCACCTTGCGGATGGCAGCGATCACCTCTTCGGGGCCCGCGGCATAGCCGATGCGCCAGCCGGTCATGGCATAGGCCTTGGACACGCCATTCACCGTCAGCGTCCGGTTATACAGCCCCGGTTCGACCTGCGCGGGGGTGCAGAACTCAAAATCGTCATAGGCCAGGTGTTCATACATGTCGTCCGTCAGAACCCAGACATGCGGGTGGCGCATCAGAACATCGGTCAGCGCCTTCAGCTCGTCGCGGGTATAGCCCGCGCCGGTGGGGTTGCTGGGCGAGTTGAACATGAACCATTTGGTATTGCGGGTGATCGCGGCCTCCAGCTGCTCGGCCGTGATCTTGAAGTTGTTCTCAAGCGCGGCCTCGATGAACACGGGCGTGCCGCCCGCCAGCAAAACCATATCGGGATAGCTGACCCAATAGGGCGCGGGGATGATCACCTCGTCATCATGGTTCAGCGTGGCCATCAGCGCGTTATACAGCACCTGTTTGCCGCCTGTGCCGATGGTCACCTGCTTGGGCGTGTAGGCCAATCCGTTGTCGCGCTTGAACTTGTCGCAGACGGCCTGCTTCAGCTCGGGGATGCCATCGACGGCGGTATAGCGCGTCTTGCCCTCTTCGATGGCGCGGATACCTGCTGCGCGGATGTTTTCGGGCGTGTCGAAATCCGGCTCGCCTGCGCTCAGGCCGATCACGTCACGGCCCTGGGCCTTCAGCTCCATCGCCAAGCCAGTGATCGCCATGGTGGGCGACGGTTTTACACGGGAAAGCGTCTGAGACAGGAAAGACATGGTCGGCCCTCGGTGGTTTGTGTTCACTAAAGTCCTGTCATAGGTTGCAGGCTGAACCCGATCAAGCAGGATCGGAGAAAAGGGACGAGGAATGGCACAAGACGACTGGTTCGGGCCGGAAACGGCGACATTTGGCGACCGTCTGGCTGCTGCGCGCGAACAAGGGGGCATGACCCAGAAACAGCTGGCGAAACGACTGGGCGTTAAGACGGGCACGCTGGAGGACTGGGAGCAAGACCTGTCCGAACCCCGCGCCAACCGCATGTCCATGCTGGCGGGGATGCTGAACGTTTCGGTGATGTGGTTGTTGAATGGCGAGGGTGACGGCGTCAATGCGCCGCTTGACGATGCACCGCTTTCGTCCGATATCGACGGTCTGTTGACCGAGATCCGCGAGCTGAAAGGCCAGATCACCGATGCGGCCGACCGGCTGGGCCGGCTTGAGGTGCAATTGCGGATGAAACTGAAGGGCGAAGACGCATGAGCGCACAGATTCCGACCGAGACCCACGGCGAGCTGCCCGGCGAAAGCCGCGAAAACCGGATCAAGCGCCTGTCCATGCGCTCGATGCGGCGCGGGATCAAGGAAATGGATATTATCCTGACGCGCTATGCCGATGCCAACCTGGAAACCATGTCCAACGCCGAGCTTCTGGAATATGACGCCATGCTGTCGGAAAACGATCAGGACCTGTATCAGTGGGTGTCCGGGCAGGCCCAGCCCAAAGCGGAATTCGCCCCGCTGATCGGTCGTATTCGTCAAATGCTGGGTTACACGGAATAACTCGGATTTTATCTAACTCGGTTTGATTTAACTGAATGTTGGTTTTTGCCGTCCAATCCTCGTCTGGAAATTTCCCGGACGGAGATCAGGATGAGCATACATAACCAAATCAGCACCGGTGACAGCGCGGCCTTCATGGGCAGTTACCTTGAGGCGCTGGCCCTGGTTGAGCGGCTGCACCGATTGCTGTTGGATGTCATCAAAGATGAATTCGAACGTGTCGGTGTGCTGGAGATCAACCCGGTGCAGGCGCTGCTGCTGTTCAATATCGGCGACAACGAGGTGACGGCGGGCGAATTAAAGACGCGCGGATATTATCAGGGTTCGAATGTCAGCTATAACCTGAAAAAGATGGTCGAGATGGGTTATATGCACCATCAACGCTGCGAGATTGACCGGCGATCTGTTCGGGTGCGGCTGACGCAAAAAGGCCGCGAGATTCGGGACCTGATCACCGAGCTGTTCTCGCGCCATGCCGATGGGCTGGAGGCCAAAGGCGTTCTGGGCCCCGACGGCATCACCGAGATTACCTCGGCGCTGCGCAGGGTCGAACGCTATTGGACGGACCAGATTCGCTATATCTACTGACCCCTACCAGGTGCCGGTATTTTCCATGCTGGCCCATGGTTCCTGCGGGGGCAGGGGGTCCCCCATTTGCAGCAGTTCCACCGAGATATTGTCAGGCGAGCGGACAAAGGCCATGTGCCCGTCGCGCGGCGGCCGGTTGATCACCACACCGTTGTCCATCAGATGCTGGCACAAGGCGTAGATGTCCTCGACAGCATAGGCCAGATGCCCGAAATGCCGGCTGTCCGAAGGCAGCGCATCATCCCCATCCCAGTTATAGGTCAATTCGACCTGCGCTTCTTCCTGCCCTTCGGGTGCCAGGAAAATCAGGGAAAACCGCCCCTTGTCAAAGTCCTTGCGTCGAACTTCTTTCAGGCCCAGCAGCGTGTAAAATCGCAGGCTTGCCTCTAGGTCTTTCACCCGAACCATCGTGTGCAGGTATCGCATTTTCATGGGTGGCTCCTCGCTTCTTCGTTCCCGGTGCCATTAGAAGCGTGAAACGAAGCCCAAGGAAACCGAAATCGCGTCCGAGGAAAACCGGCTGACGTTTGATCGGTTCTGCTGCGCGTGAACGGTCAGGGTCGGCGCGAAACCTGCGTAATCGAAGCCTTCAAAGGTGAACCTTGCGCTTGCAAACAGTGATTGGTCGTCCCGTCCGCCCGGAACGATCAGGTTGCCCAGCCGGTAATCAGGAAAGTACCCCAAAGAGGCGCCGACCGTGACGGACAGTTTGGCTGGGCCAATCGGTTTGCCAAACCCATAGGTCAGATGGCTTGAGATACGCCGTTCGCGATGCAGATCTGATCGGGTGGCAACCATCTTACCCGTCAAGCCAATACCGAACAGGTCTCCGTTCTTCAGCGGATAATCAAACTGGGCGCCCAGCTCGGCCTGGTACAAATTCGAGACGCGTCCAGCAGGGGCGGCGCGCTGCAAATGGCCGCTCAGCTGCAAACGCCCCATGGGAATATTGGGCCGCGTATGGACAACGCCCAAACTGATCCGATCCTGAAACCGGTTGCCCGCATACCACAATTGCCCTACCGAGGCCGAGTAAACCGTCTGCGTTTTTCGGTTCGGGTTGACCTGGTGTTCCAGCCCGATCGAGATATCCGAATAGGCAAAATCATCGTTCTGGGCGCCGGGCGCGATGCGCCGGGCCTCGTCCGACAGGCGGACCCGGTTGGCATAGATGCGTCCGGTGATCCGCGTTTGCGAGGTTTTGTCTTGCCTCAGCCGATACCCGACAGAGAAATCACCGATTATCTTGGTGCCGGGCAGGGCGCGGGCGTCGCCGCTTAGAATCCCGACATAGGGCACACCCTCGATGTACATAAAGGGGTCACGCGCGCCGCCATTCACATTATCCGAAGGTACCACCGAAAGCCGGCCGCGCACCTGCCAGGGATTCACCTGGCGCAAAGTGGCATAGTCCTTTTTCAGGACCGCGCGGGCCTGATCAGATGGCGCATGGTTCCACGACCGCCGCAGCCAAACCTGTGCCAGGCCGGGGGCGCCTTGCTCGAACGCGAGGGTCGCGGCCAGTTGCGAGGCCTCGTATTTCTGGACCTGAGTTTTGGCGTGCCGAAAGGCGCGCGCAGCTGCCTGCCGGCCTTTTTGGGGCTGCTGCATCTGCTGCATCGCACGGGCCAGAACGTAGTGGGCAAAGGCATCTGCGCCGTCCCGCTGCAACAGACCCAGCGCGATTTGCACGGCCACCTGCGGCTGCCCCGCGGACAGGGCCTGCACCGCGACTTGTCGCGATTCTTCGATCGTCAGGGAAACGGACTGCTGGGTCTCGGCCTGCAGGGGCAAGGCCATGGTCAGGCCAAGCGCCAGCCCCAGCGCCGTCCGTTTAGCGCGTGAGATCACACAAGGCGACATCTTCACCAGGTTGTCCGCATTGGGTCAGTACGAAGACGCCGACTTCTTGATCGCCTTCCCAGCCATAAATGGTGTTGTCCACATCGATCAGGAACAGCACGCCCCCGACCGAGGACGCGTCTACCCCTGCAAACATCCCGCCATAGTCACCAATGTCTGTTCCCACGGTGCCGTCAAACTCGATATCTCCAAAAAAGCTGCCGTCGTTTTCGACACCTGTCGTCAGCAGGGCAAGGTCAGGCAAGGTGATCGAGGGGTTGTCCACGAAAGCGCGGTCAAAGACGATACCGCTTGTCAGGCCTTCGGTGAAGTTCGCGTTGATCAAGATACGGCCGGCAACACGCGCGCCCTGTCCGGGCTGGATCGCCGGATCGGTTCCGGCAGGGACGGGCAGCAGGTCATATCCAGGGTCCGACGGGTTCGTGTTCAGGTTGGTGATGCCAGCGTAGCTGCCGCCGTACTCAACCTGACCACTGGCTGCGGGCGGAGCGTCGAAGTTGCCCTCGCGCACATAGAAGCCGCCCCGGAAATATTCGTTGCCAAGGCCCCCGTCAGCGGTCACGCCCGCCTGGACGCTGCCATCATGGCTTTCTGCTGCCAGCACGGTGAAATGGCGGTCCAGCGGATCGTCCTGATAGGTGTAAGCCTGATACGGGCCGACGTCCAAAGCAGCCCGCCGCCGATAGTTCAGATCCTGCGGCCCACCATCAATGCCAGAAAGCCGCAGCGTGATTGTCTCGCTGTCTGCATTGTACGACACGGCGGAAAGCGCAGAGGACAAGTTGGTGGGGACATGGGTAAGGCTACCGCCCGGACCGATGCCTCCGCCGGTGCCATCCGTACAGGCCGCCAGAAATGATAAACAGAGCGCAGGTACTGCGACGCGATACATGGCCTCATTCCTTATATTTTTTTCGTCTGCCCGACGACAATTACCCACCAAAATCCGTGGATGGGGCTTAAATGTCAACGACCAAGTCCCATGCCCAAGGATTTTCCTGCCCCCTGTTGCATGGAAAAACTTGCCCGCATATAGAAGTTTTTCGAAACGCGGACCCCAGATATAGTGTTCTGCGACTCACTAAACCCAAAGAAGGACAGCCCCATGCCCGTGACGCCCGAACAACAGGCCGAGATTGACACCCTGCGCAGCCAGCCTCGCCAGACTTTGCGCGCTGTCTCTGAGGGTATGGAGAGCCATCTTTACACCGCCTATCCCGTTCTGGATCATGGGTTTGTCCGCGTGGTCGACTACATGGGCGATGACGCTGCGATCTGTCAGGCCGCCCGCGTTTCCTATGGCAAGGGCACCAAATCGGTGCAGAATGACGAAGGGCTGATCCGCTATCTGATGCGCCACTGGCACTCGACACCGTTCGAGATGTGCGAGATCAAGCTGCACGTGAAACTGCCCGTCTTTGTCGCGCGCCAGTGGATCCGCCACCGCACGGCCAACGTCAACGAATACAGCGCCCGCTATTCGATCCTGGACCGCGAATTCTACATCCCCGCGCCCGAACAGCTGGCCGCGCAGTCGGTGATCAACAACCAGGGCCGCGGCGAAGCCCTGACCGGGGACGAGGCCGCCCGCGTGCTGGAGATCCTCAAATCCGACGCCAACCGCGCCTATGACCACTATGAATCCATGATCTCGGAGGACGGCCAGCAGGGCCTTGCGCGCGAGCTGGCCCGCATGAACCTGCCCGCCAACATCTACACCCAATGGTACTGGAAGGTGGACCTGCACAACCTGTTCCACTTCCTGCGCCTGCGCGCCGACAGCCACGCCCAATACGAAATCCGCGTCTATACCGACGAGATCTGCAAGGTCGTCGCCGACTGGGTGCCGTTTGCCTTTAAGGCTTTCGAGGATTATCGCATGGGTGGCGAGACTTTGTCCGCTGCAGCCCTTGATTGCGTCCGCCGGATGTTGAAAGGTGAGGCGGTCACGCAAGAAACCTCGGGCATGAGCGCCCGTGAGTGGCGGGAGTTGCAAGAGGTATTGGGGTGAGTACACCAAGGGAAGAAGGAGCGCATCTAGCTTGGATTTCACACCAGATGGAAAGGCTCCTGCTTCTTGAGAAACGGGATCGTACCTTAGACTACTACCCACCAGGCGGTTCGTCAGGTGGAGTTGTCGGTTCGGGGCGCAGCACAAACGACTTCGAGGAATTTGTTGGGCGACTGCAAAGTGCACGTGCAGGCTATTCGTTTAGGGCTAGTGGCATTAACTTTGATGGAGGCCACGGCCAGCGGCTAGATTTGGAGGCTTGTCCAGCCTTCTCCGTTGGCAACATCAAGCGTTCAAATCGTCTTGAGTTAGCAAACGCACAGATTCGGACACTTCATGTTGATAGTAGTGAGAATGTAAGCATTACTAAGTCCCGGATTGGAGTGCTCGAGGTAAATATTTCCAATGCCGTAAGGAACTTGGGTATTTCCAATTGCAATATTGGGAGATTAGAGCTCACTGGGACAGGGCAACATTCTGACATCCTGATTTCGGACACCCACATATCGGAATTGCAGATTTCTTCGAACTTCTCGGCCAAAGAAGTCTGGTTGGATAGGGTTACATTTGAAGTCGATCGGTTAATCGCGACGCGTGCCGACAATCTCAAACAGATAGAAGACGGCGACCTCCCGCGTCTCAACCGTTCTAGCTTTGCTCACCTATACGATTGGGCTGAAAGACAGGGAAACAGCGAGGTGGCGCACCTTGCGCGTGGTCGTGAGCTGGCTTTGCAAAAGGCCCATGCAAAGGGGGCTGAGTCCGTCGTGCTTACCTTGTGGGGAGTGTTCAGCGATTTCGGTAATTCATTTTGGCGTCCGCTGAAATGGATAGGTTTTCTTATCCCAATGTTTTCGCTGGTTCTATGGTCTACGGGCACCGACGCAGGTTTTGCATGCAGCAGTGATTGTGGTTGGCGGGAAAACCTCATTGGTGAAGACGCCTCTGCACAGCTGCTCCGCGGGGTCGTCGGGGCGCTAGAGGGGATATTTTCGCCTTTTTCAGTGTTCTCCCAGCGGTCACTGGTCATTCCGATAAGTCCATGGGTTGCTGGCCTGAAAATCGCCTACAGCTACCTTTGTTTAGGGCTAGTGTTCTTGTTCGGCTTTGCTGTTCGTCGTCGTTTCAAAATGCACTAAGCTTCGCTTCCTCCCGAGGTCGGGCGCGGCCCTGCGTGGAGTAAAACATCTCCGCGAAAAATCGCTCAGAAAGTTGCGCCAGATCAATCCGTCCCCCACATTCTATGGGTAGCCTGAGAGCAACAACGAAGGAGGACGGGATGCAAATCCAGATCAATACCGACCACAACATTCATGGCGACGAACGCGTGGCCGAGGTCTGCGAACAGATCGTGCGCGACGCTCTGGCCCCCATCGCCAAACGCCTGACCCGCGTCGAGGTGCATGTGAAAGACACCCGCGGCCCCAAGGGCGGCGAGGATATCCGCGCCACCGTCGAGGCACGTCCCGAGGGCCTGCGCCCCTATGCGGCCCATCACGACGCGGCCGATATCCCTCATGCGGTTAAGGCTGCGGCCAAGAAAGTGCGCCAGCGCCTGGAGTCCGAGTTCGGCAAACTGGCGGATCATTGACCTAGCTGGCGCGGTCCGCATCAGGGCCGCGCTAAACCAGGGCAAAACGCAAACTGAAACAGAGTGTTCCGAAATAAATCCTTTGCCTGCGTATGCGGGTGATTTACCCTGCAAACGTCGACAAATTTCGTGTTTTCCGGTTTTCAGGGAGCTTCCAATGACCAAACTGCACAAGGCCATGCTGGCATCGGTGCTGATGATGGGGGCCGCGGGCCCTGCGCTGGCCGATGGCCCGGCGATTTACCGATATGCGACCACCGCAAATTACTGTCCCGGCGGGCTGCAGCCGATCTCGATCAACGGTGTGATTTGCTGTGGGACGCCCAATCAGAGCATGAGCTATCAGCAGGCCACTTCGGCGCCTGCAGTGCGCAGCTACTCTCGCCCGGCGCCGAAAACACGTCGCGCGGTCTGCCCCGAGGGTGAAAAGGGCTGTTACTACGACTGAAAAAAGGTGGCGGCTGGATAGATCCGGCCGCAACCTTTCTTGTATCAGGGGAAGGCTGGCCGCTTAGACGGCTTTGAGGTCGGACGCCATCATGCGGCCGTCGCGTCCTTCTTGCAGCTCGTACTCGACTTTTTGATTGTCGGCGAGCCCTGTCATCCCGGACCGTTCAACAGCCGAGATGTGCACGAACACATCCTTGCCGCCGGTATCGGGCGCAATAAATCCATAACCTTTAGTCGTATTAAACCATTTCACGGTGCCGCTGGGCATGTCCGTGTCTCCTTTTGCCTTGTCGTTCCCTGAAATGCAGGGCCATGTGGCGCTGTTCTGCAGGGTTCGACCGATACACGGGGCAGCGGGGCGTACCTTTAGACCAATGTCACATGTTCGATGATTGATACGCCTTTGTAAAAATCAAGCAAAACAATCGTGCGTGGCGATGAAATGCTTGTTATTGAGGCATCCATGCCAACGGAGACACACATGATCATCTATGGGTTGAAAAACTGCGATACTTGCCGCAAGGCGTTGAAAGTAATGGATAATGCGCGTCTTTATGATGTGCGCGAAAGCCCTGTTCCGGCGGAAATCCTGGCTGAGGCTCAGCAAAAATTCGCTGAAAAACTGGTCAACACCCGTTCGACCACCTGGCGCGGGCTCAGCGAAGAAGAGCGTGCGCGCCCGGCCTTGGATCTGTTGGCGGACCATCCGGCGCTGATGAAACGCCCCCTGATCCGCACGCCTGAGGGGGAATTATTCCTTGGTTGGACCCGTGACGTGCAGGCAGCCCTTGGTATCTCGGGATAGCGTCCCTACTTCATAAGAAATCGG
The DNA here is from genome assembly GCF_965218685.1 of Thalassovita sp. GTDB lineage: Bacteria > Pseudomonadota > Alphaproteobacteria > Rhodobacterales > Rhodobacteraceae > Thalassobius. The sequence continues at coordinate 13,603 of NZ_OZ244657.1, read as the reverse complement.
AGGTTACAACATGCGCAACGCAGCCCTTTTCCTTGGGATTATCGGTGGTCTGATCGGGATGGTGGTCGGCTTTTTCAGCTATGGCTATACTGAATTCGTTGAACGCGTCGGCGATTTCGACGGGATGCTGGACCAGGTCGAAAACGTTGATCTGATCCGCTTTGCCAGTTTCTTTGCGCCCCTTTTGGCCATCGCAGGCGGGGCAATGGCCAAGGCGCGGGCGCTGTGGGGCGGGGGGCTGATGATCGCCTCGGCGGTGGGCATGTACTATGCCTTCAGCTTCAACGTCTTCACCATGTTCCCGATCGGCTTTTGCGCCTTGGGTGGGTTGCTGGCTATTGCGGCTGGGAAACCGGACGAGCCCAAGGCCCATTTCTAAGCAGCGCGTCGACGGACACGGGACCTGCGCCTTTCAGCACCAAGGTGACCAGCGCCAGCATCCAAAAGGCGCGCTGGTCCAGGATCACGCCATCAGGCAAGCGGTCGAACCAGGCGCCCAGGGTTGCGGCGTGCTCGATCCCGCCATGGCCGTAAAGGTCGGTCAGCGACTGCACAGTAACAAACCCGATCATTCCCAGGGCGGCCAGTCTGGTCAGCAGGCCCAGGATAATAAGCAGAGGCAGGACGAACTCGGCCACCGTTCCAGCAACCACCACGGCCCAGTGGAAAATCCCCAGCTGCGATGCGTCATAGGACACGGCCTCGAACGCTTTGGGGAAAATCTGCGCGTAGGCTCCGGTTGAGGGGCTGAAAACCCCCAGCAGCCCATCCCCCAGTTTGGTCATTCCCGAGGCCCAGAAATATCCGGCCAGAACGGCCGCAAAGACAAAGCGCGCAAGCGTTGGCAGCAGCCAATCGGAGCGCTCCAGCTGTTCAGTGAGCGTGTGGTAAAGGGTCAGCAGGCGGGTCATTTTGGGGCCTCCGGGGTCAGTGAGTGAAGGGCGTTCTGGCCAAGCAGAAGCGGCAAGAGGGCGGACAGGTCGGCGTTTGGGGCGCTGTCCAGCGCCTGCGCCAGCGGCAGTCCGTCCATCAAGGCGGTCAGCAGTGCTGCTTGCGGGGCAGGTACGGGGGTGGCGACCGGGTCATATTCCGGGCGCGTGATCAGCACTGCCTCGGCCCCGCCCGTGGGCTGGGTGCCATGCCCCAACGCATAGTCCCGGATCTGAGTGGCTGGGTGATCAAATCGCAAAAGCTGTACAGCGGGCGCAAAGGAGAACCGAGCCGAAAGCAGGGCCTCAGGCGTCAGTGTTTGCAGGGCCTCGGGCGCAATGGGGGCGGCATCGGCCGCGTGATAGGCCACACGCAAGGCCCATTCCAACCGCGCTACATCGGGCAGCCATGTCAGATGCGACAGCGGCTCGATCCCGGCAAGGAAAGCGGGAAATGTTTCGCCATAAAGGAACATCAGCGGGGACGAGGGCGCGTTGCTGCCCACGAACTGCCGGGAAATCTGGGAGAAGTTTGCCTCGCCCAACAGCCGGGCCGTGGCCGGAAACCCTTCTTTGATGGCCTCCATCAGCGATACGGTCACGTTGTTTCGGTAGACGTCAAAGCGTTTGCCGGCGGGGGCTGCGACTTTGTCCAGAAGACCCGCAGGAACGGGCGTCGCAGCGTCACGCAGGGCCGTGTGAAATTCAGATTGCGCACTCATGCAGGCACCTTCAGCGCGGCATCTGCGCGCGCGGCCTCGGCGCTAAGGATGGGCCAGTCGGGCACATCGTTGTCCCATTCGATCAACAGGGGCTTTGGGTCGGTCTGTTGCAGGACGTATTCAAGCAGCGCCCATACAGGATCGGCCACCTTGCGCCCATGACTGTCGATCAACAGTGGGGCACCGGCGTCATCGGCGTCCTCGTCATGGCCCCCCAGATGGATTTCTCCGACCAGGTCCGTTGGATAGGCGTCGATATAAGCACGGGGATCGTAACCTAGATTGGTGGCCGAAACGAAGACGTTGTTCACGTCCAGCAACAACTCGCAGCCGGTGCGCTTGGCGATCTCGGCCAGAAAGTCAGGCTCTTCATAGGTCGAGGCAGCGAAACGCAAATAGCTTGAGGGGTTTTCCAACAGCATCTGGCGCCCCAGAAGGTTTTGAACCTGGTCGATATGGTCGCAAATCCGGGTCAGAGTGGCGGCAGTATAGGGCAGGGGCAGCAGATCGTTCAGAAACTCGGCTCCATGGGTGGACCAGGCCAGATGTTCGGAAAAACTGGCCGGGTTCAGCCAGTCGCACAGATGTTTCAGCCGGGCCAGATGATCGGTATCCAGCGCGTCTTCGCCGCCGATGGACAAGCCGACGCCGTGAACCGAGATCGGAAACCGTTCAGCCAGAAAGCGCAGCATCGCCAGCGGGCGGCCACCATCGCCCATGTAGTTCTCGGCGTGGATTTCCAGCCAGGCGACGGCACCGGGATTGTCCAGAATGTCCGTGTAATGTTGCGGCTTAAAGCCGACACCCGCCGCAGCGGGAAGATGGTTGGCCGTATCAAACATGGAGTGCCCCCGATCCTGTGCGAAATGGGGCGGGCGTTTCGGCCCGCCCCGTCAGACGTTTAGCCCTTCATCGGCAGGTCGCGGTCCAGTGCAGACAGGCTGCCCTTGCGCATGGAGCCGTCTGCCATGGCGGGCAGCTCGATGTTCATGCAGCTGCCTGCATCGACCAGGGTCCAGGCGTTGCCCTGGTAGTCCACGGTCGAGGTGCCGGCGCAGGTGGTGCCGGGACCAGCGGCGCAGTCGTTCTTGCCAGCCAGCGAAACGCCATAGCATTTCTCTTTTTCCATCGCATGCGCGGTGGTGGTGGTCTGAGCGGTCAGTGCAGCGGCCAGTGCGCCTGCGACAGCAGCGGTTTTCAGTGCGTTGGACATGTGAATTTCCCTTTCCAATGTAAAACTCGTCCGGTCGTTGCCGGTGACAGCAGGTTAGGAAAAGGCAGGCGTCACAAGCCACTCACAGGCCTGTGCATCACAGCCGCGTCATTGGCCGTGTTACGCTTGTGAGGGGTTTGGGCGGTTTTCAACGGGTTTATTACGAGCTGCCGAAAGATTTCCGGCGCTCAGGCGGACATTTTTTTCGGTTTGTTACAGCTGCATTGCAGCAATGTGCCCCGCGCAAGGGACAGCGTGTGCTGGCTCACGTTCGCGTCCGGTGACTGACATATGGGGTGTCGTGGCTTGCCAAAAGGCGCCGGATCGCGCAGCCGAAAACGAAACGCGCCGACCACTGGGGCCGGCGCGTTGAATTTGGGAATGGCTGGGATCAGCGCAGGTCGGGCGGAGTGGCCTCGGCGGACAGGGCGATGACCACCTCGTCCAGCGATTGGACCGAGGTTTGTTTTTCCCCAAGGCGCCGCACGGATACGGTGCGCTCTTCGACCTCTTTCTTACCGATGGCCAGAATGGCGGGAACCTTGCCCAGGCTGTGCTCGCGGACCTTATAGTTGATCTTCTCGTTGCGCAGATCGGTCTCGGCGCGTACGCCAGCGGCGCGCAGGGCGGCGGCGACCTCTTCGCAGTACTCATCCGCGTCGGACACGATCGAGGCGACAACCACCTGACGCGGTGCGATCCAGAACGGCAGCTTGCCGGCGTTGGATTCGATCAGGATGCCGATGAAGCGTTCGAAACTGCCCAGAACCGCGCGGTGCAGCATCACGGGGCGATGTTTCGCGCCATCCTCGGCGATATAGTTCGCGTCCAGACGTTCGGGCAGAACGAAATCCACCTGCAAGGTGCCGCACTGCCAGTCACGGCCGATCGCGTCGGTCAGAACGAATTCCAGTTTGGGGCCATAGAAGGCGCCTTCGCCGGGGTTCAGGTCATACTCATAGCCTGCCGCCTTGGTGGCGTTGGCCAGCGCGGCCTCGGCCTTGTCCCACACGTCATCCGCGCCCGCGCGGGTGTCCGGTCGGTCCGAGAATTTCACGGCGAACTCGGCAAAGCCAAGATCCTTGTAGATCGCGCTGAGGAATTCGATGAACTTCTTGGTCTCTTCCTCGATCTGGTTCTCGCGGCAGAAGATATGCGCGTCATCCTGCGTGAAGCCGCGCACCCGCATGATCCCGTGCAACGCGCCCGAGGGTTCATAGCGGTTACACGAGCCAAATTCGGCCATACGCAGCGGCAGATCGCGATAGGATTTCAGACCTTGGTTATAGACCTGCACGTGGCAGGGGCAGTTCATGGGCTTCAGCGCGTTGATGGATTTTTCGCGGGCGTGCTCTTCGTCGACTTCGACGATGAACATGTTTTCCTGGTACTTCTCCCAGTGGCCTGAGGCCTCCCACAGTTTGCGATCCACGACCTGAGGCGTGTTCACCTCGACATAGCCGCCCTTTTCCTGCTGGCGGCGCATGTAGTCCTGAAGCGTGGTATAGATTTTCCAGCCGTTGGGGTGCCAGAAGACCTGACCGGGGGCCTCTTCTTGCATGTGGAACAGGTCCATTTCACGGCCCAGTTTGCGGTGGTCGCGCTTGGCGGCTTCCTCCATCATGACTTCCCAGGCTTTCAGATCCTTACGGTTCTTGAAGGCCACGCCATAGATGCGTTGCAGCATCGGGCGAGTGTTGTCGCCCAGCCAATACGCGCCGGCCACGTGGGTCAGTTTGAACGCATCCGCTGGCACCTGACCGGTGTGCAGCAAGTGCGGACCGCGGCACAGATCCTGCCAGTCGCCATGCCAGTACATCCGAAGGTCTTCACCCTCGGGGATGCGGTCGATCAGCTCGACCTTGAAGGGCTCGCCGCTGTCCTCATAGTGTTTCACCGCGCGGGCGCGGTCCCACACTTCGGTCTTCACCGGCTCGCGGGCGTTGATGATCTCTTTCATCCGCGCTTCGATCTGGCCAAGGTCTTCGGGGGTGAACGGTTCTTCGCGGTCGAAATCATAGAACCAGCCCTGATCGCGGACCGGGCCGATGGTGACCTTCACGTCCGGCCAGATTTCCTGCACGGCGCGGGCCATGATGTGAGCCAGGTCGTGACGGATCAGCTCCAGCGCGGGTTCGTCATCCTGCATGGTGTTGATGGCGATCTGAGCATCCTCGGTGATCGGCCACTGCATATCCCAATGGGCGCCGTTCACCGACGCGCTGATCGCTTTTTTCGACAGGGATTTGGAAATGCCAGCAGCGATTTCAGCGGGGGTGATCCCGGCTTCGAATTCGCGCGCATTGCCATCAGGGAATGTAAGGGTGACGTTTGCCATCTATTGGCCTCCTCGTCAGTTTGGCGCCCACGGAACGCCCGGTTGCGGGTTATGTGTGGCCCCCTTTTGAATCGCGTCCGGGCCCAAGTCAACCCGCCACCTGACGTCGCGCGAAAACCTGAGTCCATATGGCCACGGCCTCTTTCCCCTGCGTGCGGGTTGGGGCACACTTGCGCCAGTTCCAGCAAAGAGGCCCCCATGAGCACCAGTTTCCTGACTACCCCCAGCGGACGCCGTATCGCCTATCATTTGACACCGGGCACAGGCCCCGGCGTGGTGTTTCTGGGCGGGTATAAATCCGACATGGGCGGCACCAAGGCAGTGTACCTTGATGCATGGGCCAAATCGCAAGGCCGGGCCTTTTTGCGGTTCGACTATTCGGGCCATGGCGAATCCTCCGAGGCGTTCGAGGATGGCTGTATCGGCGATTGGGCCGAGGATGCGGCCCAGGCGATCACCCAGCTGACAGAGGGGCCCCAGGTGCTGGTGGGCTCGTCGATGGGGGGCTGGATTTCCCTGCTGATGACACGCCGCATTCCCGAAAAGGTGGCCGCACTGGTTACCATCGCCGCCGCGCCGGATTTCACCGAGGACAGCTTTTGGGCCGGGTTCAGCGACGCGCAAAAGGCCGAGCTGATGGAAAAAGGCCAGGTCGCGCTGCCCTCGGATTATGACGAGCCCTATATCGTCACGCAGCGCATGATCGAGGACGGGCGCAACAATCTGGTGTTGCGTGATCCCTTGCCGCTGCCTTTCCCGACGCGCTTCTTACAGGGAACGGCGGACAATTCGGTCGACCGCGAGGTCGCGCTGCGGCTGCTGGATCATGCCACGGGCCCCGATATGCGCCTGACACTGGTGGATGGGGCCGATCACGGTTTTTCGGATGAAAACTGCCTGCCGCTGATCACTGCAAGTATCCAAGAGGTTACTCAGCGCTGCGCCTGATGATTTTCGCGGTGGGGCACTGCTGTCTTGTGGTGCTGGCCCCGTTTTGTCCCCGGCTGTCGCAACCAGTTTGAATTGGATTAAAGGGGTTTGACATGGAACAACGCATTAGTCTGATCACACTTGCCGTCGAGGACGTCGCCCGCTCGGCCGCGTTTTACCAGGCGCTTGGCTGGAAACAGGTAGAAACACCGGACGGCATGGCCGTGTTCGATCTGCTTGGGCAGGCGCTGGGTCTGTATCCTCGGGCTGATCTGGCCCGTGACATGGGATTGGAGCCCGATCAGCTGGGCTCGGGGGCGATGACGCTGGCGCATAACCTGCGCAGCAAGGACGAGGTCGCGCAGATTTTCGAATTGGCCATCGCAGCTGGGGCACGTGGATTGAAAGAGCCACACGACGTTTTCTGGGGTGGTCACATTGCCTATTTCGCTGATCCCGACGGTCATGTGTGGGAGCTGGCCTTCAATCCGTTTTCAACCCTGCGGAACGATGGGGCATTTCGCTGGAATGGTTATGCAGCGGATGCTGATCGGGACTGATGAAACTGGCTAAGACGTTGACTTGACGAAAAGAAAGCCTGACTGTCTGGGCAAGGTGTTAAGTGGGGATAAAGGGCGGGCGTGATGCAGGAGCCTCTGGTTTTTCTTCCGGGAATGATGTGCGATGCGCGGCTGTTTGCGCGGCAATTGGTGGATTTGGGGCGCGATCACGTGGTCTCGGTGGCGCCATTGACCGGCGGAGAGCGGATCGAGGATATCGCGGGCGCGATCCTGACCGCATTGCCCGAACGTTTCGCGCTGGCCGGTCTGTCCATGGGCGGCATCGTCGCGATGGAACTTATGCGGCGCGTGCCTGAAAAGATCACGCGCCTTGCGCTGATGGACACGAACGCTTTGGCCGAAACCCCAGCAGGGGCCGCGGCGCTGGAGCCGTTGATCATTGGCGCCAAGGCCGGAAAGCTGGACGAGACCATGCGCAAACTGGTGCAGCCCGAACATCTGGCCCCCGGACCCGGACGTCTGGCGGTGATGAACGAGCTGCTGCAGATGGCGCAGTCCCTTGGCCCCGAAGTCTTTGTGAATCAGGCGCGTGCGTTGCAGCGCCGCCGCGACCAGCAGGCCACCCTGCGCAAGGTCAAATGTCCGACGCTGGTCCTGTGCGGGGAACATGACGGCCTGACGCCGATCAAACGCCATGCATTTATGGCGGACCTTATTCCTTATGCCGAGCTTAAGGTGATCCCGGATGCTGGCCATTTACCCACGCTTGAACAGCCCGACCGGGTAAGCGCCGCCCTGCGGGACTGGATGAAACAGCCCCTGGTCCTGCGCAGCTAGCAGCAAAGCAAAAGGCGCGGAGGAAACCCCCGCGCCTTTGAAAAGCTTGTTAACCAGCGATCAGTTAGAAGCGACCACTTTGGGGCGCGCAGCTTTTTTGGCCGGTTTTGCAGGCGCCGCCGAGTTTTGGTCGATGAACTCCAGCACCAGCGGACGGATGTTGTTCCGCCAGCTTTTGCCCGCGAAGATGCCATAGTGACCGGCGCCGGGCTCCAGGTGGCTGGCTTTCTTCTCGTCGGGCAGGCCGGTGCACAGGCGCAGCGCGGCAACACACTGGCCGGGTGCTGAGATGTCATCATTCGCACCTTCCACGGTTTTCACAGCGACGGTGGTGATTTTGCCGATATCCACGTGCTTGCCGTTGATGGTGAACTCGTTCTTGCCGATCTCGCAGTTTTTAAAGATCCGCTCGACGGTGGACAGGTAGAATTCGGCGGGCATGTCCATCACGGCCAGATATTCGTCATAGAAACGGTTGTGCGCATCGTGATCCGAGGCCTCGCCCTTCATTACGCGTTGGATCTGGTCAGCAAAGGCGGACGAGTGGCGATCGGCATTCATCGACATGAACGAGGACAGCTGCAGCAAGCCCGGATACACCATGCGGCCAACGCCGTTATACTTGAAGCCGACGCGCTGAATCATCATTTCTTCCAGCTGGCCCATGGTGACGCGGTTGCCGAAATCGGTCACGTCGGTGGGGGTCGCATCGGGGTCGATCGGGCCACCGATCAGGGTCAGCGAACGCGGCTGCGCGTCGGGGTCTTCTTCGGCCAGGTACGCGGTTGCCGCCAGGGTCAGCGGGGCGGGCTGGCAGACAGCGATCACATGGGTGTCAGGGCCCAGGTGACGCAGGAAGTCGACCAGGTACAGGGTGTAATCCTCGATATCGAATTTGCCGGCGGACACCGGAATGTCACGCGCGTTATGCCAATCGGTAATGTAAACTTCACAATCGGGAAGCAGGCTTAGAACGGTAGAACGCAGAAGGGTTGCATAGTGTCCCGACATAGGTGCCACCAGCATCACCTTGCGAGGCTTGGTTTCACGGCCGGTGACCTTGAAATGGATCAGGTCGCCGAAGTCGCCGGGCACCACAGTTTCAATGTTAACCAAGTGGTCCTTGCCATCGTCGCAAGTGAAGGTCCGAATGCCCCAGTCAGGCTTAACAACCATACGCTGGAAAGTGCGCTCGGTGACTTCGCCCCAGGCCGCCATCCACTGCAAAGCAGGGTTTGGCACCATGCTGAAAACCGGATAAGATGCAAAGGACAGGGCGGAGGCACCCAACCATTGGTTCGTATTGCGCAAAGTTTCCATAAGGTCGTATGTCGCCATATAGCGCATGGTGATCTCCTTTTTCTCGGCAATTGCCGATGCGTTTCAATGTCTTACCCTGCCAAACCGACGACAGTTTACCTGTACACCGAAGATGCTGCGTAGCAGCGAGAATAATGGGGAATCATTAGTATGACAACAAAAGAGGATGTCGCAGGCGAAAATATGGACCGCCTGAACACGAATCTCGCCAGGGTTGAGGAACTCTCTCAGAGATTGATCGCTGCGATGTCTGGCCGTAAGCCGCCGAACCCCACACTGAACGCCCCCGATCAGGATGTCTTTCTAAAAGCCGCCACCACATATTGGCAGGAAATGTCGCAAGACCCTGCGCGACTGTTTGAAAGTCAGCTGGAATACTGGGGCAAATCGGTCAAACATTTCATCGAAGCCCAGCAGGTTCTGGCCCAGGGCAAGTTTGAAGCCCCCGAAGACAAAACACCGACCGATCGCCGGTTCTCGAATCCCCTTTGGAAGACCAATCCCTATTTCAATTACGTAAAACAGCAATACATGCTGAATGCCGAGGCGTTGCGGAATGCCGTTAACGAAATCGAAGATCTAGAGGATATCGAAAAGAAGCGGCTCGAATATTTCTCGTCGCAGATCATCGATATGATGGCCCCGACCAATTTTCTGGGCACCAACCCCGATGCGCTGGAAAAGGCGATCGAGACTGACGGCGAATCTCTTGTGCGCGGCTTGGAAAACCTGGTTGCGGATCTGGAAGCCAACGATGGCGAAATGCTGGTGCGTCTGGCGGACGCAAATGCCTTTAAGGTTGGCCAGAATATCGGTGCCAGCAAAGGTAAGGTCATTTATCGCAACCGCATGATCGAGCTGATCCAATACGCGCCCACCACCGACGAGGTGCATGCGATCCCGATGATCGTGTTCCCGCCGTGGATCAACAAATTCTACATTCTGGACCTTAAAGAACAGAACAGCCTGATCAAATGGATCACCGATCAGGGCTATACCCTGTTCGTGGTCAGCTGGGTGAACCCTGACGAGTCCCACGCGGATGTTGGTCTGGAAGACTATATCGAAGATGGGTTTCTGGCGGCCGTGCGCGAGGTCAAGGCGATCACAGGCCAGGATCAGGTCAACGCGATCGGCTATTGTATTGCGGGCACCACGCTCAGTATGACTTTGTCCTTGATGAAACACCGAGGTGACAAGTCGATCAAATCGGCAACCTTCTTTACCACGCTGACTGATTTCAGCGATCAGGGCGAGTTCGTGCCCTTCCTGCAGAATGACTTCATTGATGGAATCGAACAGGAAGTGAAAGAGCAGGGCGTGCTGCGCTCGTTCATCATGTCGCGGACCTTCTCGTTCTTGCGCTCGAACGACCTTGTTTATGGCCCCGCGATCCGCAGCTACATGCTGGGCGAGTCCCCACCAGCCTTCGATCTGTTGTATTGGAACGGCGACAGCACCAATCTGCCGGCAAAGATGGCGGTGGATTACCTGCGCAAACTTTGCCAGCAGAACCAGTTCGCCGATCAGGGGATCGAGTTGCTGGACGACAGGTTGCACATCAGTGATGTCGACATTCCCGTCTGTCTGATTGCCTGCGAGACCGATCACATCGCCGCCTGGAAAGACAGCTATCGTGGTGCGCAGAAGATGGGATCGAAGAACAAGACCTTCATTCTGTCCGAATCCGGCCACATCGCTGGCATTGTGAACCCGCCCAATAAAAAGAAGTACGGTCACTATACCAACACGGACATGGACCTGACCCCGGCCGAGTGGCAGAGCAAGGCCAAATACCATGAAGGTTCGTGGTGGCCGCGCTGGGAAAGCTGGCTGGCCAAGCGTTCCGGTAAGATGATTCCGGCCCGTGAACCGGGTGATTCGAGCCATCCTGCCCTGTGCGATGCGCCTGGAACCTATGTTTTGCCCAAGGCAAGCGACTGATATTATTGTAAAAACCTAAATTATTCTGCGGTGCAGCAAAAATCCCTTGATTTGCTGCGCCGCAGCATTCATATTGTTTGCAGATGCAGAAGCCGGGGTGGGCCCGGAACGCAATCAAAGGAATTTTACAATGGCTACCAAGACCGCAACCGCACCCGACTTCACCGCAATCATGAAAGACATGATGGGTTCGTTCCCCGTTGACACCAAAGCTTTTGAAGACGCCTTCAAAACTCAGGCGACCCTGAACGAAAAGCTGACCTCGGTTGCTCTGACCGCTGCTGAGAAGTCGTCGGACATCTCGTCCAAGTGGACCAAAGAGACCCTGACCAAGCTGGCCGACATGTCGAAAGCCAAGGCCGAGCCTGCTGACTACGCCAAAGCGATGACCGATTTCGCTTCGGCTTCGGCTGAAACCGCCGCTGAAAACATGGCTGCTTTCGCTGAAATCGCCAAAAAAGTTCAGATGGAAACCGTCGAACTGCTGATGGCTGCAGGCAAAGACATCACCGAAGAAGCTTCGGCCGCTGTTCAGAAAGCCACCAAAGACGCCACCGAAGCTGCCAAAAAAGTCGCTTCGAAGTAATCGCGCTATCGCCGCATCGACCTCCTCCCAAAATTGATGCGTAGCGTTGGGCGGGCTTTTATAGCCCGCCCTTTCTTTTTGTGCAGACCTGTCGTAGGCTTTGCTGCAGTGCTGCATTTTGGGAGGACCACCCTTGTCGGACGACAACAAACCGCTTTTGATCAAACGTTATGCAAGCCGTCGTTTGTACAACACGGAAACCAGCGATTACGTGACGCTGGATGATATTGCCGGCTTCATTCGCGAAGGTCGCGAAGTTCAGATCGTGGATCTGAAATCTGGGGACGACCTTACCCGTCAGTATCTTCTGCAAATCATCGCCGAACATGAAAGCCGCGGGGACAACATCCTGCCGGTGAACATTCTGACGGACCTGGTGCGGACCTATTCGGGTCAGGCCGGCTCGGTTGTGCCGCAGTTCCTGCAGATGTCCTTTGACATGCTGCGTGACGGCCAGTCCAAGATGATGGAGAACATGACCAAGGTGAACCCGATGGCGAACATGCCGGGGTTCGAGGCCATGCAAGCCCAGCAAGAAGCCTTCATGAAAGCGATGACTGGTGGCATCTCCAACAACTGGAGCGGCCCGTCCGATGAAACCGCCGACGCGGGCGGCGGCGAGGAAAACCTGGACGCGATCAAGAAACAGCTGGCTGAGCTTCAGACCAAGCTGTCGAAGATGAGCAAGTAAAAGACGATGGTCGACGGCCCTGGACGGATCACGCTCTGGGGCGTCGAGGTTTTCGTTGCCACGGCCGAAGAGGGAAGCATCTCGGCCGCGGCACGTCGGCTGGGGGCCAGTCCCTCGGCCGTAAGCCAACAGCTGACCAATCTGGAAAACGCGATCGGGGCGACTTTGCTGGTGCGCAATACGCGCCCTGTCGGCTTGACCCCGGCGGGCGAGATGTTCCGCCGCCGCGCTAGCTCTATTCTGAACGAGGCCGCATTGGCCCGGGCAGAACTGTCGAATGCACAGATGACGCGACTGACCCGTCTGCGTCTGGGCGCCATCGAGGATTTCGAGGCCGACGTAACCCCCAGCCTGCTGACCGTTCTGGCGGACCAGCTGACGGGCTGTCAGTTCCAACTGGAAACCGGCGCCAGCCATTCGCTGCATGATCAGCTGGACGCGCGCGGGTTGGACGTGGTGATTGCCGCAGATATGGGCGCGCATCCCGACTGGGCCGAGGCTCATCCCATCCTGACCGAGGGCTTTGTTGTTGTCGCTCCGGTTCAGCAGGTGGACCGTGCCGGGGACGTGCTTGCGCAGCTGCAATCCTTGCCGCTGGTGCAGTATACGACGCGGCATTACATGGGGCAGCTGCTGGCGGCGCATCTGGCGCGGCAGAACCTGATCCTGTCGCACCGGTTTGAGCTGGACAGCTATCACGCAATTCTGGCGCTTGTGGCGCAGGGCAAAGGCTGGTCGATTCTGCCGCCCCTGGCGCTGATGCGCGCCCGGCGTTTCTGGCCCGGTCTGGACGTATTCGAGCTGCCATTCGCGCAGCTTCACCGCACCATCACCGTGACCGCACGCAAGGATATGCTGGGCGATATTCCCACCCAGGTGGCCGCGCAGCTAAAGCCGATCCTGCAGGCCGAAGTGGTGACCCCGGCCATTCAGGCCTATCCATTCATGAAAAAGCTGCTGAAGCTGCTGTGATCAGGTGCCAAAGGCACGCAAATTGCCCATCACGTCCTGTGCAGCGCGGATCAATGCGTCGGCAATCACGTCCAGCTCGGGCAGTTGCAGACGCGCGGGCAGGCGGGTGTCGCAGGCCTTCATCAGCATCTGGCGGGTCTGCGGCAGGCTGGGCAGGTCCTCGATAAATTGCCAGTTCCAGAACGCGCGGGCATTGTCGGTGCTCAGACCGAAAATCTGAACCTTCACACCGCGTTTGGCGGCAGCGGTTTCAAAGGCGCGGACCTCGTCTTCGTTCATGCCGACCAGGTTGAACTGGATCGAGTCCGGCGCGCGCTCTTCCGGGGTCAGTTTTTCAGGCACTTCGATCCAGGGCGAGCCGTTCAGTTTTTCCGCGACATAGTCATGGTTGCGGCGCCCATCGCGGACGCGGCGGGCGACCTCGGCGATTTGGGGGCGCACGATTGCGGCAGACAGGTTGTTCAGGCGCAGATTATATAGCGGCAGCTGGTTCTGCCAGCGGGCAAACGCCTCGGCCAGTGCTTGCGCATCTTCCTCGGTTTGGCACTGGTGCTTTTTCCAGTTGTGCTCGTACGCGCCGGACATGATCACGGCACGGGC